>NZ_JAHHZQ010000003.1 GCF_022606355.1 Leifsonia shinshuensis
TAACCGAGATGCGCATCAGCTGAAGTCCGAATCCGGTTCGCTGTCGTAGGCGGTCGCCGCACTCACGGGCCAATGCCTCCGACCGTTGTTGAGGACGCCGTGGCTCTCGTCCAGATAGCAGTTGCCGCACAGCGCCTCGTAGCTGACCGCGGCGCCGTCGATGGCGACCTGGTCGCCGTCGAACACGAAGACGCCGTCGATCTTGCGTGCGTTGAAGATCGCCTTGCGGCCGCAACGGCAGATCGTCTTCAGCTCCTCGAGGCTGTGGGCGACCTCCAGGAGGCGCCTGCTGCCGGGGAATGCGACCGTCTGGAAGTCGGTCCTGATGCCGTAGGCGAGCACGGGGATGTCGTCGAGCAGCGCGATCCGCAGCAGGTCGTCGATCTGCGCCTCGGTCAGGAACTGGGCCTCGTCGACCAGCAGGGCGCTCACATCGCGGTCGAAGCGCTTGATCGTGCGTTCCCGGTGCTGCTGGAACCTGCCGTACGCGTCGGTCTCCGGGGCGATCAGAAAGTCCACCTGCCGGGTCACGCCGAGCCGCGAGAGGATGCCCATGTCGCCCTTGGTGTCGATCTCGGGCTTGGCGAGCAGCACGCGATGTCCGCGCTCCTCGTAGTTGTACGCAGCCTGCAGCATGGCCGTGCTCTTGCCGCTGTTCATCGCGCCGTAGCGGAAATACAGTTTTGCCACGGGCCAATCCTATGCGGGCGCCGGCGCCCTAGGTGAGGTAGCCGTCCTCCGCGGCGCGGCGGATGAGGTCCGCGCGCGAGCTCGTCGGCCTGCCGACCTTGCCGTACTTCTCGCGCACACGCCGCAGGTACGTCTTGGCTGTCTCGTACTGCACGTTCATCGCGCGAGCGACCTCCGACGTCGTGCGCCCGTCCGCGTACAGCACCAGTGCCTGCCGTTCTCCGTCGCTCAACTTGGGTCGGGAGGCCTCCGGAACCGTCGGACGGGGACGCCAGGCCGGCTTCGGCTCAGCGCCGGAGCCGTCCCTGCCCATGGCGGCCAGCGACAGCGCGATCAGCTCCGACATCGGCTGGGTCTTCGTGACGTACGCGACCGCGCCCGCGGCGAGCGCCGCATCCCGGTCCTCCTGCGTGTCCACCGCGCTCAGCACCACGACCTTCGCGCCCGCCGCGCGGCACGTGCGGACGCGTGCGCCGATCGACACCGATTCGCGCAGCTGGAGGTCCATGATCACCAGGTCGGTCGGGAAGGCGTCGCTGTGCACGAGTTCCAGCCAGCTCCCCGCGCGCACCACGAGGTCGAACTCGGGCGCGTTCCGCTCGATCCAGGTGGCGAGACTGTCGAGGAGGATCTCATGGTCGTCGAGGATGGCGAGTCGGATCGGCGGGGACGAGGCTGCGGGGTGTGCTGTGGCGGTGCTCATGGTGCTCGCCTCCCAGGGTATGCGAATCGCACGGTGAAGCCTCCATCGCGCACCCGCATCGACGCCTCCATCGACACGGACTGCAGCGCGCTGAGGAACGGGACGAGCGCTGAGCGGAGCACGCGGCGCGACTCCTCCGCTCTGGCTGTGAGCAGGAAGACCGGGCTGTCCAGCCCGGAGACCACGATGGTCACGCTCGACGCGTCGAGTCCGGGGAGGCCGGCGATGGTGCCGACGAGGGCGCCGACGATCGCGCGCTGCTCCTCGCTCAGCACCCGGTCGAGCCGATCGGGATCCTCGACACGCGACCAACGCTCCTGCTCGTCCACGGCGCCACGGCGAGCGAGCGCCAGATCCACCGTCTCCGCCAGCCAGCTCCGGTCGACGGCCTCGACCGCCTCGCTGCGGAGGCGTGTCGCGATGATCCGCGCCCGCTCGCGGTCTTCCGGTGTGATCCGACCAGAGGCCAGCAGTTCGGTGAGGAAGGGCACGGCCTCTGCGTTGAGCGCGGTCGCCCGCTCCTGCGCGACCATCCGCTTGGCGACCTGCCTCAACTCGCCTTCCAATCGGAGCTGGCCGCCGCGGGCGACCTCCCGCCAACGCAGGGTCTCGCCCGTCATCGTCCAGGCGTAGCCGGCGCCGCCGCAGGCGAGGGCCAACACCGGGGACGCGGCGACCGTCGCGTAGACGGCGGGGTGGGTGGCGATGATGATCGACGATGCCTGCGCCGCGGCCAATCCGCCCAGGACCAGCGCGGAGGCCGCAGCGGTCGCGAGCACCTCGGGCACCGGTCGGTAGAGCGGCATCGCGGTGAGCAGCAGAGCGACCGCGATCTGGCCCCAGTCGTCCTGGATGCGCTGGTTGTGGCCCCACACCGCCGCGTCGAACAGCACCGCGGACGACAGCGCGACCCCGACGATGGCGAGATGCGACCACAGCCCGACGGGCGGGAGCCCCGGATGCGTGCGGATCGCGGCGACCGCGACAGCCAGCGTCAACACGACGAGCGACCACACGGCGAGAGCGGGGCTCCGCAGCTGCTCCTGGTGCACCACCGTCGAGTACACCGCGTACCCCAGCGCAACGACACCGATCAGCGGCACCAGAAGCCACGCGGATTGCACGCCGAGCGGATCCAGTCGCTGCGGGGTCCGCTCGACCGGCACGGACCGGTAGCGCACGATCGTCTCGTCGATCACGGTGTTCATGCGCTCTCCACCGTCGGCAGGGTCATGATCACGGTCGTGCCGACGTCCTCGCTCGAGTAGATGGTCACCGTGCCGCCGACCTTGCTGATCCGGTCGTGCACCGACTGCCGCAGGCCCAGCCGATCGGCGCCGGCGGATGCCACCGCGAATCCGCGGCCGCCGTCCACCACCATGACGGAGACCGACCCGTCGCCGGATGACACGGCCACCTCCGCGGTCGCGCTGCCCGAGTGCCGCAAGACGTTCACCAGGCACTGCCGCACGGCGAGCCCGACCGCGCGCCGCGAGTCGTCCGCCAGCCGGGCGACCGCGTCCCTGTCGCCGGAGACATCGACGGCGAGCCCCTCATCGCGGGCGTCCTCGATGGCTCGCCGCAGTTCGCTCTCATACCAGGGCTCGTCGACCTGGCCAGCCGGTGGCTCCGATTCTGCGGGGAGGGCCGCCCCGCCGAGCGCGCGCAGGTCGGACTCGATGCGAGCGCGCAGCCGCGGCGGGAGCTCACCCGGCTCGGTCGCGGTGATGGCGGCGAGCTCGCTGAGCACGGTGTCGTGGAGGTCTGCGGTGGACTCCGCCAGCAGCTCGCGCCGCAGGTCGACGAGTCGGGCATCGCGAACAGCACGGTGGATGGCCGACTGGGTGCGCGACCGCGATCCACGCGTGAGCCCGTCGAAGGCGAGGACGCCGACGAGGAGCAGGTAGGCGCCGAGCGAGATCGCGTCAGGCCGGAAGTCGCGCCCCGCCGCGGTCGCCCCCACGAGCACGGCGGCCTCCGCGAGCGCGAATCCGAGGGTCGCCCAGAGGATCCCCGCGAGCGCACCGGTTCCCGTTCCGCCCACCAGCGTCATCGCGACGACCGGGAGCGCCACGACGAACAGATTGGTGTCCCGGTAGGCGGGTGTGCTCTCGAACAGAAGGTAGACGTACAGGAACGTGCACGCGGCACCGACCAGCAGGTACGCGACCGTCAGGACCACCGTGCGACCGCGTGCGAGCAGGAGCAGCAGCAGGATCATCGGCACCAGCACGAGGGTGCTGATCCAGGAGGCCGCGCCGATCGTCCCTCCCACCGTCGAGATGACGACGTTGACGACCGCCATCACCAGGCACACCAGAGCCGCCCACCGAGCCGCTGCGGCCAGCGCCTTGGAGTTGGCCGCCCGCGAGAGGTGGCTGGGAAGACCGAGCGACACCGGGCTCCTTCGGCGCGAGTGGGGGGCCGGCGGAACCCGCCGGAGGGCGACGCTCGATCGCGACGCCCCAGAGGGGATTATGGCAGTTCACCCGGCCGCTGTGTACCCCGGGCGCGCAGGCGCGTTGTACCCCGCGGCTGGAACCACGACGGGCATCCACTCAGAACAGCGTCGGCTGGACGCCGAGCGTCACGAGCGCCGACTCCGGTGCGACCTCCTGCGGCGCCACGCGCTCGACGGTTCGCCGTTCGCCCTCCGCGTCGCGCAGCATGCCGAGTGCCGAGGAGCGGACACCGCCCGTCAGCGGGTCTTCTTGCCCGCGTTCCAGACCGTGTGCGCGAATGAGCGGCTTGATGCGGGCGGCGAGCCACGCGCGGTACTCCTTGGGCGCGTAGGTGCCCCGCCCGTACATGGTGCGGTACCGCGGAAGCAGTTCGGGATGTTCGCGCCCGAGCCACAGGTAGTACCACTCCTTGACCCGGGTTTCAGGTGAAGTGCCGTGTAGAGAACGCTGGTGGCGCCGGCCTCCTTCGCCTGTCGCAGGGCCTCGTCGAGATGGGCGCGCGTGTCGGTCAGGTACGGGAGGATCGGCATGAGGAAGACCGAGCAGTCGAGGCCGTGCTCGCGCACGGCGGTGACGGTCGCCAGTCGCGCCTTGGTCGTCGGCGTTCCCGGCTCGACCGACTGCTGCAGTTCGTCGTCGTAGACGGCGATCGACAGGGCGAGGTCGACGGGGACGCGCCTCGACGCCTCGGCGAGCCGGTCGAGATCGCGCCGGAGCAGCGACCCCTTGGTGAGGATGCTGAACGGGGTTCCGGAGTCGGTGAGCGCGTCGATGATCCCCGGCATGAGCGCATAGCGCCCTTCGGCGCGCTGATAGGGATCCGTGTTGGTGCCGAGCGCGACCGGATGATGCGCCCAGCTCGGCTTCATCAGCTCGGTGCGGAGAACGTCGGCCACGTTGACCTTGACGATGATCTCCTGGTCGAAGTCTTTGCCCTGGTCGAGGTCGAGATAGCTGTGGGTGGGGCGGGCGAAGCAGTAGACGCAGGCGTGCGAGCAGCCGCGGTACGGGTTGATCGTCCAGCCGAAAGGCATCGGGCCTCCCCCGCCCGGGATCTTGTTGAGCGCCGACTTGGCGAGGATCTCGTGGAAGGTGATGCCCGCGAACTCGGGCGTGCGCACGGACCGCACCAGGTTGTTCAGCCGGGCGAGACCGGGCAGGGCCGACGGCGTCTCCACCGTCAGCTCCTGCCCGCTCCACCTCATGGAACTATTCGAACATATGTTCGAATGATCGTCAAGCGGGCGGTGGGCCCCACGTCACAGCGCGACCACCTCCCCGCTCCAGCGCTCGCGCAACCAGCGGTCGTGGCTGGCGACCACGACGGCGCCGGGGTAGCCGCCCAGCGCCTCCTCCAGCTCGGTCGCGAGACCGAGTGAGAGATGGTTGGTGGGCTCGTCGAGCAGGAAGACGTGCGGCGGCCGCGCCATGATGAGCGCCAGCGCGAGCCGGCGCTGCTGCCCGACGGAGAGCACGCCGACCTCCCTGTCGAGATCGCGCTGGGCGATCAGCCCGAGCCCGGACAGCGGAACGGACTCCGCCCGCCGCTCCCCCAGCGCCAGTTCGTAGATGCGCCGCGGCGTCTGCGTCAGGTCGGCGAAGCGCACGTCCTGCTCGAGGAGCTCGACCCGCAGTCCGCGACGGCGGTGCACCGTCCCGACGAGCGGGACGATCCGCCCCGCCAGAACCAAGAGCAGCGTCGACTTGCCCGCGCCGTTGGGCCCGGTCACCAGCACGCGCGAGTCAGCCCCGACCGCGAACCGGCCGAGTGTCAGCCGTCCCGGAACGTGGAGGTCGTCCGCCTGCAACAGCGATCCGGCCTCCTCGCCCAGACGCTGGAACCCCCCGGGGATCCCGGTGAAGCCCAACGGCTTCGGCGGCTTGGGCACCTGGGCCTTCGTCAGCTCGTCCAGCCGGCCGTCGGCGTTGCGGATCCGCCGGCTGATCTGCCGGTCGAGAGTGTTGCCCTTGTACGACTTGACGAACTTGTCGTTGTCCCGCACCTTGCCCGACCACGCGATCGAGCGCGCGGTCACGTCGACCGCGTGTCTCAGCGCCGCGAGCTCGGCCTGCTCGTCGGCGTACTGCTTCTCCCAGCGCGCCCGCTCGGCGGCCTTCTCGGCGAGGTAGGCGCTGTAGCCTCCCCCGAACACGGTCGCGCCGGTGCGCGTCGGGTCCAGATCGAGCAGGCCGGTGGCCGCCGAATCGAGGAAGGCGCGGTCGTGGCTCGCGAAGAGCACCGGACCGTTCCACGCGACGAGCTGCGACTCCAGGAACGCCGCCGCCGCGTCGTCCAGGTGGTTGGTCGGCTCGTCCAGCAGCAGTGCGTCGGGTCTGCCGAGCAGCAGCGCCGCCAGCGCGAACCGGCTCCGCTGACCCCCCGAGACCTCGGAAAGCCGCCGGGCCAGCGGGATGGCACCGACACCGAGACCGTCGAGCAGCGCGTCGCGACGCGACTCGGCCGACCAGACCTCCGCGCGCTCCGCGGCGCCGAGCGCCTCGTCGTAGCGCCTCGCGGCAGCCGGATCGTCGTCCGCCAGAGCGCGCGACGCGGCCTCCAGCTCGCGCTCGATCGCGCGCACCTCCGCGAGGGCGTCCTCCATCAGGGCGGCGAGCGTGTCGTCCGGGCGGAAGCGCACCTCCTGCCAGAGGAAGCCGACACGACGCGGCCGCGAGACGACGCCGGAGTCGGGAGCCTCGGCCCCTGCGAGCACGCGCAGCAGCGTCGATTTGCCGACGCCGTTCTCGCCGATCAGCCCGATGCGGGCGCCGGGCGGAACGGTCAGCGACACGTCGGAGAGCACACGCCGTTCGCCGTACCGCACCGAGATGCCGTCGGCGCGCAGCGGAGAGAGTGCGAGGGTATGCATGAGATCCACCTTCCGGGCGCTCCACGGGAGCAGATTCCCGCCGGGCGGACTTCCGTCGATGAGCAGTGCCGGAGCGCCCAGTTTGGATGACCAGTCAGAGCTGGGCGGCGCAGGACCTCTGGGGTCGCTCACTCGATCGACGGCGCCTCGGGCGCGGGACGAGAGGAGGTTCTCACTTCATAGCGTCGCCGACTCTAACAGGCCGACGACGCGACTGTCCAGTCGATCCGTACCGCGCGGTACGGATCGACGGCGCGAGGGGGTGTCAGGCCGTGGCGACCTGTCCGGCCGGGTGATCCGCCAGGTCGAGCACAGCGGCAGTCTCGGAGAGCACGCGCGCGGCCTCCTCCGGACGATCGTTGAGCGTCGTACCCACGGTCGGGATCAGCTTCTTCAGGGTCGGCAGCCAGCCGGCGTAATGGTCCGGGAAGCAGGTCTGCAGCAGGTCGATCATGATCGGGACCGCGGTCGACGCGCCCGGGGACGCGCCGAGCAGGCCGGCGATGGAGCCGTCGGCAGCGGCGATCACCTCGGTGCCGAACTGCAGCACTCCGCCCCGCTTCGGGTCCTTCTTCATCACCTGCACGCGCTGACCGGCCGTGATGAGCTCCCAGTCCTCCGACTTGGCGGTGGGCATGAACTCCTGCAGTGCCTTCATCTTCTTGGCGCGGTTGGCGAGCAGCTCGCCGACCAGGTACTTCACGAGGTCGAAGTTGTCGCGGGCGACGGCGAGCATCGGCCCCAGGTTGCCCGCACGCACCGAGCCGGGGAGGTCCCACCAGCTGCCGCTCTTCAGGAACTTGGGGCTGAAGCCGGCGTAGGGCCCGAACAGCAGGGAGGTCTCGCCGTCGACGACGCGGGTGTCGAGGTGCGGCACCGACATCGGCGGGGCGCCGACGGCGGCCTTGCCGTAGACCTTGGCCTTGTGCTGGGCGACGATCTTCGGGTCGGACGTCCGCAGGAACTGGCCGGAGATCGGGAAGCCGCCGAAGCCCTTGATCTCGGGGATGCCCGACTTCTGCAGCAGGTGCAGCGCGCCGCCTCCCGCGCCGACGAAGACGAACCGGGCGGTGGCCTCGTGCGGCGTGTGGCCGACCTCGTGACGCACCTTGATGCGCCAGAGGCCGTCGGACGTGCGCTTGATGCTGCGGACGCGGTGGTTGAGGGCGAGCTCGGCTCCGTTGTCGACGAGGTCGTCGAACAGCGCACGCGTGAGCGCGCCGAAGTCGACGTCGGTGCCCGCGGACTGCCGGGTCGCGGCGATGCGCTGCTTGGTGCTGCGCTTCTTGGTGAGCAGCGGAGTCCACTCGCCGATCGTCGCGGGATCTTCGGAGTACTCCATTCCCTCGAAGAGCGGCTGGTCCTTCAGCGCTTCATAGCGCTTGCGGAGGTAACGGATGTTGTCGCGGCCGCGCACGAAGGTCATGTGCGGCGTCGCGTTGATGAACGTGCGCGGGTCGGGCAGGTGACCGGCGGCGACGAGGGACGCCCAGTACTGGCGGCTCAGCTGGAACTGCTCGTTGATGCTGATGGCCTTGGCGGGATCGACGGAGCCGTCGGCGGCCTCCGGCATGTAGTTGAGCTCGCAGAGGGCGGCGTGGCCGGTGCCGGCGTTGTTCCACGGGTTGGAGCTCTCCTGGGCGACGGCGCCCAGCGACTCGTAGATGCGGATGCTCCAGTCGGGCTGCACGCGCTGGATCATGGAGCCCAGCGTCGCGCTCATGATGCCGCCGCCGATCAGGACGACGTCGATGGGATCAGTGCTCACCAGACAATCCTACGGTGAGCAGCGCGTGGCGCCCGTCGTCCGGCCCGCATCTGTCTCGACATCAAGACACCTCGCGGCGTGCCGAGGATGCGCCGAGGCGCCGAGGGGCACCCAAACGCCCTCAAAACCCCGTTTTAGGGGCGTTTGGGTGCCCTTCGGCGGGAGTCAGCCGGCGACGCGGCTGCTCAGCCGCTCGGCGACGAGCTCCGCGATCTGCACCGCGTTGAGCGCTGCGCCCTTGCGGAGGTTGTCGTTGCTGATGAACAGGGCGAGTCCGCGCCCCGCCGGAGCACCCTCGTCCGCGCGGATGCGGCCGACGAAGCTCGGGTCCTGGCCCGCGGCCTCCAGCGGCGTCGGCACATCGGTGAGACGCACACCGGGCGCATCGGCGAGGAGCTCGGTGGCGCGCTCGGGCGAGATCGGCGACGCGAACTCCGCGTTGATCGACAGCGAGTGGCCGGTGAAGACCGGAACGCGCACGCAGGTGCCGCTCACGAGCAGGTCGGGGAGGCCGAGGATCTTGCGGCTCTCGTTGCGGAGCTTCTTCTCCTCGTCGGTCTCGTTCTGCCCGTCGTCGACGATCGAGCCGGCCAGCGGGATGACGTCGAACGCGATCGGGCGCACGTACTTGACGGGCTCCGGCATCGCCACGGCGGAGCCGTCGTGCACGAGCTGGAGGAGGTTCTCGTCGGCGACCGCGGCGCGGATCTGGCCGGCGAGCTCCTCGGCACCCGCGAGCCCCGACCCCGAGACCGCCTGGTACGTGCTCACGACGAGCCGCTGGAGGCCGGCCTCCTCGTGCAGCACCTTGAGCACCGGCATGGCCGCCATGGTGGTGCAGTTCGGGTTGGCGATGATGCCCTTGCGCGCGTCGGCGATGGCCTCCGGGTTGACCTCGGAGACCACGAGGGGCACGTCAGGGTCCATGCGCCAGCCGCTGGAGTTGTCGATGACGATGGCGCCGGCCTCGGCGAACCGGGGCGCCTCGGCCTTCGAGCCGGTGGCGCCGGCAGAGAAGAGCGCGATGTCGATGCCGGAGACGTCGGCGGTCGCGACGTCTTCGACGGTGATCTGCTCACCACGGAACGGCAGCGTCGTGCCCGCCGAGCGCGAGGACGCGAAGAAGCGGATGCTCTTCACCGGGAAGTCGCGCTCCTCCAGCAGGCGGCGCATCACGCTGCCGACCTGGCCGGTGGCGCCGACGACGGCGATGTCGAAGCCGGGGGTGGTCTCGCTCATGGTGTGTTCCTTCGAGTCGTGGTCTGAAGTGTCGAACAGGAGGGCGCCCCGGCTCATTCCCCTGAGCCGGGCACCGCGATCGGAACTAGCGGCCGGTGCCGGCGTAGACGACGGCCTTCTCGTCGCCGTCGAGGCCGAAGGCCGTGTGCACGACGCGGGCGGCCTCCGCGACGGTGTCGGCGCGCGTGACGACGGAGATGCGGATCTCGCTCGTGGAGATCATCTCGATGTTGATGCCGGCCTCGAAGAGTGCCTCGAACAGCGCGGCCGAGACGCCCGTGTTGGTGCGCATCCCGGCACCGACGAGCGCCAGCTTGCCGATCTGGTCGTCGTACTGCAGCGACTGGAAGCCGACCTCGTCCTTCTCGGAAGTGAGCGCTTGCAGCACGCGCTGCCCCTCCGACTTCGGGAGGGTGAACGAGATGTCGGTGAGGCTGGTCGCCGCCGCCGAGACGTTCTGCACGATCATGTCGACGTTGGCGTTGGCCTTCGCGACGATCTTGAAGATCTGCGCCGCCTTGCCCGGGACGTCGGGCACGCCGACGACGGTGATCTTGGCCTCGCTCAGGTCGGTGGCGACTCCGGAGATGATGGGCTCTTCCACGGTTCCATCCTTCTTGGCGGCCTCGGCCGCCGCTGCTTCGTTGAGCACGTAGGTGCCCTCTTTGTTCGAGAACGAGGAGCGCACGTGCAGGGTCACGTTGTGCCGGCGGGCGTACTCGACGGCCCGGATGTGCAGCACCTTGGCGCCGGCCGCCGCGAGCTCGAGCATCTCCTCGCTGGTGATCCTGTCGATCTTGCGCGCGAGCGGCACCTGCCGGGGATCGGAGGTGAACACGCCGTCGACGTCGGTGTAGATCTCGCACACCTCGGCGCCGAGGGCGGCGGCGAGGGCGACGGCTGTGGTGTCGGAGCCGCCGCGGCCGAGCGTCGTGATGTCGCGGGTGTCGCGATTGAAGCCCTGGAAGCCGGCGACGATGGCGATCGCGCCCTCGTCGAGCGCGTCCTGGATGCGCCCCGGCGTGACGTCGACGATGCGTGCAGCGCCGTGCTGGGCGTCGGTGATCATGCCGGCCTGGCTGCCGGTGAACGAGCGGGCGTCGTAGCCCATGCTCTTGATCGACATGGCGAGGAGCGCCATCGAGATGCGCTCGCCCGCGGTCAGCAGCATGTCGAGCTCCCGCGGCGCCGGGATCGGCGTGACCTCGTGCGCGAGGTCGACGAGCTCGTCGGTCGTGTCTCCCATCGCGGACACGGCGACGACGACCTCGTTGCCGGCCTTGCGCGTCTCGACGATGCGCTTGGCGACGCGCTTGATGCTCTCGGCATTCGCGACGGACGAGCCGCCGAATTTCTGAACGATCAGGGCCACAGGCTCTCCAGAACTCACGGGAGTGACCATTCTACCGGCCGGGGATATGCCGGATCGGCCATGTGACGAAGCCCCGTACGGGCGCCGAGGGGCACGTTGTTGTCCTCTCCGGGGCCCGAAAGCGGCAACGACGTGCCCTTCGGCGCGGGGTGTGGACGCGAGGTGGGGGCGGGGTGGACGGGCGTGGCGTCTCAGGAGACCTGGCGGCGGCCCTCGAAGGCGCGGCCGAGCGTGACCTCGTCGGCGTACTCGAGGTCGCCGCCGACGGGGAGGCCCGACGCGAGTCGCGTGACCCGGATCTCGAGCGTGGTCAGCAGCCGGCTGAGATAGGTGGCCGTCGCCTCCCCCTCGAGGTTCGGATCGGTGGCGATGATGACCTCCTGCACCGTGCCGTCGGCGAGACGCTGCATGAGCTGGCGGATCCGGAGGTCGTCGGGGCCGACGCCGTCGATCGGGCTGATCGCGCCGCCGAGCACATGGTAGAGGCCGCGGAACTCGCGGGTCCGTTCGATGGCGACGACGTCTTTCGCCTCCTCGACCACGCAGATCAGCTCGGGCGAGCGCCGCGGGTCGCGGCAGATCGAGCAGGTCGCCTGCTCGGAGACGTTTCCGCAGATCTCGCAGAACCGCACCTTGTCGCGCACTTCGAGAAGCACTTCGGCCAGCCGGGTGACGTCGAAGCTCTCGGTCTGCAGGATGTGGAACGCGATGCGCTGCGCCGACTTCGGACCGATGCCGGGAAGGCGGCCGAGCTCGTCGATCAGCTCTTGGACGATGCCCTCGTACACGCCGCTACCTCATCCCTGGCGACGGAGGCGCGGGCAGCTCCTCGACGAACGTCGCCCCGAGGATCTCGCGCACCACGGCCTCGCCGTACCGCTGCGGCGCCTGGAACGTCGGAGTGCGCGACCCGGCGGCCGGCGCGGAACGCTCCGGCGCCTGGCGCTCGGCGGCGGGGCGGTCGGCGGCCGGCCGCTCGGCGGGACGGGTTCCTGCGGGGGCGGGACGCTGCGGCGCGGTCGCAGATGGGCGTGAGGACGCCACGGCGCCCTCGGCCGGGGCGGCCGCCCAGTCGCCCGCGGGCTCATCCGGCACCTCGGACTCGTACGGGGGCTCCGTCTCCTCCGGGGCCTCCAGGTCGTCCGGCGGCACATCATCGATCGACGGGGACATGGACGGAGACGTGGACTTCGCTGCGGCGGGTGCGGCAGGTCGTTCGGCACTGGTCTGCGGTCGCTCCAGGGTGGCGACGGCGACCGGCGCGGACGCCGGGATCGCGACCGTCGCCCATTCGGTGACGGCTGCGGACGGCGCCGCGGACGGCACGATCGACGACGCAGCGGGAGGCTCGACAGGGGCCGACGATGCCGGCTTCGCGGGCGACGCAGGCCCGGACGACGCGGGCGCGGGCGACGCGGGCGCGGGCGACGCCGAGGACGCGTTCGCCGCAGCGGTCGACGACGCGGGGCGCGCGGGGGTGGCTGCGGCCGCGGGGTCACCGTCGGCGCCGGGCCAGGTCGGCGCCTCCGGGGCGGAGGGCGCGCCAGCGCTCGGGCGGGCCGGCGCATCGCCGGACGGTGCACCGTCGGCGCGCGCGATGAACTTGACCCGGATGCCGAGGATGTCGATGATCGCCTGGCGCAAGTACTCGCTCACGCCCTGGCCGCCCGGCGTCTGCGGCTGGCGGAAGCTCTGCACATCGTTGTCGCTCGGGAAGGACAGCGTGAGCACGTCGCCCTGGAGCGAGCACAGCTGGGCGGTGAACACGACCATCCACGCGCTGCGCTTGGCGCGCTGGACCGCATCGAGGATCTGCGGCCACGAGTCTTTGACCTGCTGCGTCGTCACCGCTCCGATGGGCGCCGGCGCGGCCGCAGCGGGAGCCGCGGGCCCCGGCTCGTCGACACGGGAGGCCGCGGGAGCCGCGGGAGCCGCGGAGCGCTCCGGTGCTTTCGCGGCGGGCGCGACCGGCTCAGGGACCGACGCCTCCGAGTCGACCGGCACCGGGACGGCAGCCTCGGCGACGTCGGCCGCCGGGGAGACGGCCGAGGCACGCGCAGGAGCCGCAGCAGCAGGAGCCGCAGCAGCAGGAGCCGCAGCGGGCGCGGCGGCCGGAGCAGGAGCCGCACTGCGCGGCTCCGCACGCACCTCGTCCGCCCCGCTCGCGTCGCTGACGCCGACGCGGCGCTCGAGACGCTCCACGCGCGCCAGCGCACCGCGCTCGGTGTCGTCGCTGGACGGCACCAGGACGCGCGCGATCATCAGCTCGAGGTGCAGGCGCGGCGAGGTCGCCCCGGTCATCTCGGTCAGCGCGGCGTTGACGATGTCGGCGGAGCGGCTGAGCTCGGCCGCCCCGAACTTCATCGCCTGGACGCCCATCCGGTCGAGTTCGTCCTGCGGCACGCCGCGCAGCACGGCCGCCGCACCTTCGACACTCGTCGCGGCGACCACGATCAGATCGCGCAGCCGCTCGAGGAGGTCGTCGACGAACCGGCGAGGATCTTGCCCGGTCTGGATGACGCGGTCGACCGCGGCGAACGCGCCTGCGGCGTCGCGGGCGGCGATGGCGTCGATGACCTCGTCGAGGAGGGCGGCGTGGGTGTAGCCGAGGAGCGCGACCGCCCGCTCGTATTCGATCACGCTGCCCTCGGAGCCGGCCATCAGCTGGTCGAGGAGCGAGAGCGTGTCGCGCGGCGAACCGCCTCCCGCGCGCACGACGAGCGGCAGGACGCCCGGCGCGACGGTCATGCCCTCGCTGTCGCACAGCCCCTGGACGTACTCGAGCATCTGCGCGGGCGGCACCAGGCGGAACGGGTAGTGGTGGGTGCGCGACCGGATCGTGCCGATGACCTTCTCGGGCTCGGTGGTCGCGAAGATGAACTTCACGTGCTCCGGCGGCTCCTCCACGATCTTCAGCAGGGCGTTGAAGCCCTGCGGCGTGACCATGTGCGCCTCGTCGAGGATGAAGATCTTGTAGCGGTCGCGGGCCGGGGCGAAGATGGCCCGCTCGCGGATGTCTCTGGCGTCGTCGACGCCGTTGTGGCTGGCGGCGTCGATCTCGACCACGTCGAGGGAACCCGCGCCGTCGCGGCTGAGCTCGACGCAGCTCGCGCACTTTCCGCAGGGGGTGTCGGTCGGCCCCTCCGCGCAGTTGAGGCAGCGGGCCAGGATGCGCGCCGACGTGGTCTTGCCACAGCCGCGCGGCCCGGAGAACAGATAGGCGTGGTTGACCCGGTTGGTGCGCAGCGCCGTCATCAGCGGCTCCGTCACCTGAGACTGGCCGATCATCTCGGCGAAGGTGTCGGGCCGATAGCGGCGATACAGAGCGGTTACCACCCACACATGCTACTTGGCGCCGCCGACAATCCGCCTCAGTGCCCCGGGACCGACGAGGGCGCCGTCAGAGCCGTGAGGATGTCTGCCCACAGGGTCTCCCTCGCGCGCTCGGTCGGCTGCGCTGCGGGCGGCTCCGGCAGCAGCAACGGCGTGTAGGGCGGCAGGTAGAACAGGTGCGTCGCATCCGGCGCGCGCAGGTAGGAGTCGCCCTCCCTCGGCGGTCGTTTGTGCGCGGCCGCGTCGAGCCAGTCGCACCCGTTCGTGAGCTCCTCGTCGCGCCCGGCGCAGCCGAGCACCACCGGGCCGGGGATGCGCTCGATGTCGAGCACGGCGGCCTGAGCCGGATCGTGGGTCCCCGTGGTGCAGGGCACCCAGGCGCCGTCCACCGTCACCGCGGGGCTGGGCACCGGCGACGGGCAGATCAGGCCGGTCGTTCCTCCCGGCGCGATCGCCCCGTACACGGTGCCGGGGTAGGCGGCCGCCGCCCAGAGCGCGAGCTGCGCGCCGCGCGAGGTGCCGAAGGTGAAGATGCGCTGGTCGTCGACGCCCGGTTGCGACCGCAACCAGCGCAGTGCGGTGAGGAAGGTCTCGGCCGGCAGGCTGTGGAGCGGAGCGGCCTTCCCCGACGAACCGTAGGTCGACAGATCGAGCGTCGGGAAGCCGAGCGCGGCGAGCGTCGCGGAAGTGAGGACCCCGGACTGCTCGCCGGGATCTGTGCCGTCGAACACGATGACGCCGGGACGCACACCCTCGGCCGAGCTGGTGGGCTGGAAGTAGTCTCCCGTGATCCCGTCGTCGAAGACGGCCCGAGCGGGGGCCGCCAGGCTGAGCCCGGTGCGCTGCACGCGTGTCTCGGCGACCGGGCGGCCGCCCACCGAAGCCTGCAGATCGACGGAGAACGACGAACCGCCCCACATCACGTCGGAGGTCGCCGCCTCGCCGGTCGAGCTGCTCAGGGTCCAGAACAGCCCCATCCCGTCCGCGCCGGTGAACGGGGCCTCGATCGGGACGTCCCTGGCCAGGTCGACCACCCCGTCGGCGGGCACGGCGTAGACGGCCTGCGAGGTCCAGATGCCGCCGGGGCGCAGTGCGGCGTGGATGGTGACCTGCTGGCCGGGAGGGAGCGCCACGATCCGGATGCCGACTGGCTGCCAGACGGGGCTGGGGTTCGCGCTGAGCTGGAACCGCGGCCCCGTCGCGCCGGTCTGCGCGCCGCAGCCCGTCAGCGCGACCGCTGCGAGGGCGACGCCGGCCAGCGCCGCGAGGGCGCGGCGGACTGCTGTGCGGACCCGCGCAGTGTTCACGGCCCGATCGCTCCCTCCAGCAGGGCGGTCACCCGCGACCAGAATGCCACGCGCGCGTCCTCCGTCGCCTGCGCGATCTGCGGCGGGAGGTCGCCCAGGCCGACGGGGATCACCGGGGGCGCGCTCAACTCGCCCGCCGAGCCGTCGGCGACGAGCGTCTCGCCCGCCGCACGCGGCCCGCGCGCGGCGGCGCCCGCAGCCACCCAGTCGCACGCGCTCGGCAGCAGCTCGTCCGCGGTGCCGCAGGCCAGCAGCAGCGGCCCGGGGATGCGGCCGAGCGGCAGGATGGGCGTGTCGGCGATCGTCCGGGCGGGGTCTGCGCACGGGACCGGCCTGCCGTCGTCGAGCAGCGACGGCGCACCGGACGCCGACGCGCACAGCTCAGCCGTCGGGCCGCTGGCGGAGACGGCACCGTAGATCGCACCGGGCTCGGCCACCGCGAACCACAGCGCCAGCGGTGCGGCGGGCCCCGTTCCGTAGACGACGATGCGCCGGGGGTCGACGCCCGGCCGCCGCGCCAGCCAGGCGCGCGCGGCATCGAAGGTCTGCACGGAGAGCGCTGCCGAACCGGGGAGCTGACCCTCCGGCCCGAACGCGGGCAGCGTCAGCACGGGGAAACCGATCGCCGCGATCCTGCGCGCGGCGAACGCCCCGGAGGCCGCATCGTCGTCGCCGTCGATGAGCAGCACCGCCGGCCGCGGATGGACCAGCGTCGGCAGAGGCGTGTACAGGGTCCCGACCCGCAGGCCAGGACCGTTCGCGGGCGGCACGGCGTCGCCCGTCGCCGTGGCGTCCCGCGCGAGATCGGCGACGCTCACCTCGCGCTCGACGCTCTGCGCGGCCAGCGCCGAGCGCTGCACCTGCGTCGTCGCGACCTCCACCCCCTGCTGTCGAGCGGTCAGCTCGATGCGCACCGGTCCCTCGGCCCAGGCGCGCTTCAGGTCGGCCTGGCTCACCGAGGGGCCGCTCATGCTCCAGAGCAGCGCGGCGGCGTCCGGGCGAACGTAGGGGGCGGTGATCGGCTGCTGGGACGCGGTGTCGACGGCACCGGTCGGCGGCACCGCGTACAGGGCCCGCGACCTCCACTCCCCCGCCGGCGTCGTCGCCGTCGCGGTCAGGAGGACGTCCTGTCCCGGCCGCAGCCCTGTCAGCGAGATGACGACGGGGTCGTCCGTCGCGTTGCCGAACTGCGCGACGACGATCCGAGCGCCGCCGGCCGATGCTGTCACGCAGCCGGAGAGCGCCACGGCGGCCGCGATCACCGCCGCTGCTGCGCTCGGGAAGCGTCGGCGCCCCGCGCGCCCGTTCACGAGAGCACCGCCCGCAGCAGCTGCTGCCCCACGGCGTTCCAGAACGCGATGCGCGCGCCCTCGGTCGACTGCGCGTCGGCCCCGGACGGGCCGCGCGCGGACGGCAACGCGATCGGGAGACCGGGCGGGACGGTCACGGCATGCGCCGCGCCCGCCTGGATGAGCAGCTCGTCGCCGGCGCGCAGCGTCCGCGTCTGTGCGAGCGAGCGGAGGTCGTCGCAGGCGGGAGGGAACACCTCGTCGTCGCGGCCGCAGGCCAGCACGACCGGTCCGGCGACCTCCTGGATCGACGGAGGCGTCGTCGCCGGCCCGGGCTCGCGCTCGCACGGCAGGCCGACGCTCCCGGCGAAGACCGGTGACGCGCTCGATCCCGCCAGGCACAGCAGCGCCGGCGCCCCACCACCGGCGAACAGCCCGTGCAGCCGGCCCGGGAACGTCGTGGCCGCCCACACGGCCAGCTGCTCGGCCGCGCCGGTCCCGAAGGCGAAGACGTGCCGGGCGTCGACGCCGGTGCGGTGGTCGAGCCAATCGAGCACCGCCGCGACGGTTCCGCTGTCGATCACGGTCGAGACGTGCACGCCGTCGGGTGAGCTGACGGGGATGACGAACACCGACGCCCCGAACTGCGAGAGCACCGGGGCGGTGAACGCCGACGATGCTCCGGGCGACGGGTCGTCGAACATCAGCACGGCCGGCCCGACCGGTCTCTCGACGGAGGCGGTACTCCAGAAGGTGCCGACCTGCTCGTCCTCGTGGGTCTCGTGAGGCGGCGGCTGGCTGCCGACGCCCTCCGGACCGAGATCGTGCGTGTAGACCGCTGCGGTGTGCGAGGTGGTCGCGAGACCCTGGAGCTGGAAGGTGCGGCGGGCGACGACGCGATCGCCGTCGGACGCGGTCAGCGTCACCGGGCTCGCGTCGCGCATCCACTGCTGCGCGAGGTCCTCGGGCCCGAGCGACGGGCCGCGCAACGACCAGAACAGCCCGGCGGAGTCGGGCTGCGTGAACGGGGCGAGCTGCGGCCGGTCGTGGGCGAAGTCGATCGTCCCGTCACCTCCGACGTCGTAGGTGGCGCCCGAGGTCCAGGTGCCGCGTGCCGAGCTGAGAGTGGCCGTGATCCGCAGCCGGGCGCCGGGCTGCGCACCGATCAGCTGCAATGGCACGGGCCAGAGCACCGAGCTGAACCGGATCAGCGGCGGAGTGACGAATCGCGGTCCGGTCGGACCCGCCCCGGCGGCGCACCCGCTCAGGGCCGCGACGAGGGCAAGGCCGGCGACGACGGCGTTCGCCACAGCGGCGCGCAGTGAGGCCACCCGGCCGGCCCTTCCGACCCGCCCGGCCCCGCCGCCGCGCCGCCGCATGCCGCACCTGCCCGCTCAGCCCGCGCCGACCGCCTGCAGGGACTGGCGCGCGATCTCGAGCTCCTCGTCGGTGGGGACGACGAGCACGGTCACGCGGGAGTCGTCGGCGGAGATGCGCCTGGCGTCGCTCGAACCGGCGGCGTTGCGCTCCGGGTCGAGCCGGATGCCCAGTGCCTCGAGCCCCGTGCACACCTCGGCGCGCAGCCTCCAGTCGTTCTCGCCGATGCCCGCGGTGAAGGTCAGCACGTCCAGGCCGCCGAGCAACGCCGTGTAGGCGCCGATGTAGTGCTTGAGCCGGTGCACCGTCGTGTCGAGTGCCAGTCGTGCGGCGGCATCCCCCGACTCCGCGGCATGCCGCACGTCGCGCATGTCACCGTGGCCGGAGAGTCCGAGCAGGCCGCTGCGGCGGTTGAGCAGCTCGTCGAGGTCGTCGATCCCGAGGCCGGCGCGCCGCGCCAGGTGCACGAGCACCGCGGGGTCGAGGTCGCCGGACCGGGTGCCCATCACGAGTCCCTCCAGCGGCGTCATCCCCATCGAGGTGTCGACCGACCGGCCCGCGTCGACCGCGCACGCGGACGCGCCGTTGCCGAGGTGGAGGACGATCTGCTTCAGCTCGCCGAGCGGGCGGCCGAGGAACTCCGCCGCCGCTCCGGACACGTACTTGTGCGAGGTTCCGTGGAACCCGTACCTGCGCACCCGGTGCTTCTCGGCCAGCGCCGCGTCGATCGCGTAGGTGTAGGCCTCCGGCGCGAGGGTCTGGTGGAACGCGGTGTCGAAGACGGCGACGTGCTGCACGTCGGGGAAGGCCGCCTTCGCAGCCCGGATGCCCTGCAGGTTGGCGGGGTTGTGCAGCGGAGCGAGGTCGGCGAGGTCTTCGATGTTGATCTCGACCAGCGGCGTCACGATGGTCGGCTCGAAGAAGCGCTTGCCGCCGTGCACCACCCGGTGACCGACCGCGGCGAGCGGATGGTCGTCGAGGCTCGGCCCCTCCGCCCCGAACGCGTCGAGCATCACCCGGAAAGCCGCAGTGTGATCCGGGATCGCGAGTGTGGTCTCCCACTTGCCGCGCGGCCCGGTGTGCCGGAGGTGTCCCGACGGCTCGCCGATGCGCTCGATCAGCCCGGAGGCCAGCACCTCCTCGCTCGCGGCGTCGATCAGCTGGTACTTGAGCGACGACGAGCCGCTGTTGACCACCAGCACGGCGCTCATGAGAGCGCCGCCTGGATCGCGGTGATCGCGACCGTGTCGACGATGTCGTCGACCGTCGCGCCGCGGGAGAGGTCGTTGATCGGCTTGCGGAGCCCCTGCAGCACCGGTCCGATCGCGACCGCGCCCGCGCTCCGCTGCACCGCTTTGTAGGTGTTGTTGCCCGTGTTGAGGTCGGGGAAGATGAACACCGTCGCGCGTCCGGCGACCTCCGAGCCGGGCATCTTGGCCGCTCCGACGGCCGCATCGGCCGCCGCGTCGTACTGGATCGGGCCGGCGACGGCGAGCTGCGGCTCTCGCTCGCGCACGAGCTCCGTCGCCGCGCGCACCTTGTCGACATCCGCGCCCGCCCCCGAGTCGCCCGTCGAGTACGACAGCATCGCGACGCGCGGGTCGATCCCGAACTGCTCGGCCGTGCGCGCGGACGAGACCGCGATGTCGGCCAGCTGCTCGGCCGTCGGGTCCGGCACGACGGCGCAGTCGCCGTAGACCAGCACCCGGTCGGCCAGCGCCATCAGGAAGACGCTGGACACGACGGACACGCCCGGGCGCGTCTTGATGATCTCGAAGGCGGGCCGGATGGTGTGCGCCGTCGTGTGCGCCGCCCCGGAGACCATGCCGTCGGCGAGGCCGAGATGCACCATCATCGTGCCGAAGTAGGAGGCGTCGGTGACCGTGTCCGCCGCCTGATCCACGGTGATGCCCTTGTGCGCACGGAGCTTCGCGTACTCGTTCGCGAAGCGGAGCCGCAGGACGTCGTCGAACGGGCTGAGCACCTCCGCCCTGCTGAGGTCGAGGCCGAGCTCGATCGCCCGTGAGCGCACCTCGAACGGCTCGCCGAGGATCGTCAGCCGCGCGACCCCGCGCGACAGCAGAGTGGCGGCGGCACGCAGGATCCGGTCGTCCTCGCCCTCCGGCAGCACGATGTGCTTGTCGGCGGCGCGAGCGCGCTCGATGAGGTCGTACTCGAACATCAACGGCGTGACCACCTGGTGCCGAGAGACGTCGAGCAGGGCCAGCAGGCGGTCCGCGTCCACGAACCGTTCGAAGAGGGCGAGCGCCGTGTCGTACTTGCGCTGCGAGTCGGCGGCCAACCGGCCACGGGCGTGCGTGATGCGCACGACGGTCTCGTAGGTGTCCAGGGTGGTGCGCACGATCGGCAGCGGCGAACGGAGTCCGGAGAGCAACCGCTCGATGGGCTCCGGGAGGTCGAAGCCGCCGTTGAGCACGATGCCGGCGATGGACGGGAAGGTGCCGGACGAGTTCGCCATCAGGACGGCGAGCAGCACCTCGGTGCGGTCTCCCGGCACCACGACGACCGCGCCCTCCACGAGACGCGGGAGGACGTGGTTCATCGACATGCCGGCGACGACGACCCCGAGGGCCTCTCGCGCGAGCAGCTCCTCGTCCCCTCCGATCAGGGTGGCTCCCGTGACCTCCATGATCGAGCGGATGCTGGGCGCCACCAGGAAGGCGTCCTCCGGGATCGCCCACACCGGGGGCAGCTCCGGCCCCGACGCGACCGCTGTGCCGGCGCCGGCGACCGCCTCGGCGACGGCCGCGACGATCTCGTCGAGCCGGTCGGCATCGGCCCGGTTCGCGATCACCGCGACCACACCGGCGTGCTCGTCGCGCAGCTCGGCGAGGGCGAGCTCGGCCAGCTGCCGCAGATCCTCCGGCGTGCGCGGGTCGGCCTGGCCGAGCCGCTCACCGAAGCCCTGGCCGATGCGTCCGCCCAGCACCAGCAGAACCGGCGCTCCGAGATTCGCGGCGATGCGGGCGTTGTACCCGAGCTCGGTGGGGCTGCCGACATCGGTGTAGTCGGAGCCGAGGATCACGACAGCGTCGCAGCGCGCCTCCACCGCCCGGAACCGCCGCACGATCTCGCCCAGGGCGGCGTCGGCGTCGGCGTGCACGTCCTCGTAGGTGACACCGATGGCCTCCTCGTAGGTGAGGTCGGCGCTCACCCGGTCGAGCAGCAGCTCGAGCACATAGTCGCGCTCGACGGCCGAGCGCGCGATCGGCCGGAACACGGCGACGCGGCCGACGGAGTGCCGCAGCGATTCGAGCACGCCGAGGGCGACGGTGGACTTGCCGGTGTGCCCCTCCGCGGAGGTGATGTAGAGCGAACGGGCCACGGTCAGCGGGTCTCCTCGTCGATCGGCGGTGTGGTGTCGTGGTCTCGGTGGTCGTCGGAGACGGCCAGGCCTGCGTGGTCGGCGTGGTCGGCGTGGCCGGCGTGGTCGTCTGTCGCGACCCGCTCGATGGGCGAGAGCCGATAGCTGCCGTCGAGCACCGCCGGCCCCGGCGCGTAGAGCCGCAGCAGCGGCCGGAACGCGCCCTGCGGAGCGGGAAGCCAGTTGGCCACCGCCGTGTCGTCGGCGGGGCGCGCGGCACTCATCGTGATCGTGAGGCCGCCGTCGGCGTCGTACACGATCCCCGGCGTGCGGTCGCCCAGCGAGTAGCGCCCGATCGGGTTGTCGACGAGGTAGTACTGCGGGAGGTCGTACATCGTGACCGACCAGAAGGCGCCGACCGGAGGGGTGGGGTGCAGCCGCAGGCGGTACTCGTGCTCACCGGTCAGGGCCTCCCCGTCGGCGTCCACGTAGGTCGGGAAGTACGCCGCCTCGTAGCCGTGGTTGCCCCAGAGCCCGCCGAGCGCCGCCGCAGCGCGGTGCGCGTAGCGGGTCGTCGGGTCGGGCAGCTGCCAGGCCGGGCTGTCGATGGCGCCCACCTCGAAGAAGTCGACGTTGTAGTCGAAGACGTGGAGGTTCACCTGCCAGCCGTCGACAGGCGGGATGGCGGTGTGCAGCGAGGACTCCAGCGCCTGCTTGCCGACGGCGTAGCCCTCCTCGAGCGCGTCGCGGACGTCCTCGGGAAGATCGGCGGCCGGGGTCGGGCCGGCGAGCCCGAGCGGTGCGTAGGTCGCGAGCGTCCGCCTGTCGTGCTCGGCGGGCGGGAAGGCCTGCGACCACACCCGCATCCGCTCGAAGAAGGTGAGCGCCTCGCTCGGGGCGGGCGCGACCTCCGGCACGCCGGCGCCAGGCGCGAACGACTCGCGGGTCTGCGTCAGCGTCAGCGCATCCTGCAGGGCGTGCACGGCCGGGAGGTCGTCCTCCCCCGCGACGGCCCAGCGACCGACGATCGTGCCGATGCGGGTCGGGAACCGGATGACGGTCGCGCCGTCGGCGTCGGCCGCCTCGCCCTCGCCTTCGCCCTCCGGCGGGACCAGCAGGAACCGGCCGGCGGCGGAGCCGGTCGCGCGCGTGCCGACGTAGGCGAAGTTGTTCGTCCAGGCGTCGACGAACTGCAGCACGTAGTAGCGGTCGCCGGTCGCGGGCACCTCGAGCAGCAGCGGCCCGACGCCCAGGTCGAGCTGCGCGATGGAGTAGACGGTGTCGTTGTTGACCGAGACGAACTCGGTCTCAGGGCCGGCGAGGGTGCGGGCGTGGCCGAAGCTGTTGTACGGCGTCGGCGGCACAGCCCCGAGCCCCACCCGCGTGACGCGGTCGACCTGTTCGAGATCGAACACGAGCGGAAAGCCGACGACATACGCTTCGGACGCCAGCTCGGCGATCCCGTGCTCCACGGATACCTGCTCGGTCATGCGCGCACCTCGACTCGTCGGAGTGTCATTCTACAAAGCGTAGAACAGTCTGGAGGGTGTTGGAAAGCTGCAGTGCTGCCCACACTCTACGCGGCGCGGATCATGCCATCCTGAACACGAACCGCCCGGCCCCGAACACGAAAAAGACCCCCCACGCACCCGCCAGAGCCCGGTTACCCTTGCTGCGTTTCCGCCCTGGGGGAGTTGGCCTGGATGGCGCCACGTGGGGAGCCGCGAAACAGTCTAGCGGCTCCGGCTGGGAGGCCGTGCACAACGCCACCTCCGGCGTCCGCTAAGATATTGTGAGCCGTCGCCCGCAAGGCGGAGGCAACCCAGGAGAATTCGCCTAGTGGCCTATGGCGCACGCTTGGAAAGCGTGTTGGGTGCAAGCCCTCGGGGGTTCGAATCCCCCATTCTCCGCCAGTTTCCCATTTGCGCCGCGGGGTGCGCGCACAGCGTCCACCGGGGGGTTCGAATCCCCCATTCTCCGCCAGTTTCCCATTTGCGCCGCGGGGTGCGCGCGCCGCGTCCACCGGGGGTTCGAATCCCCCATTCTCCGCCAATGTCATAAGACGACGAAGGCAGCGAGATCCGCGTGATTACGCAGAGGTCGGGGCCTTTGCCGCTTTCCCACCCGGGCCGAATCGGCCCTCCGAGTGCCCCGCTGTGATCTCACCGAATCGGGCGCGCAGCCCGTCCAGGATCGCGTGCAGTCCGATCGCGAAGGCTCCGTCAGCCGGCGGCGTGGCTCCGATCGCCGCCGCTCGGGCGGCGTAGGCGGAGGCGAACGAGGGAACACGTGCCTCTTCTCCGGCCGGGTCGAACATGTCGCCCGGGGCGACCGCGTCGAGCGCCGAGCCGAGGATGAACGACTCGACCGCGACGATCGTCGACAGCACTTCCTCCTCCGGCCATCCCGCCCGCACCATCGCCGCGACGACCGTGTCGTACATGCGCAGTGTGCGGCGCGCTCCCCTGACCGGGAGTGTGGCGAGGAGCGCAATCGTCGGCGGGTGCGTCGCGAACGCGACCCGGTACGAGTAGGCCCATTGCTGCATCGCTTTGTCCCACGGCTCCGTAGCGAAGGCGCTCACGTCGATCCGGTCACTGATGAGTTCGCGGACACCGGCGATCACGTCCTCCTTGCCGTCGACGTGGTTGTAGAGGGCGCTGGGCCGCACCCGGAGGGCCTGCGCGAGCCGGGACATCGTGAAGCCGTCCGCGCCGCTCTCGTCGAGCAGCCGGAGCGCCGCCTCGGCGATCAGCGAGCGGGTCAGCACGGTCGTGGTCGGGCGCCCGACGCGACGCGCCGGGCGATCGATTTCGCCGTTGCTCTTCCCCTGGGGCACGTTCACACCCTAGTATCTGACGAAATAAAAGAACGTCATTCATTTTGTGGAACCACACGGAGGTGGGATGGGCGCGACGGTGTTCCTGAACGGGACGATCCTCGACGGGTACGGAGCGGACGCCGCGGCGACGACGGCACTCGCGATCGACGGCGACGGAACGTGGATCGCGACCGGACCGGAGGCCGAGGCGCTCCACGGCGATGCCGAGTGTGTCGTCGACCTCGCCGGAGGCGTGCTCGCCCCGGCGTTCGGCGACGGCCACGCCCACCCGCTGCAGGGCGGCCTCGAGAAGCTCGGGCCCCAGGTGCGCGCCTGCGGCAGCGTCGCCGAGATCGTCGCGTGCGTCAAGCGCTGGGCCGACGAGCACCCCGAGCAGGAGTGGATCTACGGCGCCAGCTACGACGCGACGCTCGCCCCCGACGGCTTGTTCGACTCGCGCTGGCTCGACGAGGCCGTCCCCGACCGTCCGGTCGTGCTCCGCGCCTGGGACTATCACACCGTCTGGGTCAACTCGGAAGCCCTTCGCCGCGCTGGCATCGACGCCGACACCCCCGAGCCGCCGCTCGGGCGCATCCCGCGCCGCGAGGATGGCAGCCCGCTCGGCATCCTCCAGGAGCCCGGAGCGGTCGACCTGCTGCTCCCGGTCGAGCCGGGGCGCCCGCACCACGAGCGCGTCGAGGCGCTGCGGCTCGCGACCGAGGAGTACGCCTCCCTCGGGATCGCGTGGATCCAGGACGCCTGGGTCGAGCCCGCCGAGGTCGAGGCCTACCTCGACGCCTCCACCCGCGGCCATCTCGCCACCCGGGTGAATCTCGCCCTGCGAGCCGACCCGCTGCGCTGGCGCGACCAGGTCCCCGCTTTCGTGGAGGCCCGCCGCCGCGTGGAGGAACTGGACGACCCGCTGCTCACCGCCGCGACCGTCAAGGTCTTCGTCGACGGCGTCGTCGAGAACCACACGGCGGCGATGCTGGACGACTACACCGACGTCCCCGGCGACCGCGGCATGGTCAACTGGGATGCGGCCGAGCTCGCCGCCGCGGCCGTGACCTTCGACCGCCTCGGCTTCCAGCTGCACTTCCACGCGATCGGCGACGCCGCCTGCCGCACCGCTCTCGACGTGTTCGAGCAGGTCGAGGAGCAGAACGGTCCGCGAGACCGCCGTCCCGTCATCGCGCACGTGCAGCTGGCCGACCCCGCCGACCTGCCGCGCTTCGCCCGGCTGGGCGCGATCGCGAACTTCGAACCGTTGTGGGCCCAGCTCGACCCGATGATGCTCGACCTGACGCTGCCGCGGATCGGCCCGGAGCGCGAGCTCCTCCAGTACCCGATCCGCACCCTGCACGACTCGGCGCGGATCTCGTTCGGCAGCGACTGGCCGGTCAGCGACAACGACTGGCGCCCCGGCGTCGCGACCGCCGTGACCCGGCAGACCGCGGCCGGCGTCCCCGCGTCGGGCTGGACTCCGGCCGAGCGCATCACGCTCTCTGACGCGCTGGACTCCTACTCGGTCGGCGTCGCCCACCAGGCGTTCGCCGACGCCGGACGCGACCTCGTCTGGCTCGACCGCGACCCGCGCGCCGTGGCCCCGCACGATCTGCGCGGCGTCCGCGTGCTCGGCACCTGGGTCGCCGGCGTGCGCCGCGCCGCCTGAAGACCCACCCGCACTATCGCCCCCCGTCCATCCCCGACCCGTTCCCCCCTGATACCCACCCACGCAACCCCCTCGACGAAGAGAAGGCACGCAGACATGACCACGACCGACCTGCCCGCCCAGCCGCATCTCAAGCGCGCGCTCGGCCCGACCGCCCTCGTGCTGTTCGGACTCACCTACCTGGCGCCCGTCACCGTGTTCACGACCTACGGGATCGTGACCGAGACGACCGACAACCACCTCCCGTCCGCATACGTCGTCGCGCTGATCGCGATGATGTTCACGGCGCTGAGCTACGGCGCGATGGCGCGCCGCTACCCGGTGTCCGGTTCGGCGTACACCTACACGCAGCAGGCGTTCGGCGGCCACATCGGCTTCCTGACCGGGTGGACGCTGATGCTCGACTACCTGTTCCTGCCGATGATCAACTTCCTGCTGATCGGCATCTACCTGAACACGCAGTTCCCCGAGGTACCACAGTGGGTGTTCGCGCTCGCTTCGCTGCTGCTCGTCCTGCTCTTCAATCTGCTCGGCATCACGCTGGTCAACAAGCTGAACATCGCGATCGTCGCGCTGTCGGTGCTGCTTGTCGTGGTGTTCGCCGTCCTCGCGATCAAGGAGCTGACCACGAACCCATCCGCCGCGACGCCGAGCCTGATCGAGCCGTTCCTGCCCGGCAAGGGCGGCCTCGGCCCCGTGTTCGCCGGCGCCGCCGTGCTCGCCCTCTCATTCCTCGGCTTCGACGCGGTCTCCACGCTGTCGGAGGAAGCCAAGAACCCCAAGCGCGACATCCCGCGCGCGATCGTGATCACGACGCTCGTCGGCGGCGCGATCTTCATCGTCGTCTCCTGGCTCGGCGCCCTGGTCTTCCCGAACTGGCACGCCTTCCAGAGCGTCGACTCGGCCGGCGTCGACCTGATGGCCAAGGTGGGCGGCAGCTTCCTCACCTCGTTCTTCGTCGCGGTCTATGTGGTCGGAGCGTTCGGATCGGGGATGACGACGCAGGTGAGCGTGTCGCGCATCATCTACGCGATGGGACGTGACCGGGTGCTCCCGGCGATCTTCGGCAAGCTGCACCCGCGCTTCCGTACCCCCTGGGTGGCGGCGCTCGCGGTGTCGATCGTGTCGCTGCTGGCCCTCGTGCTGACGCTGGACGTCGCCGCGACGATGATCTCGTTCGGCGCGCTGGCCGCGTTCTCGATGGTGAACCTCTCGGTGATCCGCACGCATCTGTTCCCGAAGGGCGGCCGTGAGACGCCGTCCACCCGGGAGTGGCTGCGCTACGGGCTCCTCCCGGCGGTCGGCTTCCTTCTCACGGTCTGGCTCTGGACCTCGCTGACCGCGACGACCTTCATCGTGGGCCTGAGCTGGATGGCAGCCGGTGCGATCTACCTGGCGATCCTCACCCGCGGCTTCCGGCGCCGGCCCCCGGTGATGGACTTCTCGGAACAACACGAGGGAAAGACGGAAGACACTCTCGTCTGACCCCCGCACATCTCTCTCACCATCTGCCTGCCCACCGACGACCGCACCGGGACCGGAGCGGCCGCTGCGGGTGCGAGAACGACCAGCGGTCGAACCTCACAGCTCGTCGTCCCAGAGCCGACGATCCAGATGTTGCGCAGGCGCGGCACGGGACGCAAGAAGGCCCCCGACACCGGGTATGAGCGCGAGCAGCCAGACCCGGTGCGACCCGTCTCGGACGAGAATCGCGGTGATGACGGTGGCGGTGTACGCAAGTCCGTGCACGGGGCCGAGAACGCGTGACACCTCCGGAAGGTGGATGGTGAAGAGGTTGGCGAGCATCAGAATGAGCGTGGCGAGCTCCGCCCAACCCACGATCTCCAGGATGCGCCGTCGACTCATAGTCCGACTCCCGTTGTCGAGCCCGGCCGGGAGATCATCAGGACGACGACGACCGCCCAGATCAGGTTGAACACACCTGTCAGCATTCCGAGTCGGCCGGCGACCTTCTCGAGCACCGGGGTGCGCACGTCTCCCGCGCTCCCGTCGAGGGAGCGAACGATCCGCGTCTGGTACGGCAGGATGACCGCGGCCAGCAGAAGGGCCGCGACCGCGGTGAGGATCATCGACGCGATCAGCCACGTGTCACCGAGGACGCCGATGCTCGCGCCGGTGGCGATCCCGAACACGGGCACGAGCACTCCGATCACCGCGTAGACGCGTGTGATGCGGTGCAGGATGCGCACCACGGCGACCTTCTTCGGATCATCGGGTGTGGCCAGGGCGAGGCGCGCGAATCGGGGAAACATGCTCGAGGCGATGGCGACCGGCCCGATGGTCAGGATCGCCGCAAGCACATGGACGGAGAGCAGGAACGCGCTCACGCGGTGATCCGCTCTCCCGTGACGCGCGTGCGCGGTAGCCGTCCGGCCCGGGACTCGCCGGCTAGCGCGTCGCCGTCGACGGTGACGTCGAACTCGAGGTCGAGCCGGAGCGGCCGAGTGATCGATTGGCGCCAGGCGACGTGCTGACCGTCCGGACTGTCCTCGGCGGCGATGTCGGTGAGTGCCGTGGTCTCGCCTCCGCCACTCGCGCTGGCGCGGATCACCCCGCCCTCATCCTCGAAGCGGTACTCGGCCTCGATGGTGCCGACGGGGGTCTTCATCCGCAGCAGCCAGGTTCCGGCGATGGTGTTCATTCGTGTACTCGTGTCTTCCATTCCGTGGATCCGATAGCCGTCAGGCCGCGAACTGACGCTCGCTCTTCACGGTGACGCCGCGCCGCTCGTACTCGAACAACTCCTCGACAGCGTGCGCGGTCGTGGAGCCGAACTCGCGTTCGAGCAGGTAGAGGGCGACGTCGAGGCCTGAGGTGACGCCGCCACCGGTGATGAGGTCGCCGTCGTCCACCACGCGCGCACGAACGGCCTTCACGCCGGTGGCGTCGAGCATGTCGAGTCCGAGCACATGTGTGGTCGCGGTGCGCCCTTCGATGAGGCCGGCCATCGCGAGCGCAAGGGAGCCGCCGCAGTAGGCCGCGACGATGACGTCCGGGTTCGCGACGGCACGAGCGATCACGGGCATCGCCTCGCTCGACGCGAATCGCGCCAGGAGCACGGGGATGGTCTCGTCTCCGGCGTCGGGATCGCCGTCGACCGGGCCGACCGCTCCGGGGACGAGCACGAAGCCGGGTGCGTCGGGATCGAGCGCGGCGGCCGCCGTGAGAGAAATCTGCGGTGTCCCGGATCCCACGACGCCCGGTCCGCTCGCGCTGACCAGCTCCACGGCAAACGCTCCGCCCAAGAACTCACTGCCCGCGGTGAGCACCTCGAACGGGGCGATGACATCGAGCGGATCGAATCCATCGAAGAGCACGAACTGGGCGCGTGGGTGGGGCATGGGGGTTCCTTTCATCGGACGCTCTCCTCATCCTCGTCATCGGAGGCGCTCGAAGCCACGGCGATCTGGACATGTTTCGCCTGAATCAAGCCACACGCATTATCGGCTATTGTTCAGGCATGTACACGGTTGTCGTGCTCGCTCTCCCGGACACTATTGCGTTCGATCTGGCCACGCCGATCGAGACGTTCGGACGCGTTCGCCTGCCGGACGGGAGGCCCGGCTACCGGCTGCTCGTCGCCAGCCACGAGACGTCGGTCCAGGCTGGGCCGTTGACGCTTGCGATCGACGAGGGCTTGGACGCACTCGAACGCGCCGACCTCATCATCGTGCCGGGCAGGAACGACCCGACCGTACCGACTCCGGCGGTCGTCCTCTCCGCGTTGCGGGCCGCGGCGGAGCGAGGGACGCGGATCGCGTCGATCTGCGTCGGTGCATTCTCGCTCGCGGAGGCCGGCTTGCTCGACGGCCGGATTGCGACGACCCACTGGGTCGCCGCGGAAGAGTTCGCGTCGAGGTTCCCACGCGTCCGACTCGACCCGGACGTGCTCTACACCGACGACGACACCGTGCTGACCTCCGCCGGCGCAGCGTCCGGCCTCGACCTGTGTCTGCACATCGTGCAGCGCGATTACGGAACAGCGGTCGCGGCGGACGCCGCCCGCCTCGCAGTCGCTCCCCTGCACCGCCCAGGAGGGCAAGCCCAGTACATCGTCCGCAATCGCCCGACCTCTCGGACGTCCACTCTTGGACAGGCCCTCTCGTGGATCGAGGCGAACGCGCATCGCGACCTGACACTCGCGGACATCGCTGCAGCAGCGGGCCTGAGCACCCGCACGCTCACACGCCGATTCAAGGACGAGACGGGGCAGAGCCCGATGCAATGGGTATCTGGTGTGCGCATCCGCCACGCACAGGAACTGCTGGAGACCACCGACCACACGGTGGACCGGATCGCTGCGCAAACGGGGTTCCCCACCACGAGCAACTTTCGATCGCAGTTCGGACACGTCCTCGGCGTCACGCCGGGCGCCTATCGCAAGGTGTTTCGCCCGCAGACGACGGCCCTGTGAAGTCGACCACGTAGTCCGCACAGATTCGTGACGAATCGCGGGATTCATGGTCGGGTGACTGGTGGCAGTCGGGTCAGCGGCCCCTGTCGGTCCTCCCCGACACCGTCGCGATGACGAATGAGTTGCCGCCGGACCTGATCCGTGCCATCGAGAAGACGCTCGCCAGCCCGGAGGTCGAGGAACTCGAAATCCTCTAGCGTTAGTGGAGCGCGCCCGACGGCGCGCTTCAGAGCGAGAGTGGTGAGGTCGTGCCGAACGAAGCACGCCGTAAGAGCCCGGGCGGGTATGCGAACGGCCGGGCGACGCGGGAGGACGTCCTGCATCGTGCCGCTTCCGCGTTCGCCGAGCAGGGTTACCACGGCGCGTCCCTGCGGGCGATCGCGCGGAGCGCCGGGATCGACCATTCGACGCTGCTCCATCATTTCGGCGACAAGACGTCGCTGCTGCTCGCGGTGCTCGCGTGGCGCGACGAGGAGGCGATGCGCTTCGTCTCGGCCGATTGGGTGAGCGCGGAGGACTTGCGTGCCCAGATGGCGGCGCTCGTCGAGCACAACCGCTCGATCCCCGGGCTTGTCCAGCTGTACGCGGTGCTGTCGGCGGAGGCGGCCACCGAGGGTCACCCGGCCCGCGCGTTCTTCCAGGAGCGGGCCGAGCGACTCGCGACGCAGTTCGAGGACGCGATCCGACGGTTCGGCACCGGCCCGATCCCGGCGGACCTGCACGCGCGGGTGCTGACCTACCTCGCCCTCTGGGAGGGCCTCCAGGTCTTCGACGCCGTCAATCCGGGCCGGTTGGACATCGGCGTCGTGCTGGACGGCGAGCTCGGGCGCCTGCTCGGCACCTGAGCCCGCCGTCGCACGTTCCGCGGCGTCACGTCGCTGGAAGCTCCTCGAGCATCCACGTCCATTCATACGTGCCCGGCCCGACTCGGAACCCCTCGGGGACATCGGGCCCGACCGAGGTCGTGCCCAGCCCACGCTGCGCGACATCGAGGTGGACGAAGGAGCGGGTCGACGGCGGCAGCTCCCACGAGTGCCGGGCCGCGGCCAGTTCGCCCGTGCTGTGCCGGGAGACACCGACCTGACACGGCCGATCCAGTTGGATCCGGAGGGCCGGTCGCCCAGGCCCCGACAGCTCGACGAACCAGACGTCGGCGCGGGAACCGTTCTCCTGCGGTTTGACGTACGGCACCTGGAGCGTGTCGATGGCGGCATCCCAGCGGCCCAGCCGGCCGGACCGTCTGCGATCCGGATACGTCTCGTGGGGGCCGGCGCCGAGCCAGACCGCGTGGTCATAGCCGGCGGGGAGAGGCAGGGTGGTCCCGATCCGGAGGAGGTCGCGCTGCGCGGCCGGGACGGTCACGCGCTCGTGCACGACGAGTCCGCCAGCGGCCGTGCGCCCGAACCGGCGGGTGTGGGCGACCTCCACGCCGTCGGCTCGATACCGCGCCTCCACGACGGTCTCAGCACCCTCCTCGGCCACCCGCACCAGCTCGCGGACCGGCGCCGCGAAGCCGCTGCCGGCGAAACGGCCGAAATGCATCATGGAGGCGTCGTTGTCCGTCGGCGCCCGCCACAGCTCGATCTCCGGTTCCCCGGCCAGGAGGGCCGATCGGATCAGTCCGTCCCCTTCTTCCGCAGTGTCCCGCTCCGACGAACGAACGGTCTGCGCGATCGTCGGGAGCGCCGGCACGGGAAGCTCGTCCACCGAAAGCACCTGCACCGCGGCCAGCGACGTGCCCGCGGGCGCCCAGCTCTGGTCGTCGGCGAGGAGGATCTCGATGGTGAGCCCCAGCGCTCTCGCCGAGGCGAGTCCTGTGCGCAGCTCATCGGGCAGCACGACCGTCGTCGTCTCGCGCGGCGGGATCAGCGGTAGAGGGAGCTCGATGCGGGCGCTGCTGCCGTCGAGCGTGTCCACGCGGGCGACGGCCCGGTAGTGCGACGAGTCGACGAAGAACTGGCGATTGCGCACATCGACGGTGCCGGCGCGCAGCTGTGCCGGGATGGCCGTCGCATCGAGCGGGGTGAACAGACGCCGGGCCTCCTCCATCCCCGGGTGAGGGGACCCGTCGGGGAAGAGCAGACCGTCGATGCAGAAGTTGCCGTCGTTGGGCTCGTCGCCGAAGTCGCCGCCGTAACGGTAGCGACCGTCGCCGTCCGGGTCGAGCCCGTGGTCGGTGAGCTCCCAGATGAATCCGCCCTGCAGCCCTCTGGTGCGCTCGATGAGATCCCAGTACTCGTCCAGGCCGCCGGTGGAGTTGCCCATCGCGTGGGAGTACTCGCACATGATGAGCGGGCGGTCCGCGCGGGGATCCTCCGCGTACTGGCGAAGCGCAGCCGGCGACGGGTACATCGGCGCGACGACATCGGTCACCGCGTGCCCGGCGAACCAGTCGCGCATGATCGCACCCTCGTAGTGCAGGGGTCGAGACGGATCGAAAGCCCTGAGCCAGCCGGCCGCGGCGTGGTGGTTGACGCCGATGGAGGTCTCGTTGCCGAGCGACCACAGGATCACGCTGGGGTGATTCGCGTCGCGGCGCACCATCCGGGAGACCCGGTCGAGGAAGGCCGAGGCGTAGCGGGGGTCGTCGCAGATGGTCGTGGAGTAGTTGTGCGCTTCGATGTCGGCCTCGTCCACCACGTAGAGGCCGTATTCGTCGCAGAGGTCGAGGACCATCGGGTCGTTCGGGTAGTGCGCGGTGCGGATGGCGTTGAAGCCGTGCTCCTTGAGCAGCCTCAGCTGGGCGGCGACCTCCGCCCTGGTCGACGTGACTCCGGTCCGCGGATGGAAGTCGTGACGGTTGACGCCCTGGATCAGCACGGCGCGCCCGTTGACCAGCAGCTCGCCGTCGCGGACGACCACATCGCGGAAGCCGATCCGGTGCCGTGATCGCTCCACCTCGACGTCGTGCGGATCGCGCAGCACCACGTCGAGCTCGTAGAGGGCGGGGGTCTCTGCGCTCCACGGCCGCACGGACGGCAGCGCCAGCTCGAGCTCGGCGAGCCCGATCGGCTCGGGCACGAGGAGGGCGTCGATGACCCGCAGCGCCGCGCCGATCGACGGGTCGAACGCGGCTCCTGCCGCGCGCCGGCTGGCGAGATCGAGGACGTCGAGCCCGGACAGGTCGACATCGGCGGGAGGCTCCGGCATCGAGATCGCACCGTCACCGGCGCCCTGGGCCGGAGCGGCCCCCGGCGCGGAGACCGGGGCTTCGGCGGCGACCTCGCCGATCCGCGCCGCGATGCTCCAGCCCGCGTGCAAGCGTTCGGAGCCGGAGCGCACCGTGACCCGGACACGGCAGCGTCCGCCGTCGCCCTCCAGCGACGCCCGCGCCTGCACATCCGCGAGGTGCACCGTGGGCGTGGCGTACAGGCTGACCGATCGGGTGATCCCGCCGTGCCACCACGAGTCCTGGTTCTCGACGAACGTCGCGTCGGAGAAGCGGACGACGCGGAGGACGACGACGTTCGGGCCCTCCGTGACGTGCGCCGTGATGTCGAACTCCCCGGCGAGACGGCTGTCCTTGCCGACTCCGACCGGCTCGCCGTTGACCTCGACGAGAAGCGTGCTGATCGCCGCCCCGACGTGCAGCACGATCCGCCGCCCGGCCCAGCCGCCGGGAACGGTGAACGTGCGCCGGTAGACGCCGGTCGGGTTGTCCGCAGGGGGCAGCGGCGGCATCCCGTCGAAGGGCACCCGCTGAGCGGTGTAGATCGGGAGGTCGCCGACACCCTGCATCGTCCAGGCGCCGGGCACCTCGATCGGCCGCCACGCGTCGGCGGCCTCGCGGGCGGTGGGCGACGGCAGCAACTGGAAGTCCCAGGTGCCGTCGAGATCGAGCCGGTCCTCATGCGTGATCGCGTGCGCGTCCACGCGTGCGAGACCGGTGAGCTCCGGGCGCGCCCACGGCCGCACGCGCGTCCAGGTGTCGAGGGCGTCCGTCATCAGCGCACCTTCCGGATCGGGATGATGCAGAGCGCGCCGACCACCGAGAGCACGAGAGCGATGAGGAAGAGGCCCTGGAAGCCGCCGGTGATCCCGACGACGGCGCCGGCGACGGCAGGCGCGAGCACCTGCGGCAGCGCCGAGGCGATGTTCGCGATGCCGAGGTCCTTGCCGGCGTCCTCGCCCCTGGGGAGGACCTCCGTGAACAGTGCCGTGTCGACGGCCATGTAGCAGCCGAAGCCGAGCCCCGAGACGACACCGTACAGCAGCATGCCCGTGAGCGTCGGCACGAAGAAGGGGATCAGGAGGCCGATCCCGAGGATGAGCGACGAGACCATCACGAAGGGCTTGCGCCTGCCGACCCGGTCGGACCAAGGGCCGCAGATCAGCATCGTGACGACCGACCCGGCGAGCGACGACAGGGCGACCAGCGGCACCGCGGACGCCGCCCCGGAGCCGAGTCCGATGTAGTCCTGCATGATGTAGAGCTGGTACAGCGACACTCCGAAGTACGCGAGCATCAGGGTGAACCGCGCGCTGAAGGTCCAGAAGAAGTCGGGATGCTTGCGCGGGCTCACCCAGAACCCGGCGAGGATGGCGCCGATCCGGAACGGCTCGCGGGGGGCCTCCCGGTTGGATCCCTCCGGGTTGAGGATCACGAACAGCACCATCGCCAGCAGCAGGATCCCGGCGAGGATCACATACCCGGCGAGGATCGCGTTCGACGTGACGAAGGCGGCGCCGTAGAAGCTGCCCGCGAGGGATCCGCCCATCAGGCCGAGCCCCATGATCGTCGACGTCGTGCCACGGAGGCGGCGGGGCACCCGGTCGGGGATCACGGCTTGGAGCGGCGCCTGCGCCATGTTGACGAAGAGCTGGACGGCACACCACGACAGGGTGATCCAGAGCAGGCTGTTCGAGATCCCGAGGAGGATCAGCGAGAACCCGCCGAGGACGGCGCCGAGGAGCAGCAGCGGCGCGCGTTTGCCGATCCGCGTGCGGAGCCGATCGGAGACCATCCCCCAGGTCGGCTGGAACACGACGGAGACCATCGCGCCGATCATCGAGACCAGGGCGAGGTTGCCGACCTTCGCCGAGGGGTCGATGCGTTCGATCTGCGTCGACATCAGCAGGCTCAGCACGGATCCCCAGATCAGGAAGATCGCGAGGTTGCCGGTCAGGAGGGTCGTCAGGAAGAGGGGGAACCGTCGCGGAGGCGACGTCGGTTCGTCGGAGGCCGACGGGGTCGTCGGCGGCGTGGTCGGGGTGAGGGAGAGCTCGCTCATCGGGGTGTCCTCTGTGCTCGTCGTCGAGTGGCGGGATGCCGGGTCGGAGGAACTCTACCTCAAAATTCCACCGGTTGGTGGAATTTGACCTCCATGGATGGCTCTCTCGATGACGGGAGGCCGCTCTCCGTGGCCTGGAGCCGGGTGCTCCCGACAGGGGCCGGTCCGGTCAACCAGGCAGGCCGTGGACCGCAGCCTGGGCGACCGGGTGCCCGGCTGGCTCACCCTGAGCGAGCCGTACTGCTCCGCGTTCGTCGGTCATCTCGAGGGGAGGCACGCGCCGGGGATCCGTGACGAGGCGACGGCGGTCATCGCTCTGCACCACCTCCTGCTCGCGCACGGCAAAGGCGTGCAGACGCTCCGCGCGGAGGGTGCGACCGGCCAGCTGGGCATCACCCTGTACCCGACCTCCGTCCGGGCCGGAGATCCTCCACCGCGTCGCCGACGAGTACACGACGCTACCGCTCATCGTCACCGAAACCGGTCAGGCCCTCTTCGACTACGTCGACCCCGAGCGTGAGATCAACGACGCGGAACGGGTGCACTTCTACCGCTCGCACATCGAGGCGGCGACGGAGGCGATGAACGACGGCGTCGACCTGGTTCAGGCCTCGAGGAGGTAGCGGGCCGTGCCCTCGTCGGTGACGAGGGCACTCAGGAGGCCGGCGCGGAGCGCGGACGAGATCGCCAGGTGCTTGGCGGCGCCGCCACCGACGCCGATGACGTGCGGCGCGGCGCGAAGCTGGTCGGCGGTGATGCCGATCATGCGCGCGTCCAGCACATCCACGACGGACCCGTCCGCGCCCAGGAGCGTGGTGCCCACCTCCGCGACGACTCCGCGCGCGATCAGGTCGGCCGCCTCTCCGGTCGGGACGAGACTGTCGTGCAGCAGTGAATCCTCCGGCCACGCTCCGATCGTGACGACCGCGCAGGTGAGGCGATCGAGCTGTGCCAGGCTCTGCGTGATGCCGGGCTGGCGTGCGATCGTCGCCGCGGCCGCCTCGTCGGTGACGATGAGCGGGGCGGGCAGGCGATAGACCGCCCCGCCCGCTCGCCGGCCCAGCGTCGAAACGGCCTCCGTGCCGTGCTCGCGCATCGGATCGGCGACGCCCGTGAGCTGCACGACATCGCAGAGCGCGATCGCGTCGAGCGCACGGGACATCTCGAGGAGAGTGCGACCCGAGCTCACCCCGAGGATGTCTCCGTCGACGATCCGGCCGCCGAGCAGCTCGGCCGCGATCGACCCGAGCGCTCGGCGCAGATGGTCGGCGTCCTCCGTGGCGCTGGTGATCACATACGCGTCGTCGAGCTCGAAACGGTCCCTCAGGGCGATCGACAGCTCCGCATCCAACGGGCCGGGCGCCGAGATGGTGATCGAGACGATGCCCGTATCCAGCGCCTTGCGGATCAATCGGGCGACCGCGAAGCGTGAGATCTTCAGCTCTTCGGCGATCTGCAGGCGCGATCGAGAGTCCAGGAAGTAGCGCTTGCCCACGTACGCGAGCCGGACCGCCTCGTCGGGAGCCAACTGTTTGCCGCTCATATGAGCACCGTCACATCTCTTCTGCTAAGTGGTTTATATTTCTGATGATAGTAAGCATCGAGGCTGTCATCATCAGGCCTCGAGTCCGCATCGAGAGGACCTCATGACCACGTCCATCCCCACCGAAGTGCCGACCACGATGGCTGCCAGCGTTCTCACCTCGCGCCGCACCATCGAGTTGACGGAGGTGCCGATACCGCCGCTGGACCCCGACCAGGTCCTCGTGCGGATCGAGGCCGTCGGGGTCTGCGGCTCGGACACGCACTTCTATCTCGAGGGCCACATCGGCGACCTCGTCGTCGACGGGCCGATCGTGCTCGGACACGAATCGGCCGGCCGGATCGTCGCCGTGGGAGCCGCCGTCGACCCGGATCGCCTCAGCCGGCGTGTTTCGATCGAACCGCAGCGCCCCTGCCGCGCGTGCCGGCACTGCAAGAGCGGCGAGTACAACCTCTGCGTCGCGATGGAGTTCTACGGCGCTTATCCCGTCGAAGGCGCCTTCTCCGAGTTCGCCGTCATCCAGGACGACTTCGCCTTCGAGGTCCCCGACAGTCTCAGCGCCGACGAGGCCGCCCTGATCGAGCCGGTGTCCGTCGCTGTGCACGCCTGCCGCCGAGCACAGGTCGCCGCAGCGAGCCGCGTGTTCATCACCGGTGCGGGACCGATCGGGTTGCTGACGGCTCAGGTCGCGGTGGCCTTCGGCGCCGGCGAGGTCGTCGTCAGCGACCCCGTCGAATCCCGTCGCCGGTTCGCCGAGACGCTCGGCGCGATCTCGACGATCGATCCGCGGGAGGCGGATCTCGGCGACCTCGAACTCCACTTCGACTCGTACATCGACGCATCCGGCAGCGCCCGCGCGATCGCCCAGGCGATCCCGACCGTGCGCAGAGGTGGCCGCATCGTGCTCGTCGGCATGGGCAACGACACCATCGAGCTCCCGATCTCGGTGATCCAGAACCGCGAGCTGGAGCTGACCGGAACGTACCGCTACGCGAACACGTGGCCGACCGCGATCGACCTCGTGGCTCGCGGCGCGGTGGCCGTCGCGCCGCTCGTCACCGGGCACGTGGGGCTCGCCGATGTCGAGGCCGGTCTGCTGATGGCCCAGAGCGACCCGTCGTCGATCAAGACCATCGTCGTCCCGGGCCGCCCCGCCCCCGAATCGGCTCGGTGATGCGCACCGGGCAGACCCGGCCGCAGGCGACGCCGGCGCTGACGGCCGAGGGGGTGACCAAGGCGTTCGGCGGCATACCCGTGCTGCGCGGTGTCGCCTTCGAGCTGTGGCCGGGCACCATCACCGCGATCGCCGGTGAGAACGGTGCGGGCAAGTCCACGCTGATGAAGATCATCTCCGGCCTGTACCCCGCCGACGCCGGAACCGTCTCACGCCACGGCGAGCACCTGCCCGCCGGGAACGTTCAGGCGGCGATCGCTCGCGGCATCTCCATCGTTCCGCAGGAGCTCGCCTCCATCCCCGAGCTGACGGTCTACGAGAACCTCTATCTGGGACGGGAGCGACGCACCCGATTCGGCACGCTCGACCGCTCCGCGATGATCGCGGACGCGTCGGCGGCCCTCCTCGAGTTCGGCCTCGGCATCTCCCCCACCGAGCGGATGGGCGGCCTCCCGGTGGGCGTGCGGCAGATCATCGAGATCGTCAAGGCGACGACGCAGGGTGCGACGGTCATCCTGCTCGACGAGCCGACGAGCGCCATCTCCGGGCGCGAAGTCGAAACGCTGCTGCGGGTGATGCGCGCGCTGCGCGACGCGGGCGTCTCGCTGCTGTTCACGACCCACAAGATGGAAGAGATCCGCGCCGTCGCCGACCGCGTGGTCGTCCTGCGCGACGGGCAGCTGATCGTCGACGAGCCCGTGCACGCGCTCACCGACGACGACATCGTCACCGCCATGATCGGGCGCGAGCTCGAGGCCCTCTTCCCCGACCTCGCGCCGATGAGCCCCGCCACGGTCCTGGAGGTCGAGGGGCTGGAGGTCGAGGGGCTCGCGCCGGCCGGCTCGGAGACCGGCTTCGACTTCGAGGTCCGTCGCGGCGAGATCCTCGGGCTCGCCGGGCTCGTCGGCGCGGGACGCACCGAACTTCTCGAAGCGCTCTTCGGGGTGCGCGCGAGGTCCGGCACCGTACGGGTCGACGGCGTCGCGGTCGCCGCCGGCTCTCCGCAGGCGGCGATCGCGGCGGGCATGGCTCTCGTCCCCGAAGACCGGAAGGAGGCGGGCGCCGTGCTCGCGCTCAGCATCCTCGACAACGCCTCCCTCCCCCGCATCGGCGGTTTCACCCGCAGTGGGGTCATCGCGGCGCGACGACGCCGCACGGCGATCGCGACCGCGATGACCTCCGTGGCCCTGCGGAGCAACGGCCTGGGTCAGGAGGTCGGCACCCTCTCGGGCGGGAACCAGCAGAAGGTCGTCCTGGGCCGCTGGCTCACCGGGGAGGTCGACGTGCTCCTTCTCGACGAGCCCACCCGGGGAGTCGACATCGGGGCACGCAGCGAGATCTACGGTCTCATCGTCGAGCTCGCCGCCCGAGGGATGGCGGTCGTCCTGGCGTCCTCGGACCTCCCGGAGATCCTCAGCCTCAGCCACCGGGCGCTCGTGCTCGCCGACGGCGCGGTCGCCGCCGAGCTCGACAAGCGCGACCTCTCCCACCCCGACGCGCAGGACAGGATCTTCCGCCTCGCGTCCGGCCAACTCTCGACCACCGCATCAGGAGACACGAACCCATGACCGACATCGCATCCCCCTCAGCTGCACGAGCACCGCGCAGCAGCCTGCTCCTGACGCTCGCCGTCCGCTACGCGATGGTGCTGGTCATGCTGGCGATCATCGTGTTCTTCGTCGTCCAGTCCAGCCGCTTCGCCACGGTCGACAACCTGATGACGATCCTCGTCGCCGCCGCCCCGTTCGCCCTCATCGCGCTCGGTCAGACGCTGGTCATCCTCACGGGCGGCATCGACCTCTCCGTCGGGTCCGTCATCGCCGCCAGCGGGATGACAGCGGCACTGGTCGCCAAGAGCGTTCCCGACCAGTTGTGGGTCGCCATCGCGGCCGCGGTCGCGGCAGGGCTCCTCGCCGGGTCCGTCAACGGCTTCGTCGTCGCCCGCCTCAACGTTCCCCCCTTCATCGCGACGCTGGGCATGATGACCCTCGCCTCCGGCGTGGCGTTCGTCATCGGAGGCGGTGCACCGATCAACGGCCTGCCTGCGGCGTTCGGCACCATCGCGAACACCAAGGTGCTGGGCGTGACCGTCCCCGTCATCCTGATGATCGTCGGCATCCTGGCGCTGGCCTTCATCATGAAGCGGACCTCATACGGCCTGCGCGTCTACGCCGTCGGCGGCAACCGCCTGGCCGCGGAGATCGCCGGTGTGAAGGCCAGGCGCATCCTGTTCAGCGTCTACGCCGTCAGCGGTGTGCTGGCTGCGATCTCGGGCGTCATGCTCTCGTCGCGGGTCATCTCCGGTGCGCCCACGCTCGGGCAGGGCTACGAGCTCGACGCGATCGCCGCTGTCGTCATCGGCGGCGCCAGTCTGATGGGCGGCCGCGGAACCGTGTGGGGAACCGCACTCGGGCTGCTCCTGATCCAGACGCTCAACAACGGGCTGGACATCCTCATCGTCCCCGCCTATTGGCAGGACGTCATCAAAGGTGTCCTGATCGTCAGCGCCGTCGCCATCGATGTCTGGGCGACCAGGCGCACGTCCCGCTGACGGAACGGCCTGTCGCCGAGCCGAACCGTCCCGCCCCCTCCCGACCGAACCCTCACGAGTAAGGAATCACCATGAAAACAACCAGCATCCTCCGTGGCCTCGCGCTCGGCGCCGCGCTGACCACAGCGGCCGTCGGGCTCACGGCCTGCGCGAGCGGAGCCGGCAGCGCCGACAGCCTGCGTATCGGCGTGACCGCCTACGAGATGACCTCCTTCATCACGGCGGGAAAGGAAGGCATGCAGGCCTACGCCGACGCCAACGACATCGAGCTGCTCTGGAACTCGGCCAACACCGATGTGAACACCCAGGCGGGGCAGGTCGACCAGTTCATCTCCGCGGGCGTCGACGCCATCGTCGTCCTCCCGGTGCAGGCCGATTCCCTCGAACCCCAGGTGAAGGCCGCACAGGCGGCGGGCATCCCGATCTTCACGGTCAACACGCGCATCCTCAGCGACGGCCTCACGGGCAGCGTGCTCCCGGACGACGTCGACTCGGGAGTTCAGGAAGCGCAGGCCATGGTCGACCGCCTCGGCGGATCCGGCAATGTCGTCATCCTGCAGGGCCCACTCGGGGCGTCCGGCCAGGTGGACCGCAGCACGGGGATCAAGAAGGTGCTCGACGCGAATCCCGGCATCACGGTCCTCGCCGAAGACACGGCGAACTGGAAGCGCGACGAGGCGATCAACAAGACCAAGAACTGGATCTCCGCGTTCGGCGACACGATCGACGGCATCATCGCCCAGAACGACGACATGGGACTCGGCGCGGTGCAGGCGCTCCGCGAGGCTGGAATCACGGATGTTCCCGTCGTCGGCGTCGATGGCATCGAAGACGGACTTCGGGCTGTGCAGAGCGGCGACTTCATCGGAACCTCTCTGCAGAACGGCACCGTCGAGCTCGCCGCCGGCCTCGCCGTCGCCGCCAAGACCGCACGTGGTGAGAAGGTGCCGACCCAGATGACGTACTTCATGCCGCGGATCACGGCCGAGAACGTCGATGCGGCGTACAAGAACGTCGTCTCCGACCGCAAGACGTTCCTGTCGAAGCTCACCACCCTGATCGATGAGAACATCGCAGCGGACAACCTGTCGTACGAGGGCCTTCCTGGTCAGACCCGCTGACCCTGATGCTCGGGCGGCCCGTCGTTCGGTGGGCCGCCCGAGTGGAGGATGCCCGCTCTCGAAGCCACGCCACACCCGTCGCACCCACCCGTTTCGCCTCCCTCCACTCCCCTAGAGTTGACCCCGTGGGCTCTCGCTGGACTCGTCGTGTGCTCGTCGTCGAGGATCAGGGCGCGCTGCGCACGCTGGTGTGCGATCTGCTCGAACGCCGCGGGTTCGAGACCGCCGCGGCCGTGGATGCGGCCGATGCGATGCGGCGGTTCGCGGAGTTCGATCCCGATGCGCTGCTGACCGACATCGATCTCGGCACGCGTCCGACCGGGGCGGAGCTCGCGTCGATGCTGTCCGAGATCGCGCCCCACCTGGCGATCGTGTTCCTCACCAGCTACCCGCGTGCCGCCGCGGGCGCCTCCGCGATGGGCGTCGCGCGCGCCGCCTTCATCTCCAAGCAGGATCTCGACTCGCCGGAGATGCTGGTCGACGTCCTCGAGGGCGCGCTGGCGGAGCGGCCGGTGCCGGAGGCGCCGAACGCGCCCCGCGAGGGGCTCGGCGCCCTGACACGTCACCAGCTCGAGATCCTGTCGATGATCGCGCGCGGCCGGTCGAACGAACGCATCGCCGCCGACACCGGGGCCAGCGTGCGCGCCGTCGAACGCTCGATCAGCCGCGTCTTCGACCGGTTGGGGGTCACCGGCGACCCGACCGTCAGTCCGCGGGTCGCCGCCGCGGCCATGTACATCGCGGCCTTCGGCCCGAGCCGATGAGAAGGCTGGCCGGCGAACTCCGAAGCGCCATCGCCGACGGCCGCTTCATCACGGCCTGGTCGCTCCTGGCGTCTGTTCCGCTGTCGGTGATGCTGATGGCTCCGATCGCACCGGGGGGCGACCTGGTGCGCGCGCTGGGGGCGACCTCGGCGACGTGGGCGTGTTTCGCCGCCTGGCTGATGCTCGTCGCCGTCGGCGAGCGTGGGGGCCGCAGCAGATCGGCACGGTCGGCGATCGTGATCGCCGGCGTCGTGGCCTCGGCAGCGCTCCGTCCGGTGCTCCAGGACAGCTGGGCGCACACCTTCGGGCTGACGACCCTCCCGGGATGGCAGCTGCCGCTGCGCAGCGCGACGAACGTCGTGGTCTGGGGTGCCGCGCTCGGCGCCATCGCGATCGTGCAGCACATGCTGGGGTCGTTGCGTGCCACCAACGCACGGCTGCGGGTGGTGGCGAAAGCGATCGAGGGCTCCCGTGGGCGCGCCCGATCGTACGAGGCCGACGCGACGAGAGCAGTCCGGGCTGCCGCGTCCGAACTCCGGAACGCGGTCGACGCCCTCCCCTCCTCTGTCGGCGCGGACGAGCTGAAGGCGCTGGCCTCCCGCTTCCAGGCGCGGAGTCGTCGACTGCAGGAGGAGAGCGCCGACCGCGCGGACTCGGTGGCCGCGGCAGAACGCGCCGACGCGTCGGCTCCTGGGCACCCGTACCGGCACCGGCACCCGCACCGGATGCCGTTCCGCCTCCCGCCGGTCGGCGTCGTGACCGGGCTCTACATCGTCTGCCTGCTGCCCTATGCGCTCCGCAGTGCCGGTCCCGCGGCCCTGCTCGGCGGACTGGCCGCTGTGGCGCTCGGCGGCCTCCTCCTCGACAGCGTGCCGCGCCGCCGCACGGCGATCGAGCACGGGAGCAGCTCGACGCTGTTCGTCCGGCTCGCGCTGGTGATCGGTGTCGGACTGTCGCTGCTCGCGGCCGCGCAGGGAACCACGCCGCCGCTCGCCGCGCTTTCGGCAGTGGCGTACGCGGGCTGCGCCGTCGGCGCCGGCCTGTGCGCTGGCGCCCTGCACGCTCTGCGCCGCGAACAGAGACGGCTGTCCGGCGCGATCACGACCGCGCAGCGCACGACGCGCGAGAGCACACGGGACACGCGGGCAGGCCTGCGTCGCACGGCCGAGTTGCTGCACCGCGACGGCCAGGGTGCGTGCCTACTCGCCAGCCTGACCTCCCCGGCTCCGACCGCCGGCGACATCGCCGACCTCCGGGTGCGCCTGCGCGCGGTGATCCAGCGGATGCCGTCGACCTTCGCCTCCGATTCCGAGCTGCCTGCTCCCGACGCCGAGACCGCCCTCATCGGGCTGGCGGACCTCTGGGGCCATGTCATCGACCTCCGGCTCGACCTCACCGATGCCGCGCGCACAGCCCTGCGCACCTCGCCGTGGACGGCGGACGAGGTCTACGACGTGGCGGCGGAGGGCCTGCTGAACGCCGTCAAGCACAGTGCCGAGCGTCGCGCGGAGATCGTCGTGGACATCGCCACGACCGGCGCCGGTCCGCGGCTGCGCGTGCGGGTGACCTCGTTCGGACCGGCCGTCGGGGCGCAGCTGCGTCCCGGCTCGCACGTCCGATCGCTCGGCGCCCGCCTGCTGGCCCAGCACGATGGCGCCGTGCTCGAGGCTGTCTTCCCGATTCGTCAGGAGGCCGCAGTCGTGTCACCCGAACATCCGGGCTAGGGCCTGGCTCACGGCCGTAGCGTGCTCGCTGAAGCCCTCGGAAGCAGCGTCCGAGACGTTCGCGGCGAAAGGACCGGCGTGGCCGAGTTGCACGACCTCATCCCCCTGACGGCCGGGATGATCATCTCCCCGCTCCCGGTCGTCGCTGTCGTCGCGATCGTGCTCTCGCCGCGCGGGCGGGTGGCCGCGCCCGTCTACACCGCCACGTTCACCGTGGCCTCCCTCGTGGCGATCGCGGTCGGCGCCATCGGCTCGGCGAGCCTCCCCGCGTCGCGCACGAACGGCAGCCCCGTCAGCTTCGCCCTCGCGATCGTCCTCTTCGTCGCCTTCACCGCTCTCGCGATCGCGAGCTGGGTGACCCGGCCGCGGGCGGGTGCCACACCCGTCGCGCCGAAGTGGCTCGCGGCCATCGACACGATCACCCCGGCGCGCGCCGCGAGTCTCGGGCTGGTCATGGCGATCGTGAACACCAAGAACATCCCCCTCGACCTCAAGGGAGGGGCGCTCATCGGCGAGGCCCATCTGCCGGTCGTCGCGGCCCTCGGGCTGTGCGCGGGGGTCGCCGTCGCCAGCTCGCTCCTCCTGATCGTCCCGACGATCGCGGCCGCCAACGGGTCGGCGGCGACGACCCGGCGCCTCGAGCGGCTGAAGGACGACATGATCGCGCACAACTCCGAGATGATGGCCGTCCTGTTCGCCATCCTCGCCGCCAACGAAGCTGCCGCGATCGTCCACCAGCTCACGTCCTGACCGCACGCACGGCGCGATGCCGTCATGGACCGTCGAATCTTCAGCCGACCGTCGAATCCCCGACCAGAGGAGCCACCCATGTCGAACCCCACCGCACCCGCCACCGAGCCGGCCGGCTGCATCGCCCACGCGCCTGCCGGCACCTTTCGGGGCTCCGCCTCGGCAGGTGTCCGCTCATGGCGTGGCATCCGCTACGCGGTCGCTCCGACCGGAGACCGGCGGTGGCAGGACCCCGTCGCAGCCCCCGCGGCGGCGGAGGAGGTCGACGCGACGGCCTACGGTCCCGTCTGCCCGCAGCTGGCCAACCCGGGCGTTCCACTCGGCGACGACGCCGTGATGGACGAGGACTGCCTCGTGCTGAACGTCTGGGCTCCGGAGGCCGGGGACACCCCGTCGGCGCGCCCGGTGATGGTGTGGCTCCACGGCGGCGCGTACACGTTCGGCTCGTCGAGCCAGCCGCTGTTCGACGCCACCGCGCTCGTCGGCCGCGGCGACGTCGTGGTCGTGACGATCAACTACCGGCTCGGCGCGTTCGGGTTCCTCGACCTGGAGGGACTCCTGCCCGACAGCGGGTTCGACCGCAACCTCGCACTCAAAGACGTCCTGCTCGCACTGCGCTGGGTGCAGGACAACGTCGCCGGCTTCGGCGGCGACCCCGCACGCGTGACCGTCTTCGGCGAGTCGGCCGGCGGCGGACTCGTCACCACGCTGTTGGCGACGCCGTCGGCGGAGGGTCTGTTCCAGCGGGCGATCGCACAGTCGTCGCCCGCGTCGAGCATGTACGGCGTCGACCGTGCGCGCGATGTCGCCGAACGGTTCGTCCGTGAGCTCGGGATCGACCCGGCGGGCGGTGACACGACGGCGACCGCGCTCCGAGCCGTCTCCGCCGACGATGTCGTGCGCGCAGGAATGGCCGTCTACGCGGCGGTGCCGGACGAGGCCCCGGGAACCCTCGCGTTCGCACCCGTCGTCGACGGCGACCTGCTCCCGGAGGCCCCGGCGGCGGTGCTCCGCGACGGTCGCGGCCTGCCCGTCCCGCTCATGATCGGGACCAACAAGGACGAGGCGTCGCTTTTCAAGTTCATGAAGTCGCCGCTCATCCCGATCACCGACGACCGCATCAGGCAGATGTTCGCCGACATGGCCGCCGACAACCCGACGATCGCGCTGCCGTCGGAAGACCAGGTGCGCACCGCCTACGAGGACGTGCGCCAGCGCACCGTCGGCCTCGGCATCGCCCGCGACATCGGGTTCCGGATGCCGACACTCTGGATCGCCGAAGGCCACGGCGCCGTCGCCGACGTGTGGCTCTACCGCTTCGACCACGCGGCACCGTTCCTGCGGCTGATCGGTCTGGGGGCGACCCACGCGACCGAGCTGCCCTACCTGTGGGGCAACCTGTCCGGAGGCCCCAAGGACCCGACCTTCCGTCTGGGCGGGCGCCGTGTCGCCCAGGAGATCTCGGAGCGCATGCAGGAACGGTGGACCGCCTTCGCCCACGGCCGTGTCCCCGACGCCGAGGACGCGCCGCACTGGGCTCCCTACTCGGTCGCCACCGGACGCGAGACCCTCGTCATCGAGCGGCACGACACCGTCGTGCCCGACCTCGACGCGTCCCTGCGCGCCGCGTGGGGCGACGACGTGCTCGACTTCCACTGAACGCTGCTCCCCGACTCGAGAAAGGGATCCTCATGTCCGACAGCTGCGGCTCCGCCATCCCGACCTCCCGCGACCGCCTGGCTCCGGCCATCGCGTCCACCGGCGAGAGCATCGTGCCCGCCCGGCACGGCGAGCAGCGCTCGGCCGGCCGTGCGGCCGACCTGCTGGTGGTGGGGAGGATCGCGACGGGACACCCCGACGCCCCCACCGCCGAGGCGATGGCCGTGTCCGCCGGCCGGATCGTCGGGATCGGCACGCGCTCCGAGGTCGAGGGCCTCACCGGTCCGTCGACGACGGTCCTCACTCCCGACGGTGTCGTCATCCCGGGCCTCATCGAGCCGCACGCGCATGTCTGGGTCTCGTTGCTGACACTGGACTGGACGGATGTGTCTCACGTCGCCTGCCCGCGCTTCGACGACGTCGTCGCCGCCCTGAAGGCCGCGGCCGGGCGGACGGCCCCGGGCGAGTACCTGCTGGCCAAGCTGTTCGACCCCAGCCTCTACCCGGGCGAGCCGGCGCTCACGCGCGACCTTCTCGACCGCGTGGCGGGCGACCGGCCTGTGGTCGTGCTGAACGCGTCGATGCACTTCGCCTACGCCAACAGCGCGGCGCTCGCGGCAGCGGGGATCACCGACGAGACTCCCGCACCCGTCGGCGGGACGCTGGAGAAGGTCGACGGCCGACTCACCGGCGTCGTCGGGGAATCCCCCGCTGTCACGATGCTGCTGGCGAACCTCCCCCGGCCGGCCGCTGCAGACGTCGCGCGCGGCGTCCGGCAGATCCTCCGCTCGTTCGCCGCGCAGGGGGTCACCTCGATGCGCGAGGCGATGACAGGGACGCTCGCCGGCGTGAGCGAGATCGCGCTGCTGCACCAGCTGAACGGCGCGCAGCGGCTGCCCGTCCGGGTGTCGACCGCGCAGTTCTCGACGCTCGCGGGTTGCGCGACCCCCGCCGACGCCGCGGCGGCGTGGCACGCTGCCGGCGTGACGCCGTTCAGCGGGGACGCGATGGTGCGCGCCGATGCGTGGAAGCTCGTCGCCGACGGCTCGAACCAGGGACGCTCCGGCTACTTCCTCCTGCCCTACCTCGGCGAGGACACGGGCGGCCACGCGAACTGGACGCCCGAGACGCTGCGGGAAGCGATGAAGGCCGGTCTCGACGACGGCTGGCAGCTGATGATCCACACCAACGGCGACGCCGCGGTGGAGATGGCACTGGAAGCCGCCGAGGAGCTCCTCCCCGGCACCCGGGCCGGCCTGCGCCATCGCTTCGAGCACGCCTCCGTGACCACCGACGACCAGCTGCGCCGGATGGCCGCCGCCGGCGTCTCGCCGAGCTTCCTGATGGATCACGTGCTCTACTGGGGCGCGGCCTTCCGCGACACCATCCTCGGCGCGCCGCGCGCGGAACGCCTCGACCGTGTGGCGTCGGCGTACCGCGCGGGACTGCGGCCGAGCCTCCACTCGGACTACAACGTCACGACGGTCCAGCCGCTGCGCAGCGCCCGAACGGCGGTGCTGCGGCGGCTCGAGGCCGACGGCAGCGTTCTGGGACCCGCCGAGTGCGCGACGCCGGAGCAGGCACTCGCCGCGATCACGACGAACGCAGCCTGGCAGCTCCACGCCGACGACCGCGGTTCACTGCGCGACGGCGCGCGCGCAGACTTCGCCGTCGTCGACGTGGACCCCTGGTCGAGCGACCCCGCCGGCTGGGACAGCATCGCCGTTCACGAGACCTACATCGACGGCGTCCCCGCGTTCCAGGCCTGACCCCGTCCACGACCCCGCGCACGGCGCTCCGGCAGCGCACCCGAGAGGAACTCCCCCGATGAACACGGCCGTCACGCCCACCGCCACCCGGAGCCGGGCACTCGCCTCGCTCGGCATCCCCCTGCTCGGCGTGCTCGCCGCCATCCAGGGCTCCGCCCCCAACATCGCCGCGACGGCCCTCGTCGGCGCAAGCCGCGGGCTCGACATGGTCGGTGGGGACCAGGCCCTCGCCGCCTCCATGCAGACCCTCGCCATCGCGGCGTCGGTGATCACCACCGGTCTGCTGGCCGACCGCATCGGCCGCAGGAGGATGCTGGTGATCGCCCTGCTGGTGGCGATCGCGGGGCAGCTGCTGGTCGCGGCGGCGCCGGCGGCGCTCGTCTACATCGCCGGTCAGGCGGTCTCCGGTGTCGGGCTCGGAGCGGTGTACGCTGCCGCGTTCGCGTACATCCAGGTGCTGGCCGCCCCCGGACGCCTGCCCGCGGCCGTGGCGACCTTCGCGGCCGTCGCCGGCGCCTCGTCCGTCGCCTTCACCTTCGCCGGCGGTCTGCTCGCGAGCGCCGACTGGCGCCTCGCGTTCGTGCTCGTCCCGATCCTCTCGGCGCTCAGCGTCATCGCCGTCCTCGCCCTCCTGCCGGCCGTGGTGCCCACGCTCACGGGGAAGCGCGACGTCTGGGGTCAGCTCCTCCTCACCGCTGGGATGGTCGTCTTCCTCTACGGCGTCTCCCAGCTGGCGACCTCACTGACCGACCCGCTGACCTGGGGTGTCATGGCGGCCGGCGCGATCCTCCTCGCCGGCTTCGTGTGGTCGCAGACCCGTGTGGCGAAGCCGTTCTTCCCTGTCGGGCTGTTCCGCCGGCCGCTCTTCCTGGCCGCGCTCTGCGCCGGGTTCGTGTTCAACTTCGGCGTCGCCGCCTCGTTCCTGCAGCTGACGAACCTGTGGCAGTACGTGCTCGGGCTCTCTCCGAGCGCCGTCGCGCTGTGGCAGCTCCCGATCACGCTCACCTCGATCGTCGGCGCGATCCTCCTCGGACGCCTCATGACCAGGGGGATGAGCGACCAGACTTCCCTGCTGCTCGGCGGTCTGCTGGCGGCGGCGGGCTTCGTCGCGGGCGCTCTGGCGCGCGAGTCGGACAGCCCGCTCGCGTTCGTGCCGGCCGGCATCCTGATCGCGCTCGGCGTCACCGCCGCCGCCCTCCCGTACGGCACCCTGATCCTCAGCGAGGCGCCCGCGGAGTTCTACGGGCCGGTGACGAGCTCGCGCACGACGTTCGGGCAGCTGTTCTACTCGCTCGGCACCGCGCTCTCGACGGTCGTCGTGACGCAGCTGACGGTCCACGGGATCATCGGGCGGCTGAGCGCCGGGATGAACGCGTCGGAGGTGGCCGCCGCGCTGAAGAGCGTCGGAACCTTTGCGAAAGACGGGGTGCGCCCGGACCCGGCCGTCTTCAATGCCGCCGTCGCCGCCTACCGCGACGGATTCGGCGTCCTGATGATCTCGATCGCCGTGATCTCGGTCGTCGTCGGCGTCCTCGGATCCCGGCTGATCGCTCGAGCCCGACGGGAGCAGGACGGCACACCGACCGCACATCCGTGACGAAGCCCGACATTCGTGCCACGAATGCGTGCATCGGTGACGAATCGCGCGCTAGCGACTCGGCCAGTGCCAGTTCGGGCGATCCAGGAGGCCCTCCCGACCCCGCACGATCGTCTCGCCGAAACTCTTCTCGAGCTCGATGCGCGTCAGCTCGGCCCGCGCGCCCGCACGATCGGCGGCCACGGCGATGGCGTCGAGCAGGAGGGCGGAGTGCGTCACCACGACGGTCTGCGCGGCTCGGGACGCGTTCACGATCAGTGAGCCCAGCGCCGCCAGCAGATCGGGGTGCAGGCTCGTCTCCGGCTCGTTGACGACCAGCAGTTTCGGCGGGCGGGGCGACAGCAGCGCGGCGGCGAGGAGCAGGAAGCGCAGCGTGCCGTCCGACAGCTCGGCGCCTCCCAGCGGCCGCAACAGGCCGTGCTGGCGCACGCCGATCGAGAATTGCGCACCGTCGACGACGACCTCGACCCGACTGCCGGGGAACGCCTCCTCGACGGCCCGGTCGAATGCGTCGCCGCCGCCCAGCTCCCGAATGGTCTGCACGGCCGCGGCGACATCCGAGCCGTCCGCCGCCAGGACCGGCGTGCGCGTGCCCAGCTGCGGAAGCCGCGCCGGCGCCGCGGCGTCTGTGCGGAAGTGGTCGTAGAAGCGCCAGGCGCGCAGCTGCTCGCGCATCCGGAGCGCCTCCGGCGCGCGGACGGGATCGACCACCTCGGTGAGGACGCTCTCGAACGGCCGCAGCGGTCTGCCCAGCTCGGACCAGCCTCCGTCGTCGCCGCGCACGCGGACGTGCGCGCCGTGCCGGTCGACCGTGATCGCCGACGGCCGCGGCGCCGCTCCCGTCCAGATCGTCTCCACCTTCAGCTCGGGATCGCGGCCGAACGCGGAGGTGCTCTTCTGCGGCAGGCCCAGATCGAGCGCGTAGCCGAGACCCGTGCCATCGTCGTCCAGCTGGACGCCGAGCCGCAGCGCGACGGGCCCGCGTCGGACGACGCCCTGCACGGCGTGCGCGCCCTCCCGGACGGAGCGCCCGATCTGCTCGGGACCGGCCCAGAGGGTCGAGTCGAGCCCGCCCTCCCGCGCGACGGCCACGACGACCTCGTCGCGGCCGCACGCCGCGAGAAGCCGGAGCGCACGGTACAGCGACGATTTGCCGACACCGTTGGCGCCGGTCACGACCGTCAGCCTGCCGAGCGGGAGCACGAGGTCGCGCAGTGAGCGGTAGCCCGAGACGGCGACGGTGGAGATCATGCCGGGATGGTACCGGGCGCCACTGTCACGACGCTGCCGCGATGGGTCAGCCCAGCAGCACCTCGGTCCACGACACGGCGGGCAGCTCCAGTCGGAGGGTGTCGCCCTCCCGGACGACCGGGAGGTCGGCCGGCGCGACGCGTTCCGGGTCGTCGAGCGTGTTGGCCGCTTCGAGGTCCGGGTCGGACAGCGTGCGTGCGGACACGCGCAGATCGCGGCCTGCCGCGCCGAGCGCCGCGAGGTCGATCACGAGCTCTGTGGGGGCGTCGACAGAGCGGTTGACCGCAAAGACCGCGTAGCGCCCGGCGGCCTCGTCGCGGGTCGCCACGGCATCCACCAGCGGCACGTCCCCGAATCGCTCGGTCGCGTAGGTGCCGGAGACGAGGTCGACGTCGAGGGCGACACCGCGACCGTGCGCGGACGTGGCCGCGAACGGGAAGAACGTCGTCTGCCTCCACGCCGGGCCGCCCGGCTCGGTCATGATCGGGGCGATCACGTTGACCAGCTGGGCGAGGGAGGCGCTGGTGACGCGGTCCGCGTGCTTCAGCATCGTGATCAGGAGACTGCCGAAGACGACAGCGTCGGCCACGGTGTAGACGTCCTCCAGCAGCCGCGGGGCGATCGGCCAGTTGTCGGTTCCGGTGATCCTGTCGACATTCTCGAAGCGGGTGTTGTACCAGATGTTCCACTCGTCGAAGGAGATGTCGATGCGCTTGTCGCTGCCGCGCACGGCCTTCACGTGATCGGCGGTGGCGACGACGCTGCGGATGAAGTGGTCCATGTCGACGCCGGAGGCGAGGAAGGAGCCGAGGTCGCCGGTGTTCTCGTAGTAGGCGTGGCAGGAGATGTAGTCGACGAGCTCGTACGTCTCGGTCAGGGTGGCCCGCTCCCACTCGCCGAAGGTCGGCATCGACGAGCTCGAGGAGCCGCAGACGACGAGCTCGAGGTCGGGGTCGTACGCCTTCATCGCGCCCGCCGTCTTCGCGGCCAGCCGCCCGTACTCCTCCGCCGAGCTGTGACCCAGCTGCCAGGGGCCGTCCATCTCGTTGCCGAGGCACCAGATGCGCACGTCGAACGGCTCGGTGCGGCCGTTGGCGATGCGTTTCTCCGAGAGCGCCGTTCCGCCACGGTGGTTCGCGTACTCGAGCAGGTCGAGCGCCTCCTGAACTCCGCGGGTGCCGAGATTGACCGCGAGCATGAGCTCACTGCCGACTTTGTCCAGCCACGACTGGAACTCGTGCAGCCCCACCTCGTTGGTCTCCGTGGTGTGCCAGGCGAGATCGAGCCGAGGCGGCCGCTGGTCGCGCGGGCCGACCGAGTCCTCCCAGCGGAACCCCGAGACGAAGTTGCCACCGGGATACCGGATCGCCGAGACGCCGAGTTCCTTCACCAGGTCGATGACGTCGGTCCGGAATCCCTCCGCGTCGGCCGAGGGGTGTCCCGGCTCGTAGATCCCGTCGTAGACGGCGCGTCCCAGGTGCTCGATGAACGAGCCGTAGAGGCGCGGGTTGATCGTGCCGATCGTCGCGGCGGGCTGCAGGGTGAGACGTGCTGAGTGCATGTGATTCTTCCGGTGTCGTCGTTCTGGGTCAGGATCCGGCGAGCGCCGCCAGGCGGCTGCTGTGCGCGCGGTAGCGGTCGGCGACGGGGTTCGCGACGCGGAGGAGGCCGTCGGCGGACTCGACCAGATCGTGCAGCCCCATCGTCAGCAGGTGGTCGGAGCGCGGGTTCGCGCTGTGCCGCCAGGTCCACTCGTACATGTCGAAGAGCGGCCACCAGGTGTACCCGACGACGGGCGCGCCCTCTGCACGCATCCGCTCCACGAGCGCGATCGACTGGTCGAGCCACGCGATGCGCTCCTCCACGCTTCCCGTCACGCAGGTCTCGGTGACCATCACCGGAGCGCCGTACCGGGCGGCGAACGCCGCCAGCGCCTCCCGCAAGCCCTCGGTGCCGCGGTCGACGCTCGGCCGCGGATCGGCGAAGCCGCCGCTGTGGTGCACGCCGGCCTCGAACAGCTCGGTCGAGTGCCGGGGGTAGTAGTTGACCCCCATCACGTCCGGCTGCACGGCGTTGTCGCGGAACCACTGCAGCTCACGGTCCGGGATCGCCGGCGCGATGCGGTCCAGAAGCGGGTGCCCGGCGTCGACCCGGCCGGTGACGAGGTCTTCGACGAGGTGCACCTGATGCCGGAGCCGGTCGGCCTCCTCCCGGTGCTCCGGTGCGGCGTCGTCGCCGATGAAGCTCATCGCGGCATCCACGTGGACGAAGGTCGCCGACGCTCCGACGCGGTCGGCGAGCGCGCGCTGGCTGCGCACGAAGCCGCGGGCCAGGTTGGCGGCGATGAGGGCGAAACCCTCGGCGCCGGTCAGATACGGAGGCCAGTAGCCGTACTCCCCCGAGAACAACGCGTGGATCACGGGCTCGTTGACGGGGGTGTAGTCGAACACCCGGTCGCCGTAGCGCTCTCCGAATCGCGCGGCGTACTCCTCGACGTGATGCGGGTAGTCCGGGTTGGCGAACTCCGCATCCAGCCACAGCGGGGTGCCGTAGTGCAGGAGGTCGATCACCGGCCGCAGCCCGGCGGTCAGCTGGGCGTCGATGGCGCGGTCGGTCCAGTCCCAGTCCCAGCGGCCCGGCTCTGCAGCGACGCGGTACCACGGCACGCCCCAGCGCAGGAGCTCGGCGCCGACGCCGGCGGCGAGCTCGAAGTCGCCGGCGAACCGCTCGTAGTGCTCGGTCAGCTCGTACTCGTCGATGGCGCGCTCCGCCGGACGCGCTCCCTCGCCCGGCCGCGACTGCGGCACGAAGGTGTCCTCGATGCCGAGCCCGAGGTGGAGGCGGCCGTCTTCGAACCAGCGCGGCGCCATCACTTCAGCCCCGTCGTCGCGACCGACTCGATGAAGCGCCGCTGCATGATCAGGAACATGACCGCGAGCGGGAGCACCGCGATCAGCGAACCGGCCATCATCGTGCCGTACGGGATGATCCCGCTCGGCCCGGTCAGCAGCGTCAGCCCGGAGGTGATCGTCCCCATCTCCGGCGACGTCGTGAACACCAGCGGCCACAGGAGGTCGTTCCAGTTGTTCACGAACGTGAAGATCGCGAGGGTGAGCAGGGCGGGCACGGCGTTCGGGAGAACGATGCTGCGGAAGATGCGGAACTCGCCCGCCCCGTCGATCCGTGCCGCATTGTCGAGGTCGCGCGGCAGCGAGATGAAGAACTGGCGGAGGAAGAAGATCCCGAACGCGTCCGCAGCGCGCGGGATGATCAACCCGGCGAACGTGTTCACCCAGCCGAGCTGCGCGACGAGCTGGTAGACGGGGATGAGCGTCGCCTGGAACGGGATCATCAGGCTGGCCACGATCACGATCAGGAGGACTCGGCTGCCCCGGAAGTCGATCCGGGCGAGGGCGTAGGCGGCGAGCGAGTCGAACACGAGGGCGAACACGGTCACTCCGCCCGCGAAGACGAGGCTGTTGACGAACAGGCGGCCGAACGGGAGGTCGTTGAAGATCTTGGCGAAGTTGTCGAGTGTCCAGGCGCCCGGCAGCAGGGTCGGCGGGAAGGCGTTGATCTCGGCGGCCGGCTTGAACGCGGTCAGTACGATCACGATGACGGGAAGCAGGACGATCGCGGTCAGCACGAGCACGGCGGCGAACAGCAGCCACCGTTCGGCTCTGCGCCCGATCCGGAGACGCGCGCGGCCGGGCGCGGTGCGCGGCGGCGTCGCGGTGCGCTGGGCGGCGGTGGTCGTCATGCGATGTCCTTCTCGCGTCGTCCGAAGAAGCGGAACTGGATGAGGCTGAGCAGCAGGGTCGCCGCCAGCAGCACGTAGGAGAGCGCGGTCGCGCCGCCGAGGTCGAGCTTCTTGAAGCCCTCCTGGTAGATCTCCATCACGACGGTCTGCGTCGAGCGGTAGGGGCCGCCTCCGGTCATCACGTAGATCTGGTCGAAGGCCTGGAGCGCGGCGATCATCGCGAAGACCACCACGAACGCCAGGGTGTTGCTCAGCTGCGGCAGCGTCACGCTGACGAAGCGGCGCCAGGCGCCGGCGCCGTCGATCTTCGCCGCCTCGTAGAGCGACTCGGGGATCTCCTGCAGTCCGGCGATGAAGATGACCATGTAGAAGCCGAAGTTCTTCCAGATCGCGACCAGGACGACCGTCGGCATCGCGAGCACCGGGTCCTGGAGCACGTTGCCCAGTTGGATGCCGACCCCGCGGAGCCAGTAGTTCACGAGGCCGACCTGAGGATCCAGGAGGTAGCTCCAGGCGAAGGCGGCGACCGCCAGCGAGACCACGAACGGCAGGAACAGCGCGGTGCGGAAGAAGCCGCGGGCGATCAGGCGGCGGTTGCCGAGCAGGAGCGCGAGCAGCAGAGCGGCGATCAGCGCCGTCGGCGTGAACAGCACCGTGTAGAGCGCGGTGTTGCCCAGCGTCGCGAGGATCTGCGGGTCGGTGAAGATCCGCGCGTAGTTGTCGAGTCCGACCCAGCTCTCCGCGCCGAATCCACTCGCGTTCGTGAACGAGAGCCGGAGCGCCGACAGCATCGGCCAGCCGACGAAGGCGATGAGGATGACGAGCGCCGGCAGCAGGAACAGGAGCGCCATTGGCGCCCGGCTGCGGGCCGACCTCGGCCTGCCCCCGAGGGGCGCCGGCGGCCGGTAGGCGCGCCGTGGGCGGTTGCGGGTGAGACTGGTCATGGTGTCTTTCGGGACGAGGCGGGCCGCCGGCCGCCGGGGTGGTCGGCGGCCCGCCGATGGATCACTTGCCGAGCGCCTGCTGCACCTTCGTCGATGCGTCCTTCAGGAGCTGGGCGGGGTCGCCGCCCGTCAGTGCTTTCTGGGTCGCCTCGTCGACGGCGGAGAGCACATCCGTGCTGTTGGCCACACCGGGCAGCAGCGGCCGGGCGTCGCCGGCGATCTTCGTCAGCGCCTCCACCACCGGGTTGGCGGACACCGCGGACGCGGGGATGTCGGTCCGCAGCGGCGGCCAGCCAGAGCCGAGCGACCACTTCGTCGCGACCTCCTTCGTGAAGAAGTAGTCGAAGAACTTCTTCGCGGCGGCCTGCTTGGCCGGGTCGGCCTGAGCGGTGACTGCGGCCGAGATTCCGATGGCTGAGGAGGCGGAGGCCTGGGGGCCGGCGGGGATGCCCGCGATGCCGTAGTCGATCTTGTTGGCCTCGGCGACGCCGGCCATCCAGGGGCCGCCGATCTCCATGGCCGCCTTGCCGGAGGAGAACAGCTTGTCGGAGGCGACGCCGTCGAGTCCGGTCGGCGAGATCTTGTCCTGGATGACGGCCTTCGACCAGTAGCTCAGCGTCTCCTCGTTGGCCTTGGAGTCGACGACCGACTTCGACCCGCTCACGATCTCTCCGCCGTTGCCGTAGAAGAGGCTGGCCCACACCCCGTTGCCGACCGTGGCGTGGTCGGGGAGGGCCAGGCCGTACTGGCCGGTCGAGGGATCGGTGAGCTTCTTGGCATCGGCGACCCACTCGTCCCAGGTCGTCGGGAAGGTGGTGATGCCGGCCTTCTCGAACAGCGCCTTGTTGTAGATCACCGACAGCGGCACGAATCCGGTCGGCACACCGTAGTAGGCGCCGTCGACCTTCTCCATCTCGACCGCGCGCGGGTTGAGGTTGGCGTTCTTGACGTCGCCCGCGTAGAAGTCGTCGAGCTTGGCGAACGCGCCCTTGGTCGCGTAGACCGGAAGGGTCTCCGCGGGCACGGCGACGATGTCGGGCCCCTTCTTCGCGGAGAGCGCCGGGAGCAGGGTGTCGCCGATGACGGCCCAGGTCTTGGTCGTGGTGGTGATGGTGATGTTCTTCTGCGACTTGTTGAAGTCGTCGACGATCGTGTCGAGGACCTTGCCGTCGGCTTCGGTGTACCCGTGCCAGAACGTGAGATCGACGTGGCCGGTGGACGGTGCCGCGCCGCTTCCGGAGCAGCCCGCGAGCGCGACGGCCGCGCCGGCCGCGAGCGCGACGGCTGCGATGAGTTTCTTCATTGAATGCCTCTCGACGTTGACCGGCTCCGCGCCGACCTCGTTTTTTACAACGTTGGAATTCCAACGTTGTATCGGATTATAGGATCATCGGTTTCCGGAAGTCAATCGCCGTTACGCGGTCGGTATCGAGGCGTTCGCACTCGACGATTCGCGCACGACCGTGGTGAACGGCACCTCGATCACCCGGGGTGCGCCGACCTCCCCGCTGCGGTCGCCGATGCGCTCGATCAGGGCGTCGACCGCCCGCTCGGCGATGCTCGAACGACCCGGGTCGATGGTGCTGAGACTCGGCATGGCGAACTGGCCCTCGATGAGATTGTCGAAGCCGATGACCGCCACATCCTCCGGTACGCGGACGCCCTCCTGGTTCAGCACGCGCAGCGCGCCCAGCGCGAGCTCGTCGTTGAGGGCGAAGATCGCATCGAACGGCACTCCCGAGTCCAGGAGCTCCTGCGTCGCCGCCGCACCGTCGGTGCGATGCCACCCTTCGCGGAACACGACCAGCTCGTCCCCGAGATCGAGGCCGTGATCCTTCAGCGCCGCACGGTAGCCCTGGAGACGGAGGGAGGCCGAGCCCACGCGCTCTGCCACGTGAGCGCCGAGCACCGCGATACGCGTGCGGCCGGAGCCGATGAGATGCTCTGTGGCCGCGTAGCCGCCCTCGACATTCTGCATGACGACATGGTCGGTCGGTCCGCCGAAGATCCGCTCGCCCAGCAGCACCAACGGGTAGTCGACGTTCAGCGCATCCACGTCGTCCATCGACATCCCGAGAGGCGAGAACATGAGGCCGTCGAGCATCGACAGCCGCGAACCCCGCAGCAGCTCGAGCTCGGCCTCCCTGTCGCCGCCGGTCTGCTCGATCAGCGTGACGAAACCGAGCCGCCGGGACGCCTCCAGCACCGCGTCGGCCAGCTCGGCGAAATAGCTGAAGCTGAGCGACGGAACGGCCAGGCCGATCACACCGGTCCGTCCGGCGCGCAGGTTGCGCGCCGCCAGATTCGGCTGGTAGCCCAGCTCCTCGATCGCGGCGAGCACCTTCACGCGCGTCGCGGCCTTCACGAAGTCGTAGCCGTTGACGACATTGGAGACCGTCTTCACCGAGACACCGGCTGCGCCGGCCACATCCTTGAGCGTCGCCACCATGAGACCCCCTCGTTCCACACCACCGCCGCGAACGGCCACCACTGCGAACGGGCCACCACCGCGAACGAATTTACAACGTTGATAGCATCGCACAATCCGTGCGGTCCGTCGGCCGATGCCCAGCAGGGCATGTTAGATATGTTCTGTGACCGGGAAGATGTTCAGCCAGCTCTGCGCCACCGTCGTGCTCGCGGCGGTGACCGTGCTGATCGGTCGTTCCATGCACGACCCCGCGACGATCGTGCTGTTCGCCGTGGCCGTGCTGGTCACGGTCCTCTCGGCCTTCCGCGTGCGCTCGCTGCGGGCACGGGCGCTGGCCGAACGCGCCCGACGTGTCCCCCAAAATGCCGCTACCGACGAAAAGGGGAATCCGTCAGGCTCGAATCGATGAGCAGGCAGCAGGGATCGCAACTCCAGACGGACGTGACACCGGTCGTGGTGCTGCGCCCGTTCCGCGACCTCTTCGTCCGGGGCCTCACGGCCATCCTCGCGCTGACGACCCCGGTCTTCGCCGTGCTCTACTGGCTCACCATCCCGGACGGCGATTGGACCATCGTCCTCGGCGCGCACGTGCTCGTCGTCATCGCCACGATCGTCGGCGTCTACGGATTCTTCAGCGCCACGATCGCCCTGCGCCCCGACGGCGTGCGGGAGCGCGGGTTCTTCGGCCGGACGCGGCTGGTGCGGCCGGTCGACGTGCGCTCCATCCTGCTGGTGCGACTCTACGACGGCAGCACGCTCGACACGCTCCCACAGCTCTTCGTCACGGGCCACGACGGCCGGGTGCTGCTGCGGATGCGCGGCCAGTTCTGGTCGGCGGAGGACATGGAGCGCGTTGCGGAAGAGCTCGATCGGCCGGTGACGCGCGCAGAGGACTTCATGACGATGACCCAGCTGCGCCGGGCGTCCCCCGAACTGCTGTACTGGTTCGAGCGGTTGCCGCGGCTGCGGTAGGCGGGTGCGTGAGCGGAACGCGCCCGCTCAGAGCTGCGCGTCGGTCGCGATGCCGAGCACCGGTGCGCCCGGGGTGCTCGACGGCAGCTCGTGGAAGCCGAGCCGTTCATAGAAGGCCATCGCGGAGGTGTTGGCGGACGAGACCCGCAGGAACACCCCCGGCACGCCGCGCTCGCGCAACGCCTCCAACTGTCGCTGGAGCAGGCGGCGGCCGAAACCCTGCCGCTGCAGCTCCGGGAGCAGGTCGATGTGCAGGTGAGCCGGGTAGCGATCGACCTCCGGAACGATGCTGCCGCGCGGGTCGAGGCCCCAGCCGATGACCTCGCGTTCCGCCTCGCTGGGAGCGGCGTCGAGCGGGTGAGCCGTGCGGAAACGGGGCAGCCAGTTGTCGTCGTACCAGCGGGCGAAGGCGTGGCTGTCCTCGACGGCGATGACGTATCCGGCCACCCGCTCACCGGTGTCGACCACGAACGCGAGGTCGGGTCGGTACGCGATGTAGGGGCCGGCGAAGATGTCGGGCAGCAGCGCGTCGTCGGAGTACAGGCCCGTCGCATCCGCGCCCGCCGCTCCGGTGCGCAGGCACACGTCGTAGACGTCGTCGTGGTCGGTCGGTCGGTACGGGCGGATCGAGCTCACCGTGAAAGTATGGCAGGGTGACTTCCCCCGGCGTCGCCGCCCCTGACGCGGTGCTCGCCCCGTGGCGGTCCCGCTGGGGGCTCGTGCCGGATGGCGGGGCGTTCGCGACCCCGTCGAGCGTGCTGCAGCCGGTCCGCAGGAACGGCGTCGCGGCGTACCTCAAACTGGCGACCGTGGCGGAAGAGGCCGCGGGCGGGCGGGTCCTGCGCTGGTGGGCGGGCCGCGGCGCGGCGGCGGTCCTGGCGGCGGACGACGATGCGCTGCTGCTCGAGCGCGCGGGCGGCGAGCGCGACCTGGCCGCGCTCGCGTCCTCCGACGCCGACGGCGACGACGCCGCGACGCGCATCCTGTGCCGCGCCGCGCTGCGCCTCCACGCCGTCGACGACCACCCGAGGCCCGACGGTCTCGTCGGGCTGCGGCGCTGGTTCGGCGAGCTGTTCGAGCACGCCGCCGCGCATCCGACCGAGCATGACGGGCTGTTCGCGCGCGCGGCGGAGGAGGCGGAGGCGCTGCTCGCCGAGCCCGAGGGCGACGTCGTGCTGCACGGCGACCTCCACCACGGCAACGTCCTCGACTTCGGCGAGGCCGAGCGGGGCGGGCGCGGCTGGCTCGCCATCGATCCCAAGCACATCCACGGCGATCCGGCCTTCGACTTCGCGAACATCCTCTGCAACCCCGGCAGGGAGGTTGCACACGCACCCGGGCGGCTCGAGCGCACGGTACGCGTCATCGCCGACGAGACCGGGATCGACGAGCGGCGGATGCTCCGCTGGACGCTCGCCTGGGCGGGACTCTCGGCGGCGTGGTCGGAGCGCAGCGGCGACGACCCGACGATCGCGGTCGGGGTGGGAATGCTCGCTCTGCACGCCAGGGGTGAGTGAGCACGCTCGGGCCGTGGGAGCGCGCACGCTCACCGCCGGACCGTTCGGGCAGGGAGGTCGGCCCGGCCGCTCGCTCACCTCACGCCAGGCCGCGCAGTCCGCCCGGCTCAGCCCGGGCCGGCCCGAAGCCGGAGGAACGGGTGCGGCTTCGCGCTCTCCGCTGCGAGCCGGTATGCGAGCGGCGCCCACACGATGACCGCGACCCCCGCGCCCAGGAGCAGGCCGCCGATGGTGTCGCTCAGCCAGTGCGCGCCCAGGTACGTGCGGCTGACCGCCATCAGGAGCGACCACGCCACGCCGGCGCACCACACCCACACGCGCGGGAAGAGGATGGCGAGGACCACGGCCATCGTCGCCGCGTTGGCAGTATGCCCCGACGGGAATGAACCGGTGTCGGAGGTCACCAGGATGTCCGTCGGCCGCGCTCGGTCGACGGTGTGCTTGAGCACCTGCACGCAGACCACGGAGACGATGCTCGCGATCCCGAAGAAGGCGGCGCCCCACGGCCGGCGGAAGGCGAGCAGCAGCGCGAAGATCACCACCGGGATCACCACGGAACCGAGGAGGCCGCCGCCGACGTAGTTGAAGAACAGGGCGGGAACGGTCCACACCGGAGAACGGTGCTCGACCACCTCCGCCATCCAGCGGAGGTCGACCGCGAAGGGTTCAGCGGGCCGGAAGGCGATGATCGCGCCGAGGACGAGCACCAGCGCGACCGCGACCGAGGCCGAGATGAGCGGCCAGCGGCGCTGGATGCGCGCGGCGGGGTGGACGTCGTCGCTTGTGGGTGCCGCCATGCATCCACCGTAGCGGGCACGTTCCAAGGGATCGCCCAGGCGGGATCGCCCAGGTGCGATCGCCCAGGCGGGATCCCTCAGGCTGACGTACTCAGTGCGCGAGTTCGGGAACGGTTCGCGGGCGCACGATCAGCCACAGCGCGGCGATCGAGACCGTCGCGCAGATCGCCATCATCGCGCCCATCGGCGCCGCGCTGCTGGTGCCGAGGAGCCCCACGATCGGCGAGAAGACGCCGGCCGCACCGAAGTTGAGGGCGCCGAGGAGGCTCGCCGCCGTTCCGGCCTCGTGACCGTGGTTGTTGAGGGCGAGCACCTGAACGCAGGGGAAGCCGAATCCGCACGCCGCGATGAAGAACCACAACGGCACAGCCACGCCCCAGATGCCGACGTGGGCTTGATCCAGCGCCACGATGGTGAGGGAGGCGGCGAGCATCACGATCGTCGAGACCGCCAGGATCCACTGCGGCCCGAAGTACTTGGTCAGGCGGGAGGCCGACTGCACGCCGATGATGATGCCGATGGAGTTGACGGCGAACAGGAGGCCGTACTCCTGCGGCGTGAACTGGTAGAGGCCCTGGAAGATGAACGGGCTGGCCGACAGGTACGAGAACAGGCCCGTGAAGTTCGCGGCACCGACGATGGCGATGCCCACGAAGACGCGGTCGCTCAGCACGGAGCGGTAGCGCTGGCCGACCGTCGAGTGGCCGGCGTCGTGCCGACGGGCCGGTGGGAGGGTCTCGGCGATCCACAACGAGACGCACACGATCACGAACAGGCCGTAGCCGGCGAGGACGACGAAGATGCCCCGCCACGGCATCACCAGCAGCAGCCACGACCCGAGCACGGGCGCCAGCACCGGCGCGAGGCCGTTGACGAGGGCGAGCCTGCTGAGCATGCGCACCAGCGGTCGGCCTCCGAACAGGTCGCGCACCATGGCCATCGCGACGACGCCGCCCGCAGCGGCGCCGACGCCCATCAGGGCGCGCGCGACCCCGAGCAGCTCGACGTTCGGCGCGACCGCCGCAGCGAGGCAGGCGAGGATGTGGACGGCGGTCGCGGCGATGAGCGGCGTGCGGCGGCCCACCTTGTCGGACCACGGTCCGACGAGCAGCTGGCCGAGACCGAACCCGATCGTGGTCGCCGTCAGGGTGAGCTGGATCATCGCCGTCGAGACGTCGAAGTCGGTCTCGAGGGTCGGGAGCGCCGGGAGGTACATGTCGATCGTGAACGGCCCGAGTGCGGTGAGCGCGCCGAGGATGAGGATGTATGCCAGGCGCTGGCGACCGGAGAGCGAGTCTCCGGGATGCACGACGGTGGTCACGAGAAAGACGTCCTTCTGCTGGAGTGCGGGTGGGAGGGGCCGCGCCCGGCGCTGGACGCAAAAATGACAGCACCGCGGCGGGCGCGGTGCTGGAGATGGTGCGAGAGGCGCCGGTTCGAATCGATTCGATTGCGGGCGCACCTACATGCTATCGGATCACCGGTGTTAATGTGAACGTGCACATCGCCCCGTTTTCGCGGGGTGCGCGCGGAAAGAGACTGAGATGACCTTCTCCATCGCCATGGTCGGCGCCGGCCAGTTCGCCGGCCAGTTCGCCACGCTGTTCGCGCTGCACCCCGGAGTGAGCGCGGTGTACGCCACCGACCTGCTGCCCGAACGGGCGGAGCGGCTGAACGCGGAGCACGGCCTCGACGGCACGATCACCTCGTTCGATGCCGTCCTCGACGACCCGCGTGTCGACGCCGTCGCGATCTTCACGCAGCGCTGGACGCACGGCCCGCTGGTCGTGCGGGCGCTGGAGGCCGGCAAGCATGTCTACTCCGCGGTCCCGATGGCGATCACCGCCGACGAGATCGCCGCGATCATCGACGCGGTGCGCCGCACCGGCCTCACCTACATGATGGGCGAGACGAGCCACTACAACCCCGCCACCGTGTACGCGCGGTCTCAGATCGCGGAGGGCGCGTTCGGCCGGGTGTTCTACGCCGAGGGCGACTACGTGCACGACATGGACCTCGGCTTCTACGACGCGTACCGGTACTCGGGAGGCGAGGCGTGGAAGGCGACGGCGAGCTACCCTCCTCTGCTCTACCCGACCCACTCGATCGGCGGCATCCTCGGCGCGTGGGACACCCACGCGGTGAGCGTCTCGGCGATCGGCGTCGTCGACGATCGCGGCGACGGCGTCTTCGACCGCGAGGTGAGCATGTTCGGCAACGACTTCTCGAACGCGACGGCGCTCTTCGAGGTGGCGGGCGGCGGATCGTTCCGCACCAACGAGTTCCGCCGCGTCGGCTATCCGTCGCACATCCGGGAGTCGCGATTCCGGTTCTTCGGCACCGAGGGCAGTTTCGAGCAGCTGGCGACCGTGTCGCACCGCACCGACAAGGAGGGCGTGACCGACATCACCGACCTCCTGCAGCCGAAGCCGACGCTGTCCCCGGACGATCCGTCGCTCGCGCACGTGTCGCCCGCGCTGCGCGACGCGTTCACGTCGGGAAGCGCGCCCATCCACGACCGCGCGCGCCTGCCGCGGGAGTTCGACCACGTGACCAACGGCCACGAGGGCAGCCACCACTTCCTCGCCGACGACTTCGTGCGCGCGGTGAACGCCGGCGCGCTGCCGCCCGTCAACGCCTGGCAGGCCGCGCGCTACACGCTCCCCGGCATCATCGCGCACGAAAGCGCCCTGCAGGGCGGCACGCGCCTCCCCATCCCCGACTTCGGCCCGCCCCCGTCCGCAGCCATCGATTCCTCACTTTCTCCCGCAACACGCCGGGTGTGAGCGGGAGAAAGTGAGGAATCGATGGCTGCGCGGGGGCAGTTAGGGGGACGCGGGGAAGGTTAGGACGCGGGGGAGGCTAGGAGGGGGGTGAAGGCGAGTTCGGCGGCGCCGATGAGGAGGATGTCACTGCCGAGGGCGGCGCGCGTGATCGTGAGAGTCTCGGCGGAGGCGGCGAGCGCCTGGGCGGCCACCAGCTCCGGAAGGCGCTCCGGCGCGAGCTCGTGGAGGGCGCCGAGGAACCCGCCGAGCACGATCCGCTCCGGGTCGAAGACGTTGGTCGCGTTGCGCAGCGCCGTGGCCAGGAAGCCCAGCTGCCGGTCGACCTCCGCGGTCACCTCGGCAGCGCCGGCCTCCACCGCGACGCGAAGCGCCCGGGCGAGCTCGTCGGGATCGGCCGACTCCAGCCCGAGCACGCGCAGCAGCGCGCGCTGGCTCACCTCGGTCTCCAGGCACCCGATCGCGCCGCAGTGGCAGCGCACGCCGCCGGAGTTCACGAGGGTGTGACCGAGCTCGCCCGCGTACCCGCTGATGCCGGTCAACGGCGCTCCCCCGACGATGACGCCTGCGCCGATGCCGGAGGCTCCGCCGTTCAGGTAGACGAGGTCGGCGGCGCCCTTCCCCGCGCCGAACAGCCGCTCGGCGTTCGCGCCCAGGTGCGCGTCGTTGGCCGCGAGCACCGGGTAGCCCGTCGCGGCGGCGAGCTCGGCGGCGAAGGGCTCCTCCGCCCACTCCAAGTGCGGGGCGAGCCGCACCACCCCGTCGTCCTCGCGGACGAGACCGGGCACCGCGACCCCGATGCCGACGACCCGGGAGGCCGACGCCAGGTCGGGACGGAGCCCGTCGATCACCGCGGAGGCGATCGCGGCGGCCTCCTGGGCGGTCGGCACGTGGCCGGTGGGATAGCGCACCCGGCGGTGCACCTGCGCGTCGAGCCCGACGACGCCGACGGTGACCGCGTCGATCTCGGGGTTCACCGCGAGCGCGACGACGCGGCCGTCGGCGGCGACGACCGGCGACGGCCGCCCGACCCGGTTGCTCGTCTCCGGCTCGCGTTCGAGCACGAGTCCCTGCTCGACCAGCTCGGCGACCAGCGCGCCGATCGTGGACCGGTTCAGACCGGTCGCCAGGGTCAGCGCGGAGCGCGCGACCGGGCCGCCGCGGTGCACCATCCCGAGCACCGTGGCGAGGTTGTGCCGTCGCACCGTGTCGAGGTTCGTCCCCGTCGTCTTGCCGTTCATGGTCCCGGTTACTGTATTACAGCTCCGCGCGTTTACAGCTCCGCGCGCCCTCCGGACGATGCAGCGGTCCGGCCGGTCGCGACGTCGAGAAGAGTGAAATCGAAGCCGTCCGGCCCGGAGGCCGTGAGCGTCGATCCCGAACGCGTCACCGCGTGCTCGGCCACCGCGCCGTCGGGCGTCGTCACGCTCACCGTGCGGGTGCCGTCGGGTCCGGCGAACACCGCGAGCGTGAGCCCGTCGCGGTAGTCGTAGTCGGGGCGGTCGTCGCGCGCGCCGATGGGCAGCACCGCGCCTTCGCGCACGTACAGGGGGAGGCTGTCGAAGCCGTGTGTCTCGTGCAGCCAGCGGCCGCCCGCCACGGTCTCGACGGTCGCGCCGCCCTCGACCAGCGAACCGAGGTCGAGCGGCAGGCGGGTCCAGGTTCCCGACGGCAGATAGAACGTGACGTCGGCCGGCGAGAACACCGGCGCCACGAGCACGTCGGATCCGAGCAGGTACTGCCGGTCGAGGTAGTCGACCGCCGGGTCGCCCGCGAACTCGAGCTGCATCGGCCGCATCACCGGAAGGCCGGAGACGTGCGCCTCCCGGCCGGCCGCGAACAGGTAGGGCATCAGCCGCAGCTTCAGCTTGGTGAAGACGCGGGTGACGTCCACGGCCTCCTCGTCGAACGCCCACGGCACGCGCACCGAGTCGCTGCCGTGCAGGCGCGAGTGGCTCGACAGCAGACCGAACGCGGTCCAGCGCTTGAACACGCCGGGGTCGGGAGTGCCCTCGAACCCGCCGATGTCGTGACTCCAGAAACCGAAGCCGCTGAGCGCGAGCGACAGCCCGCCGCGGAGGGTCTCCGCCATCGACTCGTAGCTGGAGGTGTTGTCCCCGCCCCAGTGGACCGGCATCGTCTGGCCGCCGGCCGTCGCCGAGCGGGCGAACAGCACGGCGTCCCCCTCGCCCCGCGACTCGGTGAGCACTTCGAACACGGCCTCGTTGTAGAGCTGGGTGTAGAGGTTGTGCATGCGCTCGGGGCTGGAACCGTCGAAGTACTCCACCCCGGTCGGGATCCGCTCGCCGAAGTCGGTCTTGAAGCAGTCGACGCCCTGCGCGACGAGCGCGCGCAGCTTGTCCTGGTACCAACGGGTCGCGTCCGGGTTCGTGAAGTCCACGAGCCCCATGCCGGCCTGCCAGAGGTCCCACTGCCAGACGTCGCCGTTCGGCAGCTTCACCAGGTAGCCGGCAGCAGCGGCCTCCGCGAAGAGCGGCGAACGCTGGCCGATGTACGGGTTGATCCACACGCAGACGCGGAGGTCCTTGTCGTGCAGGCGCGCGAGCATCCCGTCCGGGTCCGGGAACGTGCGCGGGTCCCACTCGAAGTCGCACCAGTTGAACTCGCGCATCCAGAAGCAGTCGAAGTGGAACACCGACAGCGGCAGGTCGCGCTCGGCCATCCCGTCGATGAAGGAGGTCACCGTCGCCTCGTCGTACGACGTCGTGAAGCTCGTGCTGAGCCACAGTCCGTACGACCACGCCGGCACGGCGGCCGGCCGGCCGGTCAGTGCGGTGTACCGTTCCAGGATCTGCGCGGGCGTCGGCCCGTAGATCACGAAGTACTCGAGGCTCTCGCCCGCGACCGAGAACTGCACGCGCTCCACCGACTCCGAGCCGACCTCGTAGGAGACGTGGCCGGGGTGGTTCACGAAGACGCCGTAGCCACGGTTGGTCAGGTAGAACGGGATGTTCTTGTAGGCCTGCTCGCTCGACGTGCCGCCGTCCGCGTTCCAGATGTCGACGGTCTGGCCGTTCTTCACGAGCGGACCGAACCGCTCGCCGAGGCCGTAGACGAGTTCGCCGACACCGAGCGCCAGCTGCTCGTGCACGAACGCGCCTTCGCCCTCCACGGTCATGTAGCCGAGCGACTTGTGGCCGCTGGAGGTCAGCACGCGCTGCTCCCCGTGCTCGTCCGCCGTGAAGGCGAGCGACCAGGGGGCGCCGCGCGTGACGGTCGCCGCGAGGGAGCCGGCGCGCAGCGTCGCCGATGCTTCATCGGCCGAGACGGCGACGTGGCCCTCCTCGGAGGCGAGCGCGAAGCCGCGCTCGTCGCGGACCCCCTGCCAGTGGTCGACGCGCACGCCGATCACGTCGGGCAGCGGCGAGCTGAGGGTGATCGTCAGAGTCGGCCGGTTGAGGGTGTCGCCGCGGCGCTCGATGACCTTGCCCGGCGCGGTGATCGTGACCTCCCCGTCGCCGGCGCACACGTCGTACGCCTCCTGGGCGTAGACCGGCGTGACGCCGTCGCGGAGCTGCCAGAAACCATCGGTGAACTTCATTTACTTGACAGCTCCTGCTGTGATGCCGCGCGTGAGGGTGCGCTGGAAGATGAGGAAGAAGATGAGCGTGGGGATGAGTCCCAGCAGCGCTGACGCGGAGGTCGTGGTGACATCCATGAGCCGGTCGCCCTGCAGCACGCTGATGGCGACGGGCACGGTCTGGTTGTCGTTCGAGACCAGGAACGTGAGCGGGATGAGGAACTCGTTCCACGTCCAGATGAAGAAGAAGATGAGCAGCACGCTCAGCGTCGGCCGCGAGATCGGGACGACGACCCGCCACAGGATGCGCCAGCGGCCGGCGCCGTCGAGCGAGGCGGCCTCCAGCACCTCCTTGGGGAAGGTGCCGTAGACGCTGGACAGCAGATAGGTGCCGAACGCGCTCTGGATCACCGTGAAGATGATGATGACGCTCCACACGTTGTCGTAGAGGCCCACCTGCTTGAACATGTAGTACAGCGGGTAGAGCAGGGCCTCCTGCGGCAGCATGTTCGCCAGCAGGAAGAGCACGATGATCCACAGCCGGGCCTTCACCCGGCCGATCCCCAGCGCGTAGGCGTTCAGCACCGAGATGACCACGGCGAGGATCGACACGACGCCCGAGATGAAGACGGAGTTCCACAGCTTCTGCGGGAAGTTCACCCGGTTCCAGAAGTTGACGAGTCCGTCGGTGTAGAGGTGCGTCGGCAGCTGGAGCGGGCCGCCGGTGTTGTAGTCCGTCGGGCTCTTGAACGAGTTCAGCAGGATGAGCAGGAACGGGAAGGCGATCGCGACGCCGATGACGATGGCGACGACCAGGATGATCCAGTCGGTCGCGGTCTTCTTCGGCTTCTGCCGCTTGAGCTTGCGCTGCGCGGGTGCCTGTGCGGTGGAGGCCGGGGCCCCCTCGCGCGAGATCGTGGTGGACATCAGCGCTCGTTCTCCCTGCGCTCGGCCCGGTTCTGGGCGACGATGAAGAGGATGGAGACCGCGACGATGACGACGGTGAGCGCCGTCGCGATCGTGGCTCCGTAACCGACCTGCTGGCTCTGGAAGAACTCGCTGTACGAGTAGTAGCTGGGCACCATGGTCGCGGTGCCGGGGCCGCCGCGGGTCAGGGTGTAGACCGGGCCGAAGACCTTGAGGGCCGCGATCGTGCAGGTGAGGGTTACCACGAAGATCTCAGGCCGGATGATGGACACGGTGATCGAGCGGAACCGCTGGAACCAGTTGGCCCCGTCGAGCTCCGCCGCCTCGTACAGCTCGGGGTCGACGCGCTGGAGGGCGGCCATGAAGATGACCACCGGGTAGCCGATCTGCACCCAGACCATCACGGCCATGATCGACGCGAGCGCCGTGTCGGGGCTGCCCAGCCAGTTGTGCTGGAGGTCGCCCAGGCCGATCGCGGCGAGCATCGTGTTGAGCGCACCGTTGTCGGGCCGCAGGATCCAGCCGATCACGATGGCCGCGATGACCACGGGGAGGATCTGCGGCAGATAGTAGGTGGCGCGCAGGAAGCTCGCGAGCTTTCCGCCGAACTTCTTGCCGACGAGGTCGAACAGCATGGCCGCCAGCACCAGGCCGACGAGCGTCGGGATGACGACCATCGCGATGATCATGGCGATCGAGTTGCCGAACGAGGTCCAGAACTTCTCGTCGCCGAACAGGCGCACCCAGTTGGTCACGCCGATGAACTTGGGCGGCCGGATGCCGCGGTAGCTGGTGAAGCTGAGGTAGATGTTCCACACCAGCGGGATCAGCACGATCACCGCGAGCAGGACGAACCCCGGCAGCAGGTACCACCAGAACGACCCGCGGCCGCTGTCCGGCAGCAGCGCTTCGCTGCGCTTGCGCGTCGGCCGCCGCACACTCACTACACTCATCTTTCCTCCGTGCGTCGCGATCCGTTCCTCAGTTCCTCCCGCTCTCACCGGCGTGTCGGCGGGAGGAACTGAGGGAGCGATGGATGGGGTTACTGGTTGACGATGTCGTTGACGCCGGACTGGTACTCGGAGCCGAGTTCCTTGTTGACGTCGGCGGGCGACTTCGTGCCGGTGATGAGCTCCTGCAGGCCGGCGTTCAGCTGGTCGTAGAAGGTCGGCGTGGGCCAGTCGGGGTAGAACGCTATGCCGTCCTCACCGGTGAGGGTGTTGAAGTTCGCGATCAGCTCCTTCGACTTGGCGTCGGTGATGTCGCTGAGCTTCGCCGCGACGGGGATGCCGCCGTTGTTGCCGAGGATGGCCTGGATCTTCGGGCTCATCGTGATGTCGATGAACTTCTCGGCCAGCGCCTTGTTCTTGGCGTTCTCCGGGACGACCCACATGTTGCCGGCCGATCCGGGCGACATCTTCGCGCCGGGGAACAGGAAGGTGCCCCACTGGTAGTTCTTGATCTCGTTCACGAAGCGGCCGTACCACCAGCTGCCGGAGAAGAAGATCGGGTACTTGCCCGCGATGAACGCGGTGCCGGCGTCCTCGGCCTTGAGGCCGGAGGCGTCCTTGGAGATGTAGCCCTTGTTCACCCAGTCGTCGATGGTCTTGGTGGCGTAGCTGAGCTCGCTGCCCTGCCAGTTCACCTTGCCCTTGTAGAGCTGGTAGTCGTCCACGAAGGAGCGGTCGGCCTTGGTCAGCGCCAGCTGGTACCAGAGCTGGCCGAGCGGGTACTCCGCGGCCGACTCGGCGAGCGGCGTGATGCCCGCGTCGGCGAACTTCTGCATCGCGGCGACGAGCTCGTCCTGCGTCTTCGGCACCTCGATGCCGTACTTCGCGAACATGTCCTTGTTGTAGTAGACCTCGACGTACTCGCCGTAGTTCGGGACGCCGTACCAGGAGCCGGAGCCCATGATGCCCTTGTCGTCGTACCTCGCGGTGGTCTGGAGGCTCTTGGCGAGCTTCTTGTCCCAGCCGTACTTCTTCACGGCGTCGTCGAGGTTGCTGAGCAGCCCCTGGCTGGCGAGGAGGCCGGCCGTGGCGTTGCCCTTGTTGTACTCGAGGATGTCGGGGGCCTGCTTGGAGTTGAGGACCTGGGAGGCCGTCGAGCGGATCTGCTCGAAGCTCTTGGCCTCGAAGTTGACCTTCGCGCCGGTCTCGGCCTCGAAGTCCTTGATCGCCTGATCCCAGGCCTTGCCCATGGCGCTGTCCTCGCCCTCGTAGTGCCAGAGGGTGAGCGTCTTGCCCTTTCCGTCAGTGCTTGCGGAATCGGAGCCTGACGTGCTGGAGCAGCCGGCGAGCATCAGCGCACCGGCGGCCAGGATCGCGCCGATCGCGAGGTGCTTCTTGCGCATCGATTACCTCCTTGTAGTAGGAGTGGACGCGCGTCTGCAGGCCTCGCAGCCACTCCGATGCAATTTGTTGACGAACACAACATAAGCGGGTCTCGGAGGAAATGCAAGTCGAAAGTTTCGACTTGAACGCCTGATTGTCGAGTCGAAACGATTAGTTCGCGATCACAACAATGCCGACCGGAATCCGGCAGCAGTGCGCGAACCGTCAGGCCGCGAGCGCCCGGGCCGGGTCGGCGATGAGTTCGGCGAAGACCAGCTCCGCCGCGCCGATGAGCAGTTGATCGGTGCCCAGCTCGGCCTCCACGACCGTCACGCCCTCGCGCGACGAGTGCACGACCTCCCCGAGCAGGTCGGGTGCGCCGTGCGCGGTGGCGCCCCGATAGAGCGCGGCGAGGAACCCGCCGAGCACGACCACGGACGGGTTGAAGACGTTGACCGCATTGCGCGCGGCGATCCGGACGTACTCGTAGGCGCGGGCGACCTCCGCGAGCGCCGCACGATCGTCGGCCGCGACCAGCCGCTCGGCGAGGGAGGCGGCGTCCGCTGAGGCCAGCCCGACCGCGGCCAGCAGCTCGGCCTGGGTGACCTCGGCCTCCAGGCAGCCGCGCGAGCCGCACGAGCACTGCCGGCCGTCGGAGCGCACGAACGTGTGACCGAACTCGCCCGCGTAACCGGCGGCCCCCGTCAGCAGCCGGCCTCCGCTGATGCCGCCGCCGCCGATGCCGCTCGCGCCGCCGATCATGTAGACCAGGTCGTCGACGCCGCGCCCTGCGCCGAAGGCGCTCTCGGCGCGCAGGCCGAGCACGGCCGCGTTGGCCGCCCACACCCGGTGGCCGGTCGCCTGCTCGAGCAGTTCGGCCAACGGCTCGTCCACCCAGCCGAAGTGGGTGGCCTCGCGCACCATGCCGTCGGAGAGGCGCACCTGCCCGGGCACCGCCACTCCCAGACCGACGATGCGGATGCCGGTCTCACCGGCGAGCATGCCGGCGATGCCTGCGGAGGCGAGCGTGACGGTCTGCGCCGCGGAACGCGCGGACGGCGTCTCGATGCGCACACGCTTGAGCACCCGGCCGCCGAGACCGACCAGCCCGACGATCACGGCGTCGACCTCCGGGTTGATCGCGATGGCGGCGACGTTGTCGGCCGCCCGCACCAGCGGGCTCGGCCGCCCCCGGCCTCCCGCGGCGGGCGCTTCGTCGACCTCGACGAGGCCGAGCCCCGTCAGTTCCGAGACCAGATCGCCGACCGTCGAACGGTTCAGACCGGTGCGGTGGGTGAGCTCGCTGCGAGAGAGGGCGCCCTCGCGATGCACCAGGCCGAGGACCGTCGCCAGGTTGCTGCGGCGCAGCGCGTCCGTGGCGCCCCCGCTCGCCGGACGCACGGTGCTCAGGTCGGTGGCGCTCATGTGATGACAATAGCCCCGCGCGGGCGGCCCTCCGCGCCGGCGACCTCCTGGTCACCCGCCCGTCGCGTCACCAGCTCTCCGGCCGTGCCCCGAGGGGCACGAGGGCGGGACGCTCGACCGTCGACGCCAACGCGACGACCTCGTGCCGCGCGCCGGCGGCGAGCACGGCCTCCATGATCTCGAGCACGTGGAACGCGAGTCCGCCGGAGGCCCGGTGCGGCCTCCCGGTCTCGATCGCGCGGGCGAGATCGGCGAGACCGTAGCCACGTCCGGCGTCAGCGTAGCCGGCCGCCACCGGAACGTCGCGGAACTCGCGATCGCCCGCCGTCGCGATCGCCGGGGTGCCGGAGAACGCGTTGGGGTCGGGCACCGACAGCGTGCCCTCCGTGCCATAGACCTCGAACAGCGGGATGCGCGTGGCCCACACGTCGAACGACACCGTCACCGTCGAGATCACCCCGGAGGCGTGCTCGAGGATGGCGGTCACGTGCGTGTCGACCTCCACCGGGATGTGCGTGCCCGCCTGCGGTCCGGTCGCGACCGTGCGCTCCCGCGTCGACCGCGAGCTCGCGCCGGATACCCGAACGACCGGGCCGAAGAAGGTCACCAGCGCGGTCAGGTAGTACGGCCCCATGTCGAACAGCGGGCCGCCGCCGGGCTGGTAGTAGAACGCCGGCGCGGGATGCCACAGCTCGTGCCCGGGCGCCGTCCACGAGACCGCGGCCCCGAGCGGCACGCCGATCCCGCCGCCGTCGAGCACGGCGCGCGCGGTCTGGACTCCCGTGCCCAGCACCGTGTCGGGGGCGCTGCCGACCCGCAGGTCCAGCGCCTGCGCGCGCTCCAGCACGGGCGTCGCCTCCGCGATGTCGAGCGCGAGCGGCTTCTCGCCGTAGACGTGCTTGCCCGCAGCGAGCGCCGCCAGCGCGACACCGGCGTGGGCCTGCGGGATGGTGAGGTTGAGCACGACGTCGACGTCGGGGTGCGCGAGCAACGCGTCGACCGTCAGGGCCTCCGCGTCCTGCTCGCGCGCCACCACCGCCGCACGGTCGACATCGAGATCGGCCACCGCGCGCACGCTCAGGTTGGGGAGGGCCGGGAAGTGCTCGAAATACTGCCGGCTGATGTTCCCGACGCCGATGACGCCGACGTTCAGCGCCGAGCCGTTCAGCGTGCCGCCCACAGCAGCCCCCTCTCGATGATGGTGCGCACCGGCTGGCTCTGCACGATCTCGAGCCGGTGCCCGGGCGCCGAGACGAAGATCCGGCCGGCGCCCCACTGGCGCGTCCAGATCGCGGGAGAAGTCACCGGACGGTTCCACGCGTCCCACGGGCGGGCCTCCTGCGTGGTCGTCGCCAGCACGTCGTCGTACTCGTCCGACAGCACCCAGTACTGCTCGGTGACGAGGTCGAAGTCGGCGATGCCCTGGGTGATCGGGTGGGTCTTGCCGTACTCGGTGATGTGCACGGTGTACGGGATGTAGTTGTCCTCCTGCCCGCCCGTGCGCTCGTCCGGGTGCTTGCCCGCGTGGTGCGCGAACTGGCCGCCGATCATGTGCAGGTAGTCGGCGTTGTCACGGTAGGAGTCGGCGATCCCGCCGTGCCAGCCGCCCATCCCGGTACCGTTCAGGACGGCCCGCTGAAGCCCGGCGAACTCCTCGGCCGTGATGCTGCTCATGGTGTTGACCTGCACGATGAGGTCGACCGTCTCGAGGTACGCGTCGTCGGTGTACACAGCCGTGCCCTCCTCGACGCGCACGGTGAAGTCGTTGGCCTCGAGGAAGGGGAGGAAGCTGTCGGTGGTCTCGACGGGCATGTGCCCGTCCCAGCCCCCGCGGACGACCAGTGCGTGTCGTGTCATGATTCCCTCCGGGTCGGGGTCCAGGCGCTGCCGGCGGCGGCGCTCGCCTCGACGGCGGCGAGGACGCGCTGGATGTGGAGGCCGTCCGCGAAGGACGGCTCCGGGTCGGTGCCCGCGGTGATCGCGGCGACGAAGTCGACGACCTCGTGGCTGAAGGCGTGCTCGTACCCGATCGCGTGGCCGGTCGGCCACCAGTTGGCCATGTACGGATGCTCGGGCTCCGTCGCGATGATCCGGGTGAAGCCCTGCTCCCCCGCCGGCGCCGTCGCGTCGTAGAACTGCAGCTCGTTCATCGCCTCCAGGTCGAAGGCGATGGCGCCCTGCGATCCGGAGAGCTCGATGCGGAGCGCGTTCTTGCGTCCGGTCGCGTAGCGGGTGGCCTCGAAGGCGCCGATCGCGCCGTCGGCCGCGCCGCCCGCCAGTCTCGCCGTGAACCAGGCGGCGTCGTCGACGGTGACGCGGCCGCGCTGCTCGCTCGCTGTGCCGGAGAGGCCGACGGTCTCACCGAGCAGCGGGCGCTCCTCGACGAAGGTCGCCAGCGTTCCGGAGACGGCGGAGAGCCGGGCGCCGGTGAGGTGCTCGACCAGGTCGACGGCGTGCGCGCCGATGTCGCCCAGCGAGCCGGAGCCGGCCGCCGTCTTGTCGAGCCGCCAGGTCATCGGTCCGTTCTCGTCGCTCAGCCAGTCCTGCAGGTACTGGGCCCGCACCTGGCGGACGACACCGAGCCGCCCCTCCTGCACCAGCCGGCGCGCGAAGCCGATCGCGGGCACGCGACGGTAGCTGAAGCCGACCATCGAACGCACGCCGCGGGCAGCCGCGCGCTCGGCGGCGGCGACCATGGCCTCCGCCTCCTCGACGGTGTTGGCGAGCGGCTTCTCGCACAGCACGTGCTTGCCGGCGTCGAGCGCGGCGATCGCGATCTCGGCGTGCGACGAGCCCGGCGAGCAGATGTCGACGACGTCGATGGCGGGGTCGTCGATCACGCGTCGCCAGTCGGTCTCGCTCCGCTGCCAGCCGAATCGGGCGCGCGCGGCCTCCACGCGCTCGGCGTCGCGACCCACGATCGTCGCCATCACCGGCTCCGCGTCCAGGTCGAAGAACCGCGGGGCGACCCGCCAGCCCTGCGAGTGCGCCGCACCCATGAACCCGTAGCCGATCATCGCCACCCGCAGCTCCCGCGTCGCTCGCGTCATCCGTCCCAGCCCCTTCGCGTCCGTGATGGTGCGACGCTATTCGCCGGGGCGAGACGCGAACAAGTTTCGTGCGGCTATTGGAAAGTTTTCGTGAGGCGGCCCGCGTCGGCGGGGATCAGATCCGCGAAGCCAGCCACTCCGCCTGCTTCAGCCAGTGCACCGCGTCCCCGCCCTCGTGGTCGTTGAAGGGGTACACCTCGATCGCGCGGTCGGCGGCCGCCAGCCGGTTGTAGGCGGCGAACGTCGTCGACGGAGGAACGATGGTGTCCATCAGCGCGACCGAGAACAGCGTGGGAGCCTGGATGCGGCGGGCGAAGTTCACACCGTCGAGGTACGAGAGCGTGCGGAACACCGTGTCCACCTCGTCCCTGTGCACCGACAGGTAGGTCGCGAGCTCCTGGAACGGACCGCCGATCGCGACCTCCGCACCCCGGCGGTAGGCACACAGGAAGGCGACGTCCGGCAGCACGGCCTGCACCCCGGCCAGTGCGCCGGCGGCGAGCGCGATGCCGCCGCCCTGGCTGCCCCCGGTCACGGCGATGCGGCTCGCGTCGACGAAGGGCAGCGCCCGGGCGGCGTCGACGGCGCGCACCGCGTCGGTGAAGACCCGGCGGTAGTAGTGCTCACGCGGGTCGTGGATGCCGCGGGTCATGAAGCCGGCCGTCGCCGGGCCGGACCCGTGCGGGTCGGCGGTCACGCCTCCCGACCCCCAGCCGCTGCCCTGCCCGCGGGTGTCCATGAAGACGTGGACGTAGCCGGCCAGCGCCCAGCGCACATTCTCGCCCGGCAGGCCGCGGCCTCCGTTGTAGCCCTGGTACTGCACGACGGCGGGCAGGGGGCCGTCGGCGCCGCGAGGACGGGACACCCACGCGCGCACCGGCTCCCCGCCGAATCCCGGGAAGGTCAGGTCCTCGATGATCAACTGGGTCACCGGGGTTGAGGCCGCAGCGAGCGTCGCGTCGCCACCCGATGCGCGCGCCTCGGCGATCGTGTCGCTCCAGAAGGCGTCGAAGTCCTCCGGCTCCGCCACCTCCGGGCGGAAGGCCAGCAGTTCGGGCAGGGTGAGGTCGGTCAGCGGCATGGGTCTCCTCGGCGAGCTTCGAAGGGGTGTCCCGGGGATGACGGCCGGGCTGCCCGACATTGTGGCACAGTGTCTCCATGCCGGAACCGACCCCGCGCCCCGTGCCCCGGCCCAGCGCCGGCCGGCCCACGCTGGAGGCGATCGCCCTCCGCGCTGCGGTGTCGCTGTCCACCGTGTCGAAGGTCCTCAACGGCCGGCCCGGCGTCTCCGCGGCCACCCGCTCCCGGGTCGAGCAGCTGCTGCACGACTCGGGCTACGCACGGCGCGGGCACGATCCGGAGCGCGGCGGCCTGCTCGAGCTCGTCGTCGCCGACCTGACGAGCGAGTGGTCGATCGAGATCATCCGCGGCGTCGAACGGGTGACCCGCGAGGCCGGCCTGGTGCTCGGTCTGAGCGCGCTCGACGATCACCTCCGCCCCGGCGCCGACTGGATCGCCGGCGTGCTGGGCCGCAAACCGGTCGCCGTCGTGCTGCAGTTCTCCGACCTGACGGCCACCCACAGGAGGCAACTGCGCACGCGCAACATCCCCTTCGTGGTCGTCGACCCCGCGGGCGACCCTCCGGGTGACGTTCCGGCGATCGGCGCCACGAACTGGGCCGGCGGCGTCGCGGCGACGCGTCATCTCCTGGAGCTCGGCCACCGGCGGATCGCGGTGCTCTCCGGGCCGGCCGATCTGATGTGCTCGCGGGCCAGGGTGGCGGGATACCAGTCGGCGCTGCAGGAGGCCGGAGTCGGTTTCGACGCGGCGATCGCGGCCTCCGGAGAGTTCACCCGCGCCGCCGGCGAACGGGAGGGCCGCCGCCTGTTCGCGCGGAACGACCGGCCGACGGGGTTCGTCTGCGGCAACGATCTGCAGGCGCTCGGGGTGATGGACGCCGCCTTCGCCCTCGGCCTCGACGTGCCGCGCGATGTCTCGGTGGTCGGGTTCGACGACGTCGCCCCCGCGCTCTGGGCGCGGCCTCCCCTCACGACCGTCCGCCAGCCGCTGCAGGAGATGGCGGAGGAGGCCGCACGGCTCGCGCTGCGCCTGCGTGCGGACGACGTCGAGAACACCCGTCTAGAGTTGGCGACCTCACTGGTGGTGCGCAGTTCGACCGCGGCACCACGGTAGGGAGCCGGTGGCGCACACGCGTCACTCCTGGTATAAGTTTAGTGAAACAACAAATCACCGACGACGCTGAAGGAACCCTCCATGAGCCTCACCCCCACCCGCGCCGACAAGTTCTCGTTCGGTCTGTGGACCATCGGCTACAACGGCACCGACCCGTTCGGCGGCCCGACCCGCCCCCAGCTCGACGTGGTGGAGGCGGTGACCAAGCTCAGCGAGCTCGGCGCCTACGGCCTCACCTTCCACGACGACGACCTCTTCGCGTTCGGCTCGACGGACGCCGAGCGCCAGAAGCAGATCGACCGCCTCAAGCAGGTGCTCGCCGACACCGGCGTCATCGTGCCGATGGTCACCACCAACCTGTTCAGCGCGCCCGTCTTCAAGGACGGCGGCTTCACCTCCAACGACCGCGCCGTCCGCCGCTTCGCGCTGCGCAAGGTGCTGCGCAACATCGACCTGGCCGCCGAGCTCGGCGCCAAGACCTTCGTGATGTGGGGCGGCCGCGAGGGCGCCGAGTACGACTCGGCCAAGAACATCCAGGCGGCCCTGGAGCGCTACCGCGAGGCGGTCAACCTGCTCGGCGACTACGTCACCGACAAGGGCTACGACATCCGCTTCGCCATCGAGCCGAAGCCGAACGAGCCCCGCGGCGACATCCTGCTGCCGACGGTCGGCCACGCGCTCGCCTTCATCAACTCGCTCGAGCGTCCCGAGCTGGTCGGCCTCAACCCCGAGGTCGGTCACGAGCAGATGGCCGGCCTGAACTTCGCGGCGGGCATCGCCCAGGCTCTGTACCACGGCAAGCTCTACCACATCGACCTCAACGGGCAGCGCGGCATCAAGTACGATCAGGACCTCGTGTTCGGTCACGGCGACCTCCAGAACGCGTTCGCACTCGTCGACCTGCTCGAGAACGGCGGCCCGAACGGCGGCCAGGCGTACGACGGCCCGCGCCACTTCGACTACAAGCCGTCGCGCACCGAGGACATCACCGGCGTTTGGGACTCCGCTGCGGCGAACATGCGCACCTACCTGCTGCTCAAGGAGCGCGCGGCCGCGTTCCGCGCCGACCCCGAGGTGCAGGAGGCGCTCGAGTCCGCCCGTGTCACGGAGTTGTCGCAGCCGACGCTCGGCGCCGGTGAGAGCTACGACGACCTGCTCGCCGACCGCAGCGCGTACGAGGACTTCGACGCGAGCGCCTACTTCGGCGGCAAGGGCTTCGGCTTCGTGCGCCTGCAGCAGCTGGCGCTCGAGCACCTGCTCGGCGCCCGCGGCTGAGCCTGCCGTTCTCTGCTGTCGAAGGGCACGTTGTTGTCACTTTCGGACCCCGAAAGCGACAACGACGTGCCCTTCGGCAGGTGAAAGCACACTGAAGGAGTGAATGTGACGTACGTCGCGGGAGTGGATTCGTCGACGCAGAGCTGCAAGGTGGTCGTCCGCGACCTCGAGACCGGGGCGCTGGTGCGCTCCGGGCGGGCCGCGCATCCCGACGGCACGGAGGTCGACCCCGCCGCCTGGTGGACGGCGCTGCAGCAGGCGCTCGAGTCCGCCGGGGGCCTGGACGACGTGGCGGCGATCTCGATCGCCGGCCAGCAGCACGGCATGGTAGTGCTCGACGCCTCCGGACGCGTCATCCGCGACGCCCTGCTCTGGAACGACACCCGCAGCGCCCAGGCCGCCCGCGACCTGATCGCCGAGGTCGGCGCCGATGCCTACGCCGCGCGCGTCGGGGTGGTCCCCGTCGCCTCCTTCACGGCCACGAAGCTGCGCTGGCTGCGCGAGGCCGAGCCGGCCAACGCCGCGCGCGTGGCCGCCGTCGCCCTCCCGCACGACTGGCTCACCTGGCGACTGCGCGGCTACGGCCCCGCAGACGAGAGCCCCCTCGGCCCCGACCTGGAGGCGCTGACCACCGACCGCTCCGACGCGAGCGGAACCGCCTACTGGAGTGCCGCCACCGGCGCCTACGAACTCGACCTCTTCGAGCGCGCGCTCGGCCGGCCCGGCCGCGAGGCGGGGACGGTCGGCGACGGCGTCATCCTGCCGCGGGTGCTCGGGCCGTCGGACGCCGCCGGCCGCACCCCGGGCGGCGTGCTGGTCGGCCCCGGTGCCGGCGACAACGCGGGAGGCGCGCTGGGTCTCGGCGCGACCGAGGGCGACGTCGTCGTCTCGATCGGCACCTCCGGAACCGTCTTCGCCGTCACGGCCGAACCGGTCGCCGACGCGAGCGGCACGGTCGCCGGCTTCGCCGACGCGAGCGGCGTCTCCCTGCCGCTCATCGCCACGCTCAACGCAGCGCGCGTCCTCGACTCGATCGCCGGCCTGCTCGGGGTCGACCACGACGGACTCGCCGACCTCGCCCTCCAGGCCGAGCCCGGCGCCGGAGGCGTCGTGCTCATCCCGTACTTCGAGGGCGAGCGCACGCCCAACCTCCCCGATGCGAAAGCCAGCCTCCACGGGCTCACGCTCGCCACGACCCGGCCGGCCAACCTGGCGCGGGCGGCGATCGAGGGGATGCTCTGCGGGCTCGCCGACGGCCTCGACGCCGTGCGTCGGGTGGGGGTCAGGGAGCAGCGTATCCTGCTGATCGGCGGCGCGGCGCAGAACCCCGCCGTCGCGGCCGTCGCGGCACAGGTCTTCGACGCGCCGGTCGTCATCCCCTCCCCCGGCGAGTACGTCGCCGACGGCGGAGCGGTGCAGGCGGCCTGGGCGCTGACCGGTGCACGCCCGACCTGGACCGTGGAGTCGGCGGCGCCGCTCGCGGTGGACACGCGAGCGGTCATCCGCGAGCAGCGGGCCGCGTACCTGCCGTAGGCGGGCGCGGCGGCACGGTATGTGCGGCAACGGCCGCGTTCGGCGGCGCCATGCGCAGCATTTGCGGCAAATGTTGCGTTCGACGCTGCCATACGCAGCATTTGCGGCAAATGTTGCGTTCGACGCTGCCATACGCGGCATTTGCGGCAAATCTCGACGTGGCCTTCGTCGCCGGCGAGCGGGGCGGCGCGTTTTCAGCGGGGCGGTGCGGGGCGGGGCATTCGTGACGAATCTCGCGATTCGTGCCACGAATCAGCACATTCGTCACGAATGAGGCGATAGACGGCACCGCGTGGTGGGGTGCCGCACATTCGTGACGAATCTCGCGATTCGTGCCATGAACCTATGCATTCGTGACGAATCTCGCGACAGGCAGCGGCGCCGGTGGGCACATTCGTGACGAATGCCACGATGGTCTCGGTGCGGGAGGGAGCTGGCATTCGTCACGAATCTTGTGATTCGCGCCACGAATCAGGGCACTCGTCACCTATCGCGATGGCGGGCGCGGACGCGGTTCCGCACATTCGTCACGAATGTCGGGATTCGTGCCACGAATCTGCAGATTCGTGACGAATGTCGGTTGGGCGGGTGGGGCGCGCGGAGGTCAGTGGCCGGCAGTGTACGCGCGGGCCAGGGCGGCACCCGCGGCGCGAGCCCAGGGCAGGGGGTCTGCGATCGCGGGGGCGGATCCGCCGGCGAGGGCGGCGAGCTCGGCGGAGGCGGCGAACGCCGTCGGCTCGGCGGCGATGGAGCCGGCAGCCAGGTAGGCCGCCACTCCGGCCGCTCGGGCCAGCGCCGACACATAGTCGGGAACCTTGCCCGCTGCGGACTGGCTGTCGAAGCGGCCCTCACCCGTCAGTACGGCGTCGGCCGAGGCGATCGACGCGGGCAGGCCGATGGCCTCCCCGACCGCGGCGGCCCCGGCCGACAGGGTCGCACCCCAGATCAGGAGGCCGTAGCCGGCGCCTCCTGCCGCGCCAGCACCGGGCGTGGCAGGATCGACCAGCGATCCAACGCCGGGCGTGGCGGGGTCGACCGCCGCGCCGACACCACGCGCAGCAGAGTCGTCCACCGACCCACCGCCGCCCCCGCCGGCACCAGCCGCAACAGCCGCCGCGAATCGGGCCAGGCCCTCCTCCAGCGACGCCACGTCGGCGGGCGAGGCGCCCTTCTGCGGGCCGAACACCGCCGCCGCACCCGATGGCCCCAGCAGCGGGCTGGTCACGTCGCTCAGGATGTGCGCGCCGCCCGCGGGAAGCGCCCGCAGGCCGGACAGGTCGACGCGGGCGACCGAGGCGAGTCCGCGGTTGCCGGGAGGCACCGGTCGGCCCTCCGCGTCCAGGAGCCGCGCTCCGAGCGCTGTAAGGGCGCCGGCGCCGGCGTCGGTCGAGGCGCTTCCGCCGATGGCGAGCAGGAGCCGGGTCGCCCCGGAGTCCAGAGCGGCGGCGATCGCCTGGCCGAAGCCGATCGTGTGCGCGTCGAACGGCGCGAGCGCGTCGAGGAGGCCGATGCCGCTGGTCTCGGCCAGCTCGACGACCGCCGAGCCGTACGGGAGCTCGAGCCAACTCGCCTCGACGGGCCGGCCGTCCGGTCCGTCCACGCGCACAGGGTGCCGGACGGCACCCGGCACCGCGACCGCGAACGCATCGAGGGTCCCCTCGCCGCCGTCGGCCATCGGCGCGAGGACGATCCGGTCCGCTGCTCGCACCGAGCGCCAGCCCTCGGCGAGCGCCGCGGCGATCGCGGCGGCGGACGCACTGCCTTTGAACGAGTCGGGGGCGACGACGACGGTGCTCATCCCGCTCAGCCTGCCACAGGATCGGGCCGCACACGTTCGGACCGGACAGGGAGGTGCCCAGTGAGGTACTGCGGGGGGTGCTCTCCGAACGCACGCACCGCCCGCGGTACCGGAGCAGCACCACGTGGCCGCGGGCCACTCTGGCGCACGGTGGGCGTCCGGACGAGGATGTACGCCATGACGGCGACACGCGGGTTGAACCCGTGACGACCTCCGCCCGCCGCGTGCAGGGCGTCTACCTGACCCTGCTGCTCGGCAACACCCTCGCCGCGTCGTTCATCTGGGGCATCAACACCCTGTTTCTCCTCGACGCCGGTCTCACCAACTTCGAGGCGTTCGCGGCGAATGCGTTCTTCACGGCGGGCATGGTGATCTTCGAGATCCCGACCGGCGTCGTCGCCGACACGATCGGGAGGCGCGCCTCCTACCTCCTCGGCACCGTCACCCTGTCGCTGTCGACCGCCCTCTACTGGCTGCTCTGGCTCTGGCATTCCCCGTTCGTGTGGTGGGCGCTCGCGTCCATGCTCCTCGGTCTCGGCTTCACGTTCTTCTCGGGCGCCGTCGACGCGTGGCTCGTCGACGCCCTCAGCGTGACCGGGTACACCGGGAGCCTGGAGGCGGTGTTCGGCCGCGGACTCGTCGTGACCGGCGTCGCCATGTTCGCCGGATCGGTGCTCGGCGGAGTGATCGCCCAGGCGACCAACCTCGGCGTGCCGTTCCTGTTGCGGGCCGGCGTGCTGGTGCTGATGTTCGTGTTCGCGTTCATCGCGATGCGCGACCTCGGCTTCACCCCCGACACGACGATGGGGCCGCTGAAGGCGACGAGGAACATCCTCGCCCAATCGATCGAGCACGGGATGCGCAAACGCTCGGTGCGCTACGTCATCCTGTCGGCCCCGTTCGCGTCGGGGGTCGGGATCTACGCGTTCTACGCGCTGCAGCCCTACGTGCTGCAGCTGTACGGCGACCCGAAGGCGTACTCGATCGCGGGGCTCGCGGCGGCCATCCTGTCGCTCGCGCAGGTGGCAGGCGGAATCGTCGCCCCGCGGCTGCGGCGGATGTTCGCCAAGCGGACGACGACGGTGATCGGCGCGTCGCTGGGCAGCATCGTCGTGCTGGTGCTGCTGGGACTGACAGCGTTCTTCTGGTTCGCGGTCGTGCTGCTGGTGGTGTGGGGCTTCGTCTACGCCGTCGCCGGACCGGTACGGCAGGCCTACCTCAACGACATGATCCCGTCGAAGCAGCGTGCGACGGTGCTGTCGTTCGACTCGTTGTTCGGGAGCCTCGGCGGGGTGGTCGTCCAGCCGGCACTCGGGCGGGCGGCCGACCTGTGGGGTTACGGCACCTCCCTGGTCATCGGCGGCGCGATCGAACTGATCGGCATCCCGTTCCTCCTCGCGAGCCGCCGGCAGGGCGACCCCGCCGACACCTCCGGGGCGCACGGGAACGGAGACGCGATCGTCAGCGGGTCGTGAGGGCGGCCGGTCTGCTCGCGCAATGTCCTCAGCGCGCCAGGATGCGCGGGCCGCACAACCACGCGGCGACACACAGCGCCGCGTTCACGACGAACACGCCGGCGAACGCGACCGGCGACGTCGCGCCGCCGAGCGCCGAGAATGCGATCGCTGTCGCGGCGAGGGCGATGGCGGACCCGGTCGAGTCGGCGATCGAGAGGGCCGAGCTGTTGAAGCCCTGGTCGGCGGGCGTCGAGTACTGGAGGGTGAGCACACCCAGCCGCGGATACAGCAGTCCCATGCCACCGCCCGCGAACGCCCAGCCGACCACGATGACGATCGGCGAGGCTCCGGTCAGCGCCGTCACCAGCAGCGACCCGATCGCGATCGTCAGGCCGAGCGCACCGAGACGGGCGGCGAGCCTGTTCCCGATCGCGGGGAACCGACCCTGCGCCCACGATGCGGCCGCCCAGCTGAGCCCGGCTGCGGTCAGGGCGAGGCCCGCGATCGCGGGGGACGCGCCGTACTGCGTCACCATCATCAGCGGCACGTACACCTCGGCGGAGAAGAACGTCCCCGCCACGATCGACCGCACCAGGATCACGCTCGGCAGCCCCCGACGCGCGAGCAGCACCCCCCTCGGAAGCAGCGGACGCAACGCCGCCACCGCGACAACCGCCGCGACCACGGGGACGATCCACTGCACCGGCCCGCGCGCCTCGGCCGCGAGGGTCAGGCCGAGCACGGCCACCGCGACCAGAACAGCCAGGCCCACGCGCGCGAGCTCGCGTCCCCCGCCCTCCGGCCGGTGATCTGGCCCGTGGACGCCGCGCATCGCGGGGACCACCATCAGCATCGCCAGGAACACCAGCGCGACGACGCCGAGGAACACCCACCTCCAGCCCAGGGTCTCGGCGACGGCGCCGGCGATCACCGGGCCGATCAGCGACGGGACGACCCAGGCCGCGGCGAAGCCGGCGAAGATGCTCGGGTGGAGGCGCGCCGGATAGACGCGCGCGACGATCACGTAGAGCGCCACGGTCAGCGCACCGCCGCCCAGCCCGTGGACGAGCCGTCCGATGACGAAGAGCGGCATCGTCGGCGAGGCTCCGGCGAGCGTGAGGCCAGCGGCGAACAGCACGACGGACGCGTAGAGCACGGTCCGGGGATTGCCGCGGTCGCACCAGGTTCCCGCGAGCACCATCCCGACGACGCCGACGGCGAGCGGCCCGGCGAACGCGAACGCGTAGAGCGCGGCGCCGTCGAGCTCATGGCTCACGGCAGGCATGATCGTCGTGACGGCGAGCGCCTCGAAGGCGGCCAGGGTGACGAGCAGGCACATGCCGATGCTCACCCAGCGATAGTGGGGCGCGAGCACCCCTTCCGGCTTCGAGAGCTGCCCGGCCTCCGTCGCGGATCCCCGGTCGGTGCTCATCCTTCGACCCTATGGCCTGCGGGCGACATCGGGGAGGCGGCTCCCGGGCCTCCGGCGCGCGGGCGTCACCGGCCGACGCGCCTGCGTTGCGTACCTCCGGAGCGCTCCGTATCACCGGAGACGGTGTGGCCAAGCCGGGGATCTGCTCCCGAACTCCGGCGATCACTCGGCGAATGCGGCAACCCGAAGTCCGGAGGCACGGGCACGGCCGCGGCGTGTCGGCCCCGGCCATCCGGAGCCGCCGGCCACGCCTGTCCGGATTTCCGGAGAGGATGCGGCGGCAGCGCCAGCCGATTCCGGAAGTCCGGAGGTCCGCGCGCGGAGTCACTCGATCTCCGGAGCGATGGTCACCACCGCGGGTGGCGGCCCGACCACCCGACGCTCGGAGTGACCGGAGTCACCGGCCGCCGTGCGTCACCGCGGGCTCGTGGACGACCGGACGATCAGTTCGGGGACGAGGCTGACCGGGCCGGGGGCCTCGCCGCCCTCGATCTCGGCGATCAGGTGCTCGACGCTGCGGCGGCCGAGTTCGGTGAAGTCCTGCAGCACGGTCGTCAGGGGCGGCCAGAAGTGGGCGGCCTCCGGGATGTCGTCGAACCCCACGACGCTCAGATCGTCGGGCACCCGGCGGCCGGCCTCGCGGGCCGCGTGGTAGACGCCGAGAGCCATCTGGTCGTTCGATGCGAAGACCGCGGTCGCGTCCGTGTCCCGCAGGAGTCCGCGCGCGGCACGGTAGCCGGACTCGGCCGACCAGTCGCCCTCCGACAACGGAGGGACGGGCAGTCCGGCGGCCTCCAGCTCGCGCGAATAGCCGGCGGCCCTGGCCTGCGACTCGAACCATTCGAGCGGACCGGTGATGTGGTGGATCGAGCGATGGCCGAGCCCGACCAGGTGCGCGGTCGCCGCCCGGGCGCCAGCCTCCTGGTCGACGGTGAGCACGCGCGCGTCGTACTCGGGGCCGCCCTGGAGGGTGACGTACGGCACGACGAGTCCCGCGCCGGAGAGTTGCTCGATCACGAGTTCCTGCGGGGCGATCACGATGATGCCCTCGACGGCCTGGGCGAGCAGGTGGTCGAGGGCCGCGGCGATCCCCTCGGCGTTCAGCTCGGAGAGCTGGGCGACGGCGAGGTAGTACCCGGCGTCGCGCGCGGCGCTCTGCACCGCGTTGATGCTCGACACCGGCCCGTAGAGGGCGGCCGCGGTCGTCGAGAGCACGCCGAGAGTGCGTGATCGGGCCGTGACGAGGGCTCGAGCGGCCGGATTGGGGCGGTAGTGCAGTGCCTCCATGGCGTCGAGGACTCGCTGCCGCGTCGTGTCACGGATGCTGGGGTGGTCGTTGATGACGCGCGAAACGGTCTGGTGCGAGACGCCGGCCAACTGCGCCACATCCCGCATGCTGGCGGCCCGCACGACGGGGATCGACGCCGTGGTGGGGGCCGCCGCGCCCTCGGGCGTCACAAGGTCCGGCGTCGCAAGGTCCGGCGTCGCAAGGTCCGGCGTCGCAGCATCCGGCGTCGCAGGGTCGTTGGTCACGGCGCCCTCCCCGGTTCGCCCGCGGGTTCGGGCCCGCGCCGCTCCTCCGGGTGAAGAGCGTGAACCCCATTATGCGCGAACGGGCCTCCTGCGCCGGGCGAACGCTCCGACCACCACCGCGATCGCCGCGATCGCGGCAGGAAAGACCAGATGCCACCCCGCCAGCGCGAGGAGACCGGCGGCGAAGACGCACGACAGCACCGCCATCCACCACCCGACCGAGCGGGTGGGCAGCAGGACGATCGCGCTGGCGACCCCGAGCCCGTAGACCGCTGCGGCGATACTCGTGTGCACGAGGATGAACGGCTGGAGGTCGCCGCTGGCCAGCACGACCACCGAGTACAGCGCCATGACCACAGCCGACAGCAGCAGCCCACGCCGTGCGACCGCGCCGTTCTCGGCGCCGCGGCCGAACCAGCGCGGCAGGTCGCCATCGCGGCCCATCGCCGCGCCCAGCTTGCTGAACGCCGCGAGGTATGCGTTGAACACGCCCGTCACGACGATCGCCGCGATCACGGCGACGACGACACCGCCTCCGGAGCCCGTCGCCGCGTCGACGAGGTCGAGCAGCGGCACGGCAGAAGTCGTGGCCGCATCGCCCAGCACCGCCACGGCGACGGTCTGGATGGTCAGGTACGCGACCGAGACGATCACGAGCGCGAGTGCGGTCGCGCGCGGGATGTCCCGGCGCGGGTTGCGGAACTCGCCACCGATGCCGGCGACGGCCTCCCAGCCGGCGAACGCCCAGATGTAGAGGCTCATCGCGAGCCCGACGCCGGACCAGCCGTGCGGGAGCAGCGGCTGCAGGTTCTCGACCCTGCCGTGCGGCGCGGCTGCGGCCAGGACGAAGACGAGCACGGCGACCAGCGCGCCGGACAGCACGAGCTGCACCGAGGCCGCGAACCGCACGCCGAACGCGGTGACGGCGACGGGGATCACCATGAGCGCGATCGCGATGAGGATCGTCTGCACGGCGTCGCCGCCGATCACGGCGACGACGTAGCGCGCGGTCATCAGGGCTGCGATCGGGGCGCCGATCGGCGTGCCGAAGAAGAACCAGTAGCTCACGATGCGCGCCGACGTCGGACCGTACGCGCGCCGGGCGAAGGTCGCGACGCCTCCCGCATCGGGATGCCGCCGGGCGAGCGCGGCGAAGGTCGACGCGAGCGGTATCGAGATGAGCGCAAGGGCCGCCACCGCGAGGATGGCGCCCGGCCCGGCCGCGGCTGCTGCGAGCGACGGGAGCACCAGGATGCCCGTCCCGAGCACCGCCGCGACGTAGAGGGCGGTGCCCCCGGCCACGCCCAGGTGACCGCGATGCTCGACGGGCCGCCCCTCCGGCAGTCGCGTGGTCGATGGCGCGCTCTTGGTCACTCGACCATCCTGGCGTGGGCCACCGACATCGCGCCGTCCATCCGCTGCCATCCTTCGCGCATCCCCGGCCAGCACGCGCAGCCCGCGTGAGCCCACCGCCGAGGGGCGGGTAGACGCCCCTATCCGGGTCGGATAGGGGCGTCTACGTGCCCCTCGAGGGCGCTATTTCGTCAGGTCGTAGAGAGTGACTCCTCCGACGGTCGTGGCGGTGAAGGTGGCCTCGACCCAGGCGGCGATCCGGCTGGAGGCGTTGCTGCCGCCGTTCGACTGGCCGACGCCGCCGGCGATGAAGTAGTGGATCTTGCCCTGCGCCACATACTCCTTGAACTGTGCCAGCGTGGGCGACGGATCGGAGCCGTTGAAGCCGCCGACCGGCATCACCGGCTCCTGCGTCGCGAGTTGATAGCCCGCGGCCGAGTTGGAGCCGACGGCCGCTGCGACCCAGGTGTACTTCGCGGCGTCGGCCGTGAGCAGCGCGCTCAGCTCGGAGCTGACGGTGCTGGAGCCGAGGAGGCCGCCCATCCCGCCCGCGGCGCCCTGCGCGGTGCCGCCACCGCCGAAGCCGTTGGCCGTGCCGCCCTGCGCACCGCCGGTCTGGCCGCCGGTGGTTCCGCCGGTCGTCCCGCCGGTCCCGCCGGTCGTCCCTCCCGGGACGCCACCCGTGCCGCCGCCAGGCGCCCCCGTGCCGCCGCCCGGCGCTCCGCCGAATCCGCCCTGGCCGCCCGTGCGCGCGCCGCCGAAGCCGCGTCCTCCGCCCGGGCCGCCCATCGCGCCGGACACCGTCGGTCCCGCCGTGACGATCGACCCGGTGTGGCCCGTCGTGACCGTCTGGAGCGTGTAGGCCGTCGGCGCCAGCAGCGCTCCGACGAGCGTCGCCGCGATCGTCGCGCCCGACAGCGCCCGGCCGCGCGGGGGAAGGAGCAGCAGCACGGACGCCGCGAGCGCGACGAGGAGGACGACGACCTTCAGCCACGGAAGCCAGTCGGTCGCGCGATCGAGCAGCACCCACGCCCAGACGGCGGTGCCGAGCATCGTCGCAGCCGACAGGATGCGCACCCACAGCCGCTCGCGCGCGCCCCAGACGGCTGAGGCGCCGATCGCGACCACCCCGGCGAGCGCCGGCGCGAGGGCCACGGTGTAGTACGCGTGGAAGATCCCGGCCATGAAGCTGAACGCCAACGCTGTCACGATCAGCCAGCCGCCGAAGAGCAGGAGGGTCGCCCGGCGGGCATCCGTGCGCGCGACCCTCCCGCCGAGCACCAGCGCGACGACGAACAGCACGAGCGCCGCCGGCAGCAGCCAGGTGATCTGCCCGCCGATCTCGTTCTCGAACAGCCGGAGGATGCCGGTGGCTCCCCACATGCCGCCTCCGGTCGCACCGCCTGCGGTCGCACCGCCACCCCCGGTGACGCTGCCGGTCTCGTTCCCGGTCAGCCGGCCGAGCCCGTTGTAGCCGAAGGTCAGCTCCAGGAAGCTGTTGGTCTGCGAACCGCCGATGTACGGCCGCATCGACGCGGGGACGAGCTCGACGATCGCGACCCACCATCCGGCGGCGACGACCACTGCGGCCAGGGCGGCGAACAGGTGACCGAAGCGCTTGGCCCACGAGACGCGCGCGGCGGCGAAGTAGACCCCGGCCAGCACCGGGAGGATGAGGAAGGCCTGCAGCTGCTTGGTGAGGAAGCCGAAGCCGACGGCGGCACCCGCCCAGATCACCCAGCGGATGCGACCGGATTCGATGCCGCGCAACGTCAGATACGTCGCGAGTGTCAGCAGCAGGACGAGCAGCGCGTCCGGGTTGTCGAACCGGAACATCAGCGCCGCGACCGGCGTCAGGGCGAGCACGCCGCCCGCGAGCAGGGCTGTCCGGGCGGTGAAGGTGCGGCGCACGGTCAGGTAGATGAGCCACACGGTGGCGACGCCCATCAGCGCCTCCGGCACCAGGATGCTCCACGAGCTGAGCCCGAAGACCCGGACAGAGAGGGCCATGATCCAGAGGCTCGCCGGGGGCTTGTCGACCGTGATCGAGTTGGCGGCGTCGCTGGAGCCGTAGAAGAACGCCTCCGAGTTCACCGATCCCGCCTGCACGGCGGCCGAGTAGAACGAGTTGGCCCAGCCGCTGGCGGCGAGATCCCAGAGGTAGAGGAGCGCGGTGATGGCGAGGAGGCCGAACAGAGCCGGGCGTTCCCACGCGGCGGCGTCCGCGCGGCCGCGGATCAGCCGGCGGAGGACCGCGGCCGGTCGACGGGCCGGAGCCGCGGGGGTCGTGTCCGGCGGCGCGGTCGCGGGCTGGGTCGAGGTGGATGCGGTGGTGGCGGACATCGGTCATTTCTCCGTTTCGGTCGGGGTGAGGACGAGGGCGGCGCCCGCGGACGCCGGGGGAACCGGCCGCGGCTCACGCGAGGCCGCCGCATCGGCGGCCTCCCGTGCGGCCGTGCCCCGAGCCGTCGCCCGGCGCGACGCCCGGAACACCCAGAGCCGCAGCAGCACGAAGCGCAGCAGGGTCGCGACCAGGTTGGCCACGGTGAGCACGATCAGCTCGACCCGGGAGGAGGCGCCAGGCGCGGTCGCGTGCAGCACGGCCAGCGAACCTCCGGTCAGCGCCCAGGAGATCCCGAAGACGACGAGCCCCTGGAATTGGTGACGGACCATCCCCGGCCGCCCCCGCACGCCGAACGTGAAGCGCCGGTTGGCCCACGTGTTGGCGACCGCGGTGAGCAGCAGCGCCGCGAAGTTCGCGACCTGACCGCCGAGGACGCCCGACAGCAGCAGATAGAGCAGCGCGTACGCAGCCGTGGAGAGCACGCCGACGATCGCGAACCGCACCACCTGCCCGAAGAAGCTCGGCGGGGTCGGCGGCGCGAACGGTCGGCGGCCCAGCTCGGCGTAGACGGCCTCGATCGGGATCCGGCCACGCGCGATGTTGGTGCCGACGCGCAGCATCCCCCTGAGATCGTCGCGCGCCGTGCGCACGACGTCGACCGAGCTGTGCGGATCGTCCACCCAGTCGACGGGGATCTCGTGGATCCGCAGTCCCGCCCGCTCGGCGAGGATCAGCAGCTCGGTGTCGAAGAACCAACCGTCGTCCTCCACGAGCGGGAGGAGGCGCTCGGCGACATCCCGGCGGATCGCCTTGAAGCCGCACTGCGCGTCGGTGAACCCGACCGACATCGTGCGGCGCAGCAGGAGGTTGTAGCTGCGGGAGATGAACTCGCGCTTGCCGCCGCGCGTGACACGCGAGCTCCTCCCGAGCCGGGTGCCGATCGCGAGATCGGAGTGGCCGGAGAGCAGCGGCGCCACGAGCGGCGGCAGGGCGGCGAGGTCGGTGGAGAGGTCCTCGTCGAGGTAGACGAGGACCTCGGCGGGCGAGGAGCCCCACACCGCTTTGAGGGCACGGCCGCGCCCTTTCAGCGGGAGGTGCACGGCGACGACCCCGCTCAGCTCCGCGGCGAGGACGTCCGCGATGGCGGGCGTCTCGTCGGTGCTGGCGTTGTCGGCGATCGTGATCCGCCAGCTCGCCTGCACCGTGTCGGTCAGGTAGGCGTGCAGCCGGCGGAGGGACGTGTCGAGCGTCGCCTGCTCGTTGTACACGGGCACGACGATGTCGAGCGAGAGGGTCGTTGGCTGGGACATGACAGCCACCCTGGCGCCGTTACATTCCCGTGACCTTTCGCGGGCTTATGCCCCGCAGATGGGTCTTCTGAGGGGTTGCTATGCGGGTGCCCTCAGACCGCTCCGGCCTCCCATGCGAAGCCGTCCGGGTCGACGACGCTGTCGGCCCCACCGCCGATGACGATGCGGTGCGAGCCGTCGCCGTCCTCCGGAACGCCGGCGTCCTTCGCGAGCGCACGGCGCTTGTAGAGCCCGAGCTGCACCGGGCTGTCCTTCAGGTCGAACTGGACGTACGAGCCGAAGCTCTTGCCGACGGGGAGGCCGCGGTCGACGTAGAACCGCTTGCTGGCTTTGACGTCGTCGGCGCCCAGCAGCAGCACGACCGACTCGGCCTCGCGCACGGCGGGGCCGGTGTCCTTCTTGGCGGAGGTCGCGATCTTCCAGATCGCGCCGTCCGGCGCCTGCACGGTGGCGCCGACGCCCCAGAGCGAGGTGGTCACCGGCTTGATGACGGTGGCGCCGGCGGCCACCGCCGAGTCGACGTACGCTGTGACGTCGGCGGGCTGGGCCACGGTGATCGACATCGTGTAGCCGCGGAAGCCCGACGTCGGCGTGTCGGAGGCGCGGACGCGCACACGGTCGCCGAGCCCGAAGGCGTCGGTGTAGAAACGTTCGGCGGAGGACGTGTCCGCCACCTCGAGGGTGATGTGGTCGATGGAGGTCATGACCCTCACGGTACGAGCGGCGGGGTGGACGGCGCTTCTCCATTCCTGCTCGACTCGGCCGCGGGGAATTCAGCCGGAGGGCGTACCGTTCCCTTCAGTGCGGCCGTGTGCACCCGACGGCCGCAGCATCCCCCTCGACCTCAAGGAGAGACCCATGGCCACCGTCGAGCTGACCGCGCAGAACATCGAGTCGAAGATCATCGAGAACGACATCGTATTCGTGGACTTCTGGGCGGAGTGGTGCGGCCCGTGCCGCATGTTCGGCCCCATCTTCGAGAAGGCGTCTCAGGAGCACACCGACGTCGTGTTCGGCAAGGTCGACACCGAGGCGGAGCAGGCGCTCGCGGCCTCCGCCGGCATCACCTCCATCCCCACGCTGATGGCGTTCCGCGACGGCATCCTGGTCTTCTCGCAGCCGGGCGCGCTCCCGGCACCCACCTTCGAAGACCTCATCGGCCAGGTCAAAGCACTCGACATGGACGCCGTGCGCGCCTCGATCGCCGAGGCCCCGGCCGCCGAGGCGTAGCCAGGTCTCAGGTCAGTACCCGGTGGGGAGGGTGACCGTGTAGGGGGCCTCCAGCAGGCGCGCCTCGTCGTCGGTCAGCTCCAGGTGCACGGCGGCGACCGCGTCGGGCAGGTGGTGCGGTTTGGTCGCGCCGACGATGGGCGCGTCGACGACGGGGTTGCGCAGCACCCACCGCCAGTGCGATCTGGGCCATCGGCACGCCGCGGGCCTCCGCGACTCGCTGCACGGCCTCCGCGATCGGCCGGTCGTGCGCCTCGGTGAACCTCGCCTGCAACGGGTCGGTGTCGCCCCGCAGCGTCTGCTCGCCCCACGGCCGCGTGAGCCGGCCTTTGGCCAGCGGGCTCCAGGGGAGGCTGCCCACGCCCTGGTCCGCCAGCAGCGGGAACATCTCGCGCTCCTCCTCGCGCATCATCAGGCTGTACTGGTCCTGCATGGTCACGAACCGTGTCCAGCCGCCGAGGTCGGCCGCGTGCTGGAGTTTGGCGAACTGCCACGCCCACATCGAGGAGGCGCCGAGATAGCGCGCCTTGCCGGCCTTGACCACGTCGTGCAGGGCCTCCATCGTCTCCTCGACCGGCGTCAGCGGGTCGAAGCGGTGGATCTGGTAGAGGTCGACGAAGTCGGTGCCGAGCCGTTTCAGGGAAACGTCGATCTGCTCGAGGATCGCGCGTCGCGACAGGCCGGCGCCTCCGGGTCCGTCGTGCATCCGGAAGTTCAGCTTGGTCGCCAGCACGACGTCCTCGCGCCGCGTGTACTCGCGGACGGCGCGGCCGACGATCTCCTCCGAGCTGCCGAAGCCGTAGACGTTGGCCGTGTCCCAGAAGGTGATCCCCGCCTCCACCGCCTGGCGGAAGATCGGGGCGGCGCCCTCGTCGTCGAGTGCCCACTCGTTGAAGCCGCGCGACGTGTCGCCGAAGCTCATGCAGCCCAGCGCGAGGCGACTGACCGTGAGGCCGGACGAGCCCAGTCGGGTGTATTCCATCGTTCGTTCTCCTCTCGCCCCCGACGTTACGCGGCGTGACCGTCGACGGGGAGGTTCTGCCGGTACCCCCGTTCGGCCTACCATCACGGCATGACCGATGCGAAAGAGAACTGGCCGGAGACGCCGTCCGGCGAACCGATCGACGTCGACGCCCTCGCCGAGGGCGAAGGCGGCGGCCCGTACGACGCCGACGGCGTCTTCGAGCCGGAGGACGACGCGGCAGCGGACGACGAGGACGACCCGGCGACCTGACGGCACCGAGCCGGATCCGCGTCCCGAAGCCGACCCCTCCCGTTCACCTGAACCCTCTTGTCCCCCGGGCTTGTACCCCACTAGGGTCTAGTGCAGGAGCCAGTCCTGAGCTGGTGGAGGGGCGATTCGGCGCGCCTCCAGCAGAGGGGACCGGCTGCACAACTGGGGAGGGGTGCAGCGTGACGACCTACGAGACACCGATCGGGAACGCACCGAAACCGGGGCAGGACATCCATCTGGTGCGATGGACCCGCTCCGCGGACGGCTGGAGCAGCGAGACCGTCTTGTGCACGTATCTGGCGGGGACACCATCGCACTGGGTGGTGGAGCGGCACGGCGAGCGCGTGAATCTGGCGCGCGCCGAGTGGGCGCAGTTCGCGTTCTGACACGCTGACGGCTCGGCGCTACAGCCCCGCGCGCGCGGCCAGCAACTCGACGGCGACCCGCCAGTCGCGGGCCGGGATGCCGTCTCCGGTCTCCTCCTCGCCGGGAGGCCGGGCGACGAACGACGGCCACGGGTCACCTGCGGTGTGCGCCTCCTCGACGAGTCCGAGGTAGTCGCCGCCGAAGTACACCTCCCACGCCGCCGTCGCCGTCGGGCTGTACATGAGCGTCAGCGGAAGCGAGCCGTACGTGTAGACGGCGTGCTGGTGGGCGAGTTCCTTCCCCGTCATGTCCGAAGAATAGGCGCGTCGCGGCGCCGGCGGAAGGGATTGCTACGCCACGAAACGATCGTCGCCCTCTTCGCCGGCCACGTGGGTCACTGCGATCGCCTCGGCGACGACGTCGGCCATCCTCCCGCGCCGCTGGAGCGCCGCCCGCTGCCTGCCGGCTCCCCCGCCGTTCTGCAGGATCCGGACGACTCCGCGCCGCACCAGCGCGAGGTCGCCGTTGGCTTGCAGCGCGCCGGCGGTGTGCGCCAGGAGGGCGTCGATGGCGGCGACCGCGGTGCCTTCGCGACCGCTCACCGGGTGCGGGAGCATCCCGCCGACGCCGGTGAGCGCCGCCTGCCATTCGGCGAGCCGGAGAGCCGCGGACGGGATGGGCAGGGGTGCGACGCCCGAACGCCACTCGTCGACGGCGGTGTCGACGAGGGCGCGCACCAGAGCCGCGAGCACGACGGTGTCGCGTGCGTCCAGGCAGACATCGGCGACGCGCACCTCGACGGTCGGCTGCTTGTGCGACACCCGCGCGTCGAGGTAAAGCATCGCCTTGTCGAGGATGACGCCGGTCTCGACCAGCAGCCGCTCGAAGCTGTCGTAAGCGTCGACGGAGCCGAAGACGTCGGTCGGTCCCGCGCTCTGCCACTGGTGCCAGGCCACGAACCGGTAGCTGGCGTGCCCGGTGTCCACACCGCCGACGAACGGGGAGTTCGCGCTGAGCGCCAGCAGCGTCGGCAGCCACGTTCGGATGCGGTCGAGGACGGCGACGCCCTCCTCGCGCGAGTGGATGGCGACATGCACGTGACAGCCGCACACCAGGGTGCCTTTGGCGGTGAGCCCGTAGCGTTCCATCATCTGGTCGTATCGCGGATCCGGCGTCGCGTGGGGCCGAAGGGGCAGCGGCGACATCGCGACGGCGACCGCGCGGGCGCCGTGCCGCCGGGCGAGTGTGTCGGCCAGCGTACGGCCCTCGACGATGTCGGCGAAGAGCTCGTCGGCGCCGAGCTGCGGACGCGTCTGAGTCTCGATCATCTCCTGCTGGATCTCGGCACCGAGACGATCCTCGAATCCGGCCGGAGCGTCGGCCAGCGCGAACGGCGCGACCGGTGTGGCGACACCGCGTTCGTCCACCAGGAGGAGTTCCTCCTCCACCCCGAAAGTCCTCACGCCTCCACTATCGGCGCGGGGTAGTCGGTGGGCAATACCCCGGAAGCCGTGAATCCGCTCTATGCGCGGCCGTCGCCCGGTTCGCCGACGCCCCGCTCGACGCCCCGCTCGACGACGCGCTCCAGCACCTGCCCCGGCCACGCGCCGACCGTGAAGGTCGTCGTCGGGTGGTAGCCGCACGACTCGTAGAACCGGATGAGGTCGCCCGTGCCTCCGGCGTAGCAGTCGACCCGGAGCAGGTCGGCGCCTGCCGCGCGGGCCTGCTCGTCGGCGAACCCGAGCAACTGGCGTCCTGTGCCTTTCGCGCGCGCATCGCGCGACCCGATGAGCACGCGCACGTAGACCTCCGCCTGCGTCGCGGCCGGAACGTAGTCGGTCGCCTCGCCGAGCGCGAGGAAGCCGACCACGCCGGCATCGGGATGCTCGGCGACCCAGGAGCCCGGCTCCGCCACCCAGCCGCGCACGCGGTCCACCTGCTTCGGCTGCGACGAGAACGGCTCGGCGCCCCACTGCCCGGTGTTGCCGATCGCGACGAACCAGGCGATGGCGTCGTCGAACAGCCGGAGGACGGCTTCGGCGTCGTCGCTTCCCGCCGGGCGGATGGAGTTCATCCCTCCATCCTCGCATCCTCCCCCTCCCGCCTCCTCCGGCCTTCGCCGAGGGGCACGTAAGCGCCCCAATGAGCCCGTTTTAGGGGCGCGTACGTGCCCCTCGAGGCTCAGCGGCACGCAAGCGACTCGGTGGCGATCGCCCCGACGGCGAGCACGCCGACGGCGACGATGCCGCCGGCGAGCACGCCGGCCCGTGCCACTTCGGCGAGGCCGCGGTCGCCGGCGGCGAGAAGGGCGCCGAGCGAGACGCCGATGCTCAGGATGCCGGTGACGGCGGCCGCGACGGCACCGTCGCGTTCGCGGCGCTGCCGCGTCGTCCTGATCGACCAGTCGCGGCCCGAACCGTCGGCGCCCCCTGTTCGCGACACCTTCTGCGCACCCACGTCGTCACCATCCCCTCACGGGACGACCGCTTCCGGACAGGAGCGGCCTCCGTCCGCTCAGTTGGACGCGACCGGCCCGGATTCGTCACGCGGCGGGGTGTCGGCACCCTAGACTCCCGGCATGGCCACCCTCGCCGATCCTGACCGTTCGGAGCTCACCGCCCTGTGGGCCGGCGCCCTCGGCGGTGACCGGGCCCCGCTCGAACGCCGACTCGCGGGCGCGAGCCGGCTCCCCGGCCCGCGTGCGAACCTCGAGCTCGCCGCGCGCTTCGCCGACCTCGTCGGTGCGACAGCCGACGACGGCCGGGGCGCCGCCGTCGAGCTGCTGGGCGGGTGGCTTGCCGGCCCCCCATCGGACCCGGGGCTGCCCGAAGGAGGCGAGGAGTTCCTCGCGGCCTGCGCCGCGCTGGCCGCAGGCTCGGTGGCAGCGGGCTCGGCAGCAGATGCCGCCGACCGCCTCCTCACCGCCGCCGCGGTGGACGACCGGTGGCGGGTCCGCGAGATGGCGGCGACCGGGATGCAGCGCGTGCTGCGCGCCGACTGGAGCGCCGGGCTGCGCGCCGTGCGGGCCTGGCTCCGATCCGGCGAACCGCTGGAGGTGCGAGCCGCCGTCGCCGCCGTCGCCGAGCCTCCCTTGCTGAAGGAGGCCGGCCACGCCGAAGAGGCGGTCGAGGTCGTCGAGGCCGCCGTCGACCTTCTGCTGGCGACGCCGAGCGGCCGTCGCGCCGACGACGACGTCCGTGTCCTGCGCAAAGCGCTGGGCTACGCCGTCAGCGTCGTCGCCGTCGCGCACCCCGATGCCGGCCTGCCGCTGCTGGAGCGGCTGGCGACCTCGACCGACTCCGACGCCCGATGGATCGCCCGGCAGAACCTGACCAAGGCGCGCCTGGCCCCGTTCGCCGACCGGCTGGCCGGGGCGAGGGAGGCCGCTGCTCAGCCCCGCTGACCGCTGTCGAGGGCACGCAAGCGCCCCGAGAACGCGCGTGAGGGGCGATTGCCTGCCCCTCGGAGAGCGCGAAGCCCCGGGTCAGCCGACGGTGAGGGTGCCGTCGTCGGCGAGCGTCCAGCCCGGGTTGTACGCGATCTCCCACACGTGGCCGTCGGGGTCGGCGAAGTAGCCGAAGTAGCCGCCCCAGAAGACCCGCTCCGCCGGCTTGAGGATGCGCCCGCCGGCCGCCTCGGCCTGCCCGAGCACGCGATCGACGGCCTCCTCGTCGCGCTGGTTGCAGGCGAGGGTGATGCCGCTGAAGGTGCCGTCGATGGGCAGCCGCGCGTCGTCCGCCAGGTCGTCGCGGCCGAACAGCGCGAACGCCATGCCCGGCAGCTGGTAGAAGACGACGCCCTCGGGAGCGTCGGCCGGCGCCCAGCCGAGACCTTCCTCGTAGAAGGCGCGGGAGCGGGCGATGTCGCGGACTCCGAGGGTGACGAGGCTGATGCGCTGATCCATGTGTGCAGGCTAGCGACCACGACCGACATCACGCGAAGCGGCTCGTCCTGCGCTGTCTCGCGCGATCCGAGCCACTCCGCGCCGCGTCGCGGGCCGCCGCGCAGCAGCCGGCGGGCTACCGCGTCAGCGCCTGCTCCACGTCCGCGAGGAGGTCGGCGACGTCCTCGATGCCCACCGAGAGCCGGATCACGTTGTCCGGGACCTCCAGCTCGGTGCCGCGGACGGACGCGTGCGTCATCTCCGACGGGTAGCCGATGAGCGACTCGACACCGCCCAGAGACTCGGCCAGCTGGAAGACCTCCGTCGACTCGGCGAACCGGCGCGCGGCCGCCGCTCCGCCGCTCAGGGCGACGGACAGCATGCCGCCGAAGCCACTCATCTGGGCGGCGGCGAGGGCGTGACCCGGGTGGTCGGGCAGCCCGGGGTAGTAGACCGCGTCGATGCCTGGGCGGCCGACCAGGGCCTCCGCGATCGCCTGCGCATTGCTGGTGTGCCGTTGCATGCGCACGGCCAGGGTCTTGATGCCGCGCACCGTGAGCCAGGCGTCCATCGGCGAGGACACCGCACCGGCGGCGAACTGGATGAACTGCGCCTTCTCCGCGAGCTCGGCGTCGGCGAAGACCAGGGCGCCGCCGATGACGTCGGAGTGGCCGCCGAGGTACTTCGTGGTCGAGTGCACGACGACGTCGGCGCCGAACGAGAGCGGCTGCTGCAGCGCCGGAGACGCGAAGGTGTTGTCCACGACCACGAGCGCTCCCACGGCGTGGCCGAGCTCGACCAGGGCGGCGAGGTCGCTGATCTTCATCAGCGGGTTGCTGGGCGTCTCGATCCACAGCACGCGCGTTCCGTCGACGGCGAGCGCGGAGCGCACGGCGTCGAGGTCGGCGAGGTCGACCGTCGTGTTCCGCACCTCCCAGGCTCCGTGGATGCGGTTGATCAGCCGGTGGGTGCCGCCGTACACATCGTTGCCGAGCACCACGTGGTCGCCCGGGCGCAGCACAGCGCGCAGCAGGGCGTCCTCGGCGGCCAGGCCGGACGCGAACGACAGCGCACTCACGCCGCCCTCGAGGGAGGCCAGCAGCGTCTCGAGGGAGGTGCGCGTCGGGTTGCCCCCGCGACCGTACTCGTAGCCGCCGCGCAGCCCGCCGATGCCGTCCTGCACGAACGTCGAGGTCTGGTAGATCGGCGGGATGATCGCCCCGGTGGTCGGGTCGAACTCCTGGCCGACGTGGATGGCGCGCGTGGCGAAACCGTGGGTCATCGGGATCCTTTGCTTCTACGAGATCGAGAGAGGGGAAGCGAGCGGCTACTCGCTGAGATAGGTGAGCAGATCCTGTCGGGTCAGCACGGCGACCGGTTTGCCGTCCTCCGTGACCAGCAGGGCGTTGGCGACGGCGAGCGCCGCCCGTGCCGCGGTGACCGACTCGTTCACGCCGATCAGGGGCAGCGCCTCGCCCAGGTGCGCCCCGACGGGGTCGTTCATGCGCGCCCGCCCGCTGAAGACGGCGTCGACCAGCGACCGCTCGTCGAGCGCGCCGGCGACCTCCCCCATGACGACGGGGGGTTCGGCCGTGAGCACCGGCAGCTGCGAGACGCCGTAGGTGTTCATGATCTCGATGGCGTCGTGGACGGTCTCGGTCGGATGCGTGTGGACGAGGTCGGGCAGGTCGCCGCGCTTGGTGCGGATCACGTCGTGCACAGTGGCCTCGTCCGGCACCTCGCTGAACCCGTAGGAGCGCATCCACTTGTCGTTGAAGATCTTCGCCAGGTAGCCGCGGCCGCCGTCCGGGAGGATGACCACGACGATGTCGTCGGCGCTCAGCTCCGCTGCCGCGCGCAGGGCGGCGACGACCGCCATGCCGCTCGACCCGCCGACGAGGATGCCCTCCTCGCGCGCGAGCCGCCTGGTCATGTGGAACGACTCCGCGTCGCTGACCGGGATGACCTCGTCGACGACCGACGGGTCGTACGCACCCGGCCAGAAGTCCTCGCCGACGCCCTCCACGAGGTAGGGGCGGCCGGTGCCCCCGGAATAGACGGAGCCTTCGGGATCGGCGCCGACGATGCGGACGCGGCCGTCGGAGACCTCCTTGAGGAACCGGCCGGTGCCCGAGATGGTCCCACCGGTGCCGACGCCGGCCACGAGATGCGTGATGCGGCCGTCCGTGTCGCGCCAGATCTCGGGACCGGTGGTCTCGTAGTGGCTGCGCGGCCCGTTCGGATTGAAGTACTGGTTCGGCTTGAACGCGCCGGGGATCTCGGCGGCGAGCCGGTCGGAGACCGAGTAGTACGAGTCCGGGTGTTCGGGGGCCACCGAGGTGGGCGTGACCACGATCTCCGCACCGTACGCGGTGAGCACGTTGCGCTTGTCCTCGCCGACCTTGTCCGGCAGCACGAACACGCACCGGTAGCCGCGTTGCTGGGCGACGAGCGCCAGTCCGACGCCCGTGTTGCCGCTCGTCGGCTCCACGATCGTCCCGCCGGGCTTCAGCAGCCCCTCCTGCTCCGCAGCATCGATGATGCGGGAGGCGATGCGGTCCTTCGACGAACCTCCGGGGTTCAGGTACTCGAGCTTGACGAGCACCGTCGCCGCGATCCCCTCGGTCAGCCTGTTGAGCTTCACGAGCGGGGTGTCGCCGACCAAGTCTGTGATGGTCTCTGCGTACTTCACGCCGTCAACCGTAACAGGGCGCGTCGAGGCGCGTTCGCTCTGTTTCGGCTCGGCTGCCTAGACTCGTGCTCATGCCGGTGTCCGATCTCTCCCCCGTGGCACAGGATTACCTGAAGCTGATCTGGTCCGCGACCGAGTGGTCGGGCGATCCGATCACTGTCAAACAGCTCTCCGAACGGATGGGCGTGCGCGCCGCGACGGTGTCCGACGCGATCCGCCGCCTGGTCGAGCAGGGGCTGCTGGTGCACGAACCGTACGGCGGGATCGAGCTCACGGACGCCGGCCGCCGCGGCGCGGTGGCGATGGTGCGCCGTCACAGGCTCATCGAGACCTTCCTCGTGGAGGAGCTCGGTTACGGCTGGGACGAGGTGCACGACGAGGCTGAGGTGCTGGAGCACGCGGTCTCCGACGGGCTGGTCGACCGCATCGACCGCCGTCTCGGTTTCCCGGCGCGAGACCCGCACGGCGACCCGATCCCCACGGCCGACGGCACCCCGCGGCGCCCGGATGCCGAGCCGCTGCTGTCGGCCCGGACGGGCGTGCCGCTGACCGTCGTGCGCATCTCGGACGCCGACCCTGCGGTGCTGCGCTATCTCGGCGAGCGCGGCATCGGACTCGACGTCTCGCTCACCGTCGACGAGCACCGCGCGTTCGCCGGCGACGTGACCGCGATCATCGACGGGACCCCAGTCGTACTGGGCGCGACCGCCGCCGCCGCGGTGTGGGTGGCGGTCGGCTGACGGCGTACGCTTCGGAGGCGGTTCCCCCGTCGGCGGCTCTTCACCGCTCCTGTTCCGCCTCCAGCGACTTCTGCACCGTCCACGCGGCGAGCTGTGCCCGGGAGGAGAAGCCGAGCTTCATCAGGCTGCTCGCGACGTGACCTTCCGCGGTCCGCCGCGAGATGACGAGTCGTTCGGCGACTTCGCGGTCGGTCAGGCCTTCACCGACGAGCGCAGCGACCTGGCTCTCCCGAGCGGTGAGCTCCGACGAGTTCTTCGTGCGCCGCTCTGACGCGCGCATACCGGGAAGCTGGACCCCGAGCGCGTATGCCACGCCCTCTTCTTGCGTCAGGTCCTTGCCGCGGTCGAACGCGGCCTGGAACGCGCGATCGCCGAGTGCGGCTCTGGCCGTCGACTCGATCTGTTCCCGGCTCCAGTCGAACTGAGGGAAGGCCGCCTTCACGGCCCCGTCCGTCCCCACCGCGAGGTCGGTGACCCCGAGCAGGGTGGCGGCACGCACAGCATCGGGAGTGTTCGAGGCAGCATACGCGAGCGCCTCCTCGACGAGAGCGAGGATGAACGGCTCTGCGAGGTTCTGCGCCAGGCTCAGCGCCTGCCTGAGCATGGTCACCGCTTCATCGGACGCGCCGTGCGGCGAGGTGAGTCCGGAAATCAGGAGCAGGTAGCCCGTTTCGAACGAGTCGCCCACTCGCAATCCACGATCGATGAGCAGCTGCCTGCGCCGGGCTGCTTCCTCGAGGTGACCGACGATGTACTCGCCGATCGCGATCCGCTCCTCGAGATTCGTCCGCCCGTGGAGCCCCGCGACGTCGCCTGCGACGGCGAGCGCACGCCTCCACATAACGGGCGTCTCCTGGTCGAAGTGAATCGTCGCGCGTTCGTCGACGATCCATGCTCGGCAGAAGTCGTCGTCGAGCGCCTCCGCGAGGACCGCCGCTCGTTCGAGCAGTCGCTGGGCCGCATCGCGGTCTCCGCGCGTGGCCTCCAGCGCACCGATCTTGATCAGCAGCTGACATCCTTCCACGGTCGACGGCTCGCCGAGGGCCAGGACCTTCATGCCCCAGCGATAGAACTCGCCCATCAGCCCGTGCGCTTGCCAGACGATACGCCAGCCCGATATCAGCAGCCGGGCGGCTCGCTCCGCGTCCCGATGCGAGACGCAGTAGTCGATCGCGGCCCGGAGGTTCGGCAGCTCGATCCTCGTCATCGCCAGCCAATAGGCCTGATCCGGCCCGTACCACTCGGCTTCGAGGCGCTCGAGGCGCTTCAGGTACCAGTCACGCAGCGACGCACCGGCGGCGTCGAGCTCCTCGTCCGTCGCCGCTTCGAGACCGAAGTGCCTGACCGTGTCCAGCATCCGGTAGTAGACGATGTCGCTGCGCGGTCGGCGCACGATGATCGATTTCTCCATCAGCGACTGGACGAGGTCCAGGGCGGCCCCGTCTTCGCCGTCCGCGATCATCGCCTCGGCCGACTCCATGTCCCAGCCGGCCGTGAACACGGACAGGCGCCGCCACAGCGTCTGCTCCTCGGGCGTGCACAGGTCGTAGCTCCAGCTGATCGCGCTGCGGATCGTCTGCTGCCGGGCCGGGGCGTCACGGTCACCGTTCGCGAGGAAGGCGAGCGGTGCCTCGAGCCGCGCGAGCAGCTCCGTGGGAGCGAGCACCCTCACTCGCGCGGCGGCGAGCTCGATCGCCAGCGGGAGTCCGTCCAGCCTGCGGCAGATCTCCGCGATCGCCTCCCGCTCGGGTGCCGTGGGAGCGGGCATCATCGCGGACGCCCGCTCCACGAACAGGGCGGCGGCGGGTGACCACGTGTCAGCGCTCGTGCCCGTGGCATCGAGCGGCTCGAGCTCGAAGACCTTCTCTGCGCTGAGGCGGAGCACCTCACGGCTCGTCGCGATCACCTTGATCTGCGGGCACGCCTTCAGGAGGGCCGCCACCAGCGTCGCGCACTGGTCGATCACGTGCTCGCAGTTGTCGAGGACCAGGAGCCCGTTCGTCTCACCGAAGTGGTGGGTGATCGCGGCGAGAGGTTCCCGGACGGCCCGGACGTCGAGGGTCCTCGCCACCTCATCCGCCACGGAACCGGAACCGCTGACACCGCTCAGGTCGACGAACCAGCAGCCGTCCGGGTACTGCCGGCGCACGGTCTGCGCGACCCGGATGGCGAAGCGCGTCTTGCCGACTCCGCCGGCGCCGACGATCGTCAGCAGCCGGGTCTGGCCCAGGGAACTGCGGGCAGAGGCGAGCAGCGCCTTGCGGTCCACGAACGAGGTGTACTCCGTCGGAAGGGCTCCGCGGCGCCACAGGTCAGCTCCAGCCATTGAACCGACCCCCCTGCAGCTCTGTATCTCAGCCGCCGTAATTCTTTCGAAACGCTGCGATGAAAGCAATCGTTGCAGATACTCAACGTCGGCCGCCAACACTTATATATGAATATTGGATGCAGTACCCCGATTGCGCAAGCATCCGATCACGCAAGCATCCGATCGCGCAAGCAGCTACGGCGCGGACACGGTCAGAAGCACCAGGGCAAGGTTGAGGACAACGACGAGCCCGGCGACGCCGGCGCCGACCCAGCGCACCCAGGTCCGGTCGACCTGTGCACCCATGACCTCCCGCGATCCGGTGAGACGCAGCAGCGGGATCATCGCGAACGGGATGCCGAGGCTCAGCAGCACCTGCGAGAGCACCAGCGCCCAGGTCGGGTCCACCCCCAGCGCGAGGATGATCACCGCGGGGATCAGCGTCACGACGCGGCGCACGAGCAGCGGAACGCGGACACGCAGCAACCCGCTCATGATGGTGGCCCCTGCGTAGCTGCCGACCGAGGTGGAGGCCAGACCCGAGGCGAGCAGCCCGATCGCGAAGACGGCCGCGACGACCGGCCCGAGTGCGGCGCCGATCGCGGCGTGCGCCCCCTCGATGGTGTCGGTCCCCGCCACCCCGGGCAGCGCCGACGCCGCCAGCAGGAGCATCGCGACGTTGACGGCTCCGGCCAGCACCAGAGCGAGGACCACGTCGAGACGCGTCGCGCGCAGCAGCGTGCGGACGCGCCCGGGGTCACCGCTCGATCCGTGGCGATCGCGGGCGAGCGCGGAGTGCAGGTAGATCGCGTGCGGCATCACGGTGGCCCCGAGCATGCTCGCGGCCAGCAGCACAGTGGGCGCGCCGTCGAATCTCGGGACCAGTCCGTTCGCCGCGGCCCCCCAGTCCACCGGACTGACGACGAGCCCCGCGAGGAAGCCGATCGCGATCACGCCGAGCAGCGCGAGGATCACCGCCTCGAACGGCCGCTGGCCCCGGCGCGACTGTACCGCGAGGATCCCGATCGCCGCGACGCCGACGAGGACCGCCCCGAGCGGCAGCGGCAGCCCGAACAGCAGGTTGAGCGCGATCGCGCCGCCGATCACCTCGGCGATGTCGGTGGCGGCGGCGACCAGCTCGGCCTGCGCCCAGTACGCGCGCCGGCCGGCCGAGCCGAGCCGGGCGCCGAGCAGCTCGGGCAGGCTGCGGCCCGTCACGATGCCGAGCTTGGCGGACTGGTACTGCACGAAGACCGCGATCGCGTTCGCGGCGACGAGCACCCAGACGAGCAGGTACCCGTACTGCGCCCCTGCGGTGAGGTTGGCGGCGACGTTGCCCGGGTCGACGTAGGCGATCGCGGCGACGAACGCGGGGCCGAGGAGCAGCCAGAGCCGTGGGCGTGCACGGGACCGCCGCTCCGCGACCTCCAACGCCATCATCGACTCCCCTGATCTGAATGTTAGGCGAGTCTAACATCGAAGCGCGCAGCGATCGAGGGGCACGCACCTGCCCCGAGAACGACGCGGTGAGGGCGCCTACTCGCCCCTCGCGCTACTCCCGGTCGAGGATGGCCGTCTCGGTCTGCTCGAGGTACAGCCGCGCGTACACGCCGTCGAGCTCCAGCAGCTCCCGGTGCGTGCCGCGCTCGACCACCTGGCCGTGATCGATGACGAAGATGACGTCCGCCGCGACGATCGTCGAGAGCCGGTGGGCGATCGCGATCGTCGTCCGGCCGCGCGATGCCGTGTCGAGCGCCTGCTGCACCACCCGCTCCGAGATGGTGTCGAGTGCGCTCGTGGCCTCGTCGAGGATCAGCACTTCCGGGTCTTTGAGGAGCACGCGCGCGATCGCGATGCGCTGCTTCTCGCCGCCGGAGAGGCGATAGCCCCGCTCGCCGACGAGCGTCGCGTACCCGTCGGGGAAGCCGACGATGGTCTCGTGGATGTTGGCCCGCCTGGCGGCGGCCTCCAACTCGTCCTGCGTCGCGTCGGGCCGCGCGTACCGCAGGTTCTCGGCGATGGAGGCGTGGAACAGGTACGTCTCCTGGCTCACCACGCCGATGTGCGAGACGAGCGAGTCCTGCTGCAGCCGGCGCAGGTCGGTGTCGCCGAAGAGGATGCGCCCGGACGTGGCGTCGTAGAAGCGCGGGATGAGATAGCTCACCGTGGTCTTGCCCGCACCGCTCGGACCGACGAACGCGGCGAACTCGCCCGGCTCGATCACGAAGGACACGTCGTCGAGCGTGTTGCGCTCGCCCGGCCTGGCGTCGGGGTAGCGGAACACGACATGGTCGAACTCGATACGGCCGAGATCGCGATCGGGGTCCACGGGCGTGGCATCGGGAGCGTCCGCGATGGCGGGCTTCAGGTCGAGGTACTCGAAGATCCGGGCGAAGAGTGCGCCGGAGGTCTGGAGGTCGAGCGCGACCCGCATCAGCGCCAGCAACGGGAAGAGCAGCCGGGCTTGCACGGTCGTGAACGCGACGATCGTCCCCGCCGTGATGTCGGTGGTGCCGCCGAGGATCAGCCAGCCCGAGACCAGGTAGACGATCGCCGGGATCGACGAGAGGAAGATGTTCACCATCGCGAAGAACCACTGGCCGCTCATCGCCTGCGAGACCTGCAGCCGGATCTGCGTGCGGTTCTCGTCGGAGTAGCGCTCCACCTCGGCGGCCTGGCGGTTGAAGCTCTTCGACAGCAGAATCCCGGACACGCTCAGGGTCTCCTGCGTGATCGCGGTCATGTCCGACAGCGACTCCTGGGTCTTCGTCGCGATCCGCGCGCGCACCTGACCCACCCGTCGCTGCGCGATCACCAGGATCGGCATGAGGATGACCGCCACGACCGTCAGCTGCCAGTTCAGCAGCAGCATCGCGACGAGTGCGGCGATGACGGTCACGGTGTTGCCGAGGATGCTCGACATCGTGTTCGTGAGCACGCTCGCGACGCCTCCGACGTCGTTCTGGAGTCGCGACTGGATGATGCCGGTCTTCGTCTTGGTGAAGAAGCTCAGCTCCATCGACTGCAGGTGCGAGAACAGGCGCACCCGCAACGCGCCCATCACCCGGTTGCCGACCGACGCGGTCAGGTAGGTCTGCCACACGCCCAGGAGGGCGGACCCGACGAAGACCACGATCATCAGCACGACGATCTCGGTCAGCACGGGCAGGTCGGGCGTGCCGCTCTTCGGGAACAGCCCCTCGTCGAACGCGCGCTGCGTGAGCAGTGGGGGCACGACCGAGAGCGCGGCCCCGATCAGCACGAGCACCATGGTCACGACGATCGCGCCCTTGTGCGGCGCGAAGAGGGTCACGATCCGGCGGAAGAGGTTCGGGATCCGCGGGGCGTCGGCGTTGAGCGCGCGCTGGGCGTCCACGTCACTCGCGCTGACGCGGGATCGCATCCCGCCTCCGCCCATCCCACGCATACCGCTCACACACGAAAGCCTAACTCCGTGGCGGGACGCTGCCGCCGCGCCCGTCCCCACGAGTGACGACACTCCATTTCGACCGCCGACGCCCCTAGTCGTGGCGCGGACACGCTATCGACGGATCCGTTCACGCTGGGGCGCCCACTCAGGTCGCCGAGCCGTCCGCATGATCGGAACCATGCAGCTCTTCGACCCAGACGTCCAGGACGCGCACAGGGCGCTGTCGCGCGGGCGATCCGTTCGGATCGTCGGTGCCCGCGGCAGCGGACGCTCGACCGTGCTCGGACGCACCGTGCAGCTGCTCGAACGCTCCCGCCACCCGGTCGTCTCCGTCGTCGACGACGGCCTGGGCGTCGCCCTCCCCGGCTACCTGGCCGCGCAGCTCCTGCGGACGCTCGGCGCGGCGCCGGCGAAGGAGCCGAGCGCGATCGCCGACGCTCTCGCGCAGGCGGTGAGCGCCGGCACGATCATCGCCATCGACGGTCTCGAGCGCGTCGACGCGTTCTCGCTCCGGGTGCTCGAGACGGTCCGGCTGCGCACGGACGTCCGCTTCCTCGTCACGGAGCTGCCCGGCTTCGGGCGGCACGATCCCGACCGCACGCTCAGCCCGTCGTGGCCGGAGCGGGTGGTCCGCCTCTCCGGCCTCGGCCTGGCCGAGGCGCACGCGCTCGCGGCGGATGTGCTCGACGGGGAGGTCGATCCCGCCCTCGCGGCGGTGCTGACCGCCCAGACCGCGGGCCGTCCGCTCCTGGTGCGGCTCCTGGCGTCGACCGCTCGCGACCGCGACCGGCTGGTCCGCAGCGACGGCGTCTGGCGACGTGCGGCGAGATCGCTGTGGAACGATGACCTCCTCCATCAGATCGACGGGCTGCTCGGGAGCTACGCCGCCCCGGTCCGCCGCCTGGTCGCTGCGCTCGCCGAGAGCGGCCCACTGCGTCTGGGCGATGCCGAGGCCATCGGAGGGGCCGACGTGCTCCGCACCGCCGAGGACTACGGCCTGGTGGCCTGGTCGGGCGACCGCGGCGACGACCGCGTCCAGGCCTGGCCTCCCCTCGTCGCGGAACGGTTCCGCGACCGCGAGTCCGCGGCGGCAGGGTACGGAGCGGGCCGGTCCAGGGTCTCCGCCGCCCTGCTCGCCGACCGCCTCCGTCGGCAGCGCGAGACCGGCCACCGGGTGATGGCGAGTGCGGCATCCGGGTGGCCGGAGTCGCCGGACCGACCTCTCCTCGCGACGCTCGACCTGCAGGTAGAGCCGTCGAACGGGGACGCCGAAGGGCGGCAGCACCTCCTGCGCGCGGCCGCGCGGGGGGACACCGCGACCCTGCGTCGGCTCGCGCTCGGTGCGCGGGCGTCTGCCGGCTCAGGACCCGCGGTGCCGGTTGCCGACGCCTTCGCCGATCTGCTGGAGGGCGACGCAGCATCGGCGGCCGCGAAAGCCGACGTGCTGCGCCAGGCCGGCGTCCGCCTCCTGGCGCCGGACGACATCGTCGCCTCCGCTTACGTCGCGACCCTCGCAGCCCACCGGCTCGGTGATCCCCACCTCGTCGAGCGATCGCTCGAGGCCGCCCTCCTCGCCGGGAGGCCGTCCGCCGCCTTCACACCGCTCTACGCCGCTTTGCTCCAGCTCAACGCCCTGCACCGGTCCGACGGAGCGACGGCGAAGCTGCACTCGGCGCTCGCGAGCGAATCGCATCGGCTCGCCCCGACCCCAGGCGCGTTCTTCGGCACGGGCGCCGACCTGGTCCACACCGTCCTGAGCGACCCTGACCGCGACCCCGCCGCCTTCGACTCCGCACTGGCTCGGGCAGGGGCCGTCCGTCGCGAGAGCGGCTTCCCGCTCGCAGCGGCGCAGACCGTGGCGGCCGGTCTGGAGGTCGGCTTCGGCCCGCTGGCGGCCGCCGAGTTCGGGCGAGCCGTCTCCGAGCTGATCGCTCCCGCCTTCCACCGCATCGCCCGTCTGGTCGAGCTGCTCGACACCGGAACCACCGCCGCCGTGCGCGCGCGGGCGGGCGCCTGCGTCGACGGCCCGACGTTCCCGATGGGCGACCTGGTGCTCGCGGCGGCGCGACGCGAGACGGACGCGGACCGCCGTGACGCGCTCCTGGGGCTCGCCGAAGCCCTCGGCGGCCAGCGGATGCCCGGTGTCTGGCCGCCGCGTGTGGCGGCCGCGGCCCGCGACGGGAGCGACGCCGCAACCCTCACCGGTCGCGAGCTGGAGATCGCGATGCTCGCCGGACGTTTCACGAACGCCCAGATCGGCGAGCTGCTCTCGATCAGCGGCCGCACGGTGGAGAACCATCTGGCACGGGCGATGCGCAAGAGCGGCGTCCGCTCCCGCGCCGACCTCTACGACGTCGTCAGCGCGCCACGCGGGTGGCATCCGCGGCGCGGCGGCCCGGGCGGGCCCTCCCCCACCCGCGGGTAGACGTGCCGTGACCCAATCGCAATGCAAGCGCTTGACGTAAACGCTTGCATGGATGGTCGGCCCGGGAGTACGTTGAGCCCGGGCGCACCCGCGCCTGCACCAAGAGCTCAACGAGGAGTGAAATGAAAGCAGCACGTCTCTCCGTGATCGCAGGGATGGTGGCCATCACGGGTCTCGCCCTTGCGGGATGCACCGGCGGCGGATCGGGAGGCAGCGGGGGCGGAGACGCCAACGCCAACCTCGACGGCAAGGGCCCCATCACCTACGTGCAGGGCAAGGACAACTCCAACGTGGTCCGTCCGCTCATCGAGAAGTGGAACGCGGCCCACCCGAACGAGAAGGTCACCTTCAAGGAGCAGACCGACCAGGCCGACCAGCAGCACGACGACCTCGTGCAGCACTTCCAGGCGAAGGACCCGAACTACGACGTCGTCGATGTGGACGTCGTGTGGACGGGCGAGTTCGCCGCGAAGGGCTGGCTGCAGCCGTTGACCGGCAACTTCAAGATGGACAACTCGGCGCTTCTCGCCCCCACCGTCAAGTCGGGCACCTACAACGGCACGCAGTACGCGGCCCCGCAGACCTCCGACGGCGGAATCCTCTACTACCGCAAGGACCTCGTCTCCAACCCGCCCAAGACGTGGGACGAGATGCTGAAGGACTGCGACATCGCCAAGGCGCACAACATCGGCTGCTACGCCGGTCAGTTCGCCCAGTACGAGGGCCTGACGGTGAACGTGGCCGAGGCCATCAACACCAACGGCGGCACCATCGTCGGTGACGACGGCAAGACCGTCACCGTCGACAGCACCGAGGCCAACGCGGGTCTGACCCGTCTGGTGGACGGCTTCAAGAACGGGCAGATCCCGGCAGAGGCCATCACCTACCAGGAGGAGCAGGGCCGCCAGGCGTTCGAGGCCGGCAAGCTGATGTTCCTGCGCAACTGGCCCTACGTGTACAGCCTGGCCAAGACCGACGGATCCTCGACGGTCAAGGACACCTTCGGCATCGCGCCGCTGCCGGGCATCACCGCGGACAAGCCGGGCGTCTCGAGCCTGGGCGGTCACAACGCCGCGATCAGCGTGTACAGCAAGCACAAGGCGACGGCCTTCGAGTTCCTGAAGTTCCTGCAGAGCGAAGAGACGCAGAAGTTCTTCGTGACCCAGGGCTCGCTGGCTCCGGTGCTGACGTCGCTGTACGACGACGCGTCGCTGAACAGCCAGCTGCCCTACCTGTCCACCCTGAAGACGTCGATCGCCAACGCGGTTCCGCGTCCGGTGTCTCCGTTCTACCCGGCCATCACCAAGGCCGTTCAGGACAACGCCTACGCGGCGCTGAAGGGCGACAAGTCGGTCGACCAGGCGCTGAAGGACATGTCGGCGGCCATCAAGACCGCGAGCTCGGGCCAGTAGCACCCGAGCCCACCACGGTCGCCGGGCGGCGGGACCCTTCCCGCCGCCCGGCTCCTCCACTTCCCGCTCTTCCTTTCGGAGGCACACATGTCAACGCCGAACGTCGTCGCCCCCTCATCAACGAAGAACGCCGGCAAGCAGCCTGAACAGCGCGCCGGGGTCAAGCACAATCGTCGCCAGCAGAGTCGCTGGGCCTTTTACCTGATCATCCCCACGATCATCCTGCTCGCCGTTGTGATCGGATATCCGATCGTCAGCGCCATCGTGATGTCCTTCCAGAAGGACGCCGGGCTCGACCCGGCGACCGGCCTGTTCGTCCAGGGCGGGTTCGCGGGCTTCCAGAACTACGCGCACTGGCTGCTCCAGCAGTGCGCGGGGCCGAACGGCACCACCGTCTCGTGCCCGCCGGGCAACCTCGGCTCCACGTTCTGGAGCGCGGTCGGGGTGACGTTCTTCTTCACCGTCACGACCGTGATCCTCGAGACCGTCCTCGGCCTCTGGTTCGCCCTCATCATGAACCGCGCCTTCCGCGGCCGCGGTTTCGTCCGCGCGGCCATCCTGATCCCGTGGGCCATCCCGACCGCCGTCACCGCGAAGCTGTGGTTCTTCATCTTCTCGGTCGCCGGCGTCGCCAACGCCGTCCTCGGCGCCCACATCCTGTGGACGAGCGACGAATGGGCGTCCCGCTTCGCGGTCATCATCGCCGACACCTGGAAGACGACGCCGTTCATGGCGCTGCTCATCCTGGCCGGCCTCCAGATCATCCCGGAGGACGTCTACGAGGCGGCGAAGATGGACGGCGCCAGCACCTGGCAGCGGTTCTGGAGGGTGACCATGCCGCTGCTGAAGCCGGCCCTGATGGTCGCCGTGCTGTTCCGTGTGCTCGACGCGCTCCGCATCTACGACCTGCCGCAGATCCTGACAGGCGGTGGAGGCGGTACAGGCCATGCCACGACGACCCTGTCGATCCTCGTGGTCGATCAGATCCGGCAGGGCTTCAACAGCGCGGCAGCGCTCTCGACCATCACGTTCATTTTGATCTTCCTCGTCGCCTTCATCTTCGTGCGGTTCCTCGGCACGAACGTGGTGCGAACACAGGAGACACAAGCGAAGGGAGCGAAGTGATGACCACCGTCGCCGGCCCCGCATCGGCCACGGCAGAGGCGAACGCCCTGCCCAGGACCCGCACGAAGAACCGCACGAAGCGGCGCAACAGGAACCAGAGCATCCGCACCGGCGTCCAGGCGATCGTCGTCGTGCTCTGGTGTCTGCTGCCGTTCTACTGGATGGTCGTCACGTCGTTCCGCGACGTCGGCTTCACCAGCGACAACACGCCCTGGTTCACGCACGTGACCCTCGACAACTACGCGACGGCGCTCTCGACCAAGCTGGGGAACAACCTCCCCGGCGCGCTGCTGAACTCGCTGTTCATCGGCGTCTGCGTGACCCTGATCTCGCTGGTCGTCGGCATCTTCGCGTCGTACGCCCTCGCCCGCCTCGACTTCAAGTTCAAGGGCATCATCCTGGGGATCATCCTCGCCGCCTCGATGTTCCCGGGCGTCGCGCTGATCACGCCGCTGTTCCAGCTGTTCACGAACATCGGCTGGATGGGCACGTACCAGGCGCTGATCATCCCCGAGATCTCGTTCGCCCTGCCGCTCACGGTCTACACGCTCGTCTCGTTCTTCCGCGAGATGCCGTGGGATCTGGAGGAGGCCGCGCGGATCGACGGGTGCTCGCAGGCGCAGGCGTTCCGCAAGATCATCCTGCCGCTGGCCGCGCCCGCCGTGTTCACGACCGCGATCCTGGCGTTCATCTCCTCGTGGAACGAGTTCCTGATCTCCAGCCAGCTCTCCAGCGACGCGACGCAGCCGGTGACCGTGGCCATCGCCTCCTTCACGGGAAGCCAGCCGCACCAGGAGCCGTACACGGCGATCATGGCTGCCGGTACGATCGTGACGGTCCCGCTCATCATCCTGGTGCTGATCTTCCAGCGCCGAATCGTCGCGGGCCTCACCGCAGGTGGAGTGAAGGGCTGACCCGATGCGCAGGAACGAGCCGAAGGAATTCGTCGACGTCGGTCTCGGCTTCGTCGGCTTCTTCGGTGTCGCGTTCGTGATCATCACCGCCGTCTGCGAGCTCACCGGGCAACAGGCGCTCCCCTGGGCGCTGGTCTCACTCACGCTCGTCGTCGTCTTCATACTGCTCCTCCAGGCGCGCCGCCGTATGGCGGCGCGTCTGAGGGCGGAAGAGGCACGGGCGGCCCAGGACTCCTGACGGGACGCGCATGGCTGGAATCGAGGAGGTCGCGCGCGCGACCGGCGTCTCCACGGCGACGGTTTCGCGGGCGCTGCGGGGGCTCCCGAACGTGTCGGACACCACACGCGCCGCGGTGCGGCGCGCCGCAGACGAGCTCGGCTACGTGGCGTCGTCCAGCGCGTCGGGGCTGGCCAGCGGGCGCACGCTCGCTCTGGGCGTCGTCGTCCCGTCGGTGAGCAGGTGGTTCTACACGCAGGTTCTGGAGGGGGTCGACTCGGAGCTCCGGTCCGCCAGCTACGACATGATCCTGTTCAACCTCGGCGGCCACCGCGGAGACCGGGAGCGCGTCTTCCACCGCAGCATCCTGCGCAAGCGCACGGACGCCCTGCTCGCGCTCTGCCTCGACTTCACCCCGGACGAGCGCGAGCAGCTCGCCTCGCTCGGCCATCCCACGATCGTCGTCGGAGGCCCGGTGAAAGGGCTGCGCAGTGTCGGCATCGACGAGAAGGCCACGGCCCGCGCGGCGACGGACCACCTCATCGGGCTCGGCCACACCGACATCGCCCACCTCGGCGGGGAGGACGAGGAGGGGCTGAACAGCAGCGTCCCGACCGGGAGGCTGCGCGGCTTCGAGAAGGCCATGCGCTCTGCACACCTGCCTGTCCGGCCCGAGTGGGTCATTCCCGGCGGTTTCACGCTGCCGGAGGGCCGCGCCGCGATGAACCGGCTGCTCGACCAGCCGGGGCCGCGGCCGACCGCCGTGTTCGCCGGCTCGGACGAGATGGCGATGGGTGCGATCCTCGCCGCGGGCGATCACGGTCTGCGGGTGCCCGAGGACCTGTCGGTCATCGGGATCGACGACCACGACTTCGCGGCGTCCTTCGGGTTGACGACGATGGCGCAGAGCCCGTTCGAGCAGGGGGCGGCCGCGACCCGCATCCTGCTCGACGAGCTGGGCGGGGCGGAGCCGAGCCCCCGTTCGGTTCGCGCGGACGCCACGCTCATCGTCCGAACGTCCACCGCTCCCCCGCGTTGACGCCGAATTCATCGATCCTCGGGACGAATTCACCCGGATTCGCGCGAATCGGGCCGGATGTGAACGATCGAACGCTCCGGATCTGAAACAATGTGTCAACCGGCCGTTGGCCGATCGCGCCTTTCGGGTAGGCACGATCGCGCGCCGACGGTCGTCCGTGCCTTGCGCTCCTAGTGCGGGTACGGGAAGAGCCGCCCTGACTAGGACAGGGCGGCTCTTCGCATTCCGGGCTCGGACGCCGCCGGCAGCGCACCCCGGTGGCGCACATTCGTGACGAATGTCGGCGCTCAGTCGGCGTCGGCGAGGGCGAGGATCTCGGCTTCCTGCTCACGGGTCTCGTTGGGGGCGTCGACCCGGCGGAGGTGCTTGTGGCCGAGCATGACCAGGGCGGCGGCCACCAGCACCGAGATGGCGCCGGCGTAGAACGGCGTCGAGCGCGTGAACACGTCGGCGAGCAGCGTGGCGGCGGGCGGGGCGATCGCGCCACCCAGGAAGCGGACGCCGGAGTAGGCGCTCGAGGCGACGGACCGCGGGAGGTCGGTGGCCTCCATCACGCACTCGGTCAGGACGGTGTTGAGGATGCCCAGGAGCAGACCGCCGACGATCACGCACGCGATCAGCGCGGCGATCGATCCCGCCAGGAGGCCGGCGGCGGCAAGGTCGAGCGCGAGCAACGGCATGATGAGCCAGAGCACGCGGGTCCGCGCCAGCCGGGAGGTCAGCAGCGGCGCGACCCACACCGAGGTGACGGCGAGAGCGACGCCCCAGCCGAAGAAGATCAGACCGAGGGTGATCGCGTCGGTGACTCCGAGGGCGGCCAAGGCGAACGGCGTGTAGGCCAGCAGCACGAAGAAGCCGATGTTGTAGAACAGCGCGGCGGCGGCCAGGAAGCCGAGCGCCGGCCGGGCGAGGGCACGGAAGGGTGCGGAGAGCTTCGTCGGCTCGGGCTTCTCGGGGTTCTTCTTGAGCATCACGACGATCGCGATGAAGCCGATGGCCATCAGCGTGGCGGTTCCGAAGAACGGCCCGCGCCAGCTCCAGCTGCCCAGCAGGCCGCCGAGGAGCGGGCCGATCGCGATGCCGAGGCCCAGAGCGGCTTCGTACAGGATGATCGCCGCGGACGTGCCGCCGGCGGCGGCGCCCACGATGGTCGCCAGTGCGGTCGAGATGAAGAGCGCGTTGCCGAGCCCCCAGCCCGCCCGGAAGCCGATGATCGAGGCGACGTTCTGCGAGAGTCCCGCCGCGAGCGCGAAGACGACGATCAGAGCGAGGCCGATCAGCAGGGTGCGCTTGGCGCCGATCCGGCTGGAGATCCAGCTGGTGAAGAACATCGCGACACCCGTGATCAGCAGGTAGCTCGTGAAGAGCATCTCGGTCTGGGTCGGCGTCGCCTTCAGGCTGGCCGCGATCGCCGGGAGGATCGGGTCGACGAGACCGATTCCCATGAACGCTATGACCGACGCGAACGCGACCGCCCAGACGGCGGTCGGCTGCTTGAGGATGTTGTCCGGCTTCTGATGGGACATGGACGGGTGAGGCCTCCTCGGCGAGTGTGGTGGTGGTGTGGTGGTGGGACTGTGCTGGTGGTGAAAGACGGGGCGAAGCCTCAGCGTCCGGCGACGGCCGCCGACGCGGCGGTGGAGAGCTCGGCGCGGGAGGCGATCACCTCGACGGTGCAGCGCATCGCGGCGAGCTCGTCCTCGGTCAGGTCGGCAAACATCGGGACCAGCGCGTCCGACAGGGCGTCACGCCAGGCCTGAAGCGCCTCGGCGCCCCTCGCGGTGATCGCGATCTGCCAGGCACGTGCGTCGTCGGTGTCGGCGATGCGCTTCACCCACTCCGACTCGACCAGGTTGCGCACGATCTTGGTCATCGTCGGCTGCGACACCCGGCTCTGAGCGGCGAGCTCACCCAGCCGCATCGGCCCAGCGCTCTGCAGCACGCTCAGCGTGCGCCACGTCGCGGGCGACTCCGTGTTGCCCGTGACGCGCGCGGCGAGACGCGTCAGTCGGTGGCTGGCGACGACGAGGTCGCCGAGGGTCTGGCGGAGCTGTGCGGTGTCCGCGGCGCGGGTGGGTGAGGACAGTGTTTCGTTCACGGAGACCATTATATATAGCTTGTCTATATAAATCAATCTCCTGCCACCCAGTGGACATCGACGCGAAATCTGGCACCTTACCTGCTTGAATGACACGATGACCGGAACGGATCCCGCGCAGCCGAACACCTATCACAAGGGCCTCAAGCCCCGGCACATCCAGATGATCGCCATCGGCGGGGCGATCGGCACCGGGCTCTTCCTCGGGGCGGGAGGGCGACTCGCCTCCGGCGGCCCGGGCCTCCTGGTCGTCTACGCGGTCTGCGGGCTCTTCGCGTTCTTCATCCTGCGTGCGCTGGGCGAACTCGTGCTGCATCGCCCCGACTCGGGCTCCTTCGTCGCCTACGCGCGCGAGTTCTTCGGCGAGAAGCTCGCCTTCGTCACCGGGTGGATGTACTGGATGTACTGGGCGATGATCGGCATCGTCGACGTCACGGCCGTCGCCCTCTACATGAACTTCTTCGGCAAGTACGTGCCCGTGCTCGGTGACGTCCCGCAGTGGATCTTCGCGCTCGCCGCCCTGGTGATCGTGGTCGCCCTCAACCTGCTGTCGGTGAAGGTGTTCGGCGAGCTGGAGTTCTGGTTCGCGCTCATCAAGGTCGCGGCGCTTCTGGCGTTCCTCGCGATCGGCATCACCTTCGTGGTCTTCGGCACTCCGGTCGACGGCCACACCCCGGGCTTCGCCCTGCTCGCCGACAACGGAGGGCTCTTCCCCAACGGCCTCGTGCCCCTCGTCCTCGTCGTGCAGGGCGTCGTCTTCGCGTACGGCGCGATCGAACTCATCGGCACGGCGGCCGGCGAGACGCCCGACCCGGCGAAGACCATGCCGCGCGCCGTGAACACCATCATCGTCCGCATCGCCGTCTTCTACGTGGGCTCCGTTCTGCTGTTGTCGCTTCTGCTTCCGTTCGACGCGTACAAGGCGGGCGAGAGCCCGTTCGTCACCTTCTTCGCGTCGATCGGCGTGGAGGGCGCGGACGCGATCATGAACCTCGTGGTCCTCACGGCGGCGCTGTCGTCGCTCAATGCGGGCATGTACTCCACTGGCCGCATCGCCCGGGCGCTGGCCCAGCGGGGAGCAGCACCCCGGGTCGCCCTGCGGTTGAACCGGTCGGGGGTGCCGTACGGCGGCATTCTCATCACCGGGTCGGTCGCGCTTATCGGCGTCGGCCTCAACCTGGTCATGCCGGCCGAGGCGTTCGAGATCGGGATCAACCTGACCTCGATCGGCCTGTTGTGGTCGTGGGGGGTGATCGTCGTCTGTCAGCTCCGGCTGCAGTCCCTGGCCAAGGCCGGCCGCATCGAGAGGCCGAGCTTCCGGATGCCGGGAGCACCGTTCACGAGCTACCTCACGCTGGGCTTCCTCGCCCTGGTCGGGGTGCTGATCCTCCTCGACTGGCCGACCGGCACGATCACCGTGGGTGCCGCCGTCATCCTCATCACCCCGCTGCTCGTCGGCGGCTGGTTCCTGGTGCGGCGGCGCGTGCGCGAGGCGGCCGCTCAGGAGGCGGCGGAACCCGAGCCGGCCATCCGCTGAGCGGGTACGCAGCGCCGAGCGAGCAGGAAGGCCTGGCGCGACTTCTCCGACGCGATCGGCTCCCTCACCAGTTGCGCGAGCTGCGCGAAACCGGCCTCCGCGAGGCGGCGCTCGACGCGCGCAGGCGATTGCCGGCGCGTGCGCAGGTCGATCTCGTGCCCGTAGGCCTGACGCAGGTGGACGATGTCCTCGTCGCCGTCCTCGCTCACCTGGAACGCGAGCAGCAGCATCCCGCCGGGGCGCAGCGCCCGGGCGAACTCGGCGAAGACCGCGTCCTGGAGGTCTTGCGGCACGTGGATGATCGAGTACCACGCCAGCGCACCGGCGAGCTCGCCGTCGCCGAACGGCAGCTCCGCCATCGACGCCACCTCGAAGGGGATCGCGGGGTGGTCCCGGCGCGCGACCGCGATCATGCCCGGTGAGAGGTCGATGCCGCGCATGTCGGCGCCGATGCCCGCAAGGAAGCCGGCGACCCGCCCGGGTCCGCAGCCGAGATCGGCGATCGGGCCCCCTCCGCCCGCCTCCACCTGTTCGAGGAAGGCGGTCAGCATCGCGCGCTCGAGCGGCAGCCTCTCGAGCTCGCCGTCGAGCAGCGCTGCGTAGCCCTCGGCCACCAGGTCGTAGGCGATACGCGCCTCGTCTTCGCTCTGCACCTTCACGACCCTACGGTCCCTGCGCACGAAGAACGCCCCCATCCGCGCGCGTTGCACATGTGCGTTGCGCTCGCGGATGAGGGCGTTCGGTTTCGGGTTACCGCAGGTACCGGTCGTACAGGAGGGTCCTGCGGTACAGATCCGGCGGGTGGGCACCGTCGTCGCGGTGGTCACCGTGCAGGAGCGCGGCCCCGAGTCCGCGCAGGGTGGAGGCGAAAGTACGCCAGGTATTCATCGTGGTCTCTTCTTCCGGTTGTGCGTCCTTGCACACCGATGCACGCGGGCAGGCGCGATCGGACGCTCTGGTGGGACGAGCGTCCGCGCTGCGCCGCCGTGGCCGTTAAAGCCACGGAGGGCGCCGCCCCGTTACGGGGGCGACGCCCTCCACAACGCGGAACACTCTGTTACAGAAGGAGTCCGCGTCGCGTGGCTGTGTCAGCCTGCGGTAGAAGAAGCCCCGACGGGGCGTCGACTACTTGAGGTTGACGGTGGCGCCAGCCTCTTCGAGCTGAGCCTTCGCCTTCTCGGCGGTCTCCTTGTTGGCGCCCTCGAGCACGGTGCTCGGTGCGCCGTCAACGAGGGCCTTCGCCTCACCGAGGCCGAGGCTGGTGAGGGCGCGCACCTCCTTGATGACCTGGATCTTCTTGTCACCGGCGGCCTCGAGGACGACGTCGAACGAGTCCTTCTCCTCGACCTCTTCGGCAGCGGCGCCCGCACCACCGGCGGCCGGAGCGGCCACGGCGACGGGGGCGGCGGCGGTGACCTCGAAGGTCTCCTCGAACTTCTTCACGAACTCGCTGAGCTCAATGAGCGTGAGCTCCTTGAACGCGTCGAGCAGCTCCTCAGTCGACAGCTTTGCCATGATTTTCTCCTTAGTGTGTGTGGTTACTCACCGCTTATAAGCCCCGGAGGACTTAGGCAGCGGACTCCTGCTTCTCACGCAGCGCGTCGACCGTGCGAACGGCCTTCGACAGCGGTGCGTTGAACAGATATGCGGCTCCGAACAGCGAGGCCTTGAAGGCGCCGGCCAGCTTGGCCAGCAGAACCTCACGGGACTCGAGGTCGGCGAGCTTGCCTACCTCTTCTGCGGTCAGCGGGTTACCGTCGAAGTAACCGCCCTTGACCACCAGCAGAGGGTTTGCCTTGGTGAAGTCACGCAGAGCCTTCGCGACGGCGACGGGGTCGCCGTGCACGAACGCGATCGCGGACGGCCCGACCAGCTCGTCGTCGAACGACGAGATGCCCTGGTTGTTGGCCGCGATCTTGGTCAGCGTGTTCTTCACCACGGCGTACGTCGCGTGCTCACTGATGGACTTGCGCAGCGTCTTGAGCTGAGCAACAGTGAGACCGCGGTACTCGGTCAGCAGAACGGCGGTCGAGCTCTCGAACAGTCCTTCGAGCTCGGCGACCGTGGCTTCCTTGTTCGCCATGGCTACTCCTCGGTTGTCTTCTCGCACACCGCGGAAGCGGCGTGCGCCTCGACCGCGGGCAAAGAAAAAAGCTCCGGCGCAGGGCACGGAGCTCGTCATCGCAGAGAACTGCGGGAAGTGCTTCACACCTGCGCGGGCCTCCACCTGAGTGGAACTTCGGACGTGCATGCACGTCGACCAGCGGTCTTTGGCTCCGTCCAGGGTACGGGATCGTCCCTGGGCATGCAAATCGGGGCTTCAGTCGCGGCGGTCCGGCACCTGCGCGCGCAGGAAGTCTCCGACATCCCGGCCGAATCGCGGATGCAGCGGCACGCCCGCGTGCGACCGGTGGGGATAGACGACGTGCGTCGCACGCGGCAGGCGCCGCACCGTCTCGGTCGCGAGCTCGAGCGGATAGAACACGTCGCGCCCTCCCGAGACGACCAGAACGGGCGCGGCCACCCGGGAGAGCCTGTCGCGCACGTCGTAGGCGTCCTCGGCCTCCACGAGCACCCGGAGGCCGGCAGGGTCGGCGGGCCCCGGCAGCAGCCGCGTCGCGAGCCGGACGACCGGGGCGAGCAGTGCGGAGTCCATCGTCGCGACGGCCAGCTCGCTCGCTGCCGCCTGCTCGTCGTGGGCGAGGAGGTGGGCGTAGCGACGCTGGACGCCCCGGCCCGCCGTTCCGAGCGCCGCCGCGCCCGCCGCGACCACCAGGGAGCCGACCAGATCGGGATGGTCGGTCGCGAGCTGGAGGGCGATGCTTGCTCCCGTCGACACGCCCATGATCGCAGCGGGGGCGCCGAACCGCCGTCGCAGCACATCGGCGTAGAGTCCGGCGATCTCGGCCATCGTCGCGCCCCGATCGAGTCGCGTGGGGCGGCCGACGGCGTGCACACGATGCGACCGGGCCGGACCTCCGACGATCCAGCGCTCGGTGAGGGCGTCGAGACCCCGGGCGCGCCCTGGCTCGGACGGCAGCCCGCGCAGCAGGATCAGCGGAGGAGCGGAGCGATCGCCGTACGCGACGGTCGGCAGCAGGGTCGCGGTCACTCCCGGACGGCTCCGTGCGTCGCTGCGGGGCCGGCGTCGGGCCGGGCCCCGGCGGCCTCGGGGGTGCCAGGGGTGTCGGAGCTGTCCGAGGTGGCGTCGGAGGCCTGGACGGGCACCTCCGAGCCGCCCGGCGTCTGCTGAGGCGGCTCCCAGGCGAGCGGCAGCCGCACCGTGAACACCGTCGAGCCCGGCTCGCTGACCACGGCGACCGTGCCGCCGTGCGCCTCGACCACCGCGTGCACGATCGCCAGACCGAGTCCGGTCGAACCGGTGGCGCGGTTGCGGCTGCTGTCGCCGCGCGCGAACCGCTCGAACAGCGTCGACTGGAGCTCCTCCGGGATGCCGGGGCCGTCGTCGGAGACCGTCACGACGGCTTCCCGTGCCGCATCGTCCACGGCCAGCGTCGCCACGACCTTCGTTCCCTCCGGCGTGTGGACGCGCGCGTTGGCGAGCAGGTTCATGACCACCTGATGCAGGCGCGGGGCGTCTCCCGGCACCTCCACCGGCTCCTCGGGCAGCTCGATGCTCCACCTGTGGTCGGGACCGGCCGCGTGCGCGTCGCTGAGAGCGTCGATCAGCAGGAGCGAGAGGTCGACGGGATCGTGGTCGAGCTCGCGGCCCTCGTCGAGCCGGGCGAGCAGCAGGAGGTCCTCCACCAGGGAGGTCATCCGGGTGGCCTCAGACTCGATGCGGCCGATCGAGCGGGTGATGTCCTCCGGCAGCTCGTGCGGCGAGCGCCGGGTGAGCTCGGCGTAACCGCGGATCGAGGCGAGCGGGGTGCGGAGCTCGTGGCTGGCGTCGGCGACGAACTGCCGCACCTTCTGCTCGCTCGCCTGGCGAGCGGTCAGCGCCGATGCGACGTGGCCGAGCATCCGGTTGAGCGCCGAGCCCACCTTGCCCACCTCCGTGTGCGGGTCGGTGTCGCCCTCGGGAACGCGCACCGAGAGCGCGACATCGCCGCGATCCAGCGGCATGTGGGCCACCTGCTCGGCCGTGGACGCGACACGCACGAGCGGCTTCATCGCCAGGCGGACCACGAAGCTGGCGATCAGGAACGCGAAGATCAGCCCGGCGAGGGTCACCAGCACGACGACCAGCGTCAGCTGTTGCACGGTCGCGTTCACCTCGCTGAGCGGCAGCCCGATGATGACGCTGTCGCCGTTGTCGAGCTGCGCGGCGGCGATCCGATACGAGCCGAGCGCCGACCCGAGGTCCACCGTGCGCGGAGTCTGGTCGGCGGGCACCGTGAGCAGCGGGAGCGGGTTGATGGCCACCTGCTGGGGGCCGAGCGGTTGGTCGGCCGTCGGCGCCGTCGGCCGGTTCGAGAGGACGACCGGCGTGAACAGCAGGCCGCCGCTGGAGCTGCGCACCGCGCCGAGCGTTCCGGTCGGCTGGCCGGGCGTCTGGACGACGTCCTGCGCCTGCGGGACCGTCGGGCCTCCGGCGTTGATCCGATCGGCCGCGTGCTGCCCGCGCGACAGCGCGCTCGTCAGCTGCTGATCCAGCCGCTCCATCAGGTAGCTCTGCAGCACGAGCACACTGACGGTCCCGATCACGGCGCCGAGCACCGCGAGCATCGCCACCACGACCAGCACGACACGGCTGCGCAGCGTCCAGGTCCGCAACGGACGGAGACCGAAGCGCCGGGCGCGCTCACGGCCGGGGGTCGGGGCGCCCGCAGTGCGGGCAGCGGTCATTGCGCGGCCTTCACCATGTAGCCGGCGCCGCGGACCGTGTGGATCATCGGAGGGCGACCCGCATCGATCTTCTTGCGCAGGTACGAGATGTACAGCTCGACGACGCTGGAGGATCCACCGAAGTCGTAGGACCACACCCGGTCGAGGATCTGCGCCTTGCTGAGCACCCGGCGCGGGTTGCGCATCAGGAAGCGGAGCAGCTCGAACTCGGTCGCGGTCAGCTGGATCGGGTGGCCGTCGCGGTGCACCTCGTAGCTGTCCTCGTCGAGGACCAGATCGCCGACGATGAGCACGGGGTCGTCCTGGTCGGCGACGGCCGCGCGTGACCGGCGCAGCAGGCCGCGGAGCCGGGCGACCAGCTCCTCCAGGCTGAACGGCTTGGTGACATAGTCGTCGCCGCCCGCGGTGAGACCGGCGATGCGGTCGTCGAGGGAGTCCTTCGCCGTCAGGAACAGCACGGGCGCCTCGTTGCCGTCCGCTCGCATCCGCGACAGGACCTGGAGGCCGTCGATGTCGGGGAGCATGATGTCGAGCACCACCACGTCCGGCTTGAACTCGCGCGACAGCTGCAATGCCTGCTGCCCGTTCGAGGCCGTCTTGACCTCCCAGTCCTCGTAGTGCAGCGCCATGGCGAGCAGGTCGGTCAGCGTCGCCTCGTCGTCGACGACGAGCACGCGGATCGAGCTGCCGTCGGCGCGGCGCAGGAGGGTACGGGGTTGGCTGGAGGGGCCGGAGGCGGCACGGGCGTTGATGGTCACCTTTCCCATTATGAGGAGTGGACTTGACGGTGACTTTGTGAAACCTATGGAGCGTCTGAGAGGGATGCGCCTATCGCCCGCGGTGCGTGTGGGCTTCTTCAGCCGAGTACAGGGCGAATCCATAGCCTCGCCATAGAGACCCGCAATCCGACGACCCTACGTTCCCGTTGACTCACTCAATCCGACCCAGAGATATGGAAGCCAATGTTCGGGACATATCTGCGGCGCGAGCTCCTCAATCGCCGCAAGCAGACGGTCATCATCGCGATCGGCATGGCCCTCGCGATCGCGCTCGTCATCATCGTCAATGCCGTCTCCGCCGGCGTCAAGGACGCGCAGGCCAGCGTGTTGCAGTCCGTCTACGGGGTCGGGACCGACATCACCGTCTCGCAGCCCGCGACCGCGCAGAACGCGACGACCCAGCAGGCGCAGGGCGGCGGCCCCCGCTTCGACTTCGGCGCGGGCGCGGGGACCGACACCGGCTCCGGCCGCCAGATCAACACCTCCCGCCTGGAGCCCACCCGCGGCGCCACGGTGATGGACGCGTCCACGCTGACCACCGCCAAGAAGGTCGCCAACGTGCAGGCCGCGGCCGCGGTCCTCACGCTGACCAACACCAGCTTCAGCGGCACCCTCCCCAACTTCCAGCAGCTGCGCGAGCAGCGCCAGGCGGGCGGCCAGTCCGCCACCACTCCCCCGCCCACCGGCGGAGCCGACGGCGCCGGCGGCAGCTCGTTCTCCGTCGACTCCTTCTCGGTGATGGGTCTCGACCCGGCGGGCAAGTCCGTCGGACCGCTGTCGTCGGTGACGCTGTCGAGCGGACGCACGTTCACTGCCTCCGACAAGGGCGCCGACGTCGTCGTCCTCGACGCCGCTTACGCGAAGAGCGCGAGCAAGGCCGTCGGCGACACCGTCACGATCGGCGGAACCGCGTTCAAGGTCATCGGGATCGTCCAGGCGACCGGCGCCGACTCCACGACGGCGTCGAACGCGTACATCCCTCTGGACGTCGCGCAGACCCTGTCGGGTCAGACCGCCAAGATCTCCTCGGTCTACATCACGGCCGCGTCGTCCAGCGACATCGACCAGATCAAGACCGACCTCACCAAGGCGCTGCCCGGCGCGACCGTCAGCACGCAGGCCGACCTGGCCTCCAGCGTGTCCGGGTCGCTCGGAAGCGCCGGCCAGCTGATCGCGAACCTCGGCACCTGGCTGTCGGCGATCGTGCTCGCGGCGGCGTTCCTCATCGCCATCCTGTTCACCATCTCCGGTGTCACCCGCCGCACTCGCGAGTTCGGCACCCTGAAGGCGATCGGCTGGTCGAACCGCCGCATCACCGGCCAGGTCGCCGGCGAGTCGATCGTGCAGGGCCTCATCGGCGGCGTCATCGGCGTCGCGGTGGGCCTGATCGGCGTGTTCGTCGTCAACGTGATCTCCCCGACTCTGACCGGCAGCATCGGCTCCGGCTTCGCCGATGCTGCCGGTCGGGCCGGCGCCGCCGGGGGCGCGGGCACCGGGGGCACCGGGGCCGGAGGCGGTGGAGGCTTCGGCGGAGGCGGTGGCTTCTCAGGAGGCAACGGCGCGTTCGCCGGCGCCCGCCGGGCGGCCGCCAGCACCACGGCCGACATCGCACTGCACGCCCCGGTGACCGTGTGGATCATCGTCGGCGCGGTCGCCCTCGCCATCCTCGGCGGACTGATCGCCGGTGCGATCGGCGGGTGGCGCGCCTCCCGTCTCCGTCCCGCCGCCGCCCTGCGCTCGGTCGCCTGAGCGCCGAGACGACCAGAAGGAGCCATCGTGTACACCCTCACGAACGTCACCAAGAAGTACACCCAGTCCAAGCGCGAGGTCGTCGCCCTCAACGACGTCACCCTGGAGATCCCCGACGGCCAGCTCGTCGCCATCCAGGGGCCGACGGGCGGCGGCAAGTCGACGCTGCTGCAGATGCTCGGCGCGCTCGACCGCCCCACCTCGGGGTCGGTGGAGCTGGGGCCGGCGAGCCTGTCCAAGCTCGGCGACGGCAAGCTGACCGACATCCGAGCGAACGAGATCGGGTTCGTCTTCCAGGGTTTCAACCTGATCCCGACCCTCACCGCCCAGGAGAACGTGGAGACCGCTCTCGCCCCGCTGAAGGTGAGCGCGGAGGAGCGCAAGCGCCGGGCCGCGGAGGCGCTGGCCTCCGTCGGTCTGGCCGACCGCGGCAGCCACCTCCCGTCAGAACTGTCGGGAGGCCAGCAGCAGCGCGTCGCGATCGCCCGGGCCCTGGTCAAGAACCCGGATGTGCTGCTCGCCGACGAGCCGACGGGCAACCTCGACGAGGAGACCCGCGACGAGATCATGGACCTCCTCGAGGGCCTCTGGCGCGACCGCGGCCTCACCGTCATCGTCGTGACCCACGACACCGCCGTGGCCAAGCGCGCCCAGCGCCGCCTCCACATCAAGCACGGCCAGGTGAAGGAGGTCGCCTGACCGCGACCCCTGTAGCCGTGATATTGTCGGCGCCCGCTCCCGCGACACCGGGGGCGGGCGCCGTCGTCTGCGCGTCGCGGGCGGACTCCGGATGGGTCGACGTGCCGGTCAGGCCGGTGTCGGCACCACGGTCATCCCGGCGGCCTCCGCGAGCATCGTGGCCTGGCGCACATCGATGGTGGCGCCGCGCAGGCCGACCTCTGCAGGATCGACGCCGGTGAGGTCGCTGCCGACCAGGCTCGACGCGGAGAAGTCGGCGCCGGCGAGCACCGCCGCCGACAGGTCGCAGCCCGAGAACACGGCCTCCTGACAGTGCGCGCGGCCGAGGTCGGCCTCCCGCAGCTTGACGCCGCTGAACTCCGCTCCGCGCAGCTCGGCGCGGCCGAGGTCGACGAACGACCAGTTGCCGCCCTCCACCTTCAGCAGGGCGAAGTCGCAGCCGTTGAAGCTGCTTCCGGTGAGCTTGCAGCGCCGGAACGTCGCGTCGAAGAAGTTGCACCCGATGAACGTGCAGTTCACGAACGCGCTGTCGGTGTGCTCGCCGACGTTGAATCGCACGCTGCGGAACGTGCAGCCGGTGAAGGTGGCGCCCGTCGAGCGCAGCTCCGTCATGTCGACGTCGATGAACTCCGTCCCGTCGAACACCACGCCGTCGATGTCGCGTCCGTACCAGTCCTCGCCCCGGATAGTCTCCACCCGGCGAGCCTAATAGGCCGGTGCGACACATCTCGCCCGATACCCTCGGAGCATGACCCACGACCTCACGGACCTGCTCGGAGACGTGGGCCCGATCGTCTTCTACCTGGCGGTGTGGGGTCTCGTCTTCGCCGGCACGGCGCTGTTCGTCGGCGTCTTCATCCCGTTCATCACCGGCGACTCGCTGCTGTTCGCTGCCGGCCTGCTCACCGGCACCCACTCCGAGCTCTCGATCTGGGTGCTCGCGATCGGTGTCGGCATCGCGGCCGTCCTGGGCGACCAGGTCGGCTTCTGGCTCGGCCGCCGGCTGGGTCGGCCGTACCTGGCACGGCGTGGCGGCCGCTGGGTGCAGGCCGGCGTGCGCAGGGCCGAGCGGTTCTACGAGCTGTTCGGCTGGTGGTCTGTCGTGATCAGCCGCTACATCCCGTGGGGCCGCGTCTTCATCCCGCCGATCGCCGGCATCAGCGCCATGAAGTATTGGCGGTTCTTCACCGCGAATGTGGTCGGCGCGCTCAGCTGGGGCGTCCTCATCACCGTCATCGGGTACTTCGCGGCGGTGAACCCGAGCGTCCGGCCGGTCGCGTACGTCGTGGCCGGGGTCGTCATCCTGGCCTCGATCGCGGCCGGGATCCGCGCCTACGTGCTCGACAGACGGTCACGGCTCCGACCGGCGACCGGCAGCGTCGAGCCGACCGGCGACGGGCACCGGCCGGCTCTCTGACGTTCAGTCCTGGTTGCTGAAGGCCGCGTCGAAGGATGCGGTGGGGAGCTTCCAGAGCAGCGAGCGGATGTAGCCCACGGCTTCCGCTGCGCCGTGCAGGCGGTCCATGCCGGCGTCCTCCCACTCGATGGAGATCGGGCCGGTGTAGCCGATCGACTCCAGCGCCCGGAACGAGTCCTCCCAGGGCACGTCCCCGTGCCCGGTGGAGACGAAGTCCCAGCCGCGGCGCGGGTCGCCCCACGGCAGGTGCGAGCCGAGCACGCCGGCGCGGCCGTTCTTCGGGCGCAGGCGCGTGTCCTTGCAGTCGACGTGGTAGATGCGGTCCTGGAAGTCGACGATGAAGCCGACCGGGTCGATGTCCTGCCACATCATGTGCGACGGGTCCCAGTTGAAGCCGAACGCCTCGCGGTGGTCGATGGCCTCCAGCGAGCGGACGCTCGTCCAGTAGTCGTACGCGATCTCAGAGGGGTGCACCTCGTGCGCGAACCGCACCCCCTCGCCGTCGAACACGTCGAGGATCGGGTTCCAGCGGTCGGCGAAGTCCTGGTAGCCGGCGTCGATGACGGAGGCCGGCACCGGCGGGAACTGCGCCACGTACGGCCAGATGCTGGAGCCGGTGAAGCCCACGACGGTGTCGACGCCGAGCCTGCGGGCGACCTTCGCGGTCAGCTTCAGCTCTTCGGCGGCGCGCTGGCGAACGCCCTCCGGATCGCCGTCGCCCCACACCTTCGAGCCGACGATCGCCTGGTGGCGGAAGTCGATCGGGTCGTCGCAGACGGCCTGGCCCTTGAGGTGGTTGGAGATCGCCCAGACCTTCAGGCCGTACCTGTCGAGGATGTCCAGGCGGCCCTGGAGGTAGGCGTCGTCTTCTGCGGCGCGCCAGACGTCGAGGTGCTCGCCCGAGCAGGCGATCTCCAGGCCGTCGTAGCCCCACTCGGAGGCGTGCTTCGCCACCTCCTCGAGCGTCAGGTCGGCCCACTGGCCGGTGAAGAGCGTGACCGGGTGCGTGCGACCCGCCTCGGCGGAGGTGTCGGTGCTGACGGCGTCAGTCATTCGTGTGTTCCCATCTCGATCCAGGTGCCCGACTCGGCCGAGTCGATCACGGCGTCGGTGATCCGGACGGCCCGCAGGCCGTCCTCGAAGCGCGGCAGTCCGTCGGGGCTCTCGCCCGCGACCGCGGCATAGCTGTCGGCTACGAACGCGTTGAACGCGTCCTGGTAGCCCTGGGGGTGACCTGACGGCACCACGCACAGTCGTGCGGCGTCCGCACTCAGCTGGTCGGCGTCGCGGGGAACCAGGAGGCTGCCCGAGCGCCGGCCGACCCACAGCGTCTCCGGCTGCTCCTGGTCGAACGCGACGCTCTCGGCGCTGCCCGCGATCTCCAGCCACAGCCGGTTCTTGCGGCCGGGCGCCACCTGCGACACGAGAAGCGTGCCGATGGCGCCGGACGCGGTCTCGATGACGACGGCCGCTGCGTCCTCCGTGGTGATGCCGGCGTGCGCCGCTCGCTCGGCGAAGACGGTGCGCTTCTTCGCCGACAGGCGTGCGACCCGGTCGCCGCTGACGAACTCGACGAGGTCGACGAGATGCGAGCCGATGTCCGCGAAGGCACGCGAACGCCCGCCCTGCTCGGAGTCGACGCGCCAGTTGTCGTCGCCGGCGGCGAGCAGCCAGTCCTGCAGATAGGAGGCGTTGACGGTGAGCACCTGACCGGCGGCGCCGGAGGCGAACCGCGCCCGCGCCTCCCGCACCAGCGGGTGGAACCGGTACACGAACGGGACCGTCGCGGTGCGTCCGGCCGCCGCGGAGACCAGCGCCTCCGCGTCGACCACCGTGGTCGCCAGCGGCTTCTCGCAGACGACGTCCTTGCCGGAGGCGAGCACCGCAGCCGCCTGTGACGCGTGCAGCGCGTTCGGCGTCGTGACGTGCACGACGTCGATCGAGTCGTCGTCGAGCAGGTGCTCGAGCGAGTCGTAGGCGCGGCCGATGCCGAGGCGCTCGGCCGCCGCGGCCGAGCGCTCGGGCGTCGACGAGACGATGCCCGCCGGTTCGGCGCGCGCGGCGCGTGCGGCGCGTGAGTGCACCTCCGCCATGAATCCGCCGCCGACGATCGCGACGCGCAGCCGCGATCCCGCTGTGCTCTCGTCCCGTCGGCTCAACCCGCCCGACTCACTGTCGCTCACACTTCTCCGTTCGTCGTCCGTCATGGTCTCCGCGCCAGGCGCCACGCGTCACGCGCCGGCCGTCAGGCCAGGGTGGACGCGCGGGGGTCCCAGTCCTCCGGGAGGGCGGGAGCGACCTGGAGGGTGCTCTTCACCTCGACGGGGACGCCGGACTCGCCGGCCTCGATCGTCGCCACCATCACGTCGAGCACGTGGAAGGCCTGCTCCCCCGACGCGCGCTCCGGCACGCCGGCGCGGATGGCGCGGGCGAGCTCGACCACGCCGATGCCGCGCGTGCTGGTCGTCCCGGTCGACGGCAGCGTCTCGACGCCGTCTGACCCGTGCACCAGCAGCTCGCCCTCGAACGTGTTGGGGTCGGGCACGACGAGCGTCGCCTCGAGCCCGGCGACCTCGAACTGGGTGCGGCCGAGCTTGGAGTCAAAACTGAAGATCGACTGCGCGGTCTGGCCGCTCTCGAACTCGTAGAGCGCGCTGACGTGCGTCGGCACGGTGACGGCGAACGACTCCCCGGCACGAGGACCGGAGCCGATCACGCGCGACTCCTTGGCCTTGGAGGCGACGGCGCTCACGCGCTTGACCGGTCCGAACAGCTGCACCAGGGCCGTAAGGTAGTAGGGGCCGATGTCGAACAGCGGGCCCGCGCCCTCCTGGAACAGGAAGTCCGGGTTCGGGTGCCACGACTCGGGGCCGGGGCTCTGCAGCAGGGTCAGCGCGGTCAGCGGTGCACCGATGGCGCCGCTCTCGACCAGGCGGCGGGCCGACTGGATGCCGGCGCCGAGGAAGGTGTCGGGCGCCGTGGCGACCCGCAGGCCCTTCTCGTGCGCGGCCTCCAGCAGCTGCACGCCGCTGGCGCGGTCGAGCGCGAACGGCTTCTCGCTCCACACGTGCTTGCCTGCGGCGAGCGCCTGCAGCGCGACCTCGACGTGCACCTTGGGGATGGTGAGGTTGACGACGATCTCGATCGCATCGTCGGCGAGGAGCTCCTCGACCGTGCCGGAGCCGGGCACGCCGTACGCGTCGGCCTGCGCCTTCGCACGCTCCAGGTCGATGTCGGCGACGAAGCGCACATCGAGGTCGGGGAACGCGGTGAGGTTCTCGAGGTACTGGTTGCTGATGACGCCGGCGCCGATGAGGCCGACGCCGACCTTTCCGCCGGTCACGCGAAGGCCTCGGCGGTGAGGTAGGCGTAGCTGTCGGCGACGGCCTGGAAGCGGTCGCCGCGGGAGTCGTCGAGCTCGATCACGCGGAGGGCGTTCGGCGCGGCCGCGATGATCTCGGCGATGGGCAGCGTGCCCTGGCCGACCGCGACCTGATCCTTGGTCTCCGTCGTGCCCGCGCCGTCCTTCACGTGCAGGGCGACGACGCGGTCGCCGAGCTTCGGGAGCAGGTCGACGGGGTTCTGGCCGCCGACGACGACCCAGTAGGTGTCGACCTCGAGCACGACCTCCGGGGCGAGCTTGCCGGCGAAGTACTCCAGCGCGGTGACGCCCTCGATGGTGCTCTCGACCTCGTGGGCATGGTTGTGGTAGCCGACACGGACGCCGTGCTTCGCGGCGACCGTGGCGGCGGCGTTGAGCTGCGCGGCGATCTCCTCGACGTCGGCGGCGGTCTGCCAGCGCTCGACGGCCACATACGGGTCGATGACGGTCTGGACGCCGAGCTCGGCGGCGATGGCGAACACCGTGTCGAGTGCCTCGTCGTCGCGGCCGATGAAGCCCTGGTGGGTGGTCGGCGCGGTCAGGCCGGTCTCGGCGAGGCCCTGACGCAGGCCGTCGGCGAAGTCGAGGAGGCCGAACGGCTCGACCTGGGTGAATCCGATCTCGGCGATCCGGCGGAGGGTCCCGACCGTGTCCTCGGTCAGGAGCTCACGGACCGTGTAGAGCTGCACGGAGAGGTTTGAGTTCGACACTGTTCTCCTCGGTCGAAAGATGGGGATGGGGCGCGCGATCCGGCGTCCGTCCTCATTCAATCGCCACTTCTGTCGAAAGTCAATCAAAAGTCGACGTGTCGTCGTCGACCTTTGGACCGCCGGAGATCGGTGTGGTTCAATACGTGCATGACCGACAGCGTCCGGGAGCCCGGCATCGTCGCTGCGGACGCCTCGGACCTCCTGGCGATCCTGCGCGACGGCGTGCCGCGCACCCGTGCGCAGCTGGCCGAGATCACGGGCCTTGCCCGATCGACCGTCGCGGTGCGCATCGACACCCTGACCGCCGCCGGCCTGGTGGCGCCCGCGGGCGACGACGTCTCGACGGGAGGCCGCCCTCCCGCGCGCATCCGGTTCAACCCCGACTCCCGCGTGGTCGTCGCCATCGACCTCGGCGCGACCCACGGCGTGGTCGCTTTGGCCGACCTGGCCGGCACGATCACGACCAGCGAGTCCCGGCGCCTGCTCATCGCCGACGGCCCCGAGCCGGTGCTCGACTGGGCACTGGAGGCCGCCCAGCGTCTGTTCGCCGCGACCGGACGCCCGCTCGCCGACCTGGTCGGCGTCGGCATCGGCGTTCCCGGACCGGTGGAGCACTCGACCGGGCTCCCGGCCAACCCGCCGATCATGCCCGGCTGGGACCGCTTCGACATCCCGGCCTATGCGCGGCGCGTCTTCGACGTCCCCGTCCTCGTGGACAACGACGTGAACCTCCTCGCGCTCGGCGAGCACGCCCTCGCCTGGCCCGACCGATCCGACCTCCTGTTCGTCAAGGTCGCGACCGGCATCGGTGCCGGCATCATCAGCGGAGGCCGGCTCCAGCGCGGCGCCCAGGGCTCGGCGGGCGACCTGGGCCACGTGCGCGTGCCGTTCTCCAGCGAGACGCCGAGCCACGGGGCCCGCGACGCCGACCTGGAGGCGCTCGCCAGCGGGCCGGCGATCGCCCGCGCGCTCACCGCGGCCGGCATCCCCGCCGAGACCAGCGACGACGTGGTCGCCCTCGCCCGCACGGGCAATCCCGAGGTCCTCCAGGCGATCCGCCAGGCGGGCCGCGACCTCGGCGAGGTCGTCGCCACCTGCGTCAACATGCTCAACCCGTCTCTCGTCGTCGTCGGCGGCAGTCTGTCCCGGGTCGGCGAGCAGCTGCTCGCCGGAGTGCGGGAGGTCGTCTACCAGCGCTCGACGCCGCTCGCCACCCAGCACCTGACCATCACCGAGTCCCGCTCCGGCGAGACCGGAGGCGCCATCGGCGCGGCCATCATGGTCATCCAGCACACCCTCGGCCCGGGAATTGCCTCCCGGCCCCTCCCCCACTGACGGGCTCCCGCCGCCGCTCGAGCCGCCATCATCGAATCGATTCGATCCTCCGCTTCGACCATCCACCACCCGCCCGGACCACCCCAGCACCACCCCTCGAAAGGACAGCAGTGACCACCGAATCCAAGACCCTCCGCGCCGGAGTCGTCGGCCTCGGCTGGGCCGGCCAGCAGCACATGGACGCCTACGCCTCGCTCCCCGGAGTGGAGCTCGTCGCGATCGCCGGCATGGAAGACGGCCCCCGCGCCGAGCTCGGCGAGAAGTACGGCGTCGCGCGCCGGTACAGCGACTGGCGCGACCTGGTCGCCGACGGCGACCTCGACGTCGTCAGTGTCGCCGTCCCGACCTTCCTGCACGCTCCCATCACCGTCGGCGCGCTCGAGGCCGGCATCCACGTGCTGAGCGAGAAGCCGATCGCCCGCACCGCCGCGGAGGCGCAGACGATGGTCGACGCCGCCCACCGCTCCGGCCGCGTGCTGGAGGTCGCCTTCAACCACCGCCGCCGTGGCGACATCGAGGCGCTCAAGGCGGCCATCGACGCCGGCCAGATCGGGCGGCCGTACCACGCCAGGGCGACCTGGCTGCGTCGCGCGGGCATCCCCGCGCTCGGCAGCTGGTTCACCAACCGCGAGATGGCGGGAGGCGGCCCGCTGATCGACATCGGCGTGCACGTGCTCGACTACGCCCTGCACCTGTTCGGCGAGCCGCGCGTCACGGCGGTCTCGGCCGTCACCCACTCCGAGCTCGGGGTGCGCGGGCGCGGCGGCGCGAAGAGCGACAAGCAGCACGTCGGGTCCGCGTACGAGGTGGAGGACCTCGCCAGCATGCTCCTGCGGCTCGAGGGAGGCGGCTCGATCGTGCTCGAGACCAGCTGGGCGGCCTACCGGCCGGCGGGCGACGAGTTCGGGATCACCCTCTACGGCACCGAGGGCGGCGCCGACCTCCGGGTCGTCGACTACGCTCCGGCCGGCGAGCTCACGATCTTCACCGGCGAGGGCGAAGAGGTGGAGGACATCGCGGTGACCGCCGACGCGGGACGCGGTCATCTCGCGGTCGTCGAGACCTTCCTCGAGCACGTCGCCGACGAGGCCAACTGGGCGCGCTGGGACGGCTCGCTCGCGCTCGACCGGGCGCGCGTCATCGACGCGGCCTACGAGTCGGCGCGCCGCGGTGCCGAGGTGCGGCTGAGCCCGGCCACCAACGGCCTCGACGACGCGGGGGCGGACACCCCGACCACGGACAGCAGCACAGAGACCACGGAGGCATGACCATGACCGCACTGCGCGTGACCGTGTGGAACGAAGGCGTCCACGAGACCACTCAGCCCGAGATCGCCGCGATCTACCCCGACGGCATCCACGGCGCGATCGCCGCCGGGCTGTCCGAGCTGCTCGGCGACGAGACCGCCGTGCGCACGGCGACCCTCGCCGACCCGGAGCACGGGCTCACCGAGGAGGCGCTCGCCGAGACGGACGTGCTCCTCTGGTGGGGCCACATCGCCCACGACCAGGTCTCCGACGAGGTCGTCGAGCGCGTCCGCCGCCATGTGCTGGGCGGGATGGGCCTGATCGTGCTGCACTCCGGCCACTTCTCGAAGATCTTCATCCGGATGCTCGGCACCACGTGCTCGCTGCGCTGGCGCAACCCGGAGGGCGGCGAACGGGAGCTGGTCTGGAACGTGAACCCGACGCACCCGATCGCGCAGGGCGTCGACCAGCCGATCGTGATCGACGCGCAGGAGATGTACGGCGAGTTCTTCGACATCCCGGCCCCGGACGACCTGGTCTTCATCAGCTCGTTCACCGGCGGAGAGGTGTTCCGCTCCGGCGTGACCTTCACACGCGGTCGCGGCAAGATCTTCTACTTCTCGCCGGGCGACCAGGAGTACCCGGTCTACTTCCACCCGCAGGTGCGGCGCGTGCTGGCCAACGGCGTGCGCTGGGCGGCGCCCGTCGCCGGTGCGCGGACGGCCCCGGAGGTCTCCAACCCGCAGCCCGTCTGACCGGGTGACGGGGGCGGGCCGGCGGCGGTGCAGACTGGACGCATGGTCGACCTCCTCACCGCCCTCCCCGCTCCCCGCCACACCGACCCGGCCGATGCGCCGCCCCTGCGCTGGGGCGTGATCGGGCCAGGCGTCATCGCCGGCGACTTCACGGACGCCCTGCACGCGCACACCCGGCAGCGGATGGTGGCCTGCGGCTCCCGCTCGGCCGAGCGGGCGGCCGCATTCGCCGCCGCGCACGGGGTCGAGCGGGCGCACACGTCCTACGAGGCGCTGGTGGGCGACCCCGAGGTGGACGTCGTCTACGTCGCAACACCGCACAGCGAGCACCTCGAGCACGCGCTCCTGGCCATCCGGGCGGGCAAGCACGTGCTCATCGAGAAGCCGATGGCCGCGGACGCCGACCAGGCCAGGCAGATCGTCGCCGCCGCCAGGGAGGCCGGAGTCTTCGCCATGGAGGCGATGTGGACGCGCTACCTGCCGCAGACCGACATCGCGCGTCAGCTTCTGGCCGACGGCGCCCTCGGCGAGGTGCGCGTCGTCACGGCCGACTTCGGAGGCCGGGCGACGTTCGATGCGGCCGGCCGCCTCTGGGATCCGGCTCTCGCGGGCGGCGCCCTTCTCGACCTCGGCGTGTACGTGGTGTCCTGGGCCTCGTTCGCGCTCGGCGCGCCCGCCGGCATCATCGCGACGGGCACCCTCGCCCCGACCGGCGTCGACGAGCAGGCCGCCCTCGTGCTGTCCTCCGCGAATGGAGGCCAGGCCCTCCTCAGCACGGGCCTGCGTGCGGGCACGCCGTCGCTCGCGACCATCTCGGGGTCGGACGCCCGGATCGAGACCGACAGCCCGTTCTGGGCGGCGAGCGGTATCCGCGTCCGCCGATCGGACGGAGCCGTCGTGCACTGGACGGACCCGTACAACCGGCCGTACCGCCAGGGGATGTCGTACGAAGCGGCCGCTCTCGCCCGCTATGTCGCGGCCGGCCGCACCGAGTCGCCGCTGCACTCGCTCGACGAGGCGGTCTCCACCCTGGCCACCATCGACGAAGCCCGTCGTCAGCTCGGCGCCGCGGGCGTGGGCTGACGGCGCACGTCGGCCGCGCGAGGCAGAATGGAGGGGTGTTCGACCGCTCCGCCGCCCCCACCGCCCCTGAACTCTCCAGGCGCGACAGCGACCGGCGCGAGCTCTACCGGCCGGGAGTGCTGGCCGACCTCGGCCCGCGCACGTCGGCGCCCGCGCCGCGTCCGGTCGTCCCCGCCGTGCCGGGCGCCGAGGGTCACCTCGCCCGCGTCGTGGCGTCCTCGAGCGATCGCGTCGGCTGGCTCCGCGCGCGCAGCCGCGGGATCACCGCGACCGATGTCGCCAAGCTGTCCACCCAGCAGTCGCTGCGCGCGGCGGTCACCGAGAAGCTGAACGGCTCGGGATTCTCCGGCAACGTCTTCACGCAGCACGGGCGCGTCCGCGAACCGGAGATCGCGGCCTGGGTCGCCGCGACGCACGGCATCCAGCCGTCTGACCTGCTCTTCCACGCCGAGCGCGACCGCCGCCATCTGGCGACGCCAGACGGGCTGACGGTCCGCGAGGGAGGCCGGATCGAGCTCGCCGAGATCAAGACCACCAACAAGCCGTTCAACAGCATCCCGCGGTCCTATCTGCGCCAGATCTGGTGGCAGCAGTACGTCCTGGGCGCGGAGCGCACGCTCTTCGTGTGGGAGCAGCACGACCGGTTCGTTCCCGTGCACGAGGAGCCGCAGTGCCACTGGGTCGACCGCGACGATCGCGAGATCGCCCGCCTCGTCGCCCTGGCAGGCGACCTGATCGAGCTGCTGCGGCAGGCGACGGCACCGCGGGCGACTCCCGGTGCCGCGGCGCAGGCCGCCGCCGGCTAGTCGATCGCGATCAGTCGGTCACGACCGGCACCCGCGCCAGCGCCAGGGAGTAGACCGCGATCCAGGAGACCGCCACGGTCGTCCCGATCAACTCCAGCCAGGCGCCGACATCCGTTGCGACGTGAACGAGCGCGAGCAGGCCACCCACGATCGTGATGGCCGCCACCGCGATGCAGCTGATCAGCGAGAAACGCGCGACCCGCGGCAGCCGCGAGGCGAACGCCACCTGCAGCATCGCGAAGCACGCGGCGGCGAACCCGAGCACGGCGGACACCGTGTGCACGAGATCCTGGATCGTCGACCTCGGATCCACGAGAGGGACAGGGCAGTAGGACGTGCAGGTCACCTGGGACGCCAAGACGAAACACACCGCGGCGAATCCGAGACTCGCCGCCGGGGCCCATCGGTCGAGCAGTCGGTGCGACGAGCGCACGTGACCGCTCGCGAGCGCGACGGCGAAGCCGCCTGCGGCGATGAGCAGCAGGGCGATGGCGAACGGCCCGGCGGTCGGGGCTCCGACGGCGCCGAGCTCGCTGACGTAGACCGGATAGGGAACGGTCAGCCGCGCGGCCCAGATGATCGTCAGACCGCTGAGGACGCAGACGGTCCCCGCTGCGAGCAGCAGGGGCACGGCGCGCTGCCAGCCGCCGGCCAGCAGAGGCTGGGCGAACGGCTGGCGAACGATACGCAGCAGTCGTCGCACGGTCGCTCCTCGAATGGATCGGGTCGAGGGATTCTAACCGGCGGCACCCTGCGAAGGCCCTGGGATACGCCGCAGTCCCGTGGCCTGACTCGCAGACGGACGACCGGGCCAGCGACCGGGTCGCCGCGATCAGCCGAGCGCGCGCTCCATGACCCAGTCGTTCTCGAGGCGGTCCCCGACCTGGAATCGCTTGCTGCCGACCCTCTCGAAGCCGTGCTTGCCATAGAAACGCTGGGCGCGCGCGTTCTCTTCGTTGACACCGAGCCACACCCCCGCGGCGCCCGCCTCGGCCGCTGCGGCCAGGCTGGCCTCCATCAGCCGACCGGCCACACCTTCGCCGTGATGGCCGGGCATGACGTAGCACTTGCTGAGCTCGGCGGTCGGGCGTACGGAGACGGCGGCCCGCACGTCGTCGTCGCCCGGCTCGCCGAGGTTGACGAGCGTGTAGCCCACGATCGCCCCCGCGTCGTCCTCCGCCACGAACAGGCGGCGCCGGAGGTCGGCCGCGTACTCGGCGAACCGCTCCGGCGAGAGCACGGCAGCGATGAACGACGCCTTGGCCTCCTCCGTCGTGTGCGGCGGGCACGCCAGCGGGAACGTCACTGCGGCGACCTCGGCGAGGGCCTCGGCGTCGGCGGCGGTCGCAGGGCGGATCGCGAGGGTCATCCCGCCAGCGTAGCGGGGCCGGCCGCCTCCACGCGGAGACGGCCGGCCCTGTGCTGCGTCGCGCAGCCGCTAATGCCTGCCCTGGGCCACCAGACTCAGGAGGGTGAACGAGACTCCGCCGAGTCCGGTCACGTCGTCGTAACCCACCGCGGTCTTCAGCGACGTGTCCCGATCGAGCGTGATGAAATACGTGTTCCCGCTCCGTGCGCTGGTGTACACCAGCGCCTTCGGCGGGTTCGGCGGCACCACGTCGCGGAAGGCGCTCGGCAGCACACGCTTCACCGAGTAGAGCGTCGGGTTCGCGAACCCGATCGTCCGTCCGGTCGCCTGCTGCACGATGGCGATCTGCGCTGCCACGATCGGCGTGGCCAGCGACGTGCCGCCGTAGGTCTCGTTGACGTAGGCGCCGGTCGCCAGGGTGGTGTCATCCACGATCGGGCTGAGCCCGATCTGGAACCCGGTGTACGGGTCGGCCAGAGCGGCGACGTCCGGAGAGACCCGGTAGCCCTTGCTCAGCGCCTGCGGCACGATGCCGCGCTGATAGTCCGGCGCCGGGAAGACGGCGCTGACGCCGCCTCCCGCCCCACCGGCGAACAGCGATCCCGGCAGCGGCTCGGCGTACGCCAGCGTCCCGTCGGCGTTCTTCACGATCTTGTCGAGCTGGTCGCCCCACCCGGTCTCCCAGGCGTTGCGGCCGTTCTTGTCGATGCCGAGGCTCGTGCCGCCCACCGAGGTGACCCACGGCGAAGAGGCGGGGAAGTCCGGCGACGGGTAGCCGAGGTTCTCGACCTCGTCACCGTTGTCGCCGCTCGAGAAGTACAGACCGATGCCTTCGCCGGCCGCCTGCAGCTGGATGTTGACCTCGCCCTGGATCACGTCGGCCGGAACCGCCTCGCCGATGTTGCCGTAGCTGTTGCTCACGATGTTCGCCAGCTTGTTGTCGAGGATCTTCGACATCGCGATGTCCAGTCCGCCGCTGCAGTCGGTGCCGCCGACGTAGAGGATGCGGGCCCCCGGCGCGATGGAGTGCACCGACTCCACATCGAGGGTCTGCTCGCTCTGCCAGCCGCTCGGGTACTGGCACGCGGCCTGGTCCGTGAACTCGCTGGGGCTCGGCACCAGCTGCTGGTAGCTCGAGTTGGTGAGCGGCGGCTCGCCGTTCTGCGCAGCGAGGCTGTTCGCGTCCTTCACGATGGTCGGGCTCGCGTAGGCGTCGATGATCGCGACCGTCTGCCCGCTGCCGTTGACACCGCGCTTGGTGAGGTCGGTCAGACCGTAGGCGCTGCGCATCTGCTGCGGGGTGTAACCGCAGTTGTAGGTGGGGTAGGTGGTCTGCCCGTTGTAGGCGGCCGGCACCGTCACGGTGTTCTCACCGATGTAGTGCGAGCACGGCGTGGTGATGACGGGCGCGACCGCAGCGGACTTGCGCTGCACCTGTGGAGCCGCCGAGGCCGGGACGTCGCCCTGCTTGATCGAGTTCGGCCGGGTCATCGTGCGCGACTGCTCGACGCTGATCGCGGAGACCTTGGCCCCGAGCGCCGCGGGAACCGACGGAGCGCTCGACGGAGCCACGAGTTCGTGACCGGCGACCTTGTAGGAGTGCAGCGACGTGCCGAACACCGAGCCGAGCTGCTGGGGTGTGCCGCGGAACACCACGTACTGCCGGCTCGCCGGCTCACCCTGGATGGTGAGACCTGCCGTCTTCAGGAACGCCAGCACCGCGTCGTAGTCCGCCTGCGTCGGCGAGAACCTCGCGATCCACTGCTGCGGGCTCAGCGCCCTGCGATACCCGGACAGCGACGGGTTGGAGACCTGCTTCGCCAGCGTCTCCGCACCCTTCTGGTCGCGGAGGGGGAGGTAGATCTCACCCTGCACTGTGGTGTCGGCTGGAGCCGCTCCCGCATCGTTCTGGGCGGTGGCCCACGAGGGGACGGAATTGGCGAAGGGCACCCGGTCGGCGGCGTTCGCCGCGGATGCCCCTGCCAACGACAACGCCACCACGGCTGACGTGGTGGCGATGATTCCGATCGCCCTCTTGTGGAGGGCGGAGGTGGTGCGAGGTGTCATCAAACATTCCTTCGCTCGGACTGACTCGACTGTGAGACGACGCGCGGTGCGCGACAGGGCGAATATAGCCCGGCCGTTCTACCTCCGCAAGATGGGGTAGACAGGTCTGCCGAAGTCGTTGCCTCTGTGCAACGTTCGCTCACTCCGCCGAGGGGCACGCAAACGCCCCTAAAACCGGGGTTCAGGGGCGTTTGCGTGCCCTTCGACGACGAAACGGGCCGGTCACCGCGTGAGCGGTGGCCGGCCCGTTTGCAGAGCGATGCGCTCAGATGGCGTTGACGTCCAGCGGGATGCCCGGGCCGAACGTGGTCGACACGGCGCCCTTCTGGATGTAACGGCCCTTCGCGGCGGACGGCTTGAGGCGCACGACCTCGTCGAGCGCCGCCTTGATGTTCTCGTCGAGCTGCTCGGCGGTGAAGCCGGCCTTGCCGACGACGAAGTGCACGTTCGCGTGCTTGTCGACGCGGAACTCGATCTTTCCGCCCTTGATGTCGGAGACGGCCTTCGCGACGTCAGGGGTGACCGTGCCGGTCTTCGGGTTCGGCATCAGGCCGCGCGGGCCGAGCACCTTGCCGAGACGGCCGACCTGGCCCATGAGCTCCGGGGTGGAGACGGCCGAGTCGAAGTCGGTGTAACCGCCGGCGACCTTCTCGATCAGCTCGGTGCCGCCGACCTCGTCGGCGCCCGCGGCGATCGCGGCCTCAGCGGCCGGGCCCGTCGCGAACACGATGACGCGCGCGGTCTTGCCGGTACCGTGAGGAAGGATGACGGTACCGCGGACCATCTGGTCCGCCTTGCGCGGGTCCACACCGAGCTTCAGCGCGACCTCGACGGTCGAGTTGAACTTGGCGGAACCGGTCTCTTTCGCGAGGGTGACAGCCTCGGTGGGGGTGTAGAACTTGCCGGCCTCGATCTTGTCGGCCGCGGCCCGGTAGGCCTTGGACTTCTGTGCCATGAGATTTCTCCTCACGAGAATGTGGTGCGAGCCTGGCCGGCTCTGCCACGGTGATGTCTGGATGACGTGGGGGTCGGGCTTACGCCTCGACCGTGATGCCCATCGAACGGGCGGTGCCTGCGATGATCTTCGACGCCGCGTCGATGTCGTTGGCGTTGAGGTCGACCATCTTCTGCTCGGCGATGGCGCGCACCTGCTCCTGGGTCAGCTTGCCGACCTTGGTGGTGTGCGGGACGCCGGAGCCCTTGGCGACGCCGGCCGCCTTCTTGATCAGCTCGGCCGCGGGCGGGGTCTTCAGGACGAACGTGAACGAGCGGTCCTCGTACACGGTGATCTCGACCGGGATGACGTTGCCGCGCTGCGACTCGGTCGCCGCGTTGTACGCCTTGCAGAACTCCATGATGTTCACGCCGTGCTGACCCAGGGCCGGGCCGATCGGCGGGGCCGGGTTGGCAGCGCCGGCGTTGATCTGAAGCTTGATCAGACCGGTGACCTTCTTCTTCGGTGCCATGTCTCTTCCTTCTTTGTGTATTCGAGCCCGTGGGCGTCACGCCCGCGCGGCTCTCCCGGTTTCTCGGCCCTTCCGAGACCCGGTGGTTCGTAAAACAGTGGGGAGGCTCTGAATGATTCCCGTCAGAGCTTCGTGACCTGGTCGAAGCTGAGCTCGACCGGCGTCTCGCGCTCGAAGAGGGAGACCAGCACGGTGAGCTTGCCGCTCTCCGGCTTGATCTCGCTGATCGAGCCAGGCAGGCCCGCGAACGAGCCCTCCTTGATGGTGATGGTCTCGCCGATCTCGAAGTCGACCTCGGCGGGGATGACGCGCGCGGCGGCCTTCTGGCCCTTGGCGGCGCCCTTGACCGGAGCCTGGTCGACCTGCACGAGGCTCTTGAGCATCGAGAAGGCCTCCTCGAAGCGGAGCGGCGTGGGGTTGTGCGCGTTGCCGACGAATCCGGTGACGCCGGGCGTGTGGCGGACGACCGACCAGCTGTCCTCGTTGAGGTCCATACGCACCAGCACATAGCCGGGGATGCGCACGCGGTTGACCATCTTGCGCTGGCCGTTCTTGATCTCGACCACGTCTTCCATGGGGACCTGCACCTCGAAGATGAAGTCTTCCATGTTCATCGAGACCATGCGGTTCTCGATGTTCGACTTCACGCGGCGCTCGAAGCCGGCGTAGGAGTGGATGACGTACCACTTGCCGAACTTGGCGCGCAGCTCGGCGCGGAACTCCTCGTAGGGGTCTGCCGCGACCTCGTCCTCGTCTTCGACGGCCTCCTGGGCGGCCTCGGCCTCTTCGGCAGAGTCGACCTCGAGGGCCTCGTCGACGGCACGGTCGGCCTCGGGGTCGACGGCCTCGGCCATCGCGTCGAGCACGGCGTCGAGGTCGATCTCGGTGCCGTCTTCGGCGACGATGTGCAGCGCCTCGTGCTCCGCGGGGTCGGACGACTCCTCGTCGCGCTCCAGGACATTGCCCGTCTGCGCCTCGTCGTCTTCGGACGACTGCTCGGCAGCAGTCGCCCAGTCCACGTCGTCGCGGTTCGTCTCAGACACTGAATTCATTCCATTTCTGTCGGTATGGCCGTGCGGCCGGTCGGCTGCTGGGTCTATTTCGGATGTCCGAAGACCCACACCACGCCGAGACCGAACACCCAGTCGAGCAGGGACACGATCGCCATCATGATCACCACGAAGACGAGCACGACGCCGGTGTAGCTCAAGAGCTCCTTGCGCGTCGGCGTGACGACCTTCTTGAGCTCGCCGATGACCTGCCGGATGAACAGGGCGATCCGCGCGAAGGGGTTGCGCTTTGCCGCGCGCTCCTTCTTGGCGTTGGCGACGATTTCCTCGCTCGGCTCGTCGATTACCTTTCGGGCCACCTCGTTACACCTTTCGTGGACCGGCATCGGAATGCCGGTTTGCAGGGCGGACAGGAATCGAACCTGCAACCTGCGGTTTTGGAGACCGCTGCTCTGCCAATTGAGCTACCGCCCTAGGGATTGTGAACCGCGACACCCTCCTGGCATAGCGAAAATAGGCGCAGAAAAGCTTGGCGGATTCAACCACCGCACCCAAGTGTACGGGACACCACACCCCCTCGCAAAAACGCGCCGGGGGTTGCACGCCCGCCCGCATCGACCTAGAGCAGCTTGCGCTCGAGCGCCCAGGCGGTGAGCTCGTGACGCGACGAGAGCTGGAGCTTGCGCAGCACAGCGGAGACGTGGGTCTCCACCGTCTTGACCGAGATGAACAGCTCGGCGGCGACCTCCTTGTAGGCGTAGCCGCGCGCGATCAGGCGCATCACCTCGCGCTCGCGCGCCGAGAGACGGTCGAGCTCGTCCGTGGTCTCGGCCTGCTCTCCCGCTGTCGCACCGAACGCGTCGAGCACGAAGCCGGCGAGCTTCGGCGAGAAGACCGCGTCTCCGCCGGCCACGGCGACGACCGCGTCGCTCACCTGACGCCCGGAGCTGCCCTTGGTCAGGTACCCGCGGGCGCCGGCCCGGATGACGCCGACGACGTCCTCCGCCGCGTCGGACACGCTCAACGCGAGGAACCGGGTCCCCGCGCTCTCGGCGACGGTGCGACGGAGCACCTCCGCGCCGCCTCCGCCCGCGCCGCCCGGCAGGTGCACGTCGAGCAGCACGACCTCCGGCCGGGTGCGGAGGATCGCCTCCACCGCCCCGTCGACGTCCTGTGCCTCAGCGACCACGTGGAGGCGGTCGTCGAGGTCTGCGCGGAGGCCGGAACGGAAGATCGAATGGTCGTCCACGATCACGACGGTGATCGGACGCGGCGTCTCGTCGGTCATCTGCTCATTCTCGCTCTCCGGGCAGGTCGACCGTGAGATGGATCTCCGTGCCGGTCTCGCGCGAGGTGACCGTGGCGCGGCCGCCCGCCCGGCGCATCCGGCCGATGATCGACTCCCGCACGCCCAGGCGGCCCTCCGGCAGCGCGTCGATGTCGAAGCCGGGGCCGCGGTCGCGGACGAAGACGTCGACGGACCCGCCGCCCGACTCGATGTACACCGACACGTCGCCTCCCGCGTGCCGCGCAGCGTTGAGCATCGCCTCGCGGGCGGCGGCGGCCAGCTCCGCCGGCGCCCGGTGAACGGGCTCGCCCGCGCTCACCACGTCGAAGTGCACCGCGTGTTCGACCTCCAGCGCCGCCGCGACGGAGCGCAGCTCTGCGGCGAGGTCCTCTGCGTCGGGAACGGCACCCTGGGCCGCCTCGGCATAGAGCCAGTCGCGCAGCTCGCGCTCCTGCGCGCGGGCGATCCTGCCGACCTCGCTGGAGGCTCCCGCCCGGTTCTGGATGAGCGCGAGCGTCTGCAGGACCGAGTCGTGCAGGTGCGCCGCCATCTCGGCGCGCTGCTCCTCCCGCACGCGCGCGGTCCGCTCGGCGATCAGCTCGGTCCAGAGCCGGAGGGCCCAGGGGCCGACCATCACGGCCGCTCCGGCGAACGTCGCGCCGATGATCGCGAGCCACAGCAGGCCGGACGAGCGTCCCGCCTGCAGCCCGCTGAGCACCAGCGCCAGGGCGACGAGGAACCCGCCGGACGCGAGACGGAACCCGGCGGGCGAGAACGTGGACGGCGCAGTGCCTTCGTCGTCGACGAACTGGTCCCACAGGACGGCGGCGACCAGCAGGGCGATCGACGCGACGACCGCCCCGACTGCCGCTTCGGGGTCGCCTGCAGCGACCAGCACGATCGCAGCCACTCCGGAGGCCGCGCCGCCGACGGCGAACACCCACGGGACGTTCACCCGTCGCCTGACCCGCTCGTCCGAGCTCCCGGGGGCCGGGTCGCGCAGTGGGGTGAGCGCCCACAGCCAGAGGTAGAAGAGCACGCCGGCACCCCCGAGGAGGGCGGTGCCGACGAGGATCCAGCGCACGGCGGCCACCGGCCAGCCGAGATGGTCGGCGAGCGCGACGCTCACCCCGCCGACCACGCAGTCGCGCGGCCGCGCCAACGGCGTGCGCGTGGCGCGCTCGCCGGGCAGGGGTGCTGAGGCCATACCTGGAATCCAAGCAGACGGGACCGCCGCCCGACAGCCGAGCGGGAAGGAATCAGGGTCCGCTCAGGGTGACCCCGGATAGCGGGAGATGCGCCGGGCGCGCCACGATCGAGTCATGGTGAACGACGGCACGACCCCTCCTCCTCCCGGTGCGACGCCTCCGGGTGCGACTCCTCCCGGTGCGACGCCTCCTGGTGCGACGCCTCCGGGCCAGACGCACACACCGTCCGGCCCGTACGGCGGACCGCGGACCGGCTTCTCCGGCCGCGGCACCCGCTTCTTCGACTGGATGCGCGGTCTCGGCGTCACGCGCACCGACGGTTGGATCGGCGGCGTCTGCGCCGGCATCGCGTACCGCATCGGCATCGACCCGCTGATCGTCCGCGGAATCGTCGGGGTCGCCGCCCTGCTCGGCGCCCCGGTCGTCCTGCTCTATGCGATCGCCTGGGCCCTGCTGCCCGACCGCGACGGCCGGATCCACCTGCAGCGGCTGTTCGAGGGCGAGTTCGAGGCCCCGATCGTGGCCATCGGCGTGCTGATCGTGCTTTCCCTCCTGCCGTGGTCCAACGGGATCTGGTGGTTCGGCGGCCCGTTCGGTCACGACCCGGGCTGGTTCGACGTCGTGGGCCGCGTCTTCTGGACCCTCATCGTGCTCGGCGCTGCAGCCGCGCTCATCGTCGTCGCCGTGCGCAACGCCGACCGGCGATCGGGCGGGAACGCCGGCGCGCCGGCACCGTCCGCAGGCGCTGCGCCGTCCACCACGAACGTGTCGCCCACCACGAACGCGTCGGCTTCGCCGGCATCGCCCGTGTCGCCCGCCGCAACTGCTCCGGCGTCCGCGGCAGCCGCCGCACCCGCGGCACCGGCCGTCGCGATCGCCTCCGAGCCGGCGGCGCCGCCCGCACCCGGGGCGGGAGCGAGCGAGCAGGAGGTCGCCGACTGGCGCGACCGTCAGGCGCAGTGGCGGGCAGAGCACGAGCAGTGGAAGCAGCGCCTGGCCGAGGACATGCGCGCCGTGAAGGCGCAGCGCTCCGCCGAGCTGAAGGCGCAGGCGTCAGCGGCCAACGCCGAGGCCGAAGCGCGCCGGGCGTCCTATCGCGCCGCCAACCCCCGGGTGGGAGCGGCGATCGGGTGGCTCGCCGTCGGACTGGCGCTGGTCGCGGCCTCCCTCACCGGAGCGTTCTGGGGCGCGCTGACCGGCCTGCCCGGTTACGCGCTCACGGCCTCGCTCGCCTCCGCCACGCTCGTCTTCGGGGTGACCGTGCTCATCGCGGGGATCGCCCGCCGCCGGAGCGGTTTCCTGATCTTCCTCGGCATCCTCCTGGCGGCGCTCACCGCGGTCGCCGCGCTGCTGCCGACCTCGCCCGGCGTACGCCTGGACGCCAGCGTGAGTTCCCGGTCGCAGCTGTCGGTCGCGCCGTCGGGAAGCGCCAACTACCTGCAGGCCTGGGGTGACACGACCATCGATCTGAGCCGGGCCGTCAGGTCCTCCCGGGCTCCCGTCGTCAACCTGGCGAAGGGCCCCGGCGAGACGACGGTCGTGGTCCCCGACGACGCGACGATACGGCTGGAGGCCGCGACGGTGTCGTCGGTGACCGTCATCGATCCGGCGGGGGGACGCCAGGTGCATCACTGCGATCCCGCGTTCCTCGGCGGCTGCGACACCGACCTGGTCGTCGGTCCGGCCGCGACTCCGCAGGTCGTCGTCCGCATCGCACAGGTCGACGGCGTGCGCGTCGAACGAGTCCAGAAGTGAAGGAGCACGATATGACCACGAACGCCGACGACCCCACCTCCGGCCCCGACGAGACGAGCTCGACCGAGACGAGCTCCCCCGCCGTGACACCGACCGACGCCCCGCTCGAACAGGGACCCGCCGAGACGATCTCGCTCGACGAAGCCGTCACCCCGAGCGCCGACACCATCTCCCTCGACGAGCCCGCGGCGTCCCTCTACGAGCCCGTCGCGCCGGCACACCCGACTCCGGCCCCGGCCGCCCCTCCCACGCCGACCCGGCCGCCTGTGCACACGGGCGCCTTCTCCGTGCCCCCGACCGGCCGGCGTCGTCCGCCAGTGCGCTGGGCCGGCATCGTCTGGGGCGTGCTGCTCGCCGTGTTCGCGGCAGTGACCCTTTTCGTGGTCTCGTCGCCCGCCCGGCTGGCCGGTGTCACCGTGTGGGTCAGCACGCTCACCCCGGGAGCGGCGTGGGCGCTGTGGATCGCGCTGCTCGGACTCGTGATCGTCGTGTCAGCGCTGCTCGGCGCGATCGGAGCCGCGCAGCGGAGTCGCCGTCGCCGCACGTTCTGACCTGTCGCGGTAGCGGTGGTCCCGGCCGAGGGCGCACAGGCAGTGGACGCGGATCGTCCGCCCCGTCTCGCTCATCGTGTGGAGTTCGGTGTGGCCGGGACCGGCTGTCTTCCTGGCGCTCATCGGCGTTGTCCCCCTTCGTGGCGTTCGTGCGTCCATCGTCGGTGACGCGATCGTGGGGATCGCCGTGCCCGGTGGCCGCACGGCCCTCCGGCCATCGACTCTTCGCCACCGAGTTCACCCCGGTCACCGGCGATCACCTCCTGGCCGTTCCGGGACGCGGAGGACCACACCGGCGGAGGCCGGGCGCCGCTCGGCGACTATGAAGAGAACACAGACACGAGGCGTTCGGATCCTCAGCGCACCAGCAGAGGATCCCGCCCGAACGTCGAGGCCTCCACGCTCGAGACGCCGACGACGCCTCGCCCGGCCGCAGGAGGTGGAGTGAAAAGAATGGTGAAACACGCAGGGCTCCGGTCCTCGCCGCTGGCCGTCTCCACCCTCCTCCTGACGGCCGCGGTCGCCCGTCTCGGGGCAGCCGACGGGATCCGCCTGCTCGTCATCAAGGGCGTCGTCGCGACGGAGTACGACCTCCGGCGCCCTCGGGCGAGCAGCGACGTCGACGTCGTGGTGGCGCCCGACGACTTCGACGCGTTCGTCTCGACTCTCGAAGCGCGCGGCTGGGTACGACGGGCACACGATCCGGACACCGACACCTTCCCGCTGCACAGCGTCAGCGTCTACCACCCGAACTGGGCCGCGGACATCGACGTGCACTTTCGCTACCCGGGGCTCGAAGCACCGCCGGCCGAGGTCTTCGACCTGCTCTGGGCTCAGCGGACGACCTTCTGGTGCGGCAACCAGCCGGTCCTCATCCCCGGCCTCGCCGACGCGATCACGATCGGCGCCGTCCACGCCATCCGGTCGATCTGGTCCGAGAGCCACCGTGCCGAACTCGACTACCTCGTCCGGCGCTGCCGGCGCATCGACACCGAGCTCCTGATCGCGCGAGCGCGCGAGCTCGGAGCGCTCGCGACGAGCCGTCCCTTCCTCGAGCGCCTCCTGCCGATGCACTCCGACATCGAATGGGGAGAGCCCTCCGCCGAGTGGCGCATGCGAACGGAGTTCCCGGAGGCGATCGACCGCCGGGTCCTGCTGTGGAAGCAGGCGACCCCTCGGGAGCGTCTGACGAAGCTCCGGCACGCGCTCTTCCCGTCGGTCTCCGCCCTCGTGAAGCAGACCACCCGGAACCGTCTCGGCCCCGCCGAGCTCGTCGCGAGCTACCTGGCCAGGTGGGCTCGCGGTCTGCGGGTGCTTCCGCGCGGGCTCGTCACCCTCGCGCGTTCCACCCGGCGGGCGCCGACACATCGCACCGACCGAGGCCGTCGCCCGTCTCCCTGATCGCGTACGGCGGAGACAGCGTCACGGACGGATGGCCGCCGCGAGGACGATTCCGAGACGCTCCGAGTAGGCGGAGCTGAGATGCCCCCGGTCCACCCGGATCGGGGTCCCCGCCGCGAAGATCGGGCAGACACCCGACGGCGCGCAGAACCACGCGCGAGTCGAGATGAACTCGACATCGCGCCCGGACACGGCCTCGGCACGCGCCGCCGCGGCCTCTGCTGCCGACTTCGCCTCCCAGGCCTCCGACGGTGTCGTCTCGCAGGTCGCGGGCGACAGGACGCGCAGCGCGCAGTCGATCGGAGCCGGTCCCTCTGGCGGAGACTCGAGCACGAGCGTGCGCGGAACCCCGGCGAGCGCACGGAGCATGTCGGCCGTTCCTGCCCGCCACGAACCGCCAGGATCGGCCGTACCGACCTGTCGTTCGAAGCTTCCCACCGCTGACGAGAGCACCACCAGGTCGGGGCTCGCCGCGAGCGCCCGGTCCACCGCCGCGGTCCGCGCCGAGTCGCACTCGTCACGGAAGGCGCGGTGGCGGGAGGCCTCGTCGACGGTCACATCCGCCGCCGGACAGCTCTGGAACGTGATGGCGATGATCCGCCACCCCGCGAGAGCCGGCTCGAGAGCAGGAAGCCAGCTCGCCGCGATGGAGTCGCCGAGGACGACAGCCGTGCGATCGCCCGCCGGGTCTCCCAGGACGCACTGCGCCGACATGCGCTTCACCTTCGCGGCGATATCCCCGCTCGTGTCGGAGAGGCAGCCGTGCTCCCAGGCCTGACTTAGGGAGCTGTCGGCGCGGGTCAGATTGCCGATCGGTGGCGAGAGGTCCGGCCAGCTCGTGCTCATCGCCGCCGTGGTGAGGGCCCTCGCGAGCTCGTCGGCCGACGGGAACGACGGGGCGCCGGCGACCTGGTTGGGCTGCGGCTTGGCGAAGCTCGGACGGGGCGCCCACGGGAGGGTGCACGCCACGACGAGCGCGAGCGCCAGGCTCGCTCCGAGCACACGGTCCCACCGGAGCGCGCGTGTCGGCCGCTTCGGCGAATCGCTCACCGAGGCGAAGACACGTTCGGCTCCGGCGGAGCCGAACCGGGAATGCCGGAAGGGCGTCTCGATGAAGCGGTACGAGAGCGCGGAGAGGACGACCATCCCGACGAACGCGAGCGCGAGCTGCCACGGCGTCTGCGACGGGCTCATGACGACGAGGAAGATGATGACCGGCCAATGCCAGAGGTAGAGCGAGTACGAGATCTTGCCGAAGAACCGCGCCACCGGGTTGGTCAGCGCGAACTGCCAGCGACCCGGCCGATCGGAGAACAGGATCGCTGACGTCCCCAGCACCGGGAGCGCAGCCCACGGTCCGGGGAACGTCGTCGACTCGGTGATGGCGAAGGCGGAGGCCACGATCACGCCGAGTCCCGTGAGCCAGATGACGGCGTGCGCCCGGCCGCCGAGTGCTGCGGAGACGCTCTTCGGAACGAGCGCCACGAGCGCGCCGGCTCCCAGCTCCCAAGCGCGGGTCGTGGTCGAGAAGTACGCGAACGTCGGGCGGAGCTCCGATTCCACGCAGGCCGCGACGAACGAGACGGCCACTCCGATCAGCAGGCCGACGATGAGTGCTCGTCGACGGGCGGCCGAGCTCCGGAAGAGGGCGGCGGCGAGGATGAGCAGCCAGGGCCAGAGGAGGTAGAACTGCTCCTCGACGGAGAGCGACCAGTAATGCTGGAACGGCGACGGGACCGAGGTCGTGGCGAAGTACTGCGTCCCCCGCCTGATCAGGTTCCAGTTCTCGACGAACGCGGCGGAGAACACCGCATCCCACGTGGTCTCGATCGCGCGCACCGGGAAGAAGACGAGCCAGCTGGCGATGGTGGTCACGGCCAGGACGATGAGGGCGGCGGGCACGATCCGCAGGAACCGCCGCCGATAGAAGTCGACGAAGGAGATCGTGCCTTTGAGCTCGAGCTGACGGATCAGGATTCCGGTGATCAGATAGCCCGAGATCACGAAGAAGACGTCGACCCCGATGAACCCGCCCTCCGGCCAGACGATCAGATGGCTGCCGACGACCAGCAGAACCGCCACACTGCGGAGGCCCTCGATGTCCGTTCGGAAATGCCCCCTGGTCGTGGTCGGGGTGCTCACGCTCACCGTTGCCGTCATGAGGAAGCACCGGCTTTCGATCGCATCAATAGGCGCCGTTCGGCCGGATCATCACGGCGACGGTCTGGAACATGATGTGCAGGTCTCCGCCCAGCGACCAGTTCTCGACGTAGAAGAGGTCGAGCCGGACACCCTGCTCCCAGGTCAGATCGGATCGGCCGTTGACCTGCCAGAGGCCGGTCATCCCCGGCTTGACGATCAACCGGCGGAGGCTGGCCCGGTCGTACTCGGCGACCTCGGACGGCAGTGGAGGCCGCGGCCCGACAAGGCTCATCTCCCCGCGCAGGACGTTCCACAGCTGCGGGAACTCGTCGATGGAGGTCTTGCGGAGGAGCCGGCCGATCCGCGTGACTCTCGGGTCGTCCTTGATCTTGAACAGCGGGCCGGACCCCTCGTTCTGATCCCGGAGGTCATCGACCTCGCGCTCCGCCCCGATCCGCATGGTGCGCAGCTTGTGGATCGCGAACTCCTTGCCGTCGCGGCCGATGCGGGTCTGCTGGAAGAAGACCGGCCCCGGGCTGTCGAGCTTGATGAGGAGCGCACAGACGGCGATGAGGGGCAGTGCGACGAGCAGCCCGAAGAAGCTGAACACGAGATCGAAGGCCCGCTTGCCACGCCGCTTGGTGATGGACCGATCAGCGGGCTCGACCTCGATGATCGGCAGTCGCTCGATCGGGTGGAACTCCGCGCGCGGGGCGGCGAGCTCCGGAACGTCGACGGAGAGCCACACCACGGCACCGGAGCCTTCGACGTCCCAGATGAGCTGGCGGACGTTCGTCTGCGCCCGCTCCTCCGTGAGAACGATGACGTCGACGTCGTTCTCGGCGATGAGCTCCAGGAGGAGTTTGCGGCGACCGACCGTCTCGACGGGCGCCGTCGCGACGATGCTCACGCCGACGGGCGAGATCGACTCGTCGAAGACCCGGGCGAGGTCGCTCGCGCGCTTCGGCGTACCGATCACGAGTGCGCGTCGCAGGTACCTGCCACGGGTGCGGTGCGCTCCGATCCACACACGGCAGACGACCCGGACGATCAGCAGGCTCACGAGGCCGATGGGAAGCGCACCCGCCAGGTAGGCGCGCGAGAGGTCGACCTCGAAGACGAGAGCGATGATGGCCAGGAGCGCGATCACGAGAACCGTCGCCTTGATCGGCGGGAGCAGGGATGGCCCGTTGAGGCGCTTCGGCCAGGTCACCCAGCCGCCGAAACCGGCGACGGCGATCAGCCAGGTCAGCACCAGCACCGTCGAGACGACCCAGTAGGTGGTCTGGAGACCGCCGAAGCTGACTCGGCCCTCCCAGTGACCGAAGCGGAGCACATGGGCGGCGGTGACGGCCAGGACGATGGCCGCCGCATCGGCCACGGCCAGCGAGATCGCCGAGCGCTCACGCTTGCTCAGGGCGCGGTCCTTGGTCTCGGTCTGCAGGGAGGCCATCATCAGCGCACCCCCGATCCGAGTTCGCCGCTGGTGAATCGGGCGATGAGGTCGTCGTCGGCGAGCGCCTTTCGGACGATCGCGAGACGGGTCTCGTCGACTTTCACGATCGATTGGCCGTCGGGTGAGCTTCCGGTGCCGGCCGTGGGCAGCGTGAAGGTATGGATGGAGTCGTTGTTCAGCCCGCGCGAACCGAGCGCGAGGCCGGCGACCGTCGCCGAGGTGAGACCATCGTCCGCAGCGATGTACCGGGCCAGCGTTCCGACGGCCGACTGCAGCTTCAGCGGATCCGAGAGCGTGCCCGTGTTGATGAAACCGAGGACCAGAGCCCGGATGAATGCCTGCTGATTCCGGACGCGCTGGTAGTCCGCGTCGGCGAACGAGTAGCGCTCTCGGACGAACGCGAGCGCCCTCGGCCCCTCCACGAGGTTGTATCCCTTCTGGTAGCTGTAGCCCGGCATGTTCCGGGACTGGAACGCCTTGTCGGACCACACATCGACGCCGCCGAGAGCGGTCGCGATCGAGCCGAACCCTCCGAAGTCGACGAGCATCACGTGATCGATACGGGTGTCGAGCAGGGACTCGACGGTCTGCACGGCGAGGGGGACGCCTCCCCAGCTGAAGGCGGCGTTCAGCTTCGCCGTGCCGTGACCGGGCACCGGTACCCAGAGGTCGCGCATCATCGACATGACCGTGATCCCTGAGCCGTCCTTCGGCACATTGACGAGCATCATGGTGTCCGACAGCTCGCCCGTCGCCTTGCCCGACAGGACGTCGCCCAGCCCCGATCGTGAATCCGAGCCGATCAGCAGGATGTTGGTCGCGCCGTTGCTCGAGCGTGGACGTGTGTCGTCTCCAGGGAACGCGTGCGCGATCCGGGTGACCCCGTTGTCGAACGTGCCGCCGAGCCAGATCAGGTACCCGCCGATCAGGGACACCGGGAGCACGACGATCAGTGCGACGGCCGTCAGCCAGATCCAGAGCGCTCGGCGTCGACGACGCTTGCGCTGCTGACGTGCGGCGCGTGCGGTCTGCCGCTCCTCCGCGGAATCGAAGATCGCCTCCAGGTCGTCGAGATCGCTCACCGCGCCACCCCGGCCAGGAGGTCGATCACCGGAACCACGCGCGTGGCCATCGCGGCGAACGCGGAGTCGGATCGTCCATACGGGTCGGCGATGTCGTCGTCGGCGGCGGGCCTCAGGTCCCCGGCCCTCCGACGCTGGACGGCCGACGCGACGAGCCGCTGCCACCGATCGCCGTCCGCGGCCGACCCGGGCTGCGCCAGCTCGGCCGCGGCGCGCCCGAACTCCATCAGGGAGAATATCCGCGCGAACGCCGACGGTTCGAGGGAGGCCGCGCGCTCGCAGTGCTCGACGGTCATCCCGAGGATCAGGTCGGCCTCGCGCAGCATGCGCTCTTCGAGCTGCCGCGCGATGAACCCATCGGGATCTCCGCCGTTGGCCCGGACCAGCAGGCGCGTCTGCGAAGACATGCCGCGCCCCACGACCGCTCGGGTGCCTGCGCTGCGCACGGAGACCCCTCCGCCCGCCGCAGCGACGCGGGCGGCGAGGACACGCTCGGCCATCGCGGACCGGCAGATGTTGCCTGTGCACACGAAGAGCACGGAGAACGGGCGGGTGGGCACTGGAACCTTCCTCGGGGGGTCGTGCCGGACAGTCGGCGGAGCGGGGGGAGAGAAGGGAAGTCTTGCGCGACGGATCCCCGTCCCCGGGCTTTCTTGCCGTGCCTTCTGGCCCACGACGGGCGGTTTCACCTCCGATATCCACCCGTCGCGATGGTCGGACGCCCGCCGGTCACCTCGGATGTCGTTCCGGGTATCCGCGCCCCGGTCGTCTGCCGTCGGCTCGCTGGACGACTCGGCGTGTGGATACTGGTCGGACTCGTCTCAGAGGGGACCCGGAGCATGCCTGTCGAACAGACCGAACCCGCGCGATCGCGCACGCGGGTCGTGCGCGCGTTGGGTCGCCGGGTGCGCGTCAGCGCGACGGGTGCCGGCGCCGCCGAGTTCTGCTCGTGCTTCGAAACGGCGTGGGACCTGCTGCTCGACGACGACGCCTCAGCCATCGACGACCAGGTGCCCGTCGTCGTCCCGGACGCGACGGAGGCCACCGTCGCGGCACGCATGGCATCGGTCGAATCACAGATCACACTGGCGGCCGTCCGGGGGAACGTCGGGGCAGGACTCCTCTTCCACGCGGCCGCGATGACCGATGCTTCCGGCTCGGCGATCCTCCTCGTCGGCCCGTCCGGCGCGGGGAAGACGACGGCCGTGCGTCATTTCGGGCGTCATCACGGATATCTGACCGACGAGATCGCCCTCGTGCACGGAGACGCGCTGGTCCTCTCCTACCAGAAGCCGTTGTCGCTCGTCGGCGCTCCGATGCCGACGAAGGTCCAACGGTCGGCGAACGACCTGGGCCTCGCGCCGGCGCCCTTGCACGATTCGATGGTCGAACGCGTGGTCGTACTCGACCGGCGACTGGACGCCGACAAGGGAGCGTCGGTGCAGCGGCTCGGCCTGACCGAGAGCGTCTTCGCCCTCGTCCCGCGGCTCTCGTCGCTCACCGCGACCCCACGGCCGCTCGTCTCGCTCGGTCGACTCGTCGCCCATGTCGGAGGTGTCGAGCGGCTGACGTACCGCTCGATCGAGGACCTCGACCCTCGAGCCGTTCCGACATCGCCCCCGCTCGGAGCGGACGCACTCGGCTTCACGCGCCCCCTCGGGTCCACGCCGATCGCTCCGGTGTCGAGCGCTCCCTGTCGACGCCTGGTCAGGACCGTCCCTCAGGACGCCATCGAGACCTCCGACGCGCTGATCGTGGCGTGCGACAGCACGGTGACCGCGTTGGCCGGCATCTCGCCGACCCTCTGGCACGAGACGGCGACTCCGCGATCGATGACGGAGGTGCTGCGGGCCGTGCGCGAGGTGCACGGCCGACACGACCGCGACGAGGCGATCACGACCTCGAACGTGGACGAGCTCGTCGAGCGTGGGATCCTGCGGTGGCTGCCGTGACTCGCGGAGACCACGCGTCCCCGCCAGCAGCAGAAGGTGACCGGGCGGATGAAAACGCCACCGACCCCTCCCGCGCCCGTCGACACGCGAGGAACCCGGACGTCATCTGGGTGGAAGCCGTGCAGGGCCGCCTCGCGATGGCCGACGTCTCGGATTTCCGGCAGTTCGAGCTGACCGGCCCGTCTGCTGAAGTGTGGAGCCGCATCGATGGATTCGCGTCTGACGATGAAGTGGTGCGGGCCGTACTCGACTGCTATCCCGAACACCCGGACTCCGCATATGCCGAGTGCGTCTCCCTCATCGAGACGATGGCGAGCCTCGAACTGCTCGTCCACCAGCCCGACACCGACCGCGGTGTGCCCGACGACCACCGCCCCGGAGGCCGCGTCGTGAAACCCAGCTCAGAAGGGAACCGTTGAATGAGCACCCAGACCGAAGCCGCCGACACACGATCGAGATCACGTGAGCTCCGCGACTTCATCTCGATGCTCCGCCGATACTGGGTGGGCGAAGTTCTGATCCTCCTCGCCACCATCGCCGTCGTCGCGGTCTTCACCGCCCTCCAGCCACGGGTCTACACGTCATCGGCGTCCGGGCTGACGCAGGCGGCCTCCGGAGAGAGCCTGTCGATGGCGCTCGCCGGCGACAGCCTCGCGAAGTCGCGCGCCGAGACGTACGTGCGCGTCGCCACCTCCGACGCCGTCGCCAAGCGCGCCGCCGAGATCCTCGGGAACAACCGCAGCGTCGGCGACCTGCTGGGACATGTCAGCGCAAGTCTGCCGGCCGACACCTCCGTCATCGAGATCAGTGCGCGAGCCGACACTCCCGAGGGCGCCGCCAAGCTCGCGAACACCTGGATCCAGGCCCTCGCGGACCAGGTCAAAGCGATCGAGACTCCGCAGGACGCGATCAACGACGCCGCGATCTCCTTCGTCCCGCTGGCGGCCGCCCGCGCCCCCTACCTGCCGTCCTCGCCGAACCTGCAGTTCGCACTGGTGCTGGCACTCCTCGCAGGTCTGGCCCTCTCGTTCGTCTACGGACTCCTCCGCAGTCACTTCGACAGGAAGGTCCGCACCGTGGCCCAGATCGAGGCGCTCATCGATGCTCCTGTCATCGGGACGATCCCGGCCAGCGACCTCTTCGGCGACCGCAAGCGGATCATCGATCAGTCCGACGACGACACTCATCAGCTGTTCGCCATCTCCGAATCCCTACGCGAACTCCGGACGAACCTCAGCTATGTCGACGTCGACAGGCCCCCGCGCGTGATCGTCGTCACGAGCTCCGTCCCCGGCGAGGGCAAATCGACCCTCGCCTCGAACCTCGCCGACGCCATCGCCGCCTCCAACTCGAACGTCGTCGTCATCGACTGCGATCTCCGGCGACCGACCCAATCCGGGATCTACGGCCTGCGGACCGGAGCGGGGTTGACCGATGTGCTCAGCGGCCGGCTCTCCATCAACGACGCCCTTCAGGCGCCCACCAGCGACCCGCACCTGCGCGTGCTCCCGTCCGGACGCATTCCACCGAACCCGAGCGAGCTGCTCGGCTCCCGCACGATGAAAGAGCTGGTCGACGCCCTCTCCGAGGTCGCCACGGTGATCCTGGACGCCCCGCCCGTCCTGTCGGTCACGGATGCCGCGATTCTCGGCACGATCGCCGACGGTGTCGTCCTCACGGTCGCAGCCAAGCAGATCACGTCGGAACAGCTCGAGAAGTCGCACCGCGCGATCCTGCGCGTCCGCGGGCGGGTGCTCGGCGCCGTCCTCAACAAAGTCCCGTCCAACGGTATCGATGCCTACGACTACGGCTACTACCGCAGCGACTATTACTATGCGGCAGCTGACACGAACGACGAGTCGGCCTCGAAGGAGACCGCGGCGGACGAGACCGAGGACACCGCCACCCCAGCCAGCCTCGACGAGACCCCTGAAACCAGACGTGGCGAGCGCGCTCTCTCGCTTCGGCGACGCGACCGCTGAGGTCTGCGCGCGGCGGACACCGTCGGGTGGGCGGCGCACCCGTGACGCTGGGCGCCCGTGCTGCTGGGCGCCCGCTGTCCTACGCCGAGTGCGCCACCAGTGACTTCTCGGGCACCTTCAGCCCCTCGACCCGAGGCGCCGCCGCGGGGAGGGTCACGAAGACACTGAAGAGGATCCCGGTGTACATCCAGGCGAAGACGTCGAACGAGAAGAACATTCCGATCATCAGGACCAGCAGTGCCCTGGTCGTCCGGCCGGCGAAGATGAATGCCACGATGGAGACCACGACGAGCAGGATCAGGCCGGCGATGCCCATGGTCCCCAGCGCGTAGACGAACATGTCGTCGACGACACGCAGGTAGGTCTGCTGCATGTACCCACGGTCGTAGAGGATGTCCACACTGCCGAACCCGGAGCCGAACCAGGCCTCCAGCGGCGGTCGCGCCAGGAGATTCGGCACCGATTCGAAGGCGCCGAGGCGGTGCGACCACGAACCGGACACGACGAGCTCTTCTGCGATCCGTACGATTCCGACGTCGACGTTCACGAGCACGACGCCACTGGCGAGCAACACGTACAGCGTCCGCACCCACGACGTCAGCTTGCCGTTGGACGCCAGATGCACGAGAAGCGCCCCGACGAGCGAGAGCATGACGCTCCGCGTGCCGCCGATGACCAGTCCGACGGCGAGGCACGCCAACGCCGCGAGTCGCCAGCGCTGCTTCCATTGCGCAGGATTCGACCAGGCGACGATGAAGGCGATGCCCTGGAGCACCGCGAACGGGATCGGGTGGCCGAGCGTTCCCTGGGTGCGGTCGTAACCGTCGAGGAACGGGTTGTCGCGCGTGCCCCCGCGGTAGCCCCACACGGGATCGGCGTCGACGAGCACCTCGGCGAGGCCGAGCAGCATCTGGAAGATCGCGGTGAGGACGATCGCGGCGTAGAGGATCCGGAGCTCGGCCGGGTCGAGCGAGGAGGCGACGTAGGCGGCGAGCACCGCCAAGCCGAAGTACAGGGTCATCGTCGTGAGCGGAAGGCTGCCGGTCAGCAGGACTCCCATGCCGACCCAGCCCCACCAGACCGAGATCAGGACGAACTGCCGCCCGCCAGCGGCAGGAGCGCGGCTGCGGAGGAGCGCCAGGGTCAGCAGGGCGATCGATCCGATGAAGCACGCCTGCCAGACCTCGGAAGGGGCGGTGTTGTTCCCGCCGTACGTGAGGAGGAAGAACGCGAGCGACAACGCGACGGCCCTGACGACACGCGGCGGAACCATCAGAGTGAACACCGCGCCGACGAGGAGCACAGCGGCGCCGCCGGCCAACAGGAGGAGGGGATTCATGATCCTCCCGAGGGCGCGAGCACGGCGCGATATCGCGCCAGCACCGGCCCGAAGACCCGCTCCGGCGATGCCTCGGAGTCCACCCAGCTCTTGGCCTGCGAAATCGCCGCGGTGCGAGCTCGATCGTCCGTGACGGCACGAGCGATCGTCCGGGCGAACTCGGCGTCGTCCGCGTCGTCGGCGACCTCGAACCCCCGCCCGGAGGCCAACAGCCCGTTCGCTGCAGACGTCGTCGCGACGACGGGACGTCGGCGCTCGAACGCCTCCAGGACCACGAGCGGGGTGCCCTCCCAGCGTGACGTCATCACCAGGACGTGCGCGGCGTCGAGGCGGTCGGGCACGTCGTCGACGTGACCTGCGAACGTGACCGGCGCCCCCAACTCGGCGGCCAGCCTCTCCGCGTCGCCGCGGAGCTCGCCGTCTCCGACCCAGGTCGCTGCAACCGACATCGTCTCCGCCAGCCGTGCGACGATCCGTACGAACCGGAGCGGGTCCTTCTGCTCGACGAGACGCCCGACGGCAAGGATCTGCACCGGTGCCGCGAGGTCCGTCGCCGGCCACTCGCTGGGGCGGGAGGCCGCCCGCTGCGCAGGGGCGTTTCCGACGACCACGACGCGGCTCCTCGGTCGACGCGCATCGTAGACGACCATGTCGGCGACCGTCTCTCCGACGGCGAAGACGGTACTGCTCCGGAAAGAGAGCGCTCGCGGGCGGAGGCTCGGAAGCCGCGTGTGGGCGTGTTCCACGACGGGGATGCCCAGGAGACGGCCGACGATGAGGCTTTGCAGGGCCTCGCGTCGCTGGTGTGCGTGGAGGATGTCCGGTCTCTCCGTGCGTGCTGCGCGCAGGAGAGCCCTCGTCTGCGTGAGGAATCCCGCGCGCCGCTGCGGGATGAACCGGACGGAGGGGGCAAGGCGGGATCGCGAGGACCCGGGCTCCCCGACCACGGAGACCACCACCCCGTGCTGGAGCGCGAGCCAGTTGGACAGGTCGACGACGACCTGCTGGGCGCCCCCTGCACCGATGTTGTCGATCACCTGCATGACCCGGAGCGCTCGGCCTCCGATGGTCTCTGTCATCGGACGGGAGCCCGGTCAGCTCGGGTCGATGACCTGGACGTCGCCGAGTGCGTTGCGAGCCTTGTCGAGAGCCTCGCCGATGTTGCGGGCGTCCATGACGACGACGGCGGCGGTTCCGTTCGGCAGACGGAGCCGGAGCTCGAACGGGCGGAGCGGGGACCGTGTACGGGTGCGGGCTGTAGTGGACACGGTGGAACTGTAGGTCCGGAAACCCGGGGCGATTTCGGCGGTTTCCGGCCGGTCAACGCTTCCGGGCGACCATTTCATCCGGGCCCTCACCCATCGCGATCCTCCCTCACAGACCCTGTCGCACGTGATCCATCCACAGATCGAGGCTTTACCGGCGCCCCGTCGGTCGCTTCTGGAACGATGGCTGCATGAGCACCACCGACACCACGTCAGAGACCACCCGCGATCGAGCCCTCTCGCGTCTGCGCGCCCTCGTCGGCCGCCCGGACGCCGACTTCCACGCCGGGCAGTTCGAAGCTGTCGAGGCCCTCGTCGACGACCGCAGCAAGGCGCTGGTGGTGCAGCGGACCGGCTGGGGCAAGTCGGCCGTGTACTTCGTCGCGACGATGCTCCTGCGCGAGCGCGGAGCCGGCCCGACCATCCTCGTCTCTCCGCTCCTGGCTCTGATGCGCGACCAGGTGGAGGCGGCGGCGCGGGCCGGGGTCAGGGCTCTGTCGATCAACTCCGCCAATCGGCACGAGTGGGACGAGGTGGTCGCCCGGTTGAAGGACGATACGGTCGATGTGCTCCTGGTCTCACCGGAGCGGCTCAACAATCCCGAGTTCCGCGACCAGCACCTGCCGGCCCTCGTCGAGCGATGCGGGCTCCTGGTCATCGACGAGGCGCACTGCATCTCAGACTGGGGCCACGATTTCCGGCCCGACTACCGCCGGCTGCGCGAGCTCGTGCGCGCCCTGCCCGAGGGCGTCCCCGTGCTCGCCACGACGGCCACGGCCAACCAGCGGGTGGTCGCCGATGTCGAGGAGCAGCTGGGCGGCGCGTCTGGCGCAGGCTCCGTGCGCACGATCCGAGGGCCGTTGGCGCGCCGGTCGCTGCGGCTCGGCGTCCTCACGCTCGACGACGCCACCGCACGGCTGGCCTGGCTCGCCGGCCACCTCGCCGATCTCCAGGGCAGCGGGATCATCTACACGCTGACGGTGTCGGCCGCGGACGACACCGCCCGGGTGCTCCGCCGGGCCGGACACGATGTGGCCGCATACACGGGCCAGACGGATCCTGCGGAGCGGGAGGAGCTCGAGGCCCGACTCAAGCGCAACGACGTCAAAGCTCTCGTTGCGACGAGCGCTCTCGGCATGGGGTTCGACAAACCGGATCTGGGCTTCGTCGTGCATCTGGGCGCGCCGTCCTCGCCCGTCGCCTACTACCAGCAGGTCGGGCGGGCGGGCCGCGCCACCGAGACTGCCGACGTGCTCCTGCTGCCGGGCGCGGAGGACCGCGCGATCTGGCAGTACTTCGCCACGGCCGCGATGCCGACGGAAGAGAAGGTGTCCGCGCTGCTCGGTGCGCTGAGTGAACAGGCCCAGTCCACGCGGGTGCTCGAGAGCCGGGTCGACCTGCGCTCGTCGACGCTCGAGCTCCTGCTCAAAGTGCTCGACGTCGACGGCGCCGCACGACGCGTGCCCGGCGGCTGGATCGCAACCGGCGTGCCGTGGACCTACGACCGGGAACGCTACGAACGTATCGCGGCGGCCAGAGAGGCCGAGCAGCGCGCGATGATCGAGTACGAGCGCACGCCGGGCTGCCGGATGGAGTTCCTGCAACGCCAGCTCGACGACACCGACGCTGGCCCGTGCGGGCGCTGCGATCGATGCGCCGGGCCGTGGTACCCCAGCGAGGTGGCGGCCGACGCGGCGCAGGCGATCGCCTCGGAGCTCGATCGTGCGGGTGTGCCGGTCGAACCCCGAAAGCTCTGGCCGACCGGCGCGGATGCCGTCGGCGTTCCCGTGCGCGGCAAGATCCCGCCGAGCGAGCAGTTGGAGACGGGACGGGTGCTCGCCCGGATGACCGATCTGGGCTGGGGAGGCCGGCTCCGCGGGCTCCTGTCACCGGAGACGCCCGACGCGGACTGCCCACCGGAGATCCTGCGGGCGTGTGTTCAGGTGCTCGCGCAATGGGACTGGACGCAGAGGCCGGGTGCGGTGGTCGCGGTGCCGTCGCGCTCGCGACCGCGGTTCACCGAGAGCCTCGCCCGGGGACTGGCCGAGATCGGACGACTCCCCTACCTCGGAATGCTCACGCTCCGCCAGGGCGGGCCGTCCGGCAGCGCGGGCGGCAACAGCACCTACCGCCTCGCCGGGGTCTGGGAACGGTTCGACGGGACGGGCCTCGAGGTGCCGCCCGGTGTTCCTGTGCTGCTCGTCGACGACGTCATCGACAGCCGGTGGACGATCACGGTCGCCGGGCGTGAGCTGAAGCGTTCAGGCGCGGCTGCTGTCCTGCCGTTCGCGGCGGCCCTGCGGGCGTGACGGGCTGTCGGGTCGGGATGCGGGTCAGATGAAGCCGCCGAAATCGCCGCCACCGAAATCGCCGCCACCGAAATCGCCGCCACCGGTGTCCCAGCCGGGGCCCGCGTCCCAGCCGGAGCCGGCGCCCCAGCCGGAGGAATCCGCGCCGAAGGTGGAGTCTGCGCCGGACGTCGAGTCGACTCCGGAGTCGGTGCCGGAGGTGTCGGCGGACGCAGCCTGCGCGTCGGTTCCACCGTCGGCGGAGCCGGTATCGCCGGAGGCCGCGTCGGGTGATCCTCCGTCTGTAGCCGCCTGATCCGCACCGGGCGCGGGCAGGAACGCGCTGACGAGAGTGGAGGCGATGACATAGCCGGCCACGCTGCCGAGCAGCGAGCTCGCGAACATCCCGCCGAAGCCCATACCGCCCGCCGGGCGTGCGCCGAGCGTGCGCTCCAGGGTCCCGGGCTGGCGCAGTTCGGAGCGGGTCGCGGCCTGGGCGAGCGAGCGAGCGTCGTCCGCGCGCGGCTGCTCACCCGACGGCGCGTTGGCAGAGAGCTCCTGGAACACGAGGCGGCGCTGCTCCGGGGTCAGCTTGGCGAACGCCTCCTCGTGCACCTGCTCGATGGTCTCGGGCGGGGCGGTGCGCAGGAGATAGCGGTAGCGCTCGACGGCGATCTCGTCCTCACTGCGCTGCGCCGACTCTGAGGCTGCAGGAGCCCCGGTGGCCGAAGGAGCCTTGGCGCCGGCCGGAGCGGCAGCCTGAGCCCCAGCGGAGGGGTACTGCTGGGCGGGCTGGTACTGACGAGTGCGCTCGTCCTGCGGTTCTTCGCGGCCGAGAAGTCGATCGAGGAATCCCATGGCCACAGCCTAGAAACGAAGGGTGAGAGTCCTCTCAGAGAACGCCGTCAACTGTCTTCGCGGCAGCAGGAGCGCGGTGCCCGCCGCGGTGCCAGCCGCTGAGCCCGCCGCAGTGCCGTTGGCGGCCCCGGTCGTGGCCCCGGCACGGCTCGACGACCGATCGTCACAGCGACAGACCCACCAGGACCGGCTCGGGCCGCAGAAGCACGCCGAACTCCGCCTGCACCCGCGCCTGGATGAACGAGGCCAGCTGGGCGACGTCCGATGCCGTGGCGTGGCCGCGGTTGACGATCGCGAGGGTGTGCTTCGACGAGATGGCGGCGCCCGAGCCCGGCAGGGCGAAGCCCCGGCGGATGCCGGCGTTCTCGATCAGCCAGGCGGCAGAGAGCTTGACCTCGTACGGGCCGCCGGCCAGCGGCGGGATGTCGAGGGGGTGCACGCCTCCGGCGGGGAGGCCGATCACGACATCCGGCTCGGGAGGCGTCACGGGCCACCGGGGAGCATCGGCGGGGAGGCCGCGCGCGAACGACTCGGAGACGATCGGGTTGGTGAAGAAGCTGCCCGAGCTGACCGAGTCCGGGTCGTCGGGGTCGAGCACCATCCCCTTGGAGGCGCGAAGCGCCAGCACGGCGCGCCGCAGTTCCGCGACAGGAACCCGCGAGCCGAGGGGAACGCCGAGCGAGTCCGCCAGCTGCACGTACGCGACCGGCGCGCTGAGCGGTGCGCCGACGCCGCCGGGAACCGAGTTGTCCGACAGCTCCAGCTCCACCGCGAGCACCAGGCCGAGCCTCCCGCGCTTGAGCACGGACGTGCGATAGCCGAGCTCCAGCTCCGCGCGCGACAGACGAACGACCTCGCCCGTCGCCGCGTCGAGGAAGTCGACGCCGACCAGCGCGGACTCCAGCTCCTGCCCGTACGCCCCGATGTTCTGCACCGGCGCCGCGCCGGTCGAACCGGGGATGCCCGACAGTGCCTCCACGCCCGACCAGCCGTTGCGCACGGTCAGGGCGACGACCTCGTCCCAGGGCTCGCCCGCCTGCACCCGCAGCCGAACGCGACCGTCCGGGGCACCGACCCGATCGATGCCCCTGGTCACCACGTGGATGACCGTCCCCTCGAAGCCGTCGTCGCTTGCGACCGTGTTCGAGCCGCCGCCGAGGAGCAGCCACTCCTCCCCCGACGCCCAGACCTCGCGGGCGGCCTCGACGAGCGCGTCGGTGTCTGCCGGAGCGATCAGGGTCTCCGGCACGCCCCCGACCCGCATGGTCGTGAGATCCGCGAGAGCGGGCGTGCCTGTCGTCTCGTCGTTCACGCGAGCGAGACGCGGACCTGCGCCTTGCCGAGCACGGTCTCGGCGTTGAACGTCGTGGTGAGGTCGATGCGTGCGACCCGGGCCTCCGCGTCGAGTTGACCGACCTTGGCCGTCACCTGCACGCTCGCGCCGCTCGTCGGGTCGACGACCACGGGGCGCGTGAACCGCACCTGGTAGTCGACCACGCGCGCGGGGTCGCCGGCCCAGTCGACGACCGGCTGCACCGACAGGCCCATCGTGAGCATGCCGTGGGCGATCACCCCGGGGAGACCGACCGAGGTCGCGACGTCGTCGCGGTAGTGGATCGGATTGAAATCGCCGGACGCGCCCGCGTAGCGGACCAGCGCATCCCTGCTGAGATCGAAGGTGCGCTCGGCGACCACGTCGCCGACGGCGAGGGACTCGAACTCGGGTGCGGGCATCACTCGTCTCCTCGAACGACCAGGGTGGACACGGTGGTGACGACGTGCTCGCCGGCCACGTCGACGATGACGGTCTCGGCGGTGACCATCGAGTGCGCGCCGAGCGACTTGACGGACGTCACCGTGAGCGTCGCGGTGAGCTCGTCGCCCGCGACGACCGGCCGCGAGAAGGTGAACCGCTGGTCGCCGTGGACGACCCGGCTGAAGTCGATACCGGCCTCGGGGTCGGCGAGCAGCTGGTCGAGGGTGAGCTGCTGCACGACGACGGCGAACGTCGGCGGCGCGACGAGGTCGGCGTGGCCGGCGGCCTGGGCGGCCGCCAGATCGAAGCTGATGGGGTCGGTCGCGAGCACGGCTGCGGCGAACTCGCGCACCTTCTCACGCCCGACGAGGTAGGGAGGGGTCGGCGGGAAGCTTCGCCCCACGAGCTCTGGATTCACTGGCACCCGACGATTCTACGAAACAGAAGAGCCCCGGCGCAGAAGCGCCGGGGCTCTCGAAGCTGTGTCAGCGGACTACTGGCAGCTGTCGCACTGCAGCAGGTCCATCGGGTCGACGGGAACCGCGTAGCCGCCGACGGTGTCGTTTTCGTAGTCCATGATGGCCTCCCCTAGAAGTCTGTTCACCGTGCGTCTCGCGGTGTTTACCCACTATATAACCCGAATGACACGATTGTCATTCCACTACATGTAGTGTTTTCGGGTTTTTTCTGGCCGGCTGCCCAACACCCTTGAGATTACGCGGAACCACCGACATCGCCCCCTCCGAAGTGGGGGAATCGACCCGGCGTGTCGGCTCGGGACACCCGCCCTGGGCACTGCGCCCTCCAGGTCGTGGCTCGGCACGCAGCGATGAGGGCACGACCAGGTGCGCCTGCCGATTCTTCGACTTTCACCGTGCGTCGGCCGGGCTCGCACGACCGTTACTCTCTCCCTATGCGACTCGGAGTCCTCGACGTGGGATCGAACACCATCCACCTGCTCGTCGTCGACGCGCACCCCGGCGCCCGCCCGCTCCCCGCGGCCACCCACAAGTCCGTGCTGCGTCTGATGCGCTACATCCTGGAGGACGGGTCTATCAGCGCGGAGGGCGAGACCGCCATCGTCGAGGCCATCCGTGCGGCGGTCGCGGTCGGTGAAGCGGAGGGCATCGACGAACTGCTGCCGTTCGCGACCTCCGCGATCCGGGAGGCCACCAACGGTCCGGCGATCCTGCGGCGCATCCGCGACGAGACCGGCGTCGAGTTGCAGGTGCTGTCGGGCGAGGATGAAGCGAGGCTGACGTTCCTCGCCGTCCGGCGCTGGTCGGGGTGGTCGTCGGGCTCGCTCCTGCTGCTCGACATCGGCGGCGGCTCGCTGGAGATCGCGGCGGGCGCCGACGAGTACCCCGACACCGCGGTGTCCCTCCCTCTCGGCGCCGGCCGCAGCACGATCGGGTTCCTGCACTACGACCCGCCGACCGACGAACAGCTCACCGCCCTGCGTGACCACGCCAGAGCGACCCTCGCGGAGGCCGTGGGGCGGTTCTCCGGCCGCGGGCCCGAGCACGTGATCGGAACGTCCAAGACCATCCGCTCGCTCGCTCGGTTGGCCGGCTCGACGGCGAGCGGTCCCGGCGGCACCGAGCGCAGCCTCCTGCGCCGCTCCGAGCTCGCCGATTGGGTGCCGCGGCTGGCGCAGCTCCCCGCCGACGCGCGCACGGCGCTGCCCGGCATCACCGCCGACCGCACGTTCCAGATCGTGGCGGGCGGGGTGGTGCTGCGGGAGGCCATGCGCGCCCTCGACGTCGCCGAGCTCGAGGTCTGCCCGTGGGCGCTGCGCGAGGGCATCATCCTCCGCTATCTCGACCACCTCGACTGACGAAGACCGGAGCGAGCGGCAGATTTGCCGCACATGGCGCGATCGGCGGCCCTTATCGCCACATTTGCGGCAAATGGTGCGGCGGTCAGGGCCAGCGGCGCTCGACGCCGTCGAGGATGAGGTCGAGGCCGGTGGCGAACTCCTCGTCGTAGTCGTAGCCGGCCTCTGCGAGCTGCGCGACCACCTCCAGGAGGTACGGGAAGCGCGGCGCCAGCTCGGCGGGAACGGACTGCTCCTTCTCGGCCGCCACCGCGCCCGACTCCTCCGGGGAGTCGAACGGGAGCGTCTTCTCCTGCAGCGCGAAGCCGTACACGTACGCGTCGAGCACCGACGTCACGTGCACGGTGGTGCGCAACGGAAACCCTGCCTCGCGCAGGCACCCCATCATCGCGTCGTGTGCGGCGAGGTTCGCGAGCCCCGGCCGCATGCGCGACTCCATCAGCCCCACCGCCCAGGGATGGCGCCGCAGCGCCGCGCGCAGCGACACCGCCCGCGCCCGCATCGCCTCCCGCCAGCCGGCGCCGGTCGGCGGCTCGACCTCGGCCCAGACCAGGTCGACCATCCCGTCGACGAGCTCGTCCTTGTTGGCGACGTGCTTGTAGAGCGCCATCGGCACCACCCCGAGCTCGGACGCGAGCGACCGCATCGTGAGCGCGTCGAGGCCGGCGGTGTCGGCGCGTTCGAGCGCGCGTCGCAGGACACTGTCACGCGTCAGCCGCGGGCGCGTCGCATCGGGCATCGTGCCCCCTTTCGGCGGACGTCGTGAACGGGTGTTGACAAGGTGTACATCGTACACCTATCGTGCAGGTGTACGGCGTACACCATCTTAGTCACCCTCCCCCCGGAACCGAGGCCGCCATGTCCACCGACCGCATGTCCACCGACCGCTTGTCCACCGACCGCCTGTCCACCGACCGCCGCCGCGCGCTCACCGCCGGCGTCCTCTTCCTCGTCACCTTCGTCACCGCCATCGCCGGAGTGCAGCTCTACGCCCCGGTCCTCGACGACCCCGGCTACGTGCTCGGCGCGGGCACGGACACGCGCGTGCTCCTCGGAATCCTCTGCGAGGCGGCACTGATCGCCGCCAACCTGGGCACGGCCCTCGCACTCTTCCCGATCCTGCGCCGCCGGTCCGAAGGGCTCGCCCTCGGCTACGTCGTCGCCCGCATCATGGAGTGCGTCCTCATCGCCATCGGGATGCTCTGCCTGCTGACGGTCGTCACCCTCCGGGGGCAGGCCGCAGGGCTCGGCGACCAGGAGGTCGTGGCCGTCTCGGCGCACACGCTCGTCGTCCTCCGCAACTGGACGTTCCTGCTCGGCCCCGGCTTCGTCGCCGGCCTCGGCAACGGCGTACTGCTGGGCTGGCTGCTGCTGCGCTCCGGGCTCGTGCCCCGGGGGATGGCGATCGTCGGCATGATCGGCGGCTCCCTCGTCGCACTGTCGGGGATCGGCGTGCTGTTCGGGTTCTGGGGTCAAGGATCGCCGATCTCCGCCATCGCGACACTTCCCGAGATCGTCTGGGAGGCCTTCCTCGGGATCTTCTTCAGCGTCGTCGCCTTCACGCCGCGTCAACGCGCGCGTGCAGCGCGGCGCGCCGCGGGCGAGCGCGCTCAGCCCTCCGCCGCGTGACGCCCCCGCCGGGGCGCGCCGGCGCCGAGCCGGCCGTCGTGGAGCTCCAGCACCCGGTCGGCGCGCGCCATCAGAAGCGGGTCGTGCGTCGTCACCACGGCGGCGACGCCGCTGCCGTGCACCAGCTCGACCAGGAGGTCCATGATCTGCCGGCCGGTCATGCTGTCCAGCTGTCCGGTCGGCTCGTCGGCGAAGAGCAGCGGAGGGTCGGCGGCGAGCGCGCGGGCGATCCCGACGCGCTGCTGCTGGCCTCCCGAGAGCTCGGTCGGGCGCTGCCGCGCGTGCGCCGCCAGCCCCACCCGCTCGAGGAGCTCGGCGACGCGGGCGTCGCGCTCGGCGGGCGGGGTGGCCAGGAGCCGCAGCGGCACCTCCACGTTCTCCGCGGCCGACAGCACCGGGATGAGTCCGAACGACTGGAACACGAAGCCGACACTGCGCTGGCGCAGAGCGACGAGCGCGGCCTCGTCGGCCGTGCCGACCTCGACGCCGTCGACCACGACCCGGCCGGAGGTCGGCCGGTCGAGCCCGCTGAGCACGTTGAGCAGGGTGGTCTTGCCGGATCCGGAGCGGCCCTTGATCACGACCAGCTCGCCGCGGTGGACCTCCAGGGTCGCCTCGGCGAGCGCGACCACGGGTCCGGCCGCGGTCTCGAAGACCCGGCTGACGCCGTCGGCGGCCAGGAGCGGGCCCTCGGGCGCCGGCCCGGCCTGTTCCTCTGCCATGGTGTCAACGCTCGTCATCTGCGGCCTCCTCCTGCGTCTGCTGAACGTGCGGCCACACCCCGACGTGGTCGCTCTCCAGCGCCAGTCGCACCCGCTCGCGCATCCCGAGCGAGGTCAGGTACTCCTGCGGCAGCTGGAGGCGGCCGACCCGGTCGAGGACCGCGTACTCCTCGGCGACCATGTGCTCGTCGCCCTCGGCCGTGACCCCGGTGCGGCGCAGCACCTCGGTGGCCGTGCGGCCGTCGCGGATCTGCACGGTGCGCGCGACGTGGTCGGACACGGTGGGGTCGTGGGTGACGATCAGCGTCGTCACGCCGAGCTCGCGGTTGACGCCGCGCATGGCCTCGAGCACCTCGGCACTGGTCGCCTCGTCCAGCTCTCCGGTCGGCTCGTCGGCGAGCAGCACCCGCGGCTCGTTGGCGAGGCCGACGGCGATGGCGACGCGCTGCTGCTCGCCTCCCGACATCTCGGACGGCGTGCGGTCGGCGCAGTGGGCGACCTCGAGGAGTTCGAGGAGGTCGGCCGACCGGCGCTCCCGGTCGGGGGTGCGCGCCAGCGACATGGCCAGCGCCAGGTTCTCGCGCGCGGTGAGGTAACCGAGGAGGTTGCGCGAGGTCTGCTGCCAGACGAAGCCGACCGTGCGGCGCCGGTAGTCGACCCGCTCGCGCGACGACAGCGCCAGCAGGTCGCGGCCGGCGACCGTCACCGAGCCGGCGGTGGGCTTGTCGAGACCGGACAGGATGCCGAGCAGTGTCGACTTGCCCGAACCGGAGGCGCCGACGATCGCGACGAGCTCGCCGCTGTCGACGCTCAGGGTGAGGCCCTGGAGCGCCTGCACCTCCACACCGTCCGCGGTGAAGATGCGCACGAGGTCCGAGCAGCGGATCGCGGCGTCGGCGGGCGGAGCGGCGGCACCCGGCGCGGCGGCGCCCAGGGCGGCTGCGTGCTCCGCGTCTGCGCCGGTTGCGGAGAGCGCGCCCGACAGGGTCTCCTGCGTGGTCATCCTGGTCATTGTCCTCCTGTCGACGGAAGGTCACCGGCCGCCCTCAGCACGGCGGCCGGCGACGAGCGGCGCGCGCCCGCCAGTGCCACCAGCGTTGCCACCGCGGCGACCGCCGCGAACCCGGCGAGCGCGGCGGCGCTCAGCCACGGATCCCTCGCGACCACCGGTTGCACCGGACTGCCGGTGAACCCGCGGAGATCGAGGGGGCCGAGCACGATCCCCGGCAGCACCAGCCCGACGATCGCGCCGGCGACGAGACCGATGACGAGCACCGGCCCGAGTTCCCAGGCGAGCACGCCGGCCGTCTGCCGCGTGCTGAAGCCGACTGTTCGGAGTGTCGCGACCAGCCGGATGCGCGACGCGGTGTTCATGACCAGCGTGAGCACGAGGGCGGCGACGCAGAGCAGCACGGTGAGGGCGATCGAGAGGAGCGCGATCGACTCGGTCCCGGCCACCAGCGGGGAGGCGCGGAGGGCCGCGCGCTCGGCCACCGCGTCGCCCACCAGGGCTCCGGTGCCGCCGATGCGGGCGAGCTCGTCGTGCACCCGCGCGGCAGCGGCGCCGGGCGAGAGCGCCACCAGCACCGTCTGCGGGGTGCCGGTGACCCCGCTCGAGGCCGGCAGCGTCGAGCGGTCGACGACGACCCAGCGGGAGTCGCGCACGTAGACACCCGGCGTGAAGTCCAGTTCGGTCACGGCGAGGTGCACGTTCGTGCCCTGCCCGATGATGAGCGCGCTCGTCACCGGGATGCGGCTCTCCCAGCCGCCGAGCACCGCGCCGGTGCGTCCGGGGAGCCCGCCGCCGAGGAGCGCGGAGAGGCGTGCGGAGGCGGGGAGGCCGCGTTGCACGGCATCCAGCTGCTTCGGATCGACGAGGTAGCCGGAGACGACCTCCCCCGTCCCTCCCGCGGTGATCGCGATGCCGCCCGCCCAGTCGACCGTTGCGGTGGCCGCGACGCCAGGGATGCGCTTCACGGCGGCCAGCTGGTCGCGGCTCAGCGTCGCGGCCGCGGTCAGCGACAGGTCGGAGCCGACCCTCGCACGCGCGCCCTGGTCGAGACCGTCGCGCGCCGTGGCCAGGACGCTCACCGAGAACAGGGCGATGCTGACCCCGGCGACCAGTGCGAACACCGGCCAGAGCACGGCACCGCGCCCGCCGCGCCCGCCCGTTCCGCGGGCGCCGGAGGCGCCGAGGAAGGCGACGGCGCCGCGGCCACGGCGGAACGCGCCGACGAGCCAGCCGAGCGGGATGCCCGTGACGCGCAGCACGAGCACGCACACGGCCAGCGCCACGAGGACCGGGGTGAGAGCGGCGAGCGGGTCGACCTCCAGACCGCCGCCGGAGGCCGAGAGGCCGCGGCGGGTCAGCAGGACGACGCTCAGCACGGCCAGCCCGATCACCGTCACCTCGGCGACCCACGCCCAGCGCGAGCGTGCCGGCCGACCGGCCGGCCGCGGTGCGAGCGAGCCGGCGGCGAGCACCAGCGCGACCGGCGGCGCCGCAGCGCACAGCGCGGCGAGCAGCACGGGCAGCAGCACAGGCGTCGCGCCGGGCGTCACGGCGAACGCGATCGCGATGCCGACGATCGCAGCAGGGACGGAGGCGAGGGCGCCGTCGATCGCGAGGCTGCCGCGCAGACGGCCGGGCGATGCGCCACGCGCGGCCATCAGGGCGAGCGCCTCACGGCGCCTTCCCACGACGAGCCTGGCGCCCAGCGCGAGCACCGTGAGGGCGACGACCAGCGGTCCCGCCGCGAGGATCGCGAACAGCGTGTTGGCCGGTTGCGCGCGACTCTGGAAGTCGTCGAGCGGCCCCTGCAGGCTCGTGCTGAACGTGAGCGGGACCGGGACGCCTCCGACGGAAGCGACGGGCGGGAGAGCCAGGAACCCGCCGAGGGCGCTGCGGATGTCCGGCAGGTCCTCCACCTCGAACGAGGCCGGCACCACGGGGAGCCACAGCGACGCGACAGCACCGTCGAACGCCGGGGCGATGGCCGGCCACGATCCGGGGTCGGGCCACACCACCGCGCCGAACTCCTTTCCGGAGTCGCCGCTGTCGACGAAGTGGCCGTGGGCGCGGACGGCGTCGAGGTTCCAGAAGTCGCTGCCGGCATCCTTCGGTGCGACGATCCCGACGAGCTTCAGCCTCAGACCGGCCTCGGTGCCCGTGCGCCGCTCGGTGCCGAGGGTCCAGCCGAGGAGGCGCGCGGCGTCGCGGGTGAGCACGACCTCCACGACGGCGCCCTGCCGCGTCGACGCCGTGACCGGCGCCGGCCAGGCACCCTCGACCAGCCGCGCCTGCGATCGCAAGCCGCGATACGCCTCGACCCCGACCCTGTACCTGCTGTTGGAGGCGGCGTCCTTCGGCGGCTGGATGACGACGTCGGTGCTCGTCATCGCCGTGTCGCCCTGCCCGGTGACCTGGCGCAGCGGGGGCTTCAGCCCGGCGTGCACCGATGCGGCGATGCCGGGGAGGCCGCGCCAGACGGCGGCAGGATCGAGTACAGGACCCCCGGTGAAGGTTCCCGTGCGGATGGCGGTGGTCAGGTCGCGGCCGCCCGCACCGGCTTGGGTCAGCTCGTGCCGCAGCTCGGCGGTGAGCAGGCTGCTGGCGACCCGCGGCCAGGCGGCGAGCGCGGCGGTGACGACGACCGTGACGAGAGCGAGCAGCAGGAGGCCGCCGCGGAACGCCTTCAGTGCGCGCAGCGCGAGTCCGGCGTCGGTGAGCCGGGACGTGCGGGCGGGGGCGGCCGTCATCGGGTCTCCTCCCGGTACGCCGTGTCGGCCGCCTGACGTCGCACGCCGGCGCCATACCCCCACACCGCCACGGCGAGCGCGGCGACGAGCGTCACGATCCCGAGGCCCATCCCGACCGGATCGACGCGGCCCTGCACCGAGAGCGTCGGCGGCGCCGTGACCACGGACAGCCGCGCGAGCGTGTTGCCGACCAGCAGGACGACCACCACCCCGCCGAGGAGGCCGAAGACGCCGGCGGCGCAGGAGACGCCGATGACTTCCAGCCGCCGCGCCCACGCCTGCTGCCGCCCGGACAGCCCGACGGCGCGCAGCACGACGACCTCCCCGCGCCGGCGGCGGAGCGCGGCCGTGATCGCGGCGACGACCGCCGCGACCGCCAGCAGGGCACAGCCGGCAGCTCCCAGCCACGTGCTGGCGACCGCCCCGCCGAGGAATCGGGCGACGAACGCGCCGGAGGCGGTGCTCACCGTCGCGTCAGGACCGAGCTCGGCGCGCACGGCGTCCGCGACCGTGTCCGGGTCGTCCGCGCTGCCGGTGGCGAGCCAGATCGACGAGGCCCGCGACACCGACGCGGACGACCGCAACAGTTCGGCGGTGAGCGCGGGCAGGTCGGCGAACACCGCCCGCTCGTCCGAGGTGCCGGGGAGCGCCGGCACGATCGCCGCCACCTTCCCCTGCAGGTCGCCGACCGGGCTGCGCACCTCGATGCGCTGCCCGACCTGGAGGGCGTTGTCCTGCGCGAGCGCCGTGGTGACCGCGAGCGGGAGGGCGGAGGCGCCGGGCGGGACGAACCGCACGGACGCGTCCCCGGCGAACGAGGCGGAACGCGCGCCGAGGGCGCCGTCGGCTCGGAACGCGCCGGCCTCGCCGAACGCCGCCGTGGCCGGGACCCACCCTTCGGCGCCGGACGGCAGCCCGGAGAGGCGCACGCCGACGTCGGCGGCGCCATCCGGGGCCTCCAGTGCCACGTCGAGGGCGACGAGGCGGGTGGCCCCGTCGGGGAGGGCGAAGGCGATCGCGGTCGTCGCCGTGCCGTCTCCGCTCGCGGGTGCGACCTTTCCGGTGACCGGCACGACCTCCCCGGTGGAGGTGGCGAGCCAGGCGGTGCCTCCCGTCACGTCCGCAGCGCCGTCGCCTCCCATCACCGCAGCGGTCGCCGAGAGCTGCGTCGACCCGGACGGGAGCGCCACTCCCGCGAGCGCCCCCGGCACCCGCAGGCGTGCGGCCAGGTCGCCGGTGTCGAGCAGGTAGCCGCCGATCGGCAGCAGGGTCGGCAATGCGCTCGCGTCAGCGGCGACCACCGCGACGTCGGAGTCGCCGACCGTCCCGCTGTCGACGATGGCGGGCGAGACCGTCGTCACGCCGTGGACGGAGGCCAGGCGGGCGGCTCCGGAGGTGTCGGTCGCGCTGTGCGGGCTCCCGCTCACCCCGAGGTCGGTGCGCACAGCCGCACCGTTCACGAGCAGGGCGGAATCGCGGAGGAAGCCGCCGAACGTCCCGGCGTAACCGGCGGCGAACGTGAGCGAGCCGACCGCGAGAACGATCAGCGCGACCGGACCGGCGAAGAGCGCGACCCCGCGCCCGACCTGCCGCGCGGGCAGAACGCCGGCGACACCGCGCCCCCGGCCGGCCACCCGCTCCACCGCGGCAGAAGCCGGGCCGAACAGCAGGAGGCCGATCAGGGCGATCGCGCACAGCACCGCCGCAGGAGCGACCACGCCGGTCGGGTCGACCGCGTCGGAGCCCCCGCCGACGGCCGGGCCGAACGCCACGAAGCGCCACAGGGTCACGGCCGCGGCGATGACGGCGAGCACGGTCAGACCTCCCGACACGACCGTGCGTCCGCGACCGGCCTCCACGGCACCGGGCGATTCGGAGACCGCACGCGCCGAGAAGACGACCGTGAGCGTGGACGCGACGACGGCCGTCGCCACCGTCAGCACCGGAGGCAGCGCGACGTCGAGCACCTGCGCGGGCGGCGCGACCGCGAGCAGCAGCACCAGCTGCGCCGCCACCGTGCCGACGGCCGTCGCGACCACCGCGACCACGCCAGACTCGACGGCCGCTGCACGGGCGAGGGTCTGGATCGTCACCCCACGCGAGCGCAACAGCCGCGTCTCGACCCGCCGCGCGCCGGCGAGCAGCTGGGCGAGCAGCACGAGCGCGATCGCCGAGCAGGCGGCGAGAACAGCGAGCGGGACCGGGATCACGGCGTGCAACGCCACCACCGAGCGCTGCATCGCCGCCACGGTCGCGATCGCGTCGCCCTCGGACGAGAACGGGCTGGCGCCGGCGGCCGAGTCACCGCTCAGCTCCCCGGCGGCGCCCGCCAGCGCCGAGTGCAGACGCGGGAGCTGGGCGGCGGTCGTGCGTGTCGCATCGGGCGTGACCACCCACCTGCCGATGAGTCCGTCGCTGGTCGCAGCCGCGGTGGCCGCGTCCACGGCGATCCTGCCGTCGGTGCCGCCCTGGCCGTCGGTGAGGCCCAGCCAGGCGGGGGCCGACGGGTCGGCGGGATGCCACAGCCCCGTCACCACGACCGGCGCCGGCGCCGACCCGCCCTGCAGCTGCAGGTGATCGCCGACCCGCACGGAGTGGGCGCGCGCGAACGCCTCGTCGACGGCGGCCTGGCCGTCACCGGTGGGCCAGCGGCCTGCCGAGACGACGACCCGGGACCGGAGGCCGTCACCCGCGACAAGGAGCAGGGCGTAGCCGCCTCCGGTGTCGCCGCCTCCGGTGTCGCTGCCTCCGGTGTCGCTGCCTCCGGTGACCTGGACCTGCGGTGCGGAGAACGTTCCGGCGACGGTCGCGGACAGGCCGGACAAGCGGTGGGCGAGCACCCGGCGCACCTCGGCGTCCTGCGCGGTGAGGTCGGACAGGGCAGAGGACTCCAGCGCCAGCGAGGTCACCACTGGCGGCTCCTCGGACAGCGTGGCCCGCACCGCGGCGGTCGGCGACCGGACCGCGAGGCCGGACATCACGCTCGCGAGGGCGGCCACGACGACGATGACGAGCCCGGTCGCGATGAGTGTTCCGCGCTGCGCCCTGCTGCGTTGCAGCCAGAACGACCGCGGCCGACGCACGTCGGCCCCCGCCCGGCCCTCCCTCGCACGCATTCCCTCAACCTAGCGTGCGTTCGCGCAATCACCGTGCGCGCCCACGCACTTTCGCGCGCGCCTGCCGCGCCGCTCACCGCCGAGGGGCACGTTGTTGTCGCTTCCGGGCGCCCGAAGTGACATCTACGTGCCCCTCGCGAGACCCGCTCCCGGCCTCCGGAGTGCCGCGCGTCGGACGAAAGGCGCCCCCCGCCGCGCCGACGCAGTCCGCGAGGGGCACGTTGTTGTCACTTCGACCGCGCGGAAGGGACATCTACGTGCCCCTCGGCGGAGGGGGAAGTGACATCCACGTGCCCCTCGGCGGAGGTGGGGGGGACGAGGGGTGCCGGACGGGCGGGCGCGGCGGGCGTCAGCGCGCTGGGCGCGGGTCAGCGCGTGGGGAGGGCGGCCTCCGCGAGCGCGGGCTCGTGCAGATTGGCGCCTCCGCGGTAGCGGGCTGCGGGGTGCCGCTCGGGGAGCCGGCCGTCGCCGTCGCCGAACAGGCGCTCGCGCAGCGTGGCGGAGCGCTCCCCCGCCTGGGGCAGCCGGCCGCGACGGCGCAGCTCCGGGATGACCAGGTCGGCGAAGTCGCGCGCGGTCTCGAACGAGTGGTACTGGCGCAGGTTGATCCCGTCCAGGCCGTCCTCGTCGAGCCAGCGCTCGATCTCGTCGGCCACGGTCTTCGCGTCGCCGACCACCAGGAAGCGGTCGTCGCGGCTGTTCTTCACGAAGTCGAGCGCCTGGCCCACTGTCTTGTCCAGCGGGAGGAACGGCACCCGCTCCGCCGGGAACTCCGCACGCGCGAGCGCCTCGCGCACGGTGATGTCGCGCGGGAAGGCCGTGAGGTCGACGGGGAGGCTGCTGTGGGCGAGGATGCCGTCGAGGCTGGACTGCTGCTGGTACAGCCTCCACTTGTCCTCGGCCTCCTCGGTCGTCCGCCCGACGATCACGCCCGCCATCGCGATGAACTTCACGTCGTCGCGCTGCCGGTCGTGACGCTCCGCGGAGTCGCGCATCCCGTCGGCGTTCCGGCGGAACTCCTCGCTCGTGCGCCCTCCGGTGAAGACGACCTCGGCATGGCGTCCGGCGAACTCGATGCCCGCGGGCGACCCGGTCGCCTGGAAGAGCACGGGGGTGCGCTGCGGCGACGGGTGCACGATGTGCGGTCCGGCGACGCGGTGCCGCTCACCGACGTGGTCGATGTAGCGCACTTTGGCGGGGTCGGTGAAGACGCGCGCCTCGCGGTCGGCGATGACGGCGTCGTCGTCCCAGGATCCCTCCCACAGCTTGTAGAGCACGTCGAGGTACTCCTCAGCGCGGCGGTAGCGCTCATCGTGCGGCACCTCGTCGTCCAGGCCGAAGTTGCGGGCGGCGTTGGGGAGGTAGGAGGTCACGATGTTCCAGCCGATCCTGCCCTTGGTCAGGTGGTCGAGGGTCGACATGCGGCGGGCGAAGGCGAACGGCGGCTCGTACGTCGTCGAGAACGTGACGCCGAAGCCCAGGCGGTCGGTGACCGCGGCCATCGCCGGCACGAGCAGCAGCGGGTCGAGGTTCGGGCTCTGGAGGCCCTCCCGCAGCGCCGTCTCGGGGCCGCCGCGGAAGACGTCGTACGCCCCGATGACGTCGGCGAGGAAGATCCCGTCGAAACCGCCGTGCTCCAGCAGTCGCGCGAGCTCCAGCCAGTAGTCGAGGTCGGCGAAGCGCTCGCGGTTGTTGCCCGGCAGCGGCCACAGCCCGTGCGTGATGTGGCTCACGCAGGCCATCTCGAACAGGTTGACGAAGAGCTGCTTGGGTTCGGTGGTCATGCTGTGCTTTCCGGTGCGATGGTGCTGGCGGTGCTGGTGTCGTCGGCGGTTCCGGTCGCACCGGTCGTGCTGGTGGTACTCGTGGTGCTGGTGGTGCTGCCCGCGCCCGGGTCGAACTCCGGGATGGCCGCGATCAGGTCACGAGTGTACGGCTGCTGCGGCCGCTCGAAGACGTCCTCGGCGGTCCCCTCCTCGACCACGCGGCCGTCTTTCATCACCAGCACGCGGTCGCTGAGGTGGCTGATGACGCCGAGGTCGTGGGAGATGAAGAGGTACGCGACGCCCGACTCCCGCTGCAGGGCGACGAGGAGGTCGAGGATCTGCGCCTGGATGGTGACGTCGAGTGCAGAGACGGCCTCGTCGAGCACGATCACGTCGGGCCGGGGCGCGAGCGCCCGGGCGATCGCGACCCGCTGCCGTTGGCCTCCCGACAGCCGCAACGGGAACCGCGGCAGCACGGCGTCGCTCAGCCCGACGTGCGCCAGCAGCTCGCGCACGCGGCCGTCGCGGTCCGCCGGGGTCGCGAACGACTCCGCGCGGAGGGCGTCCAGCAGGATGCGTTCGACGGTCCAGCGCGGGTCGAACGAACTCAGCGGGTCCTGGTAGACGACCGAGATGCGGCGGCGCAGCGCGCGTCTGCGCACCTCGGCGAGCGACGACCACTCCCGGCCGAGCAGGCGCACGTCGCCGTCGTCGAGCCGTTCGAGACCGAGGGCGAGTCTCGCCGTGGTGCTCTTTCCCGACCCCGATTCGCCGACGATCCCCAGGGTCTCGCCCGCGTGCAGCGTGAACGAGACGCCGTCGACCGCGCGGGTCACGGTGCCGTCGGCGGTGTGGAGCCGCTTGACGAGCTCACGGGCCTCCAGCACCGGCGCGCCGATCGGCGGTCGGGGCGCCGGAGCGGGCGCGCCTGGCGTGAGGGCACGCCCGCGCGTCGCCTCCCCAGGGACGGCCGCGATGAGCGCGCGCGTGTACTCGTTCTCCGGGGCGGCGAGCACGCGCTCCGCCGGTCCCTGCTCCAGCACCTCTCCTCCACGCATCACGAGGATGTGGTCGGCGAGGCGCGCGACGACGGAGAGGTCGTGACTGATCAGGATGACGGAGGCGCCGCGCTCCTTCATCGCCTCCAACTGCGCGAGCACCTGCGCCTGCACGGTCACGTCGAGCGCGGTCGTCGGCTCGTCGGCGATCACGATGTCGGGGTCGAGCGCGATGGCCGAGGCGATCAGCGCCCGCTGGCGGAGGCCGCCCGACAGCTGGTCCGGACGCTGCCGCGCGCGCACCGCGGGAGCGGGCACCCCCACCCGCTCGAGCAGCTCGAGGACGCGGGCCTTCCGCGCCGCGCGACCGCCCCAGCGATGGAGACGCAACGCCTCCGCGATCTCCTTCCCGACCGGACGGAGCGGGTCGAGCGAGACGAGCGCGTCCTGCAGCACGAAGCCGACATCGCGCCCGCGCACGCGCCGCCACTGACGTGCCGTGAACGCGCGGACGTCCTGATGGTGCAGCTCCAGTTCGTCAGCCTCCACGGTGGCGCCCCGGCCGGCCAGGCCGACCAGGCTGCGCGCCGTGACCGACTTGCCCGAGCCCGACTCGCCCACGATCGCGACGCAGCGCCCCGGCAGGAGGTCGAAGCTCACGCCCGACACGATCGGGCGGTGCGTGCCGTCCACGGTGAAACCGGTGCGGAGGTTGCGCACGCGGAGGCGCACGGCGGGCCAGTCGAGGCCGCCCAGCTCGGTGCCGCCCAGCTCGTCGGGGCGACCCAGCGCGTCGGGGCGGCCCGACCCGTCGGGGCGGCCCAGCACGTCGGGCCCGGCGACGACCTCCACTGCGCTCTGCTCGGTGATGCTCACGATCGCTCCCCTTTCTCCAGGCGCGCCTGGATGTGCCGGCCGATGGTGGTCGCGGCGAGCGCGACGGCGACGATGACGAGGCCGGGTATGACGACGAGCCACCAGGCCGTGGTGAGGTAGGCGCGGCCGGCGTCGAGCAGCGCGCCCCACTCGGACGCGGGAGGCGCGACGCCCAGGCCCAGGAACGACAGGCTCGACGCCCAGACGATCGACTGGCCGATCGACAGCGCGAACACGGCGACCAGTGGCCGCAGCGCGTTCGGGAGGATGTGTGCGCGCACGATCCGCCAGCGCGAGTGGCCGAGCGCGGTGGCAGCCTCCACGTAGCCCGAGTTGCGCGCGCCGAGGATCTGCCCGCGGATCATCCGCGCGTAACCGGGCGCCGTGCCGACCCCGACCGCGAGGACCTGGGTCGCCGCGCTCGGGCCCGCGATCGCGATGAGCAGGAGGGCGAGCAGGAGGGCCGGGAAGGTGAACAGGATCTCCACGAAGCGGTCGACCACGACGGCGACGGGCTTCACCCCGAGCGCGGCGAGCGTGCCGAGGATCAGCGCGAGGCCGATGCTCACGGCGGCAGCGCCCACGCCGATGGTGAGCGAGTCCCGCGCGCCCCAGACGACGCGGGTGTAGAGGTCGCGGCCCGACTCGTCGGTGCCGAAGGGGTGCGCCCAGCTGGGCGGCTGGAGGGCGGCGCCGTAGTCGACGGCGGTGGGCAGGTGGGTCGTGAGCAGCTGCGGCGCGATGACCGCGACGAGCAGCAGGAGGGCGAAGGCGACCGCGAGGTACAGCCCCCAAGGCGCGTGGGCGAGGCCGCCGGCGACCGACGGGCGGGTGTCGGCTGGCGGGCGGGTGCCGGCCGACGGGCGGGTGCCGGGCGACGGGCGGGTGCCGGCCGACGGGCGGGTGCCGGGCGCGGCGCCCGACCGCTCCGACGGCGCCGTGGCGGGGGAGGTCATGACAGCTCCAAGCGGGGATCGATCACGGTGTAGACGACGTCCACGATGAGGTTCGCGGCCACGTAGACCACGGCGACCAGGGTCACGATGCCGGTGACGACCGGCAGATCCTGGGAGTTCACGGCGGTCACCAGCACGGAGCCGATTCCCGGGCGCGAGAAGATCGACTCCACGATCACGGCGCCCGAGAGCGTGGCGCCGAGCGCCCATCCCGAGAGCGTGACAGCCGGGATGACCGCGTGCCGCAGCACATGCCGCAGCCGGACGCCCCACTCCCCCATGCCGCGCATCCGGGCCGACAGCACGAACGGCTGGTCGAGCGACCGCTCGAACTCGGTGCGCACGCTCTGCGCCATGAAGCCGGCCAGCGGGATGGCCAGGGTCAGGGCCGGCAGCACGATCCCGTTCGGCGACGAGCCGCTGATGATCGGGAACCAGCGCAGCCCCAGCCCGAACACCAGCAGCAGGATGATGCCGAGCCAGTACGCGGGAAGACCGGCGGTGACGACGTCCACCGTCGAGCCGAGAGCGCCGACGCGCGGGCCGCGGCCGGCCGTGAGCGTCACCCAGACGACCATGATCGCCCAGGCGAGCGCGATCGCCGTCAGCGACAGCGTGACGGTGTTGCCGAGCTGCTCGCCGATGATCGCGGTCACCGGGCGGTACTGCTGGTACGAGTCGCCGAAGTCGCCACTGATCAGCCCGCGCAGATAGTCGACGTACTGCACGATGACCGGCCGGGTCAGCCCGTACTGCGCGCGGATCTGCTCGAGCTCGGCCGGCGTGCGCAACTGCACCTGGCCGGCCCGGATGTTGAGGATGGTCGTCGCCCGGTCGCCGGGGAGCGCGAGCTGGGCGAAGAACGCCACCGTCGCGGCGCCCCAGAGCACCACGGCCGCCGCGCCCACCTTCTTCAGGACGGTGAGGGCGACCGCTCGGCCACGCCGAGGCCGGACGGTCGTGACGACCGCGTCGGCCCCGGCCCCGGCTGCAGCCGCGGCAGCGGTTGCGGTTGCGGTTGCGGTTGCGGTTGCGACCAGCGGCTCACTTGGTGAGATACGCGTCATAGAACGTCGGCCCTCCCTGTGCGTGCTCCTGCCAGACACCGTGCAGTCTCGGCGACACGGCGAGCGTGCTCAGCCGGTCGTACACGCCGATCGAGAGGGCGTGCTGCGCGATGTAGTCCTGCGCCTTCTGGTAGTCGGCGTTCTGCTGCTCGATCGTGGCGGCGGAGTTGCCGTCGAGGATGTACTGCTCGAGCACCGGGTCGTTGTAGAAGGCGCTGTTGCTGTAGTTCGGGTCGTCGGCGGTGGACGGCCTCCAGTTGATGTAGAGGATGCCCGCCGTGACACTCGTCCAGTAGCCGGCCTGGAGGTCGTAGGCGTCCGGTCCGGAGTATTTGCCGGAGAAGAACTCGCTCTGCGGCACCGGGATCAGCTTCACATCGAAGCCCACCTTGCTCGCCTGCTCTTTGACGCCCTGCAGGATCGCGGCGCCGTCGGCGTTGATGATCGAGCCGGCGCCGTAGGGCAGGCGGACGGTCAGCGCCTGGCCGTCCTTCTCGCGGACGCCGTCGCTGTTCTTCTGGTTCCAGCCCGCCGCGTCGAGGAGGGCGTTCGCCTTCTTCGCGTCCTGCGTGTACCAGTCGGCGGCCTTCTGGCTGTAGCCGGGGGTGGCCTGGCTGACGCCGCCATTACCCTCCGCGGGGATGACGCCGCGACCGATCGTGTTGACGATCTCGGGACGGTTCAGGCTGTAGGCGAACGCCTGTCGCACCTTCTCGTCGGTGAACGGGCCCTTCGCGGTGTTGAACGAGATCTGCTGCGGACGGCCGGGGGTCACGAACTTCTCGAGCTGGTATCCACCGTTCTTCAGCACGCTCCACTGCACAGAGGGCACGTCGTAGATCGCGTCGACCTGCCCGCCCTGGAGTGCCGCGACACGCGTCGTCGGGTCGGCGACGAACTTCCAGTCGATGGTGTCGACGTAGGCGGGGCCGGTGTGCTTGGCGTTGGCTGGCGGCGAGGTGTAGTCCTTGTTCTTCTTCAGGATGATGTCCTGGCCGCGGTTCCACTTCTCGACGGTGAACGCACCGGAGCCGATCGGCGCCTCGCAGTTCTGCTCCTTGGTGCGGGTCTGGAGCGCGTGCTGCGACTGGATGCCGAAGTAGCCCTGGGTGAGATTGTCGGCGAGCCGCGGGTACGGGCGGCTGAGGTCGATCTGCAGCGTCTGGTCGTCGATCGCCTTGGCATCCTTGTAGTAGCCGCCGAGCCAGACCTTCGCCGTGCTGTTGCCGCCGCCGACCCAGTAGTCGAAGTTGTAGGCCACGGCCGCGGCGGTGAGCGGCGTGCCGTCGGTGAACTTCACGCCCTTCTTGAGCGTGAAGGTCCAGGTCAGGCCGTCGGCGGACGGCTTCCACGCGGTGGCGAGCCACGGGACGACCTTGTGGTTCTCGTCGAGCGAGGTGAGGTTGTCGAGCACCTGGTACGACAGGTACGCCTGCTCGATCCAGCCACCGAAGACGCAGGCGGGCTCCTGCTGGTGGGCGTAGACGATGGTGCCGCCGTCGACTCTCTCGCCGCCGCCGGTGGCGGCGTCGGAGCCGCCGGCGCAGGCGGCGAGGGCGAGCACACTGCCGAGCGCGACGGCGGCGCCGGCGAGGGTGCGGAGGGAACGTGAACGCATGGAGGTCTCCTGGAACGGTGTCGGGCCGAGCGGGCGGGGAGTGCAGAGCTGCAGGATGGGTGCGCCAAGAATGCGGCCCCGCGCAAGCGCGGTCGAGCCACCGTGACCGACTGTTTCACCCGCGAAACACGGCGTCACGCGCACTCGCGCTCCGCGGCCGGGCATGCGATGGGCGGCTCCGGCGTGGTGAGGTGCACCTCTGTGCCACGGCCCTGTCGGGGGCCGGCGGTACCGTCGCCGTGTGACCGCGTCGTGTTCCGTGTGCGGCGCTCCCGCGCATCCCGGAGCGCCGGTCGCCCTCTGCCTGACGCACCTGCTCGAAGCGCACGAGTGGGTGGAGGCGGAGTACGGCCAGACGGACCTGCTGCCGTCGCCCTGCGCATTCTGCGGGTCTCGGCTCGGGGTGCGGTACCCGTCGGGGTGGTTGTGCGCGGTGTGCGAATGGCGGGTGGGCGAGCTGCCGCCCGACGCGGCCGCCGCCTCCCGGGTGGACGTCGTCTACTACCTGCGGTTCCGCGACCGCATCAAGATCGGTACCTCCGCCAACCCCGCGCAACGGTTCGCCGGCCTCCCGCACGACGAGGTGCTCGCATTCGAGCGCGGCGACCGCAGGCTGGAGCAGCAGAGGCACGCGCAGTTCGCCGCACTGCGCATCCCCGGAACCGAGTGGTTCGAGACCGACGACGCGCTGCTCGCGCACGTTGCGTCGCTGCCGCCCGACCCGTGGGGCCTGCTCGCGCGCTGGCGCAGCGAGGCGGCCGCGCGGGGGTGAGGTGTGGGGCGGCTCCGTCGGCATTTCCGGACCCTGGCCGCGACACGCCGCCTGGACGTCCGTTCCTCCGGACATCCACGCCCATCCCGACTCAATCTCCGGAGTTGCCGACCGCCGAAGGCTCGTTCACAACTCCGGAGAGATACCCCCGTAACGCCGACATCTCCGGATTTATGGACATAGGCAGGGAGGCGAACGGAGGAGATCACGTCGCGAGGCCAGGCACTCTCCTCCGTTACCGACGGGCGCGGGTGATAACGGAGGAGATCGGCGCGCGGTGCGTGCCGATCTCCTCCGTTTGCTGCGATGGGGCGTTTGGCTGGGGCGATCTCCTCCGTTCGCGACGCTAGGCCGCGGAGGTGGCCGGCTCGGTGGGGCGCTCGGCCTCCACCTTCTCGATCAGGCGCGCCATCTCGGCGGCCTCGACCGAGGCGCGGGACGCGCGCAGCGGCTCCGCCGCGGCGACGTGGGCCGCGTCGAGGCGGGCGAGGGCGGCCACGGCCGCGAGGTCGGCGGCCGCGCGGCCGGCGCGCGAACGGATCAGGAACGCCGCGGCGACCGTGACGACGGCGGCGCCGAAGGCGAGCACGCCGGCGGTCGCGAAGCCCTCGGTGTAGCCCGACTCGGCCGGGAGGCCGCCCGCGCCGATCGTGCCGGTGACGAGTGCGGTCATCACGGCGGCGCCGATGGCCGAGCCCACGGTGCGGAGGTTGGCGTTCATGCCGCTCGCGATCCCGGTCTGCGTCGCGGGGACGCTCTGCACCACCACGCTGGTGATCGCCGCGTAGATCAGGCCGAGGCCGATCCCGAACACGCCGGATGCGGCGGCGACCGCGAACAGCGAGCCGTGGAAGAAGGCCAGCGACAGGCTCGACGCCGCCATCACGACCGCGGCGACCACGATCTGCGTGCGGAAGCCGAGCCAGCGCTCGAGCGGTCCGCTCACGAAGCCGGTCACCGCCATCGTCACGAGCATCGGGAGCATCAGCAGCCCGGACTCGGCCACGCTCGCACCGAGCCCGTAACCGGTGGAGGTCGGGGTCTGCACGAAGCGCGGGAAGAACGCGAACACCGCGAACATGGCGGCGCCGATGAACACGGCGGCGGCGTTCATGGACCAGACGCCCGGTTCACGCATGAGCCGCATGTCGACCAGCGGGTGCCGCGATCGCAGCTCCACGACGACCCAGGCGGCGAGAAGCAGGGCGGCGAGCGCGAACAGCGCGATCACCAGCGGCGACGACCAGCCCCACTGGGCGCCGGTGCTAAGAGGCAGCAGGAGGGCGATGAGCCATCCCGACAACAGTGCGGCCGACCACGGGTTGACGCCTCCCGTCGCCCGGGTCGGCGACTCGGGGACGATGGCGAGGGCCAGCACGGCCGCGGTCACGGTGAGGGCGACCGGCACCAGGAACAGTCCGCGCCAGCTGAGGATGTCGGCGAGCGGTCCGGCGAGCACGGTCCCGAGGCCGCTGCCCACGGCGATGATCGACGCGATCGCGCCGATCGCCGACGGCAGCCGGTGGGCAGGGAACTCGTCGCGGATGATGCCGAAAGCGAGCGGGAACATGGCGCCGCCGAGACCCTGCACGACCCGGCCGGCGATGAGGACACCGATGGTGGGGGCGACGGCGGCGATGACGCTGCCGACCGCCACGGCCAGCAGCGCGAGCACGAAGACCCTGCGCTTGCCGACGAGGTCGCCGACGCGGCCGAGCAACGGCGTGGCGACCGCTGCGGCGATCAGCCACGCGGTCATGGTCCAGGTGACGCCGGCGGTGGTGGTGTGGAGGTCCTGCTGGATGACCGGCAGGACGGGGACGACGAGCGACTGGAGGGTCGCGAAGGAGGCCACGCTGAGAGCCAGAACGGCGAAGGTGGCAGAGGGACGGGATCGAGACACGGGTTACGGCTTCCTTCTCGAATGGTGATGTCGGCGTATGGCCGACCGGGTGAACTTTTCTCTCCGCGGAGAGCTACAATTGGAGGGAGGCTCCGATCGGAGGCTGCCTCCGGTTACGAGTAAGACACTACCGGAGGGTGCCTCCGCTTCGCAACCCCTCAGTGTGAGCAACCCCGGAAGGACCCACCGCCGTGACCGGCACCGACACCGCCCGCCCCCTGATCGCGCGCCCCCAGCGCGCCGACGCCCGACGCAACTTCGACGCACTGCTCGCCGCAGCGCGCGAGGCGTTCGCGGCAGACGGCGCCGGCGCCTCCCTCGAGGACATCGCGCGGCGCGCCGGGGTCGGCATCGGGACGCTGTACCGCAACTTCCCCACCCGCGACGCCCTCGTCGAGGCGGTCTACGTCGAAGAGGTGGAGGCCGTCGTGCGCGCAGCGGACGACGCGGCATCCCTCGAACCGTGGGACGCCGTGCAGGCCTGGCTGCGCAGGTTCCTCCTCTACGTCGGCACCAAGAAGGCGCTGCTGGAGGGCCTCAACAAGGACTCCCCTGTGCTGCTGAGCTGCCGCACCTCCCTCTACGACGCCGGAGAGCCGCTCGTGCGCCGCGCCCAGGAGGCCGGCGAGCTGCGGACCGACGCCACCATCGGCGACGTCATCCGCATGGTGTCCGGCGTCGCGGGCGTGGCGTTCGACGACGACCAGCAGCGCGACAGGGTCGTCGCGATGGCGATCGACGGCCTGCGCGCCCGCCCGCTGCCGGCCGCCGGAGCCTGAGAGAGTGTTCAGACAGGCCGCTCGCGTTCCCTAGGCTTGAGGGATGGAGCTCGGTGTCTATGCGGTGATCGCCGTCGCGGTGATCGTCGGCGTAGCCGCCTTCGCCCGCAAACTCGGTGTCGCCGCGCCCATCATCCTCGTCATCGTCGGCGTCACGCTCTCGGGGCTGCCCGGGGTCCCGGAGATCGACGTCCCGCCGGAGATCATCCTCGACGGGTTGCTGCCGCCGATCCTGTACGCCGCGGCGATCAGCGTCCCGCTCACCGACTTCCGCAGGAACCTCGCGCCGATCGCCGGCCTCTCCGTGTTCCTCGTCGTCGTCACGGCGTTCGCCTCCGGCTTCGTGCTGTACACGATGCTGCCCGACCTCAACCTCGCCGCCGCCATCGCACTCGGCGCCATCATCAGCCCGCCCGACGCGGTCGCCGCGACCTCGATCGGCCGCAAGCTCGGCCTCCCACCGCGCCTGCTGACCGTGCTCGAGGGCGAGGGCCTGGTCAACGACGCCACCGCGCTGGTGCTGCTGCGCACGGCACTCGCGGCGGCGGTCGGCTCCCTGGCGACGCCGATCGCGGGCGTTCTCGACTTCTTCTCTGCCGTGATCATCGCGCTGGTGATCGGTCTCGTCGTCGGATTCGTGTCGGTGTGGGTGCGCTCCAAGCTGAACGACCCGGTGCTCGACACGGCCCTGTCGGTCGTCGTGCCGTTCGCCGCGTTCGCGCCCACGGAGGCGCTGCACGGTTCGGGCGTCCTCGCGGTCGTCATCACCGGGCTCTACACCGGGCACGCCGCCCCGCGGCAGTTCAGCGCCCAGGCCAGGATCAGCGACCAGATCAACTGGCGCACCATCCAGTTCCTGCTCGAGAACGGCGTCTTCCTGCTCATCGGTCTCGAGCTGCGCACCCTCATCGCCGACGTCGAGCACCCCGAGATCCTGAGCGTGTGGGATGCCGTCGGCATCGGCCTGATCGCGATGGCCTCCCTCGTCGTCATCCGCTTCGTGCTGATCGGTCCGCTGATCTTCTTCCTCCGAAGACGCGGCGAACGCGCAGAGAAGCACGTGCTGCGGGAATGGCTGATGATCAGCTACTTCCGAGACCATCCGGTGCGCTACCGCTGGCAGGCCCAGCGAAAACAGCGCGCCGAGATGCGCTACACGCGGCACCGCAGCGACCTGGAGGAGTTCCGCCAGGAGGCGATCGACTGGAAGGGCGGCGTGGTGCTCGGCTGGTCCGGCATGCGCGGCGTCGTCACGCTCGCGGCGGCGCAGTCTCTGCCCGGCGACATCCCCTACCGCCCGCAGCTCATCCTGATCGCGTTCACCGTGGCGTTCGTGAGCCTGGTGGTCCAGGGCGGAACCCTGCCGTGGCTGATCAAACTGCTGGGGCTGCAGGGAGTCGATGTGAAGGACGACAGGCGCCTCCTCGCCCGGCTGCTCGACGACTTGAGCGAGGCGGGCCTCGCGGTGCTCGACGACCCGGAGACCGCCGCGGGCGCTTCCACGCCCGTCGACCCCGAGGTGGTCGAGCGGGTGCGCCAGACCACCTACCTGCGAGCCGAGGCGGCGTGGGAGCGCATCGTCCTCGAGGACGCCCCTCCGGAGAGTCGTCCGCACCACGTCTACCGGACGCTCCGGCTCGCGGTGGTCGACGCCGAACGCGACCGCCTCCTGGAGGAACGCGCGCGCGGCGCCTACCCGTCGCGCATCCTCAGCGAGGCGCAGTCGATGCTCGACATCGAGGAGACGCGGCTGCGGTCACGATCGCGGTAGCGGGAGAGTTCGCGCCGCCGGACACCGGGCCCCGAGGCCCCCGCCGTCAGCTGTGACGCTCCACCCGGAGCACGCACGTCGCGCCCGATTTCCCGGCCGGCAGCGTCCCCGACCACTTCTGGGTCGTGTGGCCGCCGAGTCCGGAGACGTCGATCTCGCGGACTCCGAGCGTGCTGCCGGCCGACAGGACGGAGACATAGATGCGATAGCTCTGCTCCGTCGAGGTGGGGTTGGTGACCGTGCCCTCGAACCGGGTCGACGATGCACCCGCCGCGCACGAGCCCAGCGTGACGTCTTTGAGGGCGCCGACATACCCGGTGGCCGTCCCCGGTGCGTGCGTGACCCGGGTGACCGTGCCGTCCTGTGCCGTCGTCGTCCCCTTCGTCGGGCCCTTCCCGTCAGCGGCGTGGGTGCCTGCGGGGGCGGCCGGGGAGCTGCACCCGGTCACCCCCACCAGGATCGCGAGCGGGAGGACGAGCGCGAGGACTGCAGCCCTTCGGGTGGCGTTGGCTCTCATTCCGATGCCTTTCTGCGGCGGTTGACGATGCGGGCGAACCAGAGGGCCGCGCCGAGGAGGATCAGCACGAGACCGATCAGGGAGGCCGTGAGGATCGAGTCGCCGACGTTCGACCCGGTCTCCGCCAACGCGCCGAGCGCGATGACGACCCGGTTGCTCGTGGCGGTCACCGGCGTTCCGCCGCGCGGGTCGGTGCCGGTCACGGTCGCCGTGTTCGCCACCTTCCCCGCCGTCACGTCGGCCGCCCTTACGACGTACGTCGCGACCGCGGTCACCGACTGGCCGGGGGTGAGTGTCCCCGGTGTCCCGGGCCAGCGGTAGCTGAGCGCCGAGAGGCCGGGCAGCGGGTCGTCGATGCTCACACCGGTCAGCGTCACGTTGCCCGTGTTGGTGGCGGTGAAGCCGTAGTCGACGCGGTCTCCCGGCGCTCCCGTCACGCCCGCTGCGAGCGCCCCGGTCTTCACCAGGGTCAGGGCGGGCGCGGGGTCGACCGGAACCGTCGTGGCGTCCGTGCCATCCACCCCCTCGCCCCCCGGACCGACGCCGGTCGCCGTGGCGGTGTTCGACACCGACCCGTTGTCGACGTCCGCTTGGGTGAGCTTGTAGTTCGCCGTGGCGGTCACGGACTCTCCCGGTGCGAGTTCGCCCGGCGTGCCCGGCCAGGTGAATGCGAGGACGGAGAGGCCGGCCATCGGATCGTCGATGGTCACCTGCGAGAGCGGCACGTTCCCGGTGTTGGTCGCCGTGAAGTGGAAGTCGACCACATCGCCGACGGCGCCCGTCGCCCCGGCCGCGAGAGCTCCGGTCTTCACCAGCGTGAGGGCGGGCGCCGATGGGATCGGTACCGTCGCGGTGTCGTTCGCGGTCAGTGGGGTGCCGGTCGGGTCGTCACCGGACGCGGTCGCCGTGTTCACCACGGAACCGGCGTTCACGTCCGCCTGCGTCAGCGCATACGTCGCCGTCGCCGTCACCGTCTCACCCGGCTGCAATGTGCCCGGAGTACCCGGCCACGTGTAGGCGAGGGCGGAGAGGCCCGGAAGCGGGTCGGCGATCGACACGTTCGTGAGGGTCACCGTCCCCGTGTTCCGGGCGGCGAAGGTGTATTCCACCGTGTCGCCCGCGACGCCCGTCGCACCGGCCGCCAGACCACCGGTCTTGACCAGGCTGATCCCGGGAGTGCGCGTCGGCGTGACGGTCGCCGTGTCCTCGTCGGTCACAGAGGTGCCGTCGGGGTCGGCGCCGGACGCGGTCGCCGTGTTGACGACCGACCCGGCGTTCACGTCCGCCTGCGTCAGCGCATACGTCGCCGTCGCCGTCACCGTCTCACCCGGCTGAAGGGTGCCCGGGATCCCCGGCCACGCGTACGTCAGCGCCGACAGTCCCGGCAGCGGGTCGGCGATCGACACGTTCGTGAGGGTCACCGTCCCTGTGTTCCGGGCGGCGAAGGTGTAGTCCACCGTGTCGCCCGCCGCGCCCGCTGCACCGGCCGCCAGACCACCGGTCTTGACCAGGCTGATCCCGGGAGTGCGCGTCGGCGCGACGGTCGCCGTGTCCTCGTCGGTCACCGCGGTGCCGGCCGGGTCGTCACCGGACGCGGTCGCCGTGTTCACCACGGAACCGGCGTTCACATCGGCCTGCGTCAGCACGTACGTCGCCGTCGCCGTCACCGTCTCACCCGGCTGCAGTGTGCCCGGAGTCCCCGGCCACGCGTAGGCGAGGGCGGAGAGGCCCGGAAGCGGGTCGGCGATCGACACGTTCGTGAGCACGACATTCCCCGTGTTGTGCGCGGAGAACGTGTAATCCACCGTGTCGCCCGCGATACCGGTCGCACCGGCCGCGAGTGTTCCGGTCTTCGTGAGGGCGATCCCCGGAGTCTGCGTCAGCGCGACCGTCGCCGCGTCCTCGTCGGTCACCGCGGTGCCGGTCGGGTCGTCACCGGACGCGGTCGCCGTGTTGACGACCGACCCGGCGTTCACGTCCGCCTGCGTCAGCGCATACGTCGCCGTCGCCGTCACCGTCTCACCCGGCTCCAGTGTGCCGGGGGTCCCCGGCCACGCGTACGTCAGAGCGGACAGGCCCGGCAGCGGGTCGGCGATCGACACGTTCGTCAGGGTGACGTTGCCGGTGTTCTGCGCGGAGAACCCGTAGTCCACCGTGTCGCCCGCCGCGCCCGTCGCACCGGCCGCGAGCGCTCCGGTCTTCGTCAGGACGAGAGCGGGGGCCTGGCTGACTGGCACCGTCGCGGTGTCGGAGTCGGTGACCCCGGTGCCACCGGGGCCGTCCCCCGTCACGGAGGCGGTGTTCACCACCGACCCGGCGTTCACGTCCGCCTGCGACAGCGCGTACGTCGCCGTCGCCGTCACCGTCTCACCCGGCTGCAGTGTGCCGGGGGTCCCCGGCCACGTGTACACCGGCGACGACAGCCCCGGCAGCGGGTCCGTGATCGTGACGTTCGTCAGCGTGACGTTGCCCGTGTTGGTGGCGACGAACGCGTAATGCACCGGGTCTCCGGGCGCGCCCGTGCCTGCAGCCAGTGCGCCGGTCTTGGTCAGGGAGATGGCGGGGTTCTGCGCGACGGGCACGGTCGCGGTGTCGTCGGAGGTGACGGGGGCACCGGCCGGATCGTCACCGGAGGCCGTCGCCGTGTTCACCACGGAGCCGGCGTCCACGTCGGCTTGCGTCAGCGTGTAGGTCGCCGTCGCGGTGACGGTCTCGCCCGGCTGGAGGGTGCCCGGCGTACCGGGCCAGGTGTAAGCCGGCGCAGAGAGGCCGGGCAGGGGGTCGGCGATGCTCACGTTCGTAAGCGTCTCTGTCCCGGTGTTCTGGGCGGAGAAGGTGTAGTCGACGGTCTCGCCCGCCGCTCCGGTGGCGCCCGCCGCCAGGGCGCCGGTCTTCGTGAGGTGGATCGAGGACGGAGCGGCGGTCACGTCCGTCGTCACGGAGCTGGTGTTGTTGGAGGTGTCGACGTCGGCGTCCGTCCCGGACACGCTGACCGAGTTCGCCAGAGAGGTGGGGGTCGCCGGGGCGGTGCCCGTGATCACGATCGGGCCGAACGTCGACCCGGAGTCCAGCACGGACGGGACGAGCGATTGCGTGTCGCCGCCGGACAGGTCGGCGACCGTCGACACGGTCGGATTCTGGGTCACGGTCCAGCCCGGTGGCGCGGCCGAGCAGACCAGATCATTGCCCGACAGCGCGCAGCCCGGTGGCGCCGACGAGATCACCGGGTCGGTCACTCCCGCAGGCACCGCGTCATGCACGATGAAACCGGACGACTTGCCGCCTCCTTCGTTCGTCACGGTGATCTGCCAGCTCACCTGCGAGCCGGCCTGGACCGTGGCAGGACCGGTCTTCTCGACGGAGAGATCCACGGAAGGGAGGTAGACGACCGTCCAGATCCCCGGCAGGGGTGCCGTCGGCTCCGGCAGGGTCGTTCCCGGGGTGTTGCGAGTGATCGTCTCCATCGACGTGTAGGTGAACGTCACACTCGTCACCAGACCGCCGACGGTGAGGAAGGTCCACGTCGGTGCTGCGCCGGCACACGGGATCGACTGCGGGAAGGACGGGAGGAGCGACAGTCGATTGTTCGAGAACGACACCTGGGTCGGGTCAGGCGTCGTGAAGGGCTGGACTTGGCCCGCACCGGTTGGCACACCGTTGACCGACGAGAAGGTGACGTCCTGCCATTGGGCGATGCACTGAGTGCCGTTCAGCTGCTGGTAGCGCCAGGATGGAGCGAGCGCGACGATCGGATTGGCGACGGGGTGGTCGAAGGTGAGGGTCGCTGTGTTCGTGCGGCAGGACGCCGTGAAGCCCACGGCGACGTTCGCGCCCAGGCAACCCGTGACGACGGTGGGATCCTGCGTGGTGGTGGTGTTCGTCGTCCCCGCAGCGACCGTGACCGTCTGGCCGGGTGCCTGAATGCCCGCCTGACCCAACCCGGCCAGGTTGCCGGCCAGCGGCGCCGCCGCGGACGCCCCGCCCGCAGTCCACGGGTCGAGCGGAACGGCGCTCGGGGGGGCCGCCGGGACGGGGCCGGGATCGACGTCTACGGCCGAGGCCGGAGTGGCGGCGACCAGCACCGAACCCAGGACGGCGAGGAACGCGGCGATCGCGGTCACCCGCGCGCCGAGGCGTCGCCTCCAGCCCGACGATGACGACGGTGACTCGGCCTGGTGCATGCTCACTCCCTCGCTCGGAACCCGGCCGACCTGATGGCCAGCCGGGAACGCACCGTGGTCGCGGCGCGCCCGGTCGGGAGACCGGCTCGTGCCATCGACGACGAACGAGGCAACGGTAGGGGCTTGCATTTCGCGTGTCGGGGGCGTCCCGACGTGGCCTGCACCCGCGTCGCCGCGGCGCCACCGGGGACTCGACGGGTTCGCCGAGGGCTGCCTCCGCTCGCGATCGACGCCGCCTCGACAGCCGTTATCACCCCGGCTTTCGTCCGCCTGCGTCGCGGGTGACCGGCTGAGAAGCCCCGAGCTCAGTACAGAGGAGGCACGTCGCTCAGCGCAGAGGAGGCACGTCGTCGGCCCCGACGGGCATGGCCGTCCGGTCCTCCGCCCGATCCGAGCGACGCCGTACCAGTCCGGCGGAGGCGAGCTCGTCGAGCATCGCGTGGACCGTTGAGCCGGCCTCGCCGTCGGGCGCCGGCCCGAAGGCGGCCTCGGCGCGCTCGACCAGCTCGTCCGGCGGCTGAGGTGATTGCAGAGCGTTCCAGATCACCGACCCGAGCGGGGAGAGCCGGACGACGCGCCTCTCCGACAACACCAGGATCTCGCCGCCGACCTCGATCCAGTCGTCGACGGGCGAACGCTCGTACGAGCCCGGCTGGATGGCGCCCACGTCGTCCGCCGGCAGGCTCACGGCGCTGATGGCCGGCGCCGCGAGCTGCACGGCGGGTCGCCTCAGCAGCTCGGAGACCGGGCCGATCAGGTCGGCCGCGTGCTGATAGCGGATCAGGTGGACGCCTCCGGAGACGCGGACGACGGCGTCGAGTCGCTGCAGGGCGCAGGGCAGGGACGCGAAGTAGCTGGTCTGCTCGATGATCCCGGCGAGGGCCTCATCGAGTCCCAGGGTGGTGATCGTCGGCGGCACGCTCTCCTCGCGACGGTCGAGGAGGGCGATGCGGGCGAGCCGCAGTGGCGCGCGCACGTCGCGGAGGCCGAGTGCGTCCGGACCCACGATCCGCTTGATCGAACCCGTCCCCTGCTTGACGGCGAGAGGCTTGGGGAACGGGAGCACCCTGCCGTCCGCGTCGACAGCGACGGTTTCATCCGACACGTAGCCCAGGATCGTGCCGAGCGTCGATGCGGCCGTCGTCTTGCCTGCGCCCGACGGGCCGATCAGCGCGATGACGTCACCCGTGGCGGGGTCGGCCAGGCCCGCGGCGTGGAGCAGCAGGAGGTCCTTCTGCCGGCTCTCGATCGCCCGCAGGTTGACCGCCTGCCGCAGCGCGACGCAGAGCGTGTCGAAGTCGGGGCCCCACACGTCCGTCCCGGCGGTGAAATCCCCGAGGACGGCGGAGATCGTCGCCGACCTCCCCGGGTGGCCAGGAAGCCGGGCCCACTGGTCGCGCAGCCGCCGGAAGTCGGCGGGGGACATGCCGGCGACCTGCACGCGCAGCCCGACGCCCAGCACCTCGACGTCGAATTCGTGCGTCAAATGGACCGTCTCCCCGTCTCGCCCCGATATGTCTTAGGGAAGGATACGTGACCAGTCGCGGCCTCGACTCCTCGGCCCACGACCAGGACGCCCTCGCCATCCCTCCCCTCGCTACCCTGGAGTGCATGCACAAGATCTTCGCCTCGAGCTTCGCGAGCATCTATCCGCTCTACGTCGCCAAGGTGGAGCGCAAGGGCCGCAGCGCCGCTGACGTCGACACGGTCGTGCGCTGGCTGACCGGCTACGACGAGCCGGGGCTGACAGCGGCGATCGAGAGCGGCGTCGACCTCCAGACGTTCCTCGAGGAGGCGCCGCTGCCGAACCCACGCGCCTCACTCATCACCGGCGTCGTCTGCGGAGTGCGGGTGGAGGAGATCGACGACCCGCTCATGCAGAAGCTGCGGTACATGGACAAGCTCGTCGACGAGTTGGCGCGGGGCAAGAAGCTGGACTCCATCCTGCGCTGAGGCGCTTCCCCGACGCCATCGAGCCGGCTGCCGCCACGCCCGGGATGCCACGTGTTTTGAATAGGTCAAAACTTAACCGATAGCGTGGGGGCATGGACACGGCACGGCTCATGGACGCGCTCCGCACGTCCGGGCTCCGTGTCACGCAGGGGCGGCTCGCCGTCCTCCGCGTGCTCGGCGCGCAGCCCCACGTGGATGCGGAAACGGTGTACCGAGCGGTGTTACCCGCACTGCCCGGCACCTCGATCCAGAACATCCACAACGTGCTCGGCGACCTCACGGCCGCCGGCCTCCTCCGCCGGATCGAGCCGGCGCACTCACCGGCTCTCTACGAGCGCCGCGTCGGCGACAACCACCACCACGTCGTCTGCACGTCGTGCGGGGCGGTCGCGGACGTCGACTGCGTCGTCGGCCACGCGCCCTGCCTGCATCCCTCGGATGCCGGCGGCTTCGTGGTCGACACGGCCGAGGTGACCTTCTGGGGTCTGTGCCCGTCCTGTCAGGAGCGTGCGGCGACAGCCCCGTCGCACGCCGAATGAGGTTAGGAGAACCATGACGCAGAACCACACGACCACCCAGACCGGCACCCCGGTCGGCAGCGACGCGCACTCGCTGACGGCAGGGCACGACGGCGTCACCGCCCTGCACGACCGGTACCTCGTGGAGAAGCTCGCGCAGTTCAACCGCGAGCGGATCCCGGAGCGGATCGTGCACGCCAAGGGCGGCGGCGCGTTCGGCGAGTTCGTCGTCACCGGCGACGTGACCGCCTACACGAAGGCCGCGGTGTTCCAGCCGGGCGCCACCACCCGCACCGTGCAGCGGTTCTCGTCGGTCGCGGGCGAACAGGGCTCCCCCGACACCTGGCGCGACGTGCGCGGATTCTCGGTGAAGTTCTACACGACCGAGGGCAACTACGACATCGTCGGCAACAACACCCCGGTCTTCTTCATCCGCGACGGCATCAAGTTCCCCGACTTCATCCACTCGCAGAAGCGCCTTCCGGGCTCCGGTCTCCGCGATGCCGACATGCAGTGGGACTTCTGGACACTGTCGCCCGAGTCGGCGCACCAGGTCACCTACCTGATGGGCGATCGCGGACTCCCGCGCTCGTGGCGCACCATGCCCGGTTACGGCTCGCACACCTACCAGTGGATCAACGCGGCCGGCGAGCGCTTCTGGGTCAAGTACCACTTCCACGCGCTGCAGGGCAACGAGGAGATGCACGGCGCCGAGGCCGAGCGGATCGCGGGCGAAGACGCCGACTACTACCGCCGTGACCTCTACGAGGCCATCGAGCGCGGCGACTTCCCCGCCTGGAAGGTGAGTGTGCAGGTGATGCCGTACGAGGACGCGAAGACCTACCGCTTCAACCCGTTCGATCTCACCAAGGTCTGGCCGCACACCGACTATCCGCTGATCGAAGTCGGCGTGCACACCCTGAACGAGAACCCGGAGAACTTCTTCGCGCAGATCGAGCAGGCGGCGTTCTCGCCGGCCAACACCGTTCCCGGCATCGACATCAGCCCGGACAAGATGCTGATGGCGCGCGTCTTCTCGTACCCGGACGCCCAGCGCTACCGTGTCGGCACCAACTACAACGAGCTTCCGGTCAACGCGCCGGTCGCTCCCGTGAACAACTACTCGCAGGACGGCGCCGCGCGGCACGGCTTCAAGCCGGCGACCGCGCCGGTGTACGCACCGAACTCGTTCGGCGGGCCTTCGGCCTCCGCCGCGGCGGCGGGCGAGGGCTCGTGGGAGTCGGACGGCGCGCTCGTGCGCGCTGCGGCGACCCTCCACGCGGAGGACGACGACTTCGGTCAGGCCGGAACCCTCTACCGCGAGGTCTTCGACGACGCGGCGCGCGAGCGCTTCCTCGACACGATCGCGGGCGCGGTCGGCGGGGTGACCCGCGAGGACATCCGCGAGCGAGCGATCCAGTACTGGACGAACGTGGATGCCGCGCTCGGCGCCGCGCTGCGCGGGCGGCTCGAGGCCGGGGTCGCGGATGCGGATGAGGCGGCGGAGTACGTGGGGGTCGCCGAGTAGGCGACCACCGCTGACGCGAACGGAGGAGATCCGGCCGGTACCGGCCCCGATCTCCTCCGTTCGCTGCGTTTCGGCGGTCTCGGAGGGTGGATCTCCTCCGTTACCGAAAGCGCGCGAGCTCGCCCGACGCCAGCGCCGCCCAGACGGCACCGTCGGCCGCGACGGCGAGGCCGCATGGGCCGGAGCCGGCAGGCAGCTGCACCCGCTCGGCCTCGCCCGAGGCCGTCACGCGCACGAGCGCGTCGGCTCCCCACAGCGACGCCCAGACGCCGCGCTCGTCGGCGACGACCGCGTACGGGCTCGACCCCTCGTCGAGCGGCACGACGGTGACCGAACGGTCCCGGTCGACCCGCGCGAGAGCGTCGACCGCGTGCAGCGCCGCCCATACCGAGCCGTCGTCGGCGACCGTGACGCCGAGCGGGCCGGAGCCCAGCGGGAGCTCCACGAGCTCGATCGCCGCGTCACCGCCGCGCACGTGCCCCAGCGCCGGCCGGTGCCCCTGCAGCGAGAACCAGATGCTGTCGCCGGAGGCGGCGATCCCCGAGGGGCCGCCCTCCGACCCGACGGGGAACTCCTCGACGCGACCGAGGATGTCGATGCGGCCGAGCACCTCGCCGAACTGCTCGGTGAACCACGTCGTGCCGTCGGGGAGGGTCACCGCGGCGAGCGGCAAAGCACCCGCCGACGGGACGGCCACCTCTCCGACGACGCGGAGGCCGGAGCCGACGTGCATCAGGCGGTCGCCCGTGCGGTCGACGACCCACACGGTGTCCTCGGTCGCCGTGCTGACGCCGACCGGTTGGGAGGCCGGGCCGAGATCGAGATAGGCCAGCGTCCCGTCCGGGTCGCGGCGCCCGACTTGTCCGCTCTCGCTGAGGGTGAACCACACGGCGCCGTCGTCGGTCGCCGCGACGCCGACCAGACCGTCGCCCTCCGCGCCGTCGCCCGGCCGCGCGACCGGGAAGAGTTCGACGCTCACAGGGTGGCGTCGATGGTGCGGTCGTACACGACGGTCCCGCCGACACGGATGAGACCGTCGCCGAGCGGCTCGGTCACCAGCTCGGAGCCCTCGCCCTGCGTGATGCGCAGCGCACGGCCGAGCTTCGCGGCGATGGCGACCGCGGCGGCACCGGTCGCCTCGTCCTCCACGATGCCCATGGCCGGCGCGAACATGCGCGCCCGCAGGGTGCCTGCGGCCTCGTCGATCCACGCGTAGGCGTAGTGCTGCCCCTCGGTGAACGAGAACGGGTCGAGCGCGTCGACGTCCGCCGGTGTGGCGAGCGGCAGCCAGGTGAAAGCCGGTGCCCACTCGGCACGCGCGTCGATGGCGGCCTCGTCGGCGTCCAGGTCGACCGAGACCGCGACGTCCCCCGCCTTCTCGGCGAGAGCGCCGACCGGGGTGCGCTGGTGCGCCAGCCACCACGCCGTCCCGACGCTCGGGTGGCCGGCGAACGGGAGCTCGGCGGCCGGCGTGAAGATGCGGATGGTCGCGAGGCCGCCTGACTCGTCCAGCGCGTCGATGAACACCGTCTCGCTGAACCCCAGCGCCGCGGCGATGTCCTGCTCGCGTCCTGCTGTGGCGGGCGAGCTCGTCACGATCCCCAGCTCGTTGCCGTTCGTGCCGCGTTCGTCGGTGAAGACGCGGACGACCACTACCTCGATCTCATCCATAGCCTCCACCCTGGCATGAGCGCCATAATCTTGCCATGAGTGACGAAGCACCCCCCACCTCGTTTCCGCACCTCGAAGACGACGTCACCCTCGTCTCGCCGCCCGGCGAGAAGACCGACGAGGAGGTCGCCGTCGGTCACGCCGTCGACCGCTTGGCCGAGCGATTCCCGAAGGTGCCGCGGGACCGCATCGTGGCTCTCGTGCACCAGCGCCACCTGGACTACACCGGCGCTCCTGTCCGTGACTTCATCCCGGTGCTCATCGAGCACGACGTCAAGCGCGAGCTGGCGACGGAGAGCGCCCCGCAGGCGTGAGACCGGTCGGCGCGAACCTCAGTACTCGCCCTTGATGACGAAGTAGGAGCCGCGGATCGTACCGGCGAGCCGCGACTTCTGGCGCGCGAACTTGAACGCCGAAAGCTCCTCCGGAACCTCCATGCCCTCGGAGAGCTTGAAGCCGACCGCGCGCTTGCCCGCGTCGTCGATCGTGTACATGACGTTGATCGAGAGCCCCGACCGGTAGAAGACGTACGCCATGCGGATGCCGTCGACCTCGAACGAGGTGACCTCGAGCGCGGGTGAGGCGATCACGATGTCGCGCTCGTCCTTCAGGATGCGGCCGACCCAGTCGAGCGCCTCCTGCTCCTGCGCTGCGGGAGCCGTCGCGAAGTCGTGGTCGTACTTGTTCTTGAAGTACCGGGACTCGTTCGCGCGCAGCCCGGCGAGTGCGGGTGCGACGGGGCTCGACTCGAGGCCCTCCATCGAGACGTTCGTGAAATCGACGACCTGTCGCATGGCTGTCCTTCCTGACGACTGCGGGTCAACCCTACTGAATCACCTCGGCGGCTGAATCACCCCGGTCGCGGGGAGCAGATCGCGCTCACGCCCCGCCCGCTGTGACGATCGCGTCGGTGGCGAACCCGGCGACGAGACCGGCGAAGATGCACCAGGCGACCAGCGTCTTCATCCCGGAGCGGCGGGCGACGGCGAGCAGTTCGATGATGACGTACAGGATCGAGCCGGCGGCCAGACCGAGGAAGGCGATCGAGACGATGTCGCTGCTGAAGGCCTGGCCGATGATCGTGCCGAGGAACGTGGGGCCACCGCCGATCAGGCCGAGCAGGGCCAGGTAGCCCCATGACGGCCGGGTGCCGCCCAGCGGCGCGACGATCCCGAATCCCTCCGTGGCGTTGTGGAGGCCGAACCCGATGATCAGGAGCATGGCGAACGCGAGTTCGCCCTGCGCTGCGGCGGTGCCGATCGCGAGACCCTCCGCGAAGTTGTGGAGGCCGATGCCGATCGCGATCGTGAGCGCGAGCCGGCGGGCTCCGGCCCGCGACTCCGCCTCGGTGGCCGCCACGATGGCGACGCCCGTGGTGGTCGCGGTGCCCCCGGCGCCTGGGCCTGCGGCCGGGCCGGTCGGCGTCGGATGCGCCCCGTGACCGTGATGCGCACCCTCCGTGCCCGCGGGCGGCCGGATCGGCGACGCGAGCGCCAGCGCGCGTCGCTTCAGGTACCGGTCGACGTACGTCAGGCTCAGGAGGCCGACGCCGATGCACGCGGCCATCAGCAGCCCCTGGCCGAGCGCCGGGCCGATCCGGTGCGACGAGAGCGCCTTGTCGACGGGCTCCCAGGCCTGCGACAGCACGTCCCAGAGCAGGAAGATCAGGATGCCGGTCGCGAGCGCGTTCAGAGCCGCCTTGAGGCCGACGGCGTTGGAGCGGATCCGACCGACCGGGAGGCCGAGGAAGATCGTGAGACCGGCGACGGCGCCGAGAGCGGCGACACCCAGGGGAGACATGATGGTCCTTTGCGGAAGGCGGGGGATTCCGGCCGACGAACTGCGGCCGCATTCGATTGTAAGGTAAGCCTCCCCTTACAAGGAATCAACTGTGAGGAGTCGCAGAGAGCGTCAGTCGATGGGCACCCCCACAGGACGATGAACTCGGGCCGCGAAAAGGTGATGCCCCTGCGCGGGCGGGCAGAGAGCGTCACTCCGGGCGCGGCACCACGATCATCGGCACCGGGAGCTCGCGCAGCATCGCTGCCGCCGTCGAGCCGAGGAACAGCCGGGAGGGCTGAGCCAACCGGCTCGATCCGACCACGACGACCTCACCGGGCTCCCAGTCGAGGCGCGAGATCGCGTCCTGGATGGTGTCGCCCTTCGCCACGACCGCCGTCGCGACGACACCGGTGGCCGCGCTGGCCTCCTCCAGCACCGTGGCCGCGTGGTGCTCGCCGACGTTCTGCTTCGGCGCCTGCGCGTCGCCGGGGAGGTCGAGCGCGAGCAGCGACACGAGTCGCAGCGGGACGCCCGCCGCAGCCGAGAGCCGCTCTCCGGTGGCGAGCACGGCCTCCGCCCCCGCCCGCGTGCCGACCATGCTGGTCACCCGGGTGAGCTGCGGAGCGTGATCCCGCCAGCCCTCGGGCGCGAGCAGCACAGGGACAGGGGACGCGTGCAGCAGCGCGCCCGCGACGGAGCCGACCGTGAACCGGCCGAGCAGGCCTCCCCGCGCCGCGCCCACCACGATCAGCGTCGAACCGAGCTCCTCCGCGGACGAGAGCAGGCCCTCCGCGAGCGAGTCGCCGAAGGCGACCCGCCCGCTGAAGGCGACCGACGACGGCACGCGGGTGCGTGCGTCCGCCAGCCAGCCCTCTGCGGTGTCGCGCAGGAGGGCGTCGTAGGCGGGTCGTTCGGCACGTTGCCGCGCCGCGAGGTGTCCGGCATGACCAGGACCACATCGAGCTCCGCCCCGAACGAGGCGGCCAGCGCGGCTCCGGCGGCGAGGGCGTCCTCGCCGGCCGGGGTCGCGGTGTATCCCACGAGAATGCGCTGGGCCACGGGGCCTCGCTCGGAACTGGTCATGGTCGCTTCTTTCGGGTTCGGGACGGGTCTGCTGCTCGACGGGGTCAGGCGGGGATCAGCGTGTACTTCGTGCTGAGGTACTCGTGGATGCCCTCGAGCCCGCCCTCACGGCCGAGACCCGACTGCTTCACGCCGCCGAACGGGGCGGCGGCGTTGGAGACGAGCCCGGTGTTGAGGCCCATCATCCCGGTGTCGACCCGGTCGATCATGCGCTGGCCGCGTGCGAGGTCCTGCGTGAACACGTAGCCGACCAGACCGTACTCGGTCTCGTTGGCGCGCGCCACGGCCTCGTCCTCCGTCGCGAAGGTCGTGATCGCCAGCACAGGGCCGAAGATCTCCTCGCGGAGGATCTCGGAGCCGGGCTGCACGTCCACGATCACTGTCGGCTCGTAGAAGAAGCCGTCGCGATCGGGAGCGGTGCCTCCGGTGAGGACCCGGGCGCCGCGCTCGACGGCGTCGCCGACCAGCGCCTGCATGGTGGCGACGGCGCGGTCGTCGATGAGCGGGCCGATGGTGACGCCGTCCTCCGTTCCAGGACCGACGCGCAGCGCAGCGACCTTCGCCGCCACTCGCCGCGAGAACTCGTCGGCGACCGACTCGTGCACGATGAACCGGTTGGCGGCGGTGCACGCCTGGCCGATGTTGCGGTATTTCGCGAGCATCGCACCCTCCACCGCCTTGTCGAGGTCGGCGTCCTCGAACACGATGAACGGCGCGTTGCCGCCAAGCTCCATGGAGGTGCGCAGCACGTTCTGAGCGGCCTGTGCGAGCAGGGCGCGGCCCACCGGGGTGGACCCGGTGAACGAGAGCTTGCGGAGGCGCGGGTCGGCGATGATCGGAGCGGAGACGGCGCCGGAGGTGTTCGTCTGCACGACGTTCACCACACCGGCCGGCACGCCGGCGTCGGCGAGCAGCTGAGCGAAGAACAGCGTGGTCAGCGGGGTCAGCTCGGCCGGCTTGACGACGACCGTGCAGCCGGCGGCCAGGGCGGGCGCGATCTTGCGGGTCGCCATCGCCAGCGGGAAGTTCCACGGCGTGATGAAGAAGCACGGGCCGACGGGACGCTGCGACACGACCATGGTGCCGGTGCCCTCCGGGTTCTGCCCGTAGCGGCCGGAGATGCGCACGGCCTCCTCGGAGAACCAGCGCAGGAACTCGCCGCCGTAGGTGACCTCGCCGTTGGCCTCGGCCAGCGGCTTGCCCATCTCCAGCGTCATCAGCAGCGCGAAGTCGTCGCGGCGCTCCTGCAGCAGATCGAACGCCCGGCGGAGGATCTCGGCACGGGTGCGCGGCGGGGTCGCCGCCCAGGCCTCCTGTGCCGCGACGGCGGCGTCGAGGGCGCGGATGCCGTCCTCGGGCGTCGCGTTGGCGATGCGCTTGATGACGCGTCCGGTCGCCGGGTCCTGCACCTGGATCTGCTCGCGGGTCCCGGCCTCCCAGGCGCCGCCGATGAACAGGCCGCTGGGAACACGGGAGAGGAGGTCCGCCTCGCGGGCGCTCAGCTCCGGGGTCGTGGTACTGGTGTCGACGGCGCTCATGCGTTGGCCACCGCCTCCGCGACGACGTCCAGCCCCTCGATGAGGAGATGGTCCGGGATGCTCAGCGGCGGCAGGAAGCGGATCACGTTGCCGTAGGTGCCGCAGGTCAGCAGCACGACGCCGGCCGCGTGTGCGGCGGCAGCGACCTTCGAGGTGAGGGCGGCGTCCGGCTCCCCGGTCTCCGGGTCCACCAGCTCGATGGCGACCATCGCGCCCTTGCCGCGCACCTCGGCGACGCGGGGATCGGCGGCGCGGAGGGCGCCCAGCTTCTCGAACAGGATCTCGCCGATCGCGCGGGCGCGCGCGGCCAGGTCCTCCTGCTCGTAGGTCTCGATCGCGGCGAGCGCGGCGACACAGGCGAGCGGGTTGCCGCCGTAGGTGCCGCCGAGGCCGCCGATCTGCGGCGCGTCCATGATCTCGGCGCGACCGGTGACGGCCGATAGCGGGAGGCCGCCGGCGATGCCCTTCGCGGTGACGATCAGGTCGGGGACGATCCCGAACTGCTCGGATGCGAACATGGTGCCGGTGCGGGCGAAGCCGGTCTGCACCTCGTCGGCGATGAACACGACGCCGTTCTCGTTCGCCCACTCCTGCAGCGCGGGGAGGAAGCCGTCGGCCGGGACGATGAAGCCGCCCTCGCCCTGGATGGGCTCGATGATGACGGCGGCCAGGTTGGCGGCGCCGATCTGCTTCTCGATCATCGAGATGGCGCGCTTGGCCGCCTCGGCACCGGACAGTCCGCCGTCGCGCAGCGGGTAGCTGAGCGGCGCGCGGTAGATCTCGGGCGCGAACGGGCCGAAGCCGTTCTTGTACGGCTGGTTCTTGGCGGTGAGGCCCATGGTGAGGTTGGTGCGGCCGTGGTAGGCGTGGTCGAAGGCGACGACGGCCTGCTTGCCGGTGTAGTGGCGAGCGATCTTGACCGCGTTCTCCACGGCCTCCGCTCCCGAGTTGAAGAGGGCGCTGCGCTTGACGAAGTCACCGGGGGTGAGGCGGTTGAGGGCCTCGGCGACGTCGACGTAGGAATCGTAGGGCGCGACGGTGAAGCAGGTGTGCGTGAAGGCGGCGACCTGCTGCGTGACGGCCTCGACGACGCGCGGGGCGGCGTTGCCCACACCGGTCACGGCGATGCCCGAGCCGAAGTCGATGAGCGAGTTGCCGTCGACATCGACGAGCACACCCCCGCCCGCAGCGACGGTGTAGACCGGGATGGTCGTGCCGACACCGGCGGCCACGGCCTGGGCCTTGCGCTCGGCGCGCTTGCGCGACTCCGGTCCGGGGATGGGGGTGACGAGCCGGCGCTCCTGCGGGAGCGAGGGTCCGCCGACGAGGGCTGCAGAGGCGGGAGAAACGATGGTCATGGCGGCATCGTAAGGAGCAGGGCGTGACCCGCGCCTGGACGGACCGTACAATTTCAGAAACTCGATTCGACACCCTGGCAGATGGAGTGCCCGATGCCCGCGACCCTCGCCCAGCTCCTCGCGCGACCCGAGCTCGGCCTGCGCCTGCTCACCCCGGCCGACGTCGGCGACCTCGACGCCCCGCTGTCGTGGGCGCACAGCTCCGACCTCCCTGACCCCACGCCGTTCCTGTCGCCGGGCCAGGTGCTGCTGGTCACCGGGACACCCGACGACGTCGACCCGTACGTGACCCGGCTGGTGTCGCACGGGATCGCCGGCCTCGGCTTCGGTACGGAGGTCGTGCGGGCCACGCCAGGCCCGCTGATCGACGCCTGCGCCCGACTCGGCCTCCCCCTCTTCGAAGTGCCGTACCGCACGCCTTTCATCGCCGTCGCCCGCTTCGTCGCCGACCGCGTGGCGGCCGACGCCTACGCGCGCAACACCTGGGCGCTGCGCGCCTCGCGCGCGATCTCGCTCGCCGCGCTGCGGCCGGACGCGCTCGGCGCCGTACTCGGCGAGCTCGCGCGCCAGATCGAACGCCCCGTCGCGCTGTTCGGCGCTGACGGCACGCTCGACCGAATCGCGCCCTCCGGCGCGCTCGGCGCTCCGGCGCGCGCGGCGCTGGCGGAAGCCGCCGAGCCGCTGCTGCGCAGCCGGCGGCGTGCTGCGGGAACCGCGAGCACGGACGCCGGCCCGTTCGCCCTGCAGACGCTCGGCGCCGCCGGACGCCTGCGCGGCGTGCTCGCCGTCGGGTCGGAAGGCCTGGACCAGGCCGCGCAGCAGGTCGTGACAGGCGTCGTCGCGCTCGCCGGTCTGGCGCTCGAGCAGAGCCGTGCCACGGATGCCGCCCGAGCCCGGCTCCGCACGGCCGTCTGGCGCGCCCTCCTCGCCGGGGAGCACGCGCTCGCGGAGACAATCGCCGAACCCGTTCTCGGCGCTCTGCCCGATGGGCCGGCGCGCGTGACGGTGCTGCACGGTGCCGCGGGTGCCGCCGCCGCGGACTGGCTGGAGGCCGACGGCGACGGCTTCTTCGCCCGCGACGGCCAGGAGCTCGTCGTCGTCGGCGCGGCACCGGAGACGGTCGCCCGACTCGCCGCGCGCTTCGAGCTGCGCGGCGGATCCTCCGCTCCCGTCGCGCTCGACGCTCTGGCCTCGGGAGTGACGCAGGCCGGGGTGGCGGCGCGACGCTCGACGCCCGATGAGCCGGTCCCGTCGTTCGACGACGTGGCGGCGGCGGGGATGCTCGCCCTGCTGCAGACCCCGGACGCGCGCGCGGTCGCGGCGACCGCCCTTGCGCCGTTGGCGGAGGCCGACCCTGCGCTGCCGGGGATCCTGCGCACCTGGCTGGACGCCGACGGCGTGTACGACGTCGCCGCCCGCCAGCTCGGCATGCACCGGCACACCCTGCGCGCGCGCGTCGCGGACGCCGAGCGCCTGCTGGGCAGCGACCTCGGCGGCTTCGCCGCACGCGCCGACCTCTACGCCGCGCTGCGCGCCGTCGAGTAGGCGCGCCCCTCCCCCGCCGGGTGGCCGCGTTTGCCGCAAATGCTGCGTCTCGAGCCTCCTAACGCCACATTCGGCGCAAATGTGCCCCTCCCGGGAGGTGGTGAGATTTGCCGCAAATGCTGCGTTAGGGGGCGCGAAGCGCCACATTTGGCGCAAATGTGGCGCGCGCGGCGGCGCGGCGGAGGGTGCGCGCTTCAGGCCTCGACGGTGGCGGGAGGGGTGGGCGGCGCTGCGGGGGTGTCGCCGCCGCGCACGGAGGCGCGCAGGCGGGTGACGATCAGGGCGCCGGCCGCAGCCGCCGCGGCGATGAAGAAGAGCGCGGCGATGGCGAGATCCACCCACTGCCGCCGGGTGAACCCGTCGTGGTGCCCCACGGCGACGGTAGCGAGTCCGTGGTCGACGGCCGGCGTCGTGAGCGCGCCCAGCGCGACGGCGCCGACGACCAACGCGAACCCGAACAACGACCAGCCGACACTACGCATGACCCCATTCAAACCGACCTGTCTCCTCCGGCAACCCCGACGGGCCGATCGTTACCGGTCGTTCAGCTAGCGAGGGATCGCCGCCTCCGCTCACGCCTCCCGGGTGATCGACACCGACACGAACAGCTCCGACTCCGCCGCCCCCGAATACACGCCGCGCAGCGGGGCGACGTCGGTGTAGTCGCGGCCGTGGCCGACGCGCACGTGCCGGTCGCCGATCTCGATTCCGTTCGTCGGGTCGTACCCGTGCCACTCGCCGCAGAACCACTCGACCCAGGCGTGCGACTCCCCGACCACGGTCTCGCCCACGGCCGCGTCGGCCTTCGGGTGCAGGTAGCCGGACACGTAGCGGGCCGGGATGCCGGCGGAGCGCAGCGCCCCGATGGCCACGTGGGCGATGTCCTGGCAGACGCCGCCGCGCGACTCCCAGGCCTCCCTGGCCGTCGTGCGCACCCCGGTGACCCCGCTCTCGTACGTCATCGCCGCGCCGGCGGCGACCGCGATGGCGTGCGCGGTCGCGCAGGGGTCGTCGCCCGCGGCCCCGGCGCCGGCCTCCGCCGCCAGAGCGACCAGGGACGCGGGAGGGTCGGTCAGCAGCGTCTGCCGCAACTGCTGCACGCACTCCCCCGACCGCACGACCGTCGCGGCGAGCTCCTCGCGGTCCGGGCCGACCCGTCCCGGCGCTCCCGCTCCGGGTTCGGCCGACAGCACCTCCACCAGGCTGGTCGCCGTGATGGTGAGCTCGCGGTGCGGGTTCAGCACGTCGAACGCGAGCACGCGGGTCCCCCAGTAGTCGGTGTACTGATGGTGCGACGACACCGGTTGCACGTCGAGCGACGAGTGAAGCACCAGCTGCCGCTCGCCGGTGACCGGGAGCATCCGTGCCTCGTTGTAGGAGGCCGACACCTCGGCTCCGTACCGGTACCCCGTGGAGTGCGTCACCCGGAGGCGCTTCACGACCGCTCCCCCGTCCAACTCGGCGCGGAGCTCTCCGGGAAGTAGCGCTGGGTGATCGCCGACGTCGCCGCACTGGTGGCGTCCTGGATGCTCGACATGTACGCGGGGAGGTCGTCCAGCACCTCCGCGACCGGCCGGAACTCGAGCTCGCTCTGCACCTGGCCGAGCAGTCGCACCGCACGGTCGGAGACGCCGGCGCGCTCGTGCCGCGGCTCGATGTCGCGCAGGCTGTCGACCGCACGCGTCACCGCGTACAGGATCGACCGGGGGAAGAGCCGATCGTGCAGCAGGAACTCGGCGGCGTTCCGCGTCGACGGCACCCCTCGATAGGTGCGCAGATAGGCCTCGTAGGCGCCGCACGAGCGCAGGATCGTCGTCCAGCTGGGACCGCTGGCCTCCGTCAGCGAGCGCGTGGCGAGCAGCCGCGCGGTCATGTCGGCGCGCTCCAGACTGCGGCCGAGGGTGAAGAAGTGGAAGGCCTCGTCGCGGCTCGCGCCGGAGTCCATGATCCCCACCGCGAGCGCCGTGCGCTCGCGCACCCAGGTGAAGAAGTCGTGAACCTTGTCGCCGGCGACCCGCCGTGGAACCCGCGCAGCGGTGGTGTTGAGACACTCCCACAGCTCACTCGACACGATCTCGCGCGCGCGCCGGGCGTTCTCGCGCGCCGAGGTGAGCGAGTACCCGATGGAGGCCGGCGTGCCGCGGTCGACCGCGAGGATGCGCAGCACATCCTCCCGCGTGATCGGTCCTGCCGTGGCCGCGGACCCCATCACGCCGAGCAGGGAGCGGCATGCCGTGTCCTCGTCGATCCACGGATCCTCCAGCAGCAGCTGCAGGTGCACGTCGAGGATGCGGGCCGTGCCGTCGGCGCGTTCGACGTACCGGCCGATCCAGAACAGCGACGACGCGATCCTGCTGAGCATCAGAGGGTCTCCTTCCGCGCGACCTGGACGGTCTCGGGCGACGTGACCGGCCGTTGCTGCTGCTGTTGCTGCTGCTGGTCGGTACGGGGTGCGTCCTGCTCGGAGTGCTCCGGCGCGGACAGCGGCGGTGCGGTGGCCTGGTCGGCCACGAGAGCGGGCACGCCCCGCCCCTCCACCCGCGCGTACGGTTCCGGCGGCCGGGCGTCCGCGACGGGATCGAGACCGGCGGCGCCCACCACCCAGGTGTCCTTCGAACCGCCGCCCTGGCTGCTGTTCACGACGAGTTGCCCCTCCGCCAGGGCGACGCGCGTCAGCCCGCCGGGGAGGACCCAGACATCGCGTCCGTCGTTCACCGCGAACGGCCGGAGGTCGACGTGCCGAGGGCGCATCCCGTCGTCCACGAGCGTCGGGATGGTCGAGAGCTGCACGACGGGCTGGGCGATCCAGCCGCGCGGATCCGCGAGGAGCTGAGCCCGCAGCCGAGCCAGCTGCGCGCGGTCGGCGTCCGGGCCGATCACGAGCCCCTTGCCGCCTGACCCGTCGACCGGTTTGATCACCAGCTCGTCGAGCCGGTCGAGCACCTCTGCCAGGGCCTCCGGCTCCTCCAGCCGCCAGGTGTCGACGTTGGGGAGGATCGCGTCCTCCGCCAGGTAGTAGCGGATCAGGTCGGGGAGGTAGGTGTAGACGAGCTTGTCGTCGGCGACGCCGTTGCCGACCGCGTTGGCGATCGTGACGGTGCCCAGGCGGGCGGCGAGCATCAGCCCCGGGGTGCCGAGCACCGAGTCCACCCGGAACTGCAGCGGGTCGATGAACTCGTCGTCGATGCGGCGGTAGATCACGTCGACGCGCTGCGGACCCGAGGTCGTGCGCATCCACACTGTGCCGCCCGAGCAGAACAGGTCGCGGCCCTCCACCAGCTCCACCCCCATCAGGCGGGCGAGGAGGGTGTGCTCGAAGTACGCCGAGTTGTAGACGCCCGGTGTGAGCACCACGACGTTCGGGTTGTCCATCCCGCCCGGCGCGCTCGCCTTGAGCGCCTGAAGCAGGCGGTACGGGTAGTCGCCGACTGGACGCACGCGCATCGACGTGAAGAGCTCTGGGAGGGTCTGCGCCATCACCCGGCGGTTGGAGATCACGTACGAGACACCGCTGGGGACGCGCACGTTGTCCTCCAGCACCCGCCAGCCGCCCTGCTCGTCGCGGACGAGGTCGATGCCCGAGACCTGGATGCGCACGCCGTTGGCGCTCTCGACCCCCGCGGCGGCGCGGTGGAAGTGCGCGGACGACGTGATGAGACCGGCCGGGATGACGCCGTCGCGAACCGCGTTCTGCGCGCCGTAGACGTCGCTGAGGAACGCTTCGAGCGCTCGCACCCGCTGCTGCACACCCCGCTCGATGCCCGCCCACTCGGCCTGCTCGATCACCCGGGGGACGGCGTCGAGGGGGAACGGCCGCTCCTCGCCTGCGAAGTCGAACGTGACGCCCTGGGCGAGATACGAGCTGGCCAAGGCCTCCGTCCGGCCGCGGAGCTCCTCCTGGGTCAGCGCGGCGAGCGCCGTGTAGAGCTCGCGGTAGGCGGGGCGGGTACGTTCGGCGACCGCCCCGCGGGCGTCGGTGAACATCTCGTCGAACGGCCGCGCGCTGCTGCGTCGCCGGCGCGTCGCGTGCGCTCCGTAGCCGCCGAACAGATCACCCATGACAGGACGGTACCGACGCGTGGTTTCCCGCAGGTTTCCCCAGGTTTCGCGCGCGTCACACGCCGCCGAGCGCGCGAACGGTCTGGGTGCCGGGTGGTTTTCGCCCGAATCCGTACGTACTCGGCGGTACTCGGCGGTTGTCGGCGTTCTCGGTGGGACTCGGCGGGCTGCACCGGGATTCGTGGCCGCCGGGTGGTTCCGGCCAGAATGGGCGGATGACCATCCCCCTCTCCGGCACCCACTACGGCCTGACCGCCGGCGACTACCACGCGACGATCGCTTCGGTCGGCGCCTCGCTCCGCACGCTGGAGCACCGCGGGCGCCGCCTCGTGGTCCCCTTCGACGCCGACGACGTGCGTCCGGTCTTCCGCGGCGCGACGCTCGCGCCCTGGCCCAACCGGGTCGTCGACGGGCGGTACACCTTCGACGGTGCGACGCAGCAGCTCGCTCTCACCGAACCCGGCCGCGGCCACGCGCTGCACGGTCTCGCGGCCTGGCTCGACTTCACCGCCGTCGACCGCTCGGCCAGCAGCGTCACCCTGGCGGCGACCATCGAGGCGCAGGACGGCTACCCGCACCGCGTGGAGGTGGCCGTCGCGTTCGAGCTCGACGAGGACGGCCTGCACACCACGGTCACGGGGACGAACTCCGGCCCCTCCCCGGCGCCGTGGGGCACCGGCCCGCACCCGTACCTCGTCGCGGGCGACGGCAGGGTCGACGACTGGACGCTCGAGCTCCCCGCTTCGGATGTGCTGACCGTGACGGAGGACCGCCTCATCCCGATCGGGCTCGCCGACGTGGCCGTCGAGGGCGGCGGCGTCTTCGACTTCCGTGCGCCGCGCGCGATCGCCGACACCTTCATCGACCACGCGTTCACGGGCCTGCTGCCGGCCGCCGACGGTCGCACCACTGTCGCCCTGCGCTCGGCCGAAGGGACCGGCGTCGCGATGACGTGGGACGAGGCGTGCCCGTGGGTGCAGATCCACACCGCCGACCGCGACGTACCAGAGCAGAGCCGGCTGGGCCTCGCTGTCGAGCCGATGACCTGCCCGCCCGACGCCTACAACTCGGGCACCGACCTGATCGTGCTCGCCCCCGGCCAGTCGACCACCGCCTCCTGGACGATCGCCGCGCTCTGAGCGCAGCCGCGCGGCGGGGTGCGGCACCTGCACGCGCGGCGCGGGGGCCCCGCGCGCGGCGCGACATTCGTGACGAATGCGCTGTTTCGCGGCACGAATGTCGACATTCGTGACGAATGCGCTGTTTCGCGGCACGAAAGTCGACATTCGTGACGAATCTCGCACCCCCTGTGCTGCACGTCGCGCGGCACAAACGCCCCGCGCGGCGCGACATTCGTGACGAATGCGCCGTTTCGTGGCACGAAAGTCGACATTCGTGACGAATCTCGCACCCCCTGTGCTGCACGTCGCGCGGCACAAACGCCCCGCGCGGCGCGACATTCGTGACGAATGCGCTGTTTCGTGGCACGAAAGTCGACATTCGTGACGAATGCGCTGTTTCGTGGCACGAAAGTCGACATTCGTGACGAATGCGCTGCCGGCACGCGCGGGGAACGGGTGATGCCCCCAGCGGAACCCGACCGGCTGGGGGCATCGAAGCGCTGCACTAGGAGCAGCATGGTGATCGACAGGAGGTGCGTACCCGTTCGCGCCTCCGTCTACCAGCGAGCCGACGGATGATTCAACATCAGCTCGTGGGTACGACGATACATGACCCATGCGACATTTCGCATCTCACGGAGAGACTACACAAGCATTAGGGCGCGTTCGAAGCTGAGGCGCCCGGCCGCACTCCACCGCCGAGGGGCACCTCGTCGCCCTTGTCCGCACGTTTCAGGGGCGTTTGCGTGCCCTTCGACGATCCGGGAGGGCGGGCGAGCGCGGATGCGCCGGCGGCCGGGACGCGCATCCCACGACGGTGCGCGTCCCGGCCGACCGGGAGTGGTGCGCGCGGCCATCCACGACTGGCCGCGCGCGGTCTGAGGGGCCTACCGGGCCGGCTGCACGGCGGCGACGATCGCCGCCGCCGTCTCGCGGCCGACGCGGATCGCGCCGTCCACGTGCTGGTAGCCCTTGCCTGCCATGTCGCTGCAGGAGAAGTGGATGGGGCCGACCGGGGCGCGGAGGTCCGAGCCGTACCGCGCGAGGCCGCCCATGTCGAAGCTGGCTGCGTAGGCGCCGCGCGTCCACTCCTCGCTGCCCCAGTCGCTCTCGTAGTAGACGACGGGGCTGAGCGCCTCGACGCCGTAGTAGTGCGACAGCGACTCGAGGATGCGCGCCTTGCGCTCCTCCGGCGAGAGCCGGAACACCTCGTCGGCCTCCTCGTCCGAGACGAAGCCGACCAGCGTTCCGCGCGGGTCGCCGTGGTAGCTGTTGTCGTACGCCTCGTGCACGAGCTCGTACGGGCTGAACGCTGTGCCGCTGTAGCCCTGCTCGCGCCAGAACGGCGTCTCGTAGACGGCGTGCACCTTGATGACGAAGCCCATCGACAGATGCTGGTGCAGCTGCTGCTGGCGGCGCGGCAGCGGCGGGTCGTAGGAGATGCGGCTGATCAGCACCGGAGGGACCGCGAGGATCGCGAACCGGGCGCGGACCTCCACACCGTCGGCGATCGCGGTGACACCCGACTCGCCGGCGCCCGACTCGTCCCAGCGCAGGGTGCGCACCGGCGCGTTCAGGTGCACGTCGTCGCCGAGGCGCTCGGCGAGCAGCAGCGGAACCTGCTGCAGGCCGCCCTTCACGCGCTTGTCGAGGATGAAGTCGGCGTCGACCAGGTTGCTGAAGCTCCCCGCGCTGGCCGCCATCAGGAGGGCCTGCAGCGCCGAGAACGCGTGCGCGGGCTTGGTGAGCATCGCGCCGGCGATGAACATGCCGATGTTGAGGCGGGCCTCCTCGTCGTCGGTCTGCGTCTCCAGCCAGCGGCGGAACGAGATCTCGTCCAGCTCCTTGGCCTGCGGGTGCTCCCACGGCCGGTCGGGGTCGATCTCGGCGACGAGCGCGTCGAGGCGCTCGATCAGACCGACGATCTCCTTCTCGGTGGCCGGGGCGACCGGGAAGATCTCACCCTCGAACGTGCGCCGCGCGCCGTTCTCGCCGAGGTAGATGTTGATCCCCTCGCGGTACCGGGAGTAGGTCTCCAGCCCCAGTTCGTCCAGGGTCTCGATGAGCGCGTCCTGGTCGGGCGACACCCACTGGCCGCCGATCTCCAGCGTCGCGCCGTCGATGTCGTTCGTCCAGAGGCGGCCGCCGACGCGGTCCCTGGCCTCCAGGACGGCCACGCTCAGTCCGGCCTTCTTCAGCTGCGTCGCGGCCGTGAGGCCGGAGGCTCCAGCGCCGACGATGACGACGTCACGTTCGATGCTGTCCATTGCTATCAACTCCTCCATCGGGTCACGAGGATGCTAGGCGGCGCCGCGACGCCGTTTCCTGTACACGCTGTCGAAGGAACGCACTAGTCCTCGACGACGTGTACGTTCGCCGCTTCCTCCGCGGCGGCACCGCTCACGCGCAGGTAGACGATGAGCCAGCTGAACACCAGGACGCCGGCGACGAGCTCGGCGGCGGTCAGCACGTAGTAGCCGACCGCGAAGAACACCAGCATCAGCACGATCGCGCCGAAGAACACGTAGCCGAGCACGAAGAACGACCGCGGCGCGTTCGGCAGCGCCCCACGCACCCAGAACACCACCAGCGCGAACACCAGCACCATCCCGACGGCCGACACGTTGTGCAAGGTCACGGAGATGTTCAGTGTGAAGACGCCGACTCCCGCCAGCAGCACGCCGATCAGGATGAGCCCGACCCGCACGCGCAGCACGGCCGACCTCCGTCTCGGGTCCTCGATGCCGCGCGCATCCGTGGCGTACCGCGCGATCGCGGTGACGATGACGCCGGCGATGATCAGCGTCAGGTTGAAGGCGAGGGACGACACGCTCTGCGTCATCCCGAGCGCGCTGAGGTGCAGCTGCCACCAGTGCGGATCCGGGGCGCTCAGCATGGAGGTCAGGATGCCGACCACGGCGAACTCGGCGAGCACCGTCGAGAGCCGCATGAGGTCCATCCGGGCGGCGGAGAGGAACACCGCGTAGCCGGTGACTCCCGCCGCGGCCGCGGCGAGCGCTGTCGCCGAGAGGTGATAGACGGTGGCGTCCTGGAAGCCGTTGGCCAGCACGGCGCCCAGGACGAGCCAGCCGAGCAGCGCGAGGATGCCGTGCGCGAGGGCGATCGCGAAGGTGTCGAAGATGTCGACTCCCGCGGTGGAGCTCAAGGGCAGCGCGGAGCGATGCCGCGACCCCAGCGCCGAGGGAGCCTGCGACCGAGGTTGCGGCGCTGGACGCGCCTCCCCCGTCGTCTGGAACGGCGTCAGCCCCTCACGCCGCCACAGCCTCCCGGTGAGGTAGGCCAGGAAGGCGATGATCCCGCCGGCGATCGCGACGAACTGGCCGAGCGAGTCCGGACCTGCGATCGGGAGGGTGCGGCCCCAGAACAGCAGCAGCGCCACCACCCCGACGACGACGAACACCGCCGCACCGCAGACGATCCCGGCGCCCTCGACCGTCAGCTGCGCCGGCGCCGACAGCCCGCCGAACGCCGGAAGGGCCCGTCTCGTCGTGCTCACGCCGACCACCTCCCGCACACCGCGCGCGGTCACCGCCGGCCGATGTCGCGCACAATGTAACCCCCGGATCCCCCGCGCGGCTACAGCAGACTCCACCGCCGCCGAGACGTGAGAGATCGCCGAATCTGCGCGGCCGATTCCCGCGACTGCTCACGTCTCGATGGGGGCGGGGAGGTCGGCGCCGAGGGCGTCGACCGGGCCGACGATGACGGCCTCCAGCCGCCGGACGACGTCGAGGTAGTCGCCCGTCCAGACGATCCGCACCGCGGTCGCGGTGACCGTCCCGTGCTCGTCGCCGAGGTCGCGCTCGACCGCGTCGGCGAGCCGCGAGCGTGCGGAGGCGTCGGCGGGTTCGGGAGGGGGCGGCGTGCGCCGCTCGACCAGCCCCGCGGCCAAGCGCGCGTACCAATCGTCGAGCCGCGCGAGCGAAGCGTCCAGCGCGCGGTGGGCGGCCGCCCGGTCGGCGTCGACGGCCTCCTGTCCCCGCCAGAGGTCCAGGATCGCATCGCCCGCCGACCGCACACCGGCGACGCCGTTGACGGAGGCCGAGACCTCGGCGAGGGGCCGGCGCTTGCTTCCGCGCTCCCCCAGATACGTGCGGAACGCGTCGTCCAGCCGCCGAGCGGCGGCCGCGGCCCGGAGCGACTGAACGCGGGGCTCCGGGCCGTCGTGCGCCGCGGCATCGCAGCGGCCCAGCCCGAACGCGACGGACGCGGCCAGGTAGTCCAGGCTCGCGGTGTAGGCCTGTGCGAGCGCCTGCCTCAGCGCCGCCGCAGCCCCGCGCGGCCAGAACAGCGCCCCGACGAGGAGGCTCACCGCACACCCGAGGGCGATGTCCTCGATCCGGATGAGCCCGACCGTCCACCCCGACGGCGCGATGAGGTTGAAGAGCAGCACGAGGAGGATCGTGAACGCCGCCTGGCCGGCCGCGAACGAGATCGCGGCCGGGGCGATCCCGGCCACCAGGATGGCGATCGGCAGGAGCACCCAGATGACCACCCGGTTGTCGCCGATCGCGAGCATCGCAGCGGCACCGAGCAGCACCCCGACCGCGGTTCCGATCACGCCGCGCAGCACGGTCTGGCCGGTGCTCAAGGCGTTCGACCGCAGCACGGACAGCGTGCCGAGCACCACCCAGAACGAGTGCTGCACGCCGGTCAGGTTGGCCAGCAGCACGGCGAGCCCGAGGGCGACGGCGCCGCGGATGCTGTTGCGCAGCCAGACCGAGTTCCAGCCGACGAATCCGCTCGCGCGCTCCGCCGCGACCGCCACCGGGCCGGCCAGGCCGCCCGGCTGACGGCCCATCACCCGCTGCCACCAGGAGCGGCGCTCCGCCCGCGCGGTGAGCGCGATGTTGACCGCGACGGCCGTGGTCGCCTGGGCGAGCTCCTGCGCCCGGAAGCCGGGATCGAGGGAGGCGAGGACGCGGTCGGCGACGCGGCCGCCCTCCTCCGTCGCACCGGTGACCGGGAGGGCCATGGTCGCGGCCTCCACGGCACCGCGGGCCTCGCCCAGGAGGTCGAGCGCCGCCTCGAGCTCCGCAGGGTCGCCGCCGTGCCGGCCCAGGAGCTCAGCGCCGCGATCCAGCACGGCGGCCGCCGCGCTCTTGACCTCGAAGGCAGCGACGTGCACGGCGCCTCCGGGAGCGGCCGCCGGGATGCGGACATGCTCGAACTGCTCGATGACGGCGTTCAGCCAGGTCAGCTCGTCCACCAGCCGGACGATGGTGCGCGCGGACGTGCTGAGCCCGGTCGGCCGGTACGGCGTGTCGAGGAACGACCGGTGCAGCGCTGCGACGGCCGCGTCGGCCTCCCCGGTCGCGCTGTCGCGCTGGGCGGCCAACTCGGGGTTGCCCGCCCGGAGCATCGCAGCCGCCTCGGCACGCAGCCGGGCGGCGAGCGCGCGGCACGCGTCGACGGCGGGACCCCGCAACGGCTCGCGGGTCGGGGCCGGCCACAGCACGACGATGGCGACGACGGCGACGACCGACGCGATCCCCCAGCCCAGCAGCCGCGGGCCGAGCGACGCGACCGTGCCGGGGAGCGTGACCGGCAGGATGAACGCCAGGAGCAGCGACGTGCTCGCCGAGGCCATCACCGAGCTCACCGACCCGGCGAAGAGCACCACGAAGGCGACCACCGCCATGGCGACGGCAGAGAGCCAGACAGGTCTGGAGAGGAGCGTGCCGACGCACACGAGCACGGCGCCTGCCACGGCCAGCCCGAGCTGGGCCTGCACGCGGTCGAGCAGCGGTCCGCTGAAGTCGACGAGCAGCAGCATCGCGAACGACCCGAACGCGGCGAAGGTCGCCACGTCCGAACTGCCGATCACCAGCCCGCCGAACGCGAAGAGCAGCGGCATGACGATCGCCGCACGCCCGGCACGGCGCAGCGCGGCGAAATCGGGATCGTGCCGCTTCAGCCATGCCACGACGCGCATCGGACCTCCTCACACCCGCCGCCACCGCACACCCTAGCCGCGTCCGGGACGGAGGGGCACTGGGGGGGCTGGGCGGTGGAGCGGTGGAGCGGTGGAGCGGTGGGGGTGGAGGGATGGGGCGGTAGAGCGCCGGGGCGGTGGGGGTGGAGGGATGGGGCGGTAGAGCGCCGGGGCGGTGGGGGTGGAGGGATGGGGCGGTAGAGCGCCGGGGCGGTGGGGGTGGAGGGATGGGGCGGTGGAGCGCCGGGGCGGTGGGGGTGGAGGGATGGGGCGGTGGAGCGCCGGGGCGGTGGAGAGCCCCGGGGGGTGGAGGTCGCCCGCGGGTCAGTCGTCGGAGTCGGTGGCGTCCGGTGCGCCGGAGGCCACCGCGGCGGTGACGGGGGCGCCATCCGTCGGCGGCGCTGAGGTCGTCGTCGGGGCCGCGCTCGTCGGCATCGCCGCCCCCGTCGGTGGCGCGGCAGACTTCCGCGGAGCCGCGACCCACTCGCGGGCGGACGAGGTGCGCGGAGCGGGGCCCAGTGCAGCGGGCTGGTCGGTGCCCGAGCCGTCGGCACCCGAGTCACCGGCACCGGAACCGCCGGCGCGTGCCCAGGTCGCGCCGGAGCCGCCGTCGCCCGCACGGCCCGCACCCGCTCCGCCCGCACCCGCTCCGCCCGCACCCGCACCGCCCGCACCCGCACCGCCCGCGCCAGCACTGCCAGCGCTCGAGCCCGAGGAAGCGGAGCGATGGCCGTCAGAGCCCTGCGAGCCCGGTCCGCCTCCCCGCGTCGACTGCACCGCGGCCACGCCGAGCGGGGGCTGCCCGTCGGCCCCGGCCTGGTCCGTGAGCCCGCCCGCGCCGTCGATGCCGCTTGCGCCGTCGGCCGCTGAGGCCCGGTCGCCGTCCACGGTGCGACGGGTCCCTCGATCCGACGCGTCCCCCGACGATCCAGGGGCCTCCCGACCCGACCCGGCTTCGGGCCGCCGATCCGCGTTTCGTTGAGTCTCGTCCGCGACCGGATCCGCCCCGGCGTTGGGCGGCGCGGCCGGTTTCTCGGTCGGGGCCTGCCCGGCCGGAGCGGAAGCGGGGACGCCGACGAGGTGGTCGAAGACCGTCGTCACGCGGCCGACGACCGCGTGGAAGCCCGGACTCGCCGCAGCGGCGGCGGAGGCCCCGCCCGCCAGGACGAGGGCCAGGACGACGACCGTGGTGGTCCGCCGGGAGCTGCGCGCCGACCACGTCACACGACCGCGGCGCCCCGACAGCAGCCGGGCGACGTGGCGCGCGGGCTCCGGAGCCTCGGCGGGCACGGCCTCCCTGAGCTCCTCCAGAGCGGCGGTGAGCGCGGCGTCGCCGTCGAGGTCCGCCTCGCGCAGCAGGCGCAGGACGGGGTCGACCTCGTTCGGCCGTCCTGCGCTCATCGGGTCACCTCCGCCTCGACGGCGAGCTCTCGACGGAGGGCGATCAGTGCCCTGCGCTGCAGCTGCTTCACAGCTCCCGGGCTGCGGCCCAGGAGCTGCGCGACCTCGTCGATCGTGAGCTCCGCCAGGATCCGCAGGGCGATGACGTCGCGGTACTCGGGCGCGAGCCTCTCGATGAGCTGGCCGACCCCGGTCGCCCCGCCCACCACATCGTCCTCGGCCGACGGCGCCGAGCGGGAGTCCGTGCGCGGGTCGTACTCGACCGGCTCAGGCGCTCGGGCGCGGCGACGGTGATGATCGACGACGCGGGCGTGGGCGATGCTGAAGACGAGGGTGCGGAGGCCGTCACCGCCTCCCGTGAGCGTGTCCAGGCGCGGGTACAGCGCGACGAAGACGTCCTGGGTCACAGCCTCCGGATCCTCGACGCCCTGCGAGCGGAGGTACGCGAGCACCGGTGCGGCGAGCGCACGGTAGGCATCGGTGAAGACGGCCGCCGTCGACCCGGCGTCATCCCGAGCGGCAGCGTCGACACTCGCTGCCCCCGAGCTCCGTCGCGCCGTCACGAATCGCCACTCTAGCGCGACGGCCCCACCACTGCCTGCCGCGAGCGCCCGAGCGTGCGGCAGGCAGTGGTCCATCGTCCTAGACCGTCCGTCGGCCCGCCGGCTCGACGGGCGAGCCGGAGCGGAGACCGGCGCCCAGGGGGGTTGGCGCGGCGGAGGTGGTCGGACGGAGGGCGGCGGCCACGACGGGGGTCGTGGAGTGCGCCGCGACGGCACCCGAGCCGTCCGCCGCCCTCCCGGGGGCTGCGAGGGCGGCGGAGGCGGAGACGGGGGCCATATCGGGGTAATCGTCGGGAGGGTGCGAAGGGTTACGCGGTGCGCATGAAAACCTCGGAGCCTGATGAGGAGCACCTCGGTGGAGGTCGTGTGCGCATCCGAGCGCATAGGATCGGGCGGGTGACGGGTCTCGAGGAGGAGCTCGGCGGCCTGCGCCGCCCGCTCACCGCGTTCTGCTACCAGCTGCTCGGCTCGCCCTTCGACGCGGAGGACGCGGTGCAAGACGCCCTCGAGCGCGCCTGGCGTGCGCGGGACTCGTACGATCCCGCCAGAGGATCGCTCGCCACTTGGTGCTACCGGATCGCCCGCAATGTCTGCCTCGACCGGTTGCGGGAGGCGCCGCGCCGCCCGCTGCCGCGCGATCTCCGCGAGCCGGGGCTGGAGGTCGGCGCACCGCTGGTGCCCGCGTTCGACGTGCCGTGGCTGCTGCCCGCACCCACCGGCTGGGCTGCCGAGTCGGAGGTCGAACGAGCGACGGAGCGCCGCGAAGAGGTGCGCTTCGCCGTCACCGCGATGCTGCAGTCGCTCTCGCCGATTCAGCGTGGCGCCTTCGTGCTGCGCGAGGTGATGGGCCTCTCGGCGGCCGAGACCGCGGCGGTGCTGGAGGTGTCGGTGGCGTCCGCGAACTCCGCCCTGCAGCGCGCGCGGGCCGCCGTGAGCGAGGGCGTACGGCGGCCGCACCCGCTCGCGCCGACCGCCGTCGAACGGTATGCGCGGGCGATCGAGCGGGCAGACGTCCCGGCCCTGGCCTCGCTCGTCGCCGACGACGTCGTGTTCGAGATGCCGCCGGTGCCCGAGTGGTCGGTCGGGGTGGAGCCCTACCTGGCCTTCATGGCGCACCTGTTCGCCTGGCGCGGCACGCAGTGGTCGACAGAGCCCGTCTCGGCGGCCGACCGGCCGGGATTCCTGCTCTACCGCGGCGTCGGCGAGGCGCGCGAGCCGCACACGGTCCAGCTTTTCGAGGGCGACGAGGCGGGCGCCATCGCACAGATCCTCGTGTACCAGGACCCGCGACTGTTCGGCCTGTTCGAGGAGTTCGCGGCCGTGCGATGAATCCCGGCCTCCTCGTTCGTATCTCCTGGTGACGCCGCTTCGGGCGTCACGATGAGGAGGACATCATGGGAAAGCTGATCGTCGTGCAGTTCATCACGCTGGACGGTGTCGTGGAGGATCCGGACGGCAGCGACGGAACGCCGTTCGGCGCCTGGGCGATGCGGTTCGGGCCGCAGGGCGTCGCCGGCGACAAGTTCCGGCTGGGCGAGATCCTGGAGACGGGCGTCCTGCTGTTCGGCCGCCGCACCTGGGAGCACTTCAGCACGCTGTGGCCCGCCCGCGACGACCCGTTCTCGCAGGCCATGAACCGGGCGTCGAAGGCCGTGCTGAGCGGAAGCGAGCTCGACGTCGCACGGTGGTCCGGCACCCGTCAGCCGGCCGACCTCGACACGTGGCTCGACGAGACGCTGGCGGAGCGCGACGTGGTCGTTATCGGGAGCGGTTCGCTCATCGCGCAGCTGGAGGCCGCGGGCCGCGTCGACGAGTACCGACTGCTGACCTTCCCGACGGCGGTGGGGGCGGGCAGGAGGCTCTTCCCCGACGGACGGCTGCTGACGCTGCTCTCGTCAGAGCAGGTGGGACCGGCGAGCCTCACCCGCTACGAGACGGTGCCGACGACGACGACGTGACATTCGTGACGAATCTCGGGGGTCCCGAACGTCACGGGTGCGCGGGAATCAGCGCTTCGAATGTCTCGGCGACCCAGTCGGCGATGATGCCGGCCACGTACGGCATGTTGTCGATGGAGATGTGCTCGGTGCCGCCCTCCGGGTCATCGAAGATCCGCAGCTCGCGACGCGGGCTGTTCACCGCCTGTTCGTACGTCTCGTGGGCGTAGCGCACCGGGATCTGCCGGTCGCCGGCGCCGTGGGTGATGAGCAGCGGAGCCGTGATGTGCTCGGCGACGCCGTTCAGGTGCATCGGGCTCGTCTTGGCGATGAACTCGTCCATGTCGTTCACGCCCCACACCCAGAAGACGTGGTCCCAGTAGTGCGGAACCGGGTTCTCGCCCTCGCGGTTGCGTCGCGCCTCCTGGACCGCGGCCCAGTCGTGGTTCGCGCCCCAGGCCACGGCCAGCGCGAGCCGCTTCTCGAACGCGGCCGCCCGCGGGGCGTAATAGCCGCCGAGCGACCAGCCGACGATGCCGATCCGCGCGGGATCGGCGCCGAGCTCGTCGGTGTTCGCCTCGATCCAGTCGACGATCGCCGCCGCCCAGACCTCGGTGTCGTAGCGGGCGGTGAGGCCGCGCAGGCGGAGTGCCTCCCCCGATCCTGGGGTGTCGATCATGAGGGTGGAGATCCCGCGCTCGGCCAGCATCGCCGGGAAGCCGGAGTAGTACATCATCTCCTTGGTCGAGTCCAGGCCGTTCCACTGGATGATCACGGGATGCGGCCCGTCGCCCGGGGCGCGGTAGAAGTAGCCGGGCAGCGACGAGTCCTCGTACGGTACCTCCACACGGGTCAGCGGGACACCGCTGAGCTCCACGTGCTTCAGCAGGAGGTCGATCGACTTCTGATATGCCGCGTTGCGGCCCTCCCACCGCGGCGACTGCAGGCGCTCGGCCTGCGAGGTGTAGAGCGACGCCCGGTAGTACGTCTCCCCCGCGCCGATCCGGTGTCCGGCCGTCTCGTCGGCGCGGGCCTTGGCGATGAGCCGGTCGGCGACGGCCTCCCACGAGGCGTACAGCTCGGCCGTGCCGGCGTCGTCGCCGTTCTGGGCGGCGAGCAGCACCGGCTTGCACGCCCGGTCGACCTCGTCGATGTAGCCGCCGTTGTTGAGGGTCGCGACGACGGCGAGGCTCCAGACGTAGTTGGTCGGGAAGTACATGAACACGGGAGGACTCCTTACGTCGTCGTGATCGTCGCGCCGGCCGCGATGCGGTCTGCGAGGTGTTTGGCTCCGGCGGAGGCCGCATAGCCTCCGTCGACGGGGAGGTCGGCGCCCGAGATGTACCGGGACGCGTCCGAGATCAGGAAGACGGCCAGGCCCGCCACATCCGCGGCCTCGCCGAGCCGTTCCAGCGGCGTCAGCTCGAGCTGCGCCTCCCGCATCGCGGCGGGGGCGTTCGCGGTCATGTCGGTCTCGATGAAACCGGGATGGATGGTGTTGACCCGGATGCCGCGCGGCCCGTACTCGGTGGCGGCGACCCGCGACAGTCCGCGCAGGCCCCATTTGGAGGCGGTGTAGGCGGCCGTGTAATGGCCGGTCAGCCCGGCGACCGAGCCGACGTTCACGATCGACGAGCCTTCGCCCATCAGCGGCGCCAGTGCGCGCATCCCGAGCATCGGGCCGGTGAGGTTCACGGCGAGGACACGATCCCAGTCGGCCCGCCCGGTCTCATCGATCCCCGCGCGGTGCGTGACGCCGGCGTTGTTGATCAGGCCGCGGAGCGCGGTCGCGCCCAGGGTCTGCGCCAGGTCGGCCGCGAGCCGCGCCCAGGCCTCCTCGTCGGTGACGTCGAGGTGGCGGAAGACGATGCCGTCGCCGAGCGCGCCGTCGGGTTCGACCACGTCGGTGGCGATGACCCGCGCTCCGAGGCGCGCGAGAAGGCGCGCCTCCGCATCGCCCTGGCCTCGCGCGGCGCCGGTGATCACGACGGTCGCCCCGTCCAGTCCGCCGAGCAGTCCGTCCGCGCCAGTGCTCATGTCGCGACCCGCTCCTGGCGGCTCCGCGCCCGCGGACGCATCCGCGCCGCCGGCAGCCCGGGAGCCGAGACGGCAGCCCCGACCGGTCCGACCAGCTCGCCGATGCCCTCGACCGCCATACGAACGGTGTCGCCGTCCGCGAGCGGTGGCGGGGTGAGCTCGCCGCGTCTCCCCCACAGTTCGGCCAGGCAGCCGCCGTTGCCGGTCGTTCCCGACCCGAGCACGTCGCCTGCGACGACCCGCGAGTTGCGGGAGGCATAGGCGACCAGCTCCGGGAACGGCCAGCCCATGTTCGACACCAGGTCGTGCCCGATGCGCTCGTCGTTCACGAAGACCTCCGCCTCGATGGCGAGGAAGCCGTCGTCGTCGAGGTATGGCTCGAGCTCGTCCGCGGTCACGATCCACGGTCCGAGGCTCATGCCGAAGTCCTTGCCTTTGGCGGGGCCGAGGCGCACCTTCATCTCGCGCGACTGGAGGTCGCGGGCCGACCAGTCGTTCATGATGGTGTAGCCGAAGATCACTCCGGCGGCCTCGTCGGCGGTGAGGTTCGCCCCGCCGGGACCGCCGATCACGGCCGCGACCTCCAGCTCGAAGTCGAGCCGGGCGCTGACGGGAGGCCGCAACGGCTCGCCGGGCCCCAGCACCGTGTGCGGGTTGGTGAAGTAGAACGTCGGCGCCTGGTACCACTCGGGCACCACCTCGCTCGCGCCGTCGACGGACGCGCTCACGCCCTCGACGTGCTCCTCGAAGGCGACGAAATCGCGGATCGACGCGGGGACGACCGGGGCGAGCAGCCGCACGTCGGCGAGCGCGGTGCCCTCGGCGCCGCCGCCGCGCGCCGACAGTGCCCGCGCCTCCGCCAGCCCGCGCGCGAGCACGTCGGAGACGGTCAGTCCGTCGGGGAACGGCACCACCCGGTCGCCGACCACGAACCCCTCGCCGACGACGGAGCCGTCGGGCGTCCACCGCGCGATCCTCATGCCGGCTCCGCCATCCTGTGGGCGATGCCGAAGATCAGCCCGGCCGCGTCGGCCTCCCTGTCGTGGTCGATCTGCCACTGGCCGAGCTGCACCGACGCCTCCACCACCGCTTGCGCGCGCGGCAGGCGGCGGGCGTGGAACTCGTTCCACAGGGCGTCGTCGACGGTATCGGCGGCGAGCAGGAGCTCGGTCAGCACGACGGCGTCCTCCAGTGCCTGCGCCGCGCCCTGCGCGATGGTGGGCGGGCAGCTGTGCGCTGCGTCGCCGATCACGACCGAGCGACCGCGGTTCCAGGGCGCAGGCACGACGTGCTGGGTGAACCAGGTGTAGTTGACCTGCGCTCCCGCCTTCAGGTCGGCGCGGATGTCCTCCCACGGGCCGCCGTAGGCCGCGGACTCCTCGAGCATCAGCGCGACGGCCTCCTCGTCGGTGAGGCCGACGCGCTCCTGCGCCGGCTCGACGAGGAACGCGTACATGGTGTCGTCGCCGGTGGGCGTGTAACCCGCGATGTAGACGGGACCGCCGTAGTACAGCTCGCTGTGCACGACGGAGGCCGGACGCGAGACGAACGACCGCCAGATGCCCATGCCGGTCGGCTGCGGCCTGGTCTGGATGCCGATCAGGTCGCGGACCGCCGAGTTGAGGCCGTCGGCGCCGACCAGGAGGTCGTAGGTGCCGGCCGGCTCGCCGTCGACCTCCACCTCGACGCCGGCGCCGGTGTCGGTCGCTCCGGTGACTTTCGCGCCGAACCGGACGTTCGCGCCCGCGCGCTCCGCGTGCTCCAGCAGGATGCGCGCGAGGTCGGGGCGGTACATGCCGCCGGTGGCCGGGAAGTCGGGGCCTCCCGTCTTCACCTCGGGCAGCTCGGCCACGACCGGCGCGTCGGGACCGGGAGCCCGCAGCGTCAGCCCCTCGAAGAAGTAGCCCTTCCGCTGCACGTCCTCCCAGACGCCGAGAGCGCCGAAGGCGCGCAGCGCGTTGCCCTGCAGCGTGATTCCGGAGCCGAGCGCGCTCAGCTCCGGCTTGGACTCGAAGACATCGACCTCCACCCCCGCTTTAGCGAGTTGGATGGCGGTGGCCAGACCCGCGACACCGCTTCCGGCGATCGCGACCTTCGTGACGGCGGTCATACAAGAACCTCTCTGTTCTTCTGCATGCGCTGTGGAGGCGGGGACCGCTACAGCAGCGCGAGGGGATTGATCGGCGAGCCGACGGCCGCCGTGATCGGCAGTGGCGGGGCCGAGAGGAGGAAATCGTATCTCCCGAGTCGCGCGCACGCGTCCGCGAGCTCCTCCAAGTCCCACATCTCGCCGATGGTGAGGCCGAGGTTCGGGATGACGACCTGATGCAGCGGCTGGAACGCGGGCACGTCGAACTCGTTCGGCCGCACCTCGAATCCCCACGTGTCGGTCGCGATCGCGGCGATCCCGGTGTCGTGCAGCCAGCCCGCGGTGGTCAGCGAGAGCCCGGGAGCCGGACCTCCCGCGTACTCCCCCCAGCCCTCGCGCCGCACCCGGGCGAGCTGGCCGGTGCGCACCAGGACGATGTCTCCGGTGCGCACCGCGCTGGTCGCGCCCTGCGCCTCCACGCAGGAGCGGAGGTCGGCGGCGGTGATGGCGTAGCCGTCCTCGAGTTCTCCCGCGGCGGGCCGGAGATGGCGCCCGAGATCGAGCAGCACCCCGCGCGAGACGATGGCGGCGGCCGCGTGCTCGATGCCCGTGACCAGGTCGCCGTCGCTGGTGACGACGTCGCCCGCCCGCCGGCCGTTCCAGGCGTAACCGTGGTCGAAGATGTGACCGAGGCCGTCCCACTGGGTCGAGCACTGCAGCGGCATCGCGATCACGTCGTCGGCGCCGCCGAGCCCGTGCGGGAAGCCCTGGGTGCCGCGCTCGGCGTCCGTGCCGGTGTCGAGCATCGTGTGCACCGGGTTGGTGCGCCGACGCCAGCCCTTCTGCGGGCCGTTCATGTCGAACGACTGCGCCAAGGAGATCGCCAGCCCCTCGCGGACGAGCGCGGCGGCGTCCGCCCGCTTGGCCGCGTCGATGAGGTTGAGCGTGCCCAGCACGTCGTCCTCGCCCCAGCGCCCCCAGTTGCGGTACGCCTCCGCACGCGCGTCGATCTCGGCCTCCGGGTCCTGACGGTCCAGGTCGGCGGGGTCCTCGCTCGGTACGGCCGTCATCAGCCGCGACCTTGCACGGCGTACGGGTTGAGCAGCGATTCCTTGATCTCGTCCGGCACGCCCTCCTCGGTGGCGCTCGGCCCGTCGGCTGCCGGGAACGACTCGGTCATCGACATCGGCATCGCGCCGTTGCGATAGAAGTTGTTCGACCCGAGCGAGGGCTTCCAGGTGTTGGGCTGCCAGTCGGGCACGTAGTTGCGGTAACCGCCGGTGTTCAGCTCGATGCGGAGCGTGGACGGCTCGCGGTAGTAGAGGAACGTCTGCTCGCCGATGCCGTGGATGGAGGGGCCGTACTCGATCGGCACGCCGTTCTCCATCAGGGTGTCGGCGGCGATGAGGAGCTCCTCGTAGGTGTCGACCCAGAACGCGTAGTGGTTGACGCGCCCGGCGCGCGTGGAGCCGTCGAGCACGACGCCGAGGTCGTGCGACTTCTCGTTGGTGGTGAGCACCGAGAAGATCGAGATCGGCGCCTCGTCGAGCACGGTGCGCGCCATGATGCGGAAGCCGAGCACGTCGTTGTACCAGGCGGCGAACCCGTCGACGTCGCTGGTCGCGATCGTGACGTGGTCGAGCTGGCGTGGGGCGCCGGCGACCTTGCTCCGCTTCTCGGGGCGGTCCGGGTAGATCGACGCGACGTGGCCGGGCGCCTGGCGGCGCGTGACGTCCCAGTGCAGCGTCATCGAGTGCCCCCATGGACCGGTGAAGCGGTAGGCCCGGCCGATCGCAGGCACATCGTCGAGCCACTCGCCCTCGACGCCGGCGGCCTCGACGCGCTTGGCGGCCTCCTCGAGGGCCTCCTCGCTCGACGTGCGCCACGCCATGGTCGCGAGCGTCGGCTCCGGGCCGGGCGAGACGACGACCGAGTACGCGTAGTAGTCGCCCCAGCAACGGAGGTACACCGAGCCGTCGATGCGGTCGACGACCGTCAGTCCGACCTGTTCCTCGTAGAACTTCACGGACGCCTCGACATCCGGGGACGTGATCTCCACATAGGACAAGTGGGAGAGAAGCTTGATCATCCTTGATCCTTTCCAGACGGGCCGAATGTGAGTGCCCGGTCTCTACTTTCGGGCGCGGGAGGGCATCAGGGAACCGCGTATCGGCTATGCCGGGGATCAATGAGACTGATTTCCTAGGTCTGCATCGGCGGCTCTTTGGTCGTAGTGCAGCCCAAGATGCGGATTCTGGGACGCAAGTATGGCCCTGATCTCGCTCTTATGGGGTGAGGTTGTGTCAGAATCAAGCATGGCCAGGGACTCCGCACTCCGTTTCGGCGCACAGACCGACGAGGTGATGAGCCTCCTACGCGTGGTCAACCTCGTCCGTACCGGGGAGGCCGACACCCGTCCCGAGATCGGCCGGCTGACCGGGCTCGGCCGCGGCGTCGTGGCGCAGCGCGTCGACGCGGCGATCGAGATGGGCTTCCTGGAGGACGGCGAGTACGGTCCGTCGTCCGGCGGTCGCGCGCCACGGACGCTCCGCTTCCGGGCGGACCAGGGCCGGATCGTGATCTGTGCGCTCGGCGCCCTCCACATCCGTGTCGGCCTGGCCTCCCTCGACGGCACCGTGCTCGCGGAAGCGCACTGCGCGTGGGACATCGGCCGCGGGCCGGCCGCGACGATCGATACGGCTCTCGGAATGATCGACGAACTGCTCGCCGCAGGCGAGGAACGCCCGGTCTGGGCGGTCGCCGTCGGCGTTCCCGGCCCCGTGGACTTCGAGACGGGCTCGCCGGTCGCGCCGCCCATCATGCCCGGCTGGAACGGATTCGACGTGCGCCGCCGCTTCGAGCAGCGCTTCGACGCGCCGGTCTGGGTCGACAACGACGTCAACCTGCTCGCGCTCACCGAACGCAGCCACCGACGCGACGACAACGTCGACCTGATCTACTGCAAGGTCGGCAGCGGCATCGGCGCCGGCCTCGTCTCGCACGGCCGCATCCACCGCGGCGCCAATGGCGCGGCCGGCGACATCGGTCACGTGCGCGTGCGCGACTCCACCGCGGTCTGCCGCTGCGGCAAGGTGGGCTGCCTGGAGGCGGAGGCCTCGGGCTGGGCGATCATGCGTGACGCCGAGCGGGCGCTCGAGGAGGGGGCGACGGGCATCCTCGCCGGCCTCGTCGAGCGCGGAGAGCCGATCACCCCGGAGGCCGTGTCGATCGCGGCCCAGGACGGCGATGCCCTCGCGATCTCGCTCGTGCAGCGTTCGGCCCGGCTGATCGGAGAGTCGATCGCGGCGCTCGTCAACATGTTCAACCCGGGAGTGATCGTGGTCGGCGGAGCGGTCTCTTCGGCCGGGGAGATCTTCCTGGCCGAGGTGCGCCAGCGCGTCTACGAGCTGTCTCTGCCGTTGGCGACCCGCGACCTCTCGATCGTGCGGTCCATCGGCGACGAGCGGGAGCCGCTCCGCGGTGGTGCAGAGCTCGCGATCGAGGAGCTGTTCGACGTGACGTTCCCGCGCTGGTTCGCAGACGGACGGCCGACGATCGAGCGGATCAAGGGACAGGCGGCGTAGCGGCGAGATCTTGCCCTCGCGATTCGTGACGAATGTCGAGATTCATGGCACGAATGTCGGGATTCGTGACGAAGGTCGCTTCTTCCGGTTTCAGACATAAGCGTGTAGCTTACGGTCGTAAGCCGGACTCGAAGGGGTGGCATGGGCCTGCAGATCCTGGGCGACGATGCCCTGACCTCGACCGCCGACGGGTTCGCCGTGCACATGAGCCTGCCATGGATCCGGTCGCTGCCGTTGTCGAGCGTGTCGGCGATGCGCCTCCACCTCGACGGGGAGGAGTGTGCTGTCGAGCTGCCGGACGGCGACGGCTGGTGGTTCGTGCAGGACCGGCTGGTGCTGCGCGTCCGCCGGCCGCTGCCTCCCGGCGCCCACACTGTCGCGGTTTCGTTCCGACTGCTCATCCCGTACCTTCCGGGTGGGCCGGATGCTCCCCTCGTCCTCGACTTCGGCGACGAGCGGCGGCTGGAGGCCGCGCGCGAGACCGTGTCGTCGTGGACTGCTGCGGCGAGCGCCTTCAACTGGACGCCGGAGGTCATCCGCGCCGAGCGGGCGGCGACCGACATCGCGATCGGCATCGTGACCTCCGGGGTGGCGACGGTCGTCGAGCTCGAACCGGGACAGCTCTGGAGGTCGTTCCCGTCGACGCCGACAGAGGAGGCCGTCGCACTCCGCGAACGGATCAGGGCGGCGGGCGGACGGGTCGGCATCGTCGGCGCGAGCCTCGACGAGTGGCTGAGCCCGACCAGGAGGCGCGACGACGACGAGCGGTTCGCGTTCCTTCTCCCCCAGCTGCAGACCGCCCACGATCTCGGTGCGGAGGGCGTGCGGCTGCCGATCGGACAGGCGGGCGCGGCACTGCTCGGGAGGCTGCAGCCCGTTCTGCACGAGCTCGACCTGACACTGTATGAAGAGGTGCAGGGGCAGCAGTCGCCGGACTCCCCTCCTGTCGCCCGAGCGGTCGACGACATCGCCGCGCTCGCTGACGCCCGCGTCCGGCTGCTCGTGGACACCAGCATGCTGATGCCGGCGCTCCCGGTCACCTACCTCGACGCGCTGGCTCCGAGCATCCCTGGCGGCCTGCTCGATCGGCTGACCACTGCCTGGCTGGAGCCGGCGACGCTCGACGCCGTCGTGGCCCACCTCCGGTCGGGCGCGGTGCCTCCCGCCGCGCACGCGCTCTACATGGACCTGCTGGTGCGCTTCGGCCGCTCGCCGGCGAACGCGTTACGCGGCATCCTCCCGCTCGTGGGCGCGTTCCACCTCAAGTTCTGGGACCTCGATGACACCGACAGGCGGGTCTCGCAGCCGTTGCGTGATCTGGGCGCGCTCCTGCGCGAGGCCGCGCCCGGTTTCACCGGCACGCTCTGCAGCGAGTGGGGAGGCCACGAGTGGCTCGACGCGGACCCCACCGACCTGACGCGCGCGCACCTCGCCCTCGCGCGCGCCTCCCTCTAGAACCCGCCGAGGGGGCGGCCGGCGAGCGCTCAGCGCTCGTGGTTGTAGTACGGCCAGGGGAGGAAGCGGCGCTCGCCCCGGCGGTCGGGTCCGGTCAGCGTCACTTCGCCGGTGGCGGCCCACTCGACGCCGCGCGGGAACATCCGGATGAACTCGACGCGGCGGAAGGTATCGATGTCGTGCCCGATCGTGATGGTGAACGAGCGACCCGCTCCGTACTCGTTGATCCAGGCGATCGGCTGGTCGGTGTTCATGCCGGGGAGGGCGGCGATACCCTCGCCCGGGATCGCCACCGGGTAGTGCGACATCGGCCAGACCGGCGCGTTCTCGTAGGACTCGAGGTCGTCGTAGGTGGTGAGCAGCACCTGCGCGCCGTCCAGGATCTCGACACCGGTGAGGATGTCGTCCCCCGTGACGGTCCAGCGTGCGCTGATGCCGTCGGTGATCGGGTGGCGTGGCTCGACGGTGTCGAGCTGCGCCTCGCCCCACGGGCGTGGCCGCAGGCCTCCAGCGACGGTCAGCCGCGACCCGCGCAGGGTGTTGTACTCGTCCGGGTAGCCCCAGTCGTCCTCCTGCGCGGCCGAGCCGTGGAACCAGACGATGCCCTTGCCGTCGTCGTGGACGAACTTCAGGAGCGCGGCATCCGTCTCGGCGCCGAAGCCGACGGCCTTCTCGTGGTAGCCGTCGCGACCCTCGAAGACGACGATCACCACGTCGTATTTGTCGATGATCTGCGCGCCCAGCCCGCGCGGGTCCTCCACGACCCGCACGCGGAATCGCCCGGTGTCCTCCAGCAGCTGCGTCAGCCAGACGTTGTGCTGGCGGAAGCTGCGGTGCTCGTTGTCGTGCTCACGGGTCATGTGCCCAGAGAGGATGAGCACGTCGATGGTGTCGGTCATGGAATTCTCCGTCCTGGTTCGAGGATGGCGTCGTCGATGTCCGACACGCTCGTGGCTCCGGTGATCGCCATCCCCTCGGCCAGCTCGGCTCGAAGGATGCTCAGGACGCGCTCCACTCCGGCGGCGGCGCCGACGGTCAGCCCCCACAGAGCCGGACGACCGACGAGCACGGCTCTCGCGCCGAGGCCGAGCGCCCGCAGAACGTCGAACCCGGATCGGATGCCGCTGTCGGCATACACCTCGATGTCGTCACCCACAGCGTCGATGACGGCGGGGAGCGCATGCGCCACGGGTTGCGAGGACCGCAGCGCCTGCCCGGCGTGGTTGGACACGATGACGCCGGCGGCGCCGTGGTCTCGGGCGAGGATCGCGTCCTCGGGCCGGATGACCCCCTTCAGCAGGAGGGGCAGGTCGGACAGCCCTTTCAACCACTCCACATCCCCCCACGAGGCACTCGGGTCGGGGAAGGTCGCGCCGAACGGCTTGTCACGGTAGTCCCGGACGACATACATCGTGTGGGCGTCATCCCGCCACTGCTGCTCCAGAGCGCGCATCGCCTCCCGCATCGGCCGCGGAAACGACGGCATCACGGGGAGGTCGACCGTCAGGCAGAGAGCCGAAGCGCCGGCGGCGACGGCACGCTCGACCACGTCGCGCACGACCTCGCGGTCGCGGAAGCAGTAGACCTGCTGCCAATAGCGACCGGCCGCCACCGCGCCGACCTGTTCCGGGGTCCGCGCGCCCGTCATGCTCAGTGTGGTGATGGTCCCGGCTGCCATCGCGCCCCGGGCGGTGGCGACCTCCCCCTCCGGCTGCACGAACGTGGAGCCCACGAACGGTGCCGTGATGATCGGCAGGGAGATACGTTCGCCGAGCACGGTGACCGACGTGTCGACGTCACCGACATCGGTGAGCGCACGGGGCCGGAGATGGATGCTGCTCCAGGCGGCGATGTCGTCGTGCAGCGTCCGCTCCATGCCCGCGTTGTTGACGAACTCCCGGTACGCTTCGGGCATCACGCGCTCCGCAGCGACCCGGAACTCCTCCACGTCCCAGAGGTCCGCGAGGTCGACACTCTCCGTCCGGATCACCGTGGCTCCAGCCCGGCGGCCCGGTAGATGTCGTCGACCGCGCGCATCGTGCCGACGCCGCGCTCGGCGTCGAGGATGCTGGGGGCTCCGTCGCCGAGAACGGCGACGAGGTGTTCCAGCTGACGCGCGTAGCTGTTCTCCCCGTCGACCGCGGTCTCCTCCACGAGGAGGTCGTCGCCCGCGCTGACGCGCAATGTCGCTCCCCACTGCGGCACGATGACGCTCGTGGCCTCCAGGTGCGCCGCCGAGCCGGCGATGCGCAGCGACATGGCGCCCTCGTCGTCGCCGAGGAACGAAGCGCGGACGTCGGCCCGCGCTCCCGACGGCAGCCGCAGTACGGCGTCGGTCTGCAGGTCGATCCGCTGGTCGCCGTCATAGAGCACCGCGGTGGCCTGCTCGACCACCGGCTCCCCCCACGCGGCGCGAAGGAGGTCGACCGCGTAACAACCCACATCCATCACAGCCCCGCCGCCCAGGTCTCCGTCGAGTCGGATGTTTCCCGGCTTGACGACGAAGTGCGGGATGCTGAAGTCGATGTCGACGCTCTCGACGTCGCCGAGCACGCCCGATGCGATGACGTCGAGCAGGCGTTGCGTGAACGAGTGGAGCCGGTAGTGGAAGCCGACGAAAGCACGTCGGCCCGTCGCCTCGGCGGTTTCGCCGATCAGGGCGGCGGTCGTGCCGTTGACCGACAGCGGCTTCTCGCACAAGACGTGCTTCCCGGCGCGCAGCGCGCGGACTGCCCACTCGGCGTGGGTGATCGGCGGCAACGCGAGGTAAACGAGGTCGATGTCGGGGTCGGACAGGATCGTCTCGTAGCCGCCGTGCTTCGGCAGCCCCAGTCGCTCGCCGAACGCGCGGGCGCGTTCCGGATCGCGCGCCCCGATGGCGACGACGCTCGCCCCCGCCACGTCGTGCGACGGTTCCACCATCGCCCGCTCCGCGATACCACCGGCCCCCAGGATGCCGATCCTCAGCTCCGACGGCACGATGTCAGTCCTGCTTCGTCGAGAAGGCGGCGTCGAAGGACGCGTCCGGCGGGGTGATCGCGTTGAGCTCGCGCACGAAGGCGATGGCCTCCGGGGCGCCCTGGAGGCGGTCCATGCCGGCGTCCTCCCACTCCACGGACGTCGGGCCGGTGTAGCCGATGAAGTTGAGCGCGCGGAAGATCGGCTCCCACGGCACCTCGCCGTGCGCCGTCGACACGAACGTCCAGCCGCGGCGCGGGTTCGCCCACGGCAGGTGCGAGCCGAGCACTCCGTTGCGGCCGTCGAGGTTGGTGATCGACTCCTTCACGTGCACGTGGAAGATGTGGTCGGCGAAGTCGAGCACGAACGCCACTGGGTCCAGCTGCTGCCACATGAAGTGCGACGGGTCGAAGTTGATGCCGAAGCTCTCGCGGTGGCCGATGGCCTTCAGTGTCGCCTTGGCCGTCCAGTAGTCGTAGGCGATCTCGGAGGGGTGCACCTCGAGCGCGAAGCGCACTCCGACCTCCTCGAAGACATCGAGGATCGGGTGGAAACGGTCGGCGAAGTCCCGGTAGCCGGCCGCGATCCACTCGTCGGAGGCCGGCGGGAACATCGCCACGGCCTTCCAGATCGAGGAGCCGGTGAAGCCGGTGACGGTCTTCACACCGAGCGCGGCAGCCATCCGGGCGGTGAGCTTCAGCTCCTCGGCAGCGCGCTGCCGCACGCCTTCCGGATCGCCGTCGCCCCAGACCCGGTCGTTGAGGATGCCGCGGTGCCGCTCGTCGATCGGGTCGTCGCAGACGGCCTGGCCGGCGAGGTGGTTGGAGATCGTCCACACGTTCAGGCCGTTGCGCTCCAGGATGTCCTTCCGCGACTGCACGTAATCGGCGTCGTCCCACCGCGAGACGTCGAGGTGGTCGCCCCAGCAGGCGATCTCGAGGCCGTCGTAGCCCCACTCGCCCGCGAGCCGGGCCACCTCCTCGAACGGGAGGTCGGCCCACTGGCCGGTGAACAGGGTGATCGGTCGGGTCATGATCGTCCTCCTCCTAGACGCGCGCGGGTTCTGCGGCCTCGACCGCGACCCACGCCGAGTCGTTCGCCGAGCTGGCTTCCACCGCGGCGAGCACGCGCTGCACGGCCAGCCCGTCGGCGAAGGTCGGGTCGAGCTCGGTGCCGTGGGCGATGGCTGTGACGAAATCGACGACCTGGTGCGAGAACCCGTGCTCGTAGCCGAGCATGTGGCCAGGAGGCCACCACGCCGAGACGTAGGGATGCTCGGGCTCGGTGACCAGGATCGTCGTGAACCCCTGCAGTTCGCCGGGCGCGTTGCGGTCGCAGTACCGCAGTTCGTTGAGGCGTTCGAGGTCGAACGCCAGCGCTCCCTGAGAGCCGGAGACCTCGATGGTGAGGGCGTTCTTGCGCCCGGTGGCGAAGCGCGTGGCCTCGAACGACACCAGTGCGCCGTTGCCGAGCCGTCCGGTGAAGATCGCGGCGTCGTCGACCGTCACGTCGCCGAGCTCTCCGGTGGAGCTGCCGGCGAACCCGGAGCGCTCGCCGAGCACGGGCCGTTGCGCGACGATCGTCTCGACCGTCCCGGAGACCCGGGTCACCGGGCTCCCTGTCACGAACTGCGTCAGGTCGACGATGTGCGCGCCGATGTCGCCCAGGGCTCCCGAACCGGCGTGCTCCCTCCGGAGGCGCCAGCCGAGCGGCACGGACGGGTCGACGAGCCAGTCCTGCCGATACGCCGCGCGCACCTGCCGCACCTCGCCGATCGTCCCGCGGGAGATCAGGTCCTGCAGCAGGGAGACGGCCGGGACGCGCCGGTAGGTGAAGCCCACCATCGCGCGCACCCCCTTCTCGGCGGCACGCTCGGCAGCCGCCGCCATCGCCTCGGCCTCCTCGACCGAGTTGGCGAGCGGCTTCTCGCACAGCACGTGCTTGCCGGCCTCCAGCGCCGCGATCGCGATCTCGGCGTGCGAGTCGCCGGGCGTCACGATGTCGACCAGGTCGATGTCGTCGCGGGCGATCACCTCTCGCCAGTCGGTGGCGTGCTCGGCCCAGCCCCACTGCGCGGCGGCCTTCGCCACCGCCTCCTCGTTCCGTCCGGCGATCACGGCCAGCTCGACCGAGTCAGCGAGGTCGAAGACGCGGGGAGCCTGCCGCCAGCCCACCGAGTGCGCCGCGCCCATGAACCCGTAGCCGATCAGGGCCACGCGCAGCGTCATGCCAGCACCAGCTCGCGCTCGACAGGCACCCGGTTGGTCACGTACCGGCCGGGGCCGCCGTCGACGCCCGGCATGATCTGCATGTAGAGCAGACGCATGGTGAGGACGACCTCCACGGTGAGTCTCTCGCCCGCCGCAGGCGCGTGGCCCAGCGGGATCACGACGTCAGGACGGTCGGCGACGAACCACAGGGTCTCGGACTGCTCCGGCAGCTCCTCGATCCGGTAGCTGCGGCCGTCCAGCTCGAAGCGGAGGTCGTCGCGCGGGATCTCCACACCGTTCACGGTCGCCGCGACGTCGTCGACCGCCGAGAGCCACAGGCTCCGGTACCAGGGGATCTGGATCGAGACCGCGATGCCGTCGTCGGTACGCCGCACGTCCTTCTCCGAGAACAGCGAGTTGTGCGTTGCCATGAGCGTCTCCTACTTGAACGTGTCGGTGAAGGTGTCGTGCGCGACCGGGGGCACCGGCTCGAGCGACTGCACCGTGTTCGGGCTGTACGGGTGGTTCTCACTCGGGACCGGCTCGTCCGCCGGCGGCATGAACACCGGCTTGCCGTCGTCGCCGAAGTACATGAGGTCGAGGTCGAAGGCCCCCTGGTTCTTCTCGCCGAAGCTGACCCAGTTCTCCTCGAACGGCGCCCGGGCGAGCTCGTAGCAGCGGAACTTCCAGATCTTCCACTCGCCGTCCTGGCGCAGGAAGTCGATGGCGTACTTGCACCAGACCCAGTGCGCCCAGACCTTCTTGCCCTGCACCGTTTCGGGCGAGTACATGTCCGGGAAGGCCTTGGCCACCTCCGGGTCGGTCAGGCCCGACTCGGTGCCGGCCATCAGCCAGACGCCCTTCGCGGTCTTTCCGTCTCCGGCGACCTCGATGACCGGCGTGGTCGTGGCGTGGAGGATGAGCTTGCCCTCGGGCGCCGGGCGCCCCCGGTGGTAGCGCGTGACGCTCTCCCAGGTCGTGTACTGCCCGGCGTTCGTGTAGCGGGCGCGGATTCCCTCCGTGCCCTCTTTCACCCAGAGCGGGATGATCTGCTCGTCCTGGAACGCGTTGTGCAGATACATGTAGCGGCTGAACAGGTTCTCGATCTCACCGCGGTCGGCGGCGCGGCGGGCGAGGCCCTGTGCGGCGGCGACCTCCTCGCGCAGGCGCGCGACTTCGGCGACGAGCTCCGAGACGGTCGTCTCGCCGATGGCGTTCGATACAGCGGTTTCCGACATGGCTGATGTGCTCCTTCGCGATCAGGCCGGGACGCCGGCGACGGCGTCTTCGATGGTGCGCCGCATGAGCGCGTGCTGCTTCTTCACGAGGTCGATCGGGTCGGCCTCCCCGAGATCCTGGAAGGCGTGGCCCTCCCACTCGCTGGAGAGGTACCCGCGATAGCCGCCCTGGACGAACTGGCGCACGATGCGCGGGATGTCCATCGCGGGTTCCTGACCCTCGGCGTCGATGTCATAGAACTTGGCGTGCACGTGGAAGATCTGCGGCATGATGTCCAGCCACTCCTCCGGCGGCACCAGCCCGTGCATGTTGAACGCCAGCCGCGTGAACGGGCCGAACCCGACCGGGTCGACGCCTTCGCCGGTGAGGTAGTCCTCGAACTTCTGGTTGCGGACGTGCATCGGCGTCGGCTCGTGCCAGATCTCGTCCATGACCGCGAAGTGCTTCTCGTCCATGCCCATCTTCGCCAGCTGAGCGAGCAGCGTCGGCGACAGGCTGTGCATGGTCGAGGAGAAGTCGGCGGTGAACCCGAGCCGGTCGCTGCCGAGCTCGTCGTAGAGCTCGCGGATGCCGATCACCTTGGGGTCGTTCGGGCCCTGCGGCGCATGGATCTCGTAGCCGAGCCGCTGGTCGTACTTCTCGGCGAGCGGCAGGAGGCTGCGCAGCAGCTCCCGGCCGGCCGAGCGGATGACGACCCGCTTGAAGCCGAGGGTGTGCGCGGTCTTCAGCTGGCGCGCGAGGAAGTCGTGCTCCTCCTCCGGCGTCATGTCGCGCTCTTTGCGCCGGCCCATGTCGAGGTTGGTTCCGACGGCGCTCGGCTGGAGGCCGTACTTCTCGAGCGAGTCGAACCAGAGCTTCACGAACTCGGCGTCGACATCCGGGTACGTGCGCAGCAGCTGGGCGATGTTGAACTCGACGCCCGGGCCGATGCCGTTCTCGGCGACGGCGGCGATCAACGTCTCCGGCGTGTAGATCCCGGCCGCGAACTCGCTCGTCATCGAGTAGAGCGTGGTGCCCAGCTCGATGCCGGTGCCTGCGATGCCGGTGCCGATGGAGTCCTCCGCGCTCATGCGCTCGCCCCTTCCGTGCTCGGCAGCCACTGGGCCAGCTGGAGGCGCGCCTCCTCGGCGTCGGTGACCATCCGGCTCCCCGCGTTCTGCGCCGCCGAGCGCTGCACGGCCTGCTCGTCGCGGATGATCTCGAACGGCGACTGCCAGTAGTTCCAGTGCCAGCCCTCGTACTCGCTCGAGATCGCCCCGTCGTAGCCGCTCTGCACCAGCAGCGCGATGAGGTCGCGCACCGGCACCGAGGGCTCCTCGCGGTTCTCGTCGATGCCGAAGAACTTGCCGTGCACGTGCTTGATCCACGGCATGATCTCCAGCCAGTCGTCGACGCGCGCCGGTCCGAACAGGCCGGTGCCGTTGATGGCGAAGTCGATGCCGAGGTCCGGCCGCCCGTTCTGCGCGGCCAGGCCGATGAACCGGCCGAAGCGCTGGCCGTGGTCGGCCTGGTCGGCGGGCGGGCCTGCCTCGTAGAACTCGTTCCAGAGGTCGACGACCTGGCCGAGCAGCTCGTCGGTGGCGCCGCGGCGCCGGTAGGCCTCGATCAGTGAGGGCGCGAACCCGACGGTGGTGGCGCCCCAGTCGGCGGTGAAGCCGAGGAACGGCGACCCGACCTCCTCGTAGCGGTCGCGCAGCGCGAGGATGCGCGGGTGCGAGGCGTATTGGTCGGCGTGCACCTCCAGAGCCAGCGTCACGCCGTACCGCTCGGCGATCGGCGCGAGCGCGGCCATCGAGTCGGGCGTGATCGAGATCTGCACGCGCGCGATCGGGAAGCCGAGCTTGGCGGCGGCCTCGATCTGGCGGCGCATGTACTCGATGAGCTCGTCCTGGTTCAGGAGGCGGTCGCGGTGGATGCCGATGTCGGCGTTGATCGCCAGCGACGTGGTGACCAGGCCGAGCTCGTCGATCAGGTCGCGGAACCACCCGGCGAACCGGTCGTCGATCGCGGGGAAGCCGCGGAAGCTCGAGAAGCCGATGATCTCGAGCCCCGGACCGTAGCCGTCGGCGGCGACCTTGCGGATCAGTCCTTCGAGGTCGTACTCGCGGCCGTGGAACGCCCGGGTGAAGCTGTAGAGGGTCACGCCCTGGATCGGGGATCCGAGACGCGTGGTCGGGTCGCTCATGCCGCCACCGCCTTCATGGTCTTGCTGTCGTGCTCCTCGATGTGGAGCACCTCGTCGTCGCCGATGATGATGTACGGGATGTAGACCGTGAGGTCGACGGACACCTCGTGCTCGCCGTCCGCGGCGACCGGGATCTCGCCCGAGAGCACGGCGGAGTCGAGCGGGAACCACCACTCCTCGGTGTCGTCCTTCATCTCTGCGAAGGTGCGCTCGCGGCCGTTGAGCGCCCAGCGGAGCGTCTCGGCCGGAGCGGGCACGCCGTCCACGGACAGCGTGGCGCCTGCGATGCAGGACGCCGGGAGTGCACGGTACCAGGGAATGCGCACGTCGACCGCGGCACGAGTGCCGGTGGTCCTGAGCGTTCCCTGCTCGATGATGCGATCGGGGATCACGAGTCCTCCTTGACTACTTTTTCCGTGTTTCTACACACTAATGTTGGTTTGCTGCATAAGCAAGGGTTCAGCGTCCGACAGCTCGCGCGCGATGCGACGGGCGCCCTTCACGGCCAGCGCGACCGAGGTCAGCGTCGGGTTGCACGCCGTCGCCGTCGGGATGACGCCGTTGCCGGCGACGAAGACACCTGGCGCCTCCCACACCTCGCTGTCCGGGCTGCACACGCTGCGGCCGTCGTCGGTCTCCCCCATCCGAACGCTGCCCTGGTAGTGCAGGGAGGCGCCGAGCGGCATGGTGAACGGCCGGTCACCGATCGGGTCGCCGACCGCCTTTGCGAGCTCGACGATCTCGGCCTGCGCACGCTCGACCACCGCGCGGTCGCGGTCGGTGAGCGTGTAGTGGAGGCGCATGGCGGGCATCCCGTACCAGTCGAGCTCGTCGTCGGCGAACGCCACCCGGTCGTCCCACTGCAGGTCCTTGGCGCAGAACAGGCCGAGCCCGACGATCGAGCCGGGCACCACCGGATCGTCGTCCGCGAGCGGGATCGGAGAGGCGTCGAGCTGCATGACCTGACCGTGGAACGGCACGGCGTCAGTGAACGGCACCCAGCTCACGCCGCTCCGCTCGCTGATGGCGCCGTCGATGATCTCGTCGGCGCCGACGCTGCCTCCGGTCGCGCCCTCCGCTGCGCGCTCGGCGGCCGCGACCTCCGCGGCATCGCGGATGCGGGTGGCGTACACGACCTGCGTCTGATCGTTGAGCATGCGGCCCAGCGCAGTCGGACGGATGCCGGACGCCCAGAGCACCTGCGGCGTGCGCAGGGCGTCCGCGGCGACCACGACGAAGCGCGCACGCACGGTGTGGAGGTCGCCCGTGCGCCGGTCGCGCACCTCCACGCCGGCGGCGCGGCCGTCAGCGAGCAGCACCCGCGTGACCAGTGACTCGTCGTAGAGCGTGAAGTGCGGGTTGGCGCGGGTCTCGTCGCCGAACACCACGTCGGAGCCCGACCAGACCAGCCGGCCGTCGTCGCGGCGGTGCACCGCCAGGGGCATCCGCTGCACGCGCCGGGCGACGGGCCTCCCGTCGTCCACCGCGGCGGCGAGCCGTTCGCGCACGAGCGCGGTGAACGGCGCGTTGTCGAAGGCGTCGGTCGTGACGGCGAGCAGCCGGTCGGCCTCGTCGAGGAGGTCGTCCAGGTCGGGCAGGAAGGCGATGCGCTCGCTGTCGCCCGGCCGCGGGCACGCGCCGGTCCAGTGCGCACCCATCCCGCCGACGTTGCTGGAGAACGCGGCGACGGGCATGCCGTCCTCCCCCGGAGCCTGGTAGCCCTCGTCGAGGAGGTAGGTGCCGGGGCGCCCGCGACGCTGGCCGGCGGTCACCGCCCCGGGCGAGCTCACCGTCTCCGAGCCGGCGCCCGGCCCCTCCGAGCGCTCCTGTGCGTCGGCCCGGTCGACAGGGTCCTCGATGTTCTTGACATGCGCGCCCGGCGGGCTCGACACCGTCGGGCCGACCTCGAACAGAGCGAGCGTCGAGCCGGGAGCCTCCTCGCTGAGGATGCGCGCGTAGGCGGCGCCCGTCGGGCCGCTGCCCACGATGACGACGTCGACCGCCTCGGGATACCGGCTCATGCGGCCGCCGCCAGTTCGCGGATGAGTGCGACGGAGGCCGCCGACTCCTGCGTCGGGTAGTACTCGAGCCCGATCGGCCCGCCGTAGCCGGAGGCCCGCAGGGTGCCGAGGCGCTCCGCCCAGTCGAGGTCGCCGGAGCCGGGTTCACCGCGGCCGGGGGCGTCGGCGAGCTGCACGTAGGCGACGAGGTCGCCGGCGTTCGCGAGCTCGGCCGCCATGTCCTCGCCCTCGACGGCCGAGTGGTAGATGTCGTAGAGCACGCCGAAGAACGGGGAGTCGACGCCGCGCGCGACGTAGACGGCCTCTGCCGTGCGATCGAGCAGCGAACCGGGGTGGTCGACGCGCACGTTGACCGGCTCCAGCGCGAGCGTGATGCCCGAACCGTCGATCTGCGCGATCGCCTTCTGATAGATCTCGATGAGCTTGTCGAGCTGCAGCTGCCGCTTCCAGCCTCCGAAGCCCGTTCCGCTGCCGACGACGATGCGCGGGCAGCCGAGGTCCTGCGCGATGGCGACGCCCTCGTCGAGCTTGCGGTAGAACTCGCTGTGATCCCACGGCGGGATCATGAACTGGGTGCGCGGCTCCGAGAGCTGCGCGGTGAGCTTCGTGCCGGTCTCCTCCAGCGCGGCCTTCAGCGCGGGGAGGTCCTTCGGCGTCGCGGGGGCGTCGACGCCGGTCGGTCCCCACATCTCGACCGCGCCGAAGCCGGCCGCCGCGGCGGCACGGACACGATCGTGGTAGTCGCCTGCCTCGGTGAAGAGCAACTCGATGTTGGGTGCGAGCTCGTACATGGGTTCTCCTGTTCAGAACATCGGATGGTCGTGGGCGGCATGCACGGGGACCTGCTGCAGCACGTCCCAGTGCTCGACGATCCGGCCGCTCTCGAATCGGTAGATGTCCGCGACCGCGGCGTCGGGGGCGCCGGGTCGCGAAGCCTTGACGTGCACCATCGCGTGGTCGCCGTCGACGAGGATCCGCTGGATCGCGAACCGCGCGTCCGGGCTGCCGTCGAACTTCGGCGTCAACGCCTCCACCGCGGCGGCGGCGCCGTCGATGATGTTCGGGTTGTGTTGCCGGTAGTCGTCGGCGACGAGGGCGGCGAAGGCGTCGGCGACGCGCTTCTGCGTGTAGAAGAGGTCGCAGAAGTGCTCGAACGCAGCGCGGTTGTCGCTCATGACGCCTCCGTCCGAGACAGCGTCACGGGCCCGAGGAGCCCGCTCGGCTCCTGCTGCGCGAACGCCGAGAAGAAGTCGGGCTGCGCCTTGGCGAGCGTGTTGGTCACGTCGATCTCGAGCGTGTTACTCCCGGCCAGCACCCCCGCCGGAACGTCGAAGACGTAGGGAGGCGCGACGCGGGTGCCGAGGTCGAGGCCGTTCAGGCGCACGCCGGCGATCTCGAAGACCTGGCCGAGATCGAGGACGTGCGGGGCCGCTGCGGCCTCCGCCTCCGTCTCGAACGACGCCGCGTACCGCGCCGTGCCGCTGAACCGCGGCAGGAGGTCGGGGTCGCTGAGCGGGCGGAGACCGGCGAGCTCGCCCCAGTCCGAGAACGCGGCCTCCCCTGCCGTCGCGACGGCGACCGACCATATCGGCGCGAGCTCGGTCGCGTCGCCGCGCACGGACGCCGGCCGGATCGCCAGTCCCTCCCACGCCGACGGCGAACCGACGATCAGCACCAGCGATTCACCGGGGCCGAGATCGAGGGCGACGGAGGTCGCCCCGTCGTCAGCTCTGCCCGGCACTGCGGTCAGCGTGCCGGTCATCGCGTCGTACGCGACGACCTCGCCCGGTCGGGGAAGGATCGCTGTCGCACGCACCGCCTCCTGCACCGACTCGTTCACGAGCATCAGCACATCCGCGTCGCCCAGATCGCGGCGCAGCACCCGCAGCGACGCCGCCGGGCGGTCGAGCCGCACCGCGCGGTCCGTCATCGCGGAGACCGCATCGACCAGCCGCTTCTGCGGCACCTGACGGAACCGCACCCGGAGGGCGTTCGCATCGACGCGGGCATCGCGACCGGCACCGGCGACCTCCGGAACCGAGCCGACGAACACCACAGGCACCCCCGCGTCGTCGAGGCGCAGCAACTCCCGCGCGACCTGCGGGGGCAGGTACGCGCTGCCGGGAACGATCAGCGCGTCGTAGGCCTCTTCGCCCAGCGACAGCCGCGACCCGTCAGTACCGGCGGCGACGAGGGCGTCCGCCGGCACAATGTCGGCGTCGAGCTGCGCCTCCATCAGCAGCCGAAGCGGCCGCTCGGACGGCATCGCGTCGCCCAGCCACTCGGCCTCCGCGTGGTAGAGCACGGCGAACGGGGCGACGTGCGCGCCGCCCCGCAGCAGGTGGCTCAGCCGGTTCGTGTAGGCGCTCAGCAGCTGCTGATGCGGGTACTGCGGGTTGTTGCCGCGCGCGTAGAAGTGCGGAGGGCAGTCCGGGTCCGGGAACGGCGCGGGCGAGAAGGCGTGCGGCACGATGTGCGTGACGCCGCGTACCAGGAGATGGTTCGTCAGCCAGGTGAACAGCCGCAGCCCTGCGTACCAGCCGTACGCGCCCAGCGTCTCGCACATCGCCCTGCCCTGTTTCAGGGGATCGAGGTGCGCGGCGGACGATGCCAGCTTGGCGAGCCCGAAGTGGAAGAACTCGCCGTCGGCGGCCCCGCTGAGGTTGCCGAACGGCCCTCGCGAGAAGCCGGGTACGACCTGGCCGCCGATGATGTCCACGCCCGCCATGTCCTGGCCGGCCATCGCGCGGAAGTAGTGCCCGGCGCCCGGGCCGAGCCGTACGTGGGAGCCGTTGTCCTCGATGACGTGCCCGATGTGCTCGACGCCGTGCGCGCGGCACCAGTCGCCGAGCCGGCGTCCGAAGTTCTCGGAGTACAACCGCGAGACCGTGTCCATGTAGGCGTAGCGGAGCTCGCGCTCGCGTCCGCCGGCCGGCATCCACAGCAGCGGCAGCAGCGGGGTCGCGTCGCGGCCGAGACGCTCGGACAGGCGCGCGGCGACCGAGTCGTTCCACGGCAGCGGCACAGCCTTGCCGAGCCGCGAGTCGAAGTCGAAGGTGTCGGGATCGTTGTAGAGTCCTGGCTCGTCGCTGAAGAACCCCCCGATCGTGGTCCCGAACTCGTCGGCGTAGCGCTCGTGGATGCGCTCGTAGACCGTGTCGATGAGCAACTGCGTGGAGTCGGCGTTCAGATAGTCGATGTGCTGCGCGTGACGCTCGCTGCCACCTCCCTCGCCGACCGCGAGGAAGAAGACCCGCCACCAGCCGTCCGGGATGTCCCAGTGCAGCACGCCGTCGACGATCCGCTCGGTGAGGTCGACGGGGTCGCCGACGAGCTCGTCGGAGTCCTCGGCGCGCGGGTAGGCGAGCACGCGCAGCAGCGCGCCCGGCTGCTGCGCGGCCTCCGGACCCCAGAACTTCCGCCGCTCGACGATGAAGGAGGCGCCGTGCGCCGGACCGACGGCGTCGGTGTGCCGCTCGGTGAGGAAGTGCCGGCGCAGCTCGGCCGGTGCGGCCTCCACGGCGCCGCCGGCGTGGCCCGTCGGGAAGATGTCGTCGTCGAAGAACCACACCGTCAGGCCGCGGCGGCGGGCGATCTCGAGCACGGCATCGACGTCGCGCCACCAGCCGTCGCCGAGGAACTCCGGGTGTGGACGTGCCTCCAGGATGACGGCGCCGATCCCGGCGTCCGCGATGCGCTCCAGCTCCTCGCGCACGACCTCGACCGGTCCGCCCTTCTGCCAGAACAGGGGAATGATCGCGTTCGGGACGACACCGGTCACCACGTCGCGCAGGCGTTCGAGGGTCATCGTTGCACCTCCCCGTCGAGCGGACGGTACTGGAAGCTCCGGAACACGACATCACCGTCGCCGGTTGCGAACAGTGCCGGCCGCAGGCTCTTCAGGTCGTTCAGGGTCGCCGAATGCGCGCCGGAGGTGTCGTACCGAACGCCGTGGCGCACCCACTGCCCTCCGTGCCGCCGGTGCCAGCCGGTCACGATGTGCCGATCGTTTCTGAGACGAGGCTCGATGACCGCATCCGGTTCGGCGGGCTCGCGCCAGTGCGTCCGGATACCGCCGGCGTAGCTCTGCATCGCCGAGCCGTCCCAGCCCATCCCGAAGAACATCCGGTCGTTGAAGTAGAGAAGCAGACCTCCGGAGGAACCGTCACGCACCTCCACCTCCACCTCGACCTCATAGGCGTCGTCCATCGCCCACGTCGTGATCGGCGAGGATTCGGACGGCGACGTTCCCGAGCCGCGCAGTGTCAGCCCATCGCCGAAGCGTGCGCGGGCCGACTCCTCCCTGCCGGGGTTGTCGAACACCCAGCGCTCGCCCCACGCCGGTGCGGTGAAGTCGTCAGAGGGTGCGGGCACCGCGACCGGACGGGAGGCGCCGGCAGGCTTCCGCAGCGGCGCGCCGACATCCGCGGCCGACGCGATCGGCCAGCCGTCCTCGGACCACGCGATCGGCTCGAGCAGCGCCTGCCGGCCGAGGGTGCGATAGCCGTTGGCATAGCCGTGCGACACCATCCACCACGACCCGTCTGGCGCGTCGAGGATGGTCGCGTGGCCGCGCGACCACCAGGCCTCGTCCGCCGACCAGGTGCGAGCGATCGGGTTGCCCGGCGCGTTCTGCCACGGGCCGTGCACCGAGCGCGCCCGGGCGACGATGACCATGTGGCCGGTCGCCGGCCCTCCGGTGCCGCCGACCGCACTGACCAGGTAGAACCAGTCGCCCCGACGGAACAGCTTCGGCCCTTCCAGTGCGTACGCTTCCGTGATCCACTCGTCGGGGTAGTGCCAGCCGTCGTACGCCTGCTCCAGCGGGGTGACGGCGTGGAGGCCGTCGGCGCTCAGCCGGCACCGGCGGATGCCGTTGACGAACAGGTACCGCCGGCCGTCCTCCCCCACCACATGCCCCGGGTCGATCGCGCCGGAGACGCCTGTGAACACCGGCTCGCTCCAGGGTCCTTCCGGGCTGTCGGCGTGGATCACCCAGATCTGCGGCTCGGTGATGGCTTCCGACCATGCGCTCGGGACGAACGGGATGTAGAGGTAGAAGCGCCCCTCGTGCTCGGCGAAGTCCGGTGCGAACACCGTGCTGAGCGGCTCGTCGAGCGCGCAGGTCACGAACGTCCAGTTGACGAGGTCCGGCGAGCGCCAGATCGTCAGCCCGGGCGACGCGTCGAACGACGAGTACGTCAGGTAGTAGTGGTCGCCGACCCGCAGGACGGCGGGATCGGGCCGGTCGCCGGGCAGCACCGGGTTGCGGAAGGTCCCGTTCCCCAGGTCGGGGACGGAACGGGGAGCGGAGGTCATGCCGTTTCAGCCCTTGAGCCCGCCGGCGTAGCCCTGGATGAACTTCTTCTGAGCGAAGGCGTAGAACGCGAGGATCGGGATCATCGAGACGATGACGACCGCGAAGATCAGGTTCCACTGCGACACCAGCGAGCCGACGTAGCTGTACATGACGACGGGGAGGGTCTGCCAGGCCGTGCCGTTGAGGAAGATCAGCGAGGTGAAGAAGTCGTTCCAGACGATCAGGCCGGCGAGGATCGCCACCGTGCCGGTGGCAGGCGACATCAGCGGGAACACGACCTTGCGGAACACCTGGTAGCGGTTCGCGCCGTCGATGATCGCGGCCTCCTCGTACTCGGGCGTCAGGTTGCGGAAGAAGTTCGCGTACAGGAACACCGACAGCGGCAGCAGCATCCCCGTGTAGATGAGGATCATGCCCCAGGGGTTGCCCACCAGGCCGACGTCGCGCGCGCCGATGTAGAGCGGCAGCGTGCCGAGCTGGGTCGGCAGGATGATCGCCACGAGGAACAGGTAGAACGACCGTCGGCTCCACTTGCTCGTCGAGCGGGCGATGCCGTAGGCGGCGACCGAGCCGAGGCCCACCAGCAGCAGGATGCTGCCCGTCGTGATGATCACACTCGACGCCAGGCCCGCCCAGATGTTGCCCGACGACGCGGAGGCCGGCGAGAGCAGCTGGATGAAGTTGTCGAAGGTGGGGCTCGTCGGCGGCGCGACCGCGGCGGAGCTCAGGATGTCGGGCAGCGTCTTGAACGACCCGACGAGCAGGATCCAGAACGGCAGCAGCATGATCGCCGTCGCGATGAGCACGATGACCTCGATCGCGAGGGTCTTCTTGGTGTAGCGGAACATGGCTCACGCCTCCTTGAGCGAGCGATCGCGCGTCGCGTACTGCTGCGCGAGGGAGAAGACCAGGATGAGCAGGCTCAGGATCAGCGCGAGCGCCGCACCGAAGCCGAACTGCTGATAGGTGAACGCCGTCTGGTACACCTCCAGCGCGAGCGTCTGGGTGGCGCCGGCCGGCCCTCCCCCGGTGAGGGCGACCACCTGGTCGAAGACCCGGAGGCCCTGGATGAGCGTCAACGTCGTCGCGATGGCGACCGACGGCTGGATCTGCGGGAGGACGACGTACCGGAACCGCTTGAACGTGCTGGCGCCGTCGAGTGCGGCCGCCTCCTCCATCTCGATCGGTACCGTCGCGAGGCCGGCCAGGTAGATGACCATGACGAAGCCGATGTTCTGCCAGACCATCACGATCAGCACGCACCAGATGGCGAGCGCCGGGCTGGCGAGCCAGTTCTGCTTGGGGAGGCCGACGGCGGTCATCGCCTGGTTGAGCGGACCGTTGTAGTCGAAGATGAACTTCCAGATGTACGAGACCGCGATCGGGCTGACGACCACCGGCATGAAGATCAGGGTCCGCAGTACGTAGCGCGACTTGAGCGTGCGGTTGAGCGCAAGCGCGAAGAGCAGTCCGAAGATGTTGGTGAAGACCAGGAACCCGAACGCCAGGATCAGCGTGTTCCAGAGCGACCCGATCAGCTCCGGGGTCTGGAAGATCTTGACGAAGTTCTGCAGACCGACGAAGTCGAACGCCCCGAGACCCGACCAGTTCGTGAAGGCGAAGAACCCGCCGGCGATCGTGGTGGCGTAGATCACGATCAGCATCAGCACCAGAGCGGGGAGCGCCCACCACCAGCTGCCGAGCTTCACCCGGTAGGGCTTGGTGCGGGGCGCGCGCCGGGGCGACGCCACCGGCGCCGTCGTGGCTCCACTCGTCGTGGTCTGGGTCTTCGTGCTCATCGTCCGCACCTCTGACTGCGTCGTCATCGATTCGTTCCTTTCCCAACCGGGTTCGGGCGGCCGGCCCTCTGCAGGGTCGGCCGCCCGGGTCGCCGGATCAACCCCAGTCGGTGTCCAGCTGCTGGAGCACCTGCTTGACGGTCATCTGACCGGTCAGGATGCCCTGCACGCCGTTGCCGAGGTCGGTGTAGACCTTGGCGTTCGGCCATTCGGTGGGTGCGTAGCCGCGGGTGTCGTTCTTCGCGATCTCGTCCTTGATGCCGGCGTACTGCGGCAGCAGAGAGGAGTCGTTGCTGACGTTCACGGGGATGGTGCCGACCTGCTTGGAGTACTCCTCCTGGCCCTTCTCCGACACGATGTAGCTCAGGAACTTGGTCGCGAGCTTCGGGCTCTTGGTCTTGGCGCTCGCGGTGACGCCCTGGTCGGCGCTCAGCGACAGGTAGGTCTTGGTGCCCTGGGGCGCGCCGACCGGGAGGGCGATGAGCTTCACGTGACCGCCCGCCGCCTGCATGATCTGCTGCGCGGCGGCGCTCGGAGCGAAGAAGCCGAGGATCTTGCCGGAGGACGCTCCGTTGGTCAGGGCGTCGAAGCCGGCGCTGGTGGCGCCGTCCTGGAAGCAGCCCGCGTCGTACAGCTTCTTGATGGACTCCAGCGCGGTGGTCCAGCCCTTGGTGCCGGCGAAGGTCACCTTGTTCTTGGCACGGTCCGCGTTCCAGTTCTTGTTCGGGCCGTACACCGTGGAGGTGGCGAGCGCGACGGCGAGGATGCCGTTGTTCTGGTACGTCGATCCGGCCAGACCGAAGACTGTCTTGCCGGCCGCGCGGGCCGTCCCGCACTGCGCGATGATGTCGTCGAGACTGGTCGTCGCGTCGATCTTGACGCCGATGGACTGGGCGAGCTCGTCGTTGTAGATGACGCCGTTCAGCTGTGTGCCGAGCGGGACACCGTAGATCTTGCCGTTGTACGTGTAGAGGCTCTTGGCGGAGTCGGGAAGGTTCGACGCGATCGACGGGTCGTCGAGCGGGAGTACGAGCCCGGACTTCGCCCACGGGAGGATCGAGTTGGACTGGCCGGTGCCACCCTCCGCGTAGAACGTGTCCGGAGCGTTGCCGCCCTGGACGCGGGTGGCGATCGTCGTCGGGTAGCTCTGGACGGGGAGGTTCTGGGTCGTCACGGTGACGCTCTTGTTGGCGGCCTCGAACGACTTGGCCAGGCTGTCGTAGGCCGCCTTGTCCTGGTCGTTGGTCGCGCCGTAGGCGAAGGTGATGGTCTGCGGCTCCGCGCCGGAGGAGTTCCCCGAGCTGGAGCAGCCTGCGAGCAGGAGGCCCGTTGCGGCGGGGATGGCGAGCCAGGCGAGCCGAGCAGTGCGGCTCCTGCGGGTGTGCTTCATCGGATTGACCTCTTCTAAGACTTCGTTGTCGATCAGAGCGGCGGCTGTGTCGCCGTCCTCCTGGGGGCAGTTTCGAGTGTCGCAGCGGTAAAGCAGATAAACAACGGTAGTTCTGCTTATCCCAGACATAAGCTGGGTCGATACGCGATCGATACGGTGGCCCGCACCCTGGCCGCGACCCGCGTCGTTATAGTGAAAACGCCTGTCCCGCGTAGGAAGGGATCACATCGTCGTGACCGATTACCCGCTGATGTCGCGGCTCGATCTGAACCTCCTGATCGCGCTGGACGCCCTGCTCACCGAGCGCAGCGTGACCCGCGCGGCCGAGCGTCTGCGCCTCAGCCAGCCGGCCCTGAGCGCCTCCCTCTCGCGGTTGCGCATCCATTTCGGCGACCCGATCCTGGCCCGCCGCGGCAACACCTACGAGCTGACGCCGTTGGCGCTGCGGCTGGCCGACCACACCACGATCGCGCTGGACGCCGCCCGCCGCGTGTTCGAGAGCCAAGCCACCTGGGACCCCTCCGAGTCGGTGCGCCAGTTCTCGATCTACGGTTCGGACTACGGCTTCACGACCATCGGCCGCACCGTCTCTGAACTGGCCGCCGCGCAGGCTCCCGGCGTGCACTTCCGGTTCATGCTGCACAACCCGACGGTGGTCGAGGACGCGACCAACCGGCTGCGTTCGGTGGACGGCATGGTCATCCCGCACGGCTTCCTCACCGAGCTGCCGTTCGTCGACCTCTGGCACGACGATTGGGTCGCGATCGTCGCGGAGGACAACGACGAGGTCGGAGACGCGCTGTCGCGCGAGGAGATGTCGAAGCTGCCCTGGGTCATGAACTACCAGTCGCGCTCGGCCTTCACCTCCGCCGAGCGCCAGGTGCAGCAGCTCGGCATCGAGCCCAACGTGGAGGTCGTGGTCGAGAGCTTCCTGGCCATCCCGCACTTCATCGCGGGCACCCGCCGGGTCGGGATCATCCACCGTGCCCTGGTGCCGCTCGCCCAGCGCGCCGGGGCGGTGCGCGTGGTCGGCCTCCCGTTCGCCCCGACGCCGATCGTCAACGCGCTGTGGTGGCACCCGGTGCACACGCACGACCCCGAGCACACGTGGATGCGCGGCCTCTTCGAGGAGGCCGGCCGCATCGTCGCCGCGGGCGAGCACACCTAGCGCGCTGCCGCCTTCCACCGAAGGGCACGCAAACGCCCCTAAAACCGCGTTTTAGGGGCGCTTACGTGCCCCTCGATCGTGGGTTGCTCACCAGCGGGCGGCGATCCAGGCGACGACCGCGGCGAGCGTGCGCGCCGCGCCGAGGTGCGACGGCTCGTTGATGTGGGCGTGATCGGCGGCGGGTTCGACGTGGAGGGTGCTGTCGCGTCCGGCGGCCGTGAGCCGGGCGGCGAACGCCTCGCCCGACGGGCGCAGGGCATCCTGCTCGCAGACCACCACGAGGGTCGGCGGGAAGCCGCCGACGGAGCCGAGGCCCGGGAAGGCGTGCGGGTCGAGCAGAGCCGCCGGCGATCCGCCGTAGTTCACCGACAGCTGCGCGAACGGCGACTCCGGGTCCGGCGTCGTGCCGGGTCGAGCGCCGTCCGGGTCGAGCGCCGGGTAGACGAGCACGAGCCCGGCGGGCACTGCCGCCCCTGCGTCCCGGAGCCGCGCCACGACGCCCGCGGTGAGGTTCCCTCCCGCGCTCGCGCCCCCAAGCAGCAGGGCGCCCGGCTCGACGCCCAGCAGCTCGGCACTGTTCGCCCTGGCGTACCTCCACCCGGCGAGCACGTCGTCCGACGGCGCAGGGAAGTGCACGTCGCCGAGGCACTTGACGTAGTCGACGGCGAGCACCGGGATGCCACGCGCCGCGAGTTCCAGTGCCACCCAGTTCGACTCCGGCATGTCGAGGTGGCCGCCGATGAAGGCACCTCCGTGCACCCACACCAGTGCCGCGCCCGCGTGGGCGACCGTGTCGTCGCGGTACAGCCGGGCCGGCTGCGGGCCGCTCGGCGCCTCGACGATGAGGTCGCGTGTTCGGACGTGCGCCAGACGCGGGAACCGCCTCCGCAGCGATGCCGTGTCGATGTCGGGCCGCGGATCCGCCGGCTCGCCGTGCTCGCGCAGCCACGCCAGCGCCTCCGGCAGCGGCAGGGCGCGGAGGTCTGGCTGCGTGTCTGTCATGGACCCTACCGCCCGGCGGTCTGCAGCGACCGCATGCTCGCCCGGATGAGGTCGTGCTGCTTGCGCACGAGCAGGAGCGGGTCGACCTCCCCCAGCTCGGCGAACGCGTGCCCCTCCCACTCGCTCGACCAGTAGCCGCGGTAGCCGCCCTCGACGAACACCCGCACGAGCTCCGGGTAGTCGATCGCGGCTTCCTGTCCGTTCTCGTCGATGTCGTAGAACTTGGCGTGCACGTGCTGGATCTGCGGCATGATGTCCGCCCACTCGCGCGGGTCGACGTGGCCGTGCATGTTGAAGGCCAGGTGGGCGAAGGCGCCGAGGCGGCCCGGGTCGAAACCGCGGCTGTCGAGGTAGCCGATGAACTCCTGCTGGCGCTCGCGCATCGACGCGTCGGTCGCCCAGATCTCCTGCAGCCGTTGCACCTCCTCGTCGCCCAGGCCGGCACGGCGCACGGCACGCAGCAGCGTCGGCGACATGCTGTGCATGGTCGAGGAGAAGTCGGCGACGAAGCCGAGCAAGGGCGAGTCGAGCTCGGCGTAGACGTCGCGCACCTTGAGGATCTCGGGTGAGTTCGGTCCCATCGGCGCGTGGATCTCGTACGCGAGCTTCAGATCCAGGTCTTCTGCGACGGGCAGGAGGCGACGCAGCAGCTCCGGCTTGGCCGACTGGATGCGCACCAGCGGGAACCCCAGCTTCGCGGCACCCCGGAACAGCAGCTCGCTGACCTCGAACTCCTCGTCGGGCGTCATGTCGCGGTCGCGGCGCTTGCCCATGTCGAGGTTGGCACCGAACGAGCTGGCGTCGAAGCCGTGCCGGTCGAAGGCCTCCCGCCAGGTCGCGACGAACGCGTCGGAGACGACCGGGTAGGTCGGCAGCACCTGCGAGGCCACGATCTCGATGCCCGGGCCGATGCCGAGCTCGGCCACGCGATCCAGGAGGCCGTCGAAGTCTAACCAGCCGGCGCGGAACTCCGCACTGGCCGAATACAGCGTCAGCCCGAGCCTGAACGGGTCCGCGTCGGTCGCCTCCGGAGCCGGCGGCACATCGGAGACGAGCGCGGGCGCCGGCGCGTCATGGTCGGTCGCGGTGAGCGTCAGTCGCTGGTGCACGACGTTCGGCACGTACAGGCCGGGGCCGCCGTCCTCTCCCGGCTTGATCTGCATGTACGGCAGCCGCAGCTCGCCGTGCAGCTCGACCTCGTGCGTCTCGCCCAGCTCCACGACCAGCTCACGCCGCACGATCAGCAGGGGGTGCGACTGCAGGTACCAGAGCACGTCGCTCTGCTGCGGGAGGTCGGCGATCGGGTAGCGCACGCCGTCGAGTTCGAAGGCGAGGTCCTCCTCCGGCACCTCGACTCCGTCGAAGGTCAGCCGGAGCGTCGTCACCGACGACAGCCACAGGCTGCGGTACCAGGGGATGGTGAGGGCGAGAGCGACGCCCTCCGGGTGGACGCGCAGGCTCGCGTCGTCGATGAGTCCGTTGGGCATGTCAGTTCCTGTCTGCGAGCGCCGCGGGCGCGGACGCGGTGGCCGCACGCTCGGCGGCGATGGATCGGATGAGGGCGTGCTGCCGGCGAAGCTGGTCGGACGCGCGGTAGGGCTCGTGGTGGCCCTCGTACTCGCTCGACAGCCAGCCGGTATAGCAGGCGTCGACGACGACGTCGACGATCTCCCGCCACGGGATGTAGTGGTCGACCAGCTCGTCGTCCACCTCGTAGAACTTGGCCTGGAAGTACACGGTGTGCTCCATCACGTCGGCCAAGTCGGACACCGGCACGAACGGCACGTCCGGCGGCATCGCTCCCCCGTCGCCCATCCGGAAGGCGGCGCTTCCGCCGCGCCGCTGATAGCGCTGCACGTCGAAGACGCCGGTGTCGATCAGGAGGCCGAACTGCGAGGTGCCGGTGCGCTCCTTGAACTCCAGGTACTCCTCGACCACCGGGGACTTGATGACCGTCGGCCAGTGGATCTCGGGGCAGATGACGATGCCGAGCTCCTCCGCGAGCTCGAGGTTGCGCTCCACGGCCTCCTGCCAGATCGGGTCGACCCGGAGGTCGCCGGAGATCACGCCGATCTTCGGCCGCACGAACGAGAAGCCGAGCCGGCCGGCCAGACGCAGGTCGAGTTCGAGCTGGGCGGCTCCCTCGACGGCCGTCATCGTTCGGCCGGGGAACCGCCGGGTGTCGATCCACGAGCCGTAGAGGGTCGGCGTGAGCCCGAGGCGCTCGTTGCGGGCGAACCAGGCGTCGATCCAGGCGCTGGAGGGGTTCGGGTAGTCCGCGATGTGGCCCTCGCCGAGGATCTCGAGCCCGGTGGCCCCGAGGTCCGCGACGTCCTCGATGCAGTCCTCGACCGTCATCGTGACGCCGATGTCCTCGGTGTAGCTGTACAGGGAGACGCCCAGGCCGAACGGAAGCGTGCTCATCGGACGATCACCGCCTTCCGGCTGGTTGTCCAGATCGAGGGCTGGAGCTCCTCGGGGATGTACGACATGCGCAGCCGCAGCTCGAGCGTCACGTCGTGGATGCCGCGGGCCAGGCCGCCGGGCTTCGGAACGGTGAGCACGGCCGGCGCGTCCATCGGCCAGCGCGCGTCGGGCGATCGCTGCAGTCCGTCGAAGGTGTAGTCCGTCGCACCGGATGGACCGGCCGGCAACGTCCAGACGATGTCGTCCCCGCCGAACACCTCCCCGTCGACGGTCACCGTCGGCTTCTCGATCAGGTTGCCCCAGAGCCCGCGATAGTACGGGCTCCGCACGCGCAGCTGGAACCCCGTGGGGGCGTCATCCGGCCCGACGTTGCGGAACCCGGCAGCCTGGATCAGCTGTTCTTCGAGCATGTCGTCCTTGCCTTCAGTTGGTTCGTCCGGCGGCCTCGGGCACCGCGATCAACCTCCGCGCCGCCTCACGCGCGCCGCGCACGGCGATCGCGACGCTCATCAACGTGGGGTTCATCGTGGTCGCCGTCGGGATGAGCGCGTTGCCGCCGACGACGAGGTTGTCGTAGCCCCACACGCGTGAGTACGGGTCGGCCACCGAGGTGCCGTCGTCCTCCGCGCCGAGCCGCATGGTGCCCTGGTAGTGGAGGCTCGAGCCGTTCGGCAGCAGTCGCGGCTCGGCGACGAAGGTGCCGAGCGCGCTCCCGGCTCGGCGCAGGCGCTCCGTGGCCTCCGCGATCTCGGCCTGCTCGGCGTCGGTGAGCCCGTAGGCGATGGTGAAGTTCGGGAAGCCGCGGTAGTCGAGCTCGTCGTCGTCGAAGGTGACGGCGTCGTCGAAGCGCGGTCGCTTGCGCATCCCGTAGCCCATGTTGACGTAACCCCAGCGGTTGCCGGCCGCCGGGTGCCCCGGGTCGAGCTGGAAGGGCGGGTTCTCCGCGTACATCACCTGCAGCGAGAACGGGTGGTCCGGCTCCGAGAACGGGATGCGGTTCACGGCCGCGACCGGGTCGACCGGGTTCGTCGCACGGCGGGCGAGCTCGTGGTCGAGCTGCTCCTCCGTCGCGAACCGGCCCATGCTCGCGGCGTCGAGGGCGACCGTCGAGATGACCACCGGGTGCTCGGTGAGGTAGTGGCCGAGCGCCCGCGGCCGGATGCCCGACGCCCACAGCAGCTGCGGCGAGCGGAAGGCGTCGGCGGCCACGACGACGAGGTCGGCCTCCACCGGGTAGACCTCGTGACTGCGGAGGTCCTCGACGGTGACACCGGTGACGCGCCCGTCCGTGTGGTCGACACGGCGCACCAGAGACAGGTCGCGCAGTTCGAAGCGCTCGGCGAGCGGGTTCTCGGGGTCGAGCAGCGGTCCGAGCACGACATCGGCGCCCGCCCAGCGCATCGTGCCGTCGGGCTGCGGGTCGCCGGACACCGGCAGGGTGCTCGGCCCGAACCCTTCGGGCAGCTCGCCGCCGAACTCCTCGGCCAGCAGCGACCGGATGGCCGACCCGATCTCGGAGTCGGCGAACGCGGCCGTCTGCACGTGCAGCAGCCGCGAGGCCTCGGCGATGAGTTCCTCCCACTCGGCGTCGGCGATGAACGGGATGCGCTCGCTGAACGACGGGCTGGGCGTCGCGCACGTCCAGTGCGCGCCCATGCCGCCCACGTTGGTGGAGGCCGCGGCGGCCGGGAACGTCGGCGCATGCGCGGAGCCCACGCCGCCGAAGTCGAGCAGGTGAGTTCCGCCGCGCGCGGTGAACATGCCCTCCACGACCACCGCCGACGGGATGCCGAGCGACTCGCGGAACGAGCCGGCTTGCGGACCCTGCGACCGCTCGCGCGCCCGCTCCTTCTCCTCCGGGTCGGGGATGTTGCGGACGTTCTCGCCGGCGATGGCGGTCAGCTGGGGGCCGGCCTCCAGCATCACAGCCCGCGCGTCGGGCACGGCCTCCAGCAGCAGTCGTGCGTACGCTGAGCCGATCGGGCCGCTGCCGACGATGGCGATGGTAGGGGTGGTGTTCATGGTGCTCTCCTGCGGTGTCAGCTTCGGATGGTTGCGCTCAGGCGGCGGGGATGGACTCGGTCGCGGCCGCGCGGAGCGGGCCGGTATCGTCGGACAGGCGGCTGTTCGGCAGCAGGATCGACGCGACCACCCCGACGACGTAGGCCGCGGCGAGCGCCACGAAGACGGGGACGAAGACACCCTGATAGACCTGCGCGATCTGCTGCTGCGCGGCGGCGCTCTGGGTGCGCACGACGGCCGGGGTCAGCGTCGCCGGGTCGAGCCCTGCAGGCAGCAGCGCGACCACGGTCGCGCCGATGATGCCGCCGACGAGGGCGGTGGCGACCGTCGCCCCCACCTGGCGGACGAGGTTGACGGTCGCGGTGATCGCACCGGTCTCGGTGCGCGGCACCGCGCTCTGCACGACCGCGACGATCAGGCTCATGAAGGCGCCCGTGCCGAGCCCGACGACCGCCATCGCGATCGTCGGAGCCCAGAGCGGCGCGCCGAGGGGCAGCAGCGCCATGGCGCCGAGTCCCGCGGCGCCGAGCGCGGTGCCGACGAGCGGATAGACGCGGTAGTGACCGGTGCGGCTCACCAGCCAGCCGGTGGCGAGATTGCTGACCAGCATCCCGAAGACCGTCGCGATCGGGACGAGGCCGGAGACCGTGGCGCTGGTGCGGTAGGCCATCTGGAAGTAGGTGGGCAGGTACGAGGTGATCGAGAACAGCCCGATGCCGACGATCGCGGAGATCACGGTTCCGGTGGCCACCGTGCGGTCGCGGAAGTGGCCGAGCGGCACCAGCGGCTCCTCCGCCCGCACCTCGACGGCGAAGAAGACGACGAACGCGACGGCGGCGACCGCGAACGCGACGGCCGTGGCGACGGTCTGAGAGCGGTCGCCGATCGAGGTCACGGCGAGCACCAGCGCGACCAGTCCGATGGTGAGGGCGACGGCTCCGGCGAGGTCGAACCGACCGGACCTCCCCGGTTCGATGTGCGGCACCGCGACGATCGCGAGCGCCAGCGCGACGATGCCGACGGGCGCGTTGATCCAGAACACCCACGGCCAGCCCCAGTTGTCGGTGATCACGCCGCCGAGCACCGGCCCGATGAGGATGGCGACAGGGAAGGCTGCGCCGATGATCGCCATGAACTTCGGCCGCTGCCGCGGGGTCGTCGTCTCGGCGATGATCGTCTGCGACATCAGCTGGAGGCCGGCCGAGCTCATCCCCTGCACGACGCGCGCGACGATCAGCCAGACGATGCCGTTGGCGAAGCCGCAGGCGATCGACGTGACGATGAACACCACGACGGACGCCAGGAACACCGAACGCGGGCCGACCCGGTCGCCGAGCTTGCCGAGCACCGGTAGCAGGACCGTGCTGGCGAGTGTGTAGCCCACGACGATCCAGCTCATGTGCTCGAGCGCACCGAGCTGGCCGGCGACCGTGGCGATCGCGGTGCTGACCACGGTGTTGTCGAGGGCGCCGAGGAAGGACACGACGAGGAGGGAGGTGACGAGGAGGCGGAACCTCAGTGGCGAGAGCGGCATACGCGAGACCCGAACGATCGGGTGATCGACGCGACGGTATGTGCCCTCGCCGCAACATCACGGTGAGGAACGGGCCCTTCGGCCCCGACGTCATGGTGATTCTAAGACAATCTTACGTCTATTTTCAACCTAAGTGCTTTGATTGATTCGTCACGAATGTCGAGATTCGTGCCACGAATGTCGCGATTCGTCACGAATGTCGGGCAGCACCGGCGGACAAGACGGCGGTGGGCAGGGCCGCGGCGAGCAGCGCGGCGACGAGGCCGGGGTAGTCGAGCCCCTTCGCGGCGAACATCCGCGGCACCTGGGACTGCTCCGTGAACCCCGGCGTCGTGTTCACTTCGTTCAGCACGACGCCCTCGGCTGTCACGAAGAAGTCGAAGCGGGCGACGCCCGCGCAGCCGAGCGTGTCGTAGAGTGCGCGGGCCGCGCCCTCGATGGCGGCGTGCTCGGCGGCGGTCACGCGCGCGGGCAGCGTGAACGACGCCGACCCGTCGTACTTCTGCTCGCGGTCGAAGACCGCCCCGTCGGCCACCCCGATCTCGAGGGTCGAGCCGGCGCGCAGGGCGCCGTCGCGGTCCCGGAACAGGGCGATGTCCACCTCGCGGCCCGAGACGAACGCCTCGATCAGCGCCGTGCCTCCCGCCGCGCGCGCCGTTGCGACGGCGGCCGAGAGCTGCCCGGCCTCCCTGACCACCGAGACCCCGTTGCTCGATCCCCCGGGCGTCGGCTTCACGACGAACGGTGGTTCGAGGCGGAGGTGCGCGCTGTCGAACCGGTCGTCGACGAGCACGCCGGGAGCGGTGGGGATGCCGAGCTCCTCCGCCACGAGCTTCGTGAGCCACTTGTCCATGCCGAGCGCTCCGGCGCGCACCGGGGAGCCGACGAACGGCACGCCCGTGAGGCGCAGCAGCCCGGCGATCGCGCCGTCCTCGCCGTCCACGCCGTGCAGCACGGGGAAGGCCACGTCGCACGATGAGAGGACCGTGATCGCGTGCGCCGCGGCCACCGGGCCGTCGGCGAGCTGCCAGCCACCCCGCCGGTCGATCGTCAGCGGGACGGCGGTCAGGCCGAGGGCGCGGACCGCACGCACGACGGCGGCCGCCGAGGCGAGCGACACGTCGTGCTCGTCGTTGGCACCGCCGCCGATCACGGCGACGCGGCGGATCGTCGACTCAGGCACCGGCCGCCTCCCCGATGCACGCGGCGGGGGTGCCGTCCGCGGCGGCGGTGCCGGCCGCGGCGGCGGTCACCGTCGACCGGTGGATGCGCGCGACGCGGCTGCCGATCCGGGTGACGATCTCGTGCTCGATCGTCCCCGACCAGCCGGCCCATTCGGCGACGGTCGGCTCGCCGTGGTCGCCCGGGCCGAACACCGTGACCGTCTCCCCCGCCGTGAGCAGGTCGTCGCCGGTGTCGACGACCAGCATGTCCATCGAGAACCGTCCGACGACGGGCCGGCGGCGGCCGCGCACCTGCACCTCGGCGCGCTCCGACGCCGCGCGCGGGAGGCCGTCGCCGTAGCCCACAGGCAGCAGCGCGAGATTCGTGCGCCGGTCGGCGACGTGCTCCAGTCCGTAGCCGATCCCGGTTCCCGCTGCGACCTCCCGGGAGCCCACGACGGTCGTCGTCAGCGAGAGTGCCGGGCGCAACCGGTCGGACGTGCCGGAGGGATCGATCCCGAACAGGCCGGCGCCGATGCGGTGCAGCCCGAACCCGGAGCCGACGCCGGTCACGGTCGCCGCTGTCGCGGCCAGGTGGGCGACCGAGGGCGCCAGGCCGCGGCGCTGCGCCGTCCGCAGTGCGTTCGCGAAGACCAACCGCTCTCGGGCGTTCTGCGGGTGATCAGGCCGGTCGGCGCACGACATGTGGCCCATGACCCCGACGACACGGACGCTCCCGAGCACCTCCAGCTCGCGCGCGACGCCGCAGAGAGCGGACCAATCGGAGGCGGGAGCGCCATCGCGCGCCATGCCGACGTCGATGTGCAGATGCACGCGGGCGCGCCGTCCCAGCGCCGCCGCTGCCCGGCCGACGGCGTGCAGCAGCCGGACGCTCTGCACGGCCAGGTCGATGTCCGCGACGACCGCGGCCGCGAGATCGGCGTCGACCGGATTGAGCCAGCTCAGGATCGGCACCCGCACCCCGGCCGCCCGCACGACGAGTGCTTCCTCGATGGAGGTGACGCCGATGGATGTCGCTCCCGCCGCGAGAACCGAGTGCGCGATCGAGCCGTGACCGAACGCGTCGGCTTTGAGCACCGCCATCAGGCGGCCTCCCGTGGCGGCGGCGAAGTAGGCGGCGTTCGAGCGGATGGCTTCGTCGTCGACGACGAGCTCAGAGGTCCACGACATCATCGGCCCCCGGGGCTCGTGGATCGACGCACGCTGGTGTCCTGCATTCCCTCAGAATGTGGGATTCTGTCGTACGATCCATCCCTCCAGGGATGCGAACCGGTCATCCGGAGGGATGACGCCTCCTCTCTGCCAATCCGCTCAGCCTTCGCGTCCACGGCGGCGACCCGGCACCAGAATGAACCCATGCCGCAGGTCGCAGACGGAGCCGAACACGAACGGATCGCGCGTACAGAGGATGGCTCGGCCGGCTGGCGCGACTGGGGCCCGTACGTCGCGGAGCGCGCCTGGGGCACCGTCCGCGAGGACTACAGCGCCGACGGCGACGCGTGGGAGTTCTTCCCGCACGACCACGCCAGGAGCCGCGCCTACCGGTGGAACGAGGACGGCATGGCCGCCTTCTCCGACCTGAAGCAGACCTGGTGCCTCGGCCTCTCGCTGTGGAACGGGCGCGACGCGATCCTCAAGGAGCGGATGTTCGGGCTCGCCGGGCCGCAGGGCAACCACGGGGAGGACGTCAAGGAGTACTGGTGGTACCTCGACGGCACGCCCACCCACGCCTGGAACACCTGGCGCTACCACTACCCGCAGGCGGAGTACCCCTACGCCGACCTGATCGCCACGAACGCGGCCCGCGGCCGGCTCGAGCCCGAGTACGAGCTCGTCGACACCGGCGTCTTCGACGACGGCCGTTACTGGGTGGTCGGCGTCGACTACGCCAAGGACAGCCCGCACGACCTCCTGATGCGCATCACGATCGAGAACGCCGGACCCGAGCCTGCGACGCTGCACGTGCTGCCGACCCTCTGGTTCCGCAACACCTGGTCGTGGGGGTACGAGGTCGAGAAGCCGTCGTTGCGGCTCGACGGCGAGCGCATCGTCGGGGCCGGGCCGTCGGGGGCGCTGGCCCTGCGCGGCGAGGGCGCGCCGGAGGCCCTGTTCTGCGACAACGAGACCAACACTGCGCGGCTGTTCGGCGCGACCGCCGGCGAGTCCCCCGCGTACCCGAAGGACGGGATCAACGACCACGTCGTCGACGGCGCGGCGACCGTGAACCCGGAGCACACCGGCACCAAGGCCGCCCTCCATTACACGGTCGAGCTCGGTCCGGGCGAGAGCCGCGTGATCCGCGTGCGACTGACCGGCACCGAGGCGACCCCAGCGGCCCTGGGCGAACAGGAGCTCGGGCCCGGTTTCGACGCCGTCGTCGAGCAGCGGGCGACGGAGGCCGACGCCTTCTACTCCGGACTCCCGAATGCGCCGACCGACCCGGACGAAGCCCGCGTGCTGCGCCAGGCGTTCGCCGGGTTGCTCTGGTCGAAGCAGTACTTCCACTTCAACGTGGACAAGTGGCTCGACGGCGACCCCGGGGGCCCGCCCCCGCCTCCCGGGCGCGGCGGCGTGCGCAACGGACAGTGGCGGCACTTCGACGCCGACGACGTGATCCTGATGCCCGACCCGTGGGAGTATCCGTGGTTCGCCGCGTGGGATCTCGCCTTCCACTGCGTGACGTTGGCGCACATCGACCCCGCGTTCGCCAAGGCGCAGCTGATCCTGCTGCTGCGCGAGTGGTACATGCATCCCAACGGGCAGCTGCCGGCCTACGAGTGGAACTTCTCCGATGTCAACCCGCCCACGCACGCCTGGGCGGCGATCCAGGTGTTCCTCATCGACGGCGGGACCGACTTCGGCTTCCTCGCCCGCATCCTCCACAAGCTGCTGATCAACTACACGTGGTGGACGAACAGCAAGGACAAGGACGAGGACGACCTCTTCGAGGGCGGCTTCATGGGCCTCGACAACATCGCACCCCTCAACCGGTCGACGCTGCCGCCGGAGGTCGGGACGCTGGAGCAGGCCGACTCGACCGGCTGGATGGCGAGCTACGCGCTCGACCTCCTCGAGATCGCCCTGCGGCTCGCGCGCCGCGACGATGTCTACGAGGACGTCGCGGTGAAGTTCGGCGAGCAGTTCCTGCGCATCGCGGGCTCCGCCAACAGCTCGGGGATGTGGGACGACGCCGACGCCTACTTCTACGACGTGCTGCACCTGACCGACGGCCGGGAGGTGCCGCTCAAGGTGCGCTCGCTGGTCGGCCTGGTGCCCGTCGTGGCCTCCCTCGCCTATGACGAGCCGGGCGTGCGGACCATCCCGGAATTCCGGCAGGTGCTCAACCAGTACCTGGTGAAGCATCCGGAGCTGGGCGCGTCGTTCCATCGCAGACGGATCGGCGACGAGCAGGTCTACCTGCTGGCGATGGTGTCGCCGGAGCGGTTGACGCGGATCCTGAAGCAGGTCTTCGACACGGAGGGCCTGCTGAGCGACCACGGCATCCGCGGCGTCTCCGCCTACCACCGCGAGCACCCGTTCACGGTGGAGGTCGACGGTGTCGAGGCGTCGGTCGACTACGAGCCGGCCGAGTCGACCTCCCCGCTGTTCGGTGGCAACTCGAACTGGCGCGGGCCGGTCTGGTTCCCGCTCAACGCCCTCCTGATCGCCGCCCTGCAGCACTACGAGTCGCACGGCGAGACCGGCGTGCGCATCGAGGACCCGCTCGGATCGGGCAACGCGCTGACCCCGGGCGAGGCCGCCGACGACCTCTCCCGCCGGCTGATCTCGCTGTTCCTCCCCGGCCCCGACGGACGGCGACCGGCCGACGCCCGCTACCCGCTGCTCTCGGCCGACCCGCGCTGGAAGGACAACATCTTCTTCTACGAGTACTTCGACGGCGACACCGGCCAGGGGCTCGGCGCCTCCCACCAGACCGGCTGGACCGCGATGGTCGCCCACCTGATCCTCACGCGCCGCCGGTGAGAGGCCGCGGATTCGTCACGTATGTCGCGAAACGGCACCTCGTTCGTGCCATTCGCCACGAATCTCCGGCTTCCGCGGCACGACACGCCGCGTCACAATGCACCTGGGCGCCGGCACAGCTGGAGTTGACTGTGGCCGTTCCCGCTCGACGCACCGCACCGCTCGAAAGGACCACGCCATGACCGCTCCGCAGCCCCCCGCCTCCGCACCGCTGGGCCAGCCCCTCTACGGCGCCACATTCGGTGACGCCATCCGCCGGTTCTTCAAGAAGTACGCCGACTTCACCGGTCGGGCCAGCCGCAGCGAGTTCTGGTGGTGGTTCCTGTTCGCCATCATCATCGGGGCCGTCTACGGCATCCTGCTCCAGACGCTCGGCACGATCGGCAACGGAGGCCGGGGCCTCGGCCCGTTCGGCTGGCTGCTGATCGTGGTCTACATCGTCTGGGACCTCGTGATCCTGGTGCCCAGCCTGGCGCTCAGCTGGCGCCGGTTGCACGACGCCAACCTGGCCGGTCCGCTCTGGTTCCTCGGCTTCATCCCGCTCGTCGGCTGGATCATCGTGCTGGTCTTCTACCTGATGCCGTCCAAGCCGGAGGGCGCGCGGTTCGACCGGCGCTGAACCGCCTCAGGCGCCGGCCGACGAGGTCGCGGGCCGGATCCCCACGGCCGGCAGCAACACCCCGTCGATGAGCGACAGCAGGTAGGTGCGGTCGACCGGCTGCTGCAGGATGAGCACCCGGTAGGCGGTCATCGACGGCACGAGCATCGCGAGAGTCTCCACATCGGTGTCGGCCGGGATCTCGCCGCGCTCGATCGCCCGGCGCATGAAGAGCCGGTTGAGGGAGGCGCGCGGCTCGACGATCGCCGCCGTCACCGCATCGACCAGGTCGGGGTCGCGGGCGAGCATGGAGGTCAGGCCGGCCATGATCTGCAGCTTGCGCTCGCCGTCCTCGATCGCGTGCGGCCTGATCATCGCGACCAGGTCGCCGCGCAGCGTGCCGGTGTCGGGCAGGTGCTCGAGGTCGATGTCGTTCTTCTTCATGCACGCGATGGCGTCGACGACGAGTTCGCCCTTGGAGGCCCAGCGCCGGTAGACGGTCGCTTTGCCCGCCTTGGCGCGTGCGGCGACCATGTCCATGGTCATCCGGTCGTAGCCGGTCTCGGCGAGGACTGCGAGGGCGGCGTCGAGGATGTCGGCGTCACGCGTGTGGTCGCGCTTGCGGCCGAGCTTCGGTGCGGATCCGCTGGTGTCGAGCTGCGTCATTGCGGCTGTCCCCCTTGTTCGTCTGTGTCGGCTTATTCGCCTGTGTCGGTCAGGTCGCCCGGGTCTGGTGATGTCGCTTCGATCATTCTAAGGTTAATTTTAGAACTCAGTAGATCCGAAACTGCCGAGTTTCGTATATGCTGACCCGCATGACCCAGACTTCTCCCGTTTCCTCGGCCGCATCGGCGACCGCCGGCGGCTCCGTTCCGCACTCGCGGCGCTGGTGGACGCTCGTCACCGTCGCGCTGGCTCAGCTCATGGTCGTGCTCGACTCGACCGTCGTGAACATCGCCCTCCCCTCGGCCCAGCAGGACCTCGGCTTCTCCAACGCCGACCGCCAGTGGATCGTCACCGCCTACTCGCTGGCCTTCGGCAGCCTCCTGCTGCTCGGCGGCCGCATCTCCGACCTCATCGGCCGCAAACGCGCCTTCATCATCGGCCTCATCGGCTTCGCCGGGGCGTCCGCACTGGGCGGCGCCGCGGGCACATTCGGGATGCTCGTGGGCGCCCGTGCCCTGCAGGGCGCGTTCGGCGCACTGCTCGCCCCGACCGCCCTGGCGGTGCTGACGACGACCTTCACCGTCCCGAAGGAGCGCGCCCGCGCCTTCGGCATCTTCGGAGCCATCGCCGGCGCGGGCGGCGCGGTCGGGCTGCTGCTCGGCGGCGTGCTGACCGAGCAGTTTGACTGGCGCTGGAACCTCTACATCAACGTCTTCATCGCCATCGCCGCGATCGCCCTCGCGATGGTCTTCGTCACAGCCGGACACCGCACCGAGCCGCGCCCGAAGCTCGACATCCCGGGCACCGTGCTCGTCTCCGGCGCGCTGTTCTCGCTGGTCTACGGCTTCTCCAACGCCGAGAGCGACGGCTGGGACTCGCCGATGACCTGGGGCTTCCTCGCCGCCTCCGGCGTGCTGCTGATCGCCTTCGTGCTCTGGCAGCGCCGGGCCTCCCACCCGCTGCTGCCGCTGCCGATCGTGCTCGACCGCAACCGCGGAGCCTCCTACAGCTCGATCCTCATCGCCGGCTCCGGCATGTTCGGCATCTTCCTCTTCGTCACGTACTACCTCGAGACGACGCTGAAGTTCACGCCCATCCAGACCGGCCTCGCCTTCCTGCCGATGATCGTCATGCTCGTGATCGCCGCGCAGTTCTCGACCAACCTCTTCGTGCCCAGGTTCGGCCCCAAGGTCATGGTGCCGATCGGCATGGTGATCGCCGGCTCCGGGATGCTGCTGCTGACCCGCCTCGGCGTCACCGCGAACTACGGCACGGAGATCCTGCCCGCCCTCATGGTCATGGGCGTCGGCATGGGCTCGATCATGCCGGCGGCGATCCAGACGGCGACCCTCGGGGTCGACCGCCACTTCGCCGGCGTCGCCTCCGCCCTCGTGAACACCAGCCAGCAGGTCGGCGGCTCGATCGGTACCGCCCTCCTCAACACGCTCGCGGCGACCGCGCTGACCGACTACGTTGCGGGCCACCTGCCACCGACTCCGCACGTGCTGCAGGAGGCCGCGGTGCACAGCTACTCGACCGCCTACTGGTTCAGCGCCGGGCTGTTCGCCTTCGGCGCCGTGCTCTCGGCCCTGCTGTACCGGCGCCGCAAGCCTGCGCTGGCTGCGACAGCGGCCTCCACCGCCGCCGGAGCGCCCGGCGAGCCGGAACCGGTCGCCGCACACTGAGCGAAGGGCACGTAACCGCCCCTAAAACTGGGTTTTGGGGGCGTTTGCGTGCCCTTCAGCGGTGAGAGGGCGGGCTCAGCCGGCGACGGGAGCGTCGACCCTGTGATCCTGGCAGATCGCTGGGCGGCACTGGACGTCAGCGGCAGACGGGGATACCGTCCACGGTCGGTCTGCGTGTCTTCTCGCCGCGCCGGCCCGGAAGGAGTCCCGTGGCCCTCAACCTGCCCCTGTCCCCCCACCTCAGCGCCCGCTTCAGCGCGGATGCCACGGGTGAGCTCACGATCGACGGCGCACCCGAGTGGTTCGCCGAGGAGAGCACGCAACGGCTGCGGGAGGTCGTGCTGCGCCGGGTCGGCGACATCGCCGCCTCGGCCGGGCATCCCGTCCAGCTCATGGTCTCCGATGACGAAGGCGACTGGCTGCTCGCCGTGCACCCCGACGGCACGATCGGTGACGAGGAGGAGCTGCCTCCCGAGGTGGGGGTCGCTCCGGCCGCCGCCGCGTCCTCGCCGTCGGCCGGCGGCTTCGCCGCGCTTCTCAGCCCGGAGGGGTCGCCCGCGGACGGATCGTCGACGGCCGAATCGTCGGCGGCTGAACCGTCGCAGGCTGCGGCCGGTTCTTCCCCGGTCGGATCGTCGCCGGTCGCGCCCGTCGCGCTGCTGCCGCGCACGGCACCCGAGCGCGAGTCGTTCCTCTATGTGGAGCGGCCGCGCCCTGACCGCGCGCGACGCGGAGTCCGCGGGGCGTTGGCGCGGGCCGGCATCCCGCTCGAGCCCTCGGCCGGCGAACTGCGCGAACGCGAGGAGCTCGACGCCGTCAGCCGGCACTGGGCCGGTCCGCGCACGATCGCGATCGTCAACGGCAAAGGCGGCGCCAACAAGACCCCGACCACCGCGCTGCTGTCCGCGGTCTTCGCGCGCAGCGGCGGATCCGGCGTGCTGGCGTGGGACAACAACGAGACGCGTGGAACGCTCGGCTGGCGCACGGAACAGGACGCCCACGACGCCACGGTGCAGTCCCTGCTCCCCGCGACGGCCTCCCTGCTCTCGGCGGAGGCGCGCACGGCCGACATCGGTCACTTCGTGCACCACCAGAACGCTGACAAGTACGACGTGCTGCGCTCGAACCCGACGATGCTCGCGACCGAGCAGCGCATCTCCTCGGCCGACTTCGACGTCCTGCACACGGTGGCCACCAAGTTCTACCGGCTCGTCTTCATCGACAGCGGCAACGACGAGTCGGCCGAGCGGTGGCTGCGGATGATCGACCACACCGACCAGCTCGTCATCGCGACCACGGCCCTCGGCGAGCACGCGGAGGCCGGCGCCCTGTTGCTGGAGGCGCTGCTGCAGCGCGACGCGAACTCGGCGCGGCTCGCCCGCGACGCGGTGGTCATCGTTTCGCAGTCCGAGCGCACCGGCCCGGCCTCCGACGTGCGCCGCGTCGCCGCCGGCTTCGAGCCCCTCGCGCGCCGGGCGGTGACCATCCCCTTCGACCCGGAGATGCACGGTGGCCGCCTCGCGTTCGACACGCTCGCGCCGCGCACGCGCCGCGCCTGGCTGCGCGCGGCGGCCGCCGTCGCCGACGGCCTCTGACCTCCGTCCGCGCAGAAGCGCGCGACATTCGTCACGAATCCGACGCCGCCGTTTCCGCAAATGTGGCGACCCACCCCTCCTAACGCCACATTTGGCGCAAATCGCGCAACCGCACATTCGTCACGAATCGCGAGATTCGTGGCACGAATGTCGACATTCGTCACGAATCGCACGACCACATTCGCCGCAAATGTGGCGACTCGGGGCGTGTAACGCCACATTTGGCGCAGATCGCGCAACCCCACATTCGTCACGAATCGCGAGATTCGTGGCACGAATGTCGACATTCGTCACGAATCGCACGACCACATTCGCCGCAAATGTGGCGACTCGGGGCGTATAACGCCACATTTGGCGCAAATCGGGTGAGGCCGGTGACGCGGGTGTCGCCTCCCGGGGTTCGGGAGGCGACAGCCGCGTCGCGCGGTCAGGTCAGCCCCGGCACTTCCCCGAACCGGTGTCGGAGTAGTTCAGCGCCGACGCCGGCTGCCCGGCGCCCGCGAGCGCCGGCGTGTACGAGTACGCGTACGAGTGCTCTCCCAGCGTGAGCTTCATCGTGCCATAGCCCTGGTCGTAGCCGGTGATCACGTTGCTGTTCGCGAAGCTGCCGTCCGCGTTCTTCGCGAGGGTGTCGAGTGCCTCGCCTCCGGTGCCGACGATGAACTCCGGGATGCCGCGCTTCGGGTCGTACTGTCCTGCCGGGTTCATCGGCTTCAGGTGCGCATAGGCGTGCTCGTGACCGTTCAGGACGAGGGTCGCGTGGTTGTCGTAGAGCAGCTTCCACCAGGCGTCGGCCACCTGGCCCTCCTGGCCGCCAGCGCCCGGCGCCGACGCAGCGACCGTCGAGGTGGAGGCGGTGGTGGCGCTGAACGTCGGCTGGTGCCAGTACGCGATCGTGCACTGCTGCTGGTTGTTCTTCAGGTCGGCGGCCAGCCACTGCGTCTCCTGCGCCAGCAGGCCGCCGTCCGTCGTCGAGCAGTCGTTGCCGAACGCGGCCGAGTTGCACTCGACGTTGAGGGAGACGATGTGCCAGTTGCCGAGGTCGTACGAGTACCAGCCCTGGTTCGCCGGGGTGTCGTCTCCGGCCTGTCCCGACGCGTTGGGCGTCCCGGACTGGTCGTGACCGTTGAAGTAGGCGAAGTAGCCGTTGCCGTTCTGGCCGGCCTCGTTGTCGCCCTTCTTCGTGTAGGAGTAGAACTCGTGGTTGCCGGGCGCCGGCTTCTCGAGGAACTTCAGGCCGCCCCAGGCCTGCTCGAACGAGCCCTCGAAGTCGCTCAGCTTGCCGACCTGGTACTGCTCGTCGCCGAGGAGCGCCACGGCGTCCGGCTTCATCGCGTCGGCCTGCTTCGCCGTCGCGAACTCGGCGTCGAAGCCGCCGAGGCTCGGGCTGCCGCACTTGAGAGCTGCGGGGTTCGCGGCGTTGTCGGAATCGTTCGGCTCGCAGGCGATGTCGCCGACGGCGGCCAGCGTGTAGGTCTTGTCGTCGTGGGCCTTGACGGCGTGGCCGTACGGCCAGCCGTTGTCGATGGCGGGGGCCGCGACCGCGGCAGCCGTCCCGAACAGCGAGACGGCGACGACGCCGGCGGCGACGACGGTGAACGTGCGGGTTCGAGAGCGCATCGTGCGATCCTCCTGAATGGTGAGTGTGAGTTTCCCCAGGCAGGAGCGAGCCTCGGTTCCGACGGCGACAGCCGGGTGAACCGGCGGGGGCGGGCCGGTGAACGCTCCCTGCGGACCCTCTCAGACGGCTCGGGTCGCGGTCGACCGACGCTCGATGATGCGACCGTGATCCGGCTCCGGCACCGAGATGTCGAGGCCGGGTTCGAGCTGACGCAGCACGGCGGCCGCCGCCTGCCGGCCGAGCGCTTCGGGCTGGAGGTCCACCGCGGTGATCGACGGTTCCGCGTTGCGGAGGCGGTCGGCATCCGATCCGCAGACGACACGGATCTCGTCTGGCACGCGGACGCCCCGCTCCAGGAGTCGGTCCACGAGACCGCGCGCATGGTCGCTCGTCTGGCAGTACACGCCGTCGGGGCGTTCGGGCAGGGCGAGCAAGTCGTCCGCGGCCCGGCTCCCCGCTTCGCCGCCGTCGAGCTCGCGAGCGTGGACGACGACCTCCGCGGCGCCGGACGCGCGCATCCGCTCCCGGTAGCGCTGTTCGGTCGCCAGGTTCCACTCGATCTGGTCGAACCCGGTGACCAGCGCCGGACGCGTCGCACCGGCCTCGGCGAGGAGATCGAGCACGCGGTCGGTGATCGCCGGTGTCGCGATGTCGACGGTCTGGGGATCGTCCGGATCGTTCACGTCCACCCCGACCAGCGTGTACGGGGTGCGGCTCGAGCGCAGCAGCGCGACCAGGGGGTCGTCGGCGACCGGGTCGGTGACCACGATTCCGTCGCACGCGTAGGCGGTCACCGGCGCTCCCGGTTCGGTCGGGTCGGCCACGAGCATGAGCGCGTAGCCGTGCTGAAGGCAGGTGAGGGCGGCTGCGCCGGCGAATCTCGGGAAGTAGTCGACGTCGCTCACGTGCTCCGGGTGCTCTCCCGCCGGCCGCAGCACCAGGCCGACCACCCCGAGCCTGCTCCGCCGCAGCCCGCTCGCCACGACGTCCGGGTGGTAGCCGAGCTCGGAGGCCGCCGCACGCACGCGCGCCTGGGTCGCGGCGTTGACCACGCCGTTGCCGGAGAACGTGTGCGACACCGTCGTCACCGAGACGCCCGCGCGTCGGGCCACGTCGCGGATGGTCGATCGCTGCCGGGCCATCACCGCATCCTAATCGTCGGATCCCGCTTGCCCAAATCGTTTTGGGTACGTAGCGTGCCCTCCGACGCGAACGACGACGTTCCGCGCACCCGAGCGCTTCTGCAGAATGACCTGGAGGACCCGTGTCAGACCAACCACCCATCGAGACACTGGCGGAGGAGTCAGCGCTGACGACCGACGCCGACAGCCCCACGCGCATCGAGACGCATGGCATCGACTTCATCCCGGAGACCGAGCGCCACGGCCGCGCCCGCGACCTGTTCGCCGTCTGGGCGGCGCCGAACGTCAACTTCCTCGCAGTGGTGGTCGGAGCGACCCTCATGGTCATGGGCCTCAGCCTCTGGGAGGCCCTCGTCGTCATCGTGATCGGGAACGTGTTCTCGATCGTCACCGGAATCGTCGCCGGCTCCGGTCCCGCGGCCGGCACTCCCAGCGAGGTCATCACCCGCGCGATGTACGGCATCACCGGCAACCGCTTCAACGTCGCGATCGCGGGCTGGCTGATCAGCGTCTGCTACCTCGCCATCAACTGGGCTGCCGCGACGACCGTCGCCGTCGGTCTGCTCGGGCGCATCGGCGTCCCCTCGACCGGCTGGACCATCGCGATCAGTGCCGTGGTCATCGCGGCGGCCACCATGGTCATCAGCGTGTACGGTCACGGCCTGATCATGCGGCTCTATCAGCCGCTCGCCATCGTGCTCGCGCTGATCTTCGCGGGCATGGCCGTCTTCGTGGTCAGCGGAGCGCACTGGAGCTTCGCCCCCGCGAAGCCGCTCTCCGGCATCGAACTCGTAGCCATGATGGCCGCGGGCGTCGCGCTCGTCGCCTCCGCACCGCTCTCGTACACGAACAGCGCCGACTTCTCGCGCTACCTGCCGCGCGGCACGCGGGTGCGCGACGTGGCGCTGTGGACGACGCTCGGGCTCGTCATCCCCGGCATCCTGGCCACGTTCGTCGGCAGCCTCGCGGCGAGCGCCGTCGACATGACGTCGCCCGAAGCCGGCCTCGAGAAGTTCCTGCCGGCCTGGTTCGCCCCGGTCTTCCTGATCTCGGTCATCGTCGGCACCATCGCCAACAACGCCATGACCGCGTACAGCTCGGGGCTTGCGCTGCAGGCCGTCGGCATCAAGCTCCCCCGCTCGCGCACGGTGCTGCTCGACGGGACGGTCGGCGTAGCCATGACGCTGTTCGCCCTCCTGGTCTGGAACTTCCTCGACAGCGTCTCCAGCGCGCTGCAGCTGGGGGTCACGATCCTCGCGCCGATCATGGGCGTCTACCTCGCCGACATGTTGTGGCGCCGCAACCGCTACGACGGCCCCGCGCTGACGGACGAGTCCCGCGGCAGTCGCTTCTGGTTCTCCGGCGGCTTCCATGTCGCGGGCGTCGCGGCGGTGCTCGTCGGCATCGCCGCCTCGCTGATGTGCAGCGCGACCCTCGTCTTCGTCGGCCCCATCGCCGCCGCCCTGAGCGGCATCGACCTCTCGGTGCCGGTCGGCCTGATCATCCCGTTCGTCCTCTATCTCGTGATCGTGCGGTCGTCGCGACGGTCGAAGGAGTCGCTGTGAGCACCCTGATCCACTACCGCGGCGGAGCGGTCTTCACTGCGGACACCCGGCCCTGGGCCGAGTCGATCGTGGTCGAGGACGGCCGGATCGCGTTCGTCGGGGACACCGTCACAGCCGACGCCCTGCCGGTCGACGAAGTCGTCGAGCTGCACGGCGCGGTCGTTCTCCCCGGCATCGTCGACGCGCACACCCACCTTGTCAGCCTCGGCGAGTCGCTGACCCAGGTCGACCTGCACGACGCCGCCGACGTGACGGAGATCCAGTCGCGGCTGCTGGAGGCCGCGGCCGACCAGCCCGGCGCCGACCGCCTGATCGGCCGCAGCTGGCTGTTCTCCGCACTCGGCGGACGGCCGCCACACCGCGACCTGATCGATGCCGTCGTCTCCGACCGCCCGGTCTACCTCCACGCCAACGACGTGCACTCGGCGTGGCTGAACAGCGCAGCGCTCGCCGAGCTGGGCATCGACGACGACACGCCCGACCCGCTGGGAGGCAGGATCGAGCGGGACGCTGCGGGGGCGGCCACGGGCTGGCTGCTCGAGAACGCGGCACTCGGGCTGATGCTCGACCGGCTCGAGGGGCTGGTGTCCGACGGCGAGCGCGAGCGGGCATTGCGGGCGGCCTTCGACACTTACAGGGAGGCCGGCGTCACCGCCGCGGTCGAGATGGCGCTGCGCGAAGCCGACCTGCGCGCGCTCACCGCTGCGCTGGCCGACGGCGACGGCACCCTGCCGATCCGGGTGGCCGCCCACTGGGTCGTCAACCGCACGGGCACGACCGAGGGCGACCTGGCCGGCGTCGCCCGCGCGATCGAGTTGGCAGGCGAACACCCCGGACCCTGGTTGCGCATCACCGGCATCAAGCTGTTCGTGGACGGCGTGATCGACAGCTGCACCGCCGCGATGCGCGCGCCGTTCGCGGACGGCTCGCAGCCGGAGGCGCTGTGGGACCTCCCCTCGCTCGCTGCCGTGGTGACGGCCGCGGATGCCGCGGGCCTCCAGGTCGCCATGCACGCGATCGGGGACGCGGCATCCGCTCTCGCGCTCGACGCCCTCGATGCGGCCGTGACCGCCAACGGGCCGCGCGCGGATCGCCGCCACCGCATCGAGCACCTCGAGACGGTGGATGCCGCCACCCCCGCCCGCCTCGCGCGCCTCGGCGTCGTCGCCTCGGTGCAGCCGGTGCACAGCGACCCCGCGATCCAGGAGAACTGGCGGGCGATGCTCGGCGACGCGCGGGTCGAGCGCGCGTACCCGTGGGGCGAGCTCGCGGACGCCGGCGCGACGCTCGCGCTCGGGACGGACGCCCCGACGGCGCCGTACGGCCCGCTGCCCAACCTCTACATCGCCGCGACCCGGCGATCGGCGACCGACCGTGACCTGCCGCCGAACCTCCCGGGCAACGCGATGGCGATCGCTGACGCGGTGCGCCGGGCGACGCGCGACGCCGCGTACGCCTCGCGCTGGGAGGGGGAGCTCGGCGTGCTGCGCCAGGGAGCGGCGGCCGACTTCATCGTCATCGACGCCGATCCGTTCCGCGACGGCGCGGAGGTGCTGCTCGATGCGACCGTCCGGCTCACGGTGCTGGGCGGGGAGGTCGTGTACTCGGCGGAGGGGGTCGCGGTGTGACGAGCCGGCCGTCGCCGGCCGTGCTGCACCGTTCGTCCTGACGATCCGGTTAGGTTGAAGGCGGCAGCTACGATCACCGATGGGAGCACCATGGGACTCTTCCCCTACGAGTCGCAGTGGGGCGACCTCGGCTGCAACGAACCGCTCATCGAGCACGGAGAGAATCCGGCTCGATTCTTCGACTGGTCCTCGGACGGCTATCCGTCGGAGGAGGAATACCTGTTCTGGTCCCGACACATCTGCGGCCTCGCCTGTCTGCGCTCGGTACTGCGCGCCTGGTCGCCGCAGCATGGCGACATCACCATGTTCGAACTGGTCGGCCGCGCGCAGCGGTGGACCGCGCTCGTGCGTGAGGGCGACACGGTCGCAGGACTCTACTACCGGCCGTTCGTGGACTGGGTCCGCGAGGACTTCGGCATCGACGGGGCCGTACACCCGGACATCGCGGCGGAGGAACTGCTCGAGCACGTCCGCGGCGGTCGGGTCGCACTCGCCTCCGTCTCCTCCGAGATCCGGTATCCCGACCGGCCGAACGTCAGGCGTGGCGGCCACCTCGTCCTCGTGCATCGCCTGGAGCGCGACCGCATCGTCCTCCACAATCCGTCCGGGGTGGGGCAGAGCGCGCGCGACGCCGAACTCGACCTCGACACGTTTCGACGGTTCTTCGCCGGCCGTGGCGTCACGCTGCAGAAGCCTGGGTGAGCATCAGCTGCGGCGCAACGGGGGTAGCGTGTCCCGCGTGCACGAGAAACACCCGGCCGTCACGCACGAAGACGTGGACGACGAGACCCCGGCCCCGTCGCGCACGGGCCGCCGCAAGAGAGTCGTGTACGCCGCAGCGCTCGCGGCCCTCGGCGTGGTCTTCGGCGACATCGGCACCAGCCCGCTCTATGCGCTGAAGACCGTCTTCCTGCTCGACGGCGGAGCGGTCAGGGCGCAGCAGGCCGACGTGTTCGGAGTGATCTCGCTGATCTTCTGGAGCGTCACCATCATCGTCTCGATCAAGTACATCGGGATCCTGATGCGCGCGGACAACGACGGCGAGGGCGGCGTGATGGCCCTGGCCGCGCTCGCGCAGCGGCTCTACGCGTCGAAGGCGGGCAAGGCCGGCACCCTCCTCGTCATCGGGATCGTCGGCGTCGCGCTCTTCTACGGCGACTCGATCATCACACCGGCGATCAGCGTGCTGTCCGCTGTCGAGGGCCTCCATGTCACGGTGCCGGCGATCTCGCACCTCGTCATCCCGATCGCCGCCGTCATCCTCGTCGCACTGTTCGCGGTGCAGCGGTTCGGCACGGGCCGGGTCGGCGCGCTGTTCGGCCCGGTCATGGTGCTGTGGTTCGTCGTCATCGCGGCTGCCGGGCTGGCGATGGTCGTCCGGTTCCCCTCGGTGCTGCTCGGCCTGTCGCCGACGTACGCCATCGCGTTCATCGTCGACCGTCCCGTGCTCTCCTTCGTCGCGCTCGGCGCCGTCGTCCTGGTCATCACCGGTGCGGAGGCGCTGTACGCCGACATGGGCCACTTCGGTCGCGCTCCGATCAGCCGGGCGTGGTTCTTCCTGGTCTTCCCCGCGCTCGTGCTCAACTACCTCGGCCAGGCCGCGCTCGTGCTGCACGACCCGGCGGCGCGCGCCAACCCGTTCTTCCTGCTCATCCCGGAGTGGGGGCGACTGCCGGTCGTCATCCTCGCCACCGCCGCGACCGTGATCGCGAGTCAGGCCGTCATCTCCGGCGCCTACTCGCTCTCGCGGCAGGCCGTGCAGCTCGGGCTCCTGCCGCCGCTGAAGATCCGGCAGACGTCGCTGCGCGAGGGCGGCCAGATCTACATGCCGGCGGTCAACATCCTGCTGTTCATCGGCGTGCTCGCGGTGACGCTCTCGTTCGGTTCCTCGGACCGGCTGTCGACGGCGTACGGCATCTCGGTCACCGGCGCGCTGGTCGTCGACACCGTGCTCCTGCTGCTCGTCGCGCGCCCGCTCTGGCACTGGGCGCCGTGGAAGCTCGCCCTGGCCGCCGTCGCGTTCGGCGGTCTCGAGCTGTCGTTCCTGGCGGGCAACCTGTCGAAGATCATCAACGGAGGCTGGGTCCCGCTGCTGATCGCCGGCGTCGTCATCCTGATCATGACCACCTGGCGTCGCGGCCGGCAGCTGGTGCAGGCCGACCGCAAGCGCAAGGAGGGGTCGATGGCCGCCTTCGTCGAGGAGGTCCGCCGGCTGCACCTGCCGCGGGTTCCCGGCATCGCGATCTTCCCGCACCCGAGCAAGGAGACGGTGCCGCTGGCGCTGCGTGCGAACGTCAAGCACAACCACGTGCTGCACGAGCACGTGATCATCGTCTCGGTGAGCTTCGCGCAGGTGCCGCACGTACCGGCCGAGGAGGCCTTCGAGTGCGACACGCTCGGCTACGAGGACGACGGGATCGAGTTCCTGAGCGTCCGCTTCGGCTTCTCGGACGATCCCGACATCCCGCGCGCCCTCCGCGCGGCCGTGCGGATCGGGGTGCTGCCGCTCGACTCCGCGAACTTCAAGACGGCGTCGTACTTCATCTCGCGCGGCGCGATCCGCGTGACCCGGCAGAACGGGATGGTGCCGTGGCGCCGCGGGCTGTTCGTCGCCCTCGCCCACAACGCGGCCGACCCGGCCGCGCGGTTCGGCCTCCCCGCCCTCCGCACGGTGACCATGGGCAGCGACGTCGAGATCTAGGTGTCGGCGACTCCGGAGTCCCGGGGGGTCCGGCGGCGTGTCGACCCGTTACTCCGGAGATCCGCGGCGATTCGGCCGGGTTCTCCGGAGTTACGGTAGCGGTCTCCCGACCGTGTCTCCGGAGGTCTGTCGGGGGCCGGTCGGGTTCTCCGGAGTTACGGAAACCGCGGCGGCGTGTCGGCTGCAGCTTCCGGAGTTGCGAACCTGCCTACGACTTCGGCGGGGTGGGCTCGCCCAGGGACAGCATGAGGCGGTTGGCCCAGTTGAAGAAGGCCGCGCCGTTGATCGCGTCGATGATCGCCACGTCGTCGAGGCCGGCCTCCCGCAGCGCGCGCACGTCCGAAGCGCCGAACTCGTCCGGGATGCGGGTGAGCGCGACCGACGCGTCGATCACGGCCCGCCACTGCGGGTCGCCCTGCTGGGCGGCGGTGCCGTCGTCGAGCAGGCGCTGCACGTCCTCCGGCCGCTTGGAGTGGTGGCTGGCGAAGCGTGAGTGCACGGACGCGCAGAAGATGCAGCCGTTGGTACGGGAGGCCGCGGTGGCCGACAGCTCGCGGAGGGCGCGGGTCAGGCCGCCCTTCTCGTTGTAGAAGATGTCGTTGTCGGTGCGGGTGCGTGCCCCGAGGATGTCGGGGTCGCGCACCAGCAGCCGGAAGTACGGGCTGTTCGCGCGGCCCTTGTCGACCAGGCCGGCATAGTGGCGCTCGGTGAGCTCCTCCAGCGGCAGCGGCTCGAGCCAGGCCTCCCAGCCGAGTTCCGCCTGCGTGAACTCGTTCGGCGCCGTGGCCGTCGGCTCCTCGGTCGTGGTGCCGGTGATCGTCTCGCTCATGCGAGCTCTCCCTTCAGGACGGTGAGCCCCGCGACCACGCGGAGCTGGAAGCTGAGGAACGCCACGAGCTGAGACAGCGTGACGATCCCGGTGGTCGACCACCCGGCGTCGAGCAGCGCCTGGAGGGCGTCGGCCGAGGCATCCCTCGGCCGGTAGACGAGCAGGTGCGCGTGGGCGAGGGCGGCGGCGAGACGCGGGCCCGCGGCGGCGGCGAGCTCGGCCGACGGCTGCCAGTGGAGGCCGTCGACGTTCTCGGCCGACAGGGGGCCGTCGGGATAGTCGCCGTAGGGGCCGTCGGTCAGCGCGCCGGGCAGCGCCGCCTCCAGGGCCGACAGCAGCACGGCGTCCTCGGCGGCCAGGAGGTCGCGGTAGAACGACGCGGTGGGCGACTTCGAGAGCCTGACCGTCCAGAAGGCGACGGCCAGCCGCTCCCGCTGGGCGACGTGCGACAGGTCGTCGGACCGCAGCAGCGCGTCGAAGCTCGCCTGCGCGTTGGCGCGGGCGTTGGGGCGCTGGTCGCGCAGGCTGTCGAGCGGGTCGCCCGGCTGGATGCCGACCAGCTGGTCGATGACGTCGGTGGTCATGGGGGTCCTTTCGATGGGTCGGAACGGTTCGGAACGGATCAGCGCAACGCGACCGCCGGCACGGCCGGCGACCAGTCGAGCAGCTCGCGCCCGACCTCTGCGCTCAGCTCGATGGAGCGCAGCACGGTCTCGTGCGGCGGATCCACCGGGTGCGGCTGGAACGCCACATCGGTCGCCCGCGCGAGCACGGTGTCGGCGCCGAGCGTGGCGAGCACCTGCTCCGGCGTGCCGATGTGGACGTCCAGCCAGGCCAGCAGCTCGGCGTCGGTGGTCCCGGCGGGCACCGCCAGCCCCTGGGCGTCGACGAACGAGCGCCCGCGGTCGATCCCGCGCCGGATCCAGGAGGCCGCCTCGGCCTCCGTGTCGACGACGAGCACCGAACGGGAGGCCAGGATGCGCGGCGCCACACCGGCGGGCAGGGCGGCGAGGTAGGCGTCGACGATCGCCTCCTGCAACTGAGGAGAGGAGGGCGCTGCCCACTCGCGGCGCGGCTGGGTGCGCGAGAGCATGAGGCCGTTGCCGCGGCGGCCGATGCGGGCCGCTCCCTCGGCCGAGAAGGTGGCCTCCCAGATCACGTCGAGCACCGCAGGCGCCGCCGGGTACAGCGCTCCCCCGTCGGCGGTCAGCTGCTCCCCGCGCAGGGCGGCGACCAGCGCCTCCCTGTGCCGGTCGTAGATCGCGGCCCTGTCGGCAGGTTCGTGGCCGAACGGCGCGAACGACGACGGCGTGCCGCCGGACCCGATGCCGAGCTCCAGCCGCCCGTCGGAGAGCAGGTGCAGCACGGCGGCGTCCTCGGCCACCCGCAGCGGCGCCTCGAGCGGCAGCGTCACGATGCCGGTGCCCAGCCGGATGCGGACGGTCAGCGCGGCCGCCTGGGCGAGCAGCACGAACGGTGAGGGGAGGCCGCCCTCCGCCTCGTGGAAGTGGTGCTGAGCCACCCAGACCGTGTCGAAGCCCACCTCCTCCGCCCGCACGAACTGCTCGAGCGCGTTGCGATAGCGCTGCAGCGCCGTACCGTCATCGAGCAGCCGGGTGAAGAACCCCAAGCGCTGGCGCGTCGTGTCCGTCCGTCGTGCGAGTCCGGTCATTCGTGGGCCGCCTTTCCCAGATAGGCCTCCTGGATCTGCGGGTCGTCGAGCAGCTCGCGCGCCGTGCCCTGGAGCACGATCGCGCCCGTCGCGAGCACGTAGCCCCGGGAGGCGATGGAGAGCGCCAGCTCGGCCTGCTGCTCGACGAACAGCACGGCCACGCCGAGCTCGGTGTTGATGCGCACGATCTCGTCGAGCACCTGATCGACCAGCTTCGGCGAGAGGCCCATGGTCGGCTCGTCCATGCAGATGAGCCTCGGGCGGCTCATCAGGGCGCGCGCGAACGCGAGCATCTGCTGCTCGCCGCCGGAGAGCGTGCCCGCCTGCTGCTTGCGGCGCTCGGCGAGGCGCGGGAAGTGCGTGCGCATCCGGTCGAGGTCCTCGGCGACGGCCGCCTTGTCCGTGCGCGAGCGGGAGCGGCGCGTGTACGCGCCCGCGATCAGGTTCTCGTCCACCGTCATGTCGGGGAACACCCGCCGCGCCTCCGGCACCGAGGCGATCCCGCCGGCGACCCTCCGCCGCGTCGAGGCGTGGGTGATGTCGGCGCCGGCGAAGCGCACCGTGCCGGACTTGGGCCGCACGAGTCCCAGGATGGTCTTCATCGTGGTGGACTTGCCGCTCGCGTTGCCGCCGAGCAGCGAGACGATCTCGCCCTCGCCCACGGTGAGCGAGTTCCCGCGCAGGGCGTGGAACGGGCCGTAGTAGACGTTCACGTCCTCCAGCGCCAGCAGCTCGGTCATGCCAGGTCCACCCCTCCGAGTCCGCGTCGGCGGCCGAGATACGCCTCCACGACCGCGGTGTCTCTGCGCACCTCGTCCGGCCGCCCCTCCGCGATGATCCGCCCGCCGTCCATGACGATCACGCGATCGGACACCGTCATCACCAGGTCGAGTTTGTGCTCCACGAGCAGGATGCTCTGGCCGGCAGCCTTGAGCTCGAGCAGCTGCGCGAGCACCTCGGCCGTCTCCGACTGGTTCATGCCGGCCGTCGGCTCGTCGAGCACCAGCAGCTTGGGCTCCAGGGCCAGTGCACGGGCGATCTCGGTGCGCCGCCGGTTCGCATAGCTCAGCGAGTACGCCGGGTCGTCGCGGCGCGGGCCGAGCCTGGCTTCGAACCGGTCGATCTCCGACTCCACGACCGCGTCGATCGTCGCCCGCTCGCGACGGGAGGCCGGCGTGCCGACGATCGCGATGTACAGCTCGGCGAGCAGCGGGATCCAGCGGAGCAGGAACAGGTTCGCCAGCCGCCGGAACGGCCGGTGCGCCCGCAGCGTGGTGTGCAGGCCGACCTCGATGTTGTCGGCCACCGACAGCGTCGCGAACACGCGTCCGTTCTGGAAGGTGCGGGCGATGCCGTGCTCGGCGATGCGCGCGCTGTCGGCGCGCTCGATCCGGTCGCCGTCGAGGGTGATGGTGCCGCCGTTCGGCCGGATCGCGCCGGTGACCAGGTTGAGCGTGGTGGTCTTGCCCGACCCGTTCGGACCGATGATCGACACGACCTCCCCGCGGTGCACGGAGAACGAAATCCCGTCGACGGCCTTCAGCCCGTCGAAATGACGCTCCAGTCTCTGGACGCTCAGCAGCGTTCCGTTCGATTCGGCGGTCACGAGTTCCTCACCAGGATGCCGCCGGGGCGGAAGCGGACGACCAGGATCAGCACCAGGCCGTAGACGATGATGCGCAGCTCGGGCGTGAACCTCAGCAGCTCCATGGCGCCGATCAGGACGATCGAGCCCACCACCGCTCCGTACGGGAGGCCGACGCCGCCCAGGATCACGATGGTCACCACGAGCAGCGACATCAGCATCGTGAAGATGGTCGGGTCGATGTACGTGTACTGGTGGGCGAGCAGTGAGCCGCCGATCCCGGCGAAGAAGCCGGAGACCGCGAAAGCGAGCGCCTTGTAGTCGCGGCCGCGCACCCCCGACGACAGGGCGGCCACCTCGTCGGAGCCGACCGAGGAGATCACCTTGCCGAGGTGCGACGTGCGCAGCCGCCACATCACGATCAGCGTGATCACGAGCACGCCGAAGTCGATCCAGTAGTACGCCTGCGGGGTGTTCAGCGGCGTCCCGAACCAGTCGGGGACCGGGATGTTGTAGAGCCCCTGCGGCAGGACCAGCTGGATCACCGCGACGATCGCGATGCCCAGCCCGAGCGTGGCGATGGAGACGTAGTGCCCCTTCACTCCCCAGATCGGCGACGCCAGGATCGACGCCACGACGGCAGCGGCCAGGCCGGCCAGCGGCAGCGCCACCCAGAACGGCACGTGCAGGTACAGCGTCAGCAGGGCGGAGGCGTACGCGCCGATCGCGATCGGGCCGGCCTGACCGAGCGCGAGGACGCCGGCCTGGCCTGCGGTCACGGTGAAGCCGGCCGCGATGATCGCGTAGATCAGCACCTGGGTGCCGGTGGTCACCAGGTAGTCGTTGCCGAACACCGGCACCACGATGCCGAGCACCGCGAACGCCAGCGGCCACACCCAGCGCGGGATGCGCAGCGGCCTGCCCTTGCCGAGGAACGTTCCGGTGAGCGGCTCCGTGGAGATCAACGGCACCTTTCCGAACAACCCTCCCGGCCGCACGATCAGCACCACGATCAGGATGACGAAGACGATGATCTCGCGGGCGGTGTCGCCGAAGAAGTGGATGCCGAACGCCTCCAGGATGCCGAGGACGAAGCCGCCGATCACCGCGCCGACGAGCGAACCCAGCCCGCCGAGGGTGGCGGCCACGAACGACGTGAGCCCGACGTCCAGGCCCGAGCTGGGGTTGGCGACGCCCACGTAGAGCGCGATGAAGACGCCGGCGAGGCCGCCGAGCGCCGAGGCGATCACGAACGAGACGTGCTGCACCTGGCCGACGGGGATGCCCATCTGCAGAGCGGCCTCCTGGTCCTGCGCGGTGGCGCGGATGGCACGGCCGACTTTGCCGTACTTCAGGAAGACGGTCATCACGACCATGACCGCGGCGGTGGTGCCGAGCATCACCACGTCGGAGGTTCCGAAACGCATGTTCCCGATGTGCAGGTTGGAGGTCGGCAGCACCTCGGGGAAGACGCGGAACTGCGCCGTGAACGCGACCTGCGAGGCGTTGTCGAGGATCAGCGAGATCGCGTAGGTCGACAGCATCGCCGCGAGCGGCAGGTACTTCGCCAGCGGGCGCACGACGGTCGCATTGATGAGCAGACCGATCGCGCCGCAGATCGCGAGCACGAGGAGCAGGGCCAGCCAGAACGGCAGGCCCAGCTTCACCACGAAGAACCACGACAGCATCGCGCCGAGCCCGAAGAACGAGAACTGCGCGAAGTTGACGACGTTCATGACGCCGAAGACGAGGGAGATGCCGACCGCTCCGAGGGCGTAGACGTTCCCTCGGAGCAGGCCGGCGATCAGTGTGTCGAGCATGGTGTGCGCTTCAGCGGCTCAGCCGTTGTACGCGACCCACTTCCCGTTCTTCAGGATGCTCGGGGTGAGCTGCGGCGACGCGACGCGACGGGTGGCCTGGTCGAAGGTGATCGTCCCGTAGACGACGCTGGGCACGTCCTTGACCTTCTTGAAGCCGGCCAGGATGCCCTCGCGGGTCGTCCCGCCGAGCTTCGCCGCGGCGACCGCGACGTTGAGCGCGTCGTAGGCGCCGGCCTCGAATCCGGTGACCTCGGTCTCGTTCGGGTACTTCTTCTGGAAGGCCTTCACGAAGTCCTGCACCTCCTTGGCGGGGTTGGAGGCGAGGAACTCGGCGCCGTTGATCGCGCCCTCGGCATCCTTGGTGCCGTCGAAGGACTGCTCGTCCTGGCCGCCGTAGAAGGTGCCGTCGTAGCCGATCGCGCGCAGCTGGGTGACCAGCTTGGCGGCGTCAGGGCCGTAGCCGATGTGCACGAAGGCGTCCGGCTTGCCGGCGACGGCCTTGGTGAGAGAGGGGCGGTAGTCGTCGGAGGTGTCGAGCACGCCCTCCGCGTCGGTGATCTTCAGGCCGATCTTCTTGGCCTCGTCCTTGAAGGCGTTGAACGCCGGGATGCCCCAGTCGGCGGTGTTGAGGTAGGTCACGCCGACCGACTTCACGCCCTGCTTCTTGATGTAGTCGGCCGTCCAGGTGTAGGTCGCGCTCGTGGTGATGGAGGTCGACCACTGGTACTGCGTGCCCTTGGCCGTGAAGTCCGGGTTCGAGTTGTTGAAGCCGTACTGCAGCAGCTTGCCCGCGGTGTAGATCGGGGAGGCCGGGATGGAGGCGGCCGACGAGTAGTCGCCGAAGACGAGGCTGACGCTGTCGTCGCCCACGAACTTCTGCGCGACGGCGACCGACTGCTTCGGGTCGGACTGCGAGTCCTCGTACTTGAGAGCGACCGGGTGGCCGTTGATGCCGCCCTTCGCGTTGACCTCCTCGACGGCGAGGTCGAACGCCTCCTTGAACTGCTCCCCGTACTGCGCGTACTGGCCGGTCACCGCGGCGGAGACGCCGAAGTAGACGGGGCTCTTTCCGGAGGAGGAGCCTCCGGTCGCGGCGGACGAGTCGCTCGCGCACGCGGCGAGACCCGCGACGGTGAGCGCGGCGACGGAGACGACGGCGGCGCTCCGGAGGATTCTCTTCATGCTGTGTCCTTCACATCGGGCTGGGATGACGCGGGTGGGTGCGTCGCCGACGTTAGGACCGGACCGGGCGCGGACGCACCCTCCACCGTCACAAACGGTTGCGGTTGTTAATACACGTCACACAGTTTGCGAGCGGACGCGTTCGCGAGGCAGGAGCGTCGCAGCTCAGCGCCGGTGGCGTCGGAGCGAGGCATCATCGCCGGCTCGCCGCCCTGTCCGCTCCGGTGTCGCTGTCGAACTCGGGCCGCCACTCGTCGTGCGCGTGCGTGCGGCCGATCAGGCAGAGGCACGCCACAGCGATCACGGTGTCGTCGCGCGCCGAACGGAACAGCTCGACGTGCGGCTGCCGCTGCGCCGGCTGCGCCAGCGCGGAGATGGGGCGTGCCATACCGGGAGGTTAGGCGTGTCAGGCAGGGAAACCGCTGGCCGGCAGCCGACAGTGCGCTGACTCTGTGCCCTGAGATTCGTGCGGACTCTCAGGTCGGCGCGTCGTTCAGACCCCGCTCACGCCACTCGGAGCGTTCCAGAGCCAGCGGAGAGCGTCGGGGAGGAGCACACCGCCGTGGTTGGGGCTGTGGCCGCCGTCGCCGACGGCCAGGCGGATGTCGTAGCCGGCGCGCGCGAAGGCGGCCGCGGTCTCCAGGTTCTCGGCGAACCAGTTGTCCTCGCGCCGGTTCCAGTTCAGATCGCGGTGCGCCGCGTGCAGGAACGCCCGGAACCCCCGCGGGCTCCCGGTGCCCGCGAGGGCCGGATACGGGTTTCCGCCGGGCAGCTGCGCGAAGCTCGCGTTGAAGGTGATGGCGCGGCCGAATGCGTCGGGCCGGGTCCAGACGGCCGTCAGCGCCGCGTTGCCGCCGCTGCTCCCGCCGCAGATCCCGCGCATCATCGGGTCGCTCGAGACGGCGAAGCGCTCCTCGACCAGCGGCAGCACCTCCTCCAGCAGGAAGCTCGCGAAGCGGTCGTCGAAAGCGTCGTACTCGGCATTGCGGTTCTTCGCGGGAGGATCCTCGCCTGCCAACACCCCCGGATCGACGAAGACGCCGACCATCGGCGGCAGCTCGCCGCGCGCGGCGAGGTTGTCGAGGACGATTCCACCCCGCACGTCTCCGGCGGGATCGAGGTACCACCAGCCGTCGGTGAAGAACATGACGGCGCAGTCCGTCTCCGCCGACAGCCCGGCCGGACGGTGCAGCCACACGCTCCGGGAGGTGCCGGGGAAGCGTTCACTTTCGCTCAGGCGCAGTTGCTCGACGACGCCGGGCACGACGCCGGGCTGCGGCGTCGAATCCGGACCGTACGCGTAGTCGACGGCGTCCTGCGACACCGGCAACGGAGCGTACGGGAGGCTCACGCGACCAGGTCGGCGGCGAGGCTGAGCGCCCCGACCAGCCCCGACTTCCCCTCGAGCCCCGGGGTGACGAGGAGTTCGCGCGGGTCACCGGTCGCGACCTGCGGCGGGCCGTAGCCTCCTGCGATGGCGGTCAGTGCCGGCCAGGTGCGCTCGAGGAGACCCGGAGCGAGCATGACTCCCCCGCCCAGCACGAGGCGGTCGAGGCCGAGGGTGAGCACCGTCGTCCAGGCGAGCTGCGCGATGTAGTAGGCGAGGATGTCGAACGCCTCGTCCTTCTGGTCCGCGGGGAACGACGACGCGTCGACTCCCCAGCGGGCGAGCACGGCCGGGCCGGCGGTGAGGCCCTCCAGGCAGTCGCCGTGGTAGGGGCAGTGGCCCTCGAACCGGTCGGCCGGGTGACGGCGGACCAGCAGATGGCCGAGCTCCGGCCAGCCGTTGCCGATGAGCGGGTGGCCGTCGACCACCAGGCCGACGCCCACGCCCGTGCCGATCGTCGCGTAGCCGACGTTGCGCGCGCCACGCCCGGCTCCGGCCCGGGACTCGCCGATCGCGGCCCCGGTCACGTCGCTGACGAAGGCGGCGGGGGCGTTCGCCGCAGCGCGCACCGCGGAGAGCACGTCGGTGTCCTTCCAGCCCGGCTTGGGGGTGGAGGTCACGAAACCGTAGTGCGGAGAGGCCGGGTCGGCGTCGACGGGGCCGAAGGAGGCGATGCCGACGGCCTCCACCGGTCCGACCTCCGCGAGGAAGTCGGCGATGCGGCCGAGCGTCTCCTCCGGTGTCGTGGTCGGGAACCGCCGGATCGACGTGGGCTCCGTCAGGTTCTCCCGGTCGGCGACACCGCAGACGATCTTCGTTCCGCCGGTCTCGATCCCTGCGATCATCGCGCACCCTTCCTTACGGCTCCGGGCGCGACCACACGCGCCCCTCAGAGAACGCTAGCCGACCCGGGACCCCCCTCGCGCACCGCCGAGACGTGAGGGATTGCCGGGGAGGCTGCTCGCGGAGCACGCTGAGGGAATGAGCACCGGGGAGCGCGCAGCGAAGCCGCGCCGGCTGCCGCGCCGGCCGGCGTCGAGCCTGGCGGAGCACTGGACGCGGGTCGACGGAGTCGACGTCTTCTACCGGGAGGCGCCGGGACCGCCCGGCGCGCGCACCATGATGCACGTGCACGGCTTCGGGCTCTCCGGCCGGTACCTGCTGCCGACCGCCGAGCGGTTGGTGCACACCTTCCACACGCTCGTCCCCGACCTCCCGGGGTTCGGACGCAGCGGCGGGTCGCCGCGCGGACTCGCTGTGCCCGACCTGGCGCACGCCGCCGTGCGGTTCCTCGACGACCGCGGCGTCGAGAAGGCGACCCTGGTCGGCAACTCGATGGGCTGCCCGGTGATCGTGGAGTTCGCGCACCACTATCCCGACCGGATCGACCGCGCCGTCCTGGTGTCGCCGGCGGGCGGCGCGTACAACCGCCCGATGACCCGTGCCGTCCTGCAGCTCGCCAAGGACGGCCGGCGCGAGCCCGTGCGGCTGGTGAAGGTCGCGCTGCCCGACTACCTCCGGTTCGGCGTCGCGAGCACGGTCGTCATGTTCGACGCGCTCACGAACTATCCGTCCCTCGAGCGGCTGCTGGAGCTGAGCGTCCCGACCCTGATCGTGATCGGCGACCGCGACCCCCTGATGCCGGACCCGGAGCGGGTGCGGGAGCTCGTGGCCGAGACGGACGACCATGTGGTGATCGTGCGTCTGGAGGGCGCCGCGCACGCGATCAACTTCAGCGAGCCCGACGAGCTCGCCCACCTGATCGAGCGGTTCATGACCGACCGTCCGATCGTGCAGGGCGCGACCCCCGCGCAGCGCTCGTACGAGATCCACCGCAGCCGCCACCTCCCCGCCTCCGGCGCGTGACCGAAGGGCACGTAGCCGCCCCTAAAACCACGGTTTAGGGGCGGTTGCCTGCCCTTCGGCGGGCGGGGAGCAGCCCTTCTCAGACCTGCGCGCCGAGCTTGAAGCCCTGAGGCTCGTCGTTCTTGCGGGTGTACGAGAAGCCGTCGGCGCCGATGGTGACCTCCATCTCGGAGTCGTCGGTGCGCGTGGTGAGCGGCTGCGGGTTGCCGTCGAGGTCGAGCACCAGGGAGGCGTCGGTGTACCAGGAGGGCACGACCGGGTTGCCCCACCAGTCGCGGCGCTGGTTGTCGTGGACGTCCCAGGTGACGACCGGGTTGTCCGGGTCGCCCGTGTAGTAGTCCTGCGTGTAGATCTCGACGCGGTGGCCGTCGGGGTCGCGCACGTAGAGGTAGAACGCGTTGGAGACGCCGTGCCGGCCGGGACCGCGCTCGATCACGTCGCTCATGCGGAGCGCGCCGAGCTTGTCGCAGATGGCGATGATGTTGTGCTTCTCGTGCGTGGCGAACGCGACGTGGTGCATCCGCGGCCCGTCGCCGCCGGTCATGGCGGTGTCGTGCACGGTCGGCTTGCGGCGCATCCACGCGGCGTAGGTGGTGCCCGCCTCGTCCTGGATGTCCTCCGTGACGCGGAAGCCGAGGTCCTCCATGTACTTGACCGCCCGCGGCACGTCGGGGGTGACCTGGTTGAAGTGGTCCAGCCGGACGAGGGCGCCGGGGGTGTAGAGGTCGTACCGCCACGCGAGCCGCTCGACGTGCTCCACCTCGTAGAAGAACTCGTACGGGAAGCCCAGCGGGTCCTCCACGCGGACGCTGTCGCCGACGCCCTTGGTGAAGCCCTCCGCACGCCGCTCGACGCGGCAGCCGAGCTCGGTGTAGAACGCGACCGCGCGGTCGAGGTCCTCCGGAGTGCGCACGCGGTAGGAGAAGGCGGCGACCGCGGCGATCGGCCCCTTGCGCAGCACGAGGTTGTGGTGGATGAACTCCTCGAAGCTCCGCAGGTAGACGGTGTTCTCGTCCTCCTCGGTCACGACGAGGTCGAGCACGTTGACGTAGAAGTTGCGGCTGGCCTCCAGGTCGGTGACCACGATCTCCATGTACGCGCAGCGCACGATGTCCGGCGGGGCGGCCTTCGGGGTCGGGATGCGGTCGGTCGGTGCCGGGATCGGGTCGGTCAGGCCGACCACGGGCTCCGGGCCGTCGGGGGTGATGCTCATGGTGCTGCTTCCTCTGCGTTGAGTACGGTCTGGTGTCGTGTGGGGATGGAGGCGGGCGTCAGCGCGCGCCGAACCGGGCGGTGTGCACCGGTCCGAGCGTGATGTGCACGGCCTGCTGGTCGGTGTAGAAGTCGATGGAGCGGTAGCCGCCCTCGTGGCCGAGGCCGGACGCCTTCACACCGCCGAACGGGGTGCGGAGGTCGCGCACGTTGTGCGAGTTGAGCCACACCATCCCGGCCTCCACGTTCTGGGCGAAGGTGTGCGCGCGCTCCAGGTCGTTGGTCCAGAGATACGCGGCGAGGCCGTAGCGGACGCCGTTGGCGAGCTCGAGCGCCTGCTCGTCGGAGTCGAACGGGGTGATCGCGACGACCGGGCCGAAGATCTCCTCCTGGAAGATCCGGGCCTCCGGCGCGACATCGGCGAAGACGGTCGGCGCGACGTAGTTGCCGTGCTCCAGCCCCTCCGGGCGGCCGCCGCCGGCGAGCAGTCGGCCCTCCGACTTGCCGATCTCGACGTAGCTCATCACCTTGTCGAAGTGCTCGGGGTGCACCAGCGCGCCGACCTCGGTCTTCGGGTCGTGTGGGTCGCCGACGACGATGTTCTTCGCGCGGGCGGCGTAGCGCTCGCAGAACTCGTCGTAGATCGACCGCTCGACGAGGATGCGCGACCCGGCGGTGCAGCGCTCGCCGTTCAGCGAGAAGACGCCGAATAGGGTGGAGTCGATCGCCGCGTCGAGGTCGGCGTCGGCGAAGACGACGGCCGGCGACTTGCCGCCGAGCTCCATCGACAGGCCCTTCAGGAAGGGCGCGGCGTTGGCGAAGATCAGCTGGCCGGTGCGGCTCTCGCCGGTGAACGAGATGAGCGGGACGTCCGGGTGCTTGACCAGCGCGTCGCCGGCCTCCTCGCCGAGCCCGTTGACCAGGTTGAAGACGCCGTCCGGCACGCCGGCCTCGCGGAAGATCTCGGCCCAGAGGCTCGCCGACAGCGGCGTGAACTCGGCGGGCTTGAGCACGACGGTGTTGCCGGTCGCGAGCGCGGGGGCGAGCTTCCAGCTCTCCAGCATGAACGGCGTGTTCCACGGTGTGATGAGGCCGGCGACGCCGATCGGCTTGCGGTTGACGTAGTTGAGCTGGCTGCCGGGCACCTTGTAGGCGTCGTCGGCCTGGGCGACGATCAGGTCGGCGAAGAACCGGAAGTTCTCGGCGGCACGTCGCGCCTGACCCAGCGCCTGGGTGATCGGGAGGCCGGTGTCGAAGGTCTCGAGCTCGGCGAGCCGGGCGTCCTGGGCCTCCACGGCGTCGGCGATGCGGTTCAGCACGCGGGCGCGCTCGCGCGGCTTCATCCGCGGCCACGGGCCCTCCTTGAACGCGCGGGTCGCGGCGGCGACGGCGAGGTCGATGTCCTCCTTCTGCCCGGCAGCGGCCTGCACGTACGTCTGGTTCGACACCGGGTCGAGCACGTCGAAGGTCTTGCCGGAGACGCTGTCGACGAACTCGCCGTCGATGAAGTGCCGGATGGTCGTGGGGAGGTTCTCGGGAACGTAGTGCTGCGCCATGCGCTGGCTCCTTCTTACTGGTCGGGGATGAGGTCAGTGGTGGGTGTGCTCGTCCTGATACGCGTGGAAGGCGTCCAGGGTGGCGAGCCGGTGCCGGCGCGCGGCGAGCTCGATGTCGAGGGGCTCTGCGCCCGACTCGATGAGGGAGACGATCTGCTCGTGCTCGGCGACCGACTCGCGGGCGCGGCCGGGCACGAAGCTGAAGACGGAGTCGCGGAGGACGGCGAGCCGGTTCCAGCCGCGGTGCACCAGGTCGAGGATGTGCGGGTTCGGGCACTCCTCGAACAGCACGGAGTGGAACTCCTGGTTGAGCTGCGTGAAGCGGTGCGGGTCGAAACCGTCGAGGCTCGCGATCATCGCCTCGTTGACCTGGCGCGCGCGGCGCAGGTGCTCGGCGGTGAGGCGTGGTGCGGAGAGCTGCGTCGCCGCACCTTCCACGAGCGCGAGCGTCTCCATCGTGTAGGTGTACTCGGTGGGGTGCAGGAAGGCGACCTGGGCGCCGACGTTCTTCTCGAACGTCACGAGGCCCTCGGCCTCCAGGCGCCGGATCGCCTCGCGCACCGGCACGACGCTGATGCCGAGCTCGCCCGCGATCGACCCGAGCACGAGCCGGTAGCCGGAGACGTACCGGCCGTCCTCGATCCGCTCGCGGATGAACTCGTAGGCCAGCTGCGATTTGCTCGGCGCGACGGCTTTCAGGGCCGGGTCGGCCTTCAGCGCTGTGTCAGCCATGCGGCGTACCTCTCTTTCCACGCGGCGTTCATCGGGAACAGTCCGTCGACCCGCTCGCCGGCGGCGACCATCTCGGCGATGAACTCCTCTTCCCGCTCCTGCTCGATCGCGTCGGCCACGACCTCCTCGACGAGGGAGGGCGGGATGACGAGGAGGCCGTCGGCGTCGCCCACGATCACATCGCCGGGCTGCACGGTGGCGCCGCCGCAGGCGATCGTGAGATCGGTGTCCCACGGCACGTGCTTGCGCCCGAGCACCGCGGGGTGCGGGCCGGCCGAGTAGGTCGGGATGTCGAGGGCGGCGACGACCGCGAGGTCGCGCACACCGCCGTCGGTGACGATGCCGGCGGCGCCGTTGACCTGCGCGCGCAGAGCGAGGACGTCGCCGACCGTTCCGCTGCCGCGCTCGCCCCTGGCCTCGATGACCAGCACCTCGCCTGCGCCTACGGAGTCGAAGGCGCGCTTCTGGGCGTTGTAGCCGCCGCCGTGGGTCGCGAAGAGGTCCTCCCGGTTGGGCACGAAGCGCAGCGTGCGCGCGGTGCCGATGACCTTCGCCTCCGGGCGCGTGGAGCTCAGGCCGTCGATGCTCACGTTGTTCAGGCCGCGCTTGCGCAGCTGCGAGCTGAGGGTGGCGGTGGCGACGGAGGCGAGCTTGGCGCGGAGTTCGTCGGTGAGGACGAATCCCGGCTGTTCCGTTTCAACCTCGGTCGCAGGCTCGGTCCTCGGTCGCAGGCTCCCTCGGCGCTGGGGTCGCAGGATCGCTTCGCGCTCCTCTTCAGCTCCACCGCGCGGCGCTGGGGTCGCGGCATCGCTCCGCGCTGCCTCTGAGCTCCACCGCGCCCAGGCCTCGGACCTTTGGAGGTCGTCCACGCTCGGCTTGGACCCGAAGTCGCCGAACGGCACGCTGCCCTCGGTGATGCGGGTGACCAGGCGGCCGGAGGTCGGAGCGCCGGCAGCGGTCGGAGCATCGACCTCCACCTCCACGACGTCGCCGGGCTGCGTGACCGACGAGCCGGCGGGGGTGCCGGTGAGGATGACGTCGCCCGGCTCCAGCGTCATCAGCTGAGACAGGTCGGCGACCAGCCGCCCGAACGGGAACAGCAGGTCGTCCGTCGCCCCCTCCTGCACGAGTTCGCCGTTCAGCCAGGTGCGCACCCGCAGGGCATCGGGGTCGACGGATGCGGCCGGGATGACGTCCGGGCCGAGCGGGGTGAAGCCGTCGCCGCCCTTCGAGCGGACGTTGGAGCCCTTGTCGGCGGCGCGCAGGTCGTAGAGGCCGAAGTCGTCGGCCGCGGTCACGCCCGAGACGGCGGCCCAGCCGTCCTCCGGCGCGACCCGGCGGGTGGGCCGGCCGATGATCAGGGCGATCTCGCCCTCGAAGGCGAGCAGCTCGGTGCCGGCCGGGCGCTCCAGCTCGCCGCCGGTCGACGCGATCGACGACGCCGGCTTGAAGAAGTACGACGGCTGCGCCGGGGTGCGGCCGCGCTGGGCGGCGCGGGAGCGGTAGTTGAGGTGCACGGCGATGATCTTGCCTGGCCGGCCGATGCCGCTCGCGGGGCCGATGTCGCTCACAGGTGGAGGCTCCTCGTCGTCGGGGATGGGTGGAACGTATTCGTGATTGTATACGATCCATCCGGGGTTGGACAAGAACGGGGTGTCCGTAGTTCCGGAGATGGGGCGCGACGCGCCGGACGAATGCCCGTAACTCCGGAGATCGCGGGCGGATGGCGCCAGACCTCCGGAGTCGGCAACGGCCCGCGAGCGTCCGTACGTCCGGAGGTCGCGGCCGGATGGCGGCGGATGTCCGGAGTTACGGCGCGAAGCGCCGCGGGCGCGGTCGCGGCTCCGGAGTTGGCGCCTGCCCGCAGCATCAGTACGCCGCCGCGGAGCCGCCCGCGGGGCCGATGAAGCGGTCGGCGAGGGCCTCGGAGGCCCGCGCCAGCAGCGTGACATCCGAGCCGACCAGCAGGTACGCCGCCCCGGCCTCCGCATATCGGTCGGCGGTCGCCGGGTCGAACGCGTTGACGCCGACCGGTGTGCCGGCCTCGCGGCCCGCGCGGATCACGCTCTCGACGGCCGCGATGACGTCCGGGTGGTTCTGCTGCCCGAGCAGGCCGAGGGAGGCCGCCAGGTCGGCCGGACCGACCAGCAACGCGTCCACGCCCTCGACCGCGGCGATCCCGCCCGCCGCGGCGAGCGCCTCCGCCGTCTCGATCTGCACGGTCAGCGACACCAGCTCGTGCGCGCGGGCCAGGTAGTCCGGGATGCGGCTCCAGCGGGAGGACCGGGCGAGCGCACTGCCGACGCCGCGCACGCCGAGCGGCGGGTAGCGCACGGCGCGCACCATCGCCTCGGCCTGCTCGACGCTGTCGACCATCGGCACCAGGACGTTCTGCGCCCCGAGGTCGAGCAGCTGCTTGAGGATGGCGGCGTCGCCGATCGGCGCGCGCACGATCGGCGTGACCGGGTAGGCGGCGACCGCCTGCAGCTGGGCGAGGATCGACTCCAGCCCGACCGGCGAGTGCTCGCCGTCGATGAGCAGGAGGTCGAGGCCGCTGCCCGCACAGATCTCCGCGGCCAGCGGGCTGCCGCCGCACGACCACATCCCGTACAGCGTGCGGTCGGCCGTGCGGAGGCGGTCGGCGAGCGTCGGCGCTGAGGTCAGAGGAATCGGCATGTCACGGCCCCCAGGGTCCCGTAGTCGGCGTGGATGGTGTCGCCGCGCTCGACCCACATCGGGCGCGTGAACGAACCGGCGAGGACGATGTCGCCGGCCTCGAGGCGGGTGCCGTGCTGCGCGAGCTTGTTCGCGAGCCAGGCGACCCCGGCGGCGGGGTGGTCGAGCACGGCCGCCGCGACGCCGGACTCCTCGATGGTCTCGTTGCGGTAGAGCAGCGCCCCGACCCAGCGCAGGTCGACGGCGTCGACCGCGACCGGCCGCCCACCGACGACCATGCCGCCCATCGCGGCGTTGTCGGAGATCGTGTCGACGATGGTGCGCCCCTGGAGCTCGATGCGCGACGACAGGATCTCCAGCGCCGGTACCACGTACTTCGTGGCGTCGAGGACGTCGAAGAGCGTCACGTCGGGCCCGGCGAGCGGCCGGTCGAGCACGAACGCCAGCTCGACCTCGATGCGCACGTTCGAGTACTGGTCGAACGGGATGACGGAACCGGTCTCGTAGACCATGTCGGCGAAGATCGCGCCGTAGTCGGGTTCGGTGATGCCCGTCGCCTGCTGCATCACCTTGGAGGTCAGGCCGATCTTGCGGCCGACGAGGCGCCGGCCGGCGGCGAGGCCCCGTTCGACCCAGACGCGCTGCACGGCATAGGAGTCCTCCACCGTCATGCCGGGGTGGCGGGCGGTCAGCAGCGGGACGGTCGTGCGGTCGCTCTCGGCTGTCGCGAGCTCGTCCGCGATGGCCTGGATGGTCGGGCTGTCGAGCACCGGTGGCTCCCTTCGACGTCGTAGGGGACGGGGCCGATCGCCCCGTGAGGATCGTATATCATCCCGTACATTGCGGCCACCTCCCCGCGTCGCGCGATGCGCCGAACGACGATCGCCCTGCGCCGATTTCGCATGCGAGCCGCGCCATGTCAGGCTTTTCCCATCGTTTTTCTCCGCTAGTTGCCTTTCTTGTCAACAACTGTAGAATTACCGCCACGACACAGCGGAGTGTCAGCCGATCGCTGGATCGACGTCTGCTGTTTCGAGTTCCACTCCCTGCCTAGCGAACCGAGAGAAGACACCATGAAGAAAGCCTTGATCGCGGTGGCCGTGGCCACCGCGACCGTGCTGGCGCTGAGCGCCTGCGGCTCCGGGGGAACCGAAACCACACCCACGAAGGCGGCGGCCGGCGGTCCGCTCAACATCGGCAACTTCGCCGACGTGACGAGCTGGGATCCGTCCCTGGCCGACGTCGGCTTCGACGGCCCCTACCTGTCGGCGGTCTACGACCCGCTGATCGCGGTGGACGGCGACGGCAAGCCCGTGCCGGCCCTGGCCACGAAGTTCGAGACCTCCACCGACTACAAGACCGTGACACTCACCCTGCGCACCGGAGTGAAGTTCTCCGACGGCGAGAAGTTCGACGCCGCCGCGGCCGTCAAGAGCCTGAACTACCTCAAGCAGGGCGCCCGCAGCGGCGAGGCCTACGCGAGCGTCGACAAGTTCGAGGCCGTCGGCGACGACACCGTGAAGATCGACCTGAAAGAGCGCGACGACACGCTGCTCTATTTCATGGGCATCGGCCGCAGCTACATGATGGCGCCCAAGGCGATCGACGCCGGCACGCTCGCCAAGGAGCCGGTCGGATCCGGGCCGTACACGCTCGCCTCCACGAGCGTCGCGGGGTCGGAGTACCACTTCACCAAGGTGAAGAACCACTGGGACGCCAAGCAGTTCCCGTTCGACCCGCTGGCGATCTACCCGATCCAGGACGCGACCGCGCGTGACAACGCCATGATGTCCGGCCAGATCAACGTGAACTACGCCGACGACACCGCCCTGCAGCAGGCGAAGCAGAACGGCTGGAACATCGCGGAGAAGGTCTCCGGCTGGGTCGGCCTCCAGTTCACCGACCGCGCCGGCCAGAAGTTCAAGCCGCTCGGCGACGAGAAAGTCCGCCAGGCGCTGAACTACGCGTTCGACGGCGCCAGCATCCTCAAGTCCGTCGGCAACGGCGCAGGCAAGGTCTCGAACCAGGTGTTCCCCGCCGGGATGCCCGGCAACGTCGCCTCGCTGAACACGATGTACACCTTCAACATCAGCAAGGCGAAGGCGCTGCTGGCCGAGGCCGGCTACCCGAACGGGTTCTCACTGCACATGCCGATGTCGCAGGTCTTCCAGGTCTGGCAGCCGGTGGTCGATCAGACCTTCGGCGACCTCGGGATCAAGGTCACCTGGGACGACATGCAGTACATGGACTACCAGAAGAACGCCCCGACCTACCCGATGTTCGTCGCTTTCCTGTCCATGGACTCCAACCCGGTCGCGACCGTGCAGCGCATGATCAACCTGCCGCAGTGGTACAACCCCACCCCGGAGGTCGACCAGTTCCCCGACGTGCAGGCCGCCGTGCAGAAGGTGCTCACCGCCGACCCGAGCGACCAGATCACCCAGATCGAGGCACTCAACAAGCTGGTCACCCAGAAGGCGTGGTTCTCGATCTGGTACCAGGCCAACAACAGCTACACCTCCACCTCGAACATCGCGATCACCCCGGTGGTCGGGATGATGTTCCCCACGCTGCGGCAGATCGCAGTCAAGTAGCACCTCGGCACGACCAGGGGCGGGCCGCGCAGCCGGCGCGACCCGCCCCTCCCCCACAACCGGCAGGAACCCCGCACATGATCAGATTCACCGTCAAGAGGCTCATCTCGGGCGTGATCCTCTTGCTGGCCGTCTCCATCGGCACCTTCTTCCTCGCCCACGCCGCCATCGGCGACCCGACGGCCGGCCTCCTCGGCAGCTCTGCGACGCCGGCGCAGCAGGCGGCCCTCGCCGCCAAGATCGGCACCGACCGCCCGCTGCTCGTGCAGTTCTGGGACTGGGGCAGCCATGCGCTCGTCGGCGACTTCGGCGACTCCTGGCGCAACTTCCAGCCGGTCAACGCCCAGATCGCCATCAAACTCCCCGTGACACTCTCGGTCGTCACCGCGGCGACCCTGCTGTCGGCACTCTTCGGCGGCCTCTTCGGCGTGCTCGCCGGCCTGCGTCCCGGCAGCGTGCTGGACAAGATCATCAAGGCCGCGTCCGTCATCCTGTTCGCGCTTCCGGGCTTCTGGGTGAGCCTCGTGCTCGTGATCTGGTTCGCCGTGAACCTCCGGTGGTTCCCGGCCGTCGGCTACGTGCAGCCCCAGGTCAGCGTCGACGGCTGGCTGCGCTCGATCACCCTGCCGGCGGTGGCGCTGTCGCTCGGCGCGATCGTCATGATCGCCGAGCAGCTGCGCAACGCCATCATCTCCACCAACAACCAGGACTTCGTGCGCACGCTGCGCTCGCGCGGCCTCTCCCAGCGGCGCGTCGTCGTGCACCTCGTGCGCAACGCGGCGCCGGCCTCCCTGACGGTGCTCGCGCTCATGTTCGTCGGCCTGCTCGGCGGCGCGATCGTCGTGGAGCAGATCTTCTCCCTGCCGGGGATCGGCGCTCTCACCTCGGGCTCCTCCCAGAACGGCGACATCCCCATCCTGCTCGGCATCACGGTCATCACGGTCATCTTCGTGGTGGTCGTCAACTTCCTCCTGGACGTGGTGCTCGGCTGGATCAACCCGAAGGCGCGTGTGCAATGACGGCGACCGAAGTCCTCATCGACCCAGGCCCTGCGGCGGCACCACGCCGCGGCTCCACGTTCACACGCTTCCTGAAGCGGCCGGCGGGCGCCGTCTCGCTCGGCGTGCTCGTGATCGTCGTGCTGGTGGCCGTGCTCGCTCCGCTGCTGTCGCCGCACGACCCCAACTTCGTCGACCTCGCGCTCACCAAGGCGCCGCCGAGCCCCGCGCACCCGCTCGGCGGCGACAGCGCGGGGCGCGACGTGCTGAGCCGGCTGATCTGGGGCACCCAGTCCACGCTGTGGGGCGCGTTCGTCACGATCGTGGTGGCCATGCTCGTGGGCGTACCCGCCGGCCTGGCCGCGGGCTATTACGGCCGCACCTTCGACCGCACGGCGACCTGGGTCAGCGACGCCCTGCAGGCGGTGCCCGGCATGATCATCTTGCTGATCGTCGCCGCCGGCACGCGCAACGACTTCACCGTGCTGATGGCGACTCTCGGCGTCTTCATGGCTCCCGGGTACTTCCGGCTCACCCGCTCGACGGTACTCGCCGTGCGCAACGAGCCGTACGTGGATGCCGCCCGCGTCTCGGGTCTCGGCGACGCGCGCATCCTGTCCAAGCACATCGTGAAAGCGGTCTACGCCCCCGTCATCATCCAGACCGCGCTGACCGCCGGGCTCGCGATGGGCATGCAGGCTGGCCTGCAGTTCCTCGGCATCGGCGGTGCGAAGACGCCCGGCTGGGGCGCGATGATGAACGAGGGCTTCCGCACGATGCTGACGACGCCGTTGCTGCTGCTCTGGCCGTCGCTGGCCCTCGGTATCACGATCGCGGCCCTTGCCGTGCTGGGCTCCACCCTCGCGGACGTCGTCAGCGTCAAGACGCCCGTGCACCGTCGGCGCAAGCGGAGTGCACTCCGCGAGCCGGCCGCCGTCACGACCTCCACCGGCGCGATCGCGCACAAGTCGGCCGACTCCGCCGTCCAGCTCAAGAACCTGCGCGTGAACTACGCGACGGCGGACGGCGGCGAGCTCGAGGTCGTGCACGGCATCGACCTGGACGTCGCCCCCGGCGAGGTGCTCGGAATCGTCGGGGAATCCGGCTCGGGAAAGTCGCAGACCGTCTTCAGCATCCTCGACCTGCTCCCGGCGGGCGGCGCCTGCGCGGCGGACGCCATCTGGATCGGCGGCAGGGACGTCACGAAGCTCCCGCACGCCGAGCGCCAGAGGCTGCTCGGTCACGAGATCGGCTACATCCCGCAGGAGCCGATGTCGAACCTGGACCCGTCGTTCACGATCGGGCACCAGCTCATCGAGCCGCTGCGCGCCGTGCACAAGCTATCGAAGGCGGATGCCCGCCGACGCGCACTGGGGGTGCTGGAGCGGGTCGGCATCGTCGATCCTCCCCGCGTGATGAAGTCGTACCCGCACCAGCTCTCCGGTGGCATGGCGCAGCGCGTGCTCATCGCCGGAGCGATCGCGGGCAAGCCGTCGGTGCTCGTCGCAGACGAGCCGACGACCGCGCTCGACGTGACGGTGCAGGCGGAGGTGCTCGAGCTGCTTCGCGAGCTGCAGCGGGAGTACCGGATGGCGCTCGTGATCGTCACCCACAACTTCGGCGTCGTCGCCGACATCTGCGATCGCGTCGCCGTGATGCGGGGCGGCGAGATCGTGGAGGTGGGTGAGGTCGATCGGATCTTCGCGAGCCCGGCGAGCGCCTACACACGCGAGCTCATCGCCGCCTCGCTCGACGGGGCGGAGAGCCGCTCCGAGCTGGACGCGGCGCACGATCCCGAGACCAGAAAGGCGGTGCCGGCATGACCGCACCCACCGCAGCCGTCCCCGCTCCCGTGCCTACGGCGCCCGGGTTCGAGCCGCTGCTGTCCGCGAAGGACGTCGTGGTCGACTACGGCCAGCGCCGTGGGTCCTTCCGCGCGCTCAAGGAGGTCTCGATCGAGGTGGGCGCCGGCGAGTGCGTCGGGCTGGTCGGCGAATCCGGCTCGGGAAAGTCCACGCTCGGCAAGGCGATCCTCGGGCTCGTACCCGTCGCCTCCGGCAGCATCGAGTTCGACGGCCGCGACATCACCCGACTCAAGGGCGCCAAGCGGCGCGAGCTCGCCTCCAGCATCCAGGTCGTCTTCCAGGACCCGTACGGATCGCTGAACCCGGCGATGACGATCGGCGACATCCTGGCCGAACCGCTGACCACCGCGGGCACGTCCCGCAGGGAGGCGCGCGCGGTGGTCTCCGAGATGCTCGACCGTGTGAAGCTCCCTTCGAACGTGCTCGACCGCTATCCGAAGGAGTTCTCGGGAGGTCAGCGCCAGCGCATCGCGATCGCCCGGGCGCTCGTGCGCAAGCCGCGGCTGATCGTGTGCGACGAGCCCGTCAGCGCGCTCGACCTCACCACTCAGGCGACGATCATCGACCTGTTCATCGAGCTGCAGCGCGACACCGGCGTCTCGTATCTCTTCGTCTCGCACGACCTGGGCGTCGTGCGGCGCATCTGCCACCGTGTCGCGGTGATGTACCGGGGCGAGATCGTGGAGACCGGGGACGGCGAGCAGCTCACGCGCGACCCGCAGCACCCGTACTCCCGGCGGCTGCTGACGGCCTCCCCGATCGCCGACCCCGTGAAGCAGGCCGAACGTCGGGCGGCGTGGCTGAAGCTGCGGGAGCAGGCGGCGTGACGGGCGACGCGGCCGGGTACCCCTCGCGCGGCTACGAGCGATTCACGGGCGTCGCCGCGGAGGTCACCAGCGCCTCCACCCCGGCCTGGCCGCCGCGCCTTCGCGCGCGGGAGGGAGCACCGAACGTCGTCGTGGTGCTGCTGGACGACCTCGGGTTCAGCGACTTGTCGCCGTTCGGCAGCGAGATCGCCACGCCGGCCGTGCAGGAGCTCGCCGAGACCGGCTATCGCTTCACCAACTACCACTCGACTCCGGTCTGCTCCCCCGCCCGCGCCGCGCTGCTGACCGGCCTCAACCCGCACCGTGCCGGGTTCGCCTCCGTCGTCCACGCCGATCCCGGCTTTCCCGGTTACGTCATGGAGATCGCCGAGGACGTGCCCACGATCGCGCAGTCGTTCCGAGCGTCCGGCTACGCGACGTTCATGGTCGGCAAGTGGCACCTGACGACGGAGTCGAAGATGAACGACGGCGCCGACAAGTCGTCGTGGCCTCTGCAGCGCGGCTTCGACCGCTACTACGGGTCGATGGACGGGTTCACGACGCTCTTCCATCCCCACCGTCTGGTGTGCGACAACTCGCCCGTGATCGTCGACGACTACCCGGACGACTACTACCTCACCGACGACCTCACCGACCGCGCGCTGGGGATGGTGCGGGCGCTGCGCGCGAACGACGCGGACAAGCCCTTCTTCCTGTACTTCGCGCACCACGCCGTCCACGGCCCGATCCAGGCCAAACGCCAGGACATCGAGAAGTACCGCGGCGCCTACGAGCGCGGCTGGGACCACGTGCGCTCGGAGCGCTTCTCGCGTCAGGTGCGCGACGGGCTCTTCCCCGCCTCGACAGAGCCCGCACCCGGGGACACCGCGTGGGAGGACCTCACCGCCGAACAGCGCGACCTGTTCGCGCGCTACATGGAGGTGTACGCCGCAGCCGTCGACAACGTCGACCAGAACCTCGCTCGGCTCCTCGACGAGCTGCGCGAACTCGGCGAGTACGAGAACACGATCGTCGTGGTGGCGTCCGACAACGGCGGAACGGGCGAGGGCGGCCCCGAGGGCACACGCAGCTACTTCAGTCAGTTCGTGCAGCTCGCCGGCCTCCCCGCCGACTGGGAGCGGGATGTCGACCGCGACCCCGACCTGATCGGCGGCCCGCGAGTGCACGCGCACTATCCGGCCGGCTGGGCGCGCGTCTCGAACACGCCGTTCCGCCTCTACAAGGGCTCGACCTACGAGGGCGGCATCCGCGTGCCGCTCGTGGTGTCGTGGCCGGCGGGACTGCCTCGCGCCGACGGCGACGACGGCATCCGGTCGCAGTACGCCTACGTCACGGACCTCGGGCAGACGCTGCTGGAGCTCGCGGGCGTGCCGCGGTTGGCGTCGCCGCACGAGGTGGACGGCCTCCCCTTCGACGACGTGCTGCGCGACGCCGCGGCGGCCCCCTCGCGCACGGCGCAGTACTCGGAGTTCGCCGGCAACCGGGCCTACTCGCGCGGGCCGTGGAAGATCGTGACAGCTCACCGCTGGGGTGACACGTACGACGACGCCGAGTGGCGGCTGTACGACACCTCGAGCGACCCCACCGAGCTGGTCGACCTCTCCGGGGAGGATCCCGAGCTCGTGGCCGAGCTCGCGGAGGAGTGGCGCCGCGCCGCCTGGTGGAACACGGTGTTCCCCCTCGATGACGACGGCTCGCTGTTCACCCACCGCCCCTCGACCGAGCTGGAGCTCGAGCGCCCCGTGACGCTCTACCCCGGAACAGCGACCCTGGAGCGGTTCCGGTCGGCGAAGCTCACCAAGCTGCGCAGCTTCGACATCGTCGTGCGCGCCGACTTCGGCAGCGGCGAGGGCGTGCTCGTCGCGCACGGCGACCAGGGCGGAGGCTATGCACTGTCGGTGCGCGACCAGGTGCTCGAACTCGCATACAACGAGTACGGGCGCATGCATCGGGCGTCGGGAGCGCTGGGGGCGCTGGCGACGGCGGGCGAGAGCGAGGTGCTGCTGCGCTTCGCCGCCGAGCCCGGGCTGCGCTGGCGGGTGAGCGCGTGGGCGGGCGCCGACGCTGACGTCGCCTCCCAGCTGTTCGAGTTGGAGCCCGTGCTGCAGTTGCTCGGCATGGCCCCGTTCACGGGCATCAGCGTCGGCCTCGACCGTGGCGGGCCCGTCGACTGGGACCGCCACGTCCTCCGCCGGTCGAATCCGTTCCAGGGCGCGCTGCGCTGGGTGCGGTACGTGCCGGGCGAACGGGCCCCGGAGAACCCGGAGGTCATCATCCCGGTCGAGGAGGCCGTGGCCCGCATCTACGAGTAGGCGCCGCGACGCAGAATCCGTTTTGTTCATGGACGTTAACCACTAGGGTGACGCCATGGACACTCCGGGGGAATCCAGCACTCGTCGCGATCAGTACACGCTCGTGCCCGGTATGACCGCCTACCGGGCGAGCCTGATCTTCCGGAGGAGCACCGCTGCGCTCAGCCTCGTCTGGGTCGTCCTCGGCGTCGGCGTCGGGCTCTTCCTGGGCGCCACGAGTCGGCGCGGTGCCATGACCGCCTCCGACGCCGCCTTGCTGGCCGGCGTCCTTCTCGTCCCTGCCCTGGTGATCGTCGCCTTCGTCGTCTTCGTGTCGCGGCGCGACCGCGCCGAGGCCGCAGCCGGCTACACGACCCAGACCTCCGGACGGGTCGCCTTCGACCAGGTCGATCCGGTCACCGGCGTCGTCATCCGCCGGGCGCACTCCGCCGTGCTGACCCTCCCCCCGGCGGAGGCCGGTGGTCCGGCTGAAGCCGGTGGTCCGCCCGAGCCCGCCTCGGCGCCCACGACGGCGACGTACTTCGCGGTGCCTCCGGACGAGGGCAGAGGAGCCGCAATCGTGTACACGGCCGCTGCGGTGCTGTTCGCGGTGCTCTTGACGGCACTCCTCCTACCTGTGGCCCTCAGCGTGCCGGACGGGCCAGGTCGCTCAGGAGTGCTCATCGGGCTCGTTGCGGCAATCGTGGGCGTCCCGCTCCTGGTGGCTGCAAGCATGGGGCTCGGCGTCCTCCGGACGCGCGGCCGGATCCGTCGGTTCGCGACCGTCCGGCCCGGCGAAACCGTCTTCCTCTCGCCGCAGACGCCCGAGCTCCGACAGGCGCTGAAAGCGGCAGGAGGCACCACTCCTCACCTCGGCCTCGGCGGCGCGGTCGTCGTATCGGTCGGATTCGACGGCATCCGGCTCTGGAAGGGCAGCCCGGACGCAGAACCTCGCTTCACACTGACCTGGGATCGCGTCGACCACGTCCAGGCGGGCACCCTCATGGTGGCGTCGGGCAGGACGAGGGTGCCGTACCGCACGGCCCACGTCTTCCAGAAGGGCACCCCGCCGATCGACCTGCCGCTCCCCCTCGTCAACCCGCGGGGTCAGGGCACCGCCCGCGCCGGCTACGCCAACGACGTGCTCGGCTCCATGGCCCGATTCACCACCGTGCTGCCCGCGCACGAACCGGTGCGGCGGAGGCGACCGGCGCGGAAGTAGAGTCCGCAGCGGGCGCGCCGAGCCGCTTCAACAGAGCGCGCCAACGCAGAGAAGGGCCGCACCCGTCGGGCGTGTCGAGCTCGCGGGTGCGGCCGGTGCGGCTGTCGGATTTCAGCGAACCCCCTTCACTGTCCGACGGCCGCGGCCTGACGACGTCTGCTGCTCCGCTCTCCCCTCGACGAGCGGATCAGCCGGAGACGCGCCAGGACTTCGCGAGGTCGTTCATCGATCCGACCGAGCTGAGCGAGGTCCAGTAGCCGGTGCTGGATCCGCCGTAGTTGGTGCTCGAGAACACGGCCGTCTTGCAGCCTCCATAGCTCTTGAACGACGAGACGCGGTTGTACCAGCCGATCGGGCCGATGTCGGTGAACCCGTACGCGGTGGTGGCGCAGCTCCCGCTGCTGACCGACATCGTGTACGAACCCCCGCCGTAGTTGTTGTCGTCGTAGATCGTCGAGACCGCCGTGCTCGCCAGCGCCCCCGCCGGCGCGAGCGCGGCCTCGCTGCGGGCGTCGACCTTCAGCCCGGACACGCTCTCGCCGTCGGGGATGATCAGCCGTACGCCCTGCTCCTCGGCCACAGCGGCGACCAGGTCCTCCCCCGTCTTCACGCACAGACTCTGCCCGGTGTCCACGGCGTACCAGCAGCTCTCGTCCGCGGCCGCGACCGGCGGAGGCGCCACCGCAGGAGCGGCCGCGACGGCGGCGTTCGCCCCCAACGCCGTCATCGCGACCGCCAGCCCCAGAACGGCCACCCCTGCACTCACGCGCGCGCGTCTCCCCATAGTCACTCCCCTGCAGCGAATGCATCACCCGATCACGGCCGGTACCCCAGTCAAGACGCAATCGCCGGTCCCACGCAACGGGCCACGGGCGACACGCCGACAGCGCAGGCCGTTTTGAGACGCATCCGTCTGCGCGCACATACGAGCCGACACGCCCACGTCACGCTCCCTGAGATCGCGTGAGACGATTCCGCGCGAGCGGACATGATGTCAGTGAGACGCACATTCGGCGTAAGGGGGACCGTGTACGCGCCAACGCCCGAATCGACGGGGAGCTCGGTCGATGACCGGCCCGCCGTCGAGCGGCTTCGGCACGGCGATCGCGACGCCCTGACCGAGCTGTACCAGCGGCACGGAGCGAGCGTCTACTGGAACGCGTACGGCGTCCTCCGCTCCCGGCCGGACGCCGAGGAGATGACGGCCGACGCCTTCCTGACGCTCTGGACGCGCCGACGCGAGGTGCAGCTCTACGGCGTCTCCGTCCTCCCCTGGCTGATCGTCACGGTCAAGAACCTCAGCCGCAACCGCCTGCGCGCGAACCAGCGCAGGACGGCGGATTCGCTCGACGCCGCCGACCCGCCGTCGGCCCGCGCCTCCGCCGAAGAGCTCGCGGCACTCGACGAGGCGATGGCGCTCGTCCGCGAGGTGGTCGACCGGCTGCCGGCCGTCGACCAGGAGATCTTCCGCCTCTGTCTGGTCGAGGAGCTCACCTACAAGGAGGCTGCGGCCGCGCTCGGCCTCAAGCACGGCTCCGTGCGCAACCGCCTCTCCCGCATGCGCACGCGCCTGCAGAGCGAACTGGGACCGAGGAGCTGAGGACATGACGACGAACGCAGCACCCCTGCTCCCCGCGGGAGCGGACGCCCGGATCACGGCGCTCCTCGACGACGGGCTGACCCGCTACACGCGCCGGCAGAAGAAGCGCGGCCGCATGATGGCGGCAGCCGCGGGCGCCACCGTCGTGCTCGGCGCCGGGAGCCTCGCCTGGGTCACCCTGGCGCCGCACGTGCAGCAGACCAGGTCGGCGTACTGCTACAGCGCCGACAGCGTCGACTCCCGCTACACGCAGGTCGGCCTCCCCGACGAGCAGACCGGCCCGAACGGAACGTCGCAGGTGCCGACGCCCGCCGACCGCGCCGCCAGTGCCGTCGACCTCTGCTCCTCCGCGTGGACCGCCGGGATCCTCGGCGACAGCACCGGCGTCCCTCCGCTCGTGGTGTGCGTGCGGCCCGACAACGTTCCCGCGGTGTTCCCGCGGAAGCCCTCCGACACCCGCAGCGATGCGACGTTCTGCTCCGACCTCGACCTGGCACTGGAAAGGTGACGCCCATGAATCCGTCCATCCGACCCGACGCGACCGACCTCCCGCCGACCCACAGCGTCGACATCAGCTGGGCGGTCGACCTCGGCCTCCAGCGCGCGTGAGCGGCCGCTGCGACAACTGCCGGAGACGCCTCTCCGGCGAAGGCAGGCGGACCGCGACGCGCGTGCTCTGCGAGGAGTGCTTCACGCAATTCACCGGGCTCGCCGCGGGATTCCTGGCCGCGGGGACCGTCGACGACGCCATCAGCACGGCCGACTGGCTTCAGCGCGTGAAGGATGCGGGTCGACAGGAGCTGGAGGCGCCTCGTGCCGGGTAGCGTTGGCGGGATGACGCGAACGGAAGCGGAGCCGGGCCTGTCCGAACTGGGCGAACGCATCTGCATCCTCGGGCCGTCGAACAGCGGCAAGTCGACGCTCGCCGCCGCGATCGGCGCGACGACCGGGCTGCCCGTCGTGCATCTGGACGTGCTGCGATTCGTCCCGGGCTCGCACTGGATCGAGCGCGACCCTGACGAGTTCGGCCGCCTCCACGACGCCGCGATCGACGGGGAGCGGTGGGTCATGGACGGCGACTACTCGCAGTGGCTCCCGCAACGCCTCACCCGGGCGACGGGACTGATCGTGCTGGACATCTCGACACCGACCAGCCTCGCGCGGTACGTCCGGCGCACCCTCTTCGAGCGCGACCGCCTCGGCGGCCTCGACGGCGTGGCCGACCGGCTGGACCCGGCGATGATGCGCTGGATCGTCACCCGGACGGCCGGGAATCGGGAGCGCTACCGCGAACGCGCCAGGTCGGCGGGCATACCGTCGATCGTGCTCGCGTCGCGGGGCGCGGTCAGACGGTTCTACGCCGCGGGCGACCTGCGACGATGAGGTTGCGGTGAAGCCGCTGTGCCGTCAGACTATGTGCGCTCGGGCCGGACGAACCGCTGGCCCAGCGACCTGTACCCGTCTGAAAGGAACCCGATGAGCGAGTCCGCTCCGTACCAGCAGCCGTCCGCCCCCGCCGGAGACTACCCCGGCAAGACCCTCGGAATCGTGGGACTGATCCTGGCGATCATCCTCCCCCTGGTCGGCCTGATCATCAGCATCGTCGCCTCCAGCCAGTCGAAGAAGGCCGGCTACTCCAACGGCCTCGCCAAGGCCGGCATCATCGTCGGCGCCATCCTCGTGGCACTCGGCATCATCGTCTCGATCATCTACGGCATCGCGGTCGGCGCCGCGCTGTCGAGCGTGAACGGCTGAGGTTCGCCGTCTGCTGTGGCCGGCCGTCCCGCTGTGCGGGGCGGCCGGTTCTGCGTGAATCTCTCGAACGACCGCCGTCACCAGTACGTGAGTCCACGCCCTCTGGTCACCTGCTCACGCATCCGACGTGTTCATCAACGCGGGAATCGCTGCGGGGGCGGGGCGCTGGCGTCTGCATCGTCTTTCTCGTCGTCGACCTGGTCGCCCGGCTCATACACCGCCGCGTGACGACGCCGGAGGACCGACACGACTGACGCGAGCCACTCCTCGCCGCAACACCACCCCAGCCCCCACCGCCCCCACCGCAGCCACCCCCGCCGCCACCGCGATCGTCACCGCCATCGCGTGCGCCGACGTCCCGCCCAGCGCTGCCAACGGCCCGACGAGCGGCCCGACCGTGAACGTCACCGTTCCCAGCACGGCCGCCGCCGTGCCCGCGCGCACCGCGTGCCCGCCGAGTGCGATGGTGGTCCCGTTCGGCCCGCCCAGACCCGACGCGAACAGGAACGCCGCGAGCGACGCGAGCACGCCCGTCATCCCCCAGCCGAGCAGGACCACCGCCAGCAACAGCATCGCCGCCAGCGCCGTCGCGAGCTGGCCGATCAGGTACAGCCGCCCCGGCCCGAGGCGCAGCACGAGCGCGCGGCTCAGCTGTGCGCCGAGCAGGTTGGCGAGCGCGTTGACGGCGAAGAACAGGCTAAACAGCTGCGGGCTGAGGCCGAACCCGTCCTGCAGCACGAAGCTCGACATCGACAGGTACGCGAAGAAAGCCGTTCCGCCGGCCGCCGCGGCCGCGACGACGAGGACGTAGACCGGGTCGCGGCCGAGGGCGTGCAGGTGGGAGGCGACCGTGCGCATCCCGCCGGAATGACGGGAGGCGGCAGGCAGCGTCTCCCGCAAACCCGTGAACGCCAGCACGAAGAGGCCGAGACCGATCGCGGTGAGCGCGGCGAAGATCCCGCGCCAGTCGAGCACGAGCGCGAGCGCGCCTCCGACGACGGGGGCGACGATCGGGGCCGACGCGCTGACCAGGGCGAGCAGGGACAGCATCCGGGACAGGTCCGCCCCGCTGTACAGGTCGCGGGCGACGGCCAGCGTGATCACCAGTCCGGCCGAGCCGGCGAGGCCCTGCAGCAGCCGCGCCACGAGCAGCAGCTCGACGCTCGGCGCCAGCACGCACGCCAGCGAGAACACCGTGAACAGGGCGACGCCGATCAGCAGCGGCCGGCGCCTCCCGAACCGGTCGGAGAGCGGACCGGCCACGAGCTGGCCGACGCCCAGCCCGATCATGCACACCGACATCGTCGCCTGCGCGAGGGCGTCGCCGGTGTGCAGGGACGCCGCCAGCCGGGGCAGCTGCGGGAGGTACAGGTCCATCGAGAGCGGGCCGAACGCCTCCAGCAGCCCGAGCACCAGGACGCTGCGCCGCACGCTCATCAGCGGCGGCGCTGCGACGGTCACGCGAGTCGCAGGGTGCGGCGCACCCAGCTGTCGCGGGCGGCGAGGGCGGCACGCGAGACGATGGCGTCCGGCGAGAAGCCGGCGAAACCGTGGTAGCCGCCGCTCCAGACGTGCAGTTCGGCGGGCCCTCCCGCCGCCCAGATGCCGGAGGCGTAGGCGACGGCCTCGTCGCGGAAGACCTCTGCGGCGCCGACCGCGATGTAGGCGGGCGGCAGGCCGGAGAGGTCGGTCGCCCGCGCCGGCGCCGCGTAGGGCGACACGGTGTCGCCGAACCGGTCCGGGCCGAGGATGGCGTTCCACGCGGTGTCGTTGTTGTTGCGGTCCCAGGCGCCGATGCCGTCGTACTGTGCGGCGGACACGGTGTCGTCGCGGTCATCGAGCATCGGGCAGTCGAGCAGCTGCCCGGCGAGCCGGGGGCCGCCGCGGTCGCGTGCCATCAGCGCGACGGAGGCCGACAGGCCGCCGCCGGCACTCGCTCCCGAGACCAGCAGGCGCTCGGTGTCGACGCCGAGCTCCTCCGTGTGGGAGGCGAACCACTCCAGGGCCGCGTAGCAGTCCTCCGCGCCTGCGGTTCCGCGGGGGCCGGGACCGGCGTCGGAGGCCTCCGGGTGCAGTCGGTACTCCACCGCGACCCCGACCGTGCCGAAACGCACGGCGAAGTCGATCAGCTCGCCGGTGCCGAAGAAGCGGGTGCCGAGCACCTGACCGCCGCCGTGGATGCTCAGGACGCCGGGAGCGGCGGCCTCCGCCCGCACCGGTCGCACGATCGTCACCGCCACCGCCGGAGCCCCGGGCGGTCCGGGGATGAGCCGGTCCTCCCACTCCACCGGCAGCCCGGCCGCCTGCTCCGCGATCGGCGGGATGATGGTCGCGAAGTGCGCCCGGTTGGCCAGGATGGTGTGCCCACGCAGCGGGATGCGCTCCACGAGGTCGAGGAACGCCGCGAGACCGGGCTCCAGCTCGCTGTCGTAGGGGACGGGCCGTGGCGCGGTCACAGCCCGAGCACCCTCCGCAGCCAGGAGAACCGCGCCGCCAGCGCCGCCCGCGTGAGCTCGCTGTCCGGCGCGTACATGTCGAAGCCGTGGAAGCCTCCCGACCAGACGTGCAGCTCCGCGTCGCCGCCGACCGCCCAGATCCGGGAGGCGTACTCGACGTCCTCGTCGCGGAACGGCTCGGCGGCGCCCACCTCGATGTACGCGTGCGGCAGCCCTGACAGGTCGGTCGCGCGGGTCGGCGCGGCGTAGGCGGGAGCGCGGTCGCTGAAGGCGAGCTCCTCGCCGAGCACGCACTCCCAGGCGAGCAGGTTGGTCTCGCGCGTCCAGGTGCCGATGCCGGCGTACTGATGGCTCGAGACGGTCGTGTTGGTGTTGTCGATCATCGGACACAGCAGCAGCTGTCCGGCGAGCGCGGGGCCGCCGCGGTCACGGGCGAGCAGGGCGACGGCGGCGGAGAAGCCGCCTCCGGCGCTGCCGCCCATCACCACGATGCGATCGGGGTCGGCGCCGAGCTCTGCTGCGTGCTCAGCCAGCCAGACCAGGCCGGCGTAGCAGTCCTCCACCCCGGCCGGGTACGGGTTCTCCGGGGCGAGCCGGTACTCGACGTTGACCGCGATGACGCCCAGCTCCTCCACCAGCTGCACGAGCCGGCCGGTCTCCCAGCTGCGGTGGCCGACGATCATCCCGCCGCCGTGGATGTTGTACAGCACGGGCAGCGCGGGGCGCGACGCGTCGTGGCCGCGCGGGGTCAGGACGGTCACCTCCAGGTCGGGCGCGCCGGCCGGGCCGGGGATGACGCGGTCCTCCACGTCGATGGGCCGGCCGCCGATGACGGCCTCCGCCGACGGGAACACGGACGCGGCCCCGTGGCGCATTCCGGGCAGCGTCTCCCGGCTGAGCGCCGGCTGCGGGTCGGCGGCCAGGGCGTCGAGCACGGGGGCGATCTCGGGGTCGAACGGGACGGGGATCATGGGGTGTCCTCTCGGTGGTTCGGGATGGGGCGGGAGTGGTCCACGCGGGTGGAGGGGGTGGGACGTCACGGCCCCTCCGGGTCCACGACTCCGCGGTCGGCCCAGAACGGCTCGACCCTCGCGCGGATCGTCTCGGCCCCGACGCGCTCGACCAGCGCGACCGCCTCGAGGTTGGCGAGCAGCTGCTCGAGGCGGCTGGCCCCGAAGAGCGTGGTCGCCGTCGCCGGGTGGGTGAGCGAGAACGCGACGGCGAGCTGCGCCGGGGTCGCCTCCAGCTCGTCGGCGAGCGCGACGAAGGCGGGCAGCTCGGCCACGATGCGCTCGCGGATCGCGCCAGGGTCGCGGCCGACCTCGCGGCCGGGGGCTGCGTTCCCGGCGAGGATCCCGCCCTCCATCACGTCGGAGGCCTGCATCGCCAGGCCCTGCTCCCAGAGCCGCGCGAACGGCTCGCCATCCGGAATGGCGCGGCGCGCCACGCTGTACTTGAGCTGCGCGAGCTGGGGACCCGGCACCCCCTCGGCCGCCGCGATGTCGATGAGCGCCTGGAGATTCGCGGCCGACCAGTTGTTGACGCCCCAGGCGCGGATCAGGCCCGACTCCGCCAGCCCGGCGAGGTCGACGACGAGGTCGCGCAGATCGAGGTCGTCGCGCCGCAAGTCGCCGAGGATCACCAGGTCGGCATACTCGCTTCCGACCCGGAACAGCGCGTGCTCGAGCTGCGGGCGGAAGCCGCCCTCGCCGTATCCCTCCAGCCAGAGCTTCTCGGAGAGCAGGTAGCGCTCGCGCGGGAGGCCGGCGGCGCGCACGATCGCCGAGAACAACACGTCGGTGAACACCGGCGGCTGCATCCCCCTGAACCCGTAGACACCGACGTCGAAGAGGTTCACGCCGTGCTCGACGGCCGAGGAGACGAGCTCGACGGCGTCGGTGAAGTCCATCCGGTCGTACGTGTGCCAGGAACCGAGCGACAGTACGCCGGTCTCCAGACCGGAGGCTCCGATCGGGCGGGTGGGGATGCGTTCGGTCATGGGTGCGGTGCTCCTCGTCGCTGGGGGATCTGATGGGCGCGGTCTCAGCCGAGCCGCGGGTCGATGACGGCCTTGATCTCTCCGAGGGAGGCCATCGTCGCGATCTTCTGCGACGCGTCGGCCAGCCCGACCGGGGCGCTGAAGAGCTCGTCCCACGGCATCCGGCCGGCGAACGCGCGGAAGAACTCGATCGCCCGGTAGTAGTCGGCGATGTCGCCGTTGAGCGAGCCGACGACCGTCAGCTCCTTGCCCATGATCGTGCTGAGCGCGACCGCGTCGCCGGCGGGGCCGGTTGAGCCGACGATCGCGAACGTTCCGCGCTGGGCGGCCATCGCGAGTGCCTCGGGCCCGACGCTCGGTGCGCCGGCGACGTCGAGCACGAGGTCGGCGCCCTGTCCGTCGGTGAGTTCGAGCACCCGTTGCACGGTGGCGTCGGAGCCGCCGGCGATGTCCACGACCGCGTCGGCGCCGAAGCGCCGGGCCGTCGCCAGGCGGTCGGCGGGAGCCCCGACCGTGATGACGGTCGCGGCGCCGGAGAGGTGCGCGACCGCCGTCGCGAAGATCCCGAGGGCGCCGGAACCCTGGATGACGACACGTGAACCCGGTCGCACGCCGCCCGCACGCTGGAACGCGCGCAGCACGGTCTTGGCGGCGCAGCCGGCCATGGACGCCCAGGTGTCCTTCACCTCGTCCGGCAGCAGCAGTTTGGCGGCGCCCGGGGTCACGTACGCGTGATCGGCGAGCCCGGCCGTCGCGTACGGCGGCACGTCGGAGCGCTGCAGGAACCCGTAGCCGCGCCGCGAGCAGTGCACCGGTTCGCGCAGCACGGTGCAGCCGAAGCACTCGCCGCAGGTCGACTCCGACCAGCCGATCCGGTCGCCCGGCTTCAGCGCCCAGCCCAGGGTGTCGTGCGCGCCGTCACCGACCGCGACCACCTCACCGACCATCTCGTGGCCCAGCACCATCGGCAGCATCCCCGGGAAGGTCATCTTCCCCGACCAGATCTCGATGTCCGTGCCGCACAGCGTGGTGCAGCCGATCCGCACCAGGGCCGCGCCCGGCTCGAGCGTGGCGGGCAGCGGGAGGTCCTGCAGCGTGAGCGGCTCGCCGTGCGCGGTGAGGACGGCGGCGCGAGTGGTACTGGGGATCGTCATCGAAAGCTCCAGAGGATCGGACGCGGATTCGTCGTCGGTGTGGGTTATTCTACATACGTTGACCAAAATAGCCAGGTCGACGACAGCCAGGTCGGCTGCGAGGCCGACCCGAAGGAGGACTCCGTGCACGTCACCCCGACCGGCGCAGGCCCGGCCAACGCCACTCCGACCGGCGCGACCCGGACCGGCGCGCGCGCCGACGCCCCCGCCGACCTGGTGCTGCGCGGCGGCGTCGTCCACACGCTCGATGCCGCCGAGACCACCGGCGAAGCCGTCGCGATCCGCGCGGGCCGCATCCTGCGGGTGGGCACCAGCACCGACGTGGAGGCGACCATCGGCCGCCGCACGCGGGTGATCGACCTGGACGGACGCGCCGTGCTGCCCGGGATCAACGACTCCCACCTCCACGCCGCCTGGCTCGGGGCGATGTGGCCGCGGACGGTGTTCGGCGGCGACGCCTCGGGTGCACCCGACAGCGATGCGCCGTCAGCCGGGTACTCGGGCGACCACGGCGCGCTCGACGATCGGGCTGCCGGTTCCGGCGCAGGGTCCGGGGCCGCCCCGGTGTCCGACCCGCACGACGCCTCCGCCTCCGCTCCCCAGTTGAGCACGCGGGAGGAGCGCCGCTCGGCCATCCTCCGCGCCGGGCGGCTGATCGCCTCCCTCGGCATCACCAGCTACACCGAGCCCGGCCTCGGCCCGGGAGAGGACGGCGGCGCGACCGGATGCTTCGGCCAGGACGTCGCCGACGCCTACGTCGAGCTGGAGACCGAGGGAGCTCTGACCGCGCGCGTCACCGTCCTCGCACTGTTCGGCGTGCTCGACGGGCCGAGCTCGCTGAGCGGCGTGCTCGACGGTCTTCGCACCCTGAGCCACGAGACCGAGCGCCCGCAGCGGCTGCGGGTCGCCGGCGTCAAGGTCTTCGCCGACGGGATCCCGCCGATGCAGCAGGCCTGGACGCGGCATCGCTACCCGGACGGCGGCCAGGGCGGCCTGCTGGTGGAGGGCGCCGACGCCACCGAGCGCCTGGAGGGTCTGCGCGCGATGATCCGCGAGGCGAACCGGCTCGGCCTCCAGATCGGCGTCCACGCGACGGGCGACCGCACGATCGACGCCGTCGTGGAGGCCGTGGCGGCCGCGCTCGAGGAGGTCCCGACCGGACTGCGCCACTACATCATCCACGGCGACCTCGTCACACCCGCCGCCCTCGCGCGCATGGCCGGCCTCGGGATGGGCCTGAACGTGCAGTCCGGAATCGCCGTGCGCACGGCGCCGTGGCTGGCCGGGGTGCTCGGCGACGACGTCGCCGCCGCCGCCTGGCCGCTCGCCGCCGCACGGGCGGCCGGCGTGCCGGTGTCGCTGAGCTCTGACGCGCCGATCCTCCCCCCGGACTGGCGGCAGGGCATCGCGGACGCCGACGCCTGGCTGGGTGCCCCCGCCCCCGGCGAGGAGCGCGCCCGGATGCGCGAGCTGCTGCACGCGTACACGACGGTCCCCGCCCGGCAGGACGGCGCGGAGTCGTGGAAGGGCACCCTCGAGCCGGGCAAGGCCGCCGACCTGGTCGTCCTCGGTGCCGACCCGCTGCGCCTCGCGCCGGCCGAGCTGCCGGCTGTGTCGATCGACCTCACCGTCGTCGACGGCGCGGTCGTCTACGAGCGCACGGCCTCCTGAGCCGCGCCCGCGTCGCCCCGCGCGCGCCCGCCGCGCCCGCGCCCGCCGCCTATCCCGCTGGCCCCGCCGAGCGCCGGGTCCGCAGGCGACTGAAGGGCACGTAGCCGCCCCTTTCGGGTGCCGAGGGGCACGTTGTTGCCCCTTCCAGCGCCCGGAAGGGGCAACTACGTGCCTCTCGCCGAGCGGGCGCACATCCGCGCGCGCCTCGCGGGTCGCTGGCGGGCACAAGCGCGCAGCTGCTGCCGCTCCGCTCCCCTGCGCTCGTCACCGAAGGGCACGTAGTTGCCCCTTCCGGCGCCCCGAAGGGGCAACTACGTGCCCCTCGCCGAGCGGGCGCACAGCCGCGCGCGTCTCGCGGGTCGCTGACGGGCACAAGCGCGCAGCTGCTGCCGCTCCGCTCCCCTGCGCTCGTCACCGAAGGGCACGTAGTTGCCCCTTCCGGCGCCCCGAAGGGGCAACTACGCGCCCCTCGCGAGAGATGGAGACCAGCCGGGGTCGCGCCACGCCGCCATCGCGCCTGTGACGCGGCGTGGCACGGCCCCGGAGCCCGGAGCTCGGGCGGCGGCGCGACGCCCGAGCGGGGGCACGGACGGACCGCCCGGGAGTCCCGGAGCGCGCCCGACCGCCGGGGAGCAGGGTCAGGCGAGCAGCTGACCGCCGTCGACGGGGAGGCTCACGCCCGTGATGTGCTCCGCGCCCGCGAGGAACACCACTGCGGGTGCCACGTCGGTCACCTCGGCCAGTCGGCCGAGCGGGATCCGCGACGACCAGGCCGCGCGCTCTGGCGACCCCTCGGGCATCCCGGCGCGCAGCATCGGCGTCAGCACGGGGCCGGGCGCGACCGCGTTCACGCGGATGCCGGCGCCGGCGAGTTCGATCGCGGCCCAGCGGGTGAGCGAGTCGACGGCGGCCTTGCTCGACTCGTACGCGCCCATCCCTGGCGTCGGTTGCCGTCCGCCGATGGAGGAGATGTTGACGATCGCGCCGCGCGTGCCCGTCGCCGTCATGTGACGCGCGACGGCCTGGGTGACGGTGAAGGTGCCGAGGATGTTGACGCGCACGATCGTCTCGTAGTCCGCGGCGGACAGCTCGGTCAGCGCCCCGTGCAGCGAGAGGATGCCGGCGTTGTTGACCAGGACGTCGATCGTCCCGTGGTCGGTCGCGACCTCCTCCACGGCCGCCGCGACCGCGGCCTCGTCCGTGATGTCGAGCGCGATGGCGGAGGCTCCGGGCCCGAGGTCGACGGCCGCCGCGGCGACGGCGTCGGCGTCCCGGTCGGCGAGGACCACGCGGTCTCCCGCGGCGAGGAAGGCCTCCGCGATGCCGCGGCCGATGCCGCCGGCGCCGCCGGTGATGAGGATGGTGCGGGTGTCGGTCACGGTGGACCCTCTCTGCTCGGCGGGCGCCACCGCTCCGGGACGCCTCGTTATATTATACGAGCGTAGAAAAACAGTACGCCGAACGCAAGGAGGCCTCGTGTCCGCTGGAACCGTCCCCGTCGTCCCCACCCGCACCCTCGGTCCGGGCGGCCCCGCCGTGCCCGTGTTCGCCCTGGGCTCATGGAACACCTGGGACCGCATGAGCCCCGACGACGCCGTCGCCCTCATCCACCGCGCGCACGAGATCGGCGCCGCCTTCTTCGACGTCGCGCACTACGACATGGGCCCGCACGCGGAGGGGTCCCGAACCGACATCCTGTTCGGCGAGGCGGTGCGCGCGGCCGGGCTCGACCGCGACGACTACCTGCTGTGCGGCAAGCTCTGGCTGTGGGAGTACCCGCAGAAGTCGTTCGCCGACCAGCTCACGACCTCCCTCGGCCGGGTCGGCGTCGACCGGGCCGACCTGGTCGTCGTCGGCGACTACTTCGGCGAGGTGGATGTGCCGCGGATCGTCCGCGAGGTGCAGGCGCAGATCGACAGCGGCCGCTTCACAAGCTGGGGCGTCAACAACTGGACCATCGACGCGGTGCGCACGGCCCTGTCCGTCGCCGAGGCGGAGGGGCTCACCCCTCCCACCTTCGCGCAGCTCAAGTACGGCCTGGTGCGCCGGTCGATGGCGGAGGGCTCTCCCTACGGCGAGCTGTTCCGCTCCGGCGTACTGGCGCTGCAGGCGTCCGATGTCTTCGAGGGCGGCATCCTGGCCGGGAAGCTCTCCCCCGCCCGCAAGATCGGCGCAGACGTCGGCGGCATCCGCGAGCGCATCGTGGCCACCTATCCGGAGGTGGAGCGGATCGCGACCACCTTCGATGCGACGCCGACGCAGCTCGGTCTCGCGTTCGCTCTCGCCCACCCGGCCACGGCGAACGTCCTGTTCGGTGTCAGCCGGCTGTCGCAGCTGGAGGACGACCTGGGCGCTCTCGCCCTGCTCGACCGGGTCGGCGCCGACGCGATCCGCGAGGCGACCGGCGGGCTGTGGCTGGACCGGGAGGTGGCCGCCGACGGAACGTGGGCACCGCCCGCGCCGTAGTGCGAATCGAGGAGGCCGAAGGGCACGTTGTCGTCGCTTCGGGACGCGAACGGCGACAACGACGTGCCCCTCGATCTGCGACGGGGACGCGGCCGGACCGGAACCCCTTTCGGCCGGCCGCGTGATCGTGGGAGCCCCGCCACCCGCGGGGCTCAGGTGAGGAAGCGGATCGCCGCGTCGCGGAACTCGGCGGAGTCGAGCGCTCCCCGATGGTCGCCAGGGACGCGCACGAAGACGGCGTCGGGCAGGGCCGCGGCGACCGCCTCCAGCCCGGTCGTCATGACGTCGTCGACCCCGGCGGCGACCAGCGTCGGCACGGCAGGGCCGCCCGCGGCCGGGTCGAACGGCTGCGAGCCGAGTCCCGCCATCAGGGCGAGCAGGGAGCTGGTGTCCCGTCCCGGCGCGGCCACCATCGCGGCCATCATCCCGACCAGCGGGTCGGCGGGCGGGCCGGCGGGCGCGTCCGCGGACGCATCGGCGCCTCCGGCTGCGCGCGCGACGGCAGCCACGTCGACCGCGGCGAAGGGCTCGAACGGGCTCAGGCCGCCCAGCACCAACCGGCGCACCCGGCCGGTCGCGGCGGGCAGCTCCCAGGCCAGTCGCGCCCCCAGCGAGTAGCCGACGACATCGACGCCTCCGCCCGCGTCGAGCTCCGCCACGACACCCGAAAGGGCCTTCACGACGCCCGCGGTGGTGGCCGCAGCACCCGAGACGGCCGCCGAACGGCCGTGCCCCGGCAGATCAACGACCTCGACACTGCGGCCGGCCGCGACGAGGGCATCCGGCCAGCCCGTCGCGACGAAATCCTCGTCGCTGTCGGCGGCGAACCCGTGGAGCAGCACGACGGGCGGGAGGGCGGAGGAGCCCGCAGGAAAGCTCCGGCGGGCCAGTGTCGTGGTGGGCATCGTCGTCCGTTCGTCGGCTGCGCGGATGACCGCGCGGGTCGCCGGTGCGCACTCCGCGCTCCGGTTTTTCTATGATAGTAGAAAATAAACTGCGAAGTCGGTAGAGTCATCCCGATTTCACCGGACACCCGACAGAAAGAGCTGCGAAGTGACCACATCGACCGCCACCGACCTCCCCACGGCCACCGCCACGACGACCCCCGAGGCCATCGTCGACATCGCCATCGGCTTCATGGGGGCCAAGCAGCTGTTCGCCGCCAGCCGCGTCGGCCTGTTCTCGGCCCTCTCCGACGGACCGCTCGACGCCGCGGCCCTGGCCGCCGCGACCGGCGTGCCGGAGCGCCAGGCGCGCGTCCTGGCCGACAGCATGGCCGCCCAGGGGCTGCTCACCCGCGAGGCCGGACGCTACGCGCTCACGCCCGACGCGGCCGCCTACCTCACCGGCGACCGCGCCGAGCTCGACCTGGCGCCGTTCCTCGCCTTCCTCGGCGCCACCAGCTACCCGCAGTGGCTCGGCTACGACGCGACGGTCGACACGGATGCGCCCGGCGTGCTCGAGCTCGACGAGGCCGGCTGGGGAGCGTTCCTCGCCGGCGTCATGCGCTACAACGAGCTGCACGCGGCCATGCTGGCGCGGCACTTCGACTTCACGCCGTACCGCGACGCGCTCGACTTCGGCGGCCTCAGCCCGGCATTCGCCGTCGAGGGGCTGAAGCTCAACCCCGCGCTGCGCGTGCGCTTCGTGTTCGACCCGCAGTCGGTCGAGCCGGTGCGTGAGGCCGTGGAGGCCGCCGGCTTCGGCGACCGCACCAGCGTCGAGGGGGCCGACACGGCCGATGCTCGGCCCGGCGGCGCACACGATCTCGTGCTCGTCAACCACGTCATCCACCGCTTCGACGCCGAGCAGAACCGCACGATCCTCCGCAATGCGCGCGCCGCGGCGGCCGAGGGCGCCACGCTCGTGCTGCTCGACTTCTTCCTCGACGACGACCCGCAGCAGCGCAAGATCGACGCGCTGCACGCCGGCGAGTACTACAACATCGACGGCACGGTGGTGTACCAGGAGTCGGTCGTGCGCGACTGGCTCGCCGACGCCGGCTGGCGTGCGGAACACACCGTGGCACTCCCGGGCAGCCCGCGCATCCTGCTCGCGACCGCGGTCTGACCGCCGGTCGCGCTCACACGACGCCGGAGGTCGGACACGGGAAGACCGGCCTCCGGCGTTGCACATCCGCCCGTCGCGGTCGACGCTTCAGCCGCGCGCCTCAGCCTGCGGTGATCCGCGCGAAGAACGCGTCCAGCTGCGCCGTCAGCAGCGCCGGCGTGGACAGGTCGGGAGCGATCAGGCTCATGATGTTCGCGCCGGCGTTGATGAGGACGATCTCGTCCACCAGCTGCTCGTCCGGGGTGTCCGTCACGATGTCGCCGTCCGCACGGCCCTGCGCGAGGTACGACAGGAGTCCGGCGCGCCAGGCCACGAGGTGGTCGCGGTACGCCTGGTGCAGCTCCTCGTTCGAGAGCGCCCGTTCCCAGAAGCTGAGGAGCACCCGGCCGGCCGTGATCGATTCCGCCGTGGTCGGGGCCGACGCGTAGACGATCGCGCGCAGCGCCGCCAGCCCGGTCTTGTCGCCGACCGCGGTTTCGACGCCCGAGCTCATCATCCCGAGCGCACGTTCGTACGTGCCCTGGATGATCTCGTCCTTGCCGGGGAAATAGTGCTTCAGCGCACCGTTCGCAAACCCGGCCTCCGCGGCGATCTCGCGCATCGTCGCCGCCTCAAGGCCGCCCTTGACGATGAGACCCCAGGTGACGTCGATGATGTCCGATCGTCGCTGGTCGTGGTCGATCACCTTGGGCATCGTTCTCCCTTCGACCCCGGGCCGTCCCGGGAATCTCCACAAGTGTAGGGGAAAGACCGGAGCGGTCGGGAGCAGCGAGGCCCAGCGGGGTCAGGCGCGCGAGTACACCTTCTCGCCGGCGAAGAACGTGGCCTGGGCCCGCAGCGTGACGAGCTCCGTCACCGGGACGGAGAACGGGTCGCGGTCGAGCACCACGAAGTCGGCGGACTTGCCCGGCTCGAGCGACCCCGTCACCGCGCCGAGCCCCATCGCCCGCGCGCCGTTGAGCGTGAACACCTCGATCGCCTCCGGCAGGGTGATGGCCTGCTCCGGGCCGAGCACGCCCGGCCGCAGCCCGGACGGGTCGGCGCGCGTGACCAGGCCCTGGATGCCCTCCCACGCGTTCGGCGTCTCACTCACGGGCCAGTCGGAGCCGCCCGCGACGAGGGCTCCTGAGTCGATCAGCGACCGGTTCGGCTGCAGCCCGTCCACCTCGGCAGCGGGGCGGACGGTCCCGAGCGCGTCGGCGATGACGCCGGGGAACCAGAGGAACGGCGAGATGTCGGCCGCGACGCCGAGCTGCGCGAAGCGCGGGAGGTCGTCGGGAGCGATGAACTGGCCGTGCGCGATCTGGTAGCGCGGGGCCGTGTGACCGTCGGCGCGCACCGCCTCCACCGCGTCGAGCACCATCCGCACCGCGGCGTCGCCGGTGCAGTGGATCTTCGCCGAGATGCCCTGGGCGGCGGTCGCACGCAGCCAGCCGAGCAGCTCGTCCGCCGGCATGGTCGTCGAACCGTGGAAGTGGTCGCCGAATCCGTCGGCGGGCAGATACGGCGACAGGAACGCGCCCGAGTGGGCGGGCGGGGTGCCGTCCAGGAAGATCTTGACGAAGTCCGGGCGATGATGGAAGGTCGTCAGCTCGGCGCGGTGGGCGATCAGCTCGTCCCCGAGCTCCGCGTAGCCGAAGATCTGGTCGTTGACCGTCATCGACGAGACGACCCAGGCGCGCAGCTCTCCGCGCGCGTCCAGCGCCGCCAGGGCGCGCATCTGGTCGAGCGAGGTCGCAGCGTCCTGGAACGCGGTGATGCCGTACGAGTGCAGGATCTCGATCGCGCGCGCGGAGGCGCGCCGCTGCTGCTCGGCCGTCAGTGCGACGGCGGGAGCCGCGACCTTCTCGACCAGTAGACCAGCAGCCTCCAGCAGCACGCCGCTCGGCTCTCCGGTGTGCGGGTCGCGCACGATCACGCCGTGCTCGGGGTCTGGCGTGGAGGCGTCGATTCCGGCGATCTGGAGCGCACGACTCGATGCCCAGCGGTTGTGGTGGCTGTCGTCGGTGAGGAGCACGGGGCGCCCGCCCGCCGCGTCGTCGAGCGCGCGCCGAGCCGTGTTGTGCGCCAGCTGGTCGAGGAGCCCGGTGCCCCAGCTGGTGCCGATGATCCACGCCTCGGGGCTCCGGGTGGCTGCGTAGGCGCGTACGGCCTCCAGGATCCCGTCGAGGGAGGCCGTGTTCGGGAACGTGAGCTCGAACAGCTCGGCCCGGCCCGCGTGAGCGTGATGGTTGTGCACGTCGATGAGCCCCGGCATCGCGAACGCGTCGCCCAGGTCGAGCGTGCGGGTGTCCGGGCCGCGGTGCACGGCGACGTCGGCCGCCGTGCCGACCGCCAGGATCCGGCCGTCGCGCACGGCCATCGCCTCGGCGTGCGGGTGCTCGCGGTCGACGGTGTACAGGCGGCCGGTGACGATGAGGTCGGCCAGGGGAGCGGCCACGGCGGTGCCCATCCTCAGGCGCCCGCGGGGTCGTAGGCCGCCGGGTGCACGGTGTTCGACAGCAGGCGGCCGTGGGCGCCGAAGGTGAAGTGCGTCGGCACCTCGCCCGACTCGTCGAGCCCGAAGAGCACGCCGTGCGAGCGGATGTTCCGCTGGTCGCGGTGGTCGGCGATCGTGACGGAGGCGCACGGGATGACCTTCTCGCGCCAAGCGAACACGTAGATGCCCGGGCGGATCTGCCACACCGAGTTCTCGTCGGTATCGGCGAGCCCCTTCTCGGGACCGGCCAGGCACTGCCAGGTGTACCAGTCCAGGCTGAGGTAGACGTGCTCGTAGGCGTGCTCGGGGCTGTACACCCACATCACGCGGCGTCCGATCAGGGAGGTGGTGGGCGCCGGCTCGGGACCGGTGGCTTCAACGCCCTCGAGCCGTGACGGCACGAACAGCTGCTTCACGGCAGTGTTGCCAGGGAGGTCGCCGCCGATCGCCTGGATGACGGACAGCGCGCGGCCGTTCGCGAGGTCGATGACGAGCGAGACGGCCTCGTTCGGGTCGTACTCGTGATGGAACTGCGCGAAGTACAGCCCGTCGTCGACCTGGAACGCCTCGTAGTCGTCCGCACCCGTCGTCGGCGGGATCGGATCGCCCTCGCCAGGGACGTACTCCCACTCCACGCGGTCCTCGGCGAAGCGGTGCACGATGCGCGTGCCGCGGTCGTCGACGAGCGTGACGGTGCGACCGGCGAGGTCCGCGGTCAGCGGCGCCCGGTTGGCGTCGAAGCCGGGCGCCAGCCCGTCGAGCGGCAGCCAGGTGGAGGTGTCGGAGAGCGTGACGGGCATGGTGCTCCTTCGTCGGTCGGCGGGTTGCGCGGGTCGGTCGGTGGTCAGTGCCCGCAGGTGCAGGACTCCCCGCCGCCGCAGCACGTGGCGCCGGCCGTCGCCGCGGCGCCGTCGGGGAGGTCGAGGGCAGGGTTGCGGTCGAGGAAGCCGTAGGGCTTGAGCGCGAATCCCGAGTAGTCGACGGGCATGACCGGCCAGTCCTCCGGCCGTGGGATGTGCGTCGGGCCGAACACGTGCCAGAGCACGATGTTCTCGTCGACCAGCGGGCGGTCGGCCGCGGTCCACGCCGGCAGGCCGGCGCCTCCCGCGTGGGCGTTCGGGTAGTCGCCGGCCGGGAAGCGCTCCGCCGGCTCGAACCGCGTCGCCCACAGGTGCTTGGTGGCGAACGTCGCACGCCCGAACACGGTGGAGTCCGGCTGCGCCATCAGCGTCGCGCCGGGCTGCGGGATCAGGTGGAACGCCGTCGGCTTGCCGACCGCGTTCGTGCGGTCGAAGCTGGTGACCTCCCAGACCCGGGAGGTCGCCGGGTTCGCCAGCCTGCCGGCCTCCGACTCGCGCTCGATCGGGGTCGTCGTCCAGGTGAACGCGTTGCCGTAGGGGTTGTCCGGCCCGGTCGGGATGCCGACCACGTCGACCTCGGAGAGCGAGTTGCGGTCGCCGTCGATCGCGACATCCAGCCGCGCGCAGAAGAGGTGCTGGTGGACGGGCGCGAACAGGCCGGGCGCGATCTCGGTGGCGTGCGGGTCGCTGCTGCCGGGGATGCCGGCGCCGGCGAAGACGATGCCGGTCGCCTTGGCCTCCACCTGGATCGTGCCGTCGAGGTAGAAGTACCAGAAGAAGCCGTAGTCGTAGTTGCCGATCGTCGAGAAGTACGAGACCACCAGCCGCCGTGACCGGCGCACCTCCGCGTTGCCGGCGAGGTCGGTGTGCTTCCAGAGCACGCCGTAGTCCTCCTCGTGCATGCAGACGACCTGCGGGATGGTCACCGGATTGCCGTGGTCGTCGGCGACCACGCCGTCGAAGTAGTGGATGACGCCGAGGCAGTCGCAGCCGAGCGCGAGCGTGTTGGCGTTCTTGCCGAGCAGGTACTCTCCTGCGTCGAAGTAGCTGATCCAGAACCGCGTCGCGGTGGTGTCGCCGTAGGGCACGACCATCTCGGGCACCGACGCGCGGTAGAGCACGGAGCGGTCCTCGTCGCCGTCGCGGAAGGTCACCTGGTTGAGCACCAGGCCCTCGCGCGCGTTGAAGCCGACCCGGAACTTCCAGTTCTCCCACTCGACCGCCTGGCCGTCCACGTGGAAGCTCGGCCCCTCCGGCTGGGTGATCTCGATGGGCTTGAGGGAGGTGCGGGCCGGGCCGATCGTGGCGGCGTCGTAGTTGCCGTCGAGGTCGGGGACCGGAACGTCGCCGTCGTCCTCGACGCGGATCACCTCGCCCCGGGTCAGGTCGATGTGCACGATGAGCCCTTCGACGGGGTGCGACCAGGGCGAGTCGTCCTCGGCGCTGCGCAGGAACGTCAGGCTGCGGATGGCCCGACGGCCGACCTCGTCGGCGCGGTTGAAGTGGCCGGGCGCGAGCGGGGCGCAGAACGCCAGGTCGATGCGGTCCTCGAGGCCGCGGCGGCGCATCGCGGCCTGCCACTCGGGCGACGCCTTCGCGATCTCCTCGGCGCGGGCGTACTCCTCGAACAGGTACTGCGGCTGCCCGTACGGCGCCTCGGCGGTGTTCAGCTCGTGGTGGTCGACGACCTCCCCGGTCGTGACCGACACGATCGCCTCGGCCGAGCGGCCGGTGGCGGTGTCGAGCAGCACGAACAGGAGGCGGCGCTCGACGGGGTCGCCCGCGCGGAATGCGGCCACGGCCTCCCGCTCGGGCTCGACCGGCAGCACGTTCGGGAAGCGCGTTGCCGCGGAGACGAGCCCCGCCGCCGCCAGGATCGCGCGGCCCGCGGTGATCTCGTCGGCGGTGAGGGCGTCGAGGGGGTGGTTGACGGCGACCGGGCTGGTGGTCGTCGAGGTGTGCGCGTGGGCGACGGCGTCATGCGGGGACATGCGACCAGTATCCGACGAGTCGATGCCCGGTTCGGGGGCTGGGGACCGACCGTACCGATCCAGTCAAGCGACGTGCGCCGCCGGCACATCCCCCGCTCGGCGATTCGTCCCGCGGGCGCGCGCGCCGGGCGCACGGTGATTCGTCACGAATCCCCTGATTCGTGCCACGAATGTCGCGATTCGTCACGAATCTCAGCATCCGTGACGAACCTGCGCGACCTACGCAAGCGGCGATTCGTGACGAATGTCGGGATTCGTGCCACGAATGTCGGGATTCGTGACGAAAGCGCGCGGGCTCGGTGAACCGCGATTCGTGACGAATGTCGCGATTCGTGCCACGAATGTCGGGATTCGTGACGAAAGTGCGCGGGCTTGGAGGACGGCGATTCGTGACGAAAGTGCGCGGGCTCGGTGAACGGCGATTCGTGACGAAAGTGCGCGGGCGCGGCGGACCGCGATTCGTGACGAATGTCGCGATTCGTGGCACGAATGTCGGTATTCGTGACGAAAGTGCGCGGGCTCAGTAGACGGCGATTCGTGACGAATGTCGCGATTCGTGCCACGAATGTCGGGATTCGTGACGAATGTGTGCGGGGTGGTGGACGCAGGGCGGCGCGGGTCGGGAGGCGCGCTCAGCCGAGGGCAGCGGCGCGGGGCGGGAGCCTGCTCAGCCGAGCGCCGCGGCGCGCGCCTCCGACGGGGATTCGCCGTAGGTCGCCTTGAACACGCGGCTGAAGTGGGCGGCGTCCACGAATCCCCAGCGGGTCGCGACCGACGCGACCGAGCGGCCGGCCGACAGCGGGTCCATCAGCTCGCGGCGGCAGCGCTCCAGGCGGCGGGACCGGATCCACGCGGAGACGGTGGTGCCCTGCTCCTGGAACAGCCCCTGCAGGTGACGCGTGGAGATGAAGTGCTCGGCGGCGATCCTCGTCGGGCCGAGATCCACCGACGACAGGTTGACCTCGATGTACTCCCGGATGCGCTGCATCAGCGCGTGATGCGGGTCCGCAAGCTCGGCGGCCGTGCCGAGCTGGTCGGCGAACAGCGTCGTCGTCAGGTCGAGGGCGCTGTGGGCGAGCCGGGCGCCGGTGGCGCCGGAGAGCTGGTCGAGGTTCGCGACGAGCTGGCCCAGGAACGGGACGACGATGCCGCCGACCCCGGTGCTCCCGTCGAACCGCACGGCGGTCAACTGCGACACCAGCTCGGGAGGCAGCCCGATCAGATGCTTCGGGAACATGACCACCATCGTGCGGAAGTCGTCGTCGAACACGAGCGTGTACGGCCGGTGGGTGTCGTAGACCGCGAGGTCGCCGGGCCGAAGCACGGCCTCCCGCCCCTCCTGGATGAGGATGCCGGTGCCCGACAGCATGAGGCTGAGCTTGAAGTAGTTGCGGTCGGCCCGCGCGATGAGCTCGGGCGTGCGCTCGACGACGTGCTGCGAGGCGCTCACCTCCGACACGTGGATCTCGTCGGCCTCGGCCGAACGGATCCGCCCGAAGAACGGCTCCGGCCGATCGCTCGTCACCTGGAGGGGCACGAACGACTCGGATACAGCGGTGCGGAAGGCGCTGAAGTCCAGCACGGGGGCGGACTCGGTTGGCCGGAGAAGCTCGGGAAGCACGATCGACCTCAATCTGGACCGGGGACGACTTTGTATACGATCCGTGATGAGGATGGTATCACTCGCGATGCTACGACGGCGATGCGATCGGTTGCTCGGTGGTCCTGGCGCGGGGCGGCAGTGGCCAGCGTCCGCGCTGCGAGACCCAGACGACCGCGCAGCCGAGTCCGCCGATGACCGCCGCGATGAGCAGGATGTAGAACGCGACCGAGACATAACCCTCCGGCGAATTGGCCGGGTCCAGGAACGGATACGGGTACCACGTGGGCTTCCCCGCGACGTGGTTGTAGGCGAGCGGTCCACGGACCATCGAGTAGATCGCCCACACGATCGGGAACGACACGACCCACCAGAGGGCGGTCCACTTCAGGCGGACGCGCCCCGGCGCGAAGAGCCAGTCGAAGACGATGAGCAACGGTCCGACCACGTGGAGGATCTCGTTCGACCACGGGACGGTCGCTCCCTCGGAGACGTTCACGCCACGCAAGAGCATGTTGTAGACGATCCCGGTCACCGCCATGTAGGCCGTGACGCATCCGCGCAGCACACCGAACCACTGCGGGTCCTCTCGCCCGCTCAGCAGCACGACCGCGCCGATGAGCAAGACGACCGCCGCGCCGACGTTGGAGTCGATCGTGAAGTAGCTGAAGAAGTTGACGAACAGGGTCTCCGGATGCGGGAGACCGCCACCCGTCCAGACTGCGTAGCTCCGCGTGAGCTGAGCCACGATGGCGGCTGCGATAGCGACCGTCCCGACGAGACGAAGGACGACGAAGACGACGCGCATAGCTCGAATGCTATCGACCGATCGAACACGCCGACTCGCACGCCGCCGACCATCGCGCGTGCTGGACGTGAGGACGACGGGACGTCCACCGCACTGTCCGTGCACCCTCCGTCATCCCCCCTGCACCTACGGACAACCTCCCCGCGCCCGGCCGGGCGAGACTGAACGGACCACCATCCCCATCGGAGGAGACCCATCATGACCGATGTCCGTGACCTGCTCGACCGTGTCAGCGCGCCGGAGGGCGAGGGCCGCACCATCCACGACCCGGCGACCGGCGAGGTCATCGGCAACGCGCCCGAGGCGACCGTCGAGGAGCTGGACGCGGCCATCGCCCGGGCCCGGGCGGCCCAGCCGGCGTGGGAGGCCCTCGGCCACGAGGCGCGGTCGGCCGCCCTCAACGCCGCCGCCGACGCCGTCGATGCGCGCGCGGAGGAGCTCGCGCGCCTCCTCTCCCGCGAGCAGGGCAAGCCGCTGAACGGGCCCAACGCCCGCTTCGAGATCGGGGCCTGCTCTGCGTGGCTGCGCACCAACGCCGCACTGCAGCTGGAGCCGGAGGTGCTCGTCGACGACGGCGAGACGCACGCAGAGCTGCACTACCGCGCCGCCGGCGTCGTCGGGGCGATCGGCCCGTGGAACTGGCCGCTCATGATCGCCGTCTGGCAGCTGGCGCCCGCGCTGCGGATGGGCAACACCGTGGTCGTCAAGCCGTCCGAGTACACGCCGCTGAGCGTGCTCGCCCTCGTCGACGTGCTGAACGAGGCGCTCCCCGCCGACGTGCTCATCGCTGTCTCCGGCGGCCGCGAGGTCGGCGCCCGGCTGGCCTCGCACCCCGACATCGACAAGGTGATGTTCACCGGCTCCACCGCCACCGGCAAGAAGATCATCGAGAGCTCGGCGGGCAACCTCGCCCGGCTCACCCTGGAGCTCGGTGGCAACGACGCGGGCATCATCCTGCCGGGCACCGACGCGAAGGCGATCGCCCAGGACCTGTTCTGGGGCGCCTTCATCAACACGGGTCAGACCTGCGCCGCGCTCAAGCGCCTGTATGTGCACGACTCGGTGTACGACGACGTCGTGGAGGCGCTGGCGGAGGTCGCGCGCGCCACCCCGATGGGCAACGGCCTGGACGAGGAGAACGTGCTCGGTCCGCTGCAGAACAAGCAGCAGTTCGACATCGTGAACCGGCTGGTGGAGGACGCGAAGGCCCACGGCGCCCGCATCGTCACCGGAGGCTCCCCCGCCACCGAGCTGGGCGACCTGTTCTACCCGATCACTCTCGTCGCCGACGTGTCCGACGGAGTCGCCATCGTCGACGAGGAGCAGTTCGGGCCTGCGCTGCCGATCATCCGCTACACCGAGGTGGAGGACGCGATCGCGAGTGCCAACCGCCTCGACGTCGGGCTGGGCGGCTCGGTCTGGGGACCGGACCGCGACGAAGCACTCGCGGTCGCCAACCGCATGCAGTCCGGCACCGTGTGGATCAACTCGCACGGCGGCGTGCACCCGATGATCCCCTTCGGCGGCGTCAAGGGCTCCGGCTACGGCGTCGAGTTCGGCGTCGAAGGCCTCAAGGCGGTCTCCGTGCACCGCGTCATCAACGGCTGAGGCGGCTGTGCGCGTGCAGCGGTCGACCGCCGCCGACCTCGTCGTGGATGTCGACTCCGCCGACGACCTCGCCCGACGGGCGCTCAGCGACTTCGGGTTCTCCGGGGCCGCCGACCTCCGCTTCGTCACCCGGCGCGAGAACCTGGTCTTCCGCGTCACCGCCGACGCCGGCGAGTGGGCGCTCAAGGTGCATCGCCCCGGCTACCACACCGACAGCGAGATCGAGTCGGAGGCGGCCTTCCTCCGGTCGCTGGCGGGCGCCGGGGTGGGCGTCGCCCGTCCGCTCCCGCGCGTCGACGGCTCGCACCTCGCGCACGTGACCGACGCGCGCGGCGCGACCGTGCAGGTGTCGATGCAGGAGTGGCTGCCCTCCGCGACCCCGCTCGGCTCGTCGCCCGACACGTTCACGGGCCGGGCATGCCCGGCGGAGGCCGACCTCCGCGAGCTCGGCCGCACGATCGCGCTCCTCCACGACTGCGCTGAGCGTTCGGGCGCACCCGTCGGGTACGACCGGCACGCCTGGGACGCCGCCGGCCTCTGCGGCCCGGGGGCGCTCTGGGGCCGCGCCGGTGACCTCCCGACTCTGACGCACTCGCAGCGCGCGACGCTCGTCGACGTGGAGGGCGCAGTCGCCCGCGATCTCCGCCGTCTCGACCGGTCGCCGGCGAGCTACGGCCCCATCCACGCCGACCTCACGTTGGAGAACGTGCTGGTCTCCGGAGGCGGGATCGCCGTCATCGACTTCGACGACTGCGGCGAGGGCTGGTACCTCTTCGACCTGGCGACGGCGTGCTTCTTCCTCACCGGGCACCCGCGGGGCGGCGAGCTCGTGGCCGCGGTGCTCGACGGCTACCGCGCGCAGCGCCCGCTCACTCGTCACGATGCGGAGGCCTGGCAGCCGTTGCTGCTCGCCCGCGCGCTCTCCTACCTGGCCTGGTCGGTCGACCGGCCCGACGAGGAGGCCACCGCCTTCCATCTCGAGCATCTCCTCCCCCACATCATCCCTGCCGCCTCGCGCTACCTCGCGACCGGTCGCACCGGCTGGCCCGAGCTCGTCGCAGGCTGACGCCCTCCCGAACCCCGACCCACCTGGAAGCTGAGCATGACCGACCTCATGACCCGCCGATTCGACACCCTCGGCCCCTACAGTCCGCTGTTCTACGACCGGCCGATCGAGTTCGTGCGCGCCGAGGGCGTGTGGCTGACCGATGTGAACGGCGACCGGTACCTGGACGGCTACAACAACGTGCCGCACGTGGGCCACGCGCACCCGCGGGTGGTCGCCGCCATCGCGGAGCAGGCCGCGACGCTCAACATCCACACCCGGTATCTGAACGACCGCGTCGTCGACTACGCCGAGCGGTTGCTCGCGACCTTCGACGACGCCATCGACCGCATCGTCTTCACGAACAGCGGATCGGAGTCCAACGACCTGGCCTTCCGGATCGCGACCCAGCACTCCGGGGCCCCCGGCATCCTGATCTCGGACTTCAGCTACCACGGCCACACGCAGGCGCTCGCACGCGTGACGACCGGCCTCCGCGCGCACGAGGGCCTCGGCGGCCATGTGCGCACGCTGCGCGTCCCCGACCTCGACGGGCAGGACCGCGGCCTCCCTGCGGACGCCGTGCTGGCGGCTGCGCTCCGGGAGGCCGACGAGGCGATCGCCGCCCTGCAGGCGGACGGGCACGGCGTCGCGGCCGTGCTGTTCGACTCCCTGTTCTCGACCGAGGGCCTCAACCGGGTGCCGTCCGGGTTCGTGAGCGGGCTCGCCGACCGCGTGCGCCGGGCCGGCGGACTGGTGATCGCCGACGAGGTGCAGTCCGGCTTCGGGCGCACCGGCCGCAGCTTCTGGGGCCACGGCAACCACGGCATCGTCCCCGACCTCGTGACGATGGGCAAGCCGATGGGCAACGGGCACCCGCTCGGCGGCGTCGCCCTCCCGGCCGCGCTGCTCGACGAGTTCGGCCCCCGCAACATGTACTTCAACACCTTCGGCGGCAACCCCGTCTCCGCGGCGGCCGGTCTGGCCGTGCTCGACGTGCTGCGCGACGAGCGGCTGGTCGAGCGCGCACACGCGAACGGACGTGTCATCCGGGACGCCCTGGCCGCGCTCGGATCCGAGCATCCGTGGATCGGCGTGCCCAAGGGCGACGGCCTGTTCTTCGGCGTGGAAGTCTACGACCGCCCGGCCGCCGCGGCGGACGCACTGCCCGACCCGGCCCGCACCAAGGCGGTCGTGGAGGCCATGCGCGACCGGCACGTGCTCATCAGCCGCATCGGCCGTCACGACAGCGTCCTCAAGATGCGGCCGCCGCTGGCGATCGAGCCCCCGGACGTCCACCTCCTGCTCGCCGCCTTCTCCGACGCGCTGACGGAAGTCGAAGGGCGCGCAAACGCCCCTATTTCGGCGTTTTAGGGGCGCTTGCGTGCCCCTCGACGATCGTGGCGCCGAAGTGCGCGAAGGGCGGCCACCCATCGGGGTGGCCGCCCTTCGGACCTGGCGAGCGTGGCGCGCCGCCCGCATCATGCGGTCCGGCCTTCACCGGCGTGGAGCCCGCTCGCGGATCGCCCCTCAGGCGGTGACGGCTTTGCGTCCGCTGCCCACCGAATCGACGTTGACCTTGCGCGGCTTCGCGCGCTCGGCGATGGGGATCAGGACGCTGAGCACGCCGTTGTCGTAGCTCGCGCTGATCCCGTCGGTGTCGACGTCGTCGCCGATCGTGAACTGCCGCAGGTAGGCGCCGAACGGCCGCTCCTGGAGGAGCCAGCGGCTGTTCGAGTGGTCTCCCGCCGACCGTTGCGCCCGGATGCTCAGCAGGTGGCCATCGAGGTCGATGTCGATGGATCCGGGGTCGATGCCGGGGAGGTCCGCGTTGAGCAGGTACTTGTCGCCCTCACGCGACAGGTCCACCGGCATCATGCGCGGCTGACGGCTGGTGTCGAAGACACTCTGGGCGATCCTGTCCAGCTGGCTGAAAGGATCGAATGACATGGCCATGGGTGTGATCTCCTTTCATCGTTGGGGGTGCGTGCGGCGCTGGTGCGCCGCAGGTCGCTGCGGGTCGACGCGGCGGACGGCGGATACCGCGCCACCGCCCGGATCCGCGCACCGGGCGCTCTTCGGGCCGGGCGGCACCGCGTCTCGGGCGCGCCGTCGGGCGTCGCTGTTCCCGGCCCCGCGCATCCGGTGCGCGCGGGAGGCTCCAAGCCGGTGCGGGCGACCAGAGCGGCGAACTCGGCCTCCAGCCATTCCGAGTCTGAGCAGATCAGGTCTGCGAACCCTGCCGTCGTCGTCTCGGTCGCCGTCTGCATCTCGGAGCCTCCCGTTCCGCGATCCGAATGAGATTACCTACAGCGTTTGATATAGATTTAATACACCCGGCGCTTGACAATTTCTCCACTTAACAGGAAACTCTAAGGATGACGGACCGCCCAGGGGACGTGCCTCTCTACAGCATCGCGGTCGCAGCGCAACTCGCCGAACTGCCGGCGGCGACGCTGCGCCTGTACGAGGAGAAGGGGCTGATCACACCCGCGCGCACGCACGGCGGCACGCGGCGGTACAGCGATGACGACATCGCTGCCATCCGCGAAGTGGCCGTGCTGCAAGGCGACGGCATCAACCTGGCCGGCATCGGGCGCGTGCTCGAACTGCGTGCCGAGAACGCAGAGCTCCGCCGGCGCCTCGACGGCTGACGGCGGCGGAGCGGCAACAGACTCTACAGCTCTGGCGCGTTCTGCTCCTCGGTGCCGTGGCCGATCTGCGCGTAGACGCGCGGGTTGCGGCGCTTGAGGACGTAGCCCCAGACGATCCCGACCACACCGGCGAGGATCACGATCGCCGGGAGGAGGAACGTGGTCGCCGACGGCGGGGCGGTCGGGTCGCTGGTCAGCAGGGTGTTGAAGTAGACGACGATCAGGATGAAGACCACCGTCAGGCCGATGCCGGAGACCACCGGCGCGACCACCCGCTGCCAGACGCCGAGGCCGTGCTTCGACCGGCGGAAGAAGCCGATGACCGCGAACGAGACGATCGCCATCAGCAGCACCAGGCCGAGGGCGCCGGTGTTGGTGAGCCAGGAGAACAGCGTCAGCACCGGGAACAGGATCGCCGGGGCTCCCTTCGGCGGCACCCAGCCGACGCTGGCGATCGCGAACGCGGCGATCACGATCAGGGCGAGGATGGTCTGGGTCAGCGAGCCCGCCCACGGCGCGCGGCTGTGCGTGCGCACGCGCGCCAGCCACGACGGCAGCACGCCCTCGCGGCCGAGCGAGAAGAAGTAGCGCGCGACCGCGTTGTGGAAGCTGACCAGCGACGCGAACAGGCTGGTGATGAAGAGCACCTGCGCGATGTCGCTGATCAACACCCCGACGTTCGACTCGAGGAACGAGAAGATCAGGTTGGGGCCCTGCTCGGTGGAGTCCTTGATCACCTTGCTCGGGCCGGAGGCGATCGTCATCGCCCACGAGGACAGCGCGTAGAAGAGCGCGATGACCGCGACGGCGGTGTAGGTGGCGCGGGCGACCGTGCGCTTCGGGTCCTTGGCCTCCTCGCCGTAGATCGCGGCGCCCTCGAAGCCCATGAAGGCCGCGATGCCGAACGCGAACACGGCGCCGATGCCGGGCACGAACAGCGCGGACGGGCTGAGGGCCTGGCCGCTGACGCCCTCCGGCGCCACGACGAACGCCGAGATGTCGTAGACGATGACCACCAGGAACTCCAGCGCCACGAGCACGCCCAGCACCTTCGCCGACAGGTCGACCCGGTTGACGCCGAGGATCCCGACGATCGCGATGCACACGATGATCGGCAGCCACCACGGCAGGTCCCAGCCGAACTTGGTGTTCAGGAGGGAGGCGACCTGATAGCCGAACAGCCCGTACACGCCGATCTGCATCGCGTTGTACGACACGAGCGCCACGATCGAGACACCCACGCCGAGCGGGCGCCCGATCCCTTGAGACACGTACGAGTAGAACGCGCCGGCGTTGGTGACGTAGCGGCTCATCGCGGCGTAGCCGACGGCGAAGATCGCGAGCACGGCGCCGAGCAGGAGGAACGACAGCGGCACGCCGAGCACGCCGGTGACGGCGAAGGTCGTCGTGACCCCGCCCGCCAGGACGGTGAGCGGCGCGGAGGCCGCGACGATCATGAAGGTGACGGCGGGCACGCCGAGCCGGCGGTGGGATGCGGGATGCGGAGCTGCACTGACAGCGGTGTCAGAGGTTGAGGTCACGGGGGTTCTCCTCGATGGGACGCGCTCACGGGATGCGCGATTGAACACGATCCAACCGCGCGCGGGCCCTCGGCGCTTGCCCGCCCGTGCACGGCGGTTGACCACAGCGGAACAGTCCGGACGGCGCTAGCCGGCCAGCGACCCCGCCCGCCTCGGCCGGATCGCGACCACCGGGATGAGCAGGAGCGCGAGCGCGGCACCGCCCAGGCCGAGGAGGTCGTAGCCGGCGGCGGCCATGACAACACCGGACATGGCGCTGCCTCCGGCGCCGGCCAGGGAGATCAGCACGTCGACGCTCCCCTGGGTCCGCGCGCGGACGTCCGGGCTGGTCGCGTCGATGATCATGGCGGTGCCGGCGATGATGCCGAAGTTCCAACCCAGGCCGAGGAGGATGAGCGCGACCACCGACACTGCGAGCGAATCCCCCGACATCGCAGCGGTGACACCGGCGAGCAGCAGCGCTGCCCCGCAGGCGACGGCCATCGCCGTGCGGCCGATGCGGTCGACCAGGATCCCGGTGACCAGCGACGGCAGGTACATGGCGGCGATGTGGATGCCGATCACCAGACCGACGGCGTCGAGCCCGGCGTGGTGCAGCTGCATGTGGACGGGGGTCATCGTCATGATCGCGGTCATCACGATCTGGGCGACCACCATCACCGACGCACCGATGACGACCCCGCGCGCGGGACGCCGGCGCGCAGGGGGCGGAACCGGTGCGGGCGGCGTGGGCGGCCTCGGCGCGGTCTCCTGCCCGGCTCCCGCCGCATCCACCACCGCCGCATCCACCACCGCCGAGCCGCCGCGTGCGAGCCGCTCCGACAGCAGCAGCGGGTCGGGCCGCAGCAGCACGATCAGCGCGGTGCCCGCCGCGAGGTAGGCCGCCGCAGCGAGGATGAACGGGCCGGCCAGCTCCGGGATGCCCCACGCCGCGGCCACCTTCCCCATCGGTGTGACCAGGTTGGGCCCGAGCACGGCACCGACCGTCGTGGAGACCAGGGCGATGCTCGCCGCCGTCGCCCTCCTGGCAGGGAGGGCGAGGTCGGTCCCCGCGTAGCGCGCCTGGAGGTTGGTCGCGGTTCCGGCGCCGTAGACGAACAGCGCGATGAACAACAGAGCGGGCGAGTCGATCGCCGCCGCGACCACGACCCCGATCGCACCGAGTCCGCCGGCCAGGAAACCGCCACCGAGGCCGGGCCTGCGCCCGAAGCGCTGGCTCACACGTCCGACCAGGAACGCGGTCAGCGCCGACCCGAGGGTCAGCGCTGCGGCGGGCAGGCCGGCGAACTGGTCGCCGCCGAGCATCCGCTGCGCCAGGAGTGCGCCGACGGTGACGCCGGCGGCGAGTCCCGCTCCTCCCAGCATCTGGGTGACGACGACGGCGACCAGCGTCCGCCGCTGCACTGCCGCTCGCAGGTCTTCGCGGGCGACCGCGTCCGCCGGGATGTCGAGAGCCTCCACTGACCCTCCCTTCTCAGCCCAGTGTGGTGCCGCGGGCGGATGACCCTCAACCCGCGCCGTGGGATGCTGGGCGGGTGACCTCGCTGCAGACTCTCGACGACGCCGACCGCCGCGCTGTCGCCGGGTGGGCGGCCGACTGCGCCGAGCATGTCCTCGGCCTCTTCGAGGCGGACGCGCCGGACGACCAGCGGCCGCGGGAGGCGATCGACCGGGCGCGAGCCTACTCGCGCGGCGAGCTCAGCGCTGCCGGCGAGATCAAGCGACGCTTCGTCGCGGGCCGGGCGGCCGGCGCGGCGACGACGGAGGCCGGGGTGTCCGCTGCGCGCGCGGCTGCGCAGGCGGCCGCGGTCGCGCACGTGGGATCCCACGCGCTGGGCGCGGCCGCGTACGCCGCGCGGGCCGCGGCGCTGGCCTCGCCGGGCGACCCGGGCGCGCTCGACGACGAAGTCCGTTGGCAGCTGGGGCGGATGACGGGCGACGTCCGCGCCGCACTCCGCCTGCTCCCGCGGCTGGGTGAAGACCGCTCCGGCCCGCTCGGGCCCGGCCTGCTGGCCTCCGGGCTGCTCGGAGCGGCGATCCGGCAGATCCAGGATGCGCTGGCCACGCCGGAGTGACGCGCACCTCACCGCAACGCGCGCACGATCCGTTCAGCGGCGGCGGTCAGGGTCGCCGCGATGGCGTCGACCTCATAGTCGTGGGTGATGTAGACCACCGCCAGCGAAGACGGCGTGCCGTCCGGCACCCGCAGCGGGACGGCGACGGAGGACAGCCCGGGGATGATCTCGTCGCTGCTGACCTCGAAGGCGCGCGGCGGATGCGCGACGGGATCGAGCTGCGACCGGATGGCCCGGCCCGGCGCTCCGCGATCGATCGAGTGCCTGCTGCCCGGCCGTTGCGCGACGGTCGCGTCGACGCCTCGGGGCTCCGCGGTGGAGAGCGTCACAGCCGCCTCCCCGTCGAACGCCACCACGAACGCCGTCATGCCGAGACCGTCGGCGAGCTCGGCCAGCACCGGCGCCGCGGCGACATGCAGGGCGCGCGCGACGTTGCGGGCGAGGGCGACCAGGCGCACTCCGAGCTCCAGTTCGCCTGATGGCGTTCGGAGGACGAAGCCGTGGGCTTCGAGCGTGCGGACCAGCCGGTAGACCATCGAGCGGTGCAGGCCCATCCGGGCCGACAGGTCGGCGACGGTGAGCGGTGTGGGCGACTCGCCGATCAGGGCGAGGACGGTCAGGCCCCGCGCGAGGGTCTGCGATCCACCGTCCGCGCCCGTGGTGCGTTCCTGCGCCATCGCGCCCTCCCTGTTGCCGCACTCACCTGTTGCCGCGCTGACGGCCTGTTGCCCCACTGGGGGCGACGAGTTAGCCTTGTAGCGATTATTAGACCGCTGTTTCAACTATAGAGACAACAGGCTCCCGGCACAACGGTCGTCATTCGAGGAGGAATGAGCGTGCAGATCCACTACCGCGGCTACGAGTCCGGCGATCCCCGCATCAAGCCGGCGGCCGGTCACGGCCTCGATCGCCCACGCGAGCTGCCGGACGAGATGGATGTGCTCATCGTCGGCACCGGGCCGGCCGCCGCGGTCGTCGCCGCGCAGCTCTCGCGATTCCCCTCCGTCGACGCGCGGGCGATCGAGAAGCGCCCTGGGCGACTGGAGGTCGGCCAGGCCGACGGCATCCAGGCCCGTTCCGTCGAGACCTTCCAAGCGTTCGGCTTCGCCGGCGAGGTCATCGAGGAGGCCTACCGCAACGTCGAGATGTGCTTCTGGAAGCCCGACCCGGCCGACCCGTCCCGCATCGTCCGCGCCTCCCGGGCGCCGGACGACGCGACGGGGATCAGCGAGTTCCCGCACATCTACGTCAACCAGTCGCGCATCCTCGACTACTTCCTCCGCGACGCCGAGCGGGCACCCGGCCGTATCGTCCCCGACTACGGCATCGAGTTCCTGGACTGCGCGATCGACCCGGAGGCCGAGTACCCGGTCACCGCGCGGGTGCGGCACTGCGCCGGCCCGCGTTCCGGCGAGGAGCGCGTGGTGCGCGCGAAGTACCTGGTCGGCGGTGACGGCGCCCGCAGCAGCGTGCGCACCGCACTCGGCCACCGCCTCCACGGCGACGCGTCGATGCACGCCTGGGGCGTCATGGACATCCTGGCGAACACCGACTTCCCCGACATCCAGGTGAAGTGCTCGATCCAGTCGCACGACGCGGGCAACATCCTGCTCATCCCGCGCGAGGGCGGCTACCTGGCGCGCATGTACGTCGACCTCGGCGAGGTCGACGAGGCGAACCCGGGCGCCGTGCGCGCGACCCCGATCGAGGACATGATCGCCAAGGCCGACCGCATCTTGCACCCCTACACGCTCGACGTGAAGGCGGTGACCTGGTGGTCGGTCTACGAGGTGGCGCACCGCATCACCGACGGGTTCGACGACGTCCCGGCCGAGCTGACCGGAAGCCGGCACCCGCGGGCTTTCATCCTGGGCGACGCCTGCCACACGCACTCGGCGAAGGCCGGTCAGGGGATGAACGTGTCCATCCAGGACGGCTTCAACCTGGGCTGGAAGCTCGCCGCCGTGCTGGAGGGCCGGGCGCCCGAGGAACTGCTGGACACCTACGCCGCCGAGCGCAAGGTGATCGCGCAGAACCTCATCGACTTCGACAGGGAGTGGTCGGGGATGATGGCGAAACCGGTCGACGACTGGGAGGACCCGTCCGAGCTCGAGCACTGGTACGTGAAGACGATGGAGTTCCCCGCCGGCTTCATGACGCGGTACGAGCAGTCGCTCATCACTCTCGGCACCGAGCACCAGGAGCTGGCGCCCGGGTTCCCGGTCGGCAAGCGGTTCAAGTCGGCGGAGGTGATCCGGCGCGCCGACAACCGCTGGCGGCACCTCGGCCACTTCCACGAGGCCGACGGGCGCTGGCGCGTCTACGTCTTCGCCGACGCCGCGGCCCCCGCTCTCGCCGGGACGCCGACCGCCGACTTCGCCGCGTGGTGGACGACCGACCCGGCATCGCCGCGCGTGCGGTACACCCCGGCCGGTGGCGACGACGACGCCGTGTTCGACACGAAGGTGATCTACCAGCAGGACTACACCGAGGTGGAGCCTGCCGCCGTGCCCGCCGCGTTCAAGCCGACCAAGGTGCCGTACGGCCTCCACGATCTGAACCAGATCTTCGCGGCGGGCCACGGCCGCGACATCCACCGCGACCGCGGCATCGGCGCGGCCGGCGCCATCGTCGTCGTGCGCCCCGACCAGTACGTCGCGGCCGTCCTCCCGCTGACCGCGCGCGCCGAGCTCTCCGACTTCTTCGCCCGGCACCTGCTCGAGCCGGAGCACCGCCTGGCCGACACTCCCCGCGACATCCCCCGGGAGGTCCACATCGGCGCCCGCATCCCCCTCGGCTGAGCTGCCGAGACGTGAGTCGCCGCGGGAATCGGGGAGTCGATTTCCGCGGCTGCTCACGTCTCGGCGGGCTCACAGGAGGCCGGTGAGCACTCCGCCGTCGGCGCGGATGGCGGCGCCGTTGGTGGCGGAGGCCAGCGGGCTGGCGAGGTAGGCGACGAGCGACGCCAGCTCCGCCGGCTCGAGGAACCGCTCGAGCAGCGTGGTGCGGTTCTGCCCGATGATCGCGGCCTTCACCGCGTCGGCCGGCGCGGACTGCGCGGAGGCGATCGACTCCACCACTGCGGCGACGCCGTCCGAGTACGTGGGGCCGCCGAGGACGGTGTTGACCGTCACGGCCGTGCCCCTGGTGAGCTTGGCGAGCCCGTTGCCGAGGGCGATCATCGCCGCCTTCGTCACGCCGTAGTGGATCATGTCGGCCGGCACGTTCACGCCGGACTCGCTGCCGACGAACACGATGCGGCCCGAGCCGCGCTCGAGCATCCCGGGCAGCAGGTGCCGCGACAGCCGGACGCCGCTCATCAGGTTGACCTCCAGGTAGCGCGCCCACTCGTCGTCGGCGATGTCTGCGAACGGAGCGAGACCGAACAGTCCGACGTTGTTGACGAGGATGTCGACCTCGCCCAGCCGCTCGAGCAGCGCGTCCACCTGGGCGGGGTCGCCGAAGTCGGCGGCCAGGCCGGCATGCTCGGTGCCGGGGTGCGCGCTCCGGAGTTCGGCGGCGGCCGCGGCGACGGACTCCTCGCGGCGGCCGTTCACGATGACCCGGACTCCCTCCGCGGCGAGCGCCGAGGCCACCGCGTAGCCGATCCCCTGTGTCGAACCGCTGACGAACGCGGTCTTCCCGCGCAGCTGCAGATCCATCTCGTCTCCTTCGAGTCACTTGCTCAGGAAAGCGACAGTACGCCGTCATCACTTGCCTGAGCAAGTCAGCTAGGCTCGAGGCATGACGACACCGAGCGAGCTCCCGGGCCTGAGCCCCGCCCAGCTGGAGGTGTGGGCGTCCGTCGCCACCCTGCTCGAGCGGCTGCCGGCTGCGCTCGACGCGCAACTGTTGCGCGACAGCGGCGTGACCCACTACGAGCACGGCCTGCTCTACGCGCTCGCCTCCGCCCCCGATCGCACGCTGCGGCTGAGCACGCTCGCCGGCTACGCGAACAGCACGCTCTCCCGGCTCTCGCGGGCGATCTCGCGCCTGGAGAAGAAGGGCTGGGTGCGCAGGGAGGCCGACGCGACCGACGGCCGCTTCACCCTGGCGATCCTCACCCCGGAAGGCCACGAGCAGGTGGTGCGCGCCAACCCCGCGCACCACGCCCTCGTCGAAAAGCTGGTCTTCGAGCCGCTCACCGAGGCACAGGTGCGCCACCTCGGGGAGATCTGCCGGAGGATCGCGACCGCGATCGACCCGGCGGCGGCGGTGTGGGAGGCGCCGGATCAGGTGAGCTAGCCCTGGATGAGCGTGACGCTGGAATCATCGGTGGACTCCGCCAGAAACGTCACGGCACCGATCGCGACCGAGGCGAGAACTGCCACGCCGAGGATGGCGATCGCGGCGATCAGCAGCGCGCGGTGCCGCGATCGCCCCCTGCCGAGCACCGTGGCCGCCCAGACGATCAGTCCGATCGCCACCACGATCACGACCGGGGCGACCAGGATCGTCGCCCCGACCACGATCGCTGCGCCGAGTACGCACCATTCAGCCTGGCCCCGAGGCGCCACTGTCGCACGGTCGGCCATCAGACGTTCTTCAGCCACCCATTGGTGAGCGTGGTACCCCGATACGACAGCTGATGATGCTTGTTGGCCGACCAAGCTGAGCCCTTGTAGAGGAACGACATCCGGTGAGTGACAGAGCACGTTCCGATTCCGCCGGAGATGTACTGACTCGAGGTCGAATTGATGCTCCAGACGCCACCGACCCCCGAAAACCATCCGGTGCACTCGAGATTGCGGGTCACAGCGCTCGGCGTGGCCTCGAAGACATAGCGAAGGTTGAACGTGCCGGTCGTGATGCCGAACATGTTCGCATTGACCGGGTACGTCGCGGTGTAACGGCTTGCTGCTGCTCGCGACTGAATGCCTCCAGCAGCGCTCAATGTCGGCTCAGACGCGTCCTCGAATTCCATGACCGACAGCGGGTCAGCAGCAGCCTCATCGAGGAAGCTGCGCTGCTTCGTCTCGCTCAGCTCGTTGAACTTCTCCGCGAGCGCAGCCCGTGTCCCCTCGTCCACTTTCAGCTCGGAGACGAACGACTGGAACGCCACGTCGTTCGAGACCGGCTCTCCCGCGGTCGCCGCGGGGACTCCGCCCGCTGAGCAGATCAAGAGAGCAGTAATGCCGATCGTCGCCCGTAAGGTCCGCGCCCGATGGTGGAGCTTCATAACGCCGTTCCGTTCGCTCAGCGACGGCCACCTCGCCGTCGTCGCATCGCAACCGTATCAGACAAATACAACGTATCATCGTATTACATTGATACCTTATGATCTCAGATTCGCATCAGGGGTCGCATCAACGTCGGGGGCCGGCGACATCCGTCGGCCCCCGTCGTGCCTTCTGCGTCTCAGAGCGAAACCCCGAGCTCCTCCAACGCCGCCGAGAACTCCGGGATCTCCGTCGGCGCGATCTCCACCAGCGTCGGCAGGTTGCGGAAGAACGGGCGCACCGCTCCGGCCTCGCCGAGCTGGTACTCGACGATGCCCTGCTGGGCCAGCGCCGGTCCGCCGAGGCCGGCGTGGGCGAAGCCCGTCGCCGGAGCCGAGACCGTCAGGATCTCGGCGTCGCCGTGCGTCTCGGTCGACACCGCGTAGTGGTGGAGGTGGCCGCTGCCGAGCGCCGCCAGCGTCACGCCGTCGAGCGCGGCCAGGAGCCGGGCCTTCGAGTCGTCGGGGATCGCGATGTTGTGCTCGGTGACCTCCGGGTACGGGTTCCACACCGGCTTGTGGCTGAAGACGAGCGTGGGGCGGGTGCCGATCTGTGCGGGGAGGGTGGCCAGCCACTCCCACTGCGCCTCCTCCTCCGGCAGGCCGCTGCCCATGATCTCGCTGTTCACGCCGATCACGGCCCAGTCGCCGACGAGCTCCAGCCAGTGGTCGGGGCCGAACGTCGCCTCGAACGCGGCGAGGCGCTCGGGCGTGACGACGAGGCCGGCCCACGCGTTGTCGGGGCGCTCGCCCACGTCGTGGTTGCCGGGCAGCACGCGCAGCGGGGCCTGGATGCCGGCGAGCAGCTCCCGCGCCGCCTCCCGGTCCTCCGCCTGGTCGGGATCGAGGATGGCCACATCGCCGCTGTGCACGACGAACGTGGGGTTGATGGAGTTGATCAGGTCGACGAACGCGCGCAGGTTCTCGGTGGTGGCGCCTCCCAGGTGGGAGATGTGGGTGTCGGAGAGCTGGACGATCTTCACGGGGGTTTCCTCTCAGGGGGATGGGTGGTCAGCGCAGGCCGGAGCGGACGAACGCGTCCACGATGTAGCGCTGCAGGAACAGGTAGATGAGGAAGATGGGGAGGCAGGCGAGACCGGACGCCGCCATGATGGCGCCCCAGTTGTCGCCCTCGGCGCCGAGGAAGCTGCGGATGCCGACCTGGATCAGCGCGCCGGACTGGTGCTGGAAGATCAGCGACGGCCACAGGTAGTTGTTCCACGCCTCGATGAAGAGCATGATCCCGAGCGCCGCGAGTGCCGGCTTCATGTTCGGCAGGACGACGCGCACCAGGATGCCGAAGTTGTTGCGGCCGTCCATGTGCGCCGCGTCGATGAGCTCCCGCGGGAACGACTGCATGTGCTGCCGCATGAGCATGACCGCGAACGCCGAGCACAGGTTCGGCACGATGACGCCCGCGATCGTCCCGAGCAGTCCCAGCTGCGAGATGAGCACGTAGTTGGGGATCATCGTGACCTGGAAGGGCACCAGCCAGGAGCCGATGAAGAACAGGAACAGGATGCTCTTGCCGGGGAACTGCCACATCGCGAAGCCGTAGGCGGCGAGGATCGCGATGACCAGCTGGCAGGCCGCGACGGCGAACGCCATCACGAAGGTGTTGCCGATCATGCTCAGGATCGGGATCTGCTGCCAGACCGTGACGAAGCTCTCCAGGGAGATCGGCCACGGGAACAGGGTCTGCGCCGACGCGTCCACCGGCTGGCGGAAGGCGGTGGCGAACATCCAGTAGATCGGGAAGATGCTGGCGACCGCGACGACGACGAGCACGATGTGCCCGATCGTGGTGGCGAGGCGGCGGCGCGCGCGCACGGCGGCCGCCTCGGGAGCGACGGGCGCCGCGGGCGCGACGACCGCCGGAGCGGTGAGCCGCACCGGGGTCAGGTCGGTGACGGGGACGAGAGCCACGTGATGCTCCTAGTTGTCGTAGAAGGACAGCCGGTCGGACAGCGCGACCAGGCCGAGCGCGATGAGGCCGAAGGCGATGAAGAAGAGCGTTCCTGCGGCGCCGGCGGTCCCCGCGTCGAAGTTCTGGAAGCCGATCTGGTACAGCAGGTAGTACACGTTGGTCGTCGAGTCGCTCGGGCCGCCCTGGGTGAGGATGTCGATCATCGGGTACGTCCACTGCGCCGACAGCAGGATCGTCATGAGCACGAGGAACACGATCGTCGGCGACAGCAGCGGCAGCGTGATCCGGCGCAGGATGGTCCAGCCCCCCGCGCCGTCGATCGAGGCGGCGTGCGCATAGTCGGGGTTGATCCCGGCGATGCCCGCCGACACGACCAGGACGCCGAAGCCGAGCATCTGCCAGCCGACGATCGCGATGATCGCCCAGATGGCGCCACTCGGCGACCGCAGCACGTCGCCGATGTCGATTCCGACGCCGCGCAGCGCGGTGGGGATGGCGCCGCCGGAGTCGGAGAGCAGCCAGCGCCAGACCGCCGCCGCGGCGACCGGGGTCACCAGGAACGGCACGAAGATGATCGCCTGGTAGACGGTCTTCGCGCGGCCGCCGACCCGGCGCGAGATCAGCGCGATCGCGATCGGCAGCACCACGGAGAAGACCAGGAACGCGGCGATGTAGACGCCGGTGTTCACGAGCGCGTTGTGCAGTTGCGGCGACGCGACGATGGCGGCGTAGTTCTGCAGGCCGACCGGGGTCAGCGGCTGCGTCGGCAGGAGGTTCCAACTGAAGAAGGACAGCTGGAAGGTCTCCACGAGCGGACGGTAGATCCACACCCCGAGCAGCGCGATCGCGGGCAGCACGTAGAGGTAGGGCGCGATCGGGATGCGGCGGCGCCTGCGTCGGCCGGCCGCGGGCGAGGAGTCCGCGAGTGCGGCCTCCCCCACCCGGGCCGGCCCTGCGTCTGTGACGAACATGTCGCGAACCGGGTTCCCGCTACTCCGCGCCGACGGACGCCTGCACGGCGGCCAGCTGCTCGGCCGGGGTCATCGCGAGGAACTTCTCCAGCACCTCTCCCGACATCTCGTACGCCGTCGGGAACTGACCGATCGGCACGACCGAGTGCTGCACGTGGTCGCCGTAGACGTGCACGAGGTTGTACGACTGCGCGCCGGCCTGGCCGCGGGCGGCCGGGAACGGCATGACCAGGTCCTGGGTGTAGCAGGTAGCCGAGGCCACCGACACCGGCACGCCGGCGAAGGTGTCGGTCGTCGAGTAGTGCAGGTGGCCGCCGAGGATGCCGCGCACGTCCGTTCCGCGGATCACGTCGGCGAGCTTCGGCTGGTCGTGCAGCTCGAACAGGCGGATCAGGCCGAGGTGGCTGGGGATCGGCGGGTGGTGCAAGGCCAGCAGGGTGCCGTCCGGAGCCGGGGTCTGCAGCTCGGCTGCGAGCCAGGCGAGCTGCTCATCGGTGATCTCGCCCCAGTGCTGGCCCGGGACGGTGGAGTCGAGCGCGATGATGCGCAGCCCGTTGACGTCGTAGACGCGGTCGTAGGGCTCGGTCGTGCCGTCCTCGCCGAGCAGGCCGACGCGGAAGGCGGCGCGCTCGTCGTGGTTGCCCATCACCCAGATCAGCTGCGAGCCGTAGCGCTCGGCGATCGGCTCGACGAGGGCGCGGATGCGCTCGTACGCGTCGGGTGCGGCAGTGTCGGCGATGTCGCCGGTGAAGACGATCGCCTCCGGTCGGGTGTTGGACTTGTCGAAGCCCTCGAACAGCTCGGCGAGGTTGGCGTCGCTGTCGACGATGTCGTGCAGCTTGCCGCGGTTCTCGACGAAGTGGGTGTCGCTGATGTGGAGGATGAAGTGGTCGGGGGTGGGATACGCGTCGTAGTCGGTCATCGTCGTCGCCTTCCTGATCAGTTGTCGGTGTCGGTGTCGGTGTCGGCCGGGCGCAGCAGCGCCGCGGTCAGGGCCGCGAGGTCGGCGTCGGTGAAGCCGTGCGCCCGCAGGTAGCCGCTCGGGGAACCCCACTCGGCGTCCCAGCGGGCGATGACGGCCTCCATCAGCTCGGCGGGGCTCGCGGTCACGATCTCCTCGAGGTCGGGGCCGATCTCGGCGCCGCCCTCCCGCATCCTGGCGAGCATCGCGTCTGCCCACGGCCCGGCGAGGTTGGCGGAGGTCAGCGCGTAGTCGGCGACGACCTCCTCCCTGTCCACACCGGCGGCCAGCAGGGCGAGGGCGACGACCAGGCCGGTGCGGTCCTTGCCCGCCGTGCAGTGCACGAGCACCGCGTCGTCGCCCGACTCGGCGATCAACCGCACGGCCGCCGTGAGCTGCGGGCCGTGCCGGTCGACGATGACGTCGTAGACGCCGGCGAGCGTGACCTCCGCCTCGCCGAGCCCGACCGGCTGCGCCGCGCCGGTGAAGATCGGCGCGTGGACGATCGCCACCTCCTCGTGCAGGAGGCTCGGGCTCGTGGCGACTTCGTCGTCCGAGCGGAGGTCGACGACGCGGCGGATGCCGAGGTCGGCCACCGACTGGCGACCGCCAGGGGTGAGGGCGTGCAGGGCGTCGGAGCGGAAGAGCTTGCCGGTGCGCACGGTGCGCGTCCCGGCGCGGTAGCCGCCCACGTCGCGCAGGTTGTAGGTGCCCTCGACGGGCAGCGGGCGGCGGGACAGGATGTCGGTCATGGTCGTTCCTTCGGTGTCGGCGAGCGGCGCTACTTGACGAGCGCCTGGGCCTGCTTCTGCGCGGCCTGCATGGTCGCCTTGGGGTCCTTGCCGTAGTAGATGGAGTCCTCGACGGCCTTGGAGAAGATGGTGCTGATCTGGCTGTAGTTCGCGCCCGGGTACGACTCCCACGGCTGCAGCTTCTTCAGCTGGGCGATGTTCGGCGCGACCAGCGGGTTGGACTTCGCCCAGGCGGCGAGCGGGCCGTCGCCCTCGGTCATGGTGTCGCGCAGCGGCAGGTAGCCGATCTTGGTGGAGATCTGCTCGTAGGCGGTGGGGCTGGTCATGAACTTGATGAACTCCCACGCGGCGGCCTGCTTGGCCGGGTCCTTCGACATGATGAACAGCGCGGATCCCGAGTTCGTCGGCGCGACGGTCTTGCTGCCGAAGGCGGGGAGGGTCGTGTTCTTGAGCTCCCAGCCGCCCGCCTTCGCACCGGCCATGAACATGCTCTGCAGTGCGGACGTCTGCACCTGGATCAGTGACTTGCCGGAGGCGAACGCCGTGTACATGCTCGTGGAATCGAGGTTCTGCAGCAGGCCCGCGTCATTGAGCTTGCGCATCTCCTGCACCGCCCCGACCGATCCGGCGTCGCCGAATCCGATGGTCTTGTGGTCCGCGCTGACGATCGAGCCGCCGTTGGACTTGATGATGCCCTGCATGCACCAGTCGCCTCCGGTCACGGTGCACGAGATCGTGACGGGAGCGGTGCCGGTGGACGCCTTGAGCTGGGTGGCCACCTTCTCGAGGCCGTCCCAGGTGGAGAAGTCGGGGTTCGTGATGCCGGCCTTGGCCAGCGCGGTGGCGTTGTACCAGAGCACCGGGGTGGAGAAGACGTAGGGGATGCCGTAGGTGACGCCGTTCCAGTCACCGAGCTTGGTGGCCTTGGCGTTCATCGGATAGGTGCCGCCGAAGGCGTCCTGCACGGCCTTCGCGCCGACCAGCTTCGAGATGGGTTGCGCGCCGAGGTCGTTGGCGATGTAGTCGAGGCCGTCGAAGGTGAGCTGGGCGACGTCGGGGGCTTTGCCGGCCAGCATCTCGGTCTGGACGCTGGAGATGTAGGAGGTGTTCGCGCCGGCCGCCGCAGTCGGGGCCTGCCCGGTCACGGTGATGTTCGGGTGCTGCTGCTCGAACGTCTTGATGAGGCCCTGGATGGTGTCCGTCCAGGCTCCCGCCTGCGCCAGGTTGTAGCTCTCGAAGGTGATCGAGACCTTCTGGTCGGGCTTCAGTGTGGGGATGGACGCGGTGCTGCCGGCATCGGTCGTGGGCGACGCGACGCCGGCTCCGACGCAGCCGGTGAGGGCGAGGGCCGCCACGGCCGCGAGTGCGGCCGAGGCGATCAGGCGGGTGCGGATGGGCATGGCTGTACTGCTCCTTGGGTGGGGTGTGCGGTGGAGGGGGTGGGGTGTGCGGTGGAGGGAGGGAGCTGGAGACGGCGCTCAGGCCGGAACGGTCACGGACGGCTCGACGCTGGGGAGGGCGTCGGCGTCCGGCACCCATTCCAGGCGCCGGCCGGTGGTCCGGTCGAAGAGGTGGATGCGTTCGAGCGCGGCACCGAGGGCGATCGGCTCGCCGCGCCGGATGCCGCCGAGCCCGTCGCCGCGAGCGGTCAGCAGCGTGTCGCCGACGCGCACGTAGACCACGTTCTCGCTGCCGAGGTTCTCGATGCGCTCGACCAGACCCTCCACGCGGAGGGCTCCGGTGGCGAAGTCGGCGGCCCTCAGGTGCTCGGGGCGTACGCCGATCACGACCTCGCGGTTCTCGACCTCGCCCTCCCAGAGGCGCGCCTCGATGCCGGGCGCCGTCGAGACGACCACGCCGCCGATCGAGCCGACCACGCCGGGGACGAGGTTCATCGGCGGTGCGCCCACGAAGCCGGCGACGAACACGGACGCGGGCCGGTGGTAGATCTCCTCCGGCGTGCCGGCCTGCTCGATACGTCCGGCGTCGAGGACGACGATCTTGGTCGCCATCGTCATGGCCTCCACCTGGTCGTGGGTGACATAGACGAAGGTCGCGGCGAGCCGGTCGTGCAGCTCGCTGAGCTCCTGCCGGGTCGCCGTGCGCAGCTTGGCGTCGAGGTTCGAGAGCGGCTCGTCCATCAGGTAGGCGCTCGGCTGGCGCACGAGCGCGCGGCCGACGGCGACCCGCTGGCGCTGGCCGCCGGAGAGCTCGCGCGGCTTGCGGTGCAGGAGCTTCTCGAGCCCGAGGGTCGCCGCGACCTCCCGCACCCGCCGGTCGCGCTCGTCCCTGGGGGTGCGCAGGACCGCGAGCGGGAATGCGAGGTTCTTCGCGACGCTGAGGTGCGGGTAGAGCGCGTAGCTCTGGAAGACCATCGCCAGGTTCCGCTTCTTGGAGGGCAGCGCTGTGACGTCCTGGCCGTCGATCAGGATGCGCCCGGAGGTCGGCTCCAGCAGCCCGGCGATCATGCGCAGCAGCGTCGTCTTGCCGCACCCGCTGGGGCCGAGGAGCACGACGAAGTCGCCGTCCTCGATGACCAGGTCGACGTCGTCGACGGCCCGGTGCCCCTTGAACTGCTGGGTCAGTCCCAGAATCTCGATGCGGCTCACCGCTGCTCCTCCTGCTCAAGTAATTTCATTCCCTAGCGATTCGTTGCTAGGGATTTTCGTTACATGGGCATGCTCTGCGGCGCAGATGAACAGCAGGCAACCGGGAGGGGACGGCGAGCCGACGATCCCGGGATCAGGTGATGTCGCCGACCTCCCCGGTCGCCGCATCGTCGGGGTCGCGGCCCACCAGCGTCATGACCCCGTCCATGACCGCCGGATCGGTGGGCGGCAGCCCCCCGGCCGCCGAGATCGCCAGCTCGAGGGCGGCGAACAGCAGGACGTGCGCGACATTTCCGGTGATGAGCCCGGTCGACCACTTGGAGATCGCGGACCCGCACACCAGCGTGATGTCCGACAGCTCGCGCAGCCGCGACCGCTGATAGCCGGTGACCCCCACCACGGTCGCGCCCGCCGCGCGCGCGGCCTCCGCCGAGCTGAGGGTGACCGGGTTCGACCCGCTGCCGCTGATGCACACGCAGACATCGCCGGACCCGAGCGACCGCGCGGCCAACTGCTGGACGATCGCGTCGGCCGGCGCCTCGCTGGGCCGGCTGGAGTTGAGGAAACCGAGCGTGGCGAGCTGAGCGATCGGCGCCGACCCGCCGTTGCCGATGATCAGCAGCCGGCGGGCACCCGCCATCGCGGCGACGGCACGGTCGAACTCGTCGAAGTCCAGCGGCGCGAGCGCGTTGGCCAGCTCCTCCCCCGCCGCCCGGAACATCGACGGCAGCCACTCCCGCGGCGCGCCCTCGTGGCCGACGACCTCCTGCTCGGTCCGCGACGGGATGTCGCGCAACAGCAGCAGCCGCAGGTGCTGGAACCCTTTGAACCCCAGGCTCTGCGAGGCGCGGATGACGGTGGCGTTGGAGGTCCCCGTGCGCGCAGCCAGATCGGCGGCCGACATCATCGAGACGTCCTCCGGGCTCTCGAGGATGGCCCGCGCCACCCGTTGCTCGCTCGGCACCAGGGCGGGGATCACCGAGTCGATGTAGGCGAGGGTGCCGCCGAACGGCGGATCGGCGCGCGGGGAGTCAGTCATACGGCGTGTTTATCACGTGAGGGGGAACGGGTGGGGTGGGCTCCCGTTCACGCGCGCCGAGCACGCGACGGGTCGATCTGGATGATCGTCTTCCCTCGGCGCCGCTCGGTCGGGTTGAGGGCGGCGACCGCGTCGTCGAGCGGTGCGATGTCTCCGATGTTCGTCTGCAGCCGCCCGTCGCGGACCCGCTGGACGATCTGCTCGAGCTGGGCCGGGATCGACTCCACGACGAAGTCGATCGAGCGTCCCTCCGTCGGTCGTGCGGCGGCCGGTCCCGTGACGGAGACCAGCGTTCCACCGGGGCGGATCAGGGCCGCCGACCGCTCCTGGATCGCCCCTCCGATGACGTCGAACACCAGGTCGACGCCTCCGACGTCCTCCAGCGTGTCGCTGTCGAGGTCGACGAAATCGTTCGCACCGAGCTCGAGCGCCTTCGACCGATCCGCGGCCCGCCCGGTGGCGATGACGTACGCACCGGCCTCTCGCGCGAGTTGCACGACCATCGCCCCGACCGCTCCGGCGGCGCCGTGGGCGAGGACGGTCTGCCCGGATGCCAGCCGGCCGTGGTCGAACAGCCCCTGCCACGCGGTGAGCCCCGAGATCGGGAGACTCGCGCCCACGGCGAAGTCGACGTCTCCGGGCAGCGGTGCGAGGTTGCGCGACTCCACCGCCACGTGCTCCGCCAGCGTGCCGTCGCGGTGCCAGTCGGAGATCCCGAAGACCCGCTGCCCGATCGTGAGCCCGGTGGTGCCGTAGCCCAGGGCGGCGACCACCCCGGCCAGCTCGTGCCCGAGGATCGACGGCGCCCGATCGCGGCCCGCTCGATCGGTCCAGGTGGACGGCCAGCCCACCTCGGTCGGGACGTAGCCGGCCGCGTGGACCTCCACCAGGACGTCGTTGATCGCAGGGACGGGCTCCGGACGCTCCGCGAGCAGCATTCCCGCCGGTCCTTCGGTGCGCTCGGTCACCACTATCGCCTTCATGGGGTCGCCCTCCCGATGCCTGGCGCGACCGCGTCTGCGCATCACGCGTCGCCGGGCGCTCACCTCGAGCCGACCCTGCGATCGCGGTCACGGGCCCATGGTAGTCACGCGGCGGCGATCGGTGACTCGGGATCCTCATATGGTTGCCTCAGGCAACTATTCGGCGTAGACTGCCCGCGTGACCGACTCCCCCGCCTCCCCCGAGCGCGAGCTGCTCGCGGCGCTGACGCTTCTCGTCGCCAACTGGGGGTCGGTCGCGGTGCAGGAGACGATCGCCGGGCGCGCAGGTGTCACCGTCGATCCCGTCGACGTGCAGCCGTTGTACACGCTGGGCCAGCAGGGTCCGCAGCGTGCGAGCACCCTCGCCGACACCCTGCGCCTCAGCCGGCCGACCATGAGCAAGCAGCTGCGCCGGCTGGAGAACGCCGGTCTCGTCAGCCGTGCGTCGGACGCCGCCGACGCCCGCGCCGCCATCGTCTCGCTGTCGCCGGCCGGCGCGGAGGCCTACCGACGCCTCGTCGAAGAGGGCATCGCTATCGTCCAGAGCGCTCTCGCGCAGTGGGACGCCGCGAGCACGGGCGCGTTCGCCCGCGACCTGTCGCGGTTCGTGTCGTCGCTCACCGTCCCGGCGCACACAGACCAGACGTCCACGGGCAACGGTCCCGCGGAGAGAGAAGAGAGGTAACACCATGACCCGCACCTCCGTGGTCACCGGATCCGCGTCGGGCATCGGCGCGACGACCGCGCGGCTCCTCGCCGAACGCGGCGAGCGCGTGATCGGCATCGACCTGAGGAACGCCGACGTCGAGGCCGATCTGTCCGTGCCGGAAGGGCGCGCCGACGCCGCCGCCCGCGCGATCGAGCTCGCCGGCGGCACCATCGACGCGGTCATCGCGTGCGCCGGCATCTCCGCGCCCATCCCGAAGACCATCTCGGTCAACTACTTCGGGGTGACCGAGCTCCTCACCGCCCTGCTGCCCGCGCTGGCAGCGTCCGACGCTCCCCGGGCCGCCGTGGTGTCGTCCATGGCCTCCCTCCAGCCGAACTCGGCGGAGATGGTGGAGGCCGCCCTGGCCGGCGACGAGGCGGGTGCGCTGCGCATCGCCGCCGAGCTCGCCGAGCAGGGCCCTGAGGCCGGCTACCTGGTCTACCCGTCGTCGAAGCGCGCGCTCGCCCGGTGGGTGCGCCGGGAGTCGATCACGCCCGCCTGGGCCGGCGCCGGCATCCCGCTCAACGCGGTCGCGCCCGGCACCGTCATCACCCCGATGACGGCCGACCTCCTGAAGACGCCCGAAGGGGCCGCCATGGTGGACGCCGCCGTGCCGATGCCGCTGAACTACCACCAGCCACCGGAGTCGGTCGCGAACCTGCTGATCTGGCTCACCAGCGTCGAGAACTCCCACCTCGCCGGCCAGGTCGTCTACGACGACGGCGGGGCCGACGCCACCCTCCGCGGAGACGACATCTGGTCCTGGAACGACGCCGGCCGGTAGGCGGGCTCGCCTGGCACGGAGCCCCGCACGCCGATCGGCGTGCGGGGCTCCGTGTCGTCGTCGAGTCGTTACTTCAGCGGGCCATAGAGCGCGGCGGTCGCACGGGCATGGGTGGCCTGCTCGAAGGAGTAGGCGAGCCCGATGATGCCGCTCTCGTCGTAGTCGCGCCCGAGGAACTCGAGGTTGACGTTCGCGCCGGTGACCGTGGCGTCCGCGGCGGTCGCCTGACCCATCGGCACCGTGATCGCCGGCAGGCCCGTGTTGGGGCTGAGGCGCATGTTCGTGCTGATGGTGTTGTACGGCGAGCCGCTCGGATAGACGAGGGCGTCCAGCGTGTTGTCGTTCAGCAGCTGGGTGACGGTGGCGTTGCCCAGCGCGATCGCCGCGGTGTGCGTGCCGCTGGGACCTGCCCAGGCCTGGTACTGGCTCTCGGTCACGCTGTTCCTCGAGTTGTACGTGGCGTTCCGGGAGGTGACGTTCCTGCCGGAGGCCACGATGTCGGCGATCGAGCGGTTCGTGACGGACGGGTCGAGGTGGTTCTGGATGTACACGTTCAGGTCGTGCTTGAACTCGTTCGTGCTTCCGCTGCCCTCGTTCAGCGTCGCCGTGAAGGCCGAGGGCACCGCGGTGATCTCGACGACGGTCGCGCCCTGCGCGGCGAATGTCGCCTTGGCGTCGGCCCATAGCCGCGTGACCGTGGCGTTGCTGCCGAGCATCGACGTGACGATGCCGATCCGCTTGCCCTTCAGCGCGGAGGGGTCGAGCGCCGCCGTGTAGGAGTTCGGCACCCGGCCGGTCTGCTCAGCGGTGATCGGGTCGGCCGCATCCACCCCGGTGACCGCGTCGAGCGCGATGGCCGCGTCGGTGACGCTGCGCGCGATCGGGCCGCCGGTGTCCTGGCTGAGCGCGAGCGGGATGATGCCCTCCCGGCTGGCGAGCCCGACGGTCGGGCGGATGCCGACGAGCGAGTTGTACGTCGACGGAACGCGGATCGAGCCCCCGGTGTCGGTGCCGAACCCGATCCCTGCGAAGTTGGCCGCGATGGCCGCGCCGGTTCCACCGCTGGAGCCGCCGGCGGTCTTCGCGGTGTTGAGCGGGCTGGCGACGAAGAGCGTTTTGCCCGCGTCCTGGCCGGAGGAGAACTCCGACACGAAGCCGTACGCGAACTCGTCGAGGCTGGCCTTGGCGAGGATGACGGCACCGGCCGCGCGCAGGCCTTTCACCATGGTCGCATCGTCGCTCGTCTGGTTGCCGTCCCAGCAGCCGCAGCCGCCGGTGGTCGGCATGTCGACGGTGTCGTAGTTGTCCTTGACTGCGATCGGGATGCCGAGCAGCGGGCTGGTCATGCCCTTCTGCGCACGCGTCGCGTCGGCCTGGGCCGCGATCGTCAGTGCCTGCGCGTTGGTGGCGATGATCGAGTTGAGCGCACGACCCCCTGCGCCGGTGTCGACCAGCGTGCGGTCCAGCGCCGCGATGCGATCCAGGTACCCCTGTGTGATCTTCACCGACGTCGTCACGCCGGCGTTCATGGCGGCCTGCATCTCGAGCGCGGACGCCTCCACCAGCTCGAACGGGCCGTCATCGTAGATCATCCGCTGAGCGAGACCGGAGAGGTCCGCGACGGTGATCACGTCGTCCCCGTTCACGTCGGCCGCGGCGACCGCGGGCCAGCCCGGGGAGGCGCTCGTCTCGCCGAGGTGCGTGGCGAGCACCTCGAGGTCGGCCGTGGTCACCTGCTGGTCACCGGTGAGATCGAGGGCGGTGTAGTACGGCGCGAGGAACGCACCGGCTACGGCCGCCGGGGCGGAGGCGACCGTCGGGGCGGCGGTCGCGGCGGGGGCGACGACGCCCGTGGCGACGAGCGCGGCGAGTGCGGCGACGGCACCGGTGGCGGTTGCGCCGGCACGACGGCGGGCGCTTCGGGTCTGCATGGCTGCGGTGCTCCTTCTGAGGCGGCGGGTGGGGATCATCGGGCGTCTCCCGTCCGGCGGCGGCGCACGACCACGAGCACGGCGGCGGCACCCACGACGAGGAGGGCGAGCGCGGCGAGCGCGAACGGCAACACATCCGATCCGGTCGACGCGAGGTCATCGGCCGAGGTGGCGGCGGTGGAGCCGGCTCCGTCCGCAGGATCGGTGCCGCCCGCCGGGTCCGTGCTCGCCGTGGGAGTGGGTGTCGGGGTGGTGACCACCGCCGGTTCGACCGTCACGGCCGGGCTGGAGGCGTCGTTCGTCGACGCCGTGACCGTCGAGGCGGCGTCCACCAGCGAGAGGGCGCTCAGCGAGAACGCCGTCGAGCCGGCGGCGACGGCCGAGAATCTCAGCGTGAAGGCGACGTCCCCGGAGAGCGCGGGAGAGGTGCCGAGCCGGGTGGAGGCCAGGTCGACGGTTCCTGTGCCGGTGTGGACGGAGTCGAACCCGCCTGCCGGAGCGACGGCGCTTCCGTCGACGTAGGCGGCGACGGCCGGGTCGAAGGCGACGACCGCCTCGAATCCGTAGACGTCCACCGCCCCGTGGAGGGTCACGGTCACATCGAACGTGTCGCCCTCGGTGACGGACGCGGGTGCGGAGACGGTGGCACTGGACTTCGCCGGGGCGGCGATGGCGGGCACGGCGGCGCTCAGCGCGAGGCCGAGGCCAGCGGCGGTCGCGCCGGCGACCGCGAGGAGGCGCACGAGTCGCCTGGGTTTCTGGTGCATTCGGGTGGGGCCTTCCTCGTTCGACACAGGGGGATGGCCGAGGCCCCGCTGTCAGCCGGAGATGCTGAGGACGCGGCTCCATCGACGAGAAGGACGTTACGGACCCGCTATTTCCGGCAGAGCGCGATCGTGTTTCTGAGTGATTACACAGATTGGGACGGTCACCCTGGAGGACGGCTGGAAGCGCTCGTCCGCCTCGCTCCGCACTGGTAGCACCACTACCGGTAGTGGTACTATCAGCGCGTGCTCATCTCTGAACTCTCCGAGCGGACCGGTACGCCGGCCGCCACCATCAAGTACTACGTGCGCGAGAACCTGCTGCGGGCCGGCGAGCGGGTCGGCGGCAATCGCACGGAGTACACCGACGAGCACGAGCGCCGGCTGAAGCTGATCCGGGCCATGCTGGAGGTCGGAAAGCTCTCCATCGCCGCGGTGCGCACCGTGCTCGATGCGCTCGACGAGCCGGACGCCCCGGTCATCCTCGCGTTCGACGCCGCCCAGCAGGCGGTCTCCCGGTCCGCTGTACCGGACGTGGCCCCGCCGAGCGCACCGGCTCTCGAGCGGGTGGATGCGCTCATCGCCCGCGCCGGCTGGCACGACTGCGACGACAACATCGGCCGCGGCATCGCCGCCCAGGTGATCGACGCGTTCGACAACGCCGGCTTCCCGCTGCCCGACGACTACCTCGACAGCTACGCGGCCGCCGCGCGGCTGCAGGCCGAAGCCGACCTCGACACGGTCGGCATCCTCCCCGATCCCGCGCGCATGACCGAGCTGGTCGTGGTCGGCACGGTGCTCGGGGACACCCTCGCACTCGGTCTGCGCCGGATGGCGCAGGCCGTCGTCACGACCGAAAGAAGAACGCCATGAAGTCCGTCTTCGCGTGGCACCGTCCGCTGATGACGGTCGCCACGCTGATGCTCGTGAGCACCGTCGTCTGTCTCGTCGGCCTCCTCGTCGATCCCCGGCAGGTCACCGGCCTTGACGTGTGGGCCAAGCCCCTCAAGTTCTCGATCTCGATCCTGCTCTACAGCGTGACCTGGGCGTGGCTCATCGCCCACCTCCCGCGCTGGCGGCGCCCCGCGCACATCGCGGGGACCGTCATCGCCTTCGCGCTGATCGTGGAGCAGGCACTCATCCTCGGCGCCGCCGCCGCAGGGACCACCAGCCACTTCAACGTCTCGACGCCGCTCGCGACAGCGATCTGGGCGACGATGGCCGTCTCGATCACCGTGCTCTATGTCTGCACCTTCCTGACCACGATCGCGGCGTTCTTCCTGCGCCTGCCGACCGCGTCCACGACGCTCGCGGTGCGCGCGGGCGCGGTGATCGCGCTCGCGGGCATGGGGCTCGCATACCTGATGACCGGCCCCACGTCGCAGCAGCTCGACGACTTCCAGGGCATCGCCGGAGCACACACGGTCGGCCTCCCCGACGGCGGCCCCGGCCTCCCGCTGCTCGGTTGGAGCACCGTGGCGGGCGACCTGCGCATCCCGCACTTCGTCGGGATGCACGCCCTGCAACTGCTGCCCCTCTTCGCGATCCTGCTCGGCTGGGCGGGGCGACACTGGCGCCCGCTCGCCGACGACCGCGTGCGCCTGCGGCTCGTGATCGTCGCGACGGCGGTGTACGCCGGCACCGTCGCCCTCGTGACGTTCCAGGCGCTCGCCGGCCAATCGATCGTCCGGCCGAGCGGGGTGTACCTCTGGGGCGGCTGGGCCCTGACACTCGGCGGCGTGATCGCTGGGGTGCTGGTGATCCTCACGGGGCGGAGGCCGCGACCGCACGAGCAGTCCGCCTCGCGCCGCGCGCCCGACCCGGTCGGAGCCGGCCGGTGACGGCCGCGTCGACAGGCCGACGGAGCGGCCACGGGAACGGAAGTTGGAACGGCCGCGCGACCACCTACCTCGTGCTCGCGATCCTCGGCCTGATCGGCACCTGGACCTGCAACATCGTCGCCATCGCCACGCACCGCGACTATGTCGGCGACTGGATCGGCAGCGGCCCCGCCGTGCTGTCGCTCACGGTCGACGTGCTGGTCGCGGCGGTCGCCGCCGCCGTCTTCATGGCGATCGAGTCGCGGCGCATCGGCCTGCGCCGCGGCTGGATCTACATCGTGCTGATCCCGCTCGTCGCCCTGGCCTTCGCACTGCCGCTGTTCCTCGCAATGCGCGAGCGGTGCCTGGCGAGCCGCGAGGCCGCGCACGCCCCGGCAGGATCACCCCGTCGATCGGCGGGGTGATCCGGCCGACCGGCCGTCTGCGGGCACCGGCGTCTGCCGGGTAGCGTTGGGAGGTCGGCGTGCGGTCGAGAGCGACAGGAGGTCCGCGTGATCCGGGTGGTCGTGATCGACGATGAAGCACTGGTGCGTTCCGGTTTCAGTCTGATCCTGAACTCCGTGGACGACATCTCCGTCGTCGGCACTGGCACCGGAGGGGAGGCGCTCCAGGTCATCCAGGCCGAGAAGCCCGACGTCCTCCTGCTCGACATCCGGATGCCCGATGTGGACGGCCTGGCGGTGCTCAACAGCATCCGGCGGATCAGCCCACGACCGGCGGTGGCGATGCTGACCACCTTCGACGCGGACGAATACATTCTCACCGCGTTCCGGCTCGGCGCCTCCGGCTTCGTCCTGAAGGACACCGAGCCGCGCCAGCTCGCCGACTTCGTGCGGGTGCTCGCCGGAGGCGGCGTGGTCCTCTCGCCCAAGGCCTCCCAGTCGCTGGTGCAGAACCACCCGGCGTTCGCGAGCGTGCTCGACGAGGAGGCGGCCCGCGTCGAACTGCTCACCGACCGCGAACGCGACGTGCTCGTCCTGGTCGCCGAAGGTCTCTCGAACACCGACATCGGGCAGCGGCTGTTCCTCGGCGCCGGCACAGTGAAGGACCACGTCAGCGCGATCCTGGCCAAGCTGGGCGTGAGCAGCCGCGTCCAGGCGGCGCTGGCCGCGCAGCGCTCCGGGCTCCTCGACCGGCAGGACCGAGCGGGAGGGTCGGCCGGATCGTGAGCCGCATCGCAGCCCTGTGGCGGCGCCTCCCCGCCCCTGTCATCGATGTGCTCGCGGTCCTGCTCGCCGGACTCGACGCGGTGCTGGCGGCCTGGGGCGACCGGCCGCTTCCCCCGATCGAGATCGCCGGCATCGTCCTGGCGTGCGGCGTGCTGCTGCTGCGGCGCCGGTTCCCCCTGATCGTGTTCCTGCTGACCATCCCGGCGACGCTGTCCGAAGGCCTCGTCGCCGCCCCGATGATCGCCCTCTTCACGCTGTCGCGGAGGACGCGCAACCGCTGGCTGCTGGTCGGCTGCGCCGCGCTCTTCGCCGTGGCGAGCGCGTTGCCGTGGCCGTTCGCCGGCGCGGAGAAGGTCGATCAGGTGGGGGTGTTCGTCTACTTCGTGTACCAGCTGGCGACCGCGGCGACGCCCGTCATCCTCGGCCAGCTGGTGGAGGCACGAGGCGACCTGGCCCGTCAGCTCGTCGAGATCCGGCGCTCCAAGGCGCACGAGCAGAGCCTCTACGCCGAGTCGCTCCTCGCCCGCGAGCGCGCGCAGCTGGCGAGGGAGATGCACGATGTCGTCTCGCACCAGGTCAGTCTCATCGCCGTGCAGGCGGCGGCCCTGCGCGTCACCGCCACGACGGAGGAGGGGCGCGCGGGCGCCGAGACGATCCGCGAGCTGAGCGTGACGACGCTGGACGAACTGCGCACGATGGTCGCCGTCCTGCGGATGGCGGGCTCGTCGAGCCCCGGACTCACGCCGCAGCCGACCATGGCCGACATCCAGACGCTCATCACGAACAGCGGCATGGAGGTCACCCTGACCGGCACGCTCTCCCCCGAGGTGCCCGCCCCCGTGCAGCGCGCCATCTACCGCACCGTGCAGGAAGCGCTCACCAACGCGCGCAAGCACGCTCCCGGCGCCCCGGTCACCGTCGCGCTGCACCAGGGCGGCGACGCGGTCGGCGCAGAGATCACGAACGGCCCGGCCGTTCACCGGCCGCTGGGGCTCCCCGGGTCGCGGGTCGGTCTGGTCGGCCTGCGGGAACGCAGCGAGCTGCTCGGCGGGGACTTCTCCGCCGGCCCCGAACCCGATGGCGGGTTCGCCGTTCAGGTGAGCTTCCCGGTGCGCTGAGCCCGCGCTGAGCCAGGCTGAGCCCGCTCGAGCCGGCCTCAGGTCTGCCGCAGCTCGAACCTCCAGACGACGTCGAGCGTCCCATGGTCGGGAAGCTCGAAGCGCGACCGCACCACGACCGCGCGGGTGGTCGGCCGGATCGGCACCTCGATCGAGAGGCTCCCCGCCCGCGGGGTCTGCCGGCAGTCCGGCCCGGTCAGGCAGTCGTACTGGTCGCCCCCGTCGGCCGGGCCCCCGTGCGCGTCCAGGCGCTCGAAGGTCCCGACGTAGAGCACGCGTGCCCGGAAGCCGCTGACCAGCCGCAGTCGCAACCGGTCACGGCTGGGCACCGCGACGTGCTGCCGGCCCGCGTGCGCGTCCCGCATGCTCCTGCGGGTCGCGCCCTCCAGACGGTACCCGTACGCGTACGGGTCGAGCGCGTGGTACCGTACCGAGAGCGACGGGAGGACGAGCCCGTCGCCCACACCGTCCGTCCGGTCGGGCTGCGCCGGGCCGCAGCCCGTGAGGAGCACCAGCACGAGCGCGACGACGAAGGCCCCGACCGTCCTCCTCACTTGCGGCCGAACCGCCCGACGAGCCCGCGGAAGGTCCCGTCCGAAGGGGCCGCTCCGGCCGCAGTGTCGGCGGTCGCACCTTCGCGCGGCTGCTGCCGGTCGATGACCGTCTGCACCAGGTAGTACAGCGCATCCGGTTGCGAGCCGATCAGGTGGCCGATCAGCTCGGCGGCCTGGAGGTCCTTCTGCACCGGCGACGCCAGGCGGATCGACTCCGCCAGGTCGGCGATGAGCGTGACGTCCCTGGTCTGCATGGTCTGGTCCTCCGAACGGATCGACGGCGCCCCGGAGCGAACGCCTCCCTTCCATGGTCGAAGCCGTCCCCGACGGAACGCACCCGCCGACTGGTGGCCGCACACGGACGACCGGCGGGCCATCGCGAGCGGGGTCATCCCTGCGACGGATGCGGACCACCCGACCGGCGGGAGCAATCCGCTGCTCGGCCGATTCGCCGGCTCGGCCGGACTGCCAGCCTGAGAGGGTGAGAACCACCATCGCCCGGCACGCGTCGGTCCTGCTCCAGTACCCCGCCACCATCGCCGTCACGATCTTCGCGATCGGGGCGGCGGCGCTGCGTCTGCAGACCGTGAACGAGCCCGCGTTCCCCGCGCCGTGGATCGGTTTCGTCTTCTGGATCGTGCTCGTCGCGGCGATGACACTGGCCGAGCGGCTCCTCGGCACGTTCGTCGCCCTGCTGGCCGGCTCCGTGAGCACCGCGGCCGCGCTCCTGGCGACGTGGGGCGCACTGACCGCCGTGTCGCGACTGGGCGAGGCGTTCTCGACGGAGGCGCTGCAGCATCCGCTGTGGGCGCCGTCGGTCGCGACCGCCGCCCTGCTCGGCGCGGCGAGTGCCCGGATGAAGCCGCGGACCCGGACGACGCTGCGCTGGTTCACGGTGGGCGGCGCGGTGGCACTGATGCTCGCGAACGGGCACGCATCGGACGTCGCGCGCGTACTGGCCGTCGTCTTCGGCATCCTCGCCGGATCCATCGGGCTGGGCGGCACGAGCGAATGGCGGTGGGGCAGCTCGGCGCGGGCGCGGCTGCGCCGCTCCGTCAGCGCGGTCCTCATCCTGGTCGGGGCCAGCGTCATCACGACGCTCGTCGCGCCGTACGCCGCCGGTGTCAGCACCGCTGTCGTCTTCACGCTCGATCCGCAGCTGACCGCCGCCGTCGGGCTCGCTCTCATCGCCAGTGCGCTGCTGGTGCTGAACGGCCGCCGCTGCACCCTCGCCCTCGCCCTCGTGGTGCTCGTCGTCGTCGCCGTGGTCCTCACGGTGACGGCGGTCGAGCTGGTCGGCGACGACGGCGGCCTGCAATGGACCGCTCTCACCCCGGAAGACATCGAGTGGACCGTCACCCTCTTCGCCGTCGCCCTCCTGCCCGCCGTCGCCGCGGTCGTGCTCGCCGTGACGGCACGAGCCCTGCTGCGCAAGAAGGCCCCGACTCCGACGCCGGCCGATCGAGCGCTCCTCCGCCTCACGGCGCGCGAGTCCGGCGCCGGCTCGCTCGCGCACATGGCGACCTGGAACGGCAACTCGCTCTGGTTCGCCGACGACGGGGCGGTCGTGGCCTACCGGGTCAGCCGGGGCGTCGCGTTCACCGTGTCCGACCCCATCTGCCACGATGATCGCATGACAGAGACCGTGCGCGGCTTCGCCTCGCACTGCGAACAGCAGGGGTGGGTCCCCGTGTTCTACAGCGTTCACGACGAGGTCGCCGACCTCGCGGGCACGCTCGGCTGGGCGCGAGTCCCCGTCGGGGTCGAGGCGGTGCTCCCGCTGGCGGGCTTCCAGCTCTCCGGAAAGCGCCGCCAAGACCTCCGAACCGCGATGAACCGCGCGGAGCGGGAGGGAGTGGAGGCCCGCTGGGACCGCTACGACGATCTGCCCGTCGCCCTCCGCGACCAGGTCGTGTCGATCTGCACCTCGCGGCGCTCTGGCACGTCACTGCCCGAGATGACCTTCACGCTCGGCGGGCTGGACGAGCTCGCGGATCCCGACACCTTCCTGATGCTCGCCGTCGATCGCAACGGCCGCGTGCACGGCGTCACGAGTTGGCTCCCGGTCTTTCGCGACGGCGAGCTGCACGGCTGGACGCTCGATGTGATGCGCCGCGACGACCGCGCGATGCCCGGTGTGATGGAGTTCCTCATCGTCTCCACGGCCCTCCGCGCCATCGCTGACGGCCTGGAGGAGATCAGCCTGTCCGGCACCCCGCTCGCGCCGCACGGCACGCAGCGCACACTCCTCTCCCGCCTGTCGGCGAGCGTTGTGCGGCTGCTCGAGCCCGCGTACGGCTTCCGCACGCTGCGCCGCTTCAAAGAGAAGTTCCTGCCGGAGCCGCGCCCGCTGTGGATGCTCTACCCGCGCCACTCCCAGCTGCCCAGGATCGGGCCGGCCCTGGCGCACGCCTACGCTCCGACCCTCGGATTCCGCGACCTCGTGCGACTGCAGGCCCTCCACCGCCCCAAGCCGGACGCACAGCTCGCCGGCCGCCTCAGCGGACAGGGCTGACCCCGCAGATGATCGACGCGCTCCTCTCCCTCGACATCCTCGACGGGCTGTTCCCGATCGCCGTCTTCGTGCTGGGCGCCGCAGCGCTGGTGGTGCTCCTGCTCCGGCCGCCGACCCGCCCGTGGCTGCGCGCTCTCGCGATCGCGGTCGTCGCCGGCGGCGCCTCCGCCGTGCTGCTCTGGCTGGTCTGCGTGCGCTGGCTCGACCTGTTCGGCGGGTCGCTGGGGATCGCCACCTACCTGTGGACGGCCGCGACCTGCATGGCGGTGGCCGTCGCCGTCGTGTCGCTCCACCGGACCCGCTGGTGGCGGCGGATCGTCGCCTCGGCCGCCGTCGTCGTGTTCCTGGTGTGCGGCGTGGTCGGGATCAACGCCGCGTTCGGGTTGAACCGCACCGTCGGCAACCTCCTCAACGTCGTCGTCCCGCATCCGGTGCGCCTGGCACCGCCCTCGGCCCACGGCGCCTCCCCCGAAGTCGGTTCCCTCTGGTCGCATTGGCGTCCGCCCGCGGGGATGCCGCAGACCGGCGAGCAGGGCACGGTGCAGATCCCGGCCAAGGCCAGCGGCTTCCACGCGCGCTCCGCGGGGATCTACCTGCCGCCCGCGGCACGCACCTCCAATCCTCCTCGGCTGCCCGTGGTGGTGATGCTGATGGGGCAGCCGGGCAATCCCGACCCCGGGCCGGTCGGTCAGGTGCTCGACGCGTTCGCACAGCACAACCACGGTCTCGCCCCGATCGTCGTCGTCGCCGACCAGCTGGGTCCGGGAGGCGACGACACCGGCTACCTCGACTCCGCCCGTTTCGGCAAGGTATACACCTACCTGACCGAGGATGTGCCCGCGTTCATCAGCTCGCACTTGAACGTGCTCAGCGATCACCGCTTCTGGACCATCGCCGGCTACTCCAACGGCGGTCAGTGCGCGATCTCCATCGGCAGCAAGCGTCCCGACCTCTTCCGCACGATCGTCGACGTCTCCGGCGAGGAGTTCCCGGGATCGACGAACCCGAAGCAGTCGCTCCGGGACCTGTTCGCCTCCGACCAGGCCGCCTACGACCGGGCGAAGCCCCTCGCGATCCTGTCGGGGAAGCAGCTGCGGACGACCACGGCCGTCTTCACCGCCTGCGTGGACGATCCGCACTACCTCGGTGTCGCTCGAGAGTTGTCGGAGGCCTCGAAGGCCGCGGGCATGAACGTCACCATGCACGCACTGCCCAGCGGCGGCCACACCCTGCGCGCCCTGCTCGGGGGCCTGAACGCCGCGTTCAGCGACGTCTACCCCGTCCTCGATCTCTCCCGGCCGGGAGAGCCGGCCCGTGGCGGATGACGCGCGGCGCAGAGGGGCCGGGGCGGGCGCCCCGAGCACCCCACCCGGGCGGCACCACTTTTGGGTGGGGCTGCAGCCGGCCGACTGCACATAACCTGACTCCATCGTTCCCACGCGCTGACCCGAAAGGCGCCGGTTGAAATGAACTCCGTCGTCGACCTCACCTCGGCTCCGGCCGCGGCTGCCTCGCGGCCGCCGGACGTCGGCGCCCCCTCACGCGCCTCCGTGACCGCGTTCGTGGACGGTGTCTCCGGTCACAACGACCGCGCCAGGCAGGCCACGCTCGCACTGGCGCTGGAGCTCGGGCGCCGCCTCGACACCCCGGCATCCGTCGTCGGCGAGGGATCGGCCGCTCCGGCGCGCAGTCTCGGCTGGCGGGCCGCCCTCCAACAGTCGCGGCCCGAGCTCGATGCGCTGGGCGAGATGGCCGCGCGGTCGCTGAAGAGCAGCCGGTTCAGCGCCTTCTGCGTGACCAGGAACGCCGCGGCCATCGCCACCCTCCCCGCCGTCGCCCGCGCGTTCCCGGACGCCGCGGTGGTGTGGATGGGCGCCCACCCGTGCCTGCACACGCCCGGCACCACCCGCACCGGCGACCTGAGCGGGATGGCCCTCGCCGGCGCGACCGGCCTCTGGTCGTCGGGCCACGGCGGCGGGCTCGCGCTGTCCAACGTCATCCTGCTCGGCGCCCGTGACCTGGACAGGGCGGAGAAGCACGTGATCGCCAACTCGCCGATCCGGCAGGTCGCCACCGGCCCGCGGCTGCAGGAGGAGCTGGCCGCGACGATCGCCGGCCGCGACGTCTTCGTTCACTTCTCGGCCGACGTGCTGCGGCCCGGCATCGTCCCCACCGACTTCCAGGTGGCGGACGGGCTCACCATCGACACGGTCGCGGCGACGGCGCGCACCCTCGCCGGCGAGCGCGTGGTGGGCCTCGAGATCAGCGAGCTGGAGCACGACCCCACCGACCGTTTCAGCACCTCCGCCCAGCTCATCGTCGAGATGCTGACGCCGCTCCTCCCCCGGGGGTGACGCCGAGACGTGAGGGACCGGTCCGCCCGTCATCGATCAGAGAGAGCATCCAGAAGAGCCTGTTTCGAGCGTTCGGCGTCACCCACCGAGAGGTACAGCTGCTGGAAGTGCTGCCCCTGGTCGATGGCGACTCCGAGAGCATCGCCAGAGCCCGAGTAGTTCCAGAAGTGCCGTTCACCGTTCGGGTGAAAGGTGCCGGACAGCTTTCCCATGAAGTCCAGCCCGGGCCCACGCCATCCGGTGGGGATTCTGCTCGGAGCGTGCTCGATGCGCACGTCCGTGATACTCGTCAGTGGGACGACCACTTCACGTCGGCAGCACCACAGACGATCCCAGCCACGCGGCCGCACGATCAGCGAGTCGGCCGTCACCCGCAGTTCGTTCCGGTCAGACAAGTGAGCCCCCTTGGGGTGACGGGCGGCGTGAGATCGACCTGGGACGAATGAGTTCCCGTATCCTCGTACAGAGTTCCTTGGGAACGACATCTTCCAGTCGACAGAACCTCGATCCAACGGCACAGATCACGACGCCGATCATGATGAGCCCGAAGCTTCCGAGCCCGATGAGGGCAATGATTAGGACGTGCAAGAACGTGCACATCAGGATTGCCGTCCGAGCGGCGAACTTGTTGGGGACGAAGATGAGGATCGCGATGCACAACTCGATGACGATTGCGCCCCACGATGACGCAAGCGTGATAACAGGATGCGTGGTCAAGTCGCGCGCGACCTGCCCGACTAGACCGCTCGCACCGAACATCTCTTGGCGAGTGACGTAGTACATTTGCGTCCCTTCCGCCCACGTCTCGACGGCAAACTTCGCTGTTGCACTATCGAAGTAGATGTACGCGACCTGGACACGCACTGCGATCTGGGCTCCCTTCGAGATGCCGCGCCACGTGATGGATCTGGATTCGCCTTGCATCCAGTGCCACACTCGCGAATCGCCCAGGTAGACGAAGATGAGCAACAACGTGATGTTGGCGGCAATGAGATCTCCGCCGTCTGGCAGCGACAGGACTCCGACGAAGGACACGCTTACATAGGCATGAAGTAGGCACGTGTATCGAGGAAGGACTCCGGACGCGACGGCAAGGAGAACCAATATTGTCAGGATGGATGCGCTCTGTTGCGAGTCCATCGTGCAGAAGAGTGATATCTGTCCGAGATAGTCGGCACACGCAGATTCGAACGTTGCGTCGCCCACGGGTACGAAGAAGCCCCGCGTATCCGAGAAAAGCAACACGCTTGCTTGAGCGAGCGCGACGATCGAGCGCCCTAGCCCGACTGCAGGAGAAACGGCCCACAGCTTCCCGACCGAGTTGAGACCAGTGGAGATATGGCTAGTCACAATCGATATCAACCTTCACAGCGCGCGTGTCGACTCGCCAGCCGTTGTATTCAGTTCTGAATGACCAATCCACAGGCTCGGTCTCGGCCAGAACGAGGCTTCCGCACAACGAAGGAAAGTTGGAGAGATTCTCGATCGATTGCCCTGGATCTTGACTCGCCGCCGCAACACAATCACCGGCGACTGATACGCATTCGGTCCAGGCCCCCGGAGGGACTCTCATCGCTAGATTTGCCAGTTCCGGTCCCTGCGCTCGTTGCGTTCTAGCGAAACCGAATCCATTTTTAGCGAGCGAGTTCGGGAAGTTCGTCGCTTTCGCGACGCTCGACCCGTCCACGGAGTAGGCAGCGTACTCACAGTCGGTGGGAGGCTTGGTGAAAAAGGGCCACGACTGAGGGAAAAGGGGCAGCAGATGCTTTCGGAGCGGATCTCCCTCTTGCTCTCGGGGATACAACACAGTGCTGTCAGCGGACAGGAACGCAGATAGAGCAATGATCGAAACGAGAGCGGTGGCCGAGATCGCCGAGGCGACCTTCTCTCGCAACGCGGTCGTGACTCGCAACTGAACGCTAGGAGGCAAGCGCCCTTACCGTGCTCTCGCGAAGGCGATTCATATCCATCGGCGAACTCGAACCTTCGACGTCGTCCAGGTAGGCCACGAAGACGCCCCCGACGAGCGCGATCGCCATTGCAGCGGCGGCAATCGTCGCTGCTACACCGACGGTCGTCGCGACCACCGCGGCATTTGCAACAACGGCGGCGTTCCAGACCCAGACCAGGTTTCCTCTTGCTCGCACCGTGAACTGGTTCGTCGCGGCGTTTGCGCGGATTTCGCTGAACACTTCATCAGTTTCGACGAACTTGATGAAGTCCATCATGAAACCGTTCAGGCCGCGGTTGATCTTGATCGGATCCCCGCTCTTGATGGCTGGTGCCCACGTGCTCGCATAGTCGGGGTACTCAACTATGAACTTCTCGGTGACGAGCGAGAGACCCTCCTCGTTTGTTTGCATAGGCACGTTTGAGAAACCCAACTCTCGCGCTAGTTCGGGGTGGGCCTCGGCCAACGGGCCCGTGCCGGTCAAAAGGAGAATCAGCAGGTCGCGATCGGTACCCGCGGCAATCCGGGAGTCGAACCGCGACGTAGCTGCGACGGCGCGGGACTCGTCATTCAGTACGACCTCGGTTGAGGTCGCGCCGCGATCGTCGGCGTATGCGGCGGTTGCGCCGGTCGTCGACAACACGACGATTAGCGCGGCCGACAGAACCCGACCAAACCCTTTAGAGATACGCATCGTTGCTCCTTTGAGGACTACTTCAAGGCGCCCACCGTGAACGCACTAGGAAGAATGTGAACAACAATAGCGTAAAAGGAAACATTTCAGCCCAGGTTAGGGAGGCGTTCCGCCGCGGTGTGCCGGTGCCTGTGAAACCGCGCGCGACCGCCGTCGCGCCGGAGCTCCGGCGGGGCGAACACCCGCTCCCACCCGTACGCCCCCGCGGTACCATCCCGGCATGCTGATCGCGCGACTCCAGTCCCTCGGGCTCGTCGTCGGGCCGGCGCTCTTCGCGCTCTCCCCGCTGTTCTGGGTCGGCGGGCACTACGGGATCGTCGGGGGGATGCTGATCGCCGTCGCAACGGTCCCCTGGGTGTACGGCCTCCTCGGCGAGTACGGGAGGCTGCGCCCGCTGCTGCCACGCATCGCGGGACTGTGGCTGCTGTTGGTGCTGCTGGGCATGTTCGGCACCATCGCCTTCGGTCTGCAGGGCTTCTTCGAGGGGGTCTTCGGGGTGGCAGACCGGACGGCCTTGGACGCGTTCGCGGACTATCCGCCGTGGGGTGCAGCGGTGCTGCTGCTGTCGGGTCCGGTGTTCCCGTTCGCGCTGCTGATCCTCGGGATCCTGCACTGGAGGACTCGGCTCTCGCCGCGCTGGACGGCGGGCCTGCTGTGTGCAGCGGCCGTGCTCTTCCCGCTCGCGCGCCTCCTGCGCCTCGAGCCGCTCGCCGTGGCCGCGGATCTGCTCATGCTCGCCGCGTTCTGCGTGCTGGCGTGGCGGTCCTGGCCGCGCCGATAGCCGAAAGGGCCCGCACCGGCCGAAGGGGGGCGGCCGGTGCGGGCAGTCGATGGCCGGCCGGGACTAGCCGACTCCCTCCAGCGCGTCCGTCTCGGTGTTGCCGATGTTCTGGATGACCTCCGGGCGGCGCCGCTTCAGGTAGACGAACCAGAGCACGGCCCCGACCAGTGTCAGCAGGAAGAGGTACGGGATCACGTTGAGCGGAAAGGCGGGCACGGGCCACACGTTGGCGAAGAACACGTAGGCCATCGCCGCGACGGCGACGACCGCGCACACCCACACCAGCCGGTTCCGCATGCCCGCGCGCCGGGTGTAGGCGATGCAGGCGATCGCGACCAGCGCGTAGGCGACCATGTAGCCGTAGGTGCCGTAGGTGTCGACCCAGACCGTGATGTCCATCGGGTTGGCGCCGACGGCCAGCAGGATCACGTCGAGCAGGATCGCGGCGGGGCCGGCGACCAGGAGGACGCGGTGCGGCGTGAGGTGACGCTCGTGGGTGCGGCCGAAGCGCTCGGGGAGGACGCCCTCCTTGCCCATCACGTACATGACCCGGCCGACCACGTTGAGCGGGGCGACCACGACGGCGAAGAACGAGGCGCCGACGCCGAAGGTGAGGATGGGTGCGAACCACGACGGCATCCCGATCAGCTTCGCGATGTCCTCCAGCGGGCTGGCGCTGGTGGCGAGGTGCTCGTGCAGCACGGCGATCTGCGTGTAGGCGGCGAACACGTAGAGCACGCCGACGACGACGGCGCTCCACATGATGGCCCGCGGGATCGCCGTGTAGGGGTTCTTGGCCTCGCGGCCGAGCGCGTCGGCCGAGGAGAAGCCGACGAAGCCGAGGATGCCGAGCACCATGCCGGCGGCGACGCCCTGGAAAGACGAGCCCTGCGCGATCACCTGCGCCGGGTCCCAGGCGCTCGGGCCGGCCCAGACGAGCGCAGCGATCAGCAGGATCGTGATGATCGTGACCGACACCAGTTCGAGCACGAGCGAGACGCGGGCCGAGAGGCGGATGCCGCGGATGGTGAACAGCGTCGCCAGGCCGCCGAGGACGATCGCGAGCCCGATGTACCAGCCCGCGCCTCCCGCCGGGACTCCGAGCAGCACCAGGAACTGGTTGAAGTACGACACCGCACCGCCCAGCGAGCCTGCGGCGATGCCCCAGCAGCCGATGACCAGCGTGACGCCGGCCAGGTAGGCGCCGGTCGGGCCGAGCCCCTTGGCGACGTACGTGTAGAGCGAGCCGGCCGACGCGTGCTTGCGGGCGAAGACCACGACGCAGTAGCCCACGCACAGGATCACGATGGTGGCCAGCAGGAACGAGTAGATGGTGCCGTTCCCCGCGCCGACGAAGATCGCGGCGGCGGTGAAGGCGATGACGGCGCTGGGGGCGATGTTGGCGATCGCCTGGGCGGCCAGTTCGGGGCCGCTCATGACACCGTGCCGCAGGCCGGCGTCGGCGGCCGGCGTTGCCGCCTTGCTCTGGGTGGTTGACATGGCTCTCCTGTGAGTCTGTTCGGGGCGTTCGGGGTGGGGGGTCGGGTGGAGCGGGACTACGGGATGAGGAGCGTGCGCAACACGGAGCCGGACTCGAGGTCGTCGAAGGCCTGGGCCGCCTCCGCCAGGGGTCGCCGGCCCGAGATCAGCGGGTCGAGTTTGAGCTGGCCGTCCATGTAGCGGTCGACCAGGGCGGGGATGTCGATGGAGGGGCGCACCGATCCGTAGTTGGAGCCGAGGATGCGCTGGTCGGCCTCCGCGAGCACGAGCGGCTCGAAGGAGGCCTTCGCCCCTGTCGGCGGCAGGCCGACGATGACGGCGGCGCCGCCCAGGCCGAGCATGCGGATGGCCTGCTCGGTGGTGGAGGTGCGGCCGATCGCGTCGAAGGCGTAGTCGACGCCGTCGGGGATCAGGTCGAAGAGCTGCTCGACGGCGTCGGCCTGCGACGCGTCGATGCGGTCGGTGGCGCCGAACTGCAGCGCCATCTGGGTCTTGTCGGCCAGCACGTCGATCGCGACGATCCGCTCGGCGCCGGCCAGGCGGGCGCCCTGCACGACGTTGAGGCCGACACCGCCGCAGCCGATCACGGCGACGGTGGAGCCCGGCTCGACCGCGGCCGTGTTGAGCACGGCGCCGACACCGGTCGCGACCGCGCAGCCGACGACGGCGATGATGTCGAGGGGCGCGTCGTCGCGCACCTTCACCGCACCGGAGGCCGGGACCACGACCTCCTCGGCGAAGGAGGACACCCCGAGGTAGTGGTGGATGGTCTCGCCGTCGCGCGACAGGCGGGAGGTGCCGTCGAAGAGCACGCCCTTGGGGGCGACCACGCTCGCCACCTTCTGGCAGCGCGCCTCGTGGCCGGAGCGGCAGTAGCGGCACTCGCCGCACGGCGGCACCCAGCTGAGCACGACGTGGTCGCCGATGGCCAGCGAGCTGACGCCCTCGCCGAGCGCGGTCACGACGCCGGAGCCTTCGTGACCCATGACGAGCGGGGCCGGTGCGTCCCACTCGCCGCGCTTGACGTGCAGGTCGGAGTGGCAGACGCCGGCCGCTGCGATGCGGACGCGCACCTCGCCGGCGCCGGGCTCCGCGAGGTCGACCTCGGCGACCTCGATGGGAGCGGACGGTTCGGTGAAGATGACGGCCTGCATCGGTACTCCTTCGTGTGCGGTACTCGCTCGATGCTAAGAGTCGGCTTCGCGAGGTGTCATTCACCGAAAGTGTGAAGTTTGGCTTGGGATTCGACACTTCGTACAATCGTCCCGTGTCCCGCGATATCGCCTCCCTCGCCCGTTCGCTCGACGGTCGGCTGCTCGTCGGCGACGTCGACACGGGCACGCCGGTCGACGGCGTCGTGCGGCTGAGCGAGTTCTCGCTGGTCGGACGCGCCTCGTTCGCGACGCTCGTCGTGGCCTCCGCTCCCGAGATCGCGGCGGTGTTCGGCGGCGAGGACCCACGCGCCGCCGCCCTGCGCAGCGCGGTCGTGGTGACGCACAGCGACGACCCCGGCGCGCTCGCCCTGCTGGAGGAGGCGGGCATCACGGCCATCGTCGGCACCGCGGAGCCGGAGGAGGTCCTGCTCCCCGCGCTCACCGCGCTCCTGGCCGTCGACCAGGCCGCAGAGGACCGCGCCGTGACCAGCGCCATGAAGGTGCTGACGCTGGCGGCCCGGCGCGGCGGCGTCTCGGGTGTGGTCGCCGAGCTCGCGCACCGCATCGACGGCTGGGCGGTGCTGCTGGACCGGCACGGCCAGGTGATCACGACGGCGGGCGCCGGCGGCCTCCACGTGCAGGACGCGGTCGCGGTCGCGCTGGGCCGCCCGGTGCGCGTGCGTCACCGCTCCCTGCAGGTGCACGCCGTCGGGCCGGGCGAGGACCTGTCCGCCCAGCTCATCGTCAGTCCCCGCACCGAGTCGTCCAGCCGCGCGCGAGAGCTCGGCTCGCAGACCGCCGCCCTCCTCGATCTGGTGCTGCGCACCGACGACCCCACGCGCACCGAACGCCTCGGCCGCGGCGTGCTGATGGAGGTCCTCCTCGCGGGAGGCGAGCCGGCCGCCTCCCTGCTGCGCCGGTGGGGCGTGCACGAGACGACGCTGACGGCGTTCGCCCTCACCGCCCGCTCCGCGTCGGTCGACGTCGAGCGCCTCGTCTCGCTGTGGCTCAACGAGCTCGGCGCCGCGCACATCCTCACCCAGGCCCACGGCGTGGTGACCGGCTTCCTCCGCGACGACCACGTCGACGAGGTCGGCGCGCGTGTGGAGGCCTACTCGTCGGCACTGTTCCTGGGTTTCGGTGTGTCTGCGCCCACGGATGCCCTCGCGGCGAGCGCGGGCGAGGCCGCTCAGGCCCTGGAGGCGGCGCGCGCCGAGGGCCGTCGCGTCGTGCACTACAGCTCGATCCCGACGATCGCCTTCGTGCTCGACCGCCTGCCCGAGGCGGACAACCGCCGCCTCGCCCGCCTGCTCGACCCGCTCCGCGACCCGGCAGGCGCGCACGGCGACCTGCTCGAGACGCTGCGCGTGTTCCTGGCGGAGAACGGCGCCTGGGGCGCGGCTGCCGACCGGCTCGGCATCCACCGGCAGACCCTGGCGACCCGCGTGCAGCGCATCGAAGGCCTCCTCGGCCTGTCCTTCGCCGACGCGGACGACCGGACGGCCGCCTGGCTCGCGCTGCGAGCCGTGCGAGTCTAGGCCCCCGGCCCCCGGCCCGCACCAGACGTGCGGAATCGCGGGTTTCGGACCTCCGCAACCCGCGATTACTCACGTCTCGGCGGTGCGAGGGCGAGTCGCCGGCCGTTGCCGCCAGGCGCGACTCGCCCTCGTCTCTGATTGTGAGGATACCTCAATTAGCTGGAGGTGGCAGCAAGCATCCCCAGGTCGCGGAGGCTCACGGCCGTCTCGACGATCGTCTCCCGCGCCGGCCGTGGCCGCTGCCCGAGCTCCGCCTTCGCCCGCTCGTTGTGGATGACGAGCGCAGCGGGCTCCTCCCCCGGCAGCTCCGCGGTAGGCACCAGACGCGCCAGGTCGCCGAGCTCCGCCCGGAGCACGTTCGCGACGTCGAGGAACGTCATCGTCGGCCCGTCCGCGAGCACCAGGTAGCGCTTTCCCGCGGCGCCCGGCGTGGCCATGGCCGCGCGGTGAGCGGCGGCGACATCGCGCACGTCCGCGATGCCGAACCGCTGCCGAGGGACCGCGGCCAGGTGGCCGTCGAGCATGCCGGTGAACAGCGCGAGCGACGAGCGTGCAGAGGCGGTGAGGGTCGGCCCGGCTATCCAGGTCGGGTTGACGACGACCAGCTCCGTGTCGCCGCCCTCCCGCTCGACGAAGTCCCACGCGGCGCGCTCGGCGACCGTCTTCGACAGCGGGTAGGCCGGCAGCCCCGGCGTGGCCGGGTCGGTCCAGTCGGACTCGTCGTAGTCGCGCACGGGCTTCGGCGAGTACCCCACGGCCGCGAACGACGAGGTGAGCACCACCCGCCGCGCTCCGGCGTCGCGGGCGGCGCGGAGCGCCCGCAGCGCCCCGTCGCGCGCCGGCACGACGACCTCGTCGGGGTCGTCCGCCTGGATCATCGGCGAGGCGACATGGTAGACGTCCTCGATGCCCGCCATCGCAGCGGGCCAGCCGTCGTCGTCGGTCAGCGATGCCGCAGCGAACGTCAGCCCGGCATCATCCGCGCCGCCGCGCCGCACGGCCTCCCGCACCTCGTCGGCCCGGTCGAGGCTCCGCACCGTCGTGCGCACCTCGACGCCGGACGCGAGCAGGTCGGCGATCAGCCGGGTGCCGAGATAGCCGGTGCCACCGGTGACGAGAACCGTCGCGCCGCTCATCGCAGCACCGCCTCGAGACGAGGGAGGACGGCCTCCAGCTCGACGTGCGCCTCCGCCTCCGCAGCGGCGTCGGCACGGTCGCGGGCGTCCCACAGCGCCGCCTTCGCCCGGAGGTAGTCGAGGTGGGTGCGCAGCGTGACGATCTGCTCCTCGACGCGGTCGGCGTGTCGCAGCAGGATGTCCCGCTGCTCGGCCGCCTTCTCGTGGCCGTCACGCCTGTTGGCGAGGTACGTGCGCATGTCATCGATGCCGACGCCCATCGCACGCAGGCACGAGAGCACCTGCGCCGCGTCGAGGTCGTCGTCGCTGTACCTCCTGTGCCCGCTGCTCTCGTCGCGGGCGATCGGCCCGAGCAGGCCGACCTCCTCGTAGTACCGCAGCGTCGGCTCGCTGAGCCCGCTCTGCCGGGACATGTCCTGGATACTGAACCTGGTCATGCCTCCATCAGAACAGACCTCAAGCGCTTGAGGTCAAGCGGCGTTCAGATCGTCACGACGATCTTTCCGCCGGAGTGCCGCCGGGACTCGAGGAGCCGGTAGGCGTCCACGACGTGATCGAGATCGAAGACGCGCTCGACGACCGGTCGCAGGCCGCCCGCGGCCACTCCTTCCTCCAAGAAGGAGGCCATCCGCGCGACGACGTCCGGGTCGCCGAGGTGGTCGAAACCGCGGTAGCCGACGATCCGCACCCGATCGTCCGCCGGAGCCGGAGTCGGACGCGGATCGAGGAAGCCGGCCTCCACCAGCAGGCCACCCGTCCGGGCGGCCGCGAGGAGCTCCCGTTGACCCGGGCCGCGGACCAGGTCGAGCACCACGTCCGCTCCTGTCTGCGCGGTGTGCGAGCGAACGGCCTCCGCGAGGTCGTCCCTGCCCGCCACGACGACCGCGTCGGCGCCGGCGGCGCGCAATGCGTCGGTCTTCGCGGGATCACGGGTGATCGCGATCGGGCGCGCCCCCACCCGAGCCGCGACCTGAACAGCCGCCCTGCCGACGCTGCCCGAGGCGCCGGTCACCAGCACCGAATCGCCCTCCCGCAGGTCGGCGACCGCGACGAGAACCCCGTACGCGGTCGAGAAGCCGACCCAGACCGCCGCGGCCTCTGCCACCTCCAGTCCGGCAGGGCGCCGGACGAGCGAACTGCTCGGCAGGTTGGTGTACTCGGCGGCGACGCCGCGGACGTCGGAGTCGGGTACGGCGGTCACGATCACCGGATCCCCGACCGACAACGTGCCGACGCCCGGCCCGAGAGCATCGACGACACCGGTCGCCTCGACGCCGGTCCGCGCGTTCGGCAGCCGCACCGGAACCGGCAGCGCTCCCGTTCGCAGCATCGTATCGAGCGGGTTGAGGGCGAAGGCCTCGATCCGCACCCGGACCTCCCCCGCCGACGGCGCGAGCGGTCCTTCCTCGACCACGTGCAGCACCTCCGGACCTCCCAGCTCGTCGAACACCACGACTTTGGACATTGCGACCTCCTGCCGAACCCGACCCCGGTGGTCGGGGTTCGCAGTTCACGTTACGGAGCACCTCGTTACCGCGAGGTACCGTGGCCTGGTGCAGAATTCGGCTTCGTCGTTCCTCGCGGACTGCCCGACCCGCCTGGCCGTCGAGATCCTCGCAGACAAGTGGTCAGCGCTCGTCCTCTTCGCCCTCGGGTCCCGGCCGCTCCGGCACGGTGAGCTCGTCGACCGCATCGGCGGCGTCTCCCGCAAGGTGCTCACCGAGACCCTCCGGAGGCTGCAGGGGTACGGGCTGCTCGATCGCGTCGAAGGGCCGTCGCGGCGGATCGACTACCGGCTCACCGACCTCGGCCGCACTCTCATCGCCCCGATCGAGACGCTCAACACCTGGGCGCACGAGCACGCCGCGGCGATCGAATCGTTCGTCTCAGGAGCCGAAGACGCCGATGAGGAAGCTGCGCGACCCGCCGAGGGGCACGCAGTGGCCCCGAAAACCGCCGGATAGGGGCGCTTACCTGCCCTTCGCGGTCGCGCCGCGGAACGGCGTGAGCCTGCGCGCCGCCGCCCGCATCACGTAGGCGATCGCGGCGGAGCGCACCGGGTCGGCGTCGAAGTCGACGGAGTCGAGGTCGGATCCCGCGCACGGTTCGCCGTTGCCGAGGAAGTGGATGGGCAGCTTTCCGCCGGCCGCGACCGGCCGATCCTGCCCGCAGTATGCGCACGACATGAGAATGAAAGGCGCCGTCATCCTCCGAATCTAGGAGCCGGGGGTTTCGGTGCGATTTCGGGCTGGCGACGAGTCGACGACGATCCGGCGCCGGCACCGGATCAGGCCGCCGGCCCCGGCCATCCCGTCGCCGCTCCGGCATACCCGAGGATCAGTTCTTGGCAGCGTTCGACCGGCGTCGAGCGGTTGCCGCTGATGATGTGGAGGCCGTAGGAGTCCTCCAGCGCGACCAGGTTCTGCGCGATATCGAGAGCTGGAGCGGTGAGCGTGAAGTGGCCCTGCGCTGCTCCCAGCTGCAGCACCGAGAAGTACAGGGCGACCTGACGGTCGAACAGCGCCTGCGTCAGCAGCGAGTGGGCGGGGTCCTCGCGCGCCCGCGAGTAGAGGTCGATCTCGTACATCGCGACCACGACAGCATCGTCGGCGTTCTCGGGGAGCCCCGACCGGACCATCCGCACGAGCTGATCCCGGGCGTCCGACTCCTCGGTGACCGCGGCCATCCGCTTGGCGAAGAACCGCTCGCACGCCCAGGTGTGCACGTCGTAGATGAGCCGGTCGATGTCGGTGAAGTGGTAGTGCACCGTGCCGGTGGAGACGCCGGCGCGGCGCGCGACGTCTTGGATGCGCATGTTGATGATGCCGCGGTCACGGATGACCTCCATCGCCGCGTCGACCAGCTGCGACTGCCGTTCGTGGGGTGCCGCCTTCGCCATGAGCACACTCTACTCGACGCGCGTTCGGACAACTTGTTCTGACTGGCGAGTCAGTTCGTGCGAACTGCGCCTTTAATCGCTTGACTCTCTGCACCGATGCTGATTGACTCACCAGTCAAATCGGTTGGGTTCATCGACGAGCCCATCCCTCCGCAGAAGGAGGCAAGGAATGAGTGACGAGTTCGCCGCAGACCTCGGCGCGGCAGCGCAGGTCGCCGGTGCCAAGTCTCGGCCCGTCGACGGCGAGGCCGTCAAATACGCCCAGGATCTCTCCCGTTCGCTGACGTTCCGCGAGAACGTCCTCATCACGCTGTCGGCGGTGACGCCCGCCTCGAGCGTGTTCATCATCATGCCGTCGGTCATCAACGGCATCGGCGGCGCCTCCGCCATCGCCTTCGGAGTCGCGGCGATCGTCGGCGTGCTCGTCGCCTTCTGCTATGCCGAGCTGTCGAGTGCGTTCCCGATCACCGGGGGCGAGTACGCCTTCGTCGCCCGGGTGCTCGGCAAACCTGCGGGATTCGCGCTGTTCGGGCTCACCCTCGTCGGAGGCATCCTGATCCTCGGCGTCATCGCGTCCGGGGCCGGCACCTACCTCGGCGTGCTCTCGAGCAGCCTGAACGCGAACTGGGTCGGCATCGTCGTGATCGTCGCCACGGCGATCATCGCCTGTTTCGGCATCAAGGCCAACGCGTGGGTCACCGGGGCCTTCCTGCTCATCGAGGTCGCCGCGCTCGTCGTGCTCGCGCTGCTCGGGTTCGTCAACGTCACCCAGCCGGTGTCGGTGCTGTGGGAAGCCACGACCTCCGGACCCGGCGGTGTGCTCGTCGGCGCGTCGGCCGGGCTCGTCGTCTCGTTCACGGCGACGGCCCTGTTCGCCTACAACGGCTACGGCACCGCGGTCTACTACGCCGAGGAGACCAAGCAGGCCCGCTCGACGATCGGGCGGGCGATCCTCTGGTCGCTCGCGATCACGGTCGCCGCCGAGTTCATCCCGCTCGTCGCCGTGCTGCTCGGCACACCCAGCATGCAGAAGCTGGTGGGCGCCGCCGACCCGATGACCTATTTCATGGAGGCGCGCGGCGGCACGGTGCTCAACACCATCGTCAGCCTGGGCATCGCGATCGCGATCATCAACGCGGTGCTGGCGATCATGCTGCAGATGGGGCGGCTGCTCTACTCGTCGGCGCGCGACCGCACCTGGCCCGACTGGCTGGGCCGCCCACTGGCCCACGTGCATCCGCGCTTCCACACGCCGATCGCGGCGACCCTCGTGGTCGGTGCCATCGGGGCGCTCTGCCTCTGGCTCGTCCCGTTCGACGTGCTGCTGATCATCACCGGTGGCAACCTCCTCGTCACCTACCTGCTGGTCGGCGTCGCGGCCTTCGTGGGGCGGCTCAACCGCACGTCGTCCCGCGCCGAGTACCGGATGCCGCTGTGGCCTGTCGTGCCGATCGTGATGGTCCTCGCCACGATCGTGATCATCTACGAGAACATCGTGGCGGACTGGGTGCCGGTCGCCGTCACCGGGGCGCTCTTCGCCATCGGCTTCCCGTACTACTTCCTCTATCTCCGGCCGCGGTCGCACGACCGCTGGACCCTGCCCAACCCTGCCGACGAGGAGGAGCAGTGAACGACCTCACCCGCACGACGCCGGCCGCACCCCGAGCCCGCGACCTCGGCATCCCCTTCGACGGCGAGCCCGGCCGGTGGAACGCCATCACCGACGTGCCCGGCGTGGAGGTCGGGTTCACCACCATCGTGGAGGACACCCCGGCCGTCGCCCGCACCGGCGTGACCGCCATCCTCCCCCGCGGGCGGCACGCCGCCGGCGTTCCGTGCGCGGCCGGCATCTCGGTGCTCAACGGCAACGGCGAGCTCACGGGCCGGTCCTGGATCGAGGAGGCCGGCCAGTTCCAGACCCCGATCGCGATCACGAACTCCCACGCGGTCGGGGCCGTGCACCGCGGTGTGGACGTGTGGCTGGCGCAGAACGACCCGGTCACCGCGGCGCAGTGGATGCTGCCCGTCGTCGGCGAGACCTGGGACGGCTACCTGAACGAGATCAACGCCGACACCGTCCGCCCCGAGCACGCCATCGCGGCCCTCGACGCGGCGACCACCGGACCGGTCGCCGAGGGCGGCGTGGGCGGAGGCACCGGCATGAACTGCTACGGCTTCACGGGCGGCACGGGAACCGCGTCGCGCATGGTCCGCTCCGGATCGAACGCGTGGACGGTCGGCGTGCTCCTCCAGGCGAACTTCGGGTCGCGGGCCGAGCTCCGCGTCGCCGGGCGCCCGCTCGGCCCGCGCTCGAAGGCGCCCAACCCGATGGAGACGACCGACTGGTTCGAGCGCGACACCGGCACCGCTGCGCGCGCGACGGCGGGCGCGGGCAGCGTCATCGTCGTCGTCGCCACCGACGCCCCGCTGCTGCCGGGGCAGTGCGAGGCACTCGCGCGGCGGGTCCCGCTCGGACTCGCGCGCACCGGCACGACGGGCAGCCACTTCTCCGGCGACATCTTCCTCGCGTTCTCGACCGCGAACAGGGGAGGTCTCAGCTCGCGGATGACCGGCGGCGACATCGCCGTCGAGCACCTCGAGCACGTCGCGTGGGGCAGCATCGACCCGTTCTTCGCCGCGGTCGTCGAGGCCACAGAAGAAGCGGTGCTCAACGCGCTCGTCGCCGCGCGCGACACCGTCGGCCGCGACGGGCACGCCAGCTACGCCCTCCCGCATGAGGAGGTCAGGCAGGCATTCGCGAGCGCGTGAGGTCGGCGGCTCCTCTCAACCGGCGACCCGCCGCGTCGACGCCCGCACCACCAGGCTCGTGGACAGATCGACGCGCGGCAGCTCCGCAGGCGCGGGGTCGGCCGCGGCATCGGCGGAGAGGAGCAGCCGCACGGCCGCCTCGCCCATCTCGGTGATCGGCTGGCGCACCGTCGTCAGCGGGGGTGAGCCCCAGCTCGCCTCCGGAACGTCGTCGAACCCGACGACGCTCAGATCCTCCGGCACCCGCAGCCCCGCCGCTCTCGCCGCGTCGTAGACGCCCATCGCCATCAGATCGGAGCAGGCGAACACCGCCGTCGGCCGGTCGGGCCCTGCGAGCACGGGGGCGATGGCGGCCGCCGCGCTCCCGCGGTCCCAGTCGCCGTGCACGATCACCGGCGGCCGGCCGCCCTGAACCTCCAGTGCCGACCGGAAGCCGTCGATCCTGGCCCGGCTGTAGAGGTGCGCGCGGTCGCCGCCGACCACGGCGAAGCGCTCGTGCCCGAGCCCGAGGAGGTGCTCGGCCGCGGTGCGGCCGCCGTCCCAGTTGGTCACACCCACGCGCATCGCCGGCGCGCTCGGCTCGCTCATCGGGGTGACCAGTACGACCGGGATGCGGGCGGCCTCCAGCGCCGCGAAGTGGGCCGGAGCCGGGTCGACCAAGACGACGATCGCGCCGTGCGACGGTCGGCGCAGCAGGCGGGACACCCAGTTGCCGTCGTCGCGGGCGACCGTGATGACGACGTCGACGTTCGCCGCGGTCGCCGCACTCTCGACGCCGGTGAGGACGCCGTTGGCCCACGTTCCGTGCACGTGGTTGACGACCAGGTCGATCATCGCGGGAGCGTCGGACTCCCCGGCGGTCGCCCGCGCCGCACGCGCATAGCCGACGGCACGCACGGCCTCCATGACCCGGTCGCGGGTCGCTGGCGAGACGTCGGTGCCGCCGCGGAGCACCTTCGACACGGTCGGGATGCTCGTGCCCGCCCGCTCCGCGACATCGGAGAGGGTCGGCCGCTCGCGTCTGACACCCTCGCCACTCATGCCCGCAGCCTATCCGGGCCACCGTCGTTGCGCAAACTTTCGTAGCCACTGCGTCTTGCGCCCATCCACGATTGCTGAAAACATGGCCGACAACCTCGAACCGACGGCACAGAGTTGCGCAAATGATCGAGTTCGAGGACCCACCTCTCCCAGGTGTTCGACGAAGAAAGCCGCCGGCAAGGTCCGGCCGATGGAGGAGAAGACACGCATGACGAACGGATTGCTTTCGGGAAGCGTCTCCCGCCGAGGACTGCTCGCCGGCACCGGCGGACTCGCCGTCCTCGCCGCGCTGGCGGCGTGCAGCTCGCCGGGAGGCGCGGCGTCGTCCACCGTCAAGTTCTGGAACATGCCGTGGGGAGGGACGGCCTTCTCACCGCTGGACAAGAAGATCGCCCTCGCCTACAAGCCCGCAGACGGGCTCCCGGCGGCCGGCTACCAGGCGGTGCAGTGGTCCAACTTCACGACGACGTTCGCCTCGGCGATCGCCTCCAACACCGGGCCGGCCGTCAGCAGCGGCAGCGGGACGCAGGCGTTCCAGTTCGCCGAGAAGAACTACATCGCGTACGCGGACTCGCTTCTCGACTCCTGGAAGGGCAACGGGATGCTGGACGACTTCCTTCCGGGGGTCCTCGACACGATGAAGACGAGCAAGGGCTACGTCGCCGTCCCGTACAACCTCGACATGCGGGCGCTCTGGTACCGCAGATCCCTCCTCCAGAAGGCGGGCGTCGAGGCGCCCACCGACTGGCAGTCGTATCTCGACGTCAGCGCTGCGCTCAAGAAGATCGGCGTGTTCGGATTCGGCATCGCGTCCGGGGCGCAGGGCAACGGCTTCCAGTCGCTGGTCGGCCTCCTCATCAACAACGGCGGTGGCCTGTTCAACGCCGAGCAGAAGCCCGACTGCGTGACGCCCGCCAACATCGAGGCGCTCGAGTTCGTCGTCGAGCTCGTCCGCAAGGGCTACATGGACCCGGGCAGCGTCAGCTACTCGACGACCAACGCGCAGACGCAGTGGAAGGCCGGCACGTTCGGCATGGGCTTCGAGGGACCCGGCCTCGCCCAGGTGCTCGGCGGTCCGCTCGTGCAGGACATGGCCGTGACCGACCCGCTCACAGGAGCGCGCGGCGGCAAGGGGGCGCTGTACTTCCCGAACAACATCATGATGTACAAGCACACCCCGAGCCAGAAGGGCTCGGAGGCGTTCCTGACCTACTACTACAAGAACATGGCGCCGCTCTGGACGCAGAACACCGGCATCGGCCTCCCGGTTCTGAAGTCGATCGCGCAGACGAAGGAGTTCCGGTCCGACGCGAACGCCGTGGCGATGATCGAGAAGTGGCAGCCGATCTGCAAGACCTGGGCCGCGCCGGGAGGCGACGCGCTGTTCGCCGACGTGACCCTCGTGGACAGCACGCCCGCGATGACGACCTGGGCGCAGAGCATCCTCTCGCTCAAGGCCACGCCGAAGGAGGCTCTGCAGACCCTGCAGAAGACGCTGACCTCCCAGCAGAAGTGACGACGATGGCCACACCGACAACGCTGGACTCCGTCCGCCGCGCGCGCCGCGGCGTCGCCGTCGCGGGTCCGGGACGCCCCGGAGCCCGCAGGCCCGGGCGCCCGAACTCGGCCGTCCTGACCCTCGTGCTGTTCGCGACGCCCGCGATCCTGCTGCTCCTGCTGCTCAACCTCTACCCCCTGCTCTACGCCGGCCAGCAATCGCTGCGCAACGGCGACCTGGTCGACGCCGGCACGTTCGTCGGCCTGCAGAACTACGCGACCGTGCTGACCTCGCCGCAGTTCTGGCACGCCGCCTGGTTCACGGTCGTCTTCACCGTGGTCGGCGTGTTCGGGAGCTGGGCGATCGGCCTCGGGCTGGCGCTCCTCCTCCGCACCCGGGTGCCGGCGAACGGCCTCCTGAAGGTGCTGCTGCTCCTGCCGTGGGTCGTGCCGATCGTGGTGTCGTCCACCGCGTGGAACTGGCTGGTCGCGACCCCGCAGAGCCCGCTCCCGGTGCTGGCCAAGGCACTGGGCTTCGGCGACGTGCTCTTCCTCGCCGACCCGCTGCTCGCCCAGGTGACGGTCTGCCTCTTCAAGGTCTGGGTCAGCTTCCCGTTCATGATGATGATGATGTCCTCGGCGCTCGCGTCGGTCGACGCGAACGTCTACGAGGCGTCGCGGGTGGACGGCGCCTCCGGCTGGAAGACCTTCCGGTTCATCACGCTCCCGATGATCTCGCGGTCGACCTACATCAGCTGGATCCTGATGACGATCTTCTGCGTCAACGACTTCCCGACGATCTTCCTGCTCACGGGAGGAGGCCCCGTCGACTCGACACAGACACTCGTCGTCCTCGCCTACACGACGGTGTTCCAGAACTTCCAGACCGGTCCAGGCGTGGCCATCGCCTTCCTGATGACGATCGTGCTCGTCATCGTGAGCGTCACCCTCTACCGGCAGATCCGAAAGGCGGCCATCGAATGACGACTCTCGCCCGGCAGACCACACCGACGGTGGCGCGGCGACCGCGCCAGACGGACGACCGCGGCCGCTGGTGGCGCTTCTCGCTGCTCGCCGTGATCACGGCCATCGTTCTCGTCCCGCTCGCGGCTGTCGTACTGCTCTCGCTGCAACCGGCTCTCGGCAGCGCCCAGACCGGCGCGACGATCGAGAACTACCTCACCGTGATCGCCTCCACCGACCTCGGCGTCTGGGTGACGAACAGCCTGATCGTCACTCTCGCGACCGTCGTGGTCTCCGTCCTGATCGCCGCACCGGCGGGCTACGTGCTGTCCCGGGGTCGCGGGAGGCTGGTGGGCGGCTTCTCGCTGACGCTGTTCGTGATCCAGTCGCTGCCGGTGATCACCGCGATCATCCCGCTGTTCATCCTGTTCGCCGGGCTCGGTCTGGTCGACTCCCTCGGCGGCATCGTGATCCTCTATGTCGGCGGAAGCATGTCCGTGGCCATCTGGATGATGGCGGCGTACTTCGACTCGATCCCGATCAGCCTCGAGGAGGCCGCCTGGATGGACGGCTGCTCGGTATTCGGCAGCTTCTGGCGGGTGGTGCTGCGCAACTCGCTCCCCGGAGTGCTGTCGACCGCGATCTTCGCGTTCCTCCTGGCGTGGAACGACTACCTGGTCGCCGTCATCTTCCTGCGATCCGACCAGAACTACACGCTCCCGATCGGGCTGCAGACGTTCTTCCAGCAGAACCAGACCGACTGGGGTCCGGTGATGAGCGTCGCGGTCGTCATGATGATCCCGCCGATCGTCGTGTTCGCGGTGCTCAACCGCTACTTCAGCGTCGGCGGCATCGGAGGCTCGCTGGCGGGGCGGTGAGCGGCCCGCTCCGATCCCTGCGGATGGGGCCCGGCTGCCGGCACCGATGACGTCGGCCGGCAGCCGGGCGGTCTCTCAGGCGCGCGGTAGCCAGACGCGCATCAGGCTCGGCCCGCGGTTCGCCCACGCGAAGTACGGATGCAGCTCCGCCTCGAACCGGGTGGTCGAGGCGTGCCCGGGCTGGTCCGCGTGCCCGGGCTCCGCCGCCGCATACGGCCACTGCGTCCCGGCGTCATCGGGCGCGCCGCCGGTCACCATCGTCGCGATCGCGCCGTCGGCCGTCGACCGCAGCCGCGCCGCGGGGTCGATGCGCAGCTCTTCGAAGACGGCCTCGGGCGGGAGGTCCACCGACTCCAGGCAGAGCACGAACGGACCGCGCTCGATCGCGACGGTTCCGCGCACGGCGTCGATGCGGGGCGAGGGGAGGACCAGCCGGGGCCGCAGATCGAGGGTCAGCGCGACCACGTCGCCGGCGGCGAACTCCCGGTCGACCGTCAGGTAGGCACCGTCGACGGGCACCTCCTCCCCGTTGACGGAGGCCGTCGCCGAGCCGCGCGCCCACTCCGGGATGCGCAGCTGGAGCCGGAAGCGCCCGGCCTCCCGCACGGTGAGCTCGGCCCCGCCCTCGAACGGGTAGCCCGTGCGCAGGCTGAAGGCGACCGGAGTCCCGTCGGCGGTGCGCGTGTCGACGTCGAGGTCGGCGTACTGATGCACCTGCACGGACGCGTCGCCCACCGTCACGAAGTACCCCGCCAGGCTCGCCAGCGTGCGCGCGACGTTGGTCGGGCAGCACGAGACCTCGAACCAGGGAGCACGCAGGCTCGCCTCGGCACGCTCGCTCAGCTCGTCGTCGGAGGGTTCGCTGCCGTGCTCGCGCTGGTGCAGCGTGTTGGCGTAGTAGAAGGCCCGCCCGTCCTCCCGCGGCGAGACCGCGAACGCGTTGAACAGCGTGCGCTCGATGAGGTCGGCGTACCGTGCCTCGCCGGTCTGCAGCAGCAGCCGCCACCCGAGCATCACGGACGCGATGCTCGCGCAGGTCTCCGAGTAGGCGCGGTCGGGCGGCAGCTCGAAGTCGGAGCCGAACTCCTCGTTCTGGTGGTGCGACCCCATGCCGCCGGTGATGTAGGTGCGCCGGGCGACGGTGTTCGCCCACTGGGTCTTCACCGCCTCGAGCAGCTCGTCGTCGCCGGTCTCGACAGCGACGTCCGCCGCTCCGGCCGCGAGGTAGAGCGCCCGCACGGCGTGGCCGCGGAGCACCTCGGCATCGCGCACCGGCACATCGTCGAGGAAGTACTCCGAGCCCTGGAAGAGCGTCGTCGCCAGCTGCCGCCGGCCGCGCCGTTCCACGAAGATGCGCGCAAGCTCCAGATACCGCGGTTCCCCCGTCGCCCGCGAGAACTCGGCGAGCGCGACCTCGATCTCGGGATGGCCGCACACCGCATCCCGGCCCGCCGGCCCGAACTCCGACCAGACGTGGTCGGCCAGGGCGCGGGCGACCTCCACGAGACGGTCGTCGTGCCCGGTGCGCAGCCGTGCGGTGGCCGCCTGGAGGAGGTGGCCGAACGAGTACAGCTCGTGTCCCCACTCCAGGTCGCTGTAGCGGGGGCGCTGGCCCGGCCGGCCGAAGCTCGTGTGCAGGTAGCCGTCCGGCTCCTGGGCGGCGGCCACGCGCTCGGCGAGCGCGTCGTAGCGGGCCGCGAGGTCGTCCGAGTGCTCGCGTCCGAGCTCCCAGGCCATGGCCTCGAGCAGCTTGTAGACCTCCGAGTCGACGAACTCGATGCCGTGGTGCCGTTGCGCGACGGTTCCGGCCGCGGCGGCGTCGAAGTTGGCGATCCAGCCGATGCGCTCCATCCACGTCTGGCAGTGCGCGATGGTCGTGCGCGCGTTGAGCTCCTGCCGTTCACCCCAGAAGCCGCCGCGGATGCGCACCTGGTCGAGCGGGAGCGGGCGCAGCACCGAGGTGGAGGGCGCGACGGGGCCGCCGGCGATCGTCGCCGCGGCCGCCGGACGCGCCGGGTCGGTCGTGCTCGTCATGCGGGTATGTCTTCCTTCTCGCTGCCGGCGCCGGCGGAGCCCGCGCGCTCGGCGGCGTCGTGCCGGAGAGCCAGGTACACGCTCGCCGTCCAGGTGTAGGCGCGATCGCGCAATCCCCGCCCGGTGACCGCGTCGAAGTTCTCGGCGAACCCGGAGGCCTCGCACGCGCGGCGGAAGCCGTCGGCCACCCGGTCGGCGAGCGACGCCTGACCTGCGCGACGCAGCCCGTCCTCGATGAGCGCGGTGGAGGGCGCCCAGATCGGGCCGCGCCAGTAGCCGTCGCTCTCGTAGAGCGGTGAGGCGACCGGCTCCGTGGCCGGTCCCCAGTCGGTGAGGTGCTCCTCGATGGTCACCGCGAGCCGGTCCGCGATTCCCGGTGGCAGGTCGGCGCCCAGCACGATGGGCAGGCAGTTCAGGAGGCTCGATGCGGCGCTGGACGCGCGCGACTCCACCGCGCGCGCGATGAAGGCGTCGCCCGTCCAGAGTTCGTCGAACAGCGCGCGGGCGAGCTCGCCGCGTGCGCGCCCCCACTCGCGCGGCGACTCGCCGACGCGGTTCGCCAATGAGGAGAGCTCGTCGAGCTGCAGGAGCAGGAACGCCGCGAGATCGGGCGATTCGATCACGCGCGACGCGTCGAAGGTCGTGGAGTTGTCCCAACCGCTGTCGTTGCCGTGCTGGTAGTAGGGCAGAGCGTGTCCCGGCGCGCGGCGGAAGTCGAGCCAGAACCGCGTCCAGGAGGCCAGGGCCCCGTACACCGCCGCGAGCTCGCTCGCGCTGAGTGGACGTGCAGCGCGGGCCTCGATCCTCCGGAACGCCCAGCCGTGGATGGGCGGCTTGACGAAGTTGTAGAGGATCTCCGAGTGCGTGAGCGAGTCCGGCAGTGCGCCGCCGGCCTCCTGATGGTCGAACGGCAGGAGGAACTGGTCGAGAGCTGCGTCGACATCGGCCGGGGCCAGGGCGATGGCGTTGAAGCAGTGGTCCCAGCTCCACACCTTGTCCATCCAGTGCTTCGACATGAGGATCGCCTCGCGGCCGAGGAACCCGGCCGGCCGAACCGTCGCCGACCAGAGCACGTAGGCGGCCTTGACCGCGGCATCGCTGCCGCCGCTTCTGCTGGCGTCGGGCACGAGCGCCGCGGCGTAGGCGCCGAACGCGTCGGCCGCACGGCGGGCCACCTCGTCGAACGACGCATCGGACCGGTACGCCGGGCGTCCGGTCTCGAACTCCTCGACGGCGACCTCCCACGGCTCGTCCGCCGCGAGCACGACGGCGCGCTCGGCGTCGCCCAGCACGCCGTCGCCCACGACCTCGGCGTGCCCGCGCAGCACCGTGAACCGGTAGCGCCGCCCCGTCTCGTAGCTCGTGAGCACGATTCCGCCGTCGAGCGGATCGGTGAAGAGGAAGCTCCCGGTGAAGGGAGTGAGTCGCGCACCCGTCGCGTACCGCATCCCCAGGCCGTCGCCCGAGAACCGGATCGCGGACGTGCCGTCGAAGGCGGCGCGCACGGTGCCGTCGCCGGCGATCCAGGTCAGGACGGCGGGCGTCGCCTCGACGCGGGCGGCGACAGCGCCGCCTGCACGCTCGGGGCTCAGGCGCAGCACGGGATGCATCCCGGTCTGGTGGGAGACGAGGTGCAGGTCGTCGGCGCGCTCGTGCAGGCCGATCACGCGGGAGAGGTCGAACCAGGCGCCGCGATGCGAGAACGGGATCTCGTCGATGTCGAACGAGAACCCGGAGGGAATCGTCGTCATGTCAGTCCTTCACCGCCCCTGCGGTCACGCCGGCGGCGACGTACTTCTGCGCCAGGACCAGCAGCACCGCGGTCGGGATCGACGCGACGACCGCGGTCGCCATGATCGCGTTCCACTCCTGGTTGTTGTTGCCGATGTATTTGTAGATGCCGAGGGTGATCGTCTGGAGGCTGCCGCCGGCGTTCAGCGTCGACGAGAAGATGAAGTCCGACCACGCCCAGAGGAACGCGAACAGCGACACCGTGACGATCGAGTTGCGGCTCACCGGCAGCACGATCGAGCGGAAGGTGCGCCACGATCCCGCGCCGTCGATCTTCGCGGCGCTCATGAGCTCGTCGGGGATGCCCGACATGAACGCCGTGAAGATGAGCACGCCGAACGGCACGGCGATCGTCGAGTCCGCGATGATCAGACCGGGGATCGTGTTCAGGATGCCCAGGTTGATGTAGATCGCGTAGAACCCCATCGCCATGATGATCCCGGGGATCATCTGTGCGATGAGCAGCACGAAGTTGAGCACGCCGCGACCGCGCGGGCGCAGCTTGGCCAGCGAGTACGCCGCCGGCGCCGACAGCGCCACCGTGAGCACGACGGTGCCGAGCCCCACGATCAGGCTGGTGACGAGGTACGGGATCTGCTGGCTGATGACGGCCTGGTAGCCCTCGAACGTCGGGTGGATCGGGAACCAGTCCGGCGGGTTCTTGCGCATCTGCGATGTCGGCGTGAGCGAGACGTTCACCATCCAGTAGACCGGGAAGAGCATCACCGCCGTCAGCACGACGCCGAGAGCCGTCTTCCACCACGGTCGCTTGCCGTTCATGCGTTGTCCTGCTTCCGCTGCACCTGGATGTAGATGAGACCGAAGACCAGCGCGAGGACGATCAGCAGATTGCCGACCGCCGCCGCGGGGCTGAGGTCGGGGAGGGTCGAGCCGAAGCCCAGCTGATACGACCAGATCGAGAAGGTGGTCGACGAGTCGCCCGGGCCGCCGCGGGTCATGATCCAGATGATGTCGAACACCTTCAGCGTGTAGACGAGCCCCAGCAGGATCGTGATCGCCGACACCGGGCGCAGCAGCGGGAAGGTGATCCGCCAGAACTTCTGCCAGGCGTTGGCGCCGTCGAGGGAGGCCGCCTCGTACAGGTCGACCGAGATGTTCTGCAACCCGGAGTAGAGGATGACCAGGTTGAACGGGATGCCGATCCAGATGTTCGCGATGATCACGCTGACCAGCGCCCACGTCGGCGAGGTGAGCCAGTTGACCGGCGGGATGCCGAACGTGTGGAGGACGGAGTTGATGACGCCGGAGTCGCTGTTCATCATCCACGACCACGTCGACGCCGAGACGATCAGCGGCAGCAGCCACGGCACGAGGAACAGTGCGCGCAAGGTGCCGGAGAGTCGGAAGTTCTGATGGAAGAAGACCGCCAGGAGCAGCCCGAACGTGAACTGGAAGACGATCGAGACCACGGTGAAGAGCGCCGTGTGCACGAACGCGGGCACGAACGTCGGGTCCTGGAAGACCTTGACGTAGTTGTCGAAGCCCACGAACGGAGCGCCGCCCTGGACGAACGAGCGGACGGTGTAGTCCTTCACGCTCAGCTCGACGTTGCGGTAGAGCGGATACGCGTAGAAGACGACCAGATAGATCACGACCGGGGCGAGGAACGCCCACGCCGCCCACTGGGTGGAGCGCGGCCTCCTGAGCCGTCCGGTGCGGACCGGTGAGGCGTCTCGCGACGCCCCACCGGTCCGGCTCGGCCCAGACCGCGGAGCCGCTGTCTGCGTTGTTGTCATCGGTTTTACCTTTGTCGCTGGTGGTGCGGGTGGTGCCGACTACTTGGTGGCTGCAGCCGCGGCCGTCTGCGCGGCCTTGAGCGCGTCGGCCGGCGACTGCGAGCCGCTCAAGGCGTTCTGCACGGCTCCCCAGAGCTCCTTCGAGATCTTCGGGTAGTTCGTGCCGAGGTTGTCGCTGGTGCGGCCCTTCGCCGCGGCGACGGCGTCGACCCAGGGCTTGAGCTCCGGGTTCGCCTGAACCTGCTGCTGCTGCGCGGCCTCGGTGGGGGCGATGTAGGAGAGCGTGGTGTCGGTCTTGACGAAGGCGTCGGTGCTGGTGAGGCACTCGGCGATCTTCTTCGAGGTGGCATACCGGGCGGTGTCCTTCTGCACCGGGAGGGTCATGAACTCGCCGCCGGTCGGCGCGGGGGCCGAGCCGCCGTCGATGCCCGGGATGGTGAGGATGCCGTAGTCGATGCCGGCCTTCTTCACGTTTCCGAGCTGCCAGGTGCCGTTCTCGCCGAAGGCGAAGTCGCCGGTCGCGAACTCCTGCCACGAGGTGGTCTGGGTGTTGTTGATCACCGAGTTGGGCGCGTAGCCCTTCTTCACCCAGTCGGTCCAGAGGCTGAGCGCCTGCTGGGCCTTGGAGGAGTCGAGGTGCTTGAGGTCGGCGCCGGACCCCCAGAACCAGGGGAGGAACTGGAAGCTGCCCTCTTCGGTGCCGATGGCCGAGAAGGTGATGCCCTTCTTGCCGGCCGCGGTCACCTTGGCGAGCGCGTCGGTGAGGCTGCTCCAGTCCTTGACCGTGGCGATGTCCACGCCGGCTGCGCTGAGCACAGCCTTGTTGTAGTACAGCGCCAGCGTGTTCGCGCCGATGGGTACGCCGTAGGTTTTCCCGTCCAGCTGGCCCGCCGCCAGGATGTTCTTCTGGATATCGGAGGTCGAGAGCTTGTTCTCGGCCGTGCTGGTCAGGATGCCGGCATCGGCCAGGGTCGACACCACGGGGTTGTCGACGAGCAGCAGGTCGGGCGACGTGCCCTGCTGGCCGGCGAGGAGGGCCTTGCTGGTCAGGTCGCTGGTGTCGTACCCGGTGCGCTTGATGGTGACTCCGGCCTTGGTGCCGCACTCCTCGACCAGCTTGGTCCAGTCGGCGGTGGCGTCGAACTGGGGGTACGGGTCCCAGAACGTGTAGGTGCCTCCGGCACTGCTGCTCGAGCCGGAGCCCGAGCCGGAGCAGGCGGTGACGCCGCCGATGACGGCGGCGGCGAGCACGGCGGCCCCGATGAGGCGCGTGCGCTTGTGTGCGATCACAGTATTCCTCCTTGAATGTGCTGACTGTGTCTTCGTGTCCGGGAAGTGCTTCGCTGCGTTCGAGATGGGGGTGGGTTATCGGGTGCTTCCGCGGAGTGTGAGTTCCGGTGCGACGAATCGGGTGACCGGCGCCCCTGCGAGCTCCGGGTCGGCGATCCGCTGCACCAGCTGCCGGACCGCTTGCTGGCCCAGCTGATCGGGCGAGCTCTCGACCGCCGTGTAGGGCAGCGAGAAGGCTCGACCGAAGTCTTTGGAGTAGAGGCTGACGACCGACAGGTCGGTCGGCACGCGCGTGCCGCGGGCGGCGAGCACCGAGGGCAGCGCCGCGATGGTGGCGTCGTTGTGCACGATGAGGGCGGTCGCGGTGGGGCGGGCGTCGAGGATGGCGTTGATGCTCTGGCCGATCGCCGGCTGCTTGCTCTCGCCGTAGTAGGGGTGCATCTGCAGGCCGTAGCGCGCCGCGCGCTCCAGCGCCGCGTCGCGGAACCGCCAGCCGTACGCGCCTCCGCGCTCGAAGACGTGCTTCGGCGGCGACACCACGACGATCTCCCGATGGCCGAGCCCGTACAGGTGGTCGACCAGCAGACGGGCCGACTCGCCGAAGTCGAGGTCGAAGACGTCGAGGCCCTCGGTGTGCTTCGGGAGGCCGACCAGCGCGCCCGGCTGCTGCGCGGCGCGCAGTGTGTCCAGCCGCGGGTCCTCGTGGATGACGTCGAGCAGCACGACGCCGTCGACCATGCCGGCGCTGGTCACCCGGCGCAGAGCTGCAGTGGCGTCGACCTCCGTGACCAGCAGGATGTCGTAGCCGAGCTCACGGGCCGTGTCGGAGACCGGCAGCACGTACTGGAGCATCGCCGGCGCGAACTCGTCCTGGTGGAACTGGGTCAGCAGCCCGATCACCATCGTCTGCGACGTGGCCAGCGCGCGGGCGCCCGCGTTCGCCGTGAAGCCGAGCTCGGCGATCGCCTCGTCGATCCGCTCCCGCGTCGACGGCGAGATGGTGCGCTTGCCCGAGATCGCGTAGGAGACGGTGCTGGGCGAGACGCCCGCGTGACGGGCCACGTCCGAGATGGTGACGGCCACTCTGCCTCCTTCGTCGTCGAATTGCATGCGGGACCGGCGGTCGAAAACGTCGAACCGGTTCGATGAATATATGACCGTTCGGACTCGCGCGCAAGTCGAAGCGGTTCGCTGCGTGTCGAATGCCACCGAGATCCGCGGAAAGTCGCGGAGAACGCCCGGCGAGCCGACGGGGCTACAGCGCCCGCGTGCTGCCCCGATCGGAGAATCCGGGCTCGATCAGGCGCACGATCGGTGCTCCCGCGGCCTCCGGGTCGGTGATGCGGCGCACGAGCTGCGTCACCGCGAGCTCGCCGAGCCGGTCGGGCAGCGACTCGACAGCGGTGTAGGGCAGCGAGAACGACTGCCCGAACTCCTGCGAGAACACGCCGACGACCGAGAGATCCTGCGGAACGCGGATGCCGCGCTCGTCGAGGTAGCGCGGCAGGGCGGCGATGGTGGCGTCGTTGTGCACGATGAGAGCGGTCGCACCGGGATGGTCGCTCAGCGCCCGGTCGAGGGCGTGCTCGATGCCGGGGTGACGCGAGTCGCCCGCGACGACCGTCAGCCGCAGGCCGTAACGCGCGGCGCGCTCGAAGGCGGCGTCCCGGAACCTCCAGACGTACGACCCGCCCCGGTCGGCGACGTGATCGGGCGGCGTGATCAGGATCAGCTCGCGGTGCCCGCGCTCCGACAGATGGTCGACGATCATCCGCGCAGCTTCGCCGAAATCCAGGTCGTACGAGTCGAATCCCGCGGAATCACGGGCATAGCCGATGAGTACGGCCGGCTGCCGTGCTTCGCGCAGCGGCGCCAGCCTGCTGTCGTCGTAGGTGACGTCGAGCAGCACGACTCCGTCGACCATGTGCGAGGCGGTCGTGCGCCGGATGGCTCCGGCCAGGTCGGTGTCGGTCACCATCAGCAGGTCGTAGCCGTGCGCCCGCGCCGTGGTGGAGACGGGGAGGACGTACTGCAGCATCGCCGGGGCGAACTCGTCCTCCTGGAACTGCAGGTACAGCCCCAGGACGCTCGTGTGCGCCGTGGCCAGAGCGCGCGCCCCCGCATTGGGCGTGAAGCCCAGTTCGACGATGGCCGCCTCGATGCGCTCCCGGGTCTCCGCCGAGATCGCACGCTTGCCCGACAGGACGTACGAGACAGTGCTGCGCGAGACGCCGGCCGCCCGGGCGACGTCGCCGATCGTGGCGGCCATGCCTGCTCCTCCCCTGCGCGGATCAGCCGATTGTTTCACGTCCGGCTCCCGCCTGCCGTCAACGACCTCCGCCGACCGGTGTCGAATCGGTTCGCCGTCAATTGCTTGACGCGGGGAGCGCAGCGGGTCTAATTTGCAGCTGAGATCAATCGAACCGGTTCGATTGATCGCGACCTCGCAGACGACCGCATGCACGACGCCGTGTCTGCACCACCACTGATTGAGCAACGGAGAACAATCATGTCTGATACTCGCTCGGGCCGGTCTTCCGCACCGGTCCGCGATGGGGACGCCGGCCCTCGCCGGCAGCGGAGGACGGCACTGCGCCGGATCACCGCGGCGGTCGCCGGCACCGCGCTGGTCGCCGCAGGCGGCACGCTCGCCGCGCTTCCCGCGAGCGCCGCCCCCACAGCGGCCAACACCCTCACCGTCCAGGCCGACCAGCCGTTCCGCCCGGTGAGCCACGTGGCCACCGGCTCCCTCTACGGCCTGGCCAACTCGACCACGCCGTCCGACAGTCTCGTGCAGGCGCTCAAGCCGAGCGAGTTCGTCATGAAGCCGATCGGCGGCAAGCAGCAGCCCACCGGCGACATCGGCCAGACCTGGCAGAAGGCCGATGCGGCCGGCGCCAAGGTCGTCGACCGGCTCTCCGACTACTACGCGGGCTGGCCCTACCAGTTCAGCTGGAGCACCTGGGACCAGGTCGTCACCGACCAGGTCTCGCAGGTCAAGGCCTCCGGGATGACCAACCTGGCCGCGTACGCCCCCTGGAACGAGTCGGACAACACCTGGCTCGCCGCCAACGGCACGTTCGAGGACTTCTGGACGCACACCTACCGGCTCATCCGCAGCCTGGACGCGACGACGCCGATCCAAGGCCCGAGCCTCTCCGACAACATCGGCGACATGCAGAACTTCCTCACCAACGCCGTCGCCACGAACACCGTCCCCGACATCCTCGCCTGGCACGAGCTGGAGACGTCGTCGAAGATCGCCGGTGACGTGGCGAAGGTGGAGGCCATGGAGGACTCCCTGGGCATCCAGCGCCGCCCGATCGACATCGAGGAGTACGCGGCGCCGGCCGAGGTCGGTATCCCCGGCTCCCTCGTCGGCTACATCGCCAAGTTCGAGCGTCTCGGCATCCACACGGCGGAGCTCGCGTTCTGGAACCAGTCGGGCGCGCTGGGCGACCTCCTCACCGGACAGGGCGGCAACCCCAACGGGGCGTACTGGCTCTACGCGTGGTACGCGGGCATGAGCGGTGACATGGTCACCACCACCCCTCCCGGCAACAACAACTTCGACGCGGCGGCCTCGGTGACCTCCGACAAGAAGGAGGTCGACGTCATCACCGGCGGCGCCTCCGGCACGGCGGGCATCCGGGTCGCCGGGCTCGACAAGCTCGCGCTCGGCTCGAAGGTGAACGTCAAGCTCGAGTTCACACCCTCCTACGGCCGCACGGTAGCGGTGGCCGCACCGACGACGATCTCGACCTCCACCTACGCGGTGGGCGCCGACGGATCGATCACGGTGCCGGTCGTGATGAACCCGGCGTACGGGTACCACATCGTGGTCACCCCGGCAGCCGACACCACCGATCTCTCCGGCACCTACACGATCAGCAACGTGAACAGCGGGCTCGCGCTCGACACCCAGGCCTCCGGAACAGCCGCCGGCACCGCCGCCGTGCAGAATGCCCCGGTTACGGGAGGCAGCGCCACGCAGACCTGGCGGCTGGTCGCCGCGGGCTCTGGCCTCTACAAGGTGGTGAACCCGGCGACCGGCCTGGTACTCGGAATCCAGGGAGGCGCGACCGCGACGGGCACACCCGCCGTCGTGTGGGGTGATGACGGCGCCGACGACCACCTCTGGCAGATCGTGCCTGACGGCAAGGGCGACTACCGGTTCGCGAACTACGGCACCGGTCTGGTGCTCGCGGTCGCCGGGATGAGCAAGGCCTCGGGAGCCGGCGTCGCCCAGTGGACCGACGGCTCGGTCACCTCGGGCTGCACGGCAACCGGCCCACGTCAGCCGGGGAGGATCGGCTCGGCGCTCTCGTTCTGCAACAGCACGGCCTACGCCACGCTCCCGACCGGTACGGTCAGCGGGCTCACCGGTGACTACACGGTGTCCGCGTGGGTGAACCCCGCCGGCAACGCCTCGTGGCAGCGCCTGTTCGACATCGGGTCCGGCAGCAACGCCAGCATGTTCCTCACCCTCAACGACGGCACCGAGCTGCGCTACGCGATCACCACGAGCGGAGCCGGCGGCGAGCAGCGCCTCAACAGCAGCACCAAGACGCTGCCGCTGAACCAGTGGTCGCTGGTGACCGTCACGGTCGCCGGAACCACCGGGACGCTGTACGTGAACGGCCAGGTCGTCGCGACGAACACCGCGATGACGGTGCACCCGTCGGCGTTCGGCCAGAGCACGAAGAACTACCTCGGCAAGTCCCAGTACGGCGGCGACCCCGCGCTGAACGCCACGGTCGACGACTTCAACATCTACAGCCGGGCGCTGAGCGCGGCAGAAGTGGCCGCCCTCGCCTCCGGGCAGGCCGGCGCGGGCGACGTCGTGCACTACGCGTTCGACGAGGCCGGAGGTGCGACGCTGGTCGACTCCTCGGGCAGCGGCCGCAACGGCACGGTGGTCGCGGGCTCGTCGGCGACGACGAACACGTCGGCGACCGACGCGCAGACCGCCGACCACTTCTGGACGCTGCACGCGGTCGGCGCGCCGGCCGCGCCCACGGGTGCGACCGCGAGCGCGACCGCATCGGCTGTCACGGTCTCGTGGACCGCGCCGGCCGACGACGGCGGCACCCCCATCACCGGTTACCGGGTCTACCGGGCCGGAGTGAAGGACCCGGTCGCCACCGTCGGAGCCGACGCGACCTCCGCGTCGATCACCGGGGTCTGGCCGGGCGACACCGCGGCGTTCGGCGTCACGGCCGTCAACGCGGCGGGCGAGAGCACGGAGTCGGGCCTCACCGATCCGGTCACCGTTCCGGACGGCGCGACCGCCAAGCCCGGTCAGGCTGCGCTCTCGAACGACAACGGCTGGGACACCGGGCTGCAGGACGGCTCGTACAACGTGGTCATGAACCTGTGGTGGGGCGAGGAGGGATCGATCTACCGGCTCTACGAGAACGGGACCCTGATCGCGACCACCAAGCTCGGGTTCGGCGGAGTCGGCGCGCAGAACGTCTCCATCCCGGTGACGGGGAAGACCAACGGCACCTACGTCTACACGGGCGAGCTGGTGAACAGCAGGGGCACCACCGCCACGACGAGCACGACCGTGAAGGTGACCCAGGCGAACCCGGGCACGCCGGTGCTCAGCAATGACGACTGGAACGGCGGCGGCACCTACACCGTCACGGCGGACATGTGGTGGGGCACGAACGCGACCTCCTACACGTTCTACGAGAACGGCGTCGCCGTGGGCCAGGGCGACCTGACCGCGAACACGCCGAGTGCGCAGTCGGCCACGCTGAAGGTCGAGGGCAAGGAGAAGGGGACGTACACCTACCGCGTCGACTTCACCAACGCCGCCGGCACCACGAGCAGCAAGACCATGACGATCACCGTCACCAAGTAGCGCTGCAGAACAGGAGCGGGGCCGGCGGCGACGCCGGCCCCGCTCGGTGTCGCGACCGGTGGGGCGGCAGGGCACCCCCGCCGGACCGCCTCACTTCGCGCCGAGGGCCGGGAGCAGTACGTAGTCGACCAGTTCGGCCACCGCCTCGGCATCGAGAGACCGCCGGCGCAGGGTCACGCTGCCGAAGGCCGCGGTCGGGACGATGCCCGCGATCAGCTCGACCCGCGCGTCCTCCGGGACGACGCCGCGCGCGATCCAGCGCCCGATCACCTCGACGAGGGCGGTCACGGGCGGGCGGCCGATCGCGGTGTAGGCCGCCCGGAACAGCTCGGGGTCGTTGCGCAGCTCGCCGAGGATGCTGGCCAGCACCTGCGCCGCACGCTCGTCGCCGCCCGCATAGTGCATCGCGCACTGGATGAGGTCCTGGCGCAGCGAGCCGGTGTCGGGCGTCTCGACGGGTTCGTTGAGGGCCAGCACCGCGGCGACGACCAGCTCGATCTTGCCCGGCCAGCGCCGGTAGACGGCCGACTTTCCCGTGCCGGCGGCCCGCGCGACCGACTCGATGGTGGTGCCGGCGTAGCCGCTCGTCACGAGCTGCTCCTGCACCGCGGTCAGGATCCGGTCGTCGACCGCGGGGTCGCGCGGACGCCCGGCGGCTCGCGGCGAGGGGTCGGCATCCATAGGGGCATTGTATATTCCGGGACTCAGCGGTACCGTTATTCAATAACGGGACCGATCGGTCCCGAAATTGGAGGAGACATCGTGTCGACTGCAACGCGCACGGCCACCCACTCCGGCGTCGGCCGCATCACCCTCATCCTGATCGGCGCCAGCATCGTGGCGGTCGCGCTCAACGCACTGATCGCGACGGCGGCCACAGCCTCGGGCGCACCCGCGCAGTACGGGCCGCTGCTGCCGCCCGCCTACGCGAGCATGACCATCGTCGGAGTCGTCATCGGCTGGTTCGGATGGAGGGCGGTCCGCGCCCGCGCACGGAACCCCCGGCGCACCCTCGCGGTGCTCGTGCCGGTGGTCGGCGTGCTCTCGTTCGTCCCGGACGTCGTCCTCTTGGTGACCGGCTTCGTCCCCGGCACCACCGGGGCGGCGGTGCTCGCCCTGATGACGATGCACGTCGCGACGATCGCGGTCGCGGTCCCGTCCTACGTGCTCGCCTCACGGCCGCAGCGGACCGCGACGGCCTGACGGGCGCACGCGTCGCCGTCGTCTTCCTGCGATCCGGCGGTTCCACGGGTCGGCGGGCCGATCGCCCCATCCACAGGCCGCGGGGCTAAGGTCATACCTATGGCGTCCGACCCCATCACCGCGTCCCAGCTGATCCCCCGCCGCCTGCCGGCGGGGAGGCTCGGCGTCGCGGTCGTCGCCGAGCTCGTCGAGCTGATCGTGACCGGCCAGCTCCAGGAGGGCGACCTCCTGCCCCCTGAGGGCCCGCTCAGCGAGCACTTCGGCGTCAGCCGCACGGTGCTTCGCGAGTCGGTGAAGCGGCTGGAGGAGAAGGGGCTCGTCATCGTCTCGCAGGGGCGCGGCACGCAGGTGCAGGCGTCCGGCTACTGGAACATGCTCGACCCGGTGGTGCTGTCCGCGCTGATCGACAACGACGAGAGCCTCGGCGTGCTCGACGAGCTGACCATCGTGCGCGCGAGCCTGGAGTCCGCGATGGCGAGTGCGGTGGCGGCGGCGCACACCTCGGAGGAGTTGCGCCGGCTCGAGAACGCGCTCACGGCGATGCGCGAGAGCGAGTCGGAGACGGACTCCTTCCGCCAGGCGGACGTCGTCTTCCATTACGCGCTCATGGAGATCTCGGGCAACGGCCTGGCCGAGAACATCGCCAAGCACCTGTACAAGCGCGCGGTCGAGTCCAGTCGGTACCAGGGCATCAACCCGCCCGACGCGGTCTCCCTGACGCTGGACGAGCACGCCGCGATCGTGGACGCGATCGCGCGCGGCGACGTGCCGGGCGCGGCGAAGGCCATGCACGACCACATCCACATCTCGTGGGAGCGCCGCCGCCTTCCCGACCATGCCCCGCGCGTGCGGGGCGCGGGCTCGACGGTGCCGACCCCGGTCTCTTCGTCAGGCGAGTGAGTACACCTCGGCCGCAACACCGCCGAGCACGTCCTCGCGCTCGCTGTCGCTGAGCCCCGCGAGGAGCGCGTCGACCGCCTCCCGCCACAGGGCGGCGCCGCCGCCGAGCTCCGCGAGCGGCCAGTCGGAGCCGTAGAGCAGTCGGCCGGGGCCGAACGCCTCCAGCGCCGTGGCGACGACGGGCTCGAACGCCTCCGCCGACCACGCGCCAGGGCGGAACCCGGAACTGAGCCCGGAGAGCTTCGCCACGGTGTTCGGGTGGGCGGCCAGACCGTGGATCCCGGCCTCCCACACCGGCCGGTCCGCGCCCTCGGCGTACGGACCGCCCAGATGGTCCAGCACGAACCGCAGACCGGGATGCTCGCCGGCCACCCGCGCGGCCTGACCGAGCTGCCAGTCGCGGACGACGAAGTCGAACGTCGACCCGTGGGCCTCGAGTTGCTTCAGGCCTCGCCCGACGTCGCGCCGGAGCAGCCACTCCGGGTCGGGATCGATGTGCGCGAGATGACGCACGCCGACGATCGGGACCCTCGCGCCCTCGCCGATCGTGGCGAGCTGCGCTGCGACATCGCCCGTCAGGTCGACCCAGCAGACGAGTCCGGCGACGACCGCCGGATCGGAGGCGGCCAGGCGCACGCTCTCGCCCAGGCTGTTGCTCGCCTGGACGACGATCGCCCGGTCCATGCCGGTCGCGCGCAGCATCTCCCGGAGGTCGTGCGTGCCGAAGTCGCGCGCGATCGCTGCCATCGTCATGGGATCGATCCAGTCCTGCGGATCGGTCGCCCGGTTCCAGAGGTGCACGTGGGCGTCGATGCGCTCGGTCACCGGAGGTGCCAGATCTCGTCGAGCGGCTGCCACGGCGACCGTGTGTCGCGTTCCCCGCCGATCGGGATGTTGCACGGGTCGGTGTGCGTCCACCACTCCTGCGACACCGGGTCCGCGGCGATCCTGCGCTGGTCGGCCTCGTGGTCGTCGCCGACGTACTCGTAGTACGCGAACAGCATGTCACCGACGATGAAGATGCTGTAGTTCCGGATGTTGCACTCGGTCATCTTCGCCTCGACGGCCGGCCAGACCGCCCTGTGCAGTTCCAGATACTCCTCGCGCTTCTCCGGCCGCACACCGGTCACGAACGCGAACCGCTGCGGTTCGGCGCTCACGAGACCGGCCTCAGCGGGATCGTCGGGTCGTCGATCACGTCGGGCTCGGCGACGAGCCGGAGCGCGGCCCGCTCGGGGCGCACGTGCGGCCCGGTGGCCGGCGGCGCCACCACGGCACCGGCGCGCGTCACAATCGACTCGTCCACGATGATCCCCAGCCCCGGCCGGTCGCCGAGGACGATGCCGCCGTCGTCGAGCTGCTGGTCGACATCGAGCCCGAGAGGGAACGAGAGGTCCTGCACTTCGAACGTCAGGAGGTTCGGCACGGCGGCGGCCGCGTGCGCCACCGGGTTGGTGTTGAAGGCGACAGGGCTGACCGGGAGGTCGTGCCCGTGCGCGAGCGTCGCCACGCGCAAGAAATGGGTGATCCCCCACACGTTGCCGACCTGGACCACGTCGACCGCATTGGCGTCGAGCAGCGGGCGGTACTGCTCGAGGCCGGTGAGGTTCTCGCCGCTCGCGATCGCGGCGCGGATCTTCCCGCGCAGGGCGGCCATGCCGGCGGCGTCCCAGCGACGCAGCGGCTCCTCCACCCAGGTGAGGTCGAGGCGCTCCTCGATCGCGCCGACGTAGCGTGCCGCCTGCGCGTGGTTCCACGACTCGTTGACGTCGAACATCAGCGCGGGATGGCGGGAGTTGCGGCTGAGTGCGTCGCGCAGGATCTCCAGACGAGGCAGATCGCGCTCGAGGTCGCGGCCGCCCTTGAGCTTGCCCGCCTTGAAGCCGCGGTCGGCGAACCGGCCGTACAGCTCGGCGAGCTCCTCGTCGGTCAGTCCGTACTCGAGGCCGGAGGCATAACCGGGGACGAAGCGCTCCCTGGCGCCCAGGGTCCGCCAGAGCGGCTCGTCTGCGGCCTTCGCCTTGAGGTCCCAGAGCGCCATGTCGATCGCGCCGATCGTGCCGAAGGTCGAGCCGGAGTGGCCGGCCTTGAACACCCAGTCGAGCATCCGGTCGTAGAGCGCGACCACGGCGCGGGGGTCCTCCCCGTCGATGGCGGGGAAGATCCGCGCGATGTCGCCGTGAGCGCCGAGGCCGACGCCTTCGAGGCCGCTGTCGGTCTCGATGATGAGGACGGGGACGGGCGTGGTGTTGCCGATCTGCACCCCGTTCACGTCGCCGGTGATGCGGCCCCAATCGTGCACAGTGCTGAGACTGCGGTAGCCGGTGATCTTCATGGACGTGTCTCCTTGCGAGCGGATGCGGTCATTCCTTGGTCCCCCCTGCCGTCATCCCCGTGACGAGGAAGCGCTGCGAGAAGAGGAACACGATCAGGACCGGGAGGATCGAGACGATGGTGGCGAGCGCCAGGGTCGGGAGCTGGACCGAGTCCGACCCGGCCGAGCTCGGGTTGAAGGCGGGCGTCGACGCGAGCAGCGATGTCAAGCCGACTTGCACGGGATAGCCGTCGCTCGACGGAAGCATGACGAACGGGAGGAAGAAGTTGTTCCAGTTCTGCACGAAGCTGAAGAACGCGACCAGGGCCACGATCGGCGCGGCGAGCGGCAGCGCGATGCGCGTGAACACCTGGAACTCTGAGCAGCCGTCGATCCGGGCGGCCGCCAGCAGGTCCCTCGGCACGCTCGTCGAGAAGTAGATGTAGGTCAGATACACCCCGAACGGGAAGAACGACATCGGAAGGATGACCGAGAGCGGGCTCCCGATCAGCCCGACGGTGTTGAGCTCGAGGAAGATCGGCAGCACCAGCGCGGTGCTGGGGATGAGCATCACCACCAGGGTCAGGATCAGCAGCGCCTTGCGCAGCCGGAACTCGGTCAGCGCCAGGGCGTAGCCGGCCGGGATGCTCACCAGGAGCGTGATGACCAGAGCTCCCACCGCGTAGAGCGCGGAGTTGCCGATCCAGGTCGTCACCGCGCCGTCCTGGAAGCCGAACAGCTGGTTCCAGTTGGCCGTGAAATCCGCCCAGGAGCCGAGTGCGAACGGGTTGTCGAGGATGAGCGCCTTGGACGACTTCGTCACCGCCAGCAGGAGCCAGACGATCGGGATGACGAAGAAGAGCACGAAGACCAGGAGGACGACGCCGGCGATGACCCGGCCGCTCCAGCCTCCCAGGTTCACGCGCTGCCTGCGCTGTTGCGAGAGAGTCGTCATCGCTATTCCCTTTCGAAGAGGCCGCCGCGGGTGACGAACACCCACGACAGCAGGAGGGCGACGATGAGCAGCAGGAGCGAGATCGCCGCCGCACCGTTGAAGTCGTTCTGCTGGAAGGCGTACTGGTACGCGAGCTGGTTGAGCGAGTAGTCGTTGGGGACGATCGCGTTGCTGGCCTGGCTGAGCAGCTGGGGCTCGACGAACAGCTGGGTGCCGGCCGCGAGCGACATCACGCCCATGTAGGCGATCCACTTGCGCAGCATCGGCAGCTGGATGCTCCACGCGATCTGGACGGCGTTCGCGCCGTCGATGCGTGCGGCCTCGATGACCTCCGTGCTGATGTTGTTGAGGGCTCCGTACATGATGACGATCCAGCCGCCGGCTCCCGTCCAGAACGCGACGATCGCGAAGATGACGGGGAGGTTGCCCGGCTGGATGACCTGCACGAAGCTGGTGAAGCCCATCGCGCGGAGCAGCCCGCTGACCGGGCTGGCCGTGGGGTCGAGCACGAACAGCCAGAGGAGCACGCTGGACGCGCCGGCGAGCGCCCCGGGGAGGTAGTAGATGAAGCGCAGGGAGGTGCTGGCCCAGCGCACGCGCAGCGCGTGCACGATGAGCGCCAGCAGGACCACGAAGACGAGCAGGCCGATCAGCCAGATCACGAGGTAGGCCACCACGTGCTCGACGGCCGGCCAGAACCGGAAGTCGGTGATGACCTTCACGAAGTTGTCGAAGCCGGCGAACCCTCCGTCCGACCGGGTGAAGGCGAGGACGACCGAGTACACCGCGGGGGCGATACCGAACGCCAGGGTGAGCAGAGCATAGAGCGAGACGAACAGGTAGCCGATCGGTGTGCGCCCTGGGGCGCGGCCTTCCCGTGCCGCCGACCGCCGGCGCTGGGGTGCGCCGGCGGTCAGCTGGTCGCTCGGACGAGCGAGGGTCATGTCAGTTCACCTTGTATCCGTTGACCTTGGCCTGGTTCTCGATGGCCTGCTGCCACGTCGGCAGGAGGTCGGCGATGTTCTTGCCTCCGGTGATGGCCGGGGTCATCGTCTTGGCCCAGACCGCCTCCTGGCTGAAGAGACCGTAGCCCCAGCCGTCCCAGACCTGGGAGGCCGCGGTGACGATCGGCTGCAGCGGGGTGGCGTAGTACTTGCTCGCATCCTGCTTGGCGATCCACTTCTGGGCCGCCGGCGCGTAGGCCGGGTAGCCCGGTGCCACGTTCACCTGGTAGTCGTCGGCTGTCGTCACGAACTGCGCGAACTGCTCGGCAGCCTTCAGGTTCTTCGAGTGGCTGGAGATGAACCAGGTGCCTCCACCGACGTTGCCGGTGACGGCCTTGTCCTCGCCCTTCCAGGGAAGCGGCGCGGCGACCGCGAGCTGCCCGGCCGGGACGTTGAGCGACTGCGCGTTGTTGAAGATCGCGCCGGCGTACCAGGCGGGGCCGGGCATCATGAGGACCTTGCCGGTGTAGTTCTTGACGAACTCCGGAGTGAAGACGCTCACGTTGGGAACCGTGCCGTCGCTGCGGAGCGTGTCGAGCAGCGTCGCCGCCCGCTTGCACTCCGTCGAGTCGGTGTTGACCGTCACGCTCGTCGGGCCGGTGATGTCGTTGGCCTGGCACTTGCTGCCCCACATGAACACCTCGGGCGTCCATGCGTCGCCCTGCGTGCCGACGATGTAGCCGGGGTGCTCGGCGGCGACCTTCTGGCCGAGAGCCTGATACTCCTCCCACGTGGTCGGCACGGTGTAGCCGAACTGGTCCATGAGCGATTTGTTGTACCAGAGCACGGCCTGCGCCAAGTCGTTGCGGAGGCAGTAGACCTGACCGGAGACGGTGCAGGGGTTCAGGGCGCCCGGCGTGAAGTTGGAGAGCGTGTCCTTGGGCACGAGTCCCTTGTCGAGCACCGCTGCGAAGGCCTGCTTGCCGTTGGTCTTCTGGCTCGCCCAGGAGGCGTCGTTGTTCTGGCTCGAGAACACGACGTCCGGCCAGCCGCTGCCCGCCCGGTCGAAGAGCTGGATCTTCGTACGGAACGAGTTGGAGCCGTTGGCCGACCCGTCGTAGGTCACGACCTTGATCTTGGTGTCAGGGTGCGCCTTCTCGAATGCCTTCGCCGCGGCCTGGCGGTCCGCGTCCACCCAGACGGTGATCGTCGAGGAGGTGTCCTGGGTGGCTTCGGGAAAGCCGTATGACCCGTTCGCCGAGCTCCCGCCGGTGCTGCAACCGGCGAGGGCCAGCAGCGCCGTCGCGGCGCCGAGTGCGGTCGCGACCAGCGCCGTCCGGCGACGCGGGTGCACCACAGTGTGGATTCCGACCATGAGATGTCCTTGTCTTGTCGACTTCATTGACGACTCCGAGGAGACGTATGATGACTATAGAAGATACGTATTACCTTTGCCAAGAGGCGGGTTGCGGCGAGATCCAATCGTTACGCGGCGGACGGGTCAGCGCCCGAGCCACCCGCCGTCGACCGGCAGGACAGCGCCGGAGATGTACCGAGCAGCGTCGGAGGCCAGGAACACGGCGGCCCCGCCGATGTCCTCTGCCGACCCCCAGCGCCCCGCCGGGATGCGCTCCAGGATCGCCCGCGAGCGCTCAGGGTCATCGCGCAGAGCCTCGGTGTTGTCCGTCGCGATGTAGCCGGGCGCGATGCCGTTCACCGTCACGCCGGAGGACGCCCACTCGTTCGACAATGCCCGGACCAGCCCGGCCACCCCCGACTTCGCGGCCGCGTAGCCGGGGACGTTGATCCCACCCTGGAACGACAGCAGCGACGCCGTGAAGACGATCCGGCCGCTCCCGCGCTCGAGCATCCGCCTGCCGAGCGCCTGGGCCAGCACGAAGCCGCTGGTCAGATCCACCTCGATGACCTCGTCGAACCACTCCAGCGGATGGTCGAGCGCCGGTGCACGGCGGATCGTGCCGGCGTTGTTGACGAGGATGTCGACCGGCCGCTCCCGCCCGGCGATCAGCCGGCCGAACTCCAGCACGCCGGCCCGGTCGGCGAAGTCGACACGGTGCCCCTCGAAGCCCCTACCGAGCGCGCGCACGCTGTCGCCCACCTCCGACGACGCCGGATCGAGGGTCGCCGACACTCCGACGATGTCGGCGCCCGCCGCGGCGAGCGCCACCGCGATCGCACGACCGATGCCTCGCTTCGCCCCGGTGACGACGGCGAGACGACCGGTCAAGTCGAAGCCGTTCACCGGGCCGTTCACCGGGCGACCTGCACGAGGATCTTCATGGCCTGGCCGGCTTCGAGGTCGGCGAAGGCGGTCGCGACCTCCGGCAGCGGCACCACCCGGGTGATCAGGCGGTCGGCCGGGATGGCACCGCCGGCGACCAGCTCGATCGCGCGTTCGAAGTCCTGGCGCTGGTACACGCGCGCGCCCAGGATCCTCAGTTCGCGCCAGAACAGCCGGTGGAGGTCGATCGGCCGGGGCTGCGAGTGGATCGCGACGACGACGAGCGTCCCCCGGACCTTCGCCAGGGCGGTCGCCCCGAGCACAGCCGCTGCGGCACCGGACACCTCGAAGACGACGTCGGCGCCCGCACCGCCGGTCCACTCCTCCACCCAGGCGACCTGGTCGACCGCCGACGGGTCGAGCGTGCGCAGGCCGACCTCCTCGGCGACCGCGCGCCGTCGCGGGTCGATCTCGGCGATCACGACCTCGGCCCCGAACGCCTGGGCCACGGTCGCGATGAGCACCCCGATGGGACCGGCGCCGATGATCACGGCCTTGTCGCCGGGCGCCAGTTCCGACCGCCGCACGTCGTGCACCGCGACCGCCACGGGCTCCACCAGTGCGGCGTCCCTCAGCGAGACCGCGTCCGGGAGCCGCACCAGCGTCGAGGCGGGAACGTTCCAGCTCTCCTGCAGGGCGCCGGGACTGTCGATTCCGATGAAGTCGAGGTTCTGGCAGATGTGTTCGTTGCCGGCGAGGCACGCGGGGCACGTGCCGTCCCAGTCCAGCGGCATCACCGTCACGGGATCTCCGACCGCCCACCCCTCGACGCCGGGACCGAGCTCTGCGATGGTGCCCGACATCTCGTGACCGATCGTGGCCGGGGTCGTGACGCGGCCGTCCATGTCGCCATGGAAGACGTGGAGGTCGGTGCCGCAGATGCCGACATAGGCGACGGCGATGCGCACCTCCCCCGGCCGCAGCGCCTGCGGCTCCCGCTCGTCGACCGTGATCGTCCGGTCACCTATGTAATTCGCCGTCAGCATCGCCCGGCGCTCCTTCCTCGAGAGACTCTCGATCATCTAAACATAATACGTATGCTGAATGGAATAGACTGCCGCCATGACCGCCACTCTTCCGACCAGGCCGCTGCGGACCGGGACGCGTCTCACCGAGCTCGGATTCGGCGCCGCGCAACTCGGGAACCTCTTCCGCGAGACCACGGACGACGCCTCGGCCGAGGCCGTCTCGGCCGCGCTCGGCGACGGCCTGCGCTACTTCGACACCGCGCCGCACTACGGTCTCGGCCTCTCCGAGCGCCGCCTGGGCCGCGCTCTCACCGCGACGCCACGCGACGCCGTCGTGCTCTCGTCGAAGGTCGGCCGGCTGCTCGTGGACAGCCCGGAGACCGCCGACCAGCTCGACGACGACGGTTTCATCGTCCCCGCGCGCACGCGCCGGGCGTGGGACTTCAGCCGCGACGGCATCCTCCGCTCCGTCGAAGCCTCACTCGGCAGGCTCGGGACGGACCGGCTCGACATCGCCTACCTCCACGATCCCGACGACCACTGGGAGGCCGCCTCCACCACGGGGATCGCCGCCCTCGTCGAGCTGCGCGACCAAGGGGTGGTGCGCAACATCGGCGCCGGGATGAACCAGGCGCCGATGCTCGCGGAGTTCGTGCGGCGCTGCGACGTCGACGTGGTCATGGTCGCCGGCCGATTCACCCTGCTCGACTCGGCGGCCCTCGACGAGTTGCTCCCGCTCGCGGCCGAACGCGGTGTCGGCGTGGTGGCCGCCGCCGTGTACAACTCGGGCCTCCTGAGCTCCGAGGCCATCGATCCGTCAGCTCACTTCGACTACGGTGAAGCGCCGCGCTCCGTCGTCGAGCGAACCGTCCGCATCGCGGAGGTCTGCGCCCGGCACGGGGCCGGCCTCCCCGCGGCCGCGATCCAGTATGCGCTGCGGCATCCCGCCGTCGTCTCGGTGGTCACCGGCATGCGGACGGCCGCGCACGTGCACAGCACGGTCGAGCGCTACAGCGCAGAGATTCCGGAAGCCCTCTGGGAGGAGCTCGACGCGAGCGGGCTGGTCCCCGACCCGGCCGGCGAGTCGGCCGACCGATCAGTCTAGGGCAAACATCACACGTCTCTTGCTGTAAACATCATACGTATGCTAACCCTGTTCTGGGGGCACCGACGCCTCCCACGACAGAAAGCGAACGAAATGACATTGACGTCTGTCTCGAGACGGTCGATGGCCAGGCGGAAGGGACGCAAGCCGGCGCTGCTCGCGGTCCTGGGTGCCGGCGCTGTCATCGTCTCCGCACTGGTCGCCGCTCCCGCACAAGCGGCACCGGTGACCATCTTCTACGCGGCCCCCGACGGCAAGGACGCCGGGCACTGCAGCCAGGCCATGCCCTGCTCCCTCGAACGCGCACAGCACGTCCTGCGCCCCTCCATCAAGCACGGCGACGTGACCGTCCAGCTCGCGGACGGCGTCTACCGGCTCTCGAAGCCGCTCACCTTCTCGGCCGAAGACGGTGGAGGCGACAACACCGTGCACTGGGCTGCCGCACCGGGGGCGCACCCCGAGATCACGGGAGCGTCCAGCGTCGGGGGCTGGACGCCGTCGAGCGCGGGCGCGGGAATCTGGCAGGCGCCGACCCCCGCTGGGCTCGACACCCGGCAGCTCTACGTGGACGGCGTCATCGCCCCGCGCGCCTCCATCAAGCTGGCCAACTCCGACGTCACGCCGACACCGACCGGCCTGACCGTCGACAACCCATCGCTCGCCTACCTCGCCACGCTGCCCGACCAGGGCCGCATCGAGTTCGAGTCGCTCGGCGACTTCACCAACCGGTACTCGCCGGTGCAGAGCATCGCCGGCGCCCAGATCACGATGGCGCAGCCCGCCTGGGACGACAACACCTGGGGCTGGGACACCGTGCAGAGCTCGCTGCTCGCCGCGCCGACGTGGTATCTCGACAACTCGCTCGCGTTCCTGACCCAGACGAACCAGTGGTACATCGACCCGCAGGCCGGCACGCTCTACTACAAGCCGGCGGCCGGGGTCGACCCGAACACGCTCGATATCGAGCTGCCGCACCTGCAGTCGCTCCTCAGCATCGGCGGCACGTACGACCAGCCGGTGCAGGGACTCTCGTTCGAAGGCATCCGGTTCTCCGGGACGTCATGGCTCGAGCCCTCGACCGACGGCTACGCCGACCAGCAGAACGGCCTCTTCATCAAGGGCGCCTACGACTACCGCCCGGCCGACGCCTTCACGAGCTGCGCCCGCGGCTGCGAGATGTTCGAACGCGCCCGCACCACCTGGTTCCAGGAGCCCGGAGCGGTGCAGGTCTCGGCTGCGAGCCGGATCTCGTTCACCGGCAACACCTTCACCGATCTCGGATCGTCGGCGCTCGGCATCGGCAACGACGCCAATGCGACCACGACCGGCGTGGGCTACGGCGCGAGCAGCATCCAGGTGACGGGAAACCGCTTCGTGGAGGACAGCGGCCACGGCATCTCCGTCGGCGGCGTGCTCCCCGACGCCCATCACCCGAGCGATCCGCGGATGACCAACAAGGACATCACGATCCAGGACAACACCGTCGACCGGGTCTCGGTGGACTACAAGGACAACGGCGGCATCCTCAGCACCTACGTGACGAACGCGCAGATCCTGCACAACGAGGTCGCCAACGTGCCGTACGACGGCATCGACACCGGGTATGGCTGGGGCATCAACGACGCGGGAGGCTCGAACGACTACGTCGACCGCGGCTACTACACGTACAACACCCTCTACACCACGCCGACCACGCTCAAGGACAACCGCGTGGAGGGCAACCTGGTGCACAACACCAAGGCCCGCTTCGCCGACGGCGGCACGCTGTACAATCTGTCGGCCAGCCCCGGCAGCGTCGTCGACAAGAACTACCTGTTCAACATCTCCGGCGTGGGGCTCTACCTCGACGAGGGATCCCGCTCGCTGACGTATGAGAACAACGTGGTGCAGGGCGGCTCGTTCGTGTTCACCAACGCGTACAGCCTGCGGAACAACACCAGCGACAACGTCATCCAGGACAACTGGTACAACTCGGGAGGCGTCTCGGCGCCGAACGCCGCGGCGCACAACAACACCCTGGTGAACAACGTCAAGGTCTCAGGGGCGAACTGGCCGCAGGCCGCACGCGACGTGATGTGTGCAGCGGGAGTGGCGCCGCAGTACCGCACCGCGCTCAACGCCAACCTGTTCGGCCTCGCCGACTGCCCTGTGTCGTCGCCCGTGGCGTCGGGCTTCGCGACGGCGGGCTCCTCGGCGGCCGGCTCGTACTTCGGCCAGACCGGCGGGACCTTCGGGATCGCCGCGGCCGGAGCCGACGTGTGGGGTGCGGGCGGTCAGCACGACGACCAGTTCGGAGCGATCTACAGGGCCGGCTCCCTGGCCTCCGGGTCGAGCGTCTCGGCGCGCGTGGTGTCGGTGAACGACGCCAATGCGTGGGCGAAGTCCGGGGTGGTCGTGCGCAACGACCTCACCCAGGCCGGCACCTCGGCGGGCTACGCCGTCGTGGCCGTGACCGCGCGCAACGGGGTCGACTTCGAGTGGGACTCCAACGGTGACGGCTACCTGGACTCGAGCGCACACGCCGCGATCGACGTCTTCCGTCCGGTCTGGGTGCAGCTGAGCCGCTCGGGGACCTCGTTCACCGCGTCGTACTCGTACGACGGCACGAACTACGTCCCCATCGGCTCCCCGGTCACCCTGTCGACGGCCGCGGCCACGCAGGACGCGGGGATCCTCTCGACCTCGCACGACGTGACCCAGTCGGCGATCAACCAGTTCGATTCGGTGGCCATCCGTCACTGAGCGACGGCGGGGGCGGTGGGCTCGCGCCCGCCGCCCTCGTTGCGTCGAGAGGCGCCCTCAGCCGCTGTGCACCCGCGCCAGGTACTGCCGGGTGGCCTCCTCGCGCGGGTCGCCGAACACCTGTTCCGGCGGTCCCTGCTCCAGGAGCACGCCGTCGTTGAGGAAGATGATGTGGTCGGCGACGGTGCGGGCGAAGTGCATCTCGTGCGTCGTCATCAGGATGGTGGAGCCCGCCGCCTTCAGCTCCGTCACCAGGTCGAGCACCTCGCCGACGAGCAGCGGGTCGAGGGCGCTGGTGATCTCGTCGAGCAGCAGCAGCTCCGGATTGGTCACGATCGCGCGGATGATCGCGACCCGCTGCTGCTGGCCGCCCGAGAGCCGGTCGGGGAAGTCCTTGACCTTCGCGCCGAGGCCGATGCGCTCCAGCCACTGCACGGCCGTCGCCTCCGCCTCGGCGCGCGGGACGCCGTGCACCTTGCGGCTGGCGAGCGTCACGTTGTCGAGCACGCTCAGGTGCGGGAACAGGTTGAACTGCTGGAACACCACGCCGATGCGGGCGCGCGTGCGGTCGACGTCGATGCGCGGGTCGCTGATGTCCTCGCCCTTGAGGAAGATGCGGCCGTCGTCGATCTGCTCCAGCAGGTTGATCGTCTTCAGCAGCGTCGACTTGCCGGAGCCGCTCGCGCCGATCGCGACGACGACCTGATGCTGGTCCACCTCCAGGTCGATGCCGCGCAGCACCGGGGTGTCCCCGAAGCTCTTGTACAGACCCTCGACGCGCAGGACGACGTCGGAGGCCGGGGTCTCGGCTGCGGTCACACCGTGCCTCCGATCTGTTCGCGCTTCTGCGCCCGAGCCGACAGCCAGTCGGTGAGGCGGATGAGCGGCCAGCTGATCGCGACGAACAGCAGTCCGGCCACGATGTAGGGAGTGAAGTTGTAGGCGTCCGCCGACGCGATCTGGGCGGCGCGAACCGCATCCACGGCGCCGAGCACCGAGACGAGGCCGACGTCCTTCTGCATCGAGACGAAGTCGTTGACGAGCGCCGGGGTCACCTTGCGGACACCCTGCGGGAGCACGACGAGGCGGAGCATCTGCGCGTGCGAGAGCCCGAGCGAACGCGCCGCCAGCCGTTGCGAGGGGTGCACGGCCTCCATCCCCGCGCGCAGCACCTCCGCCACGTAGGCGGAGTAGGTCAGGATGAGCGCGATCGTGCCCCAGAACTCCGGTGGCATGCGGGGGATGACGCCGAGCGCCGGGATGCCGAAACCGACCAGGTAGAGCACGATGATCAGCGGCATCCCGCGGAACAGGTCGGTGTAGACCGTCGCGATGACCCGCAGCGGGAAGAACACCGGGCCGCGCAGGGTGCGCACGATCGCGATCAGCGTCCCGAAGATCGCGACGCCGATCGCGGCGTAGAACAGGATCTGGATGTTCAGCCAGAGGCCGAGCAGGATCGAGCCGAGGTACTCCCAGCCGACCTTCACGTTGAAGAACGACTGCTGCACGAGCGCCCAGCCCGGCGTGTTCACCACGGTCAGCCATACAACCACCGCCAGCACGATGGTGCTCGCGAGGCTGATCAGCACCGACCGGCCCGACTGCTTGGCACGGAAGGCGCGGCGGTCCAGCTCGACGCCGCTCAGCGGCGTGCCGTCGAGTCTGGTCTGCTGCTGAGCCGTTCGCGGGCTCACGCGGGAGCCCCGGCGATCGCGGGAGGGCGTCCGATCACTTGAAGACCGGGACGTTCACCGTCGTCGACAGCCACTTCTTGGTGATCGCGTCCAGCTCGCCGCTCGAGCGCAGCGCGTCGACGGCCTCGCTGACCTTCTTGGTGTTCGGCGAGTCCTTGGGGAGCACGATGCCGAACTGATCGCCGCCGGAGGTGTCGGCGAACTGGCCGCTCACGACCCCGTTGTCGACCTGGGAGTCGGCGAGGTAGAACGCGGTCGGGAGGTCGGTCGCGACAGCGTCGACCTGGCCGGTCTTGAGGGCGAGCACCGCGTCGTCGTTGGAGTTGAAGACCGAGATGTTGTCGCCCCCGACCTCCTTCTTCACGAGCGTCAGCGTGGTGGTCGCGGTCGCGACGCCGATCTTGATCTTCTTGAGGCCCTCGACCGAGGTCACGGAGGCGGCGGGCGACGACTTCGTGGTCACCAGCGCCTGGCTGGTCGTGTAGTACGGCGACGAGAAGTCGACGGCCTTCTTGCGGTCAGCGGAGATCGTGAACTGCTGGATGTTCAGGTCGAACGTCTTGGGTCCAGGCGCGATGGCGCTGTCGAACGTGGTGCGGGTCCAGACGACGTCGCTCTTGGCGAAGCCGAGCTTCTCGGCGACGGCGTAGGCGACGGCCGCCTCGAAGCCCTTGCCGCTCTGCGGCTTGTCGTCGATGACCCACGGCGAGTAGGCCGGCTGGCCGGTCGCGATGGTGAGCTTGCCCGCGGTCTGCGTCTGCAGGCCGTGGCTCGATGCGCCGCTGCTCGACGGGGTCGAGCTGCAGGCGGCCAGGGCGGCGACGACGACCGCGGCGCCGACGGCGGCGAGCACACGGGTGAAGCGGGAGGAGGCTGCGGACACGGGAGCACCTTTCAGACGGTCTCGGGCGACCAAATCAATCGATGGTAGAGGAAACCGTCGCGCGCGCGCGCGACGATTACGGATTGTTTAGGGCGTGGAGGGTGAAATCGTCGAAGCTGAACCCCGGCGAGACGATACAGCTGACCAGTGTCTCGCCCTCGGACGGCAGCGTGCGCTGCCAGACTCCTGCGGGCACGAGCGCCTGGGCGCGCTGGCCCGCCGCCTCGTCCCCGCCGAGCGTCACGACCTCCCCGGCGACAGGGGCGTCGCCGTCGCCGCCCAGCTGCAGGGCCAGCGCATCGGGACCGTGCCACAGCCAGAGCTCGTCGGAGGTGACGACGTGCCACGCCGACGCCTCCCCCGGCGGCAGCAGGAAGTAGATCAGGGTCGCGGCAGGGCGGTCGCCGCGCTCGGTGGCGACCACGGCGTCCGCCGCCCAGGTGCGGCGGTACCAGCCGCCCTCGGGGTGCGGCTCCAGTCCCAGCGTGAGCGCGCGGGCTGAGGGGACGACCCACTCGATGACCTCGCCGCCGACCGTACGCCGGGCGACGGGCTCCACCGGCCCGTTCATGAGCTCACCCCTTCGGTCACCAGTGGCCCGGTCCACGACGGCGCCGACCAGCGTGTGTCGCCGCCGATGACCGTGGCGGCGACGCGCCCGGAGCCGGCCTCCACCAGCTCCGCGAGGGTGTCGCCCACCCGGCCGACCGGCACGTCGAAGAACGAGAGGTCGGCGAGCGCACCGACGGCGAGGTGGCCGATTCGCGCGGGGCCGACGTCCAGGCCGAGCGCGTGGGCGCCGCCGAGGGTCGCGGCGGACAGCAACCGGCTGTGCAGGTCACGCCGGGTGTAGCCCTGCTCGCGCGCGATCCGGTGGAGCGCGCTCACGTCGCTCATCAGGTCGAGCGACGGGCTGGACGACAGGGAGTCGGTGCCGACGGCGATCGCGCTCCCCTCCTTCAGGTAGGCGGCGACCGGCGGCGGCGCGAGGCCGATGACCTCGTTGGAGCGCGGGCAGAGCGCGACGGACGTTCCGCGCGCACGCAGCAGCGCGCGGTCCTTGGCCGTCATGTAGACGCCGTGGGCGACGTGGCAGTCGGGCCCGAGCACACCGAGCCGGTCGACGAACTCGGTCGCGCCCGTCCCGAAGCCGAGCGAGCGCAGGGCGCGGAAGCTCTGCACCCCGACGAAATGCCAGGCGCGGTGGGTGTCGCCGCCCTCCGTGTCGAGCCGCTCCTCCTCGAACGCGGACTCGCCGAGGTGGATGTGCAGCCGCTGCCCCCGCTGCCGGACGATGTCGGGCATGTCGAGGAGCGGGACGGTGTCGAGCGAGTAGGGGGCGTGCGGCGACAGTCCGGCGCCGGGAGTCGCCGGGATGCCCTCCAGATCGGCGATGACCTGCTCGCGACCGCGCTCGTTCCACTCCGCCGTCTCCCAGTTCATCACCTCCCAGAACGCGATGCCGCGGAGCCCCGCCACGTGCAGGACGTCGGAGGCCTCCCGGTCGGTGACGATGTCGGCGACGGCGGTGACACCGCAGCGGATCAGCTCGTCGGCGCCCAGCAGCGCGTCGGCCCGCCAGTCGTGCGGCTTCTCGTAGACGACGGTGAAGGCGTCCGCCCAGTCGTCGAAGCCGGAGTAGTGGCCCGCGCCGACTTCGGCCATGCCGGTGTACTGCAGGTGCGAGTGCGCGTTCACAAGGCCGGGCAGCAGAGCGCCGTCCCACCAGTGCTCGAGGTAGGGCACGTCCTGCTGCTCCAGCGAGTCGATGACCCAGCGCCGCTCGCCGACGTGCAGGATCCGCCCGTCCGCGACGGCGACCGCCCCGCGCAGGATGGGCGGCGCGGTCATCGGGACCACCAATCCTGCCGAGTAGACGGTGACGTCGCCCCTCATGCGACGCTCCCGAAGCGCGGCCAGAGCGGCGCGGGAGCCGCGGGCGCCGCCGCGTCGTCGATCCGGAGGCCGGCGGCGGCGAGCGCCTGCGCCGCGACGGCGTCGTCCGCGGTCGCCGGCAGCGGGTGGACCCCCGGCGTGAGGGTTCCCGCGGTCTCGACGAGGTGGCGGATGGCCGACAGCTGCACGGCGAACGACAGGTCCATGATCTCGATGGGGTTGCCCTCTCCCGCCGTCACGTTGATGCAGCCGCCGTCGTCGAGGAGCTCGACGCTCGTGCCGCCGGGGAACGTGATCCGCTCGCGCTTCCAGCCGATGACCTCGCGCGTCGCGCCGGCCGCGAGCGCGTCGTCGACGGCGACCTCCTGCGGCACTCCTCCTGCGACGGCGACGACGGCCGACGGCGCGCAGGACAGGAGGACGTCGAGCCCGATCGTGCCGCGCACCCCGGTCGCGGACACCACCAGGTCGGCGGCGGCCACCGCCTCCACGAGCCGCGACACCCGGAACCCGTCGTACGTCGCCGCCAGCGCGCGCACGGGGTCGGGCTCGGCGACGACGACCGTCGCGCCGAGCGCCCGCGCGTGGCGGGCGACCCCTTCGCCGACGGGTCCGTAGCCGGCGACCACCACAGCCGCGCCGAAGAGGTCGAGCCCGGTCAGCCCGAGGATCGTGAACAGGCACGACTGGCCGGTGCCGTACCGGTTGTCGAAGAGGGTCTTGCTGCGTGCGTCGTTCACCGCGACGACGGGGATGCGCAGGCGCCCCTCCGCGGCCATCGCCCGCAGCGGACGCAGGCCGCTGGTGGTCTCCTCCGCCGCACCGACCATGCCGTCGAGGAGGTGCGGCGCCGCCTCGTGCGCCAGCCGGATCACGTGCGAGCCGTCATCGACGAGCACGGTCGGGCGTTCCTCGAGGAACGCGAGAGCGAGCTCCCGGTGCTCGTCCGGCTCGGCGGCGGCCCGGGCGTGGACGCGGAGCCCGGCGTCGCGGAGCGCGTCGGCCACGTCGTCGTCCGTCTCGTCGGGGTGGGAGAACACCGAGACCTCCGCACCCGCCTCGCGGAGCATCAGGGCGAGGACGGCCGTCTTCGGCTCGAGCACCATGCTGACGCCGATCCGCACGCCGCGGACCGTGCCGTCGTCCGCCAGTCGCGCGGCCAGCCGCGCGGACGCGGGCATGAAGCGCCTGGCCCAGGCGATCCGGTCGGCGGCGGCGCTCTCGTGCGGGCCGTGGCGGGTGTCGTCGAGCCGCACGACGACGACGTGCGGCAGGGAGGTCGCCCAGACACCTGCGCGCAGGGCGTCGCCCGCGCGAAGGGCGTCGCCCGCGCGAAGGGCGTCGCCCGCGCTGTCGTCGGCGACGGCTGTGGGCGGTGCGGCATCCACGAGCACGAGCGGCCGGTCGGGATCGGGGGCGAGTTCGGCGACGTCGGTCGGGAGGATCGGCGTCTCGCCCTCTCCGCTGGCGAAGAGATAGTCCGGCGTCTCGCCGGCGGCGACCCTGCGCGCTCCGATCGCGGTCAGCAGAGCGATCAGCGCATCCGCGTTCGGCCCGCTGCCGCGGACGGCGAAGCGGCGTCCGGCGATGGAGAGGTTCGTCGTCTCCGCGAAACCGAGGATGACGGACGCCGCCCACTGCCGGGGGCTCCGGCTCGCCACCTCGAACACGCGATCAGCTTATCGCCCGGCGACCTGCTCCCGCCGAGGGGCCGCCGAGGGGCACGTAAGCGCCCTCAAAACAGCGGAATAGGGGCGTTTGCGTGCCCCTCGGCAGGGATCAAGCCCTGTCGTGCAGGGTGATCCGGTAGCCGTCGGGGTCGGCGAAGGTGAAGGTGCGTCCGAACGGGCCGTCGATCGGCGCGGAGACGATGGTGCGCCCGTCGGCGACGAGCGCGTCGTGGATCGCCTGCACGTCGGTGGCGTGCAGCCAGAGCGCGACGCCGATGCCGGGCTCGGCGACCGAGTCGAGATCGGTGCCGGGGAGAAGGTCGCGCAGCGCGAACGCGATCGGGGCAGTCTCGAAGACGACGGCGTGCGGGGGCCCGGCCGGCGAGCGGACGAGACCGAGGTAGGTCTCGTAGAACGCCTGGGAGGCGTCGAGGTCGCGGACCTGCAGGGAGATGAAGTCGGGGCCGGTGGCGGGCATGGTGGAACTCCTTCTTTTATGTCAGTTTTCTGACATGCATCAACCTATGTCAGACTACTGACATGAGTCAAGGCGCTGAAGGCATCGATCTGGAGACGTCGCTGGGCTACTTGCTGAAGGAGGCGTCGAGCGCCCTCCGCACCGCCATGGAGGAGGTGCTGCGCCCGCTGGGGATGAGCGTGACCCACTACTCCTGCCTCGAACTGCTCGCCCAGCGCCCCGGCCTGTCCAACTCGGAGCTCGCACGCGGAGCGTTCGTCACCCGGCAGACGATGAACGTGCTGCTCCAGGCGCTCGAGCGCGACGGCTTCGTCACCCGGGCCGCCGAGGCGCCCGTGGGCAAGGCGATCCCGACCCGGCTCACACCCCGCGGCCGGCGGAGTCTCGAGAAGGCGACCGCGGCGGTCCGGTCCGTGGAGCTGCGGATGCTGTCCGGCATGACCGAGCCAGAGCGGGCGGATGCGTTCCGGAGCCTGCAGAGCATGGTCCGGGCGCTGCGGGGCGAGTAGCGACCGGGCGGGTCATCGAGGGCGCCGCGCCACCTCAGCCTCCAACAGGTGCTCGACGACGGGCTCGCCCTCGGCGAGCGCCCGTGCGCGGTCGAGCAGCTGGCGGTCGTACTCGGTCATGCGCTCCTCGTGCTGGCTCAGGTGCTCGCTCCACGATCCGACCTGGAAGGCCTCCACCAGCACCGCGGGGTCCTCGCGGTCGGTGTAGAGCCCCCAGTCGCGGGCGCCTGTGCGCCGTCGTGAGCGGCCGACGGCGTCCATCCGCTGCGCGAACTCGTCGCGGCGCTCCGCCGCGACGGCGTAGCGGATCAGTACGAGCACCGGCGTCGCCCCGAGGTCGTCCGGAGCCTCCCCCTGCACCAGCGGCACGTCGGTCAGCGGCATCGCGACGATCGCCCTGCCCTTGTCGCGGGTGTCGATCGCCGGCCGCAGCGCGCTGACGATCCCGAGCACGACGAGCAGTGCCCCGCAGCCGAGCAGCACGCCGACCACACCCGCCCAGCCCGCCAGGGCACCCGTGACGGCCGACCCGACGGCGGTCGATCCGAAGAGCACGAGCTGGTAGATCGAGAGCCCGCGCGTGCGCACCCACACCGGCAGGAACGACTGCACGGTTCCGTTGATCGTCGCGATCACGCCGATCCAGGCGAACCCGCCGATCACCAGCGCGATCAGGACGAGCCAGAGCAGGGAGGTCAGGGCGACGACGACGATGCAGACACCGAACACGGCGGACGCGACGGCGACGATCGTCCCCGTGCTCCAGCGCGCCCGCAGCGGAGGGAGCAGGAACGCCCCGGCGACCGAGCCCACCCCGAGCGAAGCCAGCAGCAGGCCGTAACCTCCCGCGTCCAGGTGCAGCTCGGCGCTCGCCAGCACGGGCAGCAGCGCCCACAGACCGTTCGCCGGGAGGAGGAACAGCGCGAGCCGCAGGTACAGCCCGCGGATCGCGCCCGCGTTGCGCACATAACGCACGCCGGCGCGGGTCGCATCCAGGAACCGTTCCGGCCGGCCGCGCTTCGGCGTGTACCCGCGCCAGGCGAACAACGCGACGAGGAAGACCAGGAACGACAGCGCGTTCACCACGAAGACCGCCGTCACCCCCAGCTGTGCGACCACGAGGCCCGCCAGCGCCGGGCCGATCGCCCGCGCGACGTTGACGCCGATCGAGGACAGCACGGCGGCATCGGCGATCATCGGCGCAGGCACCACGTCCGGCACGACCGCCTGATAGGCGGGCAGCTGGAGGGCGGAGCCGGCACCGAGCAGGAACGTCACCGCGAGCAGCAGGGCGGGGGTCATCGCTCCCGCCCAGGTCAGCCACGCCAGGCCGAGCACGATCAGGAACTGCGCCGTCTGCACGACGATCAGCAGCGTCCGCCGGTTGAAGAACTCGCCGAGCACGCCGGCCGGGAGGGCGAGCAGCAGGACCGGGGCTGCGGCAGCGGTCTGCACGAGCGCGACCACCGACGCGGGACTCCCCTGCTCGACCAGCAGCCATTGCGCCCCGACCGTCTGCATCCAGCTGCCGATGTTGCTGACCAGGCCGGCGATCCAGAGCAGCCGGAAGACCCGGACGCCGAGCGGTGCGAATGCGGAGCTCATCGTGGCGCCGACCTCGACGGGTCGGCGGACAGCAGACGACGCTGCCGGAAGTATCGCGACTCCTGGTACGCGCCGTGGAGGACGATCAGGACCACCGCAGCGAGGACGCCCACCACGACCGCGACCGCGATGTTCCGGCTGGGCCAGTACACGAGCAGGGCGATCCCCACGCCGGCGACGATCGAGTTGACGATCGCGATCGCCGACGAGATGGTGAAGAACACGCCGCGCCGATAGCCGCGCTGCCCGATCTCCAGCAGTTCGTTGGGCGCATTCCCCGGCGGGATGGGGAAGAACGCGTCAGCGCCCGGCAGCAGCCCGCCGTAGTAGCGGCGGATCCGCTGGATCGACGCGAGCGCCGCCACATCCTCCAGCGAGGTCTGGACGAGACGCTCGTAGGTGAAGACGCCGAGGATGACGATGACCGGGATCACGACCCCGAGGAAGACCCACGCATAGGGAGTGGCCGCGAGGAAGCCGAACGCGACGAGTCCGCTGGAGAGCGTCATCAGGTAGAGGGAGGCACGGCTGCTCGATTCGCTCACGGTGATCCCCCGTGCCGACTCCAGCACGAAGTGCTCGGTCAGCAGCGCGTTGTAGAACGCCAGCGGACGGTCCCCGAGCGCCCCAGCCGAGTCCCGCGCGTCCGGGATTCCGGGCTGCTGGGGATCCGTCACGACCCCACCACGACCGTCGACGGCCAGCGGCCGAGCTCGGCGGCCGCGCGGTAGGTCGCCTGGAGGAAGTCCTGAACGAGCGCATCGGGATCGGCGGACCGGCGCACGGTCTCGTACGGCAGCAGGAACTCGCCGAGCTCCGCACTGAAGTACGCGCCGGCGGGGACCGGCGCGTCCGCGAAGCCCTCCGGAGCCGGGTACGCATACGAGTAGTAGGCACCCTCGGACCCTCCTCCCGGCCAGAACCCGGCGCTGCTGAGCTCCCGCGAGTATCCCTCGAGCATCACGCTGTCGGGGCAGTTGGGCGCACCGCCGGGATGAGCGGGGGCGTCCCGGCCGGAGAACCGGGTGACGGCGAGGTCCATCGCCCCCCAGAAGTAGTGGACGGGGCTGACCTTGCCCGTGAAGTCCGATCGGAACCGTCGCAGCTGCCGGTCCGCGTCGATCAGCTGCAGCCAGTACGCGTGCGCCTGATCGGGCACATAGCTGCGGTGCCCGACGTCCTGGGCGAACGGGATGGCCACCTCGACCTCGTTCGGGACGGGGTGGATCTCGACCTCGACCCCGAGCTCGCCCAGCGCCTTCAGGGTCGACTCGTAGAACGAGGCGACCGACTGCCCGGCGAGGGGGAGGATGCGTCTCCCGCCGCCGCTGGTGCGCAGGACGAGCCTGTGCTCGACGAAGTCGAACTCGATGTCGAGGATGCCCGCGGGTATCGGGATCGGCCCGGTGCCCAGACCGCGGGCGCTCAGGTACAGCGTCACGTGCCACCAGTGGTTCACCGGCGGGGTGAGCGCCATCCGGATCTTGCCGACGACCTGCGTCCACAGGTGGAGGGTGTCACGGGTGTCGCGCCACGAGTCGATCGGGAGCGCTGTGCGCACCGGAGTCGGCCCGGCGTCACGCGATGAACGCAAGGATGTCCCTGTCGAGCTCCTGCTGGTACGCACCGTAGATCCCGTGCGGCGCCCCCGGGTAGACCTTGAGCGTCCCGTCCTTCACCAGCCCGATGGACTTCTCCGCCGCCGCTGCGATCGGGACGATCTGGTCGTCGTCGCCATGCGCGATGAAGATCGGCACGTCCAGCGCCTGGAGGTCGGCGGTCTGGTCGGTCTCGCTGAACGCCTTCACACAGTCGTAGGCGGCGGCCAGGTTGACCAGCATCCCCTGGCGCCAGAAGTCGTCGACGAGACCCTGCGAGACCGGGGCGCCGTCGCGGTTGAAGCCGTAGAACGGCAGCGCGAGGTCCTTCCAGAACTGCGACCGGTCGTGCAGCACGTTGGCCCGGATCCCGTCGAACGCCTCGATCGGCGTGCCCTCGGGATTGGCGTCGGTCTGGAGCATCAGCGGAGGCACGGCGCCGGCGGTGACGACCGCGCGCACCCGTCCGGCGCCGTGCTGCGCCGCGTAGCGGACGACCTCGCCGCCCCCGGTCGAGTGCCCGACCACGACGAGGTCACGGAGGTCGAGGTGGTCGACGAGCTGGGCGAGGTCGCTCGCGTAGGTGCTCATGTCGTTGCCTGTGTACGTCTGCGACGACCGGCCATGGCCACGTCGGTCGTGGGCGATCACGCGGTACCCGGCGTCGGCGAAGACCTTCAGCTCGACCTGCCAGGCGTCGGAGCTCAGCGGCCAGCCGTGCGAGAACAGTACGGGACGGCCAGACCCCTGGTCGGTGTAGTAGAGCTCGGTCCCGTCGGAGGTGGTGATGTGCGGCATGGCGTCTCTCCTAGTAGTCGTGTGGTTCAGTCGGCGGGCAGGAAGCGCTGGACGAAGTCCAGCGCGGGCTGAGCGACGTCGGGCCAGCCGTGGTCGATCGTGAGCGAGTGCCCGCGTCCTTCGATCTCGACCATCTCGGTGACTCCGGGGTTCTTCTGCTGCAGGTGGAAGGTCGATCGGGTGATCGCGAGCGGGACGGTGTGGTCCTCCGCTCCGGCGATGATCAGCAGCGGCCCGCGGTCCGGGTTCTTCGTGTCCGCCGTGATCTCATTGTTCGAGAAGGGGTTGAAGTTCGCAACGACCGCCTGGAACAGCGGTGCCCCCGCGGCGGGCACGTGGTACGTCTCGTAGAGTCTGCGGGCCTCCTCCTCGTCCAGGTTGTTGGCCCAGCCGTAGCTGAACTGCTCGAAGGTCAGCGCGACCGCACGACTGCGATTCGCCGGGTTCCCGAGAACGGGGAAGGCCGACTTGATCGACGACGCCGGCAGCGGCAGCACGCCGCGGAACGGCGCGTTGTCGATCGCCACCGTGGCCGCGGACGCGCCCTCGCCCGCGATCTTCTGGGCGATCAAGCCGCCGAACGAGTGGCCGATGACCGCCGGTTTCGCCGTCAGCCGCGAGATCGCGGCCAGGTAGTGGTCGGTGACCTGCTGCACCATCTTCTTGGCGAACGCCTCGGGATGCTCGCGCGCCTCCTCGACGCTCGGTGGTTCGTCCGGCCATCCCGGCGCGATGGTCGCATAGCCGTTCTGCTCGAACAGCCCGCGCCAGGGGTCCCAGCTGCTGGAGAGCAGCCAGAGCCCGTGCACGAAGACGACGACCGGGCGCCCTGTCGCGTTCGCGCGCTCGATCTGGTCCAGCTCGGCTTCGGTGATATCGGTCATGGTGGCCTCTCCTGCGGTCCCGACGACCGCCTCTCGACGAAGGTCAGGTGGTGCGGTCGCGGCCAGGGAGCGCGCCCTCCGACACGGCGGCACGGTCGGCCGCGGGGACGTTGTCGAGGGTGAAGACCGCCACCCGCTCTGTCTAGGGCCGGGGTGGGGCGGGTGTCAAGATCCGACGAGCCGATCGGGCGGCGCGAAGCGCGTCAGGAGGGTTCAGCGACCCTGTGGAGCGGTGAACGAGCCGGTGCTGACGGGGACGGTCTCGGCGGCGATGTCGGCGTCGACGTCGCGGAGGGTGCGCTCGATGTGGTCGCGAAGCGAGCTCATGGGGGTGGTTCCTATCGTGGTGCGGGTAACCAAGACATCCTGCGCCATGCTCCCTGAGAACTCGCACAGCGGGCCCCCGATCGGGGTATCGTCGCGGCATGTGCCGGAACATCCGCTGCCTCCACAACTTCGAACCGCCCACGACCGACGACGAGGTGCGTGAAGCCGCGCTCCAATTCGTCCGCAAGGTCAGCGGCTCGACACGCCCCTCGCGAGCGAACGCGGCTGCCTTCGACCAGGCGATCGACGAGATCGCCCAGGCCACCCGCCGCATGCTCGACCAGCTGGTCACGAACGCTCCCCCGAAGAGCCGCGAGCTGGAGGCGGTCAAGGGCCGCGAACGCCACGAGAAGCGGATGGAGCGGGAGGTCCGCATCCGGACGATGGCGGTGTGAGGCGAGGTATTCACCCTGAGAATCACCCCGACCTCGCGTCATAACGGAGGGGTCCCCCCGTCTCTCAGGTGAACCACGTGTGAGTACCCCTCCGTTGCGACGGCCCCCGAAGCCGTCGCGGCGCCCGAACGCCCCGAATGCGTGCGGCTGTCGAGGAGGGCCGTTGCCCCGTTCTGCCGAGGTGCGTTCGTCGCGCCGCGGAAGGACCGCTTACCCGAAAGCAGTGATACCCGACATGCATCACCCTGCCCTGCGCGGCACCCGAGCCGCCACATCACCCTGGCCGAAGCGGATTATCGCATCACTGGTGGCCGTCCTCCTCTCACTCACGGGGGTCGCGGCCCTCGCGGCTCCCGCGAACGCCGCCGAGATCCCCGGAGCGATCACGAGCGTGAAGACCGACAAGTCGTCGTACGGCTACAGCGAGCGCCTCCGCCTCGACTTCACCTGGACCGTCCCGGACGGCAGCGCACCCGGCGACACGTTCGCCCTGCAACTCCCCGACGCCCTGAAAGCCGCGAGCCTCGCCCGGTTCACCCTGGCGGCGGCCGACGGGAGCCCGGTCGCGACAGCCGCGTGGAGCGGCAAGTCCGTGGTCTTCACGCTGACCGACTACGTGGCGTCCCATCGCTCCGTCGCCGGATCCGGATTCCTCACCGCGCAGTGGGATCACAGCGTGGTCACCGAGACCGGAGGACCGGTCGTCCTCACCTTCGGCACGAGCATCGCCACCGTGGAGATCGCACCGAAGCCGACGCCGACCCCGACGGACCCCGGCACGTCGGGGCCGTCCACCCCGCCCACCCAGCGCGGACTCTGGAAGGGCGCCGGCTGGGCCGACGGCTCCTACGAGGGCACCCGCGATCCCAAGGACAACATCAACTGGCTGGTGGAGCTGCCGGGCAACCCCACCGGGTACACCGGCCCCATCGACATCGTCGACCAGATCGGTCCCGGCAGCGCGATCGACTGCGCCACCATCCGGATCACCACGCGCGCCAGCCTCGCCGGAGGCACTCCGACCACCGCGCTCGACCCGTACCGCTACACCGTGGACTGCGCGGGCGCCACGCTCCACATCGTCCTCGACCGGATCGCGCCGAACGAGTTCATCGACATCCGCTACCAGGGCACCATCACCGACCAGAGCCGCGGCAACTACTCCAACGCCGTCACCGTGACGGCGCCGGGGCAGACCTGGACCAAGACCCAGACCATCAAGCGCACCGCGGCCGGCGGCGTCGGCAGCGGGACGCAGTCCGTCTCCGTCGGGGACTACGTGTGGCTGGACTCCGACGCGAACGGCCGCCAGGACGCCGGCGAGCACGGCATCCCCGGCGTGACGCTGGTGCTCACCGGCCCGACCGGCGCGCCGGTGACCGGCGTCGGCGGGCAGGTCGTGGGTCCGACCGTGACCGACGCCGACGGGAAGTACCTCTTCTCCGGCCTCCCGGTGCTCCCGGCGGGCCAGCACTACACGGTCACGATCGACCGGACCGCGTCGGCGAAGGCACTCGACGGGCTCACCCCCACCCTCGAGCACGTTGGCGATGCGCAGGGCGACTCGTCGACGTGGAGCGCGGAGTCCACCGACCTGACGACCGACGGCGCCTCCGACCTCACGCTCGACTTCGGGTTCCACGCGACGCCGACCCCGACCGACCCCACGACGACGACCCCGGGCAGCCAGATCGTCCCCGGCCCTCCGGCGCCGCCGGCGCCCCCCGCGCACCCGACGGCCACCGGCACCGGTGACACGGTCGCGCTCGCGCACACCGGGTCCGACATCGCCCTTCCGATCGTCGGGGCCGTCGTGCTGCTCGCCCTCGGCCTGGGCGGGGTCCTCGTCAGCCGCCGCCGCCGTCCCTCGCACCGGGGAGAACTGCACGGCTGATCACTCCGACCATCCCTCCGAGGGGCGCCCGCGTGCGGGCGTCCCTCGGATTTGTTAGCTTCAAGGCTCCGAGAGGAACGCGAATGACGTCGTACGACTCCTTCTCCGACGTGGAACTGATCGAGCTCGTCCGCGGCGGCGACAACGCGGCCTTCGGTGCGCTCTGGGAACGTCACTACCGCGCGGGCGCCGTGGTCGCGCGCTCGGCGACCTCCACGTCCGACCCGGAGGACGTCACCGCAGAGGCGTACGCCAAGATCCTCGCGGCGATCCGTTCGGGAGGCGGTCCGACCAGCGCGTTCCGGCCCTACCTCTTCACCACGATCCGCAACATCGCGACCTCCTGGGGGCGATCCCGGCGCGAGACGACGCTCGAGGACGCCGACGCGCTGGAGGACCCGTCGTTCGACGAGGACGCGACCGTCGCGGCGCTCGACCGCTCGCTGACGGCTCGGGCCTTCCGCAGCCTCCCGAGCCGGTGGCAGGAGGTGCTCTGGTACAGCGAGGTCGAGGAGATGTCGCCCAAGGACATCGCGCCGCTGCTCGGGATGAGCGCGAGCGCAGTCGCCGCTCTCGCCTACCGCGCGCGGGAGGGTCTGCGGCAGGCGTGGATCCAGGCGCACCTCGCCACCGTGGCCGCCGACTCCGAACACCGCTGGACCATCGACCACCTCGGCGCCTACGCCAGGAAGAAGACCACCAAACGCGAGACGGCCAGGATCGACGCCCACCTCGCCGACTGCGCCCGCTGCAGCATCGTCGCGGCGGAGGCGGAGGAGGTGGGCTCGCGGCTCGGCCTCGTGCTGCTGCCGCTCGTCGCCGGCGTCGGCGCGGCCACCGCCTACACGGCGTGGATGCACGGCGGGACGGGCTCGACGGCTTACGCGCTCGGCCCGGACGGCGCGGCGGACCCGTCCGGGTCGTCCGTGTCGTCCGGGTCAGGGTCGGGAGGCGCTGCCGCGTCCACCTCCGCCTCGACCCGCTGGGCGTTCGGCGTCACGGCCGCGGCAATCGCGGCGGCCGTGACGGTGGGCTTCGTCATCGGGCCGGGGATCGCCGAGAGCCTCTTCGGCCGCGTCGCCACGCCCTCGGCGCAGGCCCCGGCGGAGGATCCGGCTCCCCCGGCAGCCCCGGCGCCCTCAGCCCCGGCACCGTCCGCCCCGGCACCGACGGCGCCGGCGGCGCCCCCTGTCCCGGCCGAGCCGGCTCCGGCCGCTCCCGTCTTCGACTCGGCGCCGGCCTCACCGGCGCCCGCCCGGCCGGCGACGCCTCCTGCCCCGGCACCTCCGACGACCCCCACGACACCGACGACACCGACGACACCGACAACTCCGACGACACCGACGACACCGACCCTGGCCGCGCCGGCCATCAGCGGGGTCGACACCGGCACGGGGCTGTACTCCGGCCTCCTCGCCCCGATCTTGTCCGGCACGGCCGAGCCGGGCGCGACCGTCACGCTCTTCGACCACGGCGTCCGGGTGGCGGAGGTCACGGCCGACCCCGCGGGCGTCTGGACCTCGACGGAGCTGACGGCCGTCCGTCCGGACTTCTCGATCACGGCGACGCAGACCGGGACGACGGGGACCACCGCGGGTGTCACCTCCCCCGCCTCCCCAGCGACCACGGGCACCGTGACGGTGCCCGAAGTGACGGCCTCCGGCGGCGTCGGCACCGTCTCCGTGCAGGTCCACGGGCTCGTCGGCGCGACGGTTCGCGTCTTCGCCGACGGCCACGCCTCCGGCTACACGTTCGTGCTCGACGAGCGCGGCGACGGCGCGGGCAACTACACCTCGATCGTCGTCGGACCGCGACGGATCGGCGCGGCGTACGACGACGGACAGCGGCACGGACTGGTGGTCGATGTCCCGGTCATCGTCCAGTGAGGACCCCCGGAGCCGCTCCGTCGCTCGCCTCGGGGTGAAACCTGGGGCGAATCTGAGCAGTCCGCGTCATCGTTCGGGGTTCCACGCGTCTCTTCAACGACGTGCCTCGCGCTGATGACCCGAACCTCCGCGCGGGGCACGTCGAACGACACCCGACCCCGTCCCGCTTACCCGAAGAGAAACGATGTCGACCTCTGCCCCCTCGACCGCGCTCCCGAACCCGCCGAGAACCCACCTCCACCACTCGCCCCTCCCCCGTCTCCACCGCCTGCACGCCGAAACCACGGCATCTCCCGTCGAGCTGACCGCGCGGTTCCTGATCGCGCTCGTCGGAACGGACGTGCTGGCGTCGATGCCCGCGAACCGCGCCGCCCTCTCCGACCTCCTCGACCTGGAGGTCACCGAGCACGGCTACCGCCTGCTGGTCGCCCCGATGGTCGGCGGGGGTCGTCCGACGCCCGACGCGGTCGTCGCGCACACCGGGTGGTGGTTCAGGCAGCTGCCGTGAGCCGTCCCCGCCGTGGTATGGCGAGCTGCGACCGTGACGGCCGCGGCGTGGTCAGCCGGCCGTGACGCTGACGCTCCAGGTGACACCGAAGCGGTCGGTGAGCATCCCGAACCCGGCACTCCACGCGGAGGCCGCCAGCTGCTCGACGATCACCGCGCCAGCGGCGAGGGCGGCCCAGTACGCCTGGAGCTCATCGAGGGTGTCCGCGCCGATCGAGACGAACAGGGCCTGATCGGTGATCGTGACGTTGTTCTCGCGGCGCGTCGAACCGCCGCCGGCGATCCCGCCCTCGCTCCGGCCGGGGATGTCGTAGGCCATCAGCCTGAACCCGTTCTCGGCGGCGACGAGACCGAACACGATCCGGTCGGCGCCGGGAACATCGGCCGGCATCCCGGCGTCGGCGTAGGTGGTGGCGACGAGGTGGCCGCCGAAGACGGACTGGTAGAACTCCAGCGCAGCGCGCGCGTCACCGCGGAAGTTGAGGTGGGGTGTGGTCTGAATGGTCATCTGAGCTCCTCGGTCGGAGTCGGCCCGATCGGCCGACAGCTCCACGATCCCCTCCATGTAGGTCGGTTTCTGTCCTAGACCTCCTCTAGCCTGGGACGCATGACGACGACCTCCCGGCTGCTCGGCCTGCTGTCGCTGCTGCAGACTCGGCGCGAGTGGCCGGGCCCGGTGCTGGCGTCGCGGTTGGAGGTCAGCGACCGGACGGTCCGCCGCGACATCGACCGCCTGCGGGAGCTGGGGTACACCATCGAGGCCACGATGGGGCCGGACGGAGGCTACCGGCTGGCCGCGGGCAGCGAGCTGCCACCGCTGCTCTTCGACGACGACCAGACCGTCGCCATCGCCGTCGCCCTGCGCACCGCGCCCGCGGCGGGAGCCGAGATCGCGGAGGCGGCGATGCGCGCCCTCGGCACCATCCGCCAGGTGATGCCCTCACGCCTACGGCACCGGCTCGACGCGCTCGAGGTCACCGCGGTCGGCCGCCCCGGCGACGCGGTGCCCGCGAGCCCTCCACTCGACCGGCTCGTCACGCTCTCCGACACGATCCGGGACCGGCAGGTCCTCCGCTTCGACTACGACGCCGCCACGGGCACCGGCGACGGCACAGGCACGGGCACCGGCACAGGCACCGGCACGGGCACCGACGCCGCCCGGGTTCCGACTCCCCCGCGCCGCGTCGAACCACACCACCTGGTCACCTCCCAGGGCCGCTGGTACCTCGTCGCGTGGGACCTCGACCGCGACGGTTGGCGCCTGTTCCGCGTCGACCGGATCCACCCGCGGATCCCCCACGGCCCGCGCTTCGCCCCGCGCACCGTGCCGGGAGGCGACGTCGACGCGTTCGTCTCGGCGCGCTTCCGCGGATCCGCGGTGGACGAGTGGCCGTGCCGCGGCACCGTCGTCCTCCACCTGCCCGCGCGCGACGTCGTGCCGTTCGCCGGCGACGGCACGGTCGAGCCGATCGACGAGCACCGCTGCCGCCTCGAAGCCGGTTCCTGGTCGTGGGAGGCGCTGGCCGCGTCCTTCGGACGGTTCGGCGCCGCGATGGAGGTCGTCGGACCACCCGAGCTGGCCGCTGCGTTCGGGACGCTCGCGGAGCGGTATGCGGCGGGGCCTACCCGCTGACGCTCCTCACACGTCCCGGTCGAACAGGTCCTCCCACGTCTCCCGCCGGATGACCGCCCGCGCCTCGCCGTCGCGCGCGAAGACCACGGGCGGCCGGCGGTAGCCGTTGTAGTTGTTCGCCATGGTGTGGGTGTACGCGCCGGTGGCCGGCACGGCGAGGAGGTCGCCGACCCGGGCGGCGGGCAGCCGCAGCGGGTCGATGAGCACGTCCCCCGACTCGCAGTGCCGCCCGACCACCACGACGTCCTCCGCGTCCTCGTCGTTCAGGCGGCCGGCGAGCACGGCCTCGTAGCGCTGCCCGAACAGCGCGACCTCGAGGTTGTCGCCCATGCCGCCGTCGACCGCGACGAAGGTGCGCGCGTCGCGTTTCACGGTGGTGACCGTGTAGAGGGTGGAGGCCGACCCGTTCACCAGGCTGCGGCCCGGCTCGATGATCAGCTCCGCGTCGGCCGGCAGGTGTTCGTCGGCCGCCGCGAGCAGGGCTTCGACGTACTCGTCGACCGAGGCGGGCCGGTCGGCGGTGGTGTAGCGGGCGCCGAGGCCGCCGCCGAGGTCGTACACCGGGAACGTGCCGAGGGCGGCCAGCGGTTCGACCGCGGCGGCGAGCTCCGCCGGATCCATGATCTGCGAGCCGACGTGGGCGTGCACCCCGCGCATCTCGAGCAGCGGGCTCTCCTCGATCCGGGCGATGAGACGGCGTGCCGCAGCGGCCGTCAGCCCGAACTTGGAGCCGACCTGACCGGTCTGCACGCTGGGGTGGGTGGACGATGCGACCTCGGGGACGACGCGGACGAGGACGCCCTGGACGCTCCCGGGTGCGACCAGCTGCTCGAGGCGGTCGACGTCGTCGGCGTTGTCCACGACGACGAGCCCGATGGCGGCCTCCACCGCGATCCGCAGCTCCTCCGTCGTCTTGGCGTTGCCGTGCATGACGACGAGCGCCGGGTCGACCCCGGCCCGCAGGGCGCTGAGGATCTCACCGCCGCCCGCGACGTCCAGGCCGAGCCCCTCCTCCACCATGACCCGCTGCACGGCGGTTGCAGGGAAGGCCTTCGGCGCGAAGACGACGCGCGCGTTCGGTCGGCGCGACGTGAGGGCCGTACGGTACTCGCAGGCCCTGGCACGGAGGGCGCCCTCGTCGACGACGATCGCGGGGGTGCCGAACTCCCGCGCGAGGTCGTCGACCCGGCAGCCTGCGATGACAAGCGTGCCGTCGGGATCGACGGTCGTTCCTTCGGGGAAGAGGTCGAGGAGGGGATGCGCCATGGCTGGGCCTCTCGGTCTGATTCGGATCGGGCGGTCTGGTTCGGAACGGGCGGAACGGCGAAGGTCGTGTCAGCGTTCGGCGAGGCCGTGCGGGACGACGACGACCGGCACGGGAGAGTGGCGGAGGATCTTGGCCGCGTGCGAGCCGAGGAACACCCGCGCGATCGGGCCGAGCGTGCTCGACCCGACGACCAGCACCTCGTCGGGCTCCCAGCCGATGTCCGCGATGGCGGCCTCCCACGACTCGCCTCGTCCCACGGCGACACCGGTGACCCCGGGTGCGCCCTCCAGCTCGGTCACCTGGCGCACCAGCGAGGCCGCGTGCTTCTCGACGTCGGCCGCCCAGGTGTCGGCGATGGCCTGGTCGGCGTCGAGACCGGCGCCCGACGTCCCGGAATCGCGGGGCACGACGGCGAAGGAGGCGACGCGCAGGTCGGCGCCCGCGGCCGCGGCCACTCCCGCCGCACCGAGCACGAGCGGCGTCGACGCACCGGTTCCGCGGTAGGCGGCGGTCACCCGGCTGACGCGCGAGCCCGCCTCCGTGCGGTAGCCGCGAGGCGCGATCGCGACGGGGACCGGCGACGCGTGCAGCAGCGTGTCGCTCGCGGACCCGAGCGCGATCCGCCCCGGCTGCCCGTCCACCGCCGAGCCGACCACGATCATCGACGCCTCGCGCTGCTCGGCGAGCTCCACGAGCCCGCGACGGGCGGACGGCGCCTCGTGGAGCAGGTACTCCGCCGCGATGGACTCGCCGAGCACGGCCGCGGCGTAGTCGAGGGCTCCGTCGGCGTTGTCCCGCGTGTAGCCGCGCCACTCCGCGTCCGCGCCTCCGGCCGTGGACGGCCAGGCGGGCGGCACGACGGCGGCGACGATCAGGTCGGTGCCGGTCGAGCGTGCGAGCATCGCGGCCAGGTGCAGCGCGGACGCGGAGCGGTGGGCGGGGTCCACCCCGATGACGATGCTCATCTCCGGTTCGCCTTCCTGCGCTCTGCGGCCTCGCGGATCTCGCTCTTGCTCGGCTGCGCGAAGTTGCTCGTGTACAGCGCCTCAGGCTCGACCGCCGGGGACCCGGTCTGCAGCGTGGAGTGCTTCCTGCCGTAGAACCAGTAGAAGACCAGGAAGACGGCCGTCCAGATCAGGAACACGATGATCGTGATCGGGCGCAGCTGGGTGATGATCGCGATGCAGCCGGCGATCGACAGGATCGGGATCGTCCAGCCGAGCGGCAGGCGGAAACCGCGCTCCAGCTCCGGCTCGCGCACGCGCAGGATGATGACCCCGAGCGACACCACGAGGAAGGCCACGAGGGTGCCGATGCTCGTCATCTCGGCGAGGAAGTCGATCGGGACGACCGCGGCGAGGACGCTCGTGGCGATCATCACGATCACCGTGTTGCGCACCGGCGTCATCGACCGCGCGTTGACCTTCGCGAACACCTTCGGGATCATCCCGTCACGCGACATGGCGAACAGGATGCGCGTCTGCCCGTAGAGGCAGACCAGCGTCACGGAGAAGATCGAGATGATCGCGCCGATCGCGACGACGGTACCCGGCCAGCTGGAACCGACGATGTTCTGCAGGATCGCGGCGAGCCCGGCGTCCTGGTTCGCGAACTTCTGCGGCGACTGCGCGCCCAGGGCGGCGAGGCTGGTGGCGACGTAGAGCACGATGATGATGCCGAGCGCGAAGATGATCGCGAGCGGCAGGTTGCGCTTCGGGTTCTTCGCCTCCTCGCCGGCCGTCGACACCGCGTCGAGACCGACGAACGAGAAGAAGATGATCCCGGCGCCGCCGACGATGCCCGCGAATCCGGCCGGTGCGAAGTTGTGGAAGTGGTCGCTGTTCCACCCGGTGAAGGCGATCGCGCAGAAGAACAGGACGACGGCGATCTTGACGATCACCATGATGCTGTTGACCGTCGTGGACTCCCGTGCGCCGCGCACGAGCAGCAGCGAGCACAGCACGATGACGATGACAGCGGGGATGTTGATGATGCCGCCCTGCTCCGGCGCCTGCGAGAGCTGCACGGGGAGCTGCCAGCCGAAGAGGTTCTGCAGCAGCTGATTGACGTACTGCGACCAGCCGACGGCGACGGCGGCCGTGGAGACGCCGTACTCGAGCAGGAGACACGCACCGACCGCCATCGCGGTACCCTCTCCGAGCGTCGCGTACGCGTACGAGTAGGTCGAGCCGGAGGCCGGGACGGCGCCCGCCATCTCGGCGTAGCAGAGCGCGGTGAGCCCGGCCACGACACCGCCGATGACGAAGGACCAGATCACCGCGGGTCCGGCGACGGGGACCGCCTGGGACAGGATGAAGAAGATTCCCGTGCCGAGCGTCCCGCCGACCCCGATCATGGTGAGCGAGAAGAGGCCGATGCTGCGTTTCAGGTGCGCCTCTCCGGCCCCGGGAGGGGTCGTCGGCTTTCTGCGCAGCAGCTGCTGGGCGATTGTGGGCATGTACCAGTCTCCTTTGATTGGTGGGGGGTCTGCGAAATCCGTCGCCGGTCGGGCGTAGTCAGGCGCTGCTTGTCACCCGGAACCGCTCGACGCGCGCGTCGACGGCCCCGCGCACATAGCCGGACGGGGAGGCGGCGACGGCCTGCAGGAAGGCCACGGTCTGCTCCGTGATCTCCTCGCCGGGGATGAGGTTCGGGATCCCGGGCGGGTAGGCGGCGAGGGTGTCGGCCGACACGCGCCCGACCGCCTCGGCCGCAGGTACGAGCTCGGTGTCTGCGAAGAACGCGTCCCTGGGCAGCATCCGCAGCGGACCGGCGTCGGGCAGCGCGGGGAACTCATCGGCCCCGCCGCCCGACCGCTCGGCGTCGGCCTCCGCCGAGTCGGCCGCCGCCGCGAGCGCCCGGTACGCCCTGTCGAGATCGGGCGTCTTGCCCGCGCCGATGAGGGCGACGAGCGTGGTCGCTGTCGACATCTCGAAGAAGATCCCGTCGGCGTCGATGAGACGCTGACGCAGCCAGTGCCCGCTGACTCCCGTGGCCGACACGTCGATCGCGACGCGCATCGGGTCGACGGCGACGATGTCGTCGTAGGCGGCGAATCCGTCGCTGAGCACGCCGAAGCGCGGGTCGGCCCGCAGCGCCTCGCGGAAGGAGTCGGCGACGGCGATCGACCGGCCGATCAGCTCCTCGCCTGTGGCGAGGGAGTGCCGCGCGATGTCGAGCGAGGCCTGCAGCAGCGCCGAGGTGGAGGTCGACGCGGTGATCGACACGGCCCGCTCCACGAGCGGTTCGAGGGCGTCGGCGAACGGGCCGTGGCCGAGGTGGAGCATGGCGGACTGGGTCAGGGAGCCGCCCAGCTTGTGGGTGCTCGAGACCACCAGGTCCGCGCCCAGCCGGGCGGGTGACTCCGGCAGGTCGGGGTGGAACCCGAAGTGCGGCCCCCAGGCGCCGTCGACGATGAGTGGGGCGCCGTGGGCGTGCGCGACCCGTGCCAGTGCGGCGACATCGGCGACCGAGCCGAAGTAGCTGGGCGAGACGAGGTAGACGGAGTCCGCGGGGCGTCCGGCACGCGCGGCGGCGGTCAGCGCCTCGTCGAGGGAGGCGGGCGAGACGCCGTGCGCGACGCCGTTGGCGGTGTCGAGCGAGGGAAGCACGAACGAGGGGATGAGGCCCGCCGAGAGCACTCCATCGCTGAAGCTGGAGTGCGCGCTGCGCTGGGAGAGGATGTTCTCGCCGAGCCCGCGCACGGCGAGCGCGGCGATCCGGTTGGCCTGCGAGGCGCCACCGGTCAGGAACCAGGTGCGCCGCGCTCCCCACGCGTCCGCCGCGAGGTCGAGGGAACGGCTGAGCGGCGAGTCCTGGCCGAGATCGATGTCGTCCAGGAGCATCGGGACGTCGAGCTCCAGCGGTCGCGGCCCGAGGAAGCCGGCGAGCCGGGCGCTGAGCCCGAGCTCGTCGCCGCCGTGCCCCGGGACCATCAGCGCGACAGGTCCGCGGGCCGCGTGGCGCTCCAGCGCGTCCGCGTACGGTGTCTCCCAGTGACGGAGGTCGGCGGTGGGCGGCACCGCTCGCGAGCGGTCGATCGCGGAGGAGTGAGTGGGGGCCATTCCTCCATCGTGAGGCCGGCGTCGCGTCGCCAGAATCCCCCGAAGTTCGCCCAGCCCACATAGACTGTATGTCACTGGTCATCCGGCAGGAGTGACCACACCCGCATCCAGACAGGGGATCCGATGGCGGATCTGCGACAGTTCGAGGCGCTCAGAGCGGTCCACGCCGAAGGCTCGGTCACGGCCGCGGCCCGCCGTCTGGGGTGGGGCCAGCCGACCGTCGACTACCACCTCAAGAACCTCGAGCGCCTGGTCGGCTCCCCCGTGCTCGTGCGCTCGCCCCGGGGCAGCAGGCTGACACCGGTCGGGATGCTCCTCCTGGAGCGGGCGCAGGAGATCCTCACCCTGAGCGAGCGGGCCATCGGGGACGCGCGCGAGTTCAGCCGGCTGGGGCGCGTGCGGCTGAGGTTCGGTACCTTCGCGACGGCGGCGGCGAGCATCCTGCCGTTCGTCGCGGCACGCGTCGGCGACCTCGGCATCGAGATCGACGCCACGTTCGGGGAGGTCCCCGCGCTCGTCGAGTGGATCAACCGCGGCGCGCTCGACGCCGCGCTCGTGTATTCGGCACCCGGCTACGAGCTGCCGTTCCGTCCGAACGTGGAGACGATGGAGGTGTACCGCGATCCCCTGATGCTGGCGCTGCCCGCCGGCCATCCGCTCGCCTCACGCGCGTCGATCGATCTCGCCGCCGTGCTCTCGCTGCGCGACGAGCGCTGGGTGTTCGCCACCTCGGAGGACGACGCGATGGACCGCCTCGTCGTCGACGCGTTCGCAGCGGAGGGGCACGTCCTCGACGTCGCGATCAGGACCGACGACTTCCAGGTGCTCCTCGGCATGACCGCCGCGCGGATGGTGGTCGGGATCATCCCGAGCCTCGCGACGACCGCCGCACACCCGGGCATCGTCCTGAGGCCCATCCACGACCCGTCGTTCGTGCGCTCCGTCCTCGTCGCGACACCCGCGGAGGACGCGAGCCACCGCCCCTCCCCGGCCGTGCGCCACCTCGTGGCCGCCGTGCGGGACGGGTTCGCGGCGGTGCGGGAGCGGGGCGGTGGTCCCGACGTGTGACCTGCCGCGCGCGGACGGCGACTACGACAGCGGGAGCGCCCGCATCGCACCGAGCTCCTGCAGCTCCCAGGTGTTCCCGTCCGGGTCGCTGAAGGACGCGAACCTCACGCCGCCCAGGTCACGGATCTCCCCGACCGTCGCCCCGCGCGCCAGGAGCTCGTCGCGAGCGGCCTCGATGTCGTCGACCACCAGGTGCAGGCCCCTCACGGTGCCCTCCTCCGGTGCGCCCGCCCCCATCCCCGTGCCGAAGGCGATGGAGCAGGCCGAGCCGGGCGGGGTGAACTGCACGATCCGCATCCCGTTGCCCGGTTCGACGTCGTGGTCGAGCGCGAAGCCGATCGTCTCGGCGTAGAACGCCTTGGCGCGGTCCACGTCAGAGACGGGGATCGGAACGAGTTCCAGTCTCAGGTCCATGCGCGCGCTCCTCAGCCGGCGAGTGCGGTGATCCGGCGGAGGACGTCGGTCGTCAGTTTGTCGAGCGACTGGTGCATGCCGGCGTAGGCGAAGACCGACATCAGGCTGCGGCTCCAGCCACGCTCGGTGATCGTCAGCTCGGTCAGGCCGTCGAGGGCGGCGAACTCGACCGACGTGCGGATGCCCTGGCTGAACCCCTCGGGGAGTTGATCGGCCGGAAGCGGCTCGCCGTCCGCGTCCGTGATGCTCTGCGTGAACTCGAGGCGCTCGAGCGGGACGATCTTCGTATAGACGCCGCCGGTGAAGCTCTCCGCACCGCCCTGATCGTCAGGGGCCCGCATGCTGAATACGTACGAACCGCCCTCGCGCAGGTCGATCGATGCGGAGGGGGAGGTGTAGTCCTCCGGGCCCCACCACTCGGTGACCAGTTCGGGATCGGTCCAGAGCCGCCAGACGGTCTCGACCGGTGCGTTAAGGATCCGGCTCACCACGATTTCCGTCGTGCCGTCGGTCATTTCTTCTCCCCTGTCCTGGCCTTCTCGAGGTAGGCGTCGATGTTGTCGAGGCGCGCGTTCCACAGCCGGGCGCGGTCGGAGAGCCAGCTCTCGACCCGCCCGATCGCGCCGGCGTCCAGCCGGTAGACGCGCTGCTGCGCCCGCTTCTCCACGGTGACGAGCCCCGCTTCCCGCAGCACCTTGAGGTGTTGCGAGATCGCGGATGCGCTGCTCGCGAATCCCGCGGAGATGTCGCCGGCGGCGAGCTCACCACGCTGGGCCAGAAGGTCGACGATCCCCGAACGGGTCGGGTCGGCCAGCGCGGCGAAGGCGGTCGTGGGTGCGGTCACGATGGTTATATTACAGCGAGTGCTTAATTAAGACAATGCTCAATTAACTGAGATCCCGACGGCACCACGCCGGAGGCTCGCGGCCCGCAGCACGGCCTCCACGCTGGCCGTGAGCACCGACCGGTGGCGACCGGCGGACCAGTGGACGCCCTCGGAGTCGCGGTGCTCGATCAGGCTCAGCGCCTCGCTCGCCGCGCCGGCGGTGAGGGAGGTCTGGTGCAGGGAGAGGATCTCCACCTCGATGCCGCGCTCCGCCAGCAGGCGCGTGACCGCCTCGACCGGACCGACGTCGTCGTAGCCGGCGTGGTGCTCGACCCCGTCGATGCGGACTCCGATGCGGGTGCTGCTCGTCCCGGCCTGCTGGTCCGTCTCGAGCTCCACCAGCGCGATGTCGTCGTGCGGCGCGCGGAGGTAGCTGTGCTCGAAGAGGTCGAGCAGCTGGGCTGCGTCGACCTCCACGCCGGTGCTGTCCGTGTGCTGCTGCACGCTCCGGGCGAAGTCGATCTGCATGCGGCGGGGCAGTTCGATGCCGTACTCGGTCTCCAGGAGGTAGGCGATCCCGCCCTTGCCGGACTGCGAGTTGACACGGATGACGGCGTCGTAGCTGCGGCCGAGGTCGGCCGGGTCGATCGGCAGGTAGGGGACCCGCCAGTCGATGGCGCTCTCCGGCCGCCCCTCCGCCGCCGCTCGGGCGCGGTGCTCGGCGAACCCCTTCTTGATCGCGTCCTGGTGGGTGCCGCTGAAGGCGGTGTGCACGAGGTCGCCCACATACGGGTGGCGGGGGTGCACCTCGATCCGGTTGCAGTACTCGACGGTGCGGCGGATGCGGTCGATGTCGGAGAAGTCGATCATCGGATCCACGCCCTGGGCGTGCAGGTTCAGGGCGAGGGTGGCGAGGTCGACGTTGCCCGTGCGCTCACCGTTGCCGAAGATGCAGCCCTCCACCCGCTGCGCCCCCGCGAGCACGGCGAGCTCGGCGCAGGCGATGCCGGTTCCGCGGTCGTTGTGCGGGTGCACCGAGAGGATCACCGCGTCGCGGCGGCCGAGGTTCTTGTGCATGTACTCGATCTGGTCGGCGTAGACGTTCGGTGTCGCGACCTCCACGGTGGCCGGCAGGTTGAGGATCACCGGCCGTTCCGGCGTGGCCTCCCAGAGCGCGGTCACCGCGTCGCAGATCTCGATGATGTAGTCCGGCTCGGTGAGGTTGAAGACTTCCGGTGAGAACTCGAAACGCACGTTCGGCAGGTGCCCGGCGAGTTCGAGCACGTCACCCGCGCCCTCCAGGATCAGGTCGCGCAGCTCGTCCCGGCCCTTCCCGAGCACCACGTCCCGCCAGACGGGCGCTGTCGCGGTGTACAGGTGGATCACGACCGGGTTGCGGATGCCGCGGATCGACTCCACCGTCCGCTCGATGAGGTCGCGGCGCGCGGGCGTGAAGACGACGATCGTGACGTCGTCAGGCGCGATGTCCTTCTCGGCGATGTCGCGCACGAAGTCGTAGTCCGTCTGCGACGCCGACGGGTAGCCGACCTCGATCTCCGTGTAGCCCATCGAGACCAGGAGCTCGAAGAAGCGGCGCTTGCGCTCGGGATCCATCGGCTCCGCGAGCGCCTGGTTGCCGTCGCGGAGGTCGACCGGCACCCACAGGGGGGCGCTGACGAGACGGCGGTCGGGCCAGTCCCTGTCGATGGGCGGGACCTCCACCCGGTCGAAGACGTCGCGGTAGCGCTGCCACGGCATCCTGGAGGGCCGCTGCCGGTTCCAGGATGGAGTCCCTGTCGGCCGTTGCCGATCCGTGGCGGAGCGGGAAGAGGGTGTGCTGATGGTCATGTTCGGATTCCTGTCTCGATCGGCGACCTGATCGACCGGCGGCACCCGCCTCCACGGCGGGGTGCCGGTCTGGCTACGCCCCGCCGCGGCGGCGAAGAAGGAATCCCTGAAGCATGCTCCGACGCTATCACAACTTCTCAGACAAGCAGAGGAGTTAGAGCATGCGCGAAGATGGAACCATGACACCGATCCGTCGCGAGCCCCTGGCCGAGCAGGCCGCGGAGGCGCTGCTCGACCGCATCCGCGCCGGCGAGTGGGCGCTGGGCCAGAAGCTGCCGGGCGAGACGACCCTCGCCCCTCAGCTCGGGGTGGGGCGTTCGACGATCCGGGAGGCCATCCGGCAACTGGCCGGGCGCGGAGTGCTCGCCACCCGCCAGGGCGCCGGCGTCTTCGTCACCGCGCTCGATCAGCCCGAGGACTGGGAGCGCATCGTCCGCCGCGCGGACATCGTCGCCGTGATCGAGGCCCGCATCGCGATCGAGGTGGAGGCGTCGGCGCTCGCGGCCGAACGGCGGACGCTCGCCGACCTCCAGACGCTGCGGCGGGCGCTCCGGGCCCGGGCGACGCACCGGACCGACCTCGAACAGCACGTCGATGCCGACACCGCGGTGCACCGCGCCATCGTCGCCGCGTCGCACAACCCGATCCTCGCCGACCTCTTCGACGGGTTCACCCCACGGAGCAGGGAGGCGATGATCGACCTGCTCCGGATCGGCCGCGAGTTCGGCAGCGACGCGGACCAGCTGGTGCACGTGCGCATCGTCGACGCGATCGGCGCCCGGGACGCGGAGTCGGCCGCCGCGCTCACCCGCGGCCACCTGATCGAGATGAAGGCGGAGCTCCTCTGATCGGGTGACCGCCTATCCCGATAATCGGAATTACGATCCGATAGAATGCACGCATGGCTTCATCCGACCTCCACGGCGGCAGCGCACCCGCGCCCGACCGGCTGGTCGGCTCCGACCGCGTGCTCGCCGTGCTCTCCGCGCTCGCCAAGCGACCGGAGGGGGCGACGCTCGACGAGCTCGCCCAGGCGGTGGACAGCCCCAAGTCGACCGTCCACCGGGCGCTCGCGTCGCTGCGGCGGGCGAACTTCGCCGCGCAGCTCGGCCGCGGCGTCTATGTCGTCGGCGACGAGTTCCTGCGGCTGGCCCTCGAGAACCAGTCGGCCCGGCCGGAAGGCCGTGCGGTCGAACCCGTGCTGAGCAGGCTCAGCGAGCGCTTCGGCGAGACCGCGCACTACGCCGTGCTCGACGGCGATGAGGTGGTCTACCGCGCCAAAGTCGACCCCGCGTCCGGCTCGGTCCGCCTCACCTCCGTGGTCGGCGGGCGCAACCCCGCCTACCGCACGGCGGTCGGGAAGCTGCTCCTCAGCACGTCCTGCGGCAGCGTGGACGAGCTGGCGGCCGTGGTCGGAACCGGGCCGTGGGAGCGCCGCACCGCCAACACCATCGGAACGCTCGACGCGCTCTGGAGCGAGCTCCAGCTGACCAGGGAGCGCGGCTGGGCCGTCGACGACCAGGAGAACGAGCTCGGCGTCAACTGCCTCGCCGTGCCCGGCCACTTCGGCCCGGGCGGCGCGATGTCGGGCGCGGTCAGCGTCAGCGCCCTCGCCTTCCGGACGCCGCTGGCGGCGCTCGTCCAGAGCGTCGACGAGATCCGTTCGATCGTCGACGCCCGCCCGACCGGCCCTCAGTAGGTGGCCCGGCCTCCGCTGATGTCGTAGACGGCCCCGGTCGAGAAGCTGACCCTGTCGGAGGCGAGCCAGGCGATCAGCTCGGCGACCTCCTCCGCCCGTCCGACCCGCTTCATCGGGATCAGGCTGGTGATGTGGGCCAGCACGTCGGGCGCGGTGTCGTCGTTCATCGGGGTGGCGATCACCGCGGGCGCGATCGCGTTCACCAGCACGCCGGTGGTCGCCAACTCCTTGCCCGCCGACTTGGTGAGACCGATGACGGCCGCCTTCGAAGCGGAGTAGATGGAGAGGTTGGGGTTGCCGTCCTTGCCCGCCATGCTGGCGATGTTGACCACCCGGCCCCAGCCGCGATCGACCATCCCTGGCACGAACGCCCGCATCATCGCGACCGTCCCGACGACGTTGACACCCAGCACGGCCCTCCACTGGTCGGACGACGTCGAGACGAGCGGCGTGTTCGGCCCGACGATGCCCGCGGAGTTGACCAGGATGTCCACGGCGCCGATGCGGCCGCGGGCCTCCTCCACCGCGTGGTCGTCGGTGATGTCGAGCACGACGTCGCAGTCCCCGCCGAGGTCGACGCGCACGACGTCGATCCCGTCGGCGCTGAGGCGCGCGGCCGTCGCGGCGCCGAGGCCGCTCGCTCCTCCGGTGACGATGGCACGGGTCATGGGGTACCTCCAGGGTGTCGGATGTCGATGTGGAACTTCGGGCCGGGACCGGCTCCGGGCGGACGCTCGCCGGCCAGGATCGCCGGCACGCCTTCGAGCGGCACCGCGGCCGCGACGAGCGGCCGCGGATCGACGGCTCCGGATGCGTACGCCTCGATCGTGCCGTCCAGGCCGGGAGAGGCGCTCAGGATGCCGACACCCGTCACGTCCGCCAGGGCGAGCGCCCGGGTGTCGACGAGGCTCGGGCTCCCCGCGAGGCCGACGAAGACCACCCGCCGGCCCGGTTCGACGAGCTCGACGGCGCGCGCCGGGAGCTTCGGAGAGTTGGACGCGTCGATGACGGCATCCCACGGCAGGTCGGGCAGCGTCTCGTCCGACCATGCGCTCGAGAAGCCGAGGGAGCGGGCGAACGCCAGGGAGCGCTCGCTGCGGCCGAGCAGATGCACCTCGGCGCCGCGCGCGCGGGCGAACATGGCCGCGAGCAGCCCGATCGTGCCCGCACCGAAGACGAGTACGCGCTCGCCGGCGACGACGCCGGCGGCCTCGGCCGACCGGTAGGCGTTGCCGCCGGGTTCGACGAGCGCTCCGGCGGTGTCGTCGACCGTGTCGGGGAGCGCACGCAGCGAGGAGGCGGGCACGGCGACCCGCTCGGCCAGAGCGCCCGGCCGCCCGTCGCGCACGCCGAGCTCTCCGCGGAAGGCGCACACGTGCTGGTATCCCGACAGGCACCGCCGGCAACGGCCGCAGCCGAGCATGGTGTCACCCGTGACGCGGCGGCCGAGCCAGGACGGATCGACACCGTCGCCGAGTTCGACGACGACGCCCATCCACTCGTGGCCGATACGGACGGGATAGGTGGTCACGCCGTCGTGCAGATACTGCATCTGCCCGGAGAAGAGCTCCAGGTCCGTTCCGCAGACGCCGGCGCGGTGCACCTCCACGACGACGTCCCCGGGGACGGCCACGGGCTCGGCGACCTCCTGGACCTCCGCGCTGCCCGGCCCGGTGAGGACGAGCGCTCTCATCGCGGAGGGATCACGGTCTGTCGCTGGTGGCCGAGGCCGTCGATGGCGAGTTCCATCACGTCGCCGGGGTGGAGCCAGATCTCGGGGCGGAAACCCATGCCGACTCCGGGTGGGGTGCCCGTGTTGATCAGGTCGCCGGGTTCCAGGACGAGGAACTGGCTGATGTAGTGCACGATGACGTACGGGTCGAAGATCATCGTGGAGGTGGATCCGGTCTGGCGGCGCACCCCGTTGACGTCCAGCGTCATCCCGAGGTCGTTCACGTCCGGGATCTCGTCCGGGGTGACGAGCCAGGGGCCGGCGGGGTTGAAGGTCTCGGCCGATTTGCCTTTCAACCATTGGCCGCCGCGCTCGAGCTGGAAGGCGCGTTCGGAGACGTCGTTGACCAGGGTCCAGCCGGCGATGTGGTCGCGTGCCTGCTCGACGGTGTCGAGGTAGCTGGTGCGTGCGCCGATCACGATGCCGAGCTCGACCTCCCAGTCGGGTTTGGTCGATCCGCGCGGGATGCGGACGTCGTCGTTCGGGCCGACGAGGGTGTTCGGCGACTTGGTGAACAGGATCGGCTCGCTGGGCACGGCCTGCCCGGTCTCGGCGGCGTGGTCGGAGTAGTTCAGGCCGACGCAGATGATCTGGTGCGGACGGCCGATCGGGGCGCCGATGCGCTGGGTGCCGAGGCGGTGGACCTGTCCGCGTTCGGTGCGTTCCGCCACGACACCGCGCACGCTCTCGGGTCCACCGCCGGCGAAAAAGGCCTCGTCGAAGTCTCCGACGACATCCGAGAGATCGACATAGCTGTCGTCGCCGACCAGTACGGCCGGCCGCTCAGCACCAGCAGGGCCGATACGGAGGAGTTTCATGCGGTTTCCTTTCGGGGGTGTGTCACGGGCGGATCACGGGGGTCGGTCGGTCGATCGGTACGGACCACGGGGCGACGGGCAGGCCCTGGACCCCGGGCCGCACCGTGAACAGCCGGCCGGAGAGCGGGTGCGCCCGCAGTTGCTCCTCGCCCAGGCCTTCCCGCGCCGTCGTGATCACGAGGGTCGCGAGGTCGGCGCCGGCGAAGGCGACCGAGGAGACGTGCGGAGCGGGGACGTCGACGCGGCCGACGATCCGGCCGTCGGGCGAGCACCTCAGCACGTGACCTGCACCCCAGACGGCGATCCAGATGCAGCCGACCGCGTCGACGGCGAGCCCGTCCGGCAGGCCGTCGTCGAGGGTGAGGAAGACTGACCTCGGTCCGGTCGCCCCGGACGCGGGCTCGTAGTCGCGCACGTTCACGCGCCGGGCCAGGCTGTCGACGCTGTAGAACTGCCGGCCGTCCGGCGACCAGCCCAGCCCGTTCGAGAGCGTCAGATCGTCGTCGAGGGTGGTGACCGAGCCGTCCTCCTCGAAGCGGAGGAGGAGCTCGCGCCCGCCCGGCCCCGTCGTGCCGGCGACGAACCGGCCGCGCGGGTCGGGTCCGCCGTCGTTGAAGCGCCTTCCGGCGCCCGCCACCGCGCGCGCGCCCCGCGTGACGCGTCCGTCGGTCGCACGGATGTAGAGCCGGTCGGTTCCCGCGATGACCATGCGCCCGTCTTCCGCGATCGCGACGGAGGCCGCGACGTCGGGCATCTGAAACCGCTCGAGGACCTCGATGCGCCCGTCGTCGACGAGCCGCCCGGTGAGCACCGTGCCCTTCAGGATGTCGACCCACAGGAGCCGGGAACGGGTGCCGTCCCAGACCGGCCCCTCGGCGAGGAGGTACGACTCGTCGGTGGCGACCTCGGCACCGGCGATGAGGGGGATGCCGTGCCGTGCGCTCCTCGGAGCACCGTCGCTCATCGGAGCACCGCCTGCATCGGGGCACCGACGGGGACGACATCGTCGGCGATCGCGTCGAACATCATCCAGGCGAGCTCCTCCACGCGCGACCGCTCCAGGTGGTACAGCCGCGCTGGCCGGAAACTGCCGTCGACGCGCGCCGTCTCGTGCCGGACCGCACCGACGGCCTCGAGCGCCCTGAGATGGGTGGTGATTCCGTTGCGCGTCCACCCTACGGCCCGGCTGAGCTGCGACACGGTCGCCGGGCCGGAGTCCGCCAGTGCGCGCAGCAGCTGCAGCCGGACGGCCGGCAGGCCGAACGCGACGGCGACCGTCGCGGCGGAGTCTTCCATGACCGATTCCTTCGAGTGGTTCGGGCGCCGTGATCATGGCTATCATAGCCATATTCCAACTGTCAGACGCAAATTCCATTTATCGGAAGGCAACCCATGACTCGCTCCGGCAGGGCGGCCCAGGTCGCGCCGTCCCCGTTCACGGCTGCTCTCGGCGCCGCTTGCGCAGACGTGAGGACACGCGCGGTCGATCGCCTGTCCCGCGCCCACGACGCCTCCCACTACGTCCTGACCCCGCGCGCGGTCGCGGTCGCCGCCGACGTCGCGGAGGTCTCGCGCATCCTCGCCGCCGCACGGGTGCACCGGGTGCCGGTGACGTTCCGTTCCGGGGGCACGAGCCTGTCGGGTCAGGCCGGGACGACCGGGGTCCTGGTGGACACGCGGCGCGCGTTCCGTCGCGTGACGGTCGACGACGACGGCCGCACGGTGCGTGCGCAGCCGGGAGCGACGGTCAGGTCGGTCAACGCCCGGCTCGCGCGCTACGGCCGCAAGCTCGGCCCCGATCCCGCTTCCGAGATCGCGTGCACGATCGGCGGCGTCGTCGCCAACAACTCGTCGGGCATGTCGTGCGGCACGCACGCCAACACCTACCGCACCCTGGCCTCGGCCATCCTGGTGCTGCCGTCGGGAACCGTCATCGACACAGGCGCCCCGGAGGCGGCGGAGCGGCTGCGCGCCGAGGAGCCCGAGATCCACGACGGGCTGCTCCGACTGCGCGACCGGGTGCGGGCGGACCCTCACTCGGTGGCGACGCTCACCCGGCTGCACGCGATCAAGAACACGATGGGCTACGGGCTGAACGCCTTCCTCGACCACGACGACCCGCTCCACATCCTCGAGCACCTCGTCATCGGCTCGGAGGGCACGCTCGCGTTCGTCGCGGAGGCCGCCTTCCACACACTGCCGGTGCTCCAGGAGAGCGCGACCGGGCTGCTCATCTTCGCCGACCTCGCCGACGCGACGGCCTCACTGCGTGCGCTCGTCGACGCCGGCTTCGCCACCGTGGAGCTCCTGGACGCGGCGAGCCTCCGGGTGGCGCAGCGCGACCCGCAGGCGCCCGACGAGCTCCGCGCGCTCGACATCGCCGATCACGCCGCCCTCCTCGTCGAATACCAGTGCGCGTCCGCCGACGAGCTCGCGGATCGGCTGGCTCAGGCGCCCGCGGTGTTCGACACGCTGCCGCTCGCCGCTCCCGGCGCCCTGACCACCGACGCGTCGACGCGCTCCCGGCTGTGGCACATCCGCAAAGGCCTCTACACGGCCGTCGCGGGCGCCCGGCCGTCCGGGACGACGGCGCTGCTCGAGGATGTCGCCGTGCCCGTCGACCTACTGGGCGAGACCTGCTCGCGGCTCATCGGACTGTTCGAGCGCCACGGCTACACCGACAGCGTCATCTTCGGCCACGCGAAGGACGGCAACATCCACTTCCTGATCAACGAGCGGTTCGACGACCCGCGGAGCCTCGCCAGGTACGAGGCCTTCACCGACGACATGGTCGACGTCGTCCTCTCGGCGGGCGGCACCCTGAAGGCCGAGCACGGCACCGGCCGGATCATGGCCCCGTACGTCCGCCGTCAGTACGGCGACGAGCTGTACGAGGTGATGTGGGCGGTCAAGCGCCTCATCGATCCGCAGCAGCAGCTCAATCCCGGCGTGCTCCTCACCGAGGACCCGAACGCCCACGTGCGCGATCTCAAGGTCGCCCCCACCGTCGAGAGCGAGGTGGACCGGTGCGTGGAGTGCGGCTACTGCGAGCCGGTGTGCCCGTCCCGCGACCTGACGCTCACGCCGCGCGAGCGCATCGTGCTGCGCCGCGAGCTGCAGGCCGCCCGCGAGCGCGGCGACGACGCCCTGGCGCGCGAGCTGGAGCAGCAGTACGAGTACGACGGAGTGGAGACCTGCGCGGTCGACGGCATGTGCCAGACCGCCTGCCCTGTGTTGATCAACACAGGCGACCTGGTGCGCCGCCTCCGTGCGGAATCGGCGCCGGCGCCGGCGAGAGCACTCGGCAAGGCGGCAGCGGCCCACTGGGGCCCGGTCACGCGCGTCGGCGCCGTCGCCCTCGATGTCGCCGCCGCGGTACCGACCCCGCTGCCCGCGTTCGCCACCCGCGCCGCGCGCGCCGTGCTCGGCGCGGACCGTGTGCCGCTGTATTCGGGCGACCTCCCCTCGGGCGGCGGGCCGCGCCGCGTGCTCGCGGCGGAGGATCCGGAGGCGGTCTACTTCTCGTCGTGCACGACGACGATGTTCGGCGCGGAGCACGGCGACGGGGTGAGCGAGTCGTTCGTCCGGCTGTGCGAGCGCGCAGGCGTGCGGCTCGCCACGCCCGACGACCTGCCGTCGCTCTGCTGCGGCACACCGTGGAAGTCGAAGGGTCTGAGCGAGGGCTACGCCACGATGACCGCGCGGGTCGCGGCGTCCCTCCGGCGGGCGACCGACGACGGCCGTCTCCCGGTGGTCTGCGACGCGTCGTCGTGCACCGAGGGTCTCCAGCTGCTCCTCGACGCGGCGGGAGAGGCGGGAGTGCGCGTGATCGACTCCGTGGCCTTCGTCGCCGACCGTGTGCTCCCGAGCCTCCCGCCGGCCGCGCGCGTGCCCTCCGTCACGCTCCACCCGACCTGTTCGTCCACCCACCTCGGCCTCGACGCCGCACTGCGCGCCGTCGCAGCGGCAGCCGCCGAGGTCGTGGTCGTTCCTGAGGACTGGGGCTGCTGCGCCTTCGCCGGCGACCGCGGGATGCTGCACCCCGAGCTCACCGCCTCCGCCACGCAGCGCGAGGCCGCTGAGGTCCGTGCGGCCGCCTCGACGCATCACGCCTCGCTCAACCGCACCTGCGAGATCGGGATGTCGCGCGCGACCGGCGAACGCTACGAGCACATCCTCGAAGTCCTCGACGCAGCGCTGACCTAGGGGTGCGCCCCGCGACCGCTCGCCTGAAACCGATTCACGCTGCTCTAAGTTGGAGCCCATGGCTACCATCTACGAGGTCGCGGCCCTGGCCGGGGTCTCGCCCGCGACCGTATCCCGCGTCTTCAACGGTCACACCGTCTCGCCCGAGAAGGTCCGGCTGGTGCGGGAGGCGGCCGCGACGCTGAAGTTCGCGCCCAACCGCACCGCACGCCGGCTGCGCAATCAGAGTTCGGAACTCATCGCCCTGCTGATCCCGGACATCGAGAACCCGTTCTTCACGGCTCTCGCACGCGGCGTGGAAGACAGGGCCCAGGAGTCCGGCTTCTCCGTCGTGCTCTGCAACACCGACGACGATCCCGCCAAGGAGACGCGGTACCTCGAGATCGCCATGAGCGAGGGGATGGCCGGGGTCATCCTGGCACCGGCGGCGTCGGACGGCGACCTGGCCCAGATCGTCGCCCAGGGACGCCCGGTGGTCGCGGTCGACCGGTCGACCGGGTTCGACATCGATGCCGTGATGGTCGACAACCGGGCGGCGGGCGCGGCGGCGACGACCGCGCTGTTCGACGCGGGCTTCCGTCGGGTGGCCTGCATCGCCGGACCGCTGGGCATCGAGTCGACCGAGGAGCGGTATCTCGGCTGGCGCCAGGTGGTCGCCAAGCGCTCGGACGGGACAGACGCCCCCGAGTTCCTGCAGCACGCGAACTACCGCGTCGACGGCGGCCGCACCGCGATGGCCGCCCTGCTGGCGCTGGAGACGCCCCCCGACGCGGTCGTCACGACGAACAACCTGATGGGCGTCGGCGCCCTGCAGGTGCTCGCGGAGGCGGGCATCGCCCCGCCCGCGTTCGGTGTCGCGATCGTCGGCGATCTCCCGTTCACCACCTTCTCGCCGGACGTCGTCACGCAGGTGCACCTCCCCGCGCGTCATCTGGGCGTGACCGCCGCGTCGATGCTGATGGACAGGATCGCCGGTGACACGCAGCCGGCCAGGATCGTCGTCCTCCGCGCGCGGATCGCCTCCGACGCGGACGCGGATTCCGTGTAATCGGTTTCTTTCAATCATTCACTGGCAAGTAGCCAGTTTGAGAACACTTTTCTGAGGCTATTGACGAAACCGATTACTTAAGCTCTACTAGGGGACAGCCATTTCTCAACGGAGAGGATCCATCCCCTGATGAAACGCACCATGAGATCCATCGCCGCCGTGACGATCACCGCGGCGCTTGCAGCCACAGCACTCAGCAGTTGCAGCAGCACGGCTAACGACTCGACCGCCGGCAAGACCCTCAACGTCGCCTACTGGGACTACGGGCCGGGCGCGGAGGCCAACAACAAGGCGCTCGCAACCGGATTCGAGAAGAAGTACCCCGGGACCACCGTCACCCTCACCCCGGTCGCGGGCGAGAACTGGGGCACCTATTACGCCAACGTCGCCACGACGATGGCGGCGGGCAAGCACCCCGACCTCATGCTGATCTCTGGCGAGGGCGCGCAGTTCGTGACCAAGAACAACCTGATCGTCCCGATCAACGACTACCTCAAGAAGGACCCGGAGGCCAAGGCCATCCAGGCCGACATCGCGCCCGGCCTGATCAACGGCTTCACCGTCGACAAGAAGGTCGTCACGCTGGCCAACGGCTGGAACGACATGGTCATCTACTACAACACCGACGTCTTCAAGGAGGCCGGTCTCCCCGCCCCGAGTGCGGACTGGACGTGGGACGACTTCGAGGCCACCGCCGCCAAGCTCACCAAGGACACCAACGGCGACGGCACCCCGGACCGCTACGGGTTCACCTGGGCCAGCAACGAGATCTTCCCCGGCATCATGCCCTGGGTGGCGAACGCCGGAGGCAACCTCACCGACAAGACGGTCTGCAAGGCCACGGCCGACACCCCGCAGGTGACCAAGGCGGTCACGTTCCTGGAGGACATGATCCAGAAGAAGATCGCGCCGGCGCCGATGCCCATGAGCGACGTCTTCACCCGCTTCGAGAACGGCTCGATCGCGATGTTCGGCGCCGGCCGTTGGCCGATCGGGACGTTCCTCCCCGCCGGCTTCAAGTCCTTCGACATCCAGCTCTACCCGAAGGGCGACACCTACCAGACCGTCTTCGGCGGGGCCGGCTACCCGATCCTCAAGTCGTCGAAGAACCCTGACCTGGCCTGGAAGTTCCAGAAGTTCACCGTGAGCGAGGACGTGCAGAAGCAGGTCGTCGGAACGCCGGATGCCCCCGGCGACTCGATCCCGTCGCTCCGCTCGGTCGCGGCCACGATGACCACCGTCGGCACGCTGCCGAAGAACTCGCAGCTCTTCTACGACAGCATCGACAAGCACCCGCAGCTCGTCCCGTACCCGGCTCCGGCCAAGTACAGCGAGTACGAGTCGACCGTCCTCCGCTACACGCAGCTCATCTTCGGTGGGGAGGACTCCGTCAAGGACGGACTCGCCGCCATGCAGAAGGCGCTCGAGCCGATCGTGAGCTGCAACTGAGATGACCACCAGCACCGCACGCGGTGTCGGGAACGGCAGCCGGGAGGCTGCCGTTCCTGGCGCCAGGAGGAGAAGGACGGACCCTGCCCGCAAGGGCGAGGCGTTCGCCGCCCTCGGCTTCCTGACCCCGTCGCTGATCGGCTTCGCGCTCTTCGTCCTGGCCCCGGCCCTCGGCGTCATCGCGCTCAGCTTCTTCGACTGGAATCTGCTCAGCGACGGGACCTTCATCGGCCTCGGCAACTTCACCCGGCTGCTCTCCGACGCGCGCCTCGCCCAGGTGTACGGATCGACCGCGTACATGGCCGTCGTGATCCTCGCCGTGAACGTGATCGTCGGCCTCCTGCTCGCCGTCCTGCTCGAGACGAGGATGCCGCGCTGGATCCGGGGCTTCTTCCGGCTGTCCTTCCTGTTCCCGTTCGTCGTGTCCTCGTCGGCGGTCGCCCTCATCTGGCGGTTCCTCCTGAACAAGGACCTCGGGCTGGTGAACTACTGGCTGGGCTGGCTGCACATCGACCGGATCGACTGGCTCGGCTCCAGCGTGTTCGCCCCGATCTCGGTCATCCTCGTCGCGTCGTGGAAGACGGTCGGGTTCTCCATCCTGATCTACATCGCCGGGTTGCAGTCCATCCCGGCCGAGATCCGCGAGGCGGCGATCGTCGACGGCGCGAACGCCTGGCAGCGGTTCTGGCGGATCACGCTGCCGCTCCTCTCCCCCACCGTCTTCTTCCTCCTCGTGATCAACACGATCAGCGCCTTCCAGATCTTCGCGGAGCCTCGCGTGCTCACCCAGGGCGGCCCGGGCGACGCCAGCCGCACCATCGTGCAGTACATCTACGACACGGCGTTCGGCAGCTTCGACCTCGGTTACGCGTCGGCGGTCGGGATCACCCTCCTGCTGGTGCTGATCGTGCTCACCGCGATCCAGTTCCGGCTCTCTCGCAGATGGACGTTCTACGGATGACGACGACGCACGCACGAGGCGCCGGCCACCTGGCCCAGCGGGTGATCACCTTCGCCGTCCTCGGGATCGCCGCGCTGGCGATCGCCGCACCCTTCCTCTGGATCTTCCGCGGCGCCATCTCGCCGAGCGACGCCGAGCTCTACCGGCTGCCGCCGACCCTATTCCCGTCGAGCGCGACCTTCGCCAACTTCGGCAAGGTCACGACACAGGTGCCGTACTTCCATTTCATCCTGAACTCGCTCATCGTCGCCGGAACGATCACGATCGCGCAGCTCATCACCTGCTCGACCGCGGGCTACGCGTTCGCCCGGCTGAGGTTCCCCGGCAAGAACGTCGCGTTCGCGCTCGTCATCGGGTCGCTGATGATCCCGCTGCAGGTGACGATCGTCCCGCTGTTCCTGGTGATGTCGAAGCTCGGGCTGACCAACACCCTGTGGGCACTCATCCTCCCCGGTGTCTTCAGCGCCTTCGGCGTCTTCCTGCTCCGGCAGCACTTCCTCAGCCTCCCCGCCGAGCTGGAGGAGGCGGCGAAGCTCGACGGCGCCGGCGCCGCCCGCACCTTCTTCCAGGTGATGCTCCCGCTCTCCGGTCCGGCGCTGGCGACCCTCGGCATCCTGACCTTCACCTACTGGTGGAACGACCTCCTCCTGCCGCTCGTGATGATCAACGACACCGAGACCCAGACGCTCCCGGTCGGCCTGGTCCTCCTCGCCGGCCGGTTCTCGACCGGGTCGCTCGGCACGATCGCCGCCGGCATCACGATGGCCATCATCCCGGTGCTGCTGGTGTTCCTGGTGGCCCAGCGCTACATCGTCCAATCCATCGCCTCGAGCGGACTGAAACTCTGATGACGACGACACACTCCCTCCCCACGGCCGGGATGCCGCTGCTCCTCAAGACGGCGGCCGTCGCCACCTGGCACGAACTCCCCCGCGTCGTGGCCCTCGGCCTGCTGTCGCTGGTCGCCGCCGTCCCGCTGGTGCTCTCCCTCCTCTTCGCGGCGCCGCCGTGGATCTCGGGCGCCGCGTCCGCGCCACTCGCGCTGCTCGCGACCGGGCTCTCCGCCTACGCGGCGGCCATCGCGCGCGGGGAGAAGCCCACGCTGCGCGACGGGCTCCGGCTCGACCCGGTGCTCGGCCTCTCGCTCGGCGTCGCCGCGACCCTGCTCGCGGAGGGGATCGCCCTCGGCGGCGGCGTGGCGATCACCGCGACCGTGCTCGCCGCCGCCGTCCTCGTCCTCGCGCCGTACGCACTGGCCTACGCCGCCGTGCGCGGCCGTCGCGGGCTGACCGCCTGGCGCGGAGCGGCGATCCTCGTCGCCTTCCGGCCGGGCGCGGCCCTGACCGTCCTGGCGCTCTGCTGCATCGGCGGATTCGCCGTGGTGGCGAGCGCGGGAACGCTGGCCGTCGTGCTGCCCTGCATCCTCTCCGTCTTCACCTGCTCGGTGGTCGGCGACGAGCTGGAGACCATCGACGGGATGAGCCGGTGAGCGCCGCCACTGCGAACACCGCCGTGCTCGAGCGGCTCGACCCCGCCCTCACCGCGCTGGTGCCGCTCACGCTGCCCGCGGCCCTGCCCGCCGGGCCGCTGACTGTGGAGCTGGTGCGGCGGGTGGACGCCTCGCTGGTGTCGGAGCCCGTCGAGACCGCCCGCGTCGTCCGGCTCGCGCGGTCCGACGGCTCCGCCCTCGAGCTCCGCCTCCACGAGACAGCGCGGACCGACGCCGCGATCCTCTGGATCCACGGCGGCGGCATGTTCCTCGGCAGCGCCCGCCAGGACGACACCCTCTGCCGGTCCCTCTCGGCCGCTCTCGGCGCGACCGTCGTCGCGGTGGACTACCGGCTCGCACCGGAGCACCCGCACCCCGCCCCGCTGGACGACTGCTACACGGCGCTCGGCTGGCTCGCCCGACGGTACCCGAGCGTGGTCGTCGCGGGAGCCAGCGCGGGCGGAGGACTCGCCGCCGGGCTCGCGCTGCTCGCGCGCGACCGGTCGGGGCCCGCCATCGCCGGACTCCACCTCTCCTATCCCATGCTCGACGACCGGGAGTCACCCATGATCACGACCGAACTGGCCGACACCGTCGTGTGGAACGCACGACTGGACGCACTCGCCTGGCAGGCGTACCTCGGCGGCTCGCCCGCCGACCAGTACGCGGCCCCCGGCCGCGCCGCCGACCTCTCCGGGCTGCCGCCCACGGTGATCGATGCGGGCGACCTCGACCTGTTCGTGCACGAGGACGTCGCGTTCGCCTCAGCACTCGAGACGGCCGGGGTCGACGTGACGCTGACCGTCGAGGCCGGTGCCCCGCACTGCTTCGAGTTCATCCTGCCCGACACGGACAGGAGCCGGGCGACGCTCGAGCGCAAGCACGCCGCCCTCGCCGGACTCCTCGACGGCGGAGCCGCCCGGTGACCGCGCGGACCCCCGTCACGGGACCCGACACCTCCTGGTGGTCGACCTCCCGGAACCGCATCTTCTACGACTCGCACACGCCCGACTGGACCGACCCGCACCAGCGGGGCGAGGTCCCCGAGCCGCGGTTCCCCGTGCTCAGCGCGGTGCGACCGGAGAGCGACCTCCAGCTGATGGCGGACGCCGGAGTGGACTCCGTCGTCCTCTTCGCCAAGTGCCAGTACGGCAACTCGTACTATCCGACGGACGTGGGCCGCCGGCACGCCGCGCTCGACGGGCGCGACCTGTTCGGCGAGCAGCTGGCGGCCGCTCACGCGCGCGGCATCCGCGTGATCGCGTACTTCTCGAACATGTGGGACACCGCGGCCGCCGGCGCACACCCGGAGTGGCGGATGGTCCCCCTCGCCTCGCGCGGGAGCACGGGCCGCTGGCCGGCGCTCTGCCTGCTCAGCGGCTATCGCCGGTTCGCGCTGGACCAGGTGCGGGAGCTCGCCCGCGCGTATCCGATCGACGGGCTGTGGAGTGACATCCTGACCGCGGGTCCCTGCGTCTGCCCGCGGTGCGAAGCCGAGTTCACCCGGACCTACGGCCGGCCGCTTCCCGCCGACCGGGACGACGAGGGCTGGCTCGACCTGGTGCACTTCTCGCAGAAAGTGCTCAAGGACTATCTGGACGAGCAGCGGGCGGTGCTGCGCGAGGAGCGCCCGGAGGCGGCCCTGATCCCGAACTTCTACGCGACGACCTTCGTCGACGCCGTGATCGGGCTCAGCGCCGACCATCTCGACGACGCGGACATCGGGTCGAGCGAGGGGTACACCGACTGGCACGGCCTCGGCTTCCCCAGCTACGCATCCAGCTACATCCAGGCCGCGGTGAACGGGCGGCCGACCGAGGTTCTCGTCAGCCGCTTCGTGCACACCTGGGACTTCACGGTGCGCTCGGTCGCCCAGCTGCGGTTCGAGGCGTTCAGCGTGGCCGCCAGGGGGTCCACGGTGTCGGTCGACGACCAGCCGTACGCGACCGGTGCGATCGAACCCGAGGTCTATCGGCGGCTGACCCCGGTCTTCGGCCGGATCGCCGAGCGCGGCCCGTGGCTGAGCGGCGCCGAGCCGGTGCGTTACGCGGCGCTCTACGCGAGCCAGAACGCGCGGGAGCTCGAGAGCCTGCTGCAGGCGGACGAGAACCCGGCCGTCGGGGAGCAGTCCGCCCAGTTCCCGCAGAGCGAGCCGCGCTCGTCGGCGAGCGATCTCGTCGCCGCCCTGACCGGGACGTACCGGGCGCTCGTCGAGTCCCACCTCCCCGTGGCGATGATCGACGAGCGGCCGCAGAGCCTGCGCACGCTCGCCGACCACCGCGTCCTCGTGCTCGCCGATGTGCTCGCGCTGTCGGAGACCGAGGTGGAGGCGATCACCCGCTTCGTGCACGACGGCGGCGGACTGGTCGTCACCGGCCCCGTCGCGGTGCGCGGGACGGACGGCCGGGTCCTCGCGGAGTCCCCCCTCGCGCACCTGCTCGGCGTGCGGTTCGGCCCGCTGGGAGCGTTCACCTTCCCGTACCTGCGGCTCGGCGGGGAGCTCGCGTCCGAGGCCGGCGGCTGGCCGCTCCCGCACTACGGGCGGCTGCGCGCGCTGGAGGTGACCGGCGACGACGTCACGGTGCTCGCCCGCCGCACCGACCCGGTGCTGGAGACGGACGACGACGCCTACTGGCACAACAACCAGCCGGCTCCGGCGTTCGACACCGACGACCCGGTGATCGTCGAGCGGCCGTACGGTCGCGGCCGGGTGATCGTCTCGGCGGCCCGGCTCGGCAACAACCGCTCCCGCCTCGGCTACGGCGCGCACCGCGACCTCCTCGGCCTCCTGGTGCGCCGGGCGGCAGGGCGGGAGCCGGAGGTCGACCTGCTCGACGGGCACCGCGCAACGGAGCTGGTGCTCGCCCGGATCGGCTCGACCCTCGTCGCGCACCTGGTCACCGGCGCCCCCGTCCTCTCCCTCGACCTCTTCGGCGCGCGGCAACCGGCCGCGATCGAAGACGTCGCGAGCATCGCGCGACTGCGGCTGCGCGTGCCCGCGGCCACGACGAGCGCGTCGCGCATCGTGGACGGCGTGGAGCGACCGCTCGCCGTCGTCGACGGCGTCGTCACGCTGACGGACGCCGACGACTGGGAGACCGTCCTCCTCCACGGCGCATGACTTCTCAACCGGGCATGACCGGGGGCGAGACGGCGGACCGGGGGAAGCGGATGGCGACGATCCACGAGGTCGCGGCGCGGGCGGGAGTGTCCGCGGCGACCGTCTCCCGCGTGATCAACGGCACGCGGGTGTCGGAGGACCTCGCCCGGCGCGTCCAGGCCGCCGCTGCCGACCTCGATTTCACGCCGAGCCGGACGGCGCGCACGCTGCGCAAGCGCAACTCGGAGGTGATCGCCCTGATCATCCCCGACATCGAGAACCCGTTCTTCACCGCGCTGGCCCGCGGAGTGGAAGACCGGGCACAGGAGGCCGGGTACTCGGTGGTGCTGTGCAACAGCGACGAGGACGTGGTCAAGGAGGCGCGCTACATCGACATCGCGGTGTCGGAGCACATGGCAGGGGTGATCCTGGCCTCGGCCTCCGACCACAGCGACCTCGGGCCGCTGATCGCCCGCGACCGGCCGGTGGTCTCGGTGGACCGCGGACCGCACGGCTTCGAGATCGACGCCGTCATGGTCGACAACCGCGGCGGCGGCCGCATGGCCACCTCCGCCCTCTTCGACCGGGGTTTCCGGCGCGTCGCCTGCATCACCGGCCCGGCCGACATCGAGACCGCGGAACAGCGCAGCGAGGGCTGGCGCGACCGCGCGCGCCGCGCCGGCCCGGTGGACGAGGCGCTGCTCGTCCACGCCGACTACCGGGTCGACGGCGGACGAAGGGCGATGGCGGAACTCCTGGCGCTCCCCGACCCGCCCGACGCCGTCTTCGTGGCCAACAACCTGATGGGCGTCGGGGCGTGGCAGGAGCTGCGCGCGGCCGGCACGCCTCCGCCGGAGTTCGGGTTGGCCGTCTTCGGCGACCTGCCGCTGTCGCCCGTCGGCCCCGCGGGGATCACCGTGATCCCGATCCCCGCCCGCCGGCTCGGGGAGGCCGCCGCGAACCTGCTGCTGGAGCGCATCGCAGGCGACCGGCAGCCGCCGCGCACCGTCATCCTGCGCACCGGCCCGTGACCGGAGCGCTGCACCGACCGATCGTCCGCACACGACCGACACCCAAGGAGAACCGATGACCCGCTACACCCTCCCTCCCGTGCACGAGCTGCCGTCCGCCGCACCGAGGACGGCGTACCTGATCGCCAGCGGAGACCTGAGGCTCAGCGCCAACCTCGCCGGCTGGCCGGCACAGGCCGCGGTCGAGGAGGCGCTCCGGGCCGCGTTCGACGAGCTCGGCTGGCGGATCGTCCGCGGCCACCCGTACGACGAGGCGAAGGGGCACGGCTTCCTGGACAGCCAGCGCGCCGGGCTCGACGCGTTCCGGTCGATCCCGGCGGACGCACCCCTCATCGTCGCGGAGGCCGTGTGGCAGTACAGCCACCATGTGCTGGCCGGACTCCGGACGCACCGCGGTCCGATCCTGACCGTCGCGAACTTCGCGGGCGAGTGGCCCGGACTCGTCGGGCTGCTCGGCCTCAACGCCGGCCTGACCAAGATGGGCACGGCCTACTCCACGATCTGGAGCGTGGACTTCACGGACGACTGGTTCCGCGCGGGGCTCCGGGAGTGGGTGGAGACCGGCCGGATCACCCACGACGCCTCGCATGTTCGCGACCTCCCCGCGCTGCCGGACGGCGACGAGAGGACGCTCGGCCTGGCCCTGGCGCAGCAGCTCGCGACCGAGAAGGCCATCCTCGGCGTCTTCGACGAGGGGACGATGGGCATGTACAACGCCATCGTCGACGACGAGCTGATGAACCCGCTCGGCATCTACAAGGAACGGCTCTCGCAGAGCGCGCTCTGGGCCGAGATGCAGACCGTGAGCGACGCCGAGGCGCAGGAGGTCGGAGCCTGGCTCCTCGACGCGGGCATGACCTTCGCGCTCGGCGTCGACGAGAAGACGGAGCTCACGGCCGCCCAGCTCCAGTGGCAGTACAAGATGTACATCGCGCTGCTGCGCATCGCCGACGACTTCGGCGTCGACGCGCTCGGCATCCAGTACCAGCAGGGTCTCAAGGATCTCTCCCCCGCCAGCGACCTCGCGGAAGGGCTGATCAACAACGCGGACCGCCCTCCGGTGCGCAGTCGCGACGGCTCGCGGGTGCTGTGGGACGGCCGTGCCCTCCCGCTGGCGAACGAGGCGGACGAGGGCGTCGCGATCGACGCGATCGTGACGAACCGGGTGTGGACGGCGATGGGGTTCGACCCGGCCACGACGCTGCACGACGTGCGCTGGGGAGAGGACTACGACGGCCGGTTCGTCTGGGTGTTCGAGATCTCCGGGTCGGTGCCGCCGTCCCACCTGAGCGGAGGGTACGCCGGGGCGGTCGGCTGGCGGCAGAACCCGGTCTACTTCCCGCTCGGCGGCTCGACGATCAAGGGAGTGTCCAAGCCCGGCGAACTCGTCTGGTCGCGCGTCTACATCGACGGCGGACGCCTCCACCTGGACATCGGGCGCGCGACCGCGGTCGAGCTTCCTCCGGAGGAGACCGAGCGCCGCTGGCAGGCCACCAACCCCGAGTGGCCGATCATGCACGCTGTGCTGCACGGGGTGGACCGCGACCAGTTCATGGCGAGGCACAAGGCGAACCACGTGAACGTGGCCTATGCGCCGTCGCCGGAGGCTGCCGACGACGCCCTGATCGCGAAGGCCGCCGCGTTCGACGCGCTGGGCGTTGCCGTCCACCTCTGCGGAACGGTGGCTCTGCCGTGACCGGCGCGGTCCTGGGGGTCGACATCGGGACCTCCAGCAGCAAGGGTGTGGTCGTCGACCTCGACGGCCGAATCCTCGCGACGGCCACGCGCACCCACGACGTCTCGCGGCCGCGGCCGGGATGGGCGGAGATGGACGCGGCGGTGTGGTGGGACGAGTTCGTGTCGCTGTCCGCCGAGCTGCTGGCGGCCGTCGACGGGCTGAGGGTCGAGGCGGTCGGAGTCAGCGGGATGGGGCCGTGCGTCCTGATCACCGATGCCGAGGGCACGCCCCTGCGGCCCGCCATCCTCTACGGCGTGGACACGCGCGCGCAGGAGCAGATCGCCACGCTCACCGCCCGCTACGGACGCGACGCCGTCGTCGGGCGCAGCGGGTCGGAGCTGTCAACGCAGGCCGTCGGCCCCAAGCTCGCCTGGCTGGCCGACCACGAGCCCGACCGGACGGCCGCGGCGCGGCTGCTGTTCATGCCGGCCTCCTGGCTCGGCTGGAACCTGACCGGGGACTACGCGCTCGACCACCACTCCGCGAGCCAGAGCGTGCCGCTCTACGACCGTACGGCGCTGGCCTGGTACGAACCCTGGTGGCGGGACATCGCCCCGGGCATCGTCCCGCCGCCGTTGGTGTGGCCCGGGGACGTGGTCGGCCGGGTGACGGACGCGGCGAGCGCCGCCACGGGCCTGCCGGCCGGTACCCCGGTGATCGCCGGCACGATCGACGCCTGGACGGAGGCCGTCAGCGTGAACGCGCAGAACCCGGGCGACCTGATGCTCATGTACGGGACGACGATGTTCCTGATCGGCACGACGACGAAGCCGCTGACGGCGCCGGGGCTGTGGGGCACGGCCGGCGCGTTCCCCGGAGTGCACAACCTGGCGGGCGGGATGGCGACCTCCGGGGCGATCACCTCGTGGCTGCGGGAACTGTTCGGATCCCCGGGCTACGAGGACCTCCTCGACGAAGCGGCCCGCTCCGGCGTCGGCGCGAACGGCCTGCTGATGCTCCCGTACTTCGCGGGTGAGCGGACGCCCATCGCCGACCCGGACGCGCGTGGGCTGATCGCCGGCCTCACGGTGGAGCACACCCGGGGCGACCTCTACCGCGCTGCACTGGAGGCGACGGCGATGGGGGTCCGCCACAATGTCGCGGCGTTCCGCGACGCCGGCGTGCCGATCGAACGCGTCGTCGCGGTGGGCGGGGGGACGAAGGGCGCGCTGTGGGCACAGGTGGTGTCGGACGTGACCGGGCTCGCGCAGGACGTGCCGTCGGTGACGATCGGGGCGAGCTACGGCGCCGCGTACCTGGCGGCACGGTCGCAGGTCGCCGTCGAGATCGAGGACTGGAACCCGACCGCGTCCGTCGTCGTCCCCGACCCGGAGACCGCTGACTTCTACGGTCGGCTGTACGGGTTGTACCGGGAGCTGTACCCGGCGACGGCCGGGATCGGTCACCGGCTGGCGGCGATGCAGCGGGAGGCGGCGAGCGTGCGTCGAGCCCGGTGAGCCGGGCCTCCGCTCATCCCCGCGGCGGGGGCTCCAGCAGCTCGCGTCCCAGCCTCCCCGCGCCCAGCAGGGCCGCATCCGCGCCCGTGCGGGCCAGCTCGACCCGGACGCCCGCGAACGGCGGACGGAGGTCGGCGTGGAGGCGCTCGGCGAGCGGAGCGGTGAGGCCGGTGCCCAGTCCGGAGACTCCCCCGCCGATCAGCACCAGCCCGGGGTCGATCGTCACGACCGCGGAGGCCAGCGACTCGCCGAGGAGCTCGGCGGCCTCGCGGATCACGCGCGCCGCGACGGTGTCGCCGGCTGCGGCCTGGCGCGCGATCTCGCGGAGCCCGAGACCCCGCCCCGTGGCCTCGGCGTAGCTCAGCTCGATCCCGGGCCCGCTGGCGAACGCCTCGAGGTGGTCGGCGCCGCCGCAGGAGCAGACGCGGTGGCGCAGCGTGGGGATGCGGACGTGGCCGACCGACCCCGCCATGCCCGAGGCACCCCGGAGCACGCTCCCGTCCGAGACGACCGCGCCGCCCAGGCCCGTGCCGACGGCGACGAAGAGGAAGCGTTCCGGAGCCCCGCCCGCCCAGTGCTCGCCGAGCGCCGCGGCGTGCACGTCGTTCTCGACCGCGACCGGGACGCCCAGACGGGCCCGCAGGCCGCCTGCCACGTCCGTCCCGAGCCAGCCGGCGAGGTGGTCGGTGGCGTGCACGACGACACCGTGGTCGTCGAAGGCGCCGGCGCTGCCGACCCCGACGGACCCCGGTCCGTCAGCGGCCCCCGCGCGCTCCGCGGCCTCGGCGACGAGGCGGGCGGCCGTGTCGAGGATGGCGTCGGCTCCGGCCCGCGCAGGGGTCGGCGCCTCGACGCGGTGCGCGAGCGTCCCGTCGAGCCCCACGACGGCGGCCGCGGTCTTCGTGCCGCCGATGTCGATCCCGACGACGAGCCCTGGGCCGCCGGTCGTAGCGTCGGCCGTCATCGGGATCGCGGCGCCGCCGCCGCGAACCGCCGCGTGATCGCGACCGGGTCGGTGATCGCCCCGCCGACGACGACCGCGAAGGCCCCCGCGTCGAAGGCGCGCGCCACGTCGGCCGGGGTCTGGAAGCGCCCTTCCGCGAGCACGCGCACCCCGCGGGAGGCCAGCCGCCCGACCAGCTCCAGGTCCGGCGACGGCTCGATCCGCGAGTACGGCGTGTAGCCGGAGAGCGTCGTCCCCACGATCGCCGCTCCCGCCTCCCACGACCGGAGTCCCTCGTCGAGCGTCGAGACGTCCGCCATGATCGGCGCGGGAACGGCGGCGACCGCCGAGCGCACGCGCGCGGCGACATCGTCGGCGACCTCCTCCGTCGCGTCCACCGCGACGATGTCGGCGCCGGCGGCGACCAGCGCCCGCACCTGCTCATCGGTCGGCGTGATCAGGTTGCGGCGGGCGCCCATGCGCTTGTCGAGACCGATGATGGGGACCTCCGTCAGCTCCCGCACCGCCCGCACGTCCTCCACGCCGTTGACCCGGAGGGCCGCCGCTCCACCCTGCAGCGCGCTCGCGGCGAGCCGCGCGATGGTCGGGGTGTCGCGCATCGGGGAGCCGGAGGACGCCTGGCATGAGACGACCAGCCCGCCGGAGATCGCCGCCAGGAGACCGTCCGCGCGGTCGTCGTCCCGCTCGGCCACGCGCTCGAGAGCGCTCTCGTCACTATTTGAGTGCGCCAGCACTGATGCCTCCTACGAAGTAGCGCTGGAACACGACGAAGAGTGCGAGCGCGGGGATGGTGAACAGGACGGACGCCGCCATCAACGGTCCCCACTCGACGTTGTGCTCGCCGAAGAACGAGTACAGGCCGATCGAGAGCGTGTATTTGGAGGAGTCGTTGAGGTAGATGAGCGGGTTGAGGAAGTCGGTCCACGCCCAGACGAACTGGAAGATCACCGCCGTGATCAGCGCGGGCCGCGCCTGCGGCAGGACGATCGACCAGTAGATGCGGAACTCGGACGCGCCGTCGATCCGCGCCGCCTGCAGCAGTTCGTTCGGGACCGACATCAGGAACTGCCGCAGCATGAAGATGAGGAACGGCGTGCCGAAGAACGCCGGGGCGACCAGCGGGATGATCGTGTTCGTCGCCTCCAGCCCGTTCCACATCAGGAACAGCGGGATCATGGTGACCTGAGGCGGGAGCATCATCGTCGCCATGACGATCACCAGCAACGGTCGCTGCCCGCGCCAGCCGATCTTCGACAGCGAGTAGGCGACGAGCGGAGAGGCGATCAGCATCCCGAGCACCGACAGCGCCGCGATGACGATGGTGTTCCAGAGGTACTGCCAGAACGGGATCTCCTGGAACACCGCCGCGAAGTTGGCGAGCGTCCACTCCTTCGGCCAGAGCGACGGCGGCGAACTGAAGATGTCCGCCGGGAGCTTGAAGGCCGTGCTGAGCATGGCGAGGAAGGGGAAGACGAACAGCAGCGTCAGCACCCAGACGAGCACGTAACGGCCGGCGGTGCGCCCGGGCCGGCGGCGCCGGAGCCGGGAGGACCGCTCGCCCGCCGGACGCGTCGGCTCGATCTGCGCCTGGCGCTCCTCAGTCGCGTTCAGAACCATAGTGGACCCATTTCTTCGACGACCAGAGCAGCAGCAGCGTGATGATCAGCGTGAGCAGGAACAGCACCCACGCCATCGCCGACGCGTAGCCCATCTTCAGGAACACGAACGCGTTCTGGTACAGGTACATGGCGTAGCTGATCATCGACTGCCCCGGGCCTCCGCTCGTCTCGTTCAGACGGGTCTGCGTGAGGAGGTACGGCTGCGCGAAGATCTGCAGGTAGGCGATCACCGTGACGATGATCTGGAACAGGGTGACCGGCGAGATGGTGGGCCAGGTGATGTAGCGGAACCGGCCCCACCAGCCGGCGCCGTCGAGCTCGGCCGCCTCGTAGAGCTCGCCGGGGACGTCCTTGATGGCGGCGAGGTAGATGATCATCGTGCCGCCGATCGTCCAGAGGCACATCAGCAGGATCGCCGGCTTGCCCCAGTCGGGCTGCTCCAGCCACTCGGGCTGCGGCAGGTGCAGCAGCCCCAGGAAGTAGTCGACGAAGCCGTACTGGGTGTTCAGCAGCCACCGCCAGAGGTAGCCGCCGACGACGACGGGGACGATGGTCGGCAGGTAGACCAGTGCCCGGTAGAGCGGCTGCCCGCGCACCGGGAGGTTGAGGAAGTGCGCCCCGAGGATCGAGATGATGATCGTCAGCGGCACGCCCGTCACGGTCAGGAACAGCGTGTTCCAGAGCGCCTTCCAGAAGGTGGAGTCCTGGAGCATGTGGGCGTAGTTGTCGAGGCCCACCCACTTCGGCGCCTGGAAGAGGTTGAAATCCGTGAAGCTGTACCCGGCGGAGGCGAGCACCGGCCACACGATGAACACCGCCGCGCCCACGATGAACGGCGACGCGAACGCCAGACCCAGCAGGGTCTGGCGTCGCGCACCGCGCTTGGCGGTCGTCGTCATCAGTAGGACTTGGCCTTGTCCGCCACCGACTGCATGGCCTTCTCTGGCGTGGCGACTCCGCGCACCACGTCGTCGAAGGCGGTTCCCAGATCCGTCGAGTACTGCGCGCTGTACGGCTGGCTGGAGAGCGACTTGGCGTTCGGGCTCTTCAGGGCGTTGAGCCACGCATCGAAGTGCGGGATCGCGTTGTACGCAGAATCGGACAGCAGCGAGGTCTTCGACGGGAGGTTCCCGAGCGCCAGCGTGAAGTCGGTCATCGGCTTGTCACCGACGATGTAGGCGAGGAACTTGGCGGCCTCCGCCTTGTGCTTGGAGTTGTTGGGGATGAACAGCGTGCTCGTCGTCACCTGGGTCGAGCCGGCGAGATCGCTGCTCGCGGCCGGGATGTCCACGACGCCCCAGTTGAGGTTCGGCGCGACCTTGGGGATGTTGACGGCCTGCCACTCGCCGTCGATGACCATGGCCTCCTTGCCCGTGTAGAACGGGTCCTGCGCCGACATGTACTGGCCGAGGCCCGACGTGAACGACGCGATCTTGTCCGCGCCGTAGGTGTCGGTCAGGGTCTTGGTGTACCAGTCGAGCGCCTCGACGTTCTTGGGGTCGGCCGGCGTGGGGGTCTTGCCGTTCTTGCCGTCCCAGGTGCCGCCGAAGGCGTAGCCCAGGGTCGTGAACAGCGTCGAGGTCGACGGGTTGCCGAGGCCGATCTGGGTGATCGCGCCGCTGGCGTCGGTGACGGTGAGCTTCTTGATCGCGGCGGCGAGCTCGTCCATGGTCTTCGGCGGCTGCACGCCGGCCTTGTTGAGGAGGTCCTTGTTGTACATCAGCTGCTGCGTGTGCACGGCGATCGGCAGGGCGTAGGTCTTGCCCTCGTACTTCATCTGGTCGAGGGAGGCCGGGGCGAAGGCGCCCAGGTCGACCTTCTCGGTCTTGAGGTAGTCGTCGAGCGGGGCGAGGATGCCCTTCGAGGCCCACGACCCGACGGCGTTGCCGAAGTTGTCGGAGATGTCGAAGCTGCCGTTGCTCGACGACATCGAGGTGAGCTGCTTCTGCATGTCGGGGCTGGAGACGCCGACCACCTTGATGTCTTTCTGGCTGGCGTTGAAGTCGGCGATGACCTTCTCCAGCGCCTTGGCCTCCTCGCCTCCCCAGAGGTACGAGAACGTGATCTTCGTGGGGCCGGAGTCTCCGGCTCCGGAACAGCCGGTGAGGGCGGCAGCGGCGACGGCGACGCTGGTCAGCGCTACGGCGCGGAGCACGGTCCGTCGCCGGAACATCCTGGATTCCATGGGTTTCCTTACGGGTGTGAGGGGTAGGAATGGAATTGCTTTTCAATTGGTGTACTCCATTTGTTCGAGGCGTGTCAACAAATAGACAAAACTTGCTCGAAAGTTGTGCCCTCGGGCTCCACTATCCCTACAATGGGCATCACCAATCGCGAACAGCCGCGTCCACCGAACCCTGAGGAGCGTCATGGCGGAGCAGCACACCAAGTCCGAGCGCCTGCGCCGGCACCTCGTCGACGTGATCGACCAGGGGCTGGAGCCGCACTCGAAGCTGCCGACGGAGCGCGACCTCGCCGTGGAGTTCGAGGTCAGCCGGCTGACCGTGCGACGCGCCCTCGACCGCCTGGAGCACGAGGGGCTGGTCTACCGCGTGCAAGGCGCGGGCACCTTCGTCGCCGCTCCGCGGATCACCAAGTCGGTCGAGCTCACCTCGTTCAGCGAGGACATGCGCACCCGCGGCCTGGAGCCCGGCTCCTCGGTCCTGGTGACCGAGACGATCCCGGCCGGCGCCCGGCTCGGAGCGAAGCTGCGGGTCAGCCCCTCCGACGACGTCTTCCACATCCGGCGCGCACGCACGGCCGACGGCGAGCCGATGGCGCTGGAGGATTCGTACCTCAACCCGCGGCTCTTCCCCGGACTGATCGACAACGTCGGCGGGGAGTCGCTGTACCGCATCCTCGAGACCGAGTACGGAATGCGCATCGAGTGGGCGGAGCAGAGCGTCCACGCCAGCGTCCTGGAGCCCGAGCAGGCGGAACTGCTGGACGCCCCGCCGTTCTCGCCGGCGTTCTTCGTCTCGCGCACCAGCTACGACGCCCAGGACCGTGCGGTCGAGTACGCCGAGTCGACGTACCGGGGCGACCGGTACCACTACGAGTTCAAGATCCACCGGTCGCGCTGACCCGCGCGTCCGGCACCACCGCGGCGGCCACACCCCGCGCCGATCCCAGGAGAGCCATGCGCATCGCCCTCGTCCCCCTCGACGAACGCCCGGTCAATGTCGACCTCCCCCGCCAGGTGGCGGCGATCGCGGGGGCCGAGCTCCTGCTGCCGCCGGCGGAGGCGATGCCGGTGTTCCGCCGGCCCGCCGATGTGGCGGCGCTGCACGGCTGGCTCCGCGAGCTCGTCGCCGCGGGCGGCACCTCCCGGCTGGTCGCGTGCGTGGACACACTCGTCCACGGCGGGATCATCCCCGCCAGGATCACCTCCGACAGCACGACCACCGCCCTCGAGCGCCTCGACCTGCTGCGCGAGCTGAAGGCCGCGTCGCCCGAGCTGCGGATCACGGCGGCGTCCCTCATCATGCGCGCCAGCGATTCGTACTCCCCCGTCGAGGAGCCCGAGTACTGGAGCTCCTACGGCCGCGAGCTGCACGCCCTCGGCGGCGCCCTCCACCGGGCGCTGGAGGCGGACGTGCGGGAGGGCGAGTCAGCGGCCCGTCCGCCGGCGACCGAGGTGCCCGCCGAGGTCCGCAGCGACTTCGAGCGACGCCGGCTGCGCAATCACACGGTCAACCTGGCGGCGCTCACGCTGCACGAGGAGGGGACAGTGGAGACGCTGACGCTGACGGCCGACGACACGGCCCCCCACTCGGCCGGCTCCGCCGAGCAGGTGTGGCTTCGGCACTGGGCCCGCGCCCTGCCCCGCGGCGGCGAGGTGCTGATGTACCCGGGAGCCGACGAAGTGGGCGCCGTGCTCGTCGCACGCGCCCTCGCCGCGGCCGTCGGCGTCCCTGTCTGGCGGATCGACTGCGGCGAACCCGACGGGCTCGACCGCGTGCCGAACTTCGAGAACGCTCCCCTGCGCGACAGCCTCCGCCGCCAGATCGTCGCCTCAGGCGGCCGGGTGGCGGACCCCGGCGAGCCAGCGGAGCTCGTGGTCGTCGCGCACGCCCCCGACCCCGCCCGCGGCGACTACTTCGCCGCGCGCCCGGCCTCAGACCCCGCGGCGACCGAGGCCACCGTCTCCGCCGTCCGCGCCGCTCTCGCGGAGGGCGCGATCGTCGCGCTCGCCGACGTGCGGTTCAGCAACGGTGGCGACCCCGAACTGGTCGACCGGCTGGCGGAGGAAGGCCTCCTGCTCCGGTTGTCGTCGTACGGCGGCTGGAACACCGCCGGCAACTCGATCGGCGGAGCCGTCGCCCAGGCGACCGCGCTCTGGGCCGGCCGGGCGCTCGGCACCGCCGACGAGTCCGCGCTGCGGGAGGCGCTGCTCACCCGCATCCTCGACGACCGCGCCTATCAGAGCGGGACGCGCCTCGCGATGCACGAGGCCGAGTTCGGCGGACGCATCGGTCCCGTCGACGCCGCGAGCCAGGAGGCCGCCACCGCACGGATCACCCGGGAGCTGCGGGCGTACCTGGCGGGGATCCTGCCGGCGGGCGAGGAGTGGGAGCTCGCCGAGGTCAGGCTGCCGTGGCAGCGCAGCTTCGAGATCGGACTGACACTGCAACAGCGGTAATGGTCATCACCATTACCAGCACATCCCCGCAATTTAAAGAAAGTCGTTGCCTCTCACTCCTTAAATGGTGTACTCCATTAACTGCCTCGGCGCTGCCGCCGAGACGTCATCGCACAACGAAGGAGTAGGCATGAGTCATCGCACCTGGCGTCGCATCGCCGCCGCGGTCGTGGGAGCGGCCCTCGCGGCCGCGCTCGCCATCCCCGCGACCGAAGCCGTCGCCACACCGACCTGCACCACCACCCCGCGCATCGACGGCAGCTTCATCCAGCCGGCCCTCGTCGACGGCTGGACCTCCACCCAGCTCACCTCCGAGTTCACCACCCTCACCAACGCGTGCATCACGAGCCAGGTGCTGCAGTGGACGGCCGACACCAAGGCGTCGACGACCGTCTACCCGAGCGGCCTCAGCGGGTACACGCAGAGCACCTCGACCGATGTCGTCTCGCGCGTGCTCACCGCGGCCGACAGTGCCGGCGTCTCCGAATACCTCGGCCTGCAGACCAACGACGACTGGTGGAACACCTACGCGAACAACACCACCTGGCTGAACAGCGAGGCCACGAAGGCCAATGCGCTCGCCGACGACCTCACCGCCAAGTACGGCACGCACACGTCGTTCGCTGGCTGGTACCTCCCGTTCGAGGTCGACAACTGGAACTTCACGTCGACCGCCTCGTGGAGCGCGATGGCGACCTTCTACACGACGATCGCCAACCACCTGCACGCCCTCACACCGGGCAAGCCGGTGATCATCAGCCCGTTCTTCAACACCTCGGGCGGCCAGACCAGCAGCCAGTGGACCACGATGTGGTCGAGCATCCTCGCCTCGGCGCCGATCGACGTGATCGCGCTGCAGGACGGGATCGGCGCGGGACACGCGACCAACGCCCAGCTGCCGACCTGGTTCGCGGCCACGGCGAGCGCGATCTCCAGCGGGCGACCGGCGACGAAGCTCTGGGCCGACAGCGAGACGTTCAACCCCGACTTCACGCCCATGTCGATCGGTCAGCTGGTCTCGGACCTGAACGCGGTGGCACCGTACGTCAGCAAGACGCTGTCGTTCTCGTACGACCACTACCAGAGCCCGCTCGTCGTGCCGGCGGTCTACGACACGACGTACCGGAACTACCTCTCGACGGGCACCGTGGAGACGTCGGCCCCGACCACGCCGACCGGCCTGACCGCGACCGCAGGCGGGGTGAGCTCCATCACCCTGAACTGGACCGCGTCGACGGACAACATCGGCGTCGCCGGCTACCGCCTGTACCGTGGCGGCTCCCTCGTCAAGGTGATCCAGGGCGCGGTCACGACTTTCACCGACGCTGGCCTCACCCCGTCGACGGCGTACAGCTACACGCTGGCGGCCTTCGACGCCGCCGGAAACCTGTCGGCGCAGAGCTCCACGGCGAGCGCGACCACCTCGGCCGCACCGACCCCGAACCCGCTGATCTCGGTGGGCAAGGCGTACACGGCGTCGGCGGCGGCGGACCCGAGCTACCCGGACACGGGCGGGACCGAGCTGACGAACGGGGTCACGGCCTCCACGAGCTACGCCGACGCGGCCTGGCAGGGACGCAACACCGGAAGCCCGTACAGCTTCACGATCGACCTGGGGGCGACGAAGACGATCACCCAGGTGTCGACGTCCTGGCTGCAGACGAAGTCGCTGTACATCTTCCTGCCGTCGAGCATCCAGGTCTCGGTGTCGACGACCGGCTCGACCTACACGCCCCTGGTGACGATGCCGGCGCCGAACGTCAGCGACGCCGACCAGCGGTACACGTACGCGGCGTACTCGCTGTCGGGAACGGGCCGCTACGTGCGGTTCACGGTGACTCCCGCGAGCAGCGCCTGGTCGTTCGTCGACGAGGCGAGCGTGCGCGGGCTGTAGGCGGCGCTCCTCGTGCCGGCGTCTTCCCTTCGTGGGCGATGCCGGCACGGGAGCCCGGCGGGCGGCTCGACTGAGGCCGCGGAGGAGGGACCCTCTCCCGATGTCGTCAGGCGGACGCGGTCGGCGGCGTCTGGGCCTCCGTCGCGGGCGGCACGACGTGCGCGTGGATCTGGGACGTCAGTTCGCGGATCTGCTCGGAGAGATCACGGATCGTCTTCGTGAGCTCCGTGTTCTCGACGAGCAGTTGCTCCTGGTCGTTGTAGTCGCGATCGGCCTTGGCCTGCTGGAAGGCGGCCTGCCGGTTCTGCCCGATCATGACGAACGTCGACAGGAAGATCGCCTCCAGCGACACGATGAGCGTCAGCGTCGGCCACGGGTTCTTCTCCAGCCACAGCATCCAGACCGTGAACAGGGCGATGTGGATGTACACGAACGCCATGGAGCCGGCGAAGGCTGTGATCCCGTCCGCGATGCGCAGCTGCAGGCTCGCCGCGCGGTGCTCCGCCTGCGCGAGAACCGCAGGATGCAGACGCGCCGGATCGGCGTTCTTCAACAGCCGCGACGGCCTGATGTATTGGCCGTGCGACCGTGCCTTCGTCGCACCGGGTGCCGCCGTCGTCGTGGTCATATCGTCCTCCGCCCGGCAGGCGCATCCTGCCACGGCGTGAGAGTACCCCGATCTGGCGCGGGAACGCGGGTGATCCCGCCGTGCCCCGTCGAGGATTCTCCCGCCGCGGGCCGCCGCTCCGCATCACCCTAGCGGGGCGTACGGGCACGAGCGTCCGGAAGCGGCGGGAAGGCAGCGTGCGGTTCCGACTGATACCAGTACGCGACCGAGAAGATGTCGTCGGTGCGCTCGAAGAGGCCCTTGTCCCAGACGCCGATCTGCTGCACGGTGGCGCGGAAGTCGCGTTCGAACCAGACCGGGTCCGGCAGGTGCCAGCGGTAGACCGCGTGCATGGGCGCCGTCGATTGGATGAAGGTGGCGGCCCGCGTCTCGTCCCGGGTGCTGAAGAACGGGTAACCGCAGTAGGGAGCACTGAACATGAGCGGCACCGGCTCCGGGTCCTTCCGGAGGTCGTCCTGGAAGGCCCAGGCTCCGCCCGCGTAGTCTTCGAGGCCGGTGCTGCACAGGGTGGGGAGGTCGGTGTCGCCGTCGACGAAGTACTTCACCTCGCCCTCGCCCCACCAGTAGCGGGACAGTGCGGCCAGGCCGATGTATGTCCCAAGGTAGCGCCCGCGGCCGGTCACGCCGTCCAGGATGACGTGGTCCTCGCCGGGCTTCGTGCTGGCGTTCGATCGACGCCACTGCGCGTGGAAGTACGGCGTCCCGTCGGGCACGGCGTCGCCGACGGTGTAGTCGATCTGGAAGAAGACGTGATCGATGGCCGCGCCGTGCTCGCTGTCGAGGACGATGCGGGCGCCGCGCCGGAAGGGCATCGGGATGTACGAGTTCATGCCTCCCGTGGGAGCGACCACGATCGGCTCCGACGTCACGAGGGCCCGCGCCGCGAAGCCGTTGCAGAAGAAGTCGCCGAGCGGCGCCTCCACGGACGGCTCCCGCTCGCCGTCCCAGTACATGCGCAGCACCACGTCGCGCAGGACGAACGGCCCGCCGTCCGTGCGGTCCGGCACGGTGATCCAGATGTGGCGGATGACACCGGGGCCCTCGATGTCCGCCAGCGTCAAGCTGCCGCCCTCGGGCAGAGGCAGATACGCGCTGCCCTTCCGGCCCGGCCCGAGGTGCGAGCTCGCCGCGGCGGCGCGGCCGGGCTCTCCGGTGGGGTTCTCGGCGTTGATGGACCGGGAGCTCACGCCGGCAGCGGCGACCAGGTCGGTCAGGGTGGGAAGCACGTTTCTCCTTGGTTTCTGGTGGTGGGTCACTTGACCGAGCCGACGGTCACGCCGCGGCTCAGGGTGCGCTGGAAGATGATGAAGAACACGAGGGTCGGCAGCAGCGAGAGCAGCGAGCCGGCGTTCAGCGAGGTGACGTCGATGGAGTTCTGCCCCTGCAGCGTGGCCAGGGCGATCGGGACGGTCTGCACCGACTGGTCCGAGAGCAGGATCAGCGGGATGTAGAACTCGTTCCACGTCCAGACGAAGAAGAACACCATCAGCACGGAGAGCGTCGGCCGCATGACCGGGTACACCACGGACCAGAGGATGCGCCAGCGACCCGCCCCGTCGAGTGCGGCCGCCTCGAGCAGGGAGGGCGGAAGAGTGGAGATCACGCTGGAGAGCAGGTACGTGCCGAAGGCGGCCTGCAGCACCGTGAAGACGATGATCACGCTCCACACCGTGTTGAACGTTCCCGTCGCCTGCGCGCCGTAGAACAGCGGATAGATCAGCGCCTCCTGGGGAAGCATGGTCGCCAGCAGGAAGACCGCCAGCAGGGCTGTGCTCCCCCGCACCCTTCCGATCCCGATCGCGTAGGCGCTCAGCAGTGAGACGACGGTGCCGAGGAGCGCGACCAGGGTCGAGATGACGACCGAGTTCCAGAGCGCCCTCAGGAAGTCGACCCGGTCGAGATAGTCCTGGAACGACTGGAGGCTCCACGTGGTCGGGAGGGCCAGCGGGCCGTGCGCCGAATAGTCGCCGCCGGTCTTGAAGGCGTTGAGGACGAGCAGCGCGAGCGGGGCCAGCATGACGAGGGCGACGGCCACGGCCGCGGCCAGGATGACCCAGCGCACCGGGCGGCCCCGTCGTCGTCTCCTGCCGGCAGGCCGGCCACCATGCATATTCCGGGGGCTCACCGTCCGGTCGGATGGCGCCGCGGTCGCGGTCATGCGGCCGCCTCCTCTCGTGCGTTCCGTCGCTGGAGCCAGAGCATGACGCCCGCGACGAGGAAGATCACGATCGACATGGCGGTCGCGATCGCGGACCCGTAGCCGACCCTGGAGAGCTCGAAGAAGTTCCGGTAGGAGTAGTACGACGGCACGACGGTGGAGCCCTCCGGGCCGCCGCCGGTCAGGATGAGCACGGGGGCGAACACCTTCAGTGCACCGACCGTCGCGGTGATGACCACGACGAACACCTCGGGGCGGATCTGCGGGACGGTGATGGCGCGGAACCGTCGCCACCAGCCGGCCCCGTCGAGCGCCGCCGCCTCGTACAGCTCGGGGTCCACTCGCTGGAGCGCCGCCATGAAGATCACGACGGGATAGCCGAGCTGCAACCAGATGAGCATGAGCATCACCGCGTAGATCGCGATGTCCGGATCCCCGAGCCAGTCCGGCGGAGCGCTCACCCCGACGGTCTCGAGGATGCTGTTGAGCAAGCCGTTCTGCGTGGCGAGGACCCAGCTCCAGATGAACCCGGCGACGGCGATCGGCAGGATCTGGGGCAGGTAGTAGGTCGCCCGCAGGAAGGCGGCCGCCTTGCCTCCGAACTCGCGGCCGATGTAGTCGAACAGCATCGCAGCGAGCAGCAGCCCGAGCAGGGTCGGGACGACCACGATGCCGACGATCATGAAGATCGTGTTCGTGAAGGCGAGCCAGAACTGGGCGTCGTGGATCAGGTCGATGTAGTTCTGGAGGCCGTTCCAGCGCATCGGGGCGATGCCGCCCTTCCAGCGGAAGAGGCTGATGAACACGTTCACCGCGAACGGCAGCAGCACGATCAGGATCGTGCCGGCGATCATCGGGATCAGATAGGGCCAGTAGCCGGTGGTTCGTGTCCGAGCGCGGCGGGCAGGACGGGCGGGGGGTGCGGCAGTCGTCATGTGCGTGGTCTCCGGGTCGTACGGGACCGGACGCGGGAGGCGCCGGGTGACGCCTCCCGCCGACCGGTCAGCCCTGGTCGGTCGCCTTCTTGCCGTCGTCGTAGAACTTCTGCAGCTTGGCGAGGTACTCGTCGGCCGTCTCGTTCCTGTTCGACATCGCGGCCATGTTGGTCTGGATGAAGTCCAGGAATCCGGGAACCGGGTAGTCCGGGTAGAACGTGAGGGTGTCCGCCTTGACGATCTCGTCGAACCGCTCGGTGTAGGCCCGCGTGACCGGGTCGGTGATCTTCGACGAGTCGCCGGCCAGCGGGAGTCCGCCGAGCTCGCCGATCCTGTTCTGCACCTCGGGGCTCAGGGTCGTGTCGATCCAGTCGTACGCCAGATCCTTGTTCTTCGCCTTGGCCGGGACGCCCCACAGGTGCCCGGAGGAGCCCATCGACAGGTTCGCGCCCGGCAGCGTGAAGTACCCCCACTGGAAGTCCTTCTGGTCTTTCACGCGGGAGAAGACGCCGTTGTTCCAGATCAGCATGCCCGTCTTCCCGCTGAGGAAGTTGACGTTCGCCTGCTCGTAGGTGAGGCCGGCGAGGTCGGAGCCGAGGTAGCCCTTGTCGATCCAGTCCTGGAACTGCTGCGTGCCCTTCTTCCAGGGATCCGACGAGAAGTCGACCTTGCCCTTGAGGAACATGAAGTCGTCGATCTGCTGACGGTCCGCGTAGGCGGACACCAGCGAGTACCAGACCCACATCTGGTTGAACCCCTGGTTCGTCGAGGCGGAGGACGACACGGGCGTGATCCCGGCCGCCTGGAGCTTCTGCATGGCCGAGACGAACTCGTCCATGGTCGTCGGCTCGGCCGTGATGCCGGCCTTCGCGAACAGGTCCTTGTTGTAATAGAAGGTGACGTACTCACCGATGTTCGGGATGCCGTACCAGTCGCCGGAGCCGGCCTTGCCGTGCTCGTCGTACTTGGCGAACGACTGCATGCCTCCGGTGACCTTCTTGTCCCAGCCGTACTTCGCCACCTGGTCGTTCAGGGGCGTCAGCAGGCCCTGGCTGGCCAGCTGTCCTCCATCGGCGTTGCCCTTGTTGAACTCGACGACGTCCGGCACGGTGTTGCCGCCCAGGGTGAGCTTCGCGTTCTTGCGGACCGCGTCGAAGCTGGTCGTCTGGAAGTCGACCTTCACGCCCGGGTGCTTCTTCTTGAACAGCTCCAGCGCGAGCTGCCAGCCCTGGCCCTGGGCGGTCTTCGGGTCCTCGTACTGCAGGATCGTGAATGTCTTGCCGGCGTCGCCGCCTCCGCCGCCACTGCAGGCGACGAGAGCGGCGGTCGCGACCGCCATCGCCGCCGCTGCGGCTGCGAGACGGGCGACTCTGCGGGCGCCCGGCTTCCGGATCGATGTCATTGCGTGCTCCTTTGCATCGGATGGTGCTGGTGGACGAGGATCGACGGCGCGAGGGCAGGCTCGCGCCCCGGTTCCTCCGGTGGGTGGTTCGGGATGGTCGGGTCGGGTCGGGTCGGTTCTGCGGCTCAGCCGCGCGACGGCGGTCCGATCGAGTTGCGCACGACCGGCGAGCAGGGCATGAGGCAGCCCTCGCGGTCCGCGGTGTCCAGGGAGCCGTCGAGACGGCCGACGAGGCGGCGGACCGCCCACTCGCCCATCTCGCGGTGCGGGAGCTGCACGGTCGTGAGGCCGGGGTCGAGCGCCTCCGCCACGAACTCCTGGTTGTCGAAGCCCGCGATCGAGAGGTCCTCCGGAACGGAGAGCCCGAGTCGGCGGGCGACGTTGTAGAAGCCCATCGCGGTCTGGTCGCTGAAGCAGAACACGGCGCTGGGGCGGTCCGGCCGATCGAGGAGCCGTCGTGCCGGGCCCTCCGCGTAGCGCGTCGCCGCGTCCTCGGCCACGACCGTCAACGAGGGGTCGACGGGGATTCCCTGGTCCTCGAGGGCCCTGCGGTAGCCGCGCTCGCGGAGCGCGGAGGCGATCGGGTACGCGGCGACATCGCAGAAGCCGATGCGCGTGTGTCCCGCGTCGACGAGCATGCGGGTGGACGAGTAGGCGCCGAGCTCCTCATCGGGCACCACATAGTCGACGGTCGGGTGCGAGTCGTCGCCCGGCCTCCCGTCCAGGATGACGACGGGCATCGTGGGCGGGACGAGCGGCACCTCGACGACCTTGTGGAAGTTGGTCGCGACGATCAGGCCCTCGATGTTGCGCTGGAGCAGGGACTGGACCGCAGGCGTCTGTACCTCGTCGTTGCCGTAGGTGTCGATGAGCATCAGCATGAATCCGCTCTCCCAGGCGGCCTGCTGGGCGCCGGCGAGCATGTGGCCGGAGAAGGGGACCGTCGCGACTCGATCGGAGACGACGCCGATCGTGCGGCTCTGCTTCGTCTTGAGCGAGCGGGCCAGCTGATTGGGTACGTAGCCGAGCTCGTCGGCGACGTCCCGGATGCGCTTGGCGACAGCGGCGTTGACCCGTCCCTCGCCGCGCCCGCTGAGGACGAGGCTGACGCTGGACACGGAGACGCCCACGTGCGATGCGATGTCCTTCATCGTCAGCATGGTGTCTCCCTCGTGGCGTCAATCGTTTGACTTCAAACGATTGACGCCACGCTAGAAGCGTCAAACGCGTTGACGCAAACTCCGTCGTCGAGAACGGGAGGATCGCCGCCGGATCGCAGCCGCGGTCAGCGGAGGAGCGCCGCGGTCGTCGGCGGCTCCGCCCCGACACGTGAAACCGTGATCGACGCCGCCCGCGATGCGATCGTCGCGGCGCGGAGCACGGCGTCGGGCTCGACGGCCGGCCACGCAGGTTCACGCAGCAGGGCCCAGAGCAGGGCCGCCATGTAGCTGTCACCGGCTCCGACGGTGTCGGCGACGGTCGTCATCGTCACCGGGACGGGCGTGGTCACCCCGCCGTGCCGCAGCAGCGAGCCCTCCGCGCCCCGGGTGACCACGACGATCGGCACCACGTCGCCGATGAGCTGGGCCGCGCCCTCCGGTGTCAGTTCGGGAAAGAGGAACTCCGCGTCCTCGTCGCTCAGCTTGACGATGTCGCACGACCGGCAGAGCTGCTCGAACCGGGAGCGGGCGGCGACCGGGTCTCCGACCAGATCGCGCCGGATGTTCGGGTCGTAGGACACGGTCGTCCCGGCGCCGCGGGACTCGACGACGGCGGTGACCTGGTCGGCGCCCGGCGCCAGGAAGGTGGCGATCGACCCGACGTGGAGGTGCGACGCCGCCGAGACCTCCACAGTGTCCGGCAGCCTCCAGAGGATGCGGAACCGGTACTCGGCGGAACCGTCCGGGTTCAGCGTGGCCGCTGCGGTGGAGGTCTCCTCCAGCGACCAGCTCTGCTCCAGCACCGCGACGTCGGCCGTATCCAACCGGTCCGCGATCGCGCGACCGCGCGCATCACGCCCGAGCGCCGTCAGCAGCGCGGTTGGGGTGCCGAGACGGCCGAGACCGAGCGCGACGTTCGCCGGCGAACCACCCGGCACCTCCTCGACCACTCCGCCTCGATCGATGATGTCGGTCAGGGCCTCGCCGACGACGAGGACGCTCCGCTCCGCGGTCACAGGGTGCTCCGCGAGGGGAGGCTCGGCGTGGCGCGGAACGCGTTCTCCGCGGTGTCGATGACCACCTGCTCCTCGGTGCCGGAGTCGAGCACGGTGTTGCCCTGGGACGCCGGGTCGACGAGAACGGTCGTGACTGCAAGCGCCCCGGAGGTCGACGTCGTCAGCAGCGCGTCCACCTGGGCCGCGAACGCCGAATCGCCCGTCGTCGCGTGCACGTCGGAGCCGACCGTGTGGTTCGTGGACACGAAGTTGCCTGAACCCTCGACCAGCCGGATGATCACCGGGGTCGCGCCGCGCGGCTCGATCGTCTGCGCGTCGACGACCTCGGAGAAGTGGTTGCCGATGACGGAGTTGCCGTCGCCGCTGATCCGGAGCACCCCGTACTCGTCGTCGCGCCCGTTGCCGACGCCCTGGAAGGGCGCCCACGGCTCGTGGTCGCGGAGCAGGTGATTCGACGCCACGAGGTTCTCCGAACTCCCGTCCGTGAGCACGACCATGCCGGGGTAGAAGGAGTGGAGGCGGTTGTTCGTGACGCTGGAGCGGGTGACACCGTGCAGTTCGACGCTGCTCCTTCCGCGGGGGAACACGTTGTTGGCGGTGATCAGCAGACCACCGTGGTTCTCGGCGAAGATCGAGCACCCCGCAGGCCCCGCTCCGATGAGGTTGTCGGTGACCTTCGACGCTTGGCCCCACCCGCGGAGCTCGACACAGCTCCCGCACTCGGCGATGAAGTTGTGGTGGATGGAGAGCGCGTCGGCGTTGTGGATCTCCACCCCGTGCTCGAGGTAGACGAACCCCATGTCGCTGACCCGGAACGAGTCGTTGGCGCTCACGACCCGGATGCCGGTCTTGCCGTTCACGTAGGTGTTCTCGGGGTGCAGGTCGGAACCGTCTGCGACGAAGTGGAGACCGTCGATGCAGAAGTTCGAGAACTCCACCGAACTGATCCGCGGGCTGCCCTCCCGTTCGACCAGGAAGGCCGCGTCGGGGATCTCGACGAGGATGCGGCTCCCGCCGGGCCAGAGCTCGTGCAGGGCAGGCCACTCCTCCTCCGGGACATTGAACCGGATGCTGGAGGAGGTGAAGCCGTGCCCGCTGCCCTCGATCCGGAGGAAGCTGACGTCGATCAGCACCTGGGTGCGCAGGTGGTAGTCGCCCGGCGGGATGTGGATCACGGCGCCCGGCTTGCCACCCGATCCCCCGACACTCGCCGTCTGGCGCCGCTTGACGTCGGCGATGATCTCGTTGATCACGGCGCCGATGTCCGTCTCGGGGTCGCCGCCGGGCCACTCGGTCACGTCGTAGTGGTTGGGTCCGGTCACCGCACTCCCCGTCGTCGTCGCCCTCACGAGGTCGCGCCCGTGCTCTGCATGACGTCGCTGACCGTTCGCAGCGCCAGTCGCCCGTTCACCCAGCCGACGGGTTGCGGGTCGGTGATCTCCCCCACCCAGCCACCGTTGCTGTCGTCGTTGCGGAACGCCAGCAGCTGCCAGTCGCCCGCACGATCCTGCACCAACCGGCCGACGTAGAGCCGTTCGTCCGTGATCCGGTACGACTGATCGGTCGCGAAGGGCCCGGCGAGGGATTCAGCGGGGAACGCCCACACCCCTCCGGTGGGATCCTGCGCGCGCCGCCCGGCGGCCAGTTCGGGCGCAAGGCAGGAGAACAGGCCGACCGCCCTGCCATCGACGGTGACGGTCTGCACGACTTCGAGGTGGCCGAATCCGGCGCCCGGCTCCGACAGCGGTGGTCGAACCGTCCAGGTGGTCAGGTCGTCGGAGGTCGCGTAGCCGATCACGCCGCGGTCGTCGGCGGCTCCGTGGTCGGCGCGGGCGGTGATGAGCATGTGCCACCTCCCGTCGGCACGGAAGACCCACGGGTCGCGCCAGGCCTGGTCCGGCCACTGCCGGGTGTCCGCTGTCTCGTACCACCGCGGGTCCGGTTCGAGCACCTGGCGGTCCGGTTCCCGGTGCCAGGTGAACAGGTCGTCGGAGACCACGGAGCTGATGCGCTGCTTGATCCCGGCCTCGGCGCGGCTCACAGCCGTGTAGAACATCCGCCACGTCCCGTCGTCGCCGCGGACCACGGAGCCGGTCCACGTCGCCAGATCGTCGAACGCGGGCGAATCGTCGGGGAGGACTGCGTCGGCGTGCTCGGTCCAGTTCGTGAGGTCGATCGAGGTCGCGTGCCCGACGGTCGCCCGCCAGTGGCGCCGGTCGGGGTCAAGGAGGGCACGGGGCGCCTTCAGGAAGAAGAGGTGGTATCGGTCGCCGTCGTCGGCGATCCAGAAGTCCCATACCCAGGACGCGGCGAGACGAAGCATCGGTTGGTGCCTTTCAGTGGTTTCGTGGTGCAGCGACGGAGTCGCGGACAACGAGTGGGCAGTCGAGAAGCGTCGGTTTGTCGGCCAGGAGCTCGTAGACGGCCTCGCCGTGCAGCAGCTGGACCAGGGTCTCCACCGCCCACTGCCCCATCTCGTAGTGCGGGAGGGCGACGGTGGTGAGCCCGGGGAAGAGATTGGCCGCGATCAGCTCCTGGTTGTCGAATCCGACGATGGAGAGGTCGTCCGGGATGCTCAGACCGAGCTCCATCGCCGCGCGGTAGGCACCCATCGCCATGCGGTCGTTGTAGCAGAACAGGGCCGTCGGCCGGTCGGCGCTGTCCAGCATCCGCCGGGCGAGCCCGTAACCGGGCAGCGTCTCGGAGGGCGCGGCGGCCACGAGCGCCTCGTCGAACGGGATCCGGTTCGTCTCCAGCACCTGCCGGTACCCGGCGAAGCGGCCGTGGGTGGCGGGGACGTCGTCATCGTTGTTGAGGAAGCCGATGCGGGTGTGGCCGGCCTCGACCAGGTGACTCACGGCCGACACCGCGCCGCCCACCTCGTCCGGCACGACAGCCGGCACGATGCCGGCCCGGTCCGTCGAGTCGATCAGCACGGCGGGGACCTCGCCCAGGTTCGGGGGGAGGGAGACGCTGCGGTGGTACATCGTCGCGTACAGGACCGCGTCGACCTGCCGGTCGATCAGCGCCTGGACGTCGCCCTGATGTGTGCCGTTGCCGGCCTGCCGCTCGGTGTTGATGATCACCAGAGTGAGGTCGTGCTCCCGTGCGGCGTTCTGTGCGCCGAGGATGATCCGGCCGGCGTGCGGCGTCGTCGCGATCTCTTCGCTCAGCAGCCCGATGAGGCCGGTCCGGTTGGTGCGGAGCGCTTGCGCCGCCCGGTTCGGTCCGTAGCCGAGCGTCTTGGCCGCGTTGTGCACGCGAGCCCGGGTCTCCTCGGCCACACGCGTGTGCGGCGTGTTGTTCAGCACGTGCGACACGGTCGTCACCGACACGCCCGCCAACTCGGCGACATCCCGGATTCCGGCGCTCTTCACAGCCACGGTGCTTCCTTTCTCGAGAACGGCGCGCGGCGGTCCTGCCGCATCCGGCGGGTCACCCCTTCACCGCGCCGAGGGTGAGGCCGGCCACGATGTGCCGCTGCAGCAGAAGCGTAAGCAGGATGACGGGGATCGAGTAGACCACGGCGAGCGCCGTCATCGAGCCCCAGTCGAGCCCGAACTGCGTCTGGAAGTTCGCGATGACGATCGGCGTGGTCTGCGATCGGACCGCGGTGAGCAGCAGCGCGAACAGGAACTCGTTCCAGCTCGCGAGGAACGCGAAGATCGCCGTCACGGCGACGCCGCCCGCGGTGACCGGGATGACCACCCGCCACAGGGCGCCCAGCCGGCTGTTCCCGTCGATCTTCGCCGCCTCCTCGAGCTCGACCGGCACCGCCTCGAAGAAGCTCGACATCAGCCAGATCGACAGCGGCAACGAGATCGTCGTGTGCGCGATGGCGAGGGCCAGCGACGTGTCCGAGATGCCGAGATTTCGGAAGATCGAGATCATCGGCACACCGATGACGATCGGCGGGACCATGCGGGCGACCAGCGCGAGGACGATGAAGATCCGGCCGGTGCGCGTGCGGAAGCGGGTGACCGCGTAGGCCGCCGGGATCGCGAGCACGAGCGAGATCAGTGTGCTGAGGACCGCGGTGATGATGCTGTTGATGAACGAGGCGAGGACGCCGTCGCGCGTCAGCGCCGAGACGTAGTTGTCCACCGTCCACACCGTCGGCAGCAGTTTGGGCGGGACGGAGATCGTCTCCAGCGGCGTCTTGAACGAGGTGAACAGCATGTACAGGAACGGGAAGCCGTACAGCAGGACGACGGCGACCAGAATGATCCACAGCAGTGCGCGGGAGCTCAGTCGCCGCGCTTCCAGTCCGTTCATCGTTCCGACTCGCTTCCCGGCCGCCAGATGGTGAGGATCGCGACGAGGGCGACGGCGAGCATCGCGATCAGATAGACGGTTCCCATCGCGCTGGCGAGCCCCGGGTCGCCGAAGCGCACCATCGTGCGGTAGATCAGCAGCGAGAGCGTCTCTGTGCTCTGCTGCGGTCCTCCGTTGGTCTGGATGACGATGACGTCGAAGGCGCGGGCCGCGTCGATACCGCGCACGATCAGTGCGACCGCGATCACCGGGCGCAGGAGCGGGATGACGATGCGGAACAGGATCGTCGTGTATCGGGCGCCGTCGAGACGCGCCGCCTCGATCACATCGCCGGGGATGTTCTGCAGGCCGGCGAAGAGGACGAGGGTGATGAACGACGTGGTGAGCCAGATGTCCGGGATCGCGACGGAGAACAAGGCGATGTTCGGGTCGCTCAGCCACTGGATCTGATCGCTGGACTGGATGAGCCCGACCGACTTCAGCAGCTCGTTGACGATTCCGAAGTTGTCGATGAGCAGGAATCGCCACAGGAGGCCCGCGACGATCGGGGCGATCATCAGCGGGTACAGGAAGATCGTGCGGAAGACGCGGGACGAGTTGCCGAGCGACGTGAACAGGAGCGCGACCAGCAGGCCGAGCACGAACTCGAAAGTCACGACGATCACGGTGTAGACGATGGTCCGCCAGGCGGCGTTGCCGAAGTCGGAGCTGGTGAAGGCCGTGACATAGTTGGCGAATCCGACGAACTGGCGCGGTCCTCCTGCGATCGGGCTGATCGTGAAGAAGCTGTCGCCGACGAACTGGAGGAGCGGCCAACCGATGAAGATGGCGAGGAAGAGCCCGGCCGGCAGCATCAGCAGCGCTGCGAACCGCCGGTCGGCGGTGCGAATGGAACGTTTTCGAGGAGAGCGGGGTGGGCGGCCGGTACGGCCGTCCACCCGCTGCTCCATCACTTGACCAGCGATTGGACCTGCTCCTTTGCCGCGTTCAGCAGCGCCTGCTTGTCGGCTCCGGGCTGCAACGACTTCTGGATCATCGGGACCAGCACGGTGTCGACGATCTGCTGCCACTTGGGCGTGGCCGGCCGCGGGATGGTGGCCTGGGCGTCCAGCGTCTCCACCAGCGGCTTGTAGTTCTCGAAACCGGGCTGGTCCTGGTACTTCTCGAAGGCGGACTTGCGGGCGACCAGTCCGAGCGACGTCTTCGCACTCAGCTCGTTGTGCTCGTAGGCGAACTTCACGAAGTCGAGACCCTGCTGCTGCTTCTTACTGGCCTTCGCGACCGACAGGTACCAGGCGCCGGGCACTCCGGCCACTCCCCCGGGCCCCGCGATCATCGGCGCGACGCCGACTTTGCCGGAGACGGAGGCGTCCTTCGGGATCTGGCGGTAGGCGTGCGCCCAGAACCGCATCATCGCCGTCTTGCCCTGATTGAACAGGTTCTGCGCTCCGGCCCAGTCCAGCTGGGCAGCGCCCGCGGGGGCGTACTTCTGCAGGCCGGTGTAGAAGTCGAGGGCCTTCAGGCTGTTCTCGTCGCCGAGGGAGATCTGGCTGCCCGAGTTGTTGAGCACCATCGTCTTCTCGCCGGTCTGCGACAGCGTCGCGAGGTACTCGGTCTCGACCGCGCCCTTCACGTCGGTCCCGTACAACCCCTTGTCCGGCTGGGTGAAGAACTCGGCCGCGTCCTGGTACTGCTGCCACGTGGTCGGCGGTACGAGGTCGTAGCCGTACTTCGCCTTGAAGGCGGCCTTGTTCGCCGCGTCGCCGAAGAGGTCGGTGCGGTAGTACAGGATCTCCGAGTTGGTCCAGACGGGCATGCCGACGTAGGCGCCGCCGACGTTCGCCTCCTGGACGAGGGCGGGGAAGAGATCGTTCTTCACGTCGGAGGTGAAGAGCGTGTCCAGCGGCGTGACGGCGTCCTTGAAGGCCGGGAGCCAGATGGAGTCGAGCGCTGCGACGTCGAACGAGACGGTTCCGGAGGTGAACTCGCTGTTGAGGCGGTTGTAGAGCCCGTCATAGGGCAGCTCGACGAAAGTCACCTTCGTGCCGGTGTCCTTCTTGTAGAGATCGGCGATCGGCTGGAGCTCGGCGTGGCCTCCGGCCTCGACCAGCACGGTGATGGATTTGTCCGACGAGGAACCGTCCCCGCCGCCGACGCCGCACCCGGCGAGGGTGAGCGCGACCGCGGTGCCGACTGCTGCGGCGGCCGCGAACTTCTTACGAAGCATCGTTACTCCGAATCTGCTGTGCAGCGGATGGCTGCGTGATTGAGGATACTTATGCCAAGACGTTTTGGCAAAACGTCTTGGCACCACGGTAAGTAGAGCCGCAGCGGACCGTCAACTGCCAAAACGCGCCAAAATGCCAAAACTTGCCAAAGTGCCCGGCCCGGCGCTCGACCAGAATCACTCGATCGATTGGGCCTTCGAAGCGCACTCGTGACGAAGCCCCGACAGAATCTGACGGACGATCGGATCGCGGACACCGGCGAGCGCCGCATCGAGCTCGAGTGAGAATTCACCGTACTCGTCCGCTTCGTGGAGAAGTCCCGCCATCGCCTCGGCGTGGGCGCGGACGATCTCGGGATCGTCCGCGGACGTGGCCCCGGCCAGCAACTCGGCTCTCAACCTTCCTCGCTCCCCTTTTGTAGCGGGCAGCGCGCGAACCGCCTTGGCGAGACCGCGTGGGTCCTGCCATGGTCCCGGATGGCTCAGCGCGTCGATCAGCAGGTCCGCTGCTTCTCTGCGCACGACCGGGTCCTGCGTCAGCGCCGCGACGGTATCGGTGAGCCGGTCGGTTTCGGAGCGGCTGTCGATTGTGGCTCGGACCGCCTTGTTCACGAACGAGAGCAGGACCAGGTAGTTCGACAGAGCCCATCGCGCCGAAAGCAGGGCGGCCTGAGGCCGGACAACGCCAAACGTGATTCGGGCGTGGTTGATCAGCGACTGATGTTCCGGAGTCCAGTCGCCCGGCTCGGACAGCGCGGCCAGTGTCAACAGGTAGCCCTCCGGCCGCTCGAGCGCGGCACGGATGTCGTCCCCGCCGGCCCCACGGAGGAGCTCCTCGAACAAGACTCCCTTGTGCTCCTGGTTGGTCGATCGCTCGCCGCTCGGCTGGTCGGATCACCACACCCTGTACGAACGAGTCGTCACGCGGGCGTCCCCCCGCGTCTCGTGTCTGCGCCCGAAAAGTGGACCAGGCCCAGCCCCTCAAGAGTTCCTCGCAGTATGCGATGTCGGGTTGCCCGTCCGGACCCGGCGCATCGCCGCTCCACGAGCCCAGCAACAGTCTCGCGGCCAGACGCCGATACAGGTCGCGCGCGCTCTGAGGGAGAGCGGGAGCACCTCTATCGGCACCCTGCGCCAGCAGGCAGTAGAAAGTCAGGAAGAGAGGGAGCACCACGTCCCCGACGAGGTCTCGGCGCCGCGCCAGTTCCCGCAGAAGAGCGTCGGCACGCCACTCCTCGTCGGGTTCTGCGAACCAGGCGCGGATGAAAGAGATCACGTCCGTGGGGTAGCGAAGCCCCCGCAGTGTGATCTCCCGTGGCGATCGCCTGACCAGCGCGCGCTTCGCGGCGTGCGCCCACGCCGCGGGGCGGCTCGAGATCACGACCCTCCAGCGAAGCGGCAGACCGGAGAGTTCTTGTAGCCGCGCAGCTTGATCCTTGACGTCCGCTGCTTCATCCAGCGAGTCGACCATGACGACCACTCGCGACAGCGAAGCAAGCAGCGACACCTCCAGGCGCTCGCGCATATCTCGATCAGCCAGCGGAGTGAAGCCGAGTCCGGAGGCGAACGACGAAGCGACGAGCGACTCCGTCGTGTCTCCCGGGGTGTCCGCCCAGCGCTGCCACGTCGTGAGAAGCGGTATTTCAATCCCGGTGGTGCTTCCCCCGCGTTCCAGCTCGTCGAGCGCTTCCTGTGCCGCTCGTCTGGCCAACATCCGCAGATACCAGGTCTTGCCCGAGCCGGGCTCCCCCAGGATCACCAACATCGATTCGCGGGAGATGTCTTCGGCTCGCCGGTGCATGCCCGGCGACTTGTCGTCCGTCGACCTTCGAGGTGTTTCGTCGAACCGCAAGGCCCGCTCGATCGCCGATGCCCTCAGGTCTGCTCGCCAGTATGAAGTATCCCAGTCGGCGATCCGACCCCGGAGGTACCGGATGATGTCCCCGCGCGTGGCTTGCGCATTCGCCAGTTCGTCGAATCGCTTCTGCAGCGACAGGAACAACGAGATCGAGGTCTCGTTCTTCGCGCGCAACTGTGCGATCAAGACATCGTAGGTCTCCTGCACCGCTCGAGTCGCCAGCACCTGGACACTATCGATCTCCCAATACCGGTCCGCCGGCTTCGCGGCTTCGAGTACAGCGCTCGACACGCGGTCCGCGTCGAAGTCGAGGTCGGCGATCGCGCCGAAGTCGAGCCCGAACTCGCGCACCATGTCCTCCGCCATGCTCAGCCCGGCTGCGAGCTCGTCGTGGGAGATCTTCTCGCCTCCCGCCCACGCGTCCAGAGCGGCGGCCACTCGCTTCCGGACCTCGCGAGCCTGCTCCCTCTCCTCGAAGTAGGCTTGGGTGTACTTGGCCCCTTCGGAGAGCGCCGTACGAGCGAACAGCGCGGGGCCGCCCAATGCGGATAACGCAACCTGCGCCAACGAGCCGGCGAGTTCGCTCCGCTTCGACACTGCCGCCCCCCCTTCGAGCCCTCGTGGCTCCATTCTCGCGCCGACGCGCTCACAGTAGTCGTACTGCGAGAGGCGGTCTACGAGATCAGTCGGGGAAGGGCGACGTACTGACTTCGAAGGCTCGCCACCAGGCTTCCGCGATGAGCGCATGGCCGCGAGGCGTGGGATGCACCCCGTCCTCTGCCAGGGCGGTCGCTCCGACCTCGGCGGCCGCCGCGTCGAAGACGGAGTGCAGCGGGATCAGCGGCGAACCGAAGCGCTCCGCGAGCTCGACCACGACGGCGATCTTCTCGTCCAGGTCTTCAGAGCGCCATCTGCGCTGATCCGGCGCGACCGGCACGAGGAACGGGGTGGCCACGAGGATGCGGCCGACGCCGGCGGCCGTCGCCGAGCCGAGGATCTCCTCGTACCCCCGGGCGAACTCGGCCGACGATGTCGGATCGTCACTGTCGTACCGGCGCCAGGTGTCGTTGATGCCGACCAGCACGGTGAGGACATCCGGGCGAGAGGCGACGACGTCGCACGACCAACGGGCTCGCAGATCGACCACCCTGTCGCCGCTCACTCCGGCATTGGAGACATCCAGCCGAGAGCCGAGGTCCCTGTCGCGGTCGCGGATCATGCGCACGTAGCCGGCGCCGAGGTCCGGCTCCACTCCGCTGGAGTAGCCCGCATCGGTGATGCTGTCGCCGATGAAGACTGCGCGTAAACGCCTCTGGTCGCCCACCTCGAGCACAGTGACCTCCCTGTCAGCCGATCACAGCGAAAGCGGTCATCCCGTAGGACGGTCGCGTCGTGTCGCTGCCGGTGTAGGCAGCCGAGATCGGGCGGATGCCGGCCGCCTGCTTCGCGAGTGGGATCACGGCGCGACCGTTCACGAGAGTGGCGCTGTAGGCCTTCGAGCCCACCAATACTGTGACGGTTCCACCCGGGGCGATGGACGCTCGGGACGAGACGGCGACCGTCACCGACCAGCTCTGCGTGCTCAGGCCGAGATAACGGTTCGGAGTGACGGTGAGCGTGGAGGCATAGCGGACGAACACGCCGGTACTCGTGGCCCGGGCGGAACCGCCGGCCCCGGTCGTCGCCGTCACGGAGACCGCGATGGTGGACCCGATGTCGGCTGGGGCGACACGGTAGGTCGACCCGGTAGCGCCCGCGATCGGCTCCCCGTCTCTCACCCACTGGTAGGCGACGGTGACCGGCGGAGACCATTCTCCGGAGTCGGCGCTCAGCGTCTTCCCGACCGCCGCCTCGCCGCTCACGCTCGGCGCCCTCGAGGCGGCAGGGGCGGCGGGAGCCGGATCGGCATAGGCGAGATACGTGGCGACGTAGTCCTTCGGCGCCAGGAACACGAAGCGTCCGGGGAAGTCCGTGGCGAGGCGCGCGATCATGGCGGCCACGTCGGTCGGTGTGGTGGGGCCGCTGTAGGTCTGGTACGTGATGAACCGCGGCTTGGACGCATCGGGCGTCTGCGCACGCAGGTCCGCCTCGATCTGGGAGACCCCCGCCGTGGTCGCGCGCGAGTCCTGAGCGATCTGGGTGGCACCGAACTGTTTGATGTCACCCTGACCGCCGTAGTAGCCCAGGAACGTCCCGGTGATCCCGGGCGCAGCGGCAACGTACTGCGCGGTCCGCGTCGAGTTCACGTCTCCCATGTCCCACAGCGTCGCCGACGTGATCCCCGCGTTCGACATCGTCGTCGCGTTGTCCTGCAGCCACCCCGACCACACGGGATCGGGGGTGTCGGCTCCCGGATATCCGAGCCCGTCCGGGCCGCCGACCAGTTCGGCGCTGGCCGGTGTGTTCGCGTAGAGCCAGGATGCCATCGGCGAGGCCAGCTGCAGAAGCAGCGGGCTGATGCTGTACCCGTAGGGGAGGGTGGCCGCGCTCGGATCCTTCAGGTCGCGCGGGGTGACGTTCTGGTTGTACGACAGGTTGTCGCCGTCGGACGCGTTGAACGTGACGTAGATCGTGTCCGCGGTCGCCGCGGTGGCCTGCGGAGCGCGTTGGCTCACGCTGCTCGTCGACGGGAAGCTCGACCAGAGCGACGCATTGCCGAAAAGGTCCGCCGCATACCAGTAGAGGCCGTTGGTGAAGGCCATGCTCGCACCGCAATCGCCGCAGTTGGCGCTGTAGCCCATCACCGGAGTCTTGGCCGGGTACCGCTTCATGATCTCGGTCGCGAGAGCCTGTTGCGCGGGCACGGTCCAGTCGAGGTTGAAGACGAATCCCCGCGTGGCGGTCGCGTAATCGTAGAGACGCCACGGGAGGGTCTGCCAGTCGCTGCGGAGCCCGAGGTAGAAGGCTGCGGATCGGTCGGTCGCCGGGAGCTGTTCGTCGATCGCCCAACGGTAGGCGGCCTCGCGGCTCTGGCCGATGAACGAGTAGTCGGTCGTAGGCGTGGCCGTGCCGAGCACACCCTGCACCACGGGGACCAGGGACGCGTCGATGGGGAGCGCGTCGTGGATCCCGGCGGCCGTCATCGCGATGTCGAAGGTCCACTCCCGTTCGGTGTCGTAGAGCGCGATGCTGTGCGCTGCTGTCGGGTACGCCGTCAGGAGGGCGACGAGACCGGGATCGGTCGCTGCTGTCCCCGGGAGGTCGATGTGCCCGCGGCCGGAGAAGTCGCCGCTGTCTGTGACCCAGTTGTGCTCGATCGACGTCTCGTACAGGTAGACCTTCGCGCCGTCCCGGTTGATGATGCCCTCGAGAGCGCGGGCGGCGAACTTCGCCTGCGGGGAGTCGTTCGTGATGTCGACGACTTTGACCGGCGTCTGCGCCGCGGGGGTCTTCGGTATGAGAGCAGCGACGGACACGACCGCAGGGGCCACGATCGTGACGGCAGCCGTCGCCTGGTGCGACGCGCCCGATGCTGTGAGGGTCAGCGTGCCGAGCGCCGCCCCATCCGGCACCGGCACCGCGAGGGCGATGTCGCCGAACCGGTCGGCGATCGTCGTCGCGGCGAGCGGCCCACCGGCCGAAGAAACCGCGACGGACTCCCCCGGGGCGTAGCCTGTGCCTTCGACGCGGACCGCATCGCCCCGCGCGACCTCGTGGTGGCCGATGATCCGCAACGCAGTCGCCGGGATGGCCGAACGCGGAGTCACCGGCGCCGATTCGGCGGAAGTGACGGTGCCGCCGGTCTCTAGGGCGACGAAGACGTACGGCTGCCCGTTGGTGAGGCCGGTGATGGAGCACTCGGTGGACGGCTGGTGGATGGTGCAGGTCTGTGCGCCCGGCTTGGCGGTGATCGTGTAGTCGCCGACCTCGGCGCCGTCGGCCAGCGCGACCGTGGCACTGCCGTCTCCTGCCGAGGCCTGCGGGGCTGCAGGTGGTGCGGGCACGGGCTTCAGGTCCAGGATGTTCACGGCGTTGCGGTCGCGATCCGTCACGTACGCGTACCGTCCGTCGCCCGTGATGTCGACCATGAATGCACCCCATGGGCCGGACACCGAGGTGGCCTGCCCGGTCGCGACGTCGATGAGCGAGACGCCGCCGCTCGTCTTCGTGACGACCATCGTGGAGCCGTCGGGCGTCGCCTTCACACCCGACGGAGTGCCGTCGAGCGCGATGGTCGCCGTCGTCACGCCGGTCGTGGTCTCGACCACGGCGACCGTATTGGCGCCGGCGTTGGTGACGTACGCGCGGCTTCCGTTCGGGAGGAACGCCACGTCGGCGGGATTCGCCCCGACCGAGAGCGTCGCCACGACGCTGGCGTTCGACGGGTCGATGACGCTCACGTTGCTGGAGCCGGGATTCGCGACCCACAGGCGCGCACCTCCCGGGCTCAGGGCGAGCCCCATCGGGTTGCTGCCGACGCCGACGGTGTGCGTGACGCTGAGCGATGCCGTGTCTACCACAGAGACGCTCGACGAGCCGTAGTCCGCCGCGTAGAGTGTCGCCCCGTCTTCGGAGATCGCCAGGCCGAAGGGGTTGGTACCGACGGTGACGCTCCCGACCACCGTGCCGGTCGCTGTGGAGATCTTGCGGATCGCGTTCGCGTTGAAGTCGGAGGTGTACAGCGTCTGCCCATCCGGCGAGATCGCGAGCCCGATGGGGCGCCCGCCGAGCGTCCAGCTATCAGATACTGTTTGGGTGGCGGTGTCGATGACCTTGATCGTGCCGTCACCCTGGTCCGCCACGTAGGCGCGCGCGCCATCGGGCGAGAGCTTCACCCATGCCGGGCTGACGCCGACCGAGAGTTCCTTGACGAATCCGGGTGATGTCGCTGCCGCCGGAGTCGCTCCGACCATGATCGCGAGCGCCCCGACGGCTATCGCCGCCGCGACCTTGATTGCTGTTCGCATACCACTCCTTTGTGCAGCACGGTTGACTTGGAGGTTAAGCTATCTGATAGGCAAGCTGACGGCAAGCCCGAGTTCCCCGGCGGTCCACCGGGCGCTACTTCAGTGCGCCCGCGGTCAGACCCGAAGTGATGCTCCGGTTGAAGAGCACGAAGAGCACGAAGGGGACGACAGCGGAGACGAGCACTCCCGCGGCTACGACCGTGTCCTGGATGAGGTCCGGACGCTCCACGCTGCCGCGCAGGAGGGAGATCGCCACGGGCAGCGTCCGCTTGTCGGGCGATTGCAGGATGAGCAGGGCGAACAGCAGATCGTTCCACAGGTTGAGGAACGTGAAGCTCGACAGCGTGAGGAACGCCGGCTTCGCCACCGGGATCGCGATGCTCCAGAAGAGTCGCCAGGTGTTGCACCCGTCGATCCGTGCTGCATCGATGATCTCCGACGGCAGCGCGGTGAAGTACGACGACATCATGAACGTCGCGAACGGGAGGCTGAGGCCGACGTAGACCAGCACGAGCCCGGCGTGCGTGTCGATCAACCCGATGTCGAGGACGACCTTGAAGATAGGGATGATCAGCACGGTGACGGGCAGGATCATGATCGCCATCACGACCCGCAGCAGCGTCTGACTGAACGGGAATGGAATGAGCGAGAACGCGAAGCCGGCCATGCTCCCGAGGACGACCGTGATCGCCGTGCCGAGCACGACCACGATGACGGAGTTGAGCACGTAGAGCCCGATGTTGCCCGAGGTGAACACCGCTTGGAAGTTGTCCAGCGTCGGCGGGATCGGGAACGACAGCCGGTCAGCGAGGTAGGCGCCGCGGGTCTTGAACGCCGTCTCGATGAGGAAGACGAACGGATAGATCGTGCTCACGCCCAGGACCAGGAGGCCGAGGAAGGCGAACACTCTGCCGATGCGCGGTGGTCGGCGCCGGCGTTTGCGGGTCGCGCCCACGGGACGCCCTGTCCGGGTCTCGGTGATGGTCGGTTCGGAGACGATCGTCATCATCGGGCTCCCTCGAGTCGGCGCTCCCGTTTCGCAGCCCGGGACTGGTACAGGAAGTAACCGCCGAGCAGCACGGCCATCACGATGAAGATGACCATTCCGATGGCGGCGGCATAGCCGGGATTCCCGTATTTGAACGCTGTGTTGTAGACGAGGAGGTCGAGCGTCGTCGACGAGTTCCCCGGGCCGCCCTGCGAGAAGGCGTAGATGATCTGGACGGAGCCGGAGAAGACCGAGATCAGGACCATGATCGTCCAGAATTCGATGATGTGGCGGACACCCGGCATCGTCACGTGGAAGAAGCGACTCCACCACCCTGCCCCGTCGAGCTCCGCCGCCTCGTAGAGCGACGCCTCGATGCCGCCGAGCGCGGCCGAGTAGAACAGGACGCCCATCCCGAAGCTGGACCAGACGAGCAGTGCCCCGACGACCCACATGATGATGTCGGTGTTCACCGTCCATTGCTGGGCGAAAGCGCCCAGCCCGGCTTGGCGCAGCATCGCGTTGAGGGGGCCGTCCGGCCCGAGGATCACGACGAACAGGGTGCCGATGACGGCCGGTGACACCAGTACCGGGAGGATGTAGGCGATCTTGAACGCGCCGCCGAGCGGGATCCGGTCATGGATGACGGCGGCGAGCAGCAACGGACCGAGCACCCAGATCGGAACGAGCGCCAGCAGTTTCAGGCTGTTTCCGAGCGCCGCGAGGAAGACGTCGTCCGAGAACATCTTCGTGAAGTTGTCGAACCCGGTGAAGACCGGATCGGCGATGCCGTTCCAGCGTGTCATCGCCAGGAAGACACCCTCGAAGATCGGGTAGATGCGGATGACGAGGAGGATCGCCATCGTCGGCCCCAGGAACAGCAGGAGCGTTGGGATGTTCCGGATCCAGCTCCGGGCGCCGCGACGGCGATCCACCTCAGTCGTCATGTTCGTCACTTCGTCGGGAACAGGGTCTCTCGCTGATCGACCCGCGACTTCTCAGCGGCGTCGAGCGCTTCCTTGACCGTGGTCTTGCCGAGCATCGCGAGCTCGATCTGCGTCTGGAAGATGTCGTTCGTCTTCGAGTCCTGCATGCTGTGGGCCATGAGACTCGTCGGCAGCTTCTTCAGCGCGGCGACGATCGACGCCGCCCCGGGGTTGGCCTTCTCGTACTTGTCCCAGCTCACGCCGGAGTTGTTGGGGAAGAGGCCCAGGTCGTCGAAACGCTGCTGCTGGTACTTCGCGCTCTCGAGCTCCTGCGCGAACTCGGCGGAGAGCTTCTTCATCGGCGAGAAGCTGGTGACGGCCCAGACATTCTGGGGGCCTGCGGGGACGAACGTCGGCGACCGGTCCACCTTCAGCGTCGGGAGGTAGCCGACGTTGTCCGCACCGATCCCGGGGGTCTGCGCGTCCTTGGTGGCACCGAACGGCTGCACCTGGCTGTAGATCGCGAAGGTCATGCCCGCCTTGCCGTCGGTGAAGGGCTGGAAGCCGTCCGGATAGAACGGGGTCGAGGGCATCTCGGAACTGAAGCAGCCGTCCTGCAGGAGCTTCATGCCGGCCTCGACTGCTGTGGTCACCGGCTTCGCGTTCAGAGGCTGCGTGTAGTTCAGAGACTTCTTGACCGCCGACTCATCGGCGACTCCCGGCCACAGCGCCGAATAGATCCAGCCGGTGAGGTAGCCCTCCTTGTTCCCGCCGGCAAGCGGGATGTATCCCGCCTTCTTGATGGCGCCGCAGGCCGAGATCAGCTCGTCGAGGGTCTGCGGGGGGTTGTCGGGGTCGAGCCCGGCCGCGGTGAAGATCTGCTTGTTGAAGGCGATGCCGACACCCTGGAGGCCGATCGGGACGCCGTAGGTGTTGCCGTCGAACTCCGTCCCCTCCCAGCCCGAGAGCGACTTGCGGGTGTCCGCGCTGATGTAGCTCTGGATGGGAGCGAGGGCGTCCTTGATCGCGAGAATGTCGCCCCAGGGCAGCGTCATCACGACGTCGGGGCCCTTCTTGGCCTGCGCTGCGGCTTGGAGCAGGGTGCGCACCTGAACGGTGTCGGCCGGCTGCTGCACCCGCTTGATCTTCACACCCGGGTGTTCCTTCTCGAACGCCGCGGAGGCGTCGTCGAAGGTCGAGACCCATTTGGGGTCGTTCTGGAGATCCCAGACGGTGATGGTTCCGGTCGTCGCGCCGTCGCTGCTTCCGCCGTTGCCGGAGGTGCAGGCGGAGACGCCGAGCAAGATGGCGAGACCGCCGATGCCCGCGAGGATCCGACTCGTTCGTTTGCGCATTGCAGTTAGACCTCTCTGTCTGTGGCTGTGAATGCGACCAACCTCGGGATGAACGACGTGACCTCACGGGTCACAAGATCGTCGGTGGTTGATGGCTGAGGCGAACCTATCAGATAGTTATCGCTCCTGCCAACCCTCACCCCCGAGGTCGACCATCCCTCACACGCCGAAAGCCTCGAGGTCAGCACGCGTCGCACGGAGATGCTTGCGCATCGCAGCCCGGGCGGCACGCTGGTCGCCCGCCTGGATCGCGGTCAGGATGGCGCGGTGCTGCTCGAGCACGGGGCCGAGCGTCAGCCCACGGCGGGCGTGGCCGGACACGCTCAGCCGCCGGCTGGCGCTGAGCGCGTCCGAGAGCTCCTGCATGAGCAGCGCCATCATCCTGTTGCCGGTCGCGTCGGCGAGCAGACCGTGGAACTTGAGGTCCTCGCGGCTGAAGGACTCCGCGTCACCCACGCTGTCGGCCATCGCCTCCACCGTCTCCGCCATCTGCGCGATCTGCGCGCGCGAGGCGTTCTGCGCCGCGAGGGAGGCGATCTGCACCTCCAGCGCGTGCCGGATCTCGAGCAGGTCGAGCGCAGCCCTGCTGTCCCGGCGGACCGCGGAGCGGAAGAAGTTGCCGACGCCTCGGCCGTTGAGTGACGACACGACCGGCCGGCGACCGTTGTGGATGTCCACGAGCCCGCGGGCTGCGATCTCGCGCATGGCCTCGCGCACCGTGAGCCGGCTGACCTGGAGCGTCTCGGCGATATCGCCCTCGCCCGGCAGGCTGTCGCCCGGCTCGTATTCATCGAAGACGAGATGCTCCAGATAGTCGGCGGCTCGTTGAACCGACGATCCGCTCCCCTTCGACTCGGCTTTCTGCGCCATCGACATTGCTCCGTTTCACTGCGTGCCATCTGCGGGAGGGTCGGCTATAAGGCGGTTAGACCTTGACACAGCAAACCTATCTGATAGATTTCCCGCAGTCTTAGCTTCAACTGAACACAATGGAGGACAAGGATGTCAAACGGCACTGTACCGCTGAGCGCAGTGGTGGTGGGAGCCGGTGCGGGTGGGACGCTCAGCATCGACGCGCTCGAGCGATCGGAGCGGTTCACCCTCACGGCCGTCGCCGATCTCGGCGAGGCGGCACGGGCCCGGATCGACGATCGGTTCGCGGGACGTGTGCGGACGTACCCGTCGGCCGAGGAGATGTTCGCCGCAGAAGCAGTCGATGTCGTGTGCGTGTCCACCTATGCCCCGACGCACCTTCCGCTCGTCGAGTCCGCGCTCGCGCTGCCGACCACGCGCGGTCTCCTCGTCGAGAAGCCCCTCGGCGACACGACTGCGGCCGGTGCCGAGATCCTTCGGCTCATCCGGGCGCACGGCCTGCCCGTCGTCGTGCCGCACGGTCTCGCCGCGCAGGCCGCTCCCAGCGAGATCGTCTCTCGCGTCCATCGCGGCGACATCGGCCGCCTCCGGCTCGTCGAGATCGAGTGCAACGAGTGGGACATCATCAACGCGGGCATCCACTGGCTCCAGTTCTTCGTCTCCCTCATCGGCGACGACCCGATCGAGTCCGTGCTGTCCGCCGCCGACACCTCGACCGGAACCTTCCGCGACGGCATGCAGGTCGAGACGGAGGCCGTGACGTTGGCGCACACCCGCGACGGGGTACGGCTCGTCCTGGAGACCGGCGATCACATCGAGATGGCGCGGATGGACACGGTCGCACTCATGCGTATCGTGGGCGACCGGGGCTTCATCGAGTACGGAGCCTACGAGCGGGCGTACACCCTGGTCACGCCCGACCGCGATCGGGAAGTCGTGACGCTCGACGAGTTCGCGGTGAGCGGCCATCAGCGTCATCTCGAGCACCTCGCCGCCCAGATCGAGGCCGGCACGACCGACTACGCCATCCCCGACTCCTCGCTCCGCGCTCTGGAGGCGGTCGAAGCGGCCTACCTCTCTCACCGCGCCCGCAGCACCGTCCGGCTGCCCCTCGCCGATCACGGCGCCGGCACGCCCTGGGCGGGCTGGGACCCCGGCGCGCCCTACTCGGGCACCGGCGGCGGACGCAACGGCCGGGAGCTCTGATGGGCGCACCGGTCCGGATCGGGATCATCGGAGCCAGCTGGCGCGCGCAATACATCCTGCGCATCGCCGCCGCCGCACCCGAGCGATTCGAGGTCGGCGGGATGCTCGTCGCCCGCGAGTCCTCCGCCGAGAGCGCCCGCGCGCGCTGGGGCGTCGCCGCCACCACCGACCGCGCCGCCTTCCTCCGCGAGGGCTTCGATTTCGTGGTGATCTGTGTTCCTCGAGACGTCGCGCCGGAACTCACGACGGCCGCCGTCGCCTCCGGGCTCCCCGCCCTGATCGAGACACCGCCCGCTGACACGGTGGACGGTCTCCGCGATCTCTACCGATCGCTCGGCTCGTCCGCGCCGGTCCAGGTCGCCGAGCAGTACCCCCTCCAGCCCCAGATCGCGGCGCAGCTCGCGGTCGCACGTTCCGGCCTCCTCGGCGAGGTGCACCAGGTGCGCGCGTCGTTCGCCCACGGCTACCACGCGCTGAACGTGATCCGCCGGGCCCTCGGCGTCGGGTTCGAACCGGTGACCGTCTCCGGTGCCGTCGTGTCCGATCCCGTCGTCGCGGTGCGCGGTCGCGACGGGAGGCTCGACGAAGCGCTCCCGGTCGTGGCCGACCGCACGATCGCCCTCCTCGAGTGGGGAGGTCGCTCGGCGGTCTACGACTTCGACGGCGAGCAGTACGTTTCGCCGATCCGGCGGAGGAGTCTCTCGATCACCGGCTCTCGCGGAGAGCTCGAAACCGACTCGGTGGCCTATCTCGACCAGGACGACGACCCGGTGGAGGAGACCCTCCGCCGTCACGCGACGGGCCTCGACGGCGATCTCGACGGTTACCACCTCGAGCGGATCACGCTCGGCCCGCGCACGCTCTACTCGAACCCGATGCGCGGCGCGCGGCTGAACGACGATGAGATCGCGGTCGCCGACCTGCTGCTGCGGATGTCGGAGTTCTGCCGTGGCGGCACGTCCTTCTCAAGCCTCGCGGACGCCTGCCACGACCACGCCCTCGGACTGCTTGTCGAGGCGTCGGCACGCGCCAGGACGTCGCTGACGTCTGAAGCGCAGCCGTGGGACTCCGCGCAGAGCGACACCCGGACGGCGGCTGCCCGATGAGCCCCGCTGCGCTCCCGTTGACCATCCAGTGGGGCGACGATCTCGTCAGCGCCACCATCGAGGTCGACGAGCACGCTCGGGTCGGAGTCACCAGACTGGCGCCGGCGGGGAGTGAGCGGCCGGCCATCCGTCCGCAGATCGCCCTCGGACCTGTGGAGCTGTCCATCACCGGCGACAGGCTCCCCCAGGGAAGTCGGCACGTCGACTACGGCACGACCGCCGGGCTGCGGTACCGCTCGCACAGGATCGAGACAGAGGCCGACGGCACCACGCTTCGAATCGTCCAGACGGACGCGCACGGGCGACTCGACATCGAGACGACCTGGAGGCTCTCCGGCGGAATCGGCGTGCTGAGCTCGAGCAGCTCCGTCCGCTGCGTGGCCGACGAACCGGTCCAGCTGGACTACCTTTCCTCTTTCGTCCTCAACGGGCTGGAATCGTTCGAGTCGCCGGACTGGGATCGGACCACCAGGCTGTGGATCGGCCGGAACACCCTCTGCGGCGAGTTCCAGTGGACGGACCACGCGCTCACCGACTTCGGCCTCTACGACGTCGGCTTCCCCTGGGACGTCGACAACTCCTCCAAGCAGCGCATCCAGGCCTACTCGGTCGGGACCCAGCCGACGACGGAGTCCCTCCCTGCCGGCGCCGTGACCAGCAGCCGATACGACGACTGCGTCTTCTGGCAGCTCGAGCACAACGGCTCCTGGCAGTGGGAGGTCGGGGAGCACCGTTCGGCCGTCTCGGTCAGTGCGAGCGGTCCCACCGATCAAGAGCACCAGTGGAGCCTGGAGCTGCGGCCCGGTGACACGTTCACCTCCGTTCCGGCCTCGATCGCCGTCGTGCCTGGCGGAATCGGTGAGGCGATCGCTGCTCTGACCTCGCACCGCAGGCGGGTCCGCCGGGAGCACCAGGATCTGACGACTCTGCCGGTGGTGTTCAACGACTTCATGAACTGCCTCCAGGCCGATCCGAGCGAGGACAAGCTCCTCCCGGTCATCGACGCCGCCGCCCGCCTCGGCTGCGAGACGTTCTGCGTTGACGCCGGCTGGTACAGCGACGAAGCAGGCTGGTGGACGACGGTCGGCGGCTGGGAGGAGTCGTCCGAGCGCTTCCCGCACGGCCTGGCCGCGGTCTTCGATCGGATCAGGGATCGCGGGATGACGGCGGGGCTGTGGATCGAGCCCGAGGTCATCGGGGTGGACAATCCGCTCGCGGCGGACCTTCCCAGCGGCGCCGTCTTCGAGCGCAAGGGACGGCGCATCGACGCGGACGGACGCTTCCAGCTCGACTTCCGCTCTCCTGCGGTCGTGGAGCGCATGGACGCGGTCATCGACCGGCTCGTGGCGGACTACGGGCTGGGTTACCTCAAATTCGACTACAACGTCAACGCCGGTGTCGGCACCGATCACGGCGGCCTCGAACCGGGTGTCGGCCTGCTGGGGCACAACCGTGCCTACCTCGCGTGGGTCGACGGCATCCTCGATCGGCATCCCGGTCTCGTCATCGAGTCGTGTGCGAGCGGTGCCGCGCGGGCCGACGGAGCGACGCTGCAGCGTCACCCGATCGCGTCGACCTCCGACCAGGCGCACCCGCTCGCGTACATCCCCATCGCCGCCGGTGCGGCCACGGCGATGCCTCCCGAGCAGGCTGGGATCTGGGTCCTGCCCGAACCGGAGTTCACGGACGAGCTGCTTGCGCTCAGCGTCATCAACGGCCTCATCGGCCGCCCGCAGGTCAGCGGCGGCTCCCCGAAGCTGGACGACCGGCAGGCGCGGATCGTCACGGACGGGCTGGACCTCTACAAGAAGTATCGGCACGCCATCCCCCGCCTGACGCCGCAGTGGCCACTCGGCCTTCCGTACTGGACGGACGAGCGGTTCGCCTACGCACTGGCGGACGCCGAGCAGACGATCGTCGCCGTCTGGCGCCGCGAGGGCGAAAGCAGAATCGTCGTCCCGCTCGACACCGCGGCCGCCTCCCTCGGCGTCGATGCGATCTACGGTCTCGACCCCGACCGGGTCGGCTGGGATCCCACAACCTCCGCACTGACCATCGACTTCCCCGACACCCCGGCGGCCGCGCTCGTGTGGCTCCGGAACCTGGACCGCACAGACCATACAGAGAAGGACGAGAGAGAACGATGACCGAACGGCTCGCAGTCGTGGCCATGGGCTTCTGGCACGTGCACGCCCCTGAGTACGCCGCCTACGCCGCCGAGCACCCGCGGACCCGACTGGTCGCCGTCTGGGACGACGACATCGAACGCGGGACGGAGGCCGCCCGGAACCTCGGCGTGCCGTTCGAACCGGACATGCGGCGTGCACTCGCGCTAGCGGACGCGATCACCCTGACATCGGCGACGACCCGGCACACGGAGATCGCTCTCGCCGCTGTCGACGCCGGCATCCACGTCTTCGCCGAGAAGCTGCTCGCGCCGACGGTCGCCGAATGCACCGCCATCCTGGACCGGGGCGCCGAGACCGGCGCCCGAGTGCAGGTGTCGCTGCCGCGCCTCTACGACGGATCGACGACCACCATCGTCGATACGATCGCGTCCGGCGTGCTCGGGCGCATCTCCTACGCCAGGGTCCGGCTCTCGCACCACGGCGCCACGGACGGCTGGTTGACCGACCGGTTCTTCGACCCCGCGGAGGCGGTCGGTGGCGCGCTGACGGATCTCGGCTGCCACCCCGTCTACCTGACTCAGCTCTTTCTGGGACTCGACGTGTCCACCGTGTCCGCGACCTACGGCCGGCTCACCCAGCGGCGGGTCGAAGACAACGCCGTCGTGACCCTCGGCTACGAGGACGGCAGGATCGGTGTCTGCGAGACCGGTTTCGTCACCCACGCCGACCCGTTCTCGATCGAGGTGCACGGCACGGACGCCGCCCTCCGGTTCGCCGAGGGGGACCCGACGGTCACCCTCACCCAGCCTGGCGGCGTGCACACCCCCCTGCCGATCGCCGGAGACTCCACGTCGGCCTTCGACCAGTGGGTCGACCACATCGTGGCCGGGACGTCGGCGACCGACAATCTGACCCGCGCCGTCGCACTGACGGATGTCGTCTCGGCCGCGAACGACGCGGCCTCGACCGGAACGACCCGGCACCTGAACGCCCGACTCCGCCACCACCTGTAACCGAAGGACCTGTTCAATGACTGCACCATCCACCACTCCTATCCGCGTCGGCCTGATCGGCGGTGGCGGGATCGCGGGCTTCCACATCGGGGGCTACGCGGGCTCGGCGGACCGGATCGCCATCACCGCGGTGGCGGACGCCCACGCCGAGACCGCGGCTCGGCGTGGAGCCGAGCTCGGAGTGCCGCACTACCCCGGCATCCAGGAGCTCCTCGAGAACGAGGACGTCGACGCCGTCGACATCTGCCTTCCGCACCATCTCCACCGCGACGCGATCATCACGGCGGCGAAGGCGGGCAAGCACATCCTGTGCGAGAAGCCGCTCTGCCTGACGCACGAGGAGGCCGCCGACGTCCGTTCCGCCGTCGAGGAAGCAGGTGTCGTGCTGATGTGCGCGCACAACCAGCTCTTCCTCCCCCCCGTCGCCGCCGCGCGTGCGATCATCGACAGCGGCGCCCTCGGCGACGTCTACGAGGTCAGGACCGCCGACTCGTTCCGGAGCGACATGACGCCGGAGACCATGGGCTGGCGCTCTCACGCTTCGACGGCGGGTGGCGGCGAGCTGATCGACACCGGGTATCACCCGGCGTACCTCCTGCTCCACCTGGCAGGCGCCACCCCCGAATCCGCAGTCGCCGTGCTCTCCACGCATCGGCTGCGCTGGATGGAGGGGGAGGACTCGGCGCAGGTCCTGTACACCTTCGACAACGGTGTGGTCGGGCACCTGACGACGTCCTGGGCGTATGAGCCTGCCCCCGGCGCCGAACGCTTCAGCGTGGTCGGCGAACGGGGATCCCTGTCGTCGGACGGCACATCGCTGGCGGTCGCGCTGAACGGACAGCCGGCCGAGACGATCACCTTCGAGGCCGTCGACACCTTCGTCGCCGAGATCGCGCACTTCGCCGACAGTGTCGCGGCCGCGACACGCCCGCTGCACTCCGAGAAGGAGGGCATCGAAGTTCTCGGGATGATCCTCGCCGCCTACGAGTCATCGCGAACGGCCGCCTTCGCATCCGTCCGGTGAGCAGCAGCCGGGCGCGAGGACACGAGACCATGACGACACTCCGCAGCAGCGAGTGGTACGCGGGGACCGACCGCAACGCCTACATCCACCGAGCGTGGATGCGGCGGGGGGTGCCGTCGAATGCGTTCGACGGGCGCCCGCAGATCGCGATCGCGAACACCGCCTCGGATCTGACGCCGTGCAACGCCCACCTCAACGAGGTCGCGCAGTCCGTCAAGAACGGTGTGTATGAAGCGGGAGGCATACCGCTGGTGCTGCCGGTCGTGTCCCTCGGTGAGACCCAGGTGCGACCGACCGCCATGCTCTGGCGCAACATGGCCGCGATGGCCACGGAGGAGATGCTGAGGGCCAACCCCATCGACGGCGTCGTGCTCCTCGGCGGCTGCGACAAGACCATCCCTTCGCTGCTCATGGCCGCCGCCTCCGTCGACCTCCCCGCCGTGGTCGTGCCGGGCGGCCCGATGCTCTCCGGACACTTCCGCGGGGACGCTCTGGGCTGCGGCACGGACGTCTGGCGGTTGAGCGAGGAGGTTCGCGGCGGAACGCTCAGCACCACCGACTTCCTCACCTCCGAGTCGTCCATGATCCGCAGCAAAGGGCATTGCAACACCATGGGCACGGCCTCCACGATGGCCCTCGTCGCCGAAGCGCTCGGCGTCGTCCTCCCCGGGCTCGCCGGTACACCGGCGCCGGACGCACGCCTGCTCGAGGCGTCGCACGAGACCGGCCGGCTCGCCGTCGAGCTCGTCGCGGCGCAACGCCGCCCGTCCTCGTTCCTCACCGAGGCGAACTTCCACAACGCGATCGTCGCGCTGGCTGCGGTTGGAGGATCGACGAACGCGGTCGTGCACCTGCTGGCGATCGCCGGCCGGCTCGGCATCGATCTCACCCTCGACGACTTCGACCGGATCGGAGCCGAGGTGCCGCTTCTCGTGAACCTCCAGCCCGCCGGGAAGTACCTGATGGACGATCTCTTCCGGGCCGGCGGGTTCTTGGCCGTCATGCGCGAGGTGCGCGACCTGCTCGATCCCACCGCCCTGACGGTGACAGGAAAGCCCTACGTCGACTATCTCGAGACAGCGCAGGTGTGGGATCCTAACGTGATCACTCCGCGTGACTCGCCCCTCCAGCCGGCGGCCGGAATCAGTGTCCTCCGAGGCAGCCTCGCCCCCGGTGGAGCAATCATCAAATCCGCAGCGGCGTCGCCTCATCTTCTGAAGCACACCGGGCGCGCGGTCGTTTTCGATTCGATCGAGGACTTCCATGCGCGAATCGACGATCCTGATCTCGACATCGACGAGGACAGCATCATGGTTCTTCGCGGATGTGGTCCCAAGGGCTATCCCGGAATGCCGGAAGTCTCGAACATGCCGTTGCCCGAGAAGCTTCTCAAGCGGGGCGTGCGCGACATCATCCGCGTCTGCGATGGGCGGATGTCGGGCACTGCCTACGGCACCGTGGTCCTCCACGTCACGCCGGAATCCGCCGCGGGTGGCCCCCTTTCCCTCGTCAGGGACGGCGACCTGATTAGGCTCGACGTTCGAGGTCGTCGGATCGACCTGCTCGTGCCGGAGGAGGAGTTGGCGCTTCGAAATCCGCACAAGAACCTGGTCGACTCCTACGCGGCACCGACGCGAGGGTGGGAACGACTCTACGTCGACCACGTTCTCCAAGCTGACGCCGGAGCTGACCTTGATTTCCTGCGGGGCTCCTCCGGCCCCGACGTCAGTCGGGAATCTCACTGAAGTGGAGTCCCGGCGGGAAGTGGGCCGAGCGTCTTCCGCCACGTGGAGAGCGCACTCCCGCCGGGAGCTCGGGCGTGAGCGCCAGCAACAACCCGGGTGCTACCGCTTGGCCCCACGCATCTCCACACGCGCACGACGCCGTATCTCCCTGATCTGCGAACCCGTCGGCTCGGGTTCACCTGGCAGGCGGAGCACGGCACCAGTCCTCCGATCAAGTCGGATCAGATCAGGGAAACCCTCGATGGTGACATACCCGGCAGCTCTCTCCTTCTTCTCCTTGAGCTTCCGGACGCCGAGCATGACCAGGCCGAACCCAACCCCGGTCCACGCGGTGATGAACATCGGCCAGAAATACGATGGGTCGTAATGGATGAGCCCGAAGCGGATCGGAATCGAGAGCAACGCCACCCCGAAACCGATAAAAACCGGAGGAATCGCTATGTCGTTGATCTCGTACGCCGAAAGCCCAGGCAACGGACGTGGGACCGTTCGATTCCCGGTCGGATCATCGGCCATCACGTAACCACTCCTGTATCTGGCCGGTGCCGATCCCCGGGGGGTCCTCACTCTCGTCGAGCACCCACGTGAACGGCCCTCGTCTGGTGATGATACCGAAATCGCCATACCAGAGCCGCTCGCCGACATATGCGGGATAGCACTCAACCGGTCAGTCACGGCTGAGCATGTGAGTCTTCTGCGGTATATCCCCACGCCAAGGTCATGTACTCCCGGAAATTGCCGGACGCGCGAAGCGGAAGCCGAACGCGCCACCATTGATCCTGATCGTCGCCGTATGCGGGGCGTTTTGCGTCCGGAGTGAGCAACGCTTGCAGCTCGGTGTCCATCTTGGCTACGGCCGCGCTGAATTGCGCGAATTCAGGATGCGACCTGAGCTCCTGGCAATCGAGCAGCTCCTGGATCAGGGAGCGAATGCTCATGTCGTTGTCGTACTCCTCCGGTTCATCGTCATAGCCCTTATCGATCTCGGCGATGAGATCGGAATAGGCGCCCAGCACAACCTCCGGATCGCGATGGCTCAGTAGCGTCGACCGGCTGGACACGAATCGCGTGAAGTCGGAGAGGTACGACGCGTGGTCGGTCATTTGTATTGCTCCCAAACATGATTCGCCGAGCGGGAGGTCGTAGAGAGGGGATCGGAATTCAGCAGAACTCTCCCTGGGATGGTCCGTACGGAAAATCGGGGCGCACGGTTCGCCCAGGAGTCATTCACGGACGAAAATGTGCTCATTTGTGGGGCCGTCGGGGTCGCCGGAGTTTATGACGAGTACAGTTCGGAAGTTGTCCCACTTCGAGCTGAAATCAAACCCGCGGCTGCCCACGTCCACACCGACGGTCGGGCCTTGGAAATTCGACAAACTCCACTTTCCTTGGCCAGTTGGAGGGTAGCCACCAGGGATGTCCCGGATAACGGCAGTCCCATCGTCACGGAAAACAGCGACGCCAGGCCCGCCATCGGAGTCGACCCACCTCCCTACGACGTCGGAGCGTGTCAGCTCGCCAGGGAGGTTCGATCGGACGAAGTATGCCGCCGCCAATCCAACGATGACCGTACCCACAACCAGGATGCAAATGGCCCAGCCGAGACCGTGACGCCGCCAGCGAGTAGCCTTTTTCGTCATTTTGGCAGCACCACTGTCCAGTCGATCGTGTGCGACGTGTCGCGCGTCCACGAACTCCGACTACCGCTCACGCTCGCGCATTTCCGCACGCGCACGGCGCCGAATTGCTTTGATCTGCGAACCCGTCGGCTCGGGCTCACCTGGCATCCGAAGCACCGCACCCGTCTTTCGATCAAGTCGGATCAGATCAGGGAAGCCTGCGATGGTGACATAGCCCGCGGCTCTCTCCTTCTTCTCCTTGAGCTTCCGGAAGCCGAGTATTACCAGGCCGCACGCGATTCCCGTCCACGCGGTGATGGAGAGGGCCACGAATAGGGACAGATCGTGACCGAGAAAGCCAAACCGAATCGGTAGTGCGAGCAGCCCGATCCCGATGCCGAGAAAAGTTGGGGGAATCCCGATCTCGTTTATCTCGTACGCCGAGAGTCCTGGCAGCGGCTTCGGAAGCTTCGGGGCATCATCGGCCATCTCTCGACCCCCGAACCCAATTTCGGAGCGGTTCACCGATTCCTACAATGTTCAGCGCAACCCCGAGCGCCTTTGTCCCGTCCTCGATAATGTCCCCTGCTCTCGTCGCCACAAACAGCTTTCCTACCGCGCCCCCTGCCGGAACTGCAAGCCCGATGGTGTCCACGGTGCATTGCTGGGCTCGCCGCGGCCCATTGGCGCAGTCGTATGCCGTAGCCAGCCCTCCCGCAGCGTAGGCGACCAGGGCGGCCGGGGGAAAACCGAGCTCCACAAGTCCTGCGATCGCGCCGACAATACCGACACCGTCGAAGAATGCATCTTCCCGCTCTTGCTTGGCCAGCCGCGGTGTCGCGGTGGTGCGCTTCGACAAGATCACTCACGTCGACACCCGGATGGCGACCGAGCCCGGCTTCACGGCAGGGGGACCGTGTCGGCCGCGAGCATCACGATCCCGGCGATCGAGGGATCGGCGGCGGCCACCCGGACGGTGGCCTTGCCCCCTCCGCTGATGCCGGCTACGAAGACGCGGGCGGGGTCGACCTCGGGCCCCTGCCGCGCGCCGCAGCACGCATCATCGACTACGTAGCCGGCATCGAACCGGCAGCGGGCGGCTCCGACACCGTCGACGGGGCCGCCGACGCGATCGCCCGCACAGAGGACCCCGCGCTCTCACCCGGGACGCCCTCCACCGAGCTGCTCTTCGGATGGCCCGCGTCGTACTGGCTCGACTTGCGCGAGTTCGACCAGGTCGCCACCGCAGCAGCACTGAACCGGCCGATCCTCATCCTGCAGGGCGGGCGTGACTACCAGGTCACGGAGGCCGACGATCTGGCGGGCTGGCGCGCCGGCCTCGACGGGAGGCCAGGCGTGAGCATCCGGGTCTTCCCCGATGACGACCACATGTTCTTCCGCGGCAGCGGCCCCTCCGCGCCGTCGGACTATCAGGTGGAGAACCACGTCGATCCCGCGGTGGTGGACGCGATAGTGGACTGGCTGGGGCCCGCTACCCGGCGGGGCGCCCTCCACCGCCTGTTGCCGCGCAAACCGCGCCAGGAGTAGGGCGGACGCCTGGCAGACGCCCGCCCTACCGCTCACCCCGCCGGGGTATCCGCGAGCGAGAACTGGTCGGCGTCGATATGCCCCCAGCTTCCGGTGTTGTGGTCGATGATCTGGATCTGAGCGCTTTGCCCGCTGAGGTCGGTCACATTCCAGCTCGACCAGGCGAGGTGCTCGCTGTTCTGCCCCGTCGTGGTGCGGACGACGTTGCCTCCCACGATCAGGTTGACGGTGGTCTGATCGTCGGGTTCGCCGGCGATCGCCGCCGGCACGTCGCTGAAGAGGATCTGATCGACCATCAGATGCCCCCACCCTGTCGTCGTCTGGTCCGTGACCTGGATCTGCGCCGTGTGGCCGATCAGATCGTGCACGTCCCAGCTCACCGGCGTCATCGTCGAACTGTTCGCCCCGGTCGCGGTGTCGTGCACCGCCCCGTCGACGAGGAGGTTCACCGCCGTGGCACCGGCCGACCCCCATGGGTGGTTCCCGCCGGCGACGAGGAGGTCGATGTAGCCGCGCGTGATGGTGAAGGCGGGCGAGGTGATCGTGCCCATCGCCCCGTCTCCCCCGCCGACGTAGGTGTCGAGGACCTTGGAGCCGACCTGCCCGGGGAGCGAGTCGGCTGAGGGGCCCTGTCCCGCGAAGTCTCCCGTCGCGGTCCAGCCTGATCCGAACGTGCTGCCCTCGAAATCGGCGAACACGGTGGATGGCGCCGGATGGTCGCCGCCGCCGGAGAGGAAGTTCACGAAGGGTTTGTCGATGGTGAACGTCGACGAGGTGAGGTTGCCTGTCGAGGCGTCGCCGCCGTTGTAGCTGTTGACGAGGCGGTTGCCGATGAACCCGGACACGGTCTGCTGGTTCGGCAACGTGCCGGCGGCCGGGCCGCTGCCGAAGGCGGTTCCCGTCGTGCTCCACGTTCCGTACCCACTGCTTTCGAACGTGGCGAACGGAGTGGCCGGAGCGGCCGCGGTGGCGGTGTCGGCGAACTCCTTGATGGCGAGGTTCGAGAACGTGGCCGAACCGCCATCGGTGTACAGGGAGATGCCCGTGTCGCTCGGCAGGAAGAACACGTTGTCGGAGAGCACGCGTTCGCCGTTGTTCACGAACACTTCCACGCTGGACCGGTCGACGAAGATTCGCAGGTGGACGTTCGTGGCCGCGGGGTCGATCGGCGCCTGCGCGTGTTGGAAAGCGGCTCCAAAGTCGTACGACGCTTGGCTCGAGGCGGAGCGATCGACATACACGTTGCCGTTGTAGACGCCGATGTTGGTATGGCGGCTCTTGTCGGCGGACTGGCCCACGGAGATGCCGACGTTGTTCAGCTGCTGCCAGGACACGTCGGCGTCGAGCTCGTAGGCTGAGCCGTGGTAGCCGAGATCCGTGGTCCCGTTCACGGTGACGTCAGCCGGGTGGACGGTTCGGGTGACGAGATCGTCCAGCGCGGGAACGGGTTGGGAGATCAGGCTGTAGGCGCTTCCCTCCTTCGCGAGGGTGAGCTTGCGGACGATGGACATCTGCCCGTTGTAGCCGTCGCTGCTGTCTGTCGGTACGGCGTTGGGGGCGTAGTTCCAGTTGTTCATCCAGCCGAGCGCATACCGGCTGGTGTCCGGATTGGCGTGGTCGGGCCAGGACACGGCGGCGTACCAGTCCGAGCCGTAGTCGAGCCACTGCGGGTCGCGGGCGTCGGTGGTGAAACTGGTGCCGTCCCAGGTCCCGGTCCAATACGCGTAGGTGTCCGGCTGGCCGGAGTAGTCGCCCTGCATGCTTCCGGCGAGTACCCAGTGGCTCGAACCGTCATCGGCGGTGATCTGGTAGATGTCGGGGCACTCGAAGCCCCCGATGTTCGGGGAGGTGTACGCGAACTGGGATCTGTAGGTCCAGTTCTTCAGATCCGGCGACGTGTAGAACCAGAGCTGCTGCTGGCGCCCGATCACCGCGACCCAGTCGTTGTGGGCGGAGTCCCAGACGATCTTCGGGTCTCGGAACCAGTCGTTGCCGTCGGGGTTGGCGATCACCGGTGCGCCGTACGCGGTGAAGGTGGTCCCGCCGTCGGTCGAATACCAGAGGTACTGCGATTGCTGGTACCGGTCGCCGCCGGGCGGTTGCGTTGCCAGGACCACGATCGCCCCTGCGCCGAACCCGGCCGTGTTGTTCGTGTCGACGACTCCCGAGCCCGTCCAGACCGGGAAGTTCCCTCCGCCGCCGAGCGGGATGGCGACGCCCTGGTCCTGGAAGACGACGTTGTCGGTAGTCGTCGCGTGACGCCACCCGCCCGGACTGTTGTTGGGATTGCTGTACAGGTAGTACAGGTTGTACTTCCCGTTCGCCCAGACCGGCCGCTGCGGATCGCTGAGCCAGTGGTCGGGAGGCGTCAGATGGTACTGCGCCCGAAGCGACTGGCCGGGAGGATTCAGAGCGTTGGACGCGGTGGCCGGGATCGCAGCCAAACCGGCGGCTATAGCGATCGCGCCGACTGCGGCGACGATGCGGCGCCGCGCTGCCGAGCGGCGACGGTCTTCTTTGACACGCATGGGGATCCGTTCTCCAATGAATTGATCAAACGTTTAACCAATTTTAGCGGAGAACTGCATTTTTGGTCAAGCGTTTAATCATCCCGCGCGGCGCGTCACGACGCGATGTGCGCCGCTTCAGCGATGGACGAGCGGAGGACCGGAGGACAATCGACCGTGACGAGCTGGTTCGGTCGGTGCTCGTCGATGCCCAGCAGGAGGCGGATGCCCTTCGCGCCGAGTTCGTAGTGCGGCAGCGCGACCGTGGTCAACGGTGGACGGAGGTGGGCCGCGATGACTTCCTGGTTGTCGAAGCCGACGACGGCCATGTCCTCGGGGATGGACAGACCTCGGCGGCGGAGGCCGTCGTAGAGCCCCATCGCGACCCGGTCGTTGTGGCAGAAGACCGCGGTGGCTCCGCTGGCCAGCAGCTGCTCGACCGAGTCGTAGCCACCCTCTTGCTCCGGGAGCGCGTCGAACACGAGGGCGGGATCGTACGCGATGCCTGCTGCCGCGAGCGCCTGCTGGTAGCCGAGGAGGCGGCCCTCGTGCGCCGGCGAGGGCGTGGTGGTGTTGATCATCGCGATACGGCGGTGCCCGCTGTCGATCAGCAGTTGCGTCGCCGTCCGGCCGCCCTGCACTTCGTCAGGGACGACGGCCGTCGCATCGTCGTCCGGGGAGTAGCAGTCGACGAGCACGAAGTCGGTCTCGCGCAGTCCCGCAGGCACTTCGGTCGCGCGGTGGTACCAGGTGGAGTAGAGGATGCCGCGCACCTTGTGCTCGAGCATCATCCCGACGGCCTCCCGCTCGGCGTCGGCGTTGCCGTCGGTGTTGGCCACCAGCAGGACGTAGCCGTGCTTCCACGCCTCGTCCTGAGCGCCGTGGATGATCTGGCCGGCGAACGGGGTCGTGGCGATCGCGTCGGCGACGAGCCCGATGAACTTGGAATGTCCGCTCACGAGGGTTTTCGCGAGGGCGTTCGGCCGGTATCCGAGGTCGCGGATCGCGTCGCGGACGCGTTTGCGGGCGTCATCGCCGATGCGCGCGTTCTTCTTCTCGTTGACCACCAGCGACACCGTCGCGATCGACACGCCTGCAGCCTCGGCGACGTCGCGCATTGTCACCGGGTGCGCGGTGTTCTGGTTCGTCTCGGACGTCATTGCCCCTCCGCTTTCAGCTTACCGACTGCTCGGTGTCATCCCTTGGTCGCTCCGCTCTCCAGCCCGTAGCGCATCGCCTTGTTCAAGACGAGGAAGACCAGCAGCAACGGCGTGATGGTGACGCAGACCGCAGCGAAGGTCGCCGTCCAATCCACCTTGCCCATTGCTCCGATGTAGTTCTGCAGCCCCAGCGGGATGGTCTTCAACCCGTCGGATAGCACGAAGGTGTTGGCGAAGATGAAGTCGTTCCAGATGAAGATGCTGTTGACCAGCACGACGGTGACGATCGTGTTCACCGAGAGCGGGAAGGTGATCTGCCCGAAGATGCGGTACGGGCCGGCGCCGTCGAGGGAGGCCGCCTCGTACGTCTCGCGGGGGATGTACTCGAAGAACGACGAGAAGAGGTAGACGGACATCGGCAGGGCGAACCCGGCGAGAGGGATGATCATCGACTGGTACGTGTCGAGGAGGTTGACCGACGAGTAGTCGATGAACAGCGGCACCAGCGCGATCTGCACAGGCACGATGATCCCGATCAGGAACAGCCCTCGAACGAGCTTGCCGAGCCGGAATCCGAGGACCTGGATCGCGTAGGCGGCCATCATTCCGAGGAAGACGATCAGGATGTTCGCGCCCATCGTCACGATGAAGCTGTTCAGGATGTTCAAGCCCAGGTTCCCCGTGCCGAACGCCCGGGCGTAGTTGTCCAGGGTGAACGAGCTCGGCAGAGCGAACGGGTTGCCGGTGGTGAAGTCGTGCTCGGTCCGCACACTGGTCAGGAACAGCCACAGCAGCGGGTAGACCTGTACGATCACGATGACGACGACCAGCAGCGTGTTCAGCGACCGGTAGACGTTCGGCCGTCGACGGCGGCGAACCGGGCGGCGCGGTGCGACCGGGGTCGGCCGGGTCGCTGCGGGACGGGTGAGCTGGGTGGTCATGCGTCGGCCTTTCGACGGAGGAGCAGGTAGATCAGACCGACGGCGACGAGGCATTCGACGACGATGAAGACGGAGATGCTGCTGGCGTAGCCGTAGTTCGTGCTGGTGAACGCGGTCTTGTACATGTAGGTGGTCAGCAGCTCGGAGGACTGCCCCGGTCCCCCGTTCGTGAGCAGGTACGGGATGTCGAAGCCGCGCAGCGCATACGTGGTGGCCATGATCACCGTGGTGATCCACACGGGGCGGATGTACGGGAAGCGGATCTTGGTGAAGATGCGCCAGGCGTTCGCGCCGTCCAGGCGGGCGGCCTCCTCCAGCTCTGCAGGAACGGCGATCAGCGCGGCGTAGATGATCAGGACGTAGAGGCCGGTGAACCGCCACCCCTCGGGGATCGACACCGCGGCGAGCACTGTGTGGACGTCGGACAGCCACGGGCGGGCGACGTCGCCGAGCCCCACCCACTGCAGGATCTGGTTGAGCAGACCCACCGGGTCTGCCGAGTAGATGCGGGCGAACAGGAAGGCGATCGCCACCGTGCTGATCACGGCCGGCAGCAGGTACATGGTCTTCACGAGTTCGCGGCCCCGGCGCAGGGAGGTCAGCAGGCTCGCGACGACGAGTCCGCCGCCGAGCTGGAGGACGAGGCAGATGACGAGGTAGCCGAGTGCGTTGAAGAACGCGCGCCAGAAGACGGTGTCGCCGGTGAACATGTGGATGTAGTTGGCGAGGCCGACGAACTGGAGGTCGCTGATGCCGTCCCACTCGAAGAAGCTGAGGAACAGCGACTGCAGGATCGGGAACAGCACGGCGATGCAGTACAGCGCCAGCGGCGGGATCAGGAAGACCAGCACCGAGAGCCGGGAGCGGCTGGGAAGCATGGGACGCCTTTCAGGGGGCCCGTGAGGGCAGCGCTCGGGAGCGCCGCCCTCACGGAGCTGGGTTACTTGAAGGCCTTCGGGCCATTCTGTGCGATGGTCTGGTCCATCGTGCTGATGAACTCCTCCGGCTTGATGTTGCCCTGGACGAGCAGGGTCAACTCCTGCTGCAGGCGGGTGTTGGAGGTCGGGTCCAGCTGGGTGTCCCACGGCATCGCGATCTTGTCGCCCAGGTCGTTCGCCTGGTCGACGGCCTTCTTGTACAGCGGCGTCGCGTTGCCCGGGATCGTGGTCTGCACGTTGGTCGTCGGCGAGAGGGCGCCCGTCGCCGCGTAGAGCTTCGGGTACCGGGTGAGCGCGTACTTCAGGAAGTCGCGCACCAGCGGGTCGAAGGTCTTGGCGTTGACGGCCATTCCGATGCCGGACGGTGAGACGTACTCGTTCGCGGTCGTCACCGAGCCGGCGGTGGTCGGCAGGGTGAAGTAGTCGACATCGGAGCGCACCGACGGGTCGAGCTTGTCGGTCGCCAGGCTGGCGAGCTCCCAGGTGCCGATGTTGTACATCGCGGCCTTGCCCGAGGTGAACAGCGCCTGTGCGTCGGAGTACCCCGTGGACGAGAAGCCGTCCTCGAAGCACTTCGCCTGACCGAGCTTGTCGAGCCAGTCGGCCGCCGCCGTGCCCGTGGAGTCGCTGAGCTTGGCGTCGCCCTTCTTCAGCTTCGTGATGTAGTCCGGGCCGGCCGTCCGGAACGGGTGGTACGCCATGTACCGTTCCAGCGGCCACTGGTCCTGGCCGTCCAGGGCGAGCGGGGTGATGCCGGCCTTGCGCAGAGCGGTGCACATGGCGGGGATGTCGTCCAGCGAGGTCGGCACGGACACGCCCGCCTTCTGCAGGAGGGCCTTGTTGTACCAGAAGAACTCGAGCTGGAACTCGAACGGGATCGTGTAGAGGGACCCGTCGTCGAACCGCTGGTAGTTCAGCGCCGCCGGGCGGTAGTCGTTGTACAGCCCGAGGCTCTTCAGCAGCTTCGCGGCGTCGATCATCTTGCCCTGCTTGGCCAGCTTGGCCGCGAACGGCGTCGCGTCCGTGTCGAACAGCTCCGGCAGCTTGTTGGCCGCGGCGAGGGTCTCGTACTTCTGGATGTAGGACGGCCGGTCGGGGGTGGTGATCAGGTTCAGCGAGAAGCCGGGGTGCGTCTTCGCGTAGTCGGCGGCGATCTGCTTCATCGTGGTGATGACGCCGCCGTCGGCGGGACGCGACAGCAGCCAGGAGATCTGCCGAGGCTTGATCGCACCGCTGGGGTTCACATTGTCGGCGTTGCCGCCGCCGCCGGAGCTGCAGCCGGCCAGTGCGAGGGCGAGCGCCGCAGCGGCAGCGACTGTCCCGAGCAGTTTCTTCATGGTGTCTCCATCTTCTTTGATTGGAATCGCTAGGCGGTTCGGGTCATGGTGCAGGGGTTTCGGCGCGCTGGTACACGTGAAGCGCCTGGAGGGTCGCGCCGCCCTCTCCGGCGAAGAATCCGAGCCGCCCGTCCGGGTGCCCGTAGATCCGGGTGCTCAATGACACGGAACGGTCGATGACCGCGACGAGGATGTCGTCGTCGGCGACGATCTCGATGGTGTGGCGGCCCGGCGCCAGGGTGCAGGGCCGCTCCAGCTCGATCTCGAACGGGACGTCGCCGGAGACATGCCACTGGGCGTCCCCGGTCTTCTCCCGCGGCCAGCGATCGAACACGACACGGCCGCGACGCGGTTCGAGTCGGAGCACGTAGGAACGGTCGCCATCGTCGGTCGCGCGCAGCAGGAGGCCGGTCTCGGAGGTGTCCGGCGCGATGTCGATCTCCGCTCGCGCATAGAAGGTGTCAGGGAGTTCATCGACCGAGATCGTGTCGGCGTACCCGTCGAGGGTGGTGAAACCGATCGGGAGCGGCTCGGCGAATCGCAGCGGGAGCTCCTGGTCGAAACTGTCGACGAGCTCGCGCGGCAACCCGAACGCGAGCGACCCGTCCGGGCGCTGCGACGCCTCGAGCACCGACATGGTGCCGGCCCACTGCCAGGCGCCGTCGTCCGTCTGCCCGTCTTTGGTGGCGATCCAGCCGAAGAAGAACCGGCGGCCGTCGCGTTCGGCGGTCTTGGCGGCGTAGTAGGCCCGGCCGTCGATGCTGTCGTGGTCGGGGACGATCCAGGGGCCGTCCGGTGTTCGCGCCATCCGGTAGCGGGTGGTGAACGACTCGGAGAACTCCGAGTAGACCAGGTACCACCAGTCGCCCCACTGGAACACGTCCGGGCATTCGTGGGTGATGTAGCGTCGGGGGTCCCAGAACGGCTGTGCCGGCGTCCACTGCCGCAGATCCGTGGAACGCAGCTCGGCGATCACACCACGGCGCCGCTCCGCCCCGTCGCGGTGACGGGCGGCGACCAGCATCCGCCAGCTGCCCTTGTCCTCATCCCGGAAGACGAACGGATCCCGCCAGTCCGCCGTCTCGTACCCGGCCGGAGCCCCGAACGTCAGCTCGGGATGCTTCACCCAGGAGCGCATTCCGTCGGCGCTCGTCGCGTGGGCGACCAGCTGGAGCGGGAGGCCGTCGGCGCCGAGCCGGTTCGGGTTCTGTGCGGTGTAGAAGAGGTGGACGAGCCCGTCCGGTCCGTCGACGACACTTCCCGTGTACGCGTTGAAGTCCTCCTCGTCCGCCCCGCCCGCGGGAAGCGAGACACCGCGATCGTCGAAGGTGACGAAATCATCGGTGACCACGAGGTTCCAGGGAGTGCCCGGTTTCGGCGTCTCCCGGAGCTCGTGCAGGTAGAAGAGGTAGAACTCGCCATCCCTCTCGAACGGGATGATGTCGCCCACCCAACCATCGGAAGGGCGGAAGAAGACGGGGCGTGGCATCGGCGTCGATGACCTTTCTGGACTCATCACTGAATCCGCTAAAGCGTTTGACCAGCTCACGATAACTCACGCTAGAGTGATGGTCAAGCGTTTAAGCACGACGACGTCGTCACGAAAGGGTCACCATGTTCTTCTTGCCGGATTCGTGGGTCTGGGACTTCTGGTTCGCCGACGACGGCGACCGATACCATCTGTTCTTCCTCTACGCGTCGCGTGCGCTCAAGGACCCGGAGGCGCGTCACTACCGGGCATCGATCGGGCACGCGGTGTCTGACGACCTGACCGACTGGACAAGGATCGAAGACGCGCTCGTGCGCTCGGACGCGCCGGCCTTCGATGACCTGGCCACCTGGACAGGCTCGACGATCCGCGGCGCAGACGGGCGCTGGCGACTGTTCTACACCGGCTCCACCCGTGCCCCGGACGGCACGAAGAACATCCAGAGCATCGGCGTCGCCACCTCGCCCGACCTGCTCAGCTGGACGAAATCGCCGGCGAATCCGGTGCTGACCGCCGACGGGCGATGGTACGAGACCCTGTCGGAACAGTGGCACGACGAAGCGTTCCGCGACCCGTGGGTGTTCGCCGACCCCTCCGGCCACGGCTGGCACATGCTGATCACCGCCCGAGCGCGGACCGGAGCCGACCCGTTCACTCGCGGAGTCGTCGGCCACGCCACCTCCCCCGACCTCGACCGCTGGCGATTGCAGGAACCGCTGACCGCGCCCGCCCCGCGCGGTTTCGGACAGCTCGAGGTGATGCAGACCGAAATCGTCGACGGGCACGCCGTTCTCGTGTTCTCCTGCCTCGCCGAACACGCGAGCCTCGCGCGACGAGACCGCACCGGAGGAATCTGGGCGGCGCCGGCGGAGAGCCTCGTCGGCCCGTTCGACATCGACGCCGCCTACCCGCTCACCGACGACCGGCTCTACAGCGGCCGGCTCATCCGGCAGCGGGACGGTCGATGGGCGATGCTCGCCTTCGAGCTCGCCGGCGACGACACCCCGTTCATCGGCTCGATCACCGACCCGATGCCGGTCGGCTGGGTGGACGGCCGGCTGATCGTCGCGGACCTGCCGGCGCGCTTGTCATCGCGCGCGGCGAGCACGCCGCTCGCCGCGCAAGGTTCGGCTGTTACCCCGGCGCGCCCGCGCAGGCGTTCCTCGCGTATATAGTCGGATCCCAGTCCGATTCGGCGCGGGAGGGAAGCGATGCGAGCGCTCATCAATGCACCGATAGTCGACGTCGAATCGAAACAGCAGCTGATCGAGTTGCTGCAACCCACGGGATGGCTGGTGAGGCCGTCCGCAGACAAGGCGGTCGACGAGGAACTCACGCAGTCGCTCCTGGAGAAGTTCTCTCCTCACGCACGAACCCGACTGCAGCTCGCCGACCGGGTGCTGATCGACGTCGGCAACAACGAGTACGGAATGGCGTCGTTGGAGAACGTCGGTGCGATCCACTTCCGTGTCGTCAAGGACAACGCTCGTCACGAGGAGATGCAGCACCTGGTCGAAGGGGTCTGCAAGACGCTCATCCCAGTGCTCGAGTCGAAGACCCCGGCCAATCAGCCGGTCTTCACCCGGATCGAGCTTCTCGAGGCGAACTCGTCCAGTCCGGCAGCGTCGGGGACGATGACGAACATTCACACGTACGGTTTCAGGCAGTTCGTCCGCTTCGAACGGGTTACCGAGTATCGCCTGTTCTGGTTCCTGCTCGTCGCATTCGTCGCCACCTTCGCGGTCAGCGTCGCCCTGGCCTTCTTCGGCGGCGCTGACGCGACGCTCGTAGAGATCAAAGGTTGGGTCGAACGGATCTCTTCAGCGTTCCTGGTGTCGACACTCACCTCGATCATCACGCTGACCATCCAGTACCAGCGCTGGAAGAGCGTCGACGTGCGCATCGAGTGGTCTTAGCGGGCTCCTGAGTCTCGTCATCGTCTGACCTGTACGCTCCCGAAGGTTTCATTCGCATCGAGGTCATCAACGATTCCCGCGGAATTCACCTCCCGTGCCCACGCTGAGAATGCGCGAGCAGGTCGGGGTGTCATCGGGATGCGCCGCCGCCGGGCTGATGACGGAGGAATGCGATGGAATCCAGAACACGGGCACGTACGGCGGTCGCCGCCATGAGCCTTGCGGGCCTTGCCGCCGCGAGTTTCGCAGGGTGGGGCGGGGCGGCGAGCGCATCGGCGGAGTCCCTCCACGCCGGGGAGCATTCACGGCACGTCCTGCTCATCTCCATCGACGGCATGCACCAGAGCGACCTCGACTGGTACATCTCCCAGCACCCGGGTTCGACGCTCGCCGAACTGACGCACCATGGCAGCGAGTACGTCAACGCGGTGACGTCCAATCCGTCCGACTCCGACCCGGGCGGCACCGCGCTGATGACCGGCGGCAACCCCAAGACGACCGGCGTCTTCTACGACGTCGAATACAGCCACACCGTGGATGAGGCCGGATCCGCGTGCACCCCGGGCAAGGCGGCGACCGGCGGCGACGTCATCTATGACTCTCCCGACGACGCGCTCCCCGCGGTTCCCGACTTCCTCAACGCGGCGAACGGAGCATTCCCGTCGTTCGACGAGAACGGCTCCCTCTACCCTGCAGGCGTGGACAAGAACCCCGCCGCGATCATGAACCTGAAATTCGATCCGAAGTCCTCCCTGAATCCCGCGACGTTCCCGGTCGACCCGGCGACGTGCAAGCCGATCACGCCGTGGGACTACCTCGGGGACAACACGATCTTCCAGGTCATCCACAAGGCCGGTCTGCGAACCGCGTGGTCGGACAAGCACGAGGTGTACGCATCGTTCAATGGTCCGGGATCGAACGGGCAGAGCATCGACGACCTGTTCTCCCCGGAGATCGACTCGCAAGCCGTCATGCCGAACGGCGTGCCCTATCCACAAGACGACGACTGGGCGCACATCGATGCCGCCACCAAACAGTACGACGGGTACAAGGTGCAAGCCGTGGTGAACGAGCTCGACGGGCTCGACCACTCGGGTAAGACCAAGGTCGGCGTTCCCGCCATCCTGGGGATGAACTTCCAGACCGTCTCGGTCGCCCAGAAGATCAAGTCGACGCCGACCACGCTGATCAAGAACGCCGACGGTTCCTACACCACCAGCGCACCGCAGGCCGGCGGATACCAGCGGGTGAACGGCAAGCTCGTCCCCGGGCCGGTTCTCTCCAGCGCACTGGACTACGTCGACACCCAACTGGACCGTGTGGTCTCGACCATCCACAAGGAGGGCCTGACCGGCAAGACGACGATCGTGCTCACCGCGAAGCACGGTCAGTCGCCCCAGGACCCGGCCAAGCTGGTGACGGTGAAGGACGGCCCCATCATCGACGCGATCAATGCCGCATGGGCGCAGACCCATCCGAGCAACACGAAGCTGATCGTGGCCGGCACCGACGACGACCTCTGGCAGTCCTACCTGTCGGACAACTCGCAGACCGCCGACGACTTCGTCAAGGCTCACCTCTGGAGCCACACGGCTCAGGGCATCAACGCCGCCGGTGCCACCGTCACCGTGGAGCACTCGGGGCTGAGCCAGGTCTGGGCCGGAAAGGACGCCGCGAGCTTCTTCGGCGTCGCGGTCGACAACGGTCACTACCCCGACGTCTTCGGTGAGGTGCAGGAGGGCGTCGTCTACTCGGGCCCGACCAAGCTCGCTGAGCACGGCGGCATGAACACCGGCGACCGTCACGTACTGATGGTCGTCGACGGCCCCGGCGTCCCGGCGCAGGTGACCTCGACGCCCGTGGAGACCACCCAGGTCGCGCCGACCATCCTGGCGACCCTCGGCCTCGACCCGTCGTCTCTGACCGCCGTTCAGAAGGAAGGCACCCGGGTGCTTCCTGGCATCGCCGGATCGCGACACGATCGATGATGCACACGCATCCGGAGACGATCTGACCCACCGCGCAGGGCCGGGGCTCACCGCCCCGGCCCTCAGCCGGCTCGACCGGGATCCCGCCCGCTTCCGGCCTACCAGGGGACCGTGCCGTCGCGATCGGTGAGGGTTCCGGTCGGTCCGGCGCCGCCGAGGAGCGCAAGCCGCACGACGGCGTCCGTGCCCTCCTCCACGGTCTGGGTACCCTGACGCCGGTTGAAGTCGGTCGCGGTGTAGCCGGGATCCACAGCGTTGAAGCGGATGTCCGGGAGAGCCCGCGCGTACTGCACGGCGAGCATCGTCGCCGCGGACTTCGACGAGCTGTAGGTGATGGAGCCGTAGCGGCCCCATTCGGTCTCCGTGACCTGGTGGAACGACCCGAGCCCGCTCGTCACGACGATGACCGCGGGAGCCTCCGCCGCCTGGAGGAGAGGCAGGAAGGCCTGGGTTACCCGGACGACGCCGAACACGTTCGTCTCGTAGACCGTGCGGACGTGATCGGCCGTGAGCTCGGCGACCGGGACGCGGCCGCCGCTGATGCCCGCATTGTTGATCAGGACGTCGACGCGGCCGGCCTCGGCGCGCAGCGTCTCGGCGGCCGCCGCCACGGTCGCGTCCTCGGTGACATCGAGCTGGACGACGCGCGCACCGAGTGCAGCCGCGGCAGCTCGCCCACGCTCGACGTCACGGGCACCGATCCAGACGTCATGGCCGGCCGCCAGCAGACGGCGGGCGGTTTCGTAGCCGAGGCCCTTGTTGGCCCCGGTGATGAGGGTTGTTGTCATGTCCTCAGGGTGGCTGGCGGGGCGCCGACGGCCCAGGCTCCCGCGCGCCGTAGGACTCCCAGTACCAGGCGGCCCGCTGCGACGCGGCGGATACTGGGGAGGTGGCAACCGGAATCGAGCTCGGCGCGGCGGTGCGCGCGTGGCGTGAGCGCATCACCCCGGCCGAGGCGGGTCTGCCCGCCGGTGGAGACCGTCGCGTGCCCGGTCTCCGTCGCGAAGAACTCGCCCTGCTGGTCGGAATCTCGGTCGACTACCTGGTCAGGCTCGAACAGGGTCGCGCCACGAACCCGTCGCCGCAGGTTCTCGGAGCCCTCGCACGGGCGCTGCGGCTGCCACCGGGCGAGCGCGAGTTGCTGTACCGCCTGGCGGGCGCGGTGCCCCCGCCTTCCGGCTCAGTCCCCCGCGCGGTTCCACGCGGTGTGCAGCTGATGATCGACCGGATGTCGGACACCCCGCTCGCCGTGTTCACGGCCGCCTGGGACACCGTGCAGTGGAATCCGCTCTGGGCCGCGCTGCTCGGCGACCCGGCGGCGCTGGACGCGCGCGCCCGCAATCTGATCTGGCGCTACTTCACCGCAGAGCAGGCGACCGGCTCGCGCGTCGAGCGCGACGCCCTGCATGCGGACGCCTTCGAACGCGAGATGGTCGCCGATCTGCGGCGCGCCGCGGACCGATACCCCGACGACCGTGCCGTCCGCGAGCTCACCGCCGCGCTGCGCGAGGCGAATCCCCGCTTCGCCGACCTCTGGCGGCGATACGAAGCCGCTCCGAACAGCCCCTCGCGCAAGACGGTCGTCCACCCCGACCTCGGCCCGATCACCCTCGACTGCGACGTGCTGACCCTCGACGGGAGCGACCTGCGCATCGTGCTCTATTCGGCCGAGCCGGGCACCCGGGACGCCGAGCTCCTCGAGCGCCTGCGACACCGCTCCACCGTCCGAGCCCGGCGCTAGAGTCCCCTGGGATCCGCGGTCTCTTCACGATCACGCAGCCGTGATCAGCTGTTCGACGAGCAACGCCGTCTCCGTCCAATCCGCCACCGCCCTGGTCCGAAGCCCGAGCGCGATGACGGGATAGTCGTTGCCCTCAGGATCGAGCCGGTCTCCGACGAACAGCATGTCGGCGAGCGGGATGCCGCTCAGGGCTGCGAGCTTCGCCATCCCGTACGCCTTGTCCACTCCGCGCCGGGTGATGTCGATGCTCGTCGAGCCTCCCGCCCGCACTTCCAGACCGGGGAGCCGGGACTGCACCGCCGCGCGCAGGGCGCTGCGTCGCGACCCGCCGGGGTCCCAGCCGGATTTGTCCTCGATCGGCGCCGACTGGCCGAGCGCGGAGAAGGTGATCTGGGATCCGCGGTCTTCGATCACGGGTCCCCAGGTCCTCTCCTCCCACAGGCCCAGTCTCGAGGCCTCCTCCTCGACCGCGGCGAGCGCCTCCGCACGCTCGTCATCGCTGAGGTTCTCGGCGTATTGGAGCCTCCACCGGGTGTGGTCCCAGCGGAGGTAGCGCGTCCCGCAGGTCGGCATGAGGTGCAGACGTTCGAGCGTGGTGGATGTCGGCAGGCGTGAAAGCAGCTGGTCGCGGAACTGCTCGAATCGTCCTCCCGAGATCACGCACACGTCCGTCTGCTCGAGGAGGCGGCGGAGCAGTTCCGCCATCGTGGGATCGACGGGCGACTTCGACGGTGCGAGGGTGTCGTCGAGGTCGAAGGCGACGAGGCGGGGCATCATGCCTGTCAGCCCGCCACCGCCCAGGGACCGTTGGCGGCCCCCGGAGCCTGGTTGCGGGAGTACCACTTGGCCACGTAGACGACGCCGTTGTAGCTCGCCCTGTCGCCGGCGTTGAAGACGCGGGATGGCGTCCACAGCGCCGTGCCGTCGGGCGCCGTGGCGATCTCCTCCCACGGTCCTGTCACGGACCCGGGGACCTCGTTGCGGGTGTACCAGTCGGCGCGGAACGTCTTGCCCTGATAGACGACGGTGTCACCGGCGTTGAAGACGCGGGACCGCGTCCAGACGGCCGCGCCGGACTCGGTCATCGCGAGTTCCTGCCAGGCTCCGGTGTTGCTCGAGCCGGGCTGTTCTCCCTTGGTGGACCATCCGGCCTTGTACACCGATCCGTTGTAGCTGACGATGTCGCCGGTCTTGTAGCTCGTCGTCTTGCTCCACGCGGCCGGGAGCGCGACGGCGACGGTCATGCTGGCGCTGGCGCCCTCCACGGTCTCGCTCCCCCGGAACGTCGCCGTCATCGTGTGGTCTCCGGCCGCGAGACCGACAGGGAGGGTGAACTCGGCGACTCCGTCGACCAGAGTCGCGAGTCCACGGTCCGTGTCCCCTTCGGTCAGGGCGACCTGGCCGTTCACCGGCAGCGCCGACGTCACGGTCACGGTGACCTTCGCGGCGGTTCCCCACTTCGCCGTGACGTCCGCCGCGCCGACGGTGGCTGTCGCCTTGAGCCCGTCGAGGGCGGCCTTCAGCGCCGACGCGCGGGCGTCGATCACGGCCTGAGTGGCGCCGGTGGCCTTCAGCGTCACCTTCGCGGCCTCCAGAGCCGGGATCAGGGGAGACCAGCTCGTGGCCGAGTACACCGTGCTGTCCAGGCCGTCGGCCCGCTCGACCAGTGCCTGCAGCACGGTCGTGTCCACCGCGACGCTGACCGGGCACCACACGAATTCGTCGCCGGCGGCGTGCGCGATCAGGAGGGAGGTGTTTCCCGGTGCACCCGTCTTCAGGTCGACGGTGATCCTTCCGTCGGCGGTCGCCTGCGGCGTGGCCGCCACGGCCGCGACGCCGGGGTCGAGCGAGTACGCGGCGATCGCGTCCCCGCTCATCACCGGGGTGATGGTCGCCGTCGCCGTCGCGACGCCGTCACGGTCGGCCTTCACCGGTGCGGTGCACGACAGGCTGTAGCCGCCATAGACCTCGAACTCCCAGATGTTGAGCCCGTACTTGGTCGACGGCGACCCGATCACGCGGACGTACCGCACCTCCGCCACCGCGAAGTCGGTCGTGTCCCGCCGGTGGTCGGCCGTGCCCGAGTTCTGCACGTGTGCGAGCGGCGTCCAGTCGGTGCCGTTCACCGACCCTTCGAGCTGATAGTCGGTGGAGTTCCCTGTCTCCCATTCGACGACGGCCTGCGACACCGGCTGCACACTGCCGAGGTCGACCTGCAGCCAGTTCCGGTTCGTGTAGGGCGCGGCTCCGGTCGGCCGGGCCGAGGACCATTTCGTGGTCTTCGAGCCGTCGGTCGCCGCCGTCGGCTGCACGTTCGCCAGGTTGTTGTACACGCTATCCGCGGTCGTCGGCTTGCCCTGCGCGAGGTTCACCCTGCCCGTCGTGGTCGGCGCCGTCGTGATGGCGCTGTCGCCGAACACCTCGAACTCCCACACCGAGACCCCGTAGGTGGTCAGCGCTCGCTTGACCGTCTGCATCCGCACGTAGCGCCCTGTCGCGTTCAGCGCCACGAGGTCGGTGCCGCCATCGCTGCCTGCGGCCGGTGTCGCGTAGGCGTCGCGCCAGGTCGTACCGTCGTCCGACACCTGGATCTTGTACTGGCTGGCGTAGGACGCCTCCCAGTACAACCGCACCGCGCCGATCTTCTGCACCGTGCCGAGGTCGACCTGCAGCCAGGAGGTGTCGGGCGAACCCGTGCGGTCGGCGATCCACCGGGTGGTCAGGTTCGCGTCGGTCGCGCTGCCCGGGCCAGTGCCGTCGGAGGCGGTCGTCGGGGCCCCGAGTGCCAGGTTCACGGACGAGACCGGCGTGAGCTTCGCGATCGAGAACGAGCCGGCGCGCGGCCCGTCCAGCGGCAGGACGCGGACGAAGTTGGCCGCCGTCGCCGGGAAGTCGACGTGCTGGTGTCCGCCGGAGGGGTTCTGGACCATCTTCTGGTCGGTCCAGTTCGCGCCGTCCGTCGAGGTCTGCACCAGGTACCGGCTCGCGTAATCGGTGCCCCAATCGACGTCGGCGCCCATGGCGTACGAGCCGGCCGCGAGCCGCACGACGAAGGGCGACCCGTTCGGGTCGTCCGCCGCCAGGGGCTCTGTCACGGTCTTGCCGAGGTTCGCGCCGCTGCCGAGCACGAAGGTGCCGTGCGACGTCCCCGCACCCCCGCTCAGCGTCACATCCACCAGGAGGCCCGGCTGGCTCGGGTTGGACAGGCTGACCACCGGGGTCCCGGAGGACTCGTCGAGCATCACGATGCTCGGCCGGCTCACCGTCAGGGTGCGGCCGTCGCCGAGGTCGAGGGAGCCCGCCTGGTAGAAGGTGGCCATCGTGCGCTTCAGCCCCGCGTGCTGCACGGCCTGCACCGACGTGTCGTTCCGCAGGATCTTCACCGCCGGGCTCGCCGCGTAGGCCTGAGTCTGCGCGGCCGTCTTGGCCGGGAGCACGATGTACTCGTAGCCGGCGTTCTTCGGCGCCGTGCCGTGATCGAAGTACAGCGTGAACGCGTCGTGGCTCTCCGGCTGGTCACCGTAGTAGCTGCCGGTCTGGGTCTTGTCGGAGACCGTCACGGGCTGGCCGGACGGGAAGACGTAGCCGACCTTGTCGTTGTAGGCCCAGGACGGGTTCTGCACGACCTGCCCGTCGGTTCCGGCGGCGACCTTCTGGCCGTCGACGGTCGCGTTGCTCTTGGCCGAGACCTGGTTGACGGTCGTGTGGATGGGCGCCGTCGAGGTCGACTGGATGCCCGACCCGAGTGCCACCATCTCGTCGTCGAAGTAGTAGTAGCTCTTCTGTGCTTGCGTCCCGACGCGGTCCAAGCTCTCCACGGTCGCCCCGTAGCTGCCGTCCGAGACGCCGCCCGTGAACGCGCCGCCGTTGGCCGAGCGACCGTTCGGGCCGAGAGTGGTCTCCTTCACGTACGGGACGGTCGTGCCCGGGTAGTGGAACCAGTCGAACGCCGGTCCCAGGTCCGTGTACTCCTTGTTCGTCACCTGGATCGCCGTGGTGCCGGTGCGGTTCCAGACGACCTCGTTGCCGACGTCCTTGCGGATGGTCGAGCGGTACTCGCTGCCGACGGTGCGGTTGGAGTTCAGCCCGGTCACGATTCCGTAGTCCGCCCGCTGGTGCGAGGAGAACTCCGACCGCCAGAAGTACGTGTCGCCGATCGCCCCATTGCCGGCCGTCTTGCCGCGGATGTTGTCCGCCAGCTCGCGGTAGTCGGTCGCGTAGAGCGGGTCGGTGCGCGCCATCCGGTCCAGCGGGTCGAGGAACACCGCAGCGTAGCTGGTGACCCCGTCGACGGTGGTCGCCGGGCGGTACAGGAGGTAGAGCATCTGGAGCTCGCCGCGGATGAGCCAGCGGGTGCCGTCGATGATGTAGAACGCGATCGTGTCGAGCTGGTCGCGGGTGAACGCGAGGCTCGTGCCGCGGGCGGAGTCCGCCCACATCGCCACCATGGTGAACAGAGCCATGCCGTAGCCCTCGCTGTAGAGCTGCGCTCCGTGCGCCCAGAACGTCGCGTCCGGCTGCACGGCCTCCTGCACGGTGCCGGAGTCGTCCACAGCGACGGTCTGCACCATCGTTGCGAACCCGGCGCTGATCGCCGCGGCATCGCGGGTGGCGAGGGCCTTGTAGAGGTAGTCGGACGTGCGCCAGGCGCCATTCGCGCCGGCGGGGTCGAGCTTGCCCTGGTTGTGCTTGATGGCCAGGGCGGCGGCATCCGGGCTGAGCGCGTCGCCCACGAAGATCGAGATGCGGCCCATGGCGATGGACTCGCCGATCTCGGTCTCCCACCAGTTCGTGTTGCCGGGGTTCACCTGGTCCCAGTACGCCAGCGCGCGCTCCTCCGCCCCGATCAGGGAGGCGTCGTGGTAGCCCTTCTGCGTCTTGTCCTGGTAGGCCTGCGCGATCGCGACCATCCGGTAGAGCGCCTTGTAGGCGTCCCACGTCTTACCGTTCGCCGAGCTCGTCGTGTCCTGGTAGTTCACGTCCGACCACGAGCCGTCGGCGTTCTGCGACGCGACGTAGTCCTGCGCGTTCGACGTCTGTGCCAGGTAGATGCCGTTCGCGATCTGCACCTCGTCGCCCTGGCTCAGGTAGTAGTCCTGCAGCCGCGAGACGATCGTGGAGACGTCGGTCTGGAGATCCGCCGCCTGAGCGGGGACCGCGAGGCCGGCTGCGCTCAGGACAGCGGCGAGGAGGAACGCCGCGACAGCCGAGAGGCGGCCGCGACGCAGGAGCGAGGAGCGTGGGGCGTTCGGTGATTCCGGGTGACGCGTCATTGCGTGGACTCCTTGTTCGCGGGGAGGGTGCGGGGGTCAGAGGGTGCGGACCAGGCGGGCCACCGAGATCCGGGTGTCCGCCGCTCCGTAGAAGACGAAGTACTCGTCCCCGATCCGCTCGATCGCGGTGGGGAACACGACGTTGGCCACGGTTCCCGCGGTCTCGTCTGCGGTCTCGGGTGCCAGCAGGGGTTCGCTCGTGCGGGCGAGCACGCGCGAGGGGTCGTCGGCATCGAGCAGCATCGCGCCGACGACGTACCGCACGCTGAACGCCTGCGGCACGAACGAGCCGCCGGGCAGCGATCCGGTGACGCCGTGATGGAGGACGAGCCAGCCCTCCGGCACCCGCAGCGGAGCGGGACCTGCGCCGATCTTCAGCGCTTCCCACTCGAACGCGGGGCCCGCGACGAAACGGTGCGCGCCCGGACGGGTGAGCGCCGCCAGGTCCTGCACGGCGGCGTCGACGGGGACATAGGAGATCCAGATGCTCGCCCGCTCGTCCGTGACGCCGGCGGGCAGTGGCGGACGCTCCGACGGCCGGACGAATCCGAAGTCCCACATCGGGCGGTGCAGCAGCGCGAGGCTCGGCCGGCCCTCGGGATCGGGCACGATCTCGGGGAAGAACACGACGTCCTTGTTCGGGAAGAGATTCAGGTCGGTGTCGAGCGTGTCGTCGTACTCGAACTGGATCGGGCCGAGCCGTCGCCACGTGCGGCCGTCGGCCGAGACCGCCAGCGCGGGCTTCGGCCCGAGGGGGCCGAACGCGACGTAGCTCATCACGTGGACGCCGAGGTCCTTCAGGTGGGTGATGCGCGGGTCCTCGACGCCGCCGTGGTCGGTGCCGTGCTCCCAGCCGCGCTCGGCCTCCAGCGCGATCTCCAGCTCGCCGACGCCGGACGGCACCCCGTCGGTCACCACGACCCTGGCCCGCCCGATCCGGGAGACGTTCTGCTCGGCGACCAGCCGCGGGAAGAGGTGCACCGTCCCGTCGGCGTCCTGCACCGTCGCGGGGTTGAGCACTCCCTCGGCCTGATGCGGATCGGCCGGATCCGGCTCCATGACAGTGCCCACGCGCTCCAGCGCGTACGGGATGGTGGCGGTGGCGGCGATGGTGGTGGACACGGAACCTCTCTTGCGGATGTCGTTGCGAGTGGAGCGGATGGAGCTGATGGAGCGGACGGAACGGACGGAGCGGATGGTCAGCCCTTGACGGCGCCGACGACGCCGTTGACCAGGTAGCGCTGGATGAAGATGTAGCCGATGATGAGGGGCGCCGCGACGATGAAGGTCGCGGCCGCGAGCAGCGGCCACTGGTTGCCGTAGGTCCCCTTGAAGGCGTAGAGGCCCACCGTCACGGGGAACTTGGTGGGATCGGCGAGGAGGACGGTGGCGAGGATGATCTCGTTCCAGATCCAGACCGCCTGCAGGATGAACACGGTCACGAGCGCCGGCCGCGCCAGCGGCAGGATGAACGTGAAGAGGTAGCGCCAGTAGCCCACGCCGTCCATCGCTGCCGCCTCGTCGAGCTCACGGGGGATGGACCTCACGAAGCCGCTGAGCAGCAGCGGCCCGACGCCCACGCCGACGCCGATCAGCAGGATGTAGCCGAGCTGGGTGTCGTACAGCCCCAGGCGCAGGAGCAGCTGGAACTGGGTGATGAGCGCGTTGGGGAGGAACAGCACGAGCACGAACACGACCGTCCAGTACTTGGCGCCTCGGATGTAGCCGCGGGCGACCGGGAAGGACAGCACCAGCGTCAGCAGCGTGCCGATCGCGGATCCCGCGGCGGTGTAGAGCACGCTGTTCAGGATGTACGCGCCGAAGTCGCCCTTCTCCCACGCGGTGGCGAAGTTGCCCCACTGGGGATCCGACACGATCCCGACCGGGTTCGCCGCGAACTCGGCCTGCGACTTGAGCGCGGTGTTGAGCAGGTAGAGCAGCGGGAACAGGAACACGATCATCAGGATGAGCGCGCAGATGTATGCGCCGATCGGCATACGCCGGCGTCGACGCCCGCGGACGACCTCCCGCGAGCCGGTCGTCGCGACGGTCAGGGTCTCGGAGGTGGTGGTCGTCACAGCTTCGCCTCCCGTCGGCGGAGGATGGCCAGGGCGATGATCGAGACGATCGCGACGAGCACGAACTGGACCATCGAGACGGCGGCCGCGTAGCCCTGCGACTGCGAGAGGGTGGTTCCCGACGCCCCGCCGAAGCCCTGCACATAGACGAGCAGGGAGAGTACCTGGGTCGAGCGGTTGTTGGGCCCGCTGAGCACGTAGATGAGCTGGTAGCTCTGGAGGGCGTTCACGATGCCGAGCAGCACGTTCGCCGTGATGGACGGTGCGAGCAGGGGCACGGTGACGCTGCGGAAGCGCTGCCAGCCGCTGGCGCCGTCGATCTCGGCAGCCTCGTAGAGCTCTTCGGGAATCGCCTGAAGACCCGAGAGGAAGATGATCACGGAGACGCCCAGCACCATCCACACCTGCACCACGATCACCAGCGTCAGCGCGAGGTGGGGGTCGCCGAAGAACGCCGAGTGCCCTCCGAAGAGGTCGAGCACCGAGGCGGCAGGGCCGCCGCTGACGTTGAAGATCAGCGACCACACCAGGCCGGTCACCGTCACGCCCAGGATCGTGGGCATGAAGACGACGGCGCGGTAGAAGTCGCGACCCTTGAGGCGGCGGTTCAGCAGCACGGCGACGGCCAGGGCGACCACGATCTGGAGGACGGTGCTCACCACGGCGAAGATCACCGTGTTCCGCAGCGCGTTGGCGCTGTCGGCCCACTTGGCGGGTGAGAAGAAGTCGACGTAGTTCTGGATGCCGACGAAATTGATGGGCAGGCCCGGGAGCCCGCGCAGGTCGGTGAACGAGGCGATCAGTACGCCGACCGCCGGGACGAAGCCGAATACGCCCAGCAGGAGCATCCCGAGCCCGAAGGTGATGCGCACCGGTGTTCGGCGTGGGAAGGGGAACGATTCTGTCATGTGTCTCTCGACTCACGAGGGGGCGGTCCGCGGTGGATACGCGGACCGCCCGTCTCGAAAGGGTCAGCCCGCCGCCGACCACGCCTTCTGAGCCGCCTGCGCGGCCTGTTCGGGCGTGTCGGAACCGAGCGGGGTCAGTGCCGGGTAGTTGAACGGGAAGACCGCGTCCTGCCCGGCCTTGTTGTTGGCGAACCAGATCTGGTCCCAGGCCGGCTCGTACGACTTGGTGTAGCCGGCGATCGACTGGAGGAACGCGCTGGTCGAGATCCCGGGCTGGGCCGAGGAGAAGCCCGACTTCTTCAGGAAGAGCTCGTAGTTCTTCTTGTCGGAGAAGAACTTCAGCCAGGCGAGCGCGGCCGTCTTGTTCTTGGCCGAGGCGGGAACGGCCAGCTGGAGCTCCGTCTTGCCGTTGAGGAGGGCGTTGTCCGTTGCGTCGTCCGAGCCGGGGAACGGGAAGTAGCCGTAGTCGAACGAGCCCGCGACAGCGGCGTCGATCGTCGGCTGGTCCCAGGTGCCGTCGACCGTCATCGCGAAGTCGCCTGCTGCGAAGCCCGACGGGATCGATGTGTAGTCGGCGCCCGCAGCACCCTGCTGCAAGTTCTTCAGCACGTACTCGGTCTGTTCGAGCACCTTGACCTCGGTGGGGTCGGTGAGCTTGGCCTTGTTCGTCCACAGCTCCTTCGCCAGCTGCTGCTTGTCGGAGGTCGCGGGGTAGAGCGAGGCGACGGAGGCGAGCATCGGCAGGCCGGCGGGCCAGCTGTCTTTACCGCCCATGCCGAACGGCGTGATGCTCTTCGCCTTGAGGGCGTCGACCACGGCGGTGAACTCGCTCCACCTGGTGGGCACCTTCAGGCCGTTGTCGGCGAAGATCTTCTTGTTGTAGAAGACGCCGGTGTAGTAGCTGACGCCGGTCGGCACGGCGTACTGCTTGCCGTCGATGGCCTGGGAGTCGAGGAGGCTGGGCGTGTACTGCTTGAGGAACGACTCGCCGCTGAGGTCGACCAGTCCGCCCGCCTTCGCCAGCCGGGCGTCGTCGGTGGCCGCGTCCTTCGCGTACGAGGGCGTCTCCGTCAGGCCCTTCACGACGAACAGGTCGAGGTTGCCCGCCGTGAGCCGCGACGACTTCGTCGCCGGGTAGTTGTCGTTCGACACAGTCGAGAAGACCACGTCGACCTTCGGGTACTGCTTCTCGAATGCGTCGTTGATCGCCCGGAACCCGGCGTCGGTCGCGTCGCTGCTCGAGACGAGGAGCTGCAGCTTCCCGCTCGGTTCGGCGCTGTTCGACGACCCGCCGCCGCCGGAGCAGGCGGCCAGCGCGCCGATCGTGGTCACGGCGACGATCCCGGCGAACAACCGCCGGTTCAGGATCGTGCCTCGCAACCTCTTCGTTGCCATGTGATGTCTCCTCGTCGAGTTGCCAGAGTGCGTGGGAACGGGTTCGGTGATGCAGGTGACGAAACGTTTCGTTTTACCGAAACGTTTCGGTTGTGCTCATAGTGGCATGGCGGGAGGGAGGAGCGCAACTGCGATCCTCGCCGGTGCTCAGCGCGCGGCGGGCGCCGGGCCGGTCGATTCGCGGACGATCAGGTGCGCGTCCGAGACCCGGACGTCGGCGACGGCGCCGTTCTCGATCAGGTCGACGAGGAGCCGGCCCGCTTCCCGCCCCAGCTCCCGCGGGCTGGTGTGCACCGTCGTCAACGACGGACGCACGTACGTGCCGAGCCGGATGTCGTCGAAGCCCGCCACCGACAGCTCCCCCGGCACGTCCACGCCGAGGTGCTGAGCCTGAGCGATCAGGCCGATCGCCGAGAGGTCGTTCGCGCACATCACCGCCGTGGGAGGTTCGGCCAGCGCGAGCAGGGCGGAGCCTGCGGAGGCGCCGCCGAGGTAGGTGAAATCGCCGGGTATCACCTGCCCGGGCGTGAGCCCGAGCTCGAGGGATGCTGCTCGCCAGGCGTTCTCGCGCTCCACCGAGTGGGTCATGTGAGGGCGGCCGCTGACGTACGCTATGCGGCGGTGCCCCAGCTCCACCAGGTGCCGCAGCGTCGCCCGGATCCCCGCATCGGGGTCCTGGCGCACGGCGGGGATCGGGAAATCGGCACCCGGGTTGATCGCGACCGCCGGCAGGCCCAGCCTTCGGATCAGGGGAATGCGCGGGTCGTCCACCTCCAAGTCGTTGACCAGCACACCGTCGACACGACGGTCCGCCGCGAACTTCTCGTAACGCTGCAGCACCTTGTCCGACTCCGCGCTGATCTGCAGCACCAACGCGTACCCGCGCGGGTCGATCGCGTCCTCGATGCCACCGATGAAACCGCCGAAGAACGGGTCGAGCTCCAGCACGTCCGGATCGCGGTGCAGCACCAGCCCGACCGTGAACGCGCGTCGCCCCGAGAGGCTCTTGCCGCGAAGCGAAGGCACGAAACCGAGGTCCGTCGCCACCTGGATGATGCGCTCACGCGTGACGTCCGAAACTCCGGGCCGACCGTTGAGCGCGCTCGAGACCGAGCTGATCGCGACGCCGGCCTTGTTGGCGACATCGACGATCGTCACCCGCTGATCAGCCACCGATCCGCCTTCCCTCACGTCTACGTCCAGCGTCGGACATCGTATTCCGAATGTCCGTCGTCCGTCCGTACGCGCTCAGGTTACGTCACCTCCTTCCCAGAGGAGGCAGGCTCATCCGCTCACCCCCTGAGCGACCGGCCCGCGCGCAGGAACGCCGCGGCGTCGGCCGCCGTGAGCGCCAGTGCCAGCGCGCCGTCGACCGCGGCGCGCTCGGCCGCCGGGCCGATGGCATCGTCGGCGAACGCGGGCGTGTGCGGAGCGGAGGAGCACTCCTGGATGGCGATCAGCGGATGGATCGACGGAACGACCCGCGAGACGTTCCCCATATCGGTGGAGCCGCCCGGCGACCCCGAGTACGGCTGTGGCGAGCGGCCGAGCGCGGCGAGGTTGCTGTCCCACGCGCGGGCCAGCACCGGGTTCTGGACCACGTCGGCATAGGTGGGTTCCGCGTCCTGCCAGCTCATCGAGCACCCGGTGGCCGTCGCGCCGCCTTCGAAGCAGGCGAGGACCCGCCGCCGCACGCCCTCCACCGCCTCGAGCGTGTCGGCGCGCACCTCGGCGCGCACCAGGGTCGACGACGGAATGATGTTGGTCGCCTCCCCGCCGTCGGCGACGAACGCATTGGTGCGCACGCCGTCCGGGAGGTGCTGGCGCAGGAGCCCGAGGGCGACGAGGCCGATCGTCGCGGCGTTCGCCGCGTTGACACCCTCCGGGCTGGGGGCGCCGGCATGGCCGGGGAGCCCCCGGAAGGACACGTCGAAGCGGGCGACAGCCTGCGTGCGCACGTCGGCGCAGCGCAGATCGCGCCCGGGGCCGGCGTGGACCATGAGGGAGAAGTCGACACCGTCCCACGCCCCTGCGTCGAGCATGCGGATCTTCCCGCCGCCATGCTCCTCCGCCGGTGTTCCCAGCAGCCTCACTCGGAGGCCGAGAGCGTCGGCGACGCCGGCCAGCGCGATCGCCGCGCCCACGCCGGCTGCGGCGATGACATTGTGTCCGCAGGCGTGGCCGATCCCCGGAAGCGCGTCGTACTCCGCGCAGATCGCGACCGTGAGGTCGCCATCGCCGTAGGCGGCGTCGACAGCCGTGTCGAGCTCGAACGCCCCGACCTGGACCGTGAACCCCTCTGCGCGCAACGCGTCGGCGATGCCGGCCGCCGCGCGGTGCTCCGCGAACGCCAGCTCGGGATGCCCGTGGATCTCTCCACTCAGCGTGACCACCCGCTCCGCCCAGGCCGCACGCGAGTCCAGCAGGGCGTCGCGGATCGCGTCGTCGGCGCGGTACGCGAGTCGCGGTTCTGCGATGGTCATCGTTCCTCGACCGGCTCGGTGACGGCACGGCCGGAGTCGTGCGGCTCCTGGGCCGGCGGGCCCACCCGGATACGCATCCCGACGACGGCGAGGACGAGGGCGATCACCAGGCAGATCGCCCACACCGCGAAGAACGATGAGGGTGCGGAGTGATCGCCTGCCGCGCCACCGCCGGCCGGCGCGACGACGAACAGCGACATGACGAGGGCGAACACCGCGCCGGCCGCCGCACCCGCCGCCGTGCGCGCCGTGTTGAAGAGCGCGGAGGCGATGCCGACCGAATCCGCCGGGGCGTTCCGGACGACGACCGCCGGGAGGACGGCGAGCAGCACGCCGGCGGACACGCCGCCGACAGCCATGGCGGCGATGAACAGGGCGGCCGCCTGCGCAAGGCCGATCATGAGTGCGAAGCTCGCCGCGGCCACCGCTCCCGCGAGCGCGATCGCGCGCGCCGCGGAGATCCGTCGCGCGAGCCGGTCGCCCAGGAGCGTGCCGACGAACGCGGCGAGCGCATAGAGCACGATGATCGCCCCGGCCGCTGCCGGCGGGATACCGAGACCGTAGCCGTCGCGAGCAGGCTCGCCGAGCAGCCAGAGGAAGCTCGCCGTCTGGCCGCCATAGGTCTGCGCGCCGAACAGGAGCGAGGCGACGATCGGCAGCCCGATCCCTCCCCTGGTGAGCATCGTCAGGTCGACGAGCGGGTCCGCGATCCTGCGCTCGACGACGACCCACGACAGGAGAAGTGCGGCGCCACCGACGAGCAGGACGATGGTGCGGACATCGCCCCAGCCCCAGACGCCGGCATTCGAGATGCCCGTCAGCACCGCGAGCAGGCCCGCGGTCAGCAGGATCGCACCGATCACATCCACCCGGCCCCGCTTGCGCACCACGGTCTCCGGCACGAGGAGGATGACGACAGGTACGCACAGCGCGACGAAGACCGCCGGCACCAGCAGCACGACGGTGAGGTCGCCGATCGCGCCGAAGAGCAGCCCGGACGCCAGCGAACCGACGGCGGCGCCAAGGGTGAGGGCGCCGACCAGCACGCCGATGCTGCGGCTGGCCGAGCGCTCGTCCCTGGCACGGACGATCGCGAACTCCAGGGGGAGGAAGGCGGCCAGCGGCGCCTGCAACGCACGGCCGACGAGGAAGATCTCGAAGCTCGGCGCGAAGGCGACGACCAGGGAGCCGACGGCGACCAGCGCCGAGGCAACGACGAGGAGGCGCTTGTGGCCGAACATGTCGCCGAGTTTGGCGAGGATGGGCACGCAGGCGACGGTCACGAGCATGTACATCGCGTTCACCCAGTTGAGCGCACCTGCTCCGACGTCGAACTGGCGCCCGATCGCCGCGAGCAGCGGCGAGAACCACCCCTGCAGCGCGCCGCTGCCGAACTCCATCACCACCAGGAAGCCGACGACGCCGAAGGCGGATCGGGCCGGGGAGAGTCTTCGCTGCATGGAGTGCTCCTCAATTCGGATCGACGGTGATGGATCATCGTCACCGTGCGTGGCGGCATCGGCGCATAGAATGCAGTTTTGTGATCAGAAATGCTGCCTTGCCGCAGGTTATGGGCCTCGAAGAGATCGACAGGCGATTGATCCAAGCGCTGCAGATCAATCCCCGCGCCCGGTGGGCCTCCATCGCGCCGATCGTCGGCGTCGATGCCGTCACGCTCGCCCGCCGCTGGGAACGGCTCTCGGAGCACGGCCTGGCGTGGGTGGCCGGCCACCCCGGCGCGCAGGCGCGCGGACCGTCGGCGATCCTCGAGATCGAGGCCGAGCCCGGCGCCACGATGGAGATCGCCCGCGCGCTCGCGGCGGACCCGGAGGCCTTCACGATCGACCACACCGCGGGAGGGCGCGACCTGCTCGTGATCGCCGGCGCGTCCGACCTGGATGCGCTGAGCGACTACATCATCAGCAGGATGCGGCGGCTCGACGGCGTGCGGGCGACACGCACCCTGATCCTGTCCTCTCCGTTCACGGACTCCGGCCAGTGGCGGCTGCGCTCGCTGTCGGCCGACGAGGTGGCTGCGGTCGAGCGGACCATTCCTCCGCAGGCGGGTGGACGCGGGGGCGGTCGTCCTGAGGTCGACCCGCATCTGGAGCGCGACCTGCTGCGGCTGCTCGGCCACGACGGGCGCGCCACCGTGACGGCGCTGGCCCGGGAGCTCGGCGTCGGACAGCGGAGGATCCGGGAGGCGCTCGCGACGCTCACCGCCCAGGGGCGCCTGGTCGTGCGTACCGAGGTGGCGCGCGCCCATTCGGGGTGGCCGGTGCACGCCTGGTACTTCGTGCGGGTGCCGGCGGCGATGGCCGCGCGGGTGGGCACCGCCCTGACGCGCATCAACGAGGTGCGGATGGCCGCCTCCACGCTCGGCCCGTACAACCTCGTGCTGTCCGTCTGGATGAGGACCCTCGGCGATGTTCAGCGGCTGGAGGCCGCGATCGAGGAGAGCGTCCCCGGCGTCTCGATCGCGGACCGCTCGGTGGTGCTGCGCAGTCTGAAGAAGGAGGGGCGCTACCTGCAGGACGGAGGAGCTGCAACCGACGAAGTCGTGCCACTGCCGACGTCGATCCTGCACTGACTGACGTTTTCGAGCCGAGAACCTGCGAATCGAGCGTCATGGCGACCCGATCGCCTACCGTGGCGGTCCATGACGTACGCGCAGCAGACCGTCGGGGTGTTCGATCTGTTCACGGTCGGGATCGGGCCATCGAGCTCGCACACCGTCGGACCGATGAAGGCCGCCGCCGCCTTCGCGGACTCGCTCGAGGGCGACGGCCTGATCGACCGCGTCGCCGGCCTGCGTGTCGAGGTGTTCGGCTCGCTGGCCGCGACGGGAGCGGGACACGGCACGTTCACCGCGGTGCTGCTCGGCTTAGCGGGAGCGCGCTCGGATGAGATCACGCCCGACGAGTTCACAACACAGCTCGACGAGATCACCCGCACCGGAATGGTCGAGCTCGGCGGACGGCACCCGGTCCCGTGCCGGATCGAGGACTTCGTCCTCCGGCCGTTGACGGTGCACCCCCGACACCCGAATGCGCTCTCGCTCACCGCCGTCGGGGGCGACGGCGAGCCGTTGTCGAGCCACACCTACTTCTCCGTCGGTGGCGGCTTCATCGTGCGCGAGGGGGAGGAGGCGCTCCCCTCCCCCAAGGAATCGCCGACCGTGCCCCTCCCCTTCCGCTCCGGGGCGGAGCTTCTCGCGATCTGCGACCGGACCGGGCTCAGCGTGAGCGACGTGATGCGCGAGAACGAGCGCGCCCTCCGCTCGGACAGTGAGGTCCGGGCGAGCCTGCGGCATATCTGGGACGTGATGGAGGCGAGCGTGCGCTCGTCGCTGGGTCGATCCGGGACGCTGCCGGGCGGCCTCGGCGTTCGACGCCGCGCCCGCGCCTGGGCGGCGCGGTTGGACGTGGAGGACCCGAACGTCGACAGCGGGTACTGGCAACAGCGGGTCAATCTGATCGCGCTCGCCGTCAACGAGGAGAACGCGAGCGGCGGACGTGTGGTGACCGCCCCGACGAACGGCGCGGCCGGCATCGTCCCGGCCGTGCTGTACTACGCGCTGCACTACACGCCCGCCGCGCAGACGGGCGGTGACGTCGCTCGCGGAGACATCATCGAGAGGTTCCTCCTCGCCGCCGGGGCGATCGGCACGCTGTACAAGGCCAACGCCTCGATCTCGGGCGCGGAGGTGGGGTGCCAGGGCGAGGTCGGCTCCGCCTCGTCCATGGCCGCCGCGGGACTCGCGGAGGTCCTCGGAGGCAGCCCGCGTCAGGTCGAGAACGCCGCCGAGATCGCGATGGAGCACAACCTCGGCCTCACCTGCGACCCGATCGGCGGCCTGGTCCAGATCCCGTGCATCGAACGCAACGCCATCGCGGCGTCGAAGGCCATCAACGCCGCACGCATGGCGCTCTGGGGCGACGGGGATCACCGCGTCTCCCTCGATCAGGTCATCGCGACCATGCGCGAGACCGGTGCCGACATGAGTGACAAATACAAGGAGACGGCGCTCGGAGGACTCGCCGTCAACGTGGTCGAGTGCTGACGCCAGAGGAGGCGACATCGTGAAACGCACCGTTTTCACCGGAGGACAGGTCTTCGACGGCACATCGACGTCGCTCGCCGACGTCGTCGTGGAGGGGCGGCGCATCGTCGACGTCGGCGTCGGGTTGGACGGCGACGACGCCGTCGACTGCGCGGGGATGTCGATCGTGCCCGGCCTTTTCGACTGTCATGTCCACGTCTTGATCCGCGACCTCGACGTGGCACGCAGCGAGCAGGAGCCCTACTCGCTCCCGTACTACGAGGCGGTGCGGAACCTGTCCCTGCTGCTCGATCAGGGCATCACGTCGGCGCGCGATGCGGCCGGAGCCGACGCGGGCGTCCGGCGGGCCATCGAGAAGGGGCTCATCGAAGGCCCGCGCCTGCAGCTCGCCCTCGTCATGCTCTCCCAGACGGGCGGCCACAGCGACCTGCACCTCCCCTCGGGCGGCAGCCGGTCGATGGCGATGATGATGCCGAACCCCGGGCGGCCCCGCGCGGTGCGCGACGGCGTCGACGACGTGCGGCGGGGAGTGCGGGAGATCCTGCGCGCCGGCGCGGACGCGATCAAGGTCGCGACCACGGGAGGAGTCATGTCTGTCGGCGACGACCCGCGCCACGCGCATTTCCGCGACGACGAGCTGGAGGTGATCGCTGCCGAGGCGGCCGCGGCCGGGAGCTACTTCTTCGCCCACGCCCAGGGCGCCGAGGGGATCAAGGCGGCGCTGCGCCACGGGGCGCGCTCGATCGAGCACGGCTACCACCTCGACGATGAGGCCATCGACCTCATGTTGAGCACGGGGGCCTGGCTCGTGCCCACCCTGTCGGCGACCCAGGCGATCGTGGACGCGGGCGATCGAGGCGTGCCGATCGCGCCCGAGAGCCTCGCGCTCGCCCGGGAGGCTCTCGACGCGCACCGGGCCAGCTTCGCCCGAGCGGTCGACGCCGGCGTGAAGGTCGCGATGGGCACCGACTCCCCGCCGTACGGGCATCCCTCCGCGAGCAACCTGGACGAGCTGCAGCTGATGGTCCGGGCCTCGTCGATGACCCCCGCAGACGCCTGGAGAGCCACCACCGCGAGCGCGGCCGCCCTTCTCCGGCAGCACGACCTCGGCGCCATCGCGCCCGGCGCGCTCGCCGATCTTGTCGTGCTGGACGGCCGGCTCGCCGATCTCGGAGGCCTGCGCGAGCGGATCCGGCACGTCGTCATCGACGGGCGGCGGGTGCGGTGAGGAAGGCGCCGATCGCGGCGGCCGCGCGAGCGGGCTGCTCGTTCTCCCAGGCGTGACCGCTGCCCGCGAGCACGAGCACGTCGGCACGCGGGAGCTCGCCGGCCAGCGACAGCGCGTCCCTCAGCGGGACCACCGTGTCGTCCCTGCCGTGCAGCACGAGCGTCTCTGCGGCGATCGCCCCGAGGCGCCCGCGGGTGTCGAACGAGCGTGCGGCGGCAAACCGGCGCACGAGCCTGTCGCCTTCGTCCGACCTCGCCCCCGCGGCCCCCTCTGCGTCCGCAGGCGCTACGGCAGGAGCCATTCGTGCGAGGAGAGCTCTGGCGCGCTTCTCGTCGCCGCGTTCGAGCGCACCGAGGAGTTCCGCCACAGGAGCCGCGACCCGTTCCGCGCGGAACGGGGACTGCGATGTGGCGCCGAGCACGAGGCCGTGCAGCAGCTCCGGATGCCGCAGCGCGAACGCCTGCGCCACCATCCCGCCGAACGAGGTTCCGAGCACATGGGTCCTGGCGAAGCCGAGCGCCCGGATCAGCGCGGCGAGGTCGTCGGCGAGATCGTCGGTCGTGTACGTCGACGGTCCGAACGTTGTCGCCCCGCGGTCCCGCTGATCGTACGTGATCACCGTGAACCGGGGCACCAGGTGGCCGCGCAGCTCGTCGAAGAGCTCCTGCCCGATCTGCAGTCCGTGGACGAGGATGAGGGGAGGCCCGGCGCCGTCGAGCCGGAACGAGGTGAGCCCCGCGCCGGTGCGGACGAGCGACGCCGTGCCTGCCGTCTGCTGCGTCACCAGATCTTTCGCTTGCGCGCGTCGGCGACCAGGTCGGGATCGGGGATGAGCGCCTTGGAGGCGACGGTCGCCAGCGACTGCTGCGAGAAGTGGAAGCCGAAGTCCTCGGTCACCAGCTTGCGCCACGGGCGGTTGAGAATGTTGTGCGTCGCCCAGCGCGCGAACCGCGGGCGCTTCATGATGTCGCGGGCGAGTGCCCACGCCTTCGGCACGAGCTCCTCGCGCGGGAGCACGTCGCTGACCAGCCCGTACTCGAGCGCCTTGCGGGCGGGGATCCCGGTGCCGCCGTAGATGGCGTAGGCAGCCCGCTTGGTTCCCATCAGGTGCTGCAGCGCGAGCGAGAGCCCGTCGCCGGGGGCCGTGCCGACCATGAAGTGGGGGTCCATGAAGTCGGCGTCCTCGGCCGCGAGCGTCACGTCGCACATCAGGGCGAACTCGGTGTGGATCCCGGGGCCGTTCACCGCGGCGATGGTGGGGATGTCGATGTTGTTCACGAAGTTCTCGATCAGTTTCCAGGCGTCGATCGTCTGCTGGAAGATGTAGTCCGGGGTCTCGTCGACCAGCGGCTTCGGCCAGGTCTGACGCGGGTCGCCCTGGAACCACGCGTCGCCCGTCCCCGTGATGATCAGCACCTGGTTCTCGGGGTCGTTCCCGACGTCCTGCCAGACCCGGCTCCAGGCGTTGTGCGCGGCCCAGTTGTGCACGTACGATCCGCCATCGGTGTGCAGGCGCAGCTCGAGGATGCCGCCCTCCCGTCGCATCTCGAAGAAGTCGGCGTAGCGCTTCGAGTACTCCTCCAGCGGGGTGGGTGCGACGTGACCGTCCCATCCGAAGCTCGATGTGTCCACCATGAAAAGTCCCTTCGTCGGGGCGGCCGTTCCCGCCCGTTAACGAGACACTTTATCTCGATAAGCGGGTGAAGGCCCGTGCGGGGCGGATCCCGCAGGGAACGCGCACTCTGCGGGCAACACCCGAAGTTTCCCGCCTCTAATCGGCGCCCTGCCGCCACAAACCGGTCACCACGAGCTCGACGATCTCGTGCGCGTCATCCCGGGTGAACGGGCGAGCGCGACGCAGGACGAACCACTGCACGGGGCCCGCGAGCATCATGTTGACGAATGGCGCATCGGTGGGCGGGAGCTGCCCCGCCTCGGTGGCGCGATCGAGGCGGCGCTGGAGGTCGTCGGTGCGGCGGTCCAGAAGCTCCCGGCCGAGGCGGTGCACCTCGTCGGAGTCGTCCGCGCGACCGAGCAGCAGCTGCAGCATCGCACGACCGCTGGCGGACGCAGCGGCCTCGGCGAACGCGAGCAGGAAGGCGGTCAGATCGCGCACGATCTCCCCGGTGTCGTCGATCGGCACCGAGAGCTCGGCGAACCGCCCGAGCACCTCGCGGACCAGGTCATCCCGCTTGGGCCATCGGCGGTACACCGTGGCCCGACCGACCTGAGCACGAGAGGCCAGCTCCTCGTACTGCAGCCCATCGATCCCCTTGTCGGCGAGGATCTCGAGCGCCGCCGCCAGCAACCGCTCGGTGACATCGCGGTTGCGCCCGCCGGGACGACGCATCGGTGAGGAGTCGACCGCCATGCGCCGCGACCTCCTTCCGGGTTCTCAGCCGATGCTAGCCGCTCCGCCGCGGAGCTCGGCAGGAACAACTCATCACGTGACGGGCCCGACGCGTGCAGCCAGATGCCCGACTCGACGTAACTGTGAAATAGGCCGATGAACCACGAAACGGCGGCTGATCATCAGCCGCCGTTTCCAGTGTTTTCGAGCTATGTAGCGAGGGCGGGACTCGAACCCGCGACACCACGATTATGAGCCGTGTGCTCTAACCACCTGAGCTACCCCGCCGGGGCCTCCCGTCGTCGCGACCGGGAGACGGAGCCCCCTGTGGGAATCGGACCCACTACCTCTTCCTTACCAAGGAAGTGCTCTACCAATGAGCTAAGGGGGCGAAGCCGGGGCATCCGGAGAAGTCCGGGCCGTTTTCGGCAACCGTACGAGGATACCATCCTCGCGAGGGTGCTTCGTACCACCCGGACCCCCCGAAAACCCGTCGGCGCGGAGCGCGCGCGGCACTCGGGGCGCCGCCGCGTCGGGCGTCGGCTACGCGGCCTTGGCGGTTTCCGAGGCGCCGTCCAGCGCGGCCAGCTCGTCAGGGGTGAGCTCGACGGTGACCGAGGCGAGGAGGTCGGGAAGCTGCTCCAGCGTGCGGGCGCTCGCGATCGGTGCGGTGACCGTCGGCTGGGCGGCGAGCCAGGCGAGGGCGATGGTCGCCACGGAGGCGCCGTGGGCCGCCGCGACGTCGTCGAGGGCGGCGAGCACGCTGTGGCCGGTCTGGTCGAGGTACTTCGCTGCTCCGGCCGCGCGGGCGCTCTCGACGGTCACACCGTCGCGGTACTTGCCGGTCAGGAACCCCGCGGCGAGCGCGAAGTACGGCATGACGCCCAGGTTCTCGCGCTCGGCGAGCGCACGGTACTTCTCTTCGTACGAGCGCTCGACCAGGTTGTAGTGCGGCTGCAGGGCGACGGCCCGGTGGAGGCCCTCGCGCTCGGTGATCGCGAACCACTCCTCGATACGCTCCGGCGAGTAGTTGGAGATGCCGATGGCGCGCACCTTGCCGGCGTCGACCAGACCCGACAGGGCGCCGACAGTCTCCTCCAGCGGAACACTCTCGTCGTCGAAGTGCGCGTAGTAGAGGTCGATGCGGTCGCTCTTCAGGCGCTCCAGAGAAGCGTCCGCGGCGCGGCGGATGTTGTCGGCGGCGAGGCCCTTGAAGTCGGGGTGCTGACTGACCTTTGTCGCGAGCACCACGTCGTCGCGGTTGCCGCGAGCCTCGAACCACTCGCCGAGGATGCGCTCCGAGTCGCCGCCGGTGTTGCCGGGCACCCACGCCGAGTAGCCGTCCGCCGTGTCGACGAAGTTGCCCCCGGCCGCCGTGTAGGCGTCGAGCACGGCGAAGGAGGTGTCGCGGTCGGCCGTCCAGCCGAACACGTTCCCACCCAGCGAGAGTGGGAAGACGTGGAGGTCGGAGGTTCCGATGGCGCGGCGCGGAGAAGTCATTCCGTGATCCTTTCGTGGCTGTCTCCTCACGCTAACGCGGCGGCCCTGGCGCTATTCCGTTTGTGACCGAAGATGTGGAGAGGTGAAGGCTGGGCTCTACTGTGGAGGAATGTCCGGATCCCTCACGACGCCATCGCCCGAGCGCGTGCTCTCCGCCGACTGCGCCGCCTGCACCGGACTCTGCTGCGTCGCGCTCGCGTTCGCGCGCTCCTCCGACTTCGCCTTCGACAAGGCGGCGGGCGAGGAGTGCGTCAACCTCGCCGACGACTTCCGCTGCCGCATCCACCCGCGACTGCGCGAGCGCGGATTCAAGGGGTGCACGGTCTTCGACTGCTTCGGGGCCGGTCAGCACGTCACGCAGCACACCTTCGACGGTTCCGACTGGCGCGACGGCGATCCGGTGCGCGCGGGGATGTTCGCGGTCTTCCCGATCGTCCGCCAGCTGCACGAGCTGCTCTGGTACCTGCGCGAGGCACTCGGGATGCCGGCCGCCGCGCCCCTCCACCCGGCTCTCCGCAGTTCCTGGAACGAGGTCACGGCCGCCGCCGACGCGGCGCCGGACGCCATCCTCCAGCTCGATGTCGACGCGCTCCGCGACCCCGCCGCGGTGCTCCTGCGCGAGGCAGCACGCCTCACCCGGGAATCCGGCCGGCAGGCCGACCGCCGCGCCCGCCTCCGCGTCCCGCGCTCACGTCTGACGCCAGGGGCCGACCTCCTCGGCGCCGACCTGCGCGGCGCCGACCTGCGCGGCGCGGAGCTGCGCGGCGCCCTCCTGATCGCCGCCGACCTCCGCGACGCCGACCTCGCCGGCGCGGAACTGATCGGCGCCGACCTCCGCGACGCACGGCTTCACGGCGCGAACCTCGAGGGCGCGATCTACCTCACGCAGCCGCAGGTGGATGCCGCCCAGGGCGACCCCCGCACCCGCCTCCCCGCCGCGCTCCGCCGGCCCTCCCACTGGACCTGACGCCGCGGGGCACGTCGCCCGAGAACCCCGCGGACACCCGCCGCCCAGTCGATAGGGCTAGCATGGCTCGCATGCGCCGACGACGGCGTGCCGATCCCGGTGCCGCAGCGGCGGCGTGCGAGGCAGGCCGGCGCCGCCGTCTCCTCACGCAATGCGTCCGCTCCGGTGCTCCCGTCCGTCCCCAAGACAGGTGATCCGTATTCAGACCTCCGAATCCCCCCGCACGCTGACGCCGAGCACTCCCGGCCGCGAGTGGTGGCGCTCCGCCGTCATCTACCAGGTGTATCCGCGCTCGTTCGCCGACGCCGACGGCGACGGCATGGGCGATCTGCCGGGCATCACCCGCCGCCTCCCCGCTCTGCGCGAGCTCGGCGTCGACGCTGTGTGGCTGTCCCCGTTCTACACGTCTCCGCAGAACGACGCCGGCTACGACGTGGCCGACTACCGCGACGTCGACCCGAGCTTCGGCACGCTGGCCGACTTCGACGCGCTGCTCGAGACGGCGCACGGCCTCGGCCTGCGGGTCATCATCGACATCGTCCCGAACCACTCCTCGAGCGAGCACGTCTGGTTCCAGGAGGCGCTGGCCGCTGCACCGGGCAGTCCGGAGCGCGCGCGCTACCTGTTCCGCGATGGCAAGGGCCCGAACGGCGACGAGGCGCCCAACAACTGGGAGTCGATCTTCGGCGGCCCCGCGTGGACCCGGATCACGGAGGCCGACGGCACCCCCGGCCAGTGGTACCTCCACCTGTTCGACAAGTCGCAGCCCGACTTCGACTGGGAGAACCCGTGGGTCTGGGAGCAGTTCCGTGACATCCTGCGCTTCTGGCTCGACCGGGGCGTCGACGGTTTCCGCGTCGATGTCGCACACGGCATGGTCAAGGAGACCGGCCTCCCCGACTACACGCCGCCGGCGAACGTCGGCAGCATGGGCGGTGGACCGGTCGCGACCACCACGGGCGGCATCGTCCTCGAGCCGGAGATCAGCGCCCACGCCGAGCAGGAGCCGGTGACGCCGCCGTACTTCGGTCAGGACGGCGTGCACGCGATCTACCGCGACTGGCACACGGTCCTCGACGAATACGAGGGCGATCGCGTGCTGTGCGGCGAGGCCTGGGTCGAGCCGATGGAGAAGCTCGCCAACTGGGTGCGCGCCGACGAGATGCAGCAGACCTTCAACTTCGGCTACCTGGAGACGCCGTGGAACGCCGCGGCCCTCCGCGCGGTGATCGACCGTTCCATCGCCGTGTTCGGCAGCGTCGGCGCCCCGAGCACGTGGGTGCTGTCGAACCACGACGTGGTCCGGCACGCGACCCGTCTCGCCCTGGAGGGCGAGAACCTGCAGGGCCACGGCATCGGCCCGAAGTCGACCGGCATCCCGGACACCGCCTTCGCCCTGCGCCGCGCGCGTGCGGCCACCGCGCTCATGCTCGCGCTTCCCGGCTCCGCCTACCTGTACCAGGGAGAGGAGCTCGGCCTCCCCGAGGCCATCGACCTGCCGGACGACGCCCGCCAGGATCCGACCTGGTTCCGCACGAACGGCGAGCGCTACGGCCGCGACGGCTGCCGCGTCCCCATCCCGTGGGAGGGCACGGACCCGTCGTACGGCTTCGGCCCCGGCCCGAAGAGCTGGCTGCCGCAGCCGGCGTCGTGGGCGACCTACACCCGGTCGTCGCAGCAGGGCGTGCCCGGGTCGACCCTGACGATGTACCAGGAGGCGCTGGCCGCGCGGCGCGAGCACGACCTCGCGTTCGGCGAGCTCGAGTGGTCGAACGCGGGAGAGGGCGCCCTGGTCTTCCGCACCGCTGGGGTCACGGTCGCCGTGAACTTCGGCGCAGCTCCGCTGCCGCTGCCTGAGGGCACGGTCGTCCTCGCGAGCGGTCCTCTCGACGACGGGATGCTCCCGCGCGACACCACCGTGTGGCTGGTCTGACCCGGCCGCCCTCGAGCACAGACGTCTCGCGTCACCGGCGGAGGGGATCCATCCCGGGATGGATCCCCTCCGTTATCGTTTCGGCGCGCGTGCGTCTGACCAGGTGTCCTCCGCGACCCTGAAGGCGACACGGCGCGCGCAGTCACCGGAGGACCGTCCGGCCCGATCGCGATCTCGGGTCGGTCGGCGGAGGGGATCCTGAGCCCGTGGCAGGGGATCTCCTCCGCCGACTCATCCGGTCAGCTCGCGTTGGCCTTCAGCCACGCGACCGGGTCGACCGGCTCCGTGCCGTTCAGCCGGATCTCGAAGTGCAGGTGCGTCCCTGTCGAGATTCCCGTGTTGCCCACACGCCCGACGATGTCGGCGACGGCGACCCGCTGGCCCGCGGACACCCGCACGGATCCGGTCTGCATGTGGCAGTACTTGCTGCTGATCAGCTGCCCGCCGATCATGTGATCGATGGTGACGTTCACGCCGCAGCCGCCGTCGTCCCTGGCCACGACCTCCCGGACCACCCCGTCGGCGATGATCTGGATGGGGACCCCGGCGCCCGGCGTGAAGTCGACGCCGAGGTGGTCGGTGGAGGCGCCCGCCGTGGGTGCGACGCGGTACCCGAAGCCGTCGCTGATCGGCACGCCGACCGGGAAGGGCCACTGGACGGCCCCCGCCGGGTTGTTGCGGAAGGTGTCGGCGATCCGCATGGAGCGCAGCGCGGCGAGCTGCTCGCCCGATGTGGCTGCGCCGCTGTCGCGGATGATCGCCTCGTTCTCGGCGGAGGTGACGCTGTCGAGCGCCTGGATCTCGCCTTCGGTCGCGGGAGCACTGCTGAAGTGGGCCGTGACATTCCTGGCTCGCACGTCGTCGTGACTGAGCAGGGCCATCGCCGGCACGGTCGTCGCGACCGCGATCCCCAGCACCGACAGCATGGCGAGCAGGCTCACTCCCCGGCTGAATCGCGGAGACTGCGACCTGGCCTCCCGCTCGCGCTGTTCGAGCTCCTCACGCCGGCGGGCCTCCCGGCGCGTCAGCGGGGCGTCGGCGCCGTGGGGTGCGCGGATACCGTTCCGAGGTCTGGTTTCGCGGCGCACCGACCCAATATAACGAAACGGTAACCGCCTCACCAATCGAGGCGGCCGCCTCACTCCCAGTGCGAGTAGTACCCCTGCACCAGCGGGTCGAGCTGCTCGAACAGGTCGGGGGCCGCCGCGATCAGGAGGTCCGCGCCGGCGGGAGAGCCGCCGAGCCCGCCGAGTCGCGCGCCGGCCTCCTGAGCGATGAGCGCTCCTGCCGCGTGATCCCAGGGGTTGAGCCCGCGCTCGTAGTACGCGTCGAGCCGACCGCAGGCGACCGAGCAGAGGTCGAGGGAGGCGGCGCCGATGCGCCGGATGTCCCGCACCCGCGGGATCAGTTCGGTGACGAACGCCGCCTGCTTCCTGCGCTTCTCCGGGTCGTAGCCGAACCCGGTCCCGACGAGGGCGAGCGGGAGGTCCACCCCGGTGTTCACCTGGATGGGCGTTCCGTTCAACCGCGCTCCGGCCCCGGCCGCAGCGGTGAACACCTCGCCGGTGGACGGATTCACGACCGCCCCGGCGAGCGTGCGCCAGGTCGCGGGATCGGGTTCGCCCTCCACCACCGCGACGCTGACGGCCCAGGCCGGGATGTCGTAGAAGTAGTTGACCGTGCCGTCGATGGGGTCGACCACCCAGGTCAGCCCGCTGGTCCCCGGCTCTGCGTCCGACTCCTCGCCCAGGAACCCGTCGCGCGGCCGGGCGGCGGCGAGCGCGCTCCGGATCAGGTCCTCCGACTCGCGATCGGCCCGCGTCACGATGTCGGTGATCGTCGACTTGGAGGCTGCGACCTCGACCCCGTCGCGGCGCCTCTGCAGAGCAAGCGCACCGGCACGGCGGGCGACGGTGGCGGCGATCTCGAGCAGCTCGGTCGTGGAGGGCATGCGACCAGCCTGGCACACCAGAGGGGAGCTCCCCCACGAAGAAAGGGACCCGGATGCACCGGGCCCCTTTACGAGTGTGGCGAGTGAGGGATTCGAACCCCCGAAGGCTACGCCGGCTGATTTACAGTCAGATCCCTTTGGCCGCTTGGGTAACTCGCCGTTCGCGCTCACGACCAGCAGTCCGCTGCTGTCCGAAGGCGCCATGTAAGGATACTCGGCGCGCGCCGTCTCACGAAATCGACGGGACCCGGCCCGGGCCCTCCTTCTGCCGCCCGCGAATTCGCACACGGCAGAACAACGCGACAACCGGACGGGCGCGGCAGCAGGATGGCGCCATGACCACTCCTGAGACCATCTCCCCCGTGCAACGCCTGCTCGAGGAGCGGATCGTGTTCCTCGGCACCGAAGTGAACGACGAGTCGGCCGGCGAGGTCTGCGCGCAGCTCCTGCTGCTCGACTCGATCGCCTCCGACCGCGACATCTTCCTCTACATCAACTCGCCAGGCGGCTCGATCACCTCGGGCTTCGCCGTCTACGACACGATGAACTTCGTCCGCTCCGACGTGGCGACCGTCGCGCTGGGCTTCGCGGCCTCGATGGGCCAGTTCCTGCTGTCCTCCGGCGCTCCGGGCAAGCGGTACGCGCTGCCGAACTCGTCGATCGTGATGCACCAGCCCCACGGCGGCTTCGGCGGCACGAGCGCCGACATCCAGACCCAGGCCAAGCAGATCCTGCACTTCAAGCGCAGGATGGCGGAGCTGACCAGCGAGCAGACCGGCAAGACGGTCGAGCAGATCATCGAAGACGGCGACCGCGACCGGTGGTTCACGGCCGACGAGGCGCGGGAGTACGGGTTCGTCGACGAGGTCATCGGCTCGACGCGGGCGCTCGCCGGCTGACCGCCCTCGGCGACGACCGGGAGCGTCAGGTGGCTGCGGGGGCGTGGGGCGGCTGCCGGGGGTCAGGCCGCCAGCAGCACAGCGTGCGGCACACCGGACGCCAGCTGCTCCTCCGCGAACTCCGCCGTCGCGGGCGACCGCTCCGGGAGGAGGCTCAGCACCTCGACCCTGGCGAACTCCGCGACCACCTGCGAGAGCAGCTCGCGCTCCGTCACATCGAGCACGCGGCAGAGCGCCGCCAGGATCTCCGACGACGCCTCCTTGCGGCCGCGCTCGATCTCGGAGAGGTAGGGCACGCTGATCCGCGAGCTCTCCGAGAGCTCGCGCAGGGTCGCACCGCGCTCGGTCCGCAGCCGGCGGAGCACCGAGCCGATCGCGTGCCGCATCAACATGCCTGAAGCCTAAGCCGACCCCCGCCGTCCGCACCCTGCCGGTTTCGCGATTCCGCCCACAGCAGAACGCGACGGACGCTACTCGCGTTCCGCGCGGGCGAGCACCTCCGGCGGCAGGACTTTCCTCGCCCCGATCACCTCGAAGGCGACGAGGCGGCCTCCCTCGTCGTACTCCGCGTCGACGTACGAGCCGGCCGGAACTCCGCCGACCGCCGCGTGGCGCGCCCCGGCCGCGCCGCCCTCGTCGACCACGAGAAGCGCCACGTCCAGTTCCGGATCGTAGACCAGCCGCATGCCCTCGACGCTACGGCAGCGGATCCGCCCTGCCATCGGACCGCCGTACCACTTCGGCGACACACCCCTCCTCCTTCCGTCGATGTCGGTGGGTGAGCGCACAATCGTCGGCATGAGGACATTGGAGATTTGCGAACGGTGCGATGGCACAGGGGCCGACCCCGTCCAGCACGGCGAAGAGATCGACCTCTGCGCGGAGTGCTTCGGCGACGGCTGCCACGTCACGTACTTCGTCGAGCTGGAGAAGACCGCCTGAACCGCTCGCAACCGTCCTGAGCGCTTTCCTGAGAGAACTCTCATGAACGGTCGATCGGTCCGCTGCGGCCCCCTCGAACCGCCGCGCTCCCCTCGTCCTGCCTGGCCATGGACGAGTTCGCGCCGCCCGCCGGCGCTGACCCCCATTCGTGGGTGGCCCAGCGGTTTGCCGCACTCTGCGACGACGCGTGGCCCAGCCTGCCCTGCGGAGAATCCCAGGCTGCTCTGATGAGACTCGGGTGTCGATCCGGAACGAGTGAATGGAGCGCCCGTGACCGAACCGAGTGCCGAACCCCGCCACGCGAGGCCTGGTACGAGTCCCCGACGGCGCCGCATCGCGACGATCATCGCCGGAGGAGTCGCCGTCGTCCTCGTGGCAGCGGCCGGAGTCGCCGTGTGGAAGTACGTGGACCTCTCCAACGGGATCCGCCGATCAGCGGTCACGATGCCCACGGGCTCGGCGAATCCTGGTGTGGCTCAGAACACCGGCGAGTCGAACATCCTGATCATGGGCCTGGACAGCCGGGTGGATCAGAACGGCAAGCCGCTCCCGCAGGAGATCTACGACGCGATCCGGGCCGGTGACCAGTCCGACGGCGGCTACAACGCCAACGTCCTCATGTTCATCCACATCCCCGCGAACGGCGGCAAGGCCTCCGGGATCTCGATCCCGCGCGACGACTACGCGTCCCTCTCCGGGTCCCCGGACGGCGTCGCTCGATCGAAGATCAAGGAGGCGTACGGGCTCGCCCTGGACGAGAAGCTCCGCGAGCTCCGCAAGCAGGGCGTCGCCGAGGCGGACGCGTACCAGCAGGCGCGCACGGCGGCGCGGCAGACCCAGATCCAGACGGTCTCCGACTTCCTCGGCGGCGTGCGCATCGACCACTTCGTCGAGATCACGATGGGCGCGTTCTACGAGATCGCGAAGGCGGTCCAGCCGATCACCGTGTGCCTGAACCACGCCACGCAGGACAGATTCTCCGGCGCCGACTTCCAGGCGGGCGTCCAGCAGATCGACGCCTCCCAGGCGATGAGCTTCGTGCGTCAGCGCCGCGACACGGGCCCGACCGATCTCGAGCTGACCGACCTCGACAGGACCAGGCGGCAGCAGGCGTTCATCGTCTCGTTGGCCGTCCAGCTCCGGCAGGCGAAGACGTTCACCGACTTCGGCACCCTGCAGTCCCTCATCGACACGGCGAAGACCTACATCGCCGTCGACGACGGCCTCGACCTGCTCAGCTTCGCCTCGCAGGCCCAGCGGCTCTCCGGAGGGAACATCGACTTCCAGACGCTTCCGGTGGAGCGCTACGAAAGCATCGACGGGAAGTCGGTGAACATCGTCGACCTCGCGAAGATCCGGGCGATCGTGGACGCCGTGCTGAACCCGCCGACCACCAAGCCGGAGGCCCCCGCGACCGCCGGCCCGACAGCAGCGCCGACACCGACCGACCCGGCCACCCCGGAGCTGCCGGCGAACACGTACACCGACAGCGCGACGCCGCTGCAGTCCGGCGCCATCCCGTGCGTGAACTGAGCGCCGGCTCGGTCCGGCTGCAGCTCGCCCCCGCCCTGCGATCGCCGCGCGCCACGAGCGTGCTGCTGCTCGCCACGACGCTCTTCCTGACCGCGTTCGGCGTGCTCATGGTGCTCTCGTCGTCGTCGATCGAGTCCCACCTCGATTCGGACAGCTTCTTCGCCCGCTTCGGCTCGCAGCTGACCTTCGCGGTCATCGGCGTCGCCGTGATGCTCCTCGTCGCGCGACTCCCGCTGCGCCTCTGGCGACGGGCGTCGTTCGTGCTGCTGGCCGTCTGCTGCCTGCTGCAGCTCATCGCCGTGCTCACGCCGCTCGGCGTGAAGATCGGCGACAACACGAACTGGCTGCGGATCGGCCCCTTCACCGGCCAGCCGTCCGAGGGGATCAAGATCGGGCTCGTCCTCTGGCTCGGGTTCGCCCTCGGATCGCGGGAGCACCTGTTGCAGGACTGGCAGAACCTCGTGAAGCTGGTCCTTCCCGTGGCCGGAGGCGCCATCCTGGTCGTGCTCCTCGGCGGTGACCTCGGCACGACCGTGATCATGTCGGCGTTCACCCTCGGCGCCCTGTTCTTCGCCGGCGCGCGGCTGCGCCATCTCGCGGTGATCGTCGTGGTCGGCGCGATCGCGGCGGTCGCTGTCGCGCTGTCGAGTGCGACGCGGCGCGGGCGGATCTCGGCCTTCTTCGGCGGGACGAGCGCGGTCAACCCCGACGTCAACTGGCAGCTCGACAACGCGCACTACGCCCTGGCGACCGGCGGACTCTGGGGAGTCGGACTCGGCAACTCGCGCTCCAAATGGTCCTGGCTGCCCTCGGCCGACACCGACTTCATCTTCGCGGTCATCGGCGAAGAGCTGGGCCTCATCGGCGGGCTCCTCGTCCTCTGCCTCTTCGGACTCCTCACCTGGCTGCTGCTGCGCGTCCTCGTGACGACCACCGACCCGACGGCCCGCATCGTGACGGGCACGATCCTGGTCTGGCTCATCGGTCAGGCGTTCGTGAACATCGGCGTGGTGCTGGGCCTCATCCCGGTGCTCGGCGTCCCGCTGCCGTTCATCTCGGCGGGAGGCACGGCCCTGATCGCCTCCCTCGTCGCCGTCGGCCTGACCCTGGCAGCGGCGAGGGACTCCGCACCGCGGATGAACACGTCGCCCTAGAATCGAGGGACCAGAGGATTTCACCGAGAGTAAGGCGGTTATCGTGGCAGACTCCTCGTTCGACGTCGTCAGCAAGGTCGACAAGATGGAGGCGGACAACGCCGTCAACCAGGCCCGCAAGGAGGTCGAGCAGCGCTACGACTTCAAGAACGTGGGCGCCTCTGTGGAGTGGAGCGGCGAGAAGGTGCTGCTCAAGGCCAACACCGAGGAGCGGGTCAAAGCCGTTCTCGAGGTCGTCGAGTCCAAGTTCATCAAGCGCGGCATCACCCTCAAGTCGCTCGACACCGGCAAGCCCTATCCGTCGGGCAAGGAGTTCCGGATCGAGGTCGGCCTCAAGAACGGCATCGAGCAGGATGCGGCCAAGAAGATCAACAAGCTGATCCGCGACGAAGCGCCGAAGAGCGTCAAATCGCAGATCCAGGGCGACGAGCTGCGCGTCAGCTCGAAGAGCCGGGACGACCTCCAGGCGACGATGGCCCTCCTGAAGGGCGCCGACCTGGAGGTGGCCCTCCAGTTCGTGAACTTCCGCTGAGCGGGCCTCTCGCGGCGAGCGGGCCGCGTGGGCCGGGAGGGCCTGCTGGCAGCGGACGGCTCGCGCTGAGCGCGCCGCGCAACCAGCGCGCGACCTCGCGGTAGGCGGCCTCGCGCACCGCGGGTCGCGAGAGGAAGACGTCGTGCAGCGCACCGTCCAGGCGTGCGACGGTGACCGTCGGCGCGAGGTTCAGCGCGCGCACGGCGATGTCCTGCACCTGGAGCACGATGTCCGAGTCGAGCATGTCGTCTGTCCAGTACGGCAGCAGTGTCGAGCGTGCCGACACCAGGGTGAGCACGGGGGCGTCGATCGCGAGCCCGGTCGCCACCCGCGCGTGGCCGGCGAGCACGGCGGTCAGCCATGCGGCCGGCACGGGGAAGCCTCTGACCGGCCGCCAGGTCAGGTCGTAGTCCCATTCGCCGTCGAGCGTGCGTGACACTGAGCGGGTGTAGAAGCCGAAGTCGACGTTCGGCAGCGGCGCCTTCGGGTCGAGCCGAGCGTGCAGATCGACGAACGGGCTGATCATCGCGCGGCCCGTCGAGTGCGCCTGGAACTCCAGCCACGGGCTGTTGAGGACGACGGCAGCGGCGCGTCCCGGATGGCGGTCGGCCCACAGGCTCAACGTCAGGCCGCCCGTGGAGTGGCCCATCAGGATCAGTCTGCGATGGGGCGGCCGGCGCGGGTGCTCGTGCTCTCCGTGGCCCATCGCCTCCAGCGCCGCCTCGATGTCCTCGTCGTAGGTGTCCAGCGAGTCCACGAAGCCCGGGGTCTGGCCGGGGCGCAGACTCCGACCGTACTTGCGCAGGTCGAGTGCGAAGAACCGCGCACCCTGCTCGTGCCAGAACCGCGCCAGCTCGGTCTGGAAGAAGTAGTCGGACCAGCCGTGCACGTACAGCACGTCGGTGTCTTCCGCCGGATGGCCGGGCCGCAGGTCGGCGAGGCGCGGCCACGGCTCGTAGCGCACGAGTGTGGCGACGACGTCGCCCTCCGCGTCGGGCGCGAGCGCGAGCGTCGCCTGCTGGAAACCGGCGCCGAGAACGTCGGGGCGCCATTCCACCGGAGTGCTCATGGCTCCAGCGTGCCAGAAGGCACCGCTCGGCGGGAGGCCTACTCGGCCGCGCCGACCTCCACCGCAGTGCCGTTCGACACCCGGATCATCTCGTCACGGGGGACGACCTTGACGCGGGCGCGGCCGCGTTCCGCGCCGAGGGCCTGCTCGTGCTCGTCGAGGTTGTGCCAGCCGTCGAGATTCGTGTACTCCACACCCCGGTCGCGGAGGAGTTTCTCCACAGATTCCTCGGATGGGTCAGCGGGAGACCACCAGTTGCCCTGATCGTTGATCACATGTTTGATCGTCTCCATCGCATCCGACTTGGTGTGACCGATGAGCCCGACCGGCCCACGCTTGATCCACCCCGTCGCATACACGCCGTACATCCGCTCGTTGTCCCCCGTGCGCAGCACTTGTCCCTCGTGGTTCGGGATGATGCCGTGCTTCTTGTCGAACGGGATCCCGGGCAATGGCGAGCCGAAGTAGCCGACGGCCCGGTAGACCGCCTGGATCTCGAGCTCGCGGATCTCCCCGGTACCGCGTACCCCGCCTTCGCCGTCCGACTCGGTGCGCTCGTACCGGATCGCCCGCACGTGGCCGTTCTCGTCCGACAGCAGCTCCAGCGGCTTGGCGTAGAAGTGCAGGTGCAGGCGACGGGAGGCCGACCCGACCTCGCGCTGGCGCCACTGCTGCAGCACCCGGTCGATCACCATGACCTGCTTGTTGCTGGCGATCGCCGCCTTCGTGTGCTCGTCGTAGTCGAAGTCCTCGTCGGCGAGGATCATGTCGACGTCCCGCAGTTCGCCGAGCTCCCGCAGCTCCAGCGGGGTGAATTTCACCTGGGCCGGGCCTCGGCGACCGAACACGTGCACGTCGGTGACGGGCGAGTTCTCGAGGATCTCGTAGACGTTGTCGGGGATCTCCGTCGGCAGCAGGTCGGCGGCGTGCTTGGCCAGGATGCGCGAGACGTCGAGGGCGACGTTTCCGTTGCCGATCACTGCGACCGACTTCGCTTCGAGCGGCCAGGTGCGGGGCACGTCCGGATGGCCGTCGAACCAGCTGACGAAGTCGGCGGCACCGTAGGAACCGTCGAGCTCGATGCCGGGGATCTCCAACCCCGCGTCGTGAACGGCTCCCGTGGCGAAGATGACCGCGTTGTAGTGCCGCTTGAGGTCGTCGAGTGTGATGTCGACCCCGTAGGTCACGTTGCCGAAGATACGGATGTCGCCGCGGTCGAGAACCTCGCGCAGGGCGGTGATGATGCCCTTGATGCGTGGGTGGTCGGGCGCGACGCCGTAGCGGACGAGCCCGTAGGGCGCCGGCAGCGACTCGAACAGGTCGATCGAGACATCGAAGCCGCGCTCGGCCTTCAGCAGGATGTCGGCAGCGTAGATCCCGGCCGGGCCGGCGCCGACGATCGCGAGTCGCAGTTTGGTCATGCGTTGTTTCCTTCTGGGTCAGCTCGAACGTTCGACGATGGTGTCGGCGAACCGCACGAGCGCCTTCTTGACTGCGCCGTCGGGCAGCGGGGCGAGCGCCTCGACGGCCTCCCTGGCCCAGCGGTGCGCCTCCTCCAGAGTCTGCGCGGTCACCTCGTGCTCGCGCAGGGCCGCGATCGCGGCGCTGGCCTCAGGGCTCACCTCGCCCTCCTCCGCGGTGCCGATGACGTCGCGCTCCAGCCGTTCGAGCAGGGCGCGCGCGTCCGGCTCCGTGTCTGCCCGCTCGCGCAGTCGGAGCACGGGCAGGGTGGCCACGCCGGCCCGGAGGTCGTTGCCGGGAGTCTTGCCGGTCTCGGCGACACCCGTCGACGACAGGTCGATGACGTCGTCGATCAGCTGGAACGCCACGCCGATCTTCTCGCCGAAGGTGACGACGGGCTTCTCGTAGGCGGGGTCCGCGTTCGAGAAGACCACGCCCATCTGACCCGCGACGGCGATCAGCGATCCGGTCTTGTCCTGGAGCACCCGGATGTAGTGGGCCACAGGGTCTTCACCGTCCTGCGGGCCGATGGTCTCGTGGAGCTGGCCGAGGCACAGCCGCTCGAAGGTATCGGCCTGCAGCTGGATGGCGCGCTCGCCGAGCGCGGAGACCAGCTTGCTCGCGCGCGCGAACAGCAGGTCTCCGGTCAGGACGGCGACGGAGTTGCCCCAGACGAACTGGGCGGTCGGAACGCCGCGACGCATCTGCGAGTCGTCCATGACATCGTCGTGGTAGAGCGACGCGAGGTGGGTGATCTCGACGGCCTGCGCCGCCTGAAGCACCCCCGGCGTGTTCCCGTCGCCGAGTTGCGCCGTCAGGAGGGTCAGCATCGGGCGGACGCGCTTGCCGCCAGCCTCGAGCAGGTAGCGGGTGGTGACGTCTGCCAGGTTGTCCGCGAACCGCATCTCGCGGTGAAGCGCCTCCTCGACCAGCGCGAGACCGTCGTCCACTGCCGTGGCGACCTGGCGGTCCTCACCGCGGATGAAGATCCGTTCGGTGAGACCGAGCTGGCTGGTCAGCGACGCGGGACGCCGCACAGCCGGAACGCTTCGTGGCACTACTCCCCCTCGGATGGGATGGCGGACGATGAGTCTTCGGAGCCGGTGCCGCGAGCGGATCGTCCATCGGCGGGCTTTCCGTCCGTCGACTTCGTGGCGGCAGGCTTATCGCCCGCGGGCCGGGGCCGCGGCTTCGCAGCGGCGGGCTTGCCGGCGGATGGCTTGCCGGCGGATGCGGCAGGCTTGGCGGCAGCCGCGGGATTCCCGGCGGCCGCAGGCTTCCCGGAAGCGGCAGGCTTCGGGGTGGCGGGATTCGGGGTGGCGGGTTTCCGGTCGGCGGCGGGCTTCGCGGCCGACTTCGACGCAGGCTTTCCCTCGGTCGACTTCGAAGCGGCGGGCTTCGCGGCTGCCGGCTTCGACGGACGTGCCGACGACCCGGAGGCGTTCGACGCGTTGCGCTTCGTCGCAGACGGCTTCGTCGCCGACGCCTTCGGAGCGGGGGCCGACGTCGCCTCGGGGGCGGTCACGGTTTCAGAGGCGGTCACCGTCTCGGGAGTGGTGGCCGGGGTCGGCGCGTGAGAGGTCAGCGGCTTCCAGCCGCGGTGCAGCGCGACGATCCCCGCGGTCAGGTTGCGCCAGGCCACCCGCTCGAGGCCGGCCTCCCGCATCCACGCGGCGAGTGCCGGCTGGCTCGGCCAGGCCTCGATCGACTCCATGAGGTATTCGTACGCGGCGGGGTTGGAGCTCGCCACCCGGGCGAGCACCGGCATCCCGTAGCGCAGGTAGGCGGCGTATCCGGCGCGCACCGGCGCCAGCGGCGGGCGCGAGAACTCGCAGACGACGACGCGGCCGCCCGGCTTGGTGACCCGGTAGAACTCGGCGAGCGCCGCACGTGGGTCGACGATGTTGCGGAGGCCGAACGAGATCGTCACCGCGTCGAACGTGTCATCGTCGAACGGCAGCGCGGTCGCGTCGGCCTGCACGAAGCTGATGAACGGGTTGGCCGCCTGGCGCTGCCTGCCGACCTCGATCATCCCCTGCGAGAAGTCCGCGGCCACCACGCTCGCTCCGTTGCGCGCGAGCGATGCACTCGACGTGCCGGTTCCCGCCGCGACGTCGAGGATCGTCTCGCCGGCGCGCGGCGCGACGGCTCGCGTCGTCGCCACACGCCAGAGCGTCGCATTGCCCATCGAGAGGACGGTGTTGGTCCGGTCGTAGTGGGTCGACACCTCATCGAACATGGCGGCGACCTGGGCGGGCTGCTTGCTGAGGTCGGCCTTACTCACCCCACCAGCTTAGGCTGCGGCGTGATGCGCTGCATTCCACGCCTGCGCGCGCTACACCGTATGCGGAGTGGATGTCCAGCCCACGCGCATCCGGCGCCCAGCGCGCCGGGCGTAGGCTGGTCCGGTGACTGCACCCTCGACCACCCGCCGGGTGACGGGCGTGACGGCGCTCTCGGTCGAGACGACCCCCCTCGACGACGTCCGGCATCTCGTCCCCTTCCTCGACTCCCGCCGACCGCTCGTGTGGATCCGCAAGGGCGAGGGGATCGCCGGCATCGGCGAGGCGTTGCGGCTAGAGTTCCGCGGGCCGGACCGCATCCGGCGGGCCTCGGAAGCGTGGCGGCAGACCGTTCAAGCGGCGACGGTCAGCGACGGCGTGCGCACGCCCGGAACGGGCCTGGTCGCGTTCGGCACGTTCGCGTTCGACGACGAGAGCTCGGCCACCAGTGTCCTGATCGTTCCGGATCTCGTCCTCGGACGCCGTGGCGGTCGCAGCTGGATCACGCGGATCCGGCGGCTGGACGATGTCGACGACGCACCAGAGGATGGCGATGGCGTCGGTGCGGGGTCCGCATCGCAGCGCGGGGGCCACCCGATCATCGCGACCGACGACCTGCCCCGGCCGATCGCGTTCGGCGACGAGTACCGCCTGAGCCTGCTTCCGGCCGGACTGGACGAGGAGGGTTACCGGTCGGCGGTCGCGACGGCCGTCTCCAAGATCCGCGAGCACGACCTGTCGAAAGTCGTCCTGGCGCGCGAGCTCTCCGCCCATCTGCCGCTCGAGTCCGACGTGCGCCGTGCGCTCGTGGAGCTCGCGCTCGGGTACCCGGACTGCTGGACGTTCGCCGTCGACGGCCTCGTCGGCTCCTCGCCGGAGACGCTGGTGCGAGTGCACCACGGCACGGTGACCGCGCGGGTCCTGGCCGGCACGCGGTCGCGCGGCCGCGACGCCGCGAGCGACCACGAATCGGCCGCCGCCCTCGCCGCATCCGTCAAAGACCAGGACGAGCACCGGTTCGCCGTGGCGAGCGTGCTCGACGCGCTCCGCCCGCACAGTGCCGACCTCGCGGCGAGCGACCTGCCGTTCACCCTGAAGCTGCCGAACCTCTGGCACCTCGCCACGGACATCGCCGGCACCCTGAGCGACGGGGCGAGCTCGCTCGACCTGGCGGACGCCCTCCACCCGACGGCCGCGGTCGCCGGAACCCCGACCAGGGAGGCCGTGGCGCTGATCCGGGAGCTGGAGCCCTTCGACCGCGGGCGCTACGCCGGCCCGGTGGGCTGGGTCGGCGGCGACGGAGACGGCGAGTGGGCGATCGCGTTGCGCTGTGCGCAGCTCGACGAGACCGGCAACCTGACCGCGTACGCGGGAGCGGGCATCGTGTCCGACTCCGACCCCGCGGCGGAGTACGCCGAGACCACCATGAAGTTCCGACCGATCGTCGAGGCGTTCGGCTGAAACGCGGGCCGCTCCGGGCTCAGGAGGCCGCGAGCCGCGCCCGCTCCACCTCCAGGTCGTAGTCGGGCTCCGGCCAGTCCAGCCCCAGCTCCTCCAGTGCGTGGATGAGCAGGTGCTGCACGGCGAGACGCGCGTACCACTTGCGGTCGGCCGGAACGACGTACCAGGGCGCGTACGACGTCGAGGTGCGGTCGAACACGATCTGGTAGGCGTCCTGGTAGTCGTCCCACAGAAGCCGTTCATCGACGTCGTTCGGGGTGTACTTCCAGTACTTCTCCGGCCGGTCGAGGCGTGAGGCGAGCCGCGCCCTCTGCTCGTCCTTGCTCAGGTGCAGCATCACCTTCACGATCGTCGTGCCCGACTCGGCGAGCTCGCGCTCGAACGCGTTGATCGCGTCGTAGCGCCGCTCGATCTCCTCGTCCGCGGCGAGGCTCCGCACCCGGCCGATCAGCACGTCCTCGTAGTGCGAGCGGTCGAAGACGCCGACCTCGCCCGCACCGGGGACGTGCTTCCAGATCCGCCAGAGGAAGTCGTGGGCGAGCTCCTCGTGCGTCGGCTTCTTGAACCCCGCGTACCGCACGCCGCCGAGGTTCATCTGCCCCACGACGTGAGTGACGATCCCGCCCTTGCCCGCCGTGTCCATCGCCTGCAGCACGAGCAGCACACTGCGCTTCTCGCCCAGCATCCCCGCCGCGAACAGCCGCGCCTGCAGCTCAGCCAGGATCGCGGCCCCGTCGTCGAGAGCCTGCTCCGCGTCCTTCTTGTCGGCAGAGAAGCCCGGTGTCGAGCCGGTGTCCTGCTCGGCGAGACGGAACCCCTCCCCCACGCGCATCAGCGGATCGGGATCCTCTGCCCAGTACGTCTCGCGTCCCACGTGGCCTCCTCGCTCGGGTCGCACCATCGTACGGCCTCCGGTTCAGACACCGGCGACATCGAGCACCGGCTCGAACGCGTCCGGTCTGTGCAGCACCACCCGCGTCTTCACACCGTCCGGGAACAGCCGTGCCAGGTCGGCCGCGCTCGCACGGTCGTCCACCGTCACATCGATCGTCTCGCGCCAGCGCCCGTCGGGCATCCGCTGCAGTGTCGCCTCCCAGACCAGGCCCGGCGTCATGCGCGCCTGGAGACGCAGGTGGATGCCGACGGCCCTGCGCCGTCCGAGCAGCGACAGCAGCCCGCGGTAGACCGCCACCCGGCGAGTGGCGGCCAGCCACGGATCGAGCGTCCGCACCAGCGCGTCGGCGCTCCACAGGATCGTCGTGGCCAGGCCGCCCCGCGACTGGTACACATCGACGGCGTAGACGCCGGCCAGGCGGCGCAGTGTCTGGCGCAGGGCTTCCTTCGTGATCCCGTCCTCCACCGTGCTGTGAAGGTAGAACGGCACCGCCGAACGGGCGGGGAGGCCGCCGGCGCGCAACGCCGAGCGGTCGTACACCGTCTGCCCGTCGCCGAAGAACGGCCGGAGCTCCACGAGCAGGGAGGCCACCGCGCCGGCGGGCGGCTCGTTCTCGATCGCGCCCGCGGTGTCGGCGTAGGCGATCGCCTGGTGCAGCGCTCCCAGCCGGAACCCCGGGGACAGTGCGGGCCCCGCCTTGACGGTGACGAGGACCTCTGAGCCGTCGAGGTCGAGCCGAACCGGGTTCTCCCTGCCGTCGATGCGCGGAACGAGGTCGAGGACGTGCTCGATCGCGAGCGTGCGGACGCCGGCGGGGATCGGCAGGCGCCCCAGCGGCGAGCCCGCGACGACGAGATGCGTCACGGTGAAGCCGGCGGCGTGCGCGCGTGCGGCCACCTGGGCGGCGACCATGCCGCCGAGACTGAAGCCCGCGAGCACGACGGGCTCCCCCGGCGCTATGCCCGCCTCGCGCATGGCCGCGAGGGCGGCACGGGTGATGGTCGCTTCGTGCTCCGCGCCGATCACGAGGTCGGCCGTCAGGTCGTTCGGCGCGACGCCGGGCCGCGGATGCCACGACTTCGTGCTCGGGAACTGCACGATCCAGTGCCGGACTCCCTCGTGCTCCCGTTCGACGAGGCGGATCACCGCGGTGTCGATCCGCTCGTCGAGGTCGGGGTCGCAGAGGTCGTCGATCTCGCGCTGGCTGAGCAGGAGGTCGCGGAGCGTGTGCACCGACCGGCGTCGCATCGCACCGGCGGCGAGCCCCGGGATGCCGAGCGGGTCGGGGCGCGGCCCGAGCTCGAGCCCGAGCAGACCCGCCGGCACGTCGACCAGGCCGGGCGACGGCGTGTACTCGTCGCCGGCGCCGCGGTCGTCCCACCAGCGCAGGAAGTCGTGCAGGAGCGGGAACCGCTGCTGCAGGAGGTCGTCGTAGCCGAGCAGCACGGCGTCGTGCCCGTCGCGCAGCAGCCCGCGCCTGCGGCCCAGCGCCACCGTCTTGCGCAGCAGAGCGGGAAGCGTGAACACCGCGAGATACGGTCGCGCCCGCCAGCGCGGCAGCACGATGCCCACCACGCCGATCAGGAGCGCGAGCGGCGCCAGCAGCCATCCCGCGATCCGCGCGAACCCGCCGGTGAGCCGCGGGGCCGCAGACAGGTACAGGCCGCTCAGCGTCGTCCGGCGCGACCGGCGCCGGCGTGGCGCGGGTGCGGGGAAGGGATACGGCTGCTCCCGCGTGCGCTGCAGCGCGTACCATGCCCACTCGGCGGCGAACACGAGGAGGCTCACGACCGCGACGACGACGGCCGCAGCGGCACCCGCCGCCAGCAGCACGACGCCGGCCACGAGGGCGAGAGGGAGGCCAACGACGAGCCCGGCCACGAGCGCCGTCCAGCCTGCGGCCGTCCGTCCCCGCCAGAGGCGAGGGGGCAGCTGGCTGAGCATGCGGTCAGCCTAACCGCGACACCCGTCGTCGCCGGGGTGCACACGGGAGGAGCTGCTCATGCCGTGCCGGTCCGCTCCGGTGGTTCGTGATCGTGGAGCGGATCAGAGTGATGGTGGAAGATCCTCCAGCGGTCTCCCTCCCTCCGGTAGAGCACCGTGACCCGTCGGGAGCGGACGGCATCCGAACCGGCCCCGTTGCCCACCCGTTCTCTGAGGATCACATAGCCCATGTCGCCGACTGCCTGAGCTGCGATGAGCTGCTCGCTGTACTCCGGCTGCCACCCCGCGTACTTCTGCGCGGCACGATCGATCGCAGCACCGATCTGCGACCACCCGGCCGCCAGACCGCCGTAGGCGCCCATCATCGTCGCGTCCTCGGCGTGCGACCACAGTTCGCGATACGCGCTCCCGTCGCCGCGGAGGAGCCTCTGCACCGCCGCGCGCAGCTGCACCATCGTTTCCTCCTCCCACGGGGAGCTCATGAGGACAGGACCCGCTTCACGAACGGCTCCACCGCGGCGCGCCAAGCGGCAGGAGCGTCGAAGTGGAGGACGTGGCCCGCTCCCGGTATCTCCACGAACGCTCCGCGGGGCAGCCGATCCGCCATTCGCCGCGAGCCGTCGACGGGAAAGTAGCTGAGTTCGCCTGCGACCACGAGAGCCGGACACTGAACCGCTTCCAGCTCGGCGGAATGATCGCGATCGTTCCAGTGCTGGCGGCAGGCGAGTACGTTCTCGGTTCGCGCCAGCGGCCAGTAGCCCTCGGCGTCCTCGTAGACCACCTCGACGAAGTAGTCCCCCTCGGACGGGTGCACCCGGTCGGAGTGATCGCCGATGAAGAACTCTCCGAGGTGCCCGCCCGCGAAATACTCCCGCACGTCGGCGATGCTGTCGAACGGCACTGGCCAGTGCGCGAGCCACGCAGCCCAGCGATCCTGCACGTCGGGCACCACTGCGGCCATGTCGCCGATCACCACGCCGCGCACCAGCTCGGGATGCGTGCCGGCGAGCTGCCACGCCGTCAGCGCCCCCATCGAATGACCGATCACGACGGCCGGCGACAGACCGAACGACTCGATCACCGCTGCGGCGTCACCGACGTGAGCTGCGCGGTCGTAGGGCCCGGCCGGCGCCTCGCTCAATCCGTGCCCGCGGGCGTCGAAGCCGACCACGTGCCCGTACTCGGTGAGCCATTCCGCCGTGGAACCCCACGTCGAGGTCCGGCCCATCATTCCATGCAGCAGAAGGATGCCGGGACCTTCGCCTCCGTAGTCGACGACGGCCAGCTCCGTACCGCCGAACCCGGCCGTCCTGCTCCGTGAAGCGTTCATGAGATTCCTTTCCTAGCGGCCTGTCGTCACGGTCAATGAGGTGAATCCATGGAATCCGAGGTTGCTGTTCCACACCGGCTCGACATCGTCGGCGACGCGCAGCCCGGGGAATCTCTCCAGCAGCGCCCGCAGCGCGGCCTTGGCCTGCAGGCGCACCAGGAGAGCCCCGATGCAGACATGCGGCCCGCGACCGAAGGACACGTGCCGATTGGAGGACCGGGCGAGGTCGAGCTCATCGGGGTCGGGGAAGACCGCCCGATCGCGGTTGGCCGACCCGACATGCAGCAGCACGGCTTGCCCTGCCTCGATCCGATTGCCTCGATAGGTGAAGGAACGGGCCGCGGCCCGTCCGACGAATTGAACCGGGGTGTCGTAGCGGAGGAACTCCTCGACGGCGCTCGACAACAGGGCAGGATCGCTCTGCAGTCTCTGCCGCTGCCGGGGATGGTGCTGAAGCGCCCACACCGCATTGCCGATCAGGTATCGGGTGGGCTCCAATCCCGCGAACATCAGCAGCATCCCTTGGGCGCACGCTGCCGCCTCGTCGAAATGAAATCCGCCCGACTCTTCGACAGCGAGTTTCGCGAGCATCGTGTCGTGGCCGAAACGCACCGAGTGGGAGACCAGCTCGCCGAGGTACCCCGCGAACTGCTGGACCGCGCTCCGACCTCGCCGGAGGTCGTCCACCGTCAGCGCGCTGGCCCCGAAGAGGTAGGCGATGTCATCGGACCAGCGTGCGAGCAGCTCGTGGTCCGTCACCGGCGCACCCAGGAGCTGAGTGATGACCATGGCCGGCAAGGGGCGCGAGAAGTCGGCGATCAGGTCGGCGCGCTCGCCCCACGTCGAGAGGAGTTCGTCCACAGCGCGGTCGATGATCGGCGTGAGGCTCTCCTTCGAGAACAGGTTGCAGATGCGATTCATGTGCTGCCTGCGCAGGAGATGCGCATCCCCGTCGAAGAACGCCACCCAGTTGGAGAGCACCGGCACCAGGTCGGCGAACTCCTCGCGCTGCTCGGGGGCGAGAGCCAGCAACGGAAGGTTCGACCGGTTGTTGGTCAGCCGGTCGTCGGTCAGCATCGTGACGACGTCCTCATAGGCGAAGAAGACCCAGGACCCTCCGTACATCCGGGAGTTGTGGATGGGATCCCGTTGCCGAAGGATCTCGTAAGCGGGGTAGGGGTCGGGGATGATCCGTGGGTTGCTGAGAGAGAAGTCCGCCGGCTCGAAGTCGTCGGCATACGAATTGGAATCCATTGTTGCCACCACCGTCAGGTATCCGAAACACAGTGTCTGACCGTACTGGCTGGATGATATCCATCTGATTGGTTCGATCCGGGGCGAGTCGCAACGCCGGTCCGGCTACGAACCGGCATGCCCGCGATCCCGCCGGCGAAGACACGCAGGCACCTCACCCACGAACTCATCCACAGCGACCGGCACCCGCGCTCGCCGCACTGCCGACTAGCCAGGCGCCACCCCACCCCGCTACGTTGTGCGCAATCGAGAGGAGCTCGTTGTGAACGGATTCTGGAACTTCTTCTGGCTGATCTTCTGGGCTTTCGCCTTCGTCGCCTACCTGATGGTCCTCTTCACGATCCTGGTCGACCTGTTCCGCGACGAGAAGCTCAACGGATGGTGGAAGGCCGTCTGGGTGATCTTCCTGATCTTCGTCCCGTGGCTCACCGCGCTGGTGTACCTGATCGCCCGTGGTCGCGGCATGGCCGAGCGCAACTCCCGTTCGCGCGAGACCGTTCCGGAGGACACGGACTACTACACGCACCCCACCCCGTCCGCGACGCCTGCCGCCGACATTCAGCAGGCGCAGGAGCTGCTCGACAAAGGCATCATCAACGCGAACGAGTTCGACGCGCTGAAGGCCAAGGCACTGGGAAACCGCTTCTAATTCTCGACCGCGGCACGTGACGCGCGACACGCCACAAGAAACTCGTGACACGATGGACTTGAATCCGACGCGGGCGGATGTAATATTCATGTATGCCTGTACCCATTGCAGAAGCCGTCAGTCCCCGGCGGCTCATCCGCGACGAAGTCTTCATTCGTCTGCTCGACGCCATCGTCGACGGGGACCTCACCCCCGGCGAACAGCTCTACGACGCTGAGATCGAGAAGTGGGTCGGGGTCTCGCGCACCCCGGTCCGCGAGGCGCTCAACCAGCTGGCCGCCATGGGCCTCGTCGAGATCATGCCCCAGAAGCGCACCAGGGTCACCCCGATCGACCCGGTACGGCTGCGCGCGCTCATCGACACCGTCGGCAGCCTCATGACCGGCGTCGTGCGCGACGCGACGCCGCTTCTCACCGATGAGGACAAGGATGCGCTCCGCGCGTTCAAGGACCGGATCGGCGACGGCTCCGAGATGGCCGACCTGGTGCGCGAGCGCGTTCTCAGCGACGGCTTCATCAACGTCTTCCTCCGCCGCCTCGACAACCGGACCATCGCCAAGCTCTTCACGCGCCACCTCCCCGAGGTGCGCAGGGCGCTGATCGCGGCCCCGACCTCCAACGCCTTCATCGCGGGTGCGCCCCACGCGAAGGCGGCGGTCGACGCCGCCATCGCGGGCAACGGCGCCAAGGCCTCGAAGGCCGTCGCCGAATTCTGGACAAAGGGCCTCGTCACCGTCGTCGACGAGTTCGCCACGAAGGCCGTACCCACTGGGAAGGAGGGACGCTGATGCCGCTTCCCGTGAAAGACTCCGCTCCGGTCGAGCGTCAGCTGCTGCGCGACGTCGTCTACAACCGCCTCTACGAAGGCATCCTCGACGGCACCCTCGAGCCGGGCGAGACCCTCCTCGACGAGAAGCTCACGGCCTGGCTGGGCGTCTCCCGCACGCCCATCCGCGAGGCGCTGATGAAGCTCGCCGACATCGGGCTGGTCGAGATGGCGCCCAACCGCTACACCCGCGTCGCGCCGATCGATCTGCGCGCCATCGACGAGGCGATCTACACGACCGGTCTCCTGCACGAGTACGCCGCGCGGACCTCCGTGCCCACGCTCGACAGCGCAGCCCTCGGCCGCCAGGACAAGGCCCTCAAAGAGGTCCGCAAGGCCGCGAAGTCGAACAGCCTCCCGGCCCTCGGCCGCGCGCTCAACGACTTCTTCCTCGAGTTCGAGCGCAACAGCGACAACGCCGTGCTCCTCGCGATCAGCGAAGGGCTGAGCCCGCAGGTCCTGCGCTACATCGCGGTGTGGAAGCAGCCGTTCGCCACCGACGACCTCCCCGGCCGCGTCGCCGAGATCCTCGAGGCCGCCAAGGCGCACGACGGCGCGAAGGCGGGCGACCTGGTGCGAGACCTGTACGCGTCCTCGCTCACGCAGTTCCTCGCGGACTACCGCCGCGGTGACGACGAGATCGACGAGAGCCCGGTCGTCTGACCGTCAGCCCTGACGAACCGTGCCCGGTGCCGTCAGGCGCCGGGCACGTGTGCGTTCAGCCCTCGGCGTCGACCGCTGCGCGGCCAGAGACGACCGAGCGGATGTACGAGGCCACCTTCTCGTGCTCGGGGTGCACGACGTAACGCTGCAGCGCCGCCTCGTCCGCGAAGTCGCTGACCAGCACCACGTCGAACTCGTTGACTGGGAGGGAGTTGATGCCCACCTCGAAACGCAGGATCTCGGGGATGACGGCGGGGAGGGCCTCCAGACCGGCCGCGATCCGCGCCGCCTGTTCGGCGCGCTCGGTCTCGTCCGTCGACGCGAGCTTCCACATGACCACGTGACGCAGGGTCAACGTTCCTCCTCCAGCAGGGCGATGCGCAGGCGGGTCGGATCGACGCGCCAGTAGGTGTGCTGCCGCCCGTCGATCAGCACGACGGGGATGTCCTCCACGTAACGCTCGTGGAGTTCCGGATCATCGAGGATGCTGCGCTCTTCGACCTCCACTCCGGGAGCATCGGCCGGCAGGGCGGCGATCACCGTGCGGATCACCTCACGCGCGTCGTCGCACAGATGACAGCCGGGCTTGCCGATGAGCGTGACGGTGACGGATGACACGTCGACAAGCTTAACGGCAAAAAGCGCCGACCCTCTCGGACCGGCGCTCGAGCAGCAGACGCTGAGGTCTACTTCTTGTTGCGACGCTGGTGGCGCGTCTTGCGAAGAAGCTTGCGGTGCTTCTTCTTCGCCATACGCTTGCGACGCTTCTTGATAACGGAACCCACGTAGACCTCACAAAGTTGGTGGTTTGCCGCGGGAAACGCGGCGACACAAGCAGCCAGTCTACCCGACTTCAGGCCGAGTCCGCGACGCCGCCGTCGAGCTGGGGTGCGACGGTCTTCAGCGCCTGCGCGACGGCGGACTCCGGAACGCGGAAGGACCGGCCGAAACGGATGGCCGGGAGCTCACCGGCATGGACGAGCCGGTAGACGGTCATGCGGGAGACGCGCATCATGTCGGCCACTTCGGCGACCGTCAGGAAGCGCACATCCCGTAGGGCGTTCGAGCCCCCTTCGTGAACCATGCGGTGTCCCTCTCCTGCCCGTCATCGTACTCGGGTGGCGACGACGGCGAACTAGGGAACTCTAGTCGCTTCGACCGTTCAGTCTCTACGCCACTTCTTCGGCGTGACCCGCTCGACCCGGCGGCGGGTGTCGGCGAGCACCTTGCCGACCGTGCTGGCGAACTCGCGGGTCTCGTCGGCCAGCTCGACCGAGTACGCGGTCAGGTCCACGTCGGAGGCGGTGAACGGGATCACCCAGTCCTCCACGGCCTCCAGCGGGGCGGGGTCGAGCCGGTAGTAGCGGTGCTGGCCCTCTTCGCGCACGGAGACCAGGGAGGCCTCGCGCAGCACCTTCAGATGCTTGGAGACGGTCGGCTGGCTGAGCTCGAGGGTCGCCACGATCTCCGAGACCGATATCTCACCGGCGGGACGCGAGTCATCCGAGTTGCGGTCGAGCAGCACTCTGAGGATGTCGCGACGAGTCGGGTCGGCGATCACGTCGAAGATGTCGGCCATTGCACCAGGCTAGTCGTACGGGTGGCGGAGTACCATGTCCGAAGCTGTCGGTGGGAGGAACGGACGATGCGCACGACGCAGGCGGCCCGGCGGGGGTCCGCGGCCGCGGGGGGACGCGCTCGCGCGGCAGTCAACGCCTTCGCGCAGCGGAGCCCTTCGCGGTTCGCGATCCTCGTCTTCGCGCTGCTGATCCTGGTCTTCACGCTGCTCTTCTCGCTGCCGTTCGCCTCCGCCTCCGGCACCTGGACGGGCCTGGCCGACTCGCTCTTCACCGCGGTGTCCGTCATCTGCGTGACCGGCCTCTCCACCGTCGACATGGCGACCCACTGGTCGGTGTTCGGGCACCTGCTCGTGTACATCGGCGTGCAGGTCGGCGCTGTCGGCGTGCTGACGATGGCGAGCATCCTCGGCCTCGTGATCTCGCGCCGCCTCGGGCTGCGCGCCAAGCTCATCGCGGCGAGCGACAGCAACCCGCAGCGCATCCACGCCGGCCCGGTGGCGGAGGGCCAGGCGGTGCTCCTCGGCGACGTCGGCAAGCTGCTGCGCACCGTCGCGATCAGCATGGTCGTCATCGAGGGCGGCATCGCACTGCTGCTGTTCCCCCGCATGCTCATCGCCGGGATGGACGTCGGCAGCTCGCTGTGGGAGAGCCTCTACTACTCGGCGATGGCCTTCACCAACACCGGTTTCGCGCCGAACACCGAAGGCCTCACGCCGTTCGTGAACGACTACTGGTTCCTCGGCGCGCTCATGATCGGGGTGTTCCTCGGCGCGATCGGGTTCCCGGTCATCCTGGCCATCGCCTCCAATCTGCGCAAACGACGCAGGCGCTGGTCCATCCACGTCAAGCTCACCCTGCTGACCTCGGTCATCCTGCTGGCGGCGGGGACGGTGCTCTACATCGTGCTCGAATACGACAACCCCAAGACGTTCGGCCGGCTGGACGCCGGGCACACGGTCTTCCAGTCGTTGTTCCTGTCGACGATGTCGCGTTCGGGAGGCTTCTCGACCATCCCCATCCAGGACCTGCACGGCTCGAGTCTGCTCGTCACCGACATGCTGATGTTCATCGGCGGCGGGTCGGCCTCCACCGCAGGCGGCATCAAGGTGACGACGCTCGCCGTGCTGTTCCTCGCGGCGTTCGCCGAGGCGCGCGGCGTGGAGTCGATGGACGCGTTCAAGCGCCGCATCCCGATCGACGTGCTGCGGCTGTCGGTCGCGGTGGCGCTCTGGGGCGCGACGATCGTGGCGGTCGCGAGCATCCTCATCCTGCAGATCACCAAGGCGCCGCTGGACCACGTGCTGTTCGACGTGATCTCCGCGTTCGCCACCTGCGGCCTCTCCACCGGCCTGACCGAGAAACTGCCCGACGCCGGCGTCTACGTGATGGCCGCCACGATGTTCTGCGGCCGCGTTGGTACAGTGACACTCGCTGCGGCGCTCGCGCAGAGCCAGCGCAAGCAGCTCTACCAGAACCCCGAGGAGAGGCCGCTCGTTGGTTGACCGGATCAAGCACAACGCCCCCGTGCTCGTGATCGGCCTCGGCCGCTTCGGTGCGGCGACGGCGGGACAGCTCGATCGGCTGGGCCGGGAGGTCCTCGCGATCGACACGGACGCCGGGCTCGTGCAGAAGTGGGCCGACCGGGTGACGCACACCGTGCAGGCGGACGCGCGCTCGATCGAGACGTTGCGGCAGATCGGCGCCGAGGACTTCTCGATCGCGGTCGTCGCCGTCGGGTCGTCGATCGAGGCCAGCGTGCTCATCACCGCCAACCTGGTCGACCTCCACGTGCCGCAGATCTGGGCGAAGGCGATCTCGCAGTCGCACGGCAAGATCCTGGAGCGCATCGGCGCGAACCATGTCATCTATCCGGAGGCCGAGGCCGGCGAGCGCGTGGCGCACCTGGTGTCGGGGAGGATGCTCGACTTCATCGAGTTCGACGACGACTTCGCGTTGGTGAAGATGTTCCCGCCGAAGCCGATCCGCGGCGTCAACCTGTCGGAGTCGGGCGTGCGGAGCCGGTACAACATCACCGTCGTCGGCGTGAAGAGCCCCGGCAAGCCGTTCACCTACGCGACCCCCGACACCGTCGTCTCCAACCACGACCTCATCATCGTCTCGGGCGCCTCCGCCGACATCGAACGCTTCGCCGCCCTCGACGCCTGACCCGCGACTTCGCGCCGCGCCGCGCCCCGTCCGCAGCCATCGATTCCTCACTTTCTCTCGCCCCAGCGCGGCGTGTTGCAGGAGAAAGTGAGGAACGGATGGCTGCTCTGTGGATAACCGTGAAGGGGAGGGGCGCGGCGTTCAGGATTGTCGGGTGAGTGGACTGGTTGAACGACGTGGATTCACGGTGGCCGAGGGACGGGATGCGGGCCTGTCCCGTCGGCAGCTGTACGGGCCAGGCGTGCAACGGAGCTTTCGCGGGGTACGCACCATCGATGTCGACATCGAGGATCACCGGGTGCGCTGCCGTGCGTATGCGGCTCTGCGTCGACCCGGCCACATCTTCAGTCATCACTCGGCTGCGGCCCTCCACGGGTTCCCGCTGCGGTGGGCCGTGCAATCGCGCGACGTGCACGTCGCCGTGTTCGCTCCCCTCAAGCCGCCGCGAATGGATGGCGTGGTCGGGCACGAGTTGCGTGGTGCCGGCCACCGCATCGTGACGCTCGACGACATGCAGGTGGTCGCGGCCGAGGACGCTTGGGCTCAGTTGTCGGGGGTCCTTCCGATCGACGACCTCGTCGCCATCGGGGATTGGCTGATCACCGGAGACGAGCCGTACTCCGGCACGGCCCCGTCTCACACGCGCGACCAATTGGAGTCAGCGATCCGACACCACGGGCGTCGGCCCGGCGTCCGTCGCCTCAGGGAGGCTTTCGAGCTCGTGAGATACGGCCCGCTCTCACCGCAGGAGTCGCGACTGCGCCTGGAACTGGTGCGCGCAGGCCTGCCGGAGCCTTCTCTGAATCACGACGTTCACGATCGGGAGCGACGCATCGCCATGGTCGATCTCGCCTATCCGGATCACCGGCTCGCGATCGAATACCTGGGCGATCATCACCGGACGGACGCGGACACCTACCGCGAGGACATCTATCGCCGCGAACGCCAGGCCGCCGCGGGCTGGGATGTCGTCTTCCTCACGGTCGACGACCTCGCCGGCCCCACTCCGCGGGCTCCCCTCATCGTCCGCCGCGCCTACGCCCGAGCGTCCCGCCGCCCGTAGCCATCCCTTCCTCACTTTCTACCGCCTCCCACCGGCGTTTTGCGGGAGAAAGTGAGGAAGCGATTGCTGGGGGCGGGGGTTAGGGGGTGGTGGGGGCGGCGAGTTCGCGGGCGCGGGCCAGGGCGGCGTCGGTGGCCCGGGTGAAGAGGGTGGGGAGGTCGGCGGAGGCGAGGACCTCGATGGCGCGCTCGGTGGTGCCCTTGGGGCTCGTGACGCGGCGGCGCAGCTCGGCCGGGTCTTCTCCGGAGGCGACCAGCAGCTCCGAAGCGCCGAGGAAGGTGCCGTTCACGAGGATGCGCGCCTGCTCCGCGGTGAAACCCTTCTCGACGGCGGCTGCGGTGAGCGCCTCCACCAGGAGGAACACGTACGCCGGGCCGGAGCCGGAGATCGTGCTGAGCGCGTCGAGCTGCGACTCCGGCACCTCCACGACCTCCCCCACGGTCTCGAAGAGCGACCGGACCAGTTCGAGGTCGTCGGGCTCGGTGCGTGTCCCCGGGCTGATCCCGGTGACGGCCTTGCCGACCACCGCAGGGGTGTTCGGCATCGACCTCACGACGACGATGTTCTCCGGCAGCAGCGACTCGAACGTCGCGACCGTGACGCCGGCGGCCACGCTGACCACGATGGTCCCCGGGTTCAGCGACGACGAGATCTCACGCAGCAGGTCGGGCACCATCGCCGGCTTGACCGCCACGATGACGATGGCGGCGCCGTCGACGGCGAGGCGGTTCGCCGCACCGTCCTTCTCGGTGGCGAAGGCGGTGACGCCGGGGATCCCGGAGAGCTCGGCGGCCCGCGCGGCCGAGCGGTTGGTCACCCTGATCCCACCTGCCACCTCCACTCCGGGCGCGGTCAGCCCGGAGAGGATCGCGCGGCCCATCGAGCCGGCGCCGAGCATGGCGATGGTGGGCAGCGTGACGTTCTGCGTGTCGGTCATGCGGCCATCCTAGGATGAGGGCATGAGCGCAGAAGGCGGCACCAGGGCGATCGTCGCGGCCTTCGCCGCCAACCTGGGCATCGCCCTCACGAAGTTCATCGCCTGGGCGTTCTCCGGCTCCTCCTCGATGCTCGCGGAGGGCGTGCACTCGGTCGCCGATTCCGGCAATCAGCTGCTCCTCCTGCTCGGCGGCCGCCAGGCCAAGAAGAAGGCCGACAAGGAGCACCCGTTCGGCTATGGCCGCGAGCGCTACGTCTACGCCTTCGTCGTCTCGATCATCCTGTTCTCCGTCGGCGGGGTGTTCTCGCTGTACGAGGGTGTGGAGAAACTCACGCACCCGCATCCTCTGGAGAACTGGTGGCTGCCGCTGCTGGTGCTGTTCATCGCGATCGGCCTGGAGTCGTTCTCGCTCCGCACCGCCGTCCATGAGTCCAACCCGCTCCGCAGGGGGATGTCGTGGCCGCAGTTCATCCGCCGAGCCAAGGCACCGGAGTTGCCGGTGGTGCTGCTGGAGGACGTCGCCGCTCTCACCGGCCTCGTGTTCGCCCTCCTCGGCGTCGGGCTCACCATCGTCACCGGCAACGGCGTCTGGGACGGCATCGGCACGGTCCTCATCGGCCTGCTGCTGGTCGCCGTCGCGATCATCCTCGGCATCGAGACCAAGAGCCTCCTGGTCGGCGAGGGAGCGTCCGACACCGACGTCGCGGCCATCGAGCGCGCCATCCTCGCCGGCGACGAGGCCGAGCGCATCATCCACATGCGCACGCTGTACCTCGGGCCCGACGAGTTGCTCGTCGGCGCCAAGCTCGCGCTCGCCGGCAGCCTCCCGCTCGCGGAGGTCGCGGCCTCGATCGACAGCATCGAGAGCCGCATCCGCGAAGCCGTGCCGGTCGCGCGCGTCATCTACATCGAGCCGGACGTCTGGGTCGACCCGAACGAGCAGCATCCCGCCACCGACACCATCGTCATCAAAGGACTCGAGTGACCCGCACCGCACTGATCCTGCAGCACGACCCCTCCATCCACCTCGGCAACATCGGGCCCGTCCTCACCGAGCACGGGTACGAGCTCCGCATCGTGGACGTCACGGCCGAGGACGTCGCCACGATCGACCCGACGGAGGCCGACCTCGTCGTCGTGCTCGGCGGCGAGATGGGCGCGTATCAGACCGAGCAGTTCCCGTTCCTCGCCGCGGAGCAGGCGCTGCTGCGCTCGCGGCTCGACGCCGAGCTGCCGACGCTCGGCGTCTGCCTCGGCGCACAGCTGATGGCGGGCGCCCTCGGCGAGCGCGTCTACAAGGGCGACACCACCCAGATCGGTTTCCGACGCGTGGAGCCGACGGAGGCCGGTGCGGCCTCCCCCATCCGCCACTTCGAGGGCGTGCCCGTGGTCGAGTGGCACGGCGACACCTTCGAGCTGCCCGAGCGGGCCACTCGGCTGGCGTCGTCGAGCGACTACTCCAACGAGGCGTTCGCGATCGGCGGCTTCGCGCTGGCGGTGCAGTTCCATCCCGAGGTCACCGACGAGATGCACGAGCAGTGGGTCGCCGACGGCACGAATCTTCAGGGAACTGGCGAACTCGACGAGCACGCGATCGACCCGGAGGCGCTGCGCGAAGACCGCGAGCTCTACTCCGCCCGGATGCAGGAGGCCTCCCGAGCCGCCTTCTCCGAGTGGCTGGAGTCCCTTCCCGCCTGACCCCATCCATCGCTTCCTCACTTCTTCCCGCGACACACCGGGAGCGGGCGGGAGAAAGTGAGGAAGCGATGGCTGGGGTCAGCGCTTGGCGCGGAAGAAGTCGAGCAGGAGGTCGGCGCAGTCTTCGGCGAGCACGCCGGGGTACACCGCGACCTGATGGTTGAGCCGGCGGTCGCGCAGAACGTCGTAGACCGACCCGCCTGCGCCCGCCTTCTCATCCCAGGCCCCGAACACGACCGTCGGCACCCGGGCGGCCAGCACCGCACCCGCGCACATCACGCACGGCTCCAGCGTCACGACCAGGGTGCAGCCCTCCAGGTGCCAGTCGTCGCGGGAGGCCGCCGCGGCGCGCAGCGCGAGGATCTCGGCGTGCGCGGTCGGATCGCGGTGCAGCTCGCGCTCGTTGCGTCCGGTGCCGATGACCTGCCCGTGCTCGTCGATCACGAGCGCCGCCACCGGCACGTCCCCGGTGTCGAAGGCGAGGCGCGCGTCGGCGATCGCACGGCGCATCCACTCCTCGAAGTCGACGGGGACGGGCAGGCTCACGGGTCCTCCTCTGACGGGTCCGTGCGATGGCGGGTTCGGCTAGCCTTGAGCCTATGCGAGTGCACGTAGCTGACCACCCCCTCATCACCCACAAGCTCTCCGTGCTCCGCAACAAGGACACCCCGTCGCCGGTGTTCCGGGCGCTGACCGAGGAGCTGGTCACGCTGCTCGCCTACGAGGCGACGAGGGCGGTGCGGGTCGAGCCGGTGCAGATCGAGACGCCCGTGACGACGACGACCGGCGTCACCCTGAGCCAGCCGCGACCGCTGGTCGTGCCGATCCTGCGCGCGGGGCTCGGGATGCTGGAGGGAATGGTCCGGCTGATGCCGACCGCCGAGGTCGGCTTCCTCGGGATGGCGCGCAACGAGGAGACGCTCGAGCCGACCACCTACGCCGAGCGGCTCCCGATGGACCTGTCCGACCGGCAGTGCTTCGTGCTCGACCCGATGCTGGCGACCGGAGGCTCGCTGGGCGCCGCGATCGACTTCCTGTTCAAGCGCAACGCCGTCGACGTGACAGCCATCTGCATCCTGGCGGCTCCGGAGGGCCTGGAGGCTCTCGAGAAGGCGACGCAGGGCCGCGATGTGACCATCGTTCTGGGCGCCCTCGACGAGCGCCTGAACGAGAACGGATACATTGTGCCGGGTCTCGGCGACGCCGGAGACCGTTTGTACGGCACGGTGTAGGGCCATCCAGAAGACCCGCAATATTCCGTAACGATTTGACACCGCGAGTCATGAGACGGTTTACTACTCGACATGACTGACAACTCGCGTACCCTGACCTCCTTCGAGGCCCTCGGGGATGCCGGCATGATGATGCCCGGCCGCGACTCGGTCATGTGTTGCCGAATGTGTCGCTAATCTGACGACCCTTTCGCCGAGCGGTCGCCCTCCGACGCAGACGAGCGTCGACGCCGGGCACAGCTCCCCGGGCGCGCCACACGAACGCACCCGTGCATCGGTCCCGTATCTGAATCGGGACAACGTCACACCGGAAACCCTGACCTCCGGCGCACCTCGACAGAGCTGCAGCCGCACCGGGGTCCGGACGCATCATCATCACTGAAGGACTTTCCTCTCATGTCTCTCGCCACTGTCGACTCCATCCGTCCCTCCGCCGCTCTCGCCGAGCAGGTCTCCGCTCCCGCCCCGCGCCTCCGCGCCGTCCCCGAGGGGACCGAGGCCCGCGGGTTCGTCCTCTACGTCGGCATCGACGAGCTGAAGGCCGCCGCCGCCGGCACGGACCTCGGCCGCATCGTGGAGGCGCTCAAGCAGCTGACCGCCGAGCTCGCGCCCGCCGCCGAGACCTACGCCGCCGTCGCTCTCGCCCCGGCCGGCGCCGGTGGCCGCGACGTCGACGTCGTGCGCCTCGCCCTGCAGGACCCGGCCGCGATCGCCAAGCACCGCCACACCGTCGTTCCCGACGAGGACGAGGATCGTGCCGCCTCCGGCGTGGTCGTGGACATCTCGCGCAAGCGCCTCATCCTCGACAACCAGACCGTCTCGCTCACCTACAAGGAGTTCGAGCTGCTGCAGTACCTCGTGCTGCGCGAGGGCCGCACCATCGAGCGCGCCGAGCTGATCTCGTCGCTGTGGTCGAACGCCGACGAGGACGAGATCCCGAACGAGCGCACCATCGACGTCCACGTGCGGCGGCTGCGCGCCAAGCTCGCGCGCTACGAGGACATCGTGCGCACGGTGCGCGGCGTCGGCTACCGGTTCGACCGCCACGCGGACGTCTCGATCCGCCACGCGAGCGCGCCCTCCCCCGACCTGTTCTGAGGAGAGCCGCCCGCTCTGAGGAGAGCCGCCCGCTCTGAGGGCGGACCGCCGCCTCAGCCGACCGGAAGGTGCGTCTCGCGGTAGGCCGCGAGCTCCTCGGGCGTTCCGAAGCAATAGAAGGTGCCCGTGGCGAGCGCGATGGTCGCGCCGCGCTCGAGCAGCCGGTTGTAGACCAGCGAGAGGTACGACTCGGGCGTCTCGGACGCCTGTGCGGAGGCCACCACGTCTTCGGCGGCCGACACGAAATCGCCGGCGCGACTGAAGAAGTAGACGCCCATCAGCGCGTTCTCCGAGATGGCGACCTTCTCGGCGGTGCGGACGACGCGGCCTTCTCGATCGGTCTCCGCGAAGCTGTACCGAGGATCCGTCGACCGGAACGAGAGCAGGACGCCGTCGGCGGCACCGGCCGCCGCATGCGCGATGGCGGACGCGTAGCCGTCGCTCTCGAAGGCGATGTCGCAGTCCATCACGAGCAGCGGACGCTCCGGGTCGAGGTGCGCGGCGAGGACGGTCTCCGCAGCGCCGCCGGTCGGAGCCGGCAGCTCCACCACGGTCAGCCCGGGAAGGGCCTCCACGAGTGCCGTTCCGAGGCCGTGGTCACGCTGGAGCTCAGCGCGGATCACCGCTGTGACCTCGCCCGTGACGCCGGCGCGTGCCAGCGACGAGAGGGCCTTGCGGAACATCGGCTGGCCGTCGACGTCGATGAGCGGCTTCGGGAGCAACTCCCCCACCGCCCGGAAGCGCTGGCCGAGCCCGGCCATCGGGAGGACGATCTGTAGTCCATCGGTCATGCGAGTCGGTCCCATTCGTAGTCGGTGGCGGGGGCGGCAGGTCCCCAGGGGTCGCGCCGGAAGCGCCAGCGCGCCAGGATCGACAGCCCGTCTGTGAAGACCCGGACGTTGCGCGCGTTGGAGACCTGGTCTTCCTCGCGCCAGGTGATCGGGTGGTAGCGGAAGTCCACCCCGCGCCCGATCAGATCGAGGATGAGCTCGTAGTTGAAGCTCAGCTTGTCGCCGAAGCGCAGGTACGTGCGCGGGTCGAGGTCGGCGAGGGCGAAGAGATTGAGGCCGGAACCGAGATCGGTCAGCGCACGCAGGGTGCCGATCGAGTAGATCCCGTTGAGCACCCGGTTGCCGAGGATCCGCTTGGCGTCGTAGCCGTGCAGGCGGGCGCCGCGCGCGAACCGTGATCCGAGGATCGTCTGCGGGCCGCCCACCGAGGCCAGAGCGATGAGCTCGTACGCCTCCTGGGCCCTCGCCTGGTCGTCGCCGTGCAGGATGACGACGTGGGTCGCGCCGGCCTCCCGCGCCTTGAGGAAGACCGTCTTGTGCGTGCCGCCGAGGTTCACGTTGCGGCGATTGCGGAACACGCGCAGATTGCTCCAGCCCGCAGCCTGCTGAACAGCGACTTCGGCTGTGCCGTCGGTGCTGCCGTTGTCGACGACCCAGACTTCGTGCACACCGCTGGCACGCTCGGGATCGAGCCCGGCGAGTACGCGCGGGAGCTGCGGGGCGCAGTTGTAGGCAGGGATGGCGATGATGGTCTTCACGGCTTCTCCGCTGGTCGGGAGTCGGCAGCCAGCGCCGCGGCGTCGTACTGCGCGTGGAACTGGTCGAGGAACTGGACGGAGCGCGCGAAGTACACGAGCGCCGTGTCGGGGTCGATGACGACGCGGTGGCTGAGCATGCGGCCGTAGAGCAGACCGACGTGGAAGGGGAGGCTGCGCAGCTCGCTGGGCGTCAGGCGTTCCGCGGCCAGCGCCTCGGTCCATTCGGACAGCTCCTGGTAGCCCGCGGAACGGTACGACTCGAAGTCGATCTCGGCGCGTCCCGCAGCGCGGTCGATGCGCACCTCGGGCCGCTGGTCGCTCTCGTTGAGGAACTCGTAGCCTCCCCAGAGCGACTGGAAATGCCGGGCGAAGTCGAGCACCGGGCCGCGGACCTGATTGTCGTCGGACGGGTCGATGATGAGAACCCGGCCGCTCTCCTGGTCGATGAGCAGGTTGTCGATCGTGAGGTCGCCGTGGATCGCGGTCGACTCGCGGTACGTCTCCAGATCGGACCACGCCCTCTCGTCCGCGGTGATGTCGGCGAGCAGACGATGCAGATTCGGGTACTCCCGGCCCCGGATCACGACGGTGTCGCAGTCGAGGACGGCGGCGAGCTGTTCGTGCCGGGCTGCGGCTTGACCGAGCCGATCCGTCAGGCGATCACGGACGTATGTGGCCAGGGCCTCCGGATGCCGCTCCTCCGGACGGAGGTCGTAGACGTGATCGAACATCACGTTCCACACGTGGAGCAGCGCACGCCGCGAGGCGTCGGCCGGCGCCGTGTGCACATACCGGAACATGGTCGCCATGCGCGGATCGAACTCGATGTCGAAGAAGTAGTACCCGGGACCGTCGGCCTCGCTCAGCGCGCGCACCATCGACGGCGTCTCGCTGTGCTTCTGCAGCCAGCGGTACTGCTGGGCCAGCTTCTCCCGATAGCGCTCGGGGACGACCTTGCGCACCCGGGTCTCGCCGTCGTCGCGGACGAGTGCGGTGACCGCATCCGACCCGCCCTTGAAGAAGCGCAGCACCTCGAGGTCGCTGGTCATCTCCAGCTTGTGCATGACCATGGCGAGGTCGTCTCTGCGCAGGAACGAGTCGACGAAGCTGGAGAGCTCGTGGTCTTTGCGCTGGCTCCTGTCGAGTCGGGCGATGGTCCCCGCCGAGGCGTCATCGTCGACGCGCCCGAAGAACGACCTGCTGAAGAGCCGGACCACGCCGTAGATCGCGGTGGGCAGATTCAGCACGGTCCAGATCACGAACGCGAGCGAGAGGACCCAGATCGGGTCGGTGAGCGCGCCGACCGCGGTGAGATGCAGTCCGAGCTCCACGGTGTAGTCGGAGAGGAACGGCAGACCGAAGAGCGTCTCGGGGAAGACGAACGGGGCGAACACCCCGGCGCCGACCGGGCGGACCGCGGCTGTCGTGAACACGCGCTCCAGGATGATGTAGACCGCCAGGAGGTACCCGCTCCACGACAGGACGAACGCGACGATGTACCGGATCACCTGGGACGGCGACCGGAGCAGCGCCTGGTAGCCATGGATGAGCGACCACGACGACATCCGGAGGCGAGCACGGGGTCCGTCGGCGAGCAGGCCGGTGAGGGCGAAGACCAGTCGCATGAGCACGCGGTTCTCGCGGACGAAGAGGACGAACGCCACGATGACCGCGATCACGAGCACGAGCATCGGCACGGCGGCGCCGAGCACGTCGAACGACAGTCCCGAGACGGTGCCGAACACGAGAAGGGCGCCCGCCACGACCGCGACGTCGAGCAGGCGCTCGATGGCGATGGCGGTCGCGGTGTAGAGCAGGCTGATCCTCAGGCGGCGGCTGAGCACTCCCGCCCTGGCGATCTCGCCCGCACGGAACGGCAACAGGATGTTGAACAGCACGCCGACCGCGAGGGCGTCCAGATGGTACCGGAGCTTGCCGGGGCGCGCCTGGTCCAGGACGGTCTTCGTACGGACCGCCCGTGCCACGTTGCCGAGGAGGACGAGGATCATCGCCACGCCGATCCAGAACAGGTCGAGCTGTGGAGGCCACGCGGCGAGGACGTCGATGATGTGCCCGGTGTTCGCCAGGCCGAACACGACGATCCCGACCACCGCCGTGACGAGGAGGCCGAGGCGGAGGCGGGAGCCCTTAGTTCTTCTCATCGCCGGACCAGTTGACGCGGATGACGGCCACGCCCGCGCGCTCTGCCGCCTCGATGCCGACATCGGAGTCCTCGAAGGTGACGCATTCCGCGGGGCGCAGGCCGACCGCTTCGACCGCGAGGCTGTAGGCCTCCGGTTCGGGCTTCGAACGCTCGATGTCGTCGCCGCACACGATGAACGAGAACAGTCGCTCGAGCCCGTGGTGGGCGATGACCGCGTCGACGCCGTCGCGCTTCGCGGTGGTGACGAGGGCGACGGGGACGCTCGATGCCCAGGTGCGCAGGAGCCGGACCAGCGGCTCGTTCAGCTCGGTCGTCCGCAGATAACCGGGATACCGACGCGCCTTCTCCGCTCGCACCTCGTCGATCTGCGCCCGGCTGAGTTCGGGCGCGACCAGCGGCAGGAAGTCACGGGAGTCGGCTCCCCACGTCGACAGGAACGTCTGCCAGGAGAAGTCGACGCCCACCGACGCGAGGGCGTCGCGGTACGCGCCGTAGTTCGCGCGCTTGGTCGAGACGAGGGTTCCGTCGAGGTCGGTGAAGACCGCGCGGACCGCTTGCTGCCCGGTGTCGAAACTCGTCATGAAATACGAGCGTAAAGTACTCAAATAGCTGATTGCCACGTATTCAGGTCTAAAGCATCACGCTTTTCACCCGTCATCCGTCACCCCGATGCGTCGCGCGATCGACGACGGCGAAGATGGTGCGAACGGCGACGAAGTTGAGGGTGAAGGACAGTGGCAACGAGATCAGCTTCGCCAGAAGCTCCGGAAGCGCCAGCGCGTCGACGCCCCACTGGATGAGCCAGGAGAAGAGCAGGATGGACACCGCATACCAACCGAAGAACGCGAGCAATCCGCCGACGGTGTGCCGACCGGGGAAGACCATCCCCCGACTGAGGGCGTAGACGGCGAGCACCGAGACGCCGGCGCTCATCAGATTCGCGACACCGGCCGGGACGCCGGCCATCACCAGGAGCACGAACCCGCCCACATCGATCACCACGCCGACGACCGTGGTCGACAGGAAGCGCACGAGCTGTCGGAGCAGCGGACCCATGCGCGATGTGAAATCTGAGATCAGCATGATCCATGTACAATACCGCAATGCGAATTCTGACGCGCCCCGTACTCTCGTCAGGGGTCCTCGCCCTCGTGATCGGCGTGCCACTCATCGTGCTGGCGTCGATCGTCGCATTCGATCCGCCGTTCGCGGCCGCCTTGCCGACAGACCTCGGCAGTCAGGACTTCTCGCCTTCTCCCGAATTCATCAGGATCGCCAGGGTCGTCATCTGGTTCGGCATCCGCGGGCTCTTCCTCCTGCTCCTCGCGGTGGCGATCTACTTCGCACGACCCTTCTTCGCGAAGGTTCGCAGCGGCGACCCGGTCTACCGCCGCTGGCTCGTGGTCGCCCTGGTGCTCGTCGGCGTCAACGCGATCGTGCTGCTGCTGATGTGGCCGGGGTTCTGGGTCTACGACGAGTTCTACGTGCTCACCGACGTCCAGGAGAACTGGCTGGGCACGTGGCAGCACATCTTCACGAGCGTCTATTTCGCGGTCGCCCTCAACCTCATCCCGACCCCGGTCGGAATCGTCATCGTCCAGTTCGTGTTCGGGTCCTTCGTCGCGGGGTACGTCGTGGCGCGGTCGTGGTCGCTCGTGCCGCGGGCACGGCTCGCCTATCTCCTCGTCATCCCGTTCCTGTTCTTCCCCGTCCTCCTGTTCAACCAGTACCCGATCCGGGTCACGATGATGGCCTACATCGAACTCGCCGTCCTCTTCCGGGTACTGGTCATCCATCTGCGTCGCGACCTGGTGACCGACCGCTACCGCGAGTTCTTCTTCCTCACGACGGCGATCACCGTGGCGGCGTTCTGGCGGTCGGAGGCGGCGTTCCTGCTCGTACTGATCCCCGTTCTGGCGATCTCGCTCCGGGTCTTCCGGCCACGGAAAGTCGGCGTCCCGGCACGCAAAGCGGTCGCCGCCCTCATCGCGACCGGGCTCGTGTTCACCGGGCTCGCCGGTGTCAGCGCCGCCACCACGAGCCCGCGGTACGCGGTCACGGCCGTGTACAACCCGCTCGCGGTGATGCTGCAGGGCGATCTCGGCGGACCGAACCTCGAGCGCAACCTGGCGGCGATCGACCGGGTCGTCGACCTCGACATCGTGAAACGCGACCCGAACATCTACAACATCCCGACCTTCTTCACCAAGAAGGTGCTCCGGGCCGACTATCGAGCCCACCTCACCGAGTTCGAGCTCGCCTACGCCTCCCTCGTCGCAGAGAACCCCGGAGCGTTCCTGCACGCGAGGATGCAGACGTTCCTGGCGACGAACGCCATCGGCCGTGTGCCCGTGGAGCGGACTCTGGGCGGGGACTTCCTCATCAGCGGTATGGCCCAGGGATACATCGACGAGTTCGAGGCGCGGAACCCTCTGGCCGTCCCGATCTCGGACGACGTCCGGCTGGCCACGGTCCGCGCGCTGCTCACGGTTTCGGACGATGCGGAGTTCACGTCGCTCACGCCGGTCGTCTGGAACGTCATCCCTGCGGTGCTCCTGGTGATCCTCTCGTTCGTCGTGGCGTTGATCCGGCGGCGCTGGATGTTCGCGACGGTCTTCGGGCTGCTGATCGCGCAGGCCGGGATCACCTTCGCGACCGCCCCCGCGAACTTCTTCATGTACTACTGGGCGATCTACCTCGCAGGGTGGGTGCTGGTCGGATTCTTCGCCATCGGTCTGGTGCGTGCACGAGCCCCGAGAGGAGGGGACGCGGCGGCGGACCTCACTCCCGCCGCCACGACCCCTGCCCCGTCACGCTGAGCGCTGGTACACGCGGAAGGCGCTGGTCGCGAGGGCCGCCATGATCACCGCGAGGGCGGCGAGGAGACCGGCGTGACCCCAGAGGGCGGCCCAGTCGGGATGCGCGCTGAGCGCCTCCCGGCCGACGATGACGGCCCACTCGAACGGGTTGTACGCTGCGACGTTCCGCACCCACTCCGGTGACAGCTTCGTGTTCATGATCGCCGAGCTGAGGAACATCAGCGGCAGCGTGATGAGCTGCGAGATACCGATCAGCGCGGTCTGATCACGGGCGAGCAGTGCCACGGCGTTCGAGAACGAGCAGAACACCGCGGTGAGCAGCACGACGCCGAGCAGGAGCAGCAGCATCCCGCCGAGGCCGCCGTCGAACCGCGCTCCCGCCCAGAACGCGATCCCCACGACGATGAGCGACTGCACGACGGCGAGGATCGACTGGTAGACCAGCGTCGAGACGATCATGGCTCCGCGATTGGTGGGCGAGGTGAGGAAGCGGTCCATCACCCCGCGATCCATGTCCTGGATGTAGACCGTTCCCGACCACGCGCTGCCGAACAGCGCGAGCATCATCACGATGCCCGGCGTCAAGTACTCCAGGTAGCTCTGCCCGACCCCGAAGCCGGGGATCTCTGTCACGGACTTGAAGAGCTGCCCGAAGAGCAGCAGCCAGATCACCGGCTGCACCAGGTTCATCACGAGGAACGCCGGCATCCGGATGGCCCAGCGGAGCTGGCGTCCGGTGAGCAGGGCGGTGTGGGTCGGGAACGTCGGGCCCACGCGGCGGTGGGTCGCTGTGGTCACGGTGCCGATGGCGGTCATGATGCGGTCTCCAGAACGTGCTCGGCGGACTCCTGGGCCCGCGTGAAGGTGCGGCCGGTGTGCCGCAGATAGACGTCGTCCAGGCTGGGCCGGGCGACCGTCGCGGAGGCGACGGTCACGGCCGCGGCCTCCAGCGAGGCGAGCGCTGCGGGAAGGGTGGCGGCGCCGTTGTCGGCACGCGCGCGCAGGGTCCGCCCGTCGCCGCCGACCTCGCGGAGGGCGTCGACGCGTTCGAGCGCGGTGAGCGCTGCGAACGGATCGGCGTCGGGCGCCAGCTCGACGATCACGGCGTCGCCGCGGAGACCGTTCTTCAGCTCCTCCGGTGTGCCTCCCACCACGATCCGGCCGTGGTCGACGATCGCCAGCCGGTCGGCCAGTCGGTCGGCCTCGTCCAGGTAGTGGGTGGTGAGCAGCACGGTGAGGTTCTCGGAGGCGGTCATCCGCTCGAGCTCCGCCCACAGTTCGGCGCGCGCCTCGGGGTCGAGGCCGGTGGTCGGCTCGTCGAGGAACAGCACCTGCGGGTGGTGCATGAGGCCGATGGCGACGTCGAGCTTGCGGGCCATGCCGCCCGAGTAGGTCTTGACCTGGCGCCGGGCGTGCTCGGCCAGGCCGAAGCGGTCGAGGAGCTCGGCCGCACGCGCCCGGGCGCCGCGCCCGCTCATCCCCTGGAGCCGCCCGGCGAGCACGAGGTTCTCGGCCCCCGTGTCGTTCGGGTCGGAGACGGGCTTCTGCGCGACGAAGCCGATGGCTCGGCGCACCCGGCCCGGGTTCCTGGTGACGTCGATCCCGGCGACGAACGCCGTGCCGGAGTCGGCTCTCGCCAGCGTGGACAGGATCTTCATCGTGGTGGACTTGCCCGCCCCGTTGGGGCCGAGCAGTCCGAAGACGGTGCCGGAGGCGACCTCGAAGCCGAGATCGTCGACGGCGCGGATGACCGGCTTGCCCCGGCCTCCGCTGTAGGACTTGACGAGGTGCTCGGCGACGAGCGCCGAGCCGTTCTGTGATGCCACGGGTGGCTTCCTTTCATCTCGGGCAGCCACCGCGCGGGCATATCATGGACATGCCCTCGGTGACTGTTGACGCAGGTTCCGTGAGGAACGATCGAAGGTGTGGATGGCCGGAGAGTTGCCGCTCTCCGGCCATCGTTCTGTGTATGTCGTTCGGGTGTGTCTCGTTCGGACGCCGGGCTATGTGCCCAGCAGCTCGGTCACCTCCTGCCCGAAGTCGCCCGCCGCGATCCCTTCCCGGATCTCGGCCATGTCGTATCCCTGGCCGAACAGCTCCCAGAGCCGCTCCCACCAGTCGATGCCGCCGAGCGAGCGGTCGCGGATGCGGGCGGCCAGGTCGGCGACGAACGCCCGCTCGGCCTCCATGATCGCGACGCGATACGAGGACTCGATCATGAAGAGCTCCGGGAGCGGGTAGGCGAGCGCCTGCTCGTGTGACCGACGCCGCTCGGCGAGGTCGGCGTCGAGCAGATCGCGCCGCCGCTCGAGGAGGTCGGCGGCGACCTGCGGAGCGAGCAGGGGCAGGAGCGAGAGCCCGGTCTCGATGGCCGGATACTCCTTGACGGGGAACGCGATCAGCTCGCGCATCCACTCGTCGGCTTCGGTGCGGCCGGCCTCGGTGATCTCATACACCACACGCTCCGGGCGGTTGCCCTCGCGCTCCGTCTGCGCGACCTGGATGAAGCCGTGCTTCTCGAGGGACTTGATGACGGCGTAGAGCGAGCCGAAGTTGAGTCGGATGCTGTCTTCTTTGCCGCGCTCGCGCATCGTGGTCGTCATCTCGTAGGGATACATCGGCTTCTCCCACAAGCACGCCAGGACGGCCAGTGCCAGCGGGTTCGACACCGCACGCTTCGCCATTGCTCACCTCCGAATACTTTGTTCAGAGTATTCGGTTTCGGGTAAGTTGTCCACCCTGCTCTGCGGATGCACGTGGTGTTCGCCGCGGTCAGGAAGGCGATCCGTCGATTCCGTCGATGAGCACACGGATCGCGAAGTCGCGCCGCGCCTGCTCGTTCGGGGTCGTCAAGAGGGCGGCGTGTTGCCGGATGCGGGGAAACCGCTCGGGGTCGGCATGCTCGTAGGCCGTTTGCACGTGCGCCCGTTCTCCCTCGCCCCGATTGCCGCTCGAGCGGACTGTTCGCTCGAGCGCGGACGAGGCAGCGAACTGCGCGATGAGATCCACAGCAAGCGCGGCACGGCCGGCCGGGACACCGCCTGCTTCCATGAGCGCGAGTTCGTGCTCGGCGAGTCGGAGTGCGCCAGGGAGCACGGGGATCGTGCCGAGCGCGACGGAACCGAGCCCCGGGTACTGCTCCAAGGTCGTGATCGTATTGACGATCGTGGCAGCGAGGGCCGCCCGCCAGCCATCCGCATCGTCGTCAGCGTCGATGAGCTGCACCTGCGCGTATGCGGCATCCAGCACGTGTTCGAGGAGCTCGTCTCGGCCTGCGAAGTAGGCATACAACGACGCCGGACCGGTTTCCACCTGCTCAGCAACCTGCCGAAGCGCCACCGCATCCACGCCATGCTGCTGGATGAGGCGCAGCGCTGCCGCCACGATCGACTCCGCCGTGAGGGGAGACTTCGCCCCACGACCACGCCGCACGGCCGCGGCTTCTCGACGTTCATGCACGCCCCGACACTACCACTTGACACGAACGGTGTTCGCAACGAATACTGTTCGCGAACGTTGTTCGTGAATAGAGGAGTGTGCAGTGTCGGTTCTCGTTGTTGGCGCAAGTGGTGCGATCGGTGGCGCAGTGGTCAGCGGACTGCTGGAGCGCGGTGAAGAGGTGCGCGCCTCGAGCCGCACGCCGGAAAAGCTGACGCTGCCCGGTCACGTGCAGGTGTTCGCGGCCGATCTGAACGACCCGACGTCGTTCGCTGCCGCCCTCGAGTCCGTGGACCGGGTGTTCCTCTACGCGGACCTCGCGGAGCCGGAAGCGCTGATTGCTGCGTTCGTTGCGGCCGGGGTGCGGCAGGTGGTGCTGCTGTCCTCGTCGTCGGTGACGTTCCCCGGTGCGGCTGAGGACTTCAACGGCTCCCGCTTCCTCCGCGCCGAACGGGCCATCGGAGAGTCCAGGATCGCCCACACCTTCCTCCGCCCGGGCGGATTCGCCAGTAACGCCGCCCGATGGAGTTGGAGTGTAAAAGGCCAAAGCGCCGTGCCGCTGCCCTACCCGGAAGCGGTTCAGGCACCCATCCACGAGCAGGACATCGCCGATGTCGCCGTGATCGCTCTCAGTGGTGACACCCTGACCGGGCTGGCGCCGGTTCTGACCGGTCCGGAGCGACTGACGCTCACGCAGCAGGTCGACACGATCGGTGCGGTGATCGGCCGCCCCGTGGCGGTGATCGAGCAGACCGAGGCGGAGTCCACCGCGATGCTCTCGCAGTACCTCCCCGAGGTGTGGGTGCGGCAGATCGTGAAGGACTGGCGTGAGGCCGTCGGCGCGACCCCGGCGATCTCGACCGAGTACGAACGCATCACCGGGAAGCCGTCTCGCTCTTTCCGCACCTGGGTCGAGGACAACGCGCACCTATTCCGCTGAACACCACCCTCCGACCGAGAACCGCACACGCGGCGATGTCGAGCTCGCTCATCACCCCGCAGACGCGTCCGTGGGCGCTTTGGGCCGGAGTGGGGAGTTTCCGTTCTGGGACTGCCACATTGCCACCAACCAGATCCTGTCCTCGATTGACTTCTTGCCTGACGGCATGACGGCGTCTATCGGTTGACCTTCCACGTGCGCGACACCACCAAGTGGGACACCTCGCCGTGACCTGCTGCACTCCCCTAGGTTGAAGCAAATGGAACTCGTACACGTCCTAGTCATCGCAGCAATCGTGATCATACTTTTCGCCGCACCAGTGACTGCAATCGTGCTGCTGGTCACGTTCATGATCCGGCGAGACCGAAACAAGGGGGACAAACAGAGCGCAGGAACTGAGCACTCGGCCTGAGGGTGAAATAGTGGCTCCGGCTAGCGCAAGCGGCCGGGGCCACTCTGATGCCCCCCTCAAGAACGGTGATCCAACGGCAACCTAGGCACCGGTTCGCGAAGCCCGCTCCGCGGCCCCTCTTCGACCGCCGTAGCAAGTTGTTACATTCGAGTCATGAGCCAGACGATGCCGATGCGAATGGACGGCGACCTGGTCGATGCCGCCAAGGCCGTCGGCGCCGTCTCCAGTCGAAGTGCGACCCAGCTCAGCCACTGGGCGCGCATCGGACGTGAGCTTGAGGCGTCCCCCGTGACCAGCCCCTGCACGTCATCCTGGTCCCGGTGGAGGTGAGCGTGAACCGCGTCGCGGAACGGGTCCGCGACGGCGGACACGGTGTACCCGAGCAGAAGATTCGCGACCGGTACGCCAGGCTCTGGGAACTCGTCGTCCGGGCGCGCACGATGGCCGATCGAACTGAGTTCTTCGACAACAGCAGCGCCCGGCACCCCTTCCGCCGCGTCGCCTCCTACGAGCATGGACTGCCTCTTGGCAGACCAGACTGGCCGGCTTGGGCGCCGGCAGTCTGACCGTCTGACACTGGCGCGTGGGCAAGGGCCGCTGCACCACCCGCGCGAATCGGGTGGGCCTCGTCGATGTTCGCCGATCCCCCGTGAACAACACGCCGCCAAGCCATCAACGCGAAGGAGACGAGCATGCCCCACGGCGCGCGGCCCGCAGACACCGATGGCTCGCGAAGAATGCTGCGGGCATCACCCGGGAGCTTCGCGGGGAACCTGTTCGGCGTCGCCTCCTGAGCCACGGATGCCCCACCCGTCCGGGGGCAGAACGACTCTGAACATCCGTTCGGCCGCGCATAGAGAATTCGCAGCAAAAATAACGACTTGATAACTAGCACCCGTTACCTCTTCGTTATATAGTTCAAGAGCAATGGTTGTTTGCTGTGGCAGCCATCGCGGAATGTGATTGCAGGACACTCTTGGTGCAAGGGAGAGGGCCGGCCGCTAGCCTCTGCGGCCGGCCCTCAATCTTTTGATCCGCGCCATCCTGCCTCCCTCTCGCTCGAGCCCGAATGCCGTGCTGGCACGGATGGCACTGTCGGCGCATGATGAGAAGATGCGAATGCATTGACTACTCGAACATTCGGAGGGGTGTCGTCATGAGCATCGGCACAGCAGCGGCGGAGCCGACCAAGCGGGTGAGGACGACCGCCGTCGCGGCCTGGGAGTCCCTGTTCCGTGCGCAGGTCGCCGTGATGAGAACGCTGGCCGCCGAGTTCCCCACCCGCGACATCTCGTTCAACGAGTACGACGTGCTCTTCAACCTGTCCCGGCAGCCCGATCGCTCGCTGCGACTGCGCGACCTCAACAAGGAGGTGCTGCTCACGCAGCCGAGCGTGAGCAGGCTGATCGACCGGCTCGTCGCACGCGGCCTGGTCGCCAAGTGCCCGGAGCCCAGCGATGCGCGCGGCACGGTCATCCGGTTGACCGACACGGGATTCGAGATGTTCCGCCGGGTCGCGGTCGACCACATGCGCTCGATCACCGAGCGGGTGGGCGATCGGCTCGACCCGCAGGAGCTCGAGACGCTGGCGGTGCTCTGCGACAAGCTGCGCGGCGGCGAGTAAGCGGATCGTTCCGCCCGGGCGGTTCCTCCACACTGGGAAACCTGAACGGTTTCTCCACATGCGGAGCGGTCCCTCGGGGAGGCGCAAGAGGGGCCGCGTATCATTGCGGCCATGACGGCAGAGCGACGCAGAAGATGGAAGTGGGCGCCTGCGCTGATCGGATTCGTGGCCCTGAGCGCGGTCGCCGGAGTCCTCGCCGCGGCAGCCGTCACACCCGCCGTGGCGCTCACCGGATCGGCCGCGGACTCGACCATCAGTGTCTTCGACGGACTCCCCGAGTACATCAAGGTGGAGCCGTTGGCCCAGGCGTCGACGATGTACGCGAACTACAACGGTCAGCAGGTGCCGATCGCCTCGTTCTACTCGCAGAATCGGGTGGAGGTCGGTTGGGACGCCATCTCCCAGAACCTCAAAGACGCCGCGATCGCCACGGAGGACCCGCGCTTCTATGAGCACGGCGGCGTCGACGTCACGGGCACTCTGCGCGGTGCGGTGCTGACCGCGCTGCACAAGTCGGTGCAGGGCGGCTCGTCCATCACCCAGCAGTACGTCAAGAACATCCTCGTGCAACGGTGCGAGAACAAGCAGCCCGACCCGACCGCGTCCGCCGCCGTACAGAAGAAGCAGTACGCGGCGTACCAGTCGTGCTACGACGACGCCACCAAGGTCGACCCCGTGCGCAAGCTCAAGGAGATGCGCTACGCCATCGGACTCGAGAAGGAGTACTCGAAGAACGACATCCTGCAGAGCTATCTGAACATCGCTCTGTTCGGCGGCCGGGTCTACGGTGTGCAATCGGCCGCGGAGTACTACTTCGGAGTCTCGGCGAAAGACATCAGCCTCCCGCAGGCCGCCACCCTCGTCGCCATCCTCAACAACCCCGACAACCTCAGGATCGACAAGCCGGAGAACAAGGACAACGGTGCGGCGAACGGATACGCCCAGACGCTGGCGCGCCGCAACTACGTGCTCGACCGGATGCTCATCAACGGCAAGATCACCAAAGAGGAGCACGACGCGGCCGTCGCCACCAAGGTGGAGCCCAAGATCACCGCGATGCAGAACGGCTGCATGACAGCTCAGCAGTACAACGCCGCGTTCTTCTGCGATTACGTCGAGCGCACGATCGAACAGGACCCGACCTTCGGAAAGACCGACGACGAACGGTCGAGCTTCCTGACCCGCGGCGGCCTGAAGATCTACACCACCCTCAATCTCGACCTCCAGCACCAGGCCCAGCTGGCGGTGTCGTCGTACATCCCGCCGACCAGCCCGAACCTCGATCTGGGCTCCTCCAACGTGTCCGTGGAGGTCGGCACCGGGCGCGTCGTCACGATGGTGCAGAACAGGCCGTACGACAACACGGCGACTCCCGCCCCGGGCAGCACGTCCGTGAACTACAACACCGACTACAAAGACGGCGGATCCGAGGGATTCCAGACCGGATCCTCCTACAAGGCCTTCGACCTGCTCGAATGGCTGAAAGAGGGGCATTCGCTCTACGAATCGGTGAACGGGACCCAGCACCTCTTCCCGCAGAGCGCGTTCCACGAGAGCGACCCCTGCAACGACATCGGCGGCGCGCCCTGGCCGGTCGCCAACGACGAAGGCGAGACGGTCACCTCGACCACCGTGATGAACGCGACCGCGGCCTCCATCAACTCGATCTTCGCGATGATGGCGACCAAGCTCGACCTCTGCGGCATCAAGGAGCGCGCACAGGATCTGCTGGTGCACGGCGCGGACGAGGAGACGAACCCGTTCCGGGCGAACCCGTCTTCTGTTCTCGGCACCAACTACATCGCACCGATCACCATGGCGACGGCCTATGCCGGCATCGCCAACAACGGCAAGGCCTGCAGCCCGGTGGCGATCGACAAGATCGTGAACGCCGACGGCACCGAGCACGCGGTGCCCAAGACGCAGTGCTCGACCACCCCGATCGATCCGGGAGTCGCCGCCGCCGCGATCTACGCCCTGCAGGGGGTGCTGCGCGGAGGCGGCACGGCGGCCTCGGCCAACCCCGGAGATGGCGTGCCGCTCTTCGGCAAGACGGGAACGACAGACAACTCGCTGGAGAACTGGCTGGTCACCTCCACCACGAAGGTCGCACAGGCCACCTGGGTGGGCAACGTCGCCGGCGAGGTCGCGCTCCGCAGCCAGACCTTCCAGGGCATCGGCGGCGGAAACGTGAAGTTCTCGATCGTCAAACGCATCCAGGCCGCACTCGACGCCGTCTACGGAGGATCGGCGTTCCCGGCGCCGCCGGCCAAGTACCTGTACTCGGCTCCCGCGCCGAAGCCGACCACGCCGGCCGTGCCGGGGCAGCCTGCCCCCGGCCCCGGTCAGGGCGGAAACAAGGGCGGAGGCAACCAGGGCCCGAACCCGCCGGGCAAGAAGCCCTGATCGACGCGACGCGGCGGCGACCCGCTCAGGCGGACGATCGCTTCGACGCCGCGCGCTCCGCGACCGCTTTGACCCCGCGCAGCATGGTCTCCCACGTCTGCTGGGAGTGCTGAGCGGCCTCCACCGTGGGGTTGTTGTCCTGATCCAGGGTGACGTGCGTTCCCGCAGGCGTCTCCTCCAGCTCGAAGTGGAGGGTGTGGTAGTTCTCCGGAACGTCCGGCTGGCCGCTCAGCGGGCTGAAGTGCGTGAGCACGATGCGCCAGGGCTCGTCACGGTCGTCGAGCTCGATCACTCGGCCGTGATCCTCGAACGCCCTGCCTTGCCACTCGCCGCGCCAGACGATGCGCGAACCCAGCTTCCACTCGGAGACGACCTCCGCTCCCATGAGGATCTCGGGGTTCGCACCGCTCGACGTGAGCACGGTCCAGACCGCTCGGCGCGGGGCTCTCACGTCCACCTCGGCCCTCGCGACGTAGTTGCCCATGGCGCCTCCCGGTCCGTCATCGCCACCAGTTCGCCGCCATCACACACCCGGCGGCGCGGGCAGCGCAACCCCGGAGCTCAGCCGAGCTCGAAGACCAGCGCCTCCCACGGCTCGAGCGCGCCGCTCACTCCGCGTGCGGGCGAATCCGGCAGGTTGCCCAGTGCGAAAGCGGCGTCGCGCCACGTGTCGAGCTCGGCGGTGTCGTAGCGCGCGACCTCCCCCGTCAGATTGGCGAGCACCAGCAGCTGCCGACCGCCGAGCGCCCGGCGGTAGCCGAAGATCTGGGGATGATCCGCCAGCACCGGCGTGAAGTCGCCATCGGCCACCACCGACGAGCGATGACGGAGGTCGATCAGGCGGCGATAGTGGGCGAACACGGAGTCCGGGTCGGCCACCTCCGCGGCCGCGTTGACGTGCACGTGGTCGGGGTTGGCGTCGATCCACGGCGTGCCCGTCGTGAAACCGGCAGCCGGAGCGTCCGACCACTGCATCGGCGTTCGGGCGTTGTCACGACTCGTCCGCCGCAGGGCCGCCAGCACGTCCGCGGCGTCCAGACCTTGGATGTCGACGGCCTCCGCGTAGTGGTTGAGCGTCTCGATGTCGCGGAAGTCGTCGATCGAATCGAACGGCACGTTCGCCATCCCGAGCTCCTCGCCCTGGTACACGTACGGCGTGCCGCGCATGAGGTGCAGCACCGTCCCGAGCGCCTTGGCGGAGGCGCCGCGGTGCTCCGGGCCGTCGTCGCCGAACCGGCTGACGACGCGGGGCTGGTCGTGGTTGTTCCAGTAGAGGCTGTTCCAGCCGACGTCGGCCAAGCCCTCCTGCCACATCGTCAGGTTGCGCTTGAGGTCGAGGACGCTCGCCGGCCGGTGATCCCACTTGCCCCCCGGCCCGTGGTCGAGGTCGACGTGCTCGAACTGGAAGACCATGTCGAGCTCCCCGCGGGCGGGGTCGGTGAACAGCCGCGCCTGCTCCACGGAGACGCCGGGCATCTCGCCGACGGTGAGCGTGCTGTCGGCGCGGCCCGCGAACACGCGCTCGTGCATCTCGTGCAGGAACTCGTGGATGCGCGGACCCTGGCCGAAGAACGGGTAGCCCTCGCCGAAGAGCTTGCCGGCCGGCACCTCGCCGTCAGGGAGCTCGACGACCTTGGAGATGAAGTTGATGACGTCCATCCGGAAGCCGTCGACCCCGCGGTCGAGCCACCAGTTCATCATGTCGTAGACGGCGTCGCGGACCTCCGGGTTCTCCCAGTTGAGGTCGGGCTGCTTGCGCGAGAAGAGGTGCAGGTAGTACTCGCCGGTGGCCGGATCGAGCTGCCAGGCCGGGCCGGAGAAGAACGACCCCCAGTTGTTCGGCTCGGCGCCGTGCTCGCCGGGCCGGTGGCCGTCGCGAGCCGGCCGCCACCAATACCAGTCGCGCTTGGGGTTGTCGAGCGAGGAGGCCGACTCGACGAACCACGGGTGCTCGTCGGAGGTGTGGTTCACCACGAGGTCCATCACGAGCTTGATGCCGCGCGCATGGAGGCCGGCGAGCAGCTCGTCGAAGTCGTCGAACGTGCCGAACAGAGGGTCGATGGCGCGGTAGTCGCTGATGTCGTAGCCGTTGTCGTCGTGCGGCGATGCGTAGATCGGCGAGAGCCAGACGACGTCGATGCCCAGCTCCTTCAGGTGGTCGAGGTGGTCGATGATGCCGCGGAGGTCACCGATGCCGTCGCCGTCGCTGTCCGCGAAGCTCCGCGGGTAGATCTGGTACACGACTGCGGACTTCCACCACGTCTCACTCACCCGCCCACCCTACTCGCGCCCGGAAACCGCACCGACACCTCGACGCCCTCAGCCGCCGAGCAGTACGCGCGCGCCCGTGCGGGCGGACTCGCGCGCCGCCAGACACACGCGCAGTGCCGACACCGCGGCTGCGACGGGCGCCCGCGCCGGCTGCTCGCCGCGGTCGACGCAGTCGAGGAAATAGCGGGCCTGCGCCGCGAACGGGTCCCCCGCACCGCCGTCGAGCGCACCACCGCCGAGCGCACCGCCGCCGAGCGCACCGCCGCCGAGCGCGCCGCCGCCGAGCGCATCGACGCCGTGGTCGCCCACGACCTCCAGCGTCGACGAGAAGGGCGTCTCGGCCGGGAGGTCGGCCACGGCGAGGAGCTGTGCCACCCCTCCTGAGGCGAACTCCACGGTGACGACGGCCGGCGCGCCGAAGTCGCCCGACCGGGCGCGGACCGCGGTGACGGCGATCGGGGTGCCGAGGTGGGCGCACGCCTGGTCGACGTCATGGATGGCGAAGTCGACGAGCATCCCGCCGGAGCGCTGCTCGTCGGCCAGCCAGTCCGCCCAGTCCGGCGCTGCCGAGATCCGGGATGCGCGCACCGCTCGCGGGATCCCGACCGAGCCGGCGGCCACGCGCTCGGCGAGCGCGGCGTAGTCGGCGAAGAAGCGGACGACGTGGGCGACCATGAGGGTCCCGGAGGCGCGTGCGGCGTGCTCGGCCAGCGCTTCCGCGTCCGACGCGGTGAGGGCGATCGGCTTCTCGAGCAGCACGTGCTTCCCCGCGTCGAGCGCCTGAGTCGCGAGTTCGGCGTGACTCTCGGTGGGGGTGCAGATGGAGACGATGTCGCACTCGGGATCGGCGAGCGCCTCGGCGAGCCCGGTGGCCCAGCGGGCGTCCGGCGCTGCCGGCAGGTCGGGGCGTCGTCGCGGTGAGACCGCCCAGCGCACGGGGACTCCGGCCTCCACCCAGGCCGCCGCGTGGGCGCGTCCCATCTTTCCGGCGCCGACGACGACTGCTGCGTGCCGCGGGATTGCCACGGTCATCGCACTGCGAGGTCGACGTGCGCCGGGTCGAAGAGGGCGTCGAGAACGAGCCGGCCGGCACCGCGGATGCCGGCGCCCTGTTTGGCGACGCTCACCGCGATGTCGAGCTGGTCGGTGATCATCGGGAGGCAGTCGGAGTAGATGGCGGAGCGCACGCCGGCGACGAAGGCCTCCGCTTCGCCCAGGATGCCGCCGAGCACGAGCCGCTGCGGATTGAAGAAGTTCATGATGGTCGCCAGCACGCCGCCGGTGCGGAGGCCCGCCTCCCTCAGCATGAGCGTGGCGAGCGGGTGGGCGTCGCGTGCGAGAGCCAGGACGTCACGGGTGTCGCCGACGTCCACGCCGTCGCGCCGGAGGGCCTGGACGATCGCCGCGCCTCCTGCGACCGCGTCGAGGCAGCCGACCCGGCCGCACGAGCAGAGCACGTCCGGCGCACCCGGCACCGTGACGTGGCTGATGTCGCCGGCCATGCCGTGGTGCCCGCGGTAGAGACCGCCGAAGGCGACGATGCCGCAGCCGATGCTCGACCCGGCTTTGACGAAGACCATTTGGCCGCCCGTCGAGCCGGTGGCATCGTACTCACCCAGCGCCATGAGATTGGCGTCGTTGTCGACCGCGACCGTCAGACCGGTGAGGGCGTGCAGTTCGGCCGCCACGTCCACCCCGTTCCACCCCGGCATCCGTGACGGCGACACCATGCGGCCCGTCGCCGAGTCCACGGGGCCGGGGAGACCGATCCCGAAGCCCCGCAGGCTCTGCCCCGGCGCGGCGTGCTCGGTCTGAAGGTCGCGCGCAGTGTCGACGATCCAGGCGAGCACCCGAGCGGGCCCTGCGCCGATGTCCGTGGCGTCCGTGCGCGACGCGAGCAGACGACCGGAGAGGTCGAAGAGGCCGAACGTGGCGTGGTGGGAGCCCAGATCGGCGGCGACCACCACGCCGGAGCTGGGATCGACCTCGAGAGCGCGCGGGCGTCGTCCGCCGTGCGACACTCCCTCCCCCGCCTCGCGGAGGAAGCCGGCGCCGAGCAGCGCGTCGACCCGCTGGGTGACGGTGGACGGCGACAGCCCGGTCTGACGGGCGATATCGGCCCGCGAGGCCGCCCTCCCGGAGCGGACCAGGTGGAGGATGCCGCCCGGAGTCGCCGAGGTGCTCCCCGGTGCCGCGGTGTGCGTGCCGCTCATTCTCAGCGCATCCCCTCGTGTGGCACGCCATCGTCGCGTGCTGTTCTTCGTTGAGAATACTGTAGCGACTTTCTTCGATTTCGGATCAACCAAATCCGAAATTGCAAGAACATGCATTACTTAGTACGCTCATCGCATCCCGACCGACGACGATACGAGGAACCCGATGGAAACACCGCACACCCGGCCCATGGTGAGCCTGCGCGGCGTCGACAAGCACTTCGGCGACCTGCACGTCCTCCGTTCCATCGACCTGGAGGTCGCCGCACGCGAAGTCGTCGTGGTGGTCGGACCGTCGGGGTCGGGCAAGTCGACACTCTGCCGCTCGATCAACCGGCTCGAGACCATCGACGGCGGCGAGATCCGCGTCGACGGCGAGCTCCTGCCGCAGGAGGGCGCCGACCTGGCCCGCCTCCGCGCGGAGGTCGGCATGGTCTTCCAGTCGTTCAACCTCTTCGCCCACCGCACGGTCCTCGACAATGTGGCGCTCGCCCCGGTCAAGGTGCGCAAGGTCAAGAAGGCGGACGCCGAGCGTCAGGCACTCGAGCTGCTCGACCGCGTCGGCATCGCCGACAAGGCGGGAAGTCACCCGGCCCAGCTCTCCGGAGGACAGCAGCAGCGCGCGGCCATCGCCCGCGCCCTCGCGATGCAGCCGAAGGTGATGCTCTTCGACGAACCCACGAGCGCCCTCGACCCCGAGATGGTCGGCGAAGTCCTCGACGTCATGACCTCCCTCGCCAAGGACGGCATGACCATGATCGTGGTCACCCACGAGATGGGCTTCGCCCGCCGCGCCGCCGACCGGGTCGTCTTCATGGACCGCGGCCAGATCGTCGAGCAGGCGACGCCCGCCGAATTCTTCGACTCGCCCCGCACCGAGCGGGCGCGGTCGTTCCTGGCCTCCGTGCTGTCGCACTGACGACACCGGCACCGGAGGCCTCGCTCCACCCGTTCCACAGCACCGAACCCGTCCGCAATCAGAAAGGGATGCACATGACCCGCAGCTCGAACCGCCGCAGGACCGCCATCGCCGGCGCCCTGCTCGCGGCCGTGACGCTCGCCGTCACCGCCTGTTCCTCCGGCACCACCGCCCTCCCCGGCGACGGCGCCAGCTCGACCGCCGGCACCGACACGGTCTTCTCCGGAGCCCCGGTCGCCAAGGCCGACTTGATCCTCTCCGGATCGACCATGGAGAAGATCAAGAAGCGCGGCAAGCTCATCGTCGCGGAGGCGCTCGACGCCCCGCTGCTCTCGCAGCAGGACCCGACCGACCCGAGCAAGGTCACCGGTTTCGACGCCGACCTGGCCAAGCTGCTCGCGATCTACATCCTCGGCAAGCCGAACGTGGAGATCGTCCCGCCGGCGTCGGAGACCCGCGAGGCCATGCTGCAGAACGGCACGGTGGATGTCGTCTTCAACACCTACACGATCACCGAGCAGCGCGCGACCCAGGTCGACTTCGCCGGCCCGTATTTCGAGTCCGGTCTGTCGGTCGCCGTCAAGAGCGACAACACGGCCATCAAGAGCTACAAGGACCTCGACGGCAAGAACGTGATCGTCGGCGCCAACACGCCGGCCGTCACCGAAGTGCCCAAGATCGCCCCGAAGGCGACCGTCACCGCGTTCGGCACCGACCCGGCCGCCGTGCAGGCGCTCATCCAGGGCCGCGGTGACGCCTACGTGCAGGACTACACTCTGCTCGCCAGCGATGCCGCCAGCGAGAAGCAGATCAAGGTGGTGGGCCAGCCGTTCACCAAGGAGCCGTACGGCATCGGCCTGAAGCACGGCGACAGCGACTTCAAGACGTTCGTCAACACCTGGCTGAAGACCATCCAGAAGGGCGGTCAGTGGGGCCAGGCGTGGAAGACCACGCTCGGCACGGTGACCGACTCGGCCATCCCGACCCCGCCGGAGATCGGCTCGGTCCCGGGTTCCTGATCCGGAACCCTCCCGAGTTCCCCGGCATCCGCGGCGCGTGCGTCCGCCGATCGCCGGGGAACCCCTCGGGCGGGGTCGGTCTCCGACCCCGCCCGGCCCCTCCTTCCTCACGAGTGAGCGAGCGATGAACCCCCTGATCGACAACCTCGGGCCGCTGTTGCAGGCCCTCGGCACGACCCTGCTCATGGCCGTCGTGGCCGGCATCGGCTCGATCGTGCTCGGCGTGCTGGTCACGATCGCGCGCGTGAGCCCGATCCCCGTGCTGCGCGCCGCGGCCTTCCTCTACGTGCAGTTCTTCATCAACGTGCCGCTGTTGGCGTTGCTGCTCCTCGCCGTGTTCGCGCTGCCCGACGCCGGCCTCCTGCTGCCGCTGACACCGACCGCGATCATCGTGCTCACGGTCTACGAGGCCGCCTACGTCGCCGAAGCCGTCCGTTCCGGCGTGAACACGGTGCCGGTCGGCCAGGTGGAGGCCTCCCGCGCCCTCGGCTTCACACTCGGTCAGTCGCTGCGGTACGTCGTCGTGCCCCAGGCGCTGCGCGCGGTCGTCCAGCCGATCGGCAACGTGATGATCGCGCTCGCGATGAACACCGCCCTGGCCGCCGCCGTGGGCGTTGTGGAGCTGACCGCCGAGGTCAACAAGATCAACCTCGTCGCCGCGCAGCCCATCCTGATCTTCTCCAGCGCCGGTGTGCTCTACATGGCAGTCGCGCTGGCCATCGGCCTCGCGGCCGGCTGGGTGGAGCGGAAGGTGGCGATCGCCCGATGACCGCACAACAGCTCATCCCCGACCGTCCGGCACCCACGCGTCGCCGTCGTCGCACGTCATATGCCGCTTCGTTCATGTACGACGTGCCTGGGCCGCGCGGGCGCCGCAACATCCTGATCGGCTCGATCATCAGCTGCGTGCTCTTTGCCGCGCTCATCGGCTACGGGCTCTGGCAGTTCGCCTCCCACGGTCAGCTCGACCCCGCCCGCTGGGCGCCGTTCACCGAATGGCCGATCTGGCAGTACCTGCTGGTCGGTCTGCTCGGCACGCTCGAAGCCGCCGCGATCGTCGCCGTGCTCGGCGGACTGCTCGGCGTGCTGCTCGCGCTCGGACGGATCAGCCGGCTGCGCGCCGTGCGCTGGCTGTGCGGGTTCTACATCGAGATCGCACGCACGGTTCCTGTGCTCCTCGTGATCTACCTCATGCTGTTCGGCCTCCCCCAGCTCGGCATCAACCTGCCGGTGCTGTGGAAGCTCGTCGTGCCGCTGACGATCGCCAACTCCGCGGTGTTCGCCGAGATCATCCGCGCCGGAATCCTGAGCCTCCCCCGCGGGCAGCGCGAAGCCGCGCTCAGTCTCGGGATGCGTCCGGGCCAGGCCATGCGCTTCGTCGTGCTGCCGCAGGCCGCTCGCAATGTGGCGCCGTCGCTGGTCACCCAGTTCGTGAGCCTGCTCAAGGACACCTCGCTGGGCTACATCGTCGCCTTCACCGAACTGCTCTACCGCGGCCAGGTGCTCGCGTCGTACCTCCACCTCCTCATCCCCACCTATGTCGCCGTGACGGTCATCTATCTCGTCGTCAACGGCAGCCTCTCCGCGTTCGCCTCCCGCCTGCAGCGCGGGCCGCGAAAGCGGGCCTCCGCACAGCCGGTGCTCCCCGCACTGCCTGCCGCCACGCACCAGGAAGAGTCCCATGTCTGACAGCGCCTCCGTCACCGTTCCCGGCCTCGCGGAGCTCGCCGCCGTCCGCCGCTCCGGGTTGATCGAGAGCCGCCACTTCGGCAGCCTCGTCGCACTGGGCCCGGACGGCGCGACTCTGCTCGAACTGGGCGACCCCGACGCGGTGGTGCTGCCGCGCAGCACGGTCAAGCCGTTGCAGGCGCTGGCCTGCCTGACCCTGGGCGCCGAGCTGATCGGCCCCCGGCTCGCGATCGCGGCGGGCAGTCACACGGGTGAGGACGAGCACGTGCGCGTCGTGCGCGAGATCCTCGATGCGGCGGGCGTCGATGAGTCGGCCCTCGGCTGCCCGGTCGACCGCCCGGAGGACGAGAGCACCTTCGAACGCCTGGTCCGAGCGGGCGAGCCGCGCGCCCGCATCCGGATGAACTGTTCCGGCAAGCACGCCGCGATGCTGCTCGCCGCCGCCGCGAACGGCTGGGCGACGGACGGCTACCTCGACCCGGAGCACCCGGTGCAGCTGCACGTGCGCGAGACGATGGCGGCGCTCACCGGCGTGCCCGTCGGGCACGACGCCGTCGACGGGTGCGGCGCTCCTCTGTTCGGCACGACGGTGCGCGGCGTCGCCCGTGCGTTCGCGCGACTCGTGCTCGCCGCAGACGGCACGCCGGAGCGCGCCGTCGCGGACGCCATGCGCGAGCACCCCTTCTATGTGGGAGGCAGCGGACACCAGAACTCCACGCTGATGGAGACCGTGCCCGGCGCGCTCGCGAAGGGCGGCGCCGAAGGTGTGATCGGCGTCGCGGCCGCCGATGGAACGGCTGTCGCCATGAAGATCGTCGACGGCAGTCCCCGTGCGACCACCCTCATCGCGCTGCGCGTGCTGGAGGCGCTCGGCACCGACATCTCCAGAGCCTCCGCACTGGTCGACCTCCCGGTGCTCGGCGGAGGCGTTCCGGTCGGGCGCATCGAGCTCGGCGGCGATCTGGCCGCCGCGCTGGAGAGCGTCGCGTGACCGGTCGCGTGACGGTCGAGATCTGCCTCGACGACCTCGCAGGCGTGCGCACGGCGGCGGAAGCGGGAGCTGACCGCATCGAGCTCTGCTCCGCACTCGGCGACGGCGGCCTGACACCGTCCATCGGAACCGTCGCGGCCGCGCTCGGGCTCGCCGGGAGCCTGGGGGTCAATGTGCTCGTGCGCCAGCGACCCGGAGACTTCGTGTTCGACGCTGACGAGCTCGCCGCGATGGTCGCCGACATCCATGCGATGCGCGCACTGCCCAACCCCCACGGCGTGCCGCTCGCCTTCGTGGTCGGCGCGCTGCGGCCCGACGGCACGGTGGACGCCCCGGCGACCCGCGCACTCGTGACAGCGTGCGGGGAGGCGCAGGTGACGTTCCACAAGGCGTTCGACCAGACCCCCGACCGGTCCGCCGCTCTGGAGACGCTCGTCTCGCTCGGTGTCACGCGCGTGCTGACCTCGGGGGGAGCGCCGAACGTGGTGGAGGGGACGGCCTCGCTGTCCTCGCTGGTCGCTCAGGCCGATGGCCGGATCACGGTGCTCGCCGGAGGCGGTGTCCGCGCCGCCAACGTGGCCGCGCTCGTCCGCGAGACCGGTGTTCGCGAGGTCCACCTGCGCGCTGCCGTCCGTACGCCGAGCGCGTCGCTCGCCACCAGCGCCTACGATCGCGGATCGCGCGACACGACCTCCGGTGCCCTGGTGGCCGAGGTGGTCGCCGCGGTTCGCGAGGTCGCGGCGTGACCGCCGGCGAGCGCGCTGTCGGCGCTCCCGTCGTCCACGCCGTCCCGACCGCCGCACCCGTCGCGACCGCCGCAACCGACGGGCCCGTCGCCCTCGCCGTCGACCTGGGCGGCACGGCGATGAAGGGCGCCGTCGTCTCCGAGGGCGGCGGAGTTGTCGCGGAGCTGACCCGGCCGACACCGGCCGGTGACATCCTCGGTGCGTTGGTCGCCCTGTTCGGCGACTTGCACGAGACCGCGCGCACGTCTGGCCGCGACGTGGTCGGCGCCGGAGTCGCGACCCCCGGAATGCTCGACGAACAACGCGGCATCGTGCAGTACGCCTCCAACCTCGACTGGCGCGACGTGCCTCTTCTCGACATCCTGCGAGGTGAGCTGCGCCTGCCGGTCGCCGTCGGACACGACGTGCGCGCCGCGGGACTGGCCGAGCGCACCTTCGGCGCGGCGCGGGGCTCGGACGATTTCGTCCTCGTTCCGATCGGTACCGGCGTCGCAGCCGCCCTCGTGACGGCGGGCGGCACCATCACCGGCGCGACCGGTGCAGCCGGCGAGTTCGGCCACATCCCGGTCATCCCCGGAGGTGAGCCGTGCACGTGCGGTCAGCGCGGGTGTCTCGAGGTGTACATGTCCGGGGCGGGGGTGGCCCGCCGCTACCGGGAGGCCGGCGGCGAGCCGCTGAGCACCCGCCGCATCGTCGCGCGACTCGGGGAGGATCCGCTGGCCGACCGCGTCTGGGGCGAGGCGGTAGAGGTGCTCGCGCACGGCCTCACCACCCTCACCCTGCTCCTCGACCCGCGCGTCATCGTGCTCGGCGGGGGTGTCTCGCACGCCGGCGATGCGCTCTTCGGGCCGCTCGAACGCGCGGTCTCCGCCGGGCTCGCGTGGCGGGACCGCCCGGCGATCGTCCGCAGCGGACTCGGTGGTGACGCAGGGCGTGCGGGGGCCGGCCTCCTCGCGTTCGGGGCGGCGCGGTAGCGGCGAGCGACGCGGCGAACGCGTATCGCGCCGCGCGGCCTCCCCGCGTCGGCACCGTTCGATAGCCTGAGGGCATGCTCACGCCGCCGATCACCGCCAAGAAGCCGACAGAGCGCCGCCACCACGGCGACGTCGTCATCGACGACTACGAGTGGCTGCGCGACAAGGACGATCCGGCCGTCATCGCGCATCTCCACGAGGAGAACGCGTACACCAACGCGCGCACCGAGGCGCTCGGCGTGCTGCGCGAGCAGATCTTCGACGAGATCAAGAGCCGCACCCGCGAGACCGACCTGAGCGTCCCGACCCGCGAAGGCGACTGGTGGTACTACACGCGCACGGTCGAGGGCCGACAGTACGGCATCCACTGCCGCGCCCCGATCGACGGACCGGACGACTGGGACCCGCCCGCGCTCGACGAGTCGGCCCAAGAGCACGGTCTCCCGGGCGAGCAGATCCTGCTCGACGACAACGCAGAGGCCGAGGGGCACGACTTCTACGCTCTCGGCAGCTTCGACGTCAGCGCCGACGGCCGCCGCCTGCTGTTCGCCGTGGACACCGAGGGCGACGAGCGATACACGATCCGGGTGCGATCGCTCGCCGACGATGGAGCCTCCTTCCCCGACGAGATCGCCGGGACCGGAGCCGGCGCGTTCTTCGACCCGAGCGGCGAGTACATCTTCTACACGACGGTCGACGATGCCTGGCGGCCCGACACCGTCTGGCGTCATCGGGTGGGCCAGGGTCCGGAGGGCGAGCCCGACGCGCAGGTCTTCCACGAGCCCGATGAGCGGTACTGGGTCGGCGCCGGCCTCACCCGCAGCCGCCGGTTCCTGATCGTCGAGGTGGGCTCCAACATCACCAGCGAGAGCTGGCTGCTCGACGCGAGCGATCCGACGGGTGAGTTCACGGTCGTCTGGCCGCGCAAAGAGGGCGTCGAGTACGACGTGGAGCACGCCATCGCGGGAGGCCGCGACCGGCTGCTCATCGTGCACAACGACGACGCCGTCAACTTCGAGCTCGTGAGCGTCGCCGCCGACGACCCGCAGGGTCCCCGGCGCACCCTGCTCGCCCACAACCCGGCCGTGCGCATCGAGGGGGTCGACGCGTTCCGCGACTTCGTCGCGCTGGAGTACCGTCGCGAGGGCATGACCCGGCTCGCGGTCGCCTGCCTGCCCCAGAAGGGTCAGGACGACACCGCCGCCGACCCTGACGACACCCTCCACGAGCTGCACTTCGACGAGGAGCTCTTCACCGTCGGGGCGGGCGGCAACCCGGAGTGGACCCAGCCGTTCCTGCGGCTCGGGTACGGCAGCTTCGTCACACCGTCGAGCGTCTACGACTACGACGTCCGCACCCGCGAGCTCACCCTCCGCAAGCAGCAGCCCGTGCTCGGCGAGTTCGAGCCGGAGCTCTTCGAGCAGCGCAGGGAGTGGGCGACCGCCGCCGACGGCACCCGCATCCCGATCTCGCTCGTCTACCGCAGCGATCTCGTGACGCCGGGAGAGCCGGCACCGCTCGTGCTGTACGGCTACGGGTCGTACGAGGCGAGCATGGATCCGTCGTTCGGCATCCCCCGGCTCAGCCTGCTCGACCGCGGGGTGGTGTTCGCGATCGCACATGTGCGCGGCGGCGGCGAACTCGGGAGGCTCTGGTACGAGCACGGCAAGAAGCTGCACAAGAAGAACACCTTCACCGACTTCGTCGCGGCGGCCGAGCACCTCGTCGACCAGGGTTGGACGACGCCGTCTCGGCTGGCCGCGCAGGGCGGCAGCGCGGGCGGCCTCCTCATGGGCGCGGTCGCCAACCTGGCACCGCGGCTCTTCGCCGGCGTGCTCGCCGAGGTGCCGTTCGTCGACCCGCTGACGACGATCCTCGATCCTTCGCTTCCGCTGACGGTGATCGAGTGGGACGAGTGGGGAGACCCCCTCCACGACGAGGACGTGTATTACTACATGAAGTCGTACGCGCCGGTCGAGAACGTCCACCACACCACATACCCGCGCATCCTGGCCGTGACCAGCCTCAACGACACGCGCGTACTGTACGTGGAGCCGGCCAAGTGGGTCGCGAAGTTGCGCGAGGTGGGCGCGGACGCGCTGCTCAAGACCGAGATGGCGGCCGGGCACGGCGGGGTCTCCGGTCGCTACGCGGCCTGGCGCGAGCGCGCCTTCGCGCTGGCGTGGCTGCTCGACGTCGTGGGGGCGCACCCGACGGGCGAGTAGCGGTCGGCAACGGAGGAGATCAGGCCGGGTTGCGAGCGGATGTCCTCCGATGGCCGCCGGTCAGCCGAGGTCGTCGGGGTCCTTGCCGGTGCGCTCGCCCGACTCGAGAGAGGCGATGGCGGCGAAGTCGTCGGCGTCGAGCTCGAAGTCGAAGACGTCCAGGTTCTGGCGGATGCGCTCCGGGGTGGACGACTTGGGGATGACCACGTTCCCGAGCTGCAGCTGCCAGCGGATGACCACCTGCGCGGGTGTGACGTCGTGCTTGGCGGCGAGCCCGGCGAGCACCGGGTCGTCGAGCACGCGGCCACGCGCGAGCGGCGACCACGCCTCCGTGACGATCCCCTGCGCGGCGTCGTAGGTGCGGACCTCCTCCTGCGGCAACCACGGGTGCAACTCCACCTGATTGACCGCCGGGATGGTGCCCGTCTCCGTCGAGAGGCGCTGCAGGTGGTGGATGTGGAAGTTGGCGACCCCGATGGACCGCACGCGACCCTCCGCCTGCAACCGCTCCAGCGCGCGCCAGGACTCGACGTACCGGTTGTGCGCAGGCGCCGGCCAGTGGATGAAGAACAGGTCGACCGACTCGAACCCGAGACGCTCGAGGCTGGCGTCGAACGAGCGCAGAGTGGAGTCGTACCCGTTCTCGGTCCACCAGACCTTCGTCGTCACGTACACCTCGTCGCGGCCGAGGCCGCTGCGTCGCACCGCCTCGCCGACTCCGCGCTCGTTCTCGTAGAACGACGCGGTGTCGATGTGCCGGTAGCCCGCTTCGAGCGCGGTGAGCACGGCAGCGACCGTCTCGTCCTCCGGGATCTTGTAGACGCCGAACCCGAGCTGAGGAATCGCCGAGCCGTCGTTGAGCGCGATCTGGGGGATGTTGGCCATGGGTTCATTCTGCCTCGACTGCGGCGTACGGATGGAGACGACGAAAGGACACGACATGAGTTACGAAGACAAGCGGGTCGCATTCCTGGTGGGGCCGGAGGGCATCGAGCAGGCCGAGCTGGTGGAGCCGTGGAAGGCGGTGACGGAGGCCGGAGCCACTGCGAAGCTGATCTCGAAGGAGGCCGGCACGGTCCGTGCCTTCAATCACCTGACCCCGGCGGACGAGTTCCCCGTCGACCTCACGCTCGGCGACGCGTCGGCGGATGACTACGACCTGCTCGTCCTTCCCGGCGGCGTCGCGAACGGTGACCAGGTGCGAACCTTCCCGGACGCGGTCGCCCTGGTGAAAGGGTTCGCCGACGCCGGCAAACCGATCGCCGTGATCTGTCACGGCGGCTGGGTGCTCATCGAAGCCGGCGTTCTCGACGGTCGCACGCTGACCAGCTGGCCGAGCCTGCAGACCGACTATCGCAACGCGGGCGCGACCTGGGTCGACCAGGAGGTCGTGGTCGACCCCGGTCCGTTCACGGTGATCTCGTCGCGCAAACCGGACGACCTGCCCGCGTTCAACCGCGCGGTGGTCACCGCGCTGAGCTGACGGACCGTCGCGAGCCCGGGCCCTGGCACACGCCTCACCGCTTCGTGGACGTTTCCTGGCAATGGCGACGCTCGGGGTTGCGGGATCGAGCGGGCCGCGGGAGCGTGGGCGGCTCCTGGAGGAACAACGAGAGGAGAGCCCGTGCTCACCCTGACCGAGAACGCCAGCACGATCGTCAAGACCCTCACGGATCAGGCGCCGGAGGACGACGCCGGCCTGCGCATCAGCAGCAGCAACCCGGAGAACACCGCTTTCGCGGCGGCCGTGGCGCCGACGCCGGAGCCTGCCGATCAGGTGGTCGAGTCCGGTGGGGCGCGGCTGTTCCTCGAGCCGGGCGCGGCGGTCGCCCTCGACGACAAGGTGCTCGACGCCCAGGTGGACGAACAGGGCGCCGTGAGCTTCGCCATCGGCGCGCTCGCCTAACGCGACGCACGAGACGACACGGCCCCGGTGCCCCGGCACCGGGGCCGTTTCGCGCTCGCGGTGGACGACGCAGGGTGGAAGACCCGGTCCATCCGCACCGTCACCCACCCCTGTCAATCGCGTCGACGGGCCCGCCGTCCGATGCTCTGATGGGTGGCGTGCGGGCGGTCCTCAACCCCGAATCGATCGACCGCCCGCACTCCACGCGAGAGACCGCCGGCGACTCAGGTGACCGGCGGCCGCTGCGGTTTCCCCGCGTCCAGCAGGAACTCGACGGCGGTGGTCCACAGCGGCACCACCTTGGTGGGCGGGATGTCCTCCTCGCCGGCGAAGTGCACGGCGAAGTGAACCTCCGGCTCGCCCTTCACCGGGTCGGCTGCGGCCACGATCCCGAAGTAGCCGTCGTCTTCCAGCACGCGCCAGCGCGTCTCCGACCCGGGCTCCGGCACGATCCGGACGGCGTGGCCGCCGTACTCGTAGTCGGGTGCGGGAGGAAGCGAAGCGCGGGGATCGATCGTCACACTGACGTTCTACGACCGGTCCCCGCGCCACACAACTCGTTCACTTATCGAGGCAAACGGTGTATCGGGTCGCTCAGGCGTTCGCGACCTCGGACTCCCCGGCATCCTCAGCGGCCGATGCCGCGCCCGCAGCGTCGTGCTCGGCCTCATCCGCCTCCGCCGCCGCGCCGCGGAACTGCGTCATGTAGAGGTCGTAGTACGCACCCTTCTTGGCGAGGAGGGTCGCGTGGTCGCCCTGCTCGACGATGCGGCCGTGCTCCATCACGAGGATGGTGTGCGCGTCACGGATGGTCGACAACCGGTGCGCGATCACGAACGACGTGCGGTCGCTGCGTAGAGCCGCCATCGCGTGCTGCACCAGCAGCTCAGTGCGGGTGTCGACCGACGACGTCGCCTCGTCGAGGATGAGCAGCGACGGGTTGGCGATGAACGCCCGCGCGATCGTCAGCAGCTGACGCTCACCGGCGGAGACGTTGCCGCCGTCGGCATCGATCATGGTGTCGTAGCCGTCGGGAAGCTGCCGCACGAACCGGTCGACCATGGTCGCCTTCGCGGCCTCGATCACTTCCTCGTCGGTCGCATCGAGCCGGCCGTAGCGGATGTTCTCGCGGATGGTCCCCGAGAACAGCCAGGCGTCCTGCAGGACCATCCCCACCTGACCGCGGAGCTCCGCGCGCGACAGCTCGGTGGTGTCGATTCCGTCGAGACGGATCGTGCCGCCGTTCAGCTCGTAGAACCGCATGATGAGGTTCACCAGCGTGGTCTTGCCGGCGCCGGTCGGCCCGACGATGGCGACGGTGTGACCGGGCTCGACCGAGAGCGAGAGGTCCCGGATCAGTTCCGTCTCGGGGTCGTACGAGAAGTCGACGCCGTCGAGCTCGACGCGGCCGTCGGCCCGCGCGGGCAGGTGCTGCGTCTCGACGTCGGGAGACTGCTCCTCGGCGTCGAGGAACTCGAACGTGCGCTCGGCCGAGGCGACGCCCGACTGGAGCATGTTGGCCATGCCCGCGATCTGGCCGATCGGCTGCGAGAACTCGCGCGAGTACTGGATGAACGCCGTCGCGTCGCCGATCGTCATCTGACCGGAGGCCACGCGGAGGCCGCCCACGACGGCGATCAGGACGTACGACAGGTAGGAGACAAAGTTCATCGCGGGCATGATCATGCCGGAGACGAACTGCGCGCCGACCGTCGACTTCCACAGCTTGTCGTTGCGGGCGTCGAACTCCTCGAGCATGACGGCGTCGCGGCCGAAGGCGCGCACCAGGTCGAGCCCCGAGTACGACTCCTCGATGTGCCCGTTGAGCGCACCCGTCGAGCTCCACTGCTGCTTGAACAGCTTCTGCGACCGCGTGCCGATCACGCCGGCGATGACGCCGGAGAGCGGGATCGAGATCAGCGCGATGAGCGCGAGCTGCCACGACACGATGAACATCATGATGCCGATGCCGATGACCGTCAGCACCGACTGGATGAGCTGCGAGAAGGCCTGCTGCAGCGCCGTCTGGATGTTGTCGACGTCGTTGGTCACTCGCGACATCAGGTCACCGCGCTGGCGGGTGTCGAAGTAGCTGAGCGGCAGCCGGTTGAGCTTCGTCTCGACGTCGGCGCGCAGTCGGTAGACCACGCGCATCACGAGCGCGTTCAGGATGTAGCCCTGCCACCACTGGAGCAGCGAGGCCGCGATGTACATCGCGAGCACGATCGTGAGCAGGCGGCCGAGCTCGATGAAGTCGATACCGTGGCCGGGAACCAGCCCGTTCGGCGTGATCGTTCCGACAGCGCCCTTGAAGATGACGTCCGTGGCGCTACCGAGCACTTTCGGCGCGATCACGATGAGCGCCACCGAGACGACCACGAGCAGGGTCACGAACGTCATGCCCAGCCACTCGGGCCGCAGGAGGCAGAGGAGACGCTTGAAGGACGGCCAGAAGTGCTCCGCCTTCTTGGCCGGGGTCCCTCCGAACATGTCGCCGTCGGACTCCGTGGGCTCGTACTCGTACTCGAGCTCGAGCTCCTCGATCGCGGTCTCGACTCCGGCCTCGGTGAGCACGCCCTCGCGTGCTTCGGGCGCGCCGCCCGCGCGGTTCTTCGCCGCGCGGTTCTTCACCGTCTTGTCGTTCTTCGCGCGGGCCATCTCAGGCCACCTCCAGGCTCAGCTGCGACTCGACGATCTCGCGATACGTCTCACTCGTCTCCAGCAGTTCGTCGTGGGTGCCGCGCCCGACCACCCGTCCGTCATCGAGCACGATGATCTGGTCGGCCTCGCGGATCGTCGACACGCGCTGCGCCACCACGATCACCGTCGTGTCGCCGGTGGACTCTGCCAGGGCCTCCCGCAGCCGGGCGTCGGTCGCGACGTCGAGCGCCGAGAACGAGTCGTCGAACAGCAGGACCTTGGGCTGCGCGACGAGCGCCCGGGCGATGCAGAGACGCTGGCGTTGGCCTCCGGAGACGTTGGTGCCGCCCTGAGCGATGCGCTCGTCGAGGCCGTGCTCCTTGGCGCGGACGAAGTCTTCCGCCTGCGCCACGCGCAGGGCGTGCCACAGCTCCTCGTCCGTGGCCGACGGCCGGCCGAACCGGAGGTTGCTCGCCACCGTGCCCGAGAAGAGGTAGGGCTTCTGCGGCACCAGTCCGAGGACCCCGGAGAGCTGCTCCCGGCTCAGGGAGTCGACCGGCACGCCACCGACACGGACGTGCCCGCTCTGCGGGGTGAAGAGGTCGGCGATGACCGAGACGAGCGTCGACTTGCCCGAACCGGTCGAGCCGACGATCGCGGTCACGCGCCCGGGCTCCGCCGTGAAGCTCACGTCGTTCAGCACCGGCTTCTCTGCCCCGGGGTACCCGAAGGTCACACCCGCGACCTCGACGCGCCCGTCGGACGGCACCGCTCCCGGTACGTCGGCGGCACCCGTCGACGGGGTCGCGCTGAGCACCTCGTCGATGCGCTCGGCGCAGACCATCGCGCGCGGGATCATCATGGCCATGAAGACGCCCATCATGACCGCGACCAGGATCTGCAGCAGGTACTGCAGGAAGGCGGTGAGGGCGCCGATCTGGATGTCGCCCGCGCCGACCCGCTGCCCGCCGAACCAGAGAACGGCGACGGTGGCGGCGTTCAGGATGAGCATGATCAGAGGGAACATCAGCACGAAGACGTTGCCGACCTTGACCGAGATGCGCGTGAGCGCCGCGTTCGCATCGTCGTAGCGCGCCGTCTCGAAACGCTCGCGGACGAAGGCACGGATGACGCGGATGCCGACGATCTGTTCGCGGATGACGCCGTTCACGCCGTCGATGCGGTCTTGCATCACGCGGAACATGGGCAGCAGCAGCCAGACCAGGATGCCGACGACCACGAACAGCACGGCGACGGAGACCCAAATCAGCCACGACAGCGCAGCGTCGACCTGAACCGCCAGGATGATGCCGGCGATGCACATGATCGGCGTCGACACCATGAAGTTGAGCGTCATGAGCACGAGCATCTGCACCTGCTGCACGTCGTTGGTGTTGCGCGTGATGAGCGTCGGCATGCCCCAGCGAGCGAGGTCGAGCGCCGGGAGGGAGTCGACCTTGCGGTAGAACGAGCGGCGGACGTCGCGGCCCAGCGACATGGAGGCGCGCGCGCCGAAGTAGGTCGCCGTGATGGCCGCCACGACCTGCACGAAGCAGACGATCAGCATCATGCCGCCGGTACGCCAGATGAAGTCGGTGTCGCCCGTGACGACACCCTTGTCGATGATGCTGGCGTTCAGCGTCGGCAGGTAGAGCGCCGCGATGGTGGCGATGAGCTGCAGGACGACGACCGCGGCGACCCCACCCCAGTAGGGGCGGATGTACCGCAGCGCCAATCGAAGAAGAGTCACGATGATCCCTGGTTCGTTTCCGGTGGAATTGTGGGACGGGTGAGCGCGCCGTCATCGACCCGACCGACTCGGCGCTGCGCGAAACCCCCGTACAGCACCTTACGGTAGCGCGGACGACGGACATTCGCCTCTGTCGAGGCGACTCCCACCCGATACGACAACGCTAGGCAGGGCAGCGGTCACAGGGTGACCGCAATTCGAGATCTGTGGAGATCAGGCCGGCGAGTAGAGCAGATGGAGGACTCCGTTCGCGTACGCGTCGTGCTGACGCAGCCGCAACCGGGACTCCGCGGTGCCCTCCGGGAACAGGCGGGCACCGGTTCCGCGGACGACGGGATAGACGAAGAGATGGAGGGCGTCGACCAGTCCGTCGGCCAGCAGCGCCCGCACGAGCGAACCGCTGCCGCTGATGTACAGTCCGCGGCTGCTCTGCTTCACCTCGCGGATCCGCTCCGCGTCGTAGCCGCCCAACGATCGCGAGTTCGCCCAGGCCGCCTCCACCGCCGCGTCGTCGAGTGTCGAGGAGACCACCAGCTTCTGGCTGTCGTTGAAGAACGGCGCGCCCGGGTCGTCGTGCACCGTGCGCTTCGACCAGACCGGCGCGAACATCTCGAAGGTTCGCCTGCCGAGCAGGATCGCATCCGTCGGGTTCGCGATGCGGCCGATGTCCTCGCCCATCTCGGGATCGAACCCGTAGTCCATCGTCCAGCTCGGATCTTCGAAGACGCCGTCGAGGGAGACGAACTCGTGCACTGCGATGCTGCCCATGCGGTCAGCCTATGCGGTCGCCGCCAGCCGGTCGAGGCAGTCGTTCCACCCGGTCACATGGTCGGCAGCCGTGCTCGTCGGGGAATCCGTCCTGACGGACGACGACGCGGGTGCCGGTGAGGCCGGCCATGCCTCATCGCGCGACCGATCGCCTGGAACGTCCAGGGCCGATCAGGCGTCCTTGCGCAGTTGCAGCAGCAGCTCGGGAGAGCGGGCGTCGAGGATGCGGCCGCCGACGCGCACGCCGACGCCGACGAGCACGCCGCCCAGCACGACACCGACGAGAAGCGCCGCCCAGCCCCAGAGGGCGTCGCCGGTGACGAGCGCGATGACGAAGAGCGCGATCTCCGGCAGGCAGAGCACGGCGATGACGCCCCATGCGACGAAGGTCGGCCCGACCAGCGAGATGTTGGCTCCCGGCCGCGAACGGAACGGGTTGTCACCGGGCTCCGGCACGGGGAAGACCAGCCGCGCCGAGGTCACGGCGCACACGGCCGAGCCGGTCAGCAGGATGCCGAGGGAGAGCCCGAGCAGGCCGGGGAGGATGTGCCAGTCGTCGCCGATCGCCGCGGCGAACAGCGCGATGAGCACCACAGCGGGCACCGCGAACGAGAGCATCGCGGCGGCCCGGCCCCAGCGGTCGGCGCGGCCGGGCACGGCCTTGGCGACGTGCAGCGTGAAGGCGGTCGAGTCGTACGAGACGTCGGCGATCATCCCGATGCCCAGCGAGAACGCGACGACGGGCGCACCGATGACGAGGAGGCCGCTCGAGTGGTTGAGGCTCGAGTAGAACCAGAACAGCACCGGCATGAGCGGGATCACCAGAAGCTGACGAAGGTAGCGCGGATCGCGGAACCAGTAGGTCAGGCAGCGGGCGGCGATCGCTCCCCACGCGTTGCCGGGGAAGATGCCGAACCAGCCCAGCTTGCCCTGCGCCCGCACCCGCGAGGAGGCGCGCGCCGGTGTCACCAGCGAGCGCGCGAGCCCCCAGCGCCACACCAGCCACAGCACGGCGAAGGTGGCCACGGCGATCAGGAACCGCGCCAGAGCGCCCAGGGGGTCGCCGAGCGCGAGCTGCGACGGCACCGCCCACGCCGCGCCGAGCGGCGACCAGGACAATCCGTCGGCGACGGCCGGCAGGGCGTCGGACGACGATCGCAGGCCGCGCGTGATGCCGATGACGATCGGGCCGGCCAGGATCAGCGGGATGAGCACCAGCAGGCCGCTGGCCTCCCGGAACCGCCGGCCGCCGGACAGGCCGCTCGACACGGAGGTGACAGCGCGGGAGACCACGATGCAGGTGGCGGCGCCCAGGGCTCCGGTGATCAGCGCCACGAGGGCGACGCCCGGGAGGCGGAGCCAGGCCAGCGACGTGGCGAGGGACGCGAGCGTCGTCGCCGCCCCGGCGACCCCGACCACCGCGCTCAGCAGCATCCCGAGCATCAGCGGACGCAGCGGGATGGGGTAGACCGCGAGCCGCGCGGGATCGAGGGTCTGCTCGATTCCCGACAGCAGCAGCGGGAAGATCGCCCAGCCCAGCACAGCTGCGGAGCCGCCGATCACGGTGATCACGCGGGTGACCTCCACCGGCGCGAAGCCGAGCAGCACCAGGCCGCCCAGCACGACCACGAGCGCGATCAGCGCGTAGACGCCGCCGATGATCACCGCGACGAGTTGGGAGGTGCTGCGGCGGAACGAGTTGCGGAGGACGAGGAGACGGAGCCTTACGAGTGTCGCAACCACTCCGGGCCCTCCCCCACGCGGCGTCCGCCGACGAGCTCGACGAAACGGTCCTCGAGCGTCGAGCCCGCGCGCACCTCGTCGACGGTCCCCGCGGCGATGACCCGGCCCGCGTTGATGACCGCGACGTGGTCGCACATGCGCTCGACGAGGTCCATGACGTGCGACGAGACGATGACCGTGCCGCCGCTCTGCACGAACCCGTGCAGGATGTCGCGGATGTTCGCGGCAGACACCGGGTCGACCGACTCGAACGGCTCGTCGAGCACGAGCACGCGCGGCGCGTGCACCATCGCGGCCGCCAGCGCGATCTTCTTGGTCATGCCGGCCGAGTAGTCGACGACGAGCGTTCCGCCCGCCGACTGCAGATCGAGGAGGTTCAGGAGGTCGTGGGTGCGCTCGATCGCGGTCGGGCGGTCCATCCCGCTCAGGAGGCCGGCGTACTCGACGAGCTGCTCGCCGGTCAGCCGGTCGAACAGACGTGCGCCGTCGGAAAGCACGCCGACGAGCGCCTTGGCGGCCAGCGGGTCACGCCACATGTCGACGCCGTGGATGAGCACCTGGCCGGCGTCGGGCCGGAGCAGACCGGTGACCATGCTCAGCGTCGTCGTCTTGCCCGCTCCGTTGGGCCCGACCAGCCCGTAGAAACTCCCGGAGGGCACGTCGAGGTCGATGCCGTCGACCGCCGCCTTCTCACCGAACCGCTTGTGGAGGCCGCGGACCGCGACCGCGACGTCATCCTGACCGACCACCGATTCCCCTGCCTTTCGCCTCCCTCACCCTACGCGCCCCACCCCGATCGAAGGGCACGCAAACGCCCCCAAAACGCGCGGGTCAGGGCACTTGGGTGCCCTTGGGCGTGCGGGTCACACGCGCTCGAAGACCGCGGCGAGGCCCTGGCCGCCGCCGATGCACATCGTCTCGACGGCCAGCGTGCCATCGAGGGCGGGCAGCTCGCTCGCGAGGGTCGCCAGCATCCGCAGGCCCGTCGCGCCGATCGGGTGACCGATCGAGATGCCGCTGCCACGCGGGTTGAGCCGCGGGTCCTCCTCGTCGATGCCCCAGTCGGCGAGGCAGGCGAGCACCTGGACCGCGAACGCCTCGTTCAGCTCGATCACGTCGATGTCGCTCCAGACGACGCCCGCGCGTTCGAGGGCGCGATTCGCGGCCGGCACCGGAGCGACGCCGAAGACGCGCGGATCGTTGCCGGCGACCGCCCACGACCGCAGCCGCAACTGCGGGGTCAGGCCGAGATCGGCCGCACGCTCAGGAGTCGTCACGATCGCGGCGGCGGCTGCGTCGTTCTGTCCGCTGGAGTTGCCCGCCGTCACCGTGGCATCGGCATCGCTCCTGCCGAGGATGGCGCGGAGGCCGGCCAGCGCCTCCAGAGTCGTGTCGGCCCTGGGGTGCTCGTCGCGGTCGACGACCACATCGCCGCGGCGGCCGGGGACGGTCACCGGCACCAGCTCCGCGTCGAACGCTCCGGACTCCTGCGCCGCGACCGCCCGCCGGTGCGACCGCAAGGCGAGGCGGTCCTGCGCCTCGCGCGGGATGCCGTACTCGCGGCGCAACGTCTCGGCCGATCCGACGTTGCCCTCCGGGGTGGGGAAGTCGCGTCCGCCGACCGTCTCGCGCCCGCGCGCCAGGGCGTCGTGCAGCATCAGGCCGCCGGGTGGGAGTCCCCTGCGGCCCTGCTCGGTGTAGAGCGGAGCGTTGGACATCGACTCGGCGCCGAGTGCGATGAGCACGTCGCTCGCGCCGGTCTGCACCTCCATCGCCGCATTGATCACTGCCTGGAGGCCGGAGCCGCACCGCCGGTCGAGCTGGTACCCGGTCGTCGTGACCGGGAAGCCGGCGTTCAGCGCGGCGACCCGGCCGAACGCGGGCGCCTCCATCGTCGGATAGCCCTGGGAGCCGATCACGCCCTCCACCGCGGCCGGGTCGAGGCCCGTGCGGTCGAGGAGTGCCCGCAGCACCGTCTCGGCCAGGCTCAGCGCGGAGGCGGGAGCGAGCGCGCCGCCCAGCCGGCCGACCGGCGTGCGCAACGCCGAGCAGATGACGACCTCGCGCAACTCAGGCACGTGCCCCTCCCGACCCGACGGTCACGTCGGCGGGGATCGTCAGCGGCGCGCCCGTCGCGGCGACGACGTCGTCGACGGACACGCCCGGCGCGAGTTCGCGCAGCACCAGTCCGTCATCGGTGACGTCGACGACGGCGAGGTCGGTCACGATGCGGTCGACGCAGCCGCGCCCGGTCAGCGGGAGGGTGCACTGCTCGACGAGCTTGGCCGAGCCGTCCTTGGCGACATGCTCCATCACCACGATGACGCGCTCGGCGCCGTTGACGAGATCCATCGCGCCGCCCATGCCCTTGACCATCTTGCCCGGCACCGCCCAGTTCGCGATGTCGCCGGAGGCCGAGACCTGCATGGCGCCGAGGACCGCGGTGGCGATCCGGCCACCGCGGATCATCCCGAAGCTGGCGGCGGAGTCGAAGTAGCTCGCGCCGGGCAGCACGGTGACGGTCTCCTTGCCCGCGTTGATGAGCTTGGGGTCCTCCTCGCCCGCCCAGGGGTACGGGCCGACGCCGAGGATCCCGTTCTCGGAGTGCAGCACCACGTGCACGTCGGCCGGCAGGTGGTTGGGGATGAGGGTGGGCAGGCCGATGCCGAGGTTGACGTACGAGCCGTCCTCCAGTTCCAGGGCGGCGCGGGCGGCCAGCTCGTCGCGGGTGCGCGGCATGGTCAGGCTCCTTCGGTGTGGGAGATCGGACGGGGCCGGACGGTGACCTTCTCGATCGGCAGATCCCCCGACTGCTCGGGGGTCAGCACGATCACGCGGTCGACGTAGATGCCAGGCAGGTGGATGTCGTCGGGGCCGAGCACGCCGGGTTCGACCAGCTCGTCGACCTCTGCGATGGTGACCCGGCCCGCCATGCCCGCGAGGGGGTTGAAGTTGCGGGTCGACTTCTCGAATCGCAGGTTGCCGTGCCGGTCGCCGACCGCCGCGCGCACCAGGCCGAAGTCGGTGCGGATCGCCGTCTCGAGCACGTACTCGCGCTCTCGGCCGAGCACGTCGAACGGCCGCAGCTCCTTGGGTGCGCTCGCCTCGGCCACCGACCCGTCGGCCGCGTAGCGGATCGGCATGCCCCCGTCGGAGACCGCGGTGCCCGCGCCCGTCGCCGTGTAGAAGGCGGGGATGCCGACGCCGCCGGCGCGCAGGCGCTCGGCGAGGGTGCCCTGCGGAGTGAGCTCGACCTCCACCTCGCCGCCGAGGTACTGGCGCGCGAACTCCTTGTTCTCGCCGATGTAGGAGGCGATCACCCGGCGGATGCGGCCCGCGGCCAGCAGCTCGCCGAGGCCCCAGCCGTCCACGCCGCAGTTGTTGGAGACCACCTCGAGATCGCCGACCCCGCGCGCCAGCAGTGCCCGGATCGTCACGATCGGCACACCGGACAGCCCGAAGCCTCCGACCGCGAGCGATGCGCCCTGCGGGATGTCGGCGACCGCATCGGCCGCAGACGCATACGTCTTATCCATTCGTCTCCTCCGTCTGCTCCGCCTGATCCGTCTCGGCGAAGACCTCGCGCATGATCGCGAGGGCGCCGTTCGCGGCGGGCAGCCCTGCGTAGATCGCCGTGTGCTGGATGACCTCCGCGATCTCGCCGCGGGTCAGCCCGTTGCGCAGAGCCGCGCGGACGTGCATGCGGAGCTCGCTGTCGTGGCCGCCGGTGACCAGGCTCGCGAGCGTCGCGATCGACCGCTGCCGGCGGGTGAGCTGGGGTCGCGACCAGACCTCGCCCCACGCGTAGCGGGTGATGAAGTCCTGGAAATCGGCCGTCTCGGGCGTGATGGCCGCGGTCGCGCGATCGACATGCGCGTCGCCGAGCACCGCACGCCGTACCGCCATTCCACGGTCGTAGGCCGATGCGCCGTCGACACGGTCGAGCAGGGCCGCCAGGAGTGCGGCGACCTCGGCCGGGTCCTCCAGCGGCGCGAGATGGGCTGCGTGGGCGAGCTCGACGAAGCGCGCGTCGGGGAGGCCGCCGGCGAGCTCGGCCATCAGGGCGGGGGTCGTGACCCGGTCGTGCGTGCCCGCGACGATCAGGGCGGGTTCGTGCACCGCTGCGACGGAGCCGCGTCGGTCGAAGCCCGCCAGGGCCTCGCAGCACAGTGCGTACGACTCGTCGTCGATGTCGATCAGGGTCTTCAGCGCGTGACCGCCCGGACCGTCGGGATGCGCGTCCAGGTAGCCGGGGGCGAACCAGCGTTGAGCGCTGCCCGCGACGACCGAGGCGGTTCCGGAGGCCCTGACCTGTGCAGCGCGGTCGGCCCAGCCCTCCGGCGTGCCGATCATCGCGCCCGAGCAGAACATCGCCAGGCTGCGGACGCGCTCGGGAGCCGCGAGAGCGAGCTCCAGCGCGATCGCGCCGCCGAGCGAGTCGCCGGCGACGTCGAAAGCGCCGCCGCCGACCTCGTCGACCAGCGCGAGCACGGACGCGGCGAGCTCGGCGATGCCGAACGGCTCGCGCGCGGCGGGCGACGCGCCGTGGCCCGGGAGGTCGACGCGGAGGATGCGGGGCGCGTCGGGCGCGGTCGCGAGGCGCGCGACCACGCCGTCCCACAGTTCCGTCGTCGTGCCGAGCGAGGGCAGCAGGACGAGAAGGCGCGGCGCCACGGCACGCGGGGAGGCCGCGGTCATCGAACCACGCAGTCGGGGTGGGGTCACGCCGGCGCCTTTCGTCGAGCTCGGGCCCGTCATCGGGATCGGTCCGTTCGTCCGTGCCGGGCGATCGCTGCGTCGACGACGGCACCGGCCGCTGCCAGGTCCACGTCGTCAGCGGCCACGCCGTCGGCGTTGGGGGACGCCTCGACGACCAGGTCGGCGATGGCGTTCGCCAGCACCTCCGCACTCTCGAGGGCCAGTCGCAACAGGCCACGCCACGCCTGCCATTCGGCGTGCCACTCGCCCGCAGGGCGCGCGTCCGAGCTCAGGGTCGCCGCGTGAACCGTGGCGAGGAGGCCGGGCGCCCGGAGCCCGTTCGCGCTGAGGATCACCGCGTCGACGGGGTTCCGCTTGTGCGGCATGGCGGACGAGCCGCCGCCGCCGGCCGGGCGGAACGCGCCGTCGCGCGCGGCCAGTGCGAGGTCGCGGCCGATGCGGCCGGTCGCGACGCAGACGCGCGCGGCGGCGTCGGCGATGGCGACCGCCGGGGTGCGATCGGTGTGCCACGCTCGGCCGGGGTCCGAGAGACCCAGCCGGCGGGCGACGGCGGCGCGCAGGATGGCGGGCGCGTCGTCGCGACCGGATGCCCGCACGAAGGCGGCTCCGGTGCCGACAGCGCCCCCGAGCTGCACGGGGAAGCCGGCCGCCGACAGAGCATCCAGCGCCTCCCGAGCGGACGAGACGCCGTCGAGCCAGGTGGCGAACTGTGCGCCGACGGTGGTCGGCTCGGCCGGCTGCGACAGTGTGCGCGCCACGACCGGCGTCGCTCGATACCGCACCGCCAGCTCGGCGAGCGCGTCGGCCGCGGTGGCGAGCGCTTCGGCCGCGCGCGCGAGGCCGTCGCGCGACACCAGCACGAGCGCCGTGTCCACGATGTCCTGGCTGGTCGCGCCGCGGTGGACGGCGTCGGCCGCTTCGCCCGCCTGCTCGCGCAGCTGCGCGACCAGCGCGATGATCGGCACGCCGGCGTCGCGCGCACCGTCCACGAGCCGGCCGCGGTCGATCGCATCGACGTCGAAGGCGGGAGCATCCGACGCGGAGCCCGTGCCCTCGATCTCCCTCCAGGCACCGGCCAGCGCGGCCTCCACGGCGACCATGGCCGCCAGGACACGATCGTCGCCGACCGACGCACCGAGTGCGCCGGCCGGCTCGAGCAGACCCCAGTCGAAGGCGTCAGCCACGGCCGTCGCCGATGAAGTCGAGGAAGACGGTCTCGCCGTCGCCCTGGAGGCGGATGTCGAACCGGTAGCTGCGCTCGCCGTCACGCACGGCGCGGAGCGTGTCACGCCGGCCTTCGGGTACGGTCGCAAGGAACGGGTCGTCGTCGAAATAGGCGCGCGTGAACAGGTGGTGCAGCAGCCCGCGCGCGAAGACGGTGACCAGGAGGTACGGGGCGCGGCCGGGCGCCGGGGCACCGGGCCGGACCGTCGTGAACGAGTAGTGGCCCGCACGGTCGACGGCAGCGCGACCGAACCCTGTCACGGTGTGGCCGTCGCGGTGCAGGCTCCCGCGTTCGCCGATCGGGCGGCCCCGGGCGTCGGCTCCCCAGATCTCGAGGAGGGCGTCGGGGACGGGCTCGCCCGCCCCGTCGCAGACGGTGCCGTGGAATCGGATCGCCTCGGGGTTCCACGGCGCCGCGACCTCCGGTCCGCCCTCGTAGGGCAACGCGTAGCCGAAGAACGGCCCGACGGTCTGCGACGGCGTCTGCAGGTGGCGCGCGTGCTCCGTCGCGCCGCTCTCGTCCAGGTCAGACATGCTCGCCCTCCTCCGGCTCCATCCAGGTGGCCCTGCTGCCGGTGAGCACGATGTCCCACCGGTAGCCCAGGGCCCACTCCGGCTCGCTGACGTCGTGATCGTAGGCCGCGATGAGCCTCTGCCGCGCGTCGGGGTCGACGATCGACTGGTAGATCGGGTCGAGCGCGAACAGCGGGTCGCTCGGGAAGTACATCTGGGTCACCAGCCGCTGCGTGAACGCGGAGCCGAACAGCGAGAAGTGGATGTGCGCCGGACGCCAGGCGTTGCGGTGGTTCTTCCACGGGTACGGGCCCGGCTTGATGGTCACGAACCGGTACGACCCGTCGTCCCCCGTGATCGTGCGCCCGACGCCGGTGAAGTTCGGGTCGAGCGGCGCGGGATGCTGGTCGCGCTTGTGCACGTAGCGGCCGGCGGAGTTCGCCTGCCAGATCTCGACGAGCTGGTTGCGGACCGGGCGTCCCTCGCCGTCGAGCACCCGTCCCGTCACGATGATGCGCTCGCCGAGCGGCTCGCCGGCGTGCTGGATGGTGAGGTCGCTCTCCTCGGCCGCGACGTCCGAGTGGCCGAACGCCGGTGACACGAGCTCGATCTCCTCGGGGTCGGCGCGCACGAGCTCGTGCGTCGGATGCCGCAGCGCCGAGCTGCGATACGGGCCGAAGTCGCGCAGCGCGTGCACGGGGAGCGGTCCGCCCGCGGCCGTCGCCGCGTGCACCCGGCCGATCTCGGCGTCGATCTGGTTCTGCTCTGTGTTGTCGGTCATCGGCATGCCTCAGAAGGGAAGGCCCGCGTATTGCTCGGCGAGAGCCGCCTGCGCGTTGCGCGATCCTGTGGTGTATTCCAGCTGTCCGAGCTGGCTGCGGTAGCGGAAGGCCCTGGCCGACGGATCGGAGACCTCCCTGTGCACGTGGAGCATCTCCGTCATCCACTGCGAGAACTGCTGCACCTTCCACTGGCGCGCGAGCGCGGAGTTGCTGTAGCCCTTCAGCGGCGCATCATCTCCGCCGAAGTGCGCGGCCAGAGCCCGACCGAGCAGCGCGACGTCGGCGATCGCCGAGTTGAGGCCCTTCGCTCCCGTCGGCGGGACGATGTGTCCGGCGTCGCCGGCGAGGAACAGCCGGCCGTATTCGAGGGTGGAGGCGACGAAGCTGCGCATCGGCGTGATCGACTTCTCGGTGATCTCGCCTTCGTGGAGTGTCCAGCCCGGCACGCCGAGACGCGTCTGCAGCGCCTCCCAGATGCGGGCGTCGGACCAGTCGTCGACCGACTCGTCCGGATCGACCTGCAGGTAGAGCCGCGACACCTCCGGGGAGCGCATGGAGTGCATGGCGAAGCCCTCGGGGTGCAGGGCGTAGATGAGGTCGTCGGTGGAGGGTGCGACCTCGGCCATGATGCCGAGCCAGGCGTAGGGGTAGCTGCGCTCGAGGGCCTGGATGCCTGGGATCGCCGGGCGGCAGACACCGTGGTAGCCGTCGGCGCCGACGACGATCTCGCAGTCGATCCGCTCGCCGGCGTCGGTCGTCACGAAGGGGGTGTCGGTGTCGAGACCGTGCGGGTCCACCCCCGCCGTCTCGAAGCGGATGTCGGATCCCGCCCGGTCGTGCTCGGCGAGCAGGTGTCGGACGAGCGCCTGCTGGCCGTAGACGGTGACCGTGCGGCCGACGAGATCGACGAAGTCGAGGTGGTGGCGCTGCCCCGCGAACTGCAGGTGGATGCCGTGGTGGGTCAGCCCGCGCTCGGCGAGGTCGGCGTCGAGGCCCAGCTCGCGCAGGATGTCGACGGAGCCCTGTTCGAGGACGCCGGCGCGCACGCGGCCCAGTACGTACTCGCGGCTCTTCTGCTCGAGGAGGACGAAGTCGACTCCGGCACGTCGCAGGATGTGGCCGAGCAGGAGTCCTGCGGGCCCGGCCCCGATGATGGCGACCTGGGTTCGCATGTTCCGCCTTTCGCTTCTGTGGGAAGGTCGTCCCAGTTTTCGACACGGCGGCGCGACACCGGAGCGTCTTTCCACTGGATGGAAAGAAATCCACTCCGGCGGCGATCCTGGATGACCTTCCACTCAGCGAGATGGACTCCCCCTGCGGATCACCCCGTCAGCGCCGTGACAACGTGCCGATCTTGCTGCCGTCACCTCGGAAGACGACCAGCGAGTCGCCGTCGACCTTGGCCGTGACCGCGAGGTTGAGCCACGGCGTGACGCCCTCGCACGCGACCAAGGTCGAGGCGAACGGCCCGAACGTGAACTCCTGCCCGGAGATCTTCCCGTCGCCCTTCATGGCGTTGCAGCCGTCGTTGCCGTGCCACGAGCCGTTGGACTCGACCGTGAGCGACGGCTGGCCCGCCTTGACGACTCCCCAGTCTCCGGCCGGCGACGAGGATCCGGACGCGGCACATCCGGACAGGGCGGCGAGCACGACGGCCGCCGCGAGAGCTGATCTGAGCGTTCTGTGCGTGAGCATGGCTCGAAGGTATCGGTAGCCGGACCGCCCAGCCAGCCTCAGCGACCCGAGACGAGCGCCGCGGTTATGCCGCGCGCGGCCATCCGCACGCCGAGCACGAACTGCGGCTCGCCGGCCCGTTCGGCATGCGCGATGATCGACACGGCCGCGACGATGTCCCCGGCGGTGTCGCGCACCGGCGCCGCGACCGAGAACGCGCCGCGGGTCAACTCCTCGACCGACCGCGACACCCCCGTGGCGCGGATGCTCGCGAGCCGGGCGCGCAGCTCCTTCTCGCTGGTCAGCGTGTTCGGGAGGAACTTGCGCGGTTTCTGCGCGAGCAGCTCCTCGAGCGTCCCGGACGGCGCGTACGCCAGCAGCACCAGACCGACGCCGGTGGCGTGCAGCGGGAGGCGCGTCCCCACGTCGCTGATGACCCGGACGGCACCGGGACCGGAGAGCCGCTCGAGATAGACCGCGCCGAGCCCGTCGCGCACGGCGAGGTGCACGTGCTCCCCCGTCGCCTCCAGGAGGTCGTCGAGGTACGGGCGCGCAGCCTCCCGCAGCTTGCGCGCCGTCGGCTGGCGCACACCGAGCCGCCACAGCTTCATGCCGACCCGGTAACGGCCGTCGTCCCCGCGCAGCAGTCCACCCCAGGCGACCCACTCGCCGAGCAGCCGGTGCGCGGTCGACACCGGGAGGTCGGCCCGCCTGGCGACCTCGCTGAGCGTCAACTCGTCGCCGCGTTCGAAGGCGTCCGCGATCGCGAACACCCGCTCCGCGACACTGCGGTCGTCCTGAGCTCCACCGGCCATGCGGTCAGCCTACGACCGCCGCGAGCGACGTCCCGACGCAGGGCGACCTCCCCGGCGTGGTCGGTAGGTTTTCTCCTGCATATACTCCTGCCATGACCACGGCAACGCCCCGCGTCCGCATCCAGACCGTCACCATCCCCGTCGCCGATCAGGATCGCGCGCTCACCTTCTACAGAGACGTGCTCGGATTCGAAGTGCGCGCGGACACCGCGTACGGAGACGCGCGCTGGCTGTCGGTCGCGCCCGAGGGCAGTGCCGTCGACTTCACACTGCACCCGCCGTTCCCCGGCCAGGCCGCCCCCGGCTGGCAGCAGGGCATCGTGCTCCACACCGACGACATCGAGGGTGTGGTGGCCGCACTCGGTGCCGCGGGCGTGCCGGTCACCGGCCCCGAGAAGGTCGGCTGGGGTGTGCAGGCGCAGTTCGCCGACCCCGACGGCAACGGCTTCGTGCTGCTGCAGCAGGGCTGACGTGCCCGTCCGCGCGAAGAACACGGCGGCCGACCGCCTGTCTGCCGCACGCCGGACTGGTCGTCGAACGCACGGCCGGGCGCAACGTGCGCTACTCGCTCGCCCCTGAGCCCTGGAGGGAACTCCGCGACGGGATGGCGCCGCACGAACGCTTCAGGCGCGAACGGAGTCGGCGCCTCCACGCGACGCTCGACGCCCTGCCGGCCGGCGAGGCACCCGCACCCACCGACCCGGAGACCGTGTGACCGCGCGGTGCCGAGTGCTGGAGCGGGTGTGAACCGGGGCTCACCCGGCCGCCCGCCTGTACACGTTCACCACCACCCCCGAGGGGGTCGACCGCGACTCGGCCAGCGCGAGCCGGGTGTGCGGGAAGCCGTCGCCGAAGAGCTTCTTGCCGGTGCCCAGCACGAGCGGGTGCACCAGGAGGCGGTACTCGTCGACCTGGTCGTGCTCGGCCAGGGTGCGGATGAGCTCCGTGCTGCCCCACACCCGGATCTCGCCTCCCGGCTCCGAGCGGAGACGATCCACCGCCGCAGGCACGTCCGGTCCGAGCAGATACGAATTCTTCCAGCCGACCTCGCCCAGCGTGCGCGACGCGACGTACTTGGGGATGCGGTTGTACCTGCGGGTCAGCTCGCCTTGGAAGCCCTCCGCCTCCTCGCTCCAGACACCCCAGGAGGCGGCGAAGAGCTCATAGGTGCGCCTGCCGAGCAGCAGGGCCTCGGTGTTCTCCTCCCAGGCCTCGACGGTGCCGTCGTCGTCGTAGTCGAACTGCCAGCCGCCGTACGGGAACCCCCCGCTGACGTCCTCCTCCGGGCCGCCCGGCCCTTGCACGACGCCGTCCAGGGTGACGAACGACTGCACCACGATCGAAGACATGACGCGACCTCCCTTGTCGGTTGCGGTTCCCCACCCCGTCTACACCCGGTCGGGCAGGCCCGCAACAGTGTCAACCGATCGGTGACGGGGTCTGACCGTTCGGTCGATCCGGGCGCGGGCGCCTCCCGGGAGGCTGGGGTCATGACCGAGACACCCTTTCCCAACACCGCCGCCGTGCACGCCACGGCCCGCCGCGCGGCCTTCCGCCCGGTTCTCGCCCTGCTCTGGTCGTTCGTCGCGCTCAGCGCAGCCATGGTCGCCTTCCTCGCCGTGCTGACCGCCGTCGGCGTCGGCGTGGACATCGCCATCTGGATCCGCTGCTCGATCGTCCTCGCCAGCTCCGTCCTGCTCCTGGTCTTCGGGATCGGTGCGGCCCGCGGCTCGCGCAACGCCCTGCTGCGGCTGCGGATCGTCGCACCGATCATCGTCGCCGCCGTCATCGTCATCGTGGCCATCCCCGGCTTCCTGCCCGGCTGGGTGCGCATCGAGCAGGCGGTGTGCGGCCTCCTCGTCCTGCCGGTCGCGATCATCGCGAACCTCCCGCGCACGCGCGCGCTGGTGCCCGCGAAAGCGTAGGGTCTGAACGTGATCGATCCGCGCTGGAGGACCGTGCTCACGGTCACACCGTACGTCGTGCTGGCGGTGCTGGTCGCCTTCACCCTCGGCGTGCAGTGGGGCGAGTGGGCCCAGCTCGTGCCCACCCTGCTCCTCTGCGCGGTGACCACGGCGTGGATCATCGTCTGGCACAGGCTCCCGCAGAGGCTGCGCGAGCACCCGGTCGCGATCGCCGTCTTCATGACCGGGCTCATCGCGCTCAGCCTGGCACTGGTGCTCCGGGACAGCTGGTTCGGCTTCCTCACCATCGCGGTGTTCGCGTTCGCCTACTCGATCGTCCCGTGGCCGTGGGAGCTGCTGGCCGTCGGTGCGACCGCGGTCGTCGCCGGGCTCGCCCAGGCGTCGCCGCTGGGCTGGGACACGGCGGGGATCGTCGGCGCCATCGGCATCCTCCTGCTGAACGTCGTCGCGATGTGCGGCCTGTCGTGGTCGCTGCGCCTGGCGGAACGCCAGGTGAACCTCCGGGCCACCGAGCAGGAGCGGTCGCGGCTCGCGCGCGAGATCCACGACACGCTGGCGCAGGGCTTCGCCGGTATCGTCACGCAGCTGCAGGCGGCGGAGCAGGCGCCGGACGACGCCTCCCGCGCGCGGCACACCCAGGCGGCCATCGCCCTCGCCAGGGACGGGCTCGCGGAGGCGCGCCGCTCGGTGAAGGCGCTGCGGCCGGCCGCCCTCGACGCGATGCGGCTGCCGGAGGCGGTCGGGCAGCTCGCGCGCACCTGGACGGAGCGCACCGGCATCCCGTGCGACGTCAGCGCGAGCGGGGACGCCACCGCTCTGCCGACCGACGTGGAGGTCGCCCTCCTGCGGACCGCGCAGGAAGCCCTCGCGAACGTCGAGCGCCACGCGGGCGCGCGCCGGGTTCGACTGACCCTGCGCGCGGACGCTACCGGCACGCGCCTCGAGGTGCGCGACGACGGCCGCGGGTTCGATCCGCGCCCCGGACCGGTCGCGCGGGAACCGTCCGACCAGGGCGGTTACGGCCTGATCGCGATGCGCGAGCGTATCGAGTCGGTCGCGGGCGGCCTCGTCGTGGAGTCGCGTCCCGGCCACGGCACCGCGATCCGGGCGGAGGTCCCGGCGTGACCGCGGCGAGCGCCGACGCCCCCATCCGCCTGCTGGTGGTCGACGACCATCCCGTCGTGCGGGACGGCATCGTCGGCATGGTGGCCTCCGACCCCGGGGTGGAGGTCGTGGGCGAGGCGTCGGACGGCGCGGAGGCCGTTCAGCTCGCGCGGGTGCTGACGCCCGACGTCGTGCTCATGGACCTGCGGATGCGCGGCATGGACGGCGTCGCCGCCATCCGCGAGCTCACCCGGCTCGGTCTCCCGTGCCGCGTCGTCGTGCTCACCACGTTCGACGGCGACTCGGACGTGCTGCCCGCCATCGAGGCGGGTGCCACGGGCTACCTGCTCAAGGACGTGCCGCGCGACGACCTGTTGCGCGCGATCCGCGCGGCGGCGGTCGGCGACGCGGTGCTGGCGCCCTCCGTCGCCTCCCGGCTGGTGGGTCGTGTGCGCACACCGGAGTCGAGCCTGCTGACCCCGCGCGAGCTGGAGGTGCTGGCCCTCGTCGCCGACGGCGCCACCAACCGGGTTGCCGGGGAGCACCTGCACCTCAGCGAAGCCACCGTCAAGACGCACCTGCTCAGCATCTACGCCAAGCTCGGCGTGGGCGATCGGGCAGCCGCCGTCGCCGAGGGCTTCCGCCGCGGCCTCCTCACCCTGTAGCCACAGCCACCCTCCTTCGGCTCCACCCTCCACCCTCCACCCTCTCCGCCGAGGGGCACGTCGTTGTCACTTTCAGCGCCCGAAAGCGACAACGACGTGCCCTTCGATGGCGGAGAAGGGGTTTTCGGGACGGTGCAGATCGGGTAGGACGGAAGACATGGACATCGTGCTAGCCGTCCTCGAGCGCGGCGACGTCGCGTACGAGATCGAGTTCGAGCGGACGAGCGAACCGCCCTTCGAGCTGCGCGTGCCCTCCCACATCGGCGGGGCGGCGGTCGTGGACGTCTTCGATCTGGTCGACTCCAGCGAGTGGCCGGTCCTCCTGCGCTACGCCTTCGCCGAGTGCGTTCCCGCCGTGATGGGCTCGCCGGACGACCTGAACGCCGAAGACCTGGGCGACGCCGAGCTCTGAGGCGTCCGCACGGGCAGGCTCAGAACAGGAACATCTGCCCCAGGACGATCACCAGGATCAGGAAGACCACGACGACACCGCCGATGATGGTGAGGGTGCGGGCCGACATCTTCGCGATGCCGAAGCCGACGATGAACGGCAGAGCGAGGCAGCCGAGCGCGATGATCCACCAGAACGCCTGGAAGCCGGTCTGCGACGCGGAAGCCAGCCGCTCCCCGAACAGCTTCTGCGTCGCCGGATGCGTCGCGAACGCGATGCTCGCCGACAGCGGGTAGGCGATGAGCACGGCCGTGATCAGCCCGGCGAACGCCCCCCACATCCCTCGATGAGCGCCCAGGTGCAGCGTCTCCTCCTGGTGTGGCCCCTGTCTGCTCTTCGTGCTCATGGCGCACAGCATAACCAGCGGACTCCGTCTTCGGGCAGGCCCGGAATCCCGCTGGGGACGCCGCGCCGAAACAGGGTCGACTGTACGGTCTATTCCGCGGTTACTCTGGAAGGGTCACCGGTGCGCGCGCACGCAGTTAGGGGGCGTCTCGAACGCACCGGCGTCTTACCCGATGTCGTATGGGAGTGGGGTTCCGCTCCCATACGACCGGGAGCGATCAGGTGTCGCGGGCCGCCAGCTCTCGCACCCTCAGCCGCTCGCTCTTGGCGGTCCGTCGATCGAGCGCCCGGACTGCCGGCCCGGCGGATGACGTAGCCGGTGCGGGGATCGAGCTGGTCGACGGAGAGATCGCCGTCGTTCGAGAAGGTGTAACCAGCACGGAGTTCCGCCCGCTCGCGCGCCGGGACGAAGATCCACACCATCCGCCCAGCAGTGACGCCGAAGAGGCCGACGAGGTTCATCGTGGTGGAGGTCATGCCGCGCGCGAGCGTGCGACGGAGCGGTCGATCCGGCGTTTCTGACTCCACCGCCGAGACGGGGGGAGGCAGGACGGGTCTGCTGGACCCGCGCAGCGATTCGACCACCTTCAGGTGGTCCCGCACCTCGACCGGCGAGTTGTAGCGGAACCCCGTGATGCCTGGGTCGCCTTGATCACGAGCGGGAGGGTCGTGGATGTCCCGTCGTGGAGTATCGACAGAGTCAGTGCCGAGGCCTGGCGTCCCGGTACCGTCACGGTCGTCGCAGCGAGGTCCGCGACCTGCGACCAGCGGATCCGCAGGAACTCGACCGTTCTCCGTCCCCCGGCGTAGAACCGCGCGCCCTCCGCGTCGAACGCCACCGCATAACCGCCCTTGGCGCGGTCCGCGGCCTCCCGACCTCCGACAGCGAAGAGCCCGGCAGTCGTCGGGTCGCACGCGAGGCCCTCGACAATATAGCCGTGCGGCCACAGCGCCTTCACCGCGTCGGACCGGGCGTCGGCCCTCCACCGCAGACAGAGCAGGACGGCCACCACGGGCACGACCACGGCGAGGGCGATCAGAGTCGTGATGCCCAGTCCCAGCTCGCCTCCGCGCCCGAGCATCTCCAACCCGGTGACCGGGAGGGCGAACAACGGGATCAGGAGGAGCCACCACAGCGCGCGCGGCCATCGACTCGGTATCACGGATCACATCCTGACATCGCGGACGACCGGCGTCAGCGACCCGTTTCGGGGGCGTCCGCCCACGGCTCTCGCCACCCAGCCCGCCGATGGTGTGGGATGTCCCCATGAGCGATGAGCACGCCGGCTGGGACGAAGCGGTGGCGACCGCGCACGCGGCGTTCGCCGCGCAGGACTTCACCGTGCTGGTCGGCGCCGAACTGACGCGGTTCGAGCCGGGGGTGGTGGAGGTGCGCGTCCCGTTCCGCAGTGCGCTGCGTCAGCAGTTCGGGTTCGTGCACGGCGGGGTGATCGCTTACGCCGTCGACAACGCGGTGACCTTCGCCGCCGGCACGCGCCTCGGGCCCGAGCTCCTGACCTCCGGCATCACGGTCTCCTACCTCCGTCCCGCCCGTGGCGACCTCACGGCGATCGCGACGGTCGTCGGAACGACACGGCGTCAGGCGGTGGTGCGCTGCGAGGTGTTCGCCGAGACCGACGACGGGCCGGTGCTCGTCGCCAGCGGGCAGGGGACGGCGGTGGCGACCGGACCGGCGGCCGACCGTTAGCCGCCGGTGACGGCCGCCACCGGCTGCCGCCGCGCCGCACGACCGCGCTGCACCAGCAGCAGCGCCGCGCTGAGGGCGGTGCCGAGGAGGACGAACAGGCCGGTGTCGCCGGCCAGGTACTCCTCGACCAGGACGGGGCGGTTGGTCGTGATCAGGTCGGAGCCGATCCACGCGAACGCGGCGTTGTGGCCGAAGTGGGCGAGCACGGCCACCCACACGCTCCCCGAACGTTCACGCAGGACGCCGAACAGGATCGAGAACGCGAAGACGCTTCCGGTGAAGAGCAGCAGCACCAGGACCCGGTTGCCGTCGGTGTGGTAGTACGGCGTGAAGAGGATGTACGGCAGGTGCCAGCACACCCAGACGGCTCCGACCACGATCCATGACCACGGGTGTCCGATGCGCGGAGCGAGGTGCGACTGCAGGTAGCCGCGCCAGCCGATCTCCTCGGCGAACGCCAGGATCGGCCCGGAGATGCACAGGCTGAGCAGGTCGGCGCCTGCGCCGGGCGCCACCGAGAACGAGGCCGCGCCGAGCGCGACGACGGCTGTGTAGGTCAGGGCGCTGACGCCCGCGGTCGCCAGCAGCGTGACGGGCCACCACTTCAGGCCGAGGCGGGTGACTCCGATCGTGCGCCAGCCGGCCCGGGAGTACCCGTCGCGCGTGACGACGAACATCATCAGCAGGGTCATCAGCAGGGGCGAGACGGCCAGGATCAGGCCACCGAAGACACCGGCGGTCGTGAGTGAGATGAGCAGGACGCCGGCGATGAAGATCCCGGATTTGGCGGCGCCGGAGAGGGAGGGGAACATGGGCTCGCTTTCATGACGTGGGCGGAATTCCACGCTAGAAACGCGGGGCAATCCGGCGCGTCCGTCTGCAGCGTCGACCTGATCCACGAAGGTTGCGACATCCGATCGACTTTCGTGGACTCCGGGCCGCTCAGTCGGTGAGGCCGTGCCTGACCGCGAAGAGCACCAGCTGCACCCTGTCGCGCGCGCCCACCTTGGCGAGGATCCGCGACACGTACGACTTCACCGTCGCTTCGCTGAGGAACGCGACGTCCGCGATCTCCCGGTTGCTCAGCCCGGCCACGACGTGCCGGAACACTGTGCGCTCGCTCGCGGTGAGCGTCTCGAACTCCGGCGGTACCGGTGCGCTCGCCGCGACGCCCCGCGCGAACGGCCCGAGCGGCGCCGAGCGGGCGAGGACAGCGGTGCCGTCGGCCACGGAGCGGACGGCCGAGAGCAGCAGCTCGGCCCTGGCATCCTTGAGGACGAAGCCGCTCGCTCCGGCCGCGATCGCCTGTGCGACGGTGGCGTCGTCCTCGAACGTGGTCAGCATGAGCACGCGGGGCGCGTCGGGGAGCGCAGTGATCGCCGAGGTCGCTTCGATGCCACCGAGACCCGGCATGAGCACATCCATCAGGATCACGTCGATACCGCTGCTCTCCTGTACCAGTCGGACGGCGTCCTCGCCCGAGGCGCACTCGGCCACGAGCTCCAGGTCGGGCTGCGTACCGATGATCAGGGCGATCCCGGCACGGAACAGCGCCTGATCGTCCACGACCGCGACGCGGATGCTCATGCGCGCTCCCCCGTCTCGTACGGCAGAACCGCGGTGACCACGAAGGCGCCGTCCTCCACGGCGGTGACGACCGTTCCACCCACGACGTGCGCCCGCTCGCGCATGCCGATCAGCCCGTGGCCGCGCGCGGGAGGGTGCCCGGGCGGCTCGCCTCCCGGAACGAGCGCGTTGCGCACGGTCAGGAGCAACGCCCCGTCCGCCCACTCGAGGTGGAGGGTGGGGCCGCCGCTCCCTCCGCCGTGACGCACGGCATTGGTCAGAGCCTCCTGGACGATCCGGAAACCCGCCACGTCCACGGCGGCCGGCAGGGGCCGCTCCTCCCCCGACGACGAGACGGCGACGGCGACGCCGCTCGCCCGCAGCCGAGCGACGAGCGCCTCGAGCCGCGCCAGCGAAGGCTGGGCGCTGTCGCGGTCCCCGCTTCTGAGGTCTGCGAGGACCCCACGGACCTCCGTGAGGGCGGACCGCCCGGTGTCAGCGATCGCGCTCAACGCCTCCGGCGACGCCCCGCCCCGGGTCTCGGCGACCAGGCGCGCACCCTCGGCCTGCGCGATCATCACGGTCAGCGAATGCGCCACCACATCGTGCATGTCGCGCGCGATCCGTGCGCGCTCCTCCTCGACCGCGATCGCCTGCCGCGCCCGCTCGGCCGCCGCCCCCGCCGCCAGCCGATCGGCCATCGCCTGCCGGGTCACCGCGCGCAGCAGACCGGCTCCCCACGCCAGCAGCAGGATGGCCGTGCACAGTCCGATGAGGAAGGGAACCGACCCCGGCTGCGTCCCCGCCGCGCGTGGCACGGCGACCGCGAGGAACCAACCGGCGAGGACTCCCCCGGCGAGGGCAGAGACCAGCCCGAGCGCCCGCGTCACCCGCCCGCCGTGGGCCGCGGCGGAGTAGAGCACGATCAGGATGGCGACGTCCTGCGGCCCGACCTCCTGCACGAGCGCCACCTGCAGCAGCGCGCCGGCCCAGGCGATCAACAGCGCCACCGCGGGAAGAAGGCGACGCACCGCCACGGCCGCGCACTGCAACACCGCGACCGGCAGCCACCACACCGACCTGAGCGACGCGGTCGACTCGCCGCCCCAGAGGACGAGCGCGGCGCTGGCGAGGAGAACGGCGGCGGCGAGCCAGAGGTCGGCCCGTGGGCCGGAGAGGAGCGAGGGGTGGGCCTGTTCTCCCACTGCTGCGCGTTGGCTCACGTGTCCATTGTGGGGGAGGCGGGGAGGAGGGGGTGCATTGCATGGAGGCGGTGGAATCGAACCAACCGCGTTCTGGTCAGCATCCTGCAGCGACCTGCGGGTCCGTAGCTTCAGGTTTCCTGTTCGCCGCTCTCGCGGTGCGTCACCTGGCGGTGACCCGGTGCAAGCTCTTCCCTTGGCGCGCTGAGCTCGGTCGAGGGATGATGCTTCTGTGCGGCGCCGCTCACTTGCTAAAGGGGTCAGACTTCGAACAGGTCGTAGATGCACCAGAGCTCGTCGCCGAACCAGATTCCGATCGACTGACTTCCGTACACCAGCTCTCCCTCAATCTCGATCAAGAAACCGGTGCCAGGAGCCTGCCACTCCAGTCGCTTGACGTTGGCTGGCGCGCTTCCGACCCGAATTCGTGCGGGCGGATCGACCTCAGAATGAGGGCACGCATCGCCCTCGATCCTGAATCCACCGTCAGTCAGGACGACGGATCGGATGGCGAAAGAACCGCTTCCACTGTGCATCGCCCATTTCGTCCTCATGGCGTGGAAGGTATCGCCCGCACCGCGGGCGGCGCAGGTATTCTCGCTCACGGCCGAATCGGCAGAGGCGAGCTGGGGACCATTTCTCGAGCGGGAAAGAACTATCAACGTTGGCAGCACAAGCCGACGATGAAGGGCGATCCCCGCATCTGGTTCTATGTGGACCAGCAGACCGTCTACCTCGAGCAGGTGCACACACACGACCCGAATGCCACCAAGTAACGAAGAAGCCCCCGCTCACGCGAGGGCTTCTTGTACTGTCTCAACCAGTTCTGTGGTGATCCTGTGCGCCACGAGGGATTCGAACCCCCAACCTTCTGATCCGTAGTCAGATGCTCTATCCGTTGAGCTAGTGGCGCATGACCCCAGCGTTCGTCGCGCGGGCCTGTTAGAGCTTACATGACCGTTTCGCAGACCGCCAATTGAGTCGGGCTCCTCCGGGATCAGGCGAAGATCTCGTCGAGGAAGCACACCAGCGCGCGCCAGCTGCGGGCGTCGGCGAGGGGGCGGTAGCGGTCGGTTCCCGGGATCGTGAACGCGTGCGGGGCTCCCGAGTAGGTGGTCAACTGCCAGTCGACGTGCGGTGCCGCGCGCAGCTCGTTCTCGAACGCGGCCACCGCGTCGTCGGGCACGGCGGGGTCGGAGCCGCCCGTCAGGACCAGCAGGGAGGCTGCGATCGCGGCCGCATCGGAGGGGTCGTGGGCGATCAGCCCGCCGTGGAAGGAGACCACGCCGCGGGCCGGGGCGCCGGTGCGGGCGAACTCGAGCGCCGCGGTGCCGCCGAAGCAGTAGCCGATCACGGCCAGTCGCGCCGGGTCGACGGCCGGGTGCTGCTGCAGCCGGCTGAAGCCGGCGGCGACGCGCGAGCGCAGCAGGTCCAGGTCGCGGTAGTACCGGCCGGCGACCTTCGGCGCCTCCTCGCCGCTCGGCCGCACGCCGGCGCCGTACAGGTCGGCCGCGAACGCGACGTAGCCGCGCCGGGCCAGCATCTGCGCGCGCATCCGAACGTTGTCGCCCACGCCGTTCCAGTCGTGCAGGATCAGCACGGCCGGACGCCGGTCGTCGGCCTGCACGTCCCTGGCGAGGTAGCCCTCGAGCGGGACGCCCTCGTGCTCGTAGTCGACGACCTCCGCATCGATCACGGAGTGCTCGCCGATCGGCACCTGCTCGAGCAGGGCCTGGTGGGCGGGGGACAGTGCGGGCGACGGGTTCTCGATCGTCACGGGTGAGGCTCCAGCGTGTCTCGCGGCGCGCGCGACGGGTGACGCACGCGGCCTGGCCTGCTGCAGCTCGATCGCGGAATGCGGGCGGGCGCCCGGATGGTGCGGGTCGGGTGCCCACGCGTTCACGATACCTCCCCTCCGTTCCGCCCGCGACGGTCGTACGATGGGCGCATGTCCACCGAGTTCAGCAACGAGACCGACGCGAACCGCTACGCGATGCGGATCGGCGGCGAACTGGTCGGCATCCTCGACTACAGCATCCTGGGCGGCACGATCTCGCTGACCCGGGCGTTCACGGTGCCCGCGCAGCGCGGCAAGGGATACGCCGCCGACCTGGTCGCCTACGCCGTCGACGACATCGAACGCACCTCCGACCGCCGGATCGTGCCGATGTGCTGGTACGTCGCCGACTGGTTCGAGGCCCACCCCGAGCGGGCCGGCCTCCTGCAACGCCGCGCCGGCTGACCGATGGCGAGCCGGGGGTCCGCATCCGTGCAGCGTTCCGCCGCGCGGGTGGTTCGCTTCGGTGACGCCTCCGCCATGGCGATCACGCACGAGACGCTCCGGCCGCCGCGCGGCAACGAAGTGGCCGTTCGGATCACCCACGCCGCGCTCAGCTCGACGGACGTGCTGGCCCGGCGAGGCGGCTACGTGCTCCAGCCGGTGCCGGGTTTCGTTCCGGGCTACGACTTCGTCGGGGTGTTGGAGACCGAGTCCGCGGTGTCGGCGGCGCTCGGCCTGCGCGCCGGCGCCCGGGTCGCCGGCGTGCTGCCGCGGATGGGCGCGCACGCGACGCGCCTGGTGCTGTCACCCACGTTCCTCGTCGCGGTTCCCGACGCCCTGACCTCGGAGCGCGCGGCGACTCTTCCGCTGACCGCCGTGACCGCGGCGGTCGCTCTGCGGTACGCGGGGCCGGCCCGCAGCATCCTGGTGCAGGGTGTCAGCGGAGCCGTCGGGTCGCTCGTGGCACAGCTCGCCCTGCGCGACGACCGTGTCGTCGTGGGGACCGGATCCGCCCTCCCGCCGGCGCTCGCCCCACACGGCCTGGACGTGCCGCTCGCCGACTCCCGCGACCCCGACTGGCCGGCGCGCGCCCGCGAGCTGGCCGGCGGCTCCGTGGAGGCCGCGATCGACGACTCGGGATCGCCGTGCGTCCGCGAGGCCGTCGACCCGAGCGGCGTGGTCGTGCACACCGCGTTCGCCGGCCGTGCAGGGCAGCGGCGCGAGGACGCCGTGCGCGAGACCGCCTCCGCTGTGCTGCACCGTTTCGGCCACCCGCGCGAGGTGGTCTGCGCCGTGCCGTTCTGGGTGCTCAGGAGGCGGCCGGCGTACCGCCGTCTGCTCGCCGGGCTCCTGGACGACGCCGCCGACGGCCGGCTGACCCCGTTCGATCCGCAGGTGGTGCCGTTCGACTCGGTGTGGGAAGCCCATCGCCTCGCCGATCAGCGCCCGGCCGGCCGAACGATCGTGCTGGCCATGCCCTGACGCCAGTGGGTACCGACGCCGGTGGATTCTGACGCCGGTGGATTCTGACGCCGGCGGGTACGGACGCCCCCGCGGTGTGGAGGACGAGCCGCCGGCCGTTGTCGCCAGACGCGGCCCGTCCACCGGGTGAGACGGCGCGCCGCACGGAGCGTAACGCCCCACCTCCTGGGTCAACGATGGTCGCGACCCGCCGCATCGGCGCGCACCGCGGCGGCGTGTCGGGCGGTCGGGTCGGGCGGAACGGGTCGCGCGGGCGCGGGAGCCACGCGCTAGGTGTCGAGGAGGCCGAGCTCGAGCGCCCGCCGCACCGCGGAGGTGCGGTCGGACACGCCGAGCTTCTCGTACGCGCGGGCCAGGTAGGTCTTCACCGTCGCCTCCCCGATGAACAGCTCGGAGCCGATCGCCGCGTTGGTGAGGCCGTCCGCCGCGAGTCGCAGCACCTTGACCTCCTGGGCCGACAGGGCCGGAGCCTGCCCCCGTCCCTGGAGGCGACCGAGCAGCGCGGAGGCCGCGGACGTCGCCAGCACGGTCTCCCCCGCAGCCGCGGCCCGCACGGAGCGCGCGAGCTCGGCGGGCGCGATGTCCTTGAGGAGGTAGCCGCTCGCTCCCGCCTCGATGGCACGCAGGATGTCCTGATCCGTCTCGTAGGTGGTCAGCACGACGACGCGCGTGGCGGGATGCCCCGCCGCGATCGCGCGCGTCGCCGCGACGCCGTCGCCGCCCGGCATCCGCAGGTCCATCAGCACGAGGTCCGGGTTCAGCTCTGCGACGAGCGAGACGGCCTCCGGTCCGCTGCCGGCCTGGCCCACCACCTCGATGTCGTCGTAGCCCTGCAGCATCCCGCGGATGCCTTCGCGCACGACGGGGTGGTCGTCCGCGAGCAGGATGCGGATCATCGCGCGCCCTCCGTCGGGAGCAGGACGACCAGCCGGGTGCCCCGACCGGCGGCGCTCGCGAGGTCGAACGTCCCACCGGCCTCGCGGACCCGCGACGACATCCCGTCGATGCCGAAGCCGTCCCGCGGCGCAGCCGGGTCGAAGCCCCGACCGTCGTCGCGCACGCTGAGCCGTACCGCCGCCGGTTCGTAGGCGAGCGACGCCTCGACCGTGCGGGCGCCCGCGTGCTTGCGCACGTTCGCGAGCGCCTCCTGGAACACGCGGAGCGCGACCACCTCGACGGCCGGGGCCGCCGGTCTCGGCGCGCCGTCCACGCGGAACTCCACCGGGACTCCGGTCTCGTCGCCGAAGCGTGCGGCGACCCGGGCGAGCGCCTGGTCGAGGGTGGAGTCGGCCAGCCGTCCGGGAGTGAGGGCCGCGATGATGCGCCTCGACTCCCGGAGGTTCTCCTGCGCAGTCTCGGTCATCAACTCCACGTGCCGGCGCGCGGACGCGGGGTCGGCCTCCAGCTCGCCCTGAACCGCGTGGCCCAGCGTGACGATGCTCGTGAACCCCTGCGCGAGGGTGTCGTGCATCTCACGTGCGATGCGCTCGCGCTCGGCCGCTGCGCCCTGCTGCTCGGACAGCTCGGCGATCTCGCGCTGCTGTTCGCGCAGCCGCTCGATGAGGAGGCCGCGCTCCCGGCTCTGCTTGGTGACGGCCGTGATGCGATTGCTGAAGTAGATCGACACGGCGATGACGAGCAGCGTCATGCCGATCGTGGAGGCGACGTCGCCGGGGGCGAGGTCGCCGACAAGCCAGCGCACCCCCACCCCGCCGAGGTTGAGCACGACGATCGCGATCGCGGCCGGGACGGCGGACAGCATGAGGAAGAACTGCGGCGACAGCACGAACAGGGCGACGTTGGACCAGTTGTTGAGCCCGTAGGCCACGAAGTAGACCGCGGTGCCGAGCCCGGCGTACGCCCACGAACGCCAGGTGTTCGAGCGGACCCCCGCACGACTCGGCCGGGCGACGAACCAGTAGACGGGAAAGAGCGCGAGGATCAGCCCGGCGGCCGTCAGGGTCCTGGCGAGCCCGGTGTACGGGTTCGCCAGGACCAGCACGACGGAGGCGACGGTAGCGGCGGCCGAGTAGCCGATCCAGTCGCCGAACCAGCGGTCGTCGACCCGGCCGGTCGGGCGGTCGTCGATGAGGTCGGACGGGCGGGTCACGTTCAGACTGTAGCGTTCTCGGCTCCGGAGGCGGCGGGCTCGGCGGTCTCCGTCGAGCCGTCGGCCTCTCCACCCTCCGGCAGCGAAGTGCGCCCCGCCGGGTAGAGCAGCCCGATCACCGCGACGACCGCCATCGCCGCCGCCATGCCCCAGAACGCCCACTGCACGGCCGACGCGTAGTCCGAACGGACGGCGTGCAGGATCTGCTCCTGAACGGCGTGCGGCAGCGTCGACAGCGCGCTCGATCGGTCGGAGGCGCCGCTGATCTGGTTCACCGCGTCCTGCGCGTTCGCCGCCGAGCCGCCGAACTTCGCGAACGAGGCGGTCAGGAGGTCGGTCAGCCGGGAGGTCACGATCGTCGAGAAGACCGCGATGCCGAGCGCGCCTCCGAAGTTCTTCATCGTCTGGGTCAGCGCGGACGCCTCGCCGTAGCTGGCGCCGACCGCGCGGTTGACGGCGTCGGTCGACACCGGAGTGAACATGAGGCCGATGCCGGTTCCGGCGAGCACGAGCGGGGCGGTCTGGGCGTTGAAGAAGATCGAGCCGTCCACACCGAGGTCGGTGGCGCCCAGCGCCAGCCAGACGAAGCCGGCCGCCCCCACGACGCCGCCGAGCAGCACCATCGCCTTCGCGCCCTGCCGGTCGAACCGCACGGAGCCGATCCGGCTGCCGATGACGAAGCCGATGAAGAACTTGAGGAACAGGATCCCGGTCTCCATCGCCGTCAGCTGCAGCGACACCTGGCCCCACACACTGAGGAAGAAGAAGGCCGACATGAAGGCGATGGAGGCGAACAGCGTCGCCAGGCGCGAGAACAGGACGCCGCGGTCACGGAACGCCCGCACCTGGACGAGCGGCTGGGCCGTGCGAAGCTGCAGCCAGCCGAACAGCACGAGCAGCACGGCGCCGCCGATCATGCTCGCCAGCACCGCCGCATTGCCCCACCCCCACGGGCTGGCCTGCTGGAGACCGAAGACGAGTGCGGCCATACCGGCCGCCACGACCGACGCGCCGAGCCAGTCGATCCGCTCGCGGCGACGCGTCGACGGGCGGGCGGTGAGCGCGACGATCACGAAGGAGACCACGGCGATCGGCACATTGACCCAGAAGATCGAACGCCAGGTCCACTGCGTGAGGTAGCCTCCCGCGATCGGGCCGACCGCGGTCATCGCCCCGGTGATGGTGAAGAAGATCGCCATCGCCCGGCCGCGCCGTTCGCGCGGGAAGCCTTCGACGACGATGCCGATCGCCGCGGGGAACATGATCGCGCCGCTGACGCCCTGCAGCGCACGGGCGCCGACCAGCCAGGCCTCGGCGAGGTCGCCGGACGGAGTCAGGCCGCAGAGCAGCGAGGTGACGCCGAAACCGGCGATGCCGACGAGGGCCATCCGCTTGTGCCCGACGACATCGGCGACACGGCCGCCGAGCAGGAAGAACGCGGCGGTCGTGAGCAGGTAGACGTTGACGGCCCACTGCATGCCGTCGTGGCTCAGGCCGAGGTTCTGCTGGATGGTCGGGGCGGAGAGCGCCACGATCGTCTGGTCGATCGTCGTCATCGAGACGGCGAGGATGAGGCCGACGAGCGCCGGCTTCGACGAGGATGCGGGAGTCATGTCTCCAGCGTCGTCGGCCGAGCGTCGCGGCGGCACCGACTGACGGTGGTCACCGGTGTCCACCGATCGGTGGACACCGGTGGTCACCGTCAGTCGACGTCGTAGGTGAGGTGGGTCGCGTTGGACGTGACCACGACCTCCCGCTGCGTCAGCGTGCGCCGTGGGGCGTTCACGAACAGGGGCGTGCCCGCACCGAGGATGATTGGCGAGAGGTGGAGGATGAGCGTGTCCGCGAGGCCGGAGGCGACCACCGAGGCGACCAGTGCGCCACCGCCCATCACCACCACGTCGAGGTCGGCGCCCTTCGCGGCCGACTGCGCCTCTGCGCTGTGGCGCGCGAGCGCGATCGCGTCGGCGAGGCCCGTGGTCGCGAACGTCCAGTCGAGCCCGGTCAACCGAACGTGCTCGGGCGCGGCGCTTGTGACCACGAAGAACGGAGGCTTGCCGACCTCCGTCGCGCCGTAGCCGAGCTCGTCGCTCCAGCCGCCGGGGGCATCGATGACATCGAACAGCCTGCGCCCCATGACGACGGCGCCCGAGCGCGCGGTGGCGGCCTCCAGGATGCGCTGGTCGTCCGGGTCGTCGGAGAACACCCACCGGTGCAAGGGCTCCCCTCCGGTGCCCAGGCCGTTGCCGGGCCCGGAGTCGGGCCCCGTGACGAAGCCGTCGAGGGAGACGGTGATGTCGGCGACGACGCGCGTCATCGGGCTCACCCCCTCGCCAGCAGCTCGTCGAGCTTCTGGTAGCCCTCGGTCATGCCGTACTCCATGCCCTCGGCGATCATCGCCTCCAGAGCCTCCTTGGACGGGAAGACCGAGTGACCGACCAGCCGGGAGCGCCCTCCCGGGAGCGACTCGAACCGCAGCAGGTCGAGGCTGACCTCGTTCGGCGCGCCCAGGTACTCGAACGTCTGGATGATGAGCTCGTTCTCGACGATCGTGTGGATGACGCCGCGGAACGCGTAGACGTTCCCGTCGGGGTCGGCCTGCTCGAAGGCGTAGCCACCGCCGGTGCGGAAGTCCCAGTGGGTGATCGCGTTGTCGAGGCCGCGCGGCCCGATCCACTGCACGTAGAGCTCGGGGTCGGCGTGGGCTCGGAAGACGGCCTCGACCGGGGCCTCGAACTCGCGGGTGATGTCGGCGTACGACGTGCCGGGTACGGCATCGATGACGACGGGGTTGCTCATGATTCCTTCTCCTTCTTCCGTCTGCTCGGTTCTGCTGCGGCGAGGAGCCCGTCGAGCGCCCGGTAGCGCGCCTCGGCCTCCAGCCGGTACCGGTCGATCCACGAGGTGAGCCGCTGCAATGCCGCGGCGTCCACGTGCACGGGGCGCCGCTGCGCGTCGCGCGTGCGCCACACCAGGCCGGCACCCTCGAGCACACTGATGTGCTTGGACACCGCCTGGAGCGTGATGTCGAACGGCTCGGCCAGTTCGTTGACCGTCGCGGGGCCGCGGCTGAGCCGAGCGACGATCGCTCGCCGCACCGGATCCGACAGCGCCGCGAAGGCCCTGTCGAGCGAGTCCTGCTCCATTAGTCAACCACCTCTTTAATCAATCAGTTGATTGATTAAAGGGTAGGACGATGCGGCGCGGGCGTCAACCCCCGGCGTATCCGTCTGCTCGGTCGGTCGGATCAGGAGGTGACGGCTGCGTGCTCGACGCCGGGAACCGCGCCGGTGTAGTCCCGGATCCGCTCCAGGCCGTCGGTCGTGGCCGACACGTGGCCGCCCACGACTACCGTGCGGCCTCCGGACGCGACCCCGGCCGCGAGGCCCGCCTCCGCGTCCTCGAACACGACGCAGCCGGCGATCGGCACGCCCAGTCGCTGCGCGGCCAGGAGGTAGCAGGACGGGTCGGGCTTGCCGCGCTCGACATCCTCGGCGGCGACGAGCACGTCGGGGATGCCGACGCCTGCGGCGTTCAGCCGGGCGATGGCCAGCTCGCGGGGCGCGCTGGTGACGATCGCGACCGGAGCACCGCGCTCGGCGAGCGCCGCCAGCAGCCGACGAGCGCCCGGCACCTCGACGATGCCGTCGGTGCGAGTGACCTCCTCGACCACGAGCCCGGAGACGAGCTCGGCCCGGGTCTCGCGGGAGAGCGCCGGGAGGAAGTGCGCGACCGTGTCGCCCGCCTGCCTGCCGTGCGCAAAGGAGATGACGACCCGCGGGTCGAGCCCGTGGCGCTCGCAGAACTCCGTCCACACCGCCTCGACCACCGCGTGCGAGTCGACGAGGGTGCCGTCCATGTCGAAGAGGTATCCGACTGTGCTGCTGACCATCCGACCAGCCTAGGCGGGTTGGACGGTCGCTCAGCGACCGGTGCTGCGGGCGTCCTGCGCTGCACGCAGGTCGGCGAGGGCGCGATCGGTCTCGCGCGTGACGCGACCGCCGCGTGCGGCGATCGCCGCCGGCAGCCAATCGCTCAACACGAAGCGGCGTCGGCGCGACGCCACGACCTCGCCGCCGTTCGTCCTGACCGGGCGGGCCACCCAGCCGTGTTCCATCCCTTGTGCCCAGGTAGTGTTTGCCATGACCTCTACGTTACGAACGAAAACATTCGGCCACGAGATGGCTTCCGGTCTATCTTCGCAAACATTCGGCCAGTACACTGGGCGGCATGTTGAAGAGCGTTGCCGTGCCGATCATCGACGATTTCGCGATGTTCGAATTCGGCGTGATCTGCGAGGTGTTCGGCCTCGATCGCAGCTACGCGGGCATCCCGCCGTTCGATTTCCGCGTCTGCTCGACGCAGCCCGGCGAGACGATCAGTCACGACACCGGCGTGCGCCTGATCGCGCCGTACGGACTGGAGGCCATGGAGGACGCCGACCTCATCGCCGTGCCGGCCGCGACGATCCGCGATCACTACCCCGACGAGCTGCTCGACGGCCTCCGCCGGGCGCACGACCGCGGGGCTATCCTGCTCAGCGTCTGCTCGGGAGCGTTCGCGCTGGGGGCGGCCGGCCTCCTCGACGGCCGCGAGTGCACCACGCACTGGCGCCACGCCGAGGCCCTGCAGCGACGGTTCCCGCTGACGCGCGTGAACCCGGACGTGCTGTTCATCGACGACGGCACGATCATCACCAGCGCCGGCACCTCGGCGGGCATCGACGCGTGCCTCCACCTGGTACGCCGCGAACTCGGCAGCGCGATCGCGAACACGATCGCGCGCAACATGGTCGTGCCCCCACAGCGCGACGGCGGCCAGCGCCAATACATCGAGAAGCCCGTGTCCGACTGCGAGGACGACACCTTCAGCGAACTGCTCGAACACCTGACCGACACGCTCGACGAGAGCCACACGGTCTCCGGGCTCGCGGCCCGGGCCCACATGTCGACCCGGAGCTTCTCGCGCCGGTTCGTCGCAGAGACCGGGGTGCCTCCGATGCAGTGGCTCACCACACAGCGCGTGCTGCACGCACGCCTGCTGCTCGAGACGACCGACCTGGCGATCGACGAGGTCGCCCGGCGCAGCGGGTTCGGCAGTGCGACGCTGCTGCGCCACCACTTCGACGCCGAGGTGGGCGTGCCGCCCACGCGTTACCGCGCGGCCTTCGCCCAGCGCTGAGCCCCGCTGCCGGCGCACTCCACATGCCGGCGCACCCCACACGTCGGCTCACGCCACGCCGGCCCGTCACCACCTCTTCACCGCCGCGAACGGAAGGACACCTATGGCCACGCAGATCCAGTACGACCGCCTCGGAGGCCCGGAGGTGCTCGAGGTCGCCTCCACGCCCGACCCGGCGGCGCCGCAGGACGGCGTGGTGGTCGCCGTGCGCGCGGCCGGCGTGAACCCGATCGACGGCAAGCTGCGCAGCGGCACCCGGCCGAGCGCCCCGATCACCGAGCCGCGTGTGCCGGGCAGCGACGCGGCCGGCGTCGTGCTCTCGGCCGGCTCGGGTGTGACCGGCTGGGCCCCGGGCGACGAAGTGGTGGTGCGGGAGGCGCGCGGCGCATACACGACCCACCTGGTCGCCCCGGCCTCCCACCTCGTGCGCAAGCCTGCGGCGGTGAGCTGGGAGGAGGCGGCGGCGATCGGAGTCCCTGCCGGTACTGCGCACCAAGCGCTCGTCTCACTGGGCGTCGGACCAGGCACCACGCTCCTCATCCACGGCGGGTCGGGAAGCGTCGGCCGCGCCGCGATCCAGCTGGCCCGGCGGATGGGTGCGACCGTAGTGGCGACGGCGTCGCCCGCCAACCACGACCGGCTGCGCGAACTCGGGGCGGTCCCGGTGGCCTACGGCGCCGGTCTGCTGGAGCGCCTGCGCGACGCTGCGCCGCAGGGCTACGACCGCATCCTCGACGCCATCGGCACCGACGAAGCGCTCGAGGCGTCGTTCGCCCTGGTCGAGGACCGTTCGCGCATCGGCACGATCGTCGTCGGTCCGCGCGCGGCCGAGCTGGGCATCCTCGCCTGGGGAGGTGGGAACCCGGTCCCCCTGACCGCCGACGAGCTGCGCCTGCGCGCCGAGGCGTACCCGCTCGTCCTCGACCTCCTGGCCGAGGGCGCGTTCCAGGTCGACGTCGCCCGCACCTTCCCGCTGGTGGAGGCCGCCGAAGCCGCACGCCTGGTCGAGGGAGGGCATCCCGGCGGCAAGGTCGTGCTCACGCCGTAGGCGGGGAGACTCGGGCGGCGCGTACTAGTGGTGCACCGGCCGCCGGTGGGTCAGGTGCGGCACACGGTGGCGCACCTCCGCATGCGGTTCGTGCGCGGGAGGGAGGTCGTCGGCGCGGTAGTGCCTCAGCAGCCGCCAGTTGCGCCGCGCGAGCCGAGCGCAGACGACGACGGTCACGACGCCGCAGACGATGATCCCCCAGGCCCGCGGATTCTCGCCCTCGGTGGGGATGAGGAAGAGCAGCGCCGCGGTCGCCAGCACGGCGAGCAGCGCGCACACCACCCCGATGCTCACACCGCGCCAGGCCCGGGCGCGCTCCACACGGTCACCCATGAAGCGCAAGCTACTCCGCGCGCACGGTGAACACCAGATGAACGCGCGGTGTCGCGCCGATGGACGACCCGCTCGTGCGAGCGCGCGGCGCCGGTCGTGACACCGTCGCCGCGCGACCCGTCACTCCTCAGCGGCCTCCCTGCCGAACCGCTCCTGCCATTCGGCGTACGTGTGATCGTGCCCGAGCGGACACTCGCAGCGGATGAGGATGGGTCGCCCCGTCACCACGCTGACGGCGCGCTCCACGTGCGCCTCTGCTGTCGCCGTGCGGAGTCGTGCCCGGCGCGTCTGTTTCGACATGTCTGCTCCTCGTTCCGTCGCGAAGGGGTGGTCGGTCATGCATCGCGTTCAGCCGTTGTAGCCGCGGCAGCCGCCGCACCGGTCGCAGACCAGCACGAAGGCCGGCCCTCCGGCCAGCGTCGTCACGATCGCCGGGCGCGCGTCACGTGCACCGCAGCACGGACAGACGCCGCGCTGGATCGAGGCGCGTGTCTCGAGTGTCGTCATCGTCGACGTCCCTTCTCCGTCTCTCCTGAGGGACACGGCACGAGCGGAGGCGTAACGCGCGCGCCGGGTGCTGGCCAGTATCCGGGGCCTCGAGGGTGAGGCGACGAGACGGGTCGGCCAGAATGCATGGATTTCACCCGGACTGTCGTCCGGGCCTGCCCCAAGGGCGGCCGGCTCAGTCGGCGTCGCTGGTGAGCGCGCTCCAGGCGGCGAGCTGGGATCGCGACGTGAAACCGAGTTTGACCAGGCTTCGGGACACGTGCCCTTCGGCCGTCCGTCGCGAGATCACCAACCGATCCGCGATCGCGCGATCCGTCAGTCCCTGGCCGACGAGCGCGGCGACCTGCCGCTCGCGGGCGGTGAGCACCGACTGCGCGGAGGCGCCGCCGTCCGGCCTCTCGGGCAGCTCGGCGCCCAGGGCGAACGCGATTCCGTCGGCCAACAGGAAGCCCCGCCCTCTCTCGAAGGCCGCGTCGTAGGCGCGCGCGCCGAGCCCGGAGCGTGCCGCCTCCACCGTCTGCGGGCGCAGCGCCGTCGCAGCCGACGGGAAGGTCGACACGGTGCCGCCGATCCCCAGCCAGATGGTGTGCGCGGCACCGAGGAGGATCGCCGCCCGGGTGGCGTCGCCCTCCCACGCGGCCACGCTCGCGAGGGCCTCCTCCACCTGGGCCAGCCCGACGGGATCGTTCATCCCCTGCTTCAGGCTCAGTGATTGGCGGAGCAACTCGGCAGCCTCGTCCGATCGGCCGCGTGCCTGGGCGCTGAGGCCGGCGTTCATCAGCAGGTACGACGTCTCGAAGGCGTCCCCGGCGCGCACCGCGCGACGCACGAGAGCGGAGCGCAGTGCTGCCGACTGCCGGTGCCTTCCCCCGCGGTCGTACGCGAGAGCGAGCCGCTCCTCCACGTTTCCGCGGGCGATGAACAGGTTGCGCCCGCCCTGGAGGGCGAGCGAGCGCTCGAACGCGGCGATGCTCGACTCGACATCGGAGTCGACCGAGCCGTGCATCCCGGGGATCGCCGACATCGTGTACGCGTCGCCGAGGCGTTCCGCGATCTCTGCCGCCTCGTCCAGCCGCGCGAGACCGGAAGCGCGATCGCCCTGCGCGCACTCGATCCCGCCGACGATCACGAGGAGCTGGCAGAGTTCCGGCGTGTCGATCTCGCCGAGCGCGAGCACCTCCAGGCCGCGCCGCCGCAGTTCGTCGAACCGACCCTGTGCCTGCCACACGACCCGCCAGGCCGTCACGAGGAGGACGGCAGCGATCGCCGCGTCGCCACGCTGCACGCTGAAGTCGACTGCCGTGCGGAGGTCCGGGAGCTGCTGGTGGGCGAAGGCCAGCCAGGCGACCTGGTTCGGGCCGTACCAGTCGGCCTCCATCGCCTGCAGCCGCTCGACGTGCCAGGCCCGATGCGCCAGCCGCGCCTCCTCCACCTCGTCGCGAGTGGAGCTGTCGAGCCCGAATCGCCGCACGAGGTCGAGCATCGAGAACGTGATGCCCTCCGCCCCGTCCGTGCGGCGGACGATGGACTTGTCGAGCAACGACTCCACGACGTCGATCACCGGAAGGGCGAGCGCCAGATCCGAGGCGAGACGTTCGGCCGCAGCGAGAGTCCACCCTCCGGCGAAGACCGACATCCGCCGCCAGAGCGCCCGTTCGCCATCCGTGCACAGGTCGTAGCTCCAGGCGATGGCATCGGCGACCGAGCGTTGGCGGGGCGGAGCATCGCGTTCCCGGCCGACCAGCAGCCGCCGCGGGGCGTCGAGCCGCTCGAGGATCTGCCGGGGCGCGATCGCCCGCACCCGGGTCGCCGCCAGCTCGATGGCCAACGGGACGCCCTCCAGCCTGCGGCAGATCGCCGCGATGTCGGCGAGCTCGGCGGCCGAAGGATCCGGCAGCACCGATGCGCACCGGTCCAGGAAGAGCTCGACAGCGGTCAGCCGCGTGGGCTCGCCGGGCCCCGGAGTCGAGAGCGGCTCGAGCCGCGAGATCCGGCCGGAGGTCATCCGGAGGTCCTCCCGGCTCGTGGCGATCACCGTCAGCTCGGGGCACTCGACGAGGAGCCGGGTGATCAGCGAGACCGCGCCATCGATGACGTGCTCGCAATTGTCGATCACGAGCAGCGCGGCGCGGACGGCGAAGAACCGGGTGACCACCGCCTCCTGATCGCGGCCGACGCTCTCCAGGCCGAGCTGCGTCGCCACCTGGTCGGCCACGGAACCACCGGGCGCCACCGCCGTGAGGTCGACGAACCACACATCATCGCCGAACTCCCGGCGCATGGTACCGGCCAGGCGGATCGCGAACCGGGTCTTGCCGATGCCGCCGGCGCCCACGACCGTCAGCAGGCGGCCCTCGCCGAGCTGTGCGCGCGCCTGTGCCATCTGTTCGCGCCGGTCGACGAACGAGGCGTACTCGGCGGGGAGCGCAGCCACTCGCGAGACCCGTTCCGCCGCTGCGATCACCACGTGAACATCATGGCTGAGGGGATAACCACGCGCCAACACCGGCACCGGGAGGGATGACGCGACGGGTGATACGTGTCTTCGCCGAACACGTAGTCGAGCAGGTAGTCCTACGCCTCCACGAAATACCAGCATTCGCCAGCCTGATCCCGCGAGCAGAGGTGGTGTCCGTCGGTCCTCTTCTCGGACCCCCATCCCGACATCGAGTGCGTACGGCCCGACACCAGGCCGCCGCCCTCCGAGGAACATCATGCTCAGCATCATCCCCAGCACCACTCGGCTCGGTCAACTCACGGACGAGGAGCTGATCCAACTCACCCGCGACGGCGACGACCGGGCGTTCGGCGAGATCTGGCGACGGCACGCGGCCGTCGGGGCAGCCATCGCACGGCGCATCACGACCCGCATCGACTCGGCCGATCTGGTGTCGGAGGCTTTCGCCCGGATGCTCCAGGCGGTGCGCAACGGCGCAGGCCCGAAGACGGCCGTGCGCAGCTACCTCGCCACGACGATCCGCTCGGTGGCGGCATCGTGGGGGCGCAACCTCCGTCCGACCCTCGACCTCGACGAGGCCCACGAGGTCGGCTTCACCGACGACCGCTTCGACGCGCTCGACGAGAGCGACCGCCACGAAGCGGCCGTCACCGCCTTCAAATCCCTCCCCGAGCGGTGGCAGCGCGCGCTCTGGTACTCCGAGGTGGAAGGCCGGTCGAACGCCGAGATCGGCGAGCTCCTGCACATCAAGACCACCGCAGCCGCGATGCTCGCCTCCCGAGCGCGCGCCGGCCTCCGCAAGGCCTGGTATGCGGGTGAAGCCGCCTGAGCCTGCGCGATCGGTGCCCGGCTGCAGGTATCGCCCGGCCGTCGGCGTATGCCGGCCCACCGGCGGATGCCGCCCCTGGCGGCCGACCCGCGACCCCTGCCACGATGGCGCCATGGCCGTAACGTTCCTGCAACCACCCGGACTCGTGCACAGTCCCGCCTTCAGCCACGTCGCCGTCGTGCCACCCGGCGCGACGACCATCTACCTCGGCGGTCAGAACGGCGTCGACGAGACCGGTGCCGTCGTCTCGCCCGACGCAGGCGCGCAAGCCGCCCGCGCCCTCGACAACGCGGAGGTCGCACTGGCCGCGGCCGGCGCCTCGCTCGACGACGTCGTGCAGTGGTTCGTCACCCTCGACGTCGGGGCCGATCTCGGCGCCGCCTACGGGGCGATCGCCCCGCGGCTGGCCAGGGAGGGCGCCCCTCCGCTGGTCTCGGCTTCACGCGCCGCCGGCCTCGGTGTGCGAGGGGCGCTCATCGAGATCAGCGCGATCGCCGCCCTCACGGCCTGAGCCCCTCGGGGCCCGGCGTCGGCGCGGCGCCGGCCGCACGGACGACGCCCCCGCCGACGTGGAACGAGGCGGGGGCGATTTCCGGAACGGGTCAGTGCTTGAAGGCGTCCTTCACCTTCTCTGCGGCGTTCTTGAGGTCGGCCTTCACCTGGTCGCCCTTGCCCTCGGCTTCGAGTCGCTCGTCACCGGTCGCCTTGCCCGCCGTCTCCTTGGCCTTGCCGCCCGCGCTCTCGGCGGCGTTCCCGATCTTGTCGTCGAGTCCCATCGTCGTCCCCTTTCGTCTGTGTGACCCGACGCTCCCACCGTCCGGGGAGGCCGTCCAGGCTGCACGCCCTGCCCGAAAAATCAATCCCCCACAGCCGAGCCGGTCGGCCAGTTGTCCACCGATCTGTCCAGCCCCTTCCTGACGCGGTCGGCGCGCGAAAGAATCCACGGTGTGAGCAACGACGTACCGACAAGCACCTACCGCCTCCAGATCACACCCGACTTCACACTGCGGGATGCCGCGCAGACCCTCGACTACCTGCACCGGCTCGGCGTCGGCGCCGTCTACCTCTCTCCGCTGCTCCAAGCCGCCTCCGGGTCCGCCCACGGCTACGACGTGGTCGACCCCACGAGGGTCGATGCGTCACGGGGCGGTCCCGAGGCTCTGCGCGAGTTCTCGGACGCCGCTCACGCGCGTGGCCTCGACGTGATCGTCGACATCGTGCCCAACCACCTGGGCGTCGCCGTGCCGCACGAGAACCCGTGGTGGTGGGACGTGCTGCGGCTCGGGCGCGATTCCGCGTACGCCGGCTTCTTCGACATCGATTGGGAGTTCGGGGGCGGCCGGTTGCGCATCCCGGTGCTGGGCGACGGTCCGGACGAGCTGTCGGCCTTGCGCGTGGAGGGCGCAGAGCTGCGGTACCACGAGCACCGCTTCCCGCTCGCGCCCGGCACAGAGCTCGGCGCGGCTCCGGCGGTGCACGATCGGCAGCACTACGAGCTGATCTCGTGGCGACGGGCCGATGCTGAGCTGAACTATCGGCGGTTCTTCGCGGTGAACACGCTCGCGGGAGTGCGCGTCGAAGATCCGCAGGTCTTCGACGCGACCCACGCCGAGATCGGCCGCTGGCTGCGGGAGGGGCTCGTCGACGGCCTGCGCGTCGACCATCCGGACGGGTTGCGCGACCCCGGCGACTACCTGGTGCGGCTCGCCGCCCTCGCGGGCACGCGCCCGGTCTGGGTCGAGAAGATCCTCGAAGGCGACGAGCGGATCCCGGAGTGGCCGATCGCCGGCACCACCGGCTACGACGCTCTCGGCGTCGTCGACAGAGTCTTCGTCGACCCGGCGGGCGAAGAGCCGCTGACGGCCCTCGCCGAGGAGCACGACGGACGCGAAGAGAGCCGCGACTGGGCCGGGCTGGTGCACCGCCGCAAGCGAGCCGTCGCCGACGGCATCCTGCGCTCCGAAGTGCTGCGTGTGGCCCGGGAGGTTGGGGCCGGTGCTCCGGGCGGCGACGACGAGGTCGGCGTCGACGACGTCGGCGTCGACGATGTCGCCGATGCCGTCGCCGAGCTCGCCGCGGCCTTCCCCGTGTATCGGAGCTACCTCCCGTTCGGCGCAGACCACCTCGCGGCGGCGCACGAGACCGCGGCAGCGGGCCGTCCCGACCTCGCGGAGACGCTGGCCCACGTCGTCGACCGGTTCGTCCCCGACGGCGAAGGGCGGCTGTCCTCAGCGTCTGCGCGCTTCCAGCAGACGAGCGGGGCGGTCATGGCCAAGGGCGTGGAGGACAACGCCTTCTACCGGTACACGCGGCTGACCTCCCTCACCGAGGTCGGCGGAGACCCGTCGGAGTTCGCCCTCTCTGTGGCCGATTTCCACCGTCTCCAGCAGCAGCGCCTCACCGGCCTCCCGCGGTCGCTCACCGCGCTGAGCACCCACGACACCAAACGCAGCGAGGACACCCGGGCGAGGATCGCCGTCCTGGCGGAGATCCCCGAGCGCTGGGCACGGTTCCTCGGCGCCGTGCGCACACGGGTCGGCCTGGGCGACGGCACGCTCGAGAACCTGCTGTGGCAGTCGATCGTCGGCGCCTGGCCGGCGTCGCGCGAGCGGCTGCACGCCTACGCGCTCAAGGCCGCGCGGGAGGCCGGGGCGAGCACCGGCTGGAGCGATCCCGATCCGCTCTTCGAAGGCGCTCTCGCCGACCTCGTCGACGCCGCGTTCGACGATGCGCGGGTCGCGGCGGAGGTAGAGGCGATCGCGGCCGTGGTGGCGGCCCCGGGGGCGAGCAACGGGCTCGGAGCCAAGCTGCTCCAGCTGCTGGCACCGGGAGTTCCCGACGTCTACCAGGGCTCGGAGCGCTGGGAGCGTTCGCTCGTCGACCCGGACAACCGCCGCCCCGTCGAGTTCGACGCGGCCGCCGGCCTGCTCGCACATCTCGACGAAGGCCGGCTGCCCGCGATCGACTCGTCCGGCGCCGCGAAGCTGCTGGTGACCTCGCGCGCGCTGCGCCTGCGGCGCGATCGCCCCGAGCTGTTCACCGGCTACCGACCGGTGCTCGCGGACGGGCCGCGCTCGGACCATCTGGTCGCGTTCGACCGGGGAGGGGCGTTCGCCCTCGCGACACGGCTGCCGGTCGGGCTGGCGGGCGAGGGAGGCTGGGGCGACACCGTGCTGGACGTCGGGTCGTCAGCCCTCCGCGACGAGCTGACCGGGCGGACGGTGAGCGGGCGGGTTCAGGTGGAGCAGCTCTTCGACCGCTACCCCGTCGCACTGTTGGCGGTGACGCGATGACGGAGGCTCTTCCGGCGCGCACCTTTCCGGCGCGCACCTTCCCGGCGCGCACCTTCCCGGTCTGGGCTCCCGACGCCGGGTCCGTGTCGGTCGAGGTCGGTGGGCGGGGACGGCATGCGCTGCACCGCGTCGACGGCGGCTGGTGGCGTCTGCCGACCCCGCTCGAGGCAGGCCCGGACGCCCTCGACTACGGTTTCGTCATCGACGGCGCCGGTCCGTACCCCGACCCGCGCTCACGACGCCAGCCCGACGGGGTGCACGCGCTCAGCCGCGAGTGGAGTCCCGCCGGCCACGCGTGGCGTGACGAATCCTGGCGCTCCGACTCGCTCGTCGGCCGGGTGATCTACGAGCTGCACATCGGCACCTTCACACCGGAGGGGACGCTCGACGCCGCCGCAACGTGTCTCGACCAGCTGGTCGACCTCGGAGTCGAGGCCGTCGAGCTTCTGCCCGTCAACGCGTTCAACGGGACGCACGGCTGGGGCTACGACGGTGTGCTCTGGTTCGCCGTGCACGAGCCGTACGGCGGCCCGGACGCCTACCAGCGGTTCGTCGACGCGTGCCACGCGCACGGCATCGCCGTGATCCAGGACGTCGTGTACAACCACCTCGGCCCGAGCGGAAACTACCTGCCGGTGTACGGCCCCTACCTGAGCGACGGACGCACCACGTGGGGCGCGTCCGTCAACCTCGACGGGCCGCGATCAGACGAGGTGCGTCGGCTCATCCTCGACGACGCGGCGTTCTGGCTGGACGACATGCACGTCGACGGGCTGCGCCTCGACGCCGTCCACGCGCTGCACGACAGCAGCGCCGAGCACATCCTGGAGGCCCTCGCCCGACAGGCGGCCGGCATCCGGGAACGCACGGGCCGGGCGGCGACGCTCATCGCCGAGAGCGACCTCAACGACCCCCGGCTGATCCGCGAGCGCCGCAGACACGGCTTCGGCCTCGACGCCCAGTGGGACGACGACGTGCACCACGCCGTCCACGCCAACCTCACCGGCGAGACCAGCGGCTACTACGCCGACTTCGCAGCGCCGGAGTCGCTCGTCGCGGTCTTCGAGCGCGGCTTCTTCCACGACGGCGGCTACTCCAGCTTCCGCGAGCGCCATCACGGCCGCCCGCTCGACGCCGAGATCCCGTTCACCCGCCTGGTCGCGTTCAGCCAGGACCACGACCAGATCGGCAACCGTGCGAGAGGCGACCGTCTGACGGCGACGCTCGGCGACGGCGCGCTCGCGGTGGCGGCGGCGCTCGTCCTCCTCGGCCCGTTCACGCCGATGCTGTTCATGGGCGAGGAGTGGGGCGCGACCACGCCGTGGCCGTTCTTCAGCTCGCACCCGGAGCCGGAGCTCGCGGAGGCGACGCGCACCGGCCGGATCGCCGAGTTCGCGCGCATGGGCTGGGACCCGGCCGTGGTGCCCGACCCCCAAGACCCGGCCACGTTCGAGAGCGCGCGGCTACGGTGGGGCGAGCGCGACGAGGCTGGGCACGCACAGTTGCTCGCCTGGTACCGCCGCCTGATCGAACTGCGCAGGGAGATCCCGGCCGAGGCCAGGGCGACAGCGGTGTCCTGCGTCGACGGCGTCTTCCGCTTCTCGCGGGGTGGGCTGAAGGTGGAGGCGGCGCTGCGCGGGGCCGGACTCGCCTCCGAAGGGTCGAGCGGATCCGGCACGCAGGCGAGCGAGCGCGCGGAAGCCGGTCCGGGGGCGGGCTCGGGGGCGGGCAGCGAGCCGGCTGCGCCGCGCGGTCCGGGGGCGGCAGGCGCGCTGACGGCGCCGTCCGGTCCGGGGGCGGGGGCACGCCGACCGGCGGTCGTGATCGCGGCGTTCGGGGACGCCGTCCGCGTCAGCCGATGACCGGTCGGCTCACGGCCCGGCGGCCAGCCACACCACTGCGCCGGCGCCGAGCCCCGCCAGCACGCAGAGCGCCACCGCCACGGCCAGGATGCGCCGGAACATCACCGCCACGGCGGCGAACTCCCGCAGTGTCGCCGAGGGGACGAAGTAGCGTGCGGTCTTCGCGCCCGTCGCCGCGGCGGCCAGTCCGACGCGGCGTGCGAGCATCGCCGAGCGCAGCACGTGGTAGTCGCTGGTCACGATCAGGACGCGCGAACCCGGCAGGCGGGACTCGGCGATCACGCGCGAGAACAGCAGGTTCTGCTCGGTGTTCGTCGCCTCCGTCTCCGCCAGCACCCGGTCGGCCGGCACGCCGGCGTCCCGGAGGTACTCGGCCATCGCCTCGCCCTCCGAGCGCGGTTCATCGCTTCCGCGGCCTCCCGTCGGGATCAGCACGCAGTCCTCCCCCATCGAGTCTCGATCCGCCGTCGAGTCCCGATCCCCCGTCGAGCTCCGGGAGGAGTACAGCGCGATGGCGCGGTCGAGCCGAGAGCCCAGCAGGGGCGGCACCCGGCCGTCGACGAGACCCGCGCCGAGCACGACGATCGCGTCGTAGTCTCCGTCGCGCGCACGCCGGTAGACCACCCCGTAGACCAGGAAGAGCACGAAGAAGGAGGCGACGTACGTCGAAACGAGCCCGACGACCACGATGGACGCGATGAGGACGGCACGCAGGACGACCTCGTCGTGCGTCGAGAACAACGCCGACAGCGCGAGGAACGCCACCACCGGCACCGCCAGGAGCGCGATCCCCGCGATCAGCGAGAGCCCGTTCCCGAGACTCCGGCGCTCCGAGCGGAGCATCCGTACACCGTTGGCGATCAGGTAGCCGGCAAGGACCAGGATCCCCAGCGGCAACAGCGCGAGCGGGATCGTGAAGACGAAGAAGGTCGGGAGCGTCCCGTCCAGCCCGGCCAGCACGGCCAGCACGGCCAGCACCGAATCGATCGTGAAGTACGCGCCGAACGCCGCGACCACGCCGATGCTGAGGCGCCGGTTGTCCACCCGCCACATGCGCACGGCGACCGCGAAGAAGGCGAGGGCCGCAGGCACGGTGAAGAGCAGGGCCATCAGTGCACCCTAACGCAGCGGCGAATAGCGGTCCGCCCCTCGTCTGTCAACCGCTTCCCGGGGCCGGGCCGTCCCGGGTAGCCTGTCGATCTATCGATCGGAGGCACCGTGCCCGAGCCCTGCCCCCAGCCCCGCGCGCCGCGCAGCCACCGCACTCACCACCCGCGCCGCGGGCAACGTCCGGACCCCCAGCTGCCACGGACGCGCCCGTGAGCGGCGACGGATCGCTCCCGTATCCGCTCGGCCTCACCCTCGTCGAGGGCGGCGCCAACGTCGCCGTCTACAGCGAGAACGCCGACGCCGTCTTCGTCTCCCTCTTCGACGCGCGCGGACGTGAGACGCGCACCGAACTGCGCCAGCGGACCGGGCACGTCTTCCACGGCTTCGTCGCCGGGCTCGTGCCCGGCACCCGGTACGGCCTCCGCGTCGCCGGCCCCTGGGATCCGGCCGAGGGCCTCCGCTTCTCCGCCGCCAAGGTGCTGCTTCCCCCGCACACCCGCGCCGTCACCGGGTCGTGGGACAACACCCAAGCCGTCTTCGGCCACCAGCTCGGTCGCCCGCGGCGACGCAGCGACACCAACGGAGCACGTCACGTCGCCCTCGGCATCGCCGTCGACCGCCAGGAGTTCGACTGGGGCGACCACGCGCGCCCGCGCATCCCGCTCAGTGAGACCGTGATCTACGAGACGCACGTCAAGGGCTTCACCAAGCTCATGGAGTGGGTCCCGGAGGAGTTCCGCGGCACCTACGCCGGCCTCGCCCACCCCGCGGCGGTCGACTACCTCAAGAACCTCGGCGTCACCGCGGTCGAACTGCTGCCCGTCCACCAGTTCGTGCAGGACGCGCACCTGATCGAGAGGGGTCTCCGCAATTACTGGGGCTACAACTCCATCGGGTTCTTCGCCCCGCACAACGAGTACGCGGCGACGGGCGACACCGGCCACCAGGTCGACGAGTTCAAGGGGATGGTGAAGGCGCTGCACGCCGCCGGCCTCGAGGTCATCCTCGATGTGGTCTACAACCACACGGCTGAGGGCAACGACCTCGGTCCGACGTACAGCCTCAAGGGGATCGACAACCCCTCCTACTACCGGCTCGTCGAGGGCGACCGCGCCCACTACTTCGACACGACCGGAACCGGCAACAGCGTCAACGTCAGCCACCCGGCCGCCCTGCAGCTGATCATGGACTCGCTGCGGTACTGGGTTGAGGACTACCACATCGACGGGTTCCGGTTCGATCTGGCCACGACGCTCACCCGCCAGGGCGGCGACGCGAGCCTGCACAGCGCCTTCCTCACCCTCATCCAACAGGACCCGACGCTCGCCAAGGTCAAGCTGATCGCCGAGCCCTGGGACGTCGCCGGCTACCAGCTGGGCGGCTTCCCCGCCGACTGGTCGGAGTGGAACGGCACATTCCGCGACGACGTGCGCGACTACTGGCGAGGCACGCCCGGCGTGCTCGCGACCCTGTCGCAGCGCGTCCTCGGAAGCCCGGACATCTACGAGGACTCGCGCCGCGCACCGCTCTCGAGCGTCAACTTCGTCACCGCACACGACGGCTTCACGCTCGCCGACCTCACCAGCTACACCGAGAAGCACAACGAGGCGAACGGCGAAGACAACCGCGACGGCGAATCCGACAACCGCTCCGACAACTACGGTGTGGAGGGGCCGACCGACGACGAGGGGATCCTCGCCTTCCGCACCCGGCAGCGCAAGAACCTCCTGGCCACCGTGCTGCTGTCGGCCGGCGTGCCGATGATCCTCGGCGGCGACGAGATCGGCCGTACCCAGCAGGGCAACAACAACGCGTACTGCCAGGACAACGAGATCTCCTGGTACGACTGGCAGAACGCCGACTGGGACCTGCACGAGTTCACGTCGGCGCTCATCCGGCTGCGCCGGGCGGAGCCGGCGCTGCGGCCCGAGTGGTACCGCCACGCACCCGACGTGGGCGGACCCGACACCGTGCTGATCGTGCGCGCCGACGGTGAGCCGTTCGCCGACGCCGACTGGTCCGACATCGAGGCGCGTTCGATCGCGTTCGTGCTCATGCACGAGGGCGCCGACGCGTTCCTCCTGCTGCTGAACGCGGCAAGGAACGGCGTCGAGTTCGTCCTCCCCGACCCGCCCGGAGGCCACTGGGCGCTCGAACTGAGCAGCGATCCCGACCTCGCCCTGAACGACGGCGAGAGCGTCATCGTCGGCGAGACCGCCTTCGCGCTGTTCCGATCGGCGGTGGCCTCGTGAGCGAGCACGCCGTCCCGGCACTGCTGGGCCGCTACCGCCCGCAGACCCTCATCGGTCGCGGCGGGGAGGCGAGCATCTTCAAGGCGACGGACGAGATCCTCGACAGGGAGGTCGCGATCAAGCTCTACCGCTCGGGCGGTGAGGACGAGATGGCGCAGTACCGGACGGAGCAGACTGCCCTGGCCCGGCTGAGCCACCACGGCATCGTCTCGCTGATCGATGCCGGCATCGACTACTCGGCGCCGAACGACCCGCGACCGTTCCTGGTCATGGAGCTGGTGTCGGGAAGCGACCTCGCCACGACCCTCGGCCAGCGCGCGCTGACCACAGAGGAGATCGCGGAGGTCGCGTACGACCTGGCCGAAGCGCTGGAGTACGTGCACGCGAACGGGGTCGTGCACCGCGACATCAAGCCGTCGAATGTGATGCTGGTCACCTACGGCACCACCACGTTCCGGGCCAGAGCGCGCCTGACCGACTTCGGTATCGCCGGCGGCATCCTGGCCTCGGATCAGACCGAGGCGGAGGGCAAGACCACGACCGGCACGGCCGCGTACCTGAGTCCGGAGCAGGCGTCGCTCAGGACGGCGACGCCCGCCAGCGATGTCTATTCGCTCGGGTTGGTGCTGCTGGAGTGCTTCACGCACGAGGTCACCTTCCCGGGCGAAGCCGTCGAGGCGGCGCTCGCCCGGCTGACGGTCGACCCGCCCGTTCCGGACGACCTCCCCGGCGAGTGGACCACGCTGCTGCGCGCGATGACCGCCCGCGACCCGTCCGCCAGGCCGACCACGGCCCAGCTCACCCCGGCCTTCCGCGAGGCGATCATGGCCGCCGCCTCCACCACTCCCACCACCCCCTGACGCGACGTGGCTCACAGCCTCCGGAGGCGGAGGGCGGGGTCGCGGTCGCGGGCGGCGGTGGCCTCGGCGGGGTCGACGTCGGCGACCAGGACAGTGGGAGTGCCCTCGGCCTCGACGCGCAGGTCGCCGTGCGGGTCGGCGAGCAGGCTGTGGCCGACGGAGATCGGCTCCGCGTGGGACACGGCCGCGGCGAAGCAGCCGTTCTCGATCGCCCGCGCCATCGCCAAGGTGCGCCACTGCTCCACTTTGTACGGGCCGGGCACCCACGACGAGCAGACCGCGAGCAGGTCGGCGCCGGCATCGACGAGCGCGCGACCGAGCTCGGGGAACCGGAGGTCGTAGCAGGTCATCAGGCCGACGGTCACCCCGGCCGCCTCGAAGACGACGGGCACCGGCTGGGGCGCGGGCGCGATCCACTCCGACTCGCGGAATCCGAACGAGTCGAAGAGGTGGATCTTGCGATAGCGGGCGAGCAGGCGGCCGTCGGTCCCGAAGGCCGCGAGCGTGTTGAACGGCCGCGGGTCGCCCGTGTCGTCCGAGCGCTCGACCATCCCCGCCACGACCGTAATACGGCGGGAGGCCGCCAGCTCGGCGACCGCGCTGCCGAAGCGGCCGTCGAGCGGCTCGGCGACTCCGGCGAAGCTGGCATCGACCATCTTCTTCTCGTACATCGCGTACTCCGGCAGCAGCACCAGTTCCGCTCCCCGGTCCGCCGCGCGCGCGACGGCGTCGCCGACAGCCCGGAGGTTGCCTGCGACGTCGTCGTCCGACGCGAGTTGGGCGAGGGCGAGCCGCATCCTTACTCCGGGGCCCGGGCGGAGGCCGGCGTGGAGCCGGAGGCCGGGGCGGAGGCGGCCGCCTGCTCGGCGGGCGCGGTCACCCGGTCGGCAGGCGGAGCGTCCGCGACCTCCCCGTCGGCCTCGTCGTAGGCGATCTCGGGCGGCAGCTGACGGAAGCCCTTCGTCACGATCGCCAGCACGATGATGCCCAGCACGAGCCAGCTGAGACCCAGGACGATGGCGTTGATGTCGAGCCGCGTCAGCAGGTAGCCGGTGACGATCGCCCCGACCGCCGGGAGCACCACGTACAGGACCACGTTGTGGCGGTGGCCCGCCCTCCGCTGGCGGAAGTAGTACACGATCACCGACACGTTCACCATCGTGAAGGCGACGAAGGCGCCGAAGTTGATGAACGACGTGGAAGTCGCGACGTCGAGGAACATCGCCACCAACCCGACGACGCCGATGATCACCAGGTTGACGACGGGCGAGCGGAACCGTCGGCTGAGCTCGCCGAAGACCTTGCGGGGCAGCGCGCCGTCACGTCCCATCGCGAACATCAGCCGCGCGGCGGAGGCCTGCGCAGCGAGCCCGGAGGCGAACTGCGCGACGACGAGACCCGCGATGAAGATCGAGCCGAAGATGTTGCCGCCGATGGTGATGGCGATATCGAACGCGGCCGAGGACGCGTCGTGGAACTGGCCTCCGGGGTGCACGAGCTGTGTCGTGTACGAGACCAGGATGAAGATGACCCCGCCGATCAGGGCGATCAGCAGGATGGCCCGCGGGACCGTCTTGCGCGGCTCGATCGTCTCCTCGGTGAACGTCGTCACCGCGTCGAACCCGAGGAACGAGTACGCCGCGATCGCCGCGCCCGCGGTCACGCCCTGGAACGTCGCCGTCGAGTTCAGGAACGGCCCGGCCGAGAACAGCCCGGCCGCTCCCTGGTTCGCCACGACCGACCCGATCGACAGGCCGACGAACACCACGATGACCAGCACCTGGAACGCCATCAGGATGTAGTTCGTGCGGTCGGCCACCTTGATGCCGAGGATGTTCAGCAGTGTGGTGACGATGATGAATCCGAGGATCCACACCCATCCCGGCACGGCAGGGAACTGCGCCTCCAGGTAGGCCGCGCCGATCAGCCAGATCACCATCGGCAGGAACAGGTAGTCGAGCAGCACCGCCCAGCCCACGAGGAACCCGACGCGCGGGTCGATCGTGCGGCGCACGTACGTGTAGGCCGAGCCCGCCACCGGGTAGGCGGCGGCCATCCTCCCGTAGCTGGAGGCGGTGAACAGCATCGCGACCAGCGCGACCAGATAGGCGGAGGCGCTCGCGCCCCCGGTGGTCTCGGCCACGACGCCGAAGATCCCGAGGACGATCAGCGGCGTCATGTAGGCCAGGCCGAAGAGGACGAGCGACGGGAGGCGGAGGGTCCGGGCCAGCGACGGCTGGGCGGAGGCGGGAGCAGGAGCAGTGGACATGCCGGGATCCTTCACAGGAGAGGCTGACGGGAGGGGGTGGAGCTCGCGGGGGTGGGACGGGATTGCTCGGCCGGTGCTGCGGCCGATGGCGTGGCCCGCACCCGCCAGGTCGCCGGGTCGATCCGGCCGGCGTAGAGCGGGAGCGGGATCGCCGCATCGCCCGGACGGAACTGCGACCACATGCGGTTGACGCCGGCGGTGCCGTGCTCCCGCACGCGGGTGACCTGGTCGAGATCCAGCGGCACGGCGAGGACGGTCTCGCCGTCCCCGTGCGACTCCGCGAGCACGGCGCCCTCGGGGTCGACGACGATGGAGCGGCCACGGCCGACGGGGCCGGCCGTGTTGACGCTCACGGTGAAGACCTGGTTGGTGATCGAGTTCGCCCGCGCGAGCACGACCTCCTGTTCGCGGTCGGGCGTCGTCGTCTTCACGACGTTCACGATCACCTCGGCGCCGAGCCAGGCGAGGTGCCTGCTGACCTCCGGGAACCAGGCGTCGTAGCAGATGTCCAGCCCGACGATGCTGCCGTCGAGGCCGAAGACCACGAACCGGTCGCCGGGCACGTACGGCTCGTAGGGGCGCCACGGGAAGATCTTGCGGTAGCTCGCGGCGAGCTCGCCGTTCGGAGCGAACGCCAGTGCGGTGTTGAAGAGCTCGCCCTGTGGCCCGCGCTCGCAGATGCTGCCGGGCACCAGCCAGACGCCCGCGTCGGCGGCGATCGTGCCGAGCCGGCGCACCAGCTCGCCGTCGAGCGGTACGGCGGACGCTTCGAGCGCATGGGTGCGCTCGTGCTCGGGCAGCTGGTCGGCGCCGAAGAGGTGGAGCTCGGGGTAGACGACGAGCTGTGCGCCGTCGGCGGCGTGCCTGGCGACGTCCGCCGCGAACGGCGCGAGGTCGGCGCCGATCGTGCGGGGCGCGGTCTGGACGCCGGCGACGGTCAGGTGACCCGGCATGGCGGACCTCCATTGGTCGGGGACGGGTGGGGGGAAGTGCTGGGAAACAAAATAGATCAATATGATCGAATTTGTCCACCCCTGGCTCGCATCCCTATGCTGGAGGCCATGACCGGCGACGCCCCCGGCACGCTCAAGCACACGGCCGTGCCCGCACTGACGGGTCCGGCCGTGGCCGGGATCACCCGGCTCTCCGCGGTCGACACGGTGCGCGCGCGCATCGCGCTCGCGGTGGAGTTGCGGCTGCTCGCGCCCGGGGAGCAGCTCCCGAGCGACGCCGACGTCGCCGCGGCGCTCGACGTCAGCGAGATCACCGCGCGGCGGGCGATCAAGAGCCTGGCCGAGGAAGGTCTGCTGCGGCGGGTGCGCGGCCGCTCGGGCGGAACGTTCGTGGCCGAGCGCGCCCCCGCCGCGGGGACCGGCGCCGGGTCAGCCGTGCAGGCGTACCGCGCCGACGCGAGCGAGGTCCACCGGCTCATCGACCAGCGCCTGCTCGACGAGACCAGCCTGACCCACCTGGCCGCGGTCTCCGCGACCGACGACGACCTCGCCGAACTGGATGCCGCTGTCGCCGCCGCCGCGTCCGCCCAGAACTGGACGGACTACCACGCCGCCGACGAGCGGTTCCACCTGGCGGTGGCGCGTGCGGCCAGCCGGCCCGCGCTCGTGGAGGTGTACGAGGCGACGCTGCGCCGGCTGTACGCGTACTTCATCCCGTATCCGATCGCCTACCTCCACGAGGTCAACGACGAGCACGCGGCGCTCGCGGCGGCCATCCGCCGCCGCGACCCGGTGGCAGCCGTCGCCCTCGCCGAGCGCCACGTGTCCGTCCTCCACGACACCATGTTCGTCGGCCTCGAGCACTGAGCCCTCCTCCACTGCCGAGGGGCACGTTGTTGTCCCTTTCGGCGCGCGAAAGGGACAACAACGTGCCCTTCGGTGGAGGTCAGCGAGGTGCCGCAGCGAGGGTGGCGGCGATCCGGGCGGGGACGGTGTCGTCCTGGAGGGAGGTGGTGTCGCCGAGGGGGCGACGCTCGAACAGGTCGACGAGCAGGCGGCGCATGATCTTGCCTGAGCGGGTTTTCGGGAGGTCGTCGACGACCACGAGGTGCCGCGGTTTCGCGATCGCGCCGATGGCCCTGGCGACCTGGTCGCGCAGCTCGGCGGCCTCCGGGACACCGCCGGCCGGGATCACGAACGCCGCGACCGCCTGCCCGGTCGTCGCATCCCCGACGCCGACCACGGCGGCCTCCGCCACCGACGGATGCGCGACCAGGGCCGACTCGATCTCGATCGTCGAGAGCCGGTGACCCGACACGTTGATGACGTCGTCGAGCCTCCCCAGCAGCCAGAGGTAGCCGTCGTCGTCGATCGCGGCGCCATCGCCCGCGACGAAGTAGCCGCGTTCGGCGAACTGCCGCCAGTAGGAGTCGCGGTAGCGCTCCGGATCGCCCCAGACCGTGCGCGACATCGCCGGCCAGGTCCCGTCGATGACGATGGAACCGCCCGACCCCCGCGCGACGTCCTCGCCGCGCTCGTCGACGACGCGCACGGTCACGCCCGGCACGGCCACGGTCGCCGAGCCCGGCTTCAACGCGGTCACGCCCGGCAGCGGCGCGACGATCGCCGCACCCGACTCGGACTGCCACCAGGTGTCGACCACCGGGGCGCGGCCGGCGCCGAGCTGGTCGCGGAACCAGACCCACACCTCCGGGTTGATGGCCTCCCCCACCGTCCCGAGCAGCCGGATGCTCGAGAGATCCCAGTCGCCGGCTGCGGCCAGACCGTCGGGGAACCAGCTCATGAAGGTGCGGATGAGCGTCGGGGCCGTGTAGTAGGTGGTCACGCCGTAGCGCTCGATGATCTCGAAGTGCCGGCCGGTCGTGGGGGTGTTCGGGGTGCCCTCGTAGATGACGGAGGTCGCGCCGTTGGAGAGCGGGCCGTACAGCACATAGGTGTGAGCCGTCACCCAGGCGAGGTCGGCGGTGCACCAGTAGACGTCGTCCGGCTTGGCGTCGAAGAGTGCCCAGTGACTCCAGGAGGCCTGCGTGAGGTAGCCGCCCGTCGTGTGCACGACGCCCTTCGGCCGGCCGGTCGTGCCCGACGTGTAGATGATGAAGAGCGGGGTCTCCGCGTCGAAGAACTCCGGCTCGTGGGTGCTCGCCGCGGTGTCGACGGCGTCGTGCCACCAGACGTCGCGGCCCGGAGTCCACGGGATGTCGGGCGTCAGGTCGCCCGTGCGGCGCACCACGAGCACGTGCTCGATCGCGTTGTCGCCCGCGACGGCGGCGTCGGCCTGCGCCTTCACCGGCACCGCTGCCCCGCGCCGGAACTGACCGTCGGAGGTGACCAGGAGCTTCGCCCCGGTGTCCTCCACCCGGAAGCGCAGCGCCTCCGCCGAGAACCCGCCGAAGACGAGCGAGTGGATGGCACCGATGCGCGCGATCGCGAGCGTGATGACGACGGTCTCCGGGATGACGGGGAGGTACACGACGACGCGGTCGCCCTTTCCCACGCCGAGCGCGGTGAGCGCGTTGGCCGCACAGGCCACGCGGCGCTGCAGGTCGGCGTAGGTGATCGTCTCCCTGTCGCCCGGCTCGCCCTCGAACTGCAGGGCGACGCGGTCGCCGTCTCCGGCGTCGACGTGCCGGTCGACGCAGTTGACCGCGGCGTTCAGGCGGCCGCCCGCGAACCACTCGGCGCGCGGGATGCTGAGCTCGCCGTCCTCCCCGGGCGTCGCCGGCGCCCAGGTGTGCGCGGTGTGCCACGGCTCGGCCCAGTCGAGGCGGGCCGCCTGCTGCTCCCAGAAGGCGACGGGATCAGCGGCCTGGTCGAACACCTCCCGGCCGGCGTTCGCCTGCGCGGCGAACTCCGGGCTCGGCTCGTACAGGCGCGTCTCGCGGCCCAGGTTCTCGATCGCGCTGCTCACCTGCACGACGCTACCGGCGCCGCCGCCCGCGCCAGCGCCCTCCCGTAACCCCTCGTAACGCCATCGCTTCCTCACTTCCTCCCGCGACGCGCCGCTCCGAAGCGGGAGAAAGTGAGGAAGCGATGGCTGCCCGCGCGGGGAGGGGGGAGGATGAGGGGCATGGATCCGGTCGCAGCCCTCAACGAGATCGCTTTCTGGCTCGAGCGCGAGCTCGCGCCCTCCTTCAAGGTGCAGGCGTTCCGCAGGGCCGCCGCCATCATCGCTCCGCTCGGCGCGGACGAGGTCGCTGCGCGGGTCGCCGACGGGCGGCTCAAGCGCACCAAGGGGATCGGCGACCGCACCTTCCAGGTGATCTCGCAGTCCGTCGACGGGGAGGTCCCCGACTACCTCGCCGACCTGCGCGAGCGCAACGCCGAGCCGCTGGATGCCGGCGGCGCCGAGCTGCGCTCCCAGCTGCGCGGCGACCTGCACAGCCACACCGAATGGTCGGACGGCACCGTCCCGATCGAGGTGATGGCGGCCGCCGCAGCCACGCTGGGCCGCGAGTATCAGGCGATCACCGACCACTCCCCCACGCTCACGGTCGCGAGCGGGCTGAGCGCGGAGCGGCTCACCGAACAGCTCGACATCATCGCCGGCCTCGACACCGGCAGCGTGACCCTGCTCACCGGGATCGAGGTCGACATCCTCGAAGACGGCGCGCTCGACCAGACGCCCGAGCTGCTCAGCAGGCTCGACGTCGTCGTCGCGAGCGTGCACTCCAAACTGCGCGCCGACAGCCGCACGATGACGGCGCGCATGCTCGGCGGCATCCGCGCTCCGCACACGAACGTGCTCGGCCACGTCACGGGCAGGCTCGTCCAGGGCTCGCGCGGCACCCGTCCGCCGAGCGAGTTCGACGCCGACGCCGTGTTCGCCGCGTGCGCCGAGAACGGTGTGGCCGTCGAGATCAACTCCCGGCCGGAGCGGCAGGATCCCCCCGACGAGCTCATCCAGCGCGCGCTCGACGCGGGTTGCCTCTTCTCGATCGACACCGACGCGCACGCGCCGGGGCAGCTCGACTTCCTGGCCTACGGTGCGGCCCGCGCGGCCGCCAACGGCGTGCCCGCCGAGCGGATCGTGACGACCTGGCCGCTGCCCAAGCTGCGGGAGTGGCTCGCGAAGGGCTGAACCTCCCGACTATCGATTTCGGCATTGAAAGCGCCGAAACGGCACGTATTCCGCGGCGAATGTCGCACTTCTGCTATGAGATCAGTCGTTCTCGATTCGGATTTCGTCGAGAGTCGGCCTACTATGGCGGGCGTCCCCGACTGCAGCGAAGGAGCTCGCGTGTCCTCCAACCCCGCCCCCACCGCACTGCGACGGTCCCTCGGCCTCTGGGCGATCGTCGGCCTCGGCCTCGGCTACATGACCCCGATGACAGTGTTCGACACCTTCGGGATCGTCACAGGCGAGACCAACGGCGTCGTGCCGTCGGCGTACCTGTTCGCGCTCGTCGCGATGGTGTTCACCGCCATCAGCTACGGCCGGATGACGCGCGTGTTCCCTTCCGCGGGATCGGCCTACACCTACGCGTCGGAGACCATCCACCCGAACGTCGGCTTCCTGGTCGGCTGGTCGTCGCTGCTCGACTACCTGCTGCTGCCGCTGGTGAACGCGCTGATCGTGCGCCTCTACCTCGAGTCGTTCTTCCCGCAGGTGCCCGGCTGGATCTGGGTCGTCGTCTACGTGGCGGCGATCACGGCGATGAACCTGTTCAGCATGTCGTCGACCTCCCGGGTCAACGGCATCCTGGTGGCGTTCCAGATCGTCCTCATCGCCGTGTTCGTCGCACTGACCTGGACGGCCCTGAACGCCGGCGAGGGCAACGGGACCGCCTTCAGCCTGGCCCCGCTGTTCCATTCGGGCGTGCACCTGGGCGCGGTGATCGGAGGCGCGACGGTCGTCTGCTTCTCGTTCATCGGGTTCGACGCGATCACGATGTACACCGAGGAGGCGAAGGACACCAAGACAGTTCCCAAGGCCATCGTCCTGGCGCTCATGATCGGCGGCGCGATCTTCTTCGTGGCCGCCTGGTTCGCGCAGTCGCGGTTCCCGACGCTCGCGGGGTTCAGCTTCACCGACGACACCCTGCCCGAGATCGCGCTCAAGACCGGCGGCCTGTTCTTCCAGATCCTGTTCATCTCGGCGGCGGTCGCCGCGGCGGTGGCCTCCAGCCTCGCCTCGCACGCCAGCGTCTCGCGCATGATCTACGTCATGGCCCGCAACGGCCGCGGACGCGTCTCGCGCTCGCTCTCGTATGTTCACCCGAAGTTCCGCACGCCGGCCACGGCCGTGCTGCTCGTCGGCGCGGTCTCGCTGCTCGCCGCCGCGTTCACGCTGGAGTTCGTCTCGTCGATGATCAACTTCGGCGCGCTCATCGCCTTCACCGTCGTCAACGCGACGGTCATCATCCACTTCGCGATCCGGCGCAAGCAGTTCCGCGGCGCCAAGCAGGTCGTGCGCAACATCGTGCTCCCGGCCATCGGGATGCTGCTGACCGGCGTGCTGTGGACCAACCTCCACTTCGACGCGCTGACCTACGGCCTCATCTGGCTGACGATCGGGATCATCACGCTGCTCGTGCTGACCCGCGCCTTCCGCCGCCGTCTCGGCGTGGCCCTCGACGACGATGGCGAGGGCGACCCGGCGATCGTCACCCGCGAGGGCGCGCCGATCGACTCCACGCGCTGACCCGTTCCGCCGAGGGCGTTCTGGCCTCGGCTCCGCTCAGTAGCCCCAGGCGGAGGCGGGGGCCTGGACGATCTGCACGGGGGCGGTGCTCCAGTGGGCGCCGTTGGCGTAGTGGCTGGACGCCCACGGGGACGCCCAGATCGCCGAGGCTGTCGCGTCGGCGCTGGTGCCGGCGTCGAGGCCGGCGACGATCCCCGGGTACCCGCGCTGCAGGTTCTCTGCGCAGTACTTCGCGGCCGTCACGAGATCCGGGTAGCTGCCGAGACCGGCGCCTCCCCCGGAGCCGTAGCCGTTGTTGAGAGGATTGTTACGATTCCACCAGTCCGGCGGCCCGTTCTCCTGCCGCATCCAGCGGAGCAGGACCGTCACATTGGCGTCGGTCGCCTGCCAGCCGCCGAACATGAGCACCAGCTTGGCCCACGACTCGTTCGTGCCGATGCGGGCGAGGCCCTGGATGCTGTCGGTCGCGCCGAGCGAGTCCCTGTCGACCACCGGCGCGCCGATCGTCGCGTCCACGTAGATGTGCTGATCCGGCGGCGACGCCGGCGCCAGCTCGGCCTCCGGAACGCTGAAGACCGTGGCCGCCAGCGCGGCGTCCGTCGGAACGATCGAGAACCCGCAGACCAGCGCGATCACGGCGAGGGAGACGCCCAGGCGGTGATGCAGCGGCAGCCGCAGCACCGGCTTCGGCCGCGATGGCACGGCGGCGCGGCGGCCCGCCGAGCGGCGGCCGCGTGTGCGAGGGGGGACGGATGCGGGCGGCATACCCGACCGAGAGTACCAGCGCTCCGCCCGAGCGGAAGCTGGAGATCTCTGTCCGAGGGGCACGCGCGTCACGCGGCGGGCGAGGCCTCGGGGGCGGAGGCACGGGACCGGTCGGCCGGGTCGGCGGGGCGACGCGCGGTCATCACGATCACGCAGACCACGATCCCGGCGAACAGCACCAGACTGACCGGGCCGGGACCGAGATCCAGACCGCCGCGCGCGTGCGAGACCGCGAGCCAGTCCGAGATCGACGCCCCGAACGGGCGGGTCAGGACATACGAGGTCCAGAAGGCGGCGGTCGCGCCCATCCCCCACCACCGGAACGCGGCGCCGGGGATGGCGAACAGCACTCCGAACAGGATGCCGGAGGCCAGATAGCCGAGCCCGAACGTCGTCGCCGTCAGGTCACCGACGGCGGTACCCAGCGCGAAGGTGGCGAGCACGGCGCACCAGTAGAAGAACTCCCGCGCCCGCGTGTCGATGTGGTGCACGGAGAGTGTGCGCTGCGAGCGGTACCAAACCAGGAACACAGCGGCGAGGACGATCGCGAAGAACACGGTCGACACGTAGTACGGAACGCCGATGACGATGTGGAGGACGTCCGCGACCATGGTGCCGAAGACGGCGACCATCAGCACGGTCAGCCAGTACACCCACGGGATGTACCTGCGCACCGCGAATTGCAGGGCGAGGGCGGCGGCGAAGACGACGAAGGCCGCGATCACGGCGACCACGGGGTCGTAGTTCTTGACCAGATAGTCGGAGGTCGTCTCCCCCATCGCCGTGGTGAGCAGTTTCGTGACCCAGAACAGCGCGGTGACCGCCGGAACCTTGTTGCGGAGCATCCCGCCAGCATCGCGCTGCGCCTCTCAGAATCCTCTGAGAGGTGGGCGCTGAGAGGTGGGCGCTGAGAGCCGGGCGCCGCGCGCATCCTTAGCGGCATCTGGGGAGCCGCGGCGCACTGTGGGAGGTCGAGGAGAGGACAGCCTTTGACCGCCACCCTGAACCGCCGGCCCGGAACGCCCGGAACGCCCGCCCCGAATCGCACGCCGAGCGCGGCCAACGCGACCGCGCGTGCGATCGTCCTTCCGCTGTGCGTCATCCTCCTGCTCGTGCTGGGCGGCCTCGCGATCGCGTCGTCTCCGGCCGTCACCGCAGGCGACCTCGCCGTCATCCGGGCGATCGAGGCCGCACGCATCCCGTTCCTCGACGCAGTCGCGCTCGCCGACTCCGTCGTCTTCTCCCCGGCCGGCGCGCTCATCATCGTGGCGGCCGTCTCGGCGTTCGCCTGGTTCGGGCAGCGGAGGCCGGGCGCCGCCGTCGCGTTCGCGGCCCTCGCGCTGATCCCGTGGCTCGGCAGCACGGTCGTCAAGGACGTCGTGCGTCGTCCGCGCCCGCTGTCGGCCGACCTCCCGCATCACGTGCTCACCGACACCGGCTTCAGCTTCCCGAGCGGGCACACCAGCTTCGCGGTCGCGCTCGGTCTCGCGCTGCTGATCGTGTTCGGGCGCGGGCGGCTGCGGCGACCGCTGCTCGCGTTCGCCATCGCCGCGCCCCTGCTGACGGCGTTCTCGCGGGTGTACCTGGGCGTGCACAATCCGAGCGACGTGCTCGCCTCGCTGGTCTATGCCACCGCCGCTGTCCTCCTCGTGCTCGCGCTGCTGCGGCGGTTCGCACCGGCACCGGTCGCGTCGGCCGTCGCGGTGCGGGCGTCCCGAACGGGCGGGAGCTAGGGTGAGCGATATGGAGGCCACCCGACTGCGCGTGCTGCTGGTCGAAGACGATCCGCGCCTCGGCCCGCTCATCGAGCAGGTGCTCTCCGAGACGTACGACGTCACGCTCGTGGCCGACGGCGAGAGCGGGCTCCTGCACGGCCTCGACGGCCGCTTCGACGCGCTGATCGTCGACCGCCGGCTCCCCGGGATCGACGGCGCGACCCTGGTCGGCAAGCTGCGCGACGGCCGCGTCGTCGCCCCCATCATCATGCTGACCGCGCTCGGCGCCGTGCGCGACCGGGTCGAGGGGCTGGATGCCGGCGCCAACGACTATCTGGTGAAGCCGTTCGAGTTCGACGAGCTGCTGGCGCGGTTGCGCGCGTTGACCCGCACCTTCAGCGGGGAGGGCAGGGAGCTGCCGGTCGGCGAGTGGCGGTTCTACCCCGAGAGCCGCAGCATCTACTCGCCGTACGAGGGCCGCATCCAGCTGACTGCGCGCGAGTCGGACCTGCTGCGGCTGCTGGCGGAGAGCCCGTTGCGCACGTTCTCTCGCGCGCACATCCTGGAGGCCGTGTTCGAGGCGGACGAGCAGCCCGGCACTGTCGACACCTACGTGCACTACCTGCGGCGCAAGACCGACCCCGACCTCATCGCGACGGTGCGGGGCGAGGGCTACCGGCTGGGGCAGCTGTGACCCGGGAGTGGTCATGAGCGGCGGGTCATCGTGAGCAGGAGCCGCGACGTCGACTCGCGGGAGGTGCGCCGCGCCTCCCGCACGGTCGGCCTGCAGCTGACCATCGCGTCCGGCGCGCTCGTCGTCGCCGCGATCGGCGTCGCCTTCTTCTTCGTGCTCGACCAGCTCCAGCCCTCCGAGCTTCAGGAGGCCCCTCGCCCCGGCGAGCACAAGATCTACATCGACACCGTGGATGCGATGCTGGCGTTCATCATCGTCGGGGTGCTGGCCGTCATCGTCGCAGGGGTGCTGTCCATGATCGTCACGCGCCGCGCGGTGCGGCCGCTCGGCGAGGCGCTGCGCCGTCAACGGGACTTCGTCGCGGACGCCAGCCACGAGCTGCGGACCCCCCTCGCCGTTCTGGACGCGCGGCTGCAGGTGCTGCAGCGCGGCCTCCCGCCCGACGACCCGTCGACGGCGACCGTCGCCGAGCTCCGGGACGACACCCGCACGCTCATCGACGTGGTGAACGATCTGCTGCTGGCGGCCGACCCCGAGCGCGAACGTGCCGCGGCCTCCGAGGGGCCCGTCCGATTCTCCGGGCCGGTGCGGCGCGCTGTCGAGTCGCTGCAGGTGCTGGCGCACGAGGCGGGGGTGGAGGTGCGGCTCGTCGAGCGCGACGACGTCGCGAGCGACGTTCCGGCCACGACGCTGCAGCGCTGCGCGACGGCCCTGCTCGACAACGCGGTCGCGCACTCGCCGTCCGGCGGTGTCGTGACCGCGACGATCCGGCGGGACGGCCGGACGGCCTCCCTGACCGTCGCCGACCAGGGGCCCGGCATCCAGGGCATCGACCCCGCCCGGATCTTCGATCGGTTCGCCCGGGCGGAGCCCGCCGCCGCCGGCCGCTCCCGGTCGGGATTCGGAATCGGCCTCGCGCTCGTGCGCGAAGTCGCCGTGCGGCACGGCGGCGAGGTCAGCGTCGCCTCCACCGGCCCCACCGGCACCGCCCTCGAGCTGCGCCTCCCCGCCCGCTAGCAGCCATCGCTTCCTCACTTTCTCCCGCATCCACTCGGCGTGTCGCGAGAGAAAGTGAGGAAGCGATGGCTGCTAGCGGGGGTCAGCGGGCGGGAGTGGTTTCGTTGAGGCGGGCGAGGAGCGACGCGAGGCGGCCGACGTCGTCGGCGCCCCACTGGCGCAGGCTGCGGTAGAGCTGCGCCTGGTCGGCGGCGCGGGCCTCGTTCACGCGCTCGACAGCGGCCGGGGTCGCGACCAGGAAGCTGGCGCGACGGTCGGCGGGGTCGGTCCTCCGCTCGACGAAGCCGAGCTCCTCGAGGATGCGCACCTGCCTGCTGACGACGCTCTTGTCGGTCGCCAGCTCACCGGCCAGCGCGCCCGCGTGCACCGGACCGGTGCGCACCAGCGTGTTGAGCAGCTTGAAGCCGACCGGCTGGAGGTCGGGATGCACGCGCGCGGACCGCTCGCGCATCCCGGCACTCACCCGGTTGAAGAGGATCGTGAACTGTTCCTCCACCGCGGCGATGGCGTGGTCGGTCCGGTCGAGGTCCGCCCGGTCCGTGTTGTCCATGGCCGTGATCATAACGCGCTCCCTCAGCGCCCTTCCTGAGCGTCCGACGGCCGCGCCTGTTGCGCCGCGATCGACCCCGTCGGGGCTCCGATCAACGCCTCCGCGACCTCCACGACCGTCTCCTCCGCGCGCTCTGCGGGAGTCTCGGTCGCTGCTGCGCCCGACGTGCTCTCCTCGAGCTGCTGGATCGCCGTCTTGGTGCCGAGCTTCTTGTTCGGCAGGAACAGGATGGCGATGATCGTCACGATCGCCAGCGGCACGGCCACCAGGAAGATGTCGGCGACCGCCTGGCCGTAGACCGCCTCGATGATGGTGCGGATCCCGACGGGGAGCTTGCCGACTTCGGGGAGCGTGCCGCTCTGCAGCGACTGCGCGACCTCCATGCCCTTCTGGCCCAGCTTGGCGATGGCGACCTGGAGGTCGTGCTGGCGATCGGCCATCAGGTCGGTGACCTTCGTGCCGAGGATGCTGCCCATGACCGAGACGCCGATGGTGCCGCCGAGGCTGCGGAAGAACGCCACGTTGGAGCTGGCAGCGCCGAGCTGCTCGGGCCGGACCGTGTTCTGCACGATCAGCACGAGGTTCTGCATCACCATGCCGACTCCGGCGCCGAGGATCAGCATGTACACCGAGACCAGCACGTAATCGGTGTCGTACTCGATGGTGCTCATCAGGTACAGGCCGACGGTCAGGAGGATGGCGCCGGTGACCATGAAGGCCTTCCACTTGCCCGTCCGGCTGATCAGGTTTCCGACGATCATCGACGAGAGCAGCAGACCCAGGATCATCGGCAGCGTGAGCAGACCGGATTCGGTCGGCGTCGCGCCACGGGCGAGCTGCATGTACTGACCGAGGAACACCGAGGTGCCGAACATCGCGACGCCGACCGAGATGGACGCGACCACGGCGAGGGTGAAGGTGCGGTTCTTGAACAGCGAGAGCGGGATGATCGGCTCCTTCACCACCAGTTCGGTGATGACCGTGGCGACCAGCAGTGCGGCCGCGCCACCGACCATCCAGAAGCTCTCGGCGCTCACCCAGTCGAAGTTCTTGCCGGCGAGGGAGACCCAGATGAGCAGCAGCGAGACGCCGCCGGCGAGGAAGATCGCGCCGAGGTAGTCGATGCGGACCTTGCGGTCCGGGCGCTTCGGGAGCTTGAGCGTGAACTGCAGCAGGATGATCGCGAGGATGGCGACGGGGACGCCCACGAAGAAGTTCCAGCGCCAGCCGACGGAGTCGGTGAGTAGGCCGCCGATGAGGGGGCCGCCGACCGTTCCGACGGCCATGATGCCGCCGAACAGACCCATGTAACGACCGCGGTCTCGCGGGCTGATGATGTCGGCCATGATTATCTGGCTGAGCGCAGTCAGACCGCCGGCGCCGAGGCCCTGCACGACACGGAACCCGATGAGCATGGAGGTGTCCTGCGAGAAGCCGGCGAGCGCCGAGCCGAGCACGAACAGCACCAGCGCGAGCTGAATCAGGATCTTGCGGTTCAGGAGGTCGGCGAGCTTGCCCCAGATCGGGGTGGAGACGGTGGTCGCGAGCAGCGTGCTGGTGACGACCCAGGTGAACGCCGTCTGGTCACCGCCGAGGTCGTGGATGATGCGCGGCAGGGAGGTCGAGACGACCGTGCCGGCGAGGATCGAGACGAACATCCCGAGCAGGAGTCCGGAGAGGGACTCGAGCACCTGCCGGTGTGACATCGCCGACGCGGGGGCTGCCTCCCCTGTGGTGACAGTTGACATGTGATTCCTTCGCACTTGGTTGACAATGAGCAACCATATATAATTAGGTGACCAAAATCAACTAACAAACTGCATTCACGCAAAATTTCCGACTATGCATAATTTTCCGATCATTCCCGCCGCTGCAGCGCCGGAGCCGGGGCTGCGCGCCCGCAAGAAGGCCCAGACCCGCGCCGACCTCGAGCGCGCGGCCGTGGAACTCGTGCTCGATCGCGACCTCGACGACGTCACCGTCGATGACATCTGCGCCCGCGTGCCCGTCTCGCACCGCACCTTCTTCAACTACTTCGACAGCAAGGAGGACGCCCTCTTCGGCGTCCGCCGCGCCTGGGGCGACAGCGAACTCGTCACCGCCCGGCTGCGGGAGGTCTACGACGGCAGTGTGGTCGCCGCCGTCATCGACACCCTCTTCCGCGCCCTCCCGTCCGAGACCGCCGATCCGACCCTGCAGGAGGCGCGGATGCTGATCGCCGCGCGCAACGCCGGACTGATCCGCCGCCGCATGCGCCGGCTCGACGATCTGCGCGTGGGGCTGGTGGCCGCGGTAGCGGAGCTGATCGTGTTCGCGTCGCGGGAACAGCCGCCCGCCGCGGACGCGTCGACGGCGCTCGTGCCGCTGGAGGCGCAGGCCGAGTTGCTCGTGACGGCCTGTATCGGCGCGGTCCGCATCGCGGTCCGCGAGTGGGCGGACGAGGGGGCCGTCGGCAGCCCCGACGACGTGTCGGCCCGCTCGGTCACGATCGTGCGCGCGCTCGCCCCGCTCGCGGTGCGCTGAGGCGGCAGGCGTCGGCCACGAAGGAGATCCGTGCGCGCAGAGGGTCGAGACCCAGGGAACGGAGGAGATCCGGCACTGGCAGGCCCGAAACACCTCCGTCGACCGCCATTACCGGGTGTGCCGCGGCTCGGCTCCTCCGTTGGCGACGGGCGGCGAGTCAGCGGGCGGAGGGTCAGCGGGCGGGGGGTCAGCGGGCGGAGGGGCGGAGCTCGGCGAGGAGGATGCGGTCGTCGCCGTGGGTCCACCACTCGTGGCGGGCGACGTCCAGGCCGGCGAGGGCCGCGGCCTCCGCGAGCAGTTCGGGCGTGCGGAAGAGCTCGTGGTGGGTCGGGTACGCGGCCGCAGCGGCGCCGTGGCTGGCGTGGCCGGGCGCAACGGCCGCGCCTGGGCCGCCGTGCTGCGAGGGGTCGACGTCGCCGAACGTCGCCGTGACCGCGCGGCCGCCGGGGCGCAGCACGCGCGCCCACTCCGACATCGCCGCGCGGGCGTCGGGGAACAGATGGAGGCTGGTCGCGCAGGTGACGAGATCGAATGACGCGTCGGCGAACGGCAGCACGGTGGCGTCGGCCTCCACGAAGACCGCGCCGGGGAGCGCGCCGCGTGCGACCTCCAGCATGCCGTGGGAGAGGTCGATGCCGGTCAGTCGCAGCGCGGGACGCTCGTCGTGCAGCGCGCGCAACACGAGCCCGGTCCCGGTTCCGACGTCGAGCACGTCGTGCACGCCCGCGCCGGCGAGCGCGAACGCCGCGACCGCCGCGGCGAGGCCGCGGTGCATCGCACTCTCGTCGTACTCGCCCGCCCGCCCGTCGAAACGGGCACGGACGGCGGACAGGAGGTCGTCGGTCATGGCGGGAGTGTACGCCGAATAGAATCCCTCCATGACCGTCCCCGCCCTGCTCGCCTTCGCGGGACTGTGCGTGCTCCTCGCGGTGACGCCCGGGCCCGACACCTTCCTCGTGCTGCGCTACAGCCTGGCGCGCCCCGGAGCAGGGCTCACGGCGTCCGTCGGCTCCGCCGTCGGGTCGATCCTGTGGGCGCTCGCCGTCGCATTCGGCCTCGCGGCACTGCTGGAGCAGTCCGCCGAGCTCTACCGCGTGGTGAAGATCGCCGGTGGCCTGTACCTCATCTACCTCGGCGTCTCCGCTTTCATCGCGAGCCGCCGGACGGCTGAGCACGGCGCCGACCTGAAGGTGCGCACGACCTCCCTGCGGTCGGGTTTCATCGCCGGGATGCTGTCCACCGTGATGAACCCCAAGGTCGGGCTGTTCTTCCTCGCGATCGCGCCCCAGTTCGTCCCGCGTGACGGCAACGCGATCGGCAACACCCTCCTCCTGGGCGCGATCGACGCGGTCGTGGCCGCCGGCTACCTCGCCATCGTGGCGGTTCTGGCCTCGCGCGCGGTCGCCTGGCTCAAGAGGCCGGCGGTGACGAAGGCGCTGGAACGCGTGTCCGCGGCGATCCTCGCGGCGCTCGGCATCGGCACCATCGTGCTGAGCGTCGACGAGTAGCGCCGCTCGAACGACGTCGATCGGAGCCGTCGCCTCCGACCGGACATGATCCACCTGGTGTACGGTTGTACTGACATAATCACCAAGTTGTGGAGGACAGGGATGCAACCCGAGTACCCGCTTCCCGTTGACCTGTTCGACACCCTGGACAAGGCGAGCCCGATCCCGCTGTACTACCAGCTCGCGACAGCGCTGGAGCAGGCGATCCGCGACGAGCGCGTGCCTCCCGGTTCTCGACTCGAGAACGAGATCTCGCTCGGCAACCGGCTGGGGCTCTCCCGGCCGACCGTCCGGCGCGCGCTGCAGGAGCTCGTCGACAAGGGCCTCCTCGTTCGCCGCCGCGGCATCGGCACCCAGGTCGTGCACGGCCGGGTCACGCGCAACGTGGAGCTCACGAGCCTCTACGAAGACCTCGGCCAGTCCGGCCAGACGCCGACGACCCGGGTGATCGCCTACGAGCTCGGCACCGCCGACGACACGGCCGCCACCGAGCTCGGCGTCGCGGTCGGCGCGCCGGTGCTGCACCTCACGCGCCTGCGCTGCGCGGACGGAGTCCCGCTCGCGGTGCTCGAGAACACGCTCCCGGAGGACTTCACCGACATCACCCGCGAGGAGCTGGAGGCCCGCGGGCTCTACCAGCTGATGAAAGCGCGCGGCGTCTCCATCCGGGTCGCCAACCAGCGGATCGGCGCGCGTGCCGCGAGCGCGGTGGAGGGCGAGCTCCTCGAGATCCGCAAGGGGTCCCCACTGCTCACGATGTCACGCACCGCGTTCGACAACTCCGGTCGGGCCGTGGAGTACGGGCAGCACGTGTACCGGCCCGACCTCTACTCGTTCGAGCTCACCCTCGTCGACCGCTGAGCCGAGTCGAGGGGCACGCAAACGCCCCTATCCGGAGGTCTTAGGGGCGTTTGCGTGCCCTTCAGGCGTAGAAGGCGGGGCGGGTCGCGGGGGCGACGGGGACGGGGCCCCTGGTTTCCAGGGCCTGCACGCCGGCCTCGCAGGCGAGGGCGACGAGGTAGCCGTCCCACGCGTTCGGCCCCGCGACGAGGGTTCCGTCGCGAACGGCGTCGACCCACGCCTGCACCTGGGCGTCGTAGGCGCGGGCGAACCGGGTCTTGAACGTGGTGTGCTCGGCGATCGAGAACGCGGCGTCCGACCAGCGCTGCAGACCGGACGGCTCACCGATGCGCGCGACGCCGGACTGGAACACCGCCTCCGTGCCGACCTGGTAGCCGAACCGCACGCTGACGTTCATCTCGACGTCGACCAGCACCCCGTTCTCGAGCTCGATCAGCACGAGGATGGGCTCACGAAGGCGCTCGGGGGCCAGCGCGTTGCGACGGGGGTACTTCACCTCGACGCTGCGGACCGGCGAGCCGGCGAGCCACGGCATGACGTCGAACTCGTGCACCACCGAATCGGTGATGAGCATGGACTGGGTGTAGCTGTCGGGGACGGACGGGTTGCGGTGCACGCCGTGCAGCATGAGCAGCTCGCCCGCCTCGCCGCCCGCGATCAGCTCGCGGAGGGTGCGGTACTCGTCGTCGAAGCGACGCATGAACCCGAGCTGGATGTGCGGGCGACTGAGCTTCTGCTCGAGCTCCAGGATGCGCAGCGACGACGCACTGTCGGGCGTCAGCGGCTTCTCGCACAGGGTCGGCAGACCGGCCTCCAGGGCAGGCACCAGCACCGGCTCGTGGAACTGCCCGGGAGTGGCGATGATCACGGCGTCGAGGGCGTCGGCGGCAAGGGCGTCGTCGAGGCTCGCGAACGGCCGGGCGCCGGGAGCGGCCGCTGCTGCCGCCTCGGCGCGCCCGGCATCGGGCTCCACGATGGCGGAGACGGTCGCCCCGCTGATCGCGCGCGTGATGCGCTGGATGTGGTCGGCACCCATCTGGCCGGCGCCGACGACGCCGACCCGGAGGTCCTGGGCGGGGGCGCTTCTCATCGGGTGCTGCGTGCTGCTCATGCGGTGTGGCTCGTTTCTGTACGTGAAGGGAGGTCGGCCGGGCGTCCGGTCAGGGGCGTGGGCGGTTCGGGGCCTGTGTGCTCCGGCTCAGCTGCTCGGGCTCAGCGGGTCCGGGTCAGCGGGCTGCAGCCGAGGATGTGCTGCCGGGTGCGGGCGGCGATGCCGAGCGGCACATCGATGTCGATGCCGGGCATGTCCTGCTCGACGATCGCGAAGATCTCGGGGTCGATGGCCGCGACCGCCTCGATGATCGGGGCGAAGTCGGGGACACCGGCCGGCGGCTCGACCATCACGTCGATCGCCGCATCGGCGAACGCCAGGTCGTTCTTGAGGATCTCGAAGCGCAGCTCCGGGTCGATCTGCTTGAGGTGCAGGTAGCCGATGCGCTCCGGGTGGTCGTGGATGAGCGCGACGCTGTCTCCCCCGTAGTAGGCGAAGTGACCGGTGTCGAGGCAGAGGTTCACGTAACGCGGATCGGTCTCGGCCAGCAGGCGCTCCACCTCGCGATGGGTGCCGATGTGCGAGTCGGCGTGCGAATGGAACTGCTGGCGGAGACCGTATTCCTCGATCAGCATACGACCGAGACGATCGTGTCCCTCGGCGAGCGACGCCCATTGCCCGTCGGTCAGTGTGCGCGGCTCGAGGGTCTCGCCGGTCACGTCCGATCGCCACAGGTCGGGGATGACGACGATGTGCTCGCCGCCCACCGCACGGGTCAGGGCCGCGACCTTCTCGACCTGCTCGACCGCGCGGTCCCACTGGTCGGCGCCCTTGTGGAAGCCGGTGAAGACGGTGCCGCCGCTGATCTCGAGGTCGCGCTTCGCCAGCTCGTCGCGCAGCTGCGCAGGGTCGGTGGGAAGGTAGCCGTACGGCCCGAGTTCGATCCAGTGGTATCCGGCGGCCTGGACCTCGTCGAGGAAGCGGTCCCACGGCGTCTGCCGCGGATCGTCGGCGAACCAGACGCCCCACGAGTCGGGTGCCGTGCCGATGCGGAGGCCAGCGGCGTGCGCGCCGGTCGCGTGGTCGGCGCCGGTCGCGTGGTCGGCGCCGGTCGCGCGGTCGGCGCCCGTCGCGCGGTCGGTGGAGGGTGCGGTGTCGGTCATCGTCGTCCTTCGTCGTGGTTCGGCCGTCGTGATGGTTCGCCGGGTGGCTCAGCCGAGCAGGGGGCGCTGCCGCTGCCGCTGCTCGACGTACTCGGTGCGGGCGGCCCGGGTGCTCTCCAGCTCGGAGACCTCCGCCACCGGCACATCCCACCAGCCCCCGCCGTCCGGCGCGTAGACGAACGGATCGGAGTCGATGTGGATGAGGGTGGAGGCGCTGCTCGCCTTGGCCGTCTTCACGGCCTCCTCGAGACGCACCGCGGCGTCCGGCCCCGGCGCCAGCTCGATCACGTCGATGCCGAAGCTGCGCGCGTTCGCTGCCAGGTCGACGGGCAGGAAGTCGCCATGCTCGAAGTTGAGCTCGGCGTCGTCGCGGAAGCGGAAGCGCGTGCCGTAGCGCTGCGAGCCGACCGTCTCGGACAGGTGGCCGATGGAGGCGTAACCGTGGTTCTGGATGAGCACGACGATGATCTTGATGCCTTCGGCGACCGCGGTGGCGAGCTCGGTGTGCAGCATCAGATACGAGCCGTCGCCGACCAGGACGATGACGTCGCGGTCGTCGTCCAGCGCTTCCAGCCCGCGCTTGACGCCCATGCCGCCGGCGATCTCGTAGCCCATGCACGAGAAGGCATATTCGACGTGATAGCCCAGCGGGTCGCGCACGCGCCACAGCTTGTGGAGGTCGCCCGGGAGCGACCCTGCCGCCTGCACGACGACGTCGCGCGGATCGGACGCACGCTGAACGGCTCCGATCAGTTCCGGCTGGCCGATGAGGACCGGCCGGCCCGACGGCTCGCGCTCGGGCTCGGTCGGGGCCAGCGCCGCCTCTGCTACAGCGTCCCACGCCGCCTTCTCGTCGGCGATGCGCGCCGCGTAGCCGGCCTCCACCCGATGCCCGGCCAGCGCGTGCGTCAGCGCGGTGAGCGTCTCGCGGGCGTCGGCGATCACGGGGAGCTGCGAGCCGTGCTTGTAGGCGTCGAACGATGCGACATTGACGTTCAGGAACCGGACGCCGGGGTTCTGGAACACCGTCCGGCTGGCGGTCGTGAAGTCGCTGTAGCGGGTGCCCACGCCGATGACGAGGTCGGCCTCCCCGGTGACCCGGTTGGCCGCGGTGGTCCCGGTGGCCCCGACACCGCCGAGGTACTGCGGGTGGTCCCAGTCGAGGGAGCCGCCGCCGGCCTGCGTGGTGCCGACCGGGATGCCGGTGGCCTCCACGAATGCACGGAGAGCGTCCTCCGCGCCCGAGTAGATCACGCCCCCGCCTGCCACGATCACCGGGCGCCGCGCGGCACGGACAGCGTCGACCGCCGCGGCGAGCGCCCAGCCCTCCGGAGAGGGCCGGCGCAGGTGCCACTCGCGCGGTGCGAGGAACTCCTCCGGCACGTCGAGCGCCTCGGCCTGCACGTCTTCCGGGAGTGCCATCGTGACGGCGCCGGTCTCCGCAGGGTCGGTCAGGACGCGCATCGCGGCCAGAGCGATCGAGAACAGCTGCTCGGGGCGCTGCACCCGGTCGAAGAACCGTGAGACCGGCCGGAAGGCGTCGGTGACCTGGATGCCGAGGTCGTGCGGGTGCTCCAGCTGCTGCAGCACCGGGTCGGCGACGCGCGTCGCGAAGGTGTCCGCCGGCAGCAGCAGGGCAGGGAGGCGGTTCGCCGTCGCCAGCGCGGCGCCCGTGATCAGATTGGCGGCTCCGGGGCCGACGGAGGCGGTGGACGCGAACGTGGCCCGGCGGCGGTGGATGCGTGCGAATCCGACGGCCTGGTGCACCATCGCCTGCTCGTTGCGGGCCTGGTGATACGGCATCAGCGCAGGGTCCTGCACGTTGGCCTGCTTCAGCGCCTGGCCGAGGCCTGCGACGTTGCCGTGGCCGAAGATGCCGAACATCCCCGGGATCGTGCGTTCGCGCACCTCCCCGTCGACGGTCCACTGGTTGGCGAGGAACTCGACGAGCGCCTGGGCAACGGTCATCCTGCGGGTCGTCATCGAGCTGCTCCTCTGGTGGTCGGAACGTAGGGAAGGCGAGGGTCGGCCTCCTGGGAGGTCCAGGTGTCGCGCAGCCACGCCTGGTGCGGGTCGTCGCTGATCAGCCACGCCCGCTCCTGGCCTGGGCCGGCCATGACGTTGAGGTAGTAGAGGTCGTATTCGGGCGCGGCGACCGCCGGCCCGTGGTAGCCGAACGGGACCAGCGCGATGTCGCCGGTGCGCACCAGCGCATTGGTCTCGATGTCGCCGGCGGCCGAGCGGTAGGTGGCGAAGCTGCCGAAGGCGTCCGCCGACGGCGGAGCGTTCGCGCCGCGCACGGGAGCCGATTCGAAGTAGTAGATCTCCTCGAGCTGCGATTCGTGGCCCGGCACGTCTTCGTCGTGCTTGTGGGCGGGATGCGACGACCAGTTGCCGCCCGGCGTGATGACCTCGCAGACGATGAGGGAGGCCGCATCGAGGGAACCGGGAGTGCCGAAGTTGTGCACCTGACGGCTGTCGCGACCCGCGCCGCGCAGTTCTACAGGTACCCGCTCTGCCGGCAGGTACACCGATGGCTTGTGCACCCGCGTGGGGGCCTCGGTCACGGCGATGCGACCGAAGCCCGTGATCGTCAGCGCGTTGCCCGCGCCGACGTAGACGACGTCGGTCGGCCCGTCGAACACGCTCGACCGGCCGGCCAGGTGGGTCGTGGCGCCTTCGTGCTCGACCGCGAAAGCGCCGGCGAGCGGTACGACGATCCGCTCGACGTCGCCCGCCGGCAGCTCGACAGCGTTGCCGGCGAGCTCGGCGACGCGCAGTCCGGTGTGCTGCCAGCCGTCGATGCGGTCGTCGACGACGGACTCCCACCAGCGGTCGCTGAGCGCGCCGCGCGGGAAGAACCATTCGTTGTGCTCGGCCATCGTGGTGGTCCTCAGGTGTTCTGCGGGAAGCCGAGGTTGATGCCGCCGTGCGTCGCCGGGTCGAGCCAACGGCTGGTGATCGCCTTCTCGCGCGTGAAGAAGTCGAAGCCGTGCACTCCGTACGCCTTGGCGTCGCCGAACAGGGAGGCCTTCCAGCCGCCGAACGAGTGGTAGGCGACCGGGACGGGGATCGGCACGTTGATGCCGATCATCCCGACCTGCACCTCGCTCTGGAACCGGCGGGCGGCGCCGCCGTCGTTGGTGAAGATCGCCGTGCCGTTGCCGAACTGACCGGAGTTGATCAGGTCGAGCCCCTCCTGGAACGTCTGCACGCGCACCACCGAGAGCACCGGCCCGAAGATCTCCTCGCGGTAGGCGGCGGACGTGGTCGGGATGTTGTCGATCAGCGTCGGGCCGAAGAAGAAGCCGTCCTCGTGCCCGTCGACGGTGAAGCCGCGCCCGTCGACCACGATGTCCGCGCCGTCCCGCTCGGCGATGTCGACGTAGCCGGACACCTTGTCGCGATGCACCGCGGTGATCAGGGGGCCCATGTCGGGCTCGCCCTGCGCGTCGCCGGCGCCGTTGCCGATCCGGAGCCTGCCGATGCGCTCGGTGATCTTCGCGATCAGGTCGTCGGCCACTGGCTCGACCGCGAGCACCACCGAGACGGCCATACAGCGCTCACCCGCCGCACCGTAGCCCGCGTTGACCGCCTGGTCGGCGACCAGGTCGAGGTCGGCGTCGGGCAGCACCAGCATGTGGTTCTTGGCGCCGCCGAGGGCCTGGACGCGCTTGCCGTTCTTCGAGGCGGTCTCGTAGATGTACTGGGCGATCGGCGTCGAGCCGACGAACGAGATCGACTGGACGACGGGGCTGTTCAGCAGGCCGTCGACGGCGAGCTTGTCGCCCTGCAGCACGGTGAAGACGCCGTCGGGGAGGCCGGCCTCCTTCCACAGCCGGGCGAGCCACAGCGCGGCCGACGGGTCCTTCTCCGACGGCTTCAGCACCACCGCGTTGCCGGCGGCGATCGCGATCGGGAAGAACCACATGGGCACCATCGCCGGGAAGTTGAACGGGGAGATGATGCCCACCACGCCGAGCGGCTGCTTCAGCGAGTAGACGTCGATGCCGGTCGACGCGTTCTCGGAGTAGGCGCCCTTGATCAGGTGCGGGAAACCGGTCGCCAGCTCCACGACCTCCTGCCCGCGCAGGATCTCGCCCATCGCGTCGGAGAGCACCTTGCCGTGCTCGGCCGTGATGATCGCCGCGAGCTCACCCTTGCGGGCGTTCAGCAGCTCGCGGAACGCGAACAGCACCGACTGGCGCTTGGCGATCGAGTACTGGCCCCACACCTCGAACCCGCGCTGCGCCGATGCGATGGCCGCGTCGATCTCAGCCTGGTCGGCCAGGGCCACGTTCGCCGTCGCGACGCCGAGCGCCGGGTTGAAGACCGGCGCGGTGCGGCCGCTGCGCGACGGGTGTTCGGCACCGTCGATCCAGTGCGGGATGGTCGGGAGGTCGTGCGCGGCCTCGGCGGAGCGGATGGTCTCGGTGCTGGTCATGAGGTTCCTTAGCGGTGCGGCGGGCCGGGTCAGCGGCCGTGGACGAGCGAGGCGGCGATGTCGACGGCCTGGCCGACGTCCCCGTCTTTCGGATAGAGGAGCGTACGCCCGACGACGAGGCCGTGGACGCCGGGCAGCGCGAGCGCGGACTCCCACGACGCGAACGTCTCCTCGGGCGCCGCTTCGGAGTCTCCCCCGAGCAGCAGCGTCGGCAGCGTGGTCGCCGCCATGACGCGCTCCATCTCGGGGACGACCGGCAGCTTGAGCCAGGTGTAGGCCGACGACGCGCCGAGACCCGACGCGATCGCGACCGACTGGATGACGGCGTCTGGCGTCAGGTCGTTGACGATCGTGCCGTCGTTCCAGCGGCTCAGGAACGGCTCGAGAAGGATCGGGAGGCGTTCCCGCGCAGCGGCGGTGACGGCGGAGGCGGTCGCCTCCAGCGTGCGGGCGGTCCCGACGTCGTCGAGGTTAACGCGCAGGAGCAGCTTGGCGGCGTCGACGCCGTCGCGCACCATGGCGTCGACGTCGTAGCCGGTGTAGCGGTCGTCCATCTCGAAGACCGCGCCGCGGAGGCCGCCGCGATTCATCGAGCCGACCGCGATCTTGTCGTCGAGCACGCCCAGCAGGGCCAGGTCGTCGATGATGTCGGGCGTGCCCAGCACGCCGTCGACGCCGGGGCGCGAGAGCGCGAGGGCGAGTCGCTGCAGGAGGTCGTAGCGGTCGGCCATCGCCATCGGGTCGCTTCCGACGCCCAGCGCACCGCGCGCCGGGTGGTCGGCGGCCACGATGAACAGCCGGCCGTCGCCCCGCACGAGCGGGCGGCGGACACGTGCGGCGAGCGCCGCCTGAACGTCGCCCGGGCTGGAGTGCCGCCGGGCGCGGAGCCGGGCGAAGGCGTCGGCGTCGATGAGCGGTGCGGAGCCGGCGATGAGGTCAGCTGCGGACATTCTGGAGCTCCTTCAGCACGGATTCGACCTCGGCGGTCGTCGGCATGGCGGTGGAGCACTCGCGGCGCGTCGCGACGATCGCTCCCGCGATGTTGGCGAAACGGATGACCCGCTCGAGCGACCAGTCCTGCAGCAGGCCATAGCAGAGCGCGCCGCCGAAACCGTCGCCGGCGCCGAGGCCGTTGACGACCTCCACGAAGTAGGGCGGCACCTCCACCGTCTCGTCCCTCGTCTTCGCGAGGACACCGCGCGGACCCTGCTTGACGATCGCGAGCTCGACGCCGCGCTCGAGCAGGGCGTCGGCGGCGCGCACCGGCTCGGTCTCGCCCACGGCGATCTCGCACTCCTCACGGTTTCCGACGGCCACGGTGACCCGATCGAGCGCCTTCTCGACCTCGGCCGTCGCCGCGGCGCCGCTCGGCCAGAACATCGGCCGGTAATCGAGGTCGAGGATGGTCAGCTGCTGCCGGCCCCTGGCCTCCCACGCCACGTGGTGCGCAGTGCGGCTGGGGTCGCGTGAGAGCCCGGTGACCGTCGACCAGTAGATTCGCGCGCGACTGATCGCGTCGAGGTCGAGATCGCCGGGCGTGATCGCGAGGTCGGGCGCGATCGGGTCGCGGTAGAAGTACAGCGGAAAGTCGTCGGGAGGGAAGATCTCGCAGAACGTCACCGGGGTCTTGAGCGTCTCGACAGTGCCGACGAAGCGGTCGTCGACGCCGAGGCGACGCAGCTCGCGGTGGGCGTACCGGCCGAAGGGATCATCACCGGTGGCCGTGATCACGGCCGATCGGAGGCCGTGCCGGGCTGCCGCGATCGACACGTTGGTCGCGCTGCCGCCGAGATACTTGCCGAAGGTCTCGACGTCTTCGAGGCCCACCCCGTCTTGCAGGGGGTAGAGGTCGACGCCGATCCGCCCGATGGTGATCAGGTCGAACGGCGCCCCCTGCTCGAAAGGCAGGCCCGGACTGTCGTTCGTCATCTCGTGGAACTCCTTCGTCGCGGCCGTTCTGGCTCGCTGGTCAACTCTACACCTTATGTTCTATCAAACTGACATCATCGGCAAGCGTCAGCACGGGGAGGTGGTGGCATGGCGGCGCACCTTCACCCCGTCGGAGTCAGCGCCGGGCGACCAGCCACTCGGCGAAGGTGAGCACCTGCGGGTCGAGCGCCGCGGTCGCCGCGAAGTCGGCCTGGTACGCCGGCAGCGTGGAGAACCAGCGGAACATCGACCCGCGGTCGTCGTCGAGCGCATCCACGGGCAGTTGCTCGAAACGCGTCGGCACTCCGGTCGCCGCGCTGATCTGCGCGACGATCTGCTCGAGCGTGAGCTCGTCGCCCGCGATCTCGACGGCCGTACCCGCGGAGCCGGCGGGGTCGGTCGCGAGCGCGGCGACGACGCGACCGACATCGACGACGGCGATGAGCTGCAGAGGCACGGTCCCCGGCATCGGCATGCGCACGACCGCCTCCTCGGCGCCCTCCGGAGGGAGCTGGTATGCGAGGTTCTCCATGAAGAACACCGGCCGTACGAACGCGTGCGGCAGCCTTGTCGCCTCCAGCGCCTCCTCGACCCGGCGCTTGCTCTCGAAGTGCGGGATGCCGGTGTCGCGCTCCGCCCCGCCGACCGAGGAGTGCACGACGAACGGCACGTCGGCGTCACGGGCCGCCTCGACGAGGACGAGCCCGCGGCGCGTCTCGCCGCGAGGGCCGTCCTCCCCCGAGAACGTGGTCATCAGCGACAGCGCGGAGATCCCCTCGAGGGCGGCACGCGTGGCCACGGGGTCCTCCGCGTCGGCGACCACGACCTCCACGCCCCGCGCGGCGAGCGCCCTCGCCCGGTCGGAGCCGGCATCGCGGGTGAGCGCCCGCACGGCCGCACCCCGCTCGAGCAGCGCGTCGACGACAGCGCCGCCCTGCTTGCCGGTCGCGCCGACCACGGCGATCAGGTCTGACATCGTGGAGGACTCTGGAAATCGAACCAGACAGGTCGCCCCGATAGGCGAGTCCCCCTCGGACTCCCTCAGCATACGCCGACGCCGTGTCTGACGGCCGATGCGGCGCGGCACGCGAGGCGCAGCGGTCAGCGAGCGCTCGCGCTGTGCGGCAGGCCGGTCTCCGGCGTCGTGCCGGTCGCCGCCCACCCGGCCGGTTCGGTGGCCGACAGCGTCGCCAGCAGCCCGATCCGCTCCGCATCCTCCGCCGTCGCCGCGTGGTAGAGCACCAGCACGATGGCGTCGGTGCCGGTGATCTGGAGCTTCTCGCGGTGAACGGTCAGCGCGCCGACCTGCGGATGTTGGAACGTGAGAGTGGCCCCCTGCCGCTCGCGCACGTCGTGGCGGCTCCACAGCCGGCGGAAGAGGGGGCTGGCGATCGACAGTTCGCCGACCAGCTCGACCACCCGGGGATCGTCGGCGTCCGCGCCGACGGAGCGGCGGAAACCGGCGATCAGCACCGCGGATGCGGCCTCCCAGTCGGGGAAGAGCGCCTGCTCCTCCGCGTCGAGGAAGACGTCGCGCAGGCGGTTGCGACCGGCCACCAGCCGGGGCGACAGGGCGGTGGCGAGCGTGTTCGCCGCCAGCACGTCGAGCGAGCGACCTTCGACGAACGCCGGGAAGGGCAGCTGCGGCAGCAGCGCCGCCATGCTCGCGGGCACCGTCTCCGTTCGCGCGCGCCTCGGACGCCGCGGCGACCGCTCGGCTGTCACGAGTCCGAGCAGGTGGTCCGTCGCCTCCTCGTCGAGCTGCAGCACTCGCGCGATCGACCGGAGCACCTGGCCGGACGGGTTGCGGTCGCGGCCCTGCTCCAGACGCAGGTAGTACTCGGCGCTGATGCCCGACAGCATCGCGACCTCCTCGCGCCGCAGCCCCGCGACGCGCCGGGTGCCGAGCACCGGGATGCCGAGGGTCTCCGGCGCGACCAGCTCGCGCCGGGCGCGCAGGAACTCCCCCAGCAGGTTCTGATCGTCGGTCATGACGCCAACGGTACCCATGAGCGCGACCGCCCTGGCTGTCCCTCCCACTACCAGTGTGGACAGGGGCTGGCTGAGGCGCGCCTGTGGAGTAACGATCGAAGGACGGCATCCGACACATCCCGAAAGGACGGACCATGCCCCGTCAGCCCAGCTCCCGTCGAATCGTCCTCGTCACCGGCGGCTCCGGCTTCATCGCCGGGCACATCATCCGGCAGCTCCTCGACAGCGGGCACGAGGTGCGCGCCACGCTCCGGTCCCTCGATCGGGAGGAGGCCACCCGTTCGCGTCTGCGAGCGGCCGGCATGACCCACGAGGAGTCGCTCTCGTTCGTGGCCGCCGACCTCCTGGGCGACGCCGGCTGGACGGAGGCCGTCAGCGGAGTGGAGGGCGTGCTGCACGTCGCCTCCCCCGTGCGACCGGGTGCGGTCGACGACGAGGACGACGTGATCGTCCCGGCGCGGAAGGGCACGGTACGGGTGGTGCGGGCGGCACGCGAGGCCGGTGTTCCGCGGGTGGTGCTGACGTCGGCGTTCCACGCGGTCGGCTTCGGGCATCCGCCCCTCGACCGCGCGTTCACCGAGGACGACTGGTCACCGCTCGACGGCCCTGGCATGGACGCATACGGCCGGAGCAAGGTTCTGGCCGAGCGCGCGGCCTGGGAGGCCGTGGCCGGGCAGGGCCGCACCGAGCTCGTCGCCATGCTGCCTGTCGCGGTCGTCGGCCCGCTGATCGGAGGCGGGATCTCCGGGGCCAACCACCTCGTGCGGCGCGTCCTCACCGGCGGGCTGCCGGCCTATCCCGACTTCGCCGTGCCGTTCGTCGACGTGCGCGATGTCGCCGCCGCGCACATCGCGGCGCTGACCGCGGACCGTGCGGGCGGCGAGCGGTTCCTGCTCTCCGCCCAGGAGGACGCCGTCCCGCTCGCCGAGGTGGGCGCGGCGCTGCGCGAGAGGCTCGGCGACCGTGCCGACCGGGTTCCGCCGCCCACCGCGCTGCTTCCGGACGCCGCCGTGCGCGCGGCGGCGGAGGCCGACCCGGGCATGCGGCCGATGGCGGCCGAGCTCGGCTACCGCAAGAAGGTCTCGACAGAGAAGGCGCGCCGACTGCTCGGCTTCTCCCCGCGACCGTGGCAGGAGGCGGTCACCGCTGCCGCCGAGAGCATGCTCGCCGCGGGCGCGTAGCCCACCCGCGCTTTCCGCCTACCCCGCCACGGCCGCACTCGCCGGAGGTCAGCGCTCAGCGGCCGTCTTTGCGGATCCAGCGGAAGGTGAGGCGGCAGGCGATCAGACCGGCCACCAGCCAGATCAGCAGCACCACCGCGATCCAGCCGAGCTGCCAGCTGCCGCTCGGCTCCGCCGACTCGAAGCCCGCAGGCAGGAACACGCTGCGCATGCCCTGCGCGATCCACTTGAGCGGGAATAGGCTCGCGATGTTCTGCAGCCAGGTCGGCAGCAGGTTGAACGCCAGGTACACGCCCGAGATGAACTGCAGCACCAGCACGATCGGGATGATCACCGCCGTGGCGCTCTTGCCCGTTCGCGGCACCGCCGACAGCGCGATGCCGAGCACGGCGGAGGTCACGATCCCGAGCGCGTAGATCCAGGCGAATCGCAGCCAGAGCGCCGGGTCGGTCGGCAGCGCGACGCCGAAGGCCACGCGGGCCATCAGCAGGAGCAGGCCGATCTGGAGGATGCTCGTGGCGATGACCTGCCCCATCTTGCCGAGGAAGTACGACACGACCGGCAGTGGCGTCCCGCCCAGCCGCTTGAGCGTCCCGTCGCTCTTCTCCACGGCGATGTCGACGGCGAGGTTCTGCACACCGCTGAGCAGGATGCCCGCGGCGATCATCCCGGGCAGGTAGTACGCGGCCTGGGAGATCCCTCCGCTGCCGTCGGGTGCGGCGCCGACCTTGCCGAGCCCCTGGAAGGCGACGGAGAAGATCCCGAGCATGACGACGGGGAACAGGAACGTGAAGAAGATCGTGTCCGACTGCCGGAAGTACACGAGCACCTCGTAGCGGATGCGCGACCAGCCCAGGGCGACGGAGGTCATGCCGCGACCTCCTCTGCACCGGCACCGGTGCCCGCCCGTTCGTCGGCCTCCCGGACCAGCGCGAGATAGATGTCCTCGAGGCTCGGCCGGATGACCTCCAGGTCACGTGGCTCGCCGCCGAGCTCGGCCGTCAGCCGGGCGACCAGCGCACCCGGCGCCTCGGTGCGCTCGTCGTGCGGCGCACCGGTCGCGTCGCGCCAGCGGACGATCGGGACGCGCGCCGCCGACCCGCCGATCTCGTCGACGGCGCCGATGTCGAGCAGCGAGCCGTGGGCGATGACCGCCGCCCGGTCGCTCAGCTGGGCCGCCTCGTCGAGATAGTGGGTGGTGAGGAGGATGGTCGTCCCCTCCCGCTTCAGGGAGCGCACCAGCTCCCAGAACTGGCGCCGCGCCTCCGGGTCGAAGCCGGTGGTCGGCTCGTCGAGGAAGAGCAGCTCCGGCCGGCCGATCACGCCGAGCGCGACGTCCAGCCTGCGGCGCTGGCCGCCGGAGAGGTTGCGGATGCGCGTCTTCGCCTTCTCCTCCAGCCCGACGGAGACGATGACCTCCTCGACGTCCCGGCTGTTCGGGTAGTAGCGGGCGAACTGGGTGAGCTGTTCGCGCACCGTCACGTTCGCGGCCTCCGAACCGGACTGGAGCACGATGCCGAGCCGCGCCTTCCACGCGGTGCCGGCCTTGCCGGGATCTTCACCGAGCACGCTCACGTCGCCGCCGTCGCGGTCGCGGTACCCCTCGAGGATCTCGATCGTCGTGCTCTTGCCTGCGCCGTTCGGCCCGAGCAGCGCGAACGTCTCGCCATCGGCGATCTCGAAATCGACGCCGCGCACGGCTTCGAACGAGCCGTACGACTTGCGGAGCCCGCGGACAACCACAGCGGGAGGGCGAACACTCATGCGCTCATCATCCCGCGCGTCGCCGCTCGGCCGCAGCAGCGCCGGGCGCGAGGCGGGACCGTCGGGGAGCGTTCCGCCATGTCATCGATAACATCCGTCAGCGCACCGGCGCGGGCCCGGTGGACGCGCGCACGACGAGCACCGGCTCGACGGAGGCCGGCGCCAGCGTCGTCTGCGGGTCGGCGATGTAGCGCAGCAGGTGCTCCACGGCGAGGCGGCCCATGTCGCCGAAGGGCTGCGCGACGGTCGTCAGCGACGGCGAGCAGTACTCCGCGAGGGTGATGTCGTCGACGCCGACCACCGAGATGTCCTCCGGCACGCGCCTCCCGAGCTCGTGGAACGCGCGGATGACGCCGAACGCCATCTCGTCGCTCGAGACGAAGACCGCGGTGACCTCGGGGATGCGCGCCAGGATCAGCCCGTTGTGATAGCCCGAGGCCGGCGACCAGTCGCCCTTCAGCTCCGGAGGAGGAGTGACCCCCGCCGCCTCGAGAGTGCTGCGCCAGCCCTCGCTGCGGCTCACGGCATCCAGCCACTCGGCCGGTCCGGAGACGTGCCACACGGTCTCGTGGCCGAGGTCGAGCAGGTGCTGGGTGGCCAGGCGCGCGGCCTGGGACTGGTCGACGGCGACGATCTCGGTCGTCGAGGTGCGAGAGCCGTCGATGGTGATCGTCGGGATCGCCGTGGTCAGCTCTTCGATGCGCTTGGTCACCTGGATGAGCGGCAGCGCGAGCACGATGCCGTCGACGCCCTGGTCGGCCAGCCGCGACATCGCCTCCTCCACCGCGGCGGGCTCCAGCGACGGACTGGTGGCGGAGCTCACCGCGTAGCCGGCGTCGCGGGCGGCCTCCTCGACCCCGAGGGTCACGGCCGTGCGCGAATAGAAGCCGGTCTGCAGCAGCACGATGCCGATCGTCCTGCTGTGACCGGACGACAGCATCCGTGCGGCGTTGTTCATGCGATAGCCGAGCTGCTCGACGGCGGCGAGCACCTTCGCGCGCGTCTTCTCCTGCACATTGGGATGGCCGCTGAGCGCACGGGAGACCGTCTGCGCTGAGACGCCGGCGACCCGTGCGACGTCGGCCATGCCGGGCGGCTTCGCCGACGCGTCTCGTTCCTGGGTGCTCGACATGAAGCCATGCTAGCGCGCGCATCGCCGAACACACGCGGATTCGCGGTGTTCGCTCTCTCGAACGAGAATCGCAATTGTTATCGGTATCATTCTGTGCGAGACTCTCCTCCTGAACCCAATGAGGGTGTCTGCGATCAAAGGAGAGGCAGTGAAGAAGTCAGCAGCAATCCGCCTGGCGGGCGCGGCGGGGGCGGTCGCCCTCGGCATCATGGGCTTGACCGGCTGTTCCGGAGGGTCCGGCACCTCGTCCGAGCCCGCCGCCGTGACGTTCTGGGGCTGGGCCCCCGGATACGCCGACGCGGTGAAGGCGTTCAACACCTCGCACAAGGACGTGAAGGTCACCTACCAGGAAGTGCAGCCGGGCTCCAAGGGCGGCTACCAGAAGATGCTCAACGCGGTCACCGCCGGCAACGCGCCGTGCCTCGCGCAGGTCGGCTACGAGACCCTCCCGAGCTTCGCCGCCCAGGGAGCACTCGAAGACGTCGCGTCCACCGCGAAGGCCGACGAGAAGGACTTCCAGCCCGCCGCCTGGAAATCGGTCACCATCGGCGACGCCGTCTACGGAGCACCCGTCGACACCGGCCCCATGGGGCTGTTCTACAACAAGCAGCTGTTCGACTCGCTCGGGCTGAGCGCGCCGACCACCTGGGCGGAGTACAAGGCCGACGCCGAGAAGATCCACGCGTCCGACCCGACCAAATTCATCTCCTCCCCCTACCTCGACTACGACTACGCCGGCCTCGCCTGGCAGACCGGGGCCGCGTGGTTCGGTGTCGACGGCGACGCCTGGAAGGTCAGCCTGGCCTCCGACGCCAACCTGAAGATCGCGGACTACTGGCAGGGACTCGTCTCCGAGGGCCTGATCAGCAGCGCCCCGATGTACGACCAGGCCTGGTACACGGGTCTCGGCAACGGGAGCATCGCCACTGTGGTCGGCGCGGTCTGGCAGGCGGGCGTCATCAAGGGCGGCGCGGCCGACGGCTCCGGCAAGTGGGCCGTCGAACCGATGCCCCAGTGGTCCGCCGGCGACGACCAGGTCGGCAACGCCGGAGGCTCGGCGACCGCCGTGCTCAAGGGCTGCTCCGACCCCAAGGCCGCGTGGGAGTTCGCGCACTGGCTGAGCACCGACAAGACCACCTTCGACATGCTGGTGAAGAAGGCCGGACTCTACCCTGCTGCGACCGGGCTCGCCGACCTCCCGGCGCTCACCGAGGGCGACGCGTACTTCGGCGGCCAGAAGATCTTCGATGTGTTCGCGAAGGCGGCGCCGAAGGTCAACCCCGACTGGACCTGGGGACCGGTCATGACGAAGACCGCAGCCGACCTCGACGACGGGCTGGGCAAGGCCTGGTCTGGTCAGGGGACGATCGCCGACGCGCTGAAGACGGCGCAAGACAAGACGATCGCCGAACTGAAGAAGCAGGGTCTGAAGGTCAGCCAGTAGCGACCTCCCGGACCGGGATGCGGCGGTCGACCCCGAGTGGACCGCCGCATCCCGCCGCACAACGCACCACGAACGCCCGCAGGAGAGAAGGAACCCGTGACCGACCTGGCCGTCGCCGAACCCCCGGCGACCTCAGCGGCGAGACCCGCCGGCCCGCGCGCGCAGCGAAAGCCGCGCCGCTGGATCGGGTGGCGGGCGCCGCTGCTCTTCCTCGGGCCGTTCGTCGTGCTGTTCGCGGCGATGAACATCGCCCCGATCGTCTACGCGTTCGTGAGCAGCCTGTTCACGGTGAAGCGGTCGGGTCTCGGCCTCACCGCACCGGAACAGGTCTTCGATCCGATCGCGAACTACCTGCACGCCTTCAGCGACTCCGACTTCGTCGCGTCGCTCGGCCGGGTCCTCCTGTTCGGTGTGGTGCAGGTTCCGGTCATGCTCGGCCTCGCCCTGGCGCTCGCGCTGCTCATCGACTCGAAGTCGGCGCGAGGCAAGGGCTTCTTCCGGCTGTCGAGCTTCCTCCCCTACGCGATCCCCGGCGTGAGCGCTGCGCTCGTCTGGTCGTTCATGTACTCGACCACCTCGAGCCCGATCAACCACCTCCTGGAGCCGATCGGCATCCAACTGCCGTTCTTCGACGACGGCACGGTGCTCTGGTCGGTGGCGAACATCGTCACCTGGAGCTGGACCGGGTACAACATGATCATCATCTACGCGGCCCTGCAGTCCATCCCGGCCGAGGTGCTGGAGGCCGCCAGACTCGACGGCGCGTCCGCCTTCCGCACCGCCTGGAGCGTCAAGATCCCGATGGTGCGCAGCGCGATCGTGCTCACCGCCGTCTTCTCGATCATCGGCTCGGCGCAGCTCTACAACGAACCGACGGTGCTCCAACCCATCTCTGGCGGCTCCATCCCGTCGACCTTCACCCCCATCATGTCGGCCCAGGCCGCCGTCGGCGCGGGCAACTACCCCTACGCCGCCGCCCAGTCGGTCATCCTCGCGGTGCTCGTCGGCGTGATCTCGTTCGTCTTCTTCCGACTCACCAGCAAAGGGGACGCGGCGTGACCCTCCTCAGCCCGCGGCGCGACACGACACCGCTCAGCCGAACCATCGTGACGGTGCTGCTCGCCGTCTCGACCGTCTACTTCCTCTTCCCGCTCTGGTGGCTGCTGGTGTCGGCGACCAAGCCGTTCGGCGAGCAGTTCTCGGGCAACGGCCTGTGGTTCGACGGCTTCGGGCTGTTCGACAACCTCGCCAGGCTCACCGCCCAGAACAACGGCATCTTCTGGCAGTGGATGCTCAACAGCCTGATCTACTGCGGACTCGGCGCCGCGATCGGCACCCTGCTGTCGGCGATGGGCGGCTATGCGCTGGCCAAGTACGACTTCCCGGGACGCGGCGCGCTGTTCGGGCTGATCCTCGCGGCCGTGCTGGTGCCGAAGATCCTGTTCACCCTGCCGCTCTATCTGATGTTCTCGGGAGTCCACCTGATCGACAACCCGCTCGCCGTGCTGCTGCCGAGCGTCGTCAGCCCGTTCGGCGTGTACCTGGCCCGGGTCTTCGCCGCCCAGTCGGTGCCGGACGAGGTGATCGAGGCCGGCAGGCTCGACGGCGCGGGCGAGTTCCGCATCTTCCGCGCGATCTCGACCCGGATGATGCTGCCGGCCCTCGTGACGATCTTCCTCTTCCAGTTCGTCGAGATCTGGAACAACTACCTCCTCCCCGCGATGGTGCTGGGCGACGACCGCCTGCAGCCGGTGACCGTGGGACTCGTCGGCTGGAACGCCAGCCATGTCGCAGTCCCCCCGCCGCTGGTGGTGATCGGCTCGCTCGTCTCGATCGTGCCTCTGGTCATCGCGTTCCTCGCCCTGCAGCGGTTCTGGCGCGCCGGGATGACCGCGGGAGCCGTGAAGTGACGCTGACGGCGACCTCCGCTCTGCTGACGTTCGACGACGGGCGACTGTTCCGCGACGGCGTGCCGCACCAGGTGCTGTCGGGCTCGCTGCACTACTTCCGGGTGCATCCCGCGCAGTGGCGCGACCGGCTGGAGCGGCTCGCGGCCCTCGGGCTCAACACGGTCGACACCTATGTCGCTTGGAACTTCCACCAGGGCCGCCCGGACCGTGCGGCCTCCTTCGAGGGCTGGCGGGATCTCGAGGCCTTCGTCACGATCGCGGGCGAGCTCGGACTCGACGTCATCGTGCGTCCGGGTCCGTACATCTGCGCCGAGTGGGACAACGGAGGCCTGCCCGCCTGGCTCACGGCGATCGTGGGAACGCGTGCCCGCACCTCCGACCCGACCTATCTCGCCGCCGTCGCAGCCTGGTTCGACGACCTCATGCCGCGGCTGGCCGCCCTCCAGGCGTCCAACGGCGGACCGATCGTCGCCTTCCAGGTCGAGAACGAGTACGGCAGTTATGGCGACGACGCTTCGTACCTGGCCTGGCTGCGCGAGGCGCTGGTCGACCGCGGTGCGTCCGAGCTGCTCTACACGGCGGACGGTCCCACCGATCTGATGCTCGACGGCGGCTCCCTCCCCGGCACGCTCGCGACCGCGACGTTCGGCTCCCGCGCGGCAGACGCGTTCCGGCTGCTGCGCTCCCGCCGCGCGGACGAGCCGCTCCTGTGCGCGGAGTTCTGGAACGGCTGGTTCGATCACTGGGGCGAGCGGCACCACGTGCGCTCGGTGCCGAGCGCCGACGCGACGCTGGGCGACATCCTCGACGCCGGAGGGTCGGTCAGCCTCTACATGGCGCACGGGGGAACGAACTTCGGGCTGTGGGCCGGCGCCAACCACGACGGGAGGTTGCAGCCGACGATCACGAGCTACGACTCCGACGCGCCGATCGCCGAGCACGGGGCCGTCACCGCCAAGTTCCACGCGTTCCGGTCGCGATTCGTGGCGGCGGGAGGTCGGGAGCTCCCCGTTCCCGCCGACCCGGTGATCCTCCCGGCGCGCAGCATCCCGGTCGTCCGGGGCTCCGGGCTGCTCCCGGCGCTCGGCTCGATCGCGCCGCGCGGTGCGCGCCCGACGCCTCCGAGCTTCGAAGAGCTGGGCATCGCCTCAGGTCTCGTGCTCTACGCCGCGACGCCCCGCGTGCCGCTGGGCGAGCTCGAGCTCAGCGTTCGAGGGCTGCACGACCGGGCGCAGGTCTTCGTCGACGGGGAGCCGATCGGCGTGCTCGACGGCGACGGCTCGCTGCCCGTGCGGGGAACGGGGACGCGGGTCGACCTCCGGATCCTTGTGGAGAACCAGGGCCGCATCAACTACGGGCCGCTGCTCGGACAGGGCAAGGGGATCCTGGGCGGGGTGCAGCTCGGGCGCCGGCTCGTGCACGGCTGGACGACGACGCCGCTGCCGCTCGACGAGTGGTCGGCGGCGGAGCTGGGAGCGCTGGCGTCGGGCGGCGCGACGGGCGCTGCCGGCGCGGCCGACGATGCGGCGGCGGGCTTCTCGACGGCGGGCTTCGTACTCGGCGACGGCGAGCCGGCGGATGCCTTCCTCGCTCTGCCCGGCTTCGGCAAGGGGTTCGTGTGGGTGAACGGATTCCTGCTCGGCCGCTACTGGGAGGTGGGGCCGCAGTCGACGCTGTATGTGCCTGCTCCCGTGCTCGAGGTCGGCGTGAACACCGTCACGGTGCTGGAGCTGCTGCACTCGGGCACGCACCTCGCGTTCCGCGACCGGCCGGAGCTCGGCCCTCCCGAAGAGTACGTCGAGACCTTCTGACCGCTCGGCGATCCGGTTGACAGTTTGAGTTCTAACTATTAGAGTTCTAACTATGACATCGAGGATCGACCGGTTGACCGAGCTCGTCCGCAGCGTCGCCTTCGCCGGGCGCGCGGCGGCCGAGGAGTGGGTGCGCGACAGCGGGCTCACCCGGCAGCAGGCGTTCACGCTCGGCTACCTCGAGCAGAACCAGGATCGCGACGTGATCGCCCGCGAACTGGCCGAGATGTCCGGCACCACCGCCGCCAGTGTCACCAGCCTCCTGCAGGGGCTGGAGGAGCGCGGCTACGTCACACGCACCTCGTCACCGAACGACGCCCGCATCAAGATCGTCCGCGTCACCGCGGAAGGAGCGCGGGTCGTCGCCGGCTTCGACGAGTCGATGGCGGCCGAGCAGCGCAAGCTGTTCGACGCCCTCGACGAGAACGAGCAGGATCAGCTGATCGCGCTGCTCGAACGCGTGGTCGACGCCGATCCGTCCGCCACAGCTCCTTCCGGAGGCGGACCGTCCCGCACAGCGCCACCCTCCGGCCGCCGCTAGTCGGCTGCCACCGGCGCACTCCGCACCCTCACTTCTTCTCTCATCGAAAGCCGTTCACGGAACGGAGGCCCCGTCATGTCCTCGAACCGCCACTATCTCTCGTCCGCGCCGATCTGGCGCTCGCTGGTCCACCTGTGTGTGCCCATGATCGCCGGCTTCTCAGTCGGCAGCGTCTACAACATCATCAACGCCGGCTTCGTCGGCTCGCTGCACTCCACCCCGCTGCTCGCAGCGCTCACCTTCTCCCTGCCGGTGTTCGCCCTCCTGATGGCGATCGGCGGCGTCTTCGGCGTCGGCGGCGGCACGTACGTGTCCCGCCTGCTCGGCTCGCAGGATCAGGAGGGCGCCGACACCGCCGCGTCCGCGGCGCGCATCAAGCAGGTCTCGTCGTTCACTCTGTGGGGCGCCCTCATCGCCGGCGCGGTGATCGGCGTCGTCGGACTGATCTTCGCCACTCCCCTGGCCATCGCCGTCGGCGCCTCGGGCGCGTCCGTCGCCCCGACCGCGCTCTACATCGGCGCGATGTTCGCCTTCACACCGGTGTACGTCGCCGCGTTCGCGCTGGAGCAGCTGGTCAGGGCGGAGGGCGCGGCCGTGGCCTCCATGACCGGGCTGATCGCGTCCACCATCGCGAACCTCCTGTTCGACGTGCTGTTCATCCTGGTACTCGGCTGGGGCGTGCTCGGCGCGGGCATCGCGCTCGGGCTGTCCAACCTGGTCACCGTCGGCTACTACGTCTGGTGGCTGACGGCGCGCAGCGAGACGATCTCGCTGGCACCGCGGCACTTCCGCGCCGATCGGGAGATGCTGACCTCGGTGTTCGGCGTCGGCGTCTCCGAGCTGCTGATGTCGTCGTTCCTGATCGTCACCACGCTGGTCATGAACTGGATCGCGATCGGCTACGGCGCGTCCCTGCTGGCCGCGATGGGTGTGGCCCTGCGGATCTCGCAGCTGCCCGAGATGATCTGCATGGGCGTCTTCATGGGTGCGATCCCACTGCTGGCCTACGCGTTCGGAGCACGGGACCACGCCAGGCTGACGAAGGCGATCACCGGATGCGCGATCGCCATCGCGGGGATCACCGCGGTCTTCTCGACCATCGTGTTCCTGTTCCGCGACCAGGTGTTCGCACTGTTCAGCGCCGACCCGTCGGTCATCGCCGACGGCACGCTCATCCTGACGGCCATGCTCGTCTCGACCCTGTTCAACGGGTTCACCGGGCTGATCATCGCGGTCTTCCAGGCCACCGAGCAGATGCGGAACGCCACCATCATGTCGGTCGCGCAGGGCGTGCTGTTCATCCCGATCGTGCTGCTGGGCAACGCGGTGTTCGGGATGGCCGGCGTGATCTGGTCGATGACCGTCACCGAGGCGCTGTGCTTCGCCGCGGGCGCCCTGCTCTTCGCCCGCTCCCGCCGCGCGCTGAACGCCCCCTCCCCCGAGGCCGCCGCCCAGGCCGAGGCCGCCCTCACCGCCGCCTGACAGCCGCCGAGACGTGAGTATTCGCGGGAATCCGAGGTCGGATTCCCGCGAATACTCACATCTCGGGGTGGGTGAGGGCCGATCGCACGTCGTCGCGGTCGAGGTGGTTGCGCTCCAGCCAGCGCTCGAAGCCGGCGACGGTCGCGACCGGCGGCGTTGTCTCGAAGCGGAGGCCGGCATCCGTGAGGCGGGTCCGGAGCTGCTCCCGGATGCGGGAACCTCGCAGGAGGGCGAGCGGGCTGGCGTACGCGACGGCGAGGGCGAGCAGCAGCAGCACCCAGCCGAACCCGGACGTCATGTCCAGCGGGACGCCGAGGATCGCGATCCCGACCGCTGACGCGGCCATGACCGCGGTCACGACCACGAGAGCTCGCGCCAGGACGGACGCGGCCGCGATGCGCGAGCCCAGCACCTCGCCGACGAGAGGCGCCCACGCCGACGCACCGCGTCGCGGCGTGCGCTGCTGCCTCATCACGGCACGAATCTAGTCGAGAGGTGACATGTTGTCGCCCCTCGCACCGAGAGGTGACATGTTGTCGCCCCTCGCGGGCGGGGCTCAGCGGTCGGGGTCGACGACCAGCTCCACCTCGATCTCGTCGCCCGCGCCGCGGCCGGTCTTCTTGCGGGTGTCGGCGTTGAACGAGACCAGGTAGCGACCTCCCATCACGCCGATCGTCGTCGCGTAGCTGTAACCGCCATCAATGGTTACGACGACGGGGACGCGCTTGCCGCGATCGAAGGCGAGCACGACCTCCTCGGGCACCACGATGCCGACGTTGTTGCCGCCGGTGGACTCGAGCACAGTGCGGAAGACGGCCATCGGACCTCCAGCGTCGGGGTGGTGCGCGGGTGGGACGGGGCGAGCCTACTCCCGCACCACCCTGAGAGTCCGTACAGACCCGTCGGCCGGCGCTCGGCGGGCGTTCACCTTCGGTTCCCGCCTCCCACCAGGGATGCCGCCCGCCGACACGCCGTGCCGTCGCCGCGACCGTAACCGTCGATTCATGAACCGTTTGGTTGACCCCCTCACGGGGGCCACACCAGTCTCGACCCTGTGACCTCCCTCTGAGGTCGCTCAACCGGTCGACACACCCTCGCATCGTGCCACCGGTCTGCCTTCTCACCACATCACCTCGGGAAAGGTCTCGGCAGATGAACGGCAACATCCCCCGACGCTCCACACTCACCACACGACAGCGCGTCCTAGCGGTCACCGCGACCGCCTGCGCGCTCGCCCTCCTCGGCGGCGGGATCGCCGCCGCCTCGACGATCGGCTTCGGCGACCAGCAGGTCGGCCAGAACTACCCGAACGGCGAGCAGGTCTCCGACAACCAGGTGATCCAGCCCGTCGGCACCCGCCTGATGACGCCGTTCGGAAAGCTGATGGGGTCCACCGTGAGCCCCGACGGCCGCTACCTCGTCGGCACGAGCACCGATCGCTCGGTCGACCTGCAGGTCTTCGACCTCGACTCGTACCAGCCCGTCGCCGCAGCCGGCACGCTCGCGGCCGCGTCGTTCGCGACCGCGGCCTCCAATGCGGGTTACGGCGCCATGAAGTACCTCAAGATCAGCGACGGCACCGTCGGGCAGGAGGGCCCCGTCTTCTCCCCCGACGGCAAGTTCCTGTTCGAGCCGGTCGCGACAGGGATCGTCCGCTACCCGTTCAACCCGGACGGCTCGCTCGGCGCCGGCACGAAGATCGCCATCCCGAACTCCGCAGCAGGCCAGCAGGCGCTGACCGCCGGGATGACGTTCTCGGCCGACGGCTCCACGCTGTACGCCGCGGTCAACGGCCAGAACACCGTCGTCGCGATCGACCCGGTCGCCGGCACGATCACGCAGACCTTCGCGGTCGGCATCGCGCCGCGCCAGCTGACCTTCGTCGGCTCGCACCTCTTCGTGTCGAACGAGGGAGGCCGCCAGGCGGTCGCCGGCGACACCACGATGGGCTCCTACGGCACCGCGGTCCCGGCCGACACGAACCTCGGCACCAGCACGACGGGCACCGTCAGCGTCATCGACACCGCGAACCAGGCGAGCGCCGTCGGGACGATCCCGGTGCAGCTGCACCCCACCGCGATGCACCTCGACGGCACGACGCTGTACGTGGCCAACACCAACAGCGACACCGTCTCGGTCGTCGACACCCGCACCGACCGTGTCGTGCAGACGTTCGCGACCCAGCCGTGGGCCTCCTCGACGACCGGCTACGAGCCGACCGCGATCACCCAGCAGGGCGACCACCTGCTCGTCTCGCTCGGCCGCGCCAACGCCATCGCGGTCTACAAGATCGACCGCAAGGACCCGCGCGACCCGGCGAGCTTCATCGGACTCCTTCCGACCGACTACTTCCCGGAGAACGTCACCGCGGTGAAGGGCAGCATCGTCGTCACCAACACGCGGGGTATCGACGCACGCGGCCCGCTGCTGACCTTCACCAAGGGCCAGGGCACCACCCCGGCGACCGGGCACGGCACCCACTCCACGACGGCCTCGCTCACGAAGTTCACGCTGCCGGACGACAAGAAGATCCAGAAGTACACCGCGACCGTCTTCGCCCAGAACGGCTGGACCAGGAGCCCGCTCCAGAGCCAGGGAGACCAGGGCGAGAACCAGGACGGTCAGGGTCAGGACCAGCAGGCCAACGCCATCCCGAAGCGGATCGGCGAGCCGTCTCCGATCAAGCACGTGTTCCTCCTGGTCAAGGAGAACCGCAGCTACGACCAGTTGTACGGCGACATGAAGCAGGGCAACGGCGATCCGACGCTGACGCAGTTCGGCGCCAAGGTCACGCCGAACCAGCACGCCCTCGCCACCCAGTTCGGGCTGTACGACAACACCTACGACATCGGCACGAACTCGGCCGAAGGCCACAACTGGCTGATGCAGGGCGACAACCCGGCGTACACCGAGACCAGCGCCGGCGAGTACACCCGCTCGTACGACACCGAGGAGGATGTGCTCGGCCACCAGCGTTCCGGCTTCCTGTGGACGTCGGTGCAGTCCGCGGGCAAGACGGCGAAGAACTTCGGCGAGTTCGAGTACGGCGAGGGCAAGCCGGCCGGGGCGACCTGGCAGCAGTACTACTGCACGGCGCAGGGCGTGATGGCGGGCGGGAACCCGTCGACCCTGTTCGACCCGTCGCTCCAGTTGCACGCGAGCTCGGCCATCCCGTCGCTGAACGCGATCACCGACCCGAACGCTGCGCCGTTCGACCTCGCGGTGCCGGACATCTACCGGTACGAGACCTGGAAGCAGGACTTCGAGAAGAACGGTCCGTCGAACCTCAACATGGTCTGGCTCTCGAGCGACCACACCGGAGGCACGGCCGACCCGGAGGCGCAGGTCGCCGACAACGACCTCGCGGTCGGGAAGATCGTGGACGAGATCTCGCACTCCCGGTACTGGAAGGACTCGGCCATCTTCGTGGCGGAGGACGACACCCAGGACGGCGCCGACCACGTCGACGGCCACCGCGCGCCCATCCAGGTGATCAGCCCGTACGCCGCCCACGGCAAGACCGTGAGCACGTTCTACTCGCAGATCAACCTGGTCCGCACCATCGAGCAGATCCTCGGCGCCCAGCCGATGAACCAGAAGCTCGCCGCGGCGACGCCGATGACCGATGCGTTCACGAACAAGCCCGACCTGACCCCCTACGCCGCGGTGCCCAACCAGGTGCCGCTGACGGAGGGCGTCGTCACCGCACCCGCGTGCGGCTACGACACGATGGGCGCGACCGGGCCCGCCGCCACGGCGATCAACGCGGCCGCGGCGAAGGCAGCGGAGGTCCCGGCGGCCGAGCAGGCGACGGCGGCGAAGTGGCAGAAGTGGGCGGGGAAGCAGCACTTCACCGGAACCGCCGGCCACCCCGCCATCCCCGACTACGACAACCCGCTGCTCATGAACCGATGGACCTGGTACCAGACGCACCACTGGACCTCGCCCTACCCGGGCGACGCGAAGATCTACGGCCCGGACGACGTGCCCGGGATCGCCCCGGGGTCGACGAACCACGACGACCAGTGACCTCCGCACGCTGAGCTCCTGACGCCGAGGAGCACGCAGACGCCCTCATCCCGCGCGGATGAGGGCGTTCTGCGTGTCCTCCGGGGCTCCGGGGCTCCGGGGCTCAGGGGTTCTCGTACGTGCCGTCGAGGCGCGCCCGGGCGATGACATGGTCGCGCATCGCGCGGACCACGTCCTCCAGGCCGAACGACGCGGGGAGGTCGAGGCGGCGATCCACGGCGAAGAGCTGGAAGACATACGAGTGCGGCCCGTGCGACGGCACGGGCATGGGGCCGTGCCAGCCGCGCGAGCCGAGCGAGCCTCGGCCGTACGTCACGCCGACCGGCGGGGTACGGCGGCTGAGCGCGGCCTCGGGGAGGCCACCGAGCGCCGGGTCGATGCCGCGCGCGATCGTGTGGACCGCCGGTTGCCTCCGCGGAGCGTCGGGGTCCTCCACGACCAGCACCAGCTCCTCGGTCGCGACCGGCGGCGCCGTCCACGCGAGCGCCGGAGACAGATCCTGTCCGAACAGCCGCCCCTTGTACTCGGCAGGGATGGGAGCGCCGCTGTCGAAGGCGGGACTCGTCAGGGTGAACGACTCGGGCGCCTGGAGGCCGGGACGCTCCCAGACGACTTTGTCGTGACCGGCGCGGCGGTCGCGCAGCGCGCGTCCGATGGGGTTCGGCATGGTGGTGCGGCCTCTCGGTCGGGAGTGGCGGGTGCGGGACTTACCGAATATACGTCGCGCTAGCCGATGAAGGACGCATCCGGTCCGGTCTCCCCCGTGTTCTCGTGCGTCGGGTCGCGCAGCTCGCTGAGCTCGGCGACCGCGCTCTCGATCGCATCGAGCGCGAGTCGCACCGGCTCGACCCACGCGTCGGCCGCGACGGCTGTCGCGCCCGCTGCTGCGGCGAGCTTCGCGCGTGCGACGCGGATGGCCTCTTCAGCCGTCTCCAGATTGTCCATGTGCGTATTGTCGCCCGGCCGCCGTCGAGCGTCGAGGGGCACGCACACGCCCCTATTCCTGGGTTTTGAGGGCGTTTGCGTGCCCCTCGGCGGGTTCGGGCAGCGCGGCGGGCGCGGCGGGCGCGGCGTGCCTGCGGCGCGCGAGCCAGAGCGTGTCCCGGGCGAAGGACTCGAGGAGGAGGGCGAGGGCCAGGGCGACCAGCAGGCTGTCGAGACCGGGCAGGAGGCCGCTGGCGGCGACCGCCAGCGCGATCCCCGCGTACGCGGTCACCACCTTGCGCCAGTAGCGGTACGGCAGCGTCGCCCGCATCCACGGCAGCATCCACCCGGTCACGACGAACGCGTAGCGCAGCGCCCCGATCGCGATCGTCCAGAACCCGAGGGCGGGCGCGACGTACACGCTCAGCACCAGCAGGAGGAACGCATCGACCTCCATGTCGAAGCGCGCGCCGAGCTCGCTCGTCGACCCGGTGCGGCGCGCGACCCAGCCGTCCACCGCGTCGAGTGCCAGCGTGGGAACCACCAGGCCCACCAGCAGCGCGACCGGGATCGGGTCCGTGAACGACGCCACGACCAGCCCGGTGATCAGCCCGACCAGGGCGGACCGCATCGAGGTCACCATGTTCGCCGGCCCGAACCGCTCCGACCTGCGGCGCTGGAGGCCGCGGATCAGCAGCGCGTTCGAGACCGCCAGATAGGCGACGACGGCGAGCCAGCCGGAGGCCGGAAGCGGCATCGTCCACCAGGCCGCCCCCAGGACCCCGGCGAGCAGCACCACCATCGCACCCGCACCGGCCCAGCCGATCGCCGCGAGTTGAACCCTTTTCACCTGCGCCTCGTGTCTCGTCTGTGAACGCGGCCGCGCTGTCAACCCTTGTGTCGACCGGCCTTGTCTTAACACGCTGCACGTGGACGGATGGTTCAGGAAGGGGTGATGACGTGCTCGAAGCCATGGCATTCTGGGTCGAGGAACCCGGGGTCGGCGCTCTGCGACGCCTCCCCCTCGCCGCCCCCGCTCACGGAGAGGTGCTCGTCCGCACCCTGTTCACCGGTGTCAGCCGGGGCACCGAGTCGACGGTCTTCGCCGGCCGCGTGCCCGAGGGCCAGCGTGCGCTGATGCGCGCGCCGTTCCAGGAGGGCGAGTTCCCCGGTCCGGTGAAGTACGGCTACCTGAACGTCGGCGTCGTCGAGCAGGGACCTCCCGAGCTCACCGGCCGAACGGTGTTCACGCTGTTCCCGCACCAGTCGGTCTTCGTGGCGCCGGCCTCCGCCGTCGTGCCGGTGCCGGAGGCGGTGCCGCCTCGTCGGGCGGTGCTCGCGGGCGTGGTCGAGACGGCGGTGAACATCCTCTGGGACGCGGCGCCGCTCGTCGGCGACCGGATCACGGTCGTGGGCGCCGGGATGGTCGGCTGCTGCGTCGCCCGGCTCGCCCGCGGCCTCCCTGGCACCGATGTGACGCTGGTCGACGTCGAGCCGTCGCGACGACGGATCGCCGACGCGCTCGGCGTGCACGTCAGCGCACCGGAGTCCGCGCCGCACGACCGCGACCTCGTCATCAACACGAGCGGTTCGGAGGCCGGGCTGCGGCTCGCGCTCCAGACGGTCGTGACCGAGGGAGTGATCATCGAGGCGAGCTGGTACGGCGACCGCGGCGTGAGCCTGCCGCTGGGCGAGGACTTCCACTCGCGCCGGCTCACCATCCGCTCGAGCCAGGTGGGAGTCGTGCCGCCGGCCCGGCGTGATCGCCGCAGCACGACGGACCGGCTCGCGCTCGCGCTCGACCTGCTGCGGGATCCGGCGTTCGACGACCTGCTCACCGGGGAGTCGTCGTGGCGGACGCTGCCCGACATGCTCGCGCAGCTGTCCGCCGACCCGGGCGACACGATCTGCCACACGATCGACTGGAGGGATGCCTGATGCCGTACACGGTCACCGTGCGCGACCACCTGATGGTGGCGCACAGCTTCACCGGGGAGGTCTTCGGCCCCGCCCAGCGCCTCCACGGTGCGACGTTCGTCGTGGACGCGACTTTCGGCGCCGACGAACTCGACGCGGACGGGCTGGTCGTCGACATCGGCCGGGCGACCGCCGCGCTCGCGGAGATCACCGGTGCGCTGACGTACCGCAACCTCGACGACGAGCCGGAGTTCGCGGGGACGAACACGACGACGGAGGTGCTCTGCCGGGTGATCGCCGACCGGCTGGCGGCGCGCGCGGCGGCCGGGGAGCTCGGCCGCCCCACCGGGCTGACCTCCGTGTCGGTCACCCTGCACGAGTCGCACATCGCGTGGGCCGGCTATTCGAGGCCGCTGTGAACGGCGGCCGGGCGGTCTTCTTCGTCGTCCCCGACGCGATCGACGACCCCGACCGCGTCAGCGGCGGGAACCGCTACGACCAGCGCGTGCGCGACGGCCTCCGCGCCGACGGCTGGGCGGTGCGGATGGTGCTCGTCACCGACCGCGGCGCCGGCCCGACCGCCGGGGCGCTCGCGCAGCTGCCCGAGAACGCGCTGGTGCTCGTCGACGGGCTGCTCGCCACGCGCGAACCGGCGGCGCTGACGGTGCACGGCGCACGCCTGCGCCTCGTCGTCCTCGTGCACCTGGTCGCCGACGCGCCGACCGACGACCAGACCGCGGCCCTGCGCGCCGCGCGACGCATCATCGCCACCAGCGACTGGACGCGATCCGAACTGCTGGAGCAGGACGCCGCCGACCCGCACCGCATCGTCGTCGCCCATCCCGGAACCGACCCGGCGCCCGCGACCCGGCCATCCGCCTCGGGAGGCCGCCTGCTGTGCGTCGCGACGGTCGCGCCGCACAAGGGCCAGGACCTTCTCGTGCGCACGCTGATCGGCTTCGCCGACCGCGACGACTGGACGTGCAACGTCGTCGGCTCGCTGCGCGTCGACCCCGACTTCGTGGAGGCGCTCCGCGCGGAGATCGACGCCGTCGGACTGGCCGGCAGAGTGCGGTTCACCGGTGTGCTCACGGGTCGAGCGCTGGAGGCCGCGTACGCCGACGCCGACCTGATGGTGCTGCCCTCCCGCACCGAGAGTTACGGCATGGCGGTCGCGGAGGCGCTCGCGCACGGCGTCCCCGTGCTCGCGACGGCGGTCGGAGGTCTCCCCGAGGCGATCGCGGTGCCGGGAGCCGCGGTGCTCGTGCCGCCCGACGATGTCTGGGCGCTGCACGTCGTGCTGCAGCAGTGGTGGACCGACCCCGCGCTGCGGAGCGCCAGGGCGACCGCCGCGTTCCAGGCGCGTGCGGCCGGGCGGTCGTGGAGTACGACGACGTCGATCGTCGCTGCAGCCCTCGACGCGGCGCTCGCGGACGTCGGGCGGACCGACCCTGGCCGAACGGAGGCCGTGCCCTCATGAGCGAACTCCTGGAGGTCAGCGTCGACTGGCTCGCGTTGCGCGAGGCGGAGGACGCCCGCGCGCGGTCGGCCGCGCTCGCGGACGCCGTGCCCGGACTGCTCGGCGCCGGTCCCGTCACGGTGCACGACCTCGGCAGCGGCACAGGATCCATGATGCGCTGGCTCGCACCGCGCCTCCCCGGGCCGCAGACCTGGGTGCTGCACGACTGGAACGCGAGCCTCACGGCGCGCGCGTCGGAGGGGCCGCGCCCGAACGACCGGTCGGGGCGGCCGGTCGAGCTCCGCTCGCGCATCGGCGAGCTCGACCGGCTCGACACGTCCGCGCTGAGCGGGGCGTCGCTCGTGACCGCCTCCGCACTGCTGGATGTGCTGACGGCGGCCGAGGCGCACGCCATCGTCGATGCGTGCCTGGTGGCGGGCGCGCCCGTGCTCCTGTCCCTCAGCGTCACGGGCGACGTCGCGCTCACGCCGTGGGACCCGCGCGACGTCCGATTCGCGCGCGCGTTCAACGCGCACCAGCGCCGGGAGGTCGCCGGCCGCCGGCTCCTCGGCCGCTACGGCGCCACCCTGGTCGGCGGGCTGTTCGGGATGGCCGGCTGGCGCGTCCGCACGGCGCTCACGACCTGGCGGCTCGATCGGCGGGAGCCGCTCCTCCTCGAGGAGTGGTTCGACGGCTGGACCGGCGCAGCGGTCGAGCAGGAGCCCGGGCTGCTCCGCGAGGCCGCAGAGTACCGGGAGCTGCGGTGGGCGCAGCGGTCGCGCGGGGAGCTCGTGGCGACGGTGTACCACCTCGATCTGCTGGCGTGGCCGCGATGACCCTGCACGCGGCGGAGGCCGGGACGGCGGGCGCGGCCGGGACGGCAGGCGCGGCCCGAAGAGCAGGCGCGGCCCGGAGAGCAGGCGCGGCCGTGAAGCCGCGCAGCGCCGAGAGCACGACCCTGCCGGCGGCGGTCCGCCTCCGGCGGCTGGTCGCCTCCCACCGGGCGCGTGTCGTCGTCCGGACGCTCGTCGGCGCGGCGGTGCTCGTCGCGATCGTCGCGCGGGTCGGCGCCGGGCCGTTCCTCCACGGCCTCCTCAGTCTCGACGCCTCCGCCGTCGCCGCATCGCTCGCGCTCTTCGCCGTCGCGACCGCGGCCGCGGCGTGGCGCTGGACGCTGATCGCCCGCCGGCTCGGCGCCTCCCTGCGCTGGCGGACCGCCGTCGGAATGTACTACCGATCCCAGCTGGTCAACACGGTGCTCCCGGGCGGAGTGATCGGGGACGTGCAGCGGGCGGTCGATCACGGCCGTGCGTCCGCGCAGGCCGGGGGCGCGGGAGTCGGCGCGGCGGCCCGCGCCGTCGCGATCGAGCGCATCCTGGGTCAGAGCGTGCAGGTCGTGCTCTCCCTCGCCGTGCTGGCCGTGGTCGGCGACGAGTACGAGGGCGTGCTGCTCCCCACCGTCGGCATCGCGCTCACCGCGGTCGCGGTCGGCGGCGTCGCCGTGACGATCGGCAGCCGGCGGGTCCGCAGCCTCCTGCGCAGGGAGGCCGGCGAGCTCCGCGCCGGGCTCGGCTCGCTGCGCGTCGGCGCGCAGGCCGTCGTCGCCTCCATCGTCGTCTTCGGCTGCCACCTCGCCATCTTCGCGATCGCGGCGACCGCCGTCGGAGCGTCCGTCCCGCCCGATCGCCTGCTCGCTCTCGCGATGGTCGTCCTGCTCGCCGCCTCCCTCCCGTTCAACGTCGGCGGCTGGGGGCCGCGCGAGGGCGCGGCCGGCTGGGCGTTCGCGGTCGCCGGGCTCGGAGCGGCGACGGGGGTGTCGGCGGCCACGCTGTACGGCATCCTCGCCTTCGTCGGCATCCTGCCCGGAGCGATCGCCGCAGTGTCGTCTGCCATCGTGCGGAGGAGACTGCGGTCATGAACGACCTGCCGTACGTCACCCTCAGCTGCTGCGTCTCGCTCGACGGCTACCTGGACACCGCGCGGCCGCCCAAGCTCGCGCTGTCGAACGACGCGGACTTCGATCGGGTGGACGAAGTGCGCGCCCAGAACGACGTCATCCTGGTCGGCGCGCGGACCGTGCGGCGCGACGATCCGCGCCTCCTGGTCCGCAGCAGCGAGCGGCAGGATCGGCGGGAGGCTGCAGGGAGGTCGCGCACACCGTGGAAGGCGACCGTCACCGTGTCGGGCGACCTGGACCCCTCGGCTCGGTTCTTCACCCTGGGCGACACCACGAAGCTCGTCTACAGCCCGCGCCGTGCGGCGGACGGCCTCCGTCGGCGGCTCGGCGACCTGGCGACCGTCGTCGCGCTCGACGACGACGTCCGGATGGTCGACCTCCTCGGCGACCTCGGCGCCCGCGGTGTCCAGCGGCTCATGGTGGAGGGCGGCGGCACGACCCTCACCGAGTTCCTCGCCGCCGAGCTCGTCGACGAGCTGCAGGTCGCGATCGCACCGTTCTTCGTCGGCGACCCCGCCGCTCCGCGGTTCGTCGGGCCCGCGGACTTCCCCTGGACCAGCGACCGGAGGGCCCGGCTCGCGGAGGCGCGGCCGATCGGTGACGTCGTGCTGCTGCGCTACGCGCTCTCCGGGCGGTTCGTCGAGTCGCCATGATCCGCCGGACGAGCAGCACACCCCGCAGGGGCCGGGCGCGGCGCCCGCGCTCTCGAGCGTGGTCCGCTGTCGTGACGGTGCTCAGTGCCGTCACCGTGTTCGTCGCCGCCGTCGCACCGGGGCTGATCGACTCCGGTTCGCCGCTGGCGCTCGCGCGCCTGCCGCTCGAGTGCCTGCTCGCGCTGGTGGCGTTGATCCTGCTGCCGTGGCGCTGGGTGCGCCGCGCGATCGCGGTCCTGGCGGCTGTGCTCCTCGTGGCGGCGGCGATCCTCGCAGCACTGGACCGCGTCTTCCTCTCGACAGTCGGGAGGCCGTTCGACGTCGTGTCCGGCTGGTCGGAGCTCGTGGACGGTTACGGCGTCGTCAGCGACTCCGCCGGATCCCTCGGGGCACTCGCCCTCCTCGTCCTCATCGGCCTCCTGATCGTCGCCGCGGTCGTCGCCGTCGCGGCCTCCCTGCTGCACCTGGCCCGTGTGCTCGGCCGGCGTCGGAGGGCCAGCCTGATCGGAGCGTCGGTCCTCACCGCCGGCTGGCTGGTGCTCGCGCTCGTGGGCGCGCAGGTGGTCGCGGGCGAGCCCGTCGCCGCGGCGGACTCGATCACGGCAGCGGCCTCCACCGTCGCCCAGGTGGAGGTCTCGGCGCGCGACCGTGCGGTCTTCGACCGGTCGGCGGCGAGCGACCCGTACTCGCGGCTGCCCGCCTCCGACCTCCTCACCGGCCTGAAGGGCAAGGACGTCCTCGTGGTGTTCGTCGAGAGCTACGGGCAGGTGGCCGTGCAGGGCACACCGTTCGCTTCCGGAGTGGACTCCGTCCTCCGCAGCGGTGACGCGGAGCTCGCGGCACACGGGTACTCCGAGCGCAGCGCCTTCCTCACCTCCTCGACGTTCGGCGGCATCAGCTGGCTCGCGCACTCGACGCTGCAGACCGGACTCTGGGTCGACTCGCAGCAGAAGTACGACCAGGTCACGGCCACGACGCGGTTCACGCTCAGCGACGCCTTCCGCAAGGCCGGCTGGCGGACCCTCAGCGACGTGCCGTCGGACACCCGGCCGTGGTCGATCGGGAGCTCGTTCTACCACTTCGGCACGCAGCTGAACGCGAAGAACGTCGGCTACCGCGGCCCCGCCTTCAGCTACGCGCGGGTGCCGGACCAGTACACGTGGGCGTACCTCCAGAAGCACGAGCTCGGGGTGCCGCACGCCCCGCTGATGGCCGAGATCGACCTGGTGTCGTCGCACACCCCGTGGACGCCGCTGCCCCGGCTGGTCCCGTGGGACGCCGTCGGCGACGGCTCGGTCTACGACCCGCAGCCCGCGGAGGGCCTCCCGCCGAGCGTCGTCTGGCAGAGCCCGCAGCACGTGCAGCAGCTCTACGGCCAGTCGATCGAGTACACGATGGGTTCGCTGTTCTCGTTCCTGACCACGTTCGACGACCCCGACCTGGTGCTCGTCGTGCTGGGCGACCACCAGCCGGCCACCGTCGTCAGCGGCGTCGGCGCGAACCACCAGGTGCCGATCAGCATCATCTCGAAGGACCCGACGGTGATCGACCGGATCGGCTCCTGGAAGTGGGAGCCCGGGATGCTGCCGTCGCCGCGCGCGCCGGTGTGGCGGATGGACGCGTTCCGCGACCGATTCCTGGCCGCCTACGGACCGTGAGCGCGGGCTCGAAGGGCACGTAAGCGCCCCTTCCCGCGGGTTTTAGGGGCGTTTGCGTGCCCCTCGGCGTCCGGACGTGGGCGTCCGGACGTCGGCGGCTACGGGTCCGCGGGGAAGGAGCGGCGCGCGGTGAGCACGACGACGAGGCCCGCGAGCACGAGCACCGCACCCGAGAACGGCAGCCAGCCCAGCCCCGGGCCGGCGAGCACGGCAGCGCCCACGGCGGCGCCGGCGCCGATGCCGATGTTCGCCGTCGAGTTGATGAGCGCGCCGATCACCTCCGGTGTCGCTCCCCGCGTGCGGATCGCGGCCGTCTGGAACACGGACGCCACCCCTCCGAAGCCCGCGCCCCACACGACGGCGGCGGCCAGGACCCCGGCCGGCGCAGGGAAGGCCAGGCCCACACCGATCAGTCCGAGCGTCACCGCGGAGAGCAGGATCAGCACGGTCGCACGCGGACGGCGATCGAGAGTGGCGGCGGCGAACCAGGTGCCGACCAGGCCGACCGCGCCCATCCCCAGCAGCACAGGACCGACGGACGCGGCCGGGAGGCCCGTCGCCAGCAGCAGGACCGAGACGAAGGTGTAGACGGTGAACTGCCCGAGGTAGACCACGGCGTTGGCGGTCGACACGACGGCCAACCGGGTACGGCGCGCACCGACGCCCTCCCCCCTGTGTGCGGAACCGCCTCCCGGCACCGGGGGCAGCAGCACGGCGACGATCACGACGGCGAGCGCACACACCCCGGCGAGCACACCGAACGCGGCACGCCAGCCCAGGGCGGTGCCGAGCGAGGTCGACACCGGCACGCCCAGCACGAAGCCGGCGGAGGCGCCCGCTGTGACCAGCGCCAGCGCCCGGCCCGTGTACGCGGTCGCGACGAGCCGGGAGGCGTAGCCGATGCTGACGGAGAAGAAGAGGGCGTGCGCGACCCCGCCGAACGCCCGGCCGGCCGCCAGCACGGCGAAGTCCGGTGCGACGGCGACGACGGCGTTGCCCACGGTGTACGCGACGAGCGTGGCGACCAGCAGGCCCTTGCGCGAGAACCGCGCGGTCAAGAGCGTCAACGGAACGGCCAGCACCGCGACCATGAACGCGTACACGGTGACGAGCAGGCCCGCGATCGAGTCGGACACCTGCATGTCGTGCCCGATGGCCGGCAGCAGGCCGACCGGCAGCATCTCGGTCGTCACCGCGAGGAAGGTCGCGAGCGTCAGCGCGACCAGGCCGCCGGCGGCATCGCGAACGGTACCGGGGGTCCAGGCCGACGCAGGAGGCATGAGTGCGATGCTAGACGCGATTGAACCCATCCCCGTGTTCGTTCGTGTTCCCGATGAGGCCTTCACGCGGGAGGCCCGGACCGGAAGCGGGTAACACCATGACCGAAAGCCGACAGGGTCCCCTGTGGCTCCTGCGCATCCTCAGTGCGATCATCCTCGCCGCCACCGGCGGCATCCACCTGTTCCTCATCTTCGACGGCGTCGGCGGGCTGCTGGGCACGCTCTTCGTCCTGAACGCCATCGCAGCCTTCGTGCTGGCGGTCGGCATGCTGGTGCTGCACGGCACGTGGCTGCGCGTGGCCACCGTCCTCTCGCTGCTCTTCCTGATCGCGAGCCTCGTGGCACTGCTCCTCGCCCTCACGGTCGGCCTGTTCGGCATCACCGAGGTGTGGAGCTTCACCCTCGTGCCGGAGACCGTGGTGATCGAGGCTCTCGGGATCGTGGTGCTGGCGGTCACGTCGGGGGTGGCGATCCGGCGGGGGGCTCGGGTGGCGTAGTCGCTAATCGAGCAGGCGCAGCGGAAGCAGGCCGTGGCCCGTCACACTGAAGATGTACGGGCCCTGCTTCGAGTCCGAGCGCCGGAAGATCGCGCGATCGTGGTCGAGCAGCCTCTTGGCTTTCGCCTCGCCGGTAAGCTGACTGCTCCCGAGAGCGAACACACGCGCTCCCGCCGCGACGACCGCCCGCGCTTCGAGGGGCCGCTTCGCGATCGCCTTGTCGCCCGTGAGTAAGATCTCGCCCTCCGAAGTGGCGTCCTCGATCCAGTCGATGTCCGCGAGCTGCTGCGCTGTCACGGAGCCATACCGCTCACGCATACTCACGACAACCCATCCTGCGGACCGCAGAGCCTCAGGGACGAGATGGTCTCCGAGACTCCTGTCGCAGAAGAACCGACGGCCCGACATCCTATGGCTTAGGCAGCCGCGAGGGCCAGATTCTCTACGGTCGCGTTCGGGAGGTCGAAGTCGGCGGCGACGTCCTGCATCGACTCGCCCGCCGCAATGCGCGCGAGGATGTCGTCGACCCGGACGCCGTAGTCGGTGAGCGTGGGCTGTCCGAAGTTGATCGCCGGATCGAGCGTCCAGTCCGCACCGGCCGCTCGGGGGATGCGCAACTGCCCGATGAAGCCGTCCCGGTAGTCCACGTGCTTGAGGTGCTCTCGCACGATCTCACCGAACATCGCATGACCGTTGCGGACGACGACCAACCGGTTGTCATCGAAGGCGCTGTCCCTCTCTCGAAGATCCCAGAGGATATCGGCGCCGTCTGTCTTAAGCCGGTCGCTCGCTAGTGCGTGCTCGAGCCCTATCTGCGTGCGGAGTTGCTCGAGCGCAGGTCGGATCCGCGCCACCGGCACGCCCGCTCTCGTGAAAGCACGGACGATCCAGGCCTCCGCAAGACCGACGAACGGGACGGTGTAACCACGGCCCGGACGCTCGACGGTGATGAACGGCGACATACGATTGCCCGCCGTGGTCGTGTATCCGGTCGCCCAGTGATTGAATGTCGACCGAGGCATCCCGATCAAGTCAGCCGCCTCGCCTTGCGCGTAGAGCGGGGTCATCAGCAGCTCATCCACAATGTCCCCTCCCGGAGTCGGCTCAATGAGAAATACTACCGGAGCGCGCACCTGCCGAGACGCGTCGCCGCTCCGAAAGGTGCCGAGACGTGCTCGACGAAGCGGAAGGCTCCCCGGGGCGCAGGATGCAGCACACCTCCGCAGGAACGGCGTCCGCGTCGGTGACCGTGCAGAGCACGAGCGATGAGATGACGGTGTCGGCCGGTGCTCTCGGCCATCCGCTCGCGAAGGTCGAGGCGAACGCCATGTCGGGCGGCCGACGCGCGCATGCAGCGGTTGGCTCCATCGCGTCGGCCTGCGGTGCGGAGCTGCACCCGTCCTCAGCACTGCCGCCGACTACGATGGCCCGACATGGACGACCTCACGCTGACCCGACCCGGTGCGACCCTCGCCTACGACAGCTCGGGCGATGGACCGCTCGTGGTGCAAGCCCATGGCCTGACCTCGAGCCGTGACGCGGAGCTGGAGCTGCTCGATGTGCGGGCCCTGGCGGACGACGGCCACCGGCTGGTCCGCTACGACGCGGCCGGGCACGGGCGGTCTCCCGGCTCCGACGACCCGGAGCGCTACCGCTGGACCACGCTCGCGGACGACCTGATCGCCCTGCTCGACGAGGTCGGCGGGCAGGAGCCCGTCGACGCCATCGGCATCTCGATGGGAACGGGCACGATCCTGACGGCGGCCGTGCGGCATCCCGAACGCTTCCGTCGGCTCGTGCTGGGGCTGCCGCCGACGGCGTGGGACACCCGTCCGGCGCAGGCCGCCCTCTACGGGCAGATGGCGGACATCATCGAGACGCGAGGCTGGGAGGGGCTGGAGCAGTTGCTGGCCGCCGCGCCCGTGACGCTGCCGCCGGTGATGGCGGAGCGGGAGCTGACACCGCGATTCGAGCTGCGGCCGGAGACAGCGCCGACGGTGCCGCGCGGTGCCGCGCTCTCCGACCTCCCGGCGCCGGACGAGCTCGCGACCCTGCGGATGCCGGTGCTGCTGCTGCCGTGGGCCGGCGACCCGGGCCACCCGCTCGCGACCGCCGAGCGGCTGCGCGAGCTCCTGCCCGGCTCGCAGCTGTTCGTCGCCGAACACGCCGCCGACGCCGACACCTGGCCGGAGCGGATCGCCGCGTTCCTCCGCTGAGGAGCGGTCGAGGGGCAGCTGAGGCGTCGACCTCGATGCACGCTAGGGTGAGGCCGATGGCCGCCCTCCGGTATGTGCGATTCCGCTCGCCCACTCCCAACGCCCGCGGCGTGCAGGTCGGCATGTTCGCCCTGGCCAACGGGCTCGAGCGCGTCGGCGCGTTCACCCCGGAGGAGAGCGAACGGTGGAGGCGCGCCAACGCCTGGTTCGAGGCCGCGTATCCGGAGCCCACGTCGATCGACCCGTGTGTGTACGATCGCACCGCGAACCCGGGGGCGGTGGCCTGGTTCAGACGCACGGCCGTCGAGCTGATCGAGATGACGACGCTCTACGCGGAACTGCTTGACGCGCATCAGGTGGCATGGGAGCGGGTCGAGACGGACGACCCGGGGCGGGTGATCTACGAGGACGCTGTTCAGGCGATCGCGGTACCACGCTCCGGCACCGCAGGCGTCGCGGGATCTCACTGGATCTGAGGCAGCCGGATCCCCAGGTTCCTGCCGTAGCGCTGCAGCCCCAGGCTCCCGGCGAGAGCGACCGAGGCCGCGTTGTCCTCGCGGCAGCGCCACCGCGCGATCCCGGCCTCCCGGGTCGCCGCGCTCAACGCGACGGACGCCACCGCCCTGCCGAGGCCGAGACCGCGGACTTCGGGAGCGACGAGGAGGCCGACATCCGTATGGCCGCCGACCCATCCGCCCAGTGCGGACACGGCGACGAGAGTCTTTCCGTGCCAGAGCCCGAACCGGATGGCGTCGGGCTCCACGACGCCGGACTCCTCGACCTCCTCCGGCTCGATGCGCTCGACCATCCGCAGCACCTCGGCGGGATCGGGGTGGACCTCCGCGATGGTCGGCGCCACGCTCGCGCTCCCGAGATAGTGGGCGGCAGGGCCGAGGACGACCGGCGATGCATCACCGAGCACCTCTCGCCAGGCACGGGGGTCCAACGCGACATCGTGGGAGATCTCCTCGACCTCTGGGCGGCGCAGGCTCGGTGCGCGCACGCGGACCGTCCCGCCGAGGCTCAGCACGTAGATGCCGGCTCCGGGGTCGTCGACGTAGGTCGTGTGCAGGCCGGGCCGCCGCAGCTCACGCGTCTCGACGCCGAAGACGCCCGCCCAGTATTCGTCGGCGCGGTCGGTCGGAGCGCTCACGCCACCTCAGGAGTCCATCCCGACCGCGGGCTCGCCGACGAACTGGTGCGCCTCGCCGGCGAGCTCCGGCCAGTCCTCGGCCTCGGAGACGGCGACCCAGGCGCCCTTCGGCTCGGCCCGGCCGGCGGCGACGGCGGACGCGACTCCGCGGCCGACGAGGTCGGCGGCGCGCGAGGGCGGCAGGTCGGTCACGAGGGCGTCGTCGTCGAGATACGCGAAGAGCCGGCCGCGCACGTGGAGGCCGGTGACCGTCAGCGACACGTCCAGGTCGGGGTCGTTGAGCAGTTGGGTGGAGAGCAGGTCGAAGGCGACGTCGGGGCGGTCGGTCATGGCGATCCTCTCGATCGGGTCAGGATCCTATCGAACCGGAATCGTCGCCACACCGCTAGGTGCGATCCGTTCGTGGCGACGGCTGTCGATTTCGGGCCGGTCGGCACGTCGTAGGGGTGAACAGCTGCCGACCGGCAGCGCGAGACGAGGAGGACGACGATGACGAAATTCGTTCTGCTGTACCAGGGCGGTGCGGCACCCCAGAGCCCCGAAGAGGGCGAACAGCTGACGAAGGCGTGGGTGGAGTGGTTCGGCAGGGCCGGTGACGCCATCCTCGACCGCGGCAACGCCTTCGGCGCGTCGACCGCCGAGGGGGCCGACCTGCCCGCGAGCGGAGTCAACGGATACTCGGTCGTCGAGGCCGGCTCGGCCGCCGCGGTGGACGGGCTGCTCGTGGGGCATCCGCACCTGGCCTCCGGTGGCCGGATCGAGATCCACGAGACCATCGACATGTGAGCAGGCGTGCGCGCCGGACGCGCGGTCGCGTCCGGCGCGCCGCGTAGGGTGGCCTCAGCCGAGGAGGTTCCGATGCGGAAGATCGTGGTCTACGAGTTGCTGTCCCTCGACGGGGTGGCCGAGGACCCCGACGCGTTCATCGTCGGCTGGGACGACGACATGGACGCCGAGCTCGGCGCCGTGATCGGGACGCAGGGTGACGTGATCCTGGGGCGCCGCAGCTACGACGAGTGGTCCCGGTTCTGGCCGACGAGCACGATCGAGCCGTTCGCCACGTTCATCAACGGGGTGGCGAAGCACATCGTCACGTCGACGCCGCTCGACGGGCGGTGGGCGAACGCCACTGCCGTCGACGGCGACCCTGTCGCGTTCGCGCGGCGGCTGAAGGAGGGCGACGGCGGCGACATCGGGGTGCACGCCAGCATCTCGGTCGCGCGCACGCTGCTGGCGGCCGGCGTTGTCGACGAGCTGCGGCTCGTGATCGCGCCCCGGATCGCCGGGGCCGGACGCCGGCTTCTCGACGGCCTCCCGCCGCTGCGGCTCGAGACGATCCGCAACGTCACCTCGGCGACGGGGTATCTGCTCGTGGACTACCGCATCGCGCACTGACCACCCGCCGAGGGGCACGCAAACGCCCCTAAGTGCGTGTTTTAGGGGCGTTTGCGTGCCCCTCGGCGTCAGGTGCGCGTCAGGCGGCCAGATGGAAGGTGCTCGCGAAGCGCGACAGGAGGTCGCCGGAGCCGCGGAGCACCTCCACCACTCCCGTCTCGATGGCGCGGGCCGGGGCGAGTTCGCCCGAGATGAGCCGATGGAGGCCCGGGCCGCTCGCGAAGGCGAAGTCGACGGGACCCTCGCCGCGCGCCACCGCGAGCGTCGGACCGTCCACCCGGATGAACAGGCTGCCCTCGCCGAAGCGGGCACCGTACGCCGTCGACGGGAGCGTGGCGGCGACCTGCGGCTGGAACGCGGTGCGCAGCGAGATCGCCATCGAGTCCGGGGTGACGATCTGCTCCTGGCGCGGATCCTCCATCGCCTTGAACCCCCAGGCGCCGAGCGCGAGCACGATCGGTTCGAGCTCCCGGCCGTAGGGCGTCAGCTCGTAGAGGATGATGCGGGAGCGCGGCGCCCGGCGGATGATGCCGGCCGCCTGCAGCTCCTTGAGCCGCGCCGCCAGGATGTTGCTCGGGATGCGGGGCAGTCCCGCCGCGAGCTCCCCGTAGCGGCGCGGCCCGACGAGCAGGTCACGGACGATGAGCAGGGCCCAGCGCTCCCCCACCAGCTCCAGGCCGCGCGTGATGCCGTCGTACTGGCCGTAGTCTCGCGCGACCATCGGCCTCAGGCCTGCTGGTTCAGGTACGCCTCGGGGCCCTGCTGCGCCGCGACCGGGTCCATCCAGCCGAACTCGAGGATGTTGCCGTCGGGGTCGGCCAGCTGACGCTGGTACATGAAGCCGTAGTCGGCGGCCGGACGCTCCTCGACGCCACCGGCGGCGACGCCGTCGGCGATCGTCTTGTCGACGACCTCGCGGCTGTCGAGCATGATCGAGGTGGATGCCGACACGGTCTTGGAGGGCTCGCCGACCGGGCGGTCGGAGAACGTCGAGAAGAACTCGCGCGTGACGATCATGAAGTAGTTGTGGTCTTCGTCGACGACGACGCAGGCGGCGTTGTGGTCGGTGAAGAGCGGGTTGATGGTGAAACCGACGGCCGTGTAGAACGCCTTCGCGCGCTCCAGATCGGTCACCGGCAGGTTGACGAACATCATCGCGGTCATCGTGGTTCTCCCTTGTCGTGGATCGCTGTTGTTGAGACCCATACTTGCAAAAAACAAGTGGGTCGTCAAGACCCGGATCCCCCTGCCGTGCGGGACGTGCGGGACGCCCTATTCGGTCAGCCGCCGCACCGTGAGCGCCTGCTCGGCGAAGCCCACGGCTCCGTCCCGATCGTGCAGCACCGAGTGCGTGACACCCAGGCCGGTGGCCCCGAACACGACCTCCGTGTCGAGCCCGAGCCAGCCTCCGCTCGGCGCCCGGTGCAGGTGGATGGTCAAATCGACGTTCGGGAACATCCACCGGGTCGGATGCTCGCGCACGGCGACGCCGTTCGCGGTGTCGACCAGGGTGATCCAGGCGGCGACCGGGTCGACCTCCTCGCCGTCGACGAGGGCGCAGTGCGTCGACAGCCACGCGATCCCGCGCCCGGCCTGCGGCGGCTGCACGGCACGCGAGTCGAGGGAGGCGACGTAGCCGCCGATCCAGTCGTCCGACATCGACCACGGCACAGCGGTCTCCGGCGACGGCAGCGCGGCGGGCGCTCCGCCGGCGACCTCCGCGGTGTCGAACGCGGAGAGCAGCCAGGCGCGCGCCCGCACGGCCGTGCGCCCGTGGATGACGACCGTCGCTTCGAGGAGCTCGATGGTGCGGCCGGGCCGGATGGTCTGGACGGCGACCTCCACGTCCGCGAGGGCGAGGAAGCCGAGGATGTCGAAGCTGATCCGCGCGAGCTGGAGCTCCGGTCCGTCGGAGTTCGCGGCGAAGCGCAGGATCTCGTGGGTGATCAGACCGCCCAGCGGGCTGAAGTGCATCTCGTCGTCGGCCCACGCACCGCCCGCGTGCCGGGTCGGGGCGTACCTCCCGTCGCCGAGGGGGACGAAGTAGGCATCGGGGGTCGTCTGAGCATCCACGTCTCCAACCTAGGCGCAGTGGGTGGAACGGGAGAGACTGTGGGCATGAACAGAGAGAAGCGGCAGCGGGAGGCCGACGCCGAAGCCCGCGCGCAAGCGGCGGAAGCAGTGGAGGCCACGGAGACGGACGACGGCTTCGTCGACGCCGACGAGACGCTGGAGGCGGAGGAGGAACCGGGCTAACGCCCGGCCGCGCCGCTCACAACCGCGGGTCGACCGGCTCGGACTCCATCGCGAGCACGGCGAAGACGGCCTCGTGCACGCGCCACAGCGGCTCGTGCTCCACGAACCGGTGCAGCGACTCGAGGCCGAGCGCGTACTCGCGCAGTGCCATCGACCGCTTGTGGCCGACGTTGCGGTCGCGCAGCCGCTCCAGGTTCGACTCCTCGGTGTACTCCGGTCCGTAGATGATGCGCAGGTACTCCCGTCCACGCACCTTGATGCCCGGCTGAGCCAGCCCGCGCTCGTTCCTCACGAGGCCGGCCGCCGGCTTGACGACCATCCCCTCGCCGCCGGCGTCGGTGAGCGCCGACCACCAGGCCACCGCGGCGTCGACCGACCCGGGGTCGTCCAGGTCGATGGCGATGCACCGTGTCGCGCGGATCAGGACGGGGTCGGCCTCGACCAGCCGGTCGGCGAGCGCGAGGTGCCACGCGTGCTCGCGCTCGGCGTAGACGGCGCCCTCGCCCGCGAGCACCTGGAACGGCGCGAGCTGCACGCCGTCGATGCCGTCCGTGCGCCGCACATACCGGCCGTACGCTTCGGTGTACAGGGCGGCATCGGCCTCCCGCCGACGGGTCCGGTCGAGGATCGACGCGACGTCGAGTCCGCGCGCGGCAGCCTGCTCCAGCGTCGCCACCGCGGCGGGAAGCGCCGAGGAGGCGGCGGCGCCGACGGCGGCGTACTGCTCGCGGATGAGCGCTCCGGCCTTCAGCGACCAGGGGAGGATCTCGCCGTCGAACAGCAGCCAGTCGGTGCCCAGTTCGCTCCACAGCCCGGCGCGGGAGACCGCGTCGTGCAGGCGCGACAGGAAGAGGGTCTCGTCGTCGGCGCTGGGGAAGAACCGGCGTCCGGTACGGGTGTGGACGATCCCGGGCCAATCCGGGTCCGCGCCGAACCGGGCACCGTCGCGCGTCACGAGCGTGACCGCGCGCGAGCCCATGTGCTTCTCCTCGGCGAGGAGGCTCGTGACTCCGCTCTTGCGGTACGCGGCGAACGCCTCGTCGGGGTGCTCCAGCATCCCGGGCCGCGAGGACGGCGCGGGCGGCGACATCGTCGGCGGCAGGTAGAGCAGCCGGCGGGGATCCACCGCCCACCTGCTCATGGTCTCCAGCGCACCGAGGGCGAACTCCGGGCGCAGCCGGATCTTGCCCGACGTGCGCGTCTCCACGATCGGTGTGTCCAGCACGTCGTCGATCCGGAGGACGTCGCCCTCGCGCTCCGCGGAGGCGTCCACGGCGAGCGCGAACGGCCGTGCCGGCTCGCTCCACACCTGCTCGGCCGCCACCGAAACCAGCTCCTTCTCGGGATACCGCAGCGCCGTGAGCGCGCCGCCGAAGACGCAGCCGGTGTCGAGGCACATCGTGTTGTTGACCCACTCGGCGCGCGGCACCGGCGTGTGCCCGTAGAGCACGGTGGCCGCCCCGCGGTAGTCGCGCGCCCAGTCGAGGCGCACCGGGAGGCCGTACTCGTCCTTCTCGCCGGTGACGTCACCGTAGAGCGCGAACGCCCTGACGCGTCCCGACGCCCTGCCGTGGTACTGCTCGGGGAGTCCCGCGTGCGCGACCACGAGCCTGCCGTCGTCCAGCACGAAGTGCGAGACCAGCTCGCGGCAGAACCGCTGCACCTCGTCCCGGAACTCCGGGGTCTCCGCCGCCAGCTGCGCCAGGGAGACCTCCAGGCCGTGCGCCACCGTCACCGTGTCGCCGCGCAGCGCACGGGCGAGCTTGTCCTCGTGGTTGCCGGCGACGGCGACCGCGTGACCGGCGCCGACCATCCCCATCACGAGTCGCAGGACGCCAGGGGTGTCGGGACCGCGGTCGACCAGGTCGCCCAGGAAGAGCGCGCGGCGGCCCTCCGGGTGCACCGCGTCGATCGGCCGGCCCCGGTCGTCGCGCTGGAGGTCGTAGCCGAGCCGTTCGAGCAGCGCTTCCAGCTCGGACCGGCAGCCGTGCACGTCGCCGATGACGTCGAACGGCCCGTGGTCGTCGGTGCGGTCGTTGAGCAGGCGGGTGCGGACGATGGTCGCCTCGTCGATCTCGGCCTGGTCGCGGAGGATGTGCACCGTCCGGAAGCCCTCGCGGCGCAGCCCCGCCAGTCCCCTGCGCAGTTGCGTGGACTGCCGGCGGATGACTTCCGCTCCGAAGCCGCGGTCGTCGCGTGCCTCGGTGCGCTCGATGGCGACGCGCTCCGGCACGTCGAGGACGATCGCGACGGGCAGCACGTCGTGCTCCTTGGCCAGCGCGACCATCGATTTGCGGGCCGCTGGCTGCACGTTCGTCGCGTCGATGACGGTGAGCAGGCCGTTCCGCAGCCGGGTGCCGGCGACGTAGCGCAGGGCGTCGAAGGCGTCGCCCGTTGCGCTCTGGCTGTTCTCGTCGTTGGAGACCAGCCCGCGGAAGGCGTCGCTCGACAGCGTCTCCCACGCGCCGAACTTCTCGCGCGCGAAGGTCGACTTGCCCGAGCCGCTGACGCCGACGAGCACGACGAGCGAGGTGGCGGGGACGGCGAGCTCGGTCATGCGGCGACCTCCACACGGAACAGTGCGAGCTGCGTCGGTGGCCCCAGCACGGGATCGGGGTCACCGACCGCGCGGAACTCCACCCGGTAGCCGTAGCGGTCCGCGACCCCGCCGGCCCATGCGGCGAGTTCCGCCCGCGTCCACTCGAAGCGGTGATCCGGATGGCGGAACGCACCGGCCGCCAGGGACGGATACCGCGCGTTGTACTCGGCGTTCGGCGTGGTGAGAACGACGGCCGCGGGCTTCGCGAGGCCGAACACAGACCGGGCCACCGCGTCCAGGCGCTCGGGCTCGATGTGCTCGACGACCTCCATCAGCACGATCGCGTCGAGCCCGGCGATGCGGTCGTCCTGATACGTGACGGACGAGGGATGCAGCGTGATGCGGTCGCGCTGGGCGTCGCTGCGCTCGGAGAGGTCGAGCCTCCTGGCCGCCGTCTCGAGGGCAGCGGGCGAGACGTCCGTCCCGATGATCCTGGTGTACCGAGGGTCGGCCGCGAGGCGGGAGAGGAGGGCGCCGGGGCCGCATCCCACGTCGGCGACCGAGCGCGCACCGACGTCGTCGAGTGCGGCGAGGACGGCGTCGGCGCGGAGCCGGTTGAGGGGACGCGCGGCCTCCGCGACCGTGGCGTCCTCCGCCTCGCCTCCCGGCTCGGTGAGTGTCCCGGCATCCTGGTCGAGCTCGGCCAGCCGCGCGGTCGCGGCGGCGACGTACTCGCGCTGGTGCACGAGGTACCGCCGCGAGATCAGCTCGCGCTCGGGATGCTGCGGCAGCCAGCCCTCGCCCGCGCGCAGGAGCTTGTCGACCTCGGCGTCGGCGACCCAGTAGTGCTTGGCATCGTCGAGCACCGGGAGGAGGACGTACAGCTGCCGCAGTGCCTCGCCGAGCCGCAGCGAGCCGCGCAGGGTGATCGACGCGTACGGCGACGCTCCCCACTCGGGAAACCGGTCGTCGAGCAGCCCCGTCGACTCCTCCAGCCGCCAGCCGAGCGGCTCGAAGAGGCGGCGAGGGAGGTCGGCGCCTCCGCGCAACGGCACCGCGTGCAGGCCGATCCGCAGGTCGAGCGGCGAGGCGGCGAGTTCGGGGCGCGCATCGCTGCGGCCGGTCATCGCGGTCCGGAAGACCGAGCCGAGCGCGACCGCGAGCATCGACCCCGACGCGTACGGCCGATCGTTGACGTAGTGCCCGAGCGTCCCCGCGTCTCCGCGGAACCGCTTGCTGCGGACCAGCTCGATCGGGTCCACCTCCAGCAGCAGCGCGGCCGTGCAGCTGTGCTCGTCGAGCTCCGGATAGAACACGTGCGCCTGCCCGACGGCCAGGTCGAAGTCGTGGACGCGATCGGGGTGCTTGTGCAGGAGGTAGCCGAGATCGCCCGGGTCGGCACCGCGGTAGGACACGGTCATCAGCATGCGGAGTCCCCCTCGGCTTCCGGATCACGGCGAGCAGGGTGCGCTCGACGAACGGATGGCGCAAGCAGCCTACCGGCCCGCGACGCGCGATACCCGTCCCGAACGGTCCCTTTACGGGACCCGAACATTCGGGAGCGACGCTGAGGGAGGCCGGAAAGACTCCGGCATCCACCTCTGAACGGGAGAACCATGCCAACACGCATCACCGGCCTCGTCGTCGCCGCGGCCGCCGGAATCACCGGCCTCGCCCTGATCGGCTCACCCGCGCTCGCGGACACCACGGCGACCCCGACGCCGAGCCCGAGCGCGAAGTCGCACGCGCCGCGCACCCTGGCCGAGATCCAGGCGGCCGGCGCGAAGGCGACCAGCGACCGCGAGGCGAAGCTCGGCGCCGCGATCACGAAGGTGACCGCCGACAAGGCGCTCAGTTCGAGCGACCGCTCCACGATCCTCGGCACGCTGAACGCCGACCTCGCCGCGATGAAGTCGTCGGCCTCCGCCATCGCAGGCGACACCACGAGGACCCAGGCCGAGGCCGACCTGAAGGCGGTGTATTCGAAGTACCGCGTCTACGCCGTCGCCCTCCCCCAGGCCCGCCTCGCCTCCGACGCCGACCGGCTGACCGGGACGACCCTCCCGAAGCTCACGAAGGAGCAGTCGACGCTGTCCGGGCTGCTCTCCGGCAAGGACAAGGCGAAGTCGACCGCCGCACTGCAGTCCGATCTGAGCGACCTGAGCGCGCAGCTCGCGACAGCCTCCCACGACGCGAGCGGCCAGGCGCCGGCGGCCCTCGCCGTCACACCGAGCGCCTACGACTCGAACCACTCGGCGCTGTCGTCCGTGAAGTCGTCGCTGCAGTCGGCGCGGACGGCGGCCAAGAAGGCGGAGGCGGACGCGAAGGCGATCCGGCAGGCGCTGAAGTAGGGGGCGCCGCTGACCGAGGCACAACCCGACGTGGAAGGCGCCGGCAGCGGGGCACTGGGGACGCCCACCGCCGGCGCCTGCGAACACCGTAGGAGGACCGAACCCAGGAAGGGCTAAGAATCCGGGTCGGAGCCGGCCGGGAGGAGATACCGGCAGGGCACCGTGACCTTCCAGCCGATGGTCTCGTGGAGGTTCACGAACGCGAGCTCGTCGTCGCGCCGGCACTGCTCGCCGGCCGCCGCGAGCTGAGGTGTCCACGCGGGGCCTTCCGACCGCCGCGTCCACTGCGGCCCGGCCTGCGCCAGCACGAGGACGAGCGAGAGCGCCGCCACCGCGGCCGCCGTCCACCGGAGCGCGACGTGCTCCCGGCGCCTCGCCAGTGCGATCGACACCGCGACCAACGGCACGACCGCGAGCAGCATCGACGGGATCACGCCGTACCGGGTCAGCCACGCGTCGCGCAGCTGGCCCGGCGCGAGCGCCGCATAGTCGTAGAAGCCGTTGGGGTTCGTCTCGACGTCGGCCGCGAAGATCAGCGCGGCTCCGCTCAGCGCCGCCACGACGAGCATCCGCTGCGCGCGTGAGCCCCGCACGCCCGCGTACACCGCTGCGGCGAGGAGGACGGCCAGCACGGTCAGGCCCGCGAGCGGCCCGCTCGCGGCGAGCACGGCACCGAGCTGCGACTGCGGGACGGCCAGCGGCATGACCGCGTTGATCAGGAACCCGTAGCCCAGCGACAGCGGGTCGATCCCGGGGTTCGTGTTGTGGGCGCGCGGCCAGCCCAGCGTCACGGCGATCTGGATGAGGAGGCCGGCGACGAGTCCCGCCCTGGCGGCCCAGACCAGCCGATCCCGCCGGTGCAACAGGAGGAGCGGCGTCAGGAACACCGCCTGGATCTCCGTCAGCGCGCCGAAGAATCCCACGATCGAGAGCGCGACTGCGGTCCGCAGTCTGCGGGGACGCGACAGCACGATCCAGAACAGCGCCCACAGGAACAGCGAATGGAGGTTCGCCAGGTTCCCCAGCACCTCGCGCGGCGCGAACGGCGCGAGGACGGTGAGTGCGGCGACCGCGACCCTGGCCGGAAGCCACGGCACGAGGTCGCGGGCGCAGACGAACACGACGACCGCCAGCCCTCCGGCGATCGCGCACGCCGCCGCGGTCGTCGCGAGCGCCCACCAGCCCACGGGCAGCAGCACGACCAGGGCGGCCACCAGGCGGGGCACGGTGTGCAGGTAGCCCGCGTAGGGCTGAACGATCACACCCGGTCCGCCGATGGCCGCGGCGGAGACGAACGTCCTCCCGTCCTCCGCCCAGAAGGTGTCGCGGGCGATCTCCGGCAGCCGGAGCCACGCGATCACGGCACAGCTCGCGCCGAGCAGCAGGAGCAGCAGCCCCGGCCGTCGGGCCAGCGCCTCCGGGAGGCGGAGCCGCCGGGAGCGGGGGACGACCGGAGCGATCGTCATCGTCGCCGCCCGGTCAGCCGATCCCGGCCGGCACGCGCAACCGGAGCGCGACGAGCTGACGCAGGTAGGCCGCGCCGTTGGCGAAGGTCGCCTTCGAGACTCCGGCCGTCCTGGTGCCGAACACGAAGGGGACCTCGATGAGCGACAGGCGGTGCCGGAGGAGGACCTCCAGGAGGATCTTGAACCCCTGGGGATGCATCGAATCGAGCACCAGCGTCTCGCGCCGCACGGCGAAGAACCCGGTCATCGGGTCGGTGCAGTCGCGCAGGCGGCGCGGAAACATCGCGCGCGCGGCGACCGTGCTGGCGGCGGAGACGATGCGGCGCAGCAGGCCGTCGAGGCCGCCGGCGCTGCCGCCGTCGAGGTGACGGGAGGCCACGACGATGTCGGCACCGCGGTCGCGAGCCGCGCCGATCATCCGGGGGAGGTCCTCCGGAGGGTGCTGCAAGTCGCCGTCCATCACGACGACCCAGGGCTGCGTCGCGAGCTCCATGCCGACGAGGACCGCGCCGGACAGACCGCCGACGGGGGTCTCCCGGTGGACGACGGTGATGCGGTGAGGGAGCAGGGCGGCGCGGGTCGACGCCACCAGGGCGGTGTCGTCGGCGGAGTCGTCGACGATCACGATCTCGCTGAGCTCCGGGTCGAGCAGTCGGGCCAGCCGGTCGACGAGTTCACCGATGTTGCCCGCCTCGTCGAAGGTCGGCACCACGACGGAGACCCCCGCCAGGAGGGTGCCCTCGTCGACCTCGCTCAGTTCCATTCCCGGCCCTTCTCTCCCCTCCATTCAAGCTCGCGGGCTCCAATATTCGACACAGAAATCGGGACATATCCTGAATGTCTGCTATGGGTATCCGATCGATCCGCCGGGGTCGTGTGCGTGCGTCGATGGAGGTTCACAGAAACGCCTCCACCTGGGCGTCGGCATCGGCGTCGGCATCGGTATCGCGTCGGCGTCGTAGAGTCGGATGGTGGCCGCCACCGAATCCCCGTCCCGCCCTGTCGTCCTCGTGACCGGAGCCTCGCGCGGCATCGGCCGCGCCATCGCCGAAGAGCTCGGCCGCACGCATCACGTGGTGGTCGGCGGCCGCGATGCCGACGCCGTCGCCGCGGTGGTGGCTGCCCTGCCGTCCGCCGAGCCGTTCGTCGGCGACCTGACCGGGGAGACGCTCCCGCCGCTGCCGGACCGCCTCGACGTGATCGTGCTGTCCGCCGGCGTGGAGGACGGCGGCACGATCGCCGACACCGACGACGCCACCTGGCGCCGTGTGTTCGAGGTGAACGTGTTCTCGATCGCCGCACTCCTGCGCCGGGCGCTCCCCGCCCTGCGGTCGGCGCAGGGGCTCGTGGTCGCCATCAACAGCGGGTCGGGACTCGCCAGTGGAGCGGGCGGTGGTGTGTATTCCGGCTCGAAGTTCGCGCTCCGCGCCCTCACCGACGCCCTGCGCGAGGAGGAACGGCCGAACGGCGTCCGGGTCACCAGCATCCACCCGGGCCGGGTCGACACCGACATGCAGCGAGCCCTCGTCGCCCGGGAGGGCCACGCCTACGACCCGGCCTACGCGATCACCCCCGAGATGGTCGCGGCGACCGTGCGCGTCGCTGTGGACCTCCCTCCCACCGGCGCGATCGAGTCGCTCACCGTGCGGCCGATGCGCCGGCGGTGAGGCCGCTGCCAGCTCGACATTCGTGACGAATGTCGAGATTCGTGGCACGAATGTCGACATTCGTCACGAATCTTCGGGAATGCCGGGGGTGGGGGCGCCTCCTACCGCAGCATCCCCCGCTCCCGCGCCGCGTTCACGGCCGCGGTGCGCGACGCCACCCCGAGTTTGGTGAACACGTGCACCAGGTGCGACTTCACCGTCGCGTCGGCGATGTGCAGGCGGCGGGCGATCTCGGCGTTGCCCGCTCCCTGCGCCACCAGTTCGAGCACTTCGAGCTCGCGGGACGACAGGGTGATCTGCGGTGAGCGCATCCGGGCCATCAGCCGGCTCGCGATCACGGGCGCGAGGGCGCTCTCGCCCGCGGCGGCGGCCCGCACGGCCGCGACCAGCTCGTCGGGCGGCGCGTCCTTCAGGAGGTAGCCGCTCGCGCCGGCCTCGATGGCCGAGAGGATGTCGGTGTCGGTGTCGTAGTTGGTCAGCACCAGCACGTGCGGCGGCGAAGGCAGCGCGCGGATCAGGCGCGTGGCCTCCACACCGCGCGGGCCGTCGGCGAACTGCAGGTCCATCAGCACCAGATCGGGGGTGGAGGCCGACGCGAGCGTCACCGCCTCATCCGCGGTCGGCGCCTCGCCGACGACCTCGAGGTCGTCCTCCCCGTCGAGGAGGGCGCGGATGCCGGCGCGGACCACCGGGTGGTCGTCGGCGATGAGGATGCGGATCACGTCGCGTCCTTCCTCAGCGTGACCGTCACCGAGGTCCCCTCCCCTGGGGCGCTCTCGACGGAGAGGTGGCCGCCCAGCTGGGCCACGCGCTCGGCGATGGCACGCAGGCCGAACGAATCGGCTCCGCCGGCACCGGACCCGACGGAGTCGGGGTCGAAGCCCACGCCGTCGTCGGCGATGCGCAGCACCGTCCCGTCGTCGCTCGACCGCAGCAGGATGCGCGCGTGCGTCGCGCCGGAGTGCGTCCGCACGTTCGCCATCGCGCCCTGCGCGATCCGCAGGAACGCCGTCTGCACGTCCATCGGCAGGTCGATCGCCGGCGGCGTCTCGACGTCCACGCGCAGCGAGCCCGGAACGGCCTGCGCGGCGCCGAGGCGCTGGAGGGCCTCCCCGAGGCCGCCGTCGAGCGACGGCGGCGTCAGCTCGCGGATGATGTGCCTGGTCTCGGCGAGGCTGTCGGCCGCTGTCGTCCTGGCGAGTCGGATCTGCTCGATCCCCGGGCCGTCAGGGTCGGCCCGCTCCGCGGCGTGCAGCAGCAGCTGGATGCTCGACAGGCCCTGCGCGACGGTGTCGTGGATGTCGCGGGCGAGGCGACCGCGCTCCGCCAGCGCGCCCTGCTCCCGCTCGGTCGCGGCGAGCCGGTCGCGCGTCGCCATGAGCTCCGTGAGCAGCGCCTCGCGCTCCACGGCCTCCCGCGCCAGCGCCCGGTAGCCGAGACCCAGGAGGATCGCCACGGCCGCGCCGATCAGCGGGCCGATCACGACCCCGGCCGAGAAGCCTTGATGGAGGCTCAGAGCGACGATCGCGACGACGGTCAGCGCCACGACGGCGACAGGGCCGACCCAGCGCGGCAGCAGGTGCAGGCAGAGGAAGAACAGCGGGAACGCGAGGTAGGCCGCTTCGGGGACCACGATGACCAGCCCCACCCAGACCAGGCCCAGCGCGCTGATCCAGACGACGCCCGCGCGCCTCCTGCTCTGCGGGGGGACGGCCCGCATCAGCAGGCTCGTGAGGTACACCACGGCGAACAGCACGGCGAGGACCAGCCCGGCGACCGCTGCCTGCGGCTCCAGCCCGGGCAGCCGGACGACCACGAGGACGAGCAGTCCCGCGATGAGGACGTGCAGCCCGACTCGCAGTCCGACGAAGACCGGGGTGAGTGCGCTGTGGGACATGACGACTCCAGCCTAGGGATCGGCCGCGCCCGTGGCATCAATGGAAAGTCGGAGACGAGGTTGGACCGTGCTGACGATGTGACCGCTGGGGATCACGAGAAGGCTGGAGGAACGAAAGGCGGAACCGTTCCGCCCTCGGAAAGGACTCCTCGTGTTCGTCGCCTGGCGAGACCTGCGCCACGCCCGCGGCCGGTTCCTCCTCATCGGGACCGTCGTCGCGCTCATCACCGTCCTCGTCGGCTTCCTGGCCGGCCTCACCGGCGGACTCGCCGCCCAGAACATCTCCGCGGTGCTCGGGCTCCCCGGCGACCACCTCGTGCTCGAGAAACCGGCCACCGGGAGCGCGAGCTTCAGCGAGTCGTCGCTGTCCCCCGCGACGGTCGAGCACTGGCGGAAGGCCGACGGGGTCGACACGGTCGTCCCGATCGGGATCGCGCAGACCCGCGCCCAGTCGGGCTCGGCCTCCTCCGGGGTCGCGCTGTTCGGACTCCCCGACACCGGCGCACCCAGGGAGACGGACCTCACCGCCCTCGCCCCGAGCACCGACGACACCGTCGGCCTCTCGGCCGGCGCCGCGAAGGAACTGCACGCGTCCGCGGGCGACACCGTCACGATCCTGGGCACCGACTACCGCGTGGCCTCCGTCGGCGGCGACGCCTGGTACAGCCACACCGCGGTGGTCGCGCTGACGCCCGCCGCCTGGGCGCAGGCCGACAAGCGGATGGGCGGGGACGGCGACGCCACCGTGCTCGCCGTGACCGGCAGCCCGAACTGGGACGCCGTCGCGTCGGCGACGGGCACGAGCGCCCAGCCGACCCTGCTCAGCCTGACGGCGCTGGAGGCTTTCAAGAGCGAGATCGGCTCCCTCGGCCTGATGGTCGCGATGCTGTTCGGGATCTCCGCCCTCGTCGTCGGCGCCTTCTTCACCGTCTGGACCATGCAGCGCTCCGCCGACATCGCGGTGCTGAAAGCCCTGGGCGCCACCCAGCGCTCGCTCGTGCTCGACGCCCTCGGCCAGGCGCTCGTCGTGCTGGTGGGCGGCATCGGGATCGGGATGCTGGCCGTCGTCGGACTCGGCGCTCTCGCCGGAAACGCCTTGCCGTTCCTCGTGGCGCCGATCACGACGCTCGTCCCCGCGGCGGCGATGACCGTCCTCGGGCTCGCGGGCGCCGCCGTCGCCCTCCGCACCGTCACCCACGCCGACCCCCTCACCGCACTCGGGAGCAACCGATGATCACCCTCGACGACGTCACCCTGACCTTCCCCGACGGCGCCGGCCGCATCACCGCGGTCGACAGCGTCACCCTTTACGGCCGGCCCGGTGTGGTCACCGGCATCACCGGTCCGTCCGGCTCCGGCAAGTCGAGCATCCTCGCCCTCGCCGCGACCCTCATCCGCCCCGACAGCGGGCGGGTGCTGATCGATGGAGAAGACGCGAGCGGACTGTCCGCTGAGCAGGCCACCCGGTTGCGCCGCGAGAGGATCGGCATCGTCTTCCAGCAGTCCAACCTGCTGCCGTCGCTGACCGCACGCGAGCAGCTGCAGGTCATGGGCGAGCTCGGCGGAAGCCGCAGGAAGTCGGCGCGGGCCGCGGTCCGCGACCGCGTCGACGGGCTGCTCGACGCGGTCGGGCTCGCCGAGCACGCCGACAAGCGACCGGCCCAGCTCTCCGGAGGCCAGCGCCAGCGGGTCGCGATCGCACGAGCGCTCGTGCGGCAGCCCTCTGTGCTGCTGGTCGACGAGCCGACCAGCGCACTCGACCAGGAGCGCGGCGCGGCGATCATGGACCTCATCGCGCGGCTCACGCACGGCCAGGAGACCGCCACCCTGCTCGTCACGCACGACCTGGTCCACTCGCCCACCCTCGACGAGATCGTCACCGTGGTGGACGGCCGGATCGCGACCGGGAGCCGCGCCGGGCGGTAGGCGCGCCGGGCGGTAGGCGCGCCCGGCGCGCGGGTCAGGCGCCCGCCGCCGGTTCGCCCTCCACGCCCTTCAGCGCCTCCTCGACCGCCTTCTTGACGCGCTCGTCCTCGCGCTCCGCGCTCGAGCGCCGGCGACGGCGGAGCAGCAGCACGGTCCCGACGACCGCGGCCGCGATCACGAGCAGGAGCACCAGCAGCGGCCACGGCACGGCCAGGGCGCCGGCCTCGGCCGCGACGCCGTCGACGCCCGGCGTCGATCCCGTGACAGCGGGCAGCTTCGGGCTCAGCACGGCCTTCGCTGTCAGCCAGAAGGCGGGGATGACGCCGCGGACCGGCACGGACACACTCCACGACTCGCCCGGCAGCAGCTCGGGGACGGCGGTGACCGTTCCCGCTTCGACGGGGAACCAGCCGAACGGCCCGCTGAGCGCCACCGTCTGACCGGCCGAGAGCCGCACGTTGCCGGTGTTGCGAACGGTGTAGGTCACCGTGGCGTCACCTGTCCCGAAGGGGTTGAGCGTGCCGGTGTAGTCCACGCGCATCTTCTCGACGGCGACCGCGGGGGCGAGCTTCCCGTCCACCCGGAGGTGCATCCGGATCCCCAGACGGCGGTCCACGCTGATGCCGTTCTCTTGCGCGGCGTGCGGCAGCGACGTCAGGATGCCGCCCGCGTAGTCGCCGGGTGTCGCGTCCTTCGGAACGGTGACGGTGAACGGCACCTCCACCGCGCCGCCGGGGGCGATCGTGACCGTGTGGTCGCGCAGTGCGGTCCACGCGCCGACGGCCACCGCCTTCGCGTCGCGCTTCGCCACGTCGAGCTGACCACTGCTCGTGGTGAAGCCGTCCGCCGCATAGACGTCGAGTGTGATCGGTGTTGCCGCGTGGTTGCCGACGACGATCGCGTCGGTGATCGTGCCGCCCGGCGCGATCCGGTAGCCGAAGTTCTGGCGGTCGGCGCCGTTCTGGTTGGCGGCGGTGCGCACACCCCAGGTGACGTCACCGTCGCCCGCGGCGAGCGCCGGCGACGCGGAACCGCCGACGGCGACGGTCGCGGCGACGAGGAGGGCGGAGACCAGCGCGGCGGTGAGGCGCGCGAGCGGGGAGGCGGAGGGGAGGGTCGCGGTGCGCATCGTTCTTCCTGGTGAGGTTCGTGGGAGTCCGGGCGGGCGGCGGCCGCCCGCCCGGACCAGTGGTGCGGTCGGCTAGCTGAGCGCGGTGAGCGTCAGGGTCGCCGTGTAGGTGCCGTTGGCGACGTCGACGGGGATGTCGAGCTCCAGGGCGGCGCCGAGCTTGGCGGAGCCCTTCGAGTGACCGCCGTCGGCGTGACCGAGCGTGGACGACGCGGAGAGACCGTTTCCGCCCGAGAACCCGGACTGCACGCGGTCGCCGGCCTTGGCGTCGCCGCCGGCCTGGGTGACCGCCGGCGTCCAGCCGAGGTACTTGCCCGAGAACTTCTTGTCACCCGCGGCGAAGTCGCTCACCTGGGCCGAGATCGACCACTGCGGTCCGGCGGCACGGGTGTCCGTGACGCGGATCGGGTTGATCGAGCCGACAGCGGCGTAGTGGTCGCCGGCCGCAACGGCCTTGCCGAGGTCGACGAGGCCGTTGGTGCCGTCGACGTTCCAGACGAACTCGCCGGGGGCGGCCTCCGGGACGGTGACCTGCAGCTGCTGCGCGTCGGTGTCCGGCTTCGCCTCGCGGGTCAGGGTGACCTGGTCGACGATGCTGTTCACGGGCTTGTCCGAGCCGTTGGCCTGGCTGCGGAGCGTCTTGACCGTGATGGCGTTCGAGGTGATGTCGATCGCGCTGTAGTTGCGGACCTTCTCCTGGTTCTGGACCGAGAGCCACCAGAAGCCCTTGTTCTGCAGGTCGTAGTACTTCGATCCGGACGCCGAGTTGGCCGTCACGTAGAGCACCCCGCCCGGGCCGGCGACCACCGAGTCGGCCCCGGCCGCCTCGGCCGCGTTCGCCTTCTCACCGTTGCGGATGAGGTAGCTGCGCGCGTAGCTGTGATCGTGTCCCTGCAGCACCAGGTCGATGCCGAGGTCGGAGATGGCCGTCGGCAGCACGTTGCGGCGGTCGAGGATGTCGCTGTCCGTGGCGTGCGGACCGGACGAGTAGATCGAGTGGTGGAAGGCGAGGACCTTCCACTTCGCCTTCGAGCCCTGCTCTGCGACGATCTTCTGCATCCACGCGATGTGCGAGGCGTCGCGGCTGTTCGAGTTGATGTCGAGGAACAGCACGTCCTTGTAGATGAACCAGTAGTCGCCGCCCGAGCCGGTGCCGGTGTTCGCGCCGGCGGTGCGGTCGACGTTCGGGGTGTTGAAGTGCTGCTCGTACGCCTTCGAGCCGACGTCGTGGTTGCCGTTGGTGGCGACGAACGGGATCTGGCGCAGCTTGTCGGACTGCAGGAACGCCTCGTACTGGGTCTCGTTGGCCGCGGTCTCGACCTGGTCGCCGGCCGAGAACAGCATCTCGGTGTCGGGGTAGGCCGCGGTGGCGACGTTGAGCGTGTCGACCCAGCCGGCCGCGTCGTTCGGCACGTTGCCGGACGAACCGATCTGCGGGTCGCCGAAGAACAGGAAGTTGAAGTCCCCCGTGAACTTCTGGGTGCGGAACGAGTAGGTCGCCGACCAGTCGCCCTCGGTGCCGACGCGGTACACGTAGGCCGTGTTCTCCTTGAGACCGGTGACGGTCGCGAAGCGGTTGAACTCACCGCTGGTGGTCGGGCCTCCCGTGGCGGGGATGCTCTTGGAGACCTGCGGGAACGCGCCCCCGACGACGTCGGACGCGTAGGCGACCTGGACGACCTGCGGCACGTCGGCCGCGGAGTACCAGGAGAAGTTGCGCTGAGACTGGTCGGAGCCGACGTGCAACACGATGTCGGTCTGGTTGGCGGAGGCCGCGAAGGCGGCCGGGGCGGCGATGGCGCCGCCTCCGAGCATCACGCCGATGCACACCGCTGCTGCGGCGAGGCGTGTTGTGGTGCGGCGATGGAGGGACGCGCTGGCGCGCCGGATGTCGTCACTCGACATGGAGGTCCGATGCCTTTCTGGTGATCTGGTGAGGTGTCCGCGAAGCGCGGATGTGACCACCGTCTCGGGCCGTGATGAATCCTGAGTGAACTCTCAGAGTTGTAAGCGTGGACTGGGCGCGAAAGTCACCCCCATTCGAGTCCCAGTATTCTGCCGACGAACCAGAACAGGGCGACGACGGTGACCGCCGCGGCCACCACGATGCCGATCCACAGCGCCGTCCGTGGAGTGCGTCGGCGCAGCAGGAGGAGCAGTGGGAAGACGACGGCGATGATCCCGAGCTGCACGGCCTCGATGCCGACGTTGAAGACCAGGAGCGACCACAGCAGCGTCCACGACCACGGCTCGTCGATGCCGAGCGCGCTCGCGAACCCGAGGCCGTGCACGAGCCCGAAGAGGAAGACCACCGCGAGGCGCAGCCAGTCCGCGCGCCCGAGCCCGAGGGGCCCGGGCGGCGTGGGCACGAGCTCGGGCGCGAGCTCGGCGGACGGCAGGAGGATGCGGCGCCGCACGGTCCACAGGTACCAGGCCGCCACGACGGCGATCGACAGCGCGATCACCGGTTCGACGACGGCGGCCGGTACGGTGACGAGCCCGAGCGCGGCCAGCAGGAAGGTGATCGAGTGCGCGACCGTGAACGTCGTCGCGGCGAGCACCACATCCCGGAGGCGACGGGATCCGACGATCAGCGCCAGCAGGAACAGGATGTGGTCGATCCCGCTCAGCAGGTGCTCGGCGCCGAGCAGGAAGAACTCCCCGAACCGCTCCCCCGCGGTCTGCTCGGTGGAGAACGACGGGTGCTCCGCGTCGAGCGCCGCGCTGCCGTCCTTGTCGTCGATCGCATAGGTGACGATGGTCTTGGTGTCCTTGACGTAGCCCTCCGCGTCGGGGAACAACCCGCTCCGCAACTCGTGACCGGAGCCTCCCGCGCAGGTGTGGTCGAGGACGAGCGTGGCGTAGGGCACCCCGTCGCGCTCGTGCACGGTGATGTCGCCGACGCGGGCCGGCCGGCAGGTGGCGCCGCCGGCGCTCACGGTGAAGCGATCGGTGACATAGGAGGTGACCGAGTCGGCGTGAGCGTTCATCGCGGTCGCTTCCTCGCCGGTCTGGAAGAGCTCCGTCCCCTGGTCGAACAGCGCCCGGTCCTTCTCGCTCTCGGCCGCCGAGACCACGAGCAGGTCGTACTCGAGGTCGAGGGCGGTGCGGACCACACCGTCGGCTCGTCCGGTCACGTCGACGTACGCCACGGACGAGAAGCCGTGCGCCCCGGCGGCCGCGGCGGGGAGGAGCACGGCGGCGGCGGCCAGCGCGACGGCGACGAGCGCCCGGATGCGGGCTCGTCGACCTGCTCGGCGGCGCGGTCGGAGGTCGGTCTGGAGGCGAGGGAGGGTCTGGATCACCGCCACAACGTTTCGGAGCCGGGTGAACGGGTCGGGGCCGGGACGCGAACGCGGGGGAACGCGGGCCACCGGGGCGGCCCGGGGCCGTCACGAGTGTTTGCCTCCCGTTCACCCGCCCACGGCCCCGTCGTCATTGTTCGGCTCGCCCTCTCGGGGAGCGTGGGGGCGTGCCTCGACTCCACCCACGCGCGCCGCTCGTCGCTGCCGTGTGCGCCGCCGCTGCCCTTCTCTTCTCCGGCTGCGCGGCGCTCGCACCCGAGCCCGTGACGACGGGCGCCTCCGGCGTCCAGCCGCTCGGGAGCGGCTTTCTCGGCAGCGTCACCACGCCGACTCCGGAGGCGACGATCGAGCCGGAACGCGGATCGTGGGACGGCGTCGAGCCCCCGGCCGGCTACACCGTCGTCGTCGTCAGCGCGGGCGCCGACAGCGCGACCTCGACGTTGGTCTCCGGGGTCACGCGCTGGGCGCGGCAGCGCGGCGTGACGGTCACCGCGCTCACCGCGCGCGGCGACGACGAGGTCGAGGACCAGCTGCTCCGCGCGATCGAGACGTCACCGGACCTGGTGATCGGAGCCGGCCCGGACGTCGTCGACGTGTTCTCGCTGACCACCGCGCAGCACCTGCACCAGCAGTTCCTCATCGTCGGCGCGGAACTGCCGGAGCCGACGGCCAACGTCACCTCGGTGATCTGGGCCGGAGCCAGCTTCCGGGGCACCGGCATCAGCCAGGACGGCGACATCGATCCCACCGCCGTCACCGCCCGGCGCGCGACCGACGCGGTCTCGGCGGGGGTCGCGAGCGTGCTGCACGGCCTGACCGGGATCGTGCTGCACCTGAAGTGAGCCCTCGCTCCCGCCCGGCGGGTGTCAGCCTCGAGCGGCCTCCCACTCCCCCGCCAGCAGCGACCACACCTGCTTGTCGTGGAACACGCCGGCGACCGGCCACGCCTCCCTGAGCACGCCGTCCAGCGTCATCCCGAGGCGCCGGGCGACGGCGGAGCTGCGCTCGTTGTCGCTGCGGCACCGCCACTCGGCGCGGTGCATACCGCGCTCGTCGAACGCATACGCGAGCAGCACGCGCACGGCGGCGGTGATGTGGCCACGGCCCTCCGCACCCGGCTCGAGCCAGCAGCCGATCTCGAAGGAGCCGGTCGCCGGCGAGAAGTCGACGAACATGACGCCGCCGACGAGCATCTCACCGACCCGGATCCCGTAGATGCCCGCACCCTCCCGAGCCGCACGCTCGGCGTAGCGGTCCAGCGTCGCCCGCGCGCCGTCGATGTCGGTGGTGACGAACGACGGCCCGACCCACGGCCGGATGTGCTCGCGCGCCCGATCGAGATGCGCGGCGAACTCCTCGGCCCGCCACGGTTCGAGGGGGCTGAGGGTGGCGCCGGACGGGAGGGTGGTGGAGAGCATGGAGTCACCCTATCGAGGGCGGGTCAGGTCGCCCAGGGCACGGGCGTGATGGTGCCTTCGGTCCAATCGCTCCGCAGGATCGCGTACGCCACCGCGTCGAGCGGAGGCTTCCCCGCGACGGGCCAGCCTTCGCGATAGTGAGCCTCCTTGACGTACCCGGCCGCCGTGAACACGCGACGCATCGCCGCATTGTCGATGCGGGTGTTGCCCTCGATCCGGTTCAGCTCGGGATGCGCGCGGAAGACCGTCGCGGTGGCCAGCCGAAGGGCTGCCCGGCCGAGGCCGCGCCCGCGATGTGCTTCCGCGATTCGCAGATCGATCAGCGGAGTGCCGTCGGTGATCTCCTCGAAGACGATGAGCCCCACGCGATGGCCCTCCCCGATCGACGCATCCTGGATCCAGTACGCCTCGTTCGCCGGTCCGCTGAAGTCGCCCCGGGCGACACGTCTCGCCACCTCCTCGCGGGTGGGCTGCACGGAGCTGTGGAACGGGAACCGGTTGGTCGAGAGCAACGCGATGAGCTCGGCGGCATCCGCCACGGGATCGACGCGTGAAAGCGTGATGGTCATGCGGGCGGACTCAATCGTTGGTGACGCGTGTGAACCACAGCGCGAGCCGCTCGGCGATGTCCCCGATCTCCTGCAGCTCCCCCGCGGCGATCGCCACGATGGTGTCGAACATCGCGTCTTCGTCGTAGTTCTCCTCGAACCCGTTGAGCTGGAAGAAGAGCACGCAGAGGATCCAGCCCGTGCGCTTGTTCCCGTCGAGCAGCGCGTGGTTGCGCAGGAGCGAGTGCAGCAGAGCCGCGCCTTTGGCGTAGACATCGGGATAGGCGTCGCGACCGAACAGTGTCGCCGCCGGCCGCTCGAGAGCGGACTGCAGGAGAACCGTGTCGCGAATGTAGTCGAGCGGCCTGCCGCCATGGACGGCCGCGATGCCCAGAAGCGCCTCCTCGAGCGTCAGGTAGCGGACGCTCACGCGTCGCGCAGCCGCTCGAGCAGGCCGGCGTTCTCCGTCACGATCCGGTCGATGGCCTGCTGCACCACCCTGTCGTGCGCCGCGATGTAGGCATCGACGGCGTCGAGCACCGTGGCAGTGAAGGTCGAGTGGGTGTCATCCGCGATCGCCGAGAGCATGGCCACTTGATCGTCGCGGAAGGCGATGAGCTTCTTGCTGCGGTGGACGGGTTCTGTCTGGGTCACAAGCCCCCCCCCTGTATATAGAGATGTGCGGCGAGTATATATCTCTTTAGCAGCGGATGAAACCCGCGTAACACTCCTCGCGCTCCCCGTCGACCCTCGCTATGTTCAAATCGGAGTCACTTCCGACTCCCCCTGAACATCCAGCAAAGGATCAGCATGTCAGAAGCAGCACCGCCCGCCACCGTGTCGGCCGCGCCCGTCGCGCCCGCCTCCCCCGCGGTGGCCGCGCGTCTCGCCGCCGAGGTCGCCGGGACGTTCGTCCTGGTCTTCGGCGTCATCGGCACGGCGCTCTTCGCTGCCGGGTTCAACGGCGGCACCGCAGGGCTGAACGTCGGCTTCCTCGGCGTCGCGCTCGCCCTCGGCCTGAGCGTGCTGGTCTCCGCCTACGCCTTCGGGCCGGTCTCGGGAGGCCACTTCAACCCGGCCGTGACCATCGGCCTGGCGATCGCCGGCCGGTTCGCCTGGAAGGACGTCGCCGGCTACATCGTCGCGCAGCTCGTCGGCGGCATCGTCGCGTCGTCCCTCCTCGTCGCCATCGCGGCAGCCGGGCCGGACGGGTTCCTCGCCAACGCGCAGAAGGGCGGCTTCGCGTCGACCGGCTGGGGCGAGCTCTCCCCCGGCGGCTTCGGTCTGGTCTCCTCGCTGCTGGTGGAGATCATCGCGACCGCGATCCTCGTCTACGTCATCCTCGGCGTCACGAGCAGCCGCGCGGCGGACGGCTTCGGCCCCCTCGCCATCGGGCTCACCCTCACCCTGGTCGCCCTGGTCGCGATCCCGATCTCGAACGGGTCGTTCAACCCGGCCCGCTCGATCGCGACCGCGATCTACGGCGGACCCACGGCTCTCGCCCAGCTCTGGCTGTCCATCGTCGCGCCGATCGTCGGCGCGGCGATCGCCGGCATCACCTTCAAGCCGCTGTTCGACAAGCTGCGCCGCGCGAGCTGATCCACGCGCGACGACAGGAGGCCGGTCCCGGATGGCGGGGCCGGCCTCCCGTCGTCCACCGGCCTACTCCACCGGCCTACTCCACCGGCCGACTGAAGAGATTGACCAGGTTCCCGTCCGGGTCGCGGAAGAGTGCCGACCGGTTGCCCCAGGGCATCGTCGTCGGCGCCAGCACGACCTCCCGCAGCCGTGACTCGATGCGGGCGAACTCGGCGTCGACGTCGGCGACGACGAACTCGAGGATGACCGACGCGTTGCTTCCGGGCCGGGGCGCCGCCTCGCCGAGCATCGCCACGGTGGCCGTGCTCCCGATGGCGAGCGCGCCGGCCCGCGTGCGGAACTCGGCGAACACCGGGGCCGGCCGGGACGCGGGAGCGTTCAGGACGAGTTCGTAGAACGCGACGAGACCGTCGAGATCGTCGGTGATGATGCGGACGGATGCGAAGTCCATGGGTGATCCTCTCTGCCGGGGCCGTTCGACCCCGCCATCCAGACTGCGGCGGCCGGGCGACACCGTCCTGTCGGTGTTTACGAGCGGACGGCGTTCAGGCTTGATCGTCGCCGAGCCGGAGGCTGCGGACCTCCCCGTACGCGATGTCGAGCTCCGCGATGGTGAGGGCGCGGCGGGGCGGGCGCTCGCCCGTGGTCTCCACCGAGGCGATCCGGTCGCCGCGGAAGGCGCGGATCCCGTCGCGCAGCCGGCACCAGGCGATGAGATACCAGTCGCGCCCCTTGCCCACGTAGCCCAGGGGCTCCACCTCGCGCTCCGTCTCGGTACCGGCGCGGTCGCGGTAGACGATCCGCAGCACGCGTCCGGAGCGCAGCGCGCCGTCGAGGCCCGCCACGACCTCCGCCGCCCGGCCGTCGTCGAGGAGGTGGATGCGTGCCGCCAGCTCCGCCGTCTCGCGGAGCTTCGGCTCGTCCATCACGGCGACCACTTTGCGCAGCGCGGAGGCGGCGGACGTCGCGAACGGACTCGACGCCAGCATCCCGAGCGCCGTCGTGACGGCGAGCGCCTCGTCGACGGTGAACCCGAGCGGGGCCAGGGTGTGCGCGCGGTCGATCGTGTACCCGCCCGTCCTTCCGGACTCCGCCCAGATCGGCACGCCGGCCTGCTGCAGGGCGGACAGGTCCCGCTCGATCGTCCGCGAGCTGACCTCGAAACGCTCGGCGAGCCACCGGGCGCTGCGCGGGCGCGGCGCGACGGCGCGGAGCTCCTCGACCAGTGCGTAGAGACGGTCGGTGCGGTTCACGCCTCGACTCTAGACGGCGGCCCGGGTCCCGCCCGCGTCGCTCACCCCAGCGACACCGCCGTCCACGACACCGGCGGCAGTTCGACGCGCAGGACGCCATCGGCGATCGAGACCGCGGCGGCGCGCGGCGCCACCCGCTCGCGGTCCTCGAGCGTGTTCTTCGCGTTCACGTCGTCGTCGGTGAGGGTGTGCGACTCGAGGACGCCCACGTCGCCGAGCGCGCTGATGTCGGCGATCACCGTGATGGGCTCCGTCACGCTCCTGTTCACCAGGAACAGGGCGGTCCGCCCCGACTCGGGGTCGTTCGTCGCGACCGCGTCGACCAGCGGCACCTCCCCGTAGACGGCGGTGGAGTGGGTCGGGCTCTCGATCGGGATCCGGAGCGCCTCGCCGCGGGCGAGCCGTGAAGTGATCGAGAACGGGAAGAACGTCGTCTGCCGCCAGGCGGGGCCTCCCGGCTCTGTCATGATCGGCGCGATCACGTTCACCAGCTGGGCCAGCGACGCGCTCGTCACCCGGTCGGCGTGCTTGAGCAGCGAGATCAGCAGGCTGCCGAAGACGACCGCGTCGGCGACCGAGTACACGTCCTCCAGGAGGCGCGGCGCGACCGGCCAGTTGTCGATGCCCTCGATCTTGTCGACGCCCTGCCAGCGGTCCATGTACCAGACGTTCCACTCGTCGAACGAGAGCTCGATGGTCTTGTCGCTTCCGCGGACGGCTTTCACGTGGTCCGCCGTGACGACCACCGACTCGATGAAGCGGTCCATGTCGGTGGAGGACGCCAGGAAGCTGTCCAGGTCGCCGTTGCGCTCCTGGTAGTAGGCGTGCAGCGAGATGTAGTTCACGTCGTCGTACGTGTGGGTGAGCACGACCCGCTCCCACTCGCCGAACGTGGGCATGGCGGCGCCCGACGAGCCGCACACCACCAGCTCGATCGACGGGTCGAGCTGGCGCATCCCCTTCGCGGTCTGCGCTGCGAGCTTGCCGTAGTCGTCGGCCGAGCGGTGGCCCAGCTGCCACGGGCCGTCCATCTCGTTGCCGAGGCACCAGATGCGCACGTCGAACGGCGCCGTTCGGCCGTTCGCGACGCGGCGGTCGCTGAGGGTGCTCCCGCCCGGCACGTTGGCGTACTCGAGCAGATCGATCGCTTCGAGCGTGCCCCGCGTCCCGAGGTTCACGGCCATCATCAGGTTGCTGCCGACCTTGTCGAGCCAGGAGGCGAACTCGTGGAGACCGACCTCGTTGGTCTCGGTCGAGTGCCAGGCCAGGTCGAGACGCCGCGGCCGGTCTTCGCGCGGACCGACGCTGTCCTCCCAGCGGAACCCGGAGACGAAGTTGCCCCCCGGGTAGCGGATGGTGGACACACCGAGCTCCTTCACGAGCTCGATCACGTCGCGGCGGAAGCCCTCGCCGTCGGCTTCCGGGTGGCCGGGCTCGTAGATGCCGTCGTAGACGTGGCGGCCGAGGTGCTCGACGAACCCGCCGAAGAGGCGGCGTCGCACGGCGCCGATCGCCGAACGCGGGTCGATGGTGAGGTGTGCACTGGTCATAGGGCTTCTCGTCGCTCTCCAACGTTGTAGGTAAACGTTGTAGAGAATATCGAGCGGTCCGGGTCCCGTCAAGGACGGGCCGGGTCAGGCGCCGCTGCCTCTGGCGCCCGCCGTCGCCGACTCGCGCTCGACGATGCGGAAATCGGCGAGCAGCAGCCGGGGCGGCCCCGCGGCCTCCGGCGCGGTGATCCGCTCCAGGAGGCGCCCCACCGCCGAACGGGCGATCCAGGCGCGTCCCGGATCGACGCTCGTCAGCGAGGGGATGGAGTACTCGGCCTCGTCGACGTCGTCGAAGCCGATCACGGCGACGTCCTGGGGAACCCGGAGGCCGGCCTCGTCGAGCGCGCGCATCGCCCCGAACGCGAGGGCGTCGTTGAACGCGAAGACCGCGTCGAAGGCGACGCCCGTCTCGATGAGAGTCCGCACGCTGGCCGCGCCGTTGAACCGATGCCACGGATCGGCGTAGGTGATGAGGTCAGGGTCAGACGGGATCCCGGCCTCCTCGAGCGCCTCCCGGTAGCCGCGCAGCCGGAGCCCCGCCGAACCCACGACCTCGCCGCGGTGGGCGCCGACGACCGCGATGCGACGCCGAGCCGACCCCAGCAGGTACCGGGTTGCGGCCTGGGCGGCCTCGACGTTCCGCATGGTCACGTGGTCCACGTTCTCATCGAAGATCCGCTCGCCCAGCAGCACGAGCGGGTACGGCACGTCGAGCCGCGACGCGTCCTCCTGCCCCATGCCTCGGGCGCTGAAGATCAGACCGTCGGTGAGTTTCCGCCGCGGGCTCTGCAGCAGTTCCAGCTCCCGCTCCCGCTCGCCCCCGGTCTGCTCGACGAGAACGGCGAAGCCGGCGCTCTCGGCCTCCGCGATCACGGCGGCAGCCAGCTCGGCGAAGTAGTTCAACGCCAGATCGGGCACTGCGAGCGCGATGGCGCCCGTGCGGCCCGACCGCAGGTTGCGGGCGGTCAGATTCGGCGTGTAGCCGAGCTCGGCGATCGCCTCCTCGACCCGGGTGCGGGTGGCCGGACGGATGTGGGGGTAGTCGTTGATGACGTTGGAGACCGTCTTGATCGAGACCCCGGCCCGCCGGGCCACGTCGTGCAGCGTCACCGCCATCGCTCCCCCTCCACGGGCCGCAGGTTTTACAACGTTATACCACCCGTGATCCGCGCGATCTCGGGGCGACGGGAACGGCCGGCGCAGCTGCCCCCGTCCGCTCCGCGCGGCCTACCCTCGCGGGCGGTCCGGCGGCAGGAAGGTGACCGCGGTCGCCGTGTCGCCTGCGCCGCCGCCGTAGTCGATCGTCGCGTCCAACTCGGCGGGCATGGGCATCCGGATCGCGGTCCGGACGATCCTCAGCGCTCCGCGGGCGAAGAACATGTCGACGTCCTGTTCGCTCGCATCGGTGAGCTGGCGCACCCGCGCGACCAGGCGTGTCATCCGGACTCGGCAGATCCGCTCGATCTCGTCGTCGGCGCACGCCGCGGCCCACGCCTGGAGCTGGAACTGAAGGACGGACTCGTCGGCGAGGAGGTGCGCGTACGCCGCACCCAGGGCGGCCAGCGTCAGCGTGCCACCGGTCGCCCCGGCCTCCTCCTCCAGCTCGTCGATGGTCGCCTCGATGAGGTCGTGACAGAGCTCGACGCACTCCACGAACAGGGCGTGCTTCGAGTCGAACAGCTGGAAGAGGTACGGCTGCGAGACGCCGAGCCGCTGAGCGACCTGGGTCATCGAGGTCCCGACGTATCCCGCATCGGCGAAGACGCTCAGCGCAGCGCGGGTGGCCAGCGGCCGCCGATCGGCAGCGGACATTCGCTCTCGGGCCATGGAGACAAATCTAGCGGAGTCCGCAACTTAGTTAGCAGCCACTAAGTAAGGCCATCCGGCGGTGCGCTGCACATTTGTTCGCACGAAGATCAGCCGGATTCCGCGGATCACTGTGGTCGATCCGCACAATTGTGCAGTCCTCCACGGCGAGAACCGCTCCGGGTTCTCGCTAGCATCTGGCTATGTCGAGCGATTCGGAGCTCGACAGCACCCTGGTGATCGACCGTGACGTGGCCGTTCGATCGACCGAGGGCCGGACCGTGCGCGGAGACCTGCATCCGCGTCCACCATTCCGAGGCCTCCACGGCCGATCCACGTCGGCTCGGTCTCGGATAGGGGAGACAGCTGCCGATATCAGCTGTCTCCCCGACCCTCGGCCCCCTGGGGATGGGCACGGGCGCAGCCGCCCACGTGCCCGCTGTCCGCCCGGAACGGCGAACACGCGCGACCTCCGCTGACCGGTCGACCGGCTCAGTCACACAGAAAGAAGAAGCAGTGACGCTCACACCACCTCCGACATCCCCCACAGCCACCGCCCGCCCCGCACTGTTGCGCCGCGACGGGGTCTGGGTCATCATCGCGCTGGCGCTCTGCCTGATCTCCGCGGTCGGCGCCTTCTTCGTCCAGACGAACGGCGCCACGGTCGCGGTGAAGGATCTGCGGTGGGAGACCGCGTCCGGCATCGAGATGAGCGCCCTGCTCTACAAGCCCGACTCGGCCACCGCCACCGCCAAGGCGCCGGCGGTCGTGGTCAGCCACGGCTGGTGGAACAACCGCGAGATGCAGGACGCCAACTACGTCGAGCTCGCCAAGCGCGGCTACGTCGTCGTCTCGATCGACATGTACGGCCACGGCGACTCCGGTCCGCTTCCCCTCGGTAAGGAGGCCGACGCCGGGACGGGCATGTACGACGCCGTCAAGCTCGTCGCCCAGCTGCCCTACGTCGACCACAGCAGGATCGGCGTCACCGGCCACTCGAACGGCGCCAGGGCGGCCAACTTCTCCCTGATGATCGACAACACCGCGAAGTCTCCGCTCATCGCCGCGGCCCTCCTGGTCGACAACGAAGGCTTCTACACCGACCTGAAGGACCCGAAGAAGTACGTCAACAACTACGGCTCGCGCGACGTCGGGATCGTCGCGGACCAGTACGACGAGTTCTTCTTCCGCAGCTACGACGCCACCGGTAGGGAGCTCACCCCGCCGCGCGAGTTCATCCACACGCCCAACGCCCAGTCGTTCCTGGAGTTCGGGAGGAACCCCTCCGGAGCGCAGCGCACCGCCGCGACCTACTACACCTCGACCGTCGACGGGCGCGACGCCTTCCGGGTGATCTACACGCCCGCCCAGACGCACCCCTGGGGTCCCTTCTCGAAGCAGACCACCGAGTACACGATCGACTTCTTCCAGCGGGCGTTCGGAGCGCCCGACCCCATCGCGGCCGGGTCGCAGACCTGGCAGTGGAAGGAGCTCTTCAACGCCGTCGGCCTCGTCGGCTTCGGGATCTTCCTGGTCGCGTTCGCCAAGCTCCTCCTCGCCACGCGCCCCTTCGCCGCCCTGCGCGCGACCGGTCCACTCGAGCTCAGGGCGAACACCCGCCGCGGGCTGTTCTGGTTCTGGGGCGCGCTCGTCGTGTCGGCCCTGTTCTCCGCGTGGAGCTACATCGCCCTCAGCCAGTGGAGCGCGATCCAGGGCGTCGTCTTCAACGCGGTGCCCACCTGGATCCCGCAGGGCGCGCCGTTCTTCATCGGGCTGTGGTCGGCGATCAACGGTGTGTTCGCCATCATCGTCATGACCGTCTCGTATCTGCTGTTCGGCCGCAAGAACGGGCAGGACCTGCGTGCGGTGGGGATCCTCCCCGGCTGGCGACGCTTCTTCCACGGGATCGGGCTGGGCGCCGTCGTGGTGATCGCGGCGTTCTCCATCGTCTTCGTCGTCGACTACTTCTTCACGACCGACTTCCGGCTCTGGGTGCTCGCGGTCAAGGCGTTCACCCCCGACAAGATCGGCATCGCGCTGCTCTACCTGCCGCTGTTCCTGATCTACTTCTTCGCGAACTCGGTGGCGATCAACGGCTTCAACCGCTTCACCATCCGCGAGAAGGAGTGGGTCAACACGGCACTGCTCGCCGTGTTCAACGCGCTCGCCCCGGCGATCCTCGTCCTCGTGCAGTACTGGACCTTCTTCGCGACCGGTGACCTGATCCCCGGTTTCGGCGGCATCTTCAGCATCTGGCTCTTCCCGGTCATCGTGATCCTCGCCGCCGCCGCGGTGATCACGAGGAAGATCTACCGGGCGACCAACAACCCGTACATCGGCGGCTTCATCATGGCGGCGACCGTCACCATGATCTCCGTCAGCAACACCCTGACAGTGGCCAGCTAGTCCGCGAGCCCCGCCTCAGCCGAAGCGGCGCCGGATGACCTCATCCGGCGCCGCTTCCGTCTTCGCCCCCTGCACCGAGGCGTAGACTGCCGTCCGTGGATCAGTTCGTCTCAGCCCCGCGATCGGGGCGTCTGGAGGTCGTCGGCGTCATCATCGCCGGCGCGAGATAGTCCTGTCTCCCCTCTCGTGATCCCGCGCTCCGCGCATCCTTCCGGGCCGTTCGTCGTGCCCGCGCGCCCTGCGCACCCTTCAGACAGACAGGACATCCACCCATGCTTCCCCTCACCGACCCGCAGCTCCGCTCCTCCTTCGTGAACGCCTCCCAGCGCGAGCGCAAGGAGCTCACCCTCCCCGACCTGGACGCCGTCCGCTGGGACGACATCGACTACCTCGGCTGGCGCGACCGCAAGAACCCGAACCTCGGTTACGTCGTCGTGGAGGTCGACGGCGGACCCGTGGGCGTCCTCCTGCGCACGGCGGAGGGCGGCGTCCGCAGCCGGCCGCAGTGCTCGTGGTGCGAAGACGTCCACCTTCCCAACGAGGTCGTCTTCTTCATCGCCAAGCGCGCCGGAGCGGCCGGCCGCAAGGGCGACACGCTCGGCACGCTCGTCTGCGCGGAGTTCCAGTGCTCGGCCAACGTGCGCAAGCGGCCACCGCTCGCCTACGTCGGATTCGACGTGGAGGCCGCACGCCTGCAGCGGATCGAGGCGTTGCGAGAGCACGTCGGCATGTTCGTGCGGAGGGTGACGGCGGCCTAGAGGAGGGCCGTACCAGGGCCGGTCGCCGAGCCGGCCGAGGGCCTCAGCGCGCAGCCCCGCGCAGGGTCCCCTCGGTCCGCTCGACGGCCGGGTCGCGCACGGCGCACACGATGTGGCGGTCGCCCGTCTTCCAGGACTCCTCCGCAGGAAAGTAGAGATTCAGGTTCAGCTTCGAGGCCTCGCGGCGATTCCGAGGAATTCGGCCATCGGGCCGGAACACTGCACGGTCGCCAGTCTGCTGACCTCCTCCTCGCCCGGATACGCCGCCGGCACGGCCTCCCCGGTGAGCTCGCCGACGTAGAAGACCTCTGCGCGATGGGGTTCGTCGCACGGCACGATGATCGGGGTCTTGCCGTAGTCGATCACCGCGTCCTGCCGCACGTCCTCATCCAGACACTCGCCGACGACGGGAGCCTGCGCCGTGGCGGCCGCCGGGCTCGGGCGGCCGCCGATCAGACCGACGGCCGCGATCACGACGACGACCGCTCCGGCCGCCACGAACGGCCACACGAGTAGCAGCAGCCGCTGCCCGACCCGGAGCTGGGTGAGGTGGCGCGCGAGGGTCGGGATCGTGCCGATGGCACCGAGGAGCAGACCGATCCCGATGTTCCAGAACAGCGCCTGGCGCATCGACGGCGAGGTGAGGTATCCGTCGCCGAACGACCTCCAGAACCCGGGGTCCGCCAGCACGGCGACGCCTGCGTCCGAGCCGCTGTAGCCGCGCACGGCGGCAGCGGTGTGCCCGACGACCACGCCGGCGATGACCGTGCCCACCACCACGATCGAGACCGCGACTCCGCCTCGGGTCGACACCGGCCCGCCCGAGCCGTAGCGGAAGAGCAGACAGGCCAGGATCCCGACGCCGAACGGGATCACAGAGCTCATCCACCCGAGCTGCGAGAGGAGCAGCCAGGCGCCGACGCCCAGCGGGACGACGAGGAGCGACAGTGCGAGGCCGCGCCCGAAGGTCCCGCCTGCCGCGTGCGCCTGTCTCGTCCTCTCGTCCCACCCGTCGGGTCGCCAGTCGCGTGGTCCACTCATGGAGTCAGGACTATGCGCGGGGCGTGAACGTCCGGTGTCCCCCGGCTGCACAGGCTGCCAACCGGGCGGGGTGGAGCAAGCGGAGGACATCGGCGGCGAACGGAGGAGATCGGCCCGTGATGAGGCGCGATCTCCTCCGTTGCCGACAGGCGTCAGCGGACGGGGGACGCCGTTCTGCCGAGGATGCGCTCGAGCAGCTGCGGGGCGAGCGGCTCGGCCACCTCCAGGACGACCCGCACCGTCGCACCCTCCCGGTCGACGGGGCCGAGCCGCTGACCGCGCAGGTCGCAGACGGTCTGGCCGCGGCCGGGTCCGTCGGTGGTGTCCACCTCGACGGGCACGGCGGGCGCCACGGTCGCGACCGCGCCCCCGACCGCGAGAGCCGCGGCCAGCGGGTCGTGCAGCGCTGAGCTGCGCCGGCCGTAGACGTCGACGTAGAAGTCGAAGTAGTGGTCCAGCATGCCGCCCACCGCCACCGCGAGCGGATCGCCGGAGGCGACGAGGGCATCCCGGTGCTCCTCCTCGAAGGTCTGCTCCATGGTGGCGTCCAGCGGCACGAGCACGACCCGCCAGCCGGCGGCGACGTGCAGGGCCGCCGCCTCCGGGTCGTTGCCGATGTTCGCCTCGGCGACCGGGGTGATGTTTCCGGGCACCAGGGCCGCCCCGCCCATCGTCGTCACGGCCGCGATGCGCCCGGGCAGCGACGGATCGCGCTGGAGGGCGATCCCGAGGTTGGTGAGCGGGCCGACCGTCAGCACCTCGAGCTCGCCCGCGTACTCGTGGGAGAGGCGGATGAGCATGTCGGCGGCGTCCTCGGCGACCGGACGGACGTCGGTCGCCGGAAGGGCGATGCCGCCGAGGCCGTTCTCACCGTGCACGTGCGGCGCTCCCCCGTGGAACGGGTGCGCGAGGTGGTCGTGCGCGCCGACCGCGACCGGGATGTCGGTGCGGCCGGCGAGCGCCAGCAGGCCGATGGTGTTGTCGGCGGCCGTGGCGGAGCTCACGTTGCCGCTGACGGTGCCGATTCCGACCAGGTCGACCTCCGGCGAGGAGAGCAGGTAGGCGAGGGCGACGGAGTCGTCGATGCCGGTGTCGCAGTCGAAGTAGAGGGGGCGGGCCATGGTGTTTCCTTTCCTGGGGGCGCGTCAGGAGCGGCGCGGGACGATGAGGAGGCTCGCCAGCAGGGCGAGCACGGTGATGCAGACCGAGATCCACAGGGCGACGGAGTACCCGCCCGCCGTGCCGGCCGCTGCGAACGGGGCGACGATCCCGATGCCGAGGCTGGCACCGATGCCGAAGGCGGCACCGTTGAGCCCGGGGAGGGCGGCGGGAGCCTCGGCCGGCGACTGCACGACGCCGAGCCCGTTGATCGTGGTCAGGACGAGTCCGTTGTACGTCACACCGAGCAGGGCGATCATAGCGAACACCGTCCAGAGGTTCTGCGGCAGCAGGGCGATCACGACGAGCGCCAGGATGCACAGCACCATGCCGACGCGCAGCACGGGGATCCAGCCCCGGCGGCCGGCGAGCCAGCCCGACAGCGGTGCGGACACCACGCCGATCAGTGCGGGCGGGGCGAGGAACAGCAGCGCCCCCGTGGCCGCGTCGAGTCCGAAGCCGTGCTTCGCGTCCTGGCTGAGCAGGACGACGGTGAAGTTGATGACGGCGAAGACGCCGGACAGCGTCAGGACCGTGGTCGCCAGCACCGGCCACACCTGCCGCGAGCGCAGGTGCTCGATGGCGATGAGCGGCGTCAGCCGGCGCTTCTCGATGAGCCAGAACGCGATCACGAACACGATGCTGCCCGCGAGGTAGCCGAGGGTCACCGGCGCCAGCCAGCCGGCGGAGGAGCCGTTGGACACGAAGTAGGTGATGGTGATGAGGGCCAGTGAGAGCGCGGCGGCGCCCCACCAGTCCATGCGCCCCGCCGACACCGCGCGCGCGGTCTTCGGCACCACCAGTTGCACGCAGAGCAGGGCGACCAGTCCGACGAGGAAGATCACGACGAAGATCGAGCGGTAGCCGAACGTGTCGGCGAGGAGGCCGCCGAGGTAGCCGTCGACACCGCCGACGCCCCCGTTGACCGCGGTGATGACGCCCAGCGTCGTCCCGAACACCTTGGCGGTCATCGACTCGCTGAGGATGACGTACGACAGCTGGAAGGCGGCGCTCGACGCGCCCTGCAGCACCCGGCCGACGAGCAGCCAGGTGAGGTTCGGCGCGAACAGGCAGACCAGCGTGCCGACCGACAGCAGCGCGAGGACGATGAGGAGGGCGCGCTTGCGGCCGATGAAGTCGCTCCAGCGCGAGAGCACGACTCCCCCGACCGCTCCGGCGAGGAAGAACAGCGAAGAGACCTGCGACACGGCTCCGACGTTCTCGCCGAGCGAGCGGGCGATGTCGGGCAGGGCCGGCGTGATCATGCTGGCGTTGAGCTGATACGAGAGCACGCCGAGGATGAGCGTCGCGACGAGGCCGACGGCGCGGCCTCCTCGCAGGGTCGGAGTGACGGCGGCGTTCGCGCTGTCGACGGCTGGGATGTTCACGGGGAGACTCCTTCGTCTTCGGGATCGGGTTCGTCGTTGGGATCGGGACGATCGCGGTCCGATGTTATACCTCTTCGGTACGACATGTGCACTCCATCGTTCCGTGGTTGAATTGGTCGACCCTCCGACGACCGACAAGGAGCCAGCCGATGCCCTCCCCGGACGACTTCTTCGCACGGCCGATCACGACCGCCGTCGGCCAGCCGCTGCGCGTCGCGGTCTACTCGCGCATCGCCGAGGGCATCCGCGACGCGGTGTTCCCGCTGGGTTCAGCGCTGCCGCGCGAGACCGAGCTCGGCGCCGCGCTGGGCGTCAGCCGAACAGTGGTGCGCGAGGCGCTCATGCTGCTCGAGGAGGACGGCCTGATCGTCACGCGCCGCGGTGTCGGCCGCTTCGTGGCGGAGGACATCCCCCGCGTCGGCCTCGAGGAGCTGCGCCCGTTCGAGCAGGCGCTCGCCGACCAGGACGGCACGGTCACGGTGCGGCCCATCGAGTTCGTCATGCAGTCGTCGACAGACTTCACCTCCGCGCACCTGGGCATCGACGCGGAGGCGAACACCTGGTTCCGCGAGAGCATCCTGGAGCGGGACGGCGAGCCCGTCGCGATCGTGCAAGAACACCTGGCCGCTGGACGCTACCTCTCCGACATCAGCCCGGCGCTCTCCGCGAGCCTGCAGGACGCTGCGACGGACCAGGCCACACTGCTCGCCGCCTTGACGGAGCGCTGCGGCCCGCTGTTCGGCGGCGGCGTCTGCCAGATCACGGCCGGCGTCGTCGGAGCGACGCGCGGAAAGCTGCTCGACCTCGACCCGGGCGACCCCGTGCTCATCCTCACCCAGGTGGCCGCCGTCGACGGCAGGCCCGCCTACCTCGCCAAGTGCATCGTCTCGGGCCGCGTCGGACAGCTCTCGATCGTGCAGGCCTCGTCGCTCTGACCCGTTGCGCTACGTCGTCCGCACCCGGCGATCGCGCGGCGTGCTCCCACAACGCGGAGGGCGGGGAAGCCGCGTCGGCTTCCCCGCCCTCCACGCGCCCCGACCATCACGCCACGGCCGGGACCTCCGCCAGCTGGCCGTCCCGCTCCCGCAGCTCCGCCAGCTCGCGCGCCAGCTGCGACGCCGCGCGCCAGGCGAGCGCCACCGTGGTGAGCGTCGGGTTCGCCGCCGTCGCGGTCGGGATGACCCCGTTGCCCCCGACGTAGAGGTTGTCGACGCCCCACACCCGCAGCAGAGGATCGCACACCGAGTCGCCGTCGTCGGCGGCCCCCATCCGCACCGTTCCCTGGTAGTGCAGGGACGAGCCGCCGGCGGCCAGCTCCGGTTGTTCCATGGGCGTGCCGATCCGGCCGGCACTGCGCAGCGAGTTCTGGCGCATCTGCTCGATCGTCGCCAGGTCCTTCTCGGTGCGCGAGTAGTGGATGGTCATCCTCGGCATGCCGTAGAAGTCCGTCTCCGTCTCGCTGAACTCCACCGCGTCGCCGAACTGGATGTCCTTCGCCGCGTACCAGGCGAGCACGCCGAGGCGGGCCGTCGCCGCCTCGTCCATCCCCGGCAGCTTGTACGCGGAACCGGCCAGCGAGATCACGCCGCCCTGCATGGGGCGCGCGTCGGAGAACGGAACGATGACCGACCCGATCGATCCGGCGTCGACGGTGTACGCGGCCGGGTCGAACTCGTCGCTCAGCGTGAGCATCGTGGCCATCTGGTAGTGCTCGTTGAGGTGGTGCCCGAGCGCGCGCGGCCGCACGCCGGACGCGAACAACACCTGCGGCGTGCGCAATCCGTCGGCGCACACGACCACGAAGCGGGCGCGGACACTGCGGCGCTCGCCGGTACGGCGGTCCTCCAGCTCGGCGCCGACGGCCACGCCGCCCTCGACCAGCACGCGGCGCACCAGCGTCTCGGAGCGGAGCTCGAAACCGGGGACCGTGGCCTCCAGGTCGCCCAGGATCACACCGGTGCCCGAGAAGCGCAGGCGCGCACCGTCCCAGTGCGTCGCCGTCGGCATGTACGACGTCGGCGTGAGGCCGGGGCCGTCGAACTCGCCGGCGATCGCGTCGCGCAGCGCCCGGAGCAGTCCGCTGCCCCCGTTCGGCGGGGTGTGCACGCCGAGAAGGCCTTCCGCGTGGCTGAGGGCCGCATCCAGCTCCTCGGCGGGGAGGAAGGGGATGCGCTCGGACTGGTGCGGGCGCGGGCATGAGGTGCCCCAGTGGATGCCCATCCCGCCGACCCCGCTCGACATGCTGGCGGCGGGCAGGCCGACGTCGCCGTCGGTCAGCGTGGGGCGCGGGTCGACGAAGAACAGGCCGGGCAGGATGGTCTGCCGGAACTCCAGGCTCGGGTCGATCCCGGGGGCGATGTCGGACAGCGCCGCCGCCCGCTCGATGCCCGCGTCCGGCCCCTGGGTGAGCAGCTGGACGGCGAGTCGATCCTCCTCCGTCATGTTCTGGGTGTGGTCGCCGCGCGTGCCCGGCACGGCCGGCCCGACCTCGACCATGAGGATGCGCGCGTCGGGGAGCGCGTCGCCGATCGTGCGCGCGTACGTGGAGCCGGCCGGGCCGGAGCCGACGATCAGGACGTCGACGGTCTCCGTCGCCTCGGCGGCCGTGGCCTCGGCGGCGCTCATCGGGCGACCTCCTCGACAGCGGCGGCCGCCACCTCGAGCACGCGGGCGCTCTTGGCCCACGGGTCTCCGCCGGAGCCCTCGTACTCGACGGTCAGCGGGCCGTCGTAGCCCACGGCCGTGAGGAGGCCGAGCGCACGCGCCAGGTCCACCGGCCCGACCGCTCCGTCCGCGTCCACGGTGTGGGCCTTCACGTGCACCAGCTCCGCGCGCGGAGCGAGCGCCTCGATACCGGCGTAGAGCGAGGTCAGGTCGACGGAGGCGAAGAGCTGCTCGGGGTCGACCGGCTCGCCGTCCTGGCCTCCGAAGAGCAGCGCCATGGTCGGCAGCAGCAGTGCGTCGAAGTTCCCGAGGTCCAGCAGGAGTCCGAGGTGGTCGTGACCGACGGCGTCGAGCAACCGCGTCATCCACACCGGGTCGCTGCTCGGGCCGCCGTGGTTCTCGACCAGCAGCCGCGCACCGCGTTCGCTCGCGTACGCACCGAGGTCGCGCAGGGCCTCCACGAGGTAGTCGGGGAGGTCGTCGCGGTGGTGCTGGGCCATCGGCGAACCCGGGTTCACCCGCACGAAGCGCGAGCCCATGGCCGCGAACCGGTCGATCCAGCGCTGGAGCTCGGCGATGTCCGCGCCGCGCTTGGCGGGGTCGGGCTCGAGGAGGTCGCCCGCGTCGATCGCGACGTTGAGCAGCGTGACGCCGGTGTCGCGCAGGGCCGCGGCGAAGCGGTCCAGCTCGGGATCGTCCAGGCCCGCGAACTGGAAAGCGACGGTCTCGATCGCGTCGACGCCGAACGCGCTCTTCGCACGGGCGGGGAACTCCGACAGGTCGAGATCCTTGGTGAACGGGAACGAGATGTGCACGTCACGGCCGGACGACGGGTCGACGAAGGTGAAGTCGACGGGTCCGAGCTGCTCGCGCACGCTGTAGCTGGAGACGGACAGGGTGTTCATTCGATGGTGCTCCTCGGCGGTGCTGGTGAGTGGATGGTGCTGGTGGATGGACGGGGTCGGTGGATGGACGGGGTCGGTAAATGGTCTGGCCGGCCGGTCAGACGGCGGTGGGTTCCACGGCGGCCGGTGCGCGCACCTTGCCGCGCGTGATGACGGCCCAGCGCGGGTCCCCCTCGCGGCCGAGCTCCGGCAGGCGCAGGACGAACGCGGCGCCGACGACGCCCAGCACGGCGAGCACGAGATAGAGCGCGGTGTAGCCGCCCAGGCCGAGCAGGAAGGGCGCGATGAACGGCACGAACGACTGCGGCAGCGTGTTGGCCATGTTGATGATCGCGAAGTCCTTGCCCGCGTTCTCGCTGCTCGGCAGCACGCGGACGCACATCGCGCTGTCGATCGAGAAGAAGAGTCCGGTGCCGACGCCGATCGCGGCCGTGGCGAGGAAGACGAAACCGATGCTCGGCGCGAACGCCATGCCCGCCAGCCCGGCCGCCGCGAGCAGTCCGGCGGCGACCACGAACGGCTTCTGGCGGCGCAGCCGGTCTGAGACCAGGCCGGCGATCACGCTCGTGACCGCGAGGAGCGCGACCGAGAGCAGCGACAGCCCGAGCACGATGCCGGCGACATCGGCCTCCGCGACCCCGAAGCGCTGGATGAGGAAGAACGCGTTGTAGGTGCCGCTCGCGTAGGCGCAGGTGATGAGGAAGCGGACGGCCCACGCCCAGCCGAACGCCGGGTGCCGCCAGGGGTTCAGCCAGAACGACTTCGCCAGCTCGGCGACGTTGAGCCCGGACTGTCCCGGCTCCCGCGTGTGCTGCGGATCGCGCAGCAGCAGCACCGCGACGATCGCGAGGACGAGCGAGATCACCGCGACCGCGGCCCACTGCGCCACCGGCGCCGCGATGGCACTGACGGCCGTGAGCCCGATCAGGGGGCCGGCCGCCGCGGCGAAGCCGACGAAACCGGAGACGGTCCCTCGGCGTAGCGGCGGCACCTGGTCGGCGAGGAGCGCGCTGGTGGCGGCCTGCTGGAAGTTGAACAGCGTCTGCGTCAGGCACCAGACGAGGGCGACCTGCCACACCTCCGTCGTGAACGCGAGCGCGAAGACGGCGAGGGAGCCGGACACGCCGCCGGTGAGGATCCACGTGCGCCGTCGGCCGAATCGGGCGGCGGTGCGGTCGCTGATGCGGCCGGCGAGCGGGTTGGCGACGAGGGCGAACAATGCGCCGAATCCCGTGACGATGCCGAACGCGGCGGCGGCGCCCGGCCCGGCGATCCTCGTCAGGTGCAGTGTGAGCAGCAGCTGCAGGGGCGTGAGCAGGGCGATGAGAGCGCCCATGTTCGAGGTGAGGATCACCCCGACGAGGCGCGGCAGCGGCGTTGCCGCGGGGCCGGGGGTTTCGAAGGCGACGTCGATGTCGTCCGATCGGGACATTCCACACTCCTCTGTGTGTTCGGGCTCCGGGGTCTTCGGGTTCCGGGGTTCGGATTCCGATGTGATCGTGACTCCAAAATCGGAGTGGCTCTCATTCTGTAGTCGCACTCGATTCGTGTCAACTACGAAATCGGGGGGTATCCTGTCTCGTATGGGATTGAGGGAGACCAAGGCAGCCCGGACCCGGGATCAGATCCTCGACGTCGCCGCCGAGCTCTTCCTCGCCCAGGGCTACGACGAGACGACGATGGAGCAGATCGCCGAGCGCGCCGAGATCGCGCCGTCGACGCTCTACCGCTACTTCCCCAGCAAAGACCTGCTCATCCTGGGCCGGCTCACGGAGTCCCTGCAGCTCGGCACCGTGCTGCGCGCCCGCCCGGACGACGAGCCCATCCCGCAGGTGCTCGCGGCGACGCTCCAGGGCGCCCTGGACTCCTTCCACGACGAGCCGCGCTTCTCGGACCTCCGCCACATCATCGACATCTCCCCCGTGCCCCGGGCACGGCTCTGGGACGTCTTCATGCAGTCGCGGGCCGAACTGGAGGCCGAGCTCGGCCGCCGGATGGGCCTGCCTGCGGACGACCTGCACGTGCAGCTGACGGCGCGTACCACCATCACGATCTTCGAGATCGTCGCGGAACGCTGGTGGGCCGGCGACCACTCGACGCCGCGGGCCGCCGTGCTGGACGAGGTGCTCACCGCCGTCGACGCGGCAGGGATCGTGCTTCCCGCTGCGGAACGGCGACTGGCGCGGGCGTAGCGGCGCGACCCGCTACTCGGCGCCGCGATACCGGACGAGGTGGTCGCTGTACCCGCCGCCCTCCACGTCGACCATCAGCGTCTCAGCCCCGCCGCCGCCCGTTCGAGTCGCGGCGTCGGGACGCCCCGGCGCCGCGCCTCCGCCAGCATGTCCTCCACGACGCGGCGCGGCTCCTCGGCTCGCGGGTCGGTGTGGGCCGCCAGGCTCACGTTGGCGAGCGGAACCCGCGCGGTCACCAGCGACAGCACCTGCGCGGTGAGCCCGGCCGGCGCGCGGAACAGGGCCGTGCTGCCCCGGTGGCGCCGGAGGTCCACGCCGCGCGCCTCCAGCACGGGCAGCAGCTCCCGGCTCGTCAGCATGGCCTCGCGGAAGCTCGCGGGGCGCCCGAGCAGGTCGGAGAGCGAGCCGAGCTGAACGCCCTGGGAGTGCACGCCCGCGTCAGCGACGAAGTGGATCAGCAGCCACCCCCGCAGGTCGGGCTGCTCGGAGACCGTCAGCCCGGCATCGGAGAACAACTGCCGAACGAGCCTCTCCCGGCTCGTCGGCTCGCCGCCGAGCGTGCCGAACAGCACCCTGCGCATCAGCGCCACGTGCAGGATCCCGTCGCCGTCGAAGCCGCCGCCGGCCTGCGGGAACCCCCACGCGAGCCGCTCCAGCGGCAGCGGCGCGACGGCGTCGGCCGGTTCGTCCCACACGTTGCCGAAGACCAGCACCGTCGCCGCACCGAGGCGCGGCGCGAGGAACTCCGCCGCCGCGGTCAGCCGGTGATGGCCGACGCTGACCACGATCACGTCGAAGTCGTGATCCGCGTCGAGGTGCTCGATGAGACCCGTCGACCACGTCTGCCTGAGCCGCCGGCCCCACGGGCGCCGGCGCGCGTCGAGGAGATCGAGCTCCACCCGGTCGCCGTACTCGGCCGCCCTGCCGGGTCGCACCAGGAACCGCACCTCGTGGCCTGCCTGCTCGAGCGCCCAGCCGTAGACCGTGGCGATGACGCCGCGACCGAACATCAAGACCCGCACGCCGCACCTCACGTCGCCTATACTCCGAAATGGAGATCATCTCCACCTAGACCATATGGAGATCATCTCCGTTTGTCAACGAAGGGATCGCTGTGACCGCCTCCCGGCCGATTCGCGCCGACGCCGCCCGCAACCGCGACGCGATCATCGCCGCCGCACGCGCCGCCTTCGACCGCGGCGAGTTCGACCGCCGCTTCGACGACTTCGCTCCCCTCGCGGGGGTGGGGACCGGGACGCTGTACCGGCACTTCCCCACCCGCGAGGCCCTCGCTGAGGCGGTCTACCGGGGGGAGGTCGCCGCCCTGCGCGACCGCGCGCGGGACGCGCTCGACACCGAGCCCGCCGCCCGGGCCCTGGCGACCTTCCTGACCGGCTACGTCCACCTCCTGACGACGGAGGCCGGACTCGCCGCCACACTCGCCGCTCTCCTGAGGCACCGGCCGGACGTCCAGGCCGAAGGCGCTCTCGCCCTCGAGGAAGCCGTGGCCGAGCTGGTCGCGGCGGCGGTGGCCGACGGAGGCGTCGCCTCCGAGCTGACGGCCGGCGCCGTCCTGATGGCGCTGCACGGGATCAGCGCATCGGTCGGTCGACCCGGGTGGGAGGCCGACGCCGAGGCACTGGTCGCCGTGCTCGGCCGGTCGTCCGGTCAGTGACCGCTCACGCGTGGCCCAGCGGTCGGTCGCGCACGAGCAGGGACGCAGCTCGGAGTGAGACCCCCTCACGATCGAGGCGAGACCAACACGGACGGCGCCTCCCGCCCCCGCAGGCCGCAGGCCGCAGCGGATCCCGATCGACCGGCCCGACAGCTGGGAGGGCCGCGCGCTCGTTCCCCCCGGTCGGCGCGCGGCCCTCCACGACGTCGCGGCCGAATGAAGCTCCCCCCGTGTGCGACGCCGACGCGACCATGAACATTCAGGTGCGTTCATCAAGGAGATGTCCGAAGTGGCGAAAAGGTTCCATTTCGGTCGCACGACCGCCCCAACGATCGATCCGGAGGCCGCGGAATCGATCCCTCCGGCCAACCGCTCACCCCCGCGCCAGGAACGGGTCGATCGCCGCCCAGGTCGCGTCCGGCGCCTCCTGGTGCGGAAGGTGCCCGGCCTCGGGGATCTCCACGAACCGCGCGCCCGGCACCGCCCGGGCGACGGCCCGCCCGTAGTCCGGTGTGACGATCCGGTCGCTCGCGCCCCACACCATCAGGGTGGGGACCCGAACGGCGCCGAGCCGCTCGAGCAGGCCGGGGTCGCCCATCCCGTCACCGGTGATGGCGGCCATCGTGCGACCGTTCGACTGCTGGATCGCGCGCTCCGCGTCGGTCAGCGAAGCCGGGTCCCGGTAGCCGCGGTCGGGGTCGTGCCAGGCGGCCTCGGCGAGACCGCGGGCGTCGAGGGCGAAGAAGTCGGCGACCGGCTCGCCCTCGATGACCGCTCCGACGCCGTCGATGTCGACCACGGCGCCGATCACGCCGGCGTAGCGCTCGTCCGCGGCGGCCTGCACCGCCATCTCGAGTGCGATCCATCCGCCGATCGAGGAACCGATCAGCACGACGTCACGCTCTCCACCGTCGACCAAGCGGTCGAGGTAGCCGGCTGCGAGGTCTGCGACCGAGGCGATCGAGGCGGGGAGCGGTGTGCCGTCCCATCCGGGGTGCGTCGGCGCCACGGCGTGCAGGGTCGCGCCGAGGTGTCCCACGATGGGGGCGACCGTCTGCGGCCCGCCACCGCCGTGAAGGACGAGCGCCGTTCGCGACGCGGGGTCGCCGGCCTGGAGGACGGGGACGCCTTCGAGAAGAGTCATGATCACACTCCAAATCAACATGTTTATTTAATGATGTTGATACAGTAGCACCGTGACCACGAACCTGGAAGTGCTCGGCCTGATGATCAAACGCGCGCAGTACCGGAACCACCGCACGATGGACGCCGCGCTGCAGGACATCGGCATCAGCCTCGTGCAGTGGGATGCGCTGCGCGCCATCGAGCGGATGCCCCACGCGTCCGGACACGACCTCGCCGTCGCGACCTTCCAGAGCGACCAGTCGTTCGGCACCCTGGCGAACCGGCTCCTCGCCCGCAGCCTCATCACCCGATCGGCCGGTCGGGGCCGCCGCCTCGAGCACGCGCTGACCGAAGCGGGACGCGCCGCCCTCGAAGAGGGCCACGAGGTGGCGTCCGGGGTGCTGGACGAGCTCTTCGCGCCACTCGACGAGGGCCGGCGCGCGGTACTGCTGGAGGCGCTCCGGATTCTGACGGCGGATGCCCAGCCGTCATGAGCCGTACTGACCAGTGGTCAGTCAGTGGTACGATCGCTCCATGACGTCCACGAACTCCCACCCGCTCGCACTCGGCGTGATCGTCGGCAGCCTGCGCGCCGATTCCGTGACGCGCCGGCTGGCGAACGAACTCGTCGCCCTCGCGCCCGCGGATTTCCACCCGCGCTTCATCGAGATCGGTGATCTTCCGCTCTACAACGAGGACCTGGACATCGAAGTGGCCGCCGAACCGCCGGCCGAGTGGGCCCGGTTCCGCAGCGAAGTCCGCGACTCGGACGCGATTCTGTTCGTCACGCCCGAGTACAACCGCTCCGTGCCGGCCCCACTCAAGAACGCGATCGACGTCGGCTCCGCGCCGCACGACCAGAACGCCTTCGACGGACTGCCGGCAGCGATCGTCTCCGCGTCACCCGGCCGGATGGGCGCGTTCGGAGCCAACCACCACCTTCGGCAGTCGCTGGTGTTCCTGGACATGCCGACGATGCAGCAGCCCGAGCTGTACCTCGGCGGCAGCTCCGGCCTCTTCGATGGAGAGGGAGCGCTTGCCGACCCGGCCGTGACCGAACTGCTGACCCGCTACATGGAACGCTTCGCGAGCTGGGCCTCCCGCCACAGGAGGATCGCAGCATGACGGAGGACTCACCGGCCCTCGGGCGGCGCGCACCGCAGCAACGGCAGGCGGCGGTTCTGGACGCCGCCCGGTCACTGTTCGTCGACTCGGGTGTCGCGCGCACGAGCATCGAGGCGATCGCGAAACGCGCCGGCGTGGCCAAAGGCACGGTCTTCCTCTACTTCCCCACGAAAGAGCACATCGTCCAGGCCATCGAGTCGGAGTTCAACGCGCGAATCGTCGAGCGGACGCGCGCCGCGGCCACGAGCGCCGCGCGTCACGGCACGGCCGCCGTCGAATCGTGGTGCATCGAGCTCGTGCGCGCCTACCTCGACGAGCTCGACGTCCACGACATGCTCTTCTACAGCGGGGCCGCCGCCACTCGCGAAAGCGTCGCAGACAACGCCCTCATCGATGATCTCGAAGCGCTTCTCCGCACACTCGACGTCGATGAGCCCGCGGTGACCGCCGCCTTCCTCGTCGGCGGCATCACCCTGCTCACCGACCGCGCAGTCCTGGGCGAGCGCGCACCGGACGCGGACGAGCTGGCGCGCGCGGCGGGACGCCTCGCGGTCTCCGTGGTGTGCGAACGCACGGCGGATGCGGCGGCGTCGCAGGCTCGATAGACGTAGCCCGGAGTCGACGGCGTCATCAGATCGTGGTCGCGCAGGACGACCGTCACGCGTTCACTGGTCCGACGGCAGGCGGCGTCGAATCCGGAAACGTCGATCTCATCGGAGTACTCCACGTCGAGGACCACCGGGTAGGTCCTGGCGTACTCCTCGCACTCGTCGTAGGCGACGCACGATTCCGCGACGGCGAAGTCGTAGCCTGCGGCGGCGAGCCTCTGCGACTGCTCGGCCGTGTTCTTCTGCGCGATGGCCAGGCCGAGTCGATGCGCGATCCGCACGTACACGGATGCCAGCGCGACATTGTCGTCGAGCGTCATCGCCCCGTGCGACCGCGTGAACGAGTCCAGGTTGTCGATTTCGACGGCGGCGTAGCCGCGCGCGCTGCACTCCCGGATCGTCGGCTCGATGAGGCGGGCGATCTTCGCCCGCTTGGCCTCCGTGGACGAGTCGAGCAGATATTCGTCCGGCCAGTTCGGGTCGGCGATGAACTCCCCTCGGATCCGCAGCAGCAGATCGGGATGATCCCGGACGAACTCCTGAGACTCACTCGGCTGGGTCTGAAACCCGTTGACGTAGCAGATGTCGTAGCCGAGGCGGGCCGGTCGATCCGACGAGTCGCGTTCGACGACCGAGACGCGGGCCGGCGGATCGTACGCACCACCGAGTTGGTAGTCGAAGCCCGCACCGACCGGCGGCAATCGGATTCCGGCCGCCGGAGACCGCGTACCAGGGGCACCGTCGTGTGCGCTGCAGCCGCTGATCGCGACGAGGACGGCGAGAGCGACGCACAGTCCGCGGCGCCCGCCGGCGCTGACCCCCATCGGCTCTCCCTCCCTCCTGGAGGCTATCCGAAGCGTACGCCTCCTGACGTTCCCGACCCCGTCGCGCGGCGGCACGCAGGGCCGCTGGATCCGATGCCGCGTGCAAGATCCCCGCCATACTCGACACAACCAGGACGTGAGGATCGCCAGAACCGACGCCGACGCCGAGATGACCCAGGGGGTGGCCGTGCCCGACGACGACGTCCGCGCCGACGTGGACTCCGACGCGGGCATCGCGGACCTCCCCGCCCACGACGCCGACTGGTTCACCGCGGTCGTCCGCGAGCACGCGACCGCCCTCGTGCGGTACTTCGCCCGCCGCGGACCACGGCAGGACGCCGACGATCTCGCGGCCGAGGTCTTCGCGACCGCGTGGCGACGGCGTGCGGACGTGCCCGATGAAGCAGTGCTGCCCTGGTTGTACCGGACGGCCGGCTTCACGCTCGCCAACCACCGCCGCAAGCCGGTCGACCTGCCGGTGGACGAGGTTCCGGAGACCGGCACCAACCGGGTGGGCGACGACCCCGAGCTGAGCGCCCTGTTCGACGCCGAACTGCGCGGGGCGCTCGCCAGCGTCGGCGAGCGCGACAGGCGGATCCTCCTGCTGCACGCGTGGGAGGGTCTCGACGGCGAAGAGCTCGCCGCCGTGCTCGGCGTCTCTCGGTCGGGCGCGGACAGCGCCCTCTCGCGTGCGCGGAAGCGCCTGCGCGACGCGTGGGGCGACCGGCACACATTCTGACCGCGGGCGGATCGGCAGCCGGTGCAAGGTCCACGGCCGGTCGCACATAGACCGTGAAGAGGCGTTCCCACGGAGGGTGATCGACATGAACGAAGACAACGAGCTCGACCCGGTGGCGCGGCTGCGCGCCGCCGATCCTGCGGCCGGGGTGGAGCCCCGCGCCGGGTTCGTCGACGCAGTCGTCGCACGGGCGACCGAGCCGGAAGCAGCGAGGGCGACGGAGCCCCCGGTCGCCGACCTCACCGCCGCGCGGGCCCGCCGCGGCCGCATCTGGCGCCCTCTGGTCGCGGTCGCCGCCACTGTCGCGATCTTCGGCGGCGCCGGCATCGCGATCGGCCTGAACTCCGGCGGCTCCGTCATCGCCGGGGCGGCCCCGATCTCCCTGCGCGGTGGCACGTCCTCCGGTGGCACGTCCTCCGGTGGCGCCGTCACCGCACCGGGAATCGAGTCCCCTGGCGGAAAAGTCGCGGCGGGCTCGAGCGCGGCCGACCGAGCGTTCGGGTACGGTTTCGGCCGCAACAGCTTCACCGCTTCCGGTCTCTCGACCAGCACCGGGACCGCCGCGTCGTACGCCTTCGACCCGCGCTCCGCCTCCGACGTCCGGACGGTCGCCGCCCTCGCCGCCGCCCTCGGCCTCCGGCAGACGCCCACCCTGAAGGACGGTGCCTGGAGCGTCGGCCCGCAGGACGGCACCGCGCCGTCCCTCACGGTCGGCCTCGACGGGACGCTGAGCTTCTCGTTCTACGACCCGGGGTTCATGGCCTCGTGCTCGAAGACCGACGGCGGCGCCACCCCCGAGCCCTGCACGCCGAGTCGCCCCCTCCCCTCGACCGACGCGGCCATCGCCGCCCTCCGCGCCCTCATCGCGAACGCCGGCCGTGACGCCGACACGTTCCAGTACGAGGCGAACCCGCAGGACGGCGCCCTCACCCGGCAGGCCCAGGCCTGGCCCGTCGTCGACGGGCAGCGCGTCGACCAGCCCTGGTCGATCGAGCTGACCGCGGACGGGATCGTCAGCGCCTCCGGTTTCCTCGCTCCGATCGTCTCGGTCGGCGACTACCCCGTCGTCAGCGCTCAGCAGGCCTTCGAGCGCCTGTCCGATCCGCGCTTCGGCGCGCAGCAGTCCGGAATCCCGATCGCACTCCGCGCACAGGGAGGCGCCGCGGGCTCCGTCGCGGGCTCGGGGGCGGCGATCGACACCGCGCCCTTCAGCACCGCTCCGCCCACCGACCCGCCGGCGACCCCGACCACCGGCGCACCGCTCTCCTGGCCGGTCAACCGCGTCCACATCGTGAGCGCCCGGCTGGGGCTCGCCAGCCAGTGGCAGCCCGACGGCGGCGTCCTCATCGTCCCTGCCTACGAGTTCACCGACTCCGACGGCAACACCTGGTCGGTCATCGCGGTGGCGGACTCCAAACTGGACTTCTCCGTGAAGTAGGGGTGTGCTTAGTGGATGCGGTGGGGCGCCGTTCGTTCGGCAGCCCGGCGAACCGACTGGTGCCCGGGCCTCACGACGGCTCCTGCCGAGGCTGACCCCGCGCTCACATCCGAGACCGCGACTCAGGGACGCGTCCGCACGCTAAGTTGAGGTGAAGAACTGTTCTGAGTCACCGAACGATGATCTGGAGAATTCGTGGCTGAGCCCGATCCGAAGTACGTGGTCAAGAGTGTCGCCAAGGCGATGACCCTGCTGCAGGTGCTCGAGAAGCAGGCCGGAACCAGCGGGATGAGCCTCACCGACCTCGCCCAGCGGATGAAGATGTCGAAGAGCAGCACCTTCGCCCTGTTGCAGACGCTGGTGTCATTCGGTGTCGTGACCACGGACACCGCGGGCACGCAGAACCGCAACTACCGGCTCGGCCTCTCGCTCGTTCGCCTCGGCCAGCACGCCGCCGCCCAGACCTCGGTCGCCGACGTCTGCCTGCCCGAGCTGCGGCTGCTGTCGCACGACACCCGTCTCACCGCTCGGGTCGCCGTGCTCGATCACGGCTGGGCCGTCCCGGTGGCGCGGGTCGACGCACCGGACTCCGTCCGTCTCGACCTTCGACTCGGTGAGAAGGAGTGGCCGCACCGCTCCGGCCTCGGCAAAGCGCTCATGTCGGTTCTGACCGACGAGGAGGTGCGGCGCTACCTGGAGGAGATCGGCATGCCGGCCAACACGGCGAAGACGCTCACGACGGTCGACGCCTATCTCGCCGATCTGTCGGTCGCCCGGGAACGCGGGTACGCGACCGACGACGAAGAGGACGCCGACGGCATCATCTGCATCGCGGCTCCGATTCGCGATGCCGACGGCCGCCCCTTCGCCGCGATCAGCGTCACGGGGATGAAGATCGGGGTGCTGCAGGAGGACCCGGCCAGTGTCGCTGCGCTCGTGCGCGAGCACGCGTCACGCGTCGAGCAGCGACTTCAGCCCGTCTCGTTCTGAACTCCGGCGACGCACGACCGGCGGCGTCGCCGCGATGCGCGAGCGGACGGTGTCACGCAAGCTCCAGCGCGACGAGCTTCAGCTGGTCGAACAGCCGATCGACCTCGGCGCGCGTCTCGTCATCGATCATGAAGCTGAGCGGCCGCCGCGCCGCTCCCGAGGTGATGACCCCCTGACGCACCAGCAGGTGCTTCTCGATTGCGACGTAGGTGTCGATGCTCGTCTGCAGGCTGACCATGGCGTTCAGCGGCCCGCTGATCGCATAGGCCACGGACCAATCGCCCTCCGTCACCGCCCTCCACATGCGCTGGATTCCCCAGCACACTTCGGCGCCGGGCATGGTGCCGACGATTCCGCGCCGGTAGCTGTCGATCAAGGCCGCGCCACCCGAACCCTCGAAAGCGCGAGCTTCGCCTCCGGTGGCATCGCGCAGCTCCGACAGCCGGGGTCCGATCGGCGCGGCCTCCGGCTTGAAGTAGATGCGATCGCGGTAGCGCTCGAAGAGCTCGACCTGCACGTCGATGCTCAGCGGCCGGCCGACGTATCCGCTGGCGTCCTGAACGACCAATCCGATGGAGGTCGCGTCGGCGATCGCCGCGAAGTACTCGAACGTCTCTGTGTCGTCGAGAGCCACGGAGATCGGCGGAATCGCCATGATCGCGTCGGCGCCGATCGACTCGGCGTGCCGTGCGTGCGCGACCGCTGTCCGTGTGCTCTCGGCTCCCGCGCTCACGACGCTCATGGCTCCGCGATCGCGGGCGACCCCGACGACGACTTCGCTGAGTTCGCGCCGCTCCCCCTCCGTCAGGCGGAGGATCTCGCTGACCATGCCCGTCGTGAGCCCGGCGACTCCCTGGTCGAGAATCCAGTTGAGCTCGCCGACCATGGCTGTCGTGTCGATAGCTCCCGTTTCGTCGAACAGTGTTTGCACCACGGGCAGCACTCCCCGAATCGGCGTGGGCTGTGTCATGGTCTTTGCTCCATTCATTGAGGTGTTCACGAGCGGCCGACGACCGGCTCGATGAAGGGTCTGGTCTCGGGCAGCGGCGCCGCCAGGAAGTCGAGATCGCAGCCGTCGGGAGCCTGCAGCACCCGCTCGGCGTAGAGTCTCGGCCAGCCGCGGAGATGCCGGGTCGGTGCCGGTCGCCAGTCGGCGCGGCGGCGGGCGAGTTCGTCCTCCCCGACGAGAAGCGAAAGCCGGCGCGACGGCACATCGAGCTCGATCGGGTCGCCGTCGTGCACCAACGCCAGCGGGCCGCCGACCGCCGACTCCGGCGAGACGTGCAAGACGACGGTGCCGAAGCTGGTCCCGCTCATGCGCCCATCGCTGATGCGCACCATGTCGGTGACGCCCTGCTCGACGAGGCGCCGGGGAATCGGCGCCATTCCCCACTCCGGCATGCCGGGAACGCCGACCGGGCCGCACGTGCGGACCACGATGACGTCCTCTGCGGTGACGACGAGGGATTCATCGTCCAACCGCTCGCGCATGTCGGCGTAGTCGTCGAACACGAGCGCGCGGCCGGTGTGGGTGAGCAGGCCCGGTGAGGCGGCGGCCGTCTTGATGACGGCGCCGGTCGGCGCGAGCGAGCCGAAGACGGCGGCCAGAGTCGGCCCCGTCGCCACCGGGCTCGTGCGCGAGTGGATCACGCCGGTCGGCGCAGGGGCGGACGCCGTGATCTCACTCCAGGCCCGACCGTCGCCCGCCAGGGCCGTCGTATCGAACTGGTCCCCCATCGCCGCGGCGAGCGCCGGAACCCCGCCGTCTCGGCGGAAGTCGTGGATGAGGCCGGCTCCGCTCGGCTCGACGTCGGCCAGGAGATCGATGTCGCGCCAGAGAGCATCCATGCGGGCCAACCCTGCCTCCAGGCCGAGCCGGCCGGCGATCGCCGCCAGATGGATGACCGCATTCGTCGAACCCGCGACGGCGGCCAGGGCGCGGATCGCGTTGTCGAGCGAGACCTGCGTCAGACGCGACGCCGGCCGCTCGTCGGCGAGCACCGCCTCCGTCACCGCCACTCCCGTCCGGTAGGCGGTGACCGTGAGCTCGTCGCCCACGGCGGACAGTCCAGCCGTTCCCGGCAGGCTCATGCCGACCACCTCGGTGAGAATGGCCATCGTCGACGCCGTCCCCATCGTGTTGCACGCTCCGGGACCCGCGCAGGAGAGGGTGCGTTCGAGGGCGCGCCACTGCGCGTCGTCCATCCGCCCGGCTCTGCGCTCGTCGAGCGCCCGCCAGAGATCGGTGCCGGTTCCCAGCGGCTTGCCGTCGAACAGCGGCGCGGCGCGGGCTCCGCCGAGCAGCAGCAGAGAGGGGAGGTTCGTCGTGACGGCCGCCATGATCGACGCGGGCACGCTCTTGTCGCAGTTGGCGAGGTACACGACCCCGTCGAGCGGGTTCGCGCGCACGGTCTCTTCGAGCTCGATCGCCACGAGGTTGCGGTACAGCATCGCGCTCGGCTTCATGAGGTCTTCGCCGAGCGACATCACGGGAAAGCGGGCGGGCACTCCCCCGGCGTCGCGGATCCCGCGCTCGATCTCGGGGATGAGCCGAGCGAATCCGATGTTGCACGGGTTCAGCGCGCTGGCGGTGTCGGCGATGCCCACGACGGGTTTGCCGCGGTCGGCGTCGTCGAGGCGAAGGGCGACGCGGTGCGACATCGCCACTTCGTCGTCGCCGTCGAACCACGCTCTGCTTCTGAACGTCATTCGGAACCTCCCGCGGTGCGCCGTCTGCTCGGGTCGGTCGAGTCTCGACCGAGAATGGATGCCCACCCGCCGTCGATCCGAATCGACTGGCCGGTGACATACGACGCGTCGTCGGAGAGCAGGAACCGTACGACGGACGCGACTTCGCTCGCGTCCGCTATGCGGCCGAGCGCGCTCTTGTCGGCGAGATCGCGCCGGGCGCCTTCGGGGTCGGGTGCCGAAGCGAACGAAGAAGCGAGAGCGGGTGTCATCACCGCGCCCGGAGCCACGGCATTGACGCGGATGCCCTGGGCGCCGTAGGCGACGGCGGCGTTGCGGGTCAACGCCTCGACAGCCGCCTTGGTCATTTCGTACACGCCGAACTCGGCGTACGAACGGGTCGCGTGCACGGACGACATGTTGACGATCGCGCCGCCGGTGCCGTGGCCGCCCGCTGCGTCGGCTGCGTCGGCTGCGTCGGCTCGAGCGTCGAGCATCCGCCCGATCGCCACGCTCGTACCCCACAGGGTGCCGAACTGGTTGACGCCGACCAGCCGTTGAGCGACCTCCGCCGTGACGGCGTGCAAGGGCTCCCGAATGGTGATGCCGGCGCAGTTGACCCAACCGACGAGGACGCCGAGCGTCGCTGCGGCGTCGGCGGCTCGCACGTGGGTCGCGCGCTCGGCGACGTCGCCGGTCACGACTGCGGATCGCGTGAGACGCCCCAGTCGCTCTTCGGCCGCGCGCAGCGCGGCCTCGTCGGTGTCGACCAGCACCAGCGCCCAGCCGTGCGCGGCGAGATCGTCGGCGATCGCACGACCGATGCCGCCCGCGGCGCCGGTGACGACGGCGACCTTCGTGCTGTCGTTCGCGGCCTTCGTCGAGGGCCCGCTCGCGGCCGTCATGCGAGCACCGGGCGCGGGGCGGGCAGCGCCTCGATGAGATCGGAGGCGAAGGCGATCACGCGCTCGAGCCCTCCGCGAGCGAGCAGGGTCTGCCACACCTGGTAGGAGGAGTCGGCGTCGTAGGTCTCGGCGGGGGGAAGGTACATGAATCCTGGTCCGTTCGTGAGGTTGAGCACCATGATCATCCGGTCGGCGAAGCGTTCGCGCAGTTCGAGCTGCAGCTTCGAGAACGCCTCCCCGGGTTGTGCGACGAACACGGCGTCGCCCAGTTGCCACACCCACACCGGGTGCTCTGCGGTCAGTCCGGCGCGATAGCCGTCGGCGAGCCGTTCGGAACGCGCGATCCGCTCCTGGGCCGCGAGCGGGTCGATCCCCGCCCACCGTTCGGCGAGCTCGGCGGCACTGACGACGGGGCGGCATTCCAATTCGACGCTGCCCGAGAGGAAGACCAGGTCGGGGTTGGGCTCCGCGGGTTCGGCGTGCCAGATGCCGAGGGGCGCGCCGGACTCGACGATGCCCGCGAACTCGAGTCGCGTCGACGGAGCCGACATCGTCTCGAGGGTCGAGAGCACGGCGTGGCCCAGCGACCGGCCGTGCCGGTCGGCGAGGTCGGTGCCCGGCGTGTACTGCTCGCGCGGCGAGAGGTCACCGGAGGCGCCCTGGAAGAAGAAGCACGGTGCCCCGGTGACCCGTTCCACGAGCTCGCGCGTCGCGCCGATGAAGTCGGGAGAGAGCAGGGAGTTCTCGTGCGCCAGGGTGGTCGGGTGACAGGCGTAGTTGACCAGCACGCCCGTGACGGCACCCGACGAGTCGGAGATACGGCCGACGGCGACCGTGTCGTCCGCAGCGCGGGAGGGATTGAAGGCGAGCACCTCCCGGTCGCCACAGGGGAAGTCGCGATTCACCGCCAGGTCGCAGTGCCCGTATTCCCACGTGACGACCTGCGGGGCCGCGGTGGCCCGCGCCGTCCGGCATGCCTCGACGATCTGCTCGACGAGGCGTTCGCGGTAGGGCTCCACCAGCTCGCTGCCGGGCAGACCCAGGTCTCCCTCGGCGAGCGAGGGACCGGCATGCGTATGGATGAGATGCAGCAGCAGAGTCTCGTCCGTCGCGCCGAGCGCCGCGACGATCGGGTCGAACACCCCGGCGTACACGCCGATGCTCTGCCACCAGCCCAGGTCGGCTGTCACGATGTACCGCCAGGTGCCGGACGCGGTGTCGCGCAGGGCGAGCGCACTCGCCGTCAGCGGGCGGTGCACTCCCGTGGCGTGACCGATACGTGCGGCACCCCAGTTGTGCGCGCGGATTCCCACCGGGGGCGTGATGTCGACGATCGCGGTGCCCACGACGATCGCGGATTCGCGCGGGGTGAACGAGGTGAAGCTCGGACGGGCGTCCCGAAGCACCGGGGCGGAGGACTCATACATCGGCAGGGCCCTTTCGATCGATGCCCTGAGGGATGGCCGCGAGCAGCGCCCGGGTGTACGGATCGCGCGGACTGGCGAACAGCTGCTCGCGCGGGGCGTACTCGACGATGCGCCCCGCGTTCATGACCGCGATGTTGTGCGACATGTATCGGGCGACGGCCAGGTCGTGAGTGATGAACAGATAGGTGAGCCCGATGTCGCGCTGCAGCCGGCTGAGCAGATTCAGGATCTGAGCGCGCACGGAGACGTCGAGCGCCGATACGGCCTCGTCGAGAACCACCACCTCGGGGTTCACCGCGAGGGCGCGCGCGATCGCGACACGCTGGCACTGACCGCCCGACAACTCCTGCGGCTTGCGGCCGAGCTGCGCGACGGTCAAGCCGACGGCATCGCCCAGCTCAGCCGCTCGCCGCGCGCGACCGGCTGTGTCGAGGTATCCGTGTGCGACCATCGGCCCCTCGATGATGCGCTGCACGGTGTGCCGGCGGTTCAGCTGACCGAACGGGTCTTGCAGTACGACCTGGATGCGGCGCCAAAGCTTTTGCAGTTCGGTCCGCTTCAGCGCGTGAACGTCCTGGCCGCAGACCCGGACCACTCCACTGTCCGGGCGCTGAAGCCCGAGAACGGTGCGGGCCGTCGTCGTCTTGCCGCTGCCCGACTGACCGACGAGGGCGAGGGTGGTCCCGCGCTCGACGGTGAAACTGACATGGTCCATGGCCCGGGTCGTCCGTTTGCCCTGGGTGAAGGTCAACTGCAGGTCGTCGGCGACGATGACCGGTTCGGAGTGGGATGTCGTGGTCATGCGCGGGCTCCCAGAGTGGCGTGGTCGATGGGCGCGACGGTCTCGCTCAGCAGCCTGATGTCGGCCGGCATCGTCGTGATCGGGCGGTCGAGCGGCATGTCGAGCGTGCACAGCGAGCCCACCAAGCCCTGGGTATAGGGGTGCAGCGGGTTCGTGAAGATCTCCTCGGCGGTGCCCCGCTCGACGATTCGGCCGGCGAACATCACCTGGATGTCGTCGCAGAACTCCGAAGCCACAGCCAGGTCGTGGGTGATGAAGACCATGGCCATCTGTCGCTCGCCGACGAGTGAGCGCAGCAGATCGAGCACCGTCGCCTGCGTGGTGACATCGAGGGCGGTGGTCGCCTCATCGGCGATCAACAGCGACGGGCTCCCGCTCATCGCCATCGCGATGACGACGCGCTGCAGCATTCCGCCCGACATCTCGAAGGGATAGAGGTCGTAGCGCTCGGCGGGCCGGTCGATGCCCACCGCGGCGAACAGCTCTTCGACCGCCGTCCGCGCTGCGGCCCTGCCGAGCTTCGAGTGCAGCCGCACCGCCTCGGCGACCTGCGCGCCGACCGTCATGACGGGATTCAGCGACGACATCGGATTCTGGTAGATCATGGCCGCCGACGTGCCGCGATAGCGGTTCAACCTCGCGCGACTCATCGCGAGCACGTCGTCTCCTGCGACGGTGATCGAGCCGGAGCGGATGGCGACGGGCGCGCGGTGCAGGCGCATCAGGCTGAGCGCCGTCAGCGACTTGCCGCTTCCCGACTCACCGACGATCCCGAGTACCCGGCCGGGCAGAACGTCGAACGAGATCCCGTCGACGAGGTCGCGTGCGCCCGTTCTGGTCGGTACCGAGACGACCAGATCGCGAACGGAGACTGCCGGATTCCCGGTCATTCGCCCACCTCCTTCAGATCGAACATCGCGCCGAGCCGCTCACTCAGCAGAGTGAGCGCGACGAGTGTCACGATGATGGCCGCCGCCGGGAACGCCATGAACCAGATCGAGTTGTACATCTTCGCGTAGCCCTGCAGCAGCAGCGTTCCCCAGGAGGCATCCGGCGGTTGGATGCCGAGGCCCACGAAGCTCAACGTCGCCTCGAGCATGATCGCCTCGACCAGGTTGGTCGCCGCCTGCACGAGCACCGGCGGCACGATGTTGGGCAGCACTTCGACCGAGATGATGCGCCCCCGGCCCGCTCCGGTGGCCCGGGCGGCCGTCACGTAGTCGCTGGTGAGCTCGGACACCGCCGTGCTGCGAACGAGCCGGGCCGTCGTCGGCGCGAGCAGCAGCCCGATCACGAGAGTCATCGAGAGGACGCTGGGGTGGAAGGCGGCGACGCAGACCAGCGCGAACAGAATCTGCGGAATCGCCATCACCGCGTCGCCGGTGCGCATGAGCACGGTGTCGACCCAGCCGCCGTATGCTGCAGCGGTCGTCCCCCAGATCAGGCCAACGATGAGGCTGAGCGCGGTTGCGCCGATACCGACCGTCAGCGAGATCTGACCACCGGCCAGCACCCGCACGAGCAGATCGCGACCGAGGTCGTCGGTGCCGAACCAGTGCGCTGCGCTCGGCGCCTCGAAGGGGCCGCCCACCCCGAGGTCGTTCGGCCCGAACGGCATCACGAGCGGCCCGATGAAGCACAGCAGCACGATCGCGATCACCACCCATCCCGAAGCCGGGATGCGGCCGACGAAACGTCGCACGCGCGAGCCTGTCGAGCGCGTCAGAGGTGCAGAGACACTAGCCACGCGCTGCCTCCTTCCGAAGTCGCGGATCGACGAGCCGATGCACGAGGTCGACGACCAGGGTCGTCAGGATGAACAGCACGACGATCACGAGCACGACGCCCTGCAGCACGGCGTAGTCCCTCTTGTTCGCAGAGTCGATCGCCAGCGAACCGAGGCCGGGCAAGCCGAACATGTACTCGACGACCACCACCCCGCCGAGCGTGTATCCGACGATCACGCCGAGCCGGGTGAGGAACGGCACGAGTGCATTCCGCAGGATGTGCCGCACCACGACCACGCGGTTCGGGGCGCCCTTCCCTTCGGCGGTGCGCACGAAGTCCGCCTGCCAGAGGTCGAGCATCGATGCCCGCAGGAATCGGGCGAGCTGAGGCGAGGCGACGAGCGCCAAGGTGAGCGCCGGCAAGAACATCAGGGTCAGGTTCTGCGCCGGGTCGACGCTGAAGGCGACGTAGCCGCGAGCCGGCAGAGCATGCAGCCCGAGCGAGAAGAAGAGGATGAGGACGATACCGATGATGAACACCGGAACCGCCATGCCCACCGACGTGGCGAGGCCGATGATGCGGTTCACCGGCGAGTTCGGTCGCGCCGCCGCCCAGACCGCGAGCGGAATGGAGATGATCAGGGTGAACAGCACGGCGATCGCGGTGACCTCGAGCGTCACGGGCAGCCGCGCGACGATGAGGTCGGTGACGGGCTGCTGGCTGAAGTAGGACGAACCGAGGTTGCCGCCGAGGGCGTGGAACAGCCACGTGAAGTACTGCTGATACAGCGGTCCGGTCAGGCCCGCCTGCTCCCTGAGGTGCTGCAGTGTCGCGTGGTCGACCTGCGTGCTCGCCCCGAGCCGGGCGAGCACAGGGTCGCCGGGAAGGACCCGCAGAATCACGAAGACAAGCACCGTGCTGGCAAGCACGATGACGAGACTCCACCCGATGCGGGAGAGGACTGCTCTGGCCATCTCGTCTCCTCTGGTTGTGTCGGCGCTGCTGTCGGATCGACGCGGCGGTGTCGTGTCGACGCAGCGGTCTCGTGTCGACGATGCCGTGTCGTGCGGACGCTGCGGCGTCGAGGGGGATGGGTGCTCTGCGGGGCGTGTGCCAGGAGGGCACCCGCCCCGCAGAAGCCCGGCCGATGGCCGGTAGAGCTACTTGATGCTCGCGCCTTCGAGGTGCAACTGTCCACCGCCCTCGAGCCAGACGCCGGAGACCTTCGAGGAGGTCGCCGCGACGGGAGCCGAGATGACGGGCGTGATCAGCGGCACGTCCTCGTTCTCGAGCTTCTGCGCAGCATCCCAGTACGACTGCTGTGCCTTGGCGTCCGTCGTCGCGATCGCCGAGGCGAACGCCTTGTCGTACTCCGCACTGTTCCAGTTGCACTCGCAGCGACCCGAGAGCAGGAAGTTCATCGAGAACGCGGGCGAGGCGGGCGTCGACTGGTAGTTCGCGACGATGTAGCCCGGGTAGCTCTTGCCCGCTGGGTAGAACTTGGCGGCCCACGTCGCGGTGTCGTTCGTCTGGATGTCGAGCTTGATGCCGATCTTCGCAAGCGATGCCTGCAGGATCTGCCCGGCCGCGGCCTGCTCGGGGAAGGCGGACGCGCTCCACCAGGTCAACGTCGAACCATCGGTCACGCCGGCCTGAGCGAAGAGCGTCTTCGCCTTGGCGAGGTCGTACGGGTACGTCCGCAAGTCGCTCGAGTGGAAGGGATTGTTGGGCGCGAGCATCGTGTTCGTCTGCGAGACGACACCCTGTCCGTAGTACGCCGTCTTGAGGATCGTCGCGCGGTCGGTCGCGTAGGCGAGCGCCTGCCGTGCGGCGAGCTTGTCGAACGGAGCACTGGTCTGGTCGACCTCCCACGTCACCGCCTGGCTGAGCGTCTCAGGCTTGATGAGCTTCACCGAGCTGTCGGCCGTGAGCGAGGACACGTCGGACAGCGCGAGACCGGCCAGCACGTTGATGTCGCCCGAGCGGATGCTCGTGGTCGCCGACGTGGAATCCGCTGTCTTGACCAGGGTGATCTCCTTCACCTTGGCCGGGCTGCCCCAATAGTCGGGGTTCTTCACCATGGTCACCGTGCTGTCCGGCGTGAAGGCCGACACGGTGTACGGGCCGGAGGTGACGGGCTTGGAGTTGATGTCGGCGAGATCGCTCACCTTGATCAGCCGCACGCCCGTGATCGACTCGGGGAGGAACGCGTTCGGCGCCTTGAGCGTGAACCGCACGGTGGTCGGGTCGACGGCAGCGACCGCGGAGATCGTGGCCAGCTTGTTCGACTCCTGCGTCGCCGTCGACGGGTTCAGGTAGTAGTCGAAGGTGTCCACCACGGCCTGGGCGTCGAGGGCCGAGCCGTCGGAGAACTTCGCGCCGGACTTGAGGGTGAAGGTCCACGAGGTGGCGTCGGTGTCACTTGTCCAGCTCGTGGCCAGGTCGGGCTGGAGCTTGCCGGCCGCGTCCCACTTCGTCAGCCCCGTCCAGAGCAGCGGAAACAGGGTCTCCTCGAATGCGAAGGTTCGGATGGCGGGGTTCAGCTGAGGGATGCCCGACGACGCGCCGACCGTGAGCGTCGTGCTCGCGGCAGAGGAAGTGTCGTTCGCCGAGCCGGTGGTCGAGCATCCGGCCAGCCCGAGAGCAACGACCAGGACCAGGCCGGCTGCTGCTCGCAGCCGATGTTTGTGTACTACGCGCGTCATGGGCTGTCGCCTTTCAGAGAGAGAATTCGGGAGGTAAGTTCGGTATTACAGATCACGATTCTGTTCTACAGATCATTGTGCTCATCAGCCTCCCGGCACACAAGATCAAATCGCCATTCGCTCCAGAATTAATCCGCTGGAAACGAGCGCGTGTGATCCCCGTTCGAAGGGGAAGGGATGACCGGGCACGCGTCGGGGCCACTGTCGCAAAAGGCACCTCGACGTGCCTTTTGTACGCGTGTCCGTCACGTTCGATGATGTCATCACGCACGATCAGTGAGGTTGATGATGCAACGTGAAGCCCCTCCCACCGCCGATACGACTCCCATAGTCATCGACGTGTGGGCCGACCTGGCATGCCCGTGGTGCTACCTCGGCAAGCACCGCCTGACGCGAGCCGTCCAGAGCAGACCCGACGCCGAACGGTTCACGATCCGGCTGCGATCGTTCGAGCTCAACCCGGACGCTCCGCGGACACCGGAGACGATCGAGCAGGCGTTCATACGGTCGCACGGCGGCGACGCTGCCGTGGTGGTGCAGGCGGAACAACGCATCCAGCGCCTCGCACGGCAGGAAGGACTCCCGTTCGACCTCGACCGTCCCAACGCGAACACGTTCGACTTCCACCGAGTCCTGCACCTCGCCGCGACACTCGGTCGTGCGGACTCGTTCTTCTCCCGTGTCCAGGACGGACTCTTCGCCGGTTCTCTGAACCCGTTCGATGGCGAAGCCCTCGTCGGCGCAGCGGTCGAGGCCGGCCTGCCCGGTGAGGAGGTCCGCCAGGTGCTCGCGTCGGACGACTACTCGGACGCGGTGCGGGCAGACTCCGAGGAGGGGCGGCGACTCGGTGTGACCGGTGTCCCCTTCGTCGTGTTCGATGACAGATTCGCGGCCGCGGGCGCGCAGTCGGAGGCCGGGTATCGCGAAGCGCTCGACCTCGCCGCCCGTCCGGCAGCAAGAGAAGAGGAGTAGTACATGCCCACCATCGCAATCGTCGGCGCCGGCCCCGGCCTCGGTATGGCCATCGCCCGCACGTTCGGGCGGGAAGGGTTCAGCGTCGCGCTGGTCTCCCGCAACCGCGACAAACTCGACAAGCTGGCGGCCGATCTAGAAGCCGAGGGAATCACCGCCACTGGTTTCACCGCGGATGTCACCGACCGACCCAGCCTAACCGCAGCACTGACCGCCGCCACCGAGCACTTCGGCTCCATCGACGTCCTGGAGTACTCACCGGCCGACGCATCGGCCGGTCCTCTGGCACCCGTCGACATCCGCCAGACGACGCCGGAGAACGTGCAACCGCAGATCGAGTACTACCTCTACGGCGGCATGACCGCGGTCGAGGCCGTCCTCCCCGCGATGCTCGACGCCGGGAGCGGCACGATCATCGTCACCACCGGCGCGGGATCCGTGCGGCCGGTGCCGATGTTCGGCAACGTCACCGCCGGCGGTGCGGCGCTGCGCAACTGGGCCCTCAACCTCGGCTCCGCCCTGACGAGCGACGCGACCGGCGTCCACCTGGCCCACGTCGCCATCGGCGTGTGGGTCACCGATGACGCACCCGCGGACAACCATGTCCCGAGCATGTCCCCGTCCGAGATCGCGCCACTCTACTGGGACCTGCACACCACACGCGCCGTCCACGAACTCGTCGTGGAAAGGTAGCGGACCGCTCACTCGGCCGGGCGAGAACCCCCAGCGGCAGACTTCGCCCGGCCGACCCCGATCCGGTCATGCAACGCCCGGTTCGAGGCGACCGCTCCGTGGTTCCCCGCCGCCCACTGCGCCAACTGGAGCACCGCCTCCTGCAGCGACCTCCCGAGATCGGTCAGTTCATACTCCACGCGGGGCGGCATCTCCGCGTACGCCTGCCGCACCAACAGCCCGTCCCGCTCGAGCGCCTTGAGGGTGAGCGTCAGCATCCGCTGCGAGATCCCGGGAATGCTCGCCAGCAGATCGGAATAGCGGAGCGCGCGATCGCCCAGCGTGCTGATCACGAGAACGGTCCACTTGTCACCGATCCGGTCGAGCACCTCACGGATGAAAGCGCTGTCGGCCGGCCAGATCGCGCACGGGCCGACGACCGCCCCGTCCGCCGCCGGCGGTGCGCCCTCATGCTCACTCACTCATCAAGCCTACGCACCGGAGAGGCCCCTGCGGTCAGAGACGTCGGGATGGCCGGCTCAGCGGAGGAGGTCGGCGACGGCCGCGATTCCTGCGCGGATCATGAGGCACGAACAGAGGCGTCGCGACGATCCGCGGAGTCAGAGCGAATCGGCGTCGGTGAACCGTGTCAGCGTGGGCGGCTCAGCCAAGTAGTCGACCAGGCCCGATGCGCCGGGCCCGGCCCGCCAGGCGCGGTAGGCGTCGTCATGCTCGAGGGACTCCCAGCGCTCGACCGCCAGCACGTGTGCGGGATCGGTGACGTCCGTGACGACCCGCACGCCCAGGCAGCCGTCGAATGCGCGCGTGTCCGCGAGGATGTCATGCAGCGCCAGAGGCCCGTCTTCGAGGTGGTCGGCCGCAAAGCGTAGGTCGAGGAGGGAGGTGACAGTCATGCGGGCGACGCTAGCACCTGATGATGCTCCGGCGGCGGCGGCCTACGGTTCGGTCTCGTCGGGCTCCTCGCGTACTCCACGGCGACGCCCCGAGGTGCTTCTGGCGAGCAGCGGTGACGCCGGGCGCCGCCAGCGGTCGAGGCGCTCAAGCAGCCCGGCCGGAAGCACCGTGCCGCTGAGCCGAGACCCAACGGCACGGTGCGACGGCCTCCAGGGCCGCCCCGACAGCGGCTAACGGGCGATCAGGGCGCGCACCGGCGCCGCGATGTCGATGTCGTGGACACCATCGGCGTCACCGCCGAAGCGGTGGGGCGCGTTGCCGGCGGCCCATGCCTCCCAACCGGGGTTTCCGGAGTGGGCGAACGCCGCCCACGCGGCCATCATGTCGCGCGAGACATCGATGCGGCGCGGATCCCGACCGGTGAGCGGGATGCGGTCGACTGTTCCGAACACGTAGGACAGGTCGAGGCTGTGGCACGCGCCCAACAGGCCGCCGAGGACTTCTGTGGTCTGATCGAACTGATACGTCCAGACCTGCTTGCCGTCGCTCGCCAGGCGTTCGACGAGCGCCACGGCCGGGTCGCGGAAGATGCGTTCGCTGATGCGTCGCGACCAGAGCAGGTGCGGAGGCTCCGCGGGATGCTGGGCGGAGAGGCGGCCGTAGAGACGCTCACCCTCCCCGGGCTCGTCCTCGTCGAGGAGCCGGACCGCCTGTGCTGGCGTCAGGCCCGTCGTGTACGTCTCGTCGTCGACGAGCAGCAGCCCGGCCTCGTGCGCAGTCCAACCGATCATGAGCTCCTTTCCGTCGCTCAACTCGGGGTCGGCGAACGGGTCGGCCGGCAGGTGCACCGAGTCGATCGACGGCGCGAAGCCCGGGAGGCTGTCCAGCGCGCCCGCGCCGAAGCGCGCGGCGGCGCCCTGGGCGAGGATCACGGCCTGCGCGTCGAGGAGGGCGTCGACAGGCAGGGTGCGGAGTTCGTCGACCGTCGCGGGTCCGACGAGCAGCGACAGCGCGCGGTCGCGAACCTGCTCGCTCGCGGCGGCGGGCACGGCAGTCGTGAACGGGCCGCTCATCATGACCGCACGCGTGAAGAGGTCCTTCGCGGCGGGCATCCCGTGCAAGGTCGCCACCTTGACGCTGCCGCCGGACTGGCCGCAGACCGTCACGCGTTCCGGGTCGCCGCCGACCTCCCCGATGTTGCGCTGCACCCACTGCAGCGCCGCGACGATGTCGAGCATGCCGGCGTCGGCCGAGTCGGCCAGGCCGCGGTCGCGGAGGTCGAGGAAGCCGAGGATGCCGAGCCGATGGGTGACGGTGACGACCACCATTCCACCCGCCCGGGCGAGGACGTCGCCGTTGAAGGTCATCTCGTTGCCGGACCCGTGGGTGAAGCCGCCGCCGTGCAGCCAGACGAGCACCGGAAGTCCCTCGAGCGAGCGGTCGGACGGCGCCCACACGTTGAGGCGGAGGCAGTCCTCGTCCGTGCTCCCGGCCTCCACGGGCCAGCCGCCGCGGGGGTACAGGAGCGCGAGGGTCCGTGGCCCGTTGGCGGAGGCGTGCGTGCGCGTGTCGACCTGCGGCGCCGAGGGACCGAACGCGAGCGCGTCGCGCACCCCCGACCAGGGCTCGACCGGCTGCGGCGCGCGGAAGCGGTTGGCGCCGCCGGTGCTGGCGCCGTACGGCACTCCGAGGAGGCTCCGTACGTCACCGTCGTCCATCCCGCGTAGGGCGCCGGAGTCGGTGTGGATCTCGAAGTAGGGCATGTCAGCGGACCTTTCTGATCGGGATGATGAAGAACGCGGAGAGCGCGGCGGCGACGGCCGCGAACACGAAGAGCGGCGCGTAGCCGCTGAAGGCGGTGATGACGAGCGCGGCGATGAACGGTCCCGCGATCTGCGGACCGGTGGTCGCGACGTTGAGGAGGCCGAGGTCGCGCGCGTTGTTCTCGGCGCGCGGCAGCACGAGCGTCATGATCGCCTGGTCGACGGCGCTGTAGACGCCGAACGAGAGGCCGGCGACGATCGAGTAGGCGACCATCCCGCCGAACGTCGGGGCGAACACGGGGATCAGGGCACCCGCCGCGACACCGAACGACGAGATGATCACGAAGATCTTGCGCCGGCCGATCCTGTCGGAGAGCGGGCCCGCGATCAGGGTCGTCACGAAGGTCGCGCCCATGTTGATCGTCCCGAGCAGCGCGACGGCGCCCGCGGTGTTGCCGCCTGGCAGGTTCTTCGCCCCGATGTAGTCGGTGAGCGTGTAGAGCTGGTAGGTGGCGATCGTCCAGTAGCCGATCATGATGGCGACCCGTGCCCAGAACGCCCACGAGAAGTCATGGTCGGCGAGGCCGGAGAAGAAGGTCTTGATCGACTGGCGCTCGCGGGTGGTGGCGTCGGCCTCGACCGCGCGGCCCGCCGTCGGGTCCGGGGCGAGGAAGACCAGCAGCAGCGTTCCGACGATCAGGAGTGCGGAGATGACCAGGTAGGCCAGCACCGGCCGGTCGACGAAGAACGGTGCGACGTTGAGGCCGTAGATGACGCCGACCGTGGCGGCGATGCCCATGACGGAGGACGCGAGACCGCGGCGATTCTCGGGCACGCGGTCGGGCATCACCGCTGTGATGACCGCCTGGAAGGCGCTCATCGTGAGCATCACGCCGACGTAGGCCGCCGCGAGCCAGAACAGCTCGGTCATCCCGCCGAGGAGGGCCAGCAGCAGCACGGCGATCACGGCGCTGATGAGCAGCCACGGCGCTCGACGGCCGAAACGGCTCCTGGTCCGGTCGGAGAGCGACCCGAAGACCGGGTTGCCGATCGCAGCGGCGAGCGCGCCGACGGAGGCCAGGACGCCGTACGCGCCGACCTTGCCGCCGTCGTCGATGGCGGCGATCTGGCTCGGCAGGACGATCTGCTGCATCCCCTGGAACACGGCGTACATGCCGGCGTTCGCGAGGAAGAAGGAGCTCAGGAACCGAGCGCCTCCGACGATCTTGGCGGGTGGTGCGTCAGCGGCGGCGGGCGCCGTGGCCGTCGGCTGGATAGGGTCGGACATGGTGACCTCACTGTCAGTGGCATGGCGTGGGAATCACATCGGGTGGTGTGACGCACTATTATTTTCAGAGAACGAAATTAAAAGCAAGAGGGAGCCGGCATGCCCACGACGGAAAGCTCGAGCGAGCTGTCGGATCTGCGTCGCCGCAACCTCCGCCGTGTGGCACACCTGGTTCGGGACAACCCCGGCGTCCACCTGAGCGACGTCTCCGAACGCACCGGCCTGGCGCTCGGCGCTGTGAGCTCCCTCGTCAACGCGCTCGTCGAGGCGGAAGTGATCGACGATGCCGCCGCCTCCGCCGGAGGACGCGGTCGGCCGCGTCGGACGCTTGCGCTCGTCGATCGCGGCGTCGACCTGCTCGCTGCACGCATCACCCGGTCGGCGATCGACGTACGCTCCGCCACGCTCGCCGGCAGGATCGTGAGGTCCGAGTCGCGTACCAGCGCGATCCCGTGGAGTATCGATGCCGCCGCCGCGACTCTGGCAGAACTCGCACGAACCGTGGTCGGCGACCGCCCGCCCGGCTCGCGTCAGCCCAGCATGGTGATCTCCTACCCCGGCGCCGCGATCGGTGACCGCATCGGCGCGAACGAGCTCGATTGGAACCTCCTCCCCCTCCGGCAACTGCTCGCACCGCTTCGCACGGCCGGGTTCCGCCGGGCCAGCGTGGGGAACGACGGAAGCCTCGCCACGCTCGGCGAGAAGCGAGTGGGTGCGGCGCGCGGATACGCGAACGCGGCGGTCGTGCTGCTCGGCCGCGGTCTGGGCGGCAGCGCCATCATCGACGGCAAGCTCCTGCGAGGCAGCAGGAACGCTCCCGGCTTCGGCCACACCCCCGTCGACCCGAGCGGCCCACTCTGCATCTGCGGACTTCACGGCTGTGTCGAGCTCTACGCCTCCCTGCAGTCGATCGCCGCTCGACTCGGCGATGCCGACCGCCTGGCGGGCATGCCCTCGGCCGCCTACTCGGCCGAGCTCGACCAGCGAGCCGCGACCGGAGAGGAGCGGGTGTCGAGCGCTATCGACGACACGCGCACACGGCTCCGCGACTTCAGCGATCTCCTCGGCGCGCTACTCGCGCCGGAGGCGGTGATCCTGACGGGATCGGCATCGCCCCTGGCGAGGCACCTCATCTCCGAGCCGCGCAATCCCGTCGGGCCGGTCATGATCGAAGGCGAACTGGGCGCCGACGCGGCGCTTGTCGGCGCCATGTTCGCTGCGCAGGACGACGCGCTGGACGATCCACTGGCGTTCGCGGGCGACCGGTCGGGTGGCGCGGCAGGGAACGACGCAGCCGAGTAGGTGTAGCCGAGGCTGGATCTGTCTGTGCAGGCGCCCCTGGTGCTCCCCGGCGGCAGATCGCATGCATGTCAGAGGTCGAACGAATACACCGGCGAGAGCCCGTATGTCGCGATCGCGTCCTTGATGAGGACCATCGCCCACAACCCTTCCGCGGTCGACTCCCCTCCCGCGTCAGCCTTGCGTGCGGGAGTCGACGTGGTGCAGGCGCCGCCGGACAGGACGGGGTTCACCGCGATCTGGTCCAGGAACGCCCCGGAGCCGCCAGGGGTGGACGCCGAATCGGCCGACTTCGCCGCCCACATCGGCCACGTGATGTTCGGACTGTTGTCGATCAGCGAGTTGTTCCCGATGAACCAGGAGGCGACCGCTCGTGCCTGCTCCAGGTAACCGTCCCGCCGAGTGATGGCCGTCGTCCGACCCGACTGCTCCCAGGCCTTGGCGAGTTCGACGAGCCCGGCGACGATCGAGGAGTTGTGGTAAACGATCTGCGTATCGTTCGTCTGGAACGTCGCCGCCCAACCGGTGATGCTCGGGATCCGCTCGCGCGTGCGCCGATTGTTGCCCGTGGTGTCGGCGTAGTGGTACGCCTGCATGCCGTAGAAGTTGTCGGCGGAGTAGCTGATGATGTCGAGGAAGCTCCCCAGAGCCGCGTCGGTCTGTCCCAGGTCGCGCTTGAGCCGGTAAGCGCGCGCTAGCGCGTAGATCTGCACTTGGCCCCACGCCTGCCAGTTGCCGCTGGCAGCGTCGTCGATGAAGATGCCGTTCCGCCAGTCGCCCGACGAACCGACGAACTGCGTCGCGATCACGCGATTGATCGCCTGATCGATCTTCGCGTACACAGCGGACTGGGCCGGCGGTCCGTCGTAGCCGTTGGTCGTCGTGGCCAGCGGCGAGTACGTCCCGTAGCCCGCCCCGATCCACCGGATGCGGAAGTACTCGCTCAGCCCGGCGAGGAAGAAGCTCGCCAGCCGGGTGTCGAGGGTACCCATGTCGTATTGGAGGCAGTTCGTGAGGACTCGATTCAGGTGGTTCTCCAGGAACGCCGCGAAGAAGGCGTCGTCGCTGGTGAACACCCCGCCTGGACTGGTCGCCTTGACCTTCTGCATCATCTGGAGGCCCATCGCCAGCGCCCAGAGTTGGCGCGCGTCCTTGGCGCCCAGGTTGTGGGTGCTGGTGGTCCAGTCCTTCTTGATGTTCGTCAGATACGAGGTCGGTCCGCTCGTCGCGTCGGAGTAGAGCGGACCGTTGTAGACCGCCGCCACGTCGCTGCCGCTGGTCGCGACGAGGTCGTCCATGTAGACCGAGTAGGCCGGGTGGGAGACGAAGGGAGGAGCCGGGACGGGAACTCCGCCGCTGGTGATGATCGCGGGGTCGGCGGGATCGCACGCTCCGGGCGCCGACCGCATCCACAGGCTGCGGTCGCCTCCCGGCGCGGTCGGGTACGCCGTCCGGCGGTTGAACTCCGTGCGGTACATGTAGTGCGCGTTCTGGCCTTGCACCGCCGGATCCCACGTGTAGATCGCCGGCGCGTCGAGCCAGGCGAAGTTGTACACCTTGCCCTCCATCGTGGTGAGGTGGCACGTGAACGTCAGGAGCGCTCTGGCCGCCGTGAGCGACGCGGGCGTGCCGTTGCGGAGGTAGTCCGTGGTCAGAGCGATCGCAGCGCGTGCGGCGTCGTCGACGCAGGCCGCACCCTCGGCCATGTCCTGGTACACGTTCCAACCGCTGGTCTCCCAGCCGGACTTCGCGACCGCGTAGAGAGCCAGCGCCTGCATCGGCCACGCCGACACGGCCGCGTAGCCTCCGCTGCCGAGGGCCGCGTCGTAGTACGCGGGCACCGGCCAGGTCACGCCGTGCTGGTCCGGACGTTGGCCGGGACCAGTTCCGGACCCGTAGGTGAAACCCGTCACGTGCCCCGACGCGTCGACCGAGCGCGCGTTCAGGAGCTGCCAATCGAGATGCCCGAAACGGTGCAGGTCGTAGTCGTCGAAGCTGACCGATGTCGTCGCTGCGTACGCGGCGACCGGCCGCTGTGCCGCCACAGCACCGAGTACCGCGACAGATGCGGCCCCCGCGATGAATGTCCGTCGGGTGAATGCGTCGCCCACGTGCGTTCCTCCTCGTTGAGATAACGTTGTTTCATCACTAGCATGAGCGATGCGCGCCGAGAGATCAAGAGGATCTCGAGTCCGCACTCATGGTCATCGCCGGAGTTAAGACAACGTTGTCCAATCCATCGGAGAATGCTATGCACATCACTTCACCTGCCGGAGGCTTCCGAGTCGCGCTCTCCCCGGAAGCCGGAGCGACGATGATCTCGGTCGACGTTTCCACGGCCGCAGGAGACTGGTCGCAATCGACCGTGCCGTCGCCACTGCTCTCCGGAGACGCCTTCGCACTGACGACGCTTTCGGCCACCGCGGAGGAACACGCTGCGGCGCTGAGCGGCGTCGGCACAAACCGGCCCTTCACGTGGCAGCTGACGGTGACCACGGTCGCGGGGTGGCTGGCCTTCGAGCTCGACATCGACTCCGCCGGCTTCGAGATCGGCCACAGCGCACCCCAGCCGGGCATCAGGCTCGATCTTGGAGCGCTCCCGCCCTACGAACGCGGCAACCACTTCTGGTTCACGACGAACGTATCCGGGCCATCGACCTGGAATCGGAGCGCAGGGGGCAACGACTTCCCGGCCGCGTACCACTTCGATCCGTACCGCCGCTGCGAGATCGAGATGTTCGTCGACCTCGGCGCCTCCACCTGGTTCGGCGACGACTCCGCGCTCCGCCTCTACGAGTACGGCTGCGGCGTCATACGGACTTTCCGACCTGAGCCCGCAGCAGAGTTCGGCTTCATCGGCACGGCCCCGGCCCGGCTTCGGTCGTTTCCGGCCGGGCGCCACGTGCTCCGCTGGTACGTCGCTGCCCGCCGACGAGACGATCTCGGCGGCGTCTCGCCCACCGAGCAGGACGCCCTCCGACAGCTGGTCGCGGATTGCCTCCAACTGGTGGACACACCGATCGACGAATGGCGCGGTTCACCCGATGCCTGGGCGACCGCCGCATCGTCTGCCGCTGCCGAGCTCATGACCGACGGCCTGGCGTGGCGCGCAGACGATCTCGGCGAGTATCTGCTCGCCTACGTCGACGCGCGCTCCGACGCGTGGTCCGCCGCCTTCGCCGCCAAGGGCGAGAGCTGGAACGGGGACGGACCCTGCCTCGACGCCGCCCTGTGGCTGCTGCGCCCGCTGCAACGTCTCCGAGCGGCGAGCGCCCGCCCGGAGCTCGGGCCGCTCACCGAGCGGCTCGACGCGTTCGCCGCCCGCGAAGCCGCCCACCCGCGTTCCCGCCTGCTCTCGGGCCGCCACCGTGAGGTGACCGAGATGGGGATGTGGCAGTACGTGTACCTGCTGGCCGACACGTGGTACCTCTACGGTGCGACGGAGCTCCGCGAGCGAATCCTCAGCGAGATCCAGACCGTGCTCATCCCGCTGGCGCACCGCGTCGGATACAACTTCCCGCTCTCGTTCGACAAACGTGGACTGACCAAGCTCGGGCCGGGAGGAAACGCGGGATCGGCGGGCACCTACGCGCTGCTGATGACGAGCCTCGCCGTTTCGGAGACCGAGCCAGGCCGCTATCGCGAGGAGGCTGGACGCGCACTGCGCGCGCTCGCCAATCTGCACATCGACGATGTTCCCCAGGAGGCGGTCCTCGCGCCCCACGCGATGATCGCCGCAGACGAACTCGCGCGCCTGGAGCCCGCCGAGGAGTGGGCGGAACTGCGCGAGTACTTCCTGGCGCAGACTCTTCGCGCCATGTACTGGTACGACGACCCGCAGCCCGTCGACGCCGAGCGCGGCGCTCGATTCAGCATGTTCCAGGCGTGCACGGGCATCGTCTACCCGGCGTTCTTCGAGGATGTGGAGGTGGCGGTGCGCCTCGCGAGCGTTGTGGATCGCGAACGCGACCCGCGCGGACTCCTCCGCGTCCTGGACCGAGCTCGTCGCGTCAACGTCGGATTCCTCCCGGCGTTCGGCCCGGATCGCCACGACTTCGCCCTGCCGCACATCCCGTTCGAGGAGCTGCCGATGCTGGACGGCACTCGCTCGGGCGGGTCCATCGGGCAGGAGATCTACGGTGCCGGCTGGCTGTTCTGGGCGCATCTGCTGTGGGATGCGCTGGCCGCGTCCGACAATCCGCAGATCATGGTGCTGAACGCAGACCCCGACCCCGGCCGCGCAGGATCGCCCGGCCGCTTCGTCGCCTACAACGGCACGGGCTCCGTGCAGGAGGCGACGATCCGGTTCACCGGGGGCGGCGCGGGCGTCGACCTCACGCTCGCTCCCGGGGAGTGGGAATGGCTGTCGGCGCCGGCCTGAGATCAGATCGCCGCGCGCACGGCGACCATCAGCTCGAATGTCCGTACCTCGCCGGGAGCGAGTCCGTCGCCGTCCGTGGGCGCGGCCGCTCCGCCGAAGAGAGGGTGCGACGACGGCTCGACCCCTAGCGCCCACCTCCCTCGCGTAGGGAGGATCCACTGGTGGAGGTACGGCAGGGTGTCCGCTCGCCAGCCCACCTCGATGTCGAGCAGCCCCCCGCTCACCGTGCAGACGCTCCAGCCGTCCTCCGACCGCGCGAGGTCGCTGTGCAGGATCACCGCCTCGCCGATCGCGGGAGCCGGGTCGGGCATCCGACTCCACTCCGGCACCTCGACCACCTGCTCGCGAAACGCATGCCGTGCAGCGTCCACCGAGATACGGGAGCCGGGGAGGACGGCCGGGGCACCGAAGTTGACGTGGTACAGGATTCGGAGGGGCACGGGGACCGCGCCCGTGTTGACGGCACGGTCCTCGATGCGCACGAATCCGTCGCCCGATTCGCGCAGACCGCTCGTGATCGTCCGCTCCAGACGGACGGACGGACCGAACACCGACGCACTCTCGACGTCCGCGCTCAGCCGCACGAGCGATCGGCCGCGCGTCGGCTCGACCCGCACGTGCGAGGCCGGCCGGTGCCCGATGTCGCCGTGGAGAGGATGCCCATCATCAGCGGCTCCGATGTGCAACAGACCGCACGTGGCCACCAGGCCGCCGGTGAACCGGTCGATCCACGCGCTCCCCGCGGGACGGTCGAGGGGTCTGGCGTCGGCGACGGGAGAGACCCACCCGAGCGGGAGGCCGGCGAACTCCGCACGCCCGATGTCGAATCCGCGCGCGGGGAGGACGTCGAAGCGCAGCCCACCCGCCACGGCTGCGTCGAGCACGCGGGCATGGTCGGCCGAGCCAGGAAGCCCGACGCGTTCTACGACGCTCGCGACGGCGTCGTCGTGCGCCAGCAGTCCCTGCGCACGCAGGTCGGCCAGCGAGGCTGCGCCCCTCACTTCGGCGGCCTCGCCGCCAGCACCTCGCCCGTGCCGCGGAGGGAGGGCCGTCGAACGCCGGCCGGGACCAGGACGGTGTCGCCGGAACGCAGCGGGAGGTCGGCGTTGCCGAATGAGGCAAGCGTGACCGTGCCGGCCGTGACGACGAGCACGGCGAAGCCCTCGTCGAGCTCGACTTCGCCGTGAACATCCTGCGCCTCGAGCCGGAAGTAGTCGTCGGCGTCGCTCGGCAGCCCGGTGGCCGCGTCGCCGGCGCGGCGGACCAGGCGCTCCAACTCCCGGGATGCCAGTGCGCTCCGGTCCACCGCGTCCAGTGCCCGGTCGAAGCCCACTCCGAGGTGCCCGTCCCGCTCGCCGTCGATCGCGAAGCCCTGCCATTCGAGGAGGATCGAGAGGTCCTCCGGCTCCTGCACCTCGACCAGCAGGATGCCCTCCCCGATCGCGTGGACGAGTCGCGGCGGCACGAAGACGCGGTCGCCTGCCGCGACGTCGACCGTATGCATCATCCCGAGCAGTGTGCCGGTGTCCTGGGAAGCGACCAACTCGCCCAGTCGCTCGCGGCCGACCTTCTCCGTGAACCCGAGATGCACGCTCCCCCCCTTCAGGATGTGCCAGGCCTCCGCCTTGCCGTGGGCGGCGTCGACGGCCCGATGCGCGAACTCGGCGTCGGGGTGCACATGCGCCGGAAGCCGCTGTCCGGCGTCGAGGAGCTTGACGAGGAGCTTGGGGTCGGCGCCGAACCGCTCTACGTGGCCGTGGCCGAGCCACTCCCGCGGAGCGGACCGGACGGCTTCATCGACCGACCGGCCGTTCGAGAGTACGGCTCGCCCGTGCTCCTCCTGCCCCCGCACGCTCACTGTGGACCCGACCCAGTCCTCCGGCGTGTACTCGGGTGCGTCGGGGAGGCCTCGGAAGGCGGCGATCTGAGCGCCTCCGCGATAGAACCGCGCCGGCGGGCGGTTCGTCTCGAGAACCCACGGGCGATGCGCGTCCGCATCGAAGGCGGTCTCCTCCGCGGGCATGGCGGAGATCTGGGCGGCCGAGCTCGCCGCCGCCGTCTGGAGAGCCAGCGCCGGCCCAGCACCCTGAGACACCGCGTGCAGAAGGCCGGCGGTGGACGCGTCGCCCGCCCCGTTGGTCGTCCGGAGCGTCGTCAGCGGGGTGGCGGGACCGCGGAGCGAGACGTCCGCCCACTCCCCCGCGAGCGGCGCCAGTGCCCGCCCGGCGGTGTGAAGTCGCGACTCTCCGGAGGTTCGCAGGGCGACTCCGAGCGAGCCGCACGAGACCGCGACGACGCCGACACCCCACGAGACGAGCTCGTCGGCGAGCTGCTCGGCGAGGTCGAGGTCGAGCACACGCGGGAGCCCGAACGCGGAGGTGAGGTCGTCGAGGCTCGGCGTGAGGATGTCGATCCCGGGTGCGATGGAGCGCAGCAGCGCGCGCCAGTCCACTGCACCCGCTGCCGAGTCGGGATCGACGACGGCCAGGTCGATCGAGGTCGTCACGCCCGCCGCCTTCGCCGCGGCCAGCAGGGCGGAGAGCGCGGCCCCGCCCTCCGCCACCAGGCGCGGAAGCAGGGAGGGGTACCCGATGTGCAGTAGATCGAGGTCGTCGAGAACGATGTCGGTGCCGTCCACGACTGCGTTGGCGCCGAGGTGATGCCAGAACACGCGGTCGACCCCGGGTTGCTCGATGACGAGGGAGTACGACGTGGCGATCGGCACGACGCGCACGTGCGCGTCGATGAGATCGGAGCCGGTCAGTCCGCGACGTACGACGTCGCCGAGGTCGTCGTCGCCGACGGTCGCATAGACGGTCACCGGGTGACCGAGACGCACCATCGCCCGAGCCGTGTTCGCGACGCAGCCGCCCACGCCGATGGTCAGCGGCCCGACGTCGACGAGACCTCCCGGCTCGACGACGGCGGGCGCTCCCAGGCCAGGACTCAGGTCCACACAGATATGTCCTGCGATCGCAACTCTGCGCACGCGGACTCCTTTCACGATGCGATAGACAACGTTGTTTCTTCGCACTACTCTGTCACATGTCGTGAGCCTCGGGAAAGCCCCGGGCAGGTTGTGAAGGAGTTATCGCAGTGACGCCCTACCGTTTGAACCGGTTGTTCAATCCCCTCTCCGGGCGAGCGCTCGACGTTGCCGTCGACCATGGCTTCTTCGGAGAGTCGAGCTTCATCGACGGCATCGAGAGCATGTCGCACGTGATCGACGTCCTCGTCGGGGCCGCCCCCGATGCCATCCAGCTGACCCTGGGCCAGGCTCGCAAGCTGCAGGCCCGCCCCGGCAAGGACAAGCCTTCGCTGGTCATGCGCACGGATGTCGCCAACGTCTACGGCAATCCCCTCGACTCGCACATCTTCAGCCATCACGTGCCGAACGCGATCGAGGAGGCCGTGCGCCTCGACGCCGTGGCGGTGTGCGTGAACCTCATGCAGCTGCCCGGCCACCCCGAGATCCGCGAGGCGAACATCCGATCGATCATGGCTCTCCGCGAGGAGGCCACCCGCTATGGGATGCCGCTCATGATCGAGCCCCTCGTCATGCAGGACAATTCTCGGGCCGGCGGATACTCGGTCGACGGCGACATCGACAAGATCGTGACGCTCGTCCGCCAGGCGGTCGAGCTCGGGGCCGACCTGATCAAGGCCGACCCCGCCGACGACCTGTCCGCCTACTCCCGCGTGATCGAGGTCGCCGACGGCGTTCCCGTGCTGGTCCGCGGCGGCGGCCGCGTCGACGACCGCACCCTGCTCGAGCGCACCGCACGGGTGCTCGACGCAGGCGCGTCGGGCATCGTGTACGGGCGGAACATCGTCCAGCACACGAACCCCGCAGGAATCACCGCCGCGCTCATGCGGATCCTCCACGAGGGCGCCTCGGTCGACTCGGCCGCCGCGACGCTCGAGGAGGTCGCACGATGACGGCACAGAGGGTGGGGATCGGGATCATCGGCGGCGGCCTGATGGGCCGCGAGATCGCCGCCGCCATCCAACGCTGGCCCGCGCTCGTCGACCACCCGGTGCGGCCGCGTCTGACGGCGGTCTGCGACATCAATCCAGCGGCTCTCGCCTGGTTCGACCAGATCGACTCCGTCACCCAGACCACCACCGATTACGCGGAACTGCTCGCGAACCCGGAGGTGGACGTCGTCTATGTCGCCGTGCGGCACGATCTGCACGAACAGATCTACACGGACGTCATCCGCGCAGGCAAGGACCTCCTCGCCGAGAAGCCCTTCGGGATCGACTCGGCCGCCGCCGCCGCGATCCTCCGCGCGCTCGATGAGCACCCTGAGAGCTTCGTGCGGTGTTCGAGCGAGATGCCGTTCTTCCCCGGCGCGCAGCGCGCGATCGACTACGTGCGCTCTGGTGCGGCCGGGCAGATCATCGAGGTCAGAAGCGCCTTCCTGCATTCCAGCGACCTGGACGAGCACAAGCCGATCAACTGGAAGCGGCAGGCGAAGTACTGCGGCGAGGCGGGCGTCATGAACGATCTCGGCATGCACGCGTGGCACGTCCCGCTCCGGCTGGGCTGGGTGCCTGATTCGCTCACGGCCGCCCTCCAGAACCTCGTGCCGCAGCGGCCCGGCCCCACCGGCGAGCCGGAAGTGTGCGACACGTGGGAGAACGCGACGGTGTGGGGATGGGTCGAGGACGGGACCGGGCGCTTCCCGATTACGGTCGAGACCAAGCGCATCGCTCCCGGCAACAAGAACACGTGGGTGTTCGAGGTGGTTGGCAAGACCGGCGGCGTGCGATTCGCGACCTCCAATCCGAAGCGCGTCGAGATCCTGAGCGTCGGCGAGGTGCCAGGCGTCGGGCGCGAGCAGGGCTGGACGGCCATCGAGGTCGGAAGCCAGTCGGTGTGGCCGACGGTCACCGGCGGCATCTTCGAGACGGGCTTCTCCGACGCCATCCTGCAGATGTGGGCGGTGTACCTGGCCGAGCGCGCCGGCGAGCTGGGCGACCGGTTCGGCGCCGCGACCCCGCTGGAGGCGGCTCGTACCCACCAGCTGTACGACGCCGCACTGGCGGCCGGCGAGAGCAGGACGTGGGCACCGGTGACCCGGTGATGCGGTGACCGCTGAACGTACCGGGCCACCTGCCGGTGCGCCCATAGAATCGGAGTGCGCGGCCCACATGGGCCGCGCACTTCCGACATCGAGCAGGACGGGTGGGGACGGAATGAGCCGGCCGCCGACGATGAACGACGTAGCCCAGGAGGCGGGCGTCGCGCTCAAGACGGTCTCCCGGTACGTCAACGGCGAGACGAACATCAACCCGGAGCTCGCCAAACGCATCCGCGACGCGATCACCCTCCTCGGCTATCGCAGGAACCTCGCCGCCGCGAGCCTGCGTCCCGGCCGTTCGAGCCGGATGATCGGCCTGGTCATCAGCGACCTCGCCAACCCCTACTACTCGACGATCGCGCGCGCGATCGAATCGGCCGCCGCCGCTGCGGGCTACCTCCTCATCACCGCGAGCTCCGAAGAGAGCGGCGAGAACCACGACCGCCTCGTCGATCGCTTCATCGGGCAGCAGGTCGACGGGCTCATCGTCGTTCCGCCCGCCCACCCCGGACGGTCGTGGGCGGATGTCACGCCGCCGGTCCCCCCGCTCGTGGTCATCGACCGTCCCGCCGACGCCACCTGGAGCGATACGATCCTGGCGGACAACGCCGGAGGCGCCAACGCAGCGACCGCCGCGCTGACCGCGACGGGCGCCCGGCGCGTAGCGTTCGTCGGCGACACGCTCGCGCTGTACACGATGTCGGAGCGCCTCCGCGGATACCGCCTGGCGCTCGAGGACGCGGGGATCACGTTCGACGAGAACCTGATCGTCACCGGGGCCCACAGCGCCGACGAGGCCGCGAGCATCGTCTCGCGCCTGCTGCGCGAGCAGCGACCCGACGCGATCTTCGCGGCCAACAACCGTGCGAGCATCGGGTCGGTGCTCGCGTTCCGAGACGCGGGCACGGCCATTCCTCTGATCGGATTCGACGACTTCGAGTCTGCACGCCTCGGCACGCCCGCCGTCTCGGTCGCGACTCCGCGGATCGAGGAGATGGGGCGTCTGGCGGCCGAGCGCCTCCTCGCGCGCATCGATGGCGACACGAGCCCGTCGACGACGACCGTACTGCCGGTCGAGCTCATCCTGCGCGGTTCGGAGGAGGCCACATCGGGCTGACGCCGCATGCGCCTCAGCCCTTGACCGCGCCTCCCAGCACCCCGCTGACCAGATAGCGCTGCAGGAAGACGTACGCGGCCACGAGCGGTCCGGCCACGATCATCGTCGCCGCCGCGAGGAGCCCCCAGTGGCTCGTGTACTGACCCTGGAAGGCATACAGCCCCAGGGTGACCGGCGCCTTGTCCGGATCCGGGAGCAGCACCGTCGCAAGGATGATCTCGTTCCAGACGCTGATGGCCTGCAGGATGAACACCGTCACGAGCGCGGGACGCGCCATCGGAATGACGAAGGTCGTGAGATAGCGGAGGTAGCCGACGCCGTCGAGCGCCGCTGCTTCGTCGATCTCGACAGGGATCGACTTCGCGTAGCCGCGCAGCAGGATGGGGCCGATACCCACGGCGACCGACATGATGAGCACGTAGCCGATCTGGGTGTCGTAGAGCCCGGTCCGCAACAGCAGCTGGAACTGGGTGATGATCGCGTTCGGCAGGAACAGGATGAGCACCAGCATCACATTCCACACACCGGGTCGCTTCAGGTATCCGCGTGCGAGCGGGAATCCGATCAAGAGCGAGACGACGGTGCCGATCACCGCGGCGCCGCCGGCGTAGATGACGCTGTTGATCATGTAGGCGCCGAAGTTGCCCTGGTTCCAGGCATCGGGAAAGTTGGCCCAGTTCGGGACGGTTACCAGCCCGTTGGGGTTGGCGAAGAACTGGGCGTCGTCCTTGAGTGCGGTGTTCAGGAGGTAGAGCAGCGGGAACAGGTACAGGATCGCCACGAGGATGGCGAGGAGGTAGTTGATCGCCCGGCCTGCCGTCGGCCGGCGGGATCGGCGGGCGGTTTCGCGGGGAGCGGCGGCCACGCCGCGGTCGTCGTCGCGTGCCGGAACCTCCCGGGTGCGGATGGCGGTCACAGCTTGCTTTCCCTTCTGCGGAGGTACCACATGACCGCGAGGGAGATGATCCCCACAATCACGAACTGGACGACCGAGATGGCCGCGGCATAGCCCTGGCTGCCGCTGACGCCGCCTCCGAAGCCCTGGGCGAAGATCGCGAGCGAGAGCAGCTGTGTGGCCGGGTTGCTCGGGCCGGTGAGCACATACGCGAGCTGGTAGCTCTGCAGCGCCCCGATGATGGACAGCAGCACGTTCGCGGTGACGGACGGCGCGAGCAGCGGGAAGGTGACGTGACGCAGCTTCTGCCACGGAGTGGCGCCGTCGATGCTCGCCACCTCGTAGAGATCCGCGGGGATGGCCTGGAGTCCGGCGAGGTAGATCACCATCGCCACGCCTATGCCCGACCAGATCTGGACGGCGATGACGAGCGTCAGTGCGAGGTGGGGGTCGCCGAAGAAGGCCGAGGAGGCCCCGAAGAACTTCCAGACGGCCGCCGCCGGGCCGCCGCTCGGGTTGAAGACGAGCGACCAGATCAGTCCGATCACGGTGACGCCGAGCACCGTCGGCATGAACACCAGCGCGCGGTAGAAAGTGGTGCCGCGCAGCCGCTGGTTGAACAGCAGTGCGAACCCGAGCGCGAGGACATTGATGATGACCGTGGTCGAGAGCGCGTAGACGAGCGTGTTCCCGAGCGCGTTGAGGTTGTAGCCGAGGTGTGCCGCGGAGAAGAACGTGATGTAGTTCTGGATCCCCACCCAGTTGACGGGGAAGTTCGGGAGGCCGCTGATGTCGGTGAAGCTGATGGCGATCACGGCGATCGCCGGGACGAACGCGAAGACGATGATCAGCGCCTGGGCCGCGCCGAAGGTCGTCAGCAGCGACCCTCGTCGGCCGAACGGGTAAGAGGTGGTCATTGATCCTCGAATCGTGTGGTCCGTCCGGGAGCGGCTCTGCGGCGACACTCCCGGACGGACGCGTGGGGACAGCCTAGAACGCGGCCGACCAGTCCTTCTGCGCGGCTGTTGCGGCGCTTTCGGGGGTGCCGGTTCCGAGCGGGGCGACCCCGACGTAGTTGAACGGGAACTTCGCCGCAGGTCCGGCGTTGGCGTTGGCCGTCCAGATGTTGTCCCACGCGAGGCTGAACGACTTCGTGTAGTCCTTGATCGAGTCGAGGAACGGCGTCGAGGCGATGCCCGCCTGTGCTGGTGCGAAGCCGGCGTCCGCGATGAAGAGCTTGTAGTTCTCCGGCTGCGAGAAGAAGTCGAGGTAGGCCAGGGCCGCGGTCTTGTTCTTCGACGCGGTGGTCGCCGACAGACGGATCTCCACCTTGCCGCCCAAGGTCGCGTTGTCCGCGGCGTTGTCACTCGTCGGGATCGGGAAGTACCCGTACGAGAACTTGCCGGCGACGGCGGCGTCGATCGTCGTCTGGTTCCACGTGCCGTCCGGCGTCATGGCGACCGATCCGTTGGCGAACAGGCTCGGGACGTCGCTGTACGCGACGCCGGCGAAGTTCTGCTCGGCGTAGCCGTACATCGTGTCCACCTTGCTGAGGATGTCCACGAGCTTGGGATCAGTGAGCTTCGCCTTCTGCTTCCAGAGCTGCTCGGCGAGATCGGCTTTGTCGGACTGCGTGGGGTAGGCACCCTGCACAGCGGCGAGCATCGTCAGTCCCGCCGGCCAGCTGTCTTTGCCGCCGATACCGAGCGGGGTCACCCCGGCGGCCTTGAGCTTGTCGGAGAGCGCGACGAACTCGGACCAGGTGGTCGGGACCTGAAGCCCGTGCTTGGCGAAGAGGTCCTTGTTGTAGAACACGCCGGTGTAGTAACTGAGGCCGGTCGGTACGCTGTAATCCTTGCCCTTGTACTTCAGGGCATCGATCACGGTCGGCGTCCAGTTCTTCATGAAGCTCTCGTTCGACAGATCGACGAACGTGCCGGCGTCAGCAGCCTTGGCGTCGAACGACTCCGAACCGGCCGGGACATAGGACGGGGTTTCGATGGGGCTCGCGACGAGAACATCGACGTTGCCGGCGGAGAGTCGGGAGGACTCGACCGACGCCCAGTTGTTCGTGGGGACCGTCGTGAAGACGATCTTGGCGTCCGGGTACTTCTTCTGGAACGCGGCGTTGACGGCCTTGAAGCCGGCGTCGGAGCCCGCGGCGCTGGGGACGAGGACGTTGAGGGTTCCGCTGACCTTTCCGCCCGAGTCGCCGCTTGCGGACGTCGTGCCCGAGCAGCCTGCGAGAGCGATGAGGGCTCCGGCGATCGCGATGGCCACAGCGCCGTGTCTCACCGCCCGGCGTTTCTGCGTGATTGCCTTCATGATGCAACTCCTTTGTCACGTCCCGCTCGGAGCCTCCCGGGCGGGTGGGGATCGGATTCCGTTTTCGGGAAAGAACGGAACAACGTTGTTTCACCCCTATCTTGCTGTCCCCAGAAGAATAATGTCAAGCGCTCTGGACAACGTTGTTCTGAGTCCGTAGTGTTCAACCCTGTCCCCGCTGCCCGACCGTGTCGCAGCGACCCACCCCATCTGGAGGATGTCGATGGAACGACTCTCGCCGGAAGGCCTGCGCGCCAGCTACGAGGCCGCCCTCGAGCATTCCGACCCGCTCACCGACCGGATCTCGACAGACCAGTTCTCGCGGCACTACGCGCAGCGCCCCGCATGGACGATCGGGCCGTTCGCCCGCGACGAGTCGCTGACGTTCCGCCCGCACGGTCAGTGGCCGGACCCGACGGGCATCGGCTGGACGTCGAGCTCTGTCTTCAACCCGTCGCTGATCGTCGACGGCGACGCGCTGCACATGTTCTACCGGGCCTCCCCCCGCAAGGAGTCGACGGCCAGCAGGATCGGCCTGGCGACATACACCGCCGATGGCGGCTGGAGCGACTCACCCGCCAACCCCGTCGTCTACCCGACCACGGACGATGAGCTTCTCAGCTGCGAGGACCCCAAGGTCTACCGCACCGACGAAGGGTACGTCCTCTTCTACAATGGGATCTGGCGGGCAGCGGGCAGCACCGAGGCAGACCGCTACCCGTCCCCCGGCTATCCGATCGCGTCCCTCGGGTGCGACGTGAAGGTGGCAACCTCGACCGACCTGGTGCACTGGGAGAAGCGCGGGCTCGCCGTTCCCTACGAGGTGTCGCGGCTCTGGGCCAAGGGTGCCGTCATCCCGCGTGACCTGAGTGGGCGGGCGGTCCGCGTGGGCGGGCAGTATCTCATGTACCTGTCGGAGGGCTGCGGAGGGAGCCCGTACATCGGACGATCGGACGATCTCGTGAACTGGTCGTTCGCCGAGCAGCCCTACCTCGACCTGTCCGGGCTCGGCGGCACGCTGCTGGAGGTCTCCTGCGCCGTGACGGGGCACGACGACTCCGGCAGCATCGTGCTCGACTTCTTCTACCGCGACGCGTCCGGCGAGTTCGCGGCCGCCCAGGCCCTGTACAACGTCGACGACCCGTTCCGGCAGCTCGCACTGAACCGTGGCGGGTCCCTCTCGTGGGGCGGCCTGGTCCGCTATGACGGTGACATCCTTTTCGCGCAGGGCTGGGACGCGCCCTCCGGGACGCGCGAGATGTACCTCTATCGCCAGGACGTGGCGTGACCGCGGATTCTGCCGACACGATCGACCTCTCGGGAGAGTGGACCCTGCGCGGATGGCGTCAGAACGATTGGCTGCTCGGCCTCACGCCGGAGCGGGCCAAGGTGTCGACCGCCGACATCGGTCCGATCCCTGCGCCGGTCCCCGGCTCGGTCCGCGGGGCGCTCGTGCGCGCCGGCATCGCCCCGAGCGCCTACCGCGGAACGGACTCGCGCGCCTCCGAGTGGATCGAGAACCGGCACTGGACATTCGAGCGCGCGATCCCCACAGCGACACTGAGGGAGAGCATCGCGGGCACCGACGAGCGGATCGTGCTCGAGGCCGACATGCTGGACGGCGAAGGGTTCATCCTCATCGGGGAGACCGTCGTCGGAGAGTTCGCGGACGCGTTCGTCCGGCAGCGCTTCGACATCACCGACAGCCTCGGTCGCGACGGCGACCTGCTCACGATTGTGTTCACCCGCGTCCCAGACGCCCTCGGCCAGAACGGCTGGACCTCCCGCATCCGCGACTGGAAGCCGCGCTTCTCCTTCGGCTGGGACTGGACCCCTCGCACCGTGCAGATCGGCATCGCGGACGGCATCCGGCTTCGGGTGGGTCCCCGCTGGCGACTCGACGAAGTCGTCGTGAATGCCGTTGTGGAACACACGGGAGACGGAACGGTGACAGTGGATCTGCGTCGCTGCGAACTCCCCGCGGGCGTGGCCGTCGAGCTCTCGGTGACCGACGGTTCCGGAACCGTCGTCACGTCGGAGTCCGGCGCGGCGGGCGACCTGCGCACGCTGTCCGTCCCCCGGCCGCGGTTGTGGCACGTGCGCCCGACCGCCGCCCAAGCCCTGTACACCGTGCTGATCGAGGTCCGCGCCGGAGACCAGACGCAGTCGACGAGCCGCCAGGTGGGCTTCCGCACTCTGGAGTGGCGCCGGAATCCCGGCGCCGCGCCCGACGCAGACCCCTGGCTGTGCGTCGTCAACGACCGGGAGATCTTCCTCGCGGGCGTCAACTGGGTCCCGCTGCGCGCTGACCACGCCGACGTGAGCGACGCCGATATCCGCGCCCGTGTCCGGCAATACCTCGATCTCGGATTCAACGTCATCCGGGTGTGGGGCGGTGCACGGGCGGAACGCCCGGCGTTCTACGATGAGTGCGACAGGCTCGGCGTGCTCGTCTGGCAGGACCTCCCGCTCAGTTCCTCCGGGCTCGACAACGAGCCTCCCTCTGACGCGGCGATCGTGGACGAGTTCCGCCGGATCGCGGCCGACTACGTCACGACGCTCGGCCATCACCCCGCACTCGCACTGTGGTGCGGCGGCAACGAGCTCACCCGCGTGACGGCGCCCGCCGTTCCCGGTGCGCCGTTGACGATCGAGCACCCCACGCTTCGGGCGGCCGGTGAGGTGTGCGCCGATCTCGCGCCTGGAGCCCGGTATGTGGCGACGACACCGTCCGGTCCACGCTTCGAGGCCTCCGCTGCCGAGTTCGGCCGGGGCCTCCACCATGACGTCCACGGGCCGTGGGAGTTCGGCGGCGACGAAGAGGAGTGGGACGCCTACTGGGCGGCCGACGACGCCCTCTTCCGGTCGGAGGTGGGAGTGGCCGGAGCCAGCGCCGCAGACCTGCTCGAGGCTTTCGGCCTCCTGCCCGACGGCCTGGACGACGACCGGATCCGCGCGCTCTGGACGCACTCGTCCGGCTGGTGGCTCGCGGGCTTCGACTCCCGTGACCGTCACGTTCCGGTCAAGCTGTGGTTGGACGCGAGCGCGCAGCGTCAGGCGAGGATGCTCGTCATCGCTCTCGAGCGTGCGCTCCGACGTTTCCCCGCAACAGGCGGGTTCATGCTGTGGATGGGGCACGACACGTTCCCGTGCGCTGTGAGCCTGGCCGTCGTCGACTTCTGGGGGCGTCCCAAGCCGGCTGCGCTGGCCCTCCGGAATCTGCTCGACGAGTGCGGCGCGAACCTGTCGTCCGCGCGGCGCTGACCGGGCTCACTTCGCTGCGGAGACGACGACGGCAGCGCTCACCGCGTGGCCCGGCGTCCGTCCGCGCTCGCTCGCGGTCACAGCGACGCTCAGCTCGTGCCCTGCGTCCCTCTGCGTGACGGTGTGGCTCCGCCCGCGAGCGCCCGGGATCTCCTGGCCGTCGCGGAGCCACCGGAACGAGAAGCTCGCCCCGGCCGGCGTCCAGCTGCCGGGGTCGACCGTCAGGACCGACCGCGGCGCCGCCGTGCCGCCGATCGTCGGTGCGACGTCCGGGATCGGCGCCATCCGGGCGGCGATCTGCCGAGGCGTCCCGGTCGTCAGCGTGCCGTCCGAGGCATCCCTCAGCACCGTCACCTTCCGTCCATCGAGGAGAGCGTAGGTCGCCGTCGTCTGCACGGGGTAGAGGATCAGCGCGTCGAGCCCGGCATCGGCTCCCGGCGGGACGGTCACCGTGAGGGTGGTCGCGCCGGCCGCCAGCGATGCGCGCCCGAGGTTCACGATCGACACCGATCCCGCGCCGGCCGGCACCGTCGCGGTCGAGCGGAAGGCGCCGCCGATGGCGATCGCGGCTGATGCTGCCTTCGGCCGGCCCACCTCGCTCAGGAAGACCGAGTACTCGCCTGCCGAAGCCACATCGACCGAGAAAGTGCGGCTGGAGCCCGCCTCGGCGAGCGCGTAGGCCGATCCGGAGAGACGCGTCGAGCCGTAGCGGACTTCCGGAGTGCCGAGGCGGTAGAGGTTCGCCAGCGTGACCGTCGAGTACCCCTCGTAGGCGTTGGGGTTGGTCGAAGTGCTCGAGAACTCGACTCGCACGGAGACGCTCCCGGCGGGGACCGTCGCCAGCGGAGTGGTGTTCACCGACCCGCTGCCCGAGTACCAGGTGCGGGCGTTGTAGCTGAACCCGCTGTCGTCGGCCAGGAGCGTCTGCGCCCCTGACGCGTCCACGGCGAGCACTCTGGCGCGCAGGGTGGTCTGGAACTGAACCAGAGCGGCGAAGTTGAGTCGGAGGGCGTCTCCGACCTGCGCTTGTCCAGCACCGCCCACGGGAACGTCGATGTTGAGCGACCCGCCGTCGAAGATGCGGACGTTGTCGTAGCCGACGCCCTTCACGAAGATCGCATGAGTGCCCTGCCAGTTGCCGTACACGGGCTGCGATCGGGTGATCGGCAGCGCGTCGGCGTAGATCGCCTTCTCGTCCGTGCCGGAGGTGGCGCTCTGGCTCACGAGCGCTTGCGCTGGATCGTTGAGCTGCCCGCCCGGCAGGGCGAGTGCCGCGTCGGCGGGCCGGCCTTGGCGGTAGAGGTCCTCGAACTGAATGGTCTGCGTGGCGCGCTCGACGGTCTTGGCCGAGGTCATCAACGCTGCCGCCTCTGGCACGCGCTTGAGCCGGAGGATGGCGCGAAGCGCCTCGTCCACCGACTCGGCTCCGCTGTTGTTGTTGAGCCCGTCGACGGTGATCCCGTCGAAGGCGAGACCGAGGGCCTGGTCGAACATCGGAACGCCGATCGCGTTCTGCCCCGTCCACCACGTGGCGGCGATCCCAGCCAGGTCGGCGTACTTCTTCAGCCCGGTCACCGAGTACAGCGTGAGGTAGTTCTCGACGTACGACGCCGTCGCGTAGTTGATCGCCGGGAGTCCGGACTTGTTCGGGTTGACCGAGAACGAGCGACCGGAGATGAGGAGGTCGGAGAGGTAGCTGTCCGCCTCCAGCTCGGCCTTCTTGATCAGCGTCTTGTCGCCGGAGAGCTGTCCAGCGAGCGCGAGCGCCTTTGCTTGGATGCTGCCCCATTCGTCCCACTGCCCGCCGGTGTTCGTGACCGCACCGAGGGGATAGGTCATGAAGTCGCCGGATTGGTGCGTGCCGATGCCCTTCCCGAGCCGGCCCGCAAGCGCGACGGCGCGCGCCTTGGCAGCGCCGGCCAGGCTTGGGGCGTGCGCGGCGAGCGCCGACACCGCGATCGACGAAAGCCACACGTCGCCGCCGAGCAGGGCCGGTGCCGACGCGCCTTTCGCCCCGGGGATCGGTGCGACGACCTGCCCCAGCCGTTTCAGGCTCAGCGAGAGATGGGAGGTCAGCTGGGCCGTGAGCGCCGCGTCGCTCTTCCGGATGAGCGGGAGCGCCGTGGCCATGGCCTCGTAGCCTCGCGCCGCCCAGTAGCTGAAGCTGGTCGACGACGACTGGCTGTCGCGCTTGTAGATGGCGCCCGCGGCGTCTCGGTCGACGAAGTTGTCGAAGTCGCCGTCGGTGGCTTGCATCCACATGACGAACGCGAGCGCGAGCTTGAGCTGCTCGTAGCTGTGCGCGTCCCGGTAGGTGCGGTAGTGCTCGGCCCAGACGATGGCGGCGCGCGCGACGTCGTCGAGGGCGGCGATGCCCTCCTGCGGGTCCGAGATCCAGGTGTAGCCGCGGCTGAGGTCGGCAGGGTCGACAGGCGCTGAATAGAGGTGCACGATCAGCATCGGGATGCCGTCGACGGTGACGTGCTCGCTGAGGAAGTCGAGATGCGCCAGGTTCGCGTACACCTCGCTGCGGTCGCCGAGGATGAAGCGGGTGAAGTACGAGACGTCGGCGAGCGTCACCTGTCCGTCGCCGTCGTAGTCGAGCGCTGGATCGGTGGTTCCGGCTCTGACCTGAGCAGCCAGCCAGGTGGCATCCGCCGCGTTCACGACCCCGTCGCCGTTCAGGTCGTCGTTCTTGACGGCACGGATCACCGTAGCTTGTACGGCGGCGAGGCGCAGCGGCGCGTCGCCTGTGTTCGTCAGAGCGACGGTCACTGTCGTTGCGCCGGGCGGTACGGCTCCGGCGCCGAGCGCGCTGCTGGTCAGGGTCTGCCAGGTGCCGCGCGAGGTCGACGACGGTAGTGCGGCGGACGCGATCGCCGTCTCCCCCGAGCTGACGGATCCGACTGGACGGGCGACCGCGTCTTCGGGGGAGACGAACGCGCGGAACGACAGGGTGGGAGTGTCTCCGGGAAGGGGGCTGCTCGCGCTGGCCCCGACGGGGAGCGACTGGCTGATGCCCGCACCGGGCGCCAGCAGCACGCTGCGCAGTGGGCTCGCACCGTTGCCGGACCAGTTGCCGCTTCCGGGCGCCGCGGAGAAGTCGCCATTCGGGACGGCGTAGTCGACGCGCTCACCGGCGCCGCGGATCCCCCACGCGTGCACGGCATGGAACTCGATGGGCGCGGAGGTGTCGTTGTGCAGTTCGAGATAGAGCGCGCCGGCTCCCGCGCCGATGGTCCCGCCGTTCGAGACGAAGCTCGTCTCGGCAGTGACGCGGGCGCCACGAGCGAGCCCCGTCAGGTCGCTCCGCTCCGCGAGGATCGAGCTGCCGTCGGTGAGCCGCACGAGAACGTCGGATTGCGTAGTCACGCCGGAATCGAGAGTGACGTCGACGGAAGCGTGCACCACATCACCGCTCTGGGGGGCATCTCCCGAGCCCACCGGGATGCCCTCCCAGAGAACGCCGCCCGGAGCGAGCAGAACCGACGCCTCGGCGGTGACGGTTCCCGTCACCGCCCACGGGTCGCCGAAGTCGTCGCCTGCGAGCGGGTAGGTGACCGGAGTACCCGCCGCCGTGATCGCCGCGGCGTTCGCCGCTTTCGCCGGCGGGAGGCTGAGCGCGCTCACGGCGACGCCGAGGATCAGCGCCGTCGCCAGCCCCGCCCGGATCGGGCGCTTTCCTGCATCGGCCCGTGTGGGTCGCACCATCGTAACCATCCTCATCGATCGTCAAGGCCGTCCGTCCGGCTTCCGCAACAGGCTAAAACAACGTTGTTTGTCCGCACAAGTGTCGATTGCCGACCGCGCCTTGGGATTCCTGGGCTTTTATGCAACAGTTGGAACACTCGATCAAACAACGTTGTCTCATTGCGTCTCAACCCAGGAATAGGCGGCAGCATGCCCTCCCGTATCGCCTCTGTCCTCGCCGAAGCAGCTCTGCCGGCCGGCGTCTCCGTTCTGGACCGCTCCGTGGACCGGTTCTCGCGTGCCCATGACGCGTCCCACTACCTCCTCGTGCCCTCGGCCGTGGTCCAGCCGACGTCTGCCGAGGAGGTGAGCGCCGTCTTCCGCGCGTGCTCCGCGCAGGGGATCCCCATCACGCTCCGCTCGGGCGGCACGAGCCTGAGCGGACAGGCCGTGAGCGACTCCGTGCTCCTGGACACCCGCCAGCGGTTCCAGAGGATGTCCGTGTCCACCGACGGAACGTCGGTGACCGTTCAACCCGGCCTGACGATCCGTCAGGTCAACGCCCGGCTCGCCCGCTTCCACCGACGCCTCGGCCCCGACCCGGCGAGCGAGATCGCGTGCACGGTCGGCGGCGTGATTGCGAACAACTCCAGCGGTATGGCGTGCGGCATCGAGCAGAACACCTACCGCACCTTACGGTCGCTTGTCGTCACGCTGGCCAGCGGGACCATGATCGACACGGGCAGCCCGGACTCGGACGACACCCTCCTCGACCGCGAGCCCGCGCTGCACACCGGCCTCCGGGAGCTGCGGGAATCGCTTCTGCGCCGACCCGACCTGGTGGCGGAGATCAGGCACCAGTACTCCATGAAGAACACCATGGGCTACGGGCTCAACTCCCTCCTGGACTTCGACCGGCCGATCGACATCCTCGCCCACCTGCTCATCGGCAGCGAGGGAACTCTGGGGTTCGTCTCCGAAGCGACCTTCGAGACGGTGCCGGTTTCACCGTCGATCGCTACCGGCCTTCTCGTCTTCCCCGATCTGCGGTCGGCCACCGCGGCGCTCCCCCACCTCGTCGCTGCCGGCCTTGCCACGATCGAGCTGATGGATGCCACGTCACTGCGCGTCGCACAGTCGCTCAGCGACGTGCCCACCGAGATCGCAGCGATCCGAATCGTCGATCAGGCCGCCCTCCTGATCGAGCACCATGCCACGGACGAGGCCGCGCTGCGCCGCAAGATCACAGCGTTCGAGGAGCTCTTCGGAACCCTCGAACTCACGTCGCCATTCGAATTCGTCACCGACCCCGCAGCCCGGGCCTCGCTCTGGCACGTCCGGAAAGGCCTGTATACAGCTGTGGCAGGCGCCCGCCCGTCGGGCACGACTGCGCTGCTCGAGGACATAGCCGTCCCGGTCGAACGACTGCTCGAGACGTGCGAGCGACTGAATGTGCTCTTCTCTGCGCACGGCTACACGAACACGGTGATCTTCGGGCACGCCAAAGACGGCAACATCCACTTCATGATCAGCGAACGCTTCGACGACCCAGACCACGTCGCACGCTACGAACGCTTCACCGCCGATCTGGTCGACCTCGTCCTGGAGCAGAGGGGGACCCTGAAGGCCGAGCACGGGACTGGGCGCATCATGGCGCCGTTCGTCCGCCGACAGTTCGGTGACGAGCTGTACGAGGTCATGCGCCGGATCAAGCGCCTGTTCGACCCGCTGGGCATCCTGAATCCCGGTGTGCTCCTGTCGGACGACCCTTCCTCGTACCTCCACAACCTGAAGTCGAGCGCTTCGGTCGAGCCGGAAGTCGATCGCTGTGTCGAGTGCGGATACTGCGAACCGACCTGCCCGAGCAAGAATCTCACGCTGACGCCACGTCAGCGGATCGTGCTCCGGCGGGAGATGCGAGCCGCGGAAGACCGAGGTGACACAGGACTGCTGTCCGAGCTCGCGGCCGACTACGACTACGACGGCGTGCAGACCTGCGCCGTCGACGGCATGTGCGCGGTCGCCTGTCCGGTTGACATCAACACCGGCGACCTCGTCCGGCGACTCCGCGAAGAGACCGCAAACCGGTTCACCGGTGCAGGCTGGAGTCTCGCCGCAAAGCATTGGGGCGCGGTCACCCGCGCCGGCGGAGCCGCGCTCACGCTCGCCGATGCTCTTCCCGCACCGCTCATCACCGCCGCGACCGATGTCGGCCGCGCGCTGCTCGGCGCCGACGAGGTGCCCCGTTACTCAGGCGATCTCCCTCGCGGCGGCCGCAAGCGACCGGCGACCGGCGAGACCCCCGCGGCGCAGGCGGTCTTCTTCGCGGCGTGCATCGGCACGATGTTCGGCCCCGGCGGCGACGGTGTCGGCAGCAGCGAGGCGTTCCGGTTGCTCGCAGGGCGGGCCGGCGTCGCGATCGTCGAGCCCGAAGGCGTGGCCGACATGTGCTGCGGGACGCCGTGGAAGTCGAAGGGCCACACGGACGGCTACGCCACGATGTCCGAGCGCGTTCTCCCGTCTCTCCTGGCGGCGAGCGACGGCGGAAGGCTGCCGATCGTGTGCGATGCCGCCTCTTGCACGGAAGGCCTCGAGACGATGGCAGAAAAGGCAAGGTCCGCCGGCCCGCAGTACGCCTCATTGCGATTCATCGACTCCGTGGAGTTCACGAACACGAATCTCCTCGGCAAACTCGCCGTGACCACCCCCTTGGCCTCCGTCGCCCTCCACCGCACGTGTTCGACAACGGCACTCAACGTGAACGACCACCTGGCCGGCATCGCACGGGCCATCAGCGAAGACGTCTACGAACCCATCGACTGGGGATGCTGCGCGTTTGCCGGAGATCGCGGCATGCTCCACCCCGAACTGACGGCATCCGCGACAGAAGTCGAGGCATCCGAGATCAACTCCCGGACGTTCGAAGCCTATGCATCGGCGAACAGAACGTGCGAGCTGGGCATGTCCCGGGCGACGGGACGCACCTACGTGCACATCCTCGAACTACTCGAACAGGCGACTCGCGCAGGGTAGGCGACCCCTTCGCGAACCTCCGCCGGCGTGTGACGCCTGCACGCGTCCGCAGGTTCAAGGTGAGCATCGCTCCTCTCCCTCACCCCCACGTCCACGTCGCGTCGCCGACCGCCTGGAGAATCCGGTCGTCGAAGTTCACCTCGCACCGACCGGGGGCGTCGAAGATCATCGTCGAGCGCCCGTCGTCCCACGGTCGCCACTGCTCTCCTGGACGCCCTGTTCTCGCGAAGTCCGCCCATGCTCCGCCCACTGCTTCGGCGACTTCGAGGGCATCCGCGGTCGCGCCGGTCTGTCGCTCGCACAGGCCTGCGTTCTTCTGCACGAAGGCGATCTCGGCGCTGTGGAAGGTGCCGGGCCGGGCTTCGAGTACCGGGGTCTTCCAGGCGAACTGGTAGAGCCAAGCCTCCCCGCCCTGCGCGACCTTGGCTTCCGCTTGGCGCACTGCCGCCACCCGCATCGGAGCGGCCTTGATGGTGGCGAAGAGGCCGAACGGCGACTCATCAGGGTAACGATCCTTGTACGCAGCGAGCACATCGTCCACTGCGGAGGCTCCGAGATCGGCGAGGAGTTCCGAGCGGACATCGCTCCAGGTCATTGTCTCGGCACGGGGATTGTCCAGGCCGTTCACGAACTCGTTCTGGTTCGCTCCGACGATCAGCGGCACCCGAGCCGAGAGCGCGCCGGCGCCCGGAGCCGAGGGATCGCCGAGCAGAGGCTCTGCGATGATCTGCCCGTCGTGGACCGGCCGCCAATCCGTGAACCCGAAACCGGCCGCGACATCGACCAGCGCACTCATCGGAATCCCGTCGAGCTGATCGGGCTGGACTCCGATACGCCCGAGAACCTCGCGAGCCTGTGCTTGCGAGGCGTCGGGGTCCAGAATGTCGGCGAACGAACCGCTCTGCACGACAGCCTTGTGGAAAAGTCCCTGGGCCGACGGCATGGAGAGCAGGCACGAGACCTTGCCGCCACCGCCGGACTGCCCGTAGATCGTGACGTTCCCCGGGTCTCCACCGAACGATGCGGCGTTGTCGCGCACCCACTGCAGCATCGACACGATGTCCTGCATTGCGAGGTTCGCGCTGTCCTCGTAGCCGGTCAGCCAGCTGAGGTCGAGGAAGCCGAACAGGTTGAGGCGGTGGTTCGAGGTGATGACCACACAGTCCTCAGAACGTGCGAGGTTCGCGCCGTCGTACGCCAGCAGGTCGTTTCCCGATCCTCCGGTGAACGCTCCGCCGTGCAGATAGACCATGACCGGCCGCGCACCGACCAGGTCGGGAGTCCAGACGTTCACCCGCAGACAGTCCTCGCTCTGAGCCACCGCCGCTGAGCCCCGATAGAAGACGAACGCGTCTTCGTCGCCGCTCAGGCCGAGGTTGTTCTGGCCGAGGGCTTGCTGAGGCGCCTGCGGACCCCAGAACAAGCAACTCCGCACGTCATCCCAACCCGCCGGCTGCCTCGGCGGCCGAAACCGGTTCGGCCCCGCAGTCGATCCGCCGTAGGGGATTCCTCTGAAGGCGAGCGCTCCGCGCTCGACGGTGCCTCGGACCCGACCGTACGTCGTCTCGGCGTCGACCAACGGGAACACTGATCCGTGCATCTCTCTCCTCACCACAGTCGCTTCGCCGGCTTGCGCGGGTCGTCCTCGGCGCTGCGAAACTCACCGACAAGCCTGTGCTTGCCCTGTCCGACCTCGATGAACGCGTCGTCCGACCCCGGCAGAGTCACCCGGGCTCGAAGGCCCAACGGGACATCGACGTCGATCGTGAAGTCGGTACCGCGCCGGCTCCACTCCACGCCCACCTCGCCGTGCGTCGTGAGGTGACGGGTGGCAGCCTGCGTGAGACCGCCGCCGGGCCGCGGCTTGATCACCACGACGTCGCTGCCCGGCTCGGGGAGGTTGAGCCCGGCCACGACCCGGTGCATGAAGTCCGCGACCGCTCCGAGGGCGTAATGGTTGAACGAGGTCATCCCGCCGGGATTGATGGAACCGTCGGGAAGCATGCTGTCCCAGCGCTCCCAAATGGTCGTCGCCCCCATGCCGACCTGATAGAGCCACGACGGCGGCTCGTCCTGCAGCAGGAGATGGTACGCGTGGTCCACTCCTCCGGCGATGGTGAGCGCGTCGCAGACCAGAGGGGTTCCGACGAACCCCGTGGTGATGCGGTAGTCGGATGCCGCGACCAGCTCGATCAGTCGCGCTCCCGCCCGCGCGGCCTGCTCCGGAGTCGCGAACAACTCGAAGACGAGGGCCACCGAGATCGACGTGACGGTGTCGCTGACGAGCCGGCCGTTGGGCGAGAGGAACTCCTTCTGGAACGCAGCGACGGCGCGCTCGGCGACCCGGCCATAACGCACCGCGTCTTCGCTGTGCCCGAGTACGATCGCCGACTCTGCGAGCAGCCTCGCGGTCAGTGCGTGGTACGCCGTCGCCACCAGGTACTTGTCTGTGTGGCTGGACCCAGGACTGTTAGGTGGAGCGGCCGGGTCGAGCCAGTCGCCGAGTTGGAACCCGGTGTTCCAGAGTCCCGTCTGACCGGTGAGGTCGTCGACGAGGTCGACCCACGCCGTCATCGACTCGTACTGATTCGCAAGGATCGATGGATCGTGATCATGCTGATACAGCGCCCACGGGACGATGACGGCCGCGTCTCCCCACGCGGCCGTCGGAAAGTCGGGGAAGCCGCACTCCACCCACGGCACGAAGTTGGGAACGTGACCGTGGTCTCTCTGCTCGTGCGCCACGTCCCGGAGCCAGCTGGTCAGCACGCCCTGGGCCCCGTAGAGGTAGAGGGCCGTGGGGGCGAACACCTGGATGTCACCGGTCCACCCCATCCGCTCGTCACGCTGGGGGCAGTCCGTGGGAAGATCCACGAAGTTGTCACGCATCGACCAGACGATGTTCTCGTGGAGACGGTTCAGCCCGGGGTGAGAGCTCGTGAACCATCCTGTGCGCTGCATCTCGGAGTGCACGACGAGGGCCACCACGTCGACCGTGTCGATGTCCCCGGGCCACCCTTCGAGCTCGGCGTACCGGAAGCCGTGAAGCGTGAAGCGCGGTGTCCACTCCTCCAGCCGACCGCCGGCCAGTGTGTACGAGTCGATCGAGACGGCGGTGCGCAGGGGGCGGACTCCGAGTTCGCCGTTCTCGATGACTTCAGCGTGGTGCAGCCGCACAGTCTCGCCAGCCCGCCCATTTACTCGGATTCGCAGCTTTCCGGCGATGTTCTGGCCGAAGTCGAGGCGGATCCGGCCGGAGGCCACGCGTTCTATCGTCACGGGTTCGAGCACTTCGGTGACGCGGATCGCCGGACCGACCGGCGCTTCGATCGTGGCCGGGAAAGCATCCAGTGCGAGCAGCTCCGGTTGCGCCCACGATGTCGCGTCGAAACCCGGCATGCTCCACCCCCGAGGCAGCAGCCGCGCATCGTAGGTCTCGCCCTCGTACAGACCCGCCGCAGTGATCGGGGCAGGCCGGTACTGCCACGAGTCCGCGAGCGGGACCCGCAGCAGCTCGCCGTCGGTCAGAGTGAGCTCGAGCTGAACCAGCGCGGAGACGTCTTGGCCGTAGTAGTCCCAGAGGCCGCCATCGAAGCCGATCCGTCCGCGGTACCAGCCGTCTGCCAGCCAGACCCCGAGAGTATTGCGACCCGGTCGGAGGCGATCGGTGATGTCGGCGGTCTGATAGCGCAGCCGATGCCGGTAGCTCGTCCAACCGGGCGCCAGCACGTCGGGTGACACGGGTCCACCATTGAGCTCGAGCTCATAGACGCCGTGCGCTGTCGAGTACACCCGCGCGTGTCTGACGTCATCGATGCCGACCCCGACAGAGGCGAGATCCCACTCGTTGCGGAGCAGGTAGCCTGGCCGCGGCTCGCCCTGGGAGGCGGACGGGGACGGCGAGACGAAGGGTTCCGTCCAGTCGGAGCGTTCGAGCAGCCCCGCTTCCACGGACACGCTCGCCGACCACGCTGAGTGGCCGTCCGCGGTGGACACCTGCACCCGCACGCTCACCCGCTCCCGTGATCGAAGAGGCGAGAACGGCCACGCGATCGAAGCAGCGGTGCCCTCTGCGTCGTAGACGCTGACGGTCTCGTCGGACGCACGGCATTCGACGGTGAACGACGTTTGAGGCGAGTCGCCGCTCACCAGCCACGAAAGACGCGGCCGCGTTTCCGCGATGCCGAGCGTGGACGCCCCGCGGCGGTTCTCGAGCCAGAGTCCGTCGACGGACACAGCCGCGTCGGTGAAGGTGGATGTCACTATTCTCCTGTGAGTCTGAGTGTGCGATGCGTGGGGGCTCGGTCAGCCCTTGACGGAGCCCGCGGTGAGGCCCTTCATCACGCGCTCGTTGAGGAACAGATAGATGATCAGCGTTCCGAAGACGTTGACGCAGATCGCCGCGAACGTCGGGCCGTACTGCACGGCGCCGTACTGTCCGGTGAAGTTCAGCAAGCCGACCTGGATCGTCTGGAGGTCGCTGCTGTTCGTGAAGGTGAGCGCGATCAGCAGGTCGTTCCAGAGGAAGAAGAACTGCACCAGCCCGACGGTGAAGATCGCGTTGCGAACCATGGGGAAGCCGATCGACCAGAAGGAACGGTAGATGCTGGCGCCATCCAGGGTCGCCGCCTCGAATATCTCGTGCGGCACGGCACGGAAGAACGTGGCCATCATGAAGACGGTCAGCGGGAGGCCTCCCACCGTGTACGTGATGATCAGCGGCCACAGCGTCCCCGTCAGGCCCGTCTGGTAGTAGATCGTGAACAGCGGCAGCAGAATCATCTGGCCGGGCACCATGACGCCCGCCAGGAAGAGCAGCAGCACGACGCTGCGGCCTCGCCACACCATGACCTGAAGTGCGAACCCCGCGGCGACGCCGAGAAGGATCGTCAGCGCCAGCGAGGGGAAGACCGCGATGACCGAGTTCTGGATGTAGTGACCCAGGTTCCCCGTCGTGAAGGCGTCGACATAGTTGACCGGGTCGAGGCTGGAGGGCAGAGACCAGAAGGGTTCGTTGAGGAACTCGTTCTGTGTCTTGAACGATCCGAGCAGAATCCAGATCAGCGGGTAGATCTCGATCACCAGCAGGACGGCGATCAGGATCCGCACGGGCAGGCGCTTCATGAAGCGGAGAGCCTTCGGCTCGCGGCTCGCTCCGGGGATCTCGCCCCGGGTCGCCGCATCGGGGAGGCGGTCGGTGGTTGCTGCGGACACGATTGCTATCCCTTCGTGATGTCGCGGCGCGTGGAGCGGAAGATGAAGATGGTGACGATCAGGCAGAGGATCGTCAGCATGAAGGCGATCGTCGAGCCGTAGCCGTAGTCGCCGTACGTGAACGCGGTCTGGTACATGTAGAGCGTCAAGGGCGTCGTGCCGTTGCCTGGGCCGCCGTTCGTCAGGGCGAGCACGGAGTCGAAGACCTTGAGCGTGCCGTTGATGCTGAAGATGATCGACGACAGCAGCACCGGCAGCGACAGAGGAAGCACGATCGTTCGGATCAGCTTCCAGCCGTGTGCGCCATCGAGGCGCGCCGACTCGATGATGTCGTCCGGGATGTCGACGATGCCGGCGTAAAGGAGAACCGCGTAGAACCCCATCGAACGCCAGATGTCCATCATGACGATGACCCAGAAGGCGGAGTCGGCGTGGCCGAACCAGTCGACACTGGGGAGGCCCACCCAGTTCAGGACGGAGTTCACCGGTCCGAGGGTGGGGGCCGACTCGAACAGCTTCTGGAACAGCAGCGCCACCGCGACGGTCGGGAGCACCACGGGGAAGAACACGAGAGTACGGATGAGACCCGATGCCTTGCGGAGGAAGAACACGTACATCAGGGACAGCAGATAGCCGAACACGATCTGTCCGATCGTCAGGACGATCGCGTACTTGAGGGTGAACGCGATGGCTGCCCAGGACGCGGGGTCCTGGAAGAACTTGACGAAGTTGTCGAGTCCTGCCCACGTGAAGCCGGTGACGATGTTCCCGCTGAAGGTTGTGTAGCCGATCGACCAGACGATCGGGACGAGCATGATGAGGGAGTAGAGCAGTAGCGCGGGTCCGACGAGGACGAGAACGGCGCGCCGGTCACCGAGGACGGATTTCATGGGCTGGGCTTTCTGAGTCGGATTGGCGCGACCGTTCCGGGCCGGGAGGCGGGCTCCGGGCCCGGAACCGTCGACGTGGTGCGTCGGACTACTTCGCGTCCTGCACCAGCTGCATGAACTGAGATCCGTTGATCGATCCGTTCACGAGCTGGCTCGCGTTGTTCGAGCTGACGGTGGTCGCCTTGGCGGAGAACAGCGCTTCGAACCAGAGCACGCTGGTGGTGGTCTTGGAGGCGACATCCTGCACGGTCTTGGTCAGGCTGCTAACGCTCGACGGCTGCTTCGTGATCGTGAAGCCGGAGACGACTCCACTGTCGGCGAGCACCTGGTTGCCGTAGTTCTTCGCGATGCAGCCGACCCAGTCGCCCACCTTGCTGTCGAAGTTCTTGCTGGCGAAGGTCACGGGGACCCCGACGTTCGAGGGAACCTGGTCGATGCTGCCCTTGCCGCCGCTGACCGCGGGGAACGGCATGTAGCCGATGTTGTCTTCGCCGATCTGGTTCTGGCTCTTGTCGGCGAAGTTGGCGAGAACCCAGCTGCCGTTGTACATCATGGCGGCCTTGCCGGTCAGGAACGAGTTGATCATGGTGCTGTAGTCGATGGATGCGACGGCGTCGCCGAAGAATCCCTGCTTGCCGAGGCTCGCGACGGCGTCAGCAGCCTTGACGTAGGCGGCATCGGTCAGCTTCGCCTTGCCGTCTGCGACGTCCTTGAGGGCGTTCGGGCCGAGGTCGCGGAAGATGTAGTCCCCGATGAGACGGGTGATCGGCCAGCCGTCCTTGCCGTCTGTCGAGATCGGCTGAACACCGGCCGCCTTGAGCTTCACGGATGCGTCGACGAGTGCGTTCCACGTCTTCGGGACCTCGATGCCGTTGTCCGAGAAGATCTTCTTGTTGTACCAGATGCCTTCGATGTTGAACTCGGTCGGGAGCACGTACAGCTTGTCGGTGTCATAGAGCTTCTCGATGGTCGACTTCGCGGCCGGAAGGATGTGGTCCGAGACGCCGGCGACGCTCGAGAGGTCCTTCAGCTTGCCGGCCGAGATGAACTGCTTCATGAGGCTCGGGGTGCCCGCCGCCATCGACATGTTCGGCAGTGCGTTCTGGCCGGCGAGGAGCTGCAGTTTCTGGTCGAAGCTCGAGCCGGGGTTGGTCGTCGCCTTGAGCGGGAGTGCCTTGTTCTCCGCGGTGCACTCGCCGGCGCTCAGAGTCTTGAGCGTGCCGACGATCGTGGTGTTCTCGGTTTGGCCGAGGTAGTTGAACGCGGTGTTGCTGCCACCGGTGCTGCCGCTGGAGCAGGCCGAGAGCAACACCGCTCCGGCACCGACGACCGCGAGGGCCGAAACCAAGCGCGCGCTGCGCCGCTTGACTGCTGTGGTCACAATTCCTCCTTGAATGCGAGCCTCTTCGAATGTGAAGCGCTTCAAAAGGCAGAGTGGCACATGGCTTACTTCATGTCAACTACGGTACTGTTTGATTTGAAGCGCTTCATAATCCCACGACAAATCGGTCGGCACGGCAGGCCGGGGACGGATTATGCGACGATTTCTAGACAATGGACTCTTGTCCGGTTAGCGAGGCCATCATTTCCGGAACAACGAAAAGGGGCAACGACGCTCCTCGCCCCAGCATGGCCGACGTGGCGCGGCTGGCGAGCGTCTCCCTCGGGACCGTTTCGAATACCTTGAACAACCCGGACAAGGTCAGCGATTCAACGCGCCGACGTGTGCTCGGGGCGATCGCCGAGCTCGGCTTCGTCCGCAACGACGCGGCCAGATCGCTTGCCGCGGGAACCAGCACGACGGTCGGGATAGTGCTCGCGGATCTCGGCAACTCCTTGTTCGTCGACATCGCGCGAGGCGCTGAAACTGCGCTGCGGCGCCGAGGAATGAACCTCCTCATCGCTGACAGCGCCATCGACATCGACCGCCAGATGAACTACCTCCAGACGTTCGAGCAGGCTCGGGTCGCCGGAATCATCCTGGCGCCGCTGGACAGCGCGATCATCGAGGAGCCCACCCGTTTGACGTCCACGACGCCGGTGGTCCTGGTCAACTATGAGTCCCGTCGCCACGTCTACTCCGACGTTGTCACCGACGAGCGACGGGGCGGCTACCTGGCCGCACGGCACTTGCTGGATCTGGGCAGGCGACGGATCGCGTTCGTCGGCGGGCCGCTCTTCTTGACGGCGGTCGAGCGCCGCTACGAAGGTGCGCGAGCAGCCGTCGACGAAGTCGAAGGTGCGACGCTCGAGTTCATCGAGACGCTGGGCGTCAACATCAAGCACGGCAAGCAAGCAGGACGTCAACTCGCCGCCGCATCACGGCCTCAGCTCGACGGTGTGGTCGCCGCCTCCGACCTCATCGCGATCGGGTTGATCCAGGTGTTCGAAGAGACACCCGGATTCAGCGTTCCACGGGACATCGCCGTCGTCGGATATGACAACAACCACTTCGCCTCCGAGAGCAGCATCCCCGTATCGACGGTGAGTCAGCCCGGCGAGGAGATGGGTGGCGTCGCCGCCGGCCTGCTGCTCGATGAGATCTGGGGCCGTGCGAAGAGCGAGAAGCAGACCGTGGTGCTTCCGCCGACCGTCATCCCGCGCAAGAGCACCCTCGGCGACGCCTGGCGCCGAGACTGACCGAGGCGCACTCCTGACCGAGCGGTCGGCGCGCTCGCCCAGGAGTGGCGCGTCACCCGCTAGTCACTGACACGTCCTCGGCGCCGCAGTCCGGCGACTGCCACGGCCAGAGCGCCGGCCACGATGGCGAGCGCCGCCAGGAGGATGCCCGGGCCCACGTCCGTTCCGGTGTGCGCGAGCGCACCGGCCGGATCGGCCGGATCGGCCGGTGTCGCCGGCAGCGGGGCGGCCTCCGTCAGCACGACGCCGGCGTCCCAGGTCGCGTCGATTCCCTGGGTGGCGAGAACGTCTGCATGGCGGTAATCCGTCGCGAGTGCGGCATTGCCGTCGTCGAGGACGATGGTGCGAGTCAGGCCGGTTCGCGGGTCGGCGTCGGAGTCGCCGGCGTGGTTCGTGCCGGCGTTCTGGGTCGTGAACCGGTAGCGGCTCTTCTGATCGTCCGTCAGGACGAACTGAACCTGGTATTTTCCGGCCGGCAGCTGGTCGAAGATGTAGCGGCCGTCCGCGTCGGTCGTCGTGGTGGCGACCACACTGCCTGTGTCGTCGAGCAGTCTCACCCCGACGCCGGGCAGCGGCTTCTCGTCGCCGTTCTGGACGCCGTCTCTGTTCGTGTCGATCCAGACGTAGTCGCCGATGGCGTATGTCTTGGTGACGAATCCGAAGTCGAGCGTCGAGTCGCGGTCGCCGTCGTGCTGCAGATCGCCTGGCAGAGACGAAGCGCTTCCCGTGGAGGAGTCCCCGGCGCGATCGCCGACACCGGGAACGGTCGGAACGTAGTTCGCCAGCGCGGCCTTGGACGCCACCTGATCGACCGTGACGGTGTACGTCTGGCCGCCCGTGAGTGCGGGCAGGTTGCCGAAGGTGTAATTGCCGTCGGCGTCCGTGGTCGTCGGTCCGACAGGGTTGCCGTCGACGTCCGTGACCGGCTTGCCGTCGGGTCCGGTGAGGGTGAGGACGACTCCGTGGATGCCCGGCTCTGCCGGGTCCTGCCGTCCATCGCGGTTGGTGTCGACCCAGACCCTGTCGCCGACGGAGACCGTCTTGATCGGGTCGATCGTGGCTGTGCTCGTTCCGATCTTGTTGACGATCGGGACGCTGATATCGGTCACTTGGACCGCGAAGTACGCGGCGATCGCTCCGCCGGCTTGAAGGAGGGTTCCCGGCTTCTGCTGGAGCGAGACCGTCTTGGTCGTCGCGTCGTAGCCGGCGATCAGATTGCCGCCCATGTCGACCGGTCCGTCGGTCGGGTCGGCCGCGGTGGCGGCGTTCGCCGCGGAGACGAAGCCGAGGAACCGCACCGCCGAGGGCAGCAGGTCGGCGACCGGAACGATGACGACGTTGTTGTAGCTGCCGTGGGGGATGAACTCGACACGGTACACGTAGGTGTCGTTCAGCAGGTGCCCGGCGCCGTCGGTCTTGGCCTTGAGCTCGCTCACCCACGACTGGGTGCCGCCGTCGTAGAGGGTCTTGCGCACCTCGGCCTCGTTACCGTACGAGGTGACGTCGCTGGAGGTCGAGGACCAGTAGAGCGGCTTGTCGCCGGCGCCGAAGAGCGTGGCCTTGTTGGTGATCGACTTGCTCTCCTTGCCCTGGAAGGGCAGCGTCGTCAGGGCGATATGGGCGACGAAGGCCTTGTCGGCGCCACGGCTGGTGACGATCCCTTTCCCGGTTTCGCTGAGCGCGATGACGAGGTTCCCGTCCGCGTCGGTGCTCGCGATGAAGTCGGTGCGCGCGAGTGCCGCACCGGCGTAGGTGCCGGTGATCCTCACCGTGCTCGGGTCGACCGCGCCGTAGACGTTCTGGTCAAGGTAGTCGACGATCGAGCTCGTGCGCAGGTCGACCCCCGTGCCGGCGGAGACGGAGAAGGTGTAGTCGATCGTCGCGGACGCGCCGGGGGCGACGGTGGCGTCCTCCGGCTTGCTGGTCTTGGTGAACACGCTCGAATCGTTCACTCCGCCGCTGGTGTCCGGCATCTTCACAACCGTGACGTCCTTGTTGGCGGTGTACGGGGCGCCGTTGCTGTATGCGTAGCTCGCGGCGTTGCGCAGACGGTAGGGCGTCGCGTCCTGAACCGTCGTCGATCCTCCCTGCGCGAGGCCGGCGACGGTGTTGACGACGGCCTTGACCCGGATGGAGGCGTTGGTCGTGTTGTCCTTGCCGACATTGATCAGCAGGGTCTGTCCGCTCACGCAGTACTGTCCGACGAACGCGTCCGCTGCGAACGCATCCGCGGCGGGGCAGCTCGCTGCCGGGGTGAGCGCGAGGCCGGACGACGTGACGAAGTCGGACGCCGCCGTGTTCCAGCCGGCCTGGGCCGGAAGCGGGTCGCTGATCACGACGTTGCGACTCAGGGTGAAGTTGGGGTTCGCCCCGGTCCACTGCCGCAGATCGGCCTTGAGTGTGTAGGTGATGTCGACCGGAGGGGTGAGATCTCCGGCAGCATCGGTGACGACGTTCTTGCTGTTCCAGTCGGAGTCTTTCGAGAAGGCTCCGCCGAGGCTGACTCCGGCGACCCGGCCCTGGAGTTGCACAGAGGCTGACGCAGAGCCGGTGCCGAAGGTCGCGGTGTTCTTGAGCTGGATGCTGAAGCTCCCCGGCGCACCGCCCAGCGCGTCGTACTGGGCTTGCAGCTGGGTCCGGAGGCCGGCCACGTCGTCGATGTGCACCGTGTACGTGAGCTTCAGGATCGACGGTCCTGGCACGTCGACGGTGCTCGTGAAGGCGTTCCCGCTCACCGTCGGGGAGAACGGGAAGGCGCCGGTGGTTCGGTTCAAGCCTTTCGCGTCCCAGCTGGTGAGCTGGCCCGCGAAGGACCCGGCGACATAGGACAGTCCGGCCGGGAGCTGGTCGGTGATCGGGAAACCGGTCCGCGCGGTCGCCGAGTCGAGCTCGAGCGTGTAAGTGAGGTCGGCGTTCGCGACCCGCGGATCGAGCGTGACCTGTCCACCGTCGACGCTGACGTAGCTGTTGAGGTTGTTCGGCGAGACACTCTTGTTCTGCCCATTGCCGACGTTGGCGAACTGGTCACCGCTGTGGCGGACGATCACGGTCACCGACTGCTGCTCACCGTCGACGGCCCAGGTGACCGGCACCTCCGTGCTGCTCACCACGTTGTCGACCTTCAGGTTCAAGTCGAAGACACCTTGGTTGACGTCGGACGGCCACGGATCCTTGAACGTGATCGACACCGTGTTGCCGTTCTGTGTCACCGCGCCGATCGCCGTGTTCGTCGCCGGCACGCCGGTCAGGGTGACCCCGGAGCCGATGGTGAAGGTGACGGTGGAGCCTGGCTGCACCGTGCTGTCGTACTGCACACGCAGCGTCAGCGTGTCACCCTCGTTGACCACAGGGACGCCGTTGTAGGTCTGGCCGTTCAGCACCAGGTTCGACGTGATGCCGGGCGTCGCCGCGGCCGCCGAGATCGTCGCCCCGATCGCCGATACGACGCCGAGCAGCAGTGCCAGCAGGACCGCGATGGCCCGAGTGGTCAGCGGACGGGACGTGTGCCCGGGATCGGGCTCATGGGTTGACAAGATCTGGCTCCGGGTTGCAGACAGCGTCGACGTACGCGACGGATTGACGGCCGACAGGACATGCCGATACGGGTCCAGAGCCTAGGAATCGGCACCTCCTGCGACCGCATCGGACCTCGAAAAGACGTTCCGTCGGGGGTCAAATCCGGCGTCGATTTGGTGACGATCCGACCAAGCGATAACGAGCGGCGATCCCGCTCGAGAACAGAGGCCGGCTGCCGGCCCTCGCCCTCGTGATCCCCGTGCGGGGGTCATCCTGGGACGGACGCGCGGAACACCCGACCGCGTCGCGGCGGCGCGCCCTGCCCGACTGATATCGTCGGGTCCACCCCGATTCGCACAGCTACCCGAGGCGCGCGTTTCACCCCGACCGATCCTCTGACCGAGGCAGGTCTCGGCGTGCGCCCTGATCAGGCATGACCAATGCGCACCTTGAGACACTCGCTCCAGCCGCTCCTCGGCGAATGGAACGTCGAGCCCGTGGGCTGGGCGTCGCGTTCCTTGCTCCGTTCGCTGCCGCGCACCGTGTTGACGATGGTGGCGGGGTGGCAGGTCGTGGTGATGGTCACGATCGTTCTCTCCGTGGGTACCGCGGCCTGGCCGCTGCTCGTCGCCCACGCAGCGCTTGCCGGATACGCGCTGATCGTCGAGCGCCGTCCTGGGCGGCTGCCCGTATGGCCGGTCGTCGCGGTGATGGCGGGGCTCGGCATGGCCGACTACGGGGTCAGTGGGGATCTCGGCTCCGCGCTGACCTTCGCCGCATGCTGGCAGATCGACTTCGCGACGTGCGCGGCCGGCCTGCTGCTGTTCTCCCGCTGGATCGTTCCCGCGGTCGTCGTCGGCGCCGGCACGATCAGTGTCCTCGTCCTGGTCCTGCTTCCGACGTGGGGGGTGCAGCTTCCCGTGGCCATCGTCGTGACGCAGACGGTCATCATCGTCGTGATGCGCCTCGGGCTCCCCCGCCTGCTCGGTGCGGCCAATCGCACCGACGAGGAGGAGGCCGCTGCTGCGCAGGCCCGTCGCCGAGTCGAAGTCACACGTCGGGTGAGCGCGCGGGTCGCGGAGGAGTCGCGCACCCTGCACGACACCGTGATCAACACGCTGGGAGCTATCGCGAACGGCGGCGCGAGCTTCGTCGATGTACAGCAGGTGCGCGAGCAATGCGCGCGCGACGCCACCGTTCTCGAGACGCTCCAGAGTCAGCGCGACGCCGCCTCGGACCTGCGGCCGGACCTCCGCGGGATCTTCTCCATCCCTGGTCTCCCCATCCACAGGCATGGCGTGGATGATCGCGCCATCAGCGGCCTGACCCGCCGGTTCCCGCCCGCCACAGTCTCCGGGATGGCAGCAGCGGCGCGGGAGGCGATCATCAACGCGAACAAGCACTCCGGAGCCGGGTCCATCGACGTCACGGTCCTCGCAGACGAGAACCGACTGCGGGTGGAGGTCCGGGACTCCGGTGTCGGATTCCTGAACACCGCCCCGGAGGGACACGGGCTCGCCGGCTCTGTGTTCGGACGAGGACGTGACCTCGGATTCGATTCGGAGGTCACCACCTCTCCCGGGATGGGGACGACGGTCACCCTCACCGCGAGGCCGGACCGCGCGGCCGGCGCGCTCGCGCCGGTGGAGGCGAGCCCCGAGGACGTGGAGGCCATCGTCATGGCGCTCAGCCGCCGGGCGGGACTTCTCTGGAGCGGCGGCGTGACCCTGGTCACTGTGGCTCTGACGCTCGCCGGCGGCACGAATCACTACGTCGCGCTCGTGCCCCTGATCGGGATCATGATCGCGGTCACTGCGACGTTCGCGCTGAAGCCGCCACGCCGCGTGCGATGGTGGTCGACGCTCGTGCTGACGGCCGCCACGATCGTCGTCTTCGCTCTCTCAGCGGCCGCGACCGCCTTCGGCACGGACGGCGCCGTCAACTGGCAGGCACTGGCGCCGCTGGGTCCGTTCGCCGTGCTGCTGTCGCTGCGTCCCCCGCGTCGCATGCTCGTCGTCGCTGCGAGCGCGTGCGTGGCCGCTGTGCTGACCCTCTCCGCTCTCGTTCTGCCCCATTCGCCCGTCGGCGCCGTCATCGTCGCCGTAGCCGCCTGCGTGGGCAGTGTCTTCGCTCTGATCTGGTCGCAGTTCCTGCGCAACGCCGCCGCTCTCGGCAGCGAAGGGGCGGCTGCGCAGCAGCGCTCCTTCCAGGCGCAGCTCGCGTCCGACACCGCGCAGGCCGCCCAGGACGCCCACCGCCGCTGGCTGAACGCGGGCCTCGATTCCGCTGCGGCGCTCCTCCGCGGGATCGCCGACGGACAAGAGGACGCGCGGGATCCTGCGGTCCGCGCACGCGCCGGGGACGAGGAGGGCTACTTGCGGCAGCTGTTGCTGATCAGCCCCGGACTCATCCACCTCGGCCCGGCGATCATGCCCACCCTCCGGTACGCGCACGATCGAGCCATCCCCCTGCGCCTCCGACTCGGAAGCCGGGACACCAGCGATGAGGCCACCGCGCACTCGATGTCCACGATCCTGATGCGCGCGCTGGAGGCGACGACGCCCGATCGGCCGTTCGCCGCATCGGTGTTCCCCGTGCATGACGGGCTGCAGCTGACGATGGTCGCCGATGGCGTTGACACCGCTCGCGATCCGTCGGCCGCGCGAACCGGGGCGGCCGGCGGGAGCGGTCGCATCCGGCAGATCACGTTCCCGCAGACCGGACCGCATCGCCGACCCGTGGAGGAGCCGAGATTCCCGTGAGTAGACATGACCACCGGGTGTACCGGGTCGCCATCATCGAAGATCACCTTCTGCAACGCCGACAGACTGAGCACCTGGTCGGAATGCAGGACGAGTTCGAGGTGGTCTTCAGCGGGGAATCCACCCCGGAGTTCCTCGCATGGTTCACCCGTGCCCCATCGAACCAGCGACCCCACCTGCTGGTGCTGGATCTGATGGTCGAACGACAGCCCAGCGTCGACGTCGGCGTCGTCCAAGCGCTCCTCGCCGCCGGACATCGTATCGTCGTGCTCTCCGCGCTGGCGTCTCCCCCGCTCGTGCGCCGAATCGCGGCGGCGGGAGTCAGCGCGATCGTCGGAAAACGCGACAGCGAGCAGGACATCCTCGACGCGCTGCGCGCGGCCGCGCGCGGCGAGGAATGGATGACGACCGAGCTCGCGACCGTCATCGCCGGCGACCCGAATCGCCCTCGGCTGAGCATCCAGGAGGAGCGCGCCCTCGTGCTCTACGCGACCGGGCTCTCCCTCGACGAGGTCGCGGCCGAGATGAACGTGCAGCCATACACGGCCAGGCAATACATCAATCGGGTCAAGGCCAAGTACACCGCTGCCGGCGTGCAGGCCCGAACCAGACTCGACCTCGGCCGGATCGCCTGGTCGGACGGTTACGTCGAACCGAGCCTCTGACCGCGGCCTCCGGAGTGGTGGCTCCGCTGTTGCAGGGCCGGCTCGAGACGCAGCGTGGCCACGGCTGGGCCGGACCCCCTCGGGAGCCGGCCCAGCGTGGTCGCTGCGTGAGGCCTGCGGCACGGCTCGTCAGGCGGCGCCTGCCTCAGACGTCGTTGCGAAGATCGGGTAGCGCGACACCGATGATCGAGGTGTCCATGATGACGACGAACTGGGCTGCGGCGATGAGTACGAGGCCGAGCCACCGCCGTGGATGGCGGCCTCGCGAGACAGCAGACATGCGTGTCCCTTGCTTGACGATCCGGGGATACCCGATAGGGGTACTATTTATACCCGTGGGGGGTATATGCTGTCAAGCGAGGTCGCCGGAGGTTGCAGGAATACCGCCTAGGGGTATTCTGTTCAGCGACAGAGATACCCTCGGAGGGTATCCGAGACTCGATGGAGGAACGATGGAGACGATCGACTATCAGGTGACCGGGATGACCTGCGAGCACTGCGAGCGCGCAGTGTCCACCGAGGTCGGGCAGGTGGCCGGAGTCGACGGCGTGACGGTTTCGGCACGCGACGGCGTCCTGCACGTCACCACCGGCACCGCAGTGGACGACGCCGCGGTGCTCGCCGCGGTCGACGAGGCCGGTTACGCCGCCGTCCGCAAGTAGAAGCCCGAACCCTTCCCACCACCGCAAGGAGCCCGACGTGTCAGCATCACCCACTCCCGCCCCCGGCGGATCGACCCTCGAACTCGAGGTCGGCGGGATGACCTGCGCGTCGTGCGCCATGCGGATCGAGAAGAAGCTCAACAGGCTCGACGGCGTCACGGCGACGGTGAACTACGCCACCGAGAAGGCACGCGTGTCGATCCCGGCCGGCATGGATGTCGCGTCGGTCATCGAAGAGGTCGAGAAGACCGGCTACACCGCCGCCCTACCCGCCGCCGAGCCGGCCGCAGCGGAGACCGGAACCGACCCGGAACTGGCCGGGTTGCGCAACAGGCTGATCGGCAGCGTGGCGCTGTCGGTCCCGGTCGTCGCGCTGGCGATGATCCCGGCTCTCCAGTTCACCTACTGGCAGTGGCTCTCGCTCGCTCTCGCCGCGCCGGTGGTCGTGTGGGGTGCATGGCCGTTCCACAAGGCCGCCTTCATCAACGCCCGCCACGGGGCGGCGACCATGGACACGCTCGTGTCGATCGGCACGCTGGCCGCTTTCGCGTGGTCGCTGTATGCGCTGTTCTTCGGCACGGCCGGGATGCCGGGTATGACGCACGGGTTCAGCTTCACCGTGGCTGCCTCCGACGGTGCGGGGAACATCTACCTGGAGGTCGCGTCCGGGGTGACCACGTTCGTCCTCGCGGGCCGCTACTTCGAGAAGCGCTCGAAGAGGCAGGCCGGCGCGGCGTTGCGAGCGCTGCTGGAGCTGGGCGCCAAGGATGTCGCGGTCCTGAGGGACGGGCAGGAGACGCGCATCCCGATCGCGAGCCTGCGGGTCGGCGACGAATTCGTCATCCGACCCGGCGAGAAGATCGCCACCGACGGTGTCGTCGTCGACGGCGCCAGCGCGATCGACATGTCCCTGCTGACCGGCGAGTCCGTGCCGGTCGAGGTCGCGGTGGGGGATGCGGTGTCCGGTGCCACCGTCAACGCCGGCGGCCGCCTGCTCGTGCGGGCGACCCGGGTCGGCAGCGACACCCAGCTGGCCCAGATGGCCAAGCTGGTCGAGGACGCCCAGTCCGGCAAGGCCGAGGTGCAACGCCTCGCCGATCGGATCTCCGGCATCTTCGTACCCATCGTGCTCGCCATCGCCATCGCCACCCTGGCAGCGTGGCTGATCACCGGCCACCCGGCTGCGGCTGCATTCACCGCCGCGGTCGCGGTGCTGATCATCGCCTGCCCCTGCGCGCTCGGCCTGGCCACGCCCACGGCCTTGCTGGTCGGGACGGGACGCGGCGCGCAGCTCGGCATCCTGATCAAGGGACCCGAAGTGCTGGAATCCACGCGCACCGTCGACACCATCGTGCTGGACAAGACCGGCACCGTCACCACCGGACGGATGACCCTGGTCGACGTCGTGACAGCCCCCGGAGTGGATGAGACTGCCCTGCTCCGAGTCGCCGGTGCGGTCGAGGCAGCGTCTGAGCACCCCATCGCTCGAGCGATCGCCGCAGCAGCGACCGAGAGGACCGGACCGCTGCCGGCCCCGGAGTCCTTCGCGAACATCGAGGGCCGCGGAGTGCAGGGCGTCGTCGACGGCCACCTGGCGCTCGCCGGCCGCGCATCGCTTCTCGAGGAGTGGTCCATCCCTCTCGACAGCACTCTGGCCGCCGCCGAGAACTCGGCGGAGGCCGCCGGCCGCACTGTCGTCAGTGTCGCCTGGGACGGCCAGGCCCGAGGACTGCTCGTCGTGGCGGACGCCATCAAGCCGACCAGCCGCGAAGCGGTGGCGGCCTTCACCCAGATCGGGCTCACCCCGATCCTGCTCACCGGAGACAACGCCACCGTCGCTCGCGAAGTCGCCGATGCCGTCGGCATCGAAACAGTGATCGCCGAAGTGCTCCCCCAGGACAAGGCGGAGACCATCCGGCGGCTTCAGGCCGAGGGCAAGACCGTGGCGATGGTCGGCGACGGTGTCAACGATGCCGCGGCCCTGGCCACGGCGGATCTCGGCCTCGCAATGGGCACGGGCACGGATGTTGCCATCGAGGCCGCCGACATCACCCTGGTTCGCGGCGACCTGCGGGCCGCAGCCGATGCGGTTCGCCTCGCTCGCCGCACCCTGGGCACCATCAAGACCAACCTGTTCTGGGCGTTCGCCTACAACGTCGCCGCGATCCCGTTGGCCGCCCTCGGCCTGCTCAACCCGATGATCGCCGGTGCCGCGATGGCGTTCTCCAGCGTCTTCGTCGTCAGCAACAGCCTCCGGCTCCGCGGCTTCCGCCCCCGCGGCACCACCACACCGACCGCCGACACCACCACCCGCGTCCTCGAGACCGCCTGACCACCCGCGAAAGGGAACACCACCATGAGCGACAGCTGCTGCAGCACCGACAGCAACCGCCACGACGCCGCCGCCGCTATGCCGGCCGGGAGCACCAACCTCCTCGGCGGCGCGGGCGCAGACGACCTCACCGAGTGCGTCGTGATGAAGGGCAGCGCCGTCAGCAAGTCCAAAGCCGAAGCGGCCGGTCTCTACCGCGACTACAACGGTGAGCGGTACTGGTTCTGCTGCGCCGGCTGCGCACCCCGCTTCGACGCCGACCCCGCGGCCTACGTCGCCGCATAACCGTCACCGCCCGGCACAGGCGGACTCCAGCACATCACCCAGGTGAAGGGCTCACACAATGACCGACAACCACGAGCACGACCACCACGCCGGGCACGACATGGATGGGCACACCGGTCACGACATGGCCGGGCACGCCGGCCACGACATGGCCGGGCACGCCGGACACGGTGGAACGGGCGGGCACGCCGGCCACGGCGACCACGTCGAGCAGTTCCGCCGCCTGTTCTGGATCATGCTGATCATCGCCGTCCCCGTAGTCGGCTTCTCTCCGATGTTCGCCATGATCCTGGGATACCCGCTGCCCGACGCGGCCTGGGTGGCGTGGATCTCACCCGTCCTCGGCACCGTCATGTACGTGTGGGGAGGCCGGCCCTTCCTCACCGGCGCCGTCAGCGAGCTGCGGGCACTCAAGCCCGGCATGATGCTGCTGATCGCGCTGGCGATCACGGTCGCCTTCCTGGCCTCGTGGGGCGCGAGCCTGGGCATCCTGGATCACGAGCTCGACTTCTGGTGGGAGCTCGCGCTCCTGATCGTGATCATGCTGCTCGGGCACTGGATCGAGATGCGTTCGCTGGCGCAGACCACCTCCGCGCTGGACTCCCTGGCCGCGCTGCTCCCCGATGAGGCGGAGCGGGTGGAGGGCGACAGCACCGTGCAGGTGGCGCCGGCCGACCTGCAGGTGGGCGATGTCGTCGTCGTGCGACCCGGGGGACGCATCCCCGCCGACGGGCGCGTCGTCTCCGGCTCGGCGAGCATGGACGAGTCGATGATCACCGGCGAATCCCGCACCGTCCGCCGCGACATCGGCGATGCCGTGGTGGCCGGCACCGTCGCCACCGACTCCGGCCTGCGCGTGCAGATCACCGCCGTCGGCGACGACACCGCCCTCGCCGGAATCCAGCGCCTGGTCAGCGACGCCCAGAACTCCTCCTCCCGGGCGCAGCGGATCGCGGACACCGCGGCCGGTTGGCTGTTCTGGTTCGCCCTCGGCGCGGCCGTCATCACCGCCGCGGTCTGGACGATGATCGGGCTACCCGACGAGGCCGTGGTGCGGACCATCACCGTTCTGGTGATCGCCTGCCCGCACGCGCTCGGCCTGGCCATCCCCTTGGTCGTCTCCATCGCCACCGAACGCGCTGCCCGCGGTGGCGTGCTGGTGAAGGACCGGCTGGCGCTGGAGAGCATGCGCACCGTCGACACGGTGCTCTTCGATAAGACCGGCACTCTGACCAAGGGCGAGCCCGTCGTGACCGCCGTCGAGACGACCGACGGCATCAGCTCGGATCAGCTGCTGGCTCTGGCAGCGGCGGCCGAGGCCGACTCCGAGCACCCGCTGGCCCGCGCGATCGTGAACGCCGCGGCCGCCCGCCACGTGGAGGTCATCCCGGCGACAGGGTTCGAGTCCTCGCCGGCCGTCGGGGTGTCGGCGACGGTCGACGGGCATCACGTCCAGGTCGGCGGCCCCAACCTTCTTCGGGAGGCCGGAGTTGACGAGCTCCGGGTCGCCGACGCGTGGCGCGAGGACGGTGCCATCATCCTGCATGTCCTCGTCGATGGGAGGGTGGCCGGTGCGCTCGAGCTCGCCGACGAGATCCGCGAAGAGTCGCACCAGGCTGTCGACGCCTTGCACGCCGTGAACGTGCAGGTCGTGATGATCACCGGCGACGCCGACGCCGTCGCCCGATCGGTCGCCGCAGAACTCGGGGTCGACCGGTACTTCGCCGGCGTCCACCCCGAGGACAAGTCCGCCAAGGTCAAAGAACTGCAGACAGAAGGCCGCAAAGTGGCGATGGTCGGCGACGGCGTGAACGACGCCCCCGCCCTCGCCCAGGCCGATGTCGGCATCGCCATCGGCGCCGGCACGGATGTCGCGATCGCCTCCGCAGGAGTCATCCTCGCCAGCGACGACCCCCGCTCCGTGCTCTCGGTGATCGAGCTCTCCCGAGCGAGCTACCGCAAGATGAAGCAGAACCTGTGGTGGGCAGCGGGTTACAACCTGATCTCCGTGCCGCTCGCCGCCGGGGTCCTCGCCCCTGTCGGCTTCGTCCTGCCGATGTCTGTCGGCGCCATCCTGATGTCGCTGTCCACCATCGTCGTCGCGCTCAACGCGCAGCTGCTGCGCCGACTGGACTTGCGGCCCGCGACCAGTGCCCGAGCCGCACTCGACCGATCCCGTACGCTGCCGGAGACCCCGAAACCCGCCACCCGCGTCTGACCATCCGTTGGAGCACTCGATGAACGACACCACGACCGCCACAGAGCACGAACACGAACACGGCTACATCACCGACAAAGCCGGCTACCTGCGCCGCCTCAGCCGCATCGAGGGGCAAGCCCGCGGAATCGCCCGCATGGTCGACGAGGAGCAGTACTGCATCGACATCCTCACCCAGATCTCGGCGTTGACCTCCGCGCTGAAGAGCGTCGCCCTCGGCCTGGTCGATGACCATCTCAAGCACTGCGTCGCCGACGCCGTGCTGCTGGACGGAGAGGAAGGGCAAGCCAAGATCCAGGAAGCCAGCGACGCCATCGCCCGGCTCGTGCGCTCGTAGGAGGACGAGCCGCCGGGTCAGCTGCCTGAACGATCCAGCTCGTCGCGCCGCTTGACGTAGTCCTCGTGATCGATCTCACCCCGGGCGTAGCGCTCGTCGAGGATCGCCCGGGCGGAGGAACGCGGCGGCACGGGGTTCGCTCCGCCCGACGGACCACGTCGGGTCAGTGTGACGACCAGCACGACAACGATCGCGATGATCAGCAACGGCACCAGCAGCCCGACGATCCACCACGCGCCGAAGCCGCCCATCATCCCGAACACGGCCGCCTCCTCTTCTGTCTCCTCCACTCAGCATTGCGTGTGGATACCGAAGAGGACCGGGCACTAAGTCCTGTCACTGTCGAACCCCCGGCGGGTATCCAGACTGCGCCGCTACGTCGTCTCCCGGAAGGAGGAGGAATGCTCGCCGACTGCATCTCGATGCCCACCCGCACCTGGCGCTGCGTATTCGTCCTCCTGATCGCCATCGCGGGCATCGTGACCGGGATCCTCGCCATGCACGTGGTCAGCACGCCCCTCAGCCGGCCGCATGAGTACGCCGCGAGTGACGCATCACCGTCCCTCTCGACGGCGCACACCGACCACGTGCACGTGACGGCTGTCGCAGCGCCGGCACCCCACGACGGCATGAGCAGTGGATGCACAGCCGGCGGCTGCGACCCGATGCACGACATGACCGCCATGGTCTGCACGCTCGCGCTCCTTGCGGCGACCATCCTCCTGATGGCTCCCGCACTCGGCCGGGCACTGCTCGGTCTCGGCTCGCGCGCCGCTCCCACGAATCGTGTCAGGATGGTGGCTCGCGCCGTCGTGCCACGGCCACCATCTCTTCTGGCTCTCTCCGTCGACCGCAGATGACGCACGCTGCACCCCGCACACGGCGGGGTGCTTCAGCCTGCCCACCATCCGCAGATTTCACACGACGAAAGAGACCACACAATGAACACCAAACTGATCGCGATCGCCTCCGGCGCCTTGCTGGCCGCGGCCGCACTGGCCGGCTGCACCGCCGGCTCCTCCGGGAACGACTCGGGCATGGGCAAGATGCCCGGAATGGACCACGGCGACTCGAGCACCGACACGGCGACCTCCGACCACAACCAGGCCGACGTCACCTTCGCCGAGGGCATGGTCCCCCACCACGGACAGGCCATCGAGATGTCCGACACCCTCCTGGCCAAACAGGGTGTTGACCCGCGGGTCACCGACCTCGCTCAGAAGATCAAGGCCGCCCAGCAGCCGGAGATCGACACCTTGAGGGGATGGTTGGGCACCTGGGGCCAGAAGACCGACAGGGGCGGGATGGACATGGGCGGTGACGGGATGATGTCGCAGCAGGACATGGACGCCCTGAAGAACGCCTCCGGCACCGACGCGTCGAAACTGTTCCTCGCCCAGATGATCCAGCACCACCAGGGTGCCATCACCATGGCCACGACGGAGATCGAGAAGGGGAAGGCGACCGACGCCGTCGCCCTGGCCACGAAGATCGCCGCGGCGCAGACCGCCGAGATCACCACGATGAAGGAGCTCCTCGCGAGCCTGTAACCTTCGGGGGTCCACCACACGCGGGCGCCGCACTCCCACCGCGCGCCGATCATCTCCTGCCCTGCTGCGCCTGTCAGTGCTGGGCCGAGATGGTCGGCGTGCGGGTCGAGGACGTCGATTTCGATCGCCGGGCGAGGGCAAGGGGGGCCGGGCGAGTTCGGCTTCGCCGACCAACGCGGCAGGTACCGGTCATCGCGAGCCCTCTGGTCGCTCACTCCCCACGCGATGCGACCTGGCCCCGTTCTCGCGCACTGCAGTTGTGGGAGCTTCCATAGGGGCTCGCTCGGTGCCCGGGCGACGGCTGATGCTCAGATATGGAGGCGGTCTCTGAACAGTGCGACGCTCCCCTCAGCGCATCACGCGTCGCCGCCGCGTCGGTCGTCAGTACCGTTGCGTTCCGCCTCGACAGCCCGGTGGATGTTGCCGTGGATGTGGTCCGCCCCCACGAGCTCGATGACACCGTCGCGTTCGAGAACAGCCCTCGGCAGCGGCTTGAGACGAGTGAATCGGAGGTGTACCCCGGCGTCGCGGGTCAGAGTCACGATGTCGGCCACGGTCGCCGCGCCCTGGGCGTCGATGAAGTTCACTCCGCCGCAGTCGAGGACGATCGCGGTCAGGCCCGGCTTCGCCTGGATGACGTCCCGCAGGTGGTCTTCCAGGGCGTCCGCGGTGGCGAAGAACAGACCGGCGTCGAACCGCACCACCGCGACGTCAGGCAGTACCTCGTCCCCCGGGTTGGACTCGACCTCACGGAACACCTGGGTCCCCCGCTCGCGGCCGAGGGTCGGCATCTCCGGGTGTGTGGCCACCGCGACCAGCCACACGAGGGAAAGCCCGATCCCGATGATCACACCGGCGAGCACGCCGAATACCAGGGTCGCGAGGAGTGCGACGATCGCGATCCAGAAGTCGACCTTCTTCACGCGGAACAGCCGCCGCATCTCCGGAACGTCCATCATGCCGCTGACCACGGCCTCGATGATCAGCGCCCCGAGGACCGCCTTGGGCAGGATCGAGAACAGCGGCGCCAAGATCAGCAGGGTGAGCAGCACTGTGACGCCCGAGGTGAGGGAGGCCAGCCCTGTCCTGGCGCCCGAGCGGTCGTTCAGCGAGCTCGCCGACAGACTCGTGGAGACCGGCATCCCCTGGAAGAGCCCGGCACCGATGTTCGCGGCGGACTGGGCGACCGACTCTTGGTTGATGTCGATCCGATAGCGGTGCTTGGCCGCGAAGGTGCGCGCGTCGCCCGCGGTCTGGGAGAAGCCGATCATCACCAACGCCACAGCGGCCAGCGCGACAGTTCCCGCGTGCTCCCACAGCAGCTGCCCGTCCGGGAGCTTCGGCAGCGGCAGTCCCCGCGGCACTTCCCCCACCACCGCGACGCCCTTGGCCTCCAGGCCGAGCAGCGCCGAAGCCAGCAGGCCGCCCACGACGAGCACGAGGGCGCCAGGGACCCGCGGAGCGATCACCCGCAGCCCGAAGACGACGACGAGTGAGACGGCCCCGACCAGCACGGTCGTCCGGTGCGCCTCATTCAGCGTCCCGAACCACGACCACAGCTCTTGGATCGGGTTGGCGCCGCTGGTCTCGGTTCCGGTGAGCTTGGGCAGTTCCCCGATCACGACGTCGATCGCCGCGCCGAAGAGGAAGCCCGTGACCACGGCTCGCGAGAGGAACTGCGCGATCCAGCCCATCCGGAAGACGGCGAGCAGCAGGAACACGATGCCGGAGGCGAGCGTGATGCCCGCCACGAAGGACGCGACATCCTGCTCGCCGGTGATGCTCGCCGCGAGCACCGCACTGGCCGCTACGGCCGCGAGACCCGAGCTGGGGCCCATCGAGATCTGCCGGCTGGTCCCGAAGATCGCGTAGAGGATCGCGCCGGCGGCGGCCGCGTAGAGGCCGTTCTGCAGAGGGACACCCGCGATGCCGGCGTACCCCAGGTTCTTCGGGACGATGAGGGCCGCGACGGTGACCCCGGCGATCACGTCGCCGCGAAGCCACGCGCGCCGATAGGAACGGAGCTGGCCGACGAGCGGGACCAGGCCCGGACGGTCACCCCGAGCCCTGGGCATTCTCTCGTATTACCGCAATGCCGAGTAGTGGAACAAGGTACCGCGTCACCGTCGAAGTCGCCGCAGATCCCATCGGCTCGGTGAGCGAGATGAACGAACCACGCTCCACCCTCGGCCTGAGGACGGCTCGCGGCTATGCCGCCGCCCCGAGCGCCTTGGCTTTGAGCGCCTCGAACTCCGCAGGCGTGATCGCGCCGCTGTCGAGGAGCTGCTTGCCCGCCTCTATCTCGGCCGCGGGAGAACCACTGCCCGCAACGGAGCGGATGTAGTCCTCCGACTGCACCTGAGCCTGCCTCGCGCCGGCCATGCTGCGCTGTGCCATCCTTCCGCCGCGGGCGATCAGATAGATGAAGGCTGCCAGGAAGGGGAAGACGACGAGGAACAGCACCCACAAGGCCTTCGCCCACCCGTTGAGCTCGGGATCACGGAAGAGATCGATGAAGACACGGATGAAGATCGAGATGCAGACGACCACGAGGTAGAACCAGAACGACCAGACGAGAAAATCCCAGAAAGTCATTGCGACGGCGCTCCTTCCGCGAGGCGGGGATCGCTTCGCGTGCCCGCAACGTACGACCATGGGCAACCCAGTGGCTATACCCGAATCGAGCGCGGATCCGCCCTACAGCCAAGACTCGGTCGGCCGCTGCATCCGTGCCTATCCGTTCTTGACCCGGTCAGCATCCGCAGTGGTGCGGATGGGGAAAGCGAGCACCCCGCTTCACGCTAGCGGCTTCGCCGCAAGCCGGTGAAGGCCACCGCCACGCCCGCCGCGACGATGATCGCAAGTCCGGTCGCCATTGCCTGGGAATCTGCAACTCCGGCGATCCGTGTGGAGAGCAGCAGTCCGCACACGGAGGTGAACACGGTGTTGCTGAGCAGTTGAACGACGCTGATGCCCGCAGACGCTTGTGCGGATTCCCCCTCGTCGCGGCCGGTCGACATCGCCGCCACGGCCAAGTGCGGGAACGCCAATCCCACGCCGGCGCCGATCGCCACCAGCGACGGGAGCCACCACAACATCCCGAGTCCGCTCGTCGGTGGCGTGACGGCCAGAGCGACGAAACCGGCGAGGGTCACCACCGGCCCCACGGTGCGCAAAGTGCGCTTGGCGCGCTCGCTCGCGACGGAAGCGCTCAGGAACTGGGCTGTCGTCCAGCCGACGGAGGGAACGGCTCCGAGATACCCTGCCGCGAACGGCGCCAGGCCGCCGAGGGTCTGACCGAAGAGCGGTAGGAACGCCTCGATCATCACCGATCCGGCCAGTACGGCGACGAGGAGGTAGATCCAGCGCAGATCGGACCCGCGCAGATACGTCGCGCGCGGCAGGAGGCTCGTCTTCGAGCGGGCATCCACGATGATGAACATCCCGAGCAGGACAACGCTCGCGGCGAACCAGCCCAGTCGTGCCGGCCCGTCGAAGAGGGCTGCGGCGCTGAAGCCGGTTACGGCCAGCAGGACGATCAGGAGCGAGGGGACCGCGATCGAGCCGCGGTGGCCGCCTCCAGCGCTCCGGCCACCACCGGCGGTCTTCACAGACCTCTGTGCCTGGAGAGCCAGCCCCAGGGCGATACCCGCCAGAAGAACGAACGGCAGGCGCCACACGTCGGCCGTACCGAAGAGACCGCCGACCGCCGGCCCCGCGATGCCGCCGACTCCCCACATGGCGGAGACAAGGGCGGTGGCTCTCCCCCAGAGCTCCGCGGGAAGCGTGACGCTCACAGCCACATACGCGAGAGCCGAGAGCAATCCGCCACCGAATCCCTCGGCCGCCCGACCGGCCACGATGACCTCCATCGTCGGCGACACGGCGATGAGGACGGACCCCGCGGCGAAGACGAGGAAGCCGAGCAGGTACGACGCACGGATGCCGAACCGCGAAGCCAACGCGCTCGCGCCGGCGGAGCCGACGATGGACGCGGCGAGGAACGCGGTGTTCACCCACGCGTACAGGCGGTCTCCGTGCAGCTGTTCGGTCATCGCGGGCAGCACCGCACCGGTGATGTAGGTCGTGATCGCGTAGAGCGCGATGCTGCCGCTGAGGACGATGACGATGCGTCCGTTCGCGCCCGTGAAGAGCGCCCGCCAAGAAGCAGCGGCGGTTGTCTGGGTGGTCATGTCTGTCAGCGTAGGATCTCAACTATGGTTGAGATCAAACGGCCCAAGCCGACGGACCTTCTCACCATCGGGGAGGTCGTCCGGCGAACCGGAGTCAGCGCCTCCGCGCTGCATTTCTACGAACGCAAGGGCCTCATCCACACCCAGCGGACGCCGGGCGGCACCCGCCTGTACCCGCGGCACATGGAACGTCGGATCGCGATCATCCAAGTGGCCAAGCGGCTCGGAATCCCGCTCAGCGAGGTAGCGGATCAGTTCGAGTCCCTCCCCCGCGACCGGATGCCGTCACTCCGCGACTGGAACCGCCTCAACGAGCACTGGCGCGCCAAGCTCACCGCCCGTCAGCGCGAGCTGGAACGCCTGCAGAGCGAGATGAGCCAGTGCATCGGTTGCGGGTGCGTCTCCCTCAGCGTGTGCCTCGTCATGAATCCCGGCGACGTCCTCGGGCAGGACGGCCAAGGCGCCAGGCGCCTGCCGCCGTTCGTGGAGGAAGCGGGATAGCTCCAGGACGTGGGATGCACAGTCGAGCAGACGTCCGTGCCGCGTGCTCGATCGCCTCGTCCGTCCGTCAGCGCACAGCGCCCACGGAGGAGGGAAGCTCCGTGGTGACCGAGACCGGCCCCCCGCTCAGCCGCTGGTCCTCACGGCCGGGCAGCCGCAGAATGCCGTCGACGTCGTCGGGGAGCTCGGCGTGCACCGTCAGGAGGTCGCCGTCGAGGCTCCAGCGCACCGACACCCGGCCGTGCCGGGTGTCCAGCGACGTCGCCGCGTCGGTCAGGCCTCCACCCGGCTGCGGGGCGACGAGCACCGACGCGTAGCCCGGCTTCAGCGGCGCGAGGCCGCCGACGACCCGGTGCATCCAGTCCGCCACCGCACCGAGGGCGTAGTGGTTGAAGGACGTCATCTCCCCCCGGTTGATGGTGCCGTCCGGCAGCATCGAGTCCCAGCGCTCCCACACCGTGGTCGCGCCCATCGTGACGGGGTAGAGCCAGGACGGGCACTCCTTCTCCAGCAGCAGCCGGTAGGCGACATCCGTGTGACCGGTCCGGCTGAGCGCGTCCGCGATGAACGGGGTGCCGGCGAAGCCGGTCGAGATGCGGTAGCCCGCCTCGGCCGCGAGCCCGGCCAGCCGGTCGCCCGCGAACTCCTCGTCGACCTCGTCCAGCAGCCCGAACACGATCGCCAGCGAGTACACCGTGGTGCAGTCGCTCAGCACGACGCCGTCCGAGACGTACTCGCGGTTGAAGGCGGCGCGGAGGCCGGCGGCGTGGGCCTCGAACTCCGCGTGCTCCGCCGGGCGGCCGAGCAGTGCAGCGGTGTCGGCCAGAATCCGCGCCGACCGGTAGGCGCACGCGGTCGCGACGACGCCCGTGTCCGCCTTCGCCTTCGCCGGGTCCTCCGGCGGCGCGTCCGGGTCGAGCCAGTCGCCGAGCTGGAAGCTGCCGTCCCACACCCCGGCCGGCGAGAGCAGCGACTTCACCCTGCGCACGTGCGAGGCCATCGAGTCGAACTGACGCTCCAGCACCGCGGTGTCGCCGTACGCCTCGTACAGGTCCCACGGCACCCAGACGGCCGTGTCGCTCCACAGCGCGGTCGCGTCCGGCTCGCCGAAGGACTCCGGGTGCGGCATGTACTTGAGCACGTCCGGGATGACGAAGCCGACGATCCCGTCGTTGTGCCGCTGCTCCAGGTCGAGGTCGACCAGCCAGTCCGAGAGGAACGCCTCGACGTCGTACAGGTAGGCCGCGGTCGGCGCGAACGCGGCGATGTCGCCGGTCCAGCCCAGGCGCTCATCGCGCTGCGGGCAGTCGGTGGGGACGTCCACGAAGTTGCCGCGCATCCCCCACACCACGTTCTCGTGGAACCGGTTCAGCAGCGGGTCGGAGCTGCTGAACTCGCCGATGCGGGTCAGCTCGGAGCCGATCGCGATCGCGGTGAGGTCCTCGGCTCTCAGTTCGCCCGGCCACCCGGTGATCTCGGCGTAGCGGAAGCCGTGGAAGGTGAACGTCGGCTCGAACTCGTCCACGCCTCCCGAGAGGATGTAGCGGTCGGTCGCCTGCGCGCTGCGGAGCGGTCGCACGCCGAGCTCGCCGTGCTCCAGCACCTCCGCGTGCCGGACGGTGACCTCCGTGCCGGCCGGTCCCTGCACGCGCACCGTGATCCAGCCGACCAGGTTCTGCCCGAAGTCGACCAGGGTCCTACCCGACGGCGAGGTGCTGATCTCCCGCACGGGGAGGGCTGCCCAGCGCTTCACGGACGGCCCGATGTAGGGCTCCAGCGTGGCGGTGTCGAAGTCGATCGCGTGCGTGCCGGTCCAGCCGTCGCCGGCGAAGCCCGGCAGCTTCCAGGCGTCGTCGCGCAGGCGGGCGTCGATGGTCTCACCGTCGTACAGGTCGTTCGCGAGCACCGCGCTCGGGCCGCTCATCCACGCGTCGTCGGTGACGATCAGCTGCGAGCTGCCGTCGGCGAACTCCACCTCCAGTTGCGCGAACGCACCCTGCTCGTCCCCGTACCAGGCGGACCCTCCCGTCCAGCCGAGGCGGCCGCCGAACCAGCCCTTCCCGAGGGCGAGGCCGATCACGGTCGTCTCCTCCACCAGCGCCGTCACGTCGTAGGTCGCGTAACGGAGGCGCCACTCGTAGCTGCTCCAACCGGGAGTGAGGAGGTCGTCGGAGACGGGACGGCCGTTCAGCCAGGCCTCCACCACCCCCTGGGCGGTGAGGGTGATGGTCGCACGGACGACGGCGCCGTGGCCGCACTCCAGTGCGAACTCCCTGCGCAGCAGCGGGGCTCCGTCGAAGGCTCGGTCGGCGGCGATCATCCGGGCGTGCCACGTCATGTTCTCGCGTCTTTCGGTTCGGTGTTCGGTGTTCGGTCTCGGTTGTCATGGGGCCCGGGGGCCGAGCCCATCATCGCGCCGCTGGTCATGCCGACGGGAGGCCCCCGGTCCCAGTCAGCTCGCGACGGGCTCCGCCGCGAGGGCGGACCATTCCGGCGAGAGGGCCGGCTGCACCTCGGGCCGGCTCGCGATCACGACGGGTGAGCTCGCCTCCCCCGCCTCGATCGTCGAGACCATGGCATCGAGCACGTGGTAGGCGAGCTCACCCGTCGCGCGCTCGGCTCGGCCCTCCCGGAGCGCTTCGGCGAGCTCGGCGACGCCCGTCCCTCGCGTGGTGGTCGACCCGACCGCCGCGATCGAACGCGGTTCGCCGCCGTCGGTGTGGAGCAGCAGCTCGCCGTCGAAGCCGTTGACGTCGGGGACGACCAGCGTGCCCTCGCTGCCGGAGATCTCGAAGCGGGTGCGCTGCAGGTGGGAGTCGAAGCTGAAGATGCTCTGCGCGCTCGTGCCGTTCACGAATCGGTAGCCGGCGCCGACATACGTCGGTACGGTGACGGCGAAGGTCTCCCCCGCGCGCGGGCCGGAGCCGATCGTGCGCGTCCGGCGGGCGGCGCCCAGAACGGCGTCGACCGAGGCGAGCGGGCCGAGCAACTGCACCAGGGCCGTCAGGTAGTACGGCCCGACGTCGAAGAGCGGTCCGGCGCCGTCCTGGAACAGGAAGTCGGGGTTCGGATGCCAGCTCTCCGGCCCGGGCGACTGCAGCAGCGTGAGTGCCGACTGCGGCACTCCGATCGCTCCCGATTCGATGAGGCGGCGCGCGGTCTGCACGCCCGCTCCGAGGAAGGTGTCCGGCGCCGCAGCGACGCGCAGCCCGGCACCGGCGGCGGCGTCCAGGAGCAGGCGCGCACTCGCGCGGTCGAGCCCGAGCGGCTTCTCGCTCCAGACGTGCTTGCCCGCGGCGATCGCCTGCAGCCCGACCTCCACGTGCACCTGCGGCAGCGTCAGGTTGACGACGATCTCCACGTCGTCGTCCGCGAGGAGGCGCTCGACCGAGCCAGAGCCGGGGATGCCGAAGGCGGCGGCGCGGGCGGCCGCGCGACCCTCGTCGAGGTCGGCGACGAAGCGGACGTCGACTCCGGGGAAACGGGTGAGGTTGCCGAGGTATTCGGCGCTGATGACGCCGGCTCCGATCAGGCCGACGCCGACGGGACGGTGCGCGCTCATGCGGTCACCGCCCCGGTGAGGAACGCGTAGCTGTCCGCGATCACCTGGAAGCGGTCGGAGCGGGAGTCGTCGACCTCCACGACGTGCAGCGCGTCCGGCGCCGCCGCGAGGATGTCGGCGATCGGCAGCGAACCGGATCCGACGGCGACCTGGTCGATCTCGGCATCCGTCGCCGGGCCGTCCTTGACGTGGATCGCCGTGACGCGGTCTCCGAGCGTGTGCAGCAGTGCGACGGGGTCGACGCCGCCGACCGCCGCCCAGTAGGTGTCGAGCTCGATCGCGACCTCGTCGCCGACGTGGTCGGCGAACACCTCGAGAGCCGTCCGGCCGCCGATGCGGGAACGGATCTCGTGGGCGTGGTTGTGGTAGGCCAGGGCGACGCCGTGCTCGCGGGCGATAGCGGCGGCGGCGCGGAACTCCGCTGCGACGGCGGCCACCTCTTCCTCGGTCGTCCAGCGGTCCTCCGGGACGTACGGGTCGATGACCGTGCCGATGCCGAGCTGGGCCGCGACGCGGAAGATCTGCTCCTGGTCACGCCCGAGCACGAGGTTGTGCGCGGTCGGCACCGCCAGCCCGGCGGCGGCGATCGCATCGCCGAGGCCCGGCCAGGTGGCGAAGTCGTACGCCTCGACGAGCTCGAAGCCGATCCCGCGCACGCGGGCGAGCGCTCCTGGCAGGTCCTCGGCCAGCGCCTCCCGGATGGAGTACAGCTGGACGGACAGGGGTGATGGTGACACGGTTCTCCTCAGGTCGGGGTGTCGGTTGCGGGGGTCGTGAGCGCGGCGAACGCAGTGCCGACGGCCGATCCGCCGTCGCGTGCGAGGCGGACGAACCGGGCGGCCATGAGGCGGTGTCCGGCGTCGTCGGGGTGCAGGTCGTCTGGCAGCCGGTCGACGTCGTCCGGGCCGAGGAGGAGCCGGCCGTCGAGCAGGTGGAGGCACGGGTCACCCTGCTGTCGCGACGAGACTCCGGCGGCGATCAGCTCCCGGATGCGGCCGAGGGTGAGCGTGCCGTCCTCGGGGGTCCAGGCGCGGGGGGTCCCGGCGACCTTGCCGGGGGCGACTTCGCGGGTGGGGCCGGGCAGGTCCTCGTGCGACGGCGACGTGATCGGGGTGATCACGAGGATCGGTGTCGCCGGGTGGGCCTCGCGGATGATGTCGAGGTAGTTGTGCAGTGCGGGCAGCAGGGTGCGGCGACGCATCCCGTCGATGTTGACGATGTTGATGCCGAGCTTCAGGGTGATCACGTCGGCCCGCTCGGCGGCGATCGTGCGTGCCAGGAACGGATCGAGCAGGGCATTGCCCGAGAACCCGAGGTCGGTCAGCTCGAGGCCGAGCTCGGTCGCGGCGCGCTGCGCCCACGGTCCGCGCGGTCCGTCCGCCTCGCCACCGTGACTGATCGAGCTGCCGTGGTGCAGCCACAGCGGGGCGGTGGAGGCGGAGGCCGCGACGAGCGGGGCGTCGGCGCGGGCACCGCGCACGACGACCTCCGCCGTGTGCGGCAGCCAGAGGGTGACAGGGCGCTCGGTGCGGCCGTCGCCGCCGAGCGTCCAGCGCAGTGTCGAGACGTCGCCCTCCTCGCGGCGGACGTCGCCGGAGGGATCGCCGTGGATGAGCGTCCCCTCGGTCAGGTCGATCCGCTCGGTCGTGCCGTCGTGGTCGAGCTCGAACGCGGCCGGGCGCTGCTCGTGGCCCGCGGGGGCGGCGATCCGCGCGACCGCGACCTCCACCTCGAGCCGGGTGGCGGCCGTCGTCAGGGCCAATCGCACACCGAGTGTCTGGTCGGCCATGAGCTGGATGGCGGGGCCGGCCTGGTGAGCACGGGTCCAGCCCGGGAGCCTGCGCGGGGCGAAGCCGCCGTCGCGCTCCGTCAGCTCGATGGCACCGCGGACGCTCGCGGCGAGCACCTCCAGCCCCGTGGGCGAAAGCGCGTCCGTCGTCTCGGTGGTGATCACGTGGTCCTTTCGGTGGAATCGGTCGGTCGGCGGGGGGGGGGGCCGGGGGGGGGGGGGGCGCCCCCCCGGGGGGCCGGGGGGGGGGGGGGGGGGGGGGGGGGGGGGC
>NZ_JAHHZQ010000004.1 GCF_022606355.1 Leifsonia shinshuensis
GACGCGCGGACGCCCGCGGGCTCCGAGCGCCCTCCTTTGGGGGCCACGCGGGTACTGGGGTTGAAACTGAGGATTTGTTACCTTTGTTTCCATGGCGACTGGTCTCTCGCACGAAGAAGCGCCGCCGCAGCCGACGGCATCGCCTCCTGAGCCGCGCCGACGTCGTCGAGGAGCGCTCGGTCTCGTCCTGATCGTCGTCGTCGTCCTGCTCCTCTTCGCCGCCGCCTGGATCGGAGCGCGAGCGTACCTGGCCCATCAGGAGCTCACCGCGGCCTCTCCCGACGTGCAGGTGGTGAGGTCCGCCCTCGAAGCGGGTGACACCGCCCGGGCCGAGGCCGCCGCCGCCGACCTCCAGAAGCGCGCCCATCACGCGGCGACTCTCACGAGCGACCCCGTCTGGCAGACCGCGGAGATCATCCCGTGGGTCGGCCCGAACCTCGCCGCCGTGCGGACGGTCGCGGCCGCCACCGACACGCTCGCCACCGAGGTCGTTCGTCCGCTGGTGTCGGTCGCCGGCTCCGTGGATCCCCGGGAGCTGAAGTTGTCGCACGGCGCGATCGCTCTGGCTCCCCTGCTGAAGGCTCAGCCGGTCGTGGAGAAGGCGCAGACCGCGTTCGAAGCCGCTCAGCAGCAGATGGCCGGCATCGACGACCGGAGCGTGATCGTGCCGATCGCGACGGCCGTCGACAAGCTGCGCAGCGCACTCACGGCGGTCTCTCCCGACCTGGAGGCCGCGGGCAACACCGCGCGGCTGCTGCCGGACATGCTCGGCGCCGCCGGGCCCCGCACGTATCTGATCGTGGCGCAGAACCCGGCGGAACTCCGGGCGACAGGAGGCCTCATCGGCTCGGTCGCGGAGGTGACGACCGACAAAGGCGCCATCACGCTGGCCTCCCAGGCGGCCGGCACCTCCATCGGTCCGTGGCCGGACCCGGTCTTCAGCGTGCCGAGCGCGACGACCGACCTGTACGGGCCGCTCGTCGGCCGCTACCTGCAGGACGTCAACTTCACCCCGGACTTCCCGCTCGCCGCGCGAACGGCCTCCGCGATGTGGGTGAAGACGCACGGCGGCGTGGTCGACGGCGTCATCACGGTCGATCCCGTCGTACTGAGCGGGCTGCTGCGCGCAACGGGCCCCGTCACCCTTCCCTCGGGCGACGTGCTCACGTCGTCCAACGCGGTCTCGCTGCTGCTGAGCGGGATCTACGCCCGCTACCCGAATCAGCCGAACCTCCAGGACGCCTTCTTCTCCTCCGCCACGACGGCGCTCTTCAGCAAGATCTCGAGCGGGGGAGTCGACGGCAAGGCTCTCGCCACCGCGCTCACCGCGGCCGGTTCGTCCGACCGGCTGCGGATCTGGAGCTCGCGACCGTCGGAGCAGTCGGTGCTGCAGTCGACCACGCTCGCGGGGAATCTGCCGGTGTCGGATTCGCAGACGACCGCGCTGGGCGTCTACTTCAACGACGCCACCGGCTCGAAGATGGACTACTACCTGCAGACGTCGGTCGCGGCCGGAGCGGCCGTGTGCCGCTTGGACGACAGGATCACGTCGGTCGTGCAAGTCACTCTGAAGAACAACGCCCCGGCCGATGCGGCGACGGCGCTGCCCCCGTATGTGACGGGCGATGGGACGTACGGGGTTCCCGCCGGCTCCATCCGCACGCGGATCGCGTTCTATGGGCCCGAGAAGGGGCTCCTCGCCGGAGTGAAGAGCAAGGGCGTGGATCTGCCGTCGCTCGCCGGCACGGACGACGGCCGACCGGTCGCCGTCGTGGAGGTCCAATTGAAGCCGGGGGAGTCGACCTCGGTGGACGTGCAGTTCCTCGGGACCATCCAGAAGGCGTCGGGACTCACCGTGGCGGTCACCCCGACCCTGACAGGGGACGGGACCACCCCCGATGTGGGGGCACGGACGGCGGTGGGAAGCATTGCCGTCCCCTGTGCCGCCAGCGTAAAGTGAGCATTAATCACTAAATGCCCGACAGGTCGCCGGGTCGAGGGGAAGGCGTACCCGAATGTTGAAGAAGATCCTGGCGGCGGCAGCCGTCGCCGCAGCTCTGCTTCTCGCCGCGCCGGCGGCCGCGAACGCAGTGGGCTACCCGAGCGGCGCTCCCTGCACGTTCGACGTGAGCACCACACAGGCAGGAGACTCGGCGACGCTCACGTGCGTGCCGGGCACCTGGCGCGACGGTGAGACCATCACCTGGGTCGGCAGCGGTTCCGACGGCGCGAGCATCGTCATGGCGAGTTCTGTGACGTTCTCCAAGCACGCCAACGGCGACGGCAGCGACGTGCTGCACGTCACGCTTCCGTCCGACGCGAGCGGCACCTACACGATCACCGGCACGGGGGCGAGCAGCGGTCACGTCTGCTCCGCATCCCTGACCGTGGTTCCGGCGGACGCGTCGGCGTCGACCATCAGCGACCCGGGCAGCTCCGGCCTCGCCGACACCGGCTCCGTCATCGCGCAATGGGCGATCTGGACGGGCGCAGGCCTCCTGGTCATCGGCCTCGTGAGCGTCGCGGTCGCAGCGTGGATGCGCAAGGTGCGGTCGTCCTGACCGGTTCGTGCCGGGGCTCCTCTCTTCGGGGAATGGGCGGACGGTGGCAGCGGTTGCCCTCCCTGTGACCTCCGGCATCCCCCTCAACGTCCTCGACCTCGCCAGTAGACCCGCCGGCGGCAGCAACGCCGACGCAGTAGCCGGGACGATCCGCCTCGCACGAGAGGCGGAACGTCTCGGCTACCGGCGTTTCTGGGTCGCCGAGCACCACGGGATGCCGGCGATCGCCTCCAGCGCCCCCGCCGTGCTCATCGCCGGGATCGCGGCGGCGACCGAACGGATCCGCGTCGGTTCCGGTGGCGTGATGCTTCCCAATCACGCCCCGCTGGTCGTCGCCGAGCAGTTCGGCACGCTCCGCGCCCTCTACGGCGACCGCATCGACCTCGGGATCGGTCGTGCGCCCGGAACCGACGGCGCGACAGCGATGGCGCTGCGGCGCAGCGCCGAGGGGCTCGGCGTGGACGACTTCCCCCAGCAGCTCCTCGACCTGTTCGGTTTCTTCCATGGCGGCATGAGCGACGCGAACCCGCTGCACACCATCACCGCCGTGCCCGGCCTCGGGGATGCCCCTCAGGTCTGGCTGCTCGGATCGAGCGGCTACAGCGCCCAGGTCGCGGCCGCTCTCGGCCTCCCGTTCGCCTTCGCCCACCATTTCGCCGGCGAGAACACCGAGGCGGCGCTCGACCTCTACCGGTCCCGGTTCGAGCCGGGGGAGCAGCTGAGCGAGCCGCACACGATGATCGCCGTGAACGTGATCGCAGACGACGACCCCGCTCGGGTGCGCGCGCTGTCCCTGCCCGGGCAGTTGTCGTTCCTCCGCATGCGCCGGGGTCTCAAGCCCGAGCCGGTGAGCGTGGAGGAGGCGCTGGCCTACGAGTTCAGCCCGGCGGAGGAGGAGTTCATCGCGGCCCGCAACGCGCGCCAGGCGATCGGCACGCCCGACCAGGTGCGTGCCCGGCTCGACGCGCTGGTCGCCTCCACCGGCGTGGACGAGCTGATGGTGTCCTCCGGCGCCGCCACGGTCGAAGGTCGCATCCGGTCACTGGAGGTCGTCGCGGAGTTGTACCCGGCCGAGGCTCACTGAGAGTGCGCGCCGGGCTCGCTGTTGCGGCACGGCGGCTTCGTGACGGCGCGTGACGGTCGGACGGGCGTTCGCCGACACCCGGGGGTAGCGTTGGGCGCACCCCGACCCCCCTCAGTGAAGGCGGTACCCGCATGGCACACGCACCCCACGTCGTCGGCGTGAGCGGCAGCCCGACCGCGCCCTCCCGCACGACCGTGCTCGTCGACGAGGTCGCGCGCTCGTTCGCCGAAGCGACCGGCGGAACCTCGACGACGATCGAGCTCGCGCCCCTGCTCGCCGACCTCGGTGCGGCGCCGTTCCGCAGCGGCCTGAGCGCCCGGGTGCAGGAGGCGCTGGAGACGGTGGAGTCCGCCGACGTGGTCGTGGTCGGCTCGCCGGCCTACCGGGCCACCTACACGGGCCTGTTCAAGCTCTTCTTCGACCACATCGGCCAGTACGCCCTGATCGACAAGCCGATCGTCCTCACGGCGACGGGCGGCAGCGATCGTCACGCCCTCCTGGTGGAACACCAGATGCGCCCCCTCTTCGGCTTCTTCCAGTCGCTCACGCTGCCGCTCGGGATCTACGCGGCCGAGGCGGACTTCAAGGACTACGCCATCACCTCCGACGACCTCCGCGAACGCATCAACACGGCGGTCTCACGCACCCTCCCGCTCATCCGCTCGCACATCGACCCGGAGACGATCTACGCGCCCGTGGAGTTCGCGCGGCCGGATGCGTTCTGAGGGTGAGCTGTAGGGAGCCGGCTCGGGAGCTTCCCGGGCCGGCTTTCGTAGACCTGGCAGACGAAGAGGGCCGGCTCGCTGAGCGAGCCGGCCCTCTTCGTCTTGCTGTTGGGTCGGGGTGACAGGATTTGAACCTGCGGCCTCTTCGTCCCGAACGAAGCGCGCTACCAAGCTGCGCCACACCCCGGTGGCCCGAAGGCCTCATCTAGGATACACGAGCGGGAGGGGTACAAATGACCATCCCCGCACGGTCGGAGGCGTGGACTACTCCGACGCGGTCAGCGTCACCAGCGTCGCCTCCGGCCGGCACGCGAACCGCACCGGGGCGTAGATCGACGTGCCGAGACCGGCCGAGACGTTGAGGTAGGCCGCACGGAACGCGTGCCTCCAGATGCTGAGCCCCTTGACCTGCTGGCGGGGGATGTCGCAGTTGGTGACCAGAGCTCCGAAGCCCGGGACGCACACCTGACCACCGTGCGTGTGGCCGGCGAAGATCATCGATGCGCCGTAGGTGACGAACGCGTCGAGCACTCGACGGTAGGGTGCGTGGACGACGCCCAGTGTCACGGTCGGGCGCTCGCTGCGCGGCTCGTCGTCCGGCCACATCGCGTCGTCGGAGTACGGGTCGTTCTCGCGCAGTTCGTCCAGCGCGCCCGGGATGGCCTCCAGCCGGTCGGCCTGGATGTGCGGGTCGTTGACACCGAACAGCTCGAGGTGCGTCCCGTTGATGTCGAGAGCGCCGGCGGCGTTGTTGAGGTTCAGCCAGCCGAGGCTGTCGAAGTACGCGGTGAGCGCCCTGTCGTCGAGGCGTGGAGCCGTCGTCGAGTGGCGTTTCGACGGCCCGCGGAAGTACTTCAACGGGTTCTTGAGCTGCGGACCGTAGTAGTCGTTCGAGCCGTGGACGAACACCCCCGGCACGCCGCGGAACGCGTCGAACGCGGCACGGATGCCCTCCAAGCCGTTCTCATGGCTGAGGTTGTCGCCGGTGTCGACGATCAGGTCCGGCTGAAAGCGTGCGAGCTCCCGCACCCACTGCTGCTTGTCACGCTGCCACGGCGCCATGTGCAGGTCGGACAGGTGCAGCACCCGGATCGGCTTCGCGCCGGCCGGGAGCACCGGAACGCTCACCTCCCGCAGGGTGAACGCGCGACGCTCGACGAGCGACCCGTACGCGAACGCGGCCGCGCCGGCACCGGCGAGCACCGCGAGCGCGGTGCCCACCGGATGGAAGCCCGACGAGCGCGCCACTAGCCGCCCGCTCCCGGACCAGGAGAGGCAGTGCTCTTCTGAAGCGTGAGCGTGACCTGGGTGCCGGCCTTCGCGGCCGTTCCCGCGCCGGGATCCATCGCCTGGACGATGTCGTCGGGGGAGGCCCCTCCACCGTTGACCTTGGCGCTGAACCCGGCGGCCGCAAGGGCCTGTTGCGCATCGGAGAGTTTCTGTCCGACCACGTTCGGAATGGCGACGAGGGAGCCATTGCTCGTGTAGAGCGTGACGACGGTGCCCTTGCCCACGGATGCGCCGGCGGCGGGGTTGCTCGATGCGACCGTGCCGGCCGGGGCGGCCGAATCCTGCGGGCCGCCGTCGGCGCTGTCGAGGCCGAGGCCACTCAGGATCGACTTCGCCTCTGCCGGAGACTTGCCGGCGAGGTCGGGAACCGTCACCTGGACTCCCTGCACGAGCTTGCTGCTCGGCGCGGGGAATGCGTCGCCGCCGTACTTGCCGACGGCGGCCGCCATCATTGCGCGCTGGACAGCCGTTCGGGCGCTCGCCGGGGAGATGCCATGGGTCGGGTAGGTCCTCCGCATGTCTTGGTGGCCGCTGACATTGCCGACCCAGTACGCGCCGGCGACTTTCGTCGTGGCGGCCACGAGCCAGAGCTGCTCGTTGCCGTCCGTCGTGCCGGTCTTGGCGAGCATGTCCTTGCCGGTGTTGTTCACGGTCGCCGCGGTTCCACCGCTCTGCGTGACCTTCTGCATCGCGAACGCCATGCCGGCCGCGATGGCGGGGTCGACGGACTGCTGGCACTTCGTCGCCGGAGGCTTGACCTCCTTGCCGCCGCCGTCGACGATCTTGTCGATCGCGATGGGGGAGCAGGTGACACCGCCGTTCGCGATGCCGGCGAACGCTGTGGCCATGGTCAGAGGCGCGATCTCGTTGGTGCCGAGGACGCTCGCGGGGTTCGTGCCGAGTTCCTCGCCCTTGGCGGTGTGCACGTCGAAGGCCTGCGCGGTGTCGCGGATCTTGCACATGTCGAGCTGGGACGCCATCGAGACGAAAGCGGTATTGATCGACATCGCAGTGGCCTGGATGGCGCTACGGGTGCCCTCCTCGCCCGAGCTGTCGTTCGTGGGCCAACGGGCGCCCGTCGACGGATACGAGCCTCCGGGGTAGCAATAGCCCTTGAACGTCCCGCTGGGGTACGTGCGGACGTTCGCGTTCACCGTCTCGTAGAGCGAGTGGCCTTCCTTGAGCCACTCCGCCAGAGTGAACGTCTTGTACGTCGATCCCACCTGGAAGCCGCCCGAGCCGCCGTACTGGTAGTCGGTCGCGTAGTTGATGCTCGTGTAGTTCGGGCCGGTGTTCTCCGGGTCCTGGCTGTAATCCTTGTTCTGGGCCATGTAGAGCACGCGGCCGGTCCCCGGCTGCACTCCGACGAGCACGCCGCCGATGTCGAACTTGTACGCCTTGGGCACGTAGGAGTCGAGTGTGTCTTCCGCGACCTTCTGCAGGTCGAGGTCGAGGGACGTGTAGATCTTGTAGCCGCCACGGTTGAAGTTGGCGGCGCGGGTGTCCTCGTCTTTGCCGAACGACTCGTCGTTGAGGATGATCCGCTGCACATAGTCGCAGAAGTAGGCCGCACCGCCCGCTGTCTGGCAGCCTCGCGTCGACGGCGTGATCACCGGAGTGATCGGGGTCTTGATCGCCTCGTCGTACTGCGTCTTCGTCAGTTTCTTGTATTCGTACATCTTGGCGAGGATGTAGTCGCGCCGATCCTTGTTCGCGGCGTAGCCATTGGCAGCGCCGTTGGTCGTCGAGTCGGGGTTGTCGAGCTTGAGGCGCGTCGGGTTGTTGACGATCGCGACCAGGCTCGCGGCCTGAGCGGGAGTCAGCGCCGCGGCGGTCGTGTTGAAGTAGTACCGGGCTGCGGCCTCGATGCCGTAGACCGAACCGCCGAAGCCGACGATGTTGAGGTAGCCCTCGAGGATCTGGTCCTTCGTGTACTTCTTCTCCAGACCGATGGCGTACTTCATCTCCTTGACCTTGCGGTCGGGGGTGACGCCCGTCGAGTCGTCGACGCAGGTGTTGTACTTGCTCTTCTGCTCCTTGGTCTTGACCGGCATGGCCTCGCACTTCTGCAGCAGGACGTTCTTCACGTACTGCTGGGTGATCGAGGACCCGCCCTGCACACCGCCGCCGGAGACCGTGGACAGCACACCGCGCACGGTGCCCTGGATGTCGACGCCGCCGTGGCTGTAGAAGCGCGGGTCCTCACCGGCGACGAGAGCGTCCTTGGCCGCCTGCGACATCTGATCGAAGCCGACGGGGAGGCGGTTCTGCGAGTAGAAGGTCGCGAGGGGGTAATCCTGGTCGCCGTTCTTGGCGTAGATGGTGGTCGGCTGGGCGAGCTGGCCGATCTGGAGGTACTCGGGAAGACCCTCGAAGACGCCGATACCGTTGTTGGCGGCCATGCCCGTCACGGCGATGGCGGGGGTGACGGCAGCGGTGACCAGAAGACCGGCCACGGCACTCATGCCGACGAAAGCGCCGACAGCTCCGAGCACACCTCTAGCCTGTGGTTTTTGCGCAGACATAGGATCAGAGTAGGCGATGAACCTGTTAAACCCCCCGAATGAAAAGAGCACCATGCTGCGCTGGGAATACCTTACGACTCCTCTCATGATCCATAACACCGCCGCCATCCTCACCAACTGGGGCTCGGAGGGGTGGGAGCTGGTGCAGGTCGTGACCGGCCCGGAGGGCGGCCTGGTGGCCTACCTCAAGCGTCCGGTGCAGAGCGAGGAGGTCGCCTGATGGCCGCGATCGAAGCGCGTCTGGCCGAGCTCGGCATCGAGCTCCCCGCCGTCGTCCCGCCGGTCGCCGCCTACACGCCCGCGGTCGTCGACAGCGGGCACGTGTACACCTCCGGCCAGCTCCCGATGGTGTCGGGCGCTCTGCCCGCGACCGGTAAGGTCGGCGACGGTCACGGACTCATTCCGGCCGACGACGCCAAGAAGTACGCCCGCATCTGCGCGCTCAACGCCCTCGCGGCGGTCAAGAGCGTCATCGGATCGCTCGACCGGGTGACGCGCGTGGTGAAGGTCGTCGGCTTCGTCGCCTCCGACCCTTCGTTCACCGGCCAGCCCGGAGTCATCAACGGCGCCTCCGAGGTGCTCGGCGAGATCTTCGGCGACGCCGGTGTCCACGCCCGCTCAGCCGTCGGCGTCGCCGTCCTCCCGCTCGACGCGCCCGTCGAGGTCGAACTCATCGTCGCCTACGAGTAGGCCGCGAGCGCAGGCGCCGAGCACAGGCGCCGAGCACAGCCGCCCAGCGCAGGAGAACCGCCGCGAATCCACTCGATTCGCGGCGGTTCTCCTGCGCTGGGCGGCGGCCTCCTGAGGCCCCGGCTAGGTGAGCTTGGCCTGGATGGAGCTCATCACCGCAGTGTCGGCGAGCGTGGTCGTGTCGCCGACCTCCCGGCCCTCGGCGACGTCCTTGAGCAGGCGCCGCATGATCTTGCCGGACCGTGTCTTCGGCAGCTCGGTGACGATGAAGATGTCACGCGGGCGCGCGATGGCGCCGATCTGCTGCGAGACATGCTTGCGCAGCTCGGCCGCGACATCGATCGACTCCGCGGTCTCGAGCTGGTTCTGCTTGATGATGACGAACGCGACCACCGCCTGACCGGTCGTCTCGTCGGCGGCACCCACGACCGCGGCCTCCGCCGTCAGGGGATGCGCGACGAGCGCCGACTCGATCTCCGCTGTCGAGAGCCGGTGGCCCGAGACGTTCATGACGTCGTCGACACGGCCCATCAGCCAGATCTCGCCGTCCATGTCGTAGCGGGCCCCGTCGCCGGCGAAGTACTTGTCGCCGAACTTCGACCAGTACGTCTCGACGAACCGGTCGGGATCGCCCCAGATGCCGCGCAGCATGCTCGGCCAGGGCTCGGTGACCACCAGTAGGCCGCCCTCGTCCTTGCCGACGGGCACGCCGGCCTCGTCGAGGATGTCGATGGAGATGCCGGGCAGCGGCACCTGGGCGCTGCCGGGCTTCAGCGTCGTCACCCCGGGCAGGGCGGAGACCATGATGGCGCCGGTCTCGGTCTGCCACCAGGTGTCCACGATCGGGGTGTCGCCGCCGCCGATGACGTCGCGGTACCACATCCACGCCTCGGGGTTGATGGGCTCACCGACCGATCCGAGCACGCGCAGGCTCGACAGGTCGAACTTCTGGGGGTGCTGACGCCCGATCTTCATGAAGGAGCGGATCGCGGTCGGCGCCGTGTAGAAGATCGAGACCTTGTACTTCTCGATGATCTCCCACCAGCGGCCCGGGTGCGGCGTCTCGGGGGTGCCTTCGTACAGCACCTGGGTGGCGCCGTTGGCGAGCGGGCCGTAGACGACATAGGTGTGGCCGGTGATCCAGCCCACGTCCGCGCTGCACCAGTACACGTCCGACTCGGGGTGGAGGTCGAACACGTTCTTGTGGGTGAACGCCGCCTGGGTGAGGTAGCCGCCCGAGGTGTGCAGGATGCCCTTCGGCTTGCCGGTCGTGCCCGACGTGTAGAGGATGAACAGCGGGTTCTCGGCGGGGAACGCCTTGGCGACGTGGTCGGCGTCGACGAGGGCGATCTCGTCCTGCCACCACAGGTCGCGGCCGGCCGTCCAGGCCACCTCGTTCTCGCCGCGCTTGACCACGAGCACATGCTCGACCGTCGACTCGCCGTTCGCGAGCGCGGCGTCGACCGCATCCTTGAGCGGGAACACCCGACCCTTGCGCCAGCCGCCGTCGGCGGTGATGACCAGCTTGGCCTCCGCGTCGTCGATACGGGAGCGCAGGCTCTCGGCGCTGAAGCCGCCGAAGACGACCGAGTGCACGGCGCCGATGCGGGCCACCGCGAGCATGGCGATGACCGCTTCGGGGATCATCGGCAGGTAGATGGCGACCCGGTCGCCGGCCTGGATGCCGAGGCTGGTGAGCAGGTTGGCGGCCTTCTTGACCTCTGCGGTCAGCTCCGCGTACGTGATGGAGCGCGAATCGCCCGGCTCACCCTCCCAGTGGATCGCGACCCGGTCGCCGTTGCCGGCGAGCACGTGGCGATCGAGACAGTTGTAGGCGACGTTGAGCTCTCCGTCGTCGAACCATTTCGCGAACGGCGGGTTCGACCAGTCGAGCGTGCGGGTGAAGGGCGTGTGCCAGTGCACCAGGTCTCGGGACTGGTCGGCCCAGAACCCCAGGCGGTCCGCGGAGGCGCGTTCGTAGAGGTCTGCCGTCGCGATCGCGTTCGCGGCGAACTCCTCTGTCGGCGCGAACCGCCGGGCTTCGTGGAGCAGGTTGTCGATTGTGTTGCTCATGGGGAGTCTTTTCGCTCCTTTGCGATGCTGATGTTCGAGTCGTGGCGCGACAATGCCTGACTCTACAGCGTGACGGTGACGTGCTCCGATCAGACTTGCGTTTGCATTGATTGTGCGTAAACTAGGCAGCGGCCGAATGATAATTCTGGCGTGCGGCGCAATCGATTCCCCCCAATCCTGCGCCGCAGTGGCCGCACCTGTTCCCCCCAATAGGTGCGGCCCCCCTTTTTTAACCGGCGGTGTCGTTCCTTGACCGACCCTGGCACCGACCGGTTCGCGGGTCGGGCCGAGTCGGCGACTCTCCACCTCCGGGTGTGGATGAGTCGGTCTGTCCACAGATTCGCCGGTTCCTGACCGCGTCGTCTCGTCGCTTCGTAGCGTCGAGGGCATGACGATTCCGGACGACCTCCACACCGCTCTGCGACCCGAGGCGACCGCGCGCGGCGAGCCAGGACCGTGGGAGACCTTCGGCCCGCTGACGCCCTACCTGATGCGCGACGGCGTCAGCGACCTCTTCCTGACGGGTGACGGTGTGCTGTGGTCCGATGGCGGCTCGCGCGGCCTCCACCGGGTCGACGGGTGGAGCGCGGATCCGCAAACCGCCCGGCGTCTCGCCACGCGCCTGATCGCCCGCGGCGGCCGCCACCTCGACGAGGCGACACCGTTCGCCGACGTCCGGCTCGGCGGAGGTGTACGCGTGCACGCCGTCCTCGCACCGATCTCCACCTCGGGAGCGGTGATCTCGATCCGCGTGCCGTCCGCCGTCGCGCCAGGCCTCCACGACCTGGTGCGCGGCGGTTCGGTGACGACGGCCGATGCCGCACGCCTCCGGGAGGCGGTGGCGGCGCGCACCAACATCCTCGTCACGGGCGCAGGAGGAGCGGGCAAGACCACGCTGCTGGGCGCGATCCTGGCAGACGCGCGGCCCGACGAGAGGATCGTCCTGATCGAAGACGTGGCGGAGCTCCGCGTCGCGCATCCGCATGTGGTCGGGCTGCAGACCCGGCAGCCGAATCTCGAGGGAGCGGGAGGGGTGGGGTTGCGCAGACTGGTGCGCGAGGCGCTGCGCATGCGACCGGACCGGCTCGTCCTCGGAGAGTGCAGGGGAGAAGAGGTCCTCGACCTGCTCTCCGCGCTGAACACGGGGCACGACGGGGGTGCAGGCACCCTGCACGCCAACTCGATCGCCGATGTGCCCGCGCGTCTGGAGGCGCTCGGTGCGCTGGCGGGGATGAGCGAGATCGCGGTCGCACGCCAGACCACCTCCGCCATCGGCCTGATCGTCCACGTCGAGCGCTCGCCGGAGGGTCGCCGGATCCGCGGATTCGGTCGCTTCACGACGACTCCCGACGGCCGGCTCACGGTGGTCGTCGGTGACTGAGGCGACGGGTCGCGCCGAGCCCGACGACGACCTGGCCCGATCGGTGGAGGCTCTGGCGGTACTCCTCGACGCAGGGATCCCGCCGGCATCGGTCTGGTCGTACATCGCCGAGGACGCTCGACATCCGGCGATACGGAGCGCCGCGGCGCGGATCGCGGCAGGCGTGCCGCCGTCGGAGGCGCTCACGGAGGTGGCGCGGCGGCGGAGTGGCGACGGGGTGGGGAGCTGGTCGGGGCGCGGATGGGGGTCGGGCGGGCGGATGTTGAAGTGGGGGCCGCCGCGGGCGGGGGCGGCGGAGGCTCACGCGGCGGGTGGTGAGCGGTCGGCAGGTCCGCAGGCGTTGGGGAGGCGTGCGGGAGCGCGGGCCGGTGTGCGGGCGGCGGGGGCGCGTACGGGGGCGGGTGAGCGGGCGGCAGGTCCGCGGGTGGCGGCGATGGGGGCGCGTGCGGGTGCGCGGGCGTCGGGGGCGCAGCCGAGACGTTCACGCGCATCACCGACATCGCCGGGCGACCACCTCGACCACGGCACCGCGACCGTGGCGGCCGCGTGGAACGTCGCCGAACACGCCGGGGCGCCCCTGTCACCCGCGTTGCGCGGCGCGGCGACCGCACTGCGCGACCGGGCGGAGACGGCGCGCGACGTGCGTACCGCGCTCGCCGGGCCGCGGGCGACGGCACGACTGATGGCGTGGCTGCCGCTGGTGGGCGTCGCCATGGCCTACCTGATCGGCGTCGATGTCGTCGGCGCGCTCGTCGGCGGCCCGCTCGGGTGGGGTGTGGCCGCCGCCGGCGGGTCGCTCACCGTTGCGGGCCGTCTCTGGACGGCGCGCTTGGTCCGCGACGCCTCGCGGACCGGACCGGTCGCCGGGGCCGAGCACGAGCTGGTGGCGATCGCCCTCGCCGGCGGTATGTCGCCGACGCGTGCGCGTCAGCTCGTCGCGGCGGTCCGCATGCGAATCGGGTCCGCCGGCGGCGAGCACGACGGGCGGTCCATCGACCGGGTTCTGCGCATCGCCGAGCGCGCGGGTGCGCCTGCGGTCGAGCTGCTTTCGGCCGAGGCGCGGCAGCAGCGCCGTCTCGCACGGGCGGAGGGGCGCACGAGGGCGGAGCTCCTTGCGGTCCGGCTGCTCCTGCCGTTGGGGCTCTGTGTGCTTCCCGCATTCGTGTTGCTCGGTGTGGTCCCGGTCATCCTCGCGATGATGTCCTCCACATTCACGGGGCTGACGTGAGCTGTCCACAGATTCGCCCGCGAGCGCCCGGTCGCGGGCGGCGCCAGGCACGATCGGAACATGAGCCACGAAACGTCGTGGCCGATATCGACGAAGGGGGAGATCGTGGGCGATGACTTTCACGGTCGGCGGCCGGTCCTGCAGCGGCTGCGCCACGAGGACCGCGGTGCGAGCACCGCGGAGTACGCCGTCACGACCATGGCGGCGGTCGGGTTCGCCGGAGCGCTGCTGATGCTGTTGCGCGGCGACGAGGTCCGGTCGGTGCTCGCCGACCTCGTACGCCGAGCGTTGACGGTCGATGGCTGAGTGCCGGCACGGTGAGACGGGTGCGGAGGAGACGGACGGGGTTCCGGTCGAGCACGATCGAAGTTCGGGGCAACGGCACACGGCAGACGACGACTGCGGCGCCGATCGAGGCCGCAGCACCGGATTGGGAGAGGGCGCGAAGGCGGGAGCGCGGCAGCGTGACCGCCGAGTTCGCCACGGCGCTTCCGGCTGTCTTGCTCTGCCTTGCGCTCTGCGTGAGCGCGGTGCAGGCCGGGGCGCAGCAGGCTCGGCTGCTCGATCACGCGGCATCGGCCGCGCGGCTCATCGGGCGCGGCGATGCGGCTCCTGCGCCGCCCGACGGAGCGACGCGAGCGGTCGGGATCGACGGAGGGATGGTGTGCGTGACGCTCTCGGCGCCCAGCCGCTCCGCCGGGCTGGGCACGCTCGGCCTCACCGTCTCGGCGCGTTCCTGCGTCCTCGACGATGTCGGGGAGGGGTGAGCGGCGCCGTGCAGTCGCCGAAAGCGTTCGAGCGGGGTTCCGGGACTGTACTTGCCCTGGCCACCGTCGCCGTTCTCGCCGCAGTGACGGCAGCCGTGGTGCTCGTCTGCGGAGCGTGGGCGGCACGGCAGCGCGCGGGCATCGCTGCGGATGCGGCGGCGCTGGCGGGCGCGGACGTCGCGGTCGGCCGGGCCGCCGGCGACCCGTGCACCCGGGCGCGACTCGTGGCCGGAGCCAACGGAGCCACGCTCGCCGAGTGCGCTGTCGCCGGCGTGGTGGTGAGCGTCACCGCCGTGGTGCCCTATGCGGGCTGGCGGGCGGAAGCTCCCGCTCGCGCGGGTCCTCCGGGGACGCCCTGACAGGGACGCCCTCGGACAGGGAGGCCCGGGACAGGTTAGCCCTGACAGGTGCGCCCTGACAGGTGCGCCCTGACAAGTACGCCCTGACCCGTCGGCCGTGGCCGGCGCGCGTCGCGGCGGGAGTCGTCGGGCACGTCTCAGGCGTAGCCGCCCTTCTCACCCGGCGAACCACCTGAGCAGGGGCGCATGCGCGCCCGATGCCCGCCCCCGTAAGTCCGCCTCGGGCGGCGCAGGGCGCGTGGGCGGCTCAGTCGAAGACGGTCTCCACGTAGCGGTACGCCACCGCGCTGGGGAGCGATGCACTCGGGTCGTCCGAGGCGTACTCGGTCTCGGAGGCGGAGCCGCGCACATACAGATAGTGTTTGCCGCCGGCGAGCGCGGCCAGTTCCAGTCGCGGTTGCGGGTCGCCGGAGTCGAGGAAGGAGGTGGAGATGGTCTTGCCCTCCAGGGGACCGTCGATGAGCTTGGCGGTGTACGTCGTCATTGATGTCGTTGCCATGACGCCATTGTCCTCCCGCGGTCCGCAACGCAACAGGGCCGACGGTCCGCGGGAGGTGCGCCCGCGGCGAACGCCGGGGACAACCGGGCCGCGATTAGGCACACAACCGGCCTAGGTGTGTATGGTTTGCCTGTTGGGCCGGTCGGCTCACGCTCGCCGCTCTCTGTGCGGCGCTCGGGGGAGCGATTTCGGGCCGACGGGGTCCGTCTGAACACAGCAGCTATATAAGAGGAGTCAAGTGCCTGGCACGAAGAAGCTCGTCATCGTCGAGTCTCCGAACAAGGTGAAGTCCATCGCCCAGTACCTCGGCGACGGCTACGAGGTGATGGCATCCGTCGGGCACATCCGCGACCTGATCGAGCCCAAGAACCTGCCTCCGGAGCTGAAGAAGGGGTCGCTCGGCAAGTTCTCCGTCGACGTCGAGAACCAGTTCGCGCCGTACTACGTCGTCTCGGACCAGAAGAAGAAGACGGTCGCCGATCTGAAGCGTGCGCTCAAGGACGCCGACGAGCTCCTGCTCGCGACGGATGAAGACCGCGAAGGCGAGGCCATCGCCTGGCACCTGGTCGAGGTCCTCAAGCCCAAGGTCCCGGTCAAGCGCATGGTGTTCCACGAGATCACCAAGGAGGCCATCGAGAAGGCACGCGACAACACCCGCGATATCGACATCGCCCTGGTCGATGCGCAGGAGACCCGCCGCATCCTCGACCGTCTGTACGGGTACGAGGTCTCGCCCGTGCTGTGGCGCAAGGTCGGTCCCGGCCTCTCGGCGGGTCGTGTCCAGTCCGCGGCGACCCGTCTCGTGGTCGACCGCGAGCGCGAGCGCCTCGCGTTCGTCGCCGCGTCGTACTGGGGCCTCACGGCCCAGCTCGCCCCCGAGGAGGCCGCCACGTTCGAAGCCCGCCTCGCCCGTCTGAACGGCGAGCGGGTGGCCACCGGCCGCGACTTCGACGATCACGGAAGACTGACGTCCGGGGCGACGACGCTCGACGAGGCGTCCGCGCAGGCACTCGCCGACGCCATCCGACTGCAGACCACGGCCGTCTCGGTCGCCAAGGTCGACTCCAAGCCGTACTCGCGTCGCCCAGCGGCGCCGTTCACCACCTCCACGATGCAGCAGGAGGCGGCGCGCAAGCTGCGCTTCTCCGCCCGCCAGACCATGAGCGTCGCCCAGACCCTCTACGAGAACGGCTACATCACCTATATGCGCACCGACTCCGCGTCGCTGTCGCAGCAGGCGACCAACGCGGCGCGCACCCAGGCGGCAAAACTCTACGGCGCAGAGACCGTGCCGGAGAAGCCGCGCGTGTACGCCTCCAAGAGCAAGAACGCGCAGGAGGCCCACGAGGCCATCCGTCCCGCGGGTGAAGTCTTCCGCACCCCCGCCGAGCTGGAGAAGTCGCTCCGCGGACCGGAGCTGCGACTGTACGACCTGATCTGGAAGCGCACCGTCGCCTCGCAGATGGCCGACGCCAAGGGCCAGACGGCCTCGGTGACGGTCGAGGCGAAGATCGCCGAAGGCCCGCTCGACGGAACCGTCGCCGAGTTCACCGCGAGCGGAACGGTCATCACCTTCCGCGGCTTCCTCAACGCCTACGAAGAGGGCCGCGACGAGGAGCGCAACGCCGACGCCGGCGGAGACGCCAAGCTTCCTCCGCTGACGCCGGGCCAGCCGCTCAGCGTGGAGGACGTCGCCGCCGACGGTCACGAGACCACCCCGCCGCCGCGCTATACGGAGGCCAGCCTCGTGAAGACTCTGGAGGAGCTCGGCATCGGGCGCCCCTCGACCTTCGCGAGCATCATCTCCACGATCATCGACCGCGGATACGTCACCCAGCGCGGTCAGGCACTGGTCCCGAGCTGGGTCGCGTTCTCGGTGGTGCGACTGCTGGAGGACTACTTCGCCGACCTGGTGGAGTACGACTTCACCGCCGAGATGGAGGACGACCTCGACCGCATCGCCGACGGCGAAGCCGAGCGCGTCGACTGGCTGAACAGCTTCTACTTCGGCAGCGAGAAGCACAAGGGCCTCCGCCGGGTGATCGACAACCTCGGGGAGATCGACGCGCGCAGCATCAACTCGATCGCTATCGACGACGGTGTGACACTGCGCATCGGCAAGTACGGTCCGTACCTGGAGGTCCAGGAGGAGGGCGCGGCGGAGGACGCGACGCCCCGCCGCGTCAACCTGCCTCCGGAGCTCGCACCGGACGAACTGACGCCCGCCAAGGCGAAGGAGCTGATCGAGGCTCCGGTGCAGACCGACCGCGTGCTGGGTTCCGACCCGGCGACCGGAAAACTCGTGCTGGCGAAGGACGGCCGGTTCGGCCCGTACGTGACCGAGGCCGATCCGGAGGAGGAGCCGGCGGCCGACCCGAAGACCGGAGAGGTCGTCGAGGCCAAGAAGTCGGCCAAGAAGGCCGCGGTCAAGCCGCGAACGGCGTCGCTGTTCAAGTCGATGGACCTCTCGACGATCGATCTCGACACGGCGCTCCGGCTTCTGGACCTGCCGCGCACGGTCGGAACCGACCCGGAGAGCGGCGCCGACATCCAGGCCGCCAACGGCCGCTACGGCCCCTACCTGAAGAAGGGGACGGACACGCGGTCGCTGTCGAGCGAAGACGACATCTTCGGGATCGACCTCGCCGGTGCCCTCGAGCTGTTCGCGCAGCCCAAGTACGGCAACCGTCGCGCCTCCAGCGCGCTCAAGGAGTTCGACGCCGATCCCGTCAGCGGCAAGCCGATCAAGATCAAGGACGGCCGGTTCGGCGCCTACGTCACCGACGGTGAGACCAACGCGACCATCCCGCGCGGCGAGACCGTGGACGAGGTCGACTTCGCCCGGGCGGTGCAGCTGCTGGCGGACAAACGGGCGAAGGGCCCGGCCAAGAAGCCAGCGGCCAAGCGCACGTCCACGCGATCGACGTCGGCCAAGACGACGGCCGCGAAGACGACGGCCGCGAAGACGACGGCTGCGAAGACCACCACCGCGAAATCCACCGCAGCCAAGACGACGAAGGCTGCGGCCAAGCCGAAGACGACGTCGACGCGCGCCGCGGCGAAGAAGACCGCCGAGTGACGGACGAGCACGACGTCGACGCGCGCCGCCGCGACGACGACACCCGCCCCAGCGGTAGCGCGCGACCCGGTCTGTTCATCACCCTCGAGGGCGGCGACGGCGTCGGCAAGTCGACGCAGGCCGCGCTCCTCGAGCAGTGGTTGGCCGGGCGCGGGCGGACGGTCGTGCGCACGCGGGAGCCCGGCGGCACCGACGCCGGGGTGGAGATCCGGGAGATCGTGCTGCACCACCGGGGCGACATCGCGCCGCGTGCCGAGGCGCTGCTCTACGCGGCCGACCGCGCCCACCACGTCGCGACCGTCGTGCGTCCCGCACTGGAGCGCGGCGACGTCGTCCTGCAGGACCGCTACATCGACTCGTCCGTCGCCTACCAGGGCGCGGGCCGCGTCCTCGACGCCGACCAGGTGCGCGAGCTGTCGCTGTGGGCGACGGAGGGGCTTCTTCCCGACCTGACGATCCTGCTCGACCTCGACGAGACATCCGCGCGGGCCCGTCTCGATTCGTCGCGCACCCGCTACGACCGTCTCGAGGCGGAGCGCTCCGACTTCCACGCCCGCGTGCGCGCCGCCTACCTGGCGCTCGCCGAGGCGGAGCCCGGGCGCTTCCTGGTGGTCGACGCGTCGCAGCCCGTCGACGTCATCGCGGCGGACATCCGCCGTCGCCTCGAGGACCGGGTCTGACCGCCGCGGCCCCGGCTCCGGCCGCTGCCGCGTCGCCCGCGGTCGCCGACGGGGTGTCCGCCGTCCCCGCTAGCCTGGAGCACATGGCGGTGTGGGACGACCTGACGGGTCAGGACGACGCGATCGCCGTCGTGCGCGCAGCGGCCGAGTCGGCCACCGCGTCCGGCCCCGCGGCCGTCGCCGCGCGCGGCATGACCCACTCCTGGCTCATCACCGGCCCTCCCGGTTCGGGCAGATCCAACCTCGCGTATGCGTTCGCGACCGCACTGCTGAGCCCAGGCACGCCGGACGGCGACCGCGCGGCGCAGCGCCAGGTGGAGGCGCGCACCCACCCCGACCTCGCGGTGCTCAGCACCGAGCGCGTCATCATCTCGATCGACGAAGTGCGGTCGCTCGTCTCCAGCTCGCAGTTCGCACCGTCGGTCGGCCGGTACCGGGTCATGGTCATCGAAGACGCCGACCGCATGACGGAGCGCACGTCGAACGTCCTCCTGAAAGCCCTCGAGGAGCCGCCGGAGCGCACCGTGTGGATCCTCTGCGCGCCGAGCGACGCCGATCTGCTGCCCACCATCCGCTCCCGCGTCCGGACCGTGCGCCTCAAGGTCCCCGGCGTCGCCGACGTCGCCCAGCTCATCGAGCGCCGCGACGGTGTCGACCGCGCGGTCGCCGAACGCGCGGCCCGCCACGCCCAGAGCCACATCGGGATGGCGCACCGGCTGGCCACGAACGAGGAGGCCCGGCGTCGGCGCGACCAGACGCTCGAGCTCGCACTCGGAATCCGCTCGGTCTCCGACGCGGTGCAGGCTGCGGCGACGCTGCTGGAGGTCGCGGGCGCCGACGCGAAGGCGATCACGGAGGAGCGCGACGCAGAGGAGCGCGAGCACGCCCTGCGCTCGCTCGGCGTCGAGCCGGGCGGCGCCATCCCGCCCGCGCTCCGCGGGCAGCTGCGGCAGCTCGAGGAGGACCAGAAGCGCCGGGCGACCCGGAGCCTCCGCGACGGGATCGACCGGATCCTCACCGACCTGCTGTCCCTGTACCGCGACGTGATGATGCTGCAGCTCGGCAGCGGCAGCGAGCTCGTCAACGTCGAGCTCCAGACCCGGCTGTCCGCTCTCAGCACGCACACGACTCCTGCGGCTACGCTCTCCGCGATGGATGCGATCGCAACCGCCCGCGAGCGGATCGACGGCAACATCGCACCAGCCCTGGCCCTGGAGGCCATGCTCATCACCATCCTTCGCGGCACCGCCGCGCGAAAGGGGACCGACCTGTGACCACCCGACTGAGCCGTCCGGCTCGCCGGCGGGCCGCTCGCACCGTCTTCGCCGCGATCGTCGCCGTCACCGCCCTCACGCTGACCGGCTGCGTCACCTGGTTCCTGCCGGCGAAGACGTCGAGCACCTCCACGCCGGCGCCCGAGAAGGTCGCTGCCGCGCTCATGCCGTTCTACACGCAGCAGCTCGTGTGGAGCGACTGCGCCCAGGGCAAGCAGTGCGCGACGGCCACGGCCCCGCTCGACTGGAACGCTCCGTCGGCCGGTGAGGTCAAGCTGGCCCTCATCCGTCAGCAGGCCACCGGCACGAAGCAGGGGTCGCTGCTGGTGAACCCCGGCGGTCCGGGGGGCTCCGGCTACGACTTCGTCAAAGACTCGGTCGGCTACGCGACGGACAAGACGCTTCAGAGCCACTTCGACGTCGTCGGATTCGACCCGCGAGGCGTCGGCCGCTCGACGGCCGTGAAGTGCTACGACGCCGCACAGATGGACGACTACCTCTACGGCATCACCCCGGGCCAGCGCGGCTCCGACGCGTGGATCGCGAGCAGCGTCACGCAGTCGAAGGACTTCGGCTCGGCCTGCGCGAAGAACACCGGAGCCCTGCTCGACCACGTCGACACGGTGAGCGCGGCCCGCGACCTCGACCTCCTGCGCGCGGTGCTCGGCGACACCAAGCTCAACTACCTGGGCTACTCCTACGGCACCTACCTGGGCGCCGTGTACGCCGGCCTCTACCCGGGCAAGACGGGCCGGCTGGTGCTCGACGGCGCCCTCGACCCCGCGGCCTCCAACTTCGACGTCACGAAAGTGCAGGCCGAGGGATTCGAGAGCGCACTGCGCGCCTACCTCACGAAGTGCCTGACCGAGAAGGACTGCCCGTTCAGCGGGACGGTCGACGACGGGCTGGCGACGATCTCGCAGCTGCTCGCCGCCGTCGAGGCCAGCCCCATCCGCAACTCCGACGGTCGAGAGCTGGGCGCCAACACCCTGGTCACCGCGATCATCTACCCGCTGTACGACGCGACCGCGTGGTCGTACCTGAGCAGCATGTTCGCCGACGTGATGAAGGGCAGCGCGCGCATCGCGTTCACCCTCGCCGACGGCTACAACAGCCGCAACAGCGACGGCACCTACAGCGACAACTCCACCGAGGCGTTCATGGCGATCAACTGCCTCGACTACAGCTATGACGACAATCCGGCGACCATGCGCGCCCAGGCTCAGGAGCTGGCCAAGGCCGCACCGGTGATCGGGCCCTACATGGCCTACGGCGACATCGGCTGCGCGAACTGGCCGTACAAGACGACGGTGGAACGGGGGCCGATCGCCGCCGCCGGATCCGCGCCCATCCTCGTCGTCGGCACGACCAACGATCCGGCGACGCCGTACGTGTGGGCCAAGAACATGGCGTCGGAGCTCGAGAACGGGCACCTTCTCACCTACAAGGGCGAGGGTCACACGGCGTACAACAAGTCGAACTCCTGCGTGAACGACACGGTCGACGCGTTCCTGGTCGACGGCACGATCCCGCCGAAGGGCAAGACCTGCTGACGTCTCGCTCGGGCGACGTGACGACTCATCCCGTGTGGTGAGTGGTGCAATTTTGCAGACGGTGAAATAATACGACTCGTGACTGTGGTGACCGGGATGACGGACGGCGAGCTGGGCCTCCGTGAGCGCAAGCGCATCGCGACCAGGCGCGCCATCCAGTTGGCGGCGCTGGAGCTCGCGAGCGAGCGCGGTTTCGACAGGGTGACGGTCGACGAGATCAGTCACGCCGCGAATGTGTCGCCGCGCACGTTCTTCAACTACTTCCCGTCCAAAGAGTCGGCGATCATCGGCGAGCTGCCGGAACTGCCGGACGAGGAGAGCATCGAGCGCTTCATCGAGGCCGGACCGACGGAGCCCATCCTCGACGGAATGGGGCGCCTGCTCATCGCCGCGATCGAGTCGGGCGACCTCGACGGCGACCTGGGAGGAGGCGTCCCAGACGAGCGCACGGCGAGCGCGCAAGAGCTCCACGTGCTGCGCCGCTCCCTGCTGAAGGACAACCCGGAGCTGTTCGCGCAGCGGATGGCCAGCATGCACAAGTTCGAGGACGCGCTCAGCGCCGTCGTGCAGCGCCGCCTGGCCCACGACGACCCCGAGCTCGCGGCCGACGAGGAGGCCCTGCATCAGCGCGCGCGCCTCGTCACCTATGTCGCGTTCGCGGGGATGCGGCACGCGTGGTCGTGCTGGGCCGACCACGGCGGAGTCGAGCCCCTCGCCGACCGCCTCCGCAGCTCGTTCGCCCAGCTGCAGGCCCTCGGCGCACAGCAGGGGTGAGCAGGGGAGGCCGCGTCGGGCGTGGTCGTGAGCACCTCCCGAATCGGGTAAGCTATCTGACTGTGCCCGGGCGCGAGTCCGGCCACGCCGCCCTAGCTCAGTCGGCAGAGCATCTCACTCGTAATGAGAAGGTCAAGGGTTCGATTCCCTTGGGCGGCTCCATCTGATCGTCCCGCTTACGTCGGGTTCGATATCTCCACGTAGCGCTTTCGCCCACTCGACCCGCTGCCTTCCGAGGCGAGACGTTTCCGTGCGCCCGCGACTCATCCGGCGTAGACTCTCCCTTGATTTGAGGATTGTTCAGTTTGACCTGGGGCTGTCATGGAAACGACGTCGGAGTCCGGTCGGGCGCGCGTGCTCGGCATGCTCACCGCGGTGGCGAGTGCGCTGCTGCTGATCGGGGGAGGGCTGAGCCTCGGCGGGGCCGCGTCGGCCGACACCATGCCCGTCGACCCGACGAATCCGGCGACGCCTCCGACCGTTGACGGCAGCGTCCTGCCCACCACGCAGATGGACGGCGTGGCCTGGGCGCAGGCGGTCGTCGGCAACACCGTGTATGTCGCGGGCAAGTTCACGGCGGCGCGGCCGTCCGGGTCGCCCGCGGGGTCGAACACGACTCCGCGAAGCAACTTCCTCGCGTACGACATCACGACCGGTGTCCTGAACACCAGCATCAACGTCCCGCTGAACGGCCAGGCGCTGGCCGTCGCCGCCTCGCCCGACGGGTCGCGCGTCTATCTGGGCGGCGACTTCACCACCGCGGGCGGCGGCACCTACTACCGGATCGTCGCGATCAGCACGGCCACCGGTCAGATCATCAGCTCGTTCCGCCCGATCATGGCGAGCCAGGTGCGGTCGCTCGCCGCGACGAACACCGCGCTCTACGCCGGCGGGACCTTCACCAGCGTCAACGGCACGGCCACCGGCTACATCGCGAAGATCGACGCGTCGAACGGCGCGCTCATCACGTCGTGGAAGGGCTCCGCCGACTACGTCGTGGATGCGCTCGCCGTCAGCCCGGACGGCACCAGGGTCTACGCGGGAGGCCGCTTCCAGAACATGGACGGCGCCGCCAACTACGGCCTCGCGATGCTCGACGGCACGACCGGCGCCGTGCTGCCGTTCCCGACCAACACCATCGTGCGGGACGCCGGTATCAACGCGGGGATCACCGCGCTCTCGGCCACGGCCGACCGGGTCTACGGCTCCGGCTACGTGTTCGGTTCCGGAGGCAACTTCGAGGGCGCATTCTCTTCCGACGCGGTCACCGGGGCACTGGTGTGGATGGAGGACTGCCACGGCGACACCTACTCGATCATGCCGATCGGCAACGTGCTCTACGCCACCGGCCATCAGCACATGTGCAGCAACGTCGGCGGGTTCCCCGAGACGAACCCACGCACTTACCACCACACCCTGGCCTTCTCGAAGGCCGTCACCGGAAAGCTGACGAACGACGGCAACAGGTCGTACGCGAACTTCTCCGGCCGCCCGTCGCCGAGCCCGCTGACCTGGTACCCCGACTTCTCCACCGGCACGTACACCGGCATGGGACAGGCGGTCTGGAGCCTCTCCGGCAACACGGACTACCTCGTGGCTGGCGGCGAGTTCCCGACCGTCAACGGCAAGGCCCAGTACGGCCTGACCCGCTTCGCGATGGACAGCGTCTCGCGCAGCACGATGGGGCCGAACAACAACACGGCGCTCACCCCGACGGCGACCTCGACGACGTCCGGGCAGGCCAAGATCGCGTGGACCTCCACCTACGACATGGACAACTACCAGCTCAGCTACGCCCTGTCGCGTGACGGCAACACGGCGAACCCGATCTACACGACGACGAAGAGCAACAACTTCTGGAACACCTCCGCCATGAGCTTCACCGACACCGGTGTGGCCCCGGGAAGCTCGCACACCTACACGATCACGGTCACGGATCCGGACGGGAACGCGATCTCCCGGACCGGCAATCAGGTGGTGATCGCAGGCGGAGGCACCAACCCGCCGCCGGTCGCGTCGTTCACCGTGGGGGTGAACGGCCTGACGATCAGTGTCGACGGCACGTCCTCCAGCGACCAGAACGGCACGATCGCCTCGTACGCGTGGAACTTCGGCGACGGCAAGACCGCGACCGGAGCGACCGCGAGCCATGAGTACGCGGCCGCGGGCACCTACTCGGTGACCTTGACGGTCACCGACAACCAGGGTGCGACGGACTCGAAGTCCCAGTCCGTCACGGTGTCGGCGAACTCCGGCACGACGATCGCCCAGGACACCTTCCAGCGAACCGTCTCCAGCGGGTGGGGCAGCGCCCAGACCGGAGGCGCCTGGACGGGATCGGGCAGCGCGACGCAGTACGCCGTGAGCAACGGGACCGGCAACATCGCCGACGCCGCGGGCACGACCGCGACCGAACTGCTCAAGTCGGTCTCGACGAGCCGCAGCGACACGACCGTGACCCTCACGACCGACATCGCCCCGACCGGAGGTGGGGCCTTCGTCTCGGCGATCGGCCGGCAGGTCGGCTCGGTCGCCTACGAGGGCCGCGCCTGGATCAGCGCGAGCGGCGCGGTGCAGGTGCAACTGCTGCAGAGCGGAACGACAATCCAGTCGGCGGTGGTCAGCGGGGTGACCTACACCCCGGGGATGCAGCTGAACCTGCGCGTGCAGGTCTTCGGGACCTCCCCGACCACCATCCAGGCGAAGCTGTGGCCGGCGACTCAGGCCCAGCCCACCAACTGGCAGGTGAGCTCGACTGACGCCACTGCCGCACTGCAGGCCGCGGGCGACGTCGGACTGAAGGCCTACCTGTCGGGAGCCGCCACCGTGTCGCCGGTCACGGTGAAGTTCGCGAACTACGGGGTCGTCGCGGTGCCGTGACCCGGCGCCGGGTCACCCGATGGACGCCAGGTGCGTGCCCTTCGATAACCGTGTGATCGAGCGAGTCGAGCGCGTCACACTATTCTGAATCGGTGTCTGCAGCGTTCGTCTTCATCGCCGAGTCAGCGCACGTGCTGCACACTCTGGCGCGGGAACCCCTGGGCGAACCGGCAGAGCATCGGATGCGGCGGTTGCGGTCCGCGGGCGACCGGGACGATTTCAGTGCGGCACGCAGGCTCGCCAAGCGTGCCGCTGAATATGCCGGTGAAAGCGGTCTCGGCGTCATGGATCTGCGTCAGCGCTGTGACAGCTGCGGGGGCGAGCATGGGCGTCCAGTGCCGACTGCGGGAGGTTGGCACGTCTCATGGGGACACTCGCGCGGCTACGTCGTGGCCGGCGTGTCACGGTCCCGGCTCGGCGTGGATATCGAGTCGCACGCGCCCGACGTGTCAGAGATCGCGGAGACGGTACTGACGCCGCGTGAGCGGGTGATGGTGGACTCGGCATCCGATCCGTCCCACTCGTTCCTGTCCGCCTGGACCGCCAAGGAAGCCCTCGTCAAAGCGGGCGTGTGCACACTTGACGATGTGGGGCAGCTGAAGGTCCTCCGGACGTCGAACGCGCTCCTGCCGCATCAGGCGGGCTTCGCGCTCAGCGCAGCGGTTCTTCGTGGTGCGGTGGCTGCCGCCGCGACACGGGAGGACGCCCAGTGGTTCGGCCTCGACAAGCAGGGGAACCCGCGAGCGATGCTCGATGGCTAGCTACCCGATGGCTCTCGGAAGGAGGATCGCGACGATCGTCGCATCTGCCGCGACATGCGCGAGGTAGGTCGCGAGCATGCCGCCGGTCCGCACCCGGAGCGCGGCGAGGAGGATCGCCCAGACGGCGGCCATGACGACTCCGATGTAGCCTCCGGGCACTCCGGCGAAGTGCCCGATGCCGAACGCGATCGAGGTGACGACGATGGCGGTTCGGGGTGGCAGGTGTGTGAGCGCGGCGGTCAGGACGACTCCGAAGAAGACGGCGTCTTCGACGAGGCCGTTCAGGACGAGGAAGATGAGGCCGCCGGCTGCGGCCGCTTCGGGCGACACGCTCCTGGCCGCTTCCCGGTACGCCGGTGGCAGGGAGCCCCCGGTAAGGTTCGACCAGAGCAGTAACGCGAAGGCGGTCACGGCGATCATGCAGAACAGCCAAAGCCAGGTGTCCCAGCGCAGCCGGCCGATTCGCAGCCATGACCGCCACGCTCGGAGCTCGCCTCTGGACAGTGCATACACGGCGGCGATAGCCAGAGCCAGGAGTCCGGCCAGAGGCCAGAGGCCGGCGATCGGAAGCGGCCCGACAGCGTAGAGCCCGGCGACCAGGACGCTCGAGCATGCCAGCGCCGGGGAGGGCGTACGGGAGGCCAGGATCGCCACGGAAGCGAGTAGCGCCGTCATCGGAATCGCGACGGCGACCGCGGAGGACAGGACGGGGCGAGACCCGCCGCCGCGATCACCAGAACGGTGAGTGCTGAGTGCCAGCCGGTACGCACAGGGGTGACATCCGCGGAAGGGGTCGGCCTCCCCGGTGTCCGGAAGGCGTTCAGTGGGCGTCGATCGTGTCGGCCAGCGCTCGGCGAAGGGAGAGGGGACGCATGTCTGTCCAGTGCGCCTCGACGTAGCTGCGGCATTCATCGATGCTTCCCGACGAACCCACCGGGTGCCAACCGGCGGGAACCTCACGTCCGGCAGGCCACAGGGAGTACTGTTCCTCATCGTTCATCAGGACCTGATATGTGACGTCTTTCATCGTGTTCCAATCTGCGCTGTGGATGAGAGGCTCGACTCGAAAGCCGTGTGGAGGGTTGCGGCGAGGGGCGAAAGAAAGCGTCCGCTCATCATGGTCATGTGGTCTCCTGGGGTTTCGGAGCACCGCACGGGCCCCCGGGCGAACGCACGCCAGCCCAGGTCCGGTGGGAGCAGGCTCCGTTCCTGCTGGGTAGCGCGGACGACCGCGAGCGGGACGCTCACCGGCGACGGAGACCAGCGGCGGAGCAGCCGGTCGTGCCGACGGAGCACGGCAAGTCGATTCAGCACGCTCGTGGCGTCGGCGGACGCCCCGAGCAGACCGTGCCGTTTCGCGCTCTCCGCCGCGAAGACGAGTTGCTCATCGGTCGGCATCGACAGGAAGTCGTGCGGGGTGCGGTCGAGGATGACTTCGCCGCTGATCGCCTCGAGGCGGCGGACGACTGTGAGCAGCAGGGAGCCGGAATCCTCCTCATCAGGGAGGTCGAGCAGTTCGGGAACGGCAGAGTCGAGCACCGTGAGCGACAACGGTGCCGTGTCCTCCCGCTCGAGTTGCGACGTCATCTCCGCAGCGATCAGACCGCCGAGGGACCATCCCGCGAGGTGGACGTCAGTCGCAGGGAATCGCTCGCGGAGCACCGCTCGATAGTGGAGCGCGAGATCCTCCATCCGGTCGATCGCCCGCCCACCGTCGAGTTCCGGGTCCTGAAGGGCATAGACCGCACGCTGGCCAGACCACTGCTCCGCCAGCGGCATATAGCAGAGGACATCGCCGCCCGACGGGTGGATGAACACGACCGGCGCGAAGCCTCCTGGTTCGTTGAGCGAGATCAGAGGGCTCTCCGGTCGGTGCCGAATGGAGCGCATCCTGGCTGCGAGGGAGCGAATCGTCGGGTTCCGGAAGAGCGCGGCGAGCGGAACCGAGATCCCGGTCTCCTGGTGCAGCTGCTCCTGGAGAGACAGCGCGAGCAGAGAATGGCCGCCGAGAGCGAAGAAGTCGTCATCGATGTCGATGGGCACCCCGAGGAGCCGAGACCAGATCCGCTGGAGAGCCGCCTCGATCGGGTCGTGGCCGGCAGCGGCGGACTGTGCACGCTCGAGCGATCGTCCCGCACGCTCGCCATTCATCGCGTGCATGGTCGCCGCAGCGTGGAGAGCGCTGTCGTCGCGTTTGCCGTTCACTGTCATCGGGATCGCCGAAATGGCCGTATAGCGCTGGGGTCGCAGATGAGCAGGGAGGCGTGCCGTCACGGAGTCACGGAGCGTTCGGACGCTCGCGGAGGCCACGACGAACGCTGTGAGGCTCCGGCCCCCGGCTTCGTCGGTGACGAGCACGGCGCAGTCGTCGACCCCAGGAATCTCGCGAATGGCCGACTCGATCTCACCGAGTTCGATCCGGTACCCTCGCAGCTTGACCTGTTTGTCCGCACGGCCGAGGAACTCGATTCTTCCATCGTCGAGGAGCCGGGCATTGTCACCTGTGCGGTAGAGCCGGGATCCCGGAGGACCCCACGGATCCGGTACGAACCGCTCCGCGGTCAGTCCGGGTGCGTTGAGATAGCCGCGTGCGACTCCTGCCCCGCCGATGAGCAATTCGCCCATCGCGCCGATCGGCATCCGATGACCGTCGCTTCCTGCGACGTAGCAGCGCACTCCGGGGAGAGGCGAACCGATGTTGAGCTCCTCGTCTCGGTTCGCCGCTTCGGAGGTCGCGATGAAAATGGTCTCGGTCGGACCGTAGGCATTGAAGACGACCCGGTCGTCAGCGAGCCAGCGGCGGGCCAGTTCAGTGGGAACGGCCTCGCCACCCATGAGGATGACCCTCAATTCCGGCAGGACCGTCGGCGGGACCGTGAGCCAGACGGCCGGCGTCGCAAAGGCATGGGTGATGGCTCTGCGACGAAGGAGGGCGGCGTAGTCCGAGCCCAAGCCGCGTTCGTCTCGGCGGGGTATCACGACGGTGCCACCGACCACGAGCGTGGCCATGACTTCTCCCACGAGCATGTCGAAGCTGCGACTTGCGAAATGAAGGACTCGGCTGCTGGAGTCGATTCGAAGAGTCGCTGCTGACGCAGTCGCGATGTCGGCCAGACCTCCGTGCGTGGCTCCCACTCCCTTGGGTTTTCCGGTGGATCCCGACGTGAAGATCACGTAGGCGAGACCCTCACGGTGCACGTCCGGGCGTCCTGTCGGCGGCAGGTGAACGTGTGAGGCGGCACTTTCGAGATCGTCATAGGGGATCGTCCTCACACCGTCCGGCACGGGCGGGGCGTCGCCGAGAACCGCGGCACTGCCGCTCTCCGTGATCATCAGACCCAGCCGGTCAGCCGGATAGGCCGGGTCGAGCGGAACGAACGTCGCTCCCAGCCGCCCGATCGCGAGCATGGCCAGCAGGGCATTCAGGGCGGGGTCGGTCATCACCCCGACGGTCGTGCCGGGGTCCACACCGAGTCGCGCGAGTGAGCCGACGAGGCGATCGACGCGGGCGTCGAGCTCTCCGTAGTCGATGGTGCTTTCGTCCGCCAGCTCGATTGCCGGGGAGTGCGGGTGACGCGCGGCGATCGCGCGCACCCGATCGGAGAGGAGCGGCGATGGGAGGAGCGGAGCCCCGCTGGCGAACCCGTTCAGGGTCGCGAGTTCGTCGGAAGACTGCTCGGGAATCGTCCCGGCGGGATCGGCGAGCCCCGTCGTGATGACATCCGCCAGCATCCCGGTGAAGCGTCGGACGCCCTGCTGCGAGGCGGTGTGCGCAGCGACGGTCACGGTGATCGTCACCGCCCTCTCCGACACGTCGAGCACCACCTCCAGTGCGAAAAGAGCGCTGGACTCCGCCGTGTCCGACGCACGTCGCACCCGCATCGCGGCGAGTACACCGTCTTCCCGCAGTGGGAGAACGTCCGCGACGACCGTGTTCTCGATGGCGGGGCACTCGGCCATCGCGAGCCGTGTCCGTTCGAGAACGGAACGCAGCGAGTCGTCTGGCCGTGCTCTGTGATTCACCATCACCGACGCATGGTCGTCGAGCCCGGCGGCGATGAGGGTGCGCGAACCTGCCGAGAAGCGAGACCCGGCGATGGAGACCGCCGCCAGCGCGACCGTGAGTTCGAGTGCGGGACGTCCCTTGGCCAGCGTCTGCAACCGGGCACGGGTCGATGCGTTCAGGGTGACCTCCTCGCGCACCTGATCTGCGGTCGCCGCAGCGACAGGACCCAGATCCGGGACGAGGGGGAAGTCTCCGTGACGCTCGAGGACCCGGCGTGCGCGAGCGAGCTGTTCGGTCTGGGTGCGTGGTCGCAGTCCCGTCATCGTCCCTCCAGGAGCAGACCGAACTCGAAGTCGTCATCGAGGTCGGGCGAATCGGGTGACGTTCCGATGTCGACGGCCCTGACCTCTGGGCGGACGACGCCGTCGGCGAGGATCGCGACGAAGGTCTCGACGAGCTCGTCGGCGACGTCTCCTGCGTAGAGGGAACCGTTGTAGTCGAGTCGGACGCTGATCTTCGTCCCGTCGTCGATGAGCGTCATCGTGAGGTCGAAAGCGGTGTCATTCCGGTCGATCACGCTGTCCGCGTACTCCGTGAGGACCCGGAGCCCAGGCGGTTCCGGGAGCGCGGCGGGGACATACTCGTAGGCGAAAGTCGTGCCGAAGAGCGGATGGCGGTCGACGCTCCTCTGGCGTGCCGTGACGGCGACGAGGTCTTCGAACGGGACGTCGGCTGCATCCAAGACGGCCCGACTGGCCTCCTTGGTGCGTGCGAGGAGGCGTGCGAAGTCGTCGTCTTCCCGGATGCGCATCGGCATCACGAGCATGGTGACCAGATATCCGATCGTCGAGTCGTGACGTCCGTCTGTCCGGCCGGCGAACGGCGTTCCGACAGCCAGTTTGCTCTGTCCTGTGAGACGTGCGAGTGTGAGCGACCAGGCCGCGAGGGCCACGGTGAACGGTGTCGTCTGCTCGCGCACTGCACAGGCGCGAAGATCTGTGGCGCCTGCATCCGACATCGTCGAGACGACCGAACGTGCCGGCCCTGGGAATCGCGGCCGGGTGAGCTCGGGGAGAGCGAGCCTCGCCGGCACCGACTCCAGCGCCTGGGCAGCCTGCGCGACGCGCCGGGCGCGGTCTGGCGAGGTGCTCAGGGCGGCCTGGTCCTCGCACCACCCGAAGAGTCCTGCGGCGGGTCCGCGTCGTTCATAGCCGGCTGCATCTGCATACGCCTCGACGAGATCCGCCACAAGGATCTGCATCGACCAGGCGTCCGAGACGATATGGTGCACGACGAGCGAGACCACGTGGTCGAGGCTGCTCGAGCTCACGACACGGATCCGCCAGAGAGGACCGTTCTCGAGGTCGAACGGGGCGGCCATGTAGTCGGCGAGAAGCTGTTCGAGTGGCGTGTGCGCGGCCGGCTCGACGATCTCTACGAGAGGAGAGGCGTCGTCTCGGACGTGCATGAGCACGGCTCCGTCCGTCGCGCTGAAGGTCGCTCGCAAGGCATCGTGTCGTGCTGTGACAACCCGGACCGCGCGCCGGAAACGTTCGACGTCGAGGTGGCCCTGAAGGCGGATCGCGGAAGCGAGCGTGTACGAGGTCGAATCGCGATCCATCCGCCAGTGGAACCAGAGAGCGCGTTGAGCGGAGGTCGCCTGGACCGGACCCGAAGGCGCCGCGTCGGATTCGACGCGTGGTCTCGCCGGAACGACTTCCTCCGAGCCCAGAGCGAGGGCGACTCCGGCCAGGGTCGGCTCTTCGAGGAACCGCCGTAGGGTCAGGTCGGTTCCACAGGTGGCACGAAGGCGATTGATGACGAGGATGGCGCTGAGCGAGTGGCCACCAGCCTCGAAGAACGAGGTCTCCGGCCCGAACCGGTCGATGCCGAGCACCTCGGTCCACACGGCAGCCACCTCCTGCTCGCGAGGGCTCAGCGGCCGTGCGACGGTGCTCAGGGAGACCGCCGCCTCGTCCGCGAGGACTGCGAGACGGGCGCGATCGGCCTTTCCGCTGCGACCGAGCGGGATGTGCTCGACGGGGAGGAATCGCGACGGGATCGCACTCGCCGGCAGCGAAGCAGCAAGGTGGCGCCGGAGGGCCGATTGATCGAGGGGATCCATCCCGGTGACGAAGGCGACGAGCTGGGTCGTGGCAGAACGCTGGACCAGAACGGCCGCATCTCGTACCGCGGGGTGGCTCCGGAGCGCGACCTCGACTTCGCCGAGCTCCAGACGGACGCCGTTCACCTTCGCCTGGTCGTCGTCGCGGCCGAGGTACTCGATCTCGCCGTCTGCCCGCAGGCGGGCTCGGTCTCCCGTGCGGTAGAGTCGCGCGCCGGGTTCAGCCGCGAACGGATCGGCCAGGAATCGCTCGGCCGTCAGGCCGGGTCGTCCGATGTAGCCTCGGGCCACGTTGGCCCCCGTGATGCAGAGCTCGCCGACGCCGCCGACCGGAAGCTCGGCCATCGTGTCGTCGACGATCCGGATGCCGGTGTTCGCGATCGGCCGCCCGATCGGGATCCGACCTGTCGTGGCGTTCTGCGTCGTGGGATGCCAGGTCACATCGATGGCGGCCTCTGTGGGCCCATAGAGATTGTGCAATCGGGCGTCGGAGTGAGCGTGGAGCGCGTCGACGACGCCACGATCCAGCGCCTCGCCGCTCGCGAACCACGCGCGGACGGACGGAAAGCGTGCGTCCTCGGGCGCTGCGTCCAGGAACGCTCGAAGCATCGAGGGGACGAAGTGGATGAGCGTCACGCCGTGCCGACGGATCAGTGCGGCGATCCGATCCGGGTCGGTGTGGCTCTCCGGAGGCGCCACCACCAGCCGACCACCGAACGCCAACGGCCAGAGGAACTCCCAGATCGAGACGTCGAAGCTGAGCGGCGTCTTCTGCAAGACCACGTCGTCCGCTGTGAGCGAGAAGGTCTCCTGCATCCACAGGATGCGGTTGCGGATGGCGGCGTGGGAGACCACGACACCCTTGGGACGTCCGGTCGAGCCGGACGTGTAGAGGACGTAGGCCGCTTGATCGGGTCGAACGGGCGGCGGGTCGAAGCGCGGCTGCTGTTCAGGCGTCTCCGAGTCGACGAGGAGGACAGCAGCGCCCGGTCCGAGCCTCTCGGCTCGTGCCAGCAGTCCGCTATCGCTCAGAATCACGCTGACTCCGGCATCTTCCGCGATCCAGGCCAGACGCTCGTCCGGCAGGCCGGGATCGAGCGGGACGAAAGCGGCTCCCGCGCGAAGGGTGGCGTAGAAGGCGATGACGAGCTCGGCCGACCGTTCGCAGAGCACGGCCACGCGACCCTCAGCGTGCACCCCTGCCGCGGGAAGACGTGCGGCGAGGGCATCGATGCGCTCTTCCAACTCCCGGTAGCTGAGCACCACGTCCTCTGTCGCCACGGCGGGCGACAGCGACGAGCGCTCGACTTCATCGAAGAACAGCGTGTGGACGGCGCCTGCGCGGTCCGCAGGGGTACGTGTGCGATTCCACTCGGCGATGTCCGCAACGTCCCGAGGGGAGAGGATGTCCAGAGCGTGCGAGACGGATTTCTCGATCGCCGGAACGACCTGCATGAGCAGCGTGACGAAGGTGTCGAGTATGCGTTGTGCCTCGGCCGCCGAGAGCGACGCACTGTCGACGCTGAACTCGATGAGCGGTCGAACGCTCGGGGTGACGAAGACCGTGACGGGATAGGGGAGGCGCTCTTCGTTACGGATGTCGCGCACCGTCAGCCCCGCGTTCGCGCCGAGATGGTCGTTGCCGGGATAGTTCTCCACGATGACCGCGGTCCGAAGGAAGGGGCTGCCGACGGTGAGACCGGCCGCTCGCTGGATGCGGCTCAGAGACAGCGTCTCGTGCGGGAGGCGCTCAGCCATGTCGGCGTGGACACGTCGCACCAGGTCGCCGATGGTCATGTCCGGTTCGAGCCGGATACGTGTGGGGACGGTGTTGATGAGCACCCCGACGACACGGTCGATCTCCGCCACGTCGGCGGTTCGCCCGGAGACCACCGAGCCGAACGTCGCCTCCGCCGTTCCCGCGTAGCGGCACAGGAGCAGGCCCCATGCGACCGAGATGAGAGAGGCGAACGAAACGCCGAGACGCTCCGCTGTGGTCCTCAGCCGACCCGCGGTCGCGAGGTCGAGCGTGTGCTGGAGGAGGACATGCTCACCACCGAGCCCGCGCTCGTCCGCTCCGAACGGGAGCGGTGTCGGTTCGGCCCCGCTCAGGTGTCTCGACCAGTAGCTCTCCGACGCGGAGGTGTCCGCGGCGCTCAGCGCCGACAGGGCACGACGAGCCGACGGCAATGGCGGGAGTGGGCGCTCTGCGCGTCCGGCGACGATGTCGGCGTAGCGGGTGAACACGGTGTCGAGGAGGATCGCGAGCGACCAGCCGTCGAACTGGAGGTCGAGATGCGTCCAGACGATCCGGTGATGGGTCTCCGACAGCCGAAGCAGACGGATTCGGCTGAGCGGCAGCGCCGAAGGGTCGAATGCCGAGGTGGCCTGGACGTGAGCTGTTTCGTCGGCCGCCGCTCGCTCGGAGGCGACGACCTGGAAATCCGTCGGACCGTCGCGGAACACGACCTGCACCGGGTGGTCGAGACCCCGCCAGTGAACCGCGCTCCGCAGGGCGGGAGCGCCCGCAGTGAGATCTTCGAACGCGCGCTGGAGCGCTGCAGCATCGAGCGCACCGATGAGGTCGCAACGCATCTGCGTCGTGTGCGTGCCGGCGCCCTCGGCGTCGAGGATGTGGTACAGCATCCCTTCCTGGGTCGGCGTCAGGCGAAAGATGTCCTCCACGTCCGTGGGTTGCTGGACGGCGTCTTTCATCGTCCGTCTCCTCTCAGCGTTTCGAGCAGAGCATCGAGCTGTGTCTGATCGAGGTCGGCGCCGCCGAAATCGGACGGCGAATAGGCCGTGTGCTGCTGCGCAGCGAGGTCCGAGGTGAGCTCGCCGAGCTCCGACTCGATCGCTTCGCCGAGTCGACGCATGGTCGCTGCGTGGTAACGACCGGAGCTGTATCCGATCTGCCCTCTCAGCCGACCGTTGACGACTTCCGCATCGATCTCGACGGCGTAGGCGCGTGGCGCGTCCGGCGCACGGAGGCTCTTCTCGTTGACCGGGATCGCTGCGAACGGAGCGTTCGCAGCGAGGATGCTGTCGAACTGACCGAGGAAGTTCACCGAAACGTCCGAGCCGTTCCTCGCCCGCGCCGATGGAGTGGCCGAGTCACGGCGCACCCACTCTTTGACAGACAGGAGCTGATCGACGGCCGTCGCGTGGGAGTGGACGGTGAGCGGCAGTATCGAAGTGAACCAACCGATCGCCCGACTGTGATCGGGTTGCAGTTCGTCTCCGAACCGGCCGTGCCCTTCGACGTCGACCGTGACGTCCGTGCTGCCGGTCATCCTGTGCAGAGCCCGGGCCGCGGCTGTGACCAGGGCGTCCCCGAGACCGGCATTGGCTCCGCGGATCGCAGCGGTGCTGAGAGCGTCGGTTTCGAACTCGGAGAGACCGAAAGTGACGTCGGCTGTTTCGTTGTTTCGGTTCTCTCCGAGCTGCAGGTCGAAGGGGATGGTCGGTGCCGCAGCGGGCGCCTGGGGCAATTGGATCTGGGGTGGTGCGAGCCAGACAGCCGAGGGCGGAAGCTGTGTGGGCTCGCCGTCTCGTTCCGCGCAGTAGACGGCGGCGAGATCTTCCACGAGCACGCGCCACGACACGCCGTCCACGATCAGGTGATGGGCTGTCCAGAGCACGTGAACGCGGGAGCCGCGGCGCTCGAGCCCCGCACGAGTGAGCGGACCCGCTTCAAGGTCGAGCGTCGAGTGCAGGCTCTCGTCCGCCGCCGACTGGAGGCCTGCCCACCCGGCGGATTCGGCAAACTGCTGTACCCAGCCGTCGCTGCCACGAAGGAAGCGGAGCCGGAAGGCGTCGTGGTGCTCCACTACCCGGGTGAGAGCGCGTTCGAAAGCGTCGAGGTCGAATTCGTCGGCATCCGCCTCGAGCCGGATCGCCTGGTTCCAGTGCCCGGGAACGGGCAGCTCCTGGTCGAGCAGCCAGCGCTGCATCGGAGTGAGCGGGAGGACGCCGCTCGGTCGTTCGTGCGGTTCCTGGAGCGCGATGGAACGCAGACGTGTGGCGATCGCTCGAACGGTCTGAAGTCCATAGACGTCGGATGCGGCGACGTCATAGCCTTCGTGGCGGACGCGGGAGACCACCTGCATGCACATGATGGAGTCTCCGCCGAGAGCGAAGAACGAGTCGTCGCGTCCGACCCTGTCGACACCGAGCACACGGGCGAACGCCTCGGCAACCGCTGCTTCCTGGGGAGTCGCGGCGTCCGTCGACGCGCCATCGGCATCGTCGTCGGCAGCGGCGGAGCTCCACTCCGGTGCAGGGAGCGCAGCGCGATCCACCTTGTTGTTCCACGTCAGAGGGATGTGGTCGATCGCGACGATCGCCGCGGGCACCAGGTACTCGGGCACGCGCGTGCGCAGCGCGACGAGCAAGGCGGCCGAATCCCACTCGCGCTGGGGATGCGCCTGTACCACGTAGGCGACGAGCGCACGCCGTGGACCGCGCGGCACGGCCACTGCCACGGCGTGAGTCGCCAGGCCGGTGTCGAGGATCGCACGCTCCACTTCGCCCGGTTCGATGCGATGACCGTCGACTTTGATCTGCTGGTCGTCGCGGCCGAGAAATTCCAGGACGCCATCCTGGCGCATTCGGACGAGGTCTCCCGTCCGGTACATCCGTGATCCCGCGGCGCCGAACGGGTCGGGAAGGAACCGTTCGGCCGTCAGGTCGGCGCGGCCGAGGTAACCCCGAGCGACGGTGGCTCCGCCGATGTAGAGCTCGCCCGCTCGCCCGGCGGGCAGCGGATGCAGTCGCGGCGAGAGGACGTAGAGGGCCGTGCCGGGAAGCGGGCGGCCGATGGGGACGGCTGCGATTGCGGCTGTTCCGGAGCCTCCAGGGTAGGCGGCACTGTCGACCGTCGCTTCCGTCGCACCGTACGAGTTCAACAGGGTCGTCCCTGCCGGCAGCTGTGCCCGAAACTCGTCGAACTCCGCCATCGTCCAGGAGTCGGAGCCGACGAGAACCGTGCGGAGGCTGTGAAGCGGCAGGCCGTGCTCACGTGCGTGGCCCATGAAGACCCGGAAGACGGCGGGCACGAACTCCGCGAAGTCGACGGCCTCCCTCACGATGAGTCGGTGCAGACGTTCGGGGTCGAGGATATCGTCCCGTGAGGCGAACACCAGGCAGCCACCTGATCCCAACGACCGGAGAAGGTCACCGGTGAAGACATCGAACGAGAGGGATGCCTGCTGCAGGACGACACGAGGACGCGTGAGGTCGTAGCAGTCGCGCCAGCCCGCCAACGCGGTGTTGAGTGCACGGTGGTCGACCATCACGCCCTTCGGCGTACCGGTGGATCCGGAGGTGTAGAGAACGTAGGCAAGGCGGTCGTCCGAGAGTTCACGCCTGGCTGAGCCGGCCACCGAGGGGCCGTCCTGGAACTGCTCGACCTGGACGACCGTGATGGTGCTTCCCTCGAGCTTGCTCGCTGTGCTGCTGTCGGTGATCGCGATCGTCACATCGGCTTCTGCGCAGATGGTGAGGACCCGCTGTTCGGGGTGACGGTCATCGACGGGTACATAGGCACCGCCCGATTTGATGACACCAAGAACGGCCGCGACAGCGGCGGCGCCGCGGTTGCAGGAGACGAGGACTCGCTCATCCGGTCCGACGCCGTTGGCGCGGAGCTCGGCCGCTAGCCGGTTCGCCCAGGCATTCAGTGCTCCGTAGCTCGTCCGGACGCCGTCGGTCACGACGGCGGTGCGGAGCGGATCTTCGCCCGCGATCCGCTCGACGACGTCGAGCACGCACGGGCCGCCAGCCGGACGGACGGCGGGAAGCACCGCGCGTCTGCGCGGACCGACGACGTCCGCGACGATGCCGCGACCCTCTGCGATGGACCAGAGTGCGCCCAGGTAGATGTCGCGCCAGAGCTCGATGGTCTCGCGGCCGAAGAGACCGGTTCGGTAATGGAAGACCCCGGAGAGGCCGTCGCCGCCGTCGATGACGGAGAGGTCGACCGCGAACTGGCCACCCTGCTGGTGGAAGGGGACGGACTCCAGCACCGCATCACCCATCGTGAGGGTCGCGGCCCGTATTCCGAACATGAAGTCGGCGAGCTGCTCGCGCTCGTGAACGCGCTCGAATGTGAAAGCCGTCTGGAACAAGGCCCGACGGTCTGCAGAACCACCGAGGACGCGCGCGGACAGGGAGGCGAGCGGCACGTCTTTGTGATCGAGGGCCGAGTGGAGGGCGCGGCGGACCTTGCCCGTCAGCTCGTCCATCGTGAGGTCTTCGTGGACGGATGCCCGGACCGGGACGGTGTTGACGTAGTAACCGACTCCATGTCGATCGGCCTCCTCGCGCCCGGTTGTCGGCGTTCCGACGACCAGATCCGTCTCCCCGCCGACGGCGTGGAGAACGGCGAAGTACGCGGCCATCGACAGGGTTGCCACGGTCGTCGCCGTGACAGCACTTCGCGCGCGAAGCGCATCGACGAGCGCAGCGTCCACGATGAACGGAACGGCATCGGTCTCCCGCTCCGGGTGCCGTCCTGTGTCGTCGTCGGGACGGACGGCGACCGTGCCAACCCCGGTCAGCTGCTCTTCCCACCAATCGAGTTGACGCGACCCTTCCTCGCTGGACTCGAAGTCCAGCTGTCGGGCGACGAAGAGGCCGTAGTCCGACGGCGGTGTCTCGGGCAGGGCGACCTCGGCCTCCCCGTGAATCAACGATGCGTATGCGCCCATGACCTCCCGGAGGATCACGTCGAGAGACGCCAGGTCGCACACGATGTGGTGCGTGCTCAGAAGCAGGAAGCATCGGTCGCCCGGCGTGCGGTAGACGGACGCGCGCACGAGGGGGCCGCTGCCGAGGTCGAACGGCGCGCTCGCATCAGTGTGCAGGCGCCTCAACGAACTCTCGAGGTCGTCGTCGGGGAGCTGGACCTCGGTCCAACTCAGGGAGTGTTCGACGTCGCGGACCTCACGGACGGGCAAGCCGGAATCGTCCGTCGTGAAGCGGCTGCGAAGCTGATCGTGTCTCTCGAGCACCGTCGAGAGCGCGGTCTGGAGCGCATCGGCCTCCAGACTGCCGCGGACTGCGGCGGGAAACGCAACGTTGTACGAGGTGTCGGACGGATCCAGGCGTTGCAGGAACCAGAGCGCGCGCTGCCCGGCAGAAAGCGCACTCGGGTCTGCGCCCTGTGCCGGTTCGGACGTCGGACGCTCCGGCCCGCCGGTGAGGCGCGTGGCGAGCGAGCGTGCCGGTGCCGGCGACATCAGCTCCTCGAACCTCAGCGTGACGCCGAATGCTTCAGCTGCGCGATGCCGCAGCGTGAGTGCTCCGATGGAGTCGAGGCCGAGCGTGGAGAGTGGACGGCTCAAGTCGACGGCTTCTTCGGAGGTCTCCGCCGTCGCCGCGATGGCGGACCGCAGCCAGGATTCGACCTCGGCCGTCGTCGTCGGCCGGTCGCCGTCTGCCGTCCGCCCCCTCCAGACCGCGATCGTTGCGAGGTCGCCTGCGAGGTAGCGTTCGCGGATCTCGCTCCGCCGGATCTTGCCGCTCGTGGTCAGAGGGAGCGTTCTTTGGGGGACCACGACGAGTTCCGCCAGATCGAGGTGATGCGATTGGGCGATGGTGTCTCGCGCGGCCTTTCCCGCGGCGGCGATGTCGAATCGGTCGAGAACGGCTCTGTCGACCTCCTGCACCACGACGATCCGCGTCTCTCCCTCGGCACTGATCGAGAAGGCCGCAGAGGACTGTCCGTCGAAGCCCGGCTCGGTGTCGGCGATCGTGCGTTCGAGATCGTGCGGGTGGTGGTTGACGCCGTCGACGATCAGGATGTCTTTCAGCCGACCGGTCACGAACAGCTCGCCGTCGCTCAGGTAGCCAAGGTCGCCGGTTCGCAGCCAGGATGTGCTGTCGTCGGGGCGCGTGCCATCGAAGGTGGCCGACGAAGCCTCGGCGTTCGCCCAGTACCCCTGGGCCACATGAGGGCCCGCGACCCAGATTTCACCTTCTTCGTCGGCCGCGCGGTCGAGCCCGGTCTCCGGGTCCACGATGGCGACGGAGCATCCGGGTGCGGCGGGACCGCAACTGACGACGGTGCGCCCGTCGCGTGTGCTCTCGGTCCGGTTCGGGGAACGTCGGCTGCCGCTGACGAGAAGCGTCGATTCGGCCAGTCCGTAGCAGGGGAGGAATGCATCGGCGTCGAACCCGACCGCGGAGAATCGCTCGCCGAAAGCGCGAAGCGTTCTGCTGTCGATCGGCTCCGCTCCGCTGAACGCCACCGTCCATCGAGAGAGATCGAGTCCGGTGATCTCATCGTCGGATATCGAGCGGACACAGTGCGCGAATGCCGAGCTCGGGGCTCCAGACACCGTCACTCCGTAGTCGGAGATCATCCGAAGCCAACGAACCGGTGACGAGACGAAGTGATTGGGTCGCATCAGGACTACCGGGCGACCCAGCGTGAGGCCTTGGAGCAGACCGCCGATCAGCCCCATGTCGTGGTGCAGGGGCAGCCAGCTTCCTGCGATGCTCGTCTCTCCCAGCCCGAACGCGGCGCTGATCATCCGTTCGTTCGCCATCAAGCTGCCGTGCCCGACGATGACGCCTTTAGGTGCGTTCGTCGACCCGGAGGTGTATTGCAGAAATGCGACGTCATCAGGTTGAACGTCGGGAAGCGACATCGGGCCGAGTTGAGGGAGGTCGTCGACCACGAGTGTGCGGAGGCTTCGGTGCTGAGAACTCAGCCGTTCGAACTCGGAGCCGACGCGACGCAGCGAATCGGCATCGGTGATCAACACCCGTGCCCGGCTGTCTTCGATCACGGTGTCGAACCGCCGGCTTCGATCATTGCGCCGGGGCGTGTAGAGGGGGACAGCGATCACACCGGCCATGAGGCTGCCGAGAAACGCTGCGACGAAGCTCGGTCCGCTGGGAAGCGCGATGATCGCGCGGTCGCCGGGCTCCACGGTGGCGAGCAGAGAGGCTGCCACGTGCTCGGCCGCTGCCTCCAACTCGCGGAATGATGAGTGACGCTCGTCTCTCTCGCCATCGGCGAGGTAGATCAGAGCAGTACCGTCTGGATCGTTCTTACTGTGGAAGCGGACAGAGTCGACGAGAGTCGACGCGCGTGGAAGCATTGCATTATCAATCAATAAAGAATTTAGCGCTCATAATCTAAGCTATAGATATTTCTATCAGACCCTTTCGATGGTGGCAACGAGCATCTCCAAGCTGTGGCCGGCGATCCAGTCCTCAGCCCACCGGCTGGCAGGCCAGGTCACCCGATGGACGTCAGGTGCGTGCCGTCGATGTCGACGAGGTAGCCGCCGTCGAACTCCCATCGGCTCTGCCAGCTGTCCCTCGGCAGGGTCCACAGGGTCTTTCCGGTCGCCAGGTCGTAGGCGGAGCCCGGAGCCGGGTCTGCGGAGGAATCGGCAGGGGAGGAGAAGTATCGGTAGCCGTAGAGGTTGTGGTCGCCGTAGACGATCGTGCGGTAGGTCTGGTCGGGAAGGGTGCCCGTGCCGAGCTCCCGGCCGCTGTCCGCGTCGAGGCTGCAGAGCCCGCTGTTCGAGAGTGCGATGACGATCGCGTTGCGCGTGGCGTCCAGCCGGGATGAGAACTGCCAGGTCGGGAAGCCTTCGGTGCACTCGACTCGGCTCGTGCGCCAGACGTCGCGGCCGGTCGTCTCGTCGACGAGCGCCACCTCGGTGGCCGTCACGATCGTGAACCAGCCGGCGCCGGCGGCCGAATCCCCGCTTCCGCGGTACCCGCCGGGCACGTGGCCGGACGTCAGCACCTCGCTGATGGTGGCTCGCGTCGGGATCGTGCGGTTCCAGAGGTTGTGTCCCTGGGCGTCGTATCCGCTGATGGTATTCATATCGGTCCCTGACGTGCTCTCGACCAGGACATCGCGCATCGCGTAATTCACGCGGAACGGATGGTCGGTCTCGACGAGCCGACCACTCGAGACATCGATGAGACGGGTGGTCGCGGCCGTCTGACCCACCGGGTAGAAGGCGACGGCCACGACGCCCATCGGGAGCGTCCTCGGATCGAGGGAGGCTGTCGTGCCGGGGAGCGTGAGGGTCCACAGCGGGTGGGCCGCATCGCGTGGATCCACGCGGATGAGGACGTCCGGCGCGGTCGGCGCTCCATTCGCGTCCGTCTGGTGGCGAGTCAGAAGCATGTCACCGGAGTCGCCCGTCACCGCGACGGCGTCGACCGCCGGATTGAACCCGGCGAAGTCGGGTCGGAAGGGCGCGACCGTCGCACCGGTGCGGAGATCGATGACTTCCTGCGGCCCGGAATCGGTGGCGTCGTAGGAGATCACCGCCCGTCCCGAGGTGCCGAGGATGTAGACCTCCGTCATTCGTGTTCCGTGTCGCGGCACGTCGAACGTCCACTCGCGCGACCAGAGCTTCGTGCCGCTCGACGTGTCGACGAGAGTGAGGGCGATGTCCTCGTGCGTCTCGTTCACGCAGTCGGATCCCTCGTACTCCTTGGGCCGCAAGCCGGTCGCGTACAGGGCGCGGCCGTCGGACAGCGAGTACGCCTGCGTCCCCGTGCAGCCGGTGTTCGGGCCGGGGAGGTCGAGCGTCCAGCGGGGCTGCGCAGGGAGGCTGTCCACGTCGTGGGGCCGGATCGGCCCCGACTGCACGATCGGCGCCCGGGTCGGCGTCGGCGTGGGCGTCGGCGTCGGAGTCGGCGTCGTGGACGACGGGACGACGGGGGCAGGGGCGGGCGCTCCGAAATGCAGCACGCCGCTGAGTGCGAGCGCAGCGGTCCCGCCCGCGAGTGCGAGCGCGAGGCCCGTGAGCGCGGCGACCATCGCGAAACGCGTGGTGGGCCGGTGGGAGGGCGCAGCCTCCACCGTCTGGACGAGCAGCTCCCGGATGGCGGCGCTGCGGGCGGCGTCGAACGCCGGGTTCGGGGTGCTGGTGGTCATCGCGCACCTCCTTCGAGAGCGGACTCGGCCGTGCCGAGGGTGAGGTCGCCGAGCTTTCGCTTGGCGCGGGACAGGCGGGATTTGACGGTGCCGACGGGCACGCCGAGAGCTGCTGCGGCCTCCGCGAGCGGAAGCTCTTCGATGACGCAGAGCGTGATGACGTCCTGGTCGCGCGGCGGCAGCGCGGCGAACGCGTCGCGCACGCGGCGGTCGCGCGGTCCGTTGTCGATCGACGCGTCCACGTCGACGGCGTGGTCGCCCTGTGCTTCAGGCTTCGGGAGCCGTGCGAGCGCCGTGCGATAGCGGCGTGCGCTCCGCGTCTGATTGCGGATGACGTTGTTCGTCGTCACCAGCAGCCAGGGGAGGATCGATCCGTCCACGACATGGACGGCGTCCCTGCGGCGCCAGGCCTCCAGGAACACCATCGCCGTCGCGTCCTCCGCGTCGTGCGGATCGCGAAGCAGACGCAGAGCCTGCCCGAAGACGCGGTCGCGATGCCGGTCGAAGAGCGCCGCGAACGAGGAGGAGTCCCCGCTGCGCGCACTCGACCAGGCTTCGGCCTCGTCGAAACTCCCTGTTTCCATATCCCCTCATGTCCGCGCGCCGTGAAAGGTTCCATCGAGCAGGCGGACGACACGGGAGTGGCGCTCTCAGGGAACGTGGGTAATATACCCGGATGCGCGAATCGGACCAGCGCGACTCCGGTCTGCCCGACGGGCCCGAGTCAGAATCGACGAACATTCTCCCGCTCGTTCCCCCCACCGGCGACTCCGCTACGACGGGTGAGCCCGGTGCTGCACCGACCCGTTCCGGCCGCAGAGCGGCTGAGGCCTCGGCACGCAGCGGTACGGCCGGCGGCGCCATCGCGGGAGCGGCGGCGGGAGTGCTCTCCGCCATCAGAACGCACCCCAAGGCTTGGCTCGCGGCGGGTGCCGCCGCCGCCTTCGTGATCCTCGGCACCGGCAGCGTCGCCCTCGGCGCGACCCTGGGTGCGGCCCCCGCAGGAGCGGCGGCAGCGCCCTCCCCGACGCGCTCGGCCACGAGCACGCCGACCCCGACACCGACGCCGACCGTCGACCCGGCCCGACCGGTCCCCGCCGCTCAGCCGGCCGCCAGTCGCATCCGCACCTGCTCCGTCGCCTCGCTCGCGCAGGACGGCCGCCTCGGCAACCTCGAGGCCCAGGTCGTCAACGCCAAGACCGGTGAGGTGCTGTTCGACCGCAACGGCGGCAAACCCGGCCCGACAGCGTCGGTGCTCAAGACTCTGACCTCTGCTGCCGCGCTCGCCACGCTCGGTCCCGACTACCGCGTTCAGACGACGGTCGTCGCGGGCAGCGTCCCCGGTCAGGTCGTGATCGTCGGCGGCGGCGATGTCACACTGTCGCGGCTCCCGGGCGGCCAGGGCGCGTTCTACACGGGCGCGCCGTCGATCCAGGACCTCGCGACGCAGACGAAGCAGGCGCTCGGCGGCCAGCCGGTGACCTCCATCGTGGTCGACACGTCACTGTTCGGCGGCCCGCTGTGGCAGCCCAGCTGGGACGAGCACGAGGAGCGCGTGGTCGAGGGCTCCACGCCGTACATGTCCGCGCTGATGGTGGACGGCGACCGCAACGACCCGGGGGCGGTGGAGTCGCCGCGCAGCACGGACCCCGTCGGCCGGGCCGTGCAGTACTTCCAGCAGTACCTCGGCACGAACGTCCCGGTGACCTCCGGCAGCGCTCCCGCCGGTGCGCGCCAGCTCGCCGCCGTGCAGTCGCAGCCGGTCACCACGCTGATCGACCAGGCGATGACGTACTCCGACAACACGATCATGGAGGAGCTCGCGCGCCTGGTGGCGATCAAGGCCGGCGCGGGCAACACCTTCGACGCCGAGAACGCGGGCGTGCTGGCCGGGCTGAAGGCCTACGGGATCGACACCAGCGGCATCCACATCGCCGACGGCTCCGGCCTCAGCGCAGACAACGCGGTGCCGCCCTCGTACCTGACCCAGCTGTTCATCAAGGTACTGAACCGCCAGAACGGCCTCGGCGTCGTCTACGACGGTCTCCCGGTGTCCGGCCAGTCCGGCACGCTCGGCCCGGGCTACAACCGCTTCACCGGAGCCAACGCGGTCGCCCGTGGCGCTGTGCACGCCAAGACCGGGTGGATCAACAACGGCTACACGCTGTCGGGGATCGTCACGGCAGCCGACGGCACTCCGCTCACCTTCGCCGTGTTCGCGCTCGGGCCGGTGAGCGACAATGCCAAACAGGCGATCGACACGCTCGTCACCGGCTTCTACAAGTGCGGCGACAACCTCATGAACGGCTGAGCGGAGGAAGCGGCCATGGGCAAGGCGCTGTTCATCATCGACGTGCAGAACGACTTCACCGAGGGTGGAGCGCTCGGGGTCGACGGGGGTGCGGCGGTCGCCGCAGGCATCACCGAGTACCTGCGCGCACACGGCGACGAGTACGCGATCGTGCTCGCGAGCCGCGACTGGCACGATGCCGACAACGACAACGGCGGCCACTTCGCCACCGACGCCGAACCCGACTTCGTGACCACCTGGCCCGCGCACTGCGTCGCGGGCACGACCGGGGCCGACTACCATCCGGCGCTCGACACCTCCCGCGTCGGCTACCACATCCGCAAGGGGCAGGGCGTGCCGGCGTACTCGATCTTCGAGGGGCGGACGGATGCCGGGTCCTCCGTCCACAACCTCCTGGACGAGCACGGGATCGACACGGTCGACGTCGCGGGCATCGCGACCGACTACTGCGTGCGCGCATCCGCACTCGACGCACTCGCGCATGGTCAGCGGGTGCGGGTGCTCACCTCGCTCGTCGCCGGCGTGGCGCCGGCATCGTCGGAGGCGGCGCTGGCCGAGCTCGCCCATGCCGGGGCGGAGCTGATCGCGACGGAGTAGAGGCACGGAACCTCGGTCGCAGGCCCCTTGGCCCCGGGGTCGCGGCATCGCTTCGCGCTGCCACTAGCTCCACCGCTCGATTACGCAGTATGCTGATTGCTAACTTAGCTAGCTAATTGGAGGCGTGATGTCGGGCAGGCCGTCGCTGTGGCTGCGGATCGTGGTGCCGACCGCGCTCATCCTGATCTGGCTGGTGCTGGCCGGCATCGGCGGCCCGACCTTCGGCAAGCTCTCGGGAGTGTCCAGCAACGACCAGGCCGCCTTCCTGCCGGCGAGCGCGGAGTCGACCGAGGTGCAGGCCTGGCAGAAGCGTTTCACCGACTCGGACGCGGTGCCCGCCATCGTCGTCGTGCAGTCCGACACCGCGATCCCGAAGAGCGGACTGGCCGCGTACTCCGAGCTGGCCACGAAGCTCGGCGCGGTGGAGGGCGTCCAGGCTCCGGAGCCGGGCGCGACCACGAGCGTGGCCGGTCCGATCCCGTCGGCGGACGGACGGGCCGTGCAATTCATCGTGCCGGTCGCCGACACCAACCACGTCAAGACGGTCGTCGCCGACCTGCGCAGCGTCGTGAACAGCGGGCTGCCCGCCGGGACGCAGGGCTGGGTCACCGGTCCGGCCGGCCTGACAGCCGACCTCGTCAACGCGTTCGGTGGAATCGACGGGATCCTCCTGCTCGTCGCGGTGGGCGCGGTGTTCGTGATCCTGCTGCTGGTCTACCGCGCGCTGCTGCTGCCGTTCCTGGTGCTGCTGACCTCGGTCTTCGCGCTGTGCGCCGCCATCCTCGTGGTCTACCTCTTCGCGCTGTGGGGCTGGATCAAGCTGAGCGGGCAGAGCCAGGGCATCCTCTCGATCCTCGTGATCGGGGCGGCCACCGACTACTCCCTACTGCTCGTCGCGCGGTACCGAGAGGCGTTGGAGCACGAGGAGTCGCGGTGGACGGCGATCCTCACAGCGTGGAAGGCCGCCTTCGAGCCGATCCTCGCCTCCGGAGCGACGGTCATCCTGGCGCTGCTGTGCCTGCTGTTCTCCGACCTGAACTCCAACAAGAGCCTCGGCCCGATCGCCGCCATCGGCATCGTGTTCTCGCTGCTGTCGGCGCTCACCCTCCTGCCGACGCTCCTCGCCGTCTTCGGGAGGGCGGCGTTCTGGCCGTTCCGTCCCGTCTACGCCGGCGCCCACCCCCACGAGCACACGCACAGCGCCGAGGAGCGGATCGCCGGGCTCGACGGCATCCGTGGCGTGTGGCGGCGTGTCGGGGCGCTCATCGCCCACCGGGCTCGGCTCACCTGGATCGTGTCTTTCGTGCTGCTCGCCGCGTGCGCCCTCGGGCTCACCCAGCTCAGAGCGAACGGCGTCGAGCAGACCGACCTCGTTCTGTCGCAGTCGGATGCGGCCGACGGCCAGAAGGTCCTCGCGAAGCACTTCGACGCCGGTTCGGGAGCGCCCGTGCTCATCGTGGCGAAGGAGGCCGACGGGGAGGCGGTGCGCGCGGCGGCCGAGAAGAACACCGGCATCGCGACCGCGACGATCTACACGGGCGGGGGCCGGCCGGCATCGGCGGGCGGCGCCATCGCGCCCGCGGCGGTGAGGGACGGCCGGGTACTCATCCAGGCGACGCTGAAGGCGCAGCCGGACTCGGCCGCAGCCGAGCAGGTGGTCCGCGAGTTGCGGCGCGACCTTCCGCGCGCCGACACCGGCGTGCTCGTCGGCGGGGTGACGGCGATCGCGCTGGACACCAACGACACCGCCCAGAGCGACCTGATGAAGATCATCCCGATCGTGCTGCTCGTCATCCTGCTGGTCCTGATGCTGCTGCTGCGCTCGGTCCTCGCGCCGGTCCTCCTGATAGCCAGCGTCGTGCTGTCGTACGCCGCGGCGCTGGGCGTCTCTGCCCTCGTCTTCGACCACCTGTTCCGCTTCCCGGGGGCCGATGCGAGCGTTCCGCTCTTCGGGTTCGTGTTCCTGGTCGCGCTGGGGGTCGACTACAACATCTTCTTGATGACGCGCGTGCGCGAGGAGTCGCTGCGGATCGGCACCCGGCCGGGGATCCTGCGCGGACTGGGGATGACCGGCAGCGTCATCACCTCGGCCGGCGTCGTGCTTGCGGCGACTTTCGCGGCCCTCGCCGTCATCCCGATCCTGTTCCTGGTGCAGATCGCCTTCATCGTCGCCTTCGGCGTGCTGCTCGACACCGTGCTGGTCCGCTCGCTGCTCGTGCCTGCGCTGTCGTACGACATCGGCCGCGCGATCTGGTGGCCGTCGAGGCTCGGCCGGCGTATACCGCAATCGTGACCTGTTCGACGCTGCGCACTGTGTAGTCCGGATCGCCGTCGGCGCCTCCGGTCACTGCACAGGGTGCGCGCCGGTCAGCGCGCTCGTTGCCGCCGGGCACGCGCGTTGGAGAGAGTGGAATCCATGACCTCCACGATCCTCGAGCCGGTCATCGGAGCGCACGCCGACGTCGCCGCGCTGCTCCGCCGGCTCTACCGGACGATGGCCACCGTTCGCAGACTCGACCGTGAAGCGGTCATCCTGCGCGGGCGCGGCGTCCTCCCCGAACACATCGACTCGCTCGGCCGCGAGGCTGTGCAGGTCGGCGCCGCGTCGGCGCTCGACCCGGCGCGCGACCGCGCATTCCCTGCGGCGCACGAGCCGGGAATCGCGATCGCGCTCGGCGCTGATCCGGCGGCGGTGCTCAGCCCGCGCAGCGGCGCGCTCGGCGCCGCGTTGGACGGCTCGGTGACCCACGCCGCCGGCTGGGCGCTCGGCGCCAAGCTCGACCGCACCGGCGCGTGCGCCCTCGTTCCCGTCGGCACAGGGGGCGGCAGCCCCGTCGAGGTGCGCAGCGCCGTCGGCACCGCGCGCGCAGCGGCGCTCCCCGTGGTCTTCCTCTCGAGCTCCGGTCGCTCCGGCGGCGCCTCGATGCCCGTCCTGCTGGTCGACGGCTCCGATGCGCTCGCGGTGCACGACGCCACGCGGGAGGCTCTGGCGCACGCGCGTTCGGGCGCCGGGCCCATCCTGATCGACGCCGTGCTGCCCGAACCGTCGGCGTGGCCCGCCCGCGACCCCCTCGTGGTCTGCGAGCAGCGCCTCCGCGCGACCGGAACCGTCGACGACGACTACTTCGCCGAGATCGCCGACACCGCGGACGCCCTCGCCGACCGGCTGCGCGCCCGCTTGACCGGCAGGCTCTGAATCGCCGCCGGTCCGAGCCTCCACACGCGCAGATCGGGCAGGATGGACACATGCGCCTCCACGTCGAACGCCACCCGGGGGCCGACCCGGTTCTGCTGGTGCACGGCTTCGCCACGACCGGCGCGCTGACCTGGGAGGCGACCGGCTGGGTGGCAGCGCTCGCCGAGGCGGGCCGAGGTGCGGTCGTCCCCGACCTGCGCGGTCACGGCGGAAGCGACGCCCCGCACGATCCCGCAGCGTATTCGCCCGACCTCCTCGCGGCCGACCTCCTCGCCGTCCTCGACGACCAGGACCTCGCCCGCGTCGACGTCATCGGGTACTCGATGGGCAGCTGGGTCGCCCTCGCCCTCGCCGGACAGGCGCCGGACCGCGTCCGGCGGCTCGTCGTCGGCGGTGTCGGCACGGTCGAGCAGTTCGGGCGGTGGGGCGTGGAGGCCGTGCGGCGGGCGATCCTGGAGGGGGCCGACTCCCTCCCGGCCGACAGCCCGCTCGCGCCGCTGCTGTCGTCGCTGCGCGAGGCGCCCGGCGTCGACCGTGCGGCGCTGGCCGCGTGTGCGGAGGGGATGGCGCAGCACCCGCTGCCGCTGCCGCCGGCGACGCCGGCGTTCTCCGCGCCGACGCTCGTGGTGGTGGGCGAGGCGGATCCCGTCGCCGACGGCGCCGACGAGGCCGCCCGCCGTCTCGGCGCCGAGCTCGTCGTGATCCCGCGCCGCAACCACATCACGACGTTGAGCGCCCGCGCCTTCAAGCAGGCTGCCCTCCCGTTCCTGGGAGCTTCGGTCAGCCTGTAGGAGCGGGGTCGGTGCGGTCGTACGATGTGCGAGGAGCGAAGGAGTGCCCATGATCGACAGGCTGGACGCCGACCTCATCGCGCTGCTCACCGAGGAGCCGCGACTGGGGGTGTTCGAGGCCTCCCGACGGCTGGGGGTGGCGCGTGGCACCGTGCAGGCCCGACTCGACCGCTTGCAGCGCACCGGCGTGGTGAAAGACTTCGCCCCGACGATCGACAACCACCGGCTCGGCTTTCCCGTGACGGCGTTCGTGACCGCCGAGATCACCCAGAGCGACCTCTCGGTCGTCGAGCACCTGCGCGGCATCCCCGAGGTGCTGGAGGTGCACACGGTGACCGGGTCCGGCGACCTGCTGATCCGGGTCGTCGCCCGCTCGAACGCCGATCTGCAGCGCGTGATCAGCGGCATCCTGGGAGATCCGGCGATCAGCCGCACCTCCACCGTCATCGCGCTGGAGACCAAGATCGAGAGCCGCAGCGTGCCGCTGGTGCAGGCGGCCGTCGAAGACTGAGCAGAACGAGCCCGCGTAGAACGAGACCGAGCAGTGCGAGCCAGAGCAGAACCGAGCCAGTAAGGAGTCAACATGGACGAGAGGGTCTTGCTCGAGCGCGTGCCCGACCGCCTCTTCATCGGCGGCGAGTGGGTGCCGGGAGGCAACGGGACACTGAAGGTCTTCGACCCGGCGACCGGTGATCCGATCCGCGAGATCGCGAACGCCTCGGTGGACGACGGCGCCCGCGCGCTGGACGCCGCGGTCGAGGCGGCCGACGCGTGGGCGGCGACCCCGCCGCGCACGCGCGGTGAGATCCTGCGCCGGGCGTTCGATCTGCTGCAGGAGCGCCGTGATGAGTTCGCGTTGCTGATGACGCTGGAGATGGGCAAGCCGCTGGCCGAGGCCAACGGCGAGGTCACCTACGGCGGCGAGTTCCTGCGCTGGTTCTCCGAGGAGGCCGTGCGCATCTCCGGCCGCTACGGGACCAACCCCGAGGGCACCGGCCGGATGATCGTGTCGCAGCATCCCGTCGGCCCCTGCTTCCTGATCACGCCGTGGAACTTCCCGCTGGCGATGGCGACGCGCAAGATCGCCCCGGCTCTGGCCGCGGGGTGCACCGTCGTGGTGAAGCCGGCCGAGCTGACGCCCCTGACGACCCTGTACTTCGCCCGGCTGCTCGAAGACGCCGGGCTGCCGGCCGGCGTGCTCAACGTGATCACGACCTCCACCTCCGGAAAGGTCTCCGCTCCGATCATCGCCGACCCGCGGCTGCGGAAGCTCTCGTTCACCGGCTCGACCGAGGTGGGCAGGAAGCTGCTGCAGCAGGCGTCGGAGAACGTGCTGCGCACCTCGATGGAGCTCGGCGGCAACGCGCCGTTCGTCGTGTTCGACGACGCGGACCTCGACCGTGCCGTCGAGGGCGCGCTGCTGGCGAAGTTCCGCAACATCGGCGAGGCGTGCACCGCGGCCAACCGGTTCATCGTGCACGAGGACGTCGCGGACGAGTTCGCCCGCCGGGTGACCGCCAGAGTCTCCGCGATGAAGATCGGTCGCGGCACCGAAGACGGTGTCACCATCGGCCCGCTGATCAACGAGGACGCGGTCGACAAGGCCGCCGAGCTCGTGGAGGACGCGGTCGCCAGGGGCGCCTCGGTGCTGACCGGCGGCTCCCGCGTCTCCGGGCCCGGCACCTTCTACGAGCCGACCGTCGTCACCGACGTGCGCGCGGGCAGCGAGATTCTCCGGCAGGAGATCTTCGGGCCCGTGCTGTCGATCGTGCGCTTCCGCGACGAGGACGAAGCCGTGCGCGTCGCCAACGACACCGAGTTCGGCCTGGTCTCGTACGTGTTCACGAAAGACCTCGCGCGCGGCCAGCGGATGATCGAGCGGCTGCAGACCGGGATGATGGGCCTCAACGTCGGCGTCATCTCGAACGCGGCCGCGCCGTTCGGCGGCGTGAAGCAGTCGGGGCTCGGACGCGAGGGCGGCCTCGAGGGCATCCACGAGTACCTGAGCACGAAGTACACCCTGACGCCCGACCCGTTCACGGTCTGAAGCCGCGCCACCGTCCGAACCGAGGAGCACCATCATGCCGACCGAAGCCGTCATCGTCGACGTCGTCCGCACCCCGTCCGGCCGCGGCAAGCCGGGAGGGGAGCTGTCGGACATCCACCCCGCCGACCTGCTCGCCGGCGTGCTCGCCGAACTGGCCCACCGCAACGGGCTCGACCCCGCACTCATCGACGACGTGATCGGCGGCTGCGTCACGCAGACCGGCGAGCAGGCGGGCAACGTCACGCGGACCGCGGTGCTCAGCGCAGGCTTCCCGGAGAGCGTGCCCGCGGTCACCATCGACCGGCAGTGCGGGTCGAGCCAGCAGGCGGCGGCCTTCGCCGCGCAGGGCGTGATCGCCGGCGCGTACGACATCGTCATCGCCTGCGGGGTGGAGTCGATGAGCCGGGAGCCCCTGGGCTCGAACGTGGCGGGCGCCTCCCTCGGCGGTGAGCTGCTGCACTCGCGCTACCCTGACGGCCTCGTCAACCAGGGCGTGGCGGCGGAGCTGATCGCGGAGCGGTGGGGAATCCCACGAGACGAGCTCGACGCCTTCGCGGCCGAATCGCACCGGCGCGCAGCGGAGGCCGCCGCCTCCGGGGCCTTCGAGACCGAGCTCGTGCCGGTGCCGACACCGGACAGCGGCAGCGTGGACGCGGACGAGACCATCCGGCCGGGGACCACCGTGGAGAAGCTGGCCGCGCTGGCGCCGTCGTTCCGCACGGACGCGCTGGCGGCGCGCTTCCCACAGCTCGACTGGCGGATCACGCCGGGCAACTCCTCGCCGCTCACCGACGGTGCCTCGGCGGCCCTGATCATGAGCGCGGAGGCGGCGAGACGGCTCGGGCTGAGGCCGCGGGCGCGGTTCCACTCGTTCGCGGTCGCCGGCAGCGACCCGCTCTTCATGCTCACGGGGATCCTCCCGGCGACCCGCAAGCTGCTCGACCGCAGCGGTGTGAAGCTCGACGACATCGACGCGTACGAGGTGAACGAGGCCTTCGCTCCCGTGCCGCTCCTGTGGCAGCGCGAGTTCGACGCGGATCCGGCCCGGTTGAACCCGCGGGGCGGCGCCATCGCGCTGGGCCACGCACTCGGCTCGTCGGGCACGCGGCTGCTCGGGACCCTCCTGAACGAGCTCGAGGCGGTCGGCGGCCGCTACGGCCTGCAGACCATGTGCGAGGGTGGGGGAACCGCCAACGCCACCCTCATCGAGCTCCTCTGACCCACCTCGGACGGAACTCACCGACGAAAGGACACTCATGCAGATCGACGGATGTTCGGCCCTCGTTACCGGCGGCGCCAGCGGACTCGGCAACGCCACCGCGCGGGCGCTGACGGAGGCCGGCGCGCGCGTCGTGATCGTCGACCTCCCCAGCTCGGAGGGCGAGAAGGCCGCTGTCGCCCTGGGCCCGCACGCACGGTTCGTGGCGGCCGACGTCACCGACGTCGAGCAGGTGCAGGAGGCCGTGCAGACCGCGAGCGCTCTCGCGCCGCTGCGGATCGTGGTCAACTGCGCGGGCATCGCGACGGCTCAGAAGGTGCTGGGCCGTGACGGCGTCCTCCCGCTGGAGAGCTTCGAACGGGTGATCAGAGTCAACCTGATCGGCACCTTCAACGTGGTGCGCCTGGCCGCCGCCGCGATGGTCGAGACCGAGCCGGTGGGGGAGGACGTGCCGGGAGGCCGGGAGCGCGGCGTCATCGTGAACACCGCCTCCGTCGCCGCCTTCGACGGCCAGATCGGCCAGCCCGCCTACTCCGCCTCCAAGGGCGGCGTCGCGGCGATGACGCTTCCGCTCGCCCGCGAGTTCGCGCGCAGCCTGATCCGGGTGGTCACCATCGCACCGGGGATCTTCGAGACGCCGATGATGGCGGGGCTGCCGCAGGCGGCGCAGGACTCGCTCGCGGAACAGGTGCCGCACCCCTCGCGGCTCGGCCGGCCGTCCGAGTACGCGCAGCTGGTGCGCTCCATCGTCGAGAACCCGATGCTCAACGGCGAGACCATCCGCCTCGACGGGGCCATCCGCATGCAGCCCAAGTAGCCCCGACATTCGTCACGAATGTGCACATTCGTGCCACGAATCTCGAGATTCGTGACGAATCTCAGACGCCGGAGTGGGCCTCCAGGAACGTGAAGACGTCGGAGTCGTCGACGCCCGGAAACGACCCCGACGGCAGCGGCGAGAGGATGTGCGCGTGCAGGCGCGCGCTGGGCCACGCCTTGCCCGACCAGTGCCCGGTCAGCTCGGCAGGGGCGCGCTTGCAGCACGACTCGTCCGGGCAGCGCGACTCCGCCCGCTCCGTCGTCTCCCGGCCGCGGAACCACTTGGCCTGGTCGAACGGCACGCCGACACTGATCGAGAAGCCGCCGTCCGCGGTGCTGCCCGTCTGCGTCGAGCACCAGTAGGTGCCTGCGGGAGTGTCGGTGTACTGGTAGAACTCCGTCGTGCGGTTGGTGCGCGCGAAGGCGTTGCGGGCGCCCCACTTGCGGCACACCACCTGCCCCTCGATCGAGCCGGTCACATCGGTCGGCAGCGGCAGGCTGTCGTTCTCGTACCCCTTGTAGAGCGTGCCGTCGTCGCCGACGCGCAGGAAGTGCAGGGGCATGTCGAGGTGCCGCGTCGCCAGGTTGGTCAGCCGCAGCGCCGCGGCCTCGTGCGTCACACCGAACGCGTCGCGGAAGTCCTCGACGGCGAGATCCTTCTCCTTCTTCGCCTGCTGCAGGAAGGCGACGGCCGCCTCCTCGGGCATCAGGCAGCAGGCCGCGAAGTAGTTGATCTCCAGCCGCTGCCGGAGGAAGTCCGCGTAGCTGGCCGGCCGCTCGTGTCCCAGCAGCCGGTGCGCCATCGCCTGCAGCGCCATCGACCGGAGGCCGTGCCCGCCGGGGATGGACGCAGGAGGCAGGTAGATGCGCCCGTTCTCGAGATCGGTGATCGAGCGGGTGGACCTCGGGAGGTCGTCGACGTAGATCAGCTCGAAGCCCAGCTGCTCCGCCATCACGCTCACCTCGCGGTGGGTGAGGGCGCCGCGGACGTGCCCGGACGCGCGCACACGCTCCTCGGCGAGCCGCTCGATGTCGGGGATGTAGTTGTCCTGCCCGCGCATCCGCTCGCGCAACTCGGTGTTCGCCCTGCGCGCCTCCTCGGGCGTCGCGATCGCCTCGTTGGCCCGGCGCGCGAGCTCGCGATGGAGACCGACGAGGGCCTCCAGCGTCTCGGTCGGCGTGCCCTTGGTCGGCTTGACGGCGGGGAGGCCGAGCGACCCGTAGAGCGTGCCGCGCTGCGCACGGGAGAGCTCGATCTCCAGGGCTGCGCGCTCGTCCGGCGGCTCGGCGGAGAGCAGGTCGGCGAGCTGCACCCCCAACGCGGACGCGATGGTGCCGAGGAGGGAGATGCGCGGTTCGCGCTTGCCGTTCTCGATCAGCGAGAGCTGACTGGCGGCCACCCCTGCGGCGGCGCCGAGCTCGTCGAGCGTCAGACCGCGCTGCGTGCGGAAGTGCCGGATGCGGTGACCGAGGGTGGCGACGTCGGTGGTCACCGGCTCAGAGGCGAGGGAGTCCATGCCTTCACGATAGCGAAAGAATCCCGATTCTTTACGTCCACTTTCTGACGCGGTGCCGTGAATCCTGCTCGATGCTGGTTTCAGACCCCGATCTTTCCGAACGAGAGGACCTCCGGAATGAGCATCGCCGAGCTTCCCCGGACCGACCGCACCGCCGACACCGTGCACTCCGACACCGCGCACCCCGACCAGGCTCACCAGTCCGACGGTCACAGCGCGCCCATCGCCCGCGGAACGGCCGCCCCGGAAGGCATCGCCGGGCTGACCGGGCTCGACGGCCTCCGGGCCTGGGTGGCCGGCATCGCCGACCTGACCCAGCCCGAGTCGATCGTCTGGTGCGACGGAACCCCCGGTGAGGAGGACCGCCTCACCAAGCTGCTCGTCGCCGAGGGCAAGCTCATCCGGTTGAACCCGGAGTGGCGTCCGAACAGCTTCCTCGCCCGCACCGACCCCGGTGACGTGGCCCGGGTCGAGGACCGCACCTTCATCTGCTCGCTCGACGAGCAGGACGCCGGCCCGACGAACAACTGGCGCGAGCCGGAGGCCATGCGCGCCGAGCTGCGCGACGTCTTCGCCGGCAGCATGCGCGGCCGCACGATGTACGTCGTCCCGTTCTCGATGGGCCCGGTCGGCGGCCCGATCTCGCAGGTGGGCGTCGAGCTGACCGACTCCGCCTACGTCGCCGTGAGCATGGTGAAGATGACCCGGGTGACGAGCGCCGTGCTCGACCTCATCGACGCCGGGCAGCCGTGGGTGCCGACCGTGCACAGCGTGGGCGCTCCGCTGATCGACGACGCCGGCGTCCGTCACGACGATGTGTCCTGGCCGTGCAACGAGACCAAGTACATCGTCCAGTTCCCCGAGACGCGCGAGGTCTGGTCGTACGGCTCCGGCTACGGCGGCAACGCCATCCTCGCCAAGAAGGCCTTCGCGCTGCGGATCGCCTCGGCCATGGCCCGCGACGAGGGCTGGCTCGCCGAGCACATGCTGCTCATCAAGGTCACCTCGCCGGAGGGTCGCGCCTTCCACTTCGCGGCGGCGTTCCCGTCGGCGTGCGGCAAGACGAACCTCGCGATGCTGCGCCCGACCATCCCGGGCTGGACCGTGGAGACCATCGGCGACGACATCGCCTGGCTGCGTCAGGGGCCCGACGGCCGGCTGCGCGCCATCAACCCCGAGGCCGGCTTCTTCGGTGTCGCGCCCGGCACCGGCGAGCTCACCAACAAGACGGCGGTCGAGACGCTCTGGGGCAACACGATCTTCACCAACGTGGCGCTGCGCGACGACGGCGACGTGTGGTGGGAGGGCCTGACCGAGGAGCCCCCCGCGCACCTCATCGACTGGGAGGGCAACGACTGGACGCCCGCGAGCGGACGTCCGGCCGCGCACCCGAACTCCCGGTTCACCGTGTCCGCCGCGCAGTGCCCGTCCATCGCGGACGACTGGGACGCGTTCGACGGCGTGCCGATCGACGCCATCCTCTTCGGTGGCCGTCGCGCCACCAACGTGCCCCTCGTGGCGCAGGCACGCGACTGGAAGCACGGCGTCTTCATCGGCGCGACGGTCTCGTCCGAGAAGACCGCAGCGGCCGAGGGCACAGTGGGCGAGCTGCGGCGCGACCCGTTCGCGATGCTCCCGTTCTGCGGGTACAACATGGCCGACTACTGGGGTCACTGGCTGGAGGTCGGCGAGCAGCTCGGCGAGAACGCGCCGGCGGTGTTCCAGGTCAACTGGTTCCGCAAGGGCGACGACGGCCGGTTCCTGTGGCCGGGCTTCGGCGAGAACTCGCGTGTGATCGAGTGGATCGCCCGGCGGGTGGAGGGCACGGCCGACGCCGTCTCGACGCCGATCGGCTGTCTCCCGCAGGCCGAGCAGCTCGATCTCGACGGCCTCGACCTCGCCGAGGCGGACGTCGCCGAGCTGTTCGAGGTCGACCGCGACAGCTGGCTCGCCGAGTGCGACCTCACCGAGGAGTACTTCGAGCAGTTCGGCACCCGCGTCCCCGCCGCGCTCCGCGCCGAGCTCGCCTCGCTGCGCTACCAGCTCCGCGCCTGACCGCGGACACCGGCTATCGCTTCCTCACTTCCTCCCGCCCGCGCACGGCGTGTTGCGGGAGAAAGTGAGGAAGCGATGGCTGCTCAGACGAGGAGTTGGTGCTTGGCGAGGTCGCGGTAGAGCGGGGTGCTCGCGACGAGCTCGGAGTGGGTTCCCACACCGATGACGCGGCCGTGGTCGAGCACGACGATCTGGTCGCTGTCGACGACGGTCGAGAGGCGGTGCGCGATGACGAGGAGGGTGCGGTCCTCCGCCACGGCGTCGATCGCCTCCCGCATCAGCTGCTCGTTGCGGCCGTCGAGGCTCGACGTCGACTCGTCCAGCAGCAGCACGGGCGGCGCAGCGAGCAGTGCACGGGCGATCGCGAGCCGTTGGCGCTCGCCGCCGGAGAGCATGATGCCGTCTTCGCCGACCGGGGCATCGAGCCCGAGGTCGCTGCGCTCCAGAACCTCGGTGAGATTGACCGCGTGGAGGACGTCGATGCACTCCTGATCCGTCGCTTCCGGCGTCGCCAGCCGCAGGTTGTCGCGCAGCGAGCCGGCGAGCACCGGGGCGTCCTGCTCGACGTAGCCGATGTTCGAACGGAGGGCGACGCGGTCGAGAGTGCGGACATCCATGCCGCCGAAACGCACCTCGCCGGCCTCCGGGTCGTAGAAGCGCTCGACCAGCGCCAGGATGGTCGACTTGCCCGCGCCGGACGGCCCGACCAGCGCTGTGCGCTTGCCGCGGGGGACGGCGAAGCTGACACCGTGCAGGACGCCCCCGGGGGATGCCGCGGGCGTGTCCTCCCCGAGCCCGGCAGCGGCCTCCGCCTCGGCCACGACGTCCACGCCGCCGATGGCCTCGAATGCGATGGCCTCGGCGTCCGTCGGCGTCGGGCGGGCCTGCGCCGCCGACTCCTCCGGCGCGGCGGGCGTGGACGGGTACGCGAACTCCACGTCGACGAACTCGATCGCGGGGGCGCCGGGTGCGAGCCCCTCGTTCGCCGCGCCGACGGTCAGCGCCAGCGGGGCGATCTCGCGGTCGTGCTGGTCCTCGGTGGGCAGGTCGAGGATCTCCTGGATGCGGCCGAGCGCTCCGAGGGCCGAGTTGACGGCGGTGATCGCGCCGAAGGCCTGGCCGAGCGGCAGGATCATCATGAACAGGAAGAGGATGAACGCCACCAGGTTGGCGACGGTGATCGCCCCGCTCGCGACCCGGAAGCCGCCGACGCCGAGCACCACCAGGAACGACACCTGCATCGCGATCCCGGCGACCGGGACGACGAGCGCCGAGATCTTCGCGACCTGGATGCCCATCCGCCACGCGCCGGTCGCGTCGTCGTCGACGGCGGCGATCTCCCGGTCGGTCGCGTTGGCGGCGCGGATCGTGCGCACCGAGCTGATCGCACGCTCCACGGCGGCCGCGAGGTCGCCGACCTTCGTCTGCGCTTTCTGGCTGGCGACCCGGATGCGCCCCGACAGCAGCGTGACGACGACGATCGAGACCGCCACCACCAGCACGGTCAGCCCCAGCAGCACCGGGTCGATGATGAGCATCGCGATGAGCGCTCCGATGAAGGTGAGCGCGCCGCCGATGGCCTCCACGAGCCCCTGCGTGAGCACTGCGCGCAGCAGCGTGGTGTCGGAGCCGACCCGCGACACCAGGTCGCCGGTGCGGCGGGTGTCGAACTCGCTGATCGGCAGCCGCAGCAGGCGGCCGACCAGCTTGCGCCGAGACGAGAGCACGACACCCTCGCCGGTGCGCTGCAGGAGGTAGTGCTGGTAGCCCGAGATCAGCGCGGAGACGACGACCAGGGCGACCAGCCCCCAGACGATGCCGTTCAGCGGCTCGCCCTTGCCGACCAGGGTGATCACCTGACTGACGAGCAGCGGCTGCGCGAGGCTCGCCGCCGCCCCCAGCACGCTCAGCACGACGACGACGGAGAGCACCGCGCGGTGCTCGAGGAGGTAGGGGAGGAGCTGGCTGAACCGTGCGCGGGGACCGGCGTCCGCCTCCCGCCGGGCGAAGGGGGAACGACGACGCGGGGGAGCGCTGGTCTCGGTGCGAGCGCTGGTCTCGGTGCTCATGGGGGTTCCTTCGAAGAGGGTTCGGGATGCTGATTCGACCGTACTTCCTGTGGACTGCCTGTTTGCTGAAACTCCGGGGATGTCGGACGACGGGGATACAGTGCTGAACTATGCCGACGTCTGTCATCACCGCCACCGATCTGGTCAAGAAGTACAAGGACTTCCCAGCGGTCGACGGCATCAGCTTCGAGGTCGAGGCGGGGGAGTCGTTCGGCCTTCTCGGACCGAACGGCGCGGGCAAGTCGACGACGATGCGCATGATCGGAGCCGTCTCCACCCGCACGGCCGGCGAGCTGAGCATCCTCGGGCTCGATCCCGATCGTTACGGGCCCGAGATCCGGTCGCAGCTCGGCGTGGTGCCGCAGTCCGACAACCTCGACACCGAGTTGCGCGTGCGCGACAACCTCATCGTGTACGGACGCTACTTCGGCCTGCCGTCGGCACACGTTCGGAGGCGCGCCGACGAACTGCTGGCCTTCGCGCAGCTCGAAGACAAGGCGAAGGCGAAGGTCGACGACCTCTCCGGCGGCATGAAGCGCAGGCTGACCATCGCGCGGGCGCTCATCAACGACCCGCGCATCCTGCTGCTCGACGAGCCGACCACCGGGCTCGACCCGCAGGCGAGGCACATCCTCTGGGATCGGCTGTTCCGGCTCAAAGAGCAGGGCACGACGCTCCTGCTGACCACCCACTACATGGACGAGGCCGAGCAGCTCTGCGATCGCCTGGTCGTCGTCGACAAAGGCACGATCATGGCGGAGGGCACTCCTGCCTCGCTCATCCGCCAGTACTCGACGCGTGAGGTGCTGGAGGTGCGGTTCGGCTCCGACCGCAACGCCGAGGTCGCCCCGCTTCTCGACGGCATCGGCGAACGGGTCGAGGTGCTGCCCGACCGCATCCTGGTCTACAGCGACGACGGGGAGGCCGAGCTCGCGCGGCTGACCGAGCGCGGGCTGCACCCGATCACCAGCCTCGTGCGCCGGTCGAGCCTCGAAGACGTCTTCCTGCGGCTCACCGGGCGGAGTCTGATCGAATGAGCGCGACCGCAGCGGTGGACGAGGGCGCGCACGCGGCGCTCGCCGGCGCCGGCAGGCCGCGCCGGTTCGGCGCCTGGTACGTCGCCGAGCACCGGTTCCGGGTGATGCGCGCGTACCTGCAGACGCTGCTGGTCACGGGCTTCGGCAACCCGTTCCTCTACCTGTTCGCGATGGGCGTCGGCCTCGGGAGCCTGGTCAGCGCCAATCTGGGCCCGAGCGCGGTCGACGGCGTGAGCTACCTGGCCTTCGTCGCGCCGGCGCTGCTCTGCACGGCGGCGGTCACGGTCGCCAGCGAGGAGTTCACCTACCCGGTGATGCTGGGATTCAAATGGAACCCGACCTTCATCGGCATCAGCGCCTCCCCGATCTCGGCCGGCCAGATCATCGACGGCGTGGTCATCTCGGTGGTGGCGCGCCTGCTGGGAACGACCATCGTCTACTACGCCTTCATGCTGCTGTTCGGCGCGGTGCCGAGCCCGTGGGGCTGGCTCGCGATCCTGGTCGCGACCCTGGGCGGCCTCGCGTTCGGCGCCCCGGTCATGGTCTACGTCGCCACGCTGGAGCAGGACACCGGCCAGATCGCGATGCTGATGCGGTTCGTGCTGCTGCCCATGACGCTGTTCTCCGGCACGTTCTTCCCGCTGTCGACGATGCCGCCGTACCTCCAGTGGATCGGGTGGATCTCCCCGCTGTGGCACTCCACCGAGCTCTCGCGTGTGTTCGCGTACGGGTACGCCGAGCCGTTATGGCTGACGCTCGTCCACGTCGTCTACCTGGCCGGGCTCTTCGTCGTCTTCTGGTTGTGGGCCAGGCGCATCGCCGCGAGGAGGCTGAACAAGTGACCACCACGCGCGATCCCTTCGTCGCCGCTGTGTCGCGAGCGCGTCCGCTGCGCGCGCTCTACGCCGGCAACGCCCGGTCGGTGATGCAGCGCGGCTGGTCGGCCACCCGCAGCACGAACTGGCTGGTGATCGTCTCCGGCTTCTTCGAGCCGATCTTCTACCTGCTGTCGCTCGGCGTCGGCTTCGGTGGGCTGGTCGGCACGGTCACGACGGCCGGCGGTGAGCAGGTGCCGTACGCCGCGTTCATCGCCCCGGCGCTGCTGGCCACCACCGCGATGAACGGCGCGGTCTACGACTCCACGTGGAACGTCTTCTTCAAGATGCATTTCGCCAAGCTGTACGAGGGGATGCTGTCGACCTCCCTCGGCCCGCTCGACGTCGCGCTGGGGGAGATCCTGCTCGCCCTGCTGCGTGGCGCCCTGTACGCGGCCGGGTTCATGGTCGTGATGCAGGCGCTGAACCTGAACCTGTCGTGGTGGGCGCTGCTCGCCCTCCCGGCGGTCCTGCTGATCGCGTTCGGCTTCGCCAGTTTCGGGATGGGCGTCACCAGCTACATGAAGACGTTCCAGCAGATGGACTGGATCAACTTCATCCTGCTGCCGATGTTCCTGCTGTCGGCGACGTTCTACCCGATCACGGTCTACCCGGAGTGGATCCAGAAGATCATCATGGCGCTGCCGCTCTGGCACGGCGTCGAACTGGTCCGCGGCCTCACGACCGGCAACGTCGATCCCGGGATGCTCTGGCATGTGCTGTACTTCGCGGTCATGATCGCGCTCGGCCTGATCCTGACCACCCGCCGCCTGCGAGCCCTCTTCCTCGACTGAGCACATCGAGGGGCACGTAAACGCCCCTAAAACGCCGTTTTTGGGGCGTTAGCGTGCCCCTCGATCGAACGCGGCTGCGGTGGGCCGGCCGAATCGTGCCGATCGGTAGGCTGAGGGTATGGAAACCCTCTTCGCCGTGCTGCATGTCGTGTCCGCCGTGTTCATCGTCGGGCCGATGGCCATCCTCCCGATGACGGCCATGCGCGCCGTCCGAGCGGGCAACGCCGGGCAGGTGGAGGTTCTGGCCAAGTCGACGAACCTGATCTCGCTGCTGTCGCTGCTCGTGGTCTTCTTCGGCTTCGGGGTGATGGGGCTGGCCGACAAGAAGTACGGCCTGAGCGTCACCACGCCGTGGATCCTGTGGTCGATCATCCTGTATGTGATCGCGCTCGCCCTGACGCTGTTCCTCGTGGTGCCGACGATGCGCCGGGCCGCAGAGGCGCTCCGTGGCGGAGAGACCTCGAAGTACCCTGCCATCGCTGCAGGCTCCGGTGTCGCGAGCCTCCTGCTGGTCGCCGTCGTCGTACTGATGGTCTGGAAGCCGTAGCCTTCCGGACCACCAGCCGACGCGAGCTCTCCTAGGCGCGCAGCTCCCGCAGCGCGACAGCCGTCGCGAGTGCCGCGTGCGCGGCCTCCTCGCCCTTGTCCTCGCGCGAGCCGGGGAGGCCGGCGCGGTCGATCCCCTGAGCCTCGTCGTCGAGCGTGAGCACGCCGAAGCCGACGGGCTTGCCGGTGTCGAGCGCGACGCGGGTCAGGCCGTCGGTGGCGGCCGACGACACGTACTCGAAGTGCGGGGTGCCGCCGCGGATGATCACGCCGAGGGCGACCACCGCGTCGGCGCCTGCTTCCAGCGCCGCCTTGCTGACGACGGGGAGCTCGAAGCTGCCGGGCACGCGGACCAGCGAGTAGTCGGCTCCCGCGGCCTCCAGCGTCCTGGTCGCCCCGGCGATCAGGCCGTCGGTGATCAGCTCGTGCCAGGTGCCCGCGACGATCACGACCTTCAGCCCGCGGCCGTCCACGGCCTCCGTCGTCTTCGGGGCTCCCGCTCCGCTCATCGTGCAGTCCTCTCCGCCGCCACCGCAGCCGTTCCGTCCGACCCGTCCTCCGGGTCGATGTCGTCGATCACGTGACCCATGCGGTCGCGCTTGGTCTCCAGGTACCCTTCGTTGAACACGCCGACGCCCACGACGAGCGGAACGCGCTCCTCGACGGCGATTCCGTGCTCCTCCAGCTGGCGCACCTTCTCGGGGTTGTTGGTCAGCAGTCGCACCGACTCGATCCCCAGGTCGTTCAGGATGGCCGTGGCCGCGCCGTAGTCGCGCGCGTCGATCGGCAGGCCGAGGGCGAGGTTGGCGTCGAGCGTGTCGAGGCCGTCCTCCTGCAGCTTGTAGGCGCGCAGCTTGTTGATCAGGCCGATGCCGCGCCCCTCGTGGCCGCGCAGGTAGACGACGACGCCGCCCTCGCGCTGGATGGTGGCGAGCGCCGCATCGAGCTGCGGCCCGCACTCGCACTTCAGCGAGCCGAACGCCTCACCGGTCAGGCACTCCGAATGCACGCGGACGAGGGTGCCCTCCTCGCTCGGGTGGCCGGAGACGATCGCGACGTGGTCGGCACCGGTCATCCGGTCGCGGTAGGCGCGCATCCGGAACGACCCGTTCACCGTCGGTACCGTCGTCTCGACCTCGAAGATCACCCGCGAGGACTCCGGGATCGGCGTGGGGGAGGCCAGCTGCTGGTCGCAGTGGAACTCCTGCAGATACGCGATGAGCGCCTCGATCGTGATCACCAGCACGCCCTCGCGCTCGCCGAGCTCGAGGAGGCCGGGGAGGCGCATCATCTCGCCGTCGTCGGCGACGATCTCGGCGATCGCGGCCACCGGGGTGAGACCGGCAAGCTTCATCAGGTCGACCGACGCCTCGGTGTGGCCGTCGCGCTCGCGCACCCCGCCGTCCACGGCGCGCAGCGGCAGGATGTGGCCGGGACGGTGCAGGCTCGCCGGGGTCGAGGCGGCGTCGGCGAGCACCCGCAGGGTGTGCGAGCGGTCGGCCGCGCTGATGCCGGTCGACAGCCGGTCGGCCGCGTCGACGCTGACCGTGTAGTTGGTGCCGCGGGCGTCCTCGTTGTTCGCGACCATCACGGGCAGCTCGAGGCGGTCGGCGATCTCGTTCGTCATCGGAGCGCAGATGAAGCCGGACGAGTTCTTGACCGTCCAGGCGATCCACTCCTGACTGGCGAGCTCGGCGGCGATCACGACGTCGCCCTCGTTCTCGCGGCTCTCGTTGTCGACCACGATCACGGGTCGCCCCGCTCGCAGCTCGGTGAGGGCCTCTGGGATGGTGGCGAGGGTCATGACGCACTCCGTTCTGTCAGCGTCTGCCGTTCGGTGAGCGACGGCTCCAGCGCGAGCATCCGCTCGACGTGGCGGGCCAGGATGTCGGTCTCGATGTTCACGCGGTCGCCGGGGACGCGGTCGCCCAGCGTGGTGGCGGTCAGGGTCTCCGGGATCAGCGACACCTCGAACCAGCCGTCCTCGAGACCGCCGCCGACGTCGCTCACGGTGAGCGAGACGCCGTCGACGGCGATGGAGCCCTTGCGGGCGACCAGCGGCGCGTGCTGAGGGTCGAGGCTCAACCGGACGACGCGCCATGCGCTGCCGTCTTCGATGGAGAGCACGGTGGCGGTGCCGTCGATGTGGCCCTGGACGATGTGGCCGCCGAGGCGGTCGCCGACCTGGGCCGCGCGTTCGAGGTTGACGCGGCGCCCGGGCTGCACGCCGTCGAGCGTGCTCATCGCGAGCGTCTCGGCCATCACGTCGGCGGTGAACGACTCGGCGTCCTGGCCGATCACCGTGAGGCAGACGCCGCTGACCGAGATGGAGTCGCCGTGGGCGGCGTCGCTGACCGCGAGCGGCCCGCGGACCGTGATCCTGGCCGCGTCGGCGACCCGCTCCACAGCGGTGATCTCGCCCAGCTCTTCGATGATTCCGGTGAACACTCTCAGCCCTCCTGGTGGGTGGTGTCGCCCTGCTGGGCGGTCGCGGGTGGCGGGACGGGCACGGCCCGCAGGTAGAGGTCGCCGCCGAGCCGCTCGACGTCAAGGATGCGCAGCCGCCGCTGGTCGGCGATCGTCGCGACGCCGATGTCGCCCAGCGCGAATCGAGGCCCGCCGAGCAGCGACGGCGCCAGGTAGATGGCGTACTCGTCGACCAGGCCGGCCTCCACGAACGCGCTGGCCAGGGTGGGACCGCCCTCGACGTACACCCGGCGGAAGCCGCGCTGACGGAGGTCGGCGACGACCTGGTGGAGGTCGTGGGTGCCCTCGAAGATCACCGGGTTCGGGTGGCGGAAGACCGCCGCGTCGTTGGGCACGGCGCGCGTGCCGACCACGACGGGGGTCGGCTGCGTGGCGAGCAGCTCGCCTGCGTCGCCACGGGCGGTGAGGCTCGGGTCGTCGGCGAGAACGGTGCCCGTCCCGACCACGATCGCGTCGGAGGCCTCCCGCTGCTCGTGCACGCGCTGGCGGGCGGCGGCTCCGGTGATCCACTTGCTGGTGCCGTCGGCCGCCGCGGCCCGGCCGTCGAGCGTGCTCGCCCACTTCACGGTGATGTACGGGCGGCCCAGCCGCGCGGCCGTCAGCCAGTCGTCGAGGAACGCCTCGGCCTCCTCGGCGAGCACGCCTCCCGTCACGGCGACGCCGGCCTCCCTGAGCCGCTCCGCGCCCCCGCTCGAATGGCGGCCCGGGTCCGCGACGGCGTAGACCACCCGGGCGACGCCCGCCGCGATGAGCGCCTCGGAGCAGGGGCCGGTGAGCCCCCAGTGGTTGCACGGTTCGAGCGTGACGACGGCGGTCGCCCCCGTGGCGCCGCCCTCGGGCAGCGAGCTGAGCGCGTCGACCTCCGCGTGCGCCGTGCCGGCCCCGCGATGGAAGCCCTCGGCGATGGTCCGCCCCTCGGCGTCGAGGATGACGCAGCCGACGCGCGGGTTCACACCGGTGGCGGGGCCGCCTTCGGCGAGCCGCAGTGCGGTGCGCATCGCCGCATCCCATTCTCCAGTCCGGGTCATCCGGGCGTCGTCCTGTCTCTCGTACCGTCGAGACGTGATGCCGGGGTCGCTGGAGCGGAATGCTCGCGTTCGCCCGCGATCGTCGCCGACCGCGGGACGTGCGCCTCCCATCCGGACTGAGCGCCCAGGTTGTCGCCTGCACGCATTACCGTCGGTGCCGGAATTCCACCGGCTCAGCAGGAGGCTCGCACCTCCCGCTCGCGGACTGTCACCGCCGGTTCGGACTCTCACCGACCCCGGAGCACGTTTTTCTGTTGTCGAGTCTAGATCAACGCGCGAGCCGGCGGTCTATTCCCGACGCTCTGTGACGCCTCGGCGGTCAGGCCGCGTCGGCGGCGTCCTCCACCGGCTCCGCCAGGTCGACCAGGGCGCGGGCCGTGCCCTCGTCCACGATCAGGTCGGTGATGAGCCCGGCGGCCAGTGCGCCGCGGAGGCTGTGCACCTTCGACGGGCCAGACACGATGCAGACCCGGCGCGGAACCCGCTTGATCAGATCGATGTCCGGCCCGCTGGCCCGCTCGTTCAGCGGGATGCCGTGGTGGCTGCCGTCCTCGCGGAAGAACACGGTCGCGACGTCGCCCACCACACCCGACTCGTCGAGCGAGGCGTAGTCGGCGGTGTCGAGGTAGCCGCCCGCGTAGACGTGCGACCGCACTTCCGAGAAGGGCGAGCCGAGGCCGAACATCGCCACGTCCATGCGCTCCTGGATGTCGAGGATGCGGCGCGTGCTGCGCTCGCGCCACATCGCCACCTTGGTCTGCGGGTCGTCGAAGAGGGCGGGCACCGGGAACTCCTGGATCGTGCCGGAGTACGTGTCGCCGAACCGGCGCAGGATCTCGGAGGCGTAGAGCACGCCGGTGGTGTAGGTGTTGCCTGCGCCGTTGAGCTGCACGAACTCGACGTTGTGCAGGTCCTTGGGGATGAGGTGGCGGCTCAGCGCGCTCATGGTCGACCCCCAGGCGATGCCGACGGTGGTGTTGGAATCGATGAAACGGTCGAGAATCCGTGCAGCCGAGATGGCGACGCGCTCCAGGCGGTCGACGTCGCTGATCGCGCTGGGCATGGGCACGATGTGCGCTCCGATGCCGTAGCGGGAGTGCAGTTCCTGCTGCACACGGGTGGCGCCCTCGTGGGGCTGGGCGATCTGGATCGTGACCAGTCCGGAGGCGCGGGCATACGAGAGCAGCCGGGAGACGCTGGACCGCGAGGTGTGCATCTCGTGGGCGATGGCCTCCATCGTCAGGTCCTGCATGTAATAGAGGTGCCCGGCTTTGAGCGCGTCGCGGACCTTCTCCGGGAGGTTCTGGGTGTCTGGCTCGGTCATCTCGGGTGCTCGCCTTCTCGGGGGACTCCGCCTTCTCGGAGGACGGGGCGTTGCACGTATGTGCATCCGGCTTGATCGAAGTTGTGCCGGCATCGAAGACTATAGCTGCACCCACAGCCGTAGAGAAGAAACCCAGGAGTCCGAAGTGACGACGAAGTCGAATACCCGCGCCGAGATCGAGCTGCTGCGCGAGCGCCCCAACGCCCAGGTCGTCATCGTCGGTGGCGGCATCAACGGGCTCGGCACCTTCCGCGACCTCGCCCTGCAGGGCGTCGACGTCGTGCTCGTCGAGCGCAACGACTTCGTCTCCGGCGCGTCGGCCGCCTCCAGCCACATGATCCACGGCGGCATCCGCTACCTCGAGAACGGCGAGTTCCGCCTGGTGAAGGAGTCGGTGACCGAGCGCAACGGACTGCTGAAGATCGCGCCGCACTACGTCAAGCCGCTGCAGACCACCATCCCGATCTACTCGACCTTCTCCGGCATCCTCGCCGCTCCGCTCCGCTTCCTCACCCACAAGCAGGGCAAGCCGAAGGAGCGCGGCGCGTTCCTGATCAAGACCGGGCTCACCATCTACGACGCGTTCTCGCGCGACGGGGGCACGGTTCCGCGGCACAGCTTCCACGGCCGCAAGCGCAGCCTCCAGGAGCTGCCGAAGCTCAACCCCGACCTCAAGTACACCGCCACGTACTTCGACGCCTCGGTGCACGACCCGGAGCGACTCGCGCTCGACGTGCTCGCCGACGGCCTGGCCGCCGGGCCGCACGCCCGCGCAGCCAACTACCTGGAGGCCGTTGGCGCCCGAGACGGCGGCGTGCTGGTGCGCGACAGGGGGACCGGCGAGGAGTTCACGATCGCCGCCGACGTCGTCGTCAACGCCTCCGGGCCGTGGACGGACCTCACCAACGCGGCACTCGGGGAGGCCACCCGCTTCATGGGCGGCACCAAGGGCTCGCACATCGTGGTCGACAACCCCGAGTTGCTGGAGGCCTGCCGAGGCCGTGAGATGTTCTTCGAGAACAACGACGGCCGCATCGTGCTCATCTACCCGCTCAAGGGCCGCGTCATGATCGGCACGACGGACCTCGAGGCCGACATGTCGGTGCCTGCGGTCATCACCGAGGACGAGATCGACTACTTCATCGAGCTGGCCTCGCACGTTTTCCCAACGATCCCGGTGACCCGCGAGCAGATCGTCTACAGCTTCTCCGGAGTGCGCCCGCTGCCGCACCACGACGACACCGCTCCGGGTTTCGTGTCACGCGACTACCGAATCGTGCCAGGCACCGTTCCCGGCCTCGGCAGCACGACCGTGCTCAGCCTGGTCGGCGGCAAGTGGACGACGTTCCGCGCGCTGAGCGAGCACCTCGCGAACGAGACCCTTGCCGCCCTCGGGATGACCCGCACGGTGCAGACGCTCGGTCTCCCGATCGGCGGGGGCGCCGGCTTCCCGACCACGCAGCAGGCCGAGCGCGACTGGGTCGCCCGCTACGGCGCCGACATCGGTGCCGAGCGCGCGGCCGTGCTGCTGGCCCGCTACGGCACCAAGGCGACGTTCGTGATCGACGCCATCGCCGGCTGGGACGGCGACGACGCCCCGCTGGCCGCCGCCCCCTCGTATTCCCGTGCCGAGATCGACCACCTCGTGCGCACCGAGCACGTGGCCCACCTGTCCGACGTGTTCCTGCGCCGCACGAGCCTCGCGTTCACCGGTTCGATCTCCGTCGCCCTGATCCACGAGATCGGCGAAATCGTCGCAAACGCGATCGGATGGTCGCCAAACCGTCGGGTGGAGGAGGAAGATGCGTTCCAAGCGGAACTGGCGACCGCCCACCGGGTGAACCTGGAGTCGGGGGACGGGAGCGAAGCCGCGGCGCTCCGATAATGCACGAACGTGCATAAGACGGTCCTTGCCCGGGTCGACCTGACGGCAATAGCGTTCAAAGGCCCACCCTGTGAGGACACTCAACGCACAACAGGGTGCGGGTCAACTGAACAATTGGAAGGTCAACGTGGACAATATCGGTATTGATTTCCTGTCAGAGTTGTGCGGAACCGCAATGCTGGTGCTTCTCGGTACTGGTGTGGTCGCAAACGTCGCTCTCGCCAAGAACAAAGGCTTCAACGGCGGGTTCCTGATGGTGAACATCGGCTGGGGCATCGCAGTGTTCTCCGGCGTGGTGGTCGCCTACAACTCCGGTGCGCATCTGAACCCGGCGGTGACGCTCGGGCTTTGGGCCAACGGCGCCAAGGCGTTCGGAAGCGCGGCGGCGCACACGCTCGTGCCCGTCAACTTCGTCACCATAATCCTGTACATCCTGGCTCAGCTGATCGGTGCCATCATCGGTGCCGTTCTGACGTTCCTGGCGTACAAGAAGCACTTCGACGAGGAGCCGGACCCGGGCAGCAAGCTCGGCGTCTTCTCGACCGGTCCCGCCATCCGCAGCTACGGCTGGAACCTCGTCACCGAGATCATCGGCACCTTCGTGCTGGTCTTCGTCGTGATCGCCTTCGGCCACCAGCCGGGAGCCGCCGCCGGCCTCGCCGCCCTCGGCGCACTGCCCGTCGCCCTCCTGGTGATCGGCATCGGCGCCAGCCTCGGTGGTCCGACCGGATACGCCATCAACCCAGCCCGTGACCTCGGCCCGCGCATCGCGCACGCGTTCCTGCCGATCAAGGGCAAGGGCTCGAGCGACTGGTCCTACTCGTGGGTCCCCGTGGTCGGTCCGATCCTCGGCGGTGTCATCGCCGGCGTCGTCGCCACCTGGCTGCTCCCCATCCTCACCAAGTAACACCGGGGGCCGGCCGGGGGAGACCCCGACCGGCCCTCTTCAGTCCCACCCCCAAAGAACAAAGGAGTCACCTTATGGCCGACTACGTCGTCGCTATCGACCAGGGCACAACCAGCACCAGGGCGATCATCTTCGACAAGTCCGGGTCGATCGTCTCGACTGGACAGCTGGAGCACGAGCAGATCTTCCCGAAGGCCGGGTGGGTCGAGCACGACCCCAAGGAGATCTGGAACAACACCCGCGAGGTGATCGGCCAGGCGCTCTCCAAGGCGGACCTGACCCGCCACGACATCGCCGCGGTCGGTATCACCAACCAGCGCGAGACAGCGGTGGTCTGGGACAAGAACACCGGCGAGCCGGTGTACAACGCGATCGTCTGGCAGGACACCCGCACGCAGCCGATCGTCGACCGCCTCGCCGCGGACGGCGGGGTGGAGCGTTTCAAGCAGATCGTCGGCCTCCCGCTGGCGACCTACTTCTCCGGCACCAAGATCGCGTGGATCCTCGAGAACGTCGAGGGTGCCCGCGAGCGCGCCGAGCGCGGTGACCTGCTCTTCGGCAACACCGACGCGTGGGTGCTCTGGAACCTGACCGGCGGCCCCGACGGCGGCGTGCACGCCACCGACGTGACCAACGCCTCGCGCACCATGTTCATGGACCTGGAGACGCTCACCTGGCGCGACGACATCCTCGAGGCGTTCGGCGTCCCGAAGTCGATGCTCCCGCAGATCAAGAGCTCTTCCGAGGTCTACGGCACGGTCGAGTCGTCCAGCCTGCTGCGCGAGGTGCCCGTCGCGGGCATCCTCGGCGACCAGCAGGCCGCCACGTTCGGTCAGGCCGCGTTCGATCCGGGCGAGTCCAAGAACACCTACGGCACCGGCAACTTCCTCATCTTCAACACGGGTGAGGAGATCGTCCACTCCAAGAACGGCCTCCTGACGACGCTCGGCTACAAGCTGGGCGACGAGAAGCCGCACTACGCCCTGGAGGGGTCGATCGCCGTCACCGGTTCGCTGGTGCAGTGGCTGCGTGACAACCTCGGCATCATCTCCAGCGCCCCCGAGATCGAGGACCTGGCGAAGACCGTCGAGGACAACGGCGGCGCGTACTTCGTGCCGGCGTTCTCCGGGCTGTTCGCGCCGTACTGGCGGGCGGACGCGCGCGGTGCCCTGGTGGGCCTCACGCGCTACGTCAACAAGGGTCACATCGCCCGTGCGGTGCTGGAGGCCACGGCCTTCCAGACCCGCGAGGTGCTGGACGCGGTCAATGCCGACTCCGGGGTCGAGCTGTCGGAGCTCAAGGTGGACGGCGGCATGATCGCCAACAACACCCTCATGCAGTTCCAGGCGGACATCCTGGGCGTCCCGGTCGTGCGGCCGGTCGTCGCGGAGACGACGGCGCTGGGCGCCGCCTACGCCGCGGGTCTCGCCGTCGGCTTCTGGAGCGACCTGGACGACCTGCGCAAGAACTGGCAGGAGGACCGCCGCTGGACGCCGGACATGGACGCCGCCGAGCGCGACCGCCAGCTGCGCCTGTGGAAGAAGGCCGTCACGAAGACGTTCGACTGGGTCGACGACGACGTGAAGTAACCTTCGCTCCGCTCCACCGAACGCCGCCCGGCACCCGTCGGGCGGCGTTCGCGCGTCCGTTCACCAGCTGTTCACGAGCTGTTCGCGCGCAGCTCGCATGCCGGCAGCGGCTCGTCGTCTGTCGGTTTCCTCATCCGTGCGAAAGCTTTCCTGCAGGCTGATCGCCTACCGTGCTCGTATGAGGCATTCTTCCGTCGTGCGGCCCCTCCCGGTGCGGCACGGCCGACTACCCGCGCGTCGCGCGCGCGGGCCGCTGGCGCGGTTGCTCGCCTCCACCGTCGCGGTGGTGCTGCTCGCCGTCGGCGGCGTGGCCGCGTACGCGGTGCAGGACACCGTGCGCTCTCTCAAGCCGTCCATCCACCTCGTGTCGGCCTCCGGCAAATCGGTCACCCCGCCCAGCGTCGGCGCCGAGTCGGGAGCGGTCAACATCCTCCTCGCCGGCACGGACACCCGCACCGGACAGGGCGGCCAGTTCTCGTCGTCGAGCGAGCTCGCCGGGAGCTCGGGCGCGGGCAACAACGACGTCACGATGGTGCTGCACCTCTCCGCCGACCACCAGCACGCCACCGTCATCAGCATCCCGCGCGACCTGATGGTGCCGATCCCGTCCTGCCCGACGTCGGGAGGCGGCTCCACGTCGCCGCAGGACAGCGCCCAGTTCAACACGACGCTGTCGACCGGTGGTCTCTCCTGCGTCGTGCTGACGGCGGAGGCGCTCACCGGACTCACGATTCCGTACGCCGCCGAGATCAGCTTCGACGGCGTCGTGGCCATGTCCAACGCGGTCGGCGGTGTTCCCGTGTGCCTGGCGACCCCGCTCACCGACCCGTACGTGGGACTCAAGCTCCCCGCAGGGCAGCAGACCCTCGTCGGCTCCCAGGCGCTCGCCTTCGTGCGCAGCCGTCACGGTGTCGGCGACGGCAGCGACCTCGGCCGGATCAGCAACCAGCAGCTCTTCCTGTCGTCGCTGCTGCGCACGATGACCAGCGCGGGAGTGCTGACGAACCCGCTGACGCTCTACACGCTGGCGAAGGCGGCGACCTCCAACCTGACCCTCTCCGACACGCTGGACTCACCGACGACGATCGTCTCCATCGGCCTCGCGCTCAAGAGCGTTCCGCTGAGCGACTTCGTGTTCCTGCAGTACCCGTCGATGACCGACCCGGAGAACACCAACCGGGTCGTGCCGGAGCCCACCGGGGTCGACGCGCTCAAGCAGGCACTGACGACGGACACGCCCGTCGTGCTCACGGGGACGACGGGCTCCGGCACCGAGTCGGCGACGCCGACGCCGACCGCGACGCCGTCGACCACGCCAAGCGCGACCGCGACGCCCGGAAGCGGGAGCACCCCGCCGGCCGCCGGCTCCACTCCGGCGCCGACCTCCTCGGCGGTCACCCTCCCGTCGAACGTGACCGGCCAGACGGCGGCGCAGCAGACCTGCACCAAGGGCAACTGAGCGCGGGGCTACGTCCGGGTCGGGGAGTCGGCACGGTCGAGTGCGGTCAGGAGCGCGGCGGGTTCCGGCCGGAGCCCAGGCGGCTTCGCGCGACGGTGTCGGCCGAGTCGAGCATGGTCGTCACTCTACTGTGCGGGCGCGTCACCGCCGCGCATCGACGGTCTTCAGACCGAGCGCGGCGCGTCCAGACCGAGTGCGTCGGGCAGTGCGTCGAGCGACGTGACCTCGAGCACTCCGGTGGCCGCGGCCTCCGCCGCGTCGTCGGCCGAGGGCACGTCACCCCGGCGATTCAGCCAGACGCCGGTCAGCCCAGCACGCGCGGCACCGATCGCGTCCGTGCGCAGCCGGTCTCCGACGTAGACGGCCTGCTCGGACCGCACGCCGAACTCCGAGCAGGCCTCCTCGAAGATGCGGGGGTCGGGCTTGGCGACGCCCACCTCGCCGGAGGCGATGAGGTGATCCATCCGGGTGTCGAGGCCCACCGCCTCGACCTTGCGGCGCTGGAACGCGAGGTCGCCGTTGGTGATGAGGCCGAACCGGACACCGGGGATCGCCGCCTCGAGCGCGTCGAGGCAACGGAGGGCGTCGTGGTGGAGCGACCACGCGGCGACGTAGTGTTCGAAGTAGTCGGCGAACCACGCGCTGGCCTCCGCCGCTCCGAGCGCAACGCCATGCCGGGCCGCGAAGTCGCGCGCCCTGGCCTGCCGCTGGCCTTCGAAGTCGAGACGGCCGGCGAGATAGGAGTGGTAGTGCTGCTCCTCGAGGTCGTGCCAGAGCGCGACCAGGTCGACGGCCTCCATCGTGCCGTATGGTTCGCCCAGCGTGGCGGCGTAACGCTGGATGCCGCTCGAGACGGCCGCGCGGTGTGCGAACAGCGTGTCGTCGAGGTCGAAGAGCACGACCCGGATGCCGCTCACACGGGCACCTGGACGTAGGTGTCCTCCGGCCAACCGCTCGACGGCTCACGCGGGTCGGTCGCCAGCAGGCCGGCCTGCCAGTCGTCGCGCCGCACACCGCGGTGGGCGACGCCGAGCCGGGCGACGCCCTCCCACCGGAAACCGGCCCGACGCGCGACGGCCGCGCTCGCCGCGTTGCCCGCGTAGGCGTGCCACACGACGCGCTGGAGCGCCAAACCATCGGGCGTCTCGGCGAACGCGAAGTCGAGCACCAGCTGGACGGCCGTGGCCATCCAGCCGCGTCCTCGTGCCTCCTCGGCCAGCCAGAACCCGATCTCGCCCTCGCCCTCGTCGATGTGGTGCAGCCCGATCATGCCGTGCAGCAGGTTCGTCGATGCCTCGCGGATGGCCCACGTGCACTCGCGGCCGCTGGCCCACCCGTCGGGAACGACGCGGGTGACGAAGACCTCGGCGTGTGTCCGCCCGTACGGGGTGGGCACCGTGGTCCACGCGGCGATGAGCGGGTCGCTGCAGAGCTCCGCGATCCGGTCGATATCGTCGGTGCCGGGCACCGACAGGATCAGCGGCCCGCCGGCCAGCTCCCTCGGTGCCCCGACCATCAGCGCGCCCGCCGCAGCAGCCCGACCGCGTTGTACGCCTTGGCCAGCGTGCGCTCGGCGACCTCGCTCGCGCGCTCGGCGTTGCCGGCGAGGATGCGGTCGAGCTCGGCCGGATCGCCGAGCAGATCGAGCGCGCGCTCACGTACCGGACCGAACGTCTCGACCACGACCTCGACGAGCCCCTTCTTGAAGTCGCCGTAGCCTTTGCCGTCGTAGTCGAGTTCGATGTCGGCGACCGGCCGGCCGCTGAGCGCCGAATAGATGTTCAGCAGGTTCGAGATGCCCGGCTTGCCCGCTCGGTCGAACGACACGACGCCGTCGGTGTCGGTGACGGCCCGCATGATCTTCTTGCGGGTCACGTCGGGCTCGTCGAGCATCCAGATGATCCCGGCGCCCGAGTCGGCCGACTTGGACATCTTCGACTCCGGGTTCTGGAGGTCGTAGATGCGCGCACCGTCTTTGAGGATCATCGCCTGCGGCACGACGAAGGTCTCACCGAAGCGCTTGTTGAACCGCTCGGCCAGGTCGCGTGTCAACTCGACGTGCTGGCGCTGGTCGTCGCCGACCGGGACGACCTCGGTGTCGTAGAGCAGGATGTCCGCAGCCATCAGCACGGGGTAGGCGAAGAGGCCGACCGAGGTGGCGTCTGCGCCCTGTTTGGCGGACTTGTCCTTGAACTGCGTCATGCGCGACGCCTCGCCGAACCCGGTGATCGTGTTGAGCACCCAGGCCAGCTGGGCGTGCGCCGGCACGTGGGACTGCACGTACAGGGTGGACACGGAGGGGTCGATGCCGGCCGCGATGTACTGCGCGGCCGTGCGGCGCGTCTTCTCGCGCAGCTCGGCCGGATCTTGCGCGACGGTGATCGCGTGCAGGTCGACAACGGAGAAGAACGCGTCGTGCGTGCTCTGCAGCTCTTTCCACTGCAAGAGGGCGCCGATGTAGTTGCCGAGGTGGAGCGAGTCGGCGGAGGGCTGCATGCCCGAGTAGAGACGGGGGAGTGTGCTCATGTCAGTGCTTTCGAAGTCGATGCGGTGGGATGCGGGTTCGTCTGCGGTCCGCTGCGCTCAGATGGCGTAGTCGACGACCACGGGGGTGTGGTCGGACCATCGCTCGTCGTAGGCCGCTGCCCGGTCGACCGCGTAGTTCTTCACCGTGGCCGCCAGCGCGGGGGAGGCCAGCTGATAGTCGATGCGCCACCCGGTGTCGTTGTCGAACGCCTGGCCGCGCCACGACCACCACGTGTACGGGCCGTCGACCTCGCCGGCCGCCTTGCGCCCGACGTCGACCCAGCCGAGCCCGGCGCCGTCGTTGTACCGTGCGTCGTCCTCCGCGCCGAGGATCCGGTCGAAGTAGGCGCGCTCCTCCGGCAGGAAGCCGGCCCTCTTGACGTTGCCCTTCCAGTTGCGGATGTCGAGCGTGCGGTGGCCGACGTTGAGGTCGCCCATGACGACGGCGAGCGGATTGTGCTTCTGGAGTTCGGGGAGCCGCGCCTCCATCGCGTCGAGGAAGGTGTACTTGGCGTCCTGCTTCTCGGTACCGGCCTCGCCGGAATGAACGTAGGCGCTGACCACCGTGACGACCTTCGAGCCGATCTCGTAGTCGGCCTCGAGCCAGCGGCCCGCACTGTCGAACTCGGTCGCGCCGAGCTCGACCCGATGGATGTGCGCGCGGTGCCGGCTGGCGATCGCGACGCCGGCGCGCCCCTTGGCGGAGGCGGGGTCGTGGACGATGTCCCACGCGTCGCCGAGGAGGCCCTGGAGGTCTTCGGTGGACGCGCGCACCTCCTGCAGAGCGAGGATGTCCACGTCGCGTGAATCGAGCCAGGAGCCCATGCCCTTGCGGAAGGCGGCACGGATGCCGTTGACGTTGACCGTCGCGATGCGCAGGGGTTTCGAGGGCATGCTCCCAGCCTAGCGGCGCGCGCCGACGCTGCTCTCGTCCAGCAGGTCGTTGAGCCGGTGCTCGGCCTTCTCCACTTTGCGTTGCGCGCCGAGGCGCGCGAGGAAGCGCGCCTTGCCGAGGTCCTCCTTCGCGTTCTGGAGTTCGGCCCTGGCCACGAGCACCCGCGCCTCGTACTCGGCCGCGGCGCGCTCGGCGGCGGCCTGCTCCGGAGTGATCATCCGCGGTGAGAGTCCGGAGTCGAACATGCCGACCGCGATCCAGGACGCCGACAGCAGGATGACCCGGGAGACGAGGTTGAACCACAGCAGGAGTCCGACGAAGACCGCGAAGGACGCCAGCAGCGGGTTCTTCGTCGCGGCGCCGAGGAAGTAGCCGCCGAGGGTGCTCAGTCCGGCGAGGATCAAGGAGCCGAGCAGCACACCGAAAAAGAGGTTCTTCCACGGGATCGAGACCCGCGCCATGACGCGGAACATCGCGCCGAGCGTGAAGATGTTGAGGATCACCGACACCAGGAGGCCCGAGAACTGGGCGGCGGCCGTGGCCCAGAACGAGTCGGAGCCGATCCCGATCAGATCGAGGACGAACGCGAGCGCCTGGGTGCTGAGGATGGTGAGCAGTGCCGAGACGATCAGCACCAGTCCGAAGCCGAGTGCCAGGAAGAGGTCGCGGATCTTCTGGAGCACGTAGTTGGTTCTGTCGCGACTGAGCCCGAAGACCGCCCGCACGGCCTGGCGGGTGTAGTAGAGCCAGCCGATGGCCGTCCAGAGGAGGCCGACGGCCGCGATGACGCCGTACCAGCCGAATCCGGTCGCGGACTCCAACTGCTCGACGTTGATGGCGCCCTCCGACGTGGGCGTCGAGATCAGCCCGGGAACGGCGCGGTTGATGATCGCGACCAGGGCCTCGAAGACCTGCTCGTTGCCGCTGAGCCAGATGCCGGCGACGGAGAAGCCGAGCCAGATGGCGGCGAAGATCGCGAAGAGCGATTGGAAGCCCATCCCGGCGGCCCGGAGGTTGCCGTCGGAGTGCGAGTAGTTGATGTAGACCCGGTAGGGGCGCAGCCCCTGCACCCACTTGGCCCACCGGGAGACCCGCGCGACCGGCTTCTCGAGCCGCTCCCTGAGCGGCTCGGCGGCGTCGAGGATGCGCTCCTTCAGTGACTCCTCGGGCTCGACCGTCCCCTCGGCGCGCTGAACCGACGGGTTCGGCTGCACCGAGGGGCTCGGCTGCACCGAGGGGTTCGGCTCGGCGCGCACGGCTGCCGGGCGGCGGGACTTCTTCACCACGGGCCAAGGATATCGATGCGGTAGGGCTCGCGAGCGACCGCGCGCCCTCCCGGGTCGCGTGACGCGCCCGCTTCTGCGGCACGCCCGACTCGAACCGCACTCAGCGACGATACAGAGGAGTGATGTAAAATACTCAATAGAAATGTGAGACACAAATACCTGCATGTGCAGAGGAGCACCCGATGGATTTCCCCGATAACGCATCCGTACCGACCCCACTCATCTCGCGCCGCACGGTCGCGCGCACCGCCGCCTGGGCGGCGCCGGCGATCGTACTCTCGTCCGCGTCCCCGGCCTTCGCCGTCTCCGGCGTGAATGCCGGCACCATCCTCCTCGGCGCGGCCGAGTACGACATCACCTACGACAAGCCGATGGCCGTCTCCGGAACTCTGGTTCCGTCGCCCGGCTCGTCTGTACCTGACGACCTGCGGCTCACCGCGGCAGTCAGCAGCGGCTTCGCGATCGTCTCGCAGCCCGTCGTCTCGGGCGCGACCTTCACGATGACGGTCTCGGGGCCGAAATCCGAGACGACCGGAACGCTGACGGTGTCCAGCCCCAACTATCCCGCTTACGTCCAGGCGACGGCGTCGGTCATCCAGCTCGTTCCCGGCGCCATCTCGAAGGGGTACCACGTGCTGCCCCTGGCCAACAACTGGTCTGACTATGTCTCGGAAGACGACACCCGCTGGTTCAACACCTCGCTCATCGAACTGACGGCAGCGAAACTCGGCGCAACGAAGCCGCTGCTCGATCTGCGGTTCGACTTCGCCGGCAAAGCACAGAAGGACAACTTCGGAAACACACCGCTCGTGGCGCCGAGATATCTCGGTGGGCGCCCAGCGGAGGGGCTGGGCCGGCTTGATGTCGTCACTGAGGCCCGTGTCGTCTCCCTGCAGACGCTCAGCGGCGGCAAGGCCATCGACCCCTCCCACGGCGTCGGCGTCAACATCGGCGGGTTCAGCAGGACCGGACCTGGCTTCGTGGTCAGCGGTGACCAAGGCGTTCCGATGTGGATGCCGAATGTCGACCAGTACCAGAACAAGATCACACTGCATAACAAGGTCTTCGCGTTCGCGCCGACCTCCCTCCCGAAGGGTTCGATGGGAATAGTGGAAGTCATCCACACGATCCACAACCAGAACCGACAGGCGAAGATCGGCTTCGCCTTCCAGTACATCTATCGTTGAGCGCCGAAACGACGAAGGCGCCCTCGAATCTCGAGGGCGCCTTCGTCGTTGGCTGGGTTCAGTGCGTCAGCGCTTGCCGCGCCGTCAGCGCTTGCCGCGCATGATGGCCTGCTTGACCTCCGCGATCGCCTGCGTCACTTGGATGCCACGGGGGCAGGCGTCGGTGCAGTTGAAGGTCGTGCGGCAGCGCCAGACGCCCTCCTTGTCGTTGAGGATGTCGAGGCGCACCTGCGAGTTGTCGTCGCGCGAGTCGAAGATGAAGCGGTGCGCGTTGACGATGGCCGCCGGGCCGAAGTACTGGCCGTCGGTCCAGAACACCGGGCACGAGGATGTGCACGCGGCGCAGAGGATGCACTTGGTGGTGTCGTCGAAGCGGGCGCGGTCGGCGACCGACTGGATGCGCTCCTTGTCCTTCGGGGGCGTGCTGTTCGCCACCAGGAACGGCTGCACCTCGCGGTAGGAGGCGAAGAACGGCTCCATGTCGACGATCAGGTCCTTCTCGAGGGGGAGGCCCTTGATCGCCTCGACGTAGATCGGCTTGGAGATGTCCAGGTCTTTGATCAGCGTCTTGCAGGCGAGGCGGTTGCGGCCATTGATGCGCATCGCGTCGGAGCCGCAGATGCCGTGGGCGCACGAGCGGCGGAACGTCAGCGAGCCGTCCTGCTCCCACTTGATCTTGTGGAGCGCGTCGAGGATGCGGTCGGTCGGGAAGAGCTCCACGTCGAAGTCCTGCCAGCGCGGCTCGGTGTCCACGTCCGGGTCGAACCGACGGATGATGAGCGTCACGGTGAACGACTGGATGGGCGCCTCGGGGGCCGGGGGAGTCTCGAGCACGGCGTTGGACATCAGTACTTCCTCTCCATCGGCTGGTAGCGGGTCACGACGACCGGCTTCCAGTCGAGCGTGATGTGGTCTGCCGCGTCGGCGGAGTGCGGGTCGCCGGTGAGGTAGGCCATCGTGTGCTGCATGTAGTTCTCGTCGTCGCGCTTCGGGAAGTCGTCGCGCATGTGGCCGCCGCGCGACTCCTTGCGGTTGCGCGCGGAGAAGACGACCACCTCGGCGAGGTCGAGCAGGAAGCCCAGCTCGACGGCCTCCAGGAGGTCGGTGTTGAAGCGCTTGCCCTTGTCTTGCACGACGATGTTCTTGTAGCGCTCGCGCAGGGCGTGGATCGTGCCCGTCACCTTCTCGAGCGACTCGTCGGTGCGGAACACCTGGGCGTTCTTGTCCATCTCGTCCTGCAGCTCCTTGCGGATCGCGGCGATCCGCTCGGTGCCGGTGCCGCTGCGGAGGCCGTCGATCAGCCCGCGGACGAACGCCGCAGGGTCTTCCGGCAGCGGCACGGCCGTGGCCGTCTTGACGTACTCGACAGCGTTGTTGCCCGCACGCTTGCCGAACACGTTGATGTCGAGAAGCGAGTTGGTGCCGAGTCGGTTGGAGCCGTGGACGGACACGCAGGCGCACTCGCCCGCCGCGTACAGGCCGGGGACGACGGTGGTGTTGTCGCGCAGCACCTCGGCGTTGTTGTTGGTCGGGATGCCGCCCATCGCGTAGTGCGCGGTCGGCATGACCGGCACGGGCTCGACGACCGGGTCGACGCCCAGGTAGGTGCGGGCGAACTCGGTGATGTCGGGGAGCTTGGTCTCCAGGACCTCCGCCCCCAGGTGGGTGCAGTCGAGGAGCACGTAGTCCTTGTGCGGGCCGGCTCCGCGGCCCTCCGCGACCTCCTGGACCATGCACCGCGCGACGATGTCGCGTGGCGCGAGGTCTTTGATGGTGGGCGCGTAGCGCTCCATGAACCGCTCGCCGGAGGCGTTGCGGAGGATGGCGCCCTCGCCTCTGGCGCCCTCGGTGAGGAGGATGCCGAGGCCGGCGAGGCCGGTCGGGTGGAACTGGAAGAACTCCATGTCCTCCAGCGGCAGGCGCTTGCGCCAGATGATGCCGACGCCGTCGCCGGTCAGGGTGTGCGCGTTGGAGGTCGTCTTGAAGATCTTGCCGAAGCCGCCGGTGGCGAAGATGATCGCCTTCGAGTGGAAGACGTGCAGTTCGCCGGTCGCGAGCTCGTAGGCCACCACTCCCGCGGGCTGCTCGACGCCGTCCACCTCGTTCATGATCACGTCGAGGACGTAGAACTCGTTGAAGAAGTTGATGCCGAGCTTCACGCAGTTCTGGAACAGCGTCTGCAGGATCATGTGCCCGGTGCGGTCGGCCGCGTAGCAGGCACGGCGCACGGGCGCCTTGCCGTGGTCACGGGTGTGACCGCCGAACCGGCGCTGGTCGATCTTGCCCTCGGGCGTGCGGTTGAACGGCAGGCCCATGTTCTCGAGGTCGATGACCGCGTCGATGGCCTCCTTGGCGAGGATCTCTGCGGCGTCCTGGTCGACGAGGTAGTCGCCGCCCTTGACCGTGTCGAAGGTGTGCCACTCCCAGCTGTCCTCCTCGACGTTCGCGAGCGCCGCGGCCATGCCGCCCTGCGCCGCGCCCGTGTGCGAGCGGGTGGGGTAGAGCTTCGAGATCACCGCGGTCTTCGCGTGCGGGCCGGCCTCGATCGCGGCGCGCATCCCGGCGCCGCCTGCGCCGACGATGACGATGTCGAACTCGTGGTAGTGGACGCCGTCGATGACGGTGGATTCAGTGGTTTCAGTTGTCACAGCTCTTGTTTTCCGTCAGTCAGTCACTTGGCCGCGCAGGCTCACTTGGCCGTGCAGAATGTGGGCAGGTCGGCCGCGTGGGCGCCCACCGGGCACGGGTCGAAGGTGAAGATCACGAGCGTGCCCAGCACGACCAGGACCACGACCGCCGCGGCGATCGCCCACTTGAGGATGAGGTTCAGCGTGCGGTTGTGCGCGTAGTCGTTGACCAGGGTGCGCATGCCGTTGCCGCCGTGGATGAGCGCGAGCCAGAGCATCAGCAGGTCCCAGACCTGCCAGAACGGCGTCGCGTACTTGCCGGCGACGAAGGCGAAGTCGATCTGCTTGACGCCGTCGCCGAGGACGAGGTTGATCAGCAGGTGGCCGAAGATGAGGATGACCAGCACGAAGCCGGACGCTCTCATGTAGATCCAGCCCCACTTCTCCCAGTTGGTGCCCTTGCGGACCGGGCGGGCCGGCGTGCGCGGAGCCTCGATGGTCGTCACGTCAGTTCACCTCCGAGAAGATGTGGATCAGCTGCGTCGGCACGAAGCCCGCCATGAGGATCACCCAGATCACGATGACGATCCAGAACATGACCTTCTGGTACTTGACGCCCTTGCTCCAGAAGTCGATGAGGATGATCCGGAGGCCGTTGAAGGCGTGGAAGATGATCGCCGCGACCAGCGCCATCTCGCCGAATCCCATGATCGGGTTCTTATAGGTGCCGATCACCGCGTTGTACGCCTCCGGGCTGACCCGGATGAGCGAGGTGTCGAGGATGTGGACGAGGAGGAAGAAGAAGATGGCGACGCCGGTGATGCGGTGCAGCACCCACGACCACATGCCCTCCCGGCCGCGGTACAGCGTGCCGCCCGGCCTCGATTTGTTCGGTTGCAGGGTCCCTGCCGCTTGCTCTGGCACGAACAACCCTCCCTGGTTGCTATCGCTGAAAGTAGGCGCACGAAGCGCGTGGCAAGTCTATGCCGCGCACTGGTCTCGCGCTGCTTAGGATGCCCTTGGTTATCTCGACGTCGAGATAATTCGGGGTGGGTGAGGCGGCCGGCGGCTCGGGTCAGAGCACGTCCGTCGAGCCGGAGACCTTGAGCGCGTCGACGACCGACTTGACGCGCTGGGCGTTGTCCGTTGTCGTCACGAGAAGGGCGTCCGGCGTGTCGACGATCACGATGTCCTTCACCCCGATCAGGCTGATGACCCGCTTCGTCTGGCTGACCACGATGCCGCTGGAGGCGTCGGCGAGCACCCGGGCGTCGGCGCCCAGTATCGCCAGGTCGGTCGTGCGGCCTCCCGAGTTGAGCTTGGAGAGGGAGGCGAAGTCGCCGACGTCGTCCCAGTCGAAGTAGCCGGGGATCACGGCGAGCCGGCCGCCCGCCGCCGCAGGCTCCGCCACCGAGTAGTCGATGGCGATCTTCTCGAGATTCGGCCAGATGCGGTCGACCGCCGGCCCGCGCGTGGCGGGATCGTCCCACGCCGCCGCCAGCTCGAGCAGCCCGGCCAGCAGCTCGGGCTTGGACCGGCCGATCTCTTCGAGGAGGCGGTCGGCCCTGGCGATGAACATGCCGGCGTTCCACAGGTACGACCCGCTGTCCAGGTAGCGCTCGGCCGTGGCGAGGTCGGGCTTCTCGACGAAGGAGGCGGCGGCGAGGGCGCTCGGAGCGCCCGACACCGTGAGGGCGCCGCCGCACTGGATGTAGCCGAAGCCGATCGCCGGCTCGGTGGGCTTGATGCCGATGGTGGTGATGTAGCCCTCGTCGGCGGCGGCGACGGCCTCCTTGACGGCCGCTGCGAAGAGGCGCTGGTTGCGGATGACGTGGTCGGCGGCGAACGACCCGACGATCACGCCGGGCTCGCGGCGCTCGAGGATGGCGGCCGCGAGACCGATCGCGGCCGTGGAGTCGCGCGGCTCGGATTCGAGGACGACGTTGGCATCGGCCAGTGCGGGGAGCTGGGCCTCCACGGCGGCGCGGTGGGCGCGTCCGGTGACGACCATGATGCGCTGCTCGCCCGAGATCGGCGTCAGGCGGTCCCAGGTGTCGCGCAGCAGGGTGTGGCCGGAGCCGGTGAGATCGTGCAGGAACTTCGGCGCGTCCGCCCGCGACAGCGGCCACAGCCGCGAGCCGATCCCGCCGGCCGGAATGACGCTGTAGAACCGGTCGAGGGCGCCTGGAGTTGTCATGGCGAAAGGATACCGAGCGGTTCTGGTCACCTGCTGTTCACAGCCGGGTCATTCCGTGCGCCGACACTGGAGCCATGCGGGTCGCGGTCGTGAGCGAGAGCTTCCTCCCCACAGTCAACGGGGTGACGACCAGCGTCCTCCGGGTGCTGGATCATCTGGCCGAGCACGGGCACGAGGCCATCGTGATCTGCCCGGAGGCCGGCGCCCCCGACGAATACGCGGGCTTCCGCATCCACCAGGTGCCGTCGATCGCCTATCGGCAGTTCCCGGTGGGGCTGCCGAGCCCGCAGGTCCAGCGCATCCTGGCGCGATTCGGCCCGGACGTGCTGCACGCGGCCTCCCCGTTCTTCCTCGGCGCGCAGGCCATCGCCGCCGCCAACCGGGTGGGCGTGCCGTCCGTCGCCGTCTACCAGACCGACGTCGCCGGGTTCGCCCGACGCAACGGCCTCGGGATGACGGCGGCCATCGCCTGGAAGTACGTGCGCTGGGTGCACGAGGGCGCCGACCTCACGCTGGTGCCGTCGTCGGCGAGCGAGTACGACCTCCGCCAAGCCGGGGTGCGCAGACTGGCGCGCTGGGGTCGCGGCGTCGACCTCGAGCGGTACCACCCCAACAACCGCCGCCTGCCCGGCGCGGTCGCGCTGCGCGAGCGGCTCTCTCCCGACGGCGAGGTCGTCATCGGGTACGTCGGCCGCATCGCTCCGGAGAAGCAGGTGGAGCGGCTGCGCGTCCTCAAGGGACTCCCCGGCGTCTCGGTCGCGATCGTCGGCGACGGGCCGGCGCGCGAGGCCGTCGAGCGTCAGTTGCACGGCGTGCCGACGACCTGGCTGGGCCGGCTGGGGGGAGCGGAGCTGGGCGCGGCGTACGCCGCGTTCGACGCGTTCGTGCACACCGGATCGGAAGAGACGTTCGGCCAGACCGTCCAGGAGGCGCACGCTTCCGGGCTCCCCGTGATCGCGCCGCGGGCCGGCGGTCCCATCGACCTCGTCGAGCACGGCGTCGACGGGCTGCTCTTCCCTCCGTCGGACGACAGGGCGCTGCGCGCGGCGGTCTCGATGCTCGCCACCGACGCCCCGCTGCGCCTGCGGATGGGGGAGGCCGGCCGCCGGCGTGTGCTGGGGCGGGGCTGGGACGTCCTCTGCTCCGAGCTGACCGGGCACTACGAGCGCGTCATCCTCGACGCGTGCAGCGACGTCGGCCGCCGCGACGTCCAGCCGTCGGGCGGGCAGCGCGCGTACAGTTAGGTGGCTCCATCGCCCCCGGCGTCTGTCGCGCGGGCGTCGCAGGGCCGCCTGACGTATCCGCATGCACCAGGAGGTGAATCATGGCGAACCTGAACCGTCGCGGCATCCCGATGCCCTTCGTGTCCCGAGCCCGGAGGGTCGATCCCCCCAGTTCGCCCGATCCGGTGCTGACGGAGCCGAGGCCGGCCACGCGCAACAGCATGGTGGACAGCGCGATCTACGCCGACGGCGTGCGCGTGGCGTCGCCGCACACCCTGGCCGAGACCTACCGCGCCCTCGACGGGACGCCGGGCGGTGTCGCCTGGATCGGGCTGTACCGGCCGAGCGAGCAGGAGCTGATGTCGCTGGCCGAGGAGTTCAGCCTGCACCCGCTGGCCATCGAGGACGCCATCGTCGCGCACCAGCGGCCCAAGCTGGAGCGCTACGACTCCGTGCTCTTCGTGGTGCTCAAGGCGGCGAACTACCTCGACGTCCCCGAGGAGGTCGACTTCGGCGAACTCCACCTCTTCGTCGGCCCGAACTTCGTGATCACGGTCCGGCACAGCGAGTCGCCCGACCTGTCGACGGTGCGGCACCGGATGGAGCGCGAGCGCGATCTGCTGGCGCTCGGGCCGCAGGCCATCCTCTACGCGATCATCGACGCGGTGGTCGACGCCTACAGCCCGGTCGTCGCCGGTCTCGCCAACGACATCGACGAGATCGAGACCCAGGTGTTCGGCGGGGACGCGCTGGTCTCCCGACGCATCTACGAGCTGTCGCGGGAGGTCATCGACTTCCAGCGCGCCACCCATCCGCTCTCGTCGGTCATGGTGGCGCTGGAGCGCGGCACCGCCAAGTACGGCGTCACCGAGGAGCTGGAACGCCGGCTCCGCGACGTCGCCGACCACCTCACCCTGGTGAACGAGCGTGTGGACGGGTTCCGTTACCTCCTGCGCGACATCCTCACCGTGAACTCCACGCTGGTCTCCGAGCGCCAGAACGAGGAGATGACGAGGCTGGCCCACTCCACGCACCGGCAGGGCGAGGAGGTCAAGAAGATCTCCTCCTGGGCGGCGATCCTGTTCGCGCCGTCGTTGATCGCGGGAATCTACGGAATGAACTTCCACAACATGCCCGAGCTCGCGTGGCCGCTCGGCTACCCGCTCGCCGTGCTCGCGATGCTGGGGTTGAGCACCCTGCTGTACGGGATCTTCAAGCGCCGCGGGTGGTTGTAGGGAGAGGTCTCCTCCCGTTCGGGGGACGCCTCCGGGAGTGCGCCGTCGGCACCTGCTCAAATGAGCAGGTGCCAACGGCGCGCGCGTTTGTAACGCTTGCATGAAGAACCCGGATTTTCGATCAGAGCCGTTCGTCACATTCGGTAACGTGCAATGCATACAGTGGCCCGCCGGCACCAGCGGTGGGCCTGCATCTTGGAGGACAACCTTGACAATCACAGCCCGTAAGGCCGGCCTCGTCGGCCTGGCGGTGACCGGCGTCGTCGCGCTGCTCGCCGCGTGTTCGGCTGCCCCGTCGGACAACTCGTCCACGGCGGCCGCGAACAGCAAGTTCCTGCCCTGCATGGTCTCCGACTCCGGCGGATTCGACGACCACTCGTTCAACCAGCTCGGCTACGAGGGCCTCCAGCAGGCCGCAGGCACCCTCGGCGTCAAGTACAACAAGGCCGAGTCGAAGAGCGAGAACGACTTCGCCCCGAACATCCAGAGCATGGTCGACGCGAACTGCAACCTCGTCGTCACCGTCGGCTTCCTGCTCGCCGACGCGACCAAGAAGGCCGCGGCTGCCAACCCCGACGTGAACTTCGCGATCATCGACGACAACTCGATCACCGCCAAGAACGTCAAGCCGATCATCTTCGACACCGCCCAGGCGGCGTTCCTCGCCGGCTACGCGGCCGCGAGCTACTCGAAGACCGGCATCGTCGGCACCTTCGGCGGCATGCAGATCCCGACCGTCACCATCTTCATGGACGGCTTCGCGGACGGCGTGAAGTACTTCAACGACCAGAAGGGCAAGTCGATCAAGGTCGTCGGCTGGGATGTCGCCAAGCAGAACGGCTCCTTCACCGGTGGCTTCGACGCCAACGAGACGGCGAAGAACACCGCTCAGGGCATCATCGACCAGAACGCCGACGTGATCATGCCGGTCGGCGGCCCGATCTACCAGTCGGCCGCGCAGGCCATCCGCGACTCGGGCAAGCCGATCGCGATGATCGGTGTCGACGCCGACGTGTACCAGTCCGACCCGACCGTGAAGGACCTGCTCCTCACCTCGGTCATGAAGGGTATGAAGCCGGCCACCAACGATGTGGTCACCCAGGCCGCCAAGGGCAAGTTCGACAGCACGCCGTACGTCGGCACGCTGAAGAACGACGGCGTCGGCCTCGCCCCCTTCCACGACTTCTCCTCGAAGGTGGACTCGGGCCTGCAGGGTGAGCTCGACAAGATCAAGGCCGGCATCATCGACGGCTCGATCAAGGTCACCTCGCCCTCGTCGCCGAAGCAGTAACCGGCACGACAGCACCAGACGGGGAGGTCAGCGCGACGCTGGCCTCCCCGTCGCACGTCCGCCCTCGTCCGGCTCGATCCCATCTTGTCGGTGCGCTCGTTTGAGCACACACTGACATATGCGCAGAAAGGTAGGGTGATGAAGCGCATCGTGGCCACGGGCCGTTGTCGCGCGCCATCACCTCTGTAGTCTCTGTGCTCACCCCGGGCGAGTAGAGAAGGAACCCACCCGAATGAAGCTCGAACTTCGCGGCATCACCAAACGGTTCGGTGCCCTGGTCGCGAACGACCACATCGATCTCACCGTCGAACCTGGCGAGATCCACTGCCTGCTCGGCGAGAACGGCGCAGGCAAGTCCACCCTGATGAACGTGCTCTACGGCCTCTACCAGGCCGACGAGGGCGAGATCCTGCTCGACGACGTCGTCCAGCACTTCTCCGGCCCCGGCGATGCCATGAAGGCCGGCATCGGCATGGTCCACCAGCACTTCATGCTCATCCCCGTGTTCACCGTGGCGGAGAACGTCATGCTCGGCCACGAGCAGCTGAAGTTCGGCGGCCGGCTCGACCTGAACGCCGCTCGCGCGAAGGTGCGCGAGATCTCGGCCAGGTTCGGGTTCCACGTCGACCCCGACGCCCTCGTGGAGGACCTCCCCGTCGGTGTGCAGCAGCGCGTCGAGATCATCAAGGCGCTCTCGCAGAACGCCAAGGTGCTGGTGTTCGACGAGCCCACCGCCGTGCTCACCCCGCAGGAGACCGACGAGCTGATGGAGATCATGCGCCAGCTCAAGGCGGAGGGCACCGCGATCGTCTTCATCACGCACAAGCTGCGCGAGGTCCGCGAGGTCGCCGACCGGATCACGGTCATCCGCCTCGGCAAGGTGATCGGCGAGACCGAGCCCACCGCGACCAACGCCGAGATGGCCTCGATGATGGTCGGCCGCGCCGTGTCGCTCACGGTCGAGAAGGAGCCGGCGAACCCGGGAGAGCCCGCTCTCGTCGTCAACGACCTCTCGGTGATCGACCCGATCGGGCAGCTGGTCGTGAACAAGGTGAGCTTCGAGGTCCGCGCCGGCGAGATCCTCGCGATCGCCGGCGTGCAGGGCAACGGGCAGACCGAGCTGACGGAGGCCATCCTCGGGTTGCAGCCGCGGGTCGAGGGCGAGATCCTCCTCGACGGCAAGCCGATCCAGGGCCACAGCCCGCGCAGGGTGCTCGACGCCGGCGTCGGCTTCGTGCCGGAGGACCGCAACGAGGACGGCCTGGTCGGCGAGTTCAGCATCCAGGAGAACCTGATGCTCGACCGCTCGACGGGTGCGCCGTTCGTCAAGGGCGGCAGCATCCAGTTCTCCTACCTGAAGGACTTCGCCGAAGAGAAGGTCAGCGAGTTCGACGTGCGCACGCCGTCGATCGACCAGAAGGTCGGCCGGCTCTCCGGCGGCAACGCGCAGAAAGTGGTGCTCGCCCGCGAGCTCAGCCGCGACCTGCGGCTGTTCGTCGCCGCACAGCCGACGCGCGGCCTCGACGTGGGATCGATCGAGTTCGTGCACAAGCGCATCGTCGCGACGCGCGACGCGGGCGTGCCCGTGATCGTGGTGTCCACCGAGCTCGACGAGGTGGCGGCGCTCGCCGACCGCATCGCCGTGATGTACCGCGGGGGGATCGTAGGAATCGTGCCGGGGAACACGTCGCGCGACGTGCTCGGCCTCATGATGGCCGGCGAGTCGCCGGAGCAGGCAGGAGCAGCAGCATGACCGGCACCGGGACTCCAACGCCCAGCCAGCCCGTGGCGGCCGCCCAGCCGGGGCAGCCCGGCAGCCCGGCAGTCAAACCGGAGAACGACGACCGCTGGAACAAGGCGGTCCGCGACATCATGGGCGGCCCGGTGGTCATCTCGATCCTGGCCGTCGTGCTCGCGCTCGTCGTCGGCGCGATCCTGATCGCGTTCACCGACGAGGGCGTCCAGAAGGCCGCCGGCTACTTCTTCGCCCGGCCGGGCGACACGTTCTCCGCGATCTGGACCGCCGTCTCGAACGCCTACACCTCGATGTTCCAGGGTGCGATCTACAACTTCGGCCGGCCGACGTTTGCCGCGGGGATCCGCCCGCTGACCGAGACGCTGACCTTCGCGACACCGCTCATCGTCGCCGGGCTCGGCGTCGCGCTGGCGTTCCGCGTCGGCCTGTTCAACATCGGTGGCCAGGGCCAGCTGCTGATCGGCGCGGCCGCCGCCGCGTGGGTGGGCTTCTCGTTCGAGCTGCCTCCGGTCATTCACCTGGTCGTCGCGGTGCTCGCGGGCATCGCCGGTGCCGCGATCTGGGCCGGCATCGTCGGCCTCCTGAAGGCGAGGACCGGCGCGCACGAGGTGATCGTGACGATCATGCTCAACTACATCGCGTTCTATCTCATCTCGTACATGCTGCGCACCAAGGGGCTGCTGCAGGCGCCGGGATCGAACAACCCGAAGGCCCCGCCGATCCACGGCAACGCGGTGTTCCCGCCGCTGCTGGGCGTGCAGTACAACCTCACCTGGGCCTTCGTGGTGGTGATCGGGGCGACCGTCTTCGTCTGGTGGCTGATGAACCGGTCGAGCCTGGGCTTCCGCTTCCGTGCCGTCGGTGAGAACCCGAACGCCGCGCGCGTCGCCGGTATCAACGTCAAGAACATCTACGTCTACGCGATGCTGCTCGCCGGCGCCCTCGTCGGCGTCGCGGGCGCCAGCCAAGCGCTCGGCGTCTTCCCGGCAGGCATCAGCTCCGGTGTCGACGCGGGCATCGGCTTCGACGCCATCACCGTCGCGCTGCTCGGCCGGTCGCGGCCGTGGGGCGTGTTCGCCGCCGGTCTGCTGTTCGGCGCGCTCAAGGCCGGCGGTTACACGATCCAGGCCGGGGGCATCCCGATCGACATCGTGCTGATCATGCAGTCCCTCATCGTCCTCTTCGTCGCCGCACCGCCGCTGGTGCGGGCGATCTTCCGCCTCCCGACGCCGGGGAGCGCGCCCCGCAGACAGCGTCCCATCGTCACGAAGGAGGTGGCGGCCAAGTGACCACAGCGGCCCCCGTCGTTCCCGACTCCTCCCCGATCGTCCTCGAGAAGGCCGAGATCCGCTCGTGGAAGGCGCCCATCGCCTTCGCCGTGTTCGTGGTCATCAGCCTGATCCTCTTCTTCGCCTTCCCGCGCCACGGGGCGAGCACCTTCCGGTTCTCCGAGGCCGGTGACGCGATCAAGCTCCCGAACCTGACCGTCGACACGTTCTCGACCACCGTCGTCGTCACGATCCTGCTCACGCTGATCACGGCGTACAGCGCCTGGCTCTCCTGGCGGGTGCGCAAGACCCCGATCTGGCTGGTCATCGTCTTCGCGCTGCTGTTCATGTTCGCGTTCCTGTCGTGGGCGGGCTCCGGCCAGCTTCCGGTGCCGGTCACGGGCCTGCTGCTCGGAACGATCAGCCTCTCCGTCCCGCTCGTGTTCGGCGCGCTCGGCGGCGTCATCTCCGAGCGCGGCGGTGTCGTGAACGTCGCCATCGAGGGCCAGCTGCTCGCCGGCGCCTTCGTGTCGGCGATGACCGCGAGCCTCACCGGCAGCTGGGTCGTCGGCCTGTTCGCCGCGATGGTCGCCGGCGTGCTCGTCTCGTTCGTGCTCGCGGCGTTCTCGATCAAGTACCTGGTCGACCAGGTCATCGTCGGTGTCGTGCTCAACGTGCTCGTCACGGGCCTCACGAGCTTCCTGTACTCGACGGTGCTCGCGAACGACCCGCAGGTGCTCAACCACCCGCCGCGGCTGCCCGACTGGCCCATCCCGATCCTCAGCGACATCCCGATCATCGGCAAGGTGCTGTTCGACCAGACGATCATCGAGTACCTCATGTACATCGCGATCTTCCTGGTCTGGTTCGGGCTGTTCAAGACGCGCTGGGGCCTGCGCCTCCGCTCGGTCGGAGAGCACCCGGAGGCCGCGGACACCGTCGGCATCAACGTCAACGGCACCCGGTTCTGGAACGTCTCCCTCGCGGGAGCGGTGGCCGGTCTCGGTGGCGCGTACTTCACGCTCGGCTCGGTCGGCGCCTTCTCGAAGGAGATGACGGCGGGTCAGGGCTTCATCGCCCTCGCGGCCGTGATCTTCGGCCGCTGGGACCCGATCCGCGCGACCCTCGCCGCCCTCCTGTTCGGTTTCGCCACGAACCTGCAGAACGTGCTCGGCATCATCGGCTCGCCGGTTCCGAGCGAGTTCATGCTGATGCTGCCGTACGTCGTGACGATCTTCGCCGTCGCCGGGCTCGTCGGAATGTCGCGGGCGCCGGCCGCCGACGGCAAGCCGTACATCAAGTCATGACCGCGCAGCAGATCGACTGGGCCGCACTGCGCGCCGCCGCGAACGAGGCCAGGACGCACGCCTACGTGCCGTACTCGAAGTTCCCGGTGGGTGCTGCGGCGCTCGTCGACGACGGCCGGATCGTGAGCGGCTGCAACGTGGAGAACGCCAGCTACGGCATCACGCTGTGCGCCGAGTGCGGGCTCGTGTCGTCCCTGGCGATGACCGGTGGAGGACACCTGGTCGCGTTCACGTGCGTCAACGGCGACGGCGACACCCTGATGCCGTGCGGTCGCTGCCGGCAGCTGCTCTACGAGCACTCGGCCGAGGGGATGCTGCTGGAGACCGTCTCGGGCATCCGCACGATCGACGAGGTGCTGCCGGACGCCTTCGGGCCGCGGCAGCTCGACGCCTATGCCGAAGAGCACGGCGACGCCGACCACCGCACGAGCGACACCGTGCGACCAAACGACTGAGGGGTTACATCTTCGTGAGCACCGCGGGAGCGGTCGAGGCGTTCGACGCCGTCGACCTGATCAGGACCAAGCGCGACAAGGGCGAGCTGAGCACGGCCGAGATCGACTGGCTGGTGGACGCGTACACGCGCGGCTATGTCGGCGACGAGCAGATGTCGGCGATGACGATGGCGATCTTCCTCAACGGGATGACGCGCCGCGAGATCAAGGACCTCACGCTGGCGATGATCGCCTCGGGCGAGCGGATGGACTTCTCCGGCCTCGGCAAGCCGACAGCGGACAAGCACTCCACTGGCGGCGTCGGCGACAAGATCACCCTGCCGCTGATGCCGCTCGTCGCCGCGTTCGGCGTCGCCGTCCCGCAGCTCTCGGGCCGGGGGCTTGGCCACACCGGAGGCACGCTCGACAAGCTGGAGAGCGTCCCGGGCTGGCGCGCCAACCTCAGCAACGAGGAGATGTTCGCGCAGCTCCGCAACGAGGGCGGCGTGATCTGCGCGGCCGGCTCGGGCCTGGCTCCCGCCGACGGCAAGCTGTACGCGCTCCGCGACATCACCGGCACCGTGGAGGCCATCCCGCTGATCGCGTCCTCGATCATGTCCAAGAAGATCGCCGAGGGCACCGGCGCGCTGGTGCTCGACGTCAAGTTCGGCTCCGGCGCCTTCCTCAAGGACATCGAGAAGTCGCGCGAGCTCGCCCGCACGATGGTCGAGCTCGGCAGGGACGCCGGTGTCGCGACCTCCGCCCTGCTCACCGACATGAACGTGCCGCTGGGCCTCGCGATCGGCAACGCCAACGAGGTGCGCGAGTCGGTCGAGGTGCTCGCCGGAGGCGGCCCCGCCGACATCGTGGAGCTGACGGTCGCCCTCGCGCGCGAGATGCTGGCGCTCGCGGGCCGACCGGACGCCGATGTGGAGGCCGCGCTGAAGGACGGCCGCGCGATGGACAAGTGGCGCGCCACCGTCCGCGCGCAGGGCGGCGATCCCGACGCGGCGCTTCCGGTGGCCCGCGAGACCCACACGGTCGTCGCGGAGGCCGACGGCGTCCTGGTCGAGCAGCAGGCACTCCCGTTCGGCATCGCGGCCTGGCGGCTGGGCGCCGGCCGCGCCCGCAAGCAGGACCCGGTGCAGCACGCTGCGGGGATCGACCTCCACGCCAAGCCCGGCGACGAGGTGCGCGCCGGGCAGCCGCTTTTCACTCTGTCGGCCGACGAGCCTGCCCGCTTCGAGCGCGCCCTGGAGGCGCTCGACGGCGCCTACCGCATCGCGCCTCCCGGGACCGCCTTCGAGCGCGGCCCGCTGGTCGCCGAGCGCATCGGCTGACCGCCGGCGCGCGAAGCGGCGCAGAATCGGATCGAAGCCTCCGAGGCGGCCGACTGTCCGCCGTCCCGGCGGTTGCCGCGGGGTGGGCGGCCTTCAGTAGATTGGGAGACATGAGCATGAGTGAGAACGTCGGCGAGTACACGCTGAGCGATGGGACCGACATCCGGGCGCTGCCGAAGGTGTCGCTGCACGACCACCTGGACGGCGGCCTGCGGCCTGCCACCGTGCTGGAGCTCGCCGACGGGATCGGCCTCGAGCTCCCGGCGAGCGACCCGGCGGCCCTCGGGGCCTGGTTCGCCGAGAAGTCCAACTCGGGCTCGCTCGTGGAGTACCTCAAGACCTTCGACCTGACCACCGCCGTGATGCAGACCCGCGAGGGTCTGACCCGTGTCGCACGTGAGTTCGTGCAAGACCTCGGAGCGGACGGCGTGGTGTACGGCGAGATCCGCTGGGCTCCCGAACAGCACCTCACCCGCGGTCTCAGCCTCGACGAGACCGTGGAGGCCGTGCAGGAGGGCCTCGAGCAGGGCATCGACGACGTGCGCGCGACCGGTCGCCGCATCCGCGTGGGCCAGCTGGTCAGCGCCATGCGCCACACCGACCGCAGCCTCGAGATCGCCGAGCTCGCCGTGCGTCACCGCGACCGCGGCGCCGTCGGCTTCGACATCGCCGGCCCCGAGGCGGGCTTCCCGGCCTCGAACCACCGCGCCGCCTTCGACTACCTCGCCGCCAACTTCTTCCCGTCGACGGTGCACGCGGGCGAGGCGGACGGTCTCGACAGCATCCGCAGCGCCCTCCTGGACGGCCGTGCGCTCCGCTTGGGCCACGGTGTACGCCTCGCCGAGGACATCACGATCGAGCGCCAGGACGACGAGAACACCTACGTGACGCTCGGCACCCTGTCGCAGTGGGTCAAGGACCGCGAGATCGCGCTGGAGACCAGCCCGACCTCCAACCTGCAGACCGGCGCGATCGCGGCGTGGGGCGACGACATCCTCGACCACCCGTTCGACCTGCTGTACCAGCTCGGCTTCCGGGTGACGGTCAACACCGACAACCGCCTCATGAGCGGCACCACCCTCACGCGCGAGCTGAGCATCCTCGCCGACGCGTTCTCGTATGACAGCACCGACCTCGAGATCTTCCAGCTGAACGCTGCGGCGGGGGCCTTCCTCCCGGTCGAGCAGCGTGAAGAACTGGCGGAGATCATCACAGCAGGTTTCGAGGGTTCGTGACGCGCTAACGCGTACGCTGGACACATGCCGCTGCCACCGTTGCCCGACTCCGCCGTGACCGTCGGAGCCCACGCCTCGGACTGGCGCGACGCCGTCGAACTGGCGGGGGAGGCGCTGACGCGCTCCGGTGCGACGGAGCAGGGCTACGGCGCGCGGATGATCCAGGTGATCGAGGAGTTCGGCGCTTACATCGTCATCGCCCCCGGCCTCGCGCTGGCCCACGCGCGACCCGGACCCGATGTGCATCACGACGGGCTCTCGGTGGTGACTCTCGACGAGCCCGTGGTCTTCGGCCACCCGCACAACGACCCGGTCTCGGTGGTGATCGGTCTCGCCGTCTCCACGCCGGAGGGCCATGTGCGCAGCGTGGCCGAGCTCGCCAATGTGTTCAACGACCCCGAGGCGATCCCGGCGCTGGCCGCGGCGGCCGACGTCGCAGAGGTGCAGCGCATCCTCACGCTGACCGAGGACGCTGCGCGGTGAGGATCGTCGCGATCTGCGGTGCCGGCATCGGCACCTCCGGCATCCTGAAGGTGAACGCGGAGCGGGTTCTGGAGCGACTCGGCCTCGACGCCGACGTCACCGCTGCCGACATCGCGAGCGTGAGCTCTGCGGCGGGCGACGCTCAGATCATCCTCACCTCGCCCGAGCTGGTCGACCGGATCGGTCCGACCAACGCCGACGTGATCGTGGTGCAGAACTACTTCGACCTCGACGAGCTCGAGCAGAAGCTCGACGAAGCGCTGGGCTGACGGCGCCGGGTCAGACCCCGGGCGCCGGTTCAGTCTGCGGCGTCGAGCAGAGCCTCGATCAGACCGGGAAAGCGCTCGTCGAGTTCGGCGCGGCGCAATTGGATGTCGTGCGTACGGCCGTTCACGATCGTGTTGGTGAGTCCTGCTTCGCGCAGAGTCTTGAAATGGTGCGCCAGCGTCGACTTCTGCACGTCGACGCCCCAGTCGGTGACGCCTTTCGGGTGGGCGTCCCCGTCGGCGATCGCGCGCACCATCTGCAGTCGCACCGGATCGGCCAGTGCGCGGAGCACATCCACCAGCTCGACCTGATCCATCGGCGGCGAGGGGTATTCGGTCATGCGGCGCCCAATTGTTTGACAATCATCGAACTATCGCCCTACGCTGACGGTATGACGATCATCGAACAATCGTACCGCAGAACGACTCCGGCGTTCGTGGTCCTCGCCCTCGGGCTCTTCGTGGTCGGCACCAACGCCTTCGTCATCGCCGGGCTGCTGCCGGAGATCGCGGCGACCCTGCACACCTCCGCCGCAGCGGTCAGCGTGTCGATCACCACCTACTCGCTCGTCGTCGCGGTCGCGGCTCCTGCGGTCTCGATCCTCCTCCCGCGCGTGCCCCGCTCCGCCCTGATGGCGGCCGGGCTCGCCGTCTTCGCCGTCGGCACGGCGGTCGCCGCCGTCGCTCCCGATCTCGGCTGGTTCATCGCAGGTCGGACCTTCTCCGGGATCGGCGGCGCGGCACTCGTCCCGACCGCCACTGCCGCGGCGGCCTCCCCCGCCGCGCCCGAGAAGCGCGGACGTGCGCTCGCCCTGGTCGGCGCGGGGTTCACGCTCGCGACCGCTGTCGGATCGCCGCTCGGCACCGCGCTCGGCGGCGTGGCCGGCTGGCGGTTCGCACTCTGGTGCGTGGTCGGACTCGGCGTGGTGCTTGCCGCACTCATCCCGGTGTTCGTGCGGCGCGTGCCGCTGGCGCCGCCGGCGAGCCTGAGGCGACGGCTGGCGGTGCTGGCGGACCTGCGCGTGCTCGCGCTGCTGGCGACCACCGTGTTCATGATCGCCGGCTTCAACATCGTCTACATCTTCTCCGCCGCGGTGACCCGGGCGTCGACCGGCGGCGCGGGGCCGCTGCTGGCGGCACTCCTCCTGGCGTACGGGGTCGCCGGCGTGGTCGGGAACGTCGTCGCCGGGCCGCTGACCGATCGTTTCGGCAGTCGCCGCATCGCGACGTACGCACTGATCGGACAGGTCGTCGCGCTCGCGGTGCTGCCGTTCGTCGAAGCGTCGTTCGCCGCCTCCGCGGTCGTGTTCGCGCTCTGGGGCGTCACCGCCTTCGCCATGGCGATCCCGGTGCAGCACCGCCTCGTACACCTCGACCCGGCGTCGTCCGCGCTCGTGCTCTCGTGGTATTCGACCGCGATGTACGTCGGCATCGCGATCGCTCCGCCGATCGGCACGCTCGCCCTGGGCGCGGGCGGGGCCCAGGTCGTGCCGTTCGCCGGCGCGGCGGCGACGGTGGCCGCGCTGGCGACGTTCCTGCTGAGCTTCGCCGCGCGCGCCGCCCGGCGCTCTGTGCCGACGCGCTGAGTGCGCGCGGCCTCGCAGCATGGGCGATTCCGGCGCTGCGCGCCGCTTCGCGACTCAGTCGAGCGCGCCGAGCCCGCGCAGCACGGCCTCGGCCGCCGCGGCCACGAGGGCGTCGTCGGTGTCGGCGTCCGCCGCCGCGTGGTCGGTGAGCACGGCCAGCACGACCGGCTTGCCCGTGTCGCGCCAGATCACGGCGATGTCGTTGCGGGTGCCGTGATCGGCGCTGCCGGTCTTGTCGCCGACCGTCCAGTCCGACGGAGCGACCGAGCGGATCAGCGCGTCTCCCGTCGTGTTGCCGACCAGCCACGTCTTCAACTGGGCACGGGCGCCCGTCGGGAGGGCGGAGCCGAGCGCGAAGGCGCGGAGGTCGGTCGCCAGGGCGCGCGGCGTGCTGGTGTCGGCGGTCTCTCCCGGCGTGAGCCGGTTCAGCGCCGGTTCGACGCGCTCCGCGCTGGTGACGGTGTCGCCGAGCCCGCGCAGGGCCGCCTGGAACCCGGCCGGACCGCCGAGGGCGTCGAACAGGAGGTTGCCGGCGGTGTTGTCGCTGTACCGCACCGCGGCGTCCGCGAGCTCGCGGAGCGTCATCCCGGTCTCCACGTGCTGTTCCGTGATCGGGGAGTGGGCGACCAGCTGGCCGGACGTGTAGCCGACCGGTGCGTCGAGACCGCCGGCCGGCGGGTCGGCGAGCACTGCGGCCGCGGCGAGGGCCTTGTACGTGGAGGCGTAGCCGAAGCGTTCGTCTGCTCGGTAGGCGAGCTGCTTCCCGGTCCCCGTGTCGACCGCGTACACGCCGACGCGCGCGCCGTGCTCGGACTCCAGGGCTTCGAGTTCCTTGTGCGCGGTTGCGCTGCGCGCGTCCGGCGACGCCGACGGGGTCACCGGCGGCGGAGTGGCGGACGTGCCGCTCGGGCCTCCACCCGCTGTCGGCGCGCACCCCGCGAGGAGGGCGGCGATCGTGAGCGGGATGACGAGCTGGAATTTCACACGCATCATGCCAGCTTCGACCATGCGGGGCCGACGGTCAAGCCGGGTCGTCAGGCCGTCAGCTCCCGCATCGCGTCCGCCAGCGCGGCGACGCGACCGGTCGCGTCCGCGCGCCGCTCCGCGACCGAGCCCTGGTCGCTCGATGCATCGATGTAGATCTTCAGCTTCGGCTCGGTGCCGCTCGGGCGGACCATCACGCGTGAGCCGTCGGCGAGCACGATGCGCAGCACGTCGCTCGGCGGGAGGCCGTCGAAGCCGTCGCGCAGGTCGTCGATGTGGTCGACGGCGACGGTGCCCAGGCGGCTCGGCGGCGTCGACCGCAGCGCGGCCATGATCTCGCCGATACGGGACAGCTCGGTGACCCTGATCGAGATCTGGTCGCTGGCGAAGTAGCCGAAGCGCTCGGCGAACGCGACGAGGTGGTCGGCGATGGTTCGGCCGGAGGCCGCCAGCTCGTTCGCGAGGTCGAGGAACGCGGTCGCCGCCGAGATGCCGTCCTTGTCGCGGATGGTCTGCGGGTTCACCAGATAGCCGAGAGCCTCCTCGAAACCGTAGATCAGGCCAGGGGCCCTGGACACCCACTTGAAGCCGGTCAGCGTGTCGGCGAAGTCGAGGCGGTAGGCCGCGGCGACGGCGGCGAGGGCCGGCGACGAGACGATCGAGCACGCGAGCGCACCGAAAGCGGCCCCCTCGGTCGCCGCGCGTTCGGCGAGCTCGGCCGCACGCCAGCCCAGGATCGCTCCCACCTCGTTGCCGCTCAGCCGCCGGAAGCCATCGGCCGACGTCGCGTCGGGGATGGCGACCGCGAGCCGGTCGGCGTCCGGGTCGTTGGCGATGATCAGGTCGACGCCGGCCTCCCGGCCTGTCGCGTACGACAGATCCATCGCGCCGGGCTCCTCCGGATTGGGGAAGGAGACCGTCGGGAACGCCGGGTCGGGGTCGCGCTGCGCAGCGACGACGACCGGGCGCGAGAAGCCGACCCGCTCGAAGACCGCCTCCGCGGTGCGCCAGCCGACGCCGTGCATCGCGGTGTAGGCGAACGAGACGGCGTCCCGCGGTGCGGTGGTCGTGGCGACGGACGCGGTCGCCTCCACGTAGGCGAGCTCGACGTCGGGCGGGGCGATCTCGAACTGCTCGGAGCGAGGGAGGTCGCCGATGTCGCCCTTCGCCACCTCGAGGATGTGCGCAGCGATCTCGGCGTCGGTGGGCGACACGATCTGGGAGCCGTGGTTCTCACCACCGAGGTAGACCTTGTAGCCGTTGTCGTTCGGCGGGTTGTGGCTCGCGGTCACCATGACGCCGGCGCTGGCGTCGAGATGGCGCACGGCGAACGCCAGCACCGGGGTCGGCAGCAGGCGCGGCAGGAGCACGGCGCGCACGCCCGCACCCGCCATCAGCTCCGCGGTGTCGCGCGCGAAGACGTCGGAGTTCTTGCGGCCGTCGTAGCCGATGACGACCGACGGCTGCTCGCCCTCCGCGTGTTCCAGGAGCCAGCGGGCGAACCCGGCCGCGGCCTGTGCGACCAGGACGCGGTTCATCCGGTTCGGGCCTGCGGCGATCTCGCCCCGGAGCCCCGCGGTGCCGAACTCCAGCCGGGTGTCGAACCGCGAGTGGAGGTCGTCGACCGCCTCGGCAGATCCGGCCTGCGCCGCGACGATCAGCGACTCGAGCTCGGTGCGCGTCTCCGGGTCGGGGTCCTGCGCCAGCCAGGCGCGCGCGTCGGCGAGCAGCTGAGGAGTGTCGGCCTGCGCGTCCCGGCTGCTCACAGGGCCTCCACGATCTGAGCCAGGAGGGCGCTGATCACCGGCTCGGCCTCCCGGCCCGCGTCGATGACCTCCTGGTGGCTGAGCGGAGTCTTCTGGATGCCGGCGGCGAGGTTGGTCACCAGCGACATCCCGAGGATCTCCATCCCGCCCTGGCGTGCGGCGATGGCCTCCAGCGCCGTGGACATGCCGACGATGTGGCCGCCGATCGCCTTCGCCATCTGCACCTCGGCCGGCGTCTCGTAGTGCGGGCCGCGGAACTGCGTGTACACGCCCTCGTCGAGGGTCGGATCGATCGTGCGGGCGACCTCGCGGAGGCGCTTCGAGTAGAGATCGGTGAGGTCGATGAACGTCGCGCCCTCCAGCGGAGAGTCCGCCGTCAGGTTGATGTGGTCGCTGATGAGCACGGGGGTGCCGGGCTTCCAGTGCTCCTTGATGCCGCCCGCGCCGTTGGTGAGCACCATCGTGGTCGCCCCGGCCGCCGCCGCGGTGCGGACGCTGTGGACGACCCTGCGCACCCCGTGGCCCTCGTAGTAGTGGGTGCGGGCGCCGATCACCAGGGCGTGCTTGCCGTTCTGGAGACGGATCGAGCGCAGCGTGCCGACGTGGCCCTCCAGCGCCGGCTTGCTGAATCCGACGATCTCGTGCGCCGGGATGGTGGCGACGGTCTCGCCGATGAGGTCGGCCGCCTTGCCCCACCCGCTGCCGAGTGTCAGGGCGATGTCGTGCTTCTCGACCCCGGTCTTCGCGGCGATCTGCACCGCCGCCTGCCTCGCGACCTCGAACGGGTCGGTGGCGCGGTCATCGAGCGGGTTCTGGGTGGTTTCGAGCATGAGCCAACTCTACTGAGCGGTCCCTCCGGCTGCAGGGTGAGCGCGGGTGCGCATCGGTGCATCCCGATACGGAAGAATGAGGGGCATGGCCTATGAATTCGAGCGGAAGCAGCGGATCGCCGTCCTCGGCGGCGGTCCCGGCGGTTACGAGGCGGCGCTCGCCGGCGCACAGCTCGGCGCCGACGTCACCCTCGTCGAGCGCTCGGGCGTCGGCGGCTCCGCCGTCATCACCGATGTGGTGCCCTCGAAGAGCCTCATCGCCACCGCGGAGGCCACCAACGCCATCGGCGAGGCGACCGATCTCGGCGTGCAGTTCTTCACGCGCGGGGCGGGCGGCAAGCCGGTGCGTCCCGAGATCGCGGTCAACCTCGCGGCCGTGAACAAGCGCCTCATGGGCCTCGCGCGCCAGCAGTCGGAGGACATGCGGGCGGAGCTCGTCCGCGCCGGAGTGCGCATCGTGACCGGCGAGGGCCGGCTCGACGGCGACGACGCGATCATCGTCTCGACCGGCACCGGCGACTCCGGTACCGACTTCGACCGGGTGGAGGCCGACACGATCGTGATCGCGGTCGGCGCGAGCCCGCGCATCCTGTCGTCCGCGGTCCCCGACGGGGAGCGCATCCTCACCTGGACCCAGCTCTACGACCTGGCAACCGTGCCGGAGCACCTGATCGTGGTCGGTTCCGGTGTCACGGGCGCCGAGTTCGCCTCCGCGTACACCGCGCTCGGCTCCAAGGTCACGCTGATCTCGTCGCGCGACCAGGTGCTCCCCGGCGAGGACGCCGACGCCGCCCGCGTCATCGAGAACGTCTTCAAGCGCAACGGCATGCAGGTCCTCGCCAAGTCGCGGGCCGAGTCGGTCGTGCGCACGGAGACCGGCGTCGTCGCGACCCTCACCGACGGCCGCACCGTCGAGGGCAGCCACTGTCTGATGGCCGTCGGCTCCATCCCCAACACCACGGGCATCGGGCTCGAGGAGGCCGGCGTGCAGCTCACGCCGTCCGGGCACATCCGCGTCAACCGGGTCGCCCGCACCTCTATCCCCAACATCTACGCAGCCGGCGACTGCTCCGATCTGCTGCCGCTCGCCTCGGTCGCCTCGATGCAGGGCCGCACGGCGGTGTTCCACGCGATGGGCGACGCGGTGAACCCGATCGAACTGCGCAACGTGACGAGCAACATCTTCACCCAGCCCGAGATCGCGACGGTCGGCTGGAACCAGAAGCAGATCGAGGAGGGCATCGCCCAGGGCGACATCTACAAGCTCGCCCTCAAGTCCAACCCGCGCGCGAAGATGCTGGGCATCCGCGACGGGTTCGTGAAGCTGTTCGCCCGCACCGGCTCCGGCACCGTGATCGGCGGCGTCATCGTCGCCCCTCGGGCCTCCGAGCTGATCTTCCCGCTGGCCCTCGCCGTGGAGCACCGGCTCACGGTCGACCAGGTGGCCAGGGCGTTCACCGTCTACCCGTCCCTGTCCGGCTCGATCTCGGACGCCGCCCGCGCGATGCACATCGTTCTCTAGACGGAGGCCGGGCGGATGGAGGAGATCCTGGTCATCGGCGTCCTCGCCGTTCTGACCATCGCCGCCGCCACCAGCTTCGGACAGCGCTTCGGCGTCGCCTCGCCGCTGATCCTGGTGGTCGTCGGCATCCTCGTCTCGTTCCTGCCGTTCGTCCCGGCGCTGACCCTCCAGCCGGAGTGGATCATCGCGGGAGTCCTGCCGCCGCTGCTGTACTCGGCCTCCGTCTCGATGCCATCGATGAACTTCCGCCGCGAGTTCGGGGCGATCGGCGGCCTGTCGGTCGTGCTGGTCATCGTGAGCTCGCTGCTGCTCGGGATCTTCTTCGCGTGGGCGATCCCCGGGCTGGGCCTCGGCTGGGGCGTCGCCCTCGGCGCGATCGTGAGCCCGACCGACGCGGTCGCGACCGGCATCGTGAAGCGTGCGGGCGTCTCCCCGCGCGTGGTGGCGATCCTGGAGGGCGAGAGCCTGCTCAACGACGCGACAGCGCTCGTGCTGCTACGCGCCGCCATCGCTGCCGCGGCGGTCGCCGGGTTCACGGTCGGGGCGGTGACGCTGTCGTTCCTCTACTCGGTCGTCGTGGCGGTCGTCTTCGGCTGGCTGGTCGGCCGGCTGAACCTCATCGTGCGGGCGCGGGTGAAGGACGCCACGGTCAACACCGTCATCTCGTTCACCGTGCCGTTCCTGGCGTCCATCCCCGCAGAGGCGCTCGGCGCCTCCGGGCTCGTCGCGGCGGTGGTCGCCGGTCTGATCACCGGCAGCAGGGCGCCGCGGGTGCTCTCGCCCGAGCACCGGCTGTCGGACTCCCAGAACTGGCGCACGGTCGAGCTGGTGCTCGAGGGCATCATCTTCCTCACGATGGGTCTCGAGCTGTTCGGCATCGTGCAGAAAGTGCAGAACGACCATTCGGGTGTGCTGCCCGCACTCGGCATCGCCGCCGCGGCACTGCTGCTGACCCTGCTGGTGCGGGCGGCGTTCGTCGCGCCGCTGCTCGCCCTGCTCGCACGGCGCGGCCGGCGCCGGGAGCGCATGCGGCCGACCCTGACCAAGCTGCAGGAGCGGTTGCAGGACCCGGAGGCGGCCCGGCGGCTGCTCGAGCAGGGGCCGCGGCCCCCCGAGGCGCTGCCGGAGCTGCCGCGGGACCCCGTGGACGACCCCGACGCGCACGCCGAGGTGCTGGCGGCCGACCCCGCCGTGGCGCACGCCGAAGTGGCCAAGGTGGCCGGAATGCCGGACGCGGCGGCCTCCGCTCGCGAGACCATCGGGGCGACGCCGTCGGGCTGGCGAGGCCGGATCGTGCGCCGGCAGCGGGCGCGCCAGCGGGCGTGGACGGTCGAGAACATCGCCCGGTTCGGCACGCGTCTGCGCCGGGTGCTCGCCGACATCGACTACTTCACGGGAGCGCCGCTCGGCTGGCGGGAGGGCTCCATCGTCGTCTGGGCGGGGATGCGCGGAGCCGTCACCGTCGCGGCAGCGCAGAGCCTCCCTCAGGACACGCCCGGCAGGTCGGTGCTGGTGCTGATCGCCTTCCTGGTGGCGGCCGGCTCCCTGCTGCTCCAGGGTGGGACGCTCGGGCTCGCGCTGCGGATCGTCAAGCCGACGGCCGCCGATCCGGCGGCGGAGCGCGACGAGCGCATGCGGCTCCTGGAACTGCTGCGCGAGGCGGGCGAGGCCGTGCCGCTGCCGGAGACGCGGGAGCGGACCCCCGAGGCCTTCAACCAGCACAAGACCGCTCGGCTGCAGCGCATCCGTGCGCAGCGCGACGCCCTGCTCGACGCTCGCGACGACGGCACGTTCAGCGCCGACGTCCTGGCCGGCGCCCTCAGCAACCTCGACGCCGACGAGATCAGCATCGACCTCAAGGGCGACCCCACCGAGGCCACCGGCTAGCTGCCGCGATCTCGCCCTCCGTAACTCCGGAGATCCCGCGCGAATCCGATCGAGTGTCCGGAGTTACGGACTTGCAGACGGCGCGTCGCGCCGACTATCCGGAGTTAGCAACGTCCCTCACATCCACCCGGCCGAATGGACTTTCCACCTCTTTGCGAGAATGTCCGCGTTCACCGATCGTGCACGACACCCTGAGTGGATGAAATGGCTGAACGTTCTCGGACAACACGGCGGCATCGCGACCTTGCGCCAGCTGGTGGACGAGCGCGTCACGGCACGCGAGTTGACTGCGGCGGTCCGGGAGGGTCGGCTCCTGCGCCCGCGGCGCGGTGTGTACGCGCTGCTCTCAGCGCCTCCGACTGCGCTCGCCGCGGTCGCGGGCGGCGGTCGACTGTCGTGCGTGTCGGCCGCGCGAAGCTACGGACTCTGGGGAGGCGTCGATGGGAGGCTGCACCTGCGCGTTCCTTCCCATGCGACCAGATTGCCCGCCGACAACAGCGTTCGCCACTGGGTGGATAGCGACCGCCACCGCGAGTGCTGGCGCGTGTCGGTCGCGGACTGTCTGCGATCGGTAGTCGCCTGTGCGTCGAGGGAGACGGCCGTGGCCGTTCTCGATACGGCGCTGTCATCCGGCCTGGTGACGCTGGAGACAGTGAACGACGTCTTCGCACACCAACCCCGGTCGGCGCGGGCGGTGGCCGGCCAGTCTCGACCGGGCTCGGACTCCGGTATCGAATCGCTCGTCCGCCAACGGCTCGAATCCCGGGGTCACATCGTCGAGCAGCAGGTGCATGTCGCGGGCGTCGGGAGGGTGGACATGCGCATCGACGGCGTTCTCTACCTCGAGTTGGACGGCTACGCCTACCACTCCGGCCGAGAGGCCTTCGAGCGTGATCGTGCCCGCGATGCCGCGCTCGCGCTTGCCGGCAAGCGCCTCCGGGTGTCGGCGCGGCAGGTACTGGAGGAGTGGGAGCAGGTCGCGGCGCTCGTGGAGGGGGTGTTGGTTGATTCGGAGAATCGGGGGATGGGATCGGTTAGATAGCCGTAACTCCGGAGATCGAGCCCGAATCGGCGCAGAACTCCGGAGCTACGGCATGGAATCAGACGATGTTGAGGAGGAGGTGGCCCGACGAGACGGTCTCGCCGACCGACGCGTTGATGCCGGTGATCGTGCCGTCCTTGTGGGCGGTCAGCGGCTGCTCCATCTTCATGGCCTCCAGCACCAGCACGAGGTCGCCCTTGACGACCTCGTCGCCGTCGGTCACCGCGACCTTGACGACGGTGGCCTGCATCGGGGCGGTCACCGAGTCGCCGGTGGCGGTGTCGACCGCGTGCGCGCCGGTGCGGCGGCGCGGGGCGGCCGCAGCCGCGGGCGATGCGGCGCCCCCGGCGAGGATGCGGGCGGGCAGCGACACCTCGATGCGCTTGCCCTCGACCTCCACGACGACGTTGCTGCGGCGCTCGGCCGCGGCCTGCTCGCCCAGCTCGCCCGACCACGGCTCGATGCCGCCGGCCCACTCTGTCTCGATCCAGCGGGTGTAGATCGAGAACGGCTCGCCGTCCTGCGGGGCGAAGGCGGGGTCGCGCACGATGGCGCGGTGGAACGGCAGCACGGTGGGCAGACCGGCGACCTCGAACTCGTCGAGAGCGCGACGGGAGCGCTCCAGCGCCTCCTCGCGGCTGGCGCCCGTCACGATCAGCTTGGCGAGCATCGAGTCGAACGCGCCGCTGATGACGTCGCCCGCCTGGATGCCGCTGTCGACGCGCACGCCGGGGCCGCCCGGCGCCCTGAACACGTGCACCGGTCCCGGGGAGGGGATGAAGTTGCGCCCGGCGTCCTCGCCGTTGATGCGGAACTCGAAGGAGTGGCCGCGCGGCGCCGGGTCGTCGTAGTCGAGCTCGCCGCCCTCGGCGATCCGGAACTGCTCACGGACGAGATCGATGCCGGTGACCTCCTCGGACACCGGGTGCTCGACCTGGAGGCGGGTGTTGACCTCCAGGAACGACACCGTGCCGTCCTTGCCGATCAGGAACTCGCAGGTGCCGGCGCCCTGGTAGCCGACCTCCGTGAGGATGGCCTTGGACGCGCTGTACAGCTTGTCCAGCTGCTCGGGAGAGAGGAACGGCGCAGGAGCCTCCTCGACGAGCTTCTGGTGGCGGCGCTGCAGCGAGCAGTCGCGCGTGGAGACGACGACCACGTTGCCGTACGCGTCGGCGAGGCACTGCGTCTCGACGTGGCGCGGCTGGTCGAGGTACTTCTCGACGAAGCACTCGCCGCGGCCGAAGGCGGCGATCGCCTCGCGCGTCGCCGACTCGAAGAGCTCGGCGACCTCGTCGCGGGTGCGCGCCACCTTCAGGCCGCGTCCGCCGCCGCCGAACGCCGCCTTGATGGCGACGGGGAGGCCGTGCTTGTCGACGAACTCGAGGACCTCTGCCGCGTCCGCGACCGGGTTGAGGGTACCCGGCGCGAGGGGCGCCCCGACCTTCTCGGCCACGTGGCGGGCGGACACCTTGTCGCCGAGGCGCTCGATCGCGTCGGGGGACGGGCCGATCCAGGTCAGGCCGGCCGCGATGACGGCACGCGCGAAGTCGGCGTTCTCTGCGAGGAACCCGTAGCCGGGGTGCACGGCGTCGGCGCCGGAGCGGCGGGCGATCGAGAGGAGCTTGTCGATGACGAGGTAGGTGTCTGCGCTCGTCGAGCCGTCGAGGGCATACGCCTCATCGGCGAGCCGCACGTGCATCGCGTCACGATCCTGGTCGGCGTAGACGGCGACGGAGGTGATTCCGCTGTCTTTCGCGGCGCGGATGACGCGGACGGCGATCTCGCCGCGGTTTGCGATGAGGACCTTGGAGATACGTGGCACAGTTCTCTAGCCTATTGCCGGAGCGGGACCAGCTTTTGGACGATTCCCACAAAAAAGCATTCCCACTGCTTCAGGGAGTCGACAAGAGACGGAATGGGCTTTTCGTGCTGCGCTGCGGAGCGGTCAGACCCGGTTCCACAGCTCCGTCCACTCGACGCCGAGCCGGCGCACCAGGTCGCGCAGCGTCGACAGCGACAGGCCGACGACCGTGCTCGGGTCGCCGTCGACCCGGGTGATGAAGGGGCCGCCGAGGCTGTCGATCGTGAAGGCGCCCGCGACCTCCAACGGTTCGCCGCTGGCCACATAGGCATCGATCTCGGTCTCAGTGACGTCGGCGAAGGTGACCGACGCCACCGCCGTCGCGCCGACGGCTCCGTTCTCGCGCCCGTCGCGGTGGTCGATGAGCCAGTGGCCCGAGTGCAGGTCGCCCGTGCGGCCGCGCTGCGCGAGCCAGCGCTCACGCGCGACCTCCGGCAGGTGCGGCTTGCCGTGGATGCGGTCGTCGATGGCGAACGCCGAGTCGCCGCCCAGGATCAGCCCGTCGATCGGAGTGCCGTCGAGGGTGCCGCGCACGGCCTCCGCCTTGAGCCGGGCGAGCAGCTGCACCATCGCCTGGGGGGACAGCGGGCCGTGCTCCGCCTCCGCTGCGGCCACGGCCGCCGGCTCGTCCACGTGCGACGGCACGACGACCGGCTCGATGCCGGCTGCGCGCAGCAACGCGAGACGGGCGGGGGAGGTGGAGGCGAGGTAGAGGCGCATGTTCACCTGTGGGATGCTCGGGGGATGCCCCAGAAGGACGAGGTCGAACTCGACATTATCAATGTCGCGCACGGCGGCGTGTTCGTCGCCAGGCACGAGGGCCGGGTTGTCTTCGTGCCGGACACCATGCCGGGCGAGCGCGTGCGCGCCCGCGTGGCCGATACCGCGCACGACCGGTTCTGGCGGGCGGAGCTGCTGGAGGTCCTCGAGCCGGCGGCCGAGCGCCGGGAGCACGTCTGGGACGCGGCCTCGGTGCGGCGCGCCCCGGGGCAGCGCGCGGGTGGCGCCGAGTTCGGCCACATCCGGCTCGACCACCAGCGGGAGCTCAAGCGTCGCGTGATCGAGGACGCCCTGCAGCGCACCGCACGACTCGATGCCGACACGATCGCCGCGGTCGGCCCCGACGGCGGCCGCCTGATGGTGGAGGCCGTGAGCGGCGAGACGGAGGACGGCACCGGCTGGCGCACGCGGGTGCGGCTCCAGGTCGGCAGGGACGGCACGATCGGCCCGTTCGCGGCGCGGACCCACACCGTGGTCCCCGTGACCGGCCTCCCGTTGGCCACCGCCGCGGTGGAAGGGTCGACGCCGTTCGGCCAGCGCTTCCCCGGCGCCGAGTCGGTCGACATCGTCGCCACCGGGCTGGGGGCGACGCATGTGCTCGTCAACGACCTCCCGGAGTCGAACGGGAAGGGCGGCAGGCACGGCAGGCGCCCGGTGCGCCCGCGCCGTCGTCCGGTCCCCATCCGCGAGCGCGTGGGCGAGCGGGAGTTCCGGCTCGACGCGCGCGGCTTCTGGCAGGTGCACCGCGAGGCGGCTGCGACGCTCACCGCGGCCGTGCGTTCGGCGGTCGACGAGGCCGTCTTCGATCCGCGCGCCGCGAACCTCGACCTCTACGGCGGGGTCGGTCTGCTGGCGGCGGCGCTCGGCGACCGCTTCGGCCCGACGACGCGCATCACGTCGGTCGAGTCCGACGAGGCTGCGACCGACGACGCGGCCGAGAACCTCGCCGAGTGGGTCGGCGCGTCAGCGGTGACCGCGCGGGTCGAGCACTTCGTGACCGCGCTGGCGGTGGAGGCGACGGCCGCCGAGCGCGCCAGGCTGCGCGCCGCCACGGTCGTCCTCGATCCGCCCCGCTCCGGAGCGGGGCGCGACGTCGTGGAGGCCATCGCCTCGATGCGCCCCGCGCAGATCGTCTACGTCGCGTGCGACCCCGTCGCGCTCGCGCGCGACCTGGCGTATTTCGCGGAGCGCGGCTATCCGCTGCGCTCGCTGCGCGCCTTCGATCTCTTCCCGAACACCCACCACGTGGAGGCCGTCGCCACGCTGACCCCGTGATCGCCGGGATCCGAGCATGCTGCACACTACGATGGTCAGCATGGTGCGAGTCTCAATCGTCGACGATCACGAGTCTGTGCGCCTCGGGCTCAAGGCGGCCTGTCAGGACGCCGGGTACGAGGTCGTCGTGGCAGCGGCGACGGTGAACGAGTTCGTCGAGCTTCTCGGCTCCCAGGAGTGCGACGTCGTGGTGCTCGACCTGTCGCTCGGCGACGGCTCGAAGGTCACCGACAACGTCAAGCGGGCGCAGGCGACCGGCGCGGCCGTGCTGGTGCACAGCATCGCCGACCGGGTTGCGAGCGTCCGCGAGGCGCTCGCCGCGGGCGCGGCCGGCGTCATCCCCAAGTCGTCCCCGACCACGACGGTCATGAACGCGATCGAGACGGTCGCGCGCGGCGACGTGCTCAACAACCTGGAGTGGGCGACCGCGATCGACGCCGACAGCGACTTCGCGAAGGCGCAGCTCGGCCGTCGTGAGCGCGACGTGCTGCACCTCTACGCCTCCGGTCTGCCGCTCAAGGCGGTCGCGGCGCAGCTGGGGATCGCGAACTCGACCGCGCGCGAGTACCTCGACCGCATCCGCGTGAAGTACGTCGAGGTCGGTCGGCCCGCGCCGACCAAGGTCGATCTCCTTCGCCGGGCAGTGGAGGACGGCATCCTGCCCGGGCTCGATCCCGACACGGGCAATGAGCGCCCCTAGTCTCCCGCGCTCGACGCCGGGAGCCCCTGTCGAGGCGGCCAAGCCGCGCAACCCGCTGAGCCGCGCACGGATCGAGCGCATCTCCGACCGCACGGTGTCGGCGTTCGGCCTGGTGTTCGGCCTGCAGACCTTCCCGACGGCGCTGGGCCAGCTGGGCGCATTGCGCAGCCCCTGGGCGGCCGTGGTGCTGGTGCTGGTCTTCGGCGGTCTGGCGTTCACGGTGCTGCTGGCGATCTTCGCCCAGCGGTTCGTCAAGCTCACCATGGGCATCCTCTCGCTCGTCTACTTCGCCGCGATCGTGACGTGGCCGCTGCTGGTGTCGCAGCCGTCCGCGTTCGCGTCCGACAAGCCGTGGGTGTGGTTCCTCTGCTCGGTGTTCACGGCGTTCGCCGCCGTGGCCTACCCGCTGTGGCTGGCGATCGCCTACACGTTCATCACCCCGATCGCCTACGGCGTGGTCCGGGCGCTGCCGGCCGGCGGCGGGGTCGGCGCTGAGCTCGCCGGGCTCGACACGGTCTACGCGATCATCCTCGGCGGCGTGATCCTGGCGATCATCGCGATGATGCGGCAGGCCGCCTCCGCCGTCGACGTCGCGCAGAGCCAGGCGCTCGCGAAGTACGGCAACGCGGTGCGACAGCACGCCACGGAGGTGGAGCGCGTGCAGGTCGATGCGATCGTGCACGACAGCGTGCTGACGACGCTGCTCTCGGCGGCGAGTGCCCGCACGCCGGAGCAGAAGGATCTGGCTGCGCGCATGGCGGCCGACGCGATCGGGCATCTGCACGCGGCGGAGGCCTCCGGCCCCGAGGATCAGACCCAGGTCGGCGTCGAGCAGCTCTCCGACCGCCTCGTCACGGCCGCGCGCGCGTTCTCCTCGCCGTTCGCGGTGGACGCCCGAGACGACGACGACCTGCACAGCCTCCCCGTGAACGTCGCGGAGGCGGTCTATTCCGCTGCGGTGCAGGCGATGGTGAACAGCATGCAGCACGCCGGCGGCGAGGACGTCCGCCGCAGCGTCACCGTGCACGGCGGCGACCACGGCGCGGCGGTCCGCGTGATCGTGGCCGACGACGGGCGCGGCTTCGACGCTGACACGGTGCCGGCGGAGCGGCTCGGCCTGCGGGTGAGCATCCGTGAGCGGCTGGCGAAGGTCGGGGGCAGGGCCACCGTGGTGTCGGCTCCGGGCGAGGGCACGACGGTGACGATCGTGTGGCCGGCGGCCGAGCACGGTTCCGTCGTCGATCGCGAGCAGGAGGCCGCGGGATGATCACGCTCAACCGGCTGCTGTTCCTGGGACTCGGGGCGCTGTTCTCCGCCTACCACCTGTTCCTCGGCCTGTCGTCGCTGTCGATCCCCAGCGCCCCCGGCCCGGCGATCGTGGCGATGGCGCTCTACGCCGTCGCGACCGTCATCAGCCTGTGGCCGACCAGCCCCACCAAGATGCCGCTGTGGCTGGCCGCGTTCGACCTCGCCGTGTGCGTCGTCATCCCGATCCTGGTCACCAGCGAGCTCGACCCCGCGAAAGACAACGGGTACGCGACCTGGTACGTCGCCGCCGTCGGCACCCTCATGACGATCGCCGCGGTGCGCCGCCAGCAGTTCGTCGCCTGGGTGGGCGTCGGCTTCCTCGCGGTGCAGACGGTGGTCTGGGCGGGGCCGGGTGCGCTCGCCGGTCTGGGCGTGGTCGGCTCGGTGGTGTGGGTCGGTGTCGCCGTGGTGATCTCGGGCTCGCTGGCGAAGGCGGGCCGCGACGCCCTCCAGTTCGCCCGGGCCGAGCGGGAGGCCACCGAGTGGCAGGCGGCGCAGGAGGCGCACGTGATGGAGCGTCAGCTCCGGCTGAGGCAGACCTACCGGGTGGCCGCTCCGATGCTTGCCGAGATCGTCCGCCGCGGCGGCGACCTCACCGAGGCGGAACGCCGGGAGTGCCGCTATCTGGAGGGTGCGATCCGCGACGAGATCCGTGGTCGGCGCCTGCTCAACGACGACGTGCGCCGCGAGGTCATGGACGCGCGCCGGCGCGGTGTGGTCGTGAGCCTGCTCGACGAGGGCGGCATCGACGACCTCGACCAGAGCGGGCTGGAGACCGTCCTCCGCCGTCTCGCGGACGCGATCCGCGGTACGACGACCGACAAGCTGATCGTCCGCACCGTACCGCGCTCGTCGAAGACCGCGGTCACCGTCGTCGGCCTCCGGATGTCGGACGACGGCGCCGCGAACGCGCTCGGTGTCGAGTCGGACGACGACGAGGTCGACCTGTGGCTGGAGATCCCGCGCCCGCTCGTCGACGCGGCCCGCTGACGCAGTTGGCGCTGACCGAGTCAGAGTGCGCTTCAGGTCTGAGTATTGGTGAGATGCCTACCGATGTAGCCGACATAGACCTTTCCCGATCTCGCCACATCATCCCAGTAGTACATCCGGGGCGCAAAGCTGTCCCGCCACGTCGGCTTGAAATGCGCCTCCATGAGTAGTTCCCCGTCTGGCTCCACGTCCAATGGAACGGGGAGCACCCGCTCCTGACGCCATTTGGAGTTGTTCAGCACTGTCTCGCTCTCCTTGGCCGCATGCTGACCGGGAGGGCACTTGACGCCGTTCGCGCGATCATCCGTGAGATAGGTGTGGACACCTCCTCTAAAACCATTTGATCGCGCGATCGCATAGTCGTGGAGGGTTCGCGCTTGTTGCCAGAAGGCGGCTGCATAACGGCCCGTCGCATCACGCCTATCGACCTCGAGCGCTGTATCGAGGTCACCCGTGAAGATGACACGCTCGGAGATGGAGTGCGCTTCGTCGCCGGGAAGCAGGCGCCCGATGAGTTCTTCTACGGAAGACGGTGCGTCCCACCCATCTTCATCAGGTTCTACATATGCGTCCTGAGGGCTCTGACTCGCGGCAATGCGCTGCCTCAAGATTGTCAGTTCTCGCTGGTCGTGTATCTGTTGTTCTTGGGCGATCGCGAGATCAAGGTCACGGTCCTCGAGTTCCCGTCGCAGGTGAGAACCCTCCGATCGCAGTTCCTCCTCACGCTCGGCAGCTTCATTGAGCTGTTCCTCGGCGATCCCCACCTCGGCGACCTTGCTCGCGATGAAATCATCGAGCGCATCCAACTGTTCGAGGGCGGGATCGTCGAGTCCGAGCCAACGTTTGACCGAGTTGGAGATCCGCTCGATCCAGAGCGACGCCAGCGGAGTCGCGGGAACGGATGTCCCTTCTCCACGAAGGGCAGTGACGGCCCACTCCGCCGATTTCCGCGGCTTCGATCGTCGCGGCTGCGCTTCCGCAACTCTCGCCTCGACTTTGGCTGCGCGATCGACCGCTGTCTCGGCGCGACGGAGCACCTCAATCGTTCTTCGGATATCTGCGGGCGGCTCCGCTTCCACGAACCGCCGGCGTGCCACCTCGCCATGGCGTCGCTGCAACGGTTCCGCAACCGACCTGCCTTCGAGCGAACGGGTGAGGGTGGGGAGCGACAGCCACTTGTGGCGAATCGAATCCTTCGGGTCGGTGAGATCGACCCGAGGCAGATAGGTCCGCACCTCACCCTGTCGAGCTCGATGGCTCTCGGGGAGCGCCTCGTCTAACTCCTCCGCTGCGTCGGCGAATACCGCGTATGCCGCAGTAACGCCCACGCTCTGGGTAGTCAGGTTGGAGACCATTTCGCGCCAGGCGTCGTCAAGGTCACGAGCCGGCGATACAGCCACGACAACAGACGCTGTGCGGTCGGGGTCCGTAATGGCGCGGATCACCTCGGAGGCCTGCCCAGATCGGATTGTCGCGGCGGTACCAGTGAGTGGCACTGCGCCGTCGCTAGCCTTGACCGTGTTGAGTATGGAACGAACAATTCGCGGGGGAGCGACCTTAGCGAGAGCCGTCTCGCGTTCAACGCCGCTGAGATCGACCTCCACCACGATGGACTGTTGGTTTTCGCCGCGGGCTGTCAGTGACGACGCGTAGAGAGAGACGATCCAACGCCCTGCGGCGTTGGTTTCTATCAGCCGGTAGAGGCGCCGCCTGCCGCTCGCCTCGTGCTCAGCATGCACGACAAGCAGTTCCGCACGACGCCCGAAGCCGTAACGTCCTGGCCGGTCCCAAACAATATCTGCCGCCTTGGCTCGTAGCTTGTCTCTGAGCCAATCGCGCACTTGGTTCTCCGCGACCTCGACGGCATCCACTGCCGAGTCGAAACGGAGTATTGCACGGTAACCGACTGCCACGATCCCCCCAAGCTTAAGTGAAGCTGCTCGATTCCATCATCCACGGCTGACGCTGGAGACAGAGCGCACAACCATTCGCAGCTCAAGGTTGTCATGAATCGACAATGATGATGTCGTCTCACGTGCGGAGATGGGCGCGCGAGGCGCCCTTAACGAGATGAAAGGGGCCGACACCCGAATTGTCGGCCCCTTTTCAAACCCCGAGTCAGGGCGACAACCCGAATATCGCCCTGACTCGCCCCCAAAGCACTCGCCCGCTTACCCTAGTCGGCGAGTGATTGGCGGTGTAACTCACGAGGAGAGACACCTAGCAACAACAATATTGTCGCGTCCTCCGAGAAATACATAGTCGTCATTTTGGGGGACCGCAGGGGGACAGCCCCGAGGCCGCTGAATGGTCACTATGCCGCAATGCCGCGTGACCCGCGAGTGGGGGCCTCCCCGATCGGGGTACAACGGCGGTCGAACCGGGGTCGAACCAGGCTCAGCCGGAGAACGAACGCCACGCGGCCGGTCCACGGTCGAGCGGGCGGCGCAGGCTGCGCTGCGTGCGCTCCCAGCCGTCCGGGCCGTGCTGCGGCCGCGCGTCGCGAGCAGCCGCGGCGGCCTCGGCCGCTGCCGTCGCCAGCACGGCCGTGACGGCGGCGACCTCTTCGGGCGTGACGCCCTTCGTGAGGAACCGGAGCTGGGACGGGTCGAGCGGGGAGGCGTCCGACGCTGCGTGGGCGCCGCTCACAGCGGGATGTTCCCGTGCTTCTTCGGCGGCATCGCCGCACGCTTGGTACGCAGCGCCCGCAGAGCCTTGATGACCGAGATGCGTGTGGCGGCCGGCTCGATCACGCCGTCGAGCTCACCGCGCTCCGCGGCGAGGAACGGACTCGCCACGTTGTAGGTGTACTCACTGGCGAGGCGTGCGCGCACGGCTGCGACATCCTCTCCCGCCTCCTCGGCGCGCTTGATCTCGCCCCGGTAGAGGATGTTGACGGCTCCCTGGCCTCCCATCACCGCGATCTCGGCGGTGGGCCAGGCGAGGTTCATGTCGGCGCCGAGCTGCTTGGAGCCCATCACGATGTAGGCGCCGCCGTAGGCCTTGCGCGTGATGATCGTGACGAGGGGCACGGTCGCCTCGGCGTACGCGTACAGCAGTTTGGCGCCGCGGCGGATGACACCGGTCCACTCCTGGTCGGTCCCCGGGAGGTAACCCGGAACGTCGACCAGGGTGAGGATCGGGATGCTGAACGCGTCGCAGAAGCGCACGAACCGCGACGCCTTCTCGCCGGCGTCGATGTTCAGCGTGCCTGCCATCGCGCTCGGCTGGTTGGCGACGATGCCCACCGAGCGGCCCTCCACGCGTGCGAACCCGATGACGATGTTGGGCGCGAAGAGCGGCTGCACCTCGAGGAACTCGCCGTCGTCGACGATCCCCTCGATGATCGTGGTCACGTCGTACGGCTGGTTGGGCGAGTCGGGGATGATCGTGTCGAGCCGGCGGTCGGCGTCGGTGATCTCCAGCTCGGGCTCCGACTCGAAGACCGGCAGCTCGGCCAGGTTGTTCTGCGGGAGGTAGCTGAGCAGGGTGCGCGCGTAGTCGAGGGCGTCCTCCTCGTCGCTCGCGAGGTAGTGCGAGACGCCGGAGATCTTGTTGTGGGTGAGCGCGCCGCCGAGCTCCTCGAAGCCGACGTCCTCGCCGGTGACCGTCTTGATCACGTCGGGGCCCGTGACGAACATGTGGCTCGACTTGTCGACCATGATCACGAAATCGGTGAGCGCGGGGGAGTAGACGGCGCCGCCGGCGGCCGGACCCATCACGATCGAGATCTGCGGGATGACGCCGGAGGCCGCGGTGTTGCGGCGGAAGATCTCGCCGTACTTGCCGAGCGCGACCACGCCCTCCTGGATGCGGGCGCCACCGGAGTCGAGGATGCCGATCATCGGCACGCCGGTCTTGATGGCGTGATCCATGACCTTGATGATCTTCTCGCCGGCCACCTCGCCGAGGCTGCCGCCGAAGATGGTGAAGTCCTGGCTGAAGACCGCGACGTTGCGGCCGTGGATCGTGCCGACGCCGGTGACGACCGCGTCGCCGTACGGGCGCTTGGCCTCCATGCCGAACGCATGCGTGCGGTGCCGGACGAACTCGTCGAACTCCACGAACGAGCCCTGGTCGAGCAGGAGGTCGATGCGCTCGCGTGCGGTCAGCTTGCCCTTCGCGTGCTGCTTCTCGATGGCGGCCTGGCCGCTCGCGGTCACGGCCTCGTGGAACCGCTCCTTGAGGTCGGCGAGCTTGCCGGCGGTCGTGAAGGGATCGGGGGTCTGACGTGCTTCGGTGTCGGTCACGCCGTTCACTCTACCTGCCAGCCGAATGCCCGTGCCGTCTACGGAATCCTACAAATCCGCGCCCGTTCGCTGGCAGAATTGAGCAATGAACTTCCGCCGCAGCCGCGCCGTCGTCCCCGTTCTCGAGGTGCTTCCCGAAGCCGCCTCCACCAACGATGTGCTGCAGTCGCGTGCGGGCGACCTGCCGGATCTCGCAGTCGTCGTGACCGACAACCAGACGGGAGGCCGCGGCCGGCTCGGCCGGGTCTGGGTCTCGCCCCCGGGCAAGTCGCTGGCCATCTCGGTGCTGCTGCGCCCGGAGGGGCTCGCCCCGGAGGCGCTGGGCTGGTTCCCGCTGCTCGCCGGCGTCGCGATGAGCCGCGCTCTGGCCGGGTTCACGGCCCGCGACGTGTCGGTCAAGTGGCCCAACGACGTGCTCATCGACGAGGCGAAGGTGTGCGGCATCCTGTCGGAGCTGCTGCCCGGGATGGACGGGGTGATCGTGGGGGCGGGGGTGAACCTGACCCTGCAGCTCGACGAGCTGCCTACGCCGACCTCCACCTCGCTCGCGCTGGCCGGAGCCACCGAGGTCGACCCCGACGCCGTGCTGGCCGCCTACCTGATCCAGCTGAGCGTGCTCTACCGCGAGTTCGTCGCAGCGGGAGGCGACCCGATCCGCAGCGCCCTGCGCGACGAGGTGTCCGAGGCCTGCCACACGCTCGGTCGCTCGGTGCGCGTCGAGCTGCCCGGCGGCGATGTGCTGCTCGGCACGGCGACGGCGATCGACGAGTCCGGCAGGCTGATCGTCGAGTCGGATGCGGGGCCGACCGCGGTGGCGGCGGGCGACGTGACGCACCTGCGGTATTAATGGGAGACATGAGCAGTACGCCGGAGGGTTCGCCCGCGCCGCCTCCGGAGCGGGTCATCGCCCGTCTCCGGTCCAACGCCCGCGCGCTCTTCTGGCCGAGCCTCGCCCTCATCGTCGTCGCCGGCGGTGTCGGCTTCTTCGCCGGACGGGTGTCGGAGGTCTGGGAGGTCGTCCTGCTCTGGTCGGCGGCCGCCGTCGCGACCCTGCTGCTCTTCCTGCTCCCGCTCGCCGTCTGGCTGAGCCGCCGCTACACGGTCACGACCCGGAGGCTCATCCTGCGCCACGGCTTCTTCGTGCGCGTGCGCCAAGAGCTGCTGCACAGCCGCGGCTACGACGTCGCCGTCAAGCGGACCTGGCTGCAGAGCATGTTCCGTTCCGGGGACGTGCGCATCAACTCCGGTCTCGACCACCCGGTGGTCCTCAAGGACGTGCCGAAGGCCGATCAGGTGCAGCGCGCGCTCAGCGAGCTGATGGAGCACGCGCAGACGATCGTCGCGGTGCGTCGCCAGCAGTCGGAGTCAGTCTCCGACGAGACCACCGTCTGGGGTTCGCGCTAGCGTCGAGCCGGTCACCGTCGCGGGCTCGGACCTGGCGGTGGCGGGCTCGGCGGCGCGAACCGCGGCGGCCTTCCTCCGCTCGGCACGTGCGGGGGAGAAGACCCACCAGCGGTACAGGGCGAACCGGAACAGCATGCCGAGCGCCAGCCCGACCACGTTCGCCGAGATGTTGTCGGCTACGGGGTTCGCCAGGCCGAGCAGATAGTGCGACACCCAGATGCAGACGAGGGGGATCCCGGTGCCGGTCGCGAGGCTGACGACGAAGAACTCGACCCCCTCGCGGGCCGCGTTCTGCTGGCGCTGACCCGAGAACGCCCAGTAGCGGTTGCCGATCCAGTTGGTCAGGATCGCGATGACCGTGGCGATGATCGTCGAGTAGATGGTGGCGTGCTGAACGTTGCGCAGAACGATCAGCAGCATCACGTTGAACACCACGAGGTTCACGCCGAAGCCCACTGCGCCCACCGCGCCGAACTTGATCAGCTGCGGGAGGAGGCGGGCCCTGCTCGCCGTGGTGTTCGTCTCGGTCGTCATGCTCCAGCCAAGGGATGCGGGAAGATAGGAGGTGCGTTCGCCACAATACGCGAGCCGGAGCGGCCGTATCTGGGAGTTGCCCGCGCAGCGTGTGAAGAGTATCGAGGAGAGACATCGGAAATGGCCAGGAACACGATCGGAGTCATCGGCGGCGGTCAGCTGGCACGGATGATGATTCCGCCCGCGGTCGCGCTCGGGATCGACATCCGCGTCCTCGAGGAGGCCGAGGGGATGAGCGCCGAGCTCGCGGCCACGGGCGTCGGCGACTACCGCGACCTCGACACCGTGCTCGCCTTCGCGCAGACCGTCGACGTAGTGACCTTCGATCACGAGCACGTCCCTCCGGCGATCCTGCGTGAACTGGTGTCGCGCGGGATCCCCGTGCACCCGGGACCGGACGCCCTGCTGTACGCGCAGGACAAGCTGCAGATGCGCGCGAAGCTCAGCGAGCTGGGCCTGCCGGTGCCCGACTGGGCGGCGGTGGAGTCGGCCGACGAGCTCGGCGCCTTCCTCGCGGACCACGGCGGCCGCGCGGTCGTGAAGACGGCGCGCGGCGGCTACGACGGCAAGGGCGTCCGCGTGGTGTCGGAGGCGTCAGGAGCCGACGACTGGTTCCTCGCGCTCGCCGAGGACGGCCGCGGTGGAGCGCTGCTGGTGGAGGAGCTCGTCGACTTCCGGCGCGAGCTCGCCCAGCTGGTCGCCCGGCGGCCCTCCGGCGAGATCGCCGTGTGGCCGGTCGTCGAGACCGTGCAGAAGGACGGCGTGTGCGCCGAGGTCATCGCCCCCGCTCCCGGCTCGGCGGGCAGGGTCGCCCTGGTCTCCGCCGAGATCGCGACCCGCGTCGCCGAGGGGCTCGGCGTGACGGGCGTGCTCGCCGTCGAGCTCTTCGAGACCACGGATGGCCGGGTACTGGTCAACGAGCTCGCCATGCGGCCGCACAACAGCGGCCACTGGTCGATCGAGGGCGCGGTGACCGGCCAGTTCGAGCAGCACCTGCGCTCCGTCCTCGACCTGCCGCTCGGGTCCACCGCCATGCGCGAGGAGTGGTCGGTGATGGTGAACATCCTCGGCGGCCCGGCGGAGGGCTCGCTGCAGGACCGCTATCCGGCGGCCCTCGCCGCGCATCCCGAGGCGAAGTTCCACGGCTATGGCAAGGCACCGCGCCCCGGCCGCAAGGTCGGCCACGTGACGGTCACGGGCGACGACCTCGACGACGTCGTCTACAGCGCGCGGGCGGCCGCGTCGTTCTTCGAGGGGTAGAGAGGCCGGGGGAGGAGCGGCTCTCCCGCGCGCCTAACCCACCCCTCCCGCACCCCGCCCCTATCCTGGTTGCCATGCCCGCCTCCTCCCAGCCCCTGGTGTCCGTCGTGATGGGCTCCGACTCGGACTGGTCGGTGATGCAGGAGGCGTCACGACTGCTCGACGAGTTCGGAGTCGCCCATGAGGTGGAGGTCGTCTCCGCGCATCGCACGCCCGAGAAGATGATCGCCTTCGGTGCGGAGGCCGCCGGTCGTGGCGTCCGGGTCATCATCGCCGGCGCCGGCGGTGCCGCCCACCTGCCCGGCATGCTCGCCGCCGTGACGACGCTTCCCGTCGTCGGCGTTCCCGTCCCGCTGGCGCGACTGGACGGCTTGGACTCGCTGCTGTCGATCGTCCAGATGCCCGCCGGCGTGCCGGTCGCGACCGTGTCGATCGGTGGCGCGAGGAACGCCGGGCTGCTCGCCGTCAAGATCCTCGCGACCGCCGACCCCGCGCTCACGACCGCGCTGGCCCGTTTCGCCGACGACCTCGAGGCGAGCGTCGAGGAGAAGAACCGGGCGCTGAAGTCGAAGCTATGAGCTCGGCGACCGTGCTGCGCCACCCCGACGTGTCGTCGCCGGGCGAGATGACCGCGCGCGGCTGGTGGCTCGTCGGCCTCAACATCGTCTTCCCCGGCACCCCGCAGCTGGTCGCCGGCAACCGGGTGCTCGGGCGAGTCGGGATCCTCGCGACGCTGCTGCTCTGGGTGCTCGCCGTGATCGCGCTGGTGCTGATGCTCGTGGCGCCGTCGTCGCTCTACACGTTCGCCACCCAGGCCGGGAGCCTCACCGCCCTGCAGCTCCTGCTCATCGGGTACGCGGTGCTGTGGGTGGTGCTCACGCTGGACACCCTCCGGCTCGTCCGGCTGGTGAAAGCGCGCTCGAACGCCCGCGGCTGGATCGCGGCGTTCTCCGTGGTCGTGCTCGCCGGTCTGGCCGGGACCGCCGCCTACGGGTCCACCGTGGCCGGCTCCGCGCGGGGAGCCCTGAGCGACATCTTCGCGGCGGGACCGTCCGTGCCCCCGGTCGACGGCCGCTACAACATCATGCTGCTGGGCGGCGACGCGGGGCCGGACCGTGAGGGCCTGCGGCCGGACAGCATGTCGATCGTGAGCATCGACGCGGCGACCGGCAAGGCGGTCACGATCGGTCTCCCGCGCGACCTGAACCCGGTGCCGTTCTCGGCGAAGTCGCCGCTGCGCACGCTCTACCCCGAAGGCTACGGCTATCACGACGCGTGCGACGTCGACGTGTGCCAGCTCAACTCCATCTACACGGAGGTCGAGCTGTACAAGCCCGACCTCTACCCGAACGCGAAGAAGCAGCAGAGCGAACCGGGCATCGAGGCGATGCGTGACGCGCTGGAGGGCGCGACCGGACTGACCATCCAGTACTACGTGCTCATCGACATGCAGGGCTTCGCCGACTTGATCGACGCGCTCGGCGGTGTGGACATCACCGTGAGCGAGAAGGTGCCGATCGGCGGCGACGAGGACCTCAACGGCGTCGTCGAATGGATCCAGCCCGGCAAGCACCACCTGGACGGGTACCACGCCCAGTGGTACGCCCGCGCCCGGCACGGCACCAGCGACTATGACCGGATGGCGCGCCAGCGCCAGCTGCAGGACGCCATCCTCAAACAGTTCAACCCGCTCAACGTGGTCACCAAGTTCCAGGACATCGCGAAGGCCGGTGCCCAGGTCATGAAGACGGATATCCCGCAGTCCATGCTGGGATACTTCGTCGATCTGGGCATGAAGACGCGCGCCCAGCCCGTCGACAAACTGGAGCTGGTGCCGCCGGCGATCAACCCGACGAAACCGGATTACACGCAGATTCACCAGCTGGTCCAGCAGGCCCTCGCACCGTCGAAACCCACCCCCACGGGACGCTGACCGCTCCCAGGTGACCCCTGAACAGGTCACAGGAACCGCCCAGGGGTGACCCGTAGCGTCGCCGGCCTATGGCGGGTACTGGTGGAACCGTGGACGAGAAGACCGTGACGAAGAACGGAGCACGACTGACGGCCCTGGACGGCCTGCGCGGCCTGGCTGCCGTCGTCGTGCTCCTCCACCACGCCTTCTACACGAACCCCGGGTTCCCGGGTACGCCCGGTGGCGGCCACGCCCCCGTCGGCTCGCCGATGTGGTGGATCAGCTACACCCCGCTCAAGCTCGCCACCGCCGGCGTGGAGTCGGTGATCGTGTTCTTCGTGCTCTCGGGGCTCGTCGTGACGCTGCCCGTCGTCCGCCGTCGCGGCTTCGACTGGGTGGCCTACTTCCCGCGGCGTGTCGTGCGGCTGATGGTCCCGGTGGTCGCCTCCGTGCTCCTCGCGGCGGCGTGGGTGGCGGCGATCCCGCAGGTGAGCACGCAGCCGCACGGCACCTGGCTCAGCGACTCGTCGACGCCGAACTTCTCATGGGAGTACATCGTCAAGGCCGTCGACCTGCTCGGCGGGGACGGCCAGATCAACAACCCGCTGTGGTCGCTGCGCTGGGAGCTCGCGTTCTCGCTGCTGCTCCCGGTCTTCGCGATCGCCGCCCTCGCCGTGCGCCGCTGGTGGATCGGTGGGCTCGCGCTGGCGTGTGCGCTCACCTGGCTGGGGGCCCGCGCCGGGTCGGCCGAGCTGGAGTACCTCCCGGCCTTCTTCGTCGGTGCGGTGATCGCGGTCCGCCTCGACATCGTCCGGAACACCGCAGACCGCATCAACCGGCGCTGGTTCCGGCACCCGCTGTGGGCGCTGCTGGCCATCGGGAGCGCGTTGCTCCTCATCGCACCGTGGCTGGTGGGACCGGGAGTCGGGCAGATCCCCGAGCTCGAGCCTGTGCTCAAGGGCCTCGTGCCGATCGCCGCAGCAGGGCTGGTGGTCGCGGCGCTCGGGTGGACACCGCTGCGTGCGGTCTTCGAGTCGCGCCCGCTCCAGTTCCTCGGTGCGATCTCCTTCAGCCTCTACCTCGTGCACGTGCCGATCATCATCTTCAGTACGTACCTGTTCGCCGGGCAGGCCTGGTACGTCCCGCTGCTCTTCGCGATCCCGGTGGCCGTGCTGGTGGCGGTCGGCTTCCGCTGGCTGATCGAGAAGCGCAGCCACGGCTGGTCGAAGGCCGTCGGCGCCTGGGCGTCGGATCGCTATCGGACCTGGTTCGGACGGGACGACGACGAGGAGCGCCGTCAGAGCGCGCCGGCCTCCGAGGAGCGCGTCGCGGGCTGAGCAGGGGAACCCGGCCGTTCCCCGGGGTAGCGCGAGGCGAACGTACCGGAGACGAGCTTCCCGAACCAGCGCGAGAGACCGTGCGAGCGCCTCTCGACGAGCCAGTAGAACAGCACGGCGACCCCGAGTGCGCTGACGATCGCAAGTCCCGCGACCACGGGGAGCGACGCCCCACGGAGCAGGTAGGAGAGCGCGACGATGATCGGCACGTGCACGAGGTAGAGGCTGAACGAGATCCTGCCCGCCCATTGGAAGGGCTGTAGCGACAGCAGCGCACCGAGCGGCCGCCACTCCAGGCAGCACACGATCAGCCCCAGCGCGGCGAGCGGCTGGAGGCCGACGAGCGTGGTGCTCGTCATCGGGTGTCCCGCCGGCACGAACCAGGTCGAGATCAGCAGCAACGCGGACGCGGCGAGTGCGACGAGCCACACCAGCCAGCCCACGCGCCAGGAGCTGATGCGTGTTCCGACCGCCCGGAGCCTCGGCAGGCCGACAGCCGCGAGCGCGCCGACGAAGAACGCCGGGAGGTAGTGGAACCCGTCGGCGCGGGAGTCCTTGCCGAGGAACACCGCGAACACGGCGAGGGCCAGCAGCAGCGGCCACCAGCGGCGCAACAGCACGGCTGCGCCGACGAAGAGCGGCAGCATCATCGAGAACGCCATCTCCCAGTAGATCGACCACAGCGGGTTGTTCAGCGCGAAGTCGCCGGCCATCGGGTCGAGGTTGGCGACGAACCGCTCGATCCAGACGGGGTAGACACTCGTCGCGGCCACCCACGACGAACGCGCGTGCTCGGGATTCTGCGTCACCAGCAGGGCGAGCGCAGCCGCGAGCAGGATCGAGCAGACCACCGGGAGTCCGATGCGCACGAGTCGTCGCGGGTAATACGACATCCAGTCGAACGGTCGGCCGTTGAGCAGCGGGAGGGTGAGCACGAAGCCGCTCAGGACGAAGAAGACGATGACGGCCTCCGGGCCCGCGGTGAGGAGCTTCAGCGGAGAGTACGTCAGCCACCAGGAGATCGAGCCCGGGTGCGGTGTCTGTCCTCCCATGTAGGTGGCCGCGATCGGAGGGTACAGCAGGGAGACATGATGGACGACGACGATCAGGGCGGCGACGCCGCGCAGGCCGTCGAGCGCCGAGAGCCGTCTCGGCAGCGGGGGGAGTGCTGGCACGTGTGTTCCGTTTCAGAGGTCGGCGTGCAGCTGCCAGACCCGCTCCGCGGAGTCACGCCAGCTGAACGCGCGCGCCCGGTCGGAGGCGAGTACGCCCAACCGGGTGCGCAGGTCGGCGTCGTCGAGCAGCCGGCCGATGGCCCCGGCCAGCCGCTCGCTGTAGTCGGCGTCGTCGGCGGCGGACGCCGGCCGTTCCACCACGATGCTGGCCCCGGCGGCGACCTCCACGAGGGCGGGGTCGTCCGAGTGGATGACCGGCAGACCGAACTTGAAGGCCTCCACGATCGGCAGCCCGAAGCCCTCTGCGAGGCTGGGATAGACGAACATGGTCGCGCGGTCGAGCACCACGGCCAGGTCGGCGTCGTCGAGGCGGCCGAGCGCACGCACCCGGTCCTCGGGGAGTCCGGCGGCGGCCGCGACACCGGTCGCGGTGCCGTCGCCGTAGCGGTCGGGCCCGGCGATCAGCAGCGGGATGCCCTGAGCCTCCGGGCGGGCGACGGCGCGGATCAGCGGGGCGATGCCCTTGCGCGGCATGATCGAGCCCAGGGTGAACGCGTAGACCTCGGGCAGCTGCAGCCGGGCGGCGCGCGCGTCGGCGTCGGCCGGGAGCCGCAGCGTCGTGGCCGGCGCTCCGCCGATCACCCGGATGCGGTCGCCGAAGTCGAACACCTCGGCGAGACGGTCAGCGACGGCGTGGGTCGGAACGACGATGGCGTCGGCGAACTTGCGGGCGCGCTTGGCCATCGATTTCGTCCACATCACCGAGGCGGCCCCGAGCGATTCGGGGTGGGTCCAGGCGAGGGCGTCATGGATCGTGACCGCGATCTGGTCGTCGGCGTCGGCGGAACGGTGCTTCCGCAGCGGCGCCAGGAGGCTCGGCGCATGGATCATGCCGCGCACACCGCCGACGGCGATGCCGGACTGCCAGGCGAGGGAGAGTTCGCGCCGGGCGAGGGGGAGGCGCACAAGGTCGGCGAGCCCGGGCAGCGACGATCGGACCTCGTCCAGCTGCTCGTCGGGCACGTTCGACACGAACGCGCGCACGTCGCAGCCGGCTGGGGCGGTGGTGATGAGCTGACGGGTCAGCTCCTCCGTGTACCTCCGGGTACCACCGGTCTCCGCAGCGGTGAGGTCATCGACCACCACGCTGAGTGTCGTCATCTGTCTCCAGCTCCAGGACTCCGTGCCGTGCCGCGTCTGCCAGGGCTTCCTGCCAGGACCGCAGCGGCTCGAGGCCGGCCTTGGCCCAGGCCTCGTGTCCGAGGACGGAGTAGGACGGTCGCGGTGCGGGTCGCACGAACGTCGCGCTGTCGGTCGGTGTGACCCTATCAGGGTTCAATCCGGCTGCGCTGAAGACAGCCTTCGCGAACTCGAACCAGCTGGCCTGCCCGGAATTCGTGCCGTGGTAGACACCGGAAGGCGCGTCGGATTCGAGCAGGGCGACGATCCGGGCGGCGAGGTCGCCGGTCCAGGTCGGCTGACCGAGCTGGTCGGCGACGACGCTCACCGTCTCGTGGGTCGCGGCCAGCTTGACCATGGTGCGCGCGAAGTTCGCTCCGCCGGCGCCGTAGAGCCACGCGGTGCGCACGATGTACGTGCCTTCGGGGTGCGCGGCGAGCGCCAGCTCCTCGCCGGCCGCCTTCGTACGCCCGTAGGCGTTGATGGGATCGCGCGGGGTGTCCTCGGCGTACGGCTCGGTGGCGTGGCCGTCGAACACGTAGTCGGTGGAGACGGTCACATAGCGCGCACCCGCCGCTGCGGCGGCGATGGCCAGGTTCTCGGTGCCCAGGGCGTTGATCGCGTACGCCTCGTCCTCGTGCGTCTCGGCGTCGTCGACCTTGGTGTACGCCGACGCGTTGACGACGGCGTCGTGACCGGCGACGGCAGCGACGACCGCATCGCGGTCGGTCACGTCGAGCTCGGCGCGACCGAGAGCGGTCACGGTGTGGGCGCCGAACGCCTTCTGCAGGTCCTGCCCGAGCTGGCCGTTCGCTCCCGCGATGAGGACGCGCATCAGTTGTCCAGCGCGGCGCGCGCCTTCAGCGGCTCCCACCACTCGCGGTTGTCGCGGTACCACTGCACGACGTCGGCGAGGCCCTGCTGGAACGGCACCAGCGGCTCGTAGCCGAGCTCCTTCTGGATCTTGGAGATGTCGACCGAGTAGCGCAGGTCGTGACCGAGGCGGTCGGCGACCCGGTCGACGTACGACCAGTCTTTGCCCGTGGCCTCCAGCAGCAGCTCGGTGAGTTCCTTGTTGGTCAGCTCGGTGCCTCCGCCGATGTTGTAGATCTCGCCGGGGCGGCCGTTCACGAGCACCATCGCGATGCCGCGGGTGTGGTCGTCGACGTGCAGCCAGTCGCGGATGTTGTTGCCCTCGCCGTAGAGCGGAACGTGCTTGTCGTCGATCAGGTTGGTGACGAAAAGCGGGATGACCTTCTCGGGGAAGTGGTAGGGGCCGTAGTTGTTCGAGCAGCGTGTGATCGAGAGGTTGAGCCCGTGGGTGCGGAAGTAGCTGCGCGCCAGCAGGTCGCTGCCGGCCTTGGAGGCCGAGTAGGGCGAGTTGGGCTCGAGCGGGCGGTCCTCGGCCCACGAGCCCTCGGCGATCGAGCCGTAGACCTCGTCGGTCGAGACGTGCACGAAGCGCTCGAGCTTGTTGCGGAGCGCGGCGTCGAGCAGCTGCTGGGTGCCGAGGACGTTGGTCTCCACGAAGATGGAGGCGTCGCGTACCGAGCGGTCGACGTGCGACTCGGCCGCGAAGTGAACGACGGCGTCGACCGTCGGGAAGAGCTCGTCGAGCAGGCCGCCGTCGCGGATGTCGCCCTTGACGAACGTGTAGCGGGGCGAATCGGCGACCGGGGCGAGGTTCGCCAGGTTGCCCGAGTACGTGAGCGCGTCGAGTACGACGACCTCCGCGCCCTCGAGGCCGGGGTAGGCGTCCTGCAGGGTCCGGCGGACGAAGTTGGAGCCGATGAATCCGGCGCCACCGGTGACGAGAATCTTCATGCGGATGGGCTGCTTTCTGTCGGTGAACCGCCGACGAGTCTACCGGAGGCCCGGGGCGCACCCCCTTGGTAGACTCCCGGGGTGCAGATCCGAGAACTTTCGATCCCCGACGCCTACGAGATCACCCCGGTGCAGCACGCGGACGACCGCGGCCTGTTCTTCGAGTTCTACCGGTTCGACCGGTTGGAGGAGGCCGTCGGCCACTCGCTCGACCTCAAGCAGGGCAACACCTCGGTGTCGCGCCGCGGCTCGGTCCGCGGCATCCACTTCGCCGACATCCCGCCGAGCCAGGCCAAGTACGTCATGGCCCCGCGCGGGGCCGTGCTCGACTTCGTCATCGACATCCGCGTCGGCTCGCCGACGTTCGGCGGGTGGGACTCCGTCCTGCTCGACGACACCGACCGGCGTGCCATCTACGTCGCGGAGGGCCTGGGGCACTGCTTCGTGGCGCTGACCGACGACGCGACAGTGAGCTACCTGGTCACCGACGTCTACAACCCGGGGCGCGAGCACGGGATCAACCCGCTCGACGCCGAGATCGCGCTCGAGTTCCCCGTGCCGGCCGACGAGCTGCTCCTCTCGGCCAAAGACACGGACGCCCCCGGCCTCTCGGAGGCTCGGGAGACCGGCCTGCTCCCGACCTGGGACGCGGCCCGCGCCTACTACGCCTCCCTCGACCAGAAGTAAGGACGACACCACACTCATGCGCGGAATCATCCTCGCCGGCGGATCCGGCACCCGGCTGTGGCCCATCACCAAGGGCATCTCCAAGCAGCTCATGCCCATCTACGACAAGCCGATGATCTACTACCCGCTGTCGACGCTGATGATGGCCGGGATCAACGAGATCCTCATCATCACGACGCCGGAGTACAACGGCCAGTTCCGCGCGCTCTTCGGAGACGGCTCGCAGCTCGGCATCACCATCGAGTACGCCGTGCAGCCGTCGCCCGACGGCCTGGCGCAGGCCTTCATCATCGGCGAGGAGTTCATCGGCGACGAGTCGGTGGCGCTCGTGCTCGGCGACAACATCTTCCACGGCACCGGCCTCGGCTCGTCGCTGCGCCAGCACAACGACATCGACGGCGCGCTGATCTTCGCCTACCAGGTGAGCGACCCGACGGCGTACGGCGTCGTCGAGTTCGACGACAGCTTCACGGCCCTGTCGATCGAGGAGAAGCCGACCGTTCCCAAGAGCAAGTACGCGGTTCCCGGCCTCTACTTCTACGACAACGATGTGATCGAGATCGCCAAGAGCATTCAGCCGAGCGCCAGGGGCGAGCTCGAGATCTCCACCGTCAACGAGCGTTACCTGAAGGCCGGCCGGCTCCAGGTGCAGGTGCTCGACCGCGGGACCGCGTGGCTCGACACCGGCACATTCGAGTCGATGATGCAGGCGTCTGAGTACGTGCGCGTGATCGAGGATCGACAGGGCTTCAAGGTCGGCTGCATCGAGGAGATCGCCTGGCGTGCCGGGTGGATCACCGACCCGGAGCTCGCCGTGCTCGCCCAGCCGCTCCTCAAGAGCGGCTATGGTCGCTACCTCGCCGCGTTGTTGTCCTGATCAGCGGGAACCTTCGGAATGCGCCTCGTCAGGTACCAGGCGCGAACGGACAGGCCGGATCGGAGCGTCCAGCGCAGCGGCGCCAGCCAACCGGCCGAGTACTTCTTGCTGAGGTACCGGTAAGCGCTGTCGTGGTGCACCTGGATCATGCGGGCCGAGTCGTTCGTGGTCGAATGGGCGCCGGTGTGCATCACGCTCGCCGACGGAACCAAGACGCTCTTGAGGCCCTTCTTGCCGAGGCGGTAGCCGAGATCGACGTCCTCGAAGTACATGAAGTAGCCCTCGTCGAAGCCGCCGATCGCATCGAACGCGGCGCGGTCGACCATGACGAACGACCCGGAGAGCCACCCGACCGGGCGTTCCACCGTGAGTGAAGCGGCCTCCTCGCGATAGGAGCGGGTCCACGGATTCGACGGCCAGATCAGCCCGAAGACGGCGTGCCCGACACCGGTGCGCAGCGAAGGCAGGCGGCGCGCGGACGGATACACCGAGCCGTCCTCGTTCACGACGCGCGGGCCGACCGCGCCCGCGTGCCATCGTTGCATGGCATCGACGAGCGTCGAGATGGCACCGGGAGTGACGACGACATCGGGATTGGAGACCACCACGTAGCGGATCTCGGCCGGCAGCGAAGCCACGACGCTGTTGATGGCGCCGCCATAGCCGCGGTTCTCCCCGAGCTCGAGGAGCTTCGCCCCGTGTGCGCGGGCGATGCTCCGACTGCGGTCGACGTCCGTCGACGCGTTGTCGGCGATGACGACCAGGAGCCCTCCGGGCTCCGCCTCGGCCAGGGAGGCCAGGAACGGCTCCAGCTGCGAACTCGAGTTGTACGCCACCGATGCGACCGCGACGGAACGGAGCGGGGAATCGGTCATCCCTCACAGCATAGATGCTGGTCAGGGGGGCGAGAGCACGCAGAGAAAGTCCAGCCGGACGATTGCTAGACTTGTGCGCTGTCCGATCCGGCCTGGCCGGGGAGCGAAGCGAGGGTGGATTGACTGCGATCAGCAGAGGCTGGAAAGTGCTTACGGAGCAGGGTCCACGGGCACTGTTCGCCAAAACGGCTCGGCTGGCGCTCCGGCCGTTCCGCGTCCTCCGCGACGAGGGCCCCCGGTCGCTCTTCGCGCGGGTCCTCGGCAAGGCTCATCGCCGCCTGACGGTGAACACGCCGATGATGCTGGTCGCATTCGATGATGCCGCAGAGGTCGACTGGACTACCCCCGCCCCGCAGCTCCAGTCCCCGATCTCGGTGGCAGAGGGACCGATCGACATCGCCTGGATCATGTCTCCGCCCGGCAAAGAGTCCGGCGGGCACCAGAACCTGTTCCGCTTCATCGACTTCGCGGAGCAGGCGGGGCATCGCTGCACGATCTATCTCTACACGTCGGCCGAGGGCGTCGTCAGCATCCCCGAGGTCCGCGCGATGCTGGCGACGACGGACGCGTACCCTTCGCTGGAAGCCGACATCCGCATCTACTCGCGGGAACGTGGTGTGCACGACTCCGCTCAGGCGCTTTTCGCCACCGGCTGGGAGACGGCATATCCGGCTTACCTCGACAAGAGCTCGGCCAGGCGTTTCTATTTCGTCCAGGACTTCGAGTCGATCTTCTACCCGCTCGGCAGCGAGTCCGTTCTCGCTGAGAACACGTACAACTTCGGCTTCCACGGGATCACCGCGGGCGGATGGCTCGCCCACAAGCTCAGCAGCGATTACGGGATGTCAACGGACCACTTCGACTTCGCGGTGGACAAGCGCCGCTACAACGTCGTCAACACGGAGCGCCGCAACGAGATCTTCTTCTACGCCCGGCCGGTGACGCCGCGTCGAGGCTTCGAGTTCGGGTTGCTGGCGCTGGAGGAGTTCGCACGGCTGAAGCCCGACGTGACGATCAACCTCGCCGGCTGGGACGTCTCCAACTGGAACGTCCCGTTCGAGTACCGCAATCTCGCCAGCCTCGAGATCTCGGAGCTGAACGACGTCTACAACCGGTGCGCCGCCGGCCTGGTGCTCTCGCTCTCCAATATGTCGCTGCTTCCGCTGGAGCTGCTGTCCAGCGGCGTCGCGCCGGTCGTGAACGACGGGCCGAACAACCGGATGGTCTCCGACAACCCGTTCATCGAGTATGTTCCGTTGTCTCCGCCCGCGATCGCCCGTCGACTGGTCGAGGTCGTCGACCGGGCGGACCAGGTCGAGCGCTCCCGGCTCATGTCCCAGTCGGTCGCCGAGATCTCCTGGGAGGACTCGGGCAAACAGTTCGTGACCGCGTTCGAGAGGGCTATGCGTGGCTGACGCCGTCGTCATCGGAGCCAACGGGTTCATCGGGTCCCACCTCGTGGACGGGCTCGTCGACGCCGGGCACTCGGTGCGGGCATTCGACCGCTTCAGCTCGCGCCGTCCGACGTTCCAGCGGCCGGCCGAGGTGATGGTGGGGGAGTTCCTGAGCCGCGCCGACCTCGAGGCGGCCGTGGCCGGCCAGGACTACGTGTTCCATTTCCTGTCGACGACCACGCCGGCGACAGCCGAGGGCGACCCCACGCTCGACATCCGCACCAATCTGGCGCAGACGATCGAATTGCTCGAGGCGAGCGTTCAGGCAGGCGTGCGACGGTTCTACCTCGCGTCCACCGGCGGCGCGATCTACGGCGATCAGGGCAAGCGCGAGTACTCCGAGCTCGACGCGACGGTGCCTGTCTCCCCCTATGCGATCGGCAAGCTGGCGATCGAGCAGTACCTGAGATTCTTCCGTGTCAAACATGGGCTGGAGTCGACGGTCTTCCGCATCTCCAACCCGTACGGGACACGGCAGCATCCCAGCAAGAAGCAGGGACTCATCCCGATCGCGCTACGCCAGATCCTCAACGGCGAGCCCGTCGTGCAGTTCGGTGACGGCTCCATGGTCCGCGACTACCTCTTCGTCGAAGATCTCGTCCGGATGATCGTGCCTCTGACCGAGCGTGCGACCGAGTACGACCTCTACAACATCGGCAGCGGAGAGGGACACACCGTCGAAGAAGTCCTCGCGGCGCTTCGGCGGGTCACGGAGACCGACTTCGCAATCGAGCGTCGTCCGACCCCGCCGACCTTCGTCGACCACGTCGTCCTCGACACCGGACGCTATCGGACCGAGTTCGGCGAGATGCCGCTCACTCCGTTGGACGAAGGAATACGAAAGACCTACATCGAACTGAAAGAGGAACCGCAGTGACCCCGTCACCGGTCGTCACGGTCGCCATCCTGACCTACAACGGCGAGAAGTACATCGAGCGCATCCTGAAGAAGCTCCGCAAGCAAGACTTCGCTGAGCCGTTCGAGGTGCTCGTGATCGACTCCGGCTCCACGGACAGGACGCTCGAGATCGTCCGTTCGTACGAGGAGGTGCGCCTCCACGAGATTCCCAACTCCGAGTTCGGTCATGGCAAGACACGCAACCTCGCGGCCCAACTGGCCAACGGCGAGTTCGTCGCGTATCTGACCCATGACGCCGTCCCGAGCAACCGGAAGTGGCTGAGTGAGCTGATCGCGCCGTTCCAGCGGTTCCCGGAGGTGATGGCCGTCCTCGGCAAGCAGGTGGCCCGCCCGCGGGCGTTCCCTTTGCAGAAGTACGAGATCCACGGCATGTTCCGGCACCTGGGCCCGGATTTCGGAACCACGCTGTTCTATGCGACCCCGGACCTGCTCGAAGACGCGGCCAGCATCTCGGTCATGTCCTATTACTCGGACGTGAACTCGGCCGTCCGCCGGAAATTCCTGCTCGAGGTGATCCCCTACCGAGACGTCCGCTACGCGGAAGACCAGATGTTCGGGCGTGACCTGATCCTGGCCGGGTACACGAAGGCGTACGCGCCGCGGGCGATGGTCGAGCACTCGAATGACCTGACCCTCCAGGAGTACGGCCACCGCATCTTCGACGAGACGGTCGGACTCCGTCAGATCGGCAACGACATCCCGGTGATCAGCCGTGCAGCGGTCGTCACGTACGCGGCCAAGGGCACGATCGGCGATGGCATCCGTATCGCACGCGACCGCGCATACAGCTGGAAGCGCAAGGCATACTGGCTCACCATCAACCCTGCATTCCATTTCGCCAAGTGGAATGCGTACCGGCGCTCAGCCCTGGTCGATCTGGATGATCACGGCGCCATCCAGGCCGGCTCGCTGGAGCACAAGCGCAAGGTCAAGCACGAGCAGAGATCGGCCGAGAGCGCCTGATCAGCGCGCGCCCAGCGAGGTGTAGATCCCGTCGAACTGCGCTGCGAGGGTGGCGAACCCGAAGCGATCGCGGATAGGACGCGCGATCGTCTCGGGCGCGACGTCGGCAAACCTCTCGTGCGCGGCCTCGATCGCCCGCGCGAAGGCGTCGACGGTCATCCGATCGCGGGGGATGATGACCGAGTTGGATTCGTCCGCGAACTCGGTGAAGCCGCCGACCGCGGCGGCGACGACCGGCACACCTGTCGAGAGGGCCTCGGCCGCGGATGTGAAGAAATTCTCCTGCGTCGAGGGGAGGAAGTAGACGGACGCATGTTCGTACTCGACGAAGCGCTCGGCCGGGTCGACATTCCCCACGAGGGTGAACGCGTTCTCCAGCCCCAGCTCGGCGACACGCCGTTCCACATCAGCGCGCAGCGGGCCGTCGCCGACCCAGCGCATGGTGACTGTCGGGTGTTCGGCGCGCAGTGCGGCGACCACGTCGACGGCGAGGAGTGGGTTCTTGCGGGGGACGAGCGCGCCCATCGCGACGAGGTGGATGCCATCCGGCCGGGAATCGGGTATCGGCCGAGGGTTCTCGACGACACACGGGATGACGGCGGTCGGTGTTCGTCCGGCGAAACGTCGCATCCGGTCGGTGAGCTCGGTGGTGTCGCCGCCGACGTAGTCCGCGAATCGAAGCGTATTCCGGAGCCAGCTGAAAGCCGTCCAGACCTTGCCGACGGACTCGGGACGCGAGACTCCGTTCCAGTGCTCGGCGTGGACCCACGGGCGTCGCATCCATGGACGCACCAGGCTGAGCGCGAGGACGGTCGAGAACGCCATCGACTGGACGACATCGGCGTCGGCGCTGTTCTTTCGGAGGGTTCGCAGCCCTCGGATCGCACGAATCGGGTGACGGGGGGAGAGCGGGATGCGGGTGACGGGGAGTCCGCCGTACGCCTCGACCCGGATCGGCCCGCTCGCGCCGAGCTGCACGTGCGTGACCGCGACGTCGGAGGTGTCGGCGATGGTGTGCGCGTGTTCGAGGTTGAACGGCGCCTCGGTCGGACGCGCCTCGGAGGGGAACCACGTGCTGACGACGGCCACCCTGCGCCGCGTCACGTGAGCTCGATCTTCGCGTTCCGGACGAGAGGGACGGCTCCTTCCGCCGTGACGGACGTGCGCAGGGCGAGGACCCCGTTGCCGTAGTCATCGCCGGGGACCTGGAAGGTGCCGGCAGGAGTGGCGAGGTCGTAGTTCCGTCCGGCCTTGTCGCCGAGTCCGACGTTGATCATGTACTGACCGGGCCCGACACGGAGGTCGGGGATGGTGAAGACGAGTTCGTGGCGGCCGGTCGAGGTCGGTAGTGCGAGTTCGTCGAACGTCGTCATGTTGTACAGTCGCATCCCCAATGCGGTCTCGATCGAGAACCCGACACCCCAGTCCGGGACGGACTCGTTCACGTCGACGCCGAGGCGGGCGGTCAGGGTGGTCGTGCCCGCGTCGAAGCTCGATTCGAGGTCGAACGAACCGACTTCGAGAGCGAGCTTCCGGCGGCTGCCGTCCGCATTGCGCAGTACGGCCCGGCGCTCGTCTTCGTATCCTTCTCGGAGGATGCGGATGCCCTCGCCTGGATTGCCATCGTGCTGGATACGACCGCCGTCGAGTACCACCACGCGGTCGCACAATGAGCCGACCTGCTCCGCCGAATGGCTGACCAGGATGATCGTGCGACCCTCGTGCTGGAACTGCGCGATCTTCTCCATGCACTTGCGTTGGAACGGCTCGTCGCCGACCGCGAGGACTTCGTCGACGAGGAGAAGGTCCGGGTCGACGTGCACAGCGACGGCGAACGCCAGCCGCACGTACATTCCGGAGCTGTAGAACTTGACCTGGGTGTCGATGAATTCACCGATTCCGGAGAAGTCGACGATCTCGTCGAAATGCCGGTCGGTCTCCGAGCGGGTCAGCCCGAGGATGGCTGCGTTGAGATAGACGTTCTCGCGGCCGGTGAGGTCGGGATGGAACCCTGCTCCGAGCTCGAGCAGCGCGGCCATCCTGCCGCGTCGGAGAATACTGCCCTTCGTCGGCTGGATGATCCCGCCGATCACCTTGAGGAGCGTGCTCTTGCCCGATCCGTTGTGACCCACGAGCCCGACGGTGCTGCCCGAGTGGATGTCGAGGGAGATCTCGCTCAGCGCCCAGAAGTCGTCGCGGTGGCGGCGCGCCCTGCGGAAGTTGACGAAGCGTTCCTTGAGCGACTTGTCCTTGTGCATGATGAAGCGCTTGGAGACATCGTTGACGCTGACGATAGTGGGGGACGACATGGAAGGCGTTCTCAGAGCTCCTGCGCGAAGTTTCCCTGGAGCCGCGCGAACACGCGCTGTGCGAGCCAGAGAAGGACGATGCTGATGACGAATACCACGAGCAGGCGGATGCCGAGACCGGGCGGCCAGACCTGCGCCATCGGTCCGGTGGCGGTGTCGCCCGCGGACCACAAAGCGCGCTGCATGCCGAGGATCGCGATCGTGACGGGGTTGGCCAGGTAGAGCTGCTCCAGCCAGTTCCCCTGGAGGAGTTTGTGCACGTATGTGTAGGAGTAGACGATCGGCGAGGCCCAGAACAGGATGATGAGCGCGATCTCGACGAGGTGCTGGGCGTCGCGCAGGTAGACGTTGACCGCGGAGAGGAACAGCCCGATCGCCGTGGAGAACACCACGAGCGTGATGACGCTGGCCGGCGCGAGCAGGATCCCCGCGCTCCAATCGAACGGCACGCTCGCGAGGAAGATGATCGCCAAGACGAGCACGATCAGTTGCACGAGGAAGTTGAAGAGGGCTCCGCCGATCGAGCTGAGCGGGAAGATCTCGCGCGGCAGGTACACCTTCTTGACCAGGCCGGAGTTGGCCAGGATGGAGGTGGTGGAGCTCTGGACGATCTCCGAGAACAGTCCCCACATGGTGAGTCCGATGAAGACGAAGATCGCGAAGTCGGGCGTCGCCCGCGCGGCGCCGAGCACCTGGCCGATGGCGAGGTAGTAGATCAGCAGCTGGGCGATGGGCCGGAACAGGCTCCACAGCACGCCGAGCGAGCTGTCTTTGTAGCGCGACTTGATCTCGCGGCGCACCAGCAGTCCGAGGAGGTCGCGGTGCGCCCAGATGTCCGCCACCGAGCGCGCGGTTCCCCGGAACAGGCCAGAGGTCGTGCCCACCGCGACGAGCGGCTCGGTGGAGATGAGCGCAGCTCGGGAACGCGCTTCGGGAGAACTCATGGCGAATAGCTTAACTCAGCGCACCTGAACGAAGAGCGGACGCCGCACGTACTCGCCGAGGCGGCTCTGTACCCCTTAATAGGGCTGTGTCTGCCCTCGTGGCCCGGAAAGCGCCTGGCTAGACTCGACGGAGCGACCCGAAAGCACACGACGCGACAACCGTCGCATCTCGCCGACCCCGAGAGACGACATCCACATGAGCAGGTCCGCACCCCCCACCGCCTTCGCCTTCGCCGTGCTCCTCGCCGCAGCAGCGCTGCTGACGGCGTGCACATCCGCGCCTCCGGAGGCGACGGGTCCCGCAGCGCCCTCGGCGACCAAGACCAGTTCGCCGGGCGCGGACGAGGCGACGCCGGCGCCGATCGAAGCGGTCCTGGTCGTCGCCAGCGTCGATGTCGACGGCCGCAATGTCACGGCATCCGGCTATGTGCAGGGGACCGTTCAGGACAGCGGGACGTGCGAGTTCACCTTCAGCGCGAACGGATCGGAGTTCACCGTGGAGCACGACGCGAGCGCCGACCGGATGACCACGTCGTGCGGCAGCGTCCAGGTGCCGATCGAGAAGTTCCAGCGGGGGCCCTGGAAGGTGACCGTCGGCATGACGATCGACGGCACGCCCCACACGTCTGAGGCGACGACAGTGGAGGTGCCCTGATGCGGGGCCGTGTCATCGCCGTCGTCGCCGTCGTCGCAGCGCTCTGCGCCGTGCTCGTCCCCGTGGCATCCCCGACGCAGGCTCCGCCTGCCGCGGCCGCCGACGCACGCCAGTTCGATCCAGGCGACATCATCAGCGACGCCCTCTTCTTCGATGGTGGAGCCATGGGCGCCGGCGACGTGCAGTCCTTCCTCGCGAGCAAGGTCGCCTCGTGCACCGCCGGCTACACCTGTCTCAAGGACTATCGGCAGACGACGTCGTCGAAAGCCGCCGTGAGCGGCCGGTGCGACGCGTACGCGGGTGCGGCGAACGAGCTGGCCTCCACGATCATCGCGAAAGTCGGCGCGGCCTGCGGCATCAGCCAGAAGGCGCTCATCGTCCTGCTGGAGAAAGAGCAGAGCCTGGTGAGCGACACCTGGCCGACGGCCGGGCAGTACCGATCTGCGACCGGATACGGATGCCCCGACACGGCGGCGTGCGACACCGAGTACTACGGCTTCTTCAACCAGGTCTACAACGCGGCGCTGCAGTTCAAACGGTATGCCGCGACGCCGACGAACTGGAATCACATCGCCGGCCGGGTGAACGCCATCCGTTACAGCCCGAACGCCGCGTGCGGCTCGGGAAACGTGTTCATCCAGAACCAGGCGACCGCCGGCCTCTACAACTACACCCCGTACCAGCCGAATGCGGCAGCCCTCGCCAACCTGTACGGGACGGGGGACGGCTGCAGCGCGTACGGCAACCGCAACTTCTGGCGGATCTTCACCGACTGGTTCGGCTCGACGACCGCCGCAACAGCGCTCATGCGCACGATCTCCAACGCGACGGTGTACATCGTCTCGGGAACGGTCAAGTACCCGATCTCGAGCCAGCTCATCCTGAACGCGTATGCACCGCTCGGGCCCGTCGGGTACGTGTCCCAGAGCTACCTCGACGGCTTCACCACCCAGCAGACCGCCGGACGGGTCATGCGATCGCCGGGCGGGACGATCTACTTCACCGATGCCAGCATCAAACTGCCGTTCCTCTCGTGCGGGCTCGTCGCGGACTACGGCGGCCAATGCGGCACGAGTGGCTACGTGCAGTTGACCGACGAACAGCTCTCCGGGTTCGCCACCGGTCCCGCGATGGGGCCTGTCCTGGGAACCACTTCCGGCTCGCGCTACTACGTGACCCAGGGGTCCAAGCGCGAAATCCTCGACGCCACGTCGCAGGCCAACGCCGGTCTGCCCGCGAGCTACAACGTCCTCACCGAGAACGCCGTCGCGACGCTCCCTCTCGGCCAGCCGATCATCCGGGAGGGGGTCTACGCCCTCGACCGAGGCACCTCGACGTATTCGTATCTGGGCAACGGGCAGCGGTATGCGGTGGACGCGGGTGCCGTCGGCTCTTCCCAGGTCGCGTCGCGGTCCGTCGGGTCGCTCTCGAGCGCGAGTCTGGCGATGCTGCCTGCCGCCTCCACGTCGTTCGCGGGCCTGGTGACCGTGTCCGGCTCCAGCACGGTCTCCGTCCTCGCAGACGGCGGACGCTACGACTGGCGCGCGTCCGGCCCGACCCTGACGACGGTGCCGGTGCCGCAGGCGTTCCTGGACACGTATCCGTCGAAGGGCCAGATCGCGGCGGGCTCCAGCATCAAGACGTCGAGCTCGGCGACGGTCTACCTGGTGATGAGCGACAAGCTGCTGCCCGTCGGCGCCTGGGAGTCGCTGGTCGCCCTGTCGGGCGGGGGGACGCCGGTGATCAGCACGGTTCCGGACGCGCTGGTCAACGCCATCCCGAAGGGACCTGTCGCTCTCACCACGAACACGCTCGTCCGGTCGGATGCCGATGCCACGGTGTACCTGATCAACGGGGTGACGAGCAAGATCGCCATGTCGAACTTCGCCTACGCGACGGAAGCCGGCCTGACCGCGTTCAGCTACACGACGCAGGCCCGGATCGACGCCTATCCCCGGGCGACCACCCTGCTGGGATTCGGACTGACCTGCGGCAGCAACAACTATGTGAGCGCCGGGGGCAGCATCCACCAGGTCACCGATGCCCAGAAGGCGCTCTACCCGTTCACCTTCGTGGCGCTCGACAGCTACGCCTGTCAGCTGCTCACCATCGGCACACCGGCCACGTCGTTCATCCGCACACCGGACGGCAGCATCTATCAGCTGGTCGGCGGACAGAAGCGCCACATCGACTCGATGCAGCGCTTCGCTGAGCTGAGCCAGGGCCAGACGTTCCTCAACGTCCACGCGTTGTTCGGGGCCGCGATCCCGACGGGCCCGGCCGCCTGAGCGAGCCGAGCCGCGATCGATAGACTCGGGTGGTGTCATCCGCTGAATCCGTACGTGCCGGACGTCGTTCGTTCCCCACGATCATCCTCATCCCGATTCTGATCTTCCTGGCGCTCGGCGCCTGGGCGGTGTCCTCGCCGATCGGATCGAGTCCGGACGACGACTTCCATCTCGCGAGCACCTGGTGCGGTCTCGGAGACCGGCCCGGACTGTGCGAGGCGGTCCCCGGGCACGCGGACGAACGCTCCGTGCCCTATGCGGCTGCGGAGACGCTGTGCAATCGGACGACCGCAGCCCAGGACGCACGGTGCAGTCCCGCGGAGGTGGCCAAGCCGCATCCCGCGCTGGTCGCGACCGACCGCTGGAACCACGGCGGCCAGTATCCGCGTGTCTTCTATGCGATCCAGAGCATCTTCGCGAGCCCTGACGTCGCCGTCTCGGTCATCGTCATGCGTCTCTTCAACGCCGCGCTCTTCGCGGGGGTCGGCACTCTGCTCTACTTCCTCCTTCCGACCCGTCGACGTGGCACGCTGCTCTGGATGTGGTCGGTCACGGTCGTCCCGCTCGGGATGTTCCTGATCGCGTCGAACAACCCCAGCTCCTGGGCGGTGATCGCGGGCGGCTCGGTGTGGCTCGCCCTGGTGGGATTCTTCGAGACCACCGGCAAGCGGATGTGGGGACTCGGGGCGGTCGCTCTCGGCACTGCGGTCATGGGAGCGGGCGCGCGCGCCGACGCCGCCGTCTATGTCGGCGTCGCCGTGGCGGCTGTCGCGGTCTTCGAGGCCAGGCGGACGCGGGAGTACGCGCTCAAGTGCATTCTGCTCGCCGGGCTGCTCGTGCTCGCCCTGCTCCTCTACCGCAGCGCCGGCCAGTCGGGTTCGAGCGGTGGTCTCGTCGGCAGCCACGAGGGGAGCGGCCTCAGCGCGGTCGGACTGCTCTGGAACAACCTCCTCGACCTGCCGGGACTCTGGTCGGGGTCGCTGGGGACCTGGGGACTGGGATGGCTGGACACGCCGATGCCGGGCGTCGTGCCCATGTTCGCGATCGGCGTCTTCGGCGCCGCCCTCTTCGCCGGCGCAGTCGCTTTCAGCGTCCGGAAGCTGCTGGCGATGATCGTCTCCGGCTTCGCGCTGGCGGCCATACCCAGCTATGTCCTGTTCGCGGGCGATGCCATCGTCGGCAAGGAAGTACAGCCACGGTACGTCCTGCCGTTGCTCATCATGTTCGCCGGCTTCGCACTCCTCGACACGAATGGTCGTGGGCTGCGATTCACCCGCTTCCAGGTGGTGGCCACTGCCGTCGCCCTCGCCGCAGCCAACGCCGCCGCACTGCACGTCAACATCAGGCGGTACATCTCAGGCTTGAGCGTTGAGGACCCCAACCTCAATCACTTCGTGGGCCAGTGGTGGCTGGGGCCGGTCTCGCCGATGGTGGTCTGGGTGGTCGGGACGCTCGCGTTCGCTGGAGCCGTCGCGATCGCGCTGTGGTCCACGCGGGTCGAGCGCGAGGAACCTGCGGAGCTCGCTGTCGTGACGGATCAGACAGCCGCGCCGATCACACGATAGGCGGCACCCGGCCACGCGTCGGGCGAGCTGACGCGCCGTCCGTCGACGACCGCGCGTACCCCGGGGATGTCCGTCGAGCCGAGCGAGCGATACTCCGCGTGGTCTGTCTGGATGACTGCGGCGTCGGCCGCGCCCCCGAGGTGATACGGCCGGAACCCGAGAGTGCGAAGCTCGTCATCCGTGTACAGGGGGTCGTGCACGACAGCGACAGCACCTCGCGCCTCGAGCTCCGCGACGGTGGGGAAGACGCCTGAGAACGCCGTCTCTTTGACACCACCGCGGTAAGCGGCGCCGAGCACGACCACAGTCGCGCCGTCGAGACCACCGGTAGCTGCGTCGAGCAGGTCGACGGCGTGGGCAGGCATCAGCGAGTTCGCCTCGCGGGCAGCGCGGACGACCGTCGCCTCCGGGTCGTTCCACAGATAGAGGCGCGGGTACACCGGGATGCAGTGGCCACCGACCGCGATCCCGGGCCGGTGGATGTGGCTGTACGGCTGTGAGTTCGACGCCTCGATGACCTGGTACACGTCGATGCCGGTGCGCTCGGCGAACTGCGCGAACTGGTTCGCCAGCGCGATGTTGACGTCACGGTAGGTCGTCTCGGCCAGCTTGGCGAACTCGGCGGCCTCGGCGGAGCCCAGGTCCCAGACCCCGTTGGGCCGGTCGAGGTCGGGGCGCTCGTCGAACTCGAGCACCTGCTCGTAGAACTCCCTGGCACGGTCGGCACCGGCCGCGCTGAGACCGCCGATGAGCTTGGGGTAGCGTCGGAGGTCCGCGAAGATCCGTCCCGACAGCACGCGCTCGGGGGAGAACGCGACATGGAAGTCGGTGCCCTCGGTCAGGCCGGAGACCTCTGCCAGTCGTGGCGCCCAGCGGGTCCTCGTCGTGCCGACGGGCAGAGTTGTCTCGTAGGACACGAGAGTGCCCGCTGTGAGGTGACGGCCGATCGAGGCCGTCGCCGAGTCCATCCAGGTCCAGTCGGGGCGCGCCTCGGCGTCGACGAAGAGGGGGACCACCACGACGACGGCGTCGGCGTCGGGGATGGCCTCGGAATAGTCGGTGGTCGCACGGAGCAGGCCGGAGCCGACGACCTCGCTGAGCCGTTCCGGGAGCTCGGCCTCACCGGGGAATGGTGCGATCGCCGCATTGACCGAGGCGACGACCGCGGGGTCGACATCGACACCGACGACGGTGTGCCCCTTCGATGCGAACTGGACGGCCAGCGGCAGCCCGATCTTCCCGAGCGCGACGACGGTGATTCTCATGATGCTCCATCTTACGGTCCGGTTCTGAGGGGTCCTTCAGCGTCTAAGCTGAGTTGATGCGCATTCTGAGTGTGGTCGGAGCTCGGCCCCAGTTCGTCAAGCTCGCCCCGATCGCACGGGCCTTCGACGGGCACGTCGAGCACATCGTCATCCACACGGGTCAGCACTACGACGAGCTGATGTCGGACGTGTTCTTCCGTGACCTCGGCATACCGGCGCCCGACGTCAACCTGGCGATCGGGTCGGGGCGGCACGGTGCCCAGACCGGGGCGATGCTCGCCGCGCTGGAGCCGGAGCTGGAGCGATACGCTCCCGACTGGGTGCTCGTCTACGGCGACACCAACTCGACGCTGGCGGCCGCCGTCGCGGCGGTCAAACTGCACCTTCCGCTCGCCCATCTCGAAGCAGGGCTGCGTTCCTTCAACCGGCGGATGCCCGAAGAGCACAACCGGGTGCTCACCGACCACGCGGCCGATCTGCTTCTCGCGCCGACGGAGGTCGCGCTCGAGCACCTCGAGGAGGAGGGTCTCGGCTCCCGAAGCGTGCTCGTCGGCGATGTGATGACCGACGTGCTCTTTCGCGTCCGCGACAGCGTGCGCACGGCGTCCACGCCGTTCGACGGCCTCGAACCGGGCGGCTATCACGTGGCGACCCTGCACCGGCCCGACAACACCGATCGACCGGAGCGACTGGCGGCGATCGTGGATCAGCTCTCCGGGCTGACGCGGCCCGTCGTCCTTCTCGCGCATCCACGTCTCCGCGCCGCCGCCGACGCCGCCGGCATCGCGCTCGACCGCGGCTCGATCGTCGTCCACGACCCGTTGGCGTACCCCGATCTCGTCACCGCCGTGATGAACAGCGCCGGTGTCGTCACGGATTCCGGCGGGCTCCAGAAGGAGGCCTTCCTGCTCCGGATCCCGTGCACGACGGTCCGCTCCGAGACCGAGTGGGTCGAGACCGTCGACCTCGGCTGGAACGTGCTCGTCGATTCCGACCTCTCACAGCTGCGCAGCGCGGTCGAGCGTCCTCGGCCGGAGGACACCTCCGCGGCGCCTTACGGAGACGGGCACGCTGCCGAGCGCGTCCTGGAGGCGCTCAGCCGGTGACCGGTGCGCTGTTGCCGACGGTCGCGAGTGCCGCTTTCGCACCGCGGTCGCCGATCGCGTCGAGCGACGCGTTGTCGGCGACCCAGCGGCTGCGCTCGGCCGCGCGAGCGGCGCGTTCGCCATTCGCCTCCGCGCGGGCGGCCGCGATCATCGCTTCGGCGACCTCCGCGGGATCGTAGCCGGCGCGCCACCCGAGACCGCTTTCCGCGACCAATTGCGCCCCTGCGCCGATGCCGGCGAACACCACGGGCGCTCCGCACGAGGCCGCGGCGTAGATCTTCGTCGGCTTGGCGAAGTCGTAGCCGACCCCCGGTGTGATGCTGGCGAGCGCCGCTGTCGCGCCGCGCAGCCAGCGCGCCGCGACCGCAGGCGCGACCACGCCCCCGAACTCGACAGAGCCGGGAGCGAGCTGCTCTGCGAGTTGCCGGGTGGCCTCCTCCTCGACACCCTGCCCGAAGAAGTGGATGCGAGCGGAGGGGAATTCTTCGAGCACCCGAGGCAGGGCCTTGACGAAGACGCCGGGAGTCTGCCACTCCGACATCGACCCCGTGTAGACGAACGTCGGTCGTGACTCGTGCTGCACCTCGCCGTCGAGGCGGAACGTCTCCATGTCGACGCCGTTTCCGATGTTGGTGATCCGTTCCGCCGGCACACCGAACTCGGAGACCCGCTCGGCGACACCGTCGGAGACCGCGAGCACCAGTGCGGCATTGCGGAGGGTGAACCTCTCGAGAGTGCGCATGATCGCGACGACGAATCGCGGCGCACCGAGAGCGACCACGCCGTCGGTCCAGATATCGGCGGCGTAATGCACGTAGGGACGTCTGCGGAGCCACGACGTGAGAGCGACGACCGTGCCGGTCGTCGGCGGCGGTTCGCAGATCACCAGGTCGCCTCGGGCGAACAGGAGCCGGAAGAAGAGCGGGAGGTCGAAGCTGAGGTACTGCAGGTAGCCTCGGACGTTGCCCCCCGAATCCCGGAGCACGGGGAAGCGCGACACCCGGACGCCGCGGTCCTTCGGTGGCTTCGGCGAGTGACGCGGCGGTCTCGTCGTCACGACCCGCACCTCGGAGCCGTTCGCGGCGAGGCCGCGCGCGAGCGCGCGCAGCCGGAAGGCCGCCGCGGCGACCTCCGGCGCATAGAGACGCGTCGCCACCAGGACGCGTATGCCGCTCACCGGTCCACCTTGACCGAGACGCCGAGCGCCGCCGAGCGCAGCAGGGCTTCGGCGACGCGGACGTTCTCGACTCCCTCGGTCATCGTGACGATGTCCGAACCGACGCCGAGGATCGCGTCGCGGAACGCTTCGTGCTCGACACGCAGCGGCTCGCGCTTGTTCAATGCGAACCGGGTCACGGTGCCCTCCGAAACCCCGCGGAAGGCCATGACCGACTCCCAGTCGAGCGAGAAGGTGCCGTTCTCGAAGAACGTGAGGTCAGCGCTGACGGTGTCGGCGACCAGAGCTCCACGCTCGCCGGTGACGACGGTGACCCGTTCCTTCATCGGGGACAGCCAATTGACGAGGTGGTTGGTGATGATGCCGCTCTCGAGCTGCGCAGTCGCCGAGACGAGGTCTTCGTGCGGACGGCCGCTGCGGGAGGCGGTGTGCGCAGTGACGGTGCCGAACCGGCTCTGCGCGAGCCAGGCGGTGGCGTCGATGTCGTGCGTCGCCAGATCCTTCACGACACCCACGTCGGCGATCCGGGAGGGAAAAGGCCCTTGTCGCCGTGTGGCGATCTGGTAGACGTCGCCGAGCTCGCCTGAGTCGACCCGGTCACGCAGGCTCCGAAGCGCAGGGTTGTAGCGCTCGATGTGGCCGACCGCGCCGACGAGGCCGGCCCGCGCGAACGCGTCGGCGACCCTGCGGCCGGACTCGCTGTCTGCAGTGAGCGGCTTCTCGACCAGCGCATGAATGCCGGCACTGGCGAGCTGGAGCGCGATCTGCTCGTGAGCGTGCGTCGGCACCGAGACAACTGCCGCGTCGATCCCCGCGGCGATGAGAGCCTCGAGCGAGTCGAAGAGGGGAGCATCCCCCGCAGCGCGCCGCGGATCCCCGGCTTCGTCGACGACGCCGGCGAGGACCACGCCATCGGTCTCCGTGATGACGCGGGCATGGTGGCGTCCCATCATCCCGATCCCGATCAGTCCCAGCCGGAGGTCCGCCATCATGCACCCGCCTTCGCCAGGGAGTTCACGGCGTCGACGATCCGGTCGAGGTCGTTCCGAGTCAACGACGGGTGCACGGGCAGCGAGATCACCTCGGCGGAGGCGCGTTCGGTCTCAGGAAGGTGCTCGGTACGGGCGAAGGACGGCAGCCGATGGTTCGGGACCGGATAGTAGACACCGGATCCGATCGCGTACTCCTCGCGCAGGGCATTCGAGAAACCATCGCGATCCTCCGGGACGCGAATCGTGTACTGGTGATAGACGTGCGTCGCACCGGGGCGGACCGCCGGAGTGACGACTCCTCGGAGGCCGGCGTCGAGGACGGCAGCGTTCTCCTGACGCATGCGGGTCCATTCGGCCAGCCGGGTGAGCTGCACACGGCCGATCGCAGCGTGGATGTCGGTCATCCGTGCGTTGAACCCGACGATCTCGTTGTGGTACTGACGCTCCATGCCCTGGTTGCGCAGGAGGCGGAGCCGGCGGCGTACCGCTGCATCGGCGGTCGACACCATCCCGCCTTCGCCCGAGGTCATGTTCTTGGTGGGGTAAAGGCTGAACACGCCGAACACGCCGAGCGAGCCGACCGGCACACCGTCGAGGGTGGCTCCGTGGGCTTGCGCCGCGTCCTCGAAGATCGCGAGTCCGTGGCGGGTGGCGACGGCGCCCAGTCCTGTCATGTCTGCGGGCTGGCCGTAGAGATGCACCGGCATGATCGCGGCGGTGCGCTCGGTCACGACCGTCTCGACGGAGGCCGGATCGAGTGTGTAGGTCGTCGGGTCGATGTCGGCGAACACCGGAGTCGCGCCCGTGAGAGCGACCGAGTTCGCCGTCGCGGCGAACGTGAACGACGGCACGACGACCTCGTCGCCCGGGCCGATGCCTGCTGCCAGGAGCCCGAGGTGCAGGCCGGACGTGCCGGAGTTCACAGCGACGCACGGCGTCCCGCCGACAACGGCGTCGGCGAACTCGCTCTCGAATGCCTCGACCTCGGCACCCTGAGCCAGCATCCCGGAGGCGAGCACCGCGTCGACGGCTGCGCGCTCCGCTTCGCCCACGACGGGGCGGGCGGCAGGGATGAAGGAGTCGGTGTTGCTCATGCGGGTCGTTCCTCGAGGAGTCCAGCTCTTTCGACGAAGCGTTCGTCGGTGTCAGGGCACCGCCAGCCGTCGTCGTCGGAGACCAGCCGTGCGCCGGAGCGTCCCACCCAGCCGATGCGACGAGCAGGATTGCCGGCGACGAGCGCGAAGTCCGGTACGTCGCGGGTCACCACGGCTCCGGCTGCTACGAGAGCCCAACGCCCGATACTCACCGGAGCCACGCACACCGCGCCTGCACCGATGGACGCGCCCTCGCGGACGGTGACTCCCACAGGCTGCCAGTCGGACGCGGATTTCAGCTGCCCGTCGGGCGTGACGGCCCGAGGGTTGTGGTCGTTCGTGAAGACGACGGCTGGTCCGACGAAGACTCCGTCGCCGAGCACGGCCGGCTCGTAGACCAGAGCGTGGTTCTGGATCTTGCAGTTGTCGCCGACTCGTACACCGGTGCCGATGTAGGCGGCGCGTCCGATCACGCAGTCGCGGCCGATGACCGCGGACTCGCGGATCTGAGCGAGATGCCAGACCCTTGTGCCCTCGCCGATGACGGCGTCCGGGGACACGTCAGCTCCAGGGGCGACGTATACCAATGGTGAGGTTCCTCTCCGGCACGGAGACTTCAGGGGGCTTTCTTCTGAAACTATCATGGAGCGCGCCCCCACCGGGGGTCACGCAGCTATGGATCGGCGCAGAATCCGCAGCTCCGGCAGCATGATGACGAGCCACGCGGCCGCGAATCCGAGCGCGAGCACCACATCCGCCCAATACCCTCCGATCCACTCCCGCGTCACGACGAGCAGCACGCCGACGAGCACGACTCCGCAGGCGATGCGGACGAACAGACCCGTCCACTGCATGCGGTGCGCCCTCCAGACCACCAGGATCGGGCCGAGGCCCGAGATCACGGCGGACACGAGGAAGCCGATCGCGACGCCGGTGACCGACAGCGTGGGGACCAGCGCTGCCATGACGCCCAGCCCGACCACCACGCCCGCGAGGCTCAGCAGCGACGGCACGCGCACCGTCGAGCGATGGCTCGTCACGAGCGCGGTCACAGCGCCGACGTTGACGCTCTGAACGAAGCTCGCGGCCATCAGGATGGGCAGTATCGCATCCGCGCCCTGGAAGCGACTTCCGAACAGGACGGCGATGAGCGGCCGCGAGGCGACGATCAGGCACCCGAACGCGAGGCCGAGGAGCAGGGCCAGCGTACGCGTGGTCAGATCGGCCTGCTTGCGCAGACTGTCCCGGTCGTCCCGGCCGACGGCGTGGGCCATGGTGGGCATCATCGTGATCGAGAGGATCGAGCCGATCATGGTGGCCGGCGTGGCGAGACTGAGAGCGGCCGCGTACTCGCCCGCCGCCTGCGCTGTTCCGATCGCCCGGGCGATGACCATGCTGAGCTGGAGGAAACCTCCTGTTGTGAGCGCTGCCAGGGAGGTCCAACCGATGAAGGCGATGATCTCGTGGCGGAGCCCGGAAGGCACCCGTTCGCCGAGGCGCCCGCCGCGGGGCCAGCCCGCGATCGCGTACACGCCGTAGGTGATCGCGAGCGGGAGCAGGAGGAGGGCGCTCCAGTCGAGGACGATCACGCCGACGAGGAGGAGGAGCCCGGAGACGGACGTGACGATGTCCCAGAACAGGGCGCGATCCATCCGGCCGTGCGCGAAGTAGACGCCCCGCACGAACGAATAGGCGGAGAGCGCGAACGTGAGCAGGGCGACGAGCACAGGCTCCAGCCAGTCGCCCGGATCGAAGACGAAGGCCGTGAGGCCCGCTGCGATGAGCGACAGCACTGCGCCGGTGAGCAGCGTCATCCGTGCGAGGAAGGCGGTTATGCCGACGGCGAGAGCGTGCGAGCCCGCGCCGTTCGTGCGCGCGATGAACGTCGTGGCCGCGCTTCCCAGCCCGGCAGGCGCCGCCAGCGACAGGAACTGGGCCAGTGCGATGCTGCTGTTCACGACGCCCAGTGCCGCCGGCCCGAGAAGGCGCCCGACGATCAGGCTGTAGAGGAAGCGGAGAAGGCCTTGAGCGGCCACGCTGCCGGTCGACAGCGCTCCGCGCCGGGCGAGGGAGAGCCTGCCGGCGTCGGATCCTGCTGCGGAGGGCTCCTCTGACACCGGATAAGGGTAGCAGCGCGCATCCAAGCTAAAATGAGGGCGCTCATCGCGGCGATGCCGCAGATCTCGAGGAGAGACCCATTTCCATACCCGTCGAGCAGCGAACCTGGCTTGTCGTTCCGCTGTACAACGAAGCGACCGTCGTCCGTGCAGTCATGGAAGAGGCGCGTAAGACGTTTCCCAAGGTCGTCTGCGTCGACGACGGCAGTTCCGACGACTCAGCCGCCGAAGCGCGTGCCGCAGGAGCGGTGGTCGTGCAGCACCCCGTCAACCTCGGTCAAGGGGCCGCGCTGCGGACCGGACTGGATTACGCGCTCCAGGATCCGCGGGCCGACTACTTCGTCACGTTCGACTCCGACGGCCAGCATCGTGTCGAGGACGCGCTGACCATGGTCACCATGCTGGACGGCGGCGACCTGGATGTCGTCGTCGGATCGCGCTTCCTCGACGATCGGACGAAGCTGTCTCCTCTCAAGCGCCTCGTGCTCCGCGCCGGCGTCGTCTTCGAGCGGATGAGCAGTGGTGTGCAGCTGACCGACGCCCACAACGGACTCCGGGCCTTCAACCGGCACGCGGCGGAGTCGATCGTCATCCTGCAGAACCGGATGGCGCACGCCTCCGAGATCGTCGCGGAGATCGGCAGGAACAGACTCCGCTGGGCCGAGGCTCCTGTCCACGTGCTCTACACCGACTATTCCCGTTCGAAGGGTCAGTCCGTGTGGAACTCCATCAACATCCTTTCCGATCTCTTCCTCAAGTAAGCGTGACCCTCATGGAAACCGGCCAGCTCGCCATCAAGATCCTTCTCATCGTCATCTTCGCGGCCTTCGCGATCTTCCTCATGCTTCCCGGCCGAGGGGCGCGGCATCTCGCGATCCGGCGCCTGCTCATGGTGCTGCTGCTGATCCTGCTCGTCCTCGCAGTCGTCTTCCCGTCGGCCGTCACCTCCATCGCGCAGCTCCTCGGCGTCGGCAGAGGGACCGACCTGCTGCTCTACGCGCTCATCGTGGTGTTCATCGGCAACTCCCTGGTCGTCCAGCGCAGGCATCGGAAGACAGAGCAGGAGGTCACGCAGATCGCCCGGCAGCTCGCGATTCTGCGCGCTCCCGACCCGGCGACCCTGGATCTGAGTTCCGGAGGGACGACCACCCGGCGCGAGGCCGGCTCAGAACCGGGAGAGTAGGCCGGACAGGATCAGCATCGCGATGCCGAGGGCGGCACCGTAGCCGATGATGAGCCATGTCGCCCACCGATTTCGGATGAGCAGTGCAGGCATCAGCAGGAAGACGGGAAGCAGCGGCGCGCCATAGCGTGGCGGCAGAGCGAAGTAGCTTCCGGTGGTGACGGTGAGCGCGACCGCGAGCATCGGCGCGAATGCCACGGATGCGATCGCCGTGGCGATGATGATCGGGCCGGTGCGTCCCCGGACCCGTGCAGACCAGAACGCGCCGAGCACACCGGCGATGCAGATCCACGAGAGCGGCGCGACGGCCCAGTCGAAGATCGGGAGCGCATACCCGCTTCCACCGGTGATCCACACGTTCGACGTGAGCGTACCCGGCAAGAAGTTGGTGAGCTGGACGGCGAGAGACTTGAGGCTCAACGGGCCGCCGAGTCCCTGATTGGCGGAAGGGCCGATCGCGAGTGCGCGGTGTACGGCCAACCATGCCACCTGGGTCGCAATCCCGGCCCCGACCGAGAGGACTGCGAAGAGCGGCAGGCCCAAAGATCGACGTTCCACACCGGGTCTCTGCGTGCGCCAGCCGTCCGTCCACCTCGTCTTACGCAGCTCCCAGAGCCAGACGAAGACCAGGTAGAGAGCCAGTAGGCAGACGGCGAGGATGTTCGTGACCTTCATCAGCACGGCGAACGCCGAGAGCCCGACGAGCCACCACCCGCTCAGCCGGCCACGCGCGTACTTCGTCCCGAGGAGCACGAGCAGGGTGGCGAGCAGCACGGTCGGAGCATCGGTGCTCACGAAGGTGTAGGTCCACCAGGTGAACGGCGACACGATGAACGCGAGCCCCAGCGCCACCGTGACGGCCGGCGGAACCCGGAAGGAGCGGAAGAGGAGGAACAGCGCCACCATCGTTCCCGCCAGCCACAGGGGTCCCGTCAATCGCCATGAGGTCAGCTGGTCGATCCCGGTCGCGAGATGGATGGCACCCCCGACGACCCACGTGATCCCGAAGTACGTCGGCGTGTACGCGTCCGCCGATGTCTTGCCCTGGAAGGGGAACTTGGCGATGTCGCTGTAGCTGGAACCGCACTTCGCGCCCATCGGTCCGTAGGGGAAGACGCCGTTGCAGGCCATCCGGTCGAGCGCTTCGTGTCCGATCGTCTCGCCCTGATGCACCAGGAGCTCGGTCGGCACCTTGTCGAGGTAGTCGCTGTACACCCACTCGTCGATCGGGGAGAGCGATTTGGAGTGCATCGCTGTGACCGTTCCGCCGTACCCGAGTGCGACCACGACGAGGAGGACGGGGACCCAGAACCTCCGCAGCCAGGCGGTGAACCGATCGGACGAGCGGACGGGAGCGGGTGCCGTAGCTGCCATGTTCTGCGTGCTTTCCTCTCGCGCGGGCCTCGACAAGTGTAGCGGTCCCGGGTCTGCGGACTCGCCGCGAGCGGCGTCTCCTAGACTGTCGGAATGAGAATCCTGGTCACCGGCGGGGCCGGGTACATCGGCGGTCATGTCGTCCTCCAGCTTCAGCAACGGGGGGACGACGTCGTCGTGGTCGATGATCTCGTCACCGGAGACTCCGCCCGCATCCCCGACGTGCCGGTCCTCCGCGCAGACCTGTCCGAGCCCTCGGCAGTGCCGATGCTGACGGATGCCCTGGCCGGGGTCGACGCCGTCGTTCATTTCGCGGCACGCAAGCGCGTCGACGAGTCGGTGCTCCGACCGGCGTGGTATTACCAGCAGAACGTCGGCGGAATGGCGAACCTGCTGCTCGCCATGGAGGCCGCGAGAGTCTCAGCTCTCGTGTTCTCCTCATCAGCGGCTGTCTACGGTTCGACGGAGGGCGACAGCATCCCGGAGTCCTCTCCCACCTCGCCGATCAGCCCGTACGGCCGCACCAAGCTGATCGGTGAGCAGATGCTCGACGAGGTCGCTGCTTCCCGCCCGTTGCGCGCGGCGAGCCTGCGTTACTTCAACGTCGCGGGGGCGGGCTCGCCGCGGCTGGGCGACACCGCCGTCCTCAACCTCGTGCCGATGGTGTTCGAGAAGCTCGACGCGGGGGAGGAGCCGGTCATCTTCGGGGCGGACTACCCGACGCCCGACGGTACCTGCGTGCGTGACTACATCCACGTCGCCGATCTGGCGTCGGCGCATCTGGCCGCGCTCGACGCCGTGGCCTCCGGCGCTATCTCGGGCAACCGGCCCTTCAACATCGGCACCGGCCGGGGCAGCAGTGTTCGGGAGATGATCTCGGCCATCGCGGCGGCCTCCGGTCTCGATCTCGTGCCTCGCGTCGCAGAGCGACGTCCCGGTGACGCTGCGATCGTCGTCGCCGACCCGTCGCGTGCTCGCTCCGAACTCGGGTGGGAGGCGCGTCACGACCTGCGCGACATCGTCGAGTCGGCATGGGCCTCGCACCAGCTTCTCAGCGGGAGCCCGCGTGGCTGAGCGCGTCTCGGTGGCACTCTGCACGCACAACGGCGTAGACCACCTGGACGAGCAGCTGCGCTCCGTCCTCGCACAGTCGCGCATGATCGACGAGATCGTGCTCTCCGACGACGCGTCGAGCGATGGCACGCGCGAGCTTCTCGAGAGTTTCCGCGTGTCGGCGCCGGCGGGCGTCGACGTCGTCATCCTGAAGAACGACCGTCCGCTCGGGGTCACCGCCAACTTCGAGGCCGCCATCCGTGCGACCACCGGAGACGTGATCCTCCTGTGCGACCAGGACGACCGCTGGGCGTCCGACAAGGTGGAGTCGTTGCTCGGCCTGCTCGCAGCCCCCGGCGCGCTCCTCGCCCATTCGGATGCGCGGATCATCGACGGCAGCGGGTCGCCGACGGGGGATACCTTGTTCGGTGCTCTCGGCGTGAGCGCCGGCGAACTGAGGGCCGAGGAGCGCGGCGATGGCGCGAGGGTACTGTTGCGCCGGAACATCGTCACGGGAGCGACCGCGGCCCTCCGGCGGGAACTCGCGGAGGCCGCGATGCCGTTCCCGGGTTCCTGGGTGCACGACGAATGGCTCGCGATGCTGGCCGCGATCGGAGACGGGCTGCGGGTCAGTCGGCGCACCCTCACCGACTATCGCATCCACGGGGGCAACCAGATCGGCGCGAGTCGGCTCACGGCAGGCACGGCGATGGGCAGGCTGACCGCATCGAGGGCCGCGCGCAACGCCCGTCTGCTGGCCCGGGCGGAGGACCTCTTTCTCCGGGTCTCCGCCGATGGCTCGGCCGACCGTCAGCTCGTCGCGGTGCTCGAGGCCAAGGTCGTCCACGAACGGATCAGGTCCGGTTACCCTGCGGCTCGGCCGCTGCGTATCGTCCCGGTCGTCCGCCAGGCGTTGACGGGAGCGTACACGCGGTACGGCGGCGGCCTCCGCGATGTGCTGCGGGATCTCGTTCAGCCCGCCTGAGCGCGCTCAGTACCCGACGATGTGGCGTGTGAGCGCCCGGATGCCGTCCGTGTTCCAGTGCCTGAGCGCTGCCGGCAGTTTCGTGGCCGCGTTGAGTCGTGACGACATGTGGAAGCGCGCCACCCGCGCCGCGTGATGCCATCCCGCCTCGTCCATGAGTTTCCGGGCGGTGGCGAAGAAGGCACGTTCCTCGGCGAAGCGCGAACCGTCTTTCGCCGACCACGACGAGACGCTGCCGGCGTGCCGACGGTAGCGGAACAGCGGGTCCGGCAGCACGACGAGCGAGCCTCCGCCGCGGATGATCTCCAGCTGCAACGCGAGATCGAGCACGACCTCGAAGTCCTCCACGAACCCGTACTGGCGGACCACGTCCGCGCGCCAGCAGATGGACGGGAAGTACGTCCAGTTGCCGCGCAGCAGGCTGCTCGCAAGCGACTCGCCGGACAGGATGGAGGTGCTGGCACGGCGCGGCCGCGCCCACCGCTTGACGCGGTCCGGAAGGGGGGTCGTGGGATTGCCGTCGCTCCCGATCACCGTCACGCCCGGCTGGAAGTACGACGCGGTCGGATACTCCAGGATCGCCGACCCCATCCGCCCGACGTACGCAGGCTCGAGGATGTCGTCGCAACCCATGAGGAGGAAGTAGTCGGAGCGGACCAGTTCGAGACACTTGGAGAAGTTGCCCGCCACACCCAGGTTCGCCTCGTTGCGGACGTAGCTGATGCGCGCGTCCCCCAACCCGACGAGCCAGTCACCCGGTGACGTGTCGGGATAGTTGTCGTCCACGACGACGAGCCGCCAGTCCGGATCGCTCTGCGCGACGACGCTTTCGACTGCCCGGCGGAACTGCGCCGGATCGCCGTAGAACGGCATCATGATGTCGATCGTCACTGCTTCCAGACTTTCGTCGTAAGGTGGGCATGCTGCGAGAAGTGGCCGAAGTCCATCATGTCATGCGCATAGGGAGCGTCCCTCATAACATCGTCCGAGCCCCTCAACGAACCGCTTCCCGACACCGACGATATCGCACCGCGCAGCGACAAGCGTTCCATTCCGTTGATCCTCGCAGCTACGGTCGTCTCCGGCCTGTCCGGGTACCTGGTCACCTGGCGGGTGTTCGTCGAGGCGGGCGCCGCGGGGTACGGTCTGTTCTCCGTCTTCTGGTCGGCACTCTTCCTAGTCGTGGGCATCCTCTTCGGTCTGCAGCAGGAGTCGACAAGGGTCGTGGCCCACGAGGCGGCCGACATCCGGCCGCAGGGTCGAGCGACGCTCTGGCGGTTCGCGGTCGGGGTCTCCCTGGTGGTGGCGACGGCGATCATGCTGCTGGCCCCGTTGTGGGCGGTCCCGAGCCTCGGGGCGGAGAACGCGAACCTCGCGTGGTTGGTCAGCATCGGCGCCGCCCTGAACGGCCTCGTCGCCGCAGCCTCCGGGGTGATGGCGGGCGCCGGGATGTGGAGGCATCTCGCGGCCATCGTGGCGCTCGACGGCATCCTCCGCGTCGTCTTCGTGCTCGGAGTGCTCACCGTCAGCCATGATGTCGTCGCGCTCGCCGTCGCGGTCATCCTGCCGTTCCCGCTGTCGCTGCTGGTGGTGGGGATCGCCGGGCGCCAGCGTCTCGCCGGGCACGGTCGGGTCTCGATCGGCTATGGTCGGCTCGCGCTCAACACGGCGCGGACGATGGTGGCCGCGAGCGCGACGGCCGTCCTGATCAACGGGTTCCCGCTCGTGCTTTCGTTCTTCGCCGGCCCGGACAACCACGATCTGCTCGGCACGCTGGTCCTCGCAGTGACGCTCACACGTGCCCCGGTCCTCGTTCCGCTCATGGCACTCACCAGCTACCTGGTGAGCCGGTTCTCACACGCACCGGCGAGCGTCGCTCGATGGACCACGCTGCTCCTGCTCGGTCTGACCGGCGTCGTCGCGGTCCTCTGCCTCGGAACCTGGCTCTGGGCCGTGCCTGTCCTGCAGTTCGTCTTCGGCCATCAGTTCACGATCTCGGCCCCGGTCCTCACCGGGCTCGTCGCGTCGTCCGGACTCATCGGTGCGCTGTGCATCTCCGGCTCCGCCGTTCTCTCCAGGAACCAGCACGGGCTGTATGCCGCAGGCTGGGTCGGCGCCTCCGTCGTGTCCATCGTCGTCCTGGCCCTGCCGCTGCCGTTGCCGCTCCCGGTGCGCACCGTGATCGCGCTCGCATCCGGTCCGGCCATCGGGCTGATCGTGCATCTCCTCGGACTCCGGCTCGTCAGCCGGCGTCGCGTCGTGGGAGCCGCAGCCGCCAGCTCATCCCCTGGGACGCCTTGACGGTGCAGATCACCAGCAGCATCCAGCCGGACTCGATCAGGATCGAGCTCTCGAAGACGCTCGTGACGAGCAGCGAGACCATCACCAGCGGAGCCCACGCGTAGACGACGCTGCGACGGTTGGACGCGAGCAGCCAGGAGCGGCTGAACGCCAGCGCGATCAGCGCGACGAAGAGCAGCAGGCCGATGAAGCCGACCTGGAGGTAGACGTCGAGGTAGGCATTGAGGCCGTCCGGGTGATAGGTGCCCGTCGCATCCTGGATGGCGTTGAACGGGTAGAGGTCGGTCGGCCAGGCGCCCACCCAGCCCCATCCCGCGATCTGGTTGATCGGGATGAGCTCCCAGATCTGGATCCAGAGCTTGTAACGCACCTGGAAGTCGGCACGGGCGTTCAGCAGGTCGATCACGCGCGTCCGGTAGATGTACGCCGTGACGAGGATGGCGATCGTCAGGAGCGCCAGCCCCCACTGCACCAGGGTGCGGCGGTGCGCAGGAACCTTGCGCAGCAGGTAGAGCGCAAGGGTGGCGAACCCGACGACGACCGATACGGCCGCGATAACGGGGGAGTGCGCCAGCAGGATGCAGAGCACCGCGAGCGTGATCGAGTACGCCGCCAGCTGCGGGCGCACCGAGCGGGTGCGCAGCTCGACCAGGAACGTGACGAACGCGATGAGGGCGACGATGCTGAGCGCGTTGCGCGACCCGAACAATCCCTGGATCGGGCCGCCCGCCGCGATATTGCCCGCGATGCCGAGGAAGCGGATGGGCATGTCGAGCAGCAGGCCGCTGAGGATCTCCAGGGCGAGAGACACGGTCAGCAGCGCGCGGAGGGCGTCGCCGACCACGCGGACGATCTGGATCGCGTCGCGCACCAGCGCGATGTAGACCGCGAGGAATGCGAACAGCAGCTGGTAGACCACCCCGGCGAGGGTGGCCCACTGGTAGTCGCTCCAGATCAGCGAGAGCGCGCACCAGCCGACGAAGAGCAGCGCGGAGATCGGCAGCAGGCCGTGCCATTCGATCAGCTTGCGCTGCGCGACGAACGACAGGCCGGCGAGCACCGCGATCGTGCAGAGCACGCCGATCAGGCCGGGCCAGCCGATCAGAGCGCGGATCGCGTGCGTCGAGAACCCGGTCACGACGGCGAGCAGGGCGAGCGTGGAGGTGAACCTCGCCGATCCGAGGAACTCGGTCACCGCGGGCGGCACCAGAGTTCGACGCGGTTCGGCCATGAAGAGAATCCTACGGCGCGGACTGCTTGGTCTTCACGGAGACGAGCACGAGAAGCGTCCAGCCCGCCTCGATCAGGATGCGGCTCTCCGCCAGGCTCTGCGCGAGCAGCGCGGCGAGGAGGAGCAGCGGCAGGAGGGTCAGCGCGGTGTAGGGCAGGGAGTCACCCGCGGCGAACCGGGGGCGGTCGACGGCCTGGAACCACGACCTCCACAGCGTGCTGACGATGAGCAGCGCGAAGATCACCAGGCCGACGATCCCGAGCTGCAGCCAGACGTCGAGCCAGGCGTTGTGCGCCTGGAGGTAGACCACGCCGCCGCGTTCGGCGAGGTTCTTGAACGGAGACACCCACGGCGCCCAGTAGCTCACCCAGCCCCAGCCGAACGCCGGCCGCTCCTGCGCGAGGTGGATGACCGAGTTCCAGATCGTGAGCCGGCCGGTGAGGTCTTCGCTCTTGCCGAGCAGCACGGGGATCTTCGAGGCGAACAGCACGACGGCGACGACCGCGACGACCACCAGGGCGGCGGCGGTCAGGTAGACCGGCCTGCGGCGCTCGGGGCCGGCGCGCCGGGTCCACAGGGCGAAGCCCAGCACCACTGCGGTGAACACCGTCGCGATGAAGACGGTGGAGGAGCGCGTGAGCGCGAACGTCACCACCGAGACGACCAGCCAGGTGATCGCCGTGCCCCGGCGGATGGTGCGGTCGGCGAGCTGGACGCCGAACACCACGAGCGAGAGCAGCGCGATCATGGCGAGCAGGTTGCTGTTGCCGACGATGCCCTGGATCTGGCCGCCGTGGAACAGCAGGTTGCGGCTCCAGTAGAACGCCGAAGGGATGTGCCCGCTGGGCACCGGCTGGGCCGGCGTGAGCGGCAGGATCGGGTGCCGCACGAAGACCGCGACGATCAGCTCGAACAGCAGCGACAGCCCGAGGATCCAGCGGAACGCGTTGGCGAGCGCGGTCAGCACCGCCCGCCAGCTCAGGCACAGCGCCAGGAACACGGCGGCGGCCGTCGTGGCCAGCTGGGCGAGGAGCCCGAGCGCCGTCGCGCCGGGGTAGGCCGACCACGCCAGCGAGACGATCGCGAGGGCGAGGAAGAGCACGAGGGTCTTCGGCGTCTTGCGCCAGCGGAACGCCGGCCGCGTCCTGACCAGGAAGACGATGCTGCCCGCCGCCAGCACGGCGGCGAGCACGAAATAGCCCGGCCAGCTGATCAGGTTTCGCCAGAAGTCCCCGGCGAAGAGCGTGAACAGCAGCAGCACGGCGAACACGGACGCGCCGGTCCCCGAGGCCCCCCGCGCCGTGCGGATGCGGTCGCTCAGCGACAGACCGCTGGACGGCACAGGCCTCGGGCTGTTCACTCCCGCAGAATAGCTCACCGGTTCGGCGTCGCGAGGAACAGCGTCCCCGCACCGCCGACGACCGACAGCCTGAGCTCGTCCTCCGTCACCACGGCGGCCTCCCCGCGCGTCAGGCGCAGCGCCTCCGTCGCGCCCTCGACCTCGAGGTCGCCGGCCGTGCAGAGGACGATCGCGGTGCCGGGCAGCCCGACGGAGGCCGACGGCACGTCCCCGCCCACCTCGATGCGGGTGAGCCGGAAGTCGGGGACGTCGGGGACGAACTCCTCGACACCGGGCGCCGGGCGCTCGCGCACCATCGGCGTCACGGCGAAGGGCGCGAAGTCGAGGATGCGCACCAGCTCGGGGACGTCGATCCGCTTGGGGGTGAGACCGCCGCGCAGCACGTTGTCGGAGGCCGCCATCAGCTCGATGCCGAGCCCGCGCAGGTAGGCGTGGATGTTACCGGCGGGCAGGTAGAGCGCGTCGCCTGGCCTCAGGGCGACGCGGTTGAGGAGCAGGGCGAGCACGATGCCCGGGTCGCCGGGGAAGGCGGCGGCCAGCATCCGGACGGTGTCGGCGTCGACGCCGTCGGCCTCCCGAGCCGCGGCGACGACCGCGTCGACCACCTCGGCGACCTCGGGCGCCCCGCCGAGCAGCCACTCGGTCGCGCCGCGGAGCACCTCGGCCGGCGGCCCGACGAGTGTCGCGGCGAACGCGGCGACCGCCGGGTCATCGCCGGCGAGTCGTTCCAGCGCTGCACGGCTGTCGGCCGGCTCGCGGAAGCCGCACAGGGCGTCGAACGGGTCGGAGAGGGCGAAGATCATCTCCGGCTTGTGGAAGGGGTCCTTGTAGTTGCGCTCCGGCGAGTCGGGCGCGAGACCCTCCGCGTTCTCGCGCTGGAATCCCGCGCGCGCCTGTGCGGACGACGGGTGCGCCTGCAGCGACAGCGGGCTCGCAGCGGCGAGCACCTTGAGCAGGTAGGGCAGTCTGCCGGCGGCCTCCTGCCAGGCGGCCAGGTCGGTCGCGCCGTCGGTCTGCGTGGAGTCGAGGATCCGGGAGGGGGAGCCGGGATGCGCGCCCAGCCACAGTTCCGCCTCCGGCGCACCGCTGGGCGTCGTGCCGAGGAGGCCGGCGATCGCCGTGGTGGATCCCCATGCGTAATCGCGCGGGGTGTTGCCGATGCGCACAAACATCCGTCGTCTTCCCTTCGATCCGGTTAGACCAAAGTACCAATCGCGTTGCCGCGCCCCGGACCGTTCCCTAGGCTGACGACGCCTCTGCCCGACCGGACGCAATGGAGCACACATGTCCTTCGAGACCCTCGCCAGCGACTTCTACGGCTTCGAGAACCTCCTCACCGAGCGTGAGAAGGACTTCCTCGCGAATCTGCGCGCCCGCCTGGAGGGCGAGATCAAGCCGATCGTCAACGAGTACTGGGAGCGCGCCGAGTTCCCGCACCAGATCATCGAGGTGCTGCACGGCGCCGGTGCGATCGGCCTGGGCTTCGCCGAGACGGCGCCGTTCGAGAACTCGGCTGTCTTCCGCGGCTGGGTGGCGCTCGAGCTCGCCCGTGTCGACGCCTCGGTCAGCACCTACGTCGGCGTGCAGAACGGCCTGGCGCTCGGCGCCATCGGCGTCTGCGGGTCTGCGGAGCAGCGGGCGCAGTGGCTGCCCAAGCTGGCGAGCGGGGAGGTGCTCGGCGCGTTCGGGCTCACCGAGCCCGACTCCGGCTCCGACTCGGCGCAGGGGCTGCGCACCGTCGCCACCCGCGACGGCGACGACTGGATCCTCAACGGATCCAAGCGCTGGATCGGCAACGCGACGTTCAGCGACATCACCGTGATCTGGGCGAAGAGCGCGGAGGACGGCCAGGTCAAGGGCTTCATCGTCCCGACGAGCACGCCCGGCTACACCGCGACGAAGATCGAGGGCAAGCAGTCGCTGCGCATCGTCCAGAACGCCGACATCACCCTGGAGAACGTCCGGGTGCCCGAGTCGCTGCGCCTGCAGAACGCGAACAGCTTCCGCGACACCGCCGCCGTGCTGCGGTTGACCCGCGCGGAGGTCGCCTGGGCCGCCGTGGGCGTCGCGGTCGGCGCCTACGAGGCCGCCCTGCGCTACGCGAAGGAGCGTGTGCAGTTCGGCAAGCCGATCGCCAAGCACCAGCTGATCCAGGACCTCCTGGTGAAGTCGATCGGCGACATCACCGCCTCCATCGCCCTGTGCACGCGTGTCTCGCAGATGCTCGACGACGACGAGCAGCGCGACGAGCACTCGGCCCTCGCGAAGGCGTTCGCGACCGCGCGGATGCGCGAGACCGTCGCCCGCTGCCGCGAGTTGATGGGCGGCAACGGCATCGTGATCGACTACGACGTCGCCCGGTTCTTCGCCGACGCGGAGGCCCTCTACTCGTACGAGGGCACCCGCGAGATGAACACGCTCATCGTGGGACGGGCGATCACCGGAGAGGCCGCGTTCGTCTGACCCCGGCCGGCCGTCGGCCGCTCACCCCGCCCGGAGGGCGACTGCGGCCTGCGCCGAAGCGTCCCGCTCCAGCCGCAGGGCCAACCGGTGGGCGAACAGCAGCGGGATGATCCCGAGCACGCCGAACGAGATGTCGATCAGCTGCCATCCGAGCGGGATGCCCCGCACGGCGCCGGCGATGACCGCGAGCGGCACGATGCCGGCGCACGCGATCATGCCGAACCGGAGCACCCAGATGTTCCTGACCGGATCCATCAGCGGCCCGATGAAGGCGACGGCGATGACGAGGTGCGCGAAGGCGAGCCAGTCGGTGCCGTACGAGAGGAACGGATAGCGCGCGGTGTCCTCCAGCGCGTGGTGCACGCGGTCGACCCACTCCACGAGGCCGGGAGCGATATCAGGCGCCGGCGTCGCGTGCAGGACCTGCGATGCGAGGGAGACCTCCCAGGCCAACGGGAAGGCGGTGATGCCGCTGAGCACGAGGCCCACGATGAAGATCACGATCCAGGTGCGCGCCGCAGCGATGGTGCTCATGCTCCGACCCTAGGAGCCGGCCGCCCGCCGAGTCGTCCTCCTCGCGGACGATAGGGTTCTCACGACCCCCTTTTCCGCTCGAGGCTGGAGGACGCCGTGGCGTGGTTGGTGACCGGAGGTGCCGGATACATCGGCTCCCACGTCGTGAGGGCGTTCCGCGCTGAGGGGATCGGCGTGGTCGTCGTGGACGACCTGTCCAGCGGCCACGAGGAGTTCGTCCCGGCCGACGTGCCGTTCTACCGCGGCACCATCCTCGACGGCGACCTGCTGGAGCGCGTGTTCCGCGAGCACACGATCAGCGGTGTCGTGCACGTGGCCGGGTTCAAGTACGCCGGCGTCTCGGTCCAGCGCCCGCTGCACACCTACGAGCAGAACGTGACGGCGACCGCCGTGCTGCTGGCGGCGATGCAGGAGGCGGGGGTCGACGCCATCGTCTTCTCGTCGTCGGCCGCGGTCTACGGAACGCCCGACGTGGAGACGGTCACGGAGACGACGCCCAAGAGCCCGGAGTCGCCCTACGGCGAGTCCAAGCTGATCGGGGAGTGGTTGCTGCGCGACCAGGGCGTCGCCACCGGCCTCCGCCACACCTCCCTCCGCTACTTCAACGTGGTCGGCTCCGGCGACCCGGCTCTGCGCGACACGAGCCCGCACAACCTGTTCCCGCTCGTCTTCGACGCCCTGGTCGACGGCCGCGTCCCGCGGATCAACGGCGACGACTACCCGACGCCGGACGGCACCTGTGTGCGCGACTACATCCACGTCGCCGACCTGGCCGTCTCGCACGTGGCTGCGGCCAAGCGCCTCGATGCAGGCGAGCCCGTGGAGGCCGTGTACAACCTGGGCAGCGGCGACGGTGTCAGCGTCGGCGAGATCATGTCGACGGTGGCCTCCGTGACCGGAATCGCCTTCACCCCAGAAGTGGGGCCTCGACGTCCGGGCGACCCGGCGAGGATCGTTGCCTCGGGAGAGCTCGCAGCCCGCGACCTCGACTGGAAGATGCGCCACACCCTCGACGAGATGGTAGGCAGCGCCTGGGAAGCACGCCAGGCGGCGTCCTGAATCCCGACCGGCGGGGGTAGACAGGTCGGGCGTGTCGCGATCGTTGTCGATCGTCGGCGCGTCGTGAAGTCTCGACCAGGCGTTAAGGCTTTACGATTCGCGACTTGACTGAATCGAATGACAACGGTGTAATTATTGCGACACGACAAATGTGTCGCAGGCAGTTCAAGGGTGGGGAGACCGATATGGCAGTTCCTGAATATCGTTCTGGGGTACCCGACGACTGGTTCATCGATCCGGTGCGACTCGGGGTTCCAGGTGTGCGAGCGGGGGTCGACGACGACAACCCTCTCGCCTGGCAGTCCGACGCCTTGTGCGCGCAGACGGATCCCGAGGCGTTCTTCCCCGAGAAGGGCGGCTCGACGCGTGACGCGAAGCGGATCTGCACCTCGTGCGAGGTCCGGTCCCAGTGCCTCGAATACGCCCTCTCGAACGACGAGCGTTTCGGCATCTGGGGCGGGCTCTCGGAGCGCGAGCGTCGCAAGCTCCGCAAGCGCGCCGGCTGACCGGGTCGAATACGCGCCGCGCCCGACGCACTACCGGGATCGGCGCAGCCCCAACTTAGGCTGACTCCCGATGTATCCGAGAGTCACCGCCATCGTCGTCGCCCACAGCGGCGGCCCCCGCCTGCAGCGCACTCTCGACGCCATCGCGGCGCAGACCCGCCAGCCGGACGCCGTGATCGCCGTCGACTGCGCGAGCACGGACGACGCCGCACGCCTGCTGGCGGACGCCCGCCCCACCCACCTCCTCCGCAGCGGTGAGAAGCTCCCGTTCGGCACGGCCGTCTCGACCGCCGTGCGCGTCCTGCCGCCCACCTCGTCGTCCGACGAGCTGCTCTGGCTGCTCGCCCAGGACACGGCCCCCGAGCCGGAGGCCCTGCAGGCCCTGCTCGGCGCTCTCGAGGTGTCGCCGTCCGTCGCCGTGGTCGGCCCGAAGCTGGTCGACGCCGACGACGCCACGTTCATCCGCGAGTTCGGCGAGGCGATGACCCCGTTCGGAGCCTCGCTGCCGCTGGTCGAGAACGAGCTCGACCAGGCCCAGCACGACGGGCTGAGCGACGTGCTCGCCGTGTCGTCGGCCGGCATGCTCGTGCGCCAGCCCGTCTGGGAGGCCCTCGACGGGTTCGATCCCGCCCTCCCGACCGTTGACGACGGCCTCGACTTCTGCACCAGGGCACGCCTCGCCGGCTACCGGGTGACCCTGGTCGCGCAGGCCCGCGTCGCCGTGGGCGGCGACGGCATCGCCGGTCCCAACCTGTCGCGCAAGTGGTCGGTCCGTCGCAAGCTCGCGGGGGAGCGGCGCCGTGCGCAGCTCCACCGGCGCATGGCCTACGCGCCCGGCTGGGCGGTCGTCCCGCACTGGTTGACGCTCGTGCCCCTCGCGATCCTGCGCGCGATCCTGCGGCTGTTGCGCAAGGAGCCGGGCTCGGTGAGCGGCGAGCTGGGTGCCGCGTTCCGGGTCGCGTTCTCCGGACTCGCGGTCAGCAACGCGCGCCGGCGGCTCGCGAAGGCCAAGACGGTGACCTGGGCGGCGATCGCGCCATTGCGCATCCCGTTCGGCGATGTGCGCCGCAGCAGGGCCCTCAAACGCGAGGCGGCGCTGGTGCGCCAGCAGGGCGAGCGCCAAGATCTGGACTTTTGGGGGACCGGCGGCGGCTGGACCGTGCTGGCGGCGCTGGTCATCGGCGTCGCGCTGTTCTATCCGCTCGCGTCGTCCACGGCCATCACGGGCGGGGGGATGCTGCCGCTCAACGCCTCCGTCGGCCAGCTCTGGGCGAACCTCGGCTACGGCTGGCGCGACATCAACCTCGGTTTCGTGGGCGCCGTCGACCCGTTCTCGGCCGTCCTCGCCGTGCTCGGCACCCTGACCTTCTGGCAGCCCAGCGCCTCCCTGGTCGGCGTCTGGCTGCTCGCGCTACCGCTCGCGGCGCTCGGGGCCTGGCTCGCGGCGGCGCGCCTCACCGTCCGCCCGACCATCCGGGCGTTCGCGGGAATCGCCTATGCGCTCGCCCCGACGCTGTTCATCGCGCTGCAGGGCGGCCGCCCCGGGGCCGTGCTCGCCCATGTCCTGCTCCCCTGGCTCTTCTTCGCCGGTCTGGCCGCTCGCCGCTCGTGGACGGCCAGCGCGACGACGGCGCTGCTGGCCGCCGCGACCGTGGCCTGCGCCCCTGTGCTCATCCCGGCGCTCGTCGTCGCGTGGATCGCGGCCATCGGCTTCGCCGGACGCCGGGCCGCTCGGATCGTCTTCATCCCGCTGCCCGCCGTCGTGCTGTTCGCACCGCTGGTCTGGCAGCAGGCGGCCCGCGGAGCCTGGCTCTCCGTGTTCGCCGACCCCGGCGTGGTGCTCGACGCCCGGCAGACGCCCGCCTGGCAGCTCGCACTCGGCTTCCCCGACGGCACGCTCGGCGGCTGGCACGCCATCGCCCAGACGCTGACGCTCGGCACCGGAGCCGGCAACATCCTGGTGCCGATCCTGCTCGCACCCCTCGGCATCCTGGCGATCCTCGCGCTGTTCCTCCGCGGGACCGTGCGAGCCGTCGTCGCCCTGCTCGTCGCGCTCGCGGGATTCCTGACCGCCGTTGCCGCGCTGCACCTGGAGGTCGCGGTGAGCGGCGCGACGGTCGCACCGATCTGGCCGGGCAGCGCTCTGAGCCTCTACTGGGTCGGGTTGGTCGGGGCGGCGGTGCTCGCGCTGTCCGCGCTGAAACGCGGCTCGCTGGCACCGGCGTGGGTCGCCATGATCACCCTGGCGATCGCCGCGGTGCCCTCGGCGGTCGCCACGCACGACGGCAATGCGACCGTCACCGCCGCCGACGGCCGGACCATGCCCGCCGTCGTGACGGCGAAGGCCGCCACCCAGCCGCGCGCGGGCACCGTGCGCATCACACCGCAGCCGGACGGCGGAATCGAAGCGGAGGTCGTCCGCGGCGCAGGGCAGACGCTCGACGGGCAGAGCACGCTGAGCTCCACGTCGCGCTCGTTGACCCCGGGCCAGCGCGAGCTCGCCACGCTCGCGGGCAACCTGTCGTCGCGCAGCGGCTACGACGCGTCGGGCGAGCTCAAGCGACTCGGAATCGACTTCGTGCTGCTCGCGCCGCCGGCGACCGCACTGAACCAGAAGCAGGCCGGCACCGAGCCGGACACCACCGCGGCCGAGGCGACCAGGACCCGAGCGAGCGTCGCCATGGACGCCGACCCGCTCCTGGTGTCCGTCGGCCAGACGACGAGCGGGTCGCTCTGGGCATTCGATCGCGGCACCGCCGTCGTGCCTCCCGCCGCCCAGATCCCGCCGGACGCCGGTGGAATCTGGAGGCTGATCGTGCTGCTCGTGCAGGGGGTGATCGTCGGCTTCACTCTGCTGCTGGCGATCCCGACCACACGCTCGGCCGACCGGGTCTCGGAGCTCAACGCGCGCAGGCCGGAGCGCCGTCACGGCGGCGAGCCTCCCGCGGTCGAACCGGACGACGAGCCGGATCCGCCGTCGGACGGAGACGTGCCGATCGCGGAGGAGAGCCTCGACGATTGGGAGGCGGAGCCTGACGAGGAGGCGGCCGTCGAGTCGTACGGCGAGGACGTCGGTTCCGTGCCCGAGGTGCCGCAGCAGGAGCAGGGGCCGGAACGCGAGCAGGCGCCCGAGGCGGAGCCGGAAACCGAGCGGGCACCCGAGCCGGACCCGGAACCCGAGCAGGCGCCAGAAGCCGAGCAGACCCCCGAAGCCGAGCAGGCGCCCGAACCCGAGCAGGCGCCCGAACCCGAGCAGGCGCCCGAACCCCGACCCGAACGTGACCTCGAGTCCGCGCCGGTGCCCGTCGGGGCGCCGACGACCCTGGAGGACGGCCTCGATGAGACGATCATCCGACCGCGCCCGTCGACAGAGGGGAGCGATCGTGGCTGACCGTCGAGCACTCGCCCAGGGCGGCGTCCGCGCGATCGGCGGGATCGTGGGCATCGGCATCGCGGCCGTCGTCATCGCAGGTGCGACGCTGCTGCCGCTCCCCGGTTTCGCGATCGACTCGCCGTCGAAGACCGTGCGTCCCGTCCCTGCGGACCAGCAGCGCGTGTGCCCGGGCCCGGTGCTCGCCCTCGCCGCCGATGCCGGTCAGGCCACTCGACCGAGCGCGATCGGCGACGTCACCACCGTCTACGGGGCCTCGGGCGCCGACACGCAGTCGCGCTCCCTCAAGCCGGACGCCGACACCACCTCGTCCGACCAGGCGCCGCTCGCGTTGACGGCGACGACCCCGCAGGGTGCGGGTCACGCCCCGCTCTTCGCCGGGTCCCAGCTGGAGAACGTGACGACCGACGATCTCGCCGGGCTGGCCGCGGCCGCCTGCGCGGAGCCGTCGGCCGACAGCTGGCTCGTGGCCGGCGCCACCACGCTCGGCCAGACGAGTCTGGTCATGCTCTCGAACCCGACCTCCGTCGACGCGACGGTCAACCTCGACATCTACACGGAGACCGGCCGCGTCAGCGCTCCAGGAGCCACCGGCATCCTGGTGCCGGCCGGATCGCAGAAGGTCGTGCCGCTGGCCGGTCTCGCCCCGTCGGCGACGGCGCCCGTCGTGCACGTGACGACGACCGGCGGCCAAGTGGTCGCCACGATGCAGCAGAGCTTCGAGCAGGGCATCCAGCCGCGCGGCGTCGAGCTCGTCGGGGCGACGGGAGCCCCCGGGCGCGTGCAGACCATCCCCGGCGTGACGATCGGGTCGCTCGCGGCGATCACCGCGGGCCAGTCGGCCGAGAGCGTGGGAGTGGACTATCCGACGGTCCGGATCCTGGTGCCCGGCAGCCAGGACGCCAAGATCACCATCGGCGCCGTCGGGGAGACCGGGACGAACGCAGGCAACTCCTACGCGCAGACGGTGAAGGCCGGGAACGTCGCCGAGATCCCGCTCGACAACCTCAAGGACGGCAACTTCACAGTGACCGTCCGCTCGGACGTCCCCGTCGTCGCCGCGGTGCGCACCTCCGTGATCGGCACGAAATCCCGTGACTTCTCGTGGTTCTCCTCTACCGCGCCGCTCGGTCACACGCAGCTGGTCGCCGTCCCGCCGGGCGCCGGCCCGCAGCTGCACTTCGCCAACGCGGGGGATAAGGACGCCACGGTCAAGGTCAGACTGTCGACCGGCGACTCGACCACGGTGACTGTGCCGGCCGAGGGCGGCGCCAACCTCACCGTGCGCAGCGGGCGTTACACACTGACCGGAGTCGATGGTCTGGAGGTGAGCGTCAGCATGAGCGGTGACGGGCTCTCGAGCTCCTTCGCGGTGGCACCCGCCGGGCCTCTCGCGGCGCCGATCGAGGTCTATCCGCACTGACCCGATCGCGGCCGGTGCGTGGCGCCCGGTCAGTGCGGAACGCGGATCAGAAGTGCCGGAAGCGGTCGGGCGCGAGGTCCCACGGGTCTTTGCCCAGCAGCTCCGCCACAGCCCGGAACACGCACCCCTCGATGTACATGCGGCGGTGCAGATCGTCGTCGCGATGCAGCTTGGTGAGGCGCTGGATGGGCACTCGGTACAGCACGATCCGGCGGCGGGCGTGATCCACGTACCAGCGGTCGACGCCATCGGTGCCGGTGTTGCCGATCGGCGTCGCGGCGACCTCGAAATGGACGTTCGCGAGCTCCTGGGGCCACACGCCCTTGAGATAGTCGGCGGTGGAGGCGACCGTCATGTCGAAGAAGTCGATGCGGTTCTGCAGCATCGGAAGATGCGGACCGGTCACCGGACCACGCGCCCCTCTGCCGTGACGGCTGCGCCACCGGCTGGTCGCCGGGGGGTTGCTGCTGGTGCGGCGGTTGCGGGGCATGTCGCAATCCTACGTCGGTGGTGCTCCGGTAGTCTGAGCGCGATGTTGAGCCGTCCGTGTTCCCGTGTCGCCTGTCCGCGCGACGCCGTGTCGACGCTGACCTACGTGTATGCCGACTCGATGGCCGTGCTCGGCCCGCTCAGCCTCTCTCACGAACCCCACTCCTACGACCTCTGCGCCATCCACGCCGAGCGGCTGTCGGCGCCGCAGGGATGGCAGATCGTGCGCCACGAGGTCTTCGGCGAGATCAAGTAGGGTGACCCGCGTGCATACTTCTGACTCGGTCGACGACTTCCGCGCCGCCCTCTCGGCGGTGGTCAAGACGTACGACGTCCGCGGACTGGTCGGCAGCGGGCTGACGACCGAGGTCGTCACCGCCGTCGCCGCCGGATTCGTCGACGAGATCGGCGCCGCGGGCTCTGAGGTCGTCGTGGGTCACGACATGCGCGACTCGTCCCCGGAGTTCGTCGCCGCCTTCGCACGCGGCGCCCGAGCCCGCGGGGCGGACGTCGTGTCCATCGGCCTGTGCTCGACCGACGAGTCGTACTACGCGTCGGGAGCCCTGAACGCGGCGGCGGCGATGTTCACCGCCAGCCACAACCCGGCCACCTACAACGGCATCAAGCTCTCGCGGGCCGGCGCCCAGGGCATCAGCCTCGACACCGGTCTCGCCGCCATCCGCGACCGCGCCGCGGTGTATCTGGCGGAGGGCCTCGTCGAGGTGGACAGGCCGGGAGGCTACCGTGAGCTCGACGTCCTCGCCGACTACGCGGCCTACCTGCGCGGCCTCGTCGACCTGACCGGCATCCGCCCCATCCGCGTGGTCGTCGACGCCGGAAACGGCATGGGCGGCCTCACCGTCCCCGCCGTGCTCGGACAGGACGCCGGGCTGCCCGCGCTGCCGATCGAGATCATCCCGATGTACTTCGAGCTCGACGGGAGCTTCCCGAACCACGAGGCGAACCCGCTCGAGCCCGCGAACCTGGTCGACCTCCAGGCCGCCGTCGTCGAGCACGGTGCCGACCTCGGACTCGCCTTTGACGGCGACGCCGACCGCTGCTTCGTCGTCGACGCGACGGGGGCCGCGGTCTCGCCCTCGGCCGTGGCCGCGATCGTCGCCGTCCGCGAGATCGCCCGGGTGCGCGCGACCGACCCGGACGCCGACATCACGGTCATCCACAACCTGATCACCTCGAACATCGTGCCGGAGACCATCGAGGCCGCGGGGGCGACGCCGTACCGCACCCGTGTCGGTCACTCCCTCATCAAGGACGCGATGCGCGAGACCGGTGCCGTCTTCGGCGGGGAGCACTCGGCGCACTACTACTTCCGCGACTTCTGGAGCGCCGACAACGGCATGCTGGCCGCCATGCACCTGCTGGCCGAATTCGGCTCGCAGGACCGACCGCTCTCGGAGCTGGCGGCGGTCTACAGCCCGTACTCGCAGTCCGGCGAGATCAACTCGTCGGTGGAGGACGTGCCGGCGGCCTATGCGCGGATCGTCGAGGCCTTCACGGGCCGCGGCGAGTTCGATGAGCTCGACGGCCTCACCGTCACCGGACTGACCGACGAGAGCGAGCCGTTCTGGTGGTTCTCGGTACGGCCGTCGAACACGGAGCCGCTGCTGCGACTCAACGTGGAGGCTGCGGACATCGCCACGATGGGACGCGTCCGCGACGAGGTGCTGGGGCTTATCCGGGGGTAGGCAGGTCCTCAAGGCACGTCGCGTTGGGTACCTCGGTCGCAGGCTCCCTCGGCGCTGGGGTCGCGGCATCGCTTCGCGCTGCCCCTTAGCTCCACCGCGCGGGCATGACAGAATAGCCGCATGCCTTCGTCTGCCATTGACACCTCCCTGTCGTTCCGGGTCGCGGACCTCGCGCTCGCCGAGGCCGGGCGGCACCAGATCCGGCTCGCCGAGAACGAGATGCCGGGCCTGATGGCCCTCCGCGAGGAGTTCGGTCCGACGCAACCGCTGAAGGGCGCACGCATCGCCGGCTCGCTGCACATGACCGTGCAGACCGCAGTCCTCATCGAGACGCTCGTCGCCCTCGGCGCGCAGGTGCGCTGGGCGAGCTGCAACATCTTCTCTACGCAGGACGAAGCGGCGGCGGCGATCGCCGTCGGCCCGCACGGCACGGTCGAGGCACCCGACGGCGTCCCCGTCTTCGCCTGGAAGGGCGAGACGCTCGAAGAGTACTGGTGGTGCACCCAGCAGATCTTCGACTGGACCGCCGAGGCGCAGGCAGCCGGTGCCGACTGGACCGGCCCGAACCTGATCCTCGACGACGGCGGCGACGCGACGCTGCTCGTGCACAAGGGCCGCGAGTTCGAGCTCGCCGGCGCCGTCCCGGGCGATGCTCCGGGCGACAGCCACGAGTACCGCGTGATCCTGGCCGCCCTCCGCGCCTCCCTCGCCACCTCCGGCGACCGCTGGACGCGCGTCGCCGACGGCATCCTCGGCGTCACCGAAGAGACCACCACCGGTGTCCACCGCCTGTACGAGCTCGCCAAGAGCGGCGACCTCCTGTTCCCGGCCATCAACGTCAACGACTCGGTCACCAAGAGCAAGTTCGACAACAAGTACGGCATCCGGCACTCGCTTCCCGACGGCCTCAACCGCGCGACCGACGTGCTCATGGGCGGCAAGGTCGCGTTCGTGTGCGGTTACGGCGACGTCGGCAAGGGCGCGGCGGAGGCCCTGCGCGGCCAGGGCGCACGCGTGATCGTCAGCGAGGTCGACCCGATCAACGCCCTGCAGGCGGCGATGGACGGCTTCCAGGTCACCACCCTCGAGTCGGTCGTCGACCAGGTCGACATCGTCATCACCGGCACGGGCAACCTCAACGTCGTCACCCTCGACCACATCCTCGCGATGAAGCACCTCGCCATCGTCGCCAACGTCGGCCACTTCGACAACGAGATCGACATGGCCTCGCTGGAGGCCCTCCCCGGTGCCGAGAAGGTCGAGATCAAGCCGCAGGTGCACGAGTGGCGCCTCCCGACCGGCCGCAGCGTCCTGGTGCTGTCCGAGGGGCGCCTGATGAACCTGGGCAACGCGACAGGTCACCCGAGCTTCGTGATGAGCAACTCGTTCACCAACCAGGTGCTCGCCCAGCTCGAGCTGTACGTCTCGACCGAGAAGTACCCGGTGGGCGTGTACGTGCTGCCGAAGCATCTCGACGAGAAGGTGGCGCGACTCCACCTCGCCGCACTCGGCGTGAAGCTGACGACACTGACCGACGAGCAGGCCGACTACATCGGCGTCCCCGTGGACGGCCCGTACAAAGTCGACCACTACCGCTACTGATGACGCTCGAATTCGCAGACCGGGAGCTGCCCGGCGGGCTCGTCCTGCGCGTACGGCGCGAGGACGACGCCGCCGCGCTCGCAGCGGCGTACGCGCGCAACCGCGGCCACCTGGCACCCTGGGACCCGACGCGGTCGGAGGAGTTCTTCACCGAGGCGGGCCAGCTGGCGCGCACGCGCGAGCTCCTCGCCCTCCACGCACTCGACACCGCGGTGCCGCTGGTGATCGTCGACGGTGACGAGATCGCCGGCGGCCTGGACCTGAGCAACGTCGTGCGCGGCGCCTTCCAGAGCGCGATGGTCGGCTACTGGCTCGACCGCGGCCACACCGGCCGCGGCCTGGCGTCCGTCGCGCTCACGGCGCTGCTGGAGGCCTGCAGGGACGACTTCGGACTGCACCGGGTGCAAGCGGCGACGCTGCTGGCCAACCACGCCTCCCAGTCGGTGCTCACGCGCGCCGGCTTCGAGCGGATCGGCGTCGCGCCCGCGTATCTCAAGATCGCGGGCCGCTGGCAGGACCACGTGCTCTTCCAGCGCATCCTGCACGACTGAGGCCGGCCCGTCACACCTCCGCGAACGCACGCACCGGGAACGTCCCGAACCCCTCGACCGCCGGCGGCGCAGCCGTGAACCGCGCGCCGCGCGCCGGGAGGTCGCCGAGTCGGGTCAAGTGCTCGACGACGTGGATGCCGTGGGCGAGCAGGATGCTGTGCGCCGGACGGGAGCCGTCGTTCTCCGTGTCGTCGATGTTCAGGGAGTCGATCCCGACGAGTGCGACGCCGCTGCGGGCCAGGTGCTCGGCGCCCGCCTCCGTCAGGTATGGCGCTCCCGATGCGTACTCCGGGGTGCCGAAGCGCGTGTCCCAGCCGGTGTGCAGCAGCACCGCGGACCCGGAGAGCTCCCTGTCGTAGAAGACCTCCGCGGGGATGCCGCGCTCTCCGGCGTCGGTCAGGTGGAACACCTCCGCGCGCAGCCCGACCAGCGTCTCGAGGTCGAGCGAGGCGAGGTCGCCGCCATCGGCGTAGCGGTGGAAGGGGCTGTCCAGGTACGTGCCCGTGTTGCCGATCATCGTGATGACGTCCATGGCGAACTCGGTGCCAGGAGCGTAGCGCTCGCGCGACGCCTCACGGGTGAGGTGAGGTGTGATGACCGGCTCCGGGAGGCCGGGGTAGGTGACGAGTCCGGCGCGGATCGGGTGGCTGAGGTCGACGATCCGCGTTGCGCCGCGGTCGTCCGCCGCCGCCGCCGCCATGCCACGGCTTCCGCGATGCGGTTCCTCGACGAGGCGGAGGTCGCGGAGCTCGACCGAGCCGACGAGCGCGAGCCCCAGGTGCCGGACGAACAGCTCGGCGACCTCGGCCTCCTCGACGGCGGCACTCGGCACGTCCAGTCGGAAGCCCTCAGCGGTCAGCCCGCCGCCGTTGACGAACGACACCACGGCGTCGAAATGGGCACGGTACTCGGTCATCGGCGCTCCTGGGGTGGCCGGCCGGACGGCCGGGGAGGATCAGCGGTCGGGGAAGCCGTGCGGGAGGGCGTCGAGCACCGGCTCGAGCCGCTGGAGCCGCTCGGCCTCCAGCGCGAGCCCCACGGCATCGCGCTGCCGGCGCAGGACGGCCACGGCGACGAGGAACGACTCGGCGTCGACCTGCGGCAGCGGTGAGACGAAGGGGGCGGCCTCCCGGGCCAGCTCGGTGCTCAGCCCGATGCGCGCGGCCATCGTCAGCTGCGGCGCCTGCCGCACGAACTGGGCGATCCGGCGCGACAGCCGGTCGGGGAGGCGGCCGACGTCGGCGGTCTGCGCCCAGCCGTAGAGGTGCGGGGGCAGGTAGAGGGCGAGCGGCTGCGGGTGGGGGACGCGCTCCAGCTGGCTGTAGGTGCCCGCCAGGAGGTCGCCCAGACGCTTGGACCGGGTGTTCAGGAGGCCGGCGAGGGCGGCGATGCCACCGAACGTCATGTAGATCTCGAGCACGCCGACCAGGGCGCGGATGAACGCGTGCCGGAATCCGGTCGCTCCGCCGTCGTCGCGCACGATGCGTGCGCCGACCGCGAGCCGGCCGAGCGAGCGACCGTGGGTCAGCAACTCCATCGCGGTCGGCAGCACGACCATCCCGAACACCAGGATGAGCACGACGAGTGCGCGCGCCAGTGCGGCGTCGAGGCCGCCTCCCGTCGCGACGAGGAGAAGGATGCACCCGAGCATGACGAGCATGGAGAACAGCCAGTCGATCATCGTGCCGGCCGCGCGGAGGATGTAGCTGGTCGGCTTGACGTCGAGGGTGACGGCCTCACCCGTCACGAGTTCGCGCTCGCCGCCGGTCGGGACCTGCGCCGCGCCCGGCTGGCCCGCACCCGGCTGAGGCGCACCCGGCTGGGGCGCACCCGGCTGGCCCACGCGCGATGGCCCCGATCGAGGTTGCCCCCCGCTCGGGAGCAGGGGCGCTGATGCCGTCATGGCTATCATTCAAGCAGATGGATCTCGACGCATACATGGCAGCGCGCAGTGCCGACTGGGACAAACTGTCCCGGCTGGCCGCGCGCCGACGCCTGGACGGCCGCGACGCCGACGAACTGATCGACCTCTACCAGTCCGGGGCGGCCGATCTCTCGGCGATCCAGACCAGCGCGGGGTCCACGGCGGTGGGCGACCGGCTCTCGGTGACGCTGGCCACCGCGCGGCTGCGTTTCACCGGGGCGGGCACGAACCTGTTCTCGCAGATCCCGCGCTTCTTCGTGCTGCAGCTGCCCGCCGCGCTCTACCGGATCCGCTGGATCGTGCTGGCGGTGGCGGTCTTCACGATCGTCGTCTCGACGCTCTACGCGTTCTGGATCACCGGCAATCCGGAGGTGCTGCGCAACCTCGGGGACGACGCCGCGCTCAAGCAGTACGTGAACCACGAGTTCGTCGACTACTACTCGAACAACCCGGCGGCGTCGTTCGCCGGCCAGGTCTGGACGAACAACGCCTGGATCGCCGCGCAGTGCATCGCGTTCGGGATCACGGGGTTGTGGGTGCCCTACGTCCTCGTGCAGAACGCGGTCGGGGTCGGCACCGCGGCGGGCGTGATGTTCGCCTACGGTCGCGGCGACGTCATGTTCGCCTACATCCTCCCGCACGGCCTCCTGGAGCTCACCAGCGTCTTCGTCGCGGCCGCTGCCGGGCTGCGGATCTTCTGGGCGTGGATCGCCCCTGGTGCGCGCACCAGAGGCCAGGCGCTCGCGGAGGACGGCAGGGCCCTGTTCACGGTCGCCGTCGGCTGCGCCATCAGCCTCTTCGTCTCCGGGCTGATCGAAGGCTTCGTGACGCCGTCGGCGCTGCCGGTCTGGGCCAAGATCGCGATCGGCGTCCTGGCGCTCGCCGCGTTCCTCTTCTACATGCTCGTCGTCGGCCGCCGCGCGGTGCGCGCGGGCGAGACCGGCGACCTCACCGAGTTCGAGGCCGGCGACCGCCGCGTCATCGCCGGCTGACGCCGCCGCGCTGCGCGCCTCCCGCCCGAGCGTTTGCGGCACACGTGTCGGTTCGGCACGCGTAACGCCACATTCGGCGCAAACCTGCCGCCCAGGGACCGCCAGATTTGCCGCAAATGTGCCGATGGGAGGCGCCTGACGCCACATTTGCCGCAAATGTGCGGTCGACCGCGTCGCGCCACGCGCACCGCGCCGTCGACGTTCGTGACGAATGTCGCGATTCGTGCCACGAATGTCGACATTCGTGACGAATGTCGCGGGCGACGCCGCGAGCACCGGCGGCGGTTGCGCCGCGCTGTCGCGCTGACGCGCGTTGTCGCGCTGACGCGCGTTGTCGTGCGGTCGCGCGTTGTCGTGCGGTCGCGCTTCGCCGCGCCTTGTCGCGGGTCGTCGCGCGCACAGTCGCGTGTCGCGTCACTCCCTGCGACATTCGTGACGAATGTCGCGATTCGTGCCACGAATGTCGACATTCGTGACGAATGTCGACGTCGGCGGCGGCTGCGCCGCGCCGTCGCGCTGACGCGCGTTGTCGCGCGGTCGCGCTTCGCCGGGCCTTGTCGCGGGTCGTCGCGCGCTGTCGGGCTGCGCGCATCGACCTGCGCCCGCGACATTCGTGACGAATGTCGCGATTCGTGCCACGAATGTCGATGTTCGTCACGAATCTTCGCCCGCGGCGGGGAGCGCATTCGTGACGAATCGCCGCCGGAGGCGGGGGCGCGCATTCGTGACGGATCCCGGCGTCGCCGTCGGCGCCGGCCTCGGAGCGGCGCCCGCCGCCACTGTCAGAGGCGGCCGGCGGCCTTCAGGGCCAGGTAGCGGTCGGCGAGGGCGGGCGGCAGGTCCGCGGGCGAACCCGTCACGACCTCCCCGCCGAGGCGCCGCACGGCGGCCGACACGCGCGCGACGTCGAGTAGCGCGCGCTCGGCGGAGGCGGCGCGGTACACGTCCTCCCTGCGCCCGCGCTGCAGCGCGGCGGCTTCGGCCTCGGGGTCGGTCACACTCGCGACCACCACGATGTGCTTCTTCGTCAGCTGGGGGAGCACCGACAGCAGGCCGCGCGAGCCGCCGGGCGCGTCGATGGAGGTCAGCAGCACGACGAGGGAGCGCTGGCTCGTCAGCGTTCCCACCTGGGCGGGCACAGCCGACCAGTCCATCTCGATGAGCGCCGGCTCGATGCCGGCCATCGTGTCCACCATCCGGGACAGCAGCTCGGCACCCGTCGCGCCCTGCACGCGACCGCGCACGACCCGGTCGTACGCCAGCAGGTCGACGCGGTCGCCGGCCCGGGTGGCGAGTGCGGCGAGGAGCAGGGAGGCCTCGAACGCGGTGTCGATGCGCGGCTCGTCCGCGATGCGCGCGGCGGAGGTGCGCGCGGTGTCGATCACGACCACGACGCGACGGTCGCGCTCCGGGCGCCAGGTGCGGACCATCACACGGGCACCGCGGCCTCCCGTCGGGTCGTGCCGCCGCGCCGTCGCCCGCCAGTCGATCGACCGCACGTCGTCGCCGCGGACGTACTCGCGGAGCGAGTCGAACTCGGTGCCCTGCCCGCGCAGCATCACGCTGGTGGTCCCGTCGAGCTCGCGCAGCCGCGCGAGTCGCGACGGCAGGTGCTTGCGCGACGTGAACGGCGGGAGCACGCGGATCCGGCCGGGTGCCTCCAGCGTCGTCTGCCGCGACCAGAGTCCGAGCGGGCCCGCCGCCCTCACCGTCAGCTGCTCGACGCGGCGCTCGCCGCGACGCCAGGGGCGCAGCGCGACCGTCACGCGTCGGCGCTCGCCCGGCGGGATGCTGATGGCGATGCGGGACGGTTCGGCGCCCGCCGACGGTTCCCAGGCGTCGCGCAGCACGCCCCGCAGGGTGCGGGGCCCGACATTCGTGACGAACAGCTCGGCGGTCGCGTCGGCCCCGAGCCGCACGCGCGCCGGAAGCTCTCGGCTCACCCGCACGCGCCGCGGCGACGCGGCCAGGGCGAGATCGATCGCCCCGAGCACGACGCACAGCAGCACCCAGACGCCCAGCGCGGCATAGGCGAGTGCCGCCTCCCCGCCGAGCAGAACGACGGGGATGACGCCCAGCGCCAGCAGGGCGACGAAACGTCCGGACACGGTCATCGGCGCGCCTTAGATCGGGACCTGGACCTGCTGCACGATGGAGCGCAGGATCGCGTCGGCACCGACGCCTTCGAGCTCGGCCTCCGGGCGCAGCTGGATGCGGTGCCGCCAGACCGGGACGAGCATGGCCTGCACGTGGTCGGGCGTGATCGAGTCGTAGCCGGACAGCCACGCCCACGCCTTGGCCGCGGCCAGGAGCGCGGTCGTGCCGCGGGGGCTCACGCCGAGCCGCACCGACGGGCTGCGGCGCGTCGCCCTGGCGAGGTCGACGATGTACGCCAGCACGTCCGGGTTGGCGCCGACGGCCGCCGTCGCGGCGCGGGCGTCGTTCAGCTGTCGCGCGTCGAGCACCGGCGTCACGCCCGCGCCCGCCAGGTCGCGCGGGTTGAAGCCGGCGGCATGCCTGCGCAACACCTCCACCTCGGCCTCGCGCTCCGGCACGTCGAGCGTGAGCTTGAGCAGGAAACGGTCGAGCTGCGCCTCCGGGAGCGTGTAGGTCCCCTCGTACTCGATCGGGTTCTGCGTGGCGGCGACGATGAACGGGTCGGGCAGGCGGCGGCTGACGCCGTCGACGCTGACCTGTCGCTCCTCCATCGCCTCCAGCAGCGCCGACTGCGTCTTGGGCGGCGTGCGGTTGATCTCATCGGCGAGCAGGATGTTCGTGAACACCGGCCCCTCGCGGAAGACGAACCCGCCGGTCTGCGCGTCGTAGACCAGCGACCCGGTGACGTCGCCCGGCATCAGGTCGGGAGTGAACTGGATGCGCGTAGTCGACAGGCTCAGCGCCTCGCTGAGCGAACGCACCAGCAGCGTCTTGGCGACGCCTGGCACGCCCTCCAGCAGCACGTGCCCGCGCGCGAGCAGCGCGATCATGAGGCCGGTCACGGCACCGTCCTGCCCGACGACGGCCTTGCCGACCTCTGCGCGCACCCGGGCGAGGGCGTGGCGCAGGTCGTCGGAGCCGGCGGCGGGAGCGCCGGCGGGGTGCGCGTCGGAGCGCGGGGATCCGGTCGTGAGGTCGGTCATGGTTCCATTCTTCCGGTCGATCGCGGATGGTCGGGGGAGGCGGCGGCCGAGGTGGCGCGTTCGAGCTCGGCCAGCCGGTCGGAGAGGTCGATGAGCTCGCGGTCCGAGCGCGGGTGCTCCTCCAGCAGGAGCAGGAGGACCGCGGCGCGGTCGCGGCCGGTGAGCGCTGCGACGGCTTCGGCGACCTCGGCGGTCGTGGCGGCGCGGGGCAGGCCCACGATCGTGCTCAGTCGGCCGATCGTGCCGATGCGCAGCGCGTCGGCGGCGCGGAGCCGCGCCGACGATCGCTGGTACAGGCGGGCACGGCCTTCGCGCGTCTCGCCGGCGCGGACGACGACGGGGAGGTGCTCCACCACCAGCGGCCCGAACCGGCGGCCGCGCCAGACGGCCGCCGCCACGAACACCAGGGTGAGCAGGATCACCACGGGGGTCACCCAGCCGGGCGTGAGGGAGGCGAGATCGGCCGGGCCGGTGACCGCGCGGTCCACCAGCCCCGGCAGGTACCAGACCAGTGTGCGGTGCTCGCCGAGGAGGTTGAGGCCGAGAGCGGCGTTGCCGAGACGGTCGATCCCGTCGTTCATCAGCACGGCCGCCGAGCCGAGGAGGTAGACCGTGCGGCCCTGGTAGGAGGTGCCGACCAGCGAGGCACGCCCTCCCGAGCCCTCGAAGCACGCCGTGGCGCCGCTCGCCCGGAAGGTGCCGGGCGCCGAGGCGCCGTCGGTGTTCGCGGTGGCGCGCGGGTCGATGCGTGCGGCGCGCTGCGCGGCAGGGAGGTCGCAGCCGGCGGAGGCGACACCTCCCGGCGCACCCGCGGCATGGACCGACGGCGCGAGGGCCTGGAGCGCGGCGAAGTCCGGCTCGACGACGACGATCGTGCTCGCCACGGAGGTCAGCTGGTCGTAGCCTTCGTGGTCGAGGTTGCCCGCAGGGTCGTAGACGAGCACGGTGGTGTCGTCGCCGGCGGCGTCGCGGACCTCGCTGAGCGACGCGGCCGTCTTCACGGTCACACCCCGCTGGCCGAGCACCTGGGCCAGGGCCTTGCTGCCCACCGGTCCCGGGTTCGTGGCGCTCAGCGGGTCGCCGCCGATGCTGCGCCCTGCGCCCAGCGCCAGGCTGGAGAGGGCGACGAGCAGTGCGATGACGCCGAGGACGATCCACGGGACGGCACGGCGGGCCGTGCGCCGGACGGTGGGGGAGAGCGCGGTGGCGACTGCGTCCTCCCGGGTCGGGGCGGCCGCGGACACGCTCTCGCGCTCCTGGACCGCGCCCGGTGGCAGAGTTCCCGTCACGCGACCACCGCCTCCTGAGCGGGGCGGATGCGCTGCAGCTGCGTGTCGAGGGCGACCAGCTGCTGGTACCCGGCCTCGGATCCCGGCCGGTCGAGGTAGCGCACCTCGTCGAACGTCCGGGCGGCCTGGCGGAGCTCCGCGGCCTGGTCGGGAGCGGATCGGGCGGCTTGTGCCGCGAACTCGGTGGCGGTGGTCCCCGGTCGCACGTCCACCAGGGTGCGTTCGTCGAGCGCGGCGGCGATCGCCCGGAACTGCTCCTCGATCGCCAGGGGCCAGTCCGCCGCCCTGGCGGCCTCGGCTGCCGAGCGGCGCAGCTCGTCCGCCGAGCGGCCGTCGTCGGCGCCGAACAGCGCGCGGCGGTCGGAGGCGGCCCTGCGGTTGATGCGCGGCCGGCCGAAGATCAGGAACGCGGCGACGATCAGCGCGGCGACGACAACCACGACCACCAGCAGCAGCACCGGTCCGGCATCGCCCGACGGCCCGCTGAACAGCGACCCCAGCCAGTCCTGCACGGCCTTCGACGCGAGATCGAACCAGGTGGGTTTGGCCGCCTGGTACTCCGGCTTGGCGAGCTCGTTGCGCAGCCAGTCCTGCGCCTGCGGCGAGCTGGGATCCACCGGCACGTCCAGCCGGAGCGCGGAGGGCAGGAGCACGCTCAGGCGCCCGGCCAGGTCGCGCTCGGCGCAGGCTGCGTGTACGGGTCGGGCAGGTCGTGGCCGGTCTGGCGGGCCTCCACGAAACGAACGAGCTCGAGGTCGAGCCCCTCTTTGCGCATGCGGAGGTCGATGTAGATGAGGCCGAGCGCGGCCGACTGCACGACGCTGCCGATCGCGCCGACGATCGCGCCGACGACCGTTGAGAGCACGTTCACGCCGAGCTGGCTGGCCAGCACCGCGCTGAAGCTGCTCGAATCGGCCGAGCTCAGCGAGGTCGGGGAGAAGACGCCTCCGGCCATCACGCCGATGAGGGCGAACGGGATCGAGATGACCTGGGTGACGGCGTAGATGATGAGGTACAGCAGGATGAGCACCCCGAAGGTGCGCCAGAAGTAGCCCGTCGTCAAGCGCCACGAACGGGCGATGGCCGACCGCAGCGGCAGGCGTTCGATCACCAGCGCACTGGGCACGATGGACAGCTTGGTGTAGAGCCAGACGAAGAGGGCAAGCAGCCCGAAGGCGCCACCGAGCCCGGCGAGCACGGCGCCGATCACGCCTGCCGTGCCGCCGAGCATCGCGAGCGCCACGATGACGGCCACCACGAGCGCGAGCGCCAGCAACCAGCCGAGGGACCACAGGAACGTCCAGCCGACCAACGCCCCGAAGCGGCTGCGGAGTCGCGCCCAGAGGGCCCGGAAGGTCAGCTTCTCGCCGAGGGTCTCGCGCGACACCTCGCTGACGACGATGCCCTGCAGGAGCGCACCGAAGATCCCCGAGACGACGACCGCCAGAACGCCCAGCACGATGCTGCCGCCCACCGCACCCGCGGTGATCGCGCTGCGGTCGGCGGCGTCCGCGTTGTCGATCCGCGAGAACAGCAGGTAGCCGCCGCCGAAGATGAGCAGCGAGACGACGATGGTCGGGATGCCCTGCAGCAGCAGCGCGGCGCCGACCGTGATCTTGGGATTGCGCCGCAGCGCCTGGAACGGGGCGCCGATGAGCGTGCCGAACGACAGGGGACGCAACGGCACGAGGCCGGGCTTGGGCGGCGGCGCCCACCCGGGCTGGGCGCCAGGAGCGCCGTACTGCTGCTGCCAGCCGGGCTGCTGCTGCCAGCCGGGCTGCTGCTGCCAGCCGGGCTGCTGCTGATAACCCGGCTGCTGCTGATAACCGGGCTGCTGCTGGTATCCAGGCTGCTCGGGATAGCCCTGCTGCGGGTATCCCTGCTGCTGGTAGCCCGGGGCGTACTCGCCGTACTGCGGAGCCTGCGCGGACGCCGGAGGAGCGGCCGGGGGAGCGGCCGGGGGAGCTGGAGGCGGCGTCGCGCTCTCGGGTCCGGTTCCGCCGCCCGCTGTCGCGTCGTCGGCCGAGCCAGGTGCCCGCCAGGTCTGGTCGTCGCTCACGCCGTGCCTCTCATCCCCCAACTGATGCGTGCTCCCATGCTGGCACATCCGCCGTTCCCGCGATGCCCCGCCCACGGGGCACGTCGCGCGCTGTCGGCAATGAGGGCGCCCGGCCCGCAACAGGCGAAAGCCCGCAACGGGCGCACAGCCGGCATCGGGCCGGCATACAAGGCTCGCGCAGCCTCCTCGACTACGCTGGACCCGTTACATCCGCGGCAAGCGCCGCCCGAGAGGGGTTCAGGGGAATCTTCGGACATGACTAGTCGCATCCTGGTGGTCGATGACGACACCGCGCTCGCCGAGATGATCGGCATCGTGCTCCGCACCGAGGGATTCGACCCCGTGTTCTGCGAAGACGGAGCCCAGGCGATCGACATCTTCCGCGCAGCCAAGCCCGACCTCGTCCTCCTCGACCTCATGCTCCCCGGCCTCGACGGCATCGAGGTGTGCAGCCGCATCCGCGCCGAGTCCGGCACACCCGTCATCATGCTCACCGCCAAGTCCGACACGGCCGATGTCGTCAAGGGCCTGGAGTCCGGCGCCGACGACTACATGGTCAAGCCGTTCAACCCCAAGGAGCTCGTCGCGCGCATCCGCACCCGCCTGCGTCCCGCCCCGACCGCGCCGCCCGCCGAGCAGCTGCGCGTCGGCGACCTGCTCGTCGACGTCGCCGGCCACGAGGTGCGCCGCGGCGACGCCCGCATCGCTCTCACCCCGCTGGAGTTCGACCTCCTGCTCGCGCTGGCCTCCAAGCCGCAGCAGGTGTTCACACGCGAGATGCTCCTCGAGCAGGTGTGGGGTTACCACTACAAGGCCGACACCCGGCTGGTGAACGTGCACGTGCAGCGCCTGCGCGCCAAGGTGGAGCAGGACCCGGACAACCCGAAGATCGTGATGACCGTGCGCGGGGTCGGTTACCGCGCCGGCGCGGCGACCTGACCGGGAGGCCGCGATGCGCTTCCGTTGGCCCGACAGGGAGTGGTGGCGGCAGGTGCCGTCCGAGCTCGTGCGCCTCTGGCGGCGCTCCCTGCAGCTGCGGACGGTCGCGATCACGCTCCTCCTGACCGGTGTCGCGATCCTCGTCACCGGCGTCTACATGGCGCTCAGCATCAGCAACGACCTCTACCAGTCGCGCCTCGACCAGGCGCTGCGCGACTCCAGCCGGGCCACGACGGCCGCCCAGACGACGCTGAACGCCTCGGACATCGGGTCGGCGGACAGCGGCAAGAACCTGCTCAACTCCACCCTCCAGTCGGTGCAGGCGTCGACCTCCAGCCGCCTGATCGCCGCGTACCGCGTCCCGGGGCAGGACACCAGCGTGCTCGCACCTCCCGACCGCGGGAGCCCCGCACTCAACCCCGTCATCTCCCCGGAGCTGCGGACCGCGGTGCAGAACGGCGGGACCAAGCAGTTCTACCAGTCGGTCGCCCTGCCCTCCGGAACGGATTCGACCGACCCGGGGATCGTCGTCGGAACCCAGTTGACTCTGCCGTCGTACGGTCGCTACGAGCTCTACATCGGCTACAACCTGCGCGACTCGGAGAACACGCTCCTGTTCGTCCAGAACACGCTCCTGCTGGCCGGCCTCGCCCTGATCGTGCTCATCGGCGCCATCACCTGGCTCATCGTGCGCTTCGTCGTCGAGCCGATCCGGGTGGCGGCGCGCACCAGCGAACGGCTCGCCGCCGGCGACCTCGCGGTGCGCATCCCCGAGAAGGGCGAAGATGTCTTCGCGTCGCTGGCGCGGTCGTTCAACGGGATGGCGGACAGCCTCCAGAGCCAGATCAACCAGCTGGCGACGCTGTCGCAGCTGCAGCAGCGCTTCGTCTCCGACGTTTCGCACGAGCTGCGCACGCCGCTGACCACGATCCGGCTCGCCGGCGACGTCATCTACGATCAGCGCGGCTCCTTCCCGCCGGCGACCAGCCGCACGGCGGAGCTGCTGCACACGCAGATCGAGCGGTTCGACCGGCTGCTCTCCGACCTGCTGGAGATCAGCCGGTACGACGCGGGCTCCGTGGCCCTCGAACCGGAACCGACCAACCTGGTGCGCCTCGCCGAGGAGGTCGTCGACGAGCTCCGGGCCGTCGCGGAGCAGAACGGATCGGAGCTGCGACTGGAGGCTCCCGGCGGCTACTTCGACGTCGGCATGGACCCGCGGCGCATCCGCCGGGTGGTCCGCAACCTCCTCGGCAACGCGATCGAGCACGGCGAAGGGGCACCGGTGGTGGTGACCGTCGACAGCAATGAGACCGCCGTCGCGCTCGCCGTTCGCGACTACGGGATCGGTATGAGTCAGAACGATGTCAACCACGTCTTCGACCGGTTCTGGCGGGCCGACCCGTCGCGCAAGCGCACCCTCGGCGGCACGGGCCTCGGCCTGGCCATCTCACTCGAGGACGTCACCCTGCACTCCGGCTGGCTGCAGGTGTGGTCGATGCCGGGCGAAGGAGCCTGTTTCCGGCTCACTCTGCCGCGCGTCACCGGGAAGGGCATCATCTCGTCCCCGCTGCCGCTGCCTCCCGTCGACGCGGGCGCGAAGCCGGGCCGCCGGGCGGAGGCGGCCCCGAGCGGCCCCGAGTCCGGTGCAGCGTCGGGGTCGAAGACGGTGTCAGCGGGCATCGACGACGGCATCGTACGTCCGGGAAGCGAGGCACGGGCATGATCCGGCGGACAGCACGGGGACTCGGCGCGGCCGTGGCCATCGCCCTCGCTCTGGTGCTCGCGGCGTGCGCGAGCATCCCCGACTCCGGACCGGTGCGCCGGGGCGGACCCGTCGCACAGATCAACGACCAGCTCGACCTCGACTTCAACCCATCGCCCCCCGAGAACGGCGCGTCTCCGCAGCGGATCGTCCAGGGCTTCATCGACGCAGCCTCCAGCCCGAAGAACAACTTCCAGATCGCCCGCAAGTACCTGACGAAGTCGATGGCGGCCTCGTGGAACCCGGATGAGTCGGTCATCGTCGACGACGGCCGCAACCGCACGTTCGACCACGAGGGCAACCAGTGGTCGGTCGACGTGATCCCGGTCGCCAACGTCGACAGTGTCGGTTCGTACCGCCCGCTGGCGAGCAAGGCGCCGATCGGTCTCTCCTACGAGGTGGCGCGTGAGAACGGGCAGTGGCGGATCGCGGTGGCACCCGATGGCGTCGTCATCGACGACCCGACGTTCCGTGCCGTCTACAGCCAGCAGACGCTGTACTTCTACAACGCCGGCTACTCCTACCTGGTGCCGGACGCGCGCTGGTTCCCCGCGCGGGTCGCCTCGGCGGCGACCCGGGTGGCCGGTGCGGTGCTCGCCGGGCCGGCCAAATGGCTGAACGGCGCCGTGACGACCGCTTTCCCGCAGGGCACGCAGCTCGCGGTCCCGTCGGTCACGACCGCGGGGGGTGTCGCGCGCGTCGACCTCAGCTCGGAGGCCGGGCAGGCGGACCAGCTGCAGCTGCAGCGGATGCAGCTCCAGCTCGAGCAGAGCCTCGGCGCCCTGGCGTCGTCCGTCCAGCTCTCCATCGAAGGCAACGTGCAGCAGATCTCACCGCTCTCCGATTCGTCGTCCCCGCTCCAGGACCCGTCGGTCGACTCGCACGCGATCGTCTACCGGGGCGACAGCTTCGGCCTGCTCAACGGGTCGACGATCACAGACCTGAGCGGCGTGAGCGACAAGGTGGTGGCGCTCCAGCCCAGCGCGGCGACCATCGACGCCAACCGCGACCAGGTCGCGGTGCTGTCGCACGGGACCGCCGTGCTCGTGCGCAAGTCGGGCGATCCGCTCCGAGTCGACGCGAGACCGGGCCTGATCGCGCCGGCGCTCGACAACGACGGGTGGCTGTGGAGCGTGCCGGCCTCTGCGCCCGGCGCGCTCCAGGTCGCGGGCTCGAACGGGCAGCCGCACGCGGTGAAGGTGGCCTGGCCGGGAGCGATCGGGATCGTCGCGCTCGCCGTCTCCCGCGACGGGACGCGCGTCGTGGCCGTGCTGAGCACGGCGACGGGATACGCGGTGGTCGCGGCAGGAGTCGTCCGGGGCGCCGACGGGCTGCCGACCTCCATCACGCAACCGATCGAACTGGCGGTCGGCGACGGCACGCCGATGTCGGTCGCGTGGACGGGGGAGCTGACCGTCGCCGTCCTGTCGGCGACGAACGGCGACGCCACCGTCATCACGGAGCAGACGATCGGCGGCACGTCGACCACGACGGCCGGCCCGACCGCCGGGCGCACGATCGTCGGCGCAGGAGGCCTCTCGCGCTATCTGGTGCTCGCCGCCGACGGCACGCTCCAAGCCCCGACGGGCAGCGGGTGGCAGACACAGACCGACAAGGTGGGCGCTGTCGCCGTCCAGCTCGGCCAGCCCTGACCGACGTCCTCCACAGTTCGTACCGACACCGGGTTGTCCACTGATCCCGGGCGCAGGCGGGGGAGGAGGGGCACCAGGGGCGAGGCTGGAGGCATGACCTCGACTCCTGCACCTCCCGCTCCCGTACGCCGACCCGTCAGCGATGCGCTCCTCGACGCCGCCGCCGTACTCCTGCCGGTCCGGTGCGCCGGCTGCTCCGTCCCCGACCGGTCGGTGTGCACCGCGTGCGCGCGCTCGCTCGCGCCGCACGTGCGCACCCGCACGGTCGCGGGAATCGCGGTCTGCTCCGCCTTCGACTACGACGGTGTGCCCCGGGCGGTGCTCCTGGCCTACAAGGACGCCGGGCGGGTGGATGCTGCGCCCGCGCTGGCCGGCGCGCTGCGGGCCGCGGTCGCGGGGGTCGAGGTCAGTGTGAGCGTGGGCGCAGGGGGCGGCGTGCGCGATCGCGTCGTCCCGGTCCTCATCCCGTCGACGCGTGCGGCCTGGAGACGCAGGGGGTACCACCCCACGGGGATGGTCCTGTCGCGCTCGCGCATCCTCGACCCACCGCTGTGGCGGGCGTTGCGCCTCACTCGCCAGACCGCCGACCAGGCCGGCCTCTCCTCGACCGACCGCGAGCGCAATCGCGAGGGCAGCATCGTCGCCTCCGGCCGGCTGTCGGGCAGACGCTGCCTGATCGTCGACGACATCCTGACGACCGGCGCCACCCTCGCGGAGGCGGCCAGAGCGATCACCGCAGCCGGCGGCATGGTGGTCGGAGCCGCCACGATCGCGCAGACGCCGCGACACCGGTGAGCGGAATCCCCGGGTCGTCCGGGACGTGGGTCGCGGCATCCCTGCGCGCTGCCTCAGGCTCCACCGCGCGCTCCGCTTTACCCCGCGCCCACCGCGGCTGAGAATTCACCCTCTGATTACGGTTCCTTAACGCGCGGGGGAGCACTACGGTAGTCGAAAAGGCGCGAGCGATTCCGCCCTTCGTGATCCGGGCGGACGTCACGCCGGATCAGGGAGGTCTCCATGGACATCAACATCGTCGGACGCAACCTGGGAATCACTGATCGGTTCCGCGAATACGCGACAGAGAAGGCCGACAAGGTCGCGCATCTCGCGGAGCGGGCCATCTCGTTCGAGATCAAGGTCAGCAGACACAACGAGAAGGCCGGATCCCAGAACGGCGACGATCGCGTCGAGCTGACGCTCGTCGGACCGAGGGCGGTGGTCCGGTCGGAGGCGACCGGTACCGACAAGTACGCAGCGTTCGACATCGCGCTCGGCAAGCTCCTCGAACGCGTCAGGAGAGCCAAGGACAGGCGCAAAGTGCATCGCGGGCAGCACCGCCCGACCTCGCTCCGCGAAGCCAGCACCGACGGGTTCAGCGCCGTCGGACTCGCCGCGGCGCCGGTGTCGGTGCTCGACCAGGTGCGCACCGGCAGCGTGCCCGCCGTCACCGACGAGGCGGAGCCGAGCGAGGTCGAGGAGGAGTACAGCCCGGTCGTCATCCGCCAGAAGGTCTTCGCGAGCATCCCGATGACCGTCGACGACGCGCTGTACTACATGGAGCTGGTCGGCCACGACTTCTACCTGTTCGTGGATCAGGAGACCAAGCGACCGAGCGTCGTCTACCGCCGCAAAGGCTGGGACTACGGCGTGATCGCCCTCGACGACGATGCCGAGGAGCTGCAGGAGGTCGCGACGGCCAGCCGCAAGCTCGGCTGACACACGCGTCGATGGCGTGCGCCCGGGCGGCGCACGCCATCGACGTCTTCTGCCGCACCGGCCCGCCGCCTCCCGTTCACGGACCTTTCAGCCCCCTCCCAGCGCCCGCGGGACGTCTGCCGGGGCTGACCAAGTACGATGTTCTCTAACGTCGGCGGAGTGTGCCGTCCGGCGTGCGCCCGCCGGGGCGCGGGCATCATCGGCCCGACCGAGCAAAATGGAGTGCATCAGTGGCCTCAGTTCTTGAAAAGGTTCTCCGCGTCGGCGAGGGACGCACCCTCCGGCGCCTGGAGGCGTACGCGAAGGCGGTCAACGCCCTCGAGGACGACTTCAGCGAGCTGACCGACGACGAACTCATGCACGAGACCGTCGAGTTGCGCGAGCGGTACAGCAACGGCGAATCGCTCGACGACCTGCTGCCGGAGGCGTTCGCCGCCGTGCGCGAGGCGTCCAAGCGGACGCTCGGCATGCGGCACTTCGACGTGCAGATCATGGGCGGCGCCGCCCTCCACCTCGGCAACATCGCCGAGATGAAGACCGGTGAGGGCAAGACCCTGGTCGCCACTACGGCCGCCTACCTCAACGCGATCGCCAGCCGCGGCGTGCACGTCATCACCGTCAACGACTACCTGGCGAGCTACCAGTCGGAGCTCATGGGCCGCGTGTTCCGGGCGCTCGGTATGAGCACCGGGGTGATCCTCGCCGGTCAGACCCCCGAGGAACGCCGCGAGCAGTACGCCGCCGACATCACCTACGGCACGAACAACGAGTTCGGCTTCGACTACCTCCGCGACAACATGGCGTGGCAGGCGAGCGACATGGTGCAGCGCGGCCACTACTTCGCGATCGTCGACGAGGTCGACTCGATCCTCATCGACGAGGCGCGCACCCCGCTGATCATCTCCGGTCCGTCCTCCGGCGAGGCGAACCGGTGGTTCAACGAGTTCGCCAGTCTGGCCACGCGCCTCACGCCCGAGGTCGACTACGAGGTCGACGAGAAGAAGCGCACCGTCGGTGTGCTCGAGCCCGGCATCGAGAAGGTCGAGGACTACCTCGGCATCGACAACCTCTACGAGTCGGCGAACACCCCGCTCATCTCGTTCCTCAACAACGCGATCAAGGCGAACGCCCTGTTCAAGCGCGACAAGGACTACGTCGTCATGAACGGCGAAGTGCTCATCGTCGACGAGCACACCGGCCGCATCCTGGTCGGCCGTCGCTACAACGAGGGCATCCACCAGGCGATCGAGGCCAAGGAGGGCGTGGAGGTCAAGGCCGAGAACCAGACGCTCGCCACCGTCACGCTGCAGAACTACTTCCGTCTGTACAAGAAGCTGTCGGGCATGACCGGTACCGCCGAGACTGAGGCGGCCGAGTTCATGAGCACCTACAAGCTCGGCGTCGTCCCCATCCCGACGAACAAGCCGATGCAGCGCAAGGATCAGCCCGACCTCGTCTACAAGAACGAGAAGGCCAAGTTCGACCAGGTCGTCGAGGACATCGCCAAGCGCTACGAGAAGGGCCAGCCGGTGCTCGTCGGCACGACCAGTGTCGAGAAGAGCGAGTACCTCTCGCGTCTGCTCGCCAAGAAGGGCGTGCGCCACGAGGTCCTGAACGCGAAGAACCACGCTCGCGAGGCCGCGATCGTCGCCCAGGCCGGGCGTCTCGGATCCGTGACCGTCGCCACGAACATGGCCGGCCGTGGAACCGACATCATGCTCGGCGGCAACGCGGAGTTCATCGCGGTCGCCGAGATGAACTCCCGTGGGCTGTCGCCCGTCGAGACGCCGGACGAATACGAGGAGGCCTGGGAGGGCGTCTTCAACGACGTCAAGGCGAAGGTGGCGGAGGAGGCCGAGAAGGTCATCGATGCCGGTGGCCTGTACGTGCTCGGCACGGAGCGCCACGAGTCGCGCCGCATCGACAACCAGCTGCGCGGTCGTTCCGGCCGTCAGGGCGACCCGGGCGAGAGCCGCTTCTACCTGTCGCTGACCGACGACCTCATGCGCCTGTTCAACGCGGGCGCGGCCGAGAGCCTGATGGGTCGCACGAGCGTCCCCGACGACATGGCGATCGAGTCCAAGGTCGTCAGCCGCGCCATCCGCAGCGCGCAGTCGCAGGTGGAGGCGCGCAACGCCGAGATCCGCAAGAACGTCCTCAAGTACGACGACGTGCTCAACCGTCAGCGCGAGGCCATCTACGGCGACCGCCGCCACATCCTCGAGGGCGACGACCTCCACGAGCGCGTGCAGAAGTTCCTCACCGACGTCATCGACGACATCCTCGACCAGCACACCGGCGAGGGCAGCGGCGACGACTGGGACTTCGACGCCCTCTGGGCCGAGCTCAAGACGCTCTACCCGGTCGGTGTCTCCATCGACGAGGTCATCGCCGAGGCGGGCAACAAGGGCCGCATCAACCGCGACTTCATGCGCCGCGAGATCATGTCGGACGCGAAGATCGCCTACCAGAAGCGCGAGGAGTCGCTCGGGTCGCCCGCGATGCGCGAGCTGGAGCGGCGCGTGGTGCTGTCGGTGATCGACCGACGCTGGCGCGACCACCTCTACGAGATGGACTACCTGAAGGACGGCATCGGCCTGCGCGCGATGGCCCAGCGCGACCCGCTGGTCGAGTACCAGCGCGAGGGCTACGCGATGTTCCAGCAGATGATGGGTGCGATCCGCGAGGAGACCGTCGGCTTCCTGTTCAACCTGGAGGTCGAGGTCAACCAGGCGCCCGACGAGGTGGCGGCCCCCGCCGTCGCGGCCAAGGGCCTGGCCCGTGGCGAATCCTCGGAGGCGCGCCTCAGCTACTCGGCCCCAGGCGAGCAGGGCGAGGTCGAGGTCCGCAACCAGCGCGGCCAGATCGAGAAGGCCGCGACCGACCGTGCCCAGCGCGCCCAGCGCCAGTCGGCTCCGGCCCAGGCAGCCCCGCCCGCGCAGGCCTCCAACCAGCGCGGCGCCTTCGGCCAGCGGGTGGAGGAGCCGGAGGACGCCCCCGCCAACCGCGCGGAGCGCCGAGCGCAGGCCAAGAAGCGCTGACCCATCGCACCGTGAGACGGCGGGGCGGCCGTGTGGCCGCCCCGCCGTCTCACGGTTGCGGGAGGATGTCGGTGTCGATCCGCCTGACAGAGGCCGCGCGCTGCAGCACGTCAGCCGGCCGCGCACCGGCCACCCACCGGCCACCCACCGGCCACCCACCGGCCCAGCGCCACGGAGGCCACACGTCCCCGTGGCGCAGCCGCACCCGGCGGCTACAGCACGCTGATCGCGGTCGCCCGCCAGCGTTTCCTGTGGCGCTCGAGCCGGAGGGCGACGGCTCGTGAGCGGGTCGGCTGGTGGATCATGACGACGGCGTCGACGATGGACTCGCCCAGGCGGGTGACCATCGGCTCGCCGACGCGGACACGCGGTCGGCGGGCGTCGTCGCCCAGTGCCTCCCGGGAGCGAGCGGCGATCACCGTGCGGCGGAGTAGTTGAACGTAGACGGAGTCACTCACCCATCTGCCGAGTTGATCCAGCGCCCGCGCGCCCGCGAGGATCTCGACGACGCAGAGAGCCAGTTTCGCGCTCAGCAGGCTCGGATCGTCGTCGAGGCCGGTGACGAGCCGGAGGTCGGGGTCGGGGTCCTGCTGCACGACACTGAGCGGTGGCTGGCCCAGCGGCGGCCGGCCCGACGGTGGCCGGCCCGACGGTGGCTGGCCCAGCGGCGACGCCTCCGGTGGCCGCCCGGCGGTCGGTGGACGCGTCGCGGGCGCCCGGAGCGCGCTCGTGGAGTCGAAGGCGGTGAAGCCGACAGCGGCGCCGTCGACAGCGACCCGGTCGAGGAGGGGTGTCAGTAGTGCGTTCATCTGATGGTGCTCGATTCTTCTGATCGACGCGTTCGTCGAGTGTCTGTCTCACACTCAAGCAGCGCGGTTCGCGGGGGTCCAGGGCATCAACGCGGGTGTGGACAACTCGTTCCACCTCGCCCGTCCCGACAGCCGGTCGGCGACCGAGGACAGCTCGAACTTTCGGACGATGCGGCGCGTTCGTCTCGCACGGGAGAGTGGAGGCATGAAGTCCTCGTTCATCGCATCCGTCGTCTACCTCGTTCTCGGTGTCGGGTCCGGGCTGTTCTATCGCGAGTTCACGAAGGCGCACGACTTCGCCGACGGGGCGAACACGCAGCTCGGCCTGGTCCACACCCATCTGCTCGTGCTCGGCTTCGTCGTCTTCCTGCTGGTGCTCATCCTCGACCGGTTGTTCGGGATCGCGCGCGGGCCGCTCTTCCAGTGGTTCTTCTGGACGTACAACGCCGGCCTCGTGCTGACCGCGGCCATGCTGGCGGTCCACGGCAGCCTGACCGTCCTCGGCGAGTCGAGCACTGCCGCGATCGCGGGCATCGCCGGTCTGGGCCACATCCTGTTGACGATCGGGCTCATCTTGCTCATGACCGCCCTCGGTCGCCGGGTCTTCGGGAGGCAGGACGCCGTCACCGAGGCGTGACCGCGTCTGTCTATAGTGGGGGAGTGTCGACGCTCAGTGATCTCGTCCATGCTCAAGGTCGTTCCTCCGAGGCGGACGTGGAGTGGCTCCACTCGCTCGTCGGCGACTGGCAGCTCCTGGCCGATCTGGCCTTCGCCGACATCGTGCTCTGGGTGCCCACGACCGACGACGACTTCGTCGCCGTGGCGCACGCCCGCCCGTCGAGCGCGGCCACGCTGTTCTACCGCGACTTTGTCGGCCAGCGGATCAAGCCGGAGTGGCGCCAGCAGGTCACCGACGCGTACCGCACCAAGGAGATCATCGACACGTCCGCCCCGGACTGGTACGAGGAGACGCCGACGCGCGTACGCGCCGTCCCGGTGATCCGGCGGCTCACGGTCCACTCGCCGGAGACGGCACCCGAGCCGGTCGCGGTCATCACACGGCACACCAACCTCAGCGAGGCGCGCACGCCGAGCCGCCAGGAGCTGACGTTCAACGACTGCGCCAACGACCTGTTCAACATGATCGCCAGCGGCGACTTCCCCGACCTCGGCGCCCCCGCCGCGCCGCGCCGCGGGGCACCGCGCGCCGCGGACGGCCTCATCCGCCTCGACGTCGACGGCATCACCACCTTCGCCAGCCCCAACGCCCTGAGCGCGTTCAACCGGATGGGCTTCACGGGCGAGCTGGAGGGCGAATCGCTGGCCACGGTCACGACCGGCCTCCTCGCGGGCACCATCACCGTGGACGAGTCGCTCCCGCTGGTCGTGACCGGTCGTGCCCCGTGGCGCACCGACATCGAGGCCCGCGGCGTGACCGTCTCGCTGCGCGCCATCCCGATCCGCAACCGGGGTCAGCGCGTTGGCGCGATCGTGCTGTGTCGCGACGTGTCGGAGCAGCGGCATCAGGAACGCGAGCTCATCACCAAGGACGCCACGATCCGCGAGATCCACCACCGTGTCAAGAACAACCTTCAGACCGTCGCGTCGCTGCTGCGCATCCAGGCGCGCCGCACGCACTCGGAGGAGGCGAGGGAGGCGCTGAGCCAGGCCATGCGACGGGTGGCGGCGATCGCGGTCGTGCACGACACCCTGTCGACCGGGCTCGCGCAGATCGTGGACTTCGACGACGTGTTCGACCGCGTGCTGCTGCTCGTGGCGGAGGTCGCCGCCAGCCACACCACCACGGTGCACCCCAAGAAGTCGGGCACCTTCGGCTCGCTGCCGAGCGAGTATGCGACGCCGCTGGCGCTCGCGCTGACCGAGCTGGTCACGAACGCCGTCGAGCACGGCCTCGCCGGGCGCGAGGGCCAGGTGGAGATCGTGGCGAACCGCACCGACGACTCGCTGACCGTGAAGGTCGTCGACAACGGCTCGGGCCTGCCGGAGGGCAAGGTCGGCTCCGGGCTCGGCACGCAGATCGTGCGCACCCTGATCCAGGGCGAGCTCGGCGGAGCGATCGACTGGCACACGATGATGGGCCAGGGCACCGAGGTCACCATCGAGGTGCCGCTCCGCTACCTCACCACCGTCTGAGGCACGCCGAGGGGCACGTCGTCGTCCCCTCCGAAAGCCGATGGGGACGGCAGGGTGCCCCTCGTGGGCTGACGACGAAAAACGCCGAGGGGCGCCCCCGGACGCTGATGACGTCTGCTAGGTGTTCGGGAGCGCCGCCTCGGCGGCGGTGTGTTGCAGGGAGCCTCTGGAGGGGCTCAGGAGGCGCGGCGCGCGCGAGCGGCGCGACGCTTGAGCGCACGGCGCTCGTCTTCGGAGAGACCGCCCCAGACGCCGGAGTCCTGACCGGTCTCGAGGGCGTACTGCAGGCAGATCTCCGTCACGGTGCAGCGAGCGCAGACCGCCTTTGCCTTGTCGATCTGGTCGACCGCGGGTCCGGTGTTTCCGACGGGGAAGAACAGCTCGGGGTCCGCGGTCAGGCAGGCGGCTTTGTCGCGCCAATCCATGAAGATATGCTCCTTGTTTGCTGGATGTTTCCTGGCCCGAGGGGCCTAGAATGCAGGTAAGCAGCCGCGTTACAGGGTTCTTCAGATCCATGGGGAATGAGACCTGCCCACCACCCTGTGAGCACTAACTCGGCCTTGAATATGCTCCCATAGCGGTTAACCCGAATCAATAGTTTTGTATGGGATAACGCTGTGAACACACACTCGAAACGTCTGGATGCTATAGTGCCCGATCCGTCCGCGCCAGTCCCCGCATCGCCCGATTCGTCGCGCGTCGCTCGGGTCAGGCCGCCTCTGCTGATCGTGCTCGCGGTCATCCTCGCGCTCGAGGCGCTGCTGGTCAGCGGGCTCGCGGTCTGGCTGTTGTATGAGCTTCTCACAGTGACCCCGCAGTCGTACACCACCGCGATCGCGATCACGCTGCTGGTCGCGATCGGCGCGGCCTGGGTGATCGTCACGCTCGTCGGCATCCTGCGGCTGCACGCGTGGGCCAGGGCGTCGACGGTGACCATCCAGATCCTGATGGTCGCGGTGGCGGTCGGCAGCTTCCAAGGGCTGGTCGCGCGACCCGACATCGGCTGGGCGCTCCTCGTCCCCGCCGTCGTCGCCTTCGTCCTCGCTCTCGCGCCGGCGGTGGTGCGAGCCACGGCCAGGGAGGCCGCCCCCGACACGGAGGACGACGGGCGAAACACGGGGAAACACGAATAGCGCCCGCGCGGGAACAAGGCGCAGACTCGTTCTGTTATGCCCGATATCGTGACTGAAACCTCCGCCCTCGCCTCCCCGTCCACCATCGAGACCGCAGAGGCCGGCTACCCGGCCTGGCGAGCGTGGAGGCTCGAGTCCGTCGCATCGCCCACCGGGAACCTCGCCCTCGTCGAGACCCGCTGGCTGCCGGACGGCGACGGGACGACGGCTGAGCAGGCGCTCGACGGACAGCCCGCGACGGTGACCGCGACCGAGCTGAGCCGGCGCAACCTCGACACGGGCGAGCCGGAGCGCGGCATCCGCCTGTGGGATGCCGATTCCCCGGCGATCCGCGCGTTCGAGACGATCGAGGCGTTCCCGTTCGACCCGTCCTGGGTCGTCGAGGCCCGCTTCACTCCGGTCGCCGACGGGCGCACGATCCCCTTCGAGCACATCCGCGACAACGGGCTGACCCGCGACCTGGTGGTGCCGGGTGACATCACCTTCGAACGTGCCGGCGTGGAGTACACGCTGAGCGCCTTCGACGACGACGGCACCCTGTTGCTCGTCTTCGGCGATCCGACCAACGGCGCAGAGGGTCCCGACGGCACCTACGCGTCAGGACGCTTCCTGTTCGTGACGCGTGACGGCGAGAACGCCGTGCTCGACTTCAACCGCGCTTTCGTGCCCCCGTGCGGCTTCTCCGACCAGTACAACTGTCCGCTGCCGCCGCGGAACAACCGCTTCGCCGAGCCCGTGACCGCGGGCGAGAAGCGCGTCGTGCTCCGCGACGGTGCCGCCCGCTGATCTTCTTCCCCTCCGTTCCGCCCTCCCCACAGCACAGGAGAACTCCGTTGAGAAAGACCCCCCTGCTCGCCACGCTCGCGATCGGCATCGCCGCGGCACTCACCCTCGCCGGCTGCTCCGGCGCCGCGTCGTCGTCCTCGGGCGGCACCGACGCGTCGATCGCCGTCGGCTCGCTGTACGAGCCCGTCAACCTCGACAACACCGCCGGCGGAGGCCAGGGCGTCACCGAGGCGCTCAACGGCAACGTCTACGAGGGGCTGTTCAAGCTCACCGACGACGGCACGGTCGAGCCGCTGCTCGCGACGAAGTACACGGCCAGCGCCGACGGCTTGACGTACACCTTCACCCTCCGTGACGGCGTGAAGTTCCACTCGGGCAAGCCGCTCACCAGCGCCGCCGTCAAGTCGAGCATCGAGCGCGTGCTCGCGGACGACTCGCAGTCCGCCCGCAAGTCGCAGCTCGCGGTCATCTCCGGCATCCAGACCCCGTACGACAAGACCGTCGTGATCTCGCTCAAGTCGCGCTCGATCTCGCTGCCCTACAACCTCAGCTACGTGTGGATCTACGGGCCGGGCACCACGAACTACAAGACGGCGGAGGACGGCACCGGCCCGTACACGCTGGGCACTTGGAAGCGCGGCAGCTCGCTCAGCCTCGAGCGCTGGAACGGCTACTGGGGAGCGAAGGCGAAGAACAAGGAGGTCGTCTACGACTACTTCACCGACGCCAGCGCGCTGTCGAACGCCCTCCTGACCAACCAGGTCGATGTCGTCACCTCCATCCAGAGCCCGGACTCGCTGACCCAGTTCCAGGGCAACAAGAGCTACACCATCAGCAACGGCCACTCGACGACGAAGGAGCTGCTGGCCTTCAACGACAAGGTCGCTCCGTTCGACAAGGCCGAGGTGCGCAAGGCCGTCTACTCGGCGATCGACACCAAGAAGCTGCTCAGCTCCATCTGGGGCAAGTACGGCACGCTCATCGGCTCGATGGTGCCGCCGAGCGACCCCTGGTACGAGGACCTCACGAAGGTGAACCCCTACGACGTCTCGCTCGCCAAGAAGGAGCTGGCCGAGGCCGGCTACCCGAACGGCTTCACGTTCACGCTCGACACCCCGACGTACGACCCGCACCCCGCGGTCGCCGAGTTCCTCAAGACGGAGCTGGCGAAGGTGGGCATCACGGTGAACATCAACTCCATCTCGGCCGATCAGTGGTACACGAAGGTGTTCAAGAACCACGATTTCGTCGCGACCCTGCAGGAGCACGTCAACGACCGCGATCTGGTCTGGTACGGCAACCCCGACTTCTACTGGGGGTACGACAACCCGCAGGTCACCGCCTGGGTGAACGAGGCGGAGCAGTCCGCCACCACGGCCGAGCAGACTGCGAAGCTCAAGCTGGTCAACGAGCAGATCGCCAAGGACGCCGCCAGCGCGTGGCTGTACCTGTACCCGCAGATCGTCGTCGCGTCCAGCTCGGTGAGCGGATACCCGGTGAACGGGCTCAACTCGCAGTTCTACGCGTACGACATCGTCAAGAAGTAATCCACAATGCGCGGCATCGCCGCGTTCTCCACTGATGCTCGGGGCGGCCGGAATCGGCCTCCCCGAGCATCTACGCTGAAACGATCATGACCTCCTACCTCCTCCGCCGCACAGCGTTCCTCTTGGTTTCGCTGCTGCTCGCGATGGTGGTGCTCTTCTTCCTGCTGCGGGTGCTCCCCGGCGACCCGGCCAACGCGCTGCTGTCGGCGAGCGCGACCCCCGAGCAGATCAAAGCGGCGCAGGATCAGGTCGGCAGCAACCTCCCGCTGCCCGAGCAATTCGCGAACTGGTTCGGCTCGCTGCTCACGTTGAACCTCGGGCAGTCCTTCATCACGTCGCTGCCGGTGGGTCCCGAGATCGCGTCCCGGCTGGCCGTGACCGTCCCGCTGACGCTGCTGTCGTTCGCGCTGGCGCTGGTGCTCGCCCTGCCGATCGGGTTCGTCGCGGCGTGGAAGGCCGACCGCTGGTACGGTCTCGTGCTCTCCGCGTTCTCGCAGCTCGGCATCGCCGTGCCCGTCTTCTGGGTGGGCATCCTGCTCGTCGACGCCTTCGCGATCGACCTGAGGTGGTTCCCGTCAGGAGGCTTCCCGCGCGACGACTGGGCCGATCCCGCCGCCGCGCTGCAATCGCTGGCCCTGCCGGTCATCACCATCGCGATCGTGATGAGCGCGTCGATCGCGCGGTACGTCCGCAGTGCCACCCTCGACGTCATCGGCAGCGACTACCTCCGCAACGCGCGTGCACTCGGTTCCGGGTTCGGTCGTGCGATGTGGAGGCACGGCCTGCGCAACGGCGCGGTCCCGATCATCTCCATCCTCGGCATCGAGCTCGCCACGACCTTCCTCGGCGCCGTGGTGGTCGAGAGCGTCTACACCCTGCCGGGCCTCGGCAGCATGCTGCTCACGGCGATCCAGCAGCACGACTATCCCGACATCCAAGGCATCCTCTTCGTCTCCACGCTGCTCGTGCTCATCGTCGGATTCCTCGCCGACATCGCCCAGCGCCTCATCGACCCGCGACTGCGGCAGAGCATCTCGGGCAACCGATGAGCGCGGTCGTGGAGCAGGCCGCGCAGACGGCGCCGGATCCGCGGGAGCGGGCCGGACGCCGCACGCGGAGGTCGATCACCCTCGGGGCCGGCCTCACGCTGGTCGGGCTCGTCGTCGTCGTCGCCGCGCTGTCGTTCGTGTGGCTCCCGTACGCCCAGGGCGACACCACGGGCGGTCGTCTGCAGGCGCCCGACGGCGCCCACTGGCTGGGCACCGACCGGTTCGGCCGCGACCTGACCACGCAGCTGATGATCGGAGCCCGGATCGCCCTGGCGGTCGGAGTGGGCGCGGTCGTGATCGGCGCGATCATCGGCATCACCATCGGCATGCTGGCCGCATTCGCCGGCCGCTGGCTCGACGACACGATCTCGGCCGTGCTCGACATCATCATCGCGTTCCCGGTCCTGCTGCTCGCAATGCTCATCGTCGCGGCACAGGGCGCATCGCTCGGCACGGCGATCCTCGCGATCGGCCTGGCGATGTCGGCCGTCGTCGCCCGGCTCACGCGAGTGCTCGCCAAGCGGGTCCTCGCTCAGCAGTTCGTCACGGCCGCCCGCACCTCCGGAACCTCGTGGGCCGGAATCGTGGGGCGCCACGTCCTCCCGAACATCTGGCCGACACTGGGCGTGAACCTCGCGCTCCAGTTCGGGGTCGCCGTGCTCGCCGAGGCGAGCCTGTCGTATCTCGGCCTCGGCGCCCCTCCGCCGAACGCGTCCTGGGGGCGGCTCCTGCAAGAGGCGCAGGGGACCGTCGCCGTCGCGCCGGTCGGGGCGATCGCCCCCGGTGTCGCGCTGGTCGTCCTGGTCGTGGGCGTGAACCTGGTCGCCGACGGATTGCGCGATGTCGCGGACCCGACCAGGAGGAGGTCGCGATGATCCTCGATGTCCAGGGGCTGCGTGTGTCGTCACGCGACGGGTCCGCGCTGGTCGACGGCGTCTCGTTCCGCCTCGACGCCGGAGAGCGGCTCAGCCTGATCGGCGAGTCCGGGTCCGGCAAGTCGCTCACCTCGTTCGCGATCACCGGGCTCCTGCCCGACGGGCTCAGCGCGAGCGGCAGCGTGGAGCTGGCCGGTGTCCAGGTCATCGGAGCGAAAGAGCGTGCGCTGGTCCCACTGCGCGGTCGAACGGCCTCCACGGTCTTCCAGGAGCCGTTGACGGCCCTCGACCCGCTCATGCGGCTCGGCGCCCAGGTCGCGGAGCCCCTGCGTCGGCACCTCGGCCTGCATGGCTCCGCCCTCCGCGACGCCGTCCACGCCGCCCTCGAGGAGGTGCGGCTGCCCGATCCCGAGCGGATCGCGCGCGCGTACCCGCACGAGATCTCGGGCGGGCAGCGGCAGAGAGTCGCCATCGCGGCGGCCCTCGCGTGCCGCCCCCGGCTGCTCATCGCGGACGAGCCGACCACCGCGCTCGACGTGACGGTGCAGGCCGACATCCTCGCCCTCCTCGACTCGCTCGTGGCCGAGCGCGGCATGGCCCTGCTCTTCGTCAGCCATGACCTCGCCGTGGTCTCGAGGCTCACCGAGCGCGCTCTCGTGCTGCGCGGCGGCCAGGTCGTGGAGGAGAACACGATCGAGCGCATCCTGACCGCGCCCACCGATCCCTACACCGCCGAGCTCGTCCGCAGCGCGCGCGAGCTGGACGCCGCACTGGAGGTGCCGTGACCGCCGTCCTCGAACTCCGCGACGCCGGCTACCGCTACCGGCGCGCCGCTTCCCCCGCTCTCGACGGCGTCTCGTTCGCCGTCGAGACGGGTCGCAGCGTCGGACTGGTGGGGGAGTCCGGAGCGGGCAAGACCACGGTGCTCTCGCTGCTCCTCGGCCTGGCCTCGCCGACCTCCGGCGCCGTCCTCTTCGACGGTGCGCCGCTCGACCGTCGCGACCGCACGGTGATGCGCGAGTTCCGGCGCGGCGTGCAGACGGTCTTCCAGGATCCGTATTCGTCGCTCGACCCCCGGCAGAGCGTCGGAAGGATCGTCGGCGAACCGCTCGCATCGCTCCGGATCGCCTCCGGGGCCGACGCGCGCGGACGGGTGGCGGACGCCCTGCGCGCCGTATCGCTCCCCGCCGATGCCGCAGGCCGGTATCCGCACGAGTTCTCCGGAGGCCAGCGCCAGCGCATCGCCATCGCTCGCGCGATCGTCTCGCGCCCGCGGGTGCTCCTGGCCGACGAGCCGGTGAGCGCGCTCGACGTCACCACGCGCATCCAGATCATCGAGCTGCTGGGCCGGCTGGCCGAGGCCGAAGGGATGACCATCGTGATGGTCTCGCATGACCTCAGCGTCGTGGCCTCGCTGTGCGAGCAGACGGTGGTGCTCCAAGGCGGCAGAGTGGTCGAGCAGGGGCGCACGGCCGACGTCCTGGGGTCTCCGAGCGACCCGTACACGCGGCGCCTGCTCGCGTCCGTTCCGCGTCTGCCGGTGTAGCGGCCGGCGCGGAGGCTGCGGGCGGTGACGCCGGCGCGGTTACGGCCGCCGGCGACGGGGCGTGGTGACGGCGGCATGGTGCTGGCTGCGCGGTGACAGCGCCGCGGGGTGACCCCGGCGGAGGTTCACCTCCCGTCGGCGACCCCTCGCAGCAGCAGGTCCAGCGTGAAGTCGAAGCGCTCGTGGCCGCGGCCCGATGTCAGAGAGTCGGCGTGCGCCACGGTGTTCGGGAACAGGGCCGGCGGCAGCATCCGCAGCCGCTCGGCGAGTTCGCCGGCGTCGCGGGCCGGCTCGCCGTCGCGTTCCTCCGCCTGCGCGCGGAGCGAATGCTCCAGGCTGTAGGCGCTCACGTACAGGAATGCCGCGTCGATCGTCCACGCGGCCCGGTTCGGGTCGACCCCCGCCACCAGCAGGATCGAGAGCAGCCCCTCGCTGATCCGCATCGTCTCCAGACTGTGCGGAGCGGCGGTGAAGGCCGCGGCGGAGATTCCCGGATAGCGGAGGTACTCGTCGCGGAGCCGTCGGCACACCCCGAAGAACTGCTCACGCCAGTCGGCCGCCGACGGCTCGGGGAGGGGGACGGCCGCGCAGAGCCGGCCGATCAGCAGGTCGTCGAGCTGCGCCTTGTTGCGCACGTGCGCGTACAACGATGCCGGGCCCGTTTCGAGGGTGACCGCGATGCGCCGCATCGTGAGGGCATCGAAGCCCTCGGACTCGATGATGTCGAACGCGACGTCGACGATGCGTTCGGTGCTCAGCGGCTCCTTGCGGGTGCGGCCGGGAGCGGCCTTCTCGAGGGCCGCGACCCGCTCTGCCCACCGCTCCTGCGCGCTCGTCCGGTCGGTCATCCCGTCATCCTAGCAGTTTGACACGAACGATGTTCGGTAGTAGAACAATGTTCGATGATGGAACAGTGTTCGATGACACGAGCACTGTTCGCTTCGAGAAGGAGAACCCATGACATCCGAGCCCCGGCTGGCCGAATCGCCTGCCGTCACCCGCCGCTCGCCGCGGACGCTGCGCGACGCCTGGGTCGCACTGGCCGGGCTGTCCGCTGTGTTCCTCTTCGAGATGCTCGACAACTCGATCCTCAACGTCGCGCTGCCGAGCATCGGCCGCAGCCTGAACGCCTCGACCGTCGCCCTGCAGTGGGTGACCGGGGTCTACGCCGTCGTCTTCGGCGGCCTGATGCTCGCCTTCGGTGCGGTGGCCGATCGCTTCGGCCGTCGCCGCGTCATGCTGATCGGCCTGTCGCTGCTCGCCCTTGCGAGCCTCGCCACGTTCTGGGTCACCGACGCCGGCGAGCTGATCGCGGTGCGCGCGGCGATGGGCGTGGCGGCCGCCATGACCACACCGGGCTCCGCCGCACTGGCGTTCCGGCTCTTCGACACCGAGAGCCTGCGTGTGCGGGCGATCACCCTCATCTCGACCGTCGGACTCGTCGGGCTGGCGATCGGCCCGACGCTCGGCGGCCTCGTCCTCGCGGTCGCGCCGTGGCAGGTGCTGCTGCTCGTGAACGTGCCCGTCGCGGTGTTCGCGGCCATCGGGATCCGCTTCGGGATCGCGAAGGACGACCCGGGAGATCTCCATCGCGCCCCGGCGGACATCGTCGGCGGTCTGCTCGGAACCGCGACCATCGTGCTCGCCCTCGTCGCGCCGACCCTGTTCGTGAACGCGGGCGCGCGCTCCTGGACGCCCTGGGCCGTGACGGCGGGTGCCGTCGTCTGCGCCGTGCTGTTCGTGTTGCGCGAGCGCTCGGCCCGACACCCGCTCCTCGATCTCGCCCTCGTCGCGAGACCGCTCGTGTCGAGCGGCCTGGCCTACAAGGCGGCGACCGGCCTGGCGATGGCGGGCATGGGGTACCTCGTGACCCTGCAGCTCCAGCTCGACTGGGGCTGGCCTCCCGCGCTCGCCGCGCTCGGCATGCTGCCGCAGGTCGCCGTTCTGATCGGGCTGGGCCCGTTCGTCGATCCGTTCGTGAGGCGCGTCGGGATCGTGCGGGCGGCGTGGCTCAGCTCTGCGGCCGTCGTAGCCGGGCTCGCCGTCTACACGGCCCTCAGCGGCTTCGGCTACGCCTGGGTCGCGCTCGCTCTCGCCCTGGTCGCCGCGGGACTCCGGGTGAACGGCGTCGTCGCGGCCGTCAACGTCATCGGCGGCCTGCCCGCCGACCGCACCACGATCGGCGCCGCCCTCACCGACACGTCGTCGGAGGTCGCCTCGGCTCTGGGGATCGCGGTCGCCGGAACCGTGCTCGCCACTCTGTTCGCGGGCGACATCACGAGCGCCCACTGGACGATCGACCAGACGGACCAGTTCCGCGCCGCCGTCACGCTCGCCGGCACCCTGCTCACGACCGCGTCGGCCCTCCTCGTCGCCTTCGGCATCGCGCGAGCCCGCCGCTCGGCCTCCCGCTGACGAGACGTGAGTGATCTCAGGAGTCCGTCGGCGGATTGCTGCGATCACTCACGTCTCGGCGCCGAGGGCGCGTGTCAGTCCAGGCCGAGCTTCTTGCGGAGGGAGGCGACGTGGCCGGTCGCCTTGACGTTGTAGAGGGGCAGGCGAACCGTGCCGTCCGGGTTCAGCACGAAGGTGGACCGGATGACGCCGGTGACCGTCTTGCCGTAGAGCTTCTTCTCGCCGTACGCGCCGTAGGCGTTGTGGACGGCGAGATCCTCGTCCGACAGCAGCGGGAAGTTGAGGCGCTCCTGCTCCTGGAACTGCTTGTTCTTCGCCGGCGCGTCCTTGGAGATGCCGATGACCTTGTAGCCGCTGGAGGCGAGAGAGTTGAGGTTGTCGCGGAAGTCGCACGCTTCTGTGGTGCAGCCGGGCGTCATCGCCGCCGGGTAGAAGTACACGATCACGTTGTCGCCGGCGAAATCGGCGAGCGAGACGGGGGAGCCGTCCTGGTCGGCGAGCGTGAATGCGGGAGCGGGCTGTCCAGCCTCGAGTCGAACCTCAGTCATGCCTCCATTCTGCCTCCACGAGCGGTGCGCCGGAGCACAGCTCAGGAGGCGAAGGTGGCGAGGAGGCGCTGCAGAGAGTCGAGGCGGGCGCGGCCGGCCTCGCCGAGCCTGCCCTCGTCGACGGCCTCGATGATCGCGCAGTCCGGGGCGTCCGGGAGGTGTGTGCAGCCGCGCGGGCAGTCCTCGGCGATCGCCGCGAGGTCGGTGAACGACTTGAGGATGCTGGCGGTGTCGACGTGGCCCAGCCCGAATGAGCGCACACCGGGGGTGTCGATCACCCACCCGTGCTCCGCACCGCTCTGTACCCGCAGCGAGACGGTGGAGGACGACGTGTGCCTGCCGCGGCCGGTCACCTCGTTGACGTGTCCGGTAGCGCGTCGGGCGCCCGGCACGATCGCATTGACCAGGGTCGACTTGCCTACGCCGGAGTGCCCGACCACGACCGTGTCGTGACCGATCAGCGCCGCTGTGATCTCCTCCACGGGGATGTGATCCTCGCGGCTGGTGAACACCGGGAGGTCGAGGCCCGCGAAGTTGTCGAGGAACGGCGCGGGATCGGCCAGGTCGATCTTGGTGACGCAGAGCATCGGCTCGATGCCCGCGTCGTAAGCGGCGACCAGGTAGCGGTCGACGAGGCGCGTGCGCGGCTCGGGGTTCGCCGCGGCGACCACGATGAGCATCTGGTCGGCGTTGGCGACGATCACCCGCTCCACCTCGTCGGTGTCGTCCGCGCTTCGCCGCAGCAGGGTCGTCCGCGGCTCGATGCGCACGATGCGGGCGAGGGTGCCCTCGTCGCCCGTCGTGTCGCCGACCACCGCGACCCGGTCGCCGGTCACGATCGGCGAGCGACGCAGCTCGCTGGCCCGAGCGGCGATCACCTGGCGTTCGTCGGCGGTGTCCTCCTCGAGCAGCACCGTGTATCGTCCGCGGTCCACCCCGAGCACGCGCGCGATCTCGGCACCCGCGTGCTCCGGCCGCTGCTTCGACCGGGGGCGGTTGCCCTTGGGGTTAGGCCGGCTGCGGATGGTCGACTCGTCGTAGAGGTCGTACTCGTCGTCCTCGTCGTCGTCATCCGACCACCACGACATCTATGCCGCCGTGCCCTCGGTGAGCATGCGGGTCCACAGCTGCGGGAACTGCGGAAGCGTCTTGGCGGTGGTCGCGATGTTCTCGATCTCGACACCGGGCACCACGAGGCCGACGATCGCACCGGCGGTCGCCATCCTGTGGTCCTCGTAGCTGCGCCAGACGCCGCCGTGCAGCGGTCGGGGCTCGATGCGGAGGCCGTCCTCCAGCTCGGTCACGGACCCGCCGAGGCCATTGAGTTCGGCGGCGAGTGCGGCGAGCCGGTCGGTCTCGTGGTGGCGGATGTGCCCGATTCCGGTGATCTCGCTCGGCCCGTCGGCCAGCGCCGCGATCGCCACGATCGCCGGGGCGAGCTCGCCGCCGGTGGTGAGGTCGAGCTGCACGCCCTGGATCCGCTCTGGACCGGTGACGGTCAGCCGGTCGCCCTCGCGCGTCACCGTCGCGCCGAACAGCGGCAGCAGGTCGGCCAGGTCGGCGCCCACCTGAGTCGTGGCGGCGGGCCAACCGGTGATCGTGACGGTGCCTCCCGTGACGACGGCCGCCGCCAGGAAGGGCGCAGCGTTCGAGAGGTCGGGCTCGATGTCGACGTCGCGCGCCCCGATCGACCCCGGGTTCACGATCCAGCGGCCGATCGCGGGCGATTCGACCGTCACCCCGCGCTCGGCCAGCGCCGCGATGGTCATCTCGATGTGGGGGAGGCTCGGCAGGCGCTCGCCGGAGTGGGTCAGGTCGAGGCCCTCCTCGAACCGGCTCGCCGACAGCAGCAGGGCGCTGACGAACTGGCTGGAGCTGGAGGCGTCGATCTCGATCGCTCCGCCGGCGACGCTGCCGGTGCCGTGCACGGTGAACGGGAGGGCGCCGCGGCCGTCGTCGTTCACGTCGACGCCCAGCGCGCGCAGCGCGGCGATGATGGTGCCCATCGGCCGTCCGCGCGCGGAGTCGTCGGCGTCGAACATCGTCGGGCCGAGCGCGAGCCCCGCCACCGGCGGGACGAAGCGCATCACCGTTCCGGCCTGGCCGCACTCGATCGTCGTGCTGCCGAGCAGCTCGTCCGCCGGCGTGATCAGCAGGTCGGCGCCGAACTCGCTCGCGCCGGGCTTCTCGACGATCGAGACGCCGAGTGCGCGCAGCGCCTCCACCATGTTGGTGGTGTCGCGCGAGTGCAGGGGGGCGCGCAGCAGTGACGGGCCGTCGGCGAGGGCTGAGAGCACGAGCTCGCGGGCGGTCAGCGACTTGGATCCGGGCAGCGAGACGGAGGCCGTGAACGGGCCGGCTGCGACCAGGGCGGGCCACAGCGTGTTCGGCTCGTCGGCGCGGTTGTCGCCGTACGGATCGAAGTCGGGGGCGGAATATTTCGAGATGAGCATTGTTGTCAAGGGTATCCGTGATCGAGCCCGAAGGAAGGATCAGCACGTGCCAGCAGCGACCTCTGTCCTCGACGCACCGCGCACCCGTGCACGGGTATCGTCGACGGTGTTGCCGGCCACCCGGTCCCACCCCCGGGTCGCGCAGCGGCGGTCGCAACTAGACTTGCCCCTGATGAGCACCGAAACCGAGGACAAGGGCGCACTGTTCGAAGAGCAGGCGCTGCCCTTCATGGACCAGCTCTACGCGGCCGCCCTCCGCATGACGAGGAACCCGGCGGACGCACAAGACCTGGTACAGGAGACGTATGTCAAGGCGTACGCCGCCTTCGCCCAGTTCCAGCAGGGCACGAACCTGAAGGCCTGGCTCTACCGCATCCTCACGAACACGTTCATCAACACCTATCGCAAGAAGCAGCGCGAGCCGTATCAGGGAACGATCGACGAACTCGAGGACTGGCAGCTCGGAGGTGCGGAGTCGACGACCGCCTCCTCCAGCCGCTCGGCCGAGGCGGAGGCGATCGACCACCTGCCCGACAGCGCCGTCAAGGACGCGCTGCAGGCCATCCCGGAAGACTTCCGGCTGGCCGTCTATCTCGCCGATGTCGAAGGGTTCTCCTACCAGGAGATCGCCGACATCATGAAGACCCCGATCGGCACCGTGATGAGCCGCCTCCACCGCGGGCGACGGATGCTGCGGGAGCTTCTGACCGACTACGCGCACGAGCGCGGGCTCTCGGCGGTCCAGAGCCCCGACGTGCAGACCACCAGGAGAACGAAATGACCGACTGCGGCTGCGAGAAGGCGAAGGCCGAACTCGAGGAGTACCTGCGCAACGAGCTCTGCAACGAGGATGCTGCGGACGTTCGCGAGCACCTCGCCAATTGCGACGGCTGCTCCGACGAGGCGCACCTGAACGTCGTGCTCACCGAAGTGGTGCAGCGGGCGTGCAAGGAGACAGCGCCAGAGACGCTGCGCACCGAGGTGCTGCTGCGCATCCGGTCGTTCCAGGCCTCGGTGCACTGACCCGACCCCGCGATTCGTCACGAATGCCGACATTCGTGGCACGAATCGCGACATTCGTGACGAATGTCGGCGAGGTCAGGCGATGGAGCCGGGCACCTCGTGCACGAAGAAGAGCCCGCCGAGCGGATCGGTGACCTGTGCGAACCGGCCGAACTCGCTGTCCCACGGGTCGCGGACCACGGTGCCGCCCAGCTCGACGACGCGAGCGGCCGCGTCGGCGGCGCTGGTGACGCCGAAGTAGACGACCCAGTGCGACGGCACTCCGGGCGGGAGCATGCCGTCGGCGTCGAACACGCCGCCGCTGGGGCTGTCGGGGTCGCCGAACGTCTCGTACCGGAAGTCGGCCGTGTCGCCGAGCACCGCGGTCGTCCAGCCGAACACCCGCTTGTAGAACTCCACCTGGGCCGCGTAGTCGCGCGCGTAGAGCTCGTGCCAGGAGAGGCCTCCCGCCTCGGCCACGAGCTCGAAGCCGCGATGCTGCGCCGGCTCCCACAGTCCGATGACGGCGCCCCCGGGATCGGCGGCGACCGCGAGACGGCCCTGGTCGCCCACGGTCATCGTGGGGGAGAGGATGGTGCCGCCCGCGTTCGCGACGGCCTTCGCGCCGGCGTCCGCGTCCTCCACCAGCAGGTAGGTGAGCCAGGCGTTCGGCTGCGCTCCCTCCATCGCCTCGCCCAGCCCGGCGACGAGATGCCCATCGCGCCGGAACGTCACGTACCCGCCGTACTCGCCGCCGCCGGTCTCCGCCGTCCAGCCGAACAGCGAGGTGTAGAACTCCTGCGCGCGCGGCAGATCGGAGGCGGCGTAGTCCACCCAGCACGGCTCCCCGAGGCGGTGATCGGTCACGACGGTCATGGGCCTCACGGTACGCCGAGCAGGGGAGCGCGGACAGCCCCGTCCGAGCCCGACCCGACCGTAACGGTCTTGGTGGAGTGGGGCGGTGCTACGCCGGAGCGACCGCCCCTCGTGGCGCGGGCCCGCGCGGCAGCAGCAGCGCGGCGATCAGCCCTGTCGCGCCGAGCACCGCGACGACGGCCATCGCCACGCCGTAGGCCGCACCGCCCGCGTCGATGTTCGCGACCAGGATGGTGCCGGCGATCGCGGTGCCGAACGTCGATCCCAGGTTGGACACGGATCGCGACAGCCCGGAGATCTCGCCCTGGACGCTCTGCGGGAACGCCGACTGCACCACGTTCACCGACGGCGTCAGCATCAGCCCGAGGCCCGCGCCGATGAGGAAGAGCCCGGGAACGAACGGCCAGCCTCCCGTCGTGCCCGAGCCCAGCCAGATCAGCAGCACGACCCCGGGGACGCACAGGACGAAACCGGTGACGATCATGCTCCTCTGCGTGAACCGCCTGGCGAGCCGGCCGGCCAGCAGCGAGGTCAGCAGCAGCCCGACCGTTGCGGCAGTGAAGATCACGCCGGTCTCGATCGCGTTGTAGCCGCGCACGACCTGCAGATACGCAGACACGGTGAACGAGGTGCCCATCAGGATCACCCATTGCAGGTTCTGGGTGACCAGGGCGAGGTTCGAGACGCGCACCCGGAAGAGCGCGGTCGACAGCAGCGGGGCCTTGCCGACGCGCTCGCGCCGGCGCACCCACAGGAAGAACCCGACGAGGATCGCCACGCCTCCGACGACCAGCACGATCATCAGCGGGACGCTCGTGTCGGCCGCGAGGATCCCCATGACCAGCACGAACAGCCCGAGCGCCGACAGGATGGCGCCCACGGTGTCGAACGGCCGTTCCGGGTCCGCGGGCACCGGGTCGGTCAGGGTGCGGCTGAGGAGGAGGATCACCGCGATCACGAGCGCTTGGAACAGGAACGCCGCCCGCCAGCTGATCCCGGTCGTGATGAGGCCGCCGATCAGGGGGCCCGCTGCGGCTCCCACCCCGCCCATTCCGCTGATGATGCCGAACGCCAGCGCCCTGCTGGGGATGTCGGGCAGATGGATCGTGGTGAGGATGTACACCGGAGGGATGAGCATCGCCGTCCCGATGCCCTCCAGGAGCGAGTTGCCGAGGATGACGGCCCAGAGCGCCGGTGCGAACGCCGTGATCAGCGCGCCGACGCCGTAGACGATCAGCCCGATCACGAAGCTGCGCTTGCGGCCGATGTTGTCGGTCAGCTTGCCCATCGGGATCATCAGGGCGGCCATCGTCAGCAGGAACAGGGTGATGCTGAGCTGGATGCCCGCGACCGAGGTGTTCAGGTCGCGCGACATGTCGTTGATCATCACGTTCATGTTCGAGCCGGCGAAGCTGCAGATGAACTGTGCAAGCGCGAGCGGCGCGATGATGCGGCGGACAGCGGACCGCGGCGAACCCGTGCTGATACCGGACATGTCGCCTCCCGGAGGGCGATCGGCGGGATGTCGATCCGGCGAGAGGGTACTGCGGGGCGGAGGCCGGCGGCAACGGCCGTCGGTGCCCGGTCGTCGGCCAAGCCGCCTGCGCGCGGGGTCCTTGCCGCGCCAGGACGCGCGGAGTTAGGGTGCGCCCGTCCGGCCGGTCGTGCCGGCGTCGAAAGGGGAGGAAATGCCCGCACAGTTCCGTGGTCGGATCGACCTGGACATCCGCGACTCCGCGCCCGACTGGACGCCGTTCGAGCCGCCGAAGGCACCGGACGGCGCACCCAACGTCGTCATGATCGTCCTCGACGACGTCGGCTTCTCCGCGCTGAGCTGCTACGGCGGCCCCATCGAGACGCCGAACATCGATCGGCTCGCCGCCTCGGGCGTGCGGTTCACCCAGTGGCACACCACCGCCTTGTGCTCGCCCACCCGTGCCGCGCTCCTCACCGGCCGGAACCACACGCGCAACTCCATGGCGTGCATCACGGAGGCCGCGACGGGCTTCCCGAACGCCAGCGGCACGATCCCGCCGGAGAACGGGATGCTGTCGCAGATCCTCGGCGAGCAGGGCTGGAACACCTACGCCCTGGGCAAGTGGCACCTGTGCCCGTCGGACGAGATGAACCTCGCCTCCACCCGCCGCAACTGGCCGACCGGCCGCGGCTTCGAGCGCTTCTACGGCTTCCTCGGAGCGGAGACCAACCAGTGGTACCCCGACCTGGTGTACGACAACCACCCGGTCGACCAGCCCGCGACTCCGGCAGAGGGCTACCACCTGACCACCGACCTGACCGACAAGGCGATCGAGTTCATCGGCGACGCGAAGGCGCTGGCGCCGGGCAAGCCGTTCTTCCTCTACTTCGCGCCGGGCGCCTGCCACGCACCCCACCACGCGCCGAAGGAGTGGATCGAGAAGTTCCGCGGGCGGTTCGACGGGGGCTACGAGAAGATGCGCGAGGAGACGCTGCAACGGCAGATCGCGCTCGGGCTCGTCCCGGAAGACACGGTGCTGCCGCCGATCAACCCGATCGGCACCCCGCAGACCCGCACCGGCCCGGACGGGAAGCCGTTCCCCGCCCTCGACTACACCAAGCCGTGGGACACGCTCGGCGACGACGAGAAGCGCCTCTACGCCCGGATGGCCGAGGTCTACGCGGGCTTCCTGGCGCACGCCGACCACGAGATCGGGCGGTTGCTCGACTACCTCGAAGAGTCCAGGAACCTCGACGACACCCTCGTCGTGCTCGTGTCGGACAACGGTGCCAGCGGTGAGGGCGGTCCCGATGGCTCCGTCAACGAGAACAAGTTCTTCAACGGCATCCCGGACAGCCTGGAGGAGAACCTCGCCGCGATCGACGAGCTCGGCGGCACCTCCACCTACAACCACTATCCGACGGGGTGGGCGATGGCCTTCAACACCCCGTTCAAGATGTGGAAACGCTACGACTACAACGGCGGGACGGCCGACCCGTGCATCCTGTCGTGGCCGAAAGTGCTCGGCCACGGCGGTGAGCTGCGCCACCAATACCACCACGTCGTCGACATCGTCCCGACCGTGCTCGACCTGATCGGCGTGGAGATGCCCGATCAGATCGGCGGCCACGTGCAGTCCAGGATGGACGGTGTCAGCATGCGCTCGGCCGTCGCGGAGGCGGACGCCCCCTCCGCACGGCACGCGCAGTTCTATGCGATGCTCGGCTCCCGCTCGATCTGGCACGACGGCTGGAAAGCGGTCTCGACGCACCCCGTGATCAGCGGCTGGAGTCACTTCAACGACGACACCTGGGAGCTCTACAACACGGAGGTCGACCGGTCCGAGTCGCACGACCTCGCTGCCGAGCACCCCGACCGCGTGCGCGAACTGGTCAACCTCTGGTTCGCCGAGGCGGGGGCGAACCAGGCGTTCCCGCTCGACGACCGGTCCGCCCTGGAGATCCTGCAGACCCCGCGGCCGCAGCTGGCCAGTCCCCGCAGCCGCTACATCTACCGCGCGGGCGGAGCCGAGATCCCGGAGTCGCAGTCCGTGAACGTCCGCAACCGGTCGTTCGTGATCGCGGCCCATGTCGACCTGCCGGAGCCGGGAGCGGAGGGCGTCCTCTTCGCTCACGGCGCCCGGTTCGGAGGCCACGCGCTCTACGTGAAGGACGGCCGCCTCCACTACGTCTACAACTTCGTCGGCAGCCTGGAGCAGAAGGTCGACGCCACCGAGGAGCTGCCGACGGGCTCCGACCTCATCCTCTCCGCCTCGTTCGAGAAGGACGGCGAGGTGGCGCCGGGCGTCGCGACCGGCATCCTGAGCCTCTATCACGGCGAGCACAAGGTCGGCGAGGGCCGCATCAAGACACAACCGGGGATGTTCAGCCTCGCCGGCGAGGGGCTCTGCGTCGGCTACGACGGCGGCGAGCCGGTGACCGACGACTATCCGGGCGACCGTCCCCACCGGTTCACCGGGGGCACCCTGCACCGCATCGTCGTCGACGTCAGCGGAGAGCCGTACGTCGACCTCGAACGGGAGGCCGCCGCGATGCTGGCCAGGGAGTAGCCGCTGCGTCGGTCGGTGCGGCTACGGTGGCGGAATGGCCATCGACGACTTCCGTGTCCACGTCTCCGACGACGTCCTCGCCGACCTGCGCGACCGGCTCGCCCGCACGCGGTATCTGCGCTCGCCGCGGCCGGGCTGGGCGGGCGGCCTCGGCGGCGACGAGCTGCACACGCTCGTCGACGGCTGGCTGGCGTTCGACTGGCGGGCGGAGGAGGCGCGGCTGAACGCGATCGAGCAGCACACGGTCGACGTGAACGGTCACCGCCTCCACTTCGCACGGGTGCGCGGCACCGGCGCCGGCCCGCACACACCGCTGCTGCTCCTCCACGGATGGCCGAGCGCCTACGTCGAGTACCTCCCGCTCGCTGCGCTCCTGAGAGACGCGTTCGACGTCGTCATCCCGTCGCTGCCCGGCTTCGTGTTCTCGGAGGCGCTGGAGCCCCCGCTGACCAGGCGGGCGATCGCGGAGGCGCTGCACGGACTGATGACGGGCGTGCTCGGGTTCGAGCGCTACGCGACGTTCGGCGGCGACATCGGCGGGGGCGCCTCGACCTGGCTCGGTGTCGATCACCCGTCGAGTCTGGTCGGCCTCCAGCTGCTGAGCGGGCCGTTCCCCGCAGACGGCAGCCCGCAGAGCGACGCGGAGCGCGACTACCTGGCGGCGCTCGATGCGTACGACCGCCTCGACGGCGGCTACAGCGAGATCATGCTCACCCGCCCGGACACCATCGCGGCCGCCCTGGCCGACTCGCCGGCCGGACTGCTGGCCTGGATCGCCGACAAGTGGCACGACTGGGTCGACCACGAGAACGGCGGCTGGGAGCGGGTGCTCGACTCGGGCATCCTTTACACGATCGCGACGCTGTACTGGGTCACGGACAGCATCGGGACGTCGTTCCAGCAGTACTACGACTATGACCAGAATCCGCCGCGTCCGCCGATCACGGCACCGGTGGGCGTGTACCTGGGCCGGGAACCCGGGTTCGCCGGCTTCCCGCGGTCGCTCGCCGAGCGTGCAGCGCCGGGGCTGCGGGAGTTCGTGCTCGCGCCGGCGGGAGGCCACTTCGCGGGGTTCGAGCATCCCGAGCTCGCGGCGGAGGCCGTCAGGAGGTTCCACGCGCGGCTGCGGGACGAGGTCTGACGCGTCAGACCGTCCCGAGGAACGAGGACACGATGTCGAGCGAGCCCGGCACGATGCGGTAGTACGCCCAGGTTCCGCGCTTGCTCCTGCTCAGGTAGCCCGCGTCGACGAGGATCTTGAGATGGTGCGACACCGTCGGTTGCGACAGACCGAGCGGCTCGGTGAGATCGCAGACGCAGGCCTCGCCGTCTTCGTGTGCGGCGATCATCGAGAGCAGGCGCAGGCGGGCCGGGTCGGCCAGCGCCTTCATCGCCCGGGCGACCGAGACGGCGTTCTCCTCGCTGATCACTTCCTTCGTGATGGGCGCGCAGCACGCCTGGAGGTCACGCAGGGGGAGGAGTTCGATGGTCATGCATCGATCATCCCCAATGCATTGACAAACGTCAATGCAGTTGCTCATCCTTGATTCATCGACAAACGTCGATGAAGAAGGGAGAATCATCATGGGATGCTGCGATACTGGCGAGTGCCAGGTGCTGCCGGACGGAACGTGCACGACCGACTGCTGCTGACCGCTCGGCCGGCCCGTAGGGTCCAGGCAGCACGGACCCACGGGACGTGAGAAGCCCCGGTCCATCACGGACCGGGGCTTCTCGCCTGGCGCTGCCTACAGGGTCAGCGCGCGCTGGATGAGCACCGACTGCTCCTGCGCGTGGCGCTTGGCCGATCCCGCCGCCGGCGAAGCCGACGCCGGTCGCGAGATCACGCCGATCGGGCGCGGGCCCAGCTTGGAGGTCTCCAGGATGATGTAGGGCCAGGCCCCCTGGTTCTCCGGCTCGTCCTGCGTCCACACCAGCTCGGCGTTGGGGTAGGAGTCGGCCACGGCCTTCAGCTCGGCGCCCGGAAGCGGGTAGTACTGCTCGACCCGCACGAGAGCGATCTCGGGGTTCGGGTTCTTCTCCAGCTCGTTCAGCAGGTCGTAGTAGAGCTTGCCCGCCATGAACAGCACGCGCTTGACGGCCGCCTTGTCGGTGATCCGCGCATCGTCGATGACCGGCTCGAACTTGCCGTTCGTGAAGTCGGCCACGTCGCTCGACGCGCCGCGCAGTCGCAGCATCGCCTTCGGCGTGAAGACCACCAGCGGGCGGCGCGGCCGCGCGTACGCCTGGCGGCGCAGGAGGTGGAAGTACGACGCCGGCGTCGACGGGCGTGCGACGGTCATGTTGTTCTCGGCGCACAGCTGCAGGTAGCGCTCGATGCGCGCACTGGAGTGGTCGGGTCCCTGGCCTTCGTAGCCGTGCGGGAGGAGCAGGACGAGCGACGAGCGCTGGCCCCACTTCTGCTCGGCCGACGAGATGAACTCGTCGATGATGATCTGCGCACCGTTGGCGAAGTCGCCGAACTGCGCCTCCCACAGCACCAGGGCGTCGGGCCGCTCGACCGAGTAGCCGTACTCGAAGCCCATGGCCGCGTACTCGCTCAGCAGCGAGTCGTAGATCCAGAACTTCGCCTGGTTGTCGCTGAGGTTGGCCAGCGGCAGCCACTCCTGGCCGTTCGCGCGGTCGTGGAGCACCGCGTGGCGCTGCACGAACGTGCCGCGGCGGGAGTCCTGGCCGGCGAGGCGCACCGGGGTGCCCTCCAGCAGGACGGAGCCGAGGGCGAGCAGCTCGCCGAAGCCCCAGTCGATCCCGCCGTTGCGGCTCATGTCGCTGCGCTTGTTGAGCAGCTGCTGCAGCTTCGGGTGAACCGTGAAGCCCGCCGGCGGGTTGTTGAAGGCGTCGCCGATGAGCTGGATGACCTGCGCGCTGACCGCGGTGGTCTCCGGCTCACCGACGTTGTCGTTGTCGTCCTGCTGCACGATCGCATGCTCGAGATCTGCGGCCGACTCGCCCTGCGTGATGATGGGCATGGAGTTGGTCTGCGCTGCGTGCGTCTCCATGAAGGCGCGCTCGAGGCGGTCCTGGAAGTCGGCGTGCGCGGCCTCGTACTCCTCCTCAGTGATGTCGCCGCGACCGACCAGAGCCTCGGTGTAGAGGCGGCGCACCGAGCGCTTGGCCTCGATCAGGTTGTACATCAGCGGCTGGGTCATCGACGGGTCGTCGCCCTCGTTGTGGCCGCGGCGGCGGTAGGCGACGAGGTCGACCACGACGTCGCGCTTGAACTCCTGACGGTACTCGAAGGCGAGCTGGGCGACGCGCACGACGGCCTCGGGGTCGTCGCCGTTCACGTGGAAGATCGGAGCCTGGATGGTCTTCGCCACATCGGTCGAGTAGACCGACGTGCGGCCCTCGGCGGGCGGGGTGGTGAAGCCGACCTGGTTGTTGATGTTGACGTGGATGGTGCCGCCGGTGCGGTAGGCCCGCAGCTGCGACATCTGCATCTGCTCGACCACGATGCCCTGACCGGCCATCGCCGCGTCGCCGTGGATGAGGATCGGCAAGGTGAGGAAGGTGCCGGCGGGGCGGCGGTCCTGCTTGGCGCGGACGATGCCCTCGAGGACGCCGTCCACGGCCTCCAGGTGCGACGGGTTGGCGGCGAGGTACACCGGGATCTCCGCGCCGTCCGCACCCTTGAAGGTGCCCTCGGTGCCGAGGTGGTACTTGACGTCGCCGGAGCCCTGCACGGTGCGCGGGTCCTGCGTGCCCTCGAACTCGCGGAAGATCTGGCCGTAGGTCTTGCCCGCGATGTTGGTCAGGACGTTCAGCCGGCCGCGGTGGGCCATGCCGATGGCGGCCTCGTCGAGGCCGGCCTCTGCGGCGCCCTGCAGGATGGTGTCGAGCAGGGCGATGGTCGACTCGCCGCCCTCGAGGCTGAAGCGCTTCTGGCCCACGTACTTGGTCTGCAGGAAGGTCTCGAAGGCCTCCGCCTCGTTGAGCTTGCCCATGATGCGCAGCTGCTCGTCGTGGTTCGGCTTCTCGTACGGGCGCTCCAGCTTGTCCTGGAACCACTTGCGCTGGGCCGGGTCCTGGATGTGCATGTACTCGATGCCGACCGTGCGGCAGTACGAGTCGCGCAGCACGCCGAGGATGTCGCGCAGCTTCATCTTGCGCTTGTCGCCACCGAACGCGCCGGTGACGAACTCGCGGTCGAGGTCCCAGAAGGTGAGGCCGTGGCTCTCGATCTCGAGGTCGGGGTGCGTGCGCTGCACGTACTCCAGCGGGTCGATGTCGGCCATCAGGTGGCCGCGCACCCGGTACGAGTTGATGAGCTCCTGCACGCGGGCGGTCTTGTCGACGGCGCTCGCCAGGTCGACCGAGATGTCCGGGTTCCAGTGGATCGGCATGTAGGGGATGCGCAGCTCGGCGAAGATGTCCTCGTAGAAGTTGCGCTTGCCGATCAGCAGCTCGTGGACGATCTTGAGGAACTCGCCCGAGCCGGCGCCCTGGATGACGCGGTGGTCGTAGGTGCTGGTGAGCGTGATCGTCTTGCCGATGGCGAGGCCGGCGAGGGTCTTCTCGCTGGAGCCCTGGAACTCGGCGGGGTACTCGAGCGCGCCGGCGCCGATGATCGCGCCCTGGCCCTTCATCAGACGCGGGACCGAGTGCACCGTGCCGATGCCGCCCGGGTTGGTCAGCGAGATCGTGGTGCCGGCGAAGTCGGCGGCGGTGAGCTTGTTGCTGCGCGCCTTGGAGACCAGGTCTTCGTAGGCGGCCAGGTACTCGCCGAAGCGCATCGTGTCGGCGCGCTTGATGCTCGGCACCAGGAGGGCGCGCGTCCCGTCCGGCTTGGGCAGGTCGATCGCGATGCCGAGGTTGATGTGTGCCGGGGCGACGACCGACGGCTTGCCGTCGACCTCCGCGTAGTAGACGTTCTGGCTCGGGAAGTCCTTGAGCGCCTGGATGAGCGCCCAGCCGATCAGGTGCGTGAACGACACCTTGCCGCCGCGGGCGCGCTTGAGGTGGTTGTTGATGACGATGCGGTTGTCGATCATCAGCTTGGCCGGGACGGTGCGGACGCTCGTCGCGGTGGGCACGGTGAGCGAGGCGTCCATGTTGGTGGCCAGCGACTTGGACATGCCGCGCAGCGGGGTGACCTTGTCCTCCTCCGCCGCCTCGACGGTGGCGTTCGGGGAGGTGACCGGTGCGTCGGCGGGCACGGGCTGGGGCTTCGGCGCGATCGAGGTGGTGCGCGCCACCGGCTGCGCTCCGATGATCGGGATGGGGGTGGTGACCGGCCGGGGCTCCGAGCCGGCGGCGGACTCGGCCGACTCGGCGGGTGCCGCCGGCGGCTGCGGGGCACCGGGGGCAGGGGTCGGGGCCGGCTCAGCCGGGGTCGACGGAACGGTCGGCTCGCTGGGAGCGGGGACCGTCGGCTCGCTCGGGGTGGGGACGCCCGGTTCGGCGGGGGTCGGGGCGGGGGTCTCGCTCGGCGTCGACGCCTCGCCCTCCTTCACGGTCGGCTTGTAGCTCTCCAGGATCGGCCACCACGACTTGTCGACCGAGTTCCTGTCGTGGACGAACTGTTCGTACAGTTCGTCCACGAGCCATTCGTTGGCTCCGAACTCACCCGACGATCCGTCGTCGGTTCCCACACCGGTCAATTGGCTCGACACAGCCGATCGCCCACTCTCTCCGTTGATTTCGTTACGATCGGGCGGCCGTCGACCGCCCGTCTCCATCCGAGCATCAAGCCTAATCCCATCGGCGACCGGGTGCGTCCGTCCGACTCGGGAGGATACCGTTATTCTCATGCAGTTCTATGCCACGACCCCGCGCCACGATCTCACCTACTCGGACGTCTTCCTGGTGCCGTCGCGCTCGGACGTGACCAGCCGTCTCGACGTCTCGCTCGCGCCGGAGGACGGCACCGGGGCGACGATCCCGATCGTGTCGGCGAACATGAACTCGGTGACGGGCAAGCGGCTGGCCGCCACCCTCGCCCGGCGCGGAGGTCTGGGGGTCCTGCCGCAGGACATGCACCTGCAAGACCTCGACGAGGCGATCCGCTGGGTCAAGGCGCAACCGGTCGCGTTCGACACCCCGTATGCCGCCCTCCCGCACGAGACGGTCGCCGACGTGCTCCGCCGGGTGCCGCCGGTCGAGGGGCACGGCGTCGTGGTGAGCGAAGACGACGGACGCTACCTCGGCTGCCTCGCCGCAGTGCAGCTCGGGTCGGCGCTGCCCGACGCGCGCATCGGCGACCTGCTGCACGGCGCGCTGACCGCGCTGGACGCCGAAGACCTCCCCGACGGTCGTGCCGCGTTCGACGTGATGGAGGCCGCGGGACTGTCGTTCGCGCCGGTCCTCGACCACGGTCGCGTCGTCGGCACCCTGAGCCGCACGAGCGCTCTGCGCTCGACGATCTACACGCCAGCCCTCGACGCGCACGGCCGGCTGCGCGTCGCGGCCGCCGTCGGCATCAACGGCGACGTGGCAGCCAAGGCCAAGGCCCTCGCCGCCGCCGGCGTCGATGTGCTGGTGATCGACACGGCGCACGGCGATCAGGACGGGATGCGCCGCGCCATCCACACGGTCAAGGGGCTGGGCCTCGGGCTTCCGATCGTCGCCGGCAACGTGGTGACGGAGCAGGCCGTGCGCGACCTGGTCGCCGCCGGTGCGGACATCCTCAAGGTCGGCGTCGGCCCGGGCGCGATGTGCACGACCCGCATGATGACGGCGGTCGGCCGCCCGCAGTTCTCGGCCGTGCTCGAGACCAGCGCGACGGCGCGAGAGCTCGGCGCCCACGTGTGGGCGGACGGCGGCGTGCGGTACCCGCGGGACGTCGCGCTCGCGCTCGCCGCCGGCGGTGCCTCTGTGATGATCGGCTCGTGGTTCGCCGGCACGATCGAAGCGCCGGGCGTCCTCGTCTCCGACGAGCGTGGGGCGCTCTACAAGGAGAGCTGGGGGATGGCCTCCACCAAGGCGGTCACGGGCCGGTTCGAGCGGCTCGACGCGTTCGAGCGGGCCCGCAAGACGCTGTTCGCCGAGGGCATCTCGAGCTCGCGCATCTACCTGGACCCGCAGCGGCCGTCGGTGGAGGACCTGCTCGACATGATCACGACGGGCCTGCGCAGCTCGTTCACCTACGCCGGCGCGCGCACCGTGGCCGAGTTCCACGACCGCGCTCTGGTGGGCATCCAGTCTGCGGCCGGCTACGAGGAGGGCAAGGCCCTCCCCGTCAGCTGGTAGCGCGTCGGCGCGCAGCGTCGCTCAGGAGCCGTTGCCGGATCCGGACTGCCCGCCGGAGCCGGTGCCGGACTGCCCGCCCGAGCCGTTGCCGGACTGGCCGCCGAACCCGTTGCCGGACTGGCCGCCGAACCCGTTGCCGTTACCGCCGAACTGGCGCGGAGTGAAGTTCTGGCCGGTGCCGAAGCCGGTGCGGCCGCCCTCGAGTGCGTTGGCCGTGAAATAGCCCGCGAAGAAGACCACCACGAGCACGGCGACCGCCCCGACCGCCAGTGCGGTGTTCTGCGCCCACGTGGGCCAGCTGTGCAGGACGCTCCCGTGCGACGGCTTCGGCTGGGCGGCCGCCCCGTCGTGGACGTACGACGGCTGGGGGGCGTACTGCGGCGCGGGCTGTCCGTAAGCGGCCTGCTGCGGCGCGGCCTGCTGCGGCGCGGCCTGCTGCGGCGCGGCCTGCTGCGGCGCGGCCTGCTGCGGCGCCGGCTGCCAAGGCTGGCCCGGGTTCGGTGCGATGGTGCTCATGTGCGGTTCCTCTCGGTGGGCTTCAGCCGAGAGGATGCCGCCGGTCGCTTCGGGCGCCCTGTGGCGAATCGATGCACGGGCTGGGAATCGCTGGTCCGCCGTGGGATCCCGGCGTTTCCCCCGCCCGCGCCGCTATACTGACTCGCGAAATGGACGACCCTCCTTCTGCCAGCCCATTCCATCCGTTGAGTCTCCCCGAGCGGGGTGATCGCCATGCTCTCTGAGTGGATCATGCTGGGGATCGGACTCCTGCTCACCATCGGCACCGGACTCTTCGTGGCCAGCGAGTTCTCGCTGGTGAATCTCGACAGGGGCGACCTGGAGGCCAGGCGCGCACGCGGCGAGAGCCGGCTGACCATGACGATCGCCGCCCTCAAAATCACCTCCACGCATCTCTCCAGCGCCCAGCTCGGCATCACTCTGACGACATTGCTCACGGGTTACACGATGGAGCCGGCCATCAGCTCGCTGCTGCGCGGCCCCCTCACGGCTCTCGGGCTCCCCGGGGCCGCGGTGGTGCCGATCGCGTCGGTCGTCGCGATCGCCGTCGCGACCCTCCTGTCGATGATCCTCGGCGAGCTCGTCCCCAAGAACTTCGCCCTGGCGCTTCCCCTGGCGACGGCCAAGCTGGTGATCCCGTTCCAGACGGTGTTCACGACGGTCTTCCGCCCGTTCGTCATCGTCCTCAACGGAACCGCGAACGGGTTCCTCCGGATGCTCGGCATCGAGCCGAAGGAGGAGCTCTCGGCGGCGCGCACGGCCGACGAGCTCTCGTCGCTGGTCCGCCGTTCGGCGAGTGCGGGCGTGCTCGAGGCGGATACGGCGACGCTGCTGAGCCGCACCCTCGCGTTCTCGTCGCGCACGGCCTCCGATGTGATGACGCCCCGTCCCCGGGTGGAGGCCGTCAAGCGAACGGACCCAGCGCAGACCGTGATCGGCCTGGCGCGCAGCACGGGATACTCCCGGTTCCCCGTCGTCGACGAGGACGTGGACGACGTCGTCGGCTTCGTCCACGTCAAGCAGGCCGTGGCTGTTCCGCGGCAGCGTCGTGCCCGCGTCCCCGTCTCCGCACTGCAGACGGAGGCGCTGCGCGTGCCGGAGACCATGAGCCTCGACACGCTGCTCGGCGAGCTGCGCGGTCGCGGCTACCAGATGGCCGTCGTCGTCGACGAGTACGGAGGCACCTCCGGCATCGCCACGCTGGAAGACCTCGTGGAGGAGATCGTCGGGGAGGTCGCCGACGAGCACGACCGCACGCGCGCCGGTGTGGTGCGCGGGCGCGACTCCATCACCTTCCCCGGCATTCTGCGACCGGACGAGCTGCAGGAGCAGGCCGGGGTGACCGTCCCGGAGGACGGCCCGTACGAGACGGTGGCGGGCTTCGTCATGAACGAGCTCGGGCGCCTCCCGAAAGTCGGCGACGAGGTCGCGATCGAGGGCGGGACCCTCCGCGTCGAGCGGCTCGAGGGCCGCAGGGTCGACCGGATCCGCTTCACGCCCGACCCGGATGAGCCGCCGACGGGAGGTGCCTCATGAGCGACTGGGCAGGTATCGCCTGGTTGGTGGTGCTCCTTCTCGTGAACGCCTTCTTCGTCGGGGCCGAGTTCGCGGTGATCTCCGCACGCCGTTCGCAGATCGAGCCGCTCGCGGAGCGCGGCAAGCGCAGCGCGAAGACGGCGCTGTACGCGATGGAGCACGCGACGCTGATGCTCGCGACGACACAGCTCGGCATCACCGTCTGCTCGCTGCTGATCCTGAACGTCTCCGAGCCGGCGATCCACCACCTGCTCGAGGCCCCGCTCGCGGCGACCGGCTGGTCGGAGGACGTGATCGGCACGGTCGCGTTCGTCATCGCCCTGGTCGTGGTGTCGTTCCTGCACGTCGTGTTCGGCGAGATGGTGCCGAAGAACATCTCCTTCTCGATGCCGGATCGGGCAGCGCTGCTCCTCGCGCCCCCGCTCGTCGGCGTCGGGCGGGCGGTCCGGCCGATCATCGTCGCCCTGAATGCGACGGCGAACGGCGTCTTGCGCTTGTTCCGGGTGGAGCCGAAGGACGAGGCGGCGAGCACCTTCACGCTCGACGAGGTGGCGACCATCGTGAGCCAGTCGACGAGGGAGGGCGTGCTGACGGACCGGATCGGCGCGCTCACCGCCGCGTTCGAGTTCACCGCGAAGAAGGTGCGCGATGCCATGGTGAGGTCCGAGACGCTCGTCTCGCTGCCCGCCTCGCCGACTCCGGCCGACGTCGAGAAGGCGGTGGCGAAGCACGGCTTCTCGCGGTACGTCGTTCCGGACGCCGACGGCGAGCCGACCGGCTACCTGCACCTGAAGGACGTGCTCGACCTGGAGGAGACCGGGTTCGACCTCCCGGTGCCCGCCAAGCGGGTGCGCCGGTTGGTGACGGTCTTCGTCGACAGCGATCTGGAGGACGCCCTGGCGAGCATGCGCCGCACGGGAAGCCACCTGGCGCGTGCGGTCGACGCCGAGGGTGCGACCGCCGGTGTGCTGTTCCTCGAGGACATCATCGAGGAGCTCGTCGGCGAGGTGCAGGACGCCACCCGCCGCCGCTGAGCGGGCCTTTCCGTTATCACTCAGCCAGGCCGAGGAACCGGCGCAGCCGTTCGCTGTGCGGCCGAGTGGACCGCGCGGTCCAGGGGGCGGCGCGACCCGCCGAGGAGTACCATGCTGGGCGGAAAGAAGAGGAGGAATTCTCATGTTGTCGTCGAGCAAGACGTACTCCGTCCTTCCTGCTTCGGACCTGTCGCGCGCCACCGCGTGGTTCCGCGACAAGCTCGAACTCGAGCCGGAGGACCAGAGCGAACAGGGGGCCAGATACCGCACCGGCGGGGACTCCTGGATCTACATCTACGAGACCGCCAACGCCGGCACCGCCCAGAACACCGCGATGTGCTGGCTGGTGGACGACATCGGGGCGGAGATGGAGCACCTGCGCGGCAGGGGCGTCGTCTTCGCGGACTACGACTTCCCCGGCCTGAAGACCGAGAACGGAGTCGCGACCGACGACCAGGGCAAGTCGGCCTGGTTCCAGGACAGCGAAGGCAACTACCTCTGCCTGACCCAGCCGAATACGCCGATGTGAGCCAAGGGCGCCACCGCACTCACGATCGCCAGCGGGCCCGCAGATACTGCGGAGGCCAGTAGTCGATCGTGGCACCGAGCTCGTGCGCGGCCCGCAACGGGAAATGCGGGTCGCGCAGGAGTTCGCGCGCCAGCATCACGGCGTCCGCGCTGCCGTTCTCGACGATGTCGGCCGCCTGCTGCGGCGTCGTGATCAGGCCGACGGCGCTCACATCCACTTCGGCCGACCTGCGCACGTGCTCGGCGAAAGGCACCTGGTACCCGGGCTCGAGGGGGATGCGCACACCGGTCTGGATGCCGCCGGAGGAGATGTCGAAGAAGTCGGCCCCGGCCTCCTGCGCCCACGCCGCGACGGTGGCGGTCTGCTGCTCGTCCCAGCCTCCCGGCGTCCAATCGCTGCCGGAGAAGCGGACGAACAGCGGCACCTCGTCGCCGATCGCGTCGCGCACCGCCGAGACGATCCGCAGCAGCAGGCGCGCCCGGTTCTCGAGCGAGCCGCCGTACTCGTCGGTGCGGTGGTTGGCGATCGGCGAGAGGAACTGGTGCAGCAGATAGCCGTGAGCGGCGTGCAGCTCGAGGATGCGGAATCCCACATCGACCGAGCGGCGCGCCGCAGAACGGAAGTCGTCGACGATCGCGTCGATGCCGGCGAGGTCGAGCTCGGCGGGCACCGCGAGGTCGCCGAACGCGACCGCCGAGGGTGCGACGGCCGCCCAGCCGCCCTCCTCGACAGGGACGGAGCCGTGGCGGTCTTCGAAGCCCCACGCAGGCCAGGTGGAGGCCTTGCGGCCCGCATGCCCGAGCTGGATGCCCGGGATCGCGCCTTGATCTGCGACGAACGCCACGATCGGCCGCCAGGCCTCCGCCTGCTCGTCCGTCCAGATGCCGGTGTCGCGGGGCGAGATCCTGCCTTCGGGGTTCACCGCGGTCGCCTCGGTGAACACGATGCCGCTGCCACCGGCGGCGAGCGAGCCGAGATGCACGAGCTGCCAGGTCTGCGGCACGCCCGACTCGTCGAGCACGGAGTACTGGCACATCGGGGATGTCCAGATGCGGTTGCGGACGGTGACGCCGCGCAGGGTGATCGGGTCGAAGAGGGAGGTCATACAGGTCCTAAGCCGCCAAGCCCTGCAGATATGCCCGCAGGTCGGCAGCCGACGTGTAGACGTGCCCGGCGATCCCGAGGGCCACTGCGCCCTCCACGTTCTCGGCCTTGTTGTCGATGAAGACGGTCTGCTCCGGCGTCACGCCGAGCTCGGCCATCACGTGCTCGAAGATGTCGGCGCTCGGCTTCACGGTCCCCAGCTCGCCGCTGACGAACACCTGCTCGAACAGATCACCGAGCGTTCCGTGCCGGAAGTAGGACCCGAAGTCGCGGCCAGCGTTCGACAGCAGGGCGAGGCGGGTGCCTCCCGCCTTCAGATCCAGGAGGACCTGCAGCGTGTCGTGGTCGATGGTCAACCAGCTGCGGAAATCGGCGAGCCACAACCGGTGGATGGTCGCGTCCTCCCAGCTCTCGCCGAGCTCGCGCTCGATGCCGCGCCAGTACTGCTGGATCGTCAGCGTTCCCTGGTCGAGCGCGTTGCGGTGCCGCCAGTAGGCCGGCCAGAACTGCTCGGCGTCGCCGCCCGCGATCCCCGCGAGTGCTGTGCGGTCCGCCTCGCTCGGAGTGACCGAGATGACCTCGCCGTAGTCGAAGACGACCACCCTTCCGGGGATGGAGATGCTCATTCCTTGAATCTATCGTGGGCGGAGGAGGTGCGATGGACGACAATCGTGAGCCGGAGGAACGGCGGACCGCGGAGCCGACGGCATGGGAGGCGGGCGACGCCAAGGCCTGGATCGCCGTGCCGACAGCGGACGACGACAAGTACTCGCGCGGCGTGCTCGGGATGGTCACCGGTTCGGCCCGGTATCCGGGCGCCGCGGTGCTCGGGGCGGAGGCCGCCGCCCGCACCGGCGTCGGCATGATCCGCTACCTCGGGGCGCCGCACGCGACAGAGCAGGTGCTGCGCCGTCGCCCGGAGATCGTGTCGGCTCCCGGGCGGGTGCAGGCCTGGCTGATCGGTTCGGGGATGTCGGCGGACGACCGCAGCGACGACGACGCCCGCCGGCTGGCCGCCGCCCTCGACGACGGCACACCGCTCGTGATCGACGCGGGAGCGCTCGACCTGGTGGCCCGTGCCGCCGGCCCTGTCGTGATCACCCCGCACTATCGCGAGCTGGCGGTGGCCCTCGCCGCTGCGGGCGGCGGCGCGCCGACCCCGGGCGCTGAGGAGATCCGCGCCGACCCCGGCGGGTGGGCCGAGCGTGCCGCCGCCGCGCTCGGCGTCACAGTGCTGCTCAAGGGCCACACGACCCACGTCGTCGCCCCCGGCCGCCCCCGCATCACCGTCACGGCGGGACCCGCCTGGCTGGCGACCGCCGGAAGCGGGGACGTGCTCGGCGGTGTGCTCGGGGCGCTGGTCGCCACCCATGCCGCCGCGGTGGCCGAGCACGGGTACGACGCGCTGGCGGCGCTGGCCGCGACCGCGGCCTGGGTGCACGGCCGGGCGGGCGAGAGCGCGTCGCAGGGCGGGCCCGTCGTCGCCCTCGACGTGGCGGAGGCTGTTCCCGCCGTGCTGCGCGGGCTGCTCGCCGGAAGCTGAGCGACCTCGCACGCGGCGGGGCGCCGGCCGCAGCTTCGGGTTCGGGTACGTCCCCTAGGATGAGGCCCCATGGGGATAGACGCCGGGGGGACGGGCGCTGCGAGCAGCGAATCGAGTGCGGCCTCCGGGATCGGTGCACCCGCCGGAGTCCAGGGTCCGGCCCGCGTGGCCGCCCGACCGGACGGCGCGCGGTCCATCGCGGGACTCCTCCCCGGAACCACCCTCAGCCGTCTCGCCTCGAGCCCGTTGAGCCTGTGGATCGGGTTCCTGGTCGTCCACCTGGTCGTCGGCGGGCTGGCGCTCACGGAGGGCAAGGGCCTGGGCGACGTGATGTGGGTCTACAAGCCGTGGGCGCAGCTCGCAGCGCAGGGCACCGAGATCGTCGGCGTGAACGCGGACTGGGTCTACCCGTTCGCCGCCATCGTCCCGGTGATGCTGCCCCTGCTGTTCGGGGCGGACAACTATGTCGGCGGCTGGCTGACGATGGTGCTGCTGCTCGACGCCGCCGCCTTCGCCGTCCTCATCGTCGGCCGGGAGCCGCGCCGACTGGTCGCCGGCTGGTTCTGGCTGGCGTTCCTGCTGCTGCTCGGCCCGATCGCGGTCGGACGGCTCGATTCGGTCTCGGCGGCGCTCGCCATCGTCGGGGTGCTCTGGCTGACCCTCCACGAGCGCGCGGCCGTCGTCGTGCTGACGGTCGCGACGTGGATCAAGGTGTGGCCGGCCGCCATCCTCCTCGCGGCGGTGATCGCGTTGAAGTCCCGCTGGCGGATCGTCGCGACAGGGGCGATCACGAGCGCCATCATCGTGGCGGTGCCGCTGATCTTCGGGGCCGGCCTCCACGTGCTCAGCTTCATCACGATGCAGACCGGGCGCGGAATCCAGATCGAGGCGCCCGTGGCGACGTTCTGGATGTGGCAGGCCGCGTTCCACGTGCCGGGGGCCGTCGTCTACTACGATCGCGACCTGCTCACGTTCCAGGTGACCGGCGAGGGAACGGTGGCGGCCGGTTCGCTGATGAACCCGCTGTTCGGCCTCACGGCCATCGTGGTCGCCCTGATCGGCATCCGCTCGCTGCGGCGGGGGACGCCGTACACGCGCATCCTGCCGGAGCTCTCACTGGCCCTGGTGACGGCGTTCATCGCGTTCAACAAGGTCGGCTCGCCGCAGTACATCACCTGGCTCGCCGCCCCGGTCATCATCGGCCTGGTCTACCAGGGCCGCGGGTTCAAGACGCCAGCTGTGCTCGTCCTCGTCACCGCGACGCTCACCCAGGTGATCTACCCGTACCTCTACGACGGCCTCCTCATCCCGCTGCCGATCATGGTGGCGGTGCTGACGGTGCGCAATCTCATGTACTTCGTCATCCTCGGCTGGACGATCGGCGCTCTCTGGCGTAAGCGTCACGCGGCCGAGGCCGCGGGCGACCTCCTCCCGGCGCACGCCTGGCCGTTCCGCGCGGCGCCCGACGCGCACCCGGTGCCGGTGCGGGAGGCGGGCTGAGGGGGCGCGCCCGACGGGCACGCTCCTAGACTGGGAGGTGTGCCCGGGTCGCGCCGGGCGCCGGACGAAGGAGGACACATGCTGGTCGCATTCTCGGTGGCGCCGAGCGGGGGCGAGGGGCCGGACGCGTCCGTGCACGACGCCGTCGCGGCGGCTGTCCGCATCGTTCGGGAGTCCGGCCTCCCGAACCGCACCTCGTCGATGTTCACCGAGATCGAGGGGGAGTGGGACGAGGTGTTCGACGTCGTCCGACGGGCCACGGAGGCCGTCGGCGCCTACGGGTCGCGGGTCTCGCTCGTGCTGAAGGCCGACATCCGCCCGGGTTACAGCGGCGAGATCGATGGCAAGGTCGAGCGGCTGGAGGCTGCACTGGAGCGGGGCGAGGCGGAGTAGTGGACCCGGTCGCCTTCACGATCGGCTACTACGTGCTGGCGTACGGGTGGCCGATCTACCTGCCGGTGCTCGTGCTGGTCGCCGGAACGCTCTTCGGCGCGGTGCTGTTCGCCGTCGCCGGGGCGATCCGCACCGGTTTCCGCCGCCAGGATCCGGCAGACGACGACGTCGACGTCACCGAATTCTTCGAGGCCCAGTCCCGCTGACGCTCAGGACCTGACGCCGAGGGGCACGTTGTTGTGCCCTTCGGCGTCGGAAAGTTGGGCACACGACTGCAACGTGGTTCGGGCCTGAGTCCTACTCGATCCCATCTAATCGCGCGGGCGGATCGTCTTGTCGGATCTCGGTCAGGACGTACGTCTGTCGCGTCCGCGCATTCGTGCCAGCGGGGATCCAGCGGACCACCTTAAACGTTGCGACGGTTGGGGTTTCTTCGGCCGAAAAGTGAGCAATCGGATCGATCAGATCAGGATCCACGATCGCTGCCTCGATTGGACCGGCGTTGTCAGGGAGGAACCACATAGCGCCCACTGAACGTCGCTGGCCGTCCACACGACCGCGCAATGTCGCAACGTCCTCCTCGTTCGTTTTGGCGTCTAGGGCGTCAAGCAGTGCCAAGGCTCCTGGCCGGCCGAGCTCAAGCCTGAGGGCATCCGATTGCGGGCGTTTTAGCTCCCCCTCTACGTCCCAGTTCGTTCTCGAAATGGCTTTGGCCGCGCGACGCAGGCCGGCATGCGCCTTGGTCGGGAGCTGATTCGTCATTCCTCCAAGTAAAGAGAAGCTCTCCTCGTTGCCCGATGTCCCGGCGCGCGCAAGCACGGCTGCCACAATCCCGAGCGACAACGAGTGCTGAGACTCTGTGCGCGCTTCGACAATGCTGCCGTCTTCCTCACGAGGCGGGGGTACGCGAAGCACCAAGTGAACCGATCCGGGCGCAGGCGCAACTATGTGGAGAGGCGATCTCAAACGCTGACGACCCATCGCCTGCTTGGAAACTTCCTTGACCGCGTCAGCGATCCCCCTTACGAACTCAGCAAAACTGTATGCGTCTGTCTCGTGGTCGATGACTCCCTCGCCCGAGAGGTGAACGTCTAACTCGGCTTGGAATCCGTTCTTAAGCTCGAATAGCGCCTGCTCGAGTTCGGGGACCTGGCTCGCCGAAGCCTCGAGTGACGACCTTGCGAGACGGGAGGCGAAATCGTTGCCCGACGAGGCGTGCCAAGCCCGACGGAGTTCACGCTCAAGCGTTGATTCGGGACTCATGCAACCACCTCCAGGTAGCCCTTAGAGACATTGTCCCTCGTGCCCCCGTCTTCGGCGCGAACTGCAGACCAGGTGCGGTGCCAATACGGCGCTGACTCGGGTTCCTCACGAATCGCCACGAACGCATCCACCAAGCCGTTCATTGGCTGGATGCGTCGTCCCGAGGCGTTGACCGTCATCAAATGTGACAGAGAATCTTGTTCGTCCGGGGAGAGCTGATTCAGTTCAATCTGCCGTGCCAGCAAAACGACGTCAATGTCTTTTGGGGCAGACCAAGGCTTATGGGTCACAAAGCCTCCATCTACCCAGTATCGATGACCAGGAAGAAGCTCGCTCACCTGCCTCAGCCACACGCTGAAGGCGTCGAAGATCAAACGCCTGCGCTCGGCAAACGGCGCATTCGTCACGAATGTCGCTTCGAGCTCTTGAAGCGTGGCTCGATGGCGACCTTCGGGAAGCAATCCCTCAGTGTTGAGGTCAGGAATGCTCAAGGAACCCCCAAGATTCTTGTAACTCCATGAGCATACATACAGAGTTTGTGGTGTGTAGACACCCCCGAAGGGGTTACCTCGGTGGCCCTGTCGGGACTGGAGGGCAATGGCTCGGCTGCACGCTCCGTACTAATGAAGGCCTGCGCGCAAGTCCTGAAGCCTCGGTAGGTCAGTCGATCGGGACGGGGTCGGGGCGCTGGGCGTGCACCACACCGGTGTCCACCCCGCGGCGGGTGCGGGAGCGGTCGATGCCGAACGACACGAGCGCGAGCGCGATGCCGGCGACGGCCAGGACGATGCCGACGAGGATCGGCGAGAGGTAGCCGAAGCCTGCCGCGATCGTGAGGCCGCCCAGGAAGGCGCCGGACGCGTTCGCGATGTTGAGGGCCGAATGGTTGAGGGCTGCGGCGATCGACTGGCTGTCGTGCGCGACATCCATCAGCCGTGTCTGGATCATCGGCGAGAGCGCCGACGCTGCGGCGGCGATGACGAAGATCGAGATCAGCAGGCCGGCCAGACTCCACGCGGTGAAGAACAGGGCGGCGAGGCCCGCGAGCATCACGCCGAAGAACAGCAGCATCCCGCGCTCGACGCTGCGGTCCGCCTGGCGGCCGCCGAGGATGTTGCCGACGGTCATGCCGACGCCGACGAGGATCAGCACCAGCGGCACGGCGGAGGCCGACAGCCCAGTGACCGTCGTCACCATCGGGGCGACATAGGTGTACACGGCGAAGAAGCCGCCGAAGCCGATCGCGCCGATGAGGAGCGCCAGCCAGACCTGCAGCCGGGTGAAGGCCCGCAGCTCGTTGCGCAGCGTTGCCGCGGGATCGCCGGCCTGCCACGGCACCAGCAGGGCGACGGCGGCGAACGTCAGGGCGAAGATCACCGCGACGACCAGGTAGGCGATCCGCCAGCCGTGGGTCTGCCCGATCCAGGTGATGAACGGAACGCCGATCACGTTGGCGATGGTCAGCCCCGAGAGCACGAAGGCGACGCCCTGTCCGCGCTTGCCCGGGCCCATCAGTGATGCGGCGACGAGGGAGGCGATGCCGAAGTACGCGCCGTGCGGCAGCGCCGACACGAACCGGGCGACGAGCACGAGTTGGAAGGTGGGCGCGAGCGCTGAGGCGACCGTGCCCACCGTGAACGCGACCAGCAGCCAGAGCAGCAGCTTCTTGCGCGGCCATCGCGCGGCGACCGCGGCGATGGTCGGCGCACCGACGACGACGCCGAGCGCATACGCCGAGATGATCCAGCCCGCCTGTGCGTTCGCTTCGGTGGGGGAGGCCGCGTACAGCTGCGGCAACAGGTCGTGGGCGATGTTCGGCAGCAGGCCCATCGCGACGAACTCCGTGGAGCCGATGCCGAAACCGCCGAGGGCGAGGGCGAGCAGCGCAAGACGAGTACGGGCCGACGACAGCTGCGTCGGCCCGTCGATAACCGGGTTCACCAGGTCAGTCTATCGAATCGTTTCGACTGTGACGTTTCAACCCCGTGAACAGGCGACGTGTCCCGACACGCGGCCCGTCGGCTGCGCGTCAGTCGTTCTGCAGCAGGATGCCGTCTTGGATGGCGCGCTTGCGCAACGCCACCTTCGTGCCGACGTCGTACCCGGCGACGCGGTACTTCTCGCGGATGCGCTTGAGGTAGCTCTTGGCGGTCTCGTCCGAGATCCCGAGCTGGAACGCCACCGCCTTCACCGGCTCGCCGGCGCCGTAGAGCGCCATCACCCGGCGCTCCTGCGCGCTGAGCTTCGGCGCGCCGCCGAGCTCGCCGGCGTTGAGCGCCAGGTCGAGCTCCGCCGAGATGAACGACTCACCCTTGCGCGCTGCACGGATGGCCTCCACGATCATCTCGGCGTCCTCGCTCTTGACCAGGTAGCCGAGCGCGCCGGCGGCCAGCGCCTCGCGAACGACGGCCGGTTCCGAGTAGGTGCTCATCAGCACCGTTCGCACACCCGTCGTCTTCAACGTCGACAGCTTGAGCGAGATCGGGATGTTGTCTTTGAGGTCGAGGTCGAGCAGGACGACATCGACGGGGAACTCGGGGTGGGTCAGCAACTCGGGCCAGCTGGCGACGGCCGCGACCATGCGGATGTCGTCCGCTGCGCCGCGGATCCACTCGGTGAGGGCACCGAGCAGCATCTTGTGATCGTCGACGATCGCGATTCTGATGGGGGGAGCCTCGCTCATGAGCAGCCTTTCTTCCTACGGGTGGTCGGCTGGGATCAGGTCAGCTCGGCCGTTGTGTCGCTCACGGTGGTGATCTCGATGCGGAGCGCCGAGTCGGAGAACGACTCGATATGCCGTCCCACCTTACGGATAGCTTGCCACGCCGCAGGGTCTACCCCGTTTCGCGGCACACCGGTGGTCGTGATCACGATCGACATGGTGGCGCCGGAGGCCACGGCGGAGCCCGCAGCGACCTGCGGCCCGGCTGCGCGCTCGATGTCGAGGCTGAGCGTGCGGGCCTGGCCCGCTCCCGAGCGCACCGGGTCGCTGATCAGCAGCCACACGGCGGTCAGCAGGCCGTCGCGCTGGTCGCGGGTGAGCCCGGCGGCGAGGCCGTCAGGGTCGGTCAGGGTCACGGTGGGGCCGAGCAGCGCCGACTCGGTCACCGCGTGGTACAGCCAGGTCTCCTTGCGACCCTGGATGAGGTGCAGCCGCAGCTCGGTGGCGATGCTGGCCGCGGTGTCGGCCGTGGCCTCGTCGAGCGGAAGGGCGGTGCGACCGGTCGCGACGCCGTCGAGGAGCCGCTCGGCGGCCAGGTCGAGGCGCGCGAGCTCCTCCGAGGCCATCATGCCGACCGCGTAGCCGGGGGACGACACGGTGCTCTGCACCTGCACGAGGTCGAGTTCCAGCTGGACCAGCGTGCTGAGCGAACGCACGATCTGCATGCCGACCAGGGGAGGCGCGATCGCGATGGCCACGGTGGCGATGCCCGGTCCGAGCATCTGCGGGTCGTCCACCGAACGGAACAGGAGAAGTCCAGCGAGCACGAGGCCGAGCACCGCTGTCGCGATGACGATGTCACGGGCCGGCCGCACCGGAACGCAGAGCAGCAAGGCCGGACCGACCGCGGCCGCGGCCGTGAGCGGGATCCACGTCGACGGCGACGCCGTGCCCACGACATCGAGCCCCACGACGCCCGCCCAGAGCACCAGGGCGGCGGCGAACAGCCAGGTCGGCAGGAGGTCGGGCAGCCGGAAGCGGAGGACGAGAGCCGTCACCAGGGTGACGACCAGCACGCCCCAGGCCGCCAGCGTGAACGGGAGATCGGGATACTCCGGCACTGTGATCACCATGATCGCGAACAGGGAGGCGATGAGCGCGATCGATGCGACGTTGAACCCCAGGTCGAGGCGCGCCCGGCCGAGCGCATCACGTTCCTGCCGCCCGCGCGGCAGGGCGGCGGAGCCGACCGTCCCCGACCGGCGGGAGCCGAGCAGCCCACGCGCCATCGGGATGGTGCGGTCGTCCGGGGTCACTTGGGCACCTCCAGCACCACGGTCGTCCCGCTGCCGGGCGACGAGAACAGTCGGGCATTGCCGCCCACGTCGCGCAGGCGGGCGACGATGGACTCGGTGAAGCCGAGCCTGCCCTCCTCGATGCTCGCGACGTCGAATCCCTTGCCCGCGTCGGTGACCATCGCACGCACCGTCGTCTCGTCGTCCGTGATGGTCACGTGGGCCTCGTTCACCCCGGAGTGCCTGCGCACGTTCTCGAGGCATTCGCCGAGGGCGAGCAGGAACGAGTCGAGGACGTCGCTCGGCAGCAGCACCTGGCCGGCGCCGTGCCAGTTGACCTCCAGCCCCATCCGCCGGAAGCGCTGCTTCACCGACTCCAGGGTGTTGCCGAGCGTGGACTCCTCGACCGGTTTGAGACGGTAGTCGCCGGATCGCGTCGGGTCGGGTGTGAAGCCGAGGCGCAGCTGGCGCAGCAGAGCGGCGTCCTCCGCGGCCTGCTCGCGCAGGGCGCCGACGCCGACGCCGACACCGGAGTGGGCGAGCAGCGTGAGCGTGGCGAGCACCGTGTCGTGCAGGAGCCGCGCGCCCTGGCGGCGTCGTGCCTCCGTCTCGCTGGCCTGACGCTCGACACGGTAGGCGCGGCTCATGGTCGAGATGCGCTTGAGCGCGCGGGGCACGGTGCGGGCCAGCCAGACGCCGGTGGCGGTGAGGGCGACCCAGCCCGCGGCGACGAAGATCAGGATCTCGACCAGACGCGACCCGGTGACCAGGAGCGTCGTCACACTGGCGCCGAGCGTCACGGCGCCCGCGAGGATCGTCACCAGGGTGCGGCGACGGGAGGTCGGCCCCAGCAGCGACACGCAGGCGACACCCACTGCGCCGATCACGCCGATCGTGGTGACCGCCGACGGTCCGAGCTGCACGCCCGGCAGCAGGTTCAGCAGGATGATCCCGACACCGGCGACGACGATCACGCACATCCACACTGTCAGCCGTGCGAGCGTCGTGAGCTGGAACTGCGCCACCCCCATGCAGGCCAGCAGGACCAGCGACGCGAAATAGAGGGGCAGCGGAATCGTGCCGGGGACGCTCAGCGTCAACAGCGTCGTCGCGGTGGCGGTGAGTCCGACGGTGCGGGCGGTGGTGGCGAGAAGCCGATCACGCTCCTTCTGGATGCGCGACATGCCCCTCCGTTCCCCTCAGGCCTCGAACAGCCTCCTCAGCTGCCCGGTGATCGCATCGTCTTCGATCAGGAACGCGTCGTGACCGAAATCGGAGCGGATCACCACCGGAACTCTACCGTCGATCGTCTCCGGGAGGTGGGAGGCGATGAGCTGCTGTCCTTCGACGGGGAACAGCCTGTCGCTGTCGATGCCGACCACGAGGGTGCGCGCGGTCACTCGTGCGAGCGCAGCGGCCAGCCCGCCGCGTCCGCGACCGACGTCGTGCGAGTTCATCGCCTCGACGAGGGTGAGGTAGCTGTTCGCGTCGAAGCGGCGCGTGAACTTGTTGCCGTGGAAGTCGAGGTACGACTCGACGGCGAACCGGCCTCCGCCGCCGAGCGGGCTGATCTCGCTCTGCCACGCGCGCTCGAACCGCTCGTTGAGCTCGGACGGGCTGCGGTAGTTGAGCAGCGCCATCCTCCGGGCGAGCGCCAGCCCACGATGCGGCCCCTCGCCGTCCTTCTCGTCGTAGTACAGGCCGCCGTGGAAGAGCGGGTCGGTGCGCACGGCCTCGATCTGCACCGAGTTGAGCGCGATCTGGTCGGCGGTGGAGAACGGGGGAGCGGCGATCACGGCCAGCCGCTCGACGCGGTCGGGGAAGGAGACGGCCCATTCGAGCGCCTGCATGCCGCCCATCGATCCTCCGACCACGGCGGCCCAGCGGCCGACGCCGATCGCGTCGGCGAAGGCGGCCTGGGCGTTCACCTGGTCGCGGATGGTGGTGAACGGGAACCGGGGGCCCCACTCGGCGCCGTCCGGCGCGATCGAGGCGGGGCCGGTGGTGCCCTGGCAGCCGCCGAGCATGTTGGGCGCCACGACGAACCAGCGGTCGGTGTCGATCGCCTTGCCTGGCCCGATGACGCCCTGCCACCAGCCGGCGGTCGGGTGCCCGGGGCCGGAGGCCCCGATGGCGTGGCTGTCGCCCGTGAGCGCGTGCAGCACGAGCACGGCGTTGTCGGCCTCCGGCGACAGCTCGCCCCAGGTCTCGTAGGCGACGCGCACGAAGGGGAGGGTCTCGCCGCTCTCGAACGCGAACGCGCCGATGCCGGCGAACCGCCGTGCGCCCTCGGGGTCGGATTCCTTCCAGGCCCCGCTCGCCGGAGGCTTGCCCAGCAGCGATCGCGCCTGAGCCTCCGTGATGAAGCTCGAGGGTGCCGTATCCGCCGAGGTCTGCCACTCCATAGGTTCATTCTCCTGGAGCGCGGAGCTGCACGGCGCAGTGTTACGGCGGCGGCGTCAGCGGGTGCTGCGATCCGGCCGCGGATCGTCGTCGCTGTCCGCCTCGTGGTGCTGGTGCTGGTGCTGGTGCTCGTGCTCCTGCGCCCGCCGCTCCCTCGCCTGTTGCGTCTGCTCGTTGAGGTAGCTCACGATGGTGGCGCTCGCGGTTCCGACGATCGCGATTCCACCGATCATGAGCACCACCGCCAGCAGCCTCCCCGTCAGCGTCACCGGGTAGTAGTCGCCGTAGCCGACGGTCGCCATCGTGACGCAGGCCCACCACAGCGAGTCGCCGAACGAGTGGATGTTCGAGCCGGGGGCGTAACGCTCCACCTGGTAGACCGCCAGCGAGATGACGTAGATGAACATCAGCACGAACGTGCCGGCGATGATGAGGATGCGCCGCCGCAGGTGACTGCCCGAGTTGCCGCGCAGGCTCGGCATCCGGAACAGATCGACGATCAACCGGAACGGCCGCGCGACCGGGATGAGCACCGAGAGCAGGTCGACGATGTTGTGGCGCACGAAGTCGCCTTTGTCGCCCGCGAGCCGCAGCCGCACGATGTAGTCCACGAGGAACGCCACCCAGATGAGCGCGAGCAACCAGATCAGCACCCGGTAGAGGCTCTGCGGCATCAGCGGATCGAGCACGGTCCACGAGTACGCGACAAGGAACGCGACGCTCGCGAGGATGCCCGGCCACACCGTGGCCGCCTCCCACCGCTTGCGCTTCGCCTCGTCCGACATGTCCGTCCCGGCGCCCTCCGCCTCCGCCTCTCAGTCCGTGATCCTCAGCCCTTGACCCTCAGCGGGCCCTTGGCGAACCGGTGCGAGGCCGCCTGCGCCACCGGCTTCACCACGATCAGGTCGAGGTCGACGTGGCGAGGCAGCTCCAGGGCGTGCACGATGGTCTCCGCGATGTCGTCGGCGGTGAGCGGCTCTGGCACGTCTTCGTAGACCGCGTCGCGACGCTCCCGATCGCCGCCGAACCGCACGAGCGAGAACTCCTCGGTGGCGACCATCCCCGGCGCCACCTCGACAACACGGATGGGCTCGCCGTTCAGCTCCAACCGCAACACCTCGGTGAGCGCGTGCTGGGCGAACTTGGCGGCGTTGTAGCCCCCGCCGCCCACATAGGCCGAGTGACCGGCGATCGAGGTGAGGTTCAGGATGTCGGCGTGGCCGGACTCCCGGGCTCCGTCGCGCAGCAGCGGCAGCAGAGCGCTGATCACCCGCTTGGTGCCGAGGACGTTGATCTCGAACATCCACACCCAGTCGTCGATGCTGGAGGCCTCGACCGAGTCGAGGCCCTTGGCCCCGCCCGCATTGTTGACGAGCGCGTGGATCGGACCGGTCGCCGCGAGGTGGTCGCGCAGCGCGTCGACATCCTCCTGTCGGGTCAGATCGGCGGCGAAGACGTCGGCGCCGGTCTCGGCGGCGAGCTCGTCGAGGCGGTCCTGGCGGCGGGCGACGCCGACGACCTCCCAGCCCCGCTCGCGGAACAGGCGGACCGTCGCCGCCCCGATCCCCGAACTCGCTCCCGTCACGACCACACGTCTGCTGCTCATGCTGCCTATTCTCACGGGTTACGGCATGTTTCGGCAGCGTTGCCCACGCGGGGCCGCGAGTCTAGCGTGTTACCGACCACCGAACGGTGCCCCAGCCGAGCAAAGCCATCACCCGAACGAGGAGCTCACGCCATGACCGATGCCGCCACCTGGCAGTTCGAGACCAAGCAGATCCACAGCGGTGCTGCACCCGACCCGGTGACCAACGCGCGCGCCACGCCGATCTACCAGACCACGTCCTACGTGTTCAACAACGCCGAGCACGCGAAGAACCTGTTCGCGCTCGCCGAGTTCGGCAACATCTACACGCGCATCCAGAACCCGACCCAGGCGGTCGTCGAGGAGCGCGTCGCCGCGCTCGAAGGGGGCACCGGCGCCCTCCTCGTCGCGTCGGGCCAGGCGGCGGAGACTTTCGCCGTGCTGAACATCGCCCAGGCCGGCGACCACATCGTCTCGTCGAGCTCCATCTACGGCGGCACGTACAACCTCTTCAAGTACACGCTCGCCAAGCTCGGCATCGAGACCACCTTCGTCGAGAACCAGGACGACGCCGAGGAGTGGCGCCGCGCGGTGCGCCCGAACACCAAGCTGTTCTTCGCCGAGACCATCGGCAACCCGAAGATCAACATCCTCGACATCGAGCTCGTCGCCGGGGTGGCGCACGAGTCCGGTGTGCCGCTGATCGTCGACAACACGATCGCGACGCCGTACCTGATCCGCCCGTTCGAGCACGGCGCCGACATCATCGTGCACTCGGCCACCAAGTTCCTGGGCGGCCACGGCACGGTCATCGGCGGCGTGGTCGTCGACGGCGGAAAGTTCGAGTGGTCGAAGAACGCCGAGAAGTTCCCCGGCCTGACGCAGCCGGACCCGTCGTACCACGGCGCGGTCTACACCGCGGCGGTCGGCGACGGCCTCGCCTACATCATCAAGGCCCGCGTGCAGCTGCTGCGCGACCTCGGCTCGGCGATCGCACCGGCCAGCGCCTGGCAGCTCATCCAGGGCATCGAGACGCTGTCCCTGCGGGTCGAGCGCCACACGCAGAACGCGCAGGAGATCGCGGAGTTCCTGGAGGCGCACCCCGACGTCGCGTCGGTCAACTACTCCGGCCTGCCGACCAGCCCCTGGTACGCCGCCGCCAACAAGTACGCCCCGAAGGGCGTCGGCGCGGTGCTCTCGTTCGAGCTCAAGGGCGGTGTGGATGCCGGCGCCGCGCTGGTCGACAACCTGTCGCTGTTCAGCCACCTGGCGAACATCGGCGACGTGCGCAGCCTGGTCATCCACCCGGCGTCGACGACGCACTCGCAGCTGACCCCGGAGCAGCAGCTCACCGCCGGCGTCACGCCCGGCCTGGTGCGCCTCTCGGTCGGCCTCGAGAACATCGACGACCTGAAGGCCGACCTCACCGCCGGCCTCGCCGCGGCCCGCGCGGTGGTCGAAGCCTCCCGCGTCTGACCCCGAACCAGTGCCGAGGGGCACGTCGTTGTCACTTTTCCGCCCGGAGAGTGACAACGACGTGCCCCTCGGTGCGTGTGGGTGACCAGTCAGGCGCGCGCGAGGGCGACGCAGGCGCGGAGGAGGGCGATGGACTCGCGGGCGTCGGCGGTCGTGAACGTCTGGCGCTCGCCGGCGCGGTCGAGTACGGCGCGGTCGAGCAGCGCGGCGTGCTCCGGCCAGCGTTCGGCGGCGGCGCGGGCGGCCGCGGTCTTCGACACGATGCGCCCGGTCTCCATCGTCTCCACCAGCCGGATCGGCCCGAGCGCGAGCCAGCGCACGGTCTCCGAGCGCACGATGTCGCCCTCCGCGCGGCCGGCGAGCTCGGCCTCCGCGCTGTCGCCGATCGGGTCCCAGTAGTCGACGAGGTTCGCGCGCGAGTGCGCGATGATGCCCGTGGCCGTGCCGGGATGGCGGTCGGCCGCCGGGGTCCAGATCACGTCGCCGCCGTCGGCGATGCCCTGCACGCCGTCCTCCAGCTCCCGCCAGGTCACCCAGCTCAGCTGCCCGCCCGCCAGCGCCGAGACGAGCACGCCCTCGACCACCTGGGGCGCCGACTGCACCGACTCCGGGCCGCGCGCGATCTCCGACTCCGTCAGGTAGACGCCGTCGATGTGCGGCGACGACTCCGCGTGGAGGGTGGCGAGGGCCGGGAGGTCGTCCCTGGGGTCGCGCGTGACGACGAACACCACGTCGATGTCGCTGACGCCGTCGTGCCAGTCGCCGGTCGCAGCCGAACCGGTGACCACGGCGCGGCTGACCAGGCCGGGGGCGATGCGCCGCTGTTCGAGGAGGAACCGGGTGAGGGCGTCGCCGACCTGCGGCGGTAGTGGAGTGTCCATGGTTCCCCCTGTCTCGTCCGGTCAGACGATCGCAGCCTCCGCGTCGGCGAATGCCAGGCGCGGCACGAAGAAGAGGAGGATCGCTGCCACGAGCGCGCCGAGACCGCAGATCGTCCAGACCAGCATGTAGCCGAACAGGCTCGCCGCCGTGGCGGTGACGGTCGCGGCGCCCGTCAGCAGCACGACACCGAAGACGGCGGAGGCGAAGGAGCCGCCGATCGTCTTCGTGGTGTTCGTCATCGCCGTCGCGACGCCCGTCTGGCCGCGCGGGGCCGCGGCGGCGGCGGCAGCGGGCAGTGCGCCGACAAGCGCCCCCGAGCCGATGCCGGCGATCGCCATGTTCAGGAACACCTCCCACGTCTGGAGGTGGAACGGCAGGAACATCAGATAGCCGATCGCGACCAGGAACGCGGCCCCGATCAGTGTGACGCGCGGGCTGAGCCAGGACGAGATCAGCGGGAAGAGGACGGCTCCGACGATCATCGAGATCAGGTACGCGCCGATCAGGATGCTGCGCTGCCCTGCGCTGAGGCCGAGCCCGTAGCCGTTCACGGGATCCGTGCCGGCGTAGGTGCTCAGCGGCGCCTGCGCTCCGAGGAGGCTGATCCCGATCAGGCCGGCCGTCAGCTGAACCGGCCACATGTTCGGCCTCCGCATCACGCGCAGGTCGATGGCCGGATCCTTCTGCTTCAGCTCCCAGCGCCCGAACGGCACGAACGCGAGGACGCCGAGCAGGATGAGCGCCCACACCCACCAGGTGCCCACCCCGTTGATCCGGAGGAAGGTCAGGCCGGACGTGATCAGCAGCAGAGCCAGCGTCAGGAGCAGGAAGCCGACGCCGTCGAGCGTACGGCCACGGACCGGCTCCGACTCCGGCACCCCGAACAGGATCGCGAAGAACACCAGCGTGACCGCTGCTGCAGGCACCATGAGCGTGAGGGAGACGTTCTGGCCCAGCGCCTCGAAGAGCAACCCGGCGCCGATCGCCCCCACGATGGCACCGACCTCCAGCGCCACCACCAGCAGGCCGGCGGCGCGGCGGGTGCGTGAGGCGGCTGTGCCCGTTCGGCGGCCCCGGTCGAAGATGAGCGCGATCTCCAGGGGAAGCCAGACCACGTAGAAGCCCTGCAGCGCGAACGCGAGGAGGTAGGTCGAGAAGTCGTTCGAGAAGGCGAGCGCCCAGCTGGCGAGCGCCGTGAGCACCGTGGCGATCAGGAGGATGCGCTTGTGGCCGAACATGTCACCGAGCTTGGCGAGCACGGGGACGACCAGCGCGGAGAGCAGCAGCTGGGCCGCCTCGAACCAGTTGTAGTCGGCGTCGTGGATTCCCAGATGCTTGACGATGTCGGAGATCAGCGGCACGTAGTAGCCCTGCAGGATGCCGCTGGTCAGCTCGACCAGCGCGAGCCAGCCGATGAGGGCCGCTGTCGCGCCGATCGCCGTGGTCGCCCGACGCTGGGCGACCGTCTTCTCCGATGTCATGCGCGGATGCTAACACCTGCCCTGCCCTTGTACGGTAGATGCGTGGCCAGCGAACTCGACGATTCAGGTACAGGCGTTCTCGCGGAGACCGAACGGGAGGTCCTGGGCTGGCTCGAGTTCGGCGAGGCGTCGCGCCATCTCGCAGGGGAGGTCGTCGAATCCGGCTTCGAACCCGACATGGTGGTGGCCATCGCGCGCGGCGGCCTGCTGCTCGCCGGCGCCATCTCGTACGCCCTCGGCATCAAGGCGTGCGGCGCCCTCAACGTGGAGTTCTACACGGGGGTCGACTCGCGCCTCCCCGAGCCGGTGGTGCTGCCCCCGATGCTCGACGCGTCCGCCCTCGAGGCCAAGCGCGTGCTGCTCGTCGACGACGTGTCCGATTCCGGCCGCACCCTCGCGCTGGTGGTCGACCTGATCGCGGCCTCCGGTGCCGACGTGCGCACCGTCTGCCTCTACTCCAAGCCGCACACCGTGCTGGAGCCCGACTTCGTCTGGCGTCGCACCGACCGGTGGATCACGTTCCCCTGGTCCGCGCTCCCGCCCGTCACCCCGGCCACGCACTGAGCACCGCACCGCGGAAACTCTGATGGCACGGAGACTCTGATGGCGAAGGCGCTCGCCGAGCTCGCCGCCGACGGCTCGATGGATCCGGGCTGGGCAGAAGCGCTCGCCCCCGTCGCCGACCGGATCGCGGCGATGGGCGACTTCCTGCGCGCGGAGGTCGCGGCCGGGAGGCCGTACCTGCCGGCCGGCGGGAACGTGCTGCGAGCCTTCCGTGCGCCGTTCTCCGACGTGCGCGTGCTCATCGTCGGGCAGGACCCCTACCCGACGCCCGGCCACCCGATCGGTCTCTCGTTCGCGGTGGAGCGCCACGTGCGCCCGATCCCGCGCAGCCTCCAGAACATCTACCGGGAGCTGCGCGACGACCTCGGCATCGTGCCGCCGGCGCACGGCGACTTGAGCGCGTGGTCGAACAGCGGCGTGATGCTGCTCAACAGGGTGCTGACCGTCCGCCCCGGCGCCCCGGCCTCCCACCGCGGCGCCGGCTGGGAGCCGATCACCGAGCACGCCATCCGCGCGCTGGTATCGCGCGGCAGGCCGTTCGTGAGCATCCTGTGGGGGAGGGACGCCTCCACGCTGAAGCCCATGCTCGACGGCAATCCCGTGATCGAGTCACCGCACCCGAGCCCGTTGTCGGCCTCCCGCGGCTTCTTCGGTTCGCGGCCGTTCTCGCGCAGCAACGCCCTGCTGGAGGGGGTCGGCGAACAGCCGGTGGACTGGTCGCTGGAGCCGTAACGCGCTCGAAACGCTCCACGACGTACGCTTGTCGTGCACGTTACGGAGGTCGCTGTGCTGGAAGAGGAATACGAGACGCGTCGGGTGCTCCCACGGCACCTGCGCAAGCCGGAGCCCGGAGAGTCGCCCTTCGAGTACAGCCTCCGCGACGCGCGACCGCAAGACCTCCCCGATGTCCGAGAGATCTACAACCACTACGTCGCCAACAGCACCGTCACCTTCGACGAGGACGCGATGACGCTGAAGGAGTGGAAGGACAAGTTCGCGTACCTCCACAAGCTCGGCATGCCGTTCATCGTCGCCGAGTCGTCCACCGGGCAGATCCTCGGCTACGCCCTGGTGACGCCGTGGAAGCAGAAGCGCGCGTATCGGTTCACCGTCGAGAACTCGATCTACCTGGGCGCGGCCTCCACCGGCAAGGGTCTCGGCCCTGTGCTCATGCAGGAGCTGATCGACCGGTCGAAGGCCGCGGGGCTCAAGGAGATGATCGCCGTCATCGCCGACAAGGGCGCGGAAGCCTCCATCAAGATGCACGAGAACTTCGGCTTCACCGAGATCGGCCGCATGGGACGCGTCGGCTACAAGTTCGAGCGCTGGCTCGGCACGGTGCTGATGCAGAAATCCCTCAAGTGAGGTGCGCTCGCCACTAGGGTGTGGTGCGTGACCACCGCCACCACCGACACCGGCAAGGTCGCCTCCGCCGCGCCAGCGGCGCCCGCGAACCTCCCGCTGCGCAAGCGCCCGTTCGACATCTTCTTCGTCGTGATGTTCTCGCTGTTCAGCCTCACCTGCATCATCAGCGATGCCATCCCGACCCTCGGCATCCCGCAGACGGCGACGACGACGAACATCCTCGCCCAGTGGAACTACACCTACTCCTCGCAGTACGACCCGCTCTACATGCACGAGCCGCTGTGGCTGCGGTTCATCACCGGCACGAGCGCCTTCGTGTATCTGCCGTTCTACATCCTGCTCATCGTGTGCCTGGTCAAGGGATTCAACTGGATCCAGCTCTTCTGCGTCATCTACGCGACGATGATCATCAGCCTGACGGCGATCCCGATCTTCGGCGTCGAGTTCTTCGGGCCGGTGGGGGAGCGTACGCCGAACCCCGTCGTCTTCCTGCTCTACAACGGCCCCTACGTGCTGGTGCCGTTGCTGCTGCTCATCCGGATGCGCAAGCCCATGCCGTTCACCAGGAGGTTCTGACATGCCGCTGCTGGAAGACCTGTCCGTCTACGAGGACGGCGACGTGTTCTCGGTCTACGACCACTCGTACGAAGACGAGGACGCCGTGCCGGACCGCGGCCGTCCGCTCGGCACGATCACGCTCACGGCCGGAGGCGACTACGTGCCGGAGGGCGTCGGCGCCATCTTCCCGTGGGTGCAGCCGGCGCGGACCATCGACGACGCCCTGGCGGCGTTCGTCGGCTGAGGGCGGCGGGCAGGCTCGGCTCAGGAGGCGGGGTGGCGTCCGCCGAGCTCGAGGAGGCCGACGCCTCCGATGAGCAGCACCAGGCCGAGGATCTGCACCCAGGTGAGCGACTCGTTGAAGAAGACCCACGAGATCACCGCGATCACGGCGACGCCGACGGCCGACCAGATCGCGTAGGCGACACCGAGAGGCACTCCGCGCGAGAGCGACTGGGACAGTGCGAAGAACGAAGCCACGTAGCCGACCACGACGATGGCGAACGCCCACCACCTGGGGTTGTCGCCCGACGTGAACTTGAGGAACGTCGTCGCCACGACCTCCGTCGCGATGGCGACGGCGAGGAAGATGTAACCCAGCACGCCACCACGCTACCGATCGGAAGGAAACCACGGATGGACGACACGACACCGGTGCGGCAGCTGCGCATCGTGGTGGAGGCGGAGGACTACGACACGGCGCTCGCGTTCTTCCGCGACGTGCTCGGACTCCCCGAGCAGGAGAGCTACGCGGGCGACGGCGGCGCGCGGGTCGCGATCCTCGATGCGGGCAGGGCAACGCTCGAACTCGCGAACCCGGCCCAGAAGGCGATGATCGACGACGTGGAGGTCGGCCGACCGGTCGCCCCGCACATTCGGCTGGCCTTCGAGGTGGGCGACGGGCGCGCGGTCACCGCTCGGCTGGTGGAGGCGGGCGCCGAGCTGATCGCGCCCCCGACGGTGACGCCCTGGAACTCGCTGAACTCGCGGCTCGCGACACCGGGCGAGCTCCAGGTGACGGTATTCCAGGAACTCGATTAGCAGCGTCTCTGCGTTTGCCGAGTATCCGGATGCGATCCGCCGGAACGACCTAGGCTGACGTCGACGACATCGTCGGACGGCCCGCGTGGCGGGTCGGCCGAGTGAGGCCGATGGCACAAATCGTGGCCGGGAGCAGAGCTCCCGGCCACGTCCATGTCCGGTGGTCCCGGAACGGCTCAGCTGCGCGGGGTCGCCCTGGCGAGCACCGCGTAGCCGGCCAGCGCGGCGAGTGCGGTCGGAACGAGCAGCCAGGCGGTCACGCCCACGGGCCCGTTGGCGACGAACCAGTCGCCGACCGCCGGCCAGCCGCCGGTGAAGGTGATCAGGGCGGATGCGCCGACGATCAGGAGCACGATCAGCGCGAGGATGGCGAGCACGCCGTACATCCGCCACCGCATGAACAGGGCGGCGGAGAACGCCCCGATCGCGAAGAAGAACAGCATGCCGCTGAACACGATGAACAGCCTTCCCGGGAACGACGCGCCCGCGAAGTAGACCGACGTGAACAGATGCCCGCCGAGCCCCCACCCGTTCGTCCACTCCTCGACGAACGAGAGCACTGTGAACCCGATCGAGTAGCCGGCGGACAGCAGGAGGAACGTGAGCGCGGAGCCGAGCGAGAAGTCGCGGCGGGTCACGCTGTAGCCGAGCGCGAACGGGAACGTCGCCGAGATCACCTGGATGCCCACGACGAGCATGTACACGAACACGTAGAAGGCGCCGCCGCTCCACTGCGTGCCGTCCATCGCCTTCGCGCGGTCGGCGGGTGCAGTCGCACCCCAGATGATCCACCAGATCAGCCAGTTGACCAGCCAGATGAAGAACATGATCATCACGGGCACCCAGATGGTGGTCCATTTGTTCACCAGGTTGAGGCGGACGACGCGCCAGATGCGCGTGCCGGTGCCGGGGCCGGCGTTCAGTGCCGGGGCGCTGGAGTCGTGGGTGATGGCGGTCATGCGCTCTGCTCGAATTCTGTCTCACGGACGTTGGTCTTGCGGACGATGAGTTGCTGGAGGGACACCGGAGCGAGCTCGAGGCCGGCAGCCGCCGCCTGCGTGCGCTCGGCAGGGCCGAGGCCGGAGACGGTCACGGAGGCCAGGCCGCCGATGCCGTCGCGCTGCAGCACCTCGCGGGAGCCGACGAAGGCGTCGACCGCGCTGCGCGGCCCGACGACCGTCGTGGCGGACGAGCGGAGCGTCTCCGCGTCGTCGTCCATCAGGATGCGGCCCTGGTCGATGACGATGACGTGCTCGAGGAGGTTGGCCACCTCGTCGATCAGGTGCGTGGAGAGCACGACCGTGCGCGGGTGCTCCGCGAAGTCTTCGAGCAGCCGGTCGTAGAACAGCTGACGCGCCACGGCGTCCAGCCCGAGGTAGGGCTCGTCGAAGAACGTCAGCGGCGCCCGCGATGCGAGCCCGACGATCACGCCGACCGCCGAGAGCTGGCCACGGGAGAGCTTCTTGATGCGACGGGTCAATGGGACCCGGAAGTCCTCGATCAGCCGGTCGGCCAGGTCGGCATCCCAGTTCTCGAAGAACCACGGCGCGCTGCGGAACACGTGCCGCGGCTGGAAGTCCTCCGGGTAGCGCTGGCTCTCCTTGATGAAGCAGATGTTCTGCAGCACGCGTGCGTTCTCGGTGGGCTTCTCGCCGAACACCCGGATGTCGCCGCCGCTGACGAAGTCCTGCCCGGTGATGAGCTGCATCAGGGTGGTCTTGCCCGCGCCGTTGCGGCCGAGGAGGCCGTGGATGCGGTTCGGCTTGATCGTGACGGACACGTCGTCGATCGCGGTGAACGACCCGAATCGCTTGGTCACGTTCGACACCTGCACCGCGGGGGCGATGGAGGTCGGTACCGGGGTCGCGCTCATGCGCTGATTCCTTCCTTCTGGATCATCTGGCTGATCTGGTCGGGGCCGATCCCGAGCTTCGCCGCCTCGGCGAGCAGGGGCCGGAGGTATTCGTCGCGGAACGCCTCGCGCCGCTTGGCGACGAGCTGTTCGCGCGCGCCGTCGGAGACGAACATGCCGATGCCTCGCTTCTTGTAGAGGATCCCGTCGTCGACGAGAAGGTTGACGCCTTTGCCGGCCGTCGCCGGGTTGATCCGGTAGAAGGCCGCGAACTCGTTCGTGGACGGCACCTGCGTCTCGGGCGGGTAGACGCCCTCGATGATGTCGTTCTCGATCTGCTCGGCGATCTGGACGAAGATCGGCTTGCCCTCTTCGATCACGCGAACCTCATGGGTTCATTAGTCATGTAACTAACCATGCAACCTGCACCGTGCGGCTGTCAAGAGATTTGCCGCAAATGTCGCTTTCGGGGACGCCAGAGACGACATTCGGCGCAAATCCGCCGCTCTCGGCCTAGCGTTGAGGGCATGGCGGAACTGCATGAGCTGACGGCGTTGGAGTTGTGGCAGGAACTGCAGGCGGGACGCGTCTCGCCTCGGGAGCTGGCCTCCCACTACCTGGATCGCATCGAGCGGCTCGACCCGCAGCTCGGCGCGTTCGTCACCGTGACGCGGGAGCGGGCGCTCGCCCGGGCCGACGAGGTCGCCGCGGCGGTGCCGAAGACGGCGCCGCTCTGGGGTCTGCCCTCCGGCGACAAGGACCTCTGGATGCGCGCAGGAGTCCCGACCGGATTCGGATCGCGCGTGATGGCCGGCTTCGTGCCGGAGGTCTCCGACGAGATCGTCGAGACTCTCGACGCGGCGGGCGCGGTGAGCCTCGGCAAGACGAACGCGCCGGAGTTCGGCCTCCCCGCCTACACCGAGTCGCTCGCGGCACCGCCGGCCCGCAATCCGTGGGATCCCACGCTCGGCGCGGGCGGATCGAGCGGCGGCGCGGCGGTCGCGGTCGCGAGCGGGATGCTGCCGTTCGCGCCCGGCTCGGACGGCGGCGGCTCCGTGCGCATCCCGGCAGCGGCCTGCGGGCTGGTCGGCATCAAGCCGTCGCGGGGGCTCGTTCCGGCCGGGAGCGGCATCGACTCCCTCGCCGGGCTCGTGGTCGACGGTCCGCTCGCGCGCACGACGGCCGACGCCGCCCTGCTGCTGGACGGGATGATCGCCCGGGTCGGCGGCCGGATCGACCACCACTACACGCTGCGAGCCCCGTACGACGACGACGGCCCCTTCCTCGGCACCGCCGTGCGCGGCGAGGGCCGGTTCCAGCTGGCGACGATGACCACCTCCGCCTGGGATGACGCGTACGACATCGCGATCGACCCCGAGGCGCGGGCGGCACTGCACGTCGCCGTCGAGGCTCTGACGAGCCTGGGGCACGGGATGGAAGAGGCCGCGCTCGAACCCGACCCGACGTACGCGCCCGCCTTCCGGACCATCTGGCAGGCCGGCGCCGCGCGCATCCCGGCGGAGGGCGACGCCCTCGCCCTGCTCGAGCCGCTCACGGCGTGGCTCGTGCAGCGCGGGCGCGCGATCAGTGCGCGCGAGCTGAGCGAGGCGCTGAGCGCGCTCACCGCGTACGAGCGCTCGTTCATCCGGCAGCTGGCGTCGTACGACGCGGTCCTCACCCCGGCCCTTGCGCTCACACCACGGCCGATCGGCTGGTACGACCAGGAGGACGGCGAACGCAACTTCGAGCAGCAGGTGCAGTACACGCCGTTCACCTCGATGCTGAACGTCACCGGCCTCCCGGCTATCGTCGTCCCGGTCTCGCAGACCGCCGAGGGGCTGCCGATGGGTGTTCAGCTCATCGGCCGCCCGGGGGGAGAGCGCACCCTGCTCTCGCTGGCGGCGCAGCTCGAGCGTCGCCTGCGCTGGGCGGACCGCCGGCCGCCGGTCTGGTGAGGACCCCAGGTCGCTGAGACGACGCGAGGCCCCCGAACCGTGTTCGGAGGCCTCGCGGACTGCTGGGTGCTAGAGCTTGAGCGCGGGGGCGAGCAACGCGGCCGTGTAAGCGAAGCTGTCGATGAGCGTGCCGGCGCTGTTGTAGACGTGGACCTTCAGGAAGTTGCCGTTGGAGCCGCCGAAGTCGGCGGTCGGAATCACGAACGACACCTTCTGCGGCGCGAACGCCTTCAGGTTCAGGTACTCGGCGATCTGGCCCCTGGTGGGGCTCCACATCGTGACCTTCACGCTGGTGCCGAACTGGCCCTTCGTGACGGTGAGCGTCGAGGTCAGCGTCTTGGAAGTGGTCTTCACCAGAGTCGGCACGGCGAGCCCGGGCGCGGTCGTGAGGGTCACGGGCGCGGCGAGGAACTTGCTGATCAGAATGCCCTGGCCGTCGATCCGGACGCCCTTGGCATTGAAGATCTCGACGTACAGCTGGTTCTCGTGACCGGCTCCGACGAAGTCTGCCTTCTGCACGGCGAACGTGACGGTTCCGGCGATGGCGGTCGAGCCCACGACGCCGATGTCCTTGAGCCGGACAGCGGCCGCGTCGGTCACGTACGCGCGAACGGTACCGCCGGTGACGGCGGAGATGGTCGCGTCGATCTGGTAGAGGTTCGGCGCGTAGGCCACTTCGTGCGTGACGATCGTGCTGAGCGTGCGGGTCGGTGTGGTCGCGGTCGCGGCGGTGGCCGGTGCAAGGACGAGTGCCGCGGCGACGGCGAGACCCGTGAGTGCCCTGAGGGGGGTAGTACGCAATTGTTCTCCAATGATGGTGTTGCCCGCCGACCGGCAGTCGGCGCCCCTGAAGTCTAGCCCTATGAAATGTTATGTTCGACGCCTCGTCAGCGCCCTGCCGCATACCCCTGCATCCCTCGGGGGTTCGCCGCGCCGTACACGGTGCCGCTCCGGGGGTCGCGGCCCACCGCGGAGAGCCGGCCGAGCGCCCAGTCGCCGGCGCGGGTCACCACGTGGCCGCGCGCCTCCAGCCCCGCGATCACCTCGTCGCCGAGCCGTGACTCCACGACGGCTCCTGCCGGCACCCACGTGCGCGGCCAGAACGACTCCGTCAGCGACGTGGTGTGGAGCGCCGGTGCGTCGATGGCCTGCTGCGGCGTGTACCCGCCCACGATGGTCCGGAGCAGGTAGAGCAACTGCCACTGATCCTGCTGGTCGCCGCCCGGCGAGCCGAGAGCGACGACGGGGACGCCGTCGCGAAGCACCAGAGTCGGGGTGAGCGTCGTGCGCGGCCGGTGACCCGGCCTGAGCGTCGACGCGGAGCCCTCCTCCAGCCAGGTCATCTGCAGTCGGGTGCCGAGGCAGAACCCGAGCGCGGGGATGGTCGGCGACGACTGCAGCCAGCCGCCGGAGGGCGTCGCCGAGACGATGTTGCCCCACCGGTCGACGACGTCGAGGTGACAGGTATCGCCGCGCGTCTCGCCGCTGCTGGAGACGGTCGGCTCGCCGGTGCCGGCGATCGGGGCGGACGCAGGAGGTTCGTAGGCGGTCCGCAGCGGCGGCACGAACGGAGCGACGCCCGGCACGACGCCCGGCCGGAACTCGGCCGAGGCGCGATCGCCGATCAGGGCGCGGCGCTCGGCGAGGTAATCGGGGGAGAGCAGCTCCGCGACCGGCACCGCCGCGTCGCCGAAGTAGGCGTCGCGGTCGGCGTAGGCGAGCTTCTGCGCCTCCAGGATCGTGTGGGCGCCCAGTTCCGTCGACGGGTCGAGGCGCTCCTCCTCGAAGCCGTCGAGGATGGCGAGGGTCTCCAGGAGTGTAGGACCCTGGCCCCACGGCCCGGTCTTCGCGATCGTGCTGCCGCGGAACTCCAGCATCGTGGCCGGCTCGTAGGTCGCGCGGAAGGCCGCGAAATCGGCTTACGCGATCACCCCGGCGTGGTCGGTTCCGGGGGAGTGCCGGTGCGGGATCGCCGCGAACGCGGCCGCCTCCCGTGCGACGAGCCCGGTCGCCCACTCGCTTCTGGCTGCCTCCACGCGCCCCTCTCGGCTCGCAGCGCCGTCGCCGGCGGCGATCAGCCCGCGCAGCACGCGAGCGTACGCCGGGTTCGCGATCAGCTCGCCCGGCTCCGGGACGCGCCCGCCCGGCATCCACTGCTCGGCCGACGACGGCCAGTGCTCGGTGAACAGGCCGGCGACCGTGCGGATCGTCGCGCACACGCGCTCCAGCACGGGATGGCCGTCCTCCGCGTACCCGATGGCGAACGCGAGCACGTCGGCCAGCTCCCAGGTGCCGTGGTCCTTCAGCAGCAGCAGCCACGCGTCCACCGCTCCGGGGACGGCGGCCGCGAGCGCCCCGGCGCCCGGAACCAGCTCGAGTCCCTCGGCGAGGTAGTGCTCGCGGGTCGCCGCGTCCGGTGCGGGGCCCTGCCCCGCGAGCACGACGGGCGTCGGGTCGTCCGACGTGGCGAACAGCGCCACCAGGTCGCCGCCCGGGCCGTTCAGGTGCGGCTCGACCACGTGCAGCACGAAGGCCGCGGCGACGGCGGCGTCGAACGCGTTGCCACCGCGCTCCAGCACGGCCTGCGCGCTGGCCGTCGCGAGCCAGTGGGTGGAGGCGGACATCCCGAACGTCCCGGTGAGGGTCGGGCGGGTGGTCGTGGCGGGAGGGGGCGTGAACGTCATGCGGCCAGTCTGCACCGCCGGTCCGCACCCGCGCTCCGCGCTCGCACTCGGCACCCGCGGTCTGCGCCGCCGGTCCGCACGGCCTAAGGTTGTGGAGCGTGTCCGTCTCTCATCGCCTGGGCGGTGTCGATGCCGATCGGCTGCACCTCGCCCTCATGCTCGCCCTCACGTTCTCCACCGGAGTCGTCGACGCTGTCGGCTATCTCGGCCTCGACCGCGTCTTCACCGGGAACATGACAGGGAACGTCGTGCTGCTCGGCATGGCGCTCACCGGCACGACGAACCTCCCGATCCTGCGGCCCCTGCTCGCCCTCGGGTTCTTCTTCGCCGGGGCCGTCGCCGGCTCTCGGCTGGTACGCCGCCAGGACGGCTGGTCGGGGCGGGTGACGGTGACCCTGTGGATCATCGCAGCGCTCCTGACCGCGATCGCCGCGCTGCTCGCCTTCGCACTGCACCTCGATCCGGAGACGGTCGGCACGATCGCGACGTCGGCGCTGGGCTTCGCGATGGGGATGCAGGCGGCGCTCGCCCGCCGGGTGAAGGTCGCCGAGGTGACCACCGTCGTGGTGACCTCCACGCTGACCGGTCTCGCGGCCGACAGCAGGCTCGCGGGCGGCACCGGGGCGCTGTGGCTGCGGCGGGCGCTGGCGGTCGTGCTGATCTCGGCGGGCGCGGCCGCGGGTGCGCTCGCGCTGCTGGTGAACGTCGCGCTCGGCGTGCTGGTGTCGGCGGCGGTGACCATCGTGGTCGCGTCGCTCGGCCACACCGGCCACCGCGCCCGTTCGGCCGTTCAGGAGCCGGCGGCGGATTAGTCGAGCAGGCGCCGCAGCGTCGCCGGCGCACGGTTGCGCCACGCGTCGGTGACCAGTTCGCGCAGCAGGCCGGGATCGATGTCGGCGAAGTCCACCCGCGCGGCCATCAGCCGGCCGGCGAACCAGCGCTCGGAGCAGTGCTCCGGCCAGGCGGCCGTCGCCTCCCGGATGCCGGCTTCGCCGAGCATCAGGTTGACGGTCGACGACTCCGCGTCGAGGAGCGTGGCGAACCGGCTGCCACGCACCCGGAACGCCGGAAGCCCGCCGTGGTCGTACTCCTCGACCTCGGGGAGGCCGAGGGCGACGGCACGGACCGCGGCGGCGTCCATCGGCTCAGCTCACCGGACCGGTGTACTTCTCGCCGGGTCCCTTGCCGATCTCGTCGGGGAACGGCGACGCCTCCCGGAAGGCCAGCTGCAGGGAGCGGAGTCCGTCGCGCAGGCTGCGCGCGTGCTGGTCGCCGAGGTGCTGCGCGCTGGCCGTGACCAGGCCGGCGAGGGCGTCGATGAGCTTGCGGGCCTCGTCGAGGTCGGTCTGGTGCTGCGGGTCGTCGGCGAGGCCCACCTTGACGGCGGCCGCGCTCATCAGGTGCACTGCGGTGGTGGTGATGACCTCCACCGCGGGCACCTCGGCGATGTCGCGCGTGACCTCGGCGATCGCCTCCTCGTCGTACGAGAAGCTGTCGGGGGTGGGGGATGTATCGCTCACTGCATTCCTCTGTTAGAATCGTTCGGGCTCCGAGGCATCTGCCTCGGGACGAAAGTGGAGATTCCTCCCACCCGCGCTTGACCGCTTTACAGGTTACCGGGTCGTTGCACTCCGCCGACGTGCGTCAGCACGGCGGTAGCCAGGGTGCTGCACCAGCCCTGCGAGCCGAAATCCTTCGGGAAATCGGGGCGCGGGGCTGCGCTGGTGCGTGGAATCCACACTTTCTCCGAACCGTCCCACGACGGCCCGAGCACACGAAGCATCGCTCATCAGAGGAGACTGACATCAGCGAACCCCGTACGAATGACCGTATCCGCGTCCCCGAAGTTCGACTCGTCGGCCCCAGCGGAGAGCAGGTCGGCGTCGTCAAGATCGAGGTCGCCATCCGACTCGCGCAGGAGGCGGACCTCGACCTGGTCGAAGTCGCGCCCAATTCCAAGCCGCCGGTCGCGAAGATCATGGACTACGGCAAGTTCAAGTACGAGGCTGCGCAGAAGGCCAAGGAGGCCAGGCGCAACCAGGCGAACACCATCCTCAAAGAGGTCAGGTTCCGCCTCAAGATCGACAAGCACGACTACGAGACCAAGCGCAAGCGCGCCGAAGGCTTCCTGAAGGCCGGCGACAAGGTGAAGGCCATGATCCTCTTCCGAGGCCGCGAGCAGTCGCGCCCGGACCAGGGTGTGCGCCTCCTGCAGCGCTTCGCCGAAGACGTCGCGGAGTTCGGCCAGGTGGAGTCCAACCCCACCATCGACGGCCGCAACATGGTGATGATCATCAGCCCGCTCAAGAACAAGTCCGAGGCCAAGGCCGAGGCCAACGCACAACGTGCCGCTTCCAAGGCGCGCGCCCAGGGGCGCGACCAGGACGCGGTTGCTGAGACAGCCGACGCTGCTCAGTCCGAAGAGAGTTCGCCCGCCCAGGCGACGAACGAGGAGAAGTAATGCCCAAGCAGAAGTCCCACTCCGGCGCCAAGAAGCGCTTCAAGATCACCGGCACCGGCAAGGTCATGAAGCAGCAGGCCGGCATGCGCCACAACCTGGAGCTCAAGTCCAGCCGTCGCACCCGTCGACTGAACCAGGACCAGGTCGTCCCCGAGGTGGACGCCAAGGTCATCCGCCGGATGATCGGCAAGTAGAGCTCCTCCCCGACACGCACGTAAGGAATAACGACTAATGGCAAGAGTGAAGAGGGCTGTCAACGCCCACAAGAAGCGTCGGGTCATCCTCGAGCGCGCCGAGGGCTACCGCGGTCAGCGGTCGCGCCTCTACCGCAAGGCGAAGGAGCAGGTCACCCACTCGCTCGTCTACGCGTACCGCGACCGCCGCCAGAAGAAGGGCGACTTCCGTCGCCTCTGGATCCAGCGGATCAACGCTGCGAGCCGCGCCAACGGCCTCACCTACAACCGCCTCATCCAGGGCCTGGGCCTGGCGGGCGTCGAGGTCGACCGTCGCATCCTCGCCGAGCTGGCCGTGAACGAGCCCGCGACCTTCGCGGCCCTCGTCGAGACGGCGAAGAAGGCCCTCCCGGCCGACACCTCGGCTCCGAAGGCCGACGCCGCCGCGTAAGCTGCGCACCATCCGGACGGCCCGGTCGACCTCGCGTCGACCGGGCCGTCCGTCGTTCTCGGCAGGGCCCCGGCCTCCGTTCGTCCGGAGAACCATCCCTGTGCCGCCACCGATCTCCGGAGTTACGGACATCCGCGCGGCGTGTCGGGCCGAACCTCCGGAATTGCCGACGGCGTCGCAGGTGCGGCTGCTCCGCGGGCGCGCCGATATGCTGAGCGCATGCTTGACAACCCGCGCTCCCCGCGCGTCCGCGCCGTTGCGAAGCTGGCGAAGCGTCCCGCCAGGGCCGAGACCGGGCTCTTCCTGCTGGAGGGGCCGCAGGCGGTCTCCGAAGCGCTGACCTTCCGTCCAGAGCTCGTGGTCGAGCTGTATGCCACGCCGTCGGCCCTGGAGCGCTACCAGGACATCGCGCAGACGGCGGTGGAGGCCGGCGTCGACGTCGAATTCGTCACCGAGCACGTGCTCGACACCATGGCCGACACCGTCACGCCGCAGGGCTTCGTCGCCGTGTGCCGGCAGTTCCCGACATCGATCCGCGACATCTTCGCCGACGAGCCGCGGCTGGTCGCGGTGCTGGAGGAGGTCCGCGACCCGGGCAACGCCGGCACGATCATCCGTGCCGCCGACTCCGCGGGTGCGGACGCGGTGGTGCTCACCGGGCGCACGGTCGACCTCTACAACCCCAAGGTCGTGCGCTCGACCACGGGGTCGCTGTTCCACGTGCCGGTGGCCGTCGGCGCCGATCTCGCCGACGTCGTCGGCCGCGCGCACTCGGCGGGCCTGCAGGTGCTGGCCGCCGATATCAAGGGGGAGGACCTCCTCGCCGCGCGCCAGGAGGGGCAGCTCGCGCGGCCGACCGCGTGGGTGTTCGGCAATGAAGCCCACGGGCTGGACGACGAGCTGCTCGGTCTGGTCGACCGTGTGGTGACCGTTCCGATCTACGGTCGCGCCGAGTCGATGAACCTGGCGACCGCGGCGTCGGTGTGCCTGTACGAGTCGGCGTTCGCCCAGCGCTCCGTGTAGGTCTATAAGTCTTGCGTTATATAACGCTGGCTTGATAGATTGTCCGCATGGACGGTCTGGAGGCGGTGGGCGACCCGGTTCGGCGGCGCTTCGTGGAGCTGCTCGCGCACGGTGAGCACACGGCGGGTGAGCTCGCCGAGCACGCCGCCGACGAGTTCGGCATCAGCCAGCCCGCCACCTCCCGGCACCTGCGGGTGCTGCGCGAGGCGGGCGTGGTCGCCTCCCGTGTCGACGGGCAGCGGCGGGTCTACGCCCTCGATCCGGACGGCCTCCGGCAGGCCGCGGCCTGGTTCGACGGGCTCTCGGTCTTCTGCGCGGTGGAGCTCAGTGCAGCGCGGAGCGATGCCGCGACCCCAGCGCCGAGGGAGCCTGCGACCGAGGTTCTTCAGCAGCGCCTCGACGCCCTCGGCACCGAGCTCGCCCGCGGACGCTCGGCACAGCGCCGCGCCACGGTGCACACCACCCGGGAGGCGTCATGACCCTGTGGGGGGAGATCGCCCTCGACGGCGCCCGCCGATCGGTGACGGTACAGCGCGAGTACCCCGCCACGCCCGCGGAGCTCTGGGCCGCGCTCACCGAACCGGAGCGCCTGGCCCGTTGGATCGGCCGCTACCGGAAGACCGCCGACGGCTTCCGCCTCGAGATGGGCGGCCCCGGCACCGATGCCGTCGTCGACGGCCGCGTGCTCGCCTGCGAACCCGAGCGACGCCTCCTCGTGAGCTGGCGGTTCCGCGGTGCCGGCGAGGTGGAGGCGCGCACCGAGCTGGAGGCGGCCATCGCCGAAGCAGGCGACGACCGCGTGCTGCTGACGCTGACCCACCGCCGCGTGCAGGCCGTGACGGCCTCCGTCTACGGCGCGGGCTGGCAGGACGTCCTCACCCGGCTCGCCCGCGAGCTCGGCGCGGAGTCGACGCCGCAGGAGCGAGACGGCTACCTCGGCGAGGCAGCCGATCCCGCCGCATTCGACGCCGCGCTCGACGAGTACCGTCGCGACGAGGCCGCCCTCGTGCCCGCGACGATCGAGCGAACGGGAGATCGGTCGGCAGTCGCCCTGGAGCGGCTGCTGGACGCACCGCTGGTCGAGGTCTGGGATGCGCTCACGCTGCCCGACCGTGTGGGCCGTTGGCTCTGGCCGGTGGTGGAGTGGCCGGACGACCCGGCTCGCGAGCGCCGGCTGCGCACCGGCGACGTGATGCGGCTCGGCGACGGGAACGTCGAGGGGGCGGTGCAGGAGCTCGAGGTCCTCGACCTCCAGGAGCGCGCGCACCTGCGGTTCACCTGGGGCGACGCCGCGGTGAGCATCCGCCTGGAGGAGACCCGCGACGGCACGCTGCTGTCGCTCGTGCAAGACGGAGTGAAGGATGCCTTCGGCGCCGGGCGGCTGCGCTCGGCGCCCGACTTCGCGGCGGGCTGGCACACGCTGATCGACCAGCTGACCCTGCTGCTCTCCGGGCTCTCCGTCCCGGCTCCCGACCGGCTCTGGGAGGCCGCGTACCTGGTGTACGCGGGCGAGTGAGCCCCGATTCCGTCGAGCGGCGATCCGTCGCATCGGGCGCCGACGAGACCTCCACCTCCGCCGACTAGACTGGGGAACCGTGTCTGAATCCACCGAAATCACCGAGGAGTCCGTCGAGACGGCCGTCGCTGCGGCGCTCGCCGCGATCGACGCCGCCGACACCTCGGACGCGTTGAAGGCCGTCCGTCACGACCACACCGCCGAGGGTTCTCCGCTCGCGCGGCTGAACGCCGCCATCCGCTCGCTTCCCGGCGATCAGAAGGCCGCTGCCGGCAAGCTCGTCGGCGGCGCACGCGGGCGCGTCACCCAAGCATTCGCCGCCAAGGAGGCCGACATCGCGGCCGCGGAGGACGCCGCCCGGCTGGCCGCGGAGGCCGTGGACGTCACCGCGCTGCCGAGCCGCTGGACCCCCGGTGCCCGGCACCCGCTGAGCCTCCTGCAGGAGCGCATCGCCGACATCTTCGTCGGCATGGGCTGGGAGGTCGCCGAGGGGCCGGAGCTCGAAAGCGAGTGGTACAACTTCGACGCCCTCAACTTCGACGCCGACCATCCCGCGCGTGCCATGCAGGACACCTTCTTCGTGGAGCCGACCGACTCCCACCTCGTGCTGCGCACGCACACCTCGCCGGTGCAGCTGCGCTCCCTGCTCGGCAACGAGCTGCCGGTGTACCGGATCGCACCGGGGCGCGTGTTCCGCACCGACGAGTTCGACGCGACCCACCTCCCGGTCTTCACCCAGGTGGAGGGCATCGCCGTCGACAAGGGACTGACGATGGCGCACCTGCGGGGCACCCTCGACCACTTCGCCCGGACACTCTTCGGCGAGGGCGCGCGCGTGCGCCTGCGCCCCAATTACTTCCCGTTCACCGAGCCGAGCGCCGAGCTCGACCTCTGGCACCCGACCTTCAAGGGCGGCGCGCGCTGGATCGAGTGGGGCGGCTGCGGCATGGTGAACCCGAACGTCCTGCGTTCCGCCGGCATCGACCCGGAGGTGTACTCCGGGTTCGCGTTCGGGATGGGCGTCGAGCGGGCGCTGATGTTCCGCAACGACGTCAAAGACATGCGTGACATGGCCGAGGGCGATGTCCGGTTCTCCCAGCAGTTCGGAATGGTGGTCTGATGCGCGTCCCCCTGAGTTGGCTCGGCGAGTACGTCGACCTCGAGCCGGGAACCACGGCCGAGGAGGTCCACGCCGCCCTCGTGTCCGTCGGACTGGAAGAGGAGGACGTCCACACCTTCGAGATCAGCGGCCCGGTGGTCGTCGGTCAGGTGCTGGAGTTCGTGGAGGAGCCGCAGAGCAACGGCAAGACCATCCGCTGGTGCCAGGTGCGCGTCGCGCCCGACGGGCAGCAGGCGGCCGACGGCGGGGACGCCGTGCACGGCATCGTCTGCGGCGCCCGCAACTTCTTCGTCGGTGACAAGGTCGTGGTCACCCTGCCCGGCTCCGTCCTCCCCGGGCCGTTCCCCATCGCCGCGCGCAAGACTTACGGCCACGTGTCCAACGGCATGATCGCCTCCGCGCGCGAGCTCGGGCTCGGCGACGACCACGAGGGCATCCTGCGGCTGTCGACGCTCGGCCTCGACCCGGAGGTCGGCGCCGACGCGATCTCGCTGCTCGGTCTCGACGACACCGCGGTGGAGGTCAACGTCACCCCTGACCGCGGCTACGCGTTCTCGATCCGCGGCATCGCCCGCGAGTACTCGCACGCGACCGGAGCGGCGTTCCGCGACCCTGCGGAGGCCGTCCACGTGCACTCTGCCGGTGCGCACGCGCACGGCTTCAGCGTGACCATCGACGACCGTGCGCCGATCCGCGACCGCGTCGGGGCGACCGTGTTCGTGACCCGCGTGGTCCGCGACGTCGACGGTTCGCGACCGACCCCACCGTGGATGGTCGCGCGCCTCAAGCTCGCCGGCATCCGCTCGATCTCGCTGATCGTCGATATCACCAACTACGTGATGCTCGAACTCGGGCAGCCGATCCACGGCTACGACCTCGACAAGCTCGCCGGCGGCATCGTCGTGCGACGGGCCCACGCGGGCGAGACGCTGGTGACGCTCGACGACCAGACGCGCGTGCTCGACGTGGAGGACCTCCTCATCACCGACGAGTCCGGCGCGATCGGTCTCGCCGGTGTGATGGGCGGGGCGTCCACCGAGATCGGCGAAGGCACCAGCAACGTGCTCGTGGAGGCCGCCAACTTCGACCCCGTGTCGATCGCGCGCACCGCGCGCCGGCACAAGCTGCCGAGCGAGGCCTCCAAGCGCTTCGAGCGCGGGGTCGACCCGCGGGTCGCCGTCGCTGCTGCGGCGCGTGTCGTGCAGCTGCTCGAGCAGCTGGCGGGCGGTCACGCCGACGAGCTCGGCTCGTTGCTCGACACGGCGGAGGACGCGGAGCCGATCCGGCTGCCGAACGACTACATCCCGAACCTGATCGGGGTCGCGTTCACCGACGACGAGGTGCGCGGCGCGCTCGCCGAGATCGGCGGAGCGGTGACCGGCGACGGCGACGCGCTGCTCGTCGTGCCGCCGAGCTGGCGGCCCGACCTGCGTGACAAGTCCGACCTGGCGGAGGAGGTCGCCCGCATCGTCGGGTTCGACCGCATTCCGTCGGTGCTGCCCGTCGCGCCTCCCGGGCGCGGCCTCTCGCGCGGCCAGAAGCTGCGTCGCGCCGTGGCGCAGATGCTGGCCGACAACGGCGCGACCGAGGTGCTCGCGTTCCCCTTCGTCTCCGAGGCGCAGAACGATCTGTTCGGCTCGCCCGAGAGCGGCACGGTCCCCGCAGTGCGGCTGGCGAATCCGCTCGATGCGACCGCGCCGTACCTGCGCGCTTCGCTCCTGCCCGGTCTTCTCGACGTCGCCAAGCGCAACCTCGCGCGGGGCCTCGTCGACCTGCGTGTGTACGAGCTCGGCACGGTCTTCCTGCCGTCCGGTGTCCAGCTCGGGAGTGCGGACCTGCCCCCGGGCGCAGCCCTCCCCGGCGACGACGTGCTCGCGGCTCTCAACGCCGGGATCCCGGCGCAGCCCCGGCACCTCGCCGGCCTGATCGTCGGCAACCCGGTGGAGAAGCAGCCGGGCCAGGCGCCGGTGGCGGCGGGCATCGCGGATGCCCTGACCGCCGTGCAGCAGACCGCTGCCGCCGTCGGCGTGGCGATCGAGCCCGTGCAGAGCCGGCACAAAGCGCTGCACCCAGGGCGCACGGCGCAGCTGGTCGCGCACGCTGCGGACGGATCGCGGGTCGTCGTCGGCTACGCGGGCGAACTGCTGCCCGCGATCGCCGACGAGCTCGACCTTCCGCGCGTCGTCGCGGTCTACGAGCTCGACCTCGATGCGTTGGTCGCTGTCGCACCCGCCGACATCATCGCCGGCACGATCGCCGGCTTCCCGGCGGCGACTCAGGACCTCTCCCTCGTCGTCCGCGAGGAGGTGTCGGCCGGTCAGGTGCTTGCCGCCGTTCGCGAGGGGGCGGGCGACCTGCTCGAGGACATCCGGCTGGTCGACGACTACCGAGGCGCCGGCCTCCCGGTCGCGCACAAGAGCCTGACCTTCGCGCTGCGCTTCCGCGCCGACGACCGCACGCTCACGGCCGCGGAGGCCAGCGACGCGAAGCTGGCCGGCGCCGCCCGCGCCGAGCAGCTCTACGGCGCCCGCATCCGCGACTAGCACTCGCCGCCGATTCGTCACGAATGTCGTGCTCCGCGCGCCTGGACGCGACATTCGTGACGAATCCCCGCGCCGGCCGACACGAGCTTCGTGACGAATGTCGGCGTTCGTGCCGCGTGCGCGTCGTTTCGTGACGAATATCGATATTCGTGGCGCGAACGGACCGATTCGTGACGAATGTCGATATTCGTGCCGCGTGCATGGTGATTCGTGACGAATGTCGATATTCGTGCCGCGTGCATGGTGATTCGTGACGAATGTCGGCGTTGGCGCAGTGAGCGCGTCGATTCGTGACCAATGTTGAGGTTCGTGCCGCGTGCGCGGTGATTCGTGACGAATGTCGATATTCGTGCCGCGAACTCGTCGATTCGTGACGAATCTCGACTCTCGTGCCGCGAACGCACCGATTCCGCCACGGATGTCAGCGTAGGTGCTGGCCGATTGGTGATTCGTGACGAATGTCGACGTTGGTGCCGCGTACGCGGTGATTCGTGACGAACGTCGGCGCTGGTGCCGCGAGCGCGGCGATTCGTGACGAATGTGATCGTGCGCGCGCGTCGCGATTCGTGACGAATCTGTGCGTGAACGCGGGCGAGGTGGTGATTCGTGACGAATGTCGACATTCGTGGCACGAAAGGGGAGATTCGTCACGAATGGCGGTGCGCGCCGCCGATTTGGCGACCGACGGGGATCGGGCGGTAGGGTTGCAGCATGCTTATCGTCGGTGCCCCCTCCTTGCGCCGACGCCTGCGCGACCGCCGAATCTAGGCGGCGTTCGGGCGACCCCTCGCGGGTCGGACATGGGCGCCGCCGGAGTTTCGGCCCCCTGTCGTCCACTCATCAAGGAACAAGCATGACTTTCTCGGTTGCCGTCGCCGGTGCCTCCGGGTACGCGGGCGGCGAGCTGCTGCGCATCCTCGCCGATCATCCCGATTTCGAGATCCGCACCGTCACCGCCCACCAGAACGCCGGTCATCCGCTGATCGCGCACCAGCCGCACCTGCGTTCGCTCGCCCACCTCACGCTCACCGAGAGCACGGCGCAGAACCTGTCCGGTCACGACGTGGTCTTCCTCGCCCTGCCGCACGGCGCATCCGGCGCGATCGCCGCGCAGCTTCCCGCCGACACCCTCGTCGTGGACGCGGGAGCAGATCACCGGCTGGAGGACCCGGCCGACTGGGCCGCGTTCTATGGCGGCGAGCACCACGGGGCGTGGGCCTATGGAGTGCCCGAGCTGATCGTGGGGGCCGACGGCACCAAGCAGCGGTCGAAGCTCGCCGGTGCGACCCGGATCGCCGCGCCCGGGTGCAACGCGAGCGCCGTCTCCCTCGCGCTCGCGCCGGGCATCCACGCCGGCATCATCGACGAGCAGGACATCGTCAGCGTCCTCGCTGTCGGCCCCTCGGGTGCGGGCAAGTCGCTCAAGACCATGTACCTGGCCAGCGAGATCCTCGGCTCGGCCAACCCGTACGCGGTGGGCGGCACGCACCGGCACATCCCCGAGATCCAGCAGAACCTCCGCAAGGCGGGTGCGACGGCGCCGACCCTGTCGTTCACGCCGGTGCTCGTGCCGATGTCGCGCGGCATCCTCGCCACCTCCACGGCACGGGTGAAGCCGGGAGTGACGGCGCAGCAGGTGCAGGAGGCCTGGGCGGCCGCCTACGCGGACGAGCCGTTCGTGCAGGTGCTGCCCGCCGGCGCCGTGCCGCGGACCGCCGACGTGCTCGGAGCCAATACGGTCCTGATCGGCGTCGCCCTCGACGCGGCGGCGGGGCGGGTCGTTACGGTCCTGGCGATCGACAATCTCTACAAAGGAACAGCCGGGGCGGCGATCCAGTCCGCGAACATCGCTCTCGGCCTCGCCGAGACCGCCGGCCTGAGCGTGAACGGAGTCGCGCCATGAGCGTCACCACAGCCAAAGGATTCGCCGCGGCCGGTGTCGTCGCCGGGCTCAAGTCGAGCGGCAAGCGCGATCTCGCGCTCGTGCAGAACCGTGGGCCGCTCACCGCGGCGGCCGCCGTGTTCACCACCAACCGCTGCCAGGCCAATCCGGTGATCTGGAGCAAGCAGGTCATCGCCGATGGCGTCGTCTCCGCGATCGTCCTCAACTCCGGGGGCGCGAACTGCTACACCGGCTCCCGGGGCTTCCAGACCACCCACGCGACCGCCGAGGCCGTGGGGGAGGCCCTCGGCGTCTCGGCAGGCGACGTGCTGGTGTGCTCGACGGGTCTCATCGGCGAACAGCTCGACGTGGCCAAGCTGACGGCCGGTGTCGCACAGGCGGCGACCGCGCTCGCCGGCGACTCCGGGCTCGGCGCCGCCGAGGCGATCATGACCACCGACACGCGGCCCAAGCAGGCGGAGCAGCGCTCCGATGCCGGCTGGGCGGTCGGCGGGATGGCCAAGGGCGCCGGAATGCTGGCGCCCGGGCTCGCGACCATGCTCGTCGTCATCACCACCGACGCCGTGCTCGACTCCGCCCAGCTCGACCGTGCACTGCGCGCCGCCACCCGGGTCACGTTCGACCGCGTCGACTCCGACGGCTGCATGTCGACGAACGACACCGTCGCCCTCCTCGGCTCGGGGGCGAGCGGCGTGACCCCCGACCTCGACGAGTTCACGCTCGCCCTCACCGAGGTGTGCCGCAGCCTCGCGAAGCAGCTGCAGGAGGATGCGGAGGGCGCCTCCCACGACGTCACGATCGAGGTCGTGAACGCCCGCACCGAGGACGACGCGGTGACCGTCGGCCGTGCGGTGTCGCGTTCCAACCTCTTCAAGGCGGCGATCTTCGGCAACGACCCCAACTGGGGCCGCGTGCTGGCCGCCGTCGGCACGACCGATGCGGAGTTCGACCCGTACGGCATCGACGTCGCGATCAACGGCGTGCAGGTGTGCACCGCGGGGGAGCCCGATCAGCCGCGCGACCTGGTCGACCTGACCCCGCGCGCCGTGCACGTGCTCATCGACCTCCACGCGGGAGACGAGAGCGCCGCGATCCTCACCAACGACCTGACCCACGACTACGTGCACGAGAACAGTGCCTACTCCAGCTGAGATGACGACGACAGACGACACCGCAGAAGCGGCGGAGCACGCCGCCGCCGCGGGCAAGGCCGCGACCCTGATCGAGTCGCTCCCGTGGCTCAAGACCTTCCACGACCGCATCATCGTCGTGAAGTTCGGCGGCAACGCCATGGTGAGCGACGACCTCCAGCGCACCTTCGCCGAAGACATCGTCTACCTGCGCTACGCCGGTCTGCGACCCGTCGTCGTGCACGGCGGGGGACCGCAGATCTCCGCCATGCTCGACCGGCTGGGCATCGACAGCGAGTTCCGGGGCGGCTACCGTGTCACGACACCGGAGGCCATGGACGTGGTGCGCATGGTGCTGACCGGCCAGATCAACCGGGACATCGTGAGCAACATCAACAAGCACGGCCCGCTCGCCGCGGGCCTCTCCGGGGAGGACGCCGGCCTCTTCCAGGGCCGCAAGCGCGGTGCCGTCGTCGACGGCGAGGAGGTCGACCTCGGCCTGGTCGGCGATGTGATCGGTGTGAACCCGGAGGCCGTGCTCGCGCAGCTCGACGCCGGGCGCATCCCCGTGGTCTCCTCGATCGCGCCAGACATCGACGACCCCGGTCAGTCGCTCAACGTCAACGCGGACGCGGCTGCGGCGGCGCTCGCCGTGGCGCTCGGCGCCGCGAAGCTCGTCATCCTGACCGACGTCGCCGGGCTCTACAGCGACTGGCCCAACCGCGACTCGCTGCTGTCGAAGATCGCGGCGCCCGAGCTGCGCAAGCTGCTGCCGACGCTCGAGTCGGGGATGATCCCCAAGATGTCGGCCTGCCTCGACGCCGTCGACGGCGGCGTGCCCAAGGCTGCGATCATCGACGGGCGGGTGGCGCACTCGATACTGCTCGAGGTGTTCACGCAGTCCGGAATCGGAACGGAGGTGGTGCCCGCATGAGCGCACAGCTCGCAGGCGACACGGGAACGGTCACCGAGGGGCGCTGGAAGCCGCGCTTCGGCGACGCGATGATGCGCACGCTCGCCACGCCCAGGCTCATGCTCGCGCGCGGCGAGGGCTGCCGGGTCTGGGACGTCGACGGCAACGAGTACCTCGATTTCCTCGCCGGCATCGCCGTCAACTCGCTCGGCCACGCCCACCCGGTGCTGGTGGAGGCCGTGAGCAGCCAAGTGGCCACGCTCGCGCACGTCTCCAACTACTTCTCCACCGCACCGCAGCTGGAGCTCGCCGAGCGTCTCCGCACGATCACCGGCGCGGGTGAGCAGGGCCGCATCCTGTTCGGCAACTCCGGTGCGGAGGCGAACGAGGCGGCCTTCAAGCTGGCCCGGCTCAACAGGGGGCCGCACGGCAAGCGCACCCGGGTCCTCGCCCTGCACAACGCGTTCCACGGCCGCACCATGGGTTCGCTCGCTCTCACCGGCAAGCCGCCGATGCGCGAGGCGTTCGAGCCGCTGCCGGGGGGCGTCGAGCACATCGACTCCACCGTCGCCGCGCTGGAGGCCGCGATCGACGACCGCGTCGCCGCCCTGTTCGTGGAGCCGATCAAGGGCGAAGCCGGTGTGCTCGACCTCCCCGAGGGGTTCCTGCAGCGCGCCCGCGAGCTCACGGAGCAGCACGGTGCGCTCCTGATCATCGATGAGATCCAGACCGGAATCGGCCGTACCGGCCGCTGGTTCGCCTACCAGCACGCCGACATCCTCCCCGACGCCATCACCGTCGCGAAGGGCATCGCCGGGGGTGTGCCGATCGGCGCGCTGATCACCTTCGGCCGCGCTTCCGACCTGTTCACGCAGGGTCAGCACGGGTCGACGTTCGGCGGCAATCCGCTCGCCACCGCGGCCGGAAACGCCGTGATCGGCGAGATCGAGCGCGCCGACCTGATCGGCAACGCCGCACGACGCGGCGAGGAGCTGCGCGCCATCCTGCGCTCGTACGACTCTCCGCTGATCGGCGACATCCGCGGCGCCGGCCTCCTGATCGGCGTCGGGCTCACCGACGGCGAGGCGCACCGCCTCTCCGACGCCGCGCTCGCCGAGGGGTTGATCATCAACGCCCCCAACGAGTCGAGCATCCGCCTCGCCCCGCCGCTGATCGTGGGCGACGCCGAGCTCGCGGAGTTCCGCGAGAAGTTCGGCCGCGCCCTCGACGCCCTCTGACCTGAACACCCCGCACGCGCACCGGCGCAGACCAAGGACCACGATGACCCGTCACTTCCTCCGCGACGACGACCTCAGCCCGGCCGAGCAGCTGGAGGTGCTCGAGCTGGCCGCACGCCTGAAGGCGGATCGCTTCTCGGCCAAGCCGCTCGCCGGCCCGCAGACCGTCGCCGTGATCTTCGACAAGACCTCGACCCGCACCCGCGTGTCGTTCGCGGTCGGCATCGCCGATCTCGGCGGCAGCCCGCTCATCATCCAGAGCGGTGAGAGCCAGCTCGGCGGCAAGGAGTCGTTGGCCGACACCGCGCGCGTGCTCGAGCGGATGGTCGCCGCGATCGTCTGGCGCACGTACGCGCAGTCCGGTCTGGAGGAGCTGGCCGAGGGCACACGGGTGCCGGTGGTCAACGCCCTCTCGGACGACTTCCACCCGTGTCAGATCCTCGCGGACCTCCAGACCGTCCGCGAGCACAAGGGCAGGACGGCGGGGCTCACCCTCGCGTTCTTCGGCGATGGCGCCAGCAACATGTCGCACTCGTATCTCCTCGGCGGTGCGACGGCCGGCATGCACGTGCGCATCGCTGCGCCCGCCGCGTACGCGCCGGCCGAGGGCGTGGTCGCCGACGCGCGTGCGATCGCCGAGCGCACCGGCGGCTCGGTGACGGTGACCACCGACGCACGGGAGGCCGCCGCCGGCGCCGACGTCGTCATCACCGACACCTGGGTGTCGATGGGCAAGGAGGACGAGAAGGCCGAACGGGTCGCCGTGTTCGGCGACTACACGGTCGACGCCGCCCTCATGGCCCGCGCAGCGGACGACGCGGTGTTCCTGCACTGCCTGCCCGCCTACCGTGGTCTGGAGGTCACCGCCGAGGTGATCGACGGGCCGCAGTCGGTGATCTGGGACGAGGCCGAGAACCGCCTCCACGCCCAGAAGGCGCTGCTGACCTGGCTGCTGAACGAGAACGAGAACGAGGAGGCCGCATGACCGCGGACGGTGTCGGCAAGACCGACGAGGGCAAGCTCTGGGGCGCACGGTTCGCCGGGGGACCGTCGGCCGAGCTCGCCGCGCTCAGCAAGTCGACGCATTTCGACTGGGCGCTGGCGGCCTACGACATCGCAGGATCCCGCGCGCACGCGCGCGCACTGGCCGCGGCCGGTTACCTCAGCGACGGCGAGCTGGCCGGCATGATCGCGGCGCTCGATGCGCTCGACGCGGACGTCGCCTCCGGTGCGTTCGTCGCCGCCGAGAGCGACGAGGACGTGCACGGAGCCCTCGAGCGCGGCCTGATCGAGCGCGCGGGCGCCGACCTGGGCGGCAAGCTGCGCGCCGGGCGCAGCCGCAACGACCAGATCGCAACGCTGGTGCGGCTCTACCTGCGCGACCACGCCGGCGTCATCGCCGAGCGGCTGATCGCCCTGATCGACGCGATCGCGGCCCAGGCCGACGCCCATCCCACCGCCATCATGCCGGGACGCACGCACCTGCAGCACGCGCAGCCGGTGCTGCTCGCCCACCACCTGCTCGCGCACTGCTGGCCGCTGGTGCGCGATCTGGAGCGCCTGGCCGACTGGGACCGCCGCGCGAACGTGTCGCCGTACGGGTCGGGGGCGCTGGCCGGTTCCACGCTCGGGCTCGACCCGCGGCTCGTGGCCCGTGAGCTCGGCTTCGCCGCCAGCTCCGAGAACTCGATCGACGGAACGGCCGCCCGCGACGTGGTGGCGGAGTTCGCCTTCGTCGCGGCTCAGATCGGCGTCGACCTGTCGCGCTTCGCCGAGGAGATCATCCTCTGGAACACGCGCGAGTTCGGGTTCGTGACCCTCGACGACGCGTACTCCACGGGATCGTCGATCATGCCGCAGAAGAAGAACCCCGACATCGCTGAGCTCGCCCGCGGCAAGGCCGGTCGCCTGATCGGCAACCTGACCGGCCTCCTCACGACGCTCAAGGGCCTCCCGCTGGCGTACAACCGCGACCTGCAGGAGGACAAGGAGCCGGTCTTCGACTCCGTGCAGACCCTGGAGGTCGTCCTCCCGGCGTTCGCCGGCATGGTCGCGACGCTGAGCTTCCACACCGATCGGATGGCTGAGCTCGCGCCGCAGGGCTTCTCGCTGGCGACCGACGTGGCCGAGTGGCTGGTCAAGCAGCACGTGCCGTTCCGCAACGCGCACGAGATCACCGGAAGCCTGGTGAAGTTCGCCGAGGACAACGGGCTCGAGCTGAGCGAGGTTTCCGACGAGCAGCTGGCGGCCGTGTCGCCGCTGCTCACGCCGGACGTGCGCTCGGTGCTGACGGTCGAGGGCTCCGTCGCCAGTCGCGCCGGCGCCGGCGGCACCGCCCCGGACCGCGTCGCCGACCAGCTCGCGGCGCTGACCGAGCGGATCCGCAGCCTCACCCAGACGCTGGCCGCGACGCGCAGGGATCTCGGCTGATGGCCGGCCAGCCTGAGCGTCGGCGGCCGGCGTGGCTCATCCCGCTGATCGTCGTCGTCGCCGTCGCCGTGATCGTGGTCGGCCTGATCGTCACCGTCGTGGCCGGCGGCCGGATCTTCTGAGCCGGCGGCCGTCGTGACCCTCTTCCGTCCCGGGCGCGACGTCTTCCTCCCGTCGGCGCTCGAGGTCGCGCCGAGACTGCTCGGAGCGGTGCTGCGGCACGAGACGGAGGAGGGCGCCGTCTCGGTGCGCATCACCGAGGTGGAGGCGTACGTCGGCGACGGCGTCGACCCCGGTTCCCACTCCTTCCGCGGCCGCACGAAGCGCAACGCCGTGATGTATGGCGGGCCGGGACGCCTCTACACGTACTTCACCTACGGCATGCACGTCTGCGCGAACGTGGTCTGCTCTCCGGAGGGGGTGTCGTCGGCTCTGCTGCTCCGGGCCGGGGAGGTCGTGGAGGGTGTGGAGCTGGCGGAGCGGCGGCGGTCCGGGCCGTCCGGGCGCGCGATCCCCTCGCGCGATCTCGCCAGGGGTCCTGCCCGGCTGGTGGTGGCGACGGGCATCCTGCTGTCGGAGAACGGGTCGGACCTCTTCGCGCCGCCGTTCGACCTCCTGCTGCCGTCGGCGCCGCCCGACTACGAGACGGGCCCGCGCACGGGCGTCTCGGGTGCCGGTGGCAGTGTGACGTTCCCGTGGCGGTTCTGGATCCCCGGCGATCCGACGGTCTCCCCGTACAAGCGCCACCCCAGATCGCACGACTGAGCGCCGCCTCGGCGGCAGGTCGACGCGGTCAGGCGGCGGCGAAGCGGAAGAGGCCGGCGCAGACGCAGGCCCAGATGAGGCTGACCAGGGTGCCGATGATGAACCGCTCGCGGGCCTCCGGCGCCTCCAGCTCGGTGAAGCGGCCGACGCCCTTGATCGCGATGAGCACGCCGAGCGCCTCGGGGAAGCCCGCCATGATCGCCCCGGTCGTCGCGAACCGCTCCAGGAACCCGATGGTCGTGCCGCCCCGCAGCACCTCCCTGGTCTCCTCCAGACCGCTCACGCGGTCGTGGACGACGATGCCGCCGTGGACGCCGGGCACCGCGGTGCTCCGCGTGGCGAGGGCGAGCGCGAGCTGGGCCGCAGGGCCGCCGCCGATCACGCTCAGGACGAGGGCGACGATGCCGATCAGCACCCGGAAGGTCAGGGGCGCCTCCTGCTGGGGGATCGCGACCAGGAGGAACGCCAGGCCGAGCAGCCCCGCCGCCGTGTAGACGAGTGGGCGCCGCGGAGTGCGCAGGGTGGCGACCATGCAGCACACGGACGCGATGGCGACCACGAGCGCCAGCGCCCACACGGAGATCGGCAGCGCGGCCAGGAGGAACTGGGGCAGAGGCAGGGCGGTCATTCGGCTCACGTTCGGTCGGCGGGCATTCTGTCGGAGGAGCGGAGGGCGGACGTGCTCATCCGGTACTCGTTGCCTGGGCGGCGTCGGCGCTCTCCATCAGCCTAACCAGGGCCGGCTGCGCCGCGAGGTCGGCGCGCAGTCCGGCCGCGCGGGCGCGGTCGCTGGCCGATTGGGGCGTGATGCCGAGCCGGGCGCCCGCCTCGGCCTGGGTCATCCCGGTCGAGACGAGGTCGTACAGCTCCCATCCCGCTGCGCTGCGACCCGCGCGCAGGCTGAGCAGGAGGCCGACGAGCGCCTCCACGTCGGCCGCCGGCTGCGGGGCGACGACCGCGTCGGCGGCGAAGCGCGTCGGTGCACGCTTTGCGCGCGTGACCGCGGCCCGGGCGGCGACGAACGCGTCGCCTCCCGCCTCCCTGGTGTGGGGCGGCAGGGGCGTGCGCACGTCCCCGATGCCGAGACCGACGCTCCACGCGTCGCCCCGGGCGAGCGTCGTCACGATGTCGAGGGCGGCGGCGGCATCGGCGGTGAGCGCCTGCAGTTCGTCGCCCGCGTTGCGGTCTGCGGGGAGCAGGAGCCGATCGCCGAAGCGCGTCTCGAGCGCCTCGAGCACCGGCGTGACGATGTCGGGCCGGCCCCGGCTGTCGACCTGGTCGGCCGTGATGACGAACATGGTCCCTCCGATCAGGGGTGGTGGCCTGATCGTGAGCATATCAGGGTTATCAGCCTGATTCAACGATCATCAGGAACTCAGACCTGATCGCCGAACCGAGCCGGGTGGCCGCCGCTGCTAGCCTGGGGACGTGCCAGAAACCGCCGCAGCCGCAGAACGGAGCAGCGCAGAGCAGAGGCTCAGCGCGCAGACCAACGACCCGACGTTCGCCGATGTCTGGGACGAGCTCAGGTGGCGCGGGCTCGTCCACGTCTCGACCGACGAATCCGCCCTCAAAGAGCTCCTCGCCGGCGAGCCGATCACCTACTACTGCGGATTCGACCCGACGGCGCCCAGCCTCCACCTCGGCAACCTGGTGCAGCTCCTGCTGATGCGTCGCCTCCAGCTCGCCGGCCACCGCCCGCTCGGCCTCGTCGGCGGGTCCACCGGCCTCATCGGCGACCCGCGACCGACCGCCGAGCGCACGCTCAACACCAAGGAGACCGTCTCGGAGTGGGTCGGCTACCTGCAGCAGCAGGTCACCCGCTTCCTGTCCTCCGAGGGTGACAACGCCGTGCGCCTGGTCAACAACCTCGACTGGACGGCTCCGCTGTCGACCATCGACTTCCTGCGCGAGATCGGCAAGCACTTCCGCGTGGGCACGATGCTCAAGAAGGACGCCGTGGCGGCTCGGCTCAATTCCGACGAGGGCATCTCGTACACCGAGTTCAGCTACCAGATCCTCCAGGGGATGGACTTCCTCGAGCTCTACCGCCAGTACGGCTGCGTGCTGCAGACCGGCGGCAGCGACCAGTGGGGCAACCTCACGAGCGGCACCGACCTCATCCGCAAGGTGGAGGGCGAGCACGCGCACGCCATCGGCACCCCGCTCATCCTGAACAGCGACGGCACCAAGTTCGGCAAGAGCGAGGGCAACGCGATCTGGCTCGACGCGAACCTCACCAGCCCGTACCGCATCTACCAGTTCTGGCTCAACGCCGACGACGCCGACGTGATCGACCGGCTCAAGGTCTTCACCTTCCTGCACCGCGACGAGATCGAGCGACTCGAGCGCGCCGTCGCCGAGGAGCCGTTCCGCCGGGAGGCGCAGCGCCGCCTCGCCTACGAGGTGACCGCGCTCATCCACGGCGTGGAGGCGACGGAGGCGGTCATCGCCGCGTCCGAGGCGCTCTTCGGGCAGGGCGACCTGGCCGGGCAGGACACCGGGACGCTCGAGGCGGCCCTGCGCGAGCTGCCCAACACGACGACGGCGGCGTCCACCACGATCGCGCAGGCGCTCGTCGACACCGGGCTCACCAAGAGCCTCGGCGAGGCTCGTCGCGCGGTGGCGCAAGGCGGTGTCTACGTCAACAACGCCAAGGTCGACGAGGCCGAGCTCGAGGTGGGGGAGCACCTGCTCCCGGGCGGCATGGTCGTGCTGCGACGCGGCAAGAAGACCCTCAGCGGCGTCTTCGTCGAGTGACGGGCGAGGCCGGGTAAGGTGTCGGGCATGCAGTCCGAATCGAACGCGGGTGACCTCGGCGATCCCTCGTCGGCCGAAGAGTCGGGCGAGGGGCTCCTGGGGCTGCTCGACGTGATCGAGGAGCAGCCGTTGAGCGAGCGTGCCACGGCGTACACGCAGCTGCACGCGGAGCTGTCGGCGCGGCTCGAGGGGGCAGACGCTCCCCGCCATGGCTGAGCGGCTCGACGTCGCCCTCGCCGCGCGCGGGCTGGCCCGGTCGCGGACGCACGCGGCGACCCTGATCGCCGGCGGTCTCGTCACGGTGGACGGCCGGCCGGCCGGCCGCGCGTCCGCGAAGGTCGGCGACGACCAGCAGATCGTCGTCGCCGGGGCCGATCACTACGTCAGCAGGGGCGCGCACAAGCTCATCGCCGGTCTCGACTCCTTCGGGGTGGAGGTCGCCGGTCGCCTCGCCCTCGACGCCGGAGCCTCCACGGGCGGGTTCAGTCAGGTGCTGCTCGAGCGGGGCGCCGGGCGCGTGATCGCGGTCGACGTGGGTCACGGGCAGCTCGCGCGCGAACTGGAGGGTGAGGCGCGTCTGGTCTCGTACGAGGGGATCAATGTGCGCGAGCTGACGCACGACTCGTTCGTGCAGCTCGTGGGCGGCGACGATCGGCCAGACCTGGTGGTGGCGGATCTCTCGTTCATCTCGCTCACCCAGGTGCTGCCCGCACTGCGGGAGGTCGCGGCAGGGGCCGCGGACTTCGTGCTGCTCGTCAAACCGCAGTTCGAGGTCGGCCGCACCGGCGTGCGCGAGGGGATCGTGCACGACGCGGGACTGCGTGCCGACGCGATCGGCGGCGTGCTCTGGAGCGCCTGGGACCTGGGGCTCGGCACGGCCGGGGTCATCGCCTCGCCGATCGTGGGGTCGCACGGCAACCGTGAGTTCCTGGTGCACCTGACGGAGCGCGGAGTCAACCCGACGGAATGGTTGGAACGGGTCCGGGCCCTCGCGGCGTGAGTGCCGAGTCCGTCCCGCGCGTGAAATCCGAGGCGAACCGTGGCCGTGCGCGCCCGTTCGCGCCGCTTCCCACCGCTCGTCTCCGAGCTCGTCGCGGGTAGTCTCGTCCGAACCCCTTGAAATGTGAAACTCCGGCGGCGTTCGATGCGCCTCCGAGCCGCTCGACGCCGAAACGAGGCAGCCTCCTGTGAGCTCGAATCCTCCCTCGACGTGGTGGTCTCGACTCGATCGTGGTCGAGTGCTGTTCTCGGTCCTGATCGGCTACCTTGCAGTGCCCGTCCTCAACGCGGTCTCCCCGCTCCTCGCTCTGCCCGCGGTCACCTCCACGCACGGGGCGGGGGCCTGGACCGCGATCGCGCTCGGCCAGTCGCTCGGCGGCACGGCAGGCGTCGTGATCGAGCTGGGCTGGGGATTGAGCGGCACCCAGCGCGTGGCGCGGATGTGCAGCAGGAACCGGGCGCGTGTCTTCGCGCTGTCGCTGGTGACAAAGGCGGCCGTCGCGGTGCCCGCGCTCTGCATCGCAGCACCGCTCGCCGCGTGGCTAGCCCCGGACTATGCGGCGGTGGCCGCCCTGATCGCCGTGGCGACGGGCCTCGCCGTGATGGGCGGCGGATGGATCTTCATCGGGATGATGCGTCCGCGGCTCTTCCTCTTCACCGAGGTTCTTCCGAGGACCACTCTGATCGCGGCGGCCGCCGCCGCCATCTCCGCGGGGCTCTCGCTCTATCTCTACCCGATCGCGCTGCTTCTCGGAGCACTGATCTCGCCGGCAGCGGCGGCGGCTGTGCTCGGCGTGCGGGGCTCCGACCTCGTCGCGCTCGGTCCACGGCGCATCGTTCGCGTCATCCGGCTGCAGGGGCATGCGCTGAGTACGAATGTCTTCTCGTCGATGTACCTGTCGCTGGGCACGACGGTCGCGACGCTCGGTTCGGTGAACGCCACTCTGCTCTACGCGTCCGTCGACCGGCTCAAGCGGATGGTCCAACAGGTCATCTCGACGCAGCAGTACGTGCTCAAGGGCTGGGTCGGCCGGGAGGTCCAACCGGCGCAGCGGATCGCCCGCGCCGTACGCGCCACGATCATCAGCGCCGGAGTCGGCGTGATCTGCGGGATCGGCTTCGCCACCTCGGCGCCGCTCGCCGCCCGGCTGGTGTTCTCCGGGACGGTGCAGATTCCTCCGCTTGCGGCCGTGTTGGGCGGCGCGAACCTCGCGATCGTCTGCGCGAGCATGGCGACCGGGCCGGTGCTGCTGGTCGCCCTGGGGCGGATGTCGGCGGTCGCCCGCTCGGCCGCGGTCGGCGCCGGGGTCGGCCTGCCGGCGATCTTCGTGGGAGCACTGCTGTTCGGGGGCACAGGTGCGCTGGCGGGCCAGCTGATCGCGGAGGCGGGGGTCGTGAGCGTGCAACTGCTCGCGATCCGCGCACGTCTGCGGGAGCTTCGTGGCAGCGGCCGACTGCGGGCGGGACGCACCGAGCCGGACGCCTCCACAGCCGCTCCCGAGTGAACGTTCTCCACAATTCCGGCGCCTCTCGCACATTCGCCCCTCGAAAACCGACAGAATGGAGGGACGTAGCCAGAAGGAATCGATGAGCTCGTGAGGAGGCGACGTGACGGCATCGGGTGAGGCGCAGCGATACATCCTCGTCGTGGCGCACACCGGTCGTCGAGACTCCCTCGAAGCGGGCGTGCAGGTCTGCCGCCAGCTCGTCTCCGCCGGTGTCGTCCCGGTGCTCAGCGAGGACGAGCGGCGCGATCTGCTGCTCGCGGCTCCCGACCTCGACTCCGTCGCGGTCTTGGGAGACGAGGTGAGCTCCAGCGATCTCGAGCTGGTGATCGTGCTCGGAGGCGACGGCACGATCCTGAGGGCGGCCGAGCTGGTGCGCGGCTGCACGGCGCCGCTGCTGGGCGTCAACCTCGGTCACGTCGGCTTCCTCGCCGAGAGCGAGCGCGACGATCTCGAGATCGCCGTCGCGCGCGGGCTCGCCAAAGACTACGAGGTCGAGGAGCGCATGACGCTCTCCGCGCGCGTCAAGGTCGGCAAAGAGGTCGTCTACGAGAGCTGGGCGCTCAACGAGGCGACGGTCGAGAAGGCCAGCCGCGAGCGGATGCTCGAGGTCGTCATCGAGGTCGACGGCCGGCCGATGTCGAGCTTCGGGTGCGACGGCGTCGTGATGTCCACGCCGACCGGTTCCACCGCCTACTCGTTCTCCGCAGGCGGCCCGGTCGTCTGGCCGGGCGTCGCCGCGCTCCTGCTGGTCCCGCTCAGTGCGCACGCGCTGTTCTCGCGGCCGCTCGTGGTCGACGCCGACTCGTCGCTCGCCGTCGAGCTGCTCGACCGGGCGGGCGGGGAGGGCATCCTGTGGTGCGACGGTCGCCGTGCGTTCGACCTGCCGCGCGGCGCCAGGGTCGTGGTGCGTCGTTCGCCGATCCCCGTGCGACTCGCGCGCCTGCACCAGGGGCCGTTCACCGATCGGCTCGTGCACAAGTTCGATCTTCCCGTGACCGGGTGGCGGGGGCCGGCCGGCCGTGAGTGACGTGCGTGGAGGCATCGAAGAGATCTCGATCCGCGACCTGGGAGTCATCGCCGACGCGTCCCTCCCGCTGGGAGCAGGGTTCACAGCGATCACGGGTGAGACCGGGGCGGGCAAGACGATGGTGGTCTCGGCCCTCGGCCTGCTGCTGGGCGAACGCGCCGACACCGGCGCCGTGCGCGTCGGCAGCCCGCAGGCCTGGGTGGAGGGCCGCTGGCGCGTCGCCGACGCCGGCGACGTGGTGGAGCGGGTGCGCGACGCCGGAGGAGACGTCGACGAGCTCGGCGGCGGGGAGGCCGAGCTCGTGCTCAGCCGCTCGGTCTCGGCCGAGGGACGTTCGCGGGCGGTCGTCGGCGGCCGGGGTGCGCCCGTGAGCGTGCTGACCGAGCTCGGCGGCCAGCTCGTGGTCGTGCACGGTCAGTCCGACCAGATCCGGTTGCGTTCGGCGGTCGCCCAGCGCGAGGCCCTCGACCGGTTCGCCGGTCCGGGGTTCGCCGAGCGGGTCGACACCTACGCCCAGGTCTTCCACCGGTGGCGCGACAACCGTGCGGAGCTCGACGAACTGGTCGCCGACCAGGAGCGCCGAGCACGCGAGGCCGACGATCTCCGCGCCGCGATGTCCGAGATCGAGACCGTCGCTCCGCAGCCGGGGGAGGACGATGAGCTCACCGAGCGCGCCGAACGCCTGACCAACCTCGAGGATCTCCGGCTTGCCGCCGCGGGAGCCCGCGAACTGCTCTCGGCCGAGGAGTCGGAGGGCGCCGACGCCCTCGGCCTGCTCGACAACGCCCGCAGGCAGCTGGAGCGCGTCGCACCGCACGACGCCGAGCTGCGCCCTCTGGCCGAGGCCGTCGCCAACGCCAACTACCTCGTCTCCGACATCGCCGCGCAGCTCTCCACCTATCTCGCCGCCCTCGACACCGACGGCGCCCGCGAGCTGGAGGTCGTCCAGGAGCGCCGCGCGGAGCTGGCCGGGCTCGTGCGCAAATACGGCCCCGGTCTCGACGACGTCATCGCGACGCTGGAGACCGGCAGCCTGCGCCTCCTGGAGCTCGACGGCGATGCCGACCGCATCGACGAGCTGGCCCGAGAGGTCGAGGCCGACGCCGCGCTCGTCGCCGAGCTCGCCGCCGACCTCGGCGCGCGTCGTCGCGAGGCCGCGCAGCGCCTTGCCGACGCCGTCTCCGACGAGCTCGCAGCGCTGGCCATGCCCGACGCGCGGATCGTCGTGGAGGTCACCGAGCGCGAGGAGTACACGGCCAGCGGGCGCGACCAGGTCGCCATCCTGCTGCGACCGCACCCCGGCGCGGAGCCGCGGCCGCTCGGCAAGGGCGCCTCCGGGGGCGAGCTCTCCCGCGTGATGCTGGCCATCGAGGTGGTCATCGCCGGCAGCGATCCTGTGCCCACCTTCATCTTCGACGAGATCGACTCCGGCGTCGGCGGCGCCTCCGCCATCGAGATCGGCCGCCGGCTCGCGCGCCTGGCCGAGAACTCCCAGGTGATCGTCGTGACGCACCTCGCCCAGGTGGCGGCGTTCGCCACGAACCATCTCACCGTGGTCAAGGGCAGCGACGGAGCTGTCACCGAGTCCAGCGTGCGTCGCCTCGACGGCGACGAGCGCATCGCCGAGATGGCCCGGCTGCTGTCCGGCCTGCCCGACTCCGAGAGCGGGCTCGCCCACGCGCGCGAGCTCGTCGAGATGGCGGCCGCCGCGCGCTGATCCCTGCGGCCGGCCCGAGGCGGCGCGAATTCGCCCCGGATCCGCCCGGACGGCGGATTCTGCCCGCTTCGACGCGGCTCGCGGAGCGGCGGTGCGCGCAGACGGCCCGTCAGCAGGTGATAAGCTATAAGCCCGTGGTGGATTATTCAGAAGCGGGCCAGATCAGCAGCAAAACCAACGGCACTACCAAGCACATCTTCGTGACAGGTGGTGTCGTTTCTTCGTTGGGGAAGGGCCTCACGGCGGCTTCCCTGGGCAATCTTCTGACGGCCCGCGGCCTCCGCGTCGTCATGCAGAAGCTCGACCCCTACCTCAATGTCGACCCCGGAACGATGAACCCGTTCCAGCACGGCGAGGTGTTCGTGACCGATGACGGTGCGGAGACCGATCTCGACATCGGGCACTACGAGCGCTTCCTCGACATCAACCTCGGCCAGTCCGCGAACGTCACCACCGGCCAGATCTACTCGAACGTCATCGCCAAGGAGCGTCGCGGCGAGTACCTGGGCGACACCGTCCAGGTCATCCCGCACATCACCGACGAGATCAAGCGCCGCATGCGCCTGCAGGCGCAGCCCGGGCCGGACGGCGAGCCCGCCCCCGACGTGATCATCACCGAGATCGGCGGAACGGTCGGCGACATCGAGTCGCAGCCGTTCATCGAGTCGGCCCGTCAGGTGCGCCATGAGCTCGGCCGCAAGAACTGCTTCTTCGTGCACGTCTCGCTCGTGCCGTTCATGAACGCCTCCGGTGAGCAGAAGACCAAGCCGACGCAGCACTCCGTCGCCGCGCTGCGCTCCATCGGCATCCAGCCTGACGCCCTCGTGCTCCGCAGCGACCGCCCGGTCTCCGAGTCGAACAAGCGCAAGATCGCCCTCATGTGCGACGTGGACGAGCAGGCCGTGGTCAACGCGATCGACGTGCCGAGCATCTACGACATCCCGACGATGCTCCACGAGCAGGGCCTGGACGCGTACATCATCGACCAGCTCGGCCTCGACAAGGCGGCCGACGTCGATTGGCGCGGCTGGGCGCGACTCCTGGAGGCCGTCCACGACCCCAAGCACGAGGTCACGATCGGCCTGGTCGGCAAGTACATCGACCTTCCCGACGCCTACCTCTCGGTCACCGAGGCGCTGCGGGCCGGCGGGTTCGCCCACCGCACGAAGGTCGCGCTCAAGTGGATCCCGTCCGACGAGTGCCAGACGCCGGAGGGTGCCGCACTCCAGCTGAGCGACGTGGACGCGATCTGCGTTCCCGGTGGATTCGGCGTGCGCGGCATCGAGGGCAAGGTCGGCGCGCTGCGGTTCGCACGCGAGAACGGCATCCCCGCCCTGGGACTGTGCCTGGGCCTGCAGTGCATGGTCATCGAGTACGCGCGTCACGAGGCCGGCCTGGCCGGTGCGTCGTCGTCGGAGTTCGACCCGGAGACCGAGTTCCCGGTGATCGCGACGATGGCCGAGCAGGTCGAGATCATCGCGGGCGGCGACCTGGGCGGCACCATGCGCCTCGGCCTGTACCCGGCCGCTCTCGCCGAGGGCTCCCTCGTCGCCGAGCTGTACGGCGCCCCTGAGGCCAGCGAGCGCCACCGCCACCGCTACGAGGTGAACAACAACTACCGCGAGCAGATCGCCGACGCCGGCCTGTGGTTCTCCGGAACCTCGCCGGACGGGCACCTGGTCGAGTACGTGGAGCTGCCGCGCGACGTGCACCCGTTCTACGTCGGAACCCAGGCGCACCCCGAGCTGCGGTCGCGGCCCAACCACGCGCACCCGCTGTTCGCGGGACTCGTGGGAGCCGCGCTCGAGCGCCAGAAGGCCAGCCTCCTGTTCGAGGTGTCGGCGGAGGAAGCCGAAGAACTGGTGACGGAGGCCTGATGGCCACCGACGTCGGCGTGATCGGCGACGAGCCGTTCCGCCCGGAGATCGCCTCGTCAGAGATCGCCTTCGCCGGCAGGATCTGGGACGTCCGCCGCGACACGTTCGGCTACAACGGCGAGCAGATCACGCGGGAGTACGTGGACCACACGGGCGCCGTCGCGGTGCTCGCCCTGGACGACGACGGCCGCGTGCTGCTCATCCGGCAGTACCGGCACCCGGTCCGCTACCGCGACTGGGAGATCCCGGCCGGCCTGCTCGACATCCACGGAGAGGACCCGCTCATCGCCGCCCAGCGCGAGCTGGCGGAGGAGACCGACCTGCAGGCCGGTCGGTGGAACGTGCTCGCCGACGTCTTCACCAGCCCGGGCGGCAGCGACGAGGCCATCCGCATCTACCTCGCCAGGGACGTGCGGCCGACGGCGGAGGCGTTCGCCCGGGAGGCCGAGGAGGCCGACATCGAGCTCGCCTGGGTCCCCCTGGAGGAGGCGGTGGACGCCGTGCTCGAGCGCCGCGCGCACAACGCGCCGCTGAGCATCGCGGTGCTGGGCGCCCTGGCCGCGCGCGAGCGGGGCTGGGCGAGCCTCGGTGCCGCCGATGCGCCCTGGCCGAGCCACCCGAAGCTGAGCGGGACGAGCGAACCCACCGCGTCCGGCACCGAGGGATGACCCTCCCCGCGGACGTTGACGCCTACCTGAGGCACGTCGCCATCGAGCGGGGCCTCTCGGCGAACACGGTCGCCGCGTATCGTCGCGACCTCGCGGTGTACACGTCGTGGCTCGCGGAAGAGGGCGTCGACGATGTGAGCGCGGTGTCCGGCGCGACGGTGTCCGGCTACCTGGCGCACCTCGGGTCGCGCGAGGAGTCGCCGCTGACGGCGACCTCCCTCGCCCGTATGCTGTCGACCGTCCGCGGATTCCATCGGTTCCTGCTCGAGGAGGGTCGCGTGGAGGTCGACGCCGCGCGCGACGTTCGCCCTCCCAAGCTGCCGAGCACGCTGCCGAAGGCCATCAGTGTCGACCAGGTCGCGGCCCTGCTGGCGGCGACCGACGGCGACGAGCTCGACGACCTCCGCGACAAGGCGCTGCTGGAGCTCATGTACGCGACGGGGGCGCGCGTCAGCGAGGCCGTCGGACTGAACGTGGACGACGTCATCGACACCGACGTCGTCCGGCTCACCGGCAAGGGCGCGAAGCAGCGCATCGTGCCGCTCGGCAGCTTCGCGCAGGAGGCCGTCGCCGCCTATCTCGTCCGGGCGCGCCCCGTGCTCTCGACGCGCGGCCGGGCGACGCCCGCGCTGTTCCTCGGCATGCGCGGCGCCCGGTTGTCGCGCCAGAACGTCTGGCTGATCATCCGGGCGGCTGCGGAACGGTCGAATCTCGGCATCGAGATCTCGCCGCACACCCTCCGGCACTCGTTCGCGACCCACCTCCTGGCCGGGGGAGCGGACGTGCGCGTGGTGCAGGAACTGCTCGGCCACTCGTCGGTGGCGACGACCCAGATCTACACACTGGTGACGGCGGACGCGCTGCGGGACGTGTACGTCACGGCTCACCCGCGGGCGCGGTGACGCCCTCGCGGAGCCTTCCGGTACAGCCACACCAGGACCTTCCCGCCGTCGCCGGTGACCCGTGACGGTCTGAAGCCGAGCTTCTCCAGCACCCGGAACGATGGCGCGTTCCAGCGTTCCACGATCGCCCAGAGCACGGGGATGCCGCTGTCGAACGCGGCCTCGGCGACCGCGGCCGCCGCCTCGGTGGCGTAGCCGCTGCCGACGTGACGGCGCAGCAGCTCGTAGGCGAGCTCGGGCTGTGCCGGTGTCGCGCGCGTGGTGACGAGGCCGCAGTAGCCGACCGGTTCGCCGGTGTCGGCGACCTCGATCGCGTAGACGCCGAAGCCGCGCTCGTCCGCCGCACGGCGTTGGGCGTCCAGGCGCTTCCGCTCCTCGTCGAGCGGGCGGGACTCCTGCGACGGGTCCTCGGCGATCAGCTCCAGGTTCCACTCGGCGTCCCTGCCGTCACGCAGGCGCAGGCGCAGGCGCTCTGTGGCGAGTTCGGGTGGCATCGTCGGCACGGGCACAGCGTACGCCCTGGGGACCCGCCGCCGTCACGCCGACGCAGGCGTGAGCACGCGGATAGGATGGAACGAAGTGAACAGGCCGGGAACGGCCGCCGATCGACAGAGGACGAGGAACAGCCAGGTGACGCGCAACGACGAGGTCAGGACGGAGCTTCCGGGCATGGACACCGCAGCCCTCGCCGCACCGCTCGGACCGACCGGGCGGCCCCAGCGCACGTTCCCGGCACCGGCCGAGCTGACCCAGCACGGGCCCGCCAAGATCGTCGCGCTCTGCAATCAGAAGGGCGGGGTCGGCAAGACCACGACCTCCATCAATCTCGGCGCCGCGCTCGCGGAGTACGGCCGTCGCGTGCTGGCTGTCGACTTCGACCCGCAGGGCGCCCTGTCCGCCGGGCTCGGGGCGAAGACCCACGACGTGACCACCATCTACGACCTGCTGCTGAACAGGCACGCCGACGTACAGGAGGCCATCCAGTCGACCGGTGTCGCCGGTCTCGACATCATCCCGGCCAACATCGACCTGTCGGCCGCCGAGGTGCACCTGGTCAACGAGGTGGCGCGCGAGCAGATCCTCGCCGGCGTGCTGCGCAAGGTGTCCGGCGACTACGACGTCATCCTGATCGACTGCCAGCCGTCGCTCGGCATCCTCACCGTCAACGCGCTGACCGCCAGCCACGGCGTGCTCATCCCGCTCGAGTGCGAGTACTTCGCGCTTCGCGGCGTCGCCCTCCTCATCGAGACCATCGACAAGGTGCGCGAACGGCTGAACCCTGCGATCGAGCTCGACGGCATCCTCGCCACGATGTACGACTCCCGCACACTGCACTCGCGCGAGGTGCTGGAGCGCGTCGTCGACGCCTTCGGTGACCGTGTGCTCGAGACGGTGATCTCACGCACGGTGAAGTTCCCGGACGCGTCGGTCGCGGCCACCCCGATCACGCAGTTCGCGCCGGAGCACCAGGCGGCGGAGGCCTACCGCCAGCTGGCGAGGGAACTGATCTTCCGTGGCGCCGTCGCCTGAAGACCCCACGAGTGCGGTGACCCCGAAGGGCACGTCGTTGTCGCTTCCGGAGGCCGAAAGCGACGACAACGTGCCCTTCGACGGCCAGGAGACCGCGGAGGCGGAGGAGCACACGGGGTTCCGGGTGGCGGTGGGAACCTTCGAGGGGCCCTTCGACCTCCTGCTGTCGCTGATCAGCAAGCACGAGCTCGACATCACCGAGATCTCGCTCAGTCGCGTCACCGACGAGTTCATCGCCTACCTGCGCCGGCTCGACGCCGACCAGAGCCTCGACGAGGCGAGCGAGTTCCTGCTCGTCGCCGCGACCCTCCTCGACCTCAAGATCGCCGGGCTGCTGCCGCAGGGCGAACTCGTCGATGCGGAGGACGTCGCCTTGCTGGAGGCGCGCGACCTGCTGTTCGCGCGCCTGCTGCAGTACCGGGCCTTCAAGGAGGCCTCGGCATGGTTCTCGGCGCAGCTGGACACCGAGTCGTCGCGGCACGCGCGTTCGGTGCGCCTGGAGGACAAGTACCGCCAGCGCACGCCCGAGCTGGTCTGGACGCTCACCGCCGACGATTTCGCCGCTCTCGCCACGCTGGCGATGACGCCGCGGGAGATCCCGGTCGTCGGGCTCGACCACCTGCACGCGCCGCTCGTGAGCATCCGCGAGCAGGCGGCGGTGGTGGTCGGGATGCTGCGCAGCGGCGACCAGCTGTCGTTCCGGCAGCTCGTCGCCGGCGCCGAGCAGAAGGGCGTCGTGATCGCGCGGTTCCTCGCCGTGCTGGAGCTGTACCGGCACGCGGCGATCGCGTTCGAGCAGCTCGAGCCACTGGGCGAGCTGACGCTGCGCTGGACGGCCGAGCACTGGTCGGAGGAGAACCTGTCGAACCTGGGAGCGGACTATGACGGTTGACGGAACCGAGCTGGAGACGGAGGCGGCGGCCGGCCAGGAGATCACTCTGGAGGACGCGCAGATCGAGCGCGCGCTGGAGGCCATCCTGATGGTGGCCGACGAGCCGATGAGCCTCGTCACGCTGGCGACGGCGGTCGGCGCGCCCGTGAAGCGCGTGCGCGCGGCGATCGACACGCTGGTCGCCGACTACGACGGCGAGACCGACGCCGGGGGGAGGCCGGGCCTGCGCCGCGGTTTCGAGCTGCGGGAGGTCGGCGGCGGCTGGCGCGTCTATGTGCGGTCGGAGTTCGACGCGGTCGTCTCCGGCTACGTGCTGCAGCAGAACCCGACCCGGCTGTCGCAGGCGGCCCTCGAGACACTCGCGGTGATCGCGTACAAGCAGCCGATCAGCCGAGGGGCCATCGCCTCCATCCGCGCCGTCAACGTGGACTCGGTGGTGCGCACGCTGCTCGGCCGCGGTCTGATCACCGAGCTGTTCACCGACAGCGAGACCGGGGCGATCAACTACGGGACGACCGATCTGCTGCTCACCCAGCTCGGCATCAACTCGATCGAGGAGCTTCCGAAGATCTCCCCCCTGCTGGCAGACGGCGCAGACGGGTTCGACGATGTCCGGTAACGCGGGAGCCGGAGACGCGGCGCAGGGCGAGCGCCTCCAGAAGGTGATGGCGGCGGCCGGAGTGGCCTCCCGGCGGGTGTCGGAGGACATGATCGTGGCCGGCCGGGTCACCGTGAACGGACAGGTGGTGACGGAGCTCGGCCGGCGCGTCGACCCGGCGACCGACCGCGTCGCCGTCGACGGCACGGCCGTGCAACTCGACACCTCCCGCCGCTACGTGATGCTCAACAAGCCGGTGGGCGTGGTGAGCTCGATGCGCGACGAGCAGGGCCGTCCCGACCTGTCCCGGTTCACCGCCGACTACCCCGAGCGTCTGTTCAACGTCGGCCGTCTGGACGCCGAGACGTCCGGGCTGCTCATCCTCACCAACGACGGGGAGCTCGCCCACGTGCTCGCCCATCCCAGCTTCGGCGTGACCAAGACGTACATCGCACGGGTGCGCGGCACGGTCGCTCCGCAGACCATCGCGCGACTGACCAAGGGCGTCGAGCTGGAGGACGGCCCGATCGCAGCCGACAAGGCGCGGCTGCTGCAGTCGCGGTCGGGAGGCGGCGACAGTCTCGTCGAACTCACCCTGCACTCGGGGCGCAACCGGATCGTCCGCCGGATGATGGCGGAGGTCGGGCACCCGGTGATCGAGCTCGTCCGGCGGCAGTTCGGGCCGCTGCACCTGGGCACGCTGAAGGTCGGCGCCATGCGCGACCTGACCAAGGACGAGCTGGGGGCGCTGCTGACGATCTCGCGGCAGTGAGGCCGGGGCGCGGTGCGGGCACTGACTAAGGTGGATTCGTGAATGAATCCGCCTCCCGCCTGGCCGGTCCGGTCCGCGTCGTCGGGGCCGGGCTCCTCGGGGCGTCCGTCGGGCTCGGGCTGCGTGCCCGCGGCATCGACGTGCTGCTCGCCGACGCCTCGCCCGCCCACCTGCGGCTGGCGGCCGACTACGGCGCGGGACGACCGGACGACGGGGGAGCGGAGCCGGCTCTGATCGTGGTCGCCGTGCCGCCTGACCTGGTGTCGCGCGTCGTCGCGGACGAGCTCGCCGCCCATCCCGCCGCCGTGGTCACCGACGTCGCCAGCGTCAAGGGTGCGCCCCTCGCGGAACTCCAGGAGACCGGCCTCGACCTCTCCCGGTACGTGGGATCGCACCCGCTCGCCGGCCGGGAGCGCGGAGGCCCCAGCGCCGCGCGCGCCGACCTGTTCATCGGGCGCCCGTGGGTGGTCTCCGCGCGGCCGGAGAACCCGCGATCCGCCGTCAACCTCGTGGAGGCGCTCATCCTCGACCTCGGCGCGACGCCGATCGAGATGGCCGCGGCCGACCACGACGCCGCTGTCGCCCTCGTCTCGCACGCCCCGCAGATCGTCTCGTCGCTGATGGCCAAACGGCTCGCCGACTCCACCGACGCCGCGCTGGGTCTCGCCGGCCAGGGCGTGCGCGACGTGACCCGCATCGCTGCGAGCGAGCCGGAGCTGTGGGTGCAGATCCTCGGCGCCAACGCGCCGGCGATCGTGCAGATCCTCCGCGCCTACCGCGACGACCTCGATCACCTGCTCACGGCCCTCGACGACGTCGACGCCGCCGGTTCGCGCCGCGCCATCGCGGAGGAGATCGCCGGCGGCAACGTGGGTGTCGGGCGGCTCCCGGGCAAGCACGGACAGGACAAGCGATTCCGGAGCCTGATCGTCATGGTCGACGACCGGCCGGGTGAGCTGGCACGACTGCTCGCCGAGCTCGGCGAGCTCGACGTGAACCTGGAGGACCTCCGCCTGGAGCACTCCCCTGGCGCCCCGTTCGGCCTGGCCGAGATCGCCGTGCTCCCCGAGGTGTGGCAGCGCACCGTGACCGATCTGACCGACCGCGGCTGGAGGCTCGCAGGATGACCGACCCGCAGTACAGAGCCGACGCCCCCGTCGTCGTCGCCGTCGACGGCCCTGCCGGCAGCGGCAAGTCGTCGGTCTCCAAGGCGACGGCCCGCCGGCTCGGCTGGGCGTACCTCGACACCGGGGCCGCCTACCGTGCACTCAGCTGGTATGTCGTGCAGCGCAGGCTCGACCCGACCGACGCGGCGACCGTGATCGACGCGCTGCCCGACTTCGACTACCGCATCGGCACCGACCCCGACACCTATCACGTGTTCGTCGGCGACCACGATGTGACCGACGCCATCCGCGAGCCGGAGGTCACCGCCGTCGTCAGTGCGATCGCACGGGTTCCGGAGGTGCGCTCCTTCCTCACCGGCCTGTTCCGGTCGATCGTCGCACGCACCGACGAGCCGGGAATCGTGGTGGAGGGCCGCGACATCACCACCGTCGTCTGCCCCGATGCGCCCGTGCGCATCCTGCTCACCGCCGACGAGCAGGTTAGAATGGCCAGGCGTTCCGCCGAGCTGACCGGCCATTCCGCCGCTCACGTGGGGGAGGCGCTACGCAGACGTGACGCGGCCGACTCCCGGGTCGTGGACTTCATGAACGCCGCAGACGGCGTGACCACCGTCGACTCCACCGACCTCGACTTCGACCAGACCGTCGACGCGGTCATCGCGGTCGTACAGAAAGAGACCCATGTCTGACATCGAGAACGAGCCCGTAGGCGCCGACGACCTCGTCGAGCGCCTCGCCGGGTTGGACGACAATCTGGCCGTGCAACGCGCCGCCGCACTCCGCAGCGGCCTGGAGGAGTACGAGCTCGACGACGCCGACCTCGACCTCCTCGGCACCGCCACCGAGAACCCCGACGAGATCACCTACCTGCCCGCCCTCCCGGTGCTGGCCATCGTCGGCCGCCCCAACGTGGGCAAGTCGGCGCTGGTCAACCGCATCCTGGGCCGCCGCGAGGCCGTGGTGGAGGACACCCCCGGCGTCACGCGCGACCGGGTGTCGTACCAGGCCGAGTGGAACGGGCGCCGGTTCACGGTCGTCGACACCGGCGGGTGGGAGCCCGACGCCCGCGGCATCGACGCCTCTGTCGCCGCGCAGGCGGAGGTAGCGATCGACCTGGCCGACGCCGTGATGTTCGTCGTCGACGCCACGGTGGGGGCGACCTCCACCGACGAGCACGTCGTGCGCCTGCTGCGCAAGACGAACAAGCCGGTGTTCCTCGCCGCCAACAAGGTGGACGACGCACGCCAGGAGCCCTCCGCGACCGAGCTGTGGTCGCTGGGCCTCGGCGAGCCGTGGCCGGTCTCCGCGCTCCACGGCCGGGGCGTCGCCGACCTCCTCGACCAGATCCTGAAGGCGCTGCCGGAGGTCTCGGCCGTCGCCAAGCGGGAGGTCGGCGGCCCGCGTCGCGTCGCGATCGTCGGCCGGCCGAACGTGGGCAAGTCGTCGCTGCTCAACAAGGCGGCGGGGGAGGAGCGCGTCGTCGTCAACGAGCTCGCCGGCACCACCCGCGATCCCGTGGACGAGCAGGTCGAGCTCGGCGGCAAGGTGTGGCGCTTCGTCGACACCGCCGGCATCCGCCGCCGCGTCCACCTGCAGCAGGGCGCCGACTTCTACGCGTCGCTGCGCACCTCCACCGCGCTCGAGAAGGCGGAGGTCGCGGTCGTCGTGCTCGACGTCTCCCAGCCGATCAGCGAGCAGGACGTGCGCATCATCGACCTGGTGCTGGAGTCGGGCCGCGCGCTCGTGCTGGCGTTCAACAAGTGGGACCTCCTCGACGACGAACGCCGCCGGTACCTCGAGCGCGAGATCGAGCAGGATCTGGCCCACGTGTCGTGGGCGCCGCGCGTCAACATCTCGGCCCGCACCGGGCGCCACCTCGAGAAGCTGGTTCCGGCACTGGAACTCGCGCTCGAGTCGTGGGACACCCGCATCCCGACCGGCAAGTTCAACGCGTTCCTGGCCGAGCTCACGGCGGCGCATCCGCACCCGGTCCGCGGTGGCAAGCAGCCGCGCATCCTGTTCGGCACCCAGGCGTCGAGCCGGCCGCCGACATTCGTGACGTTCACCACGGGTTTCCTCGACCCCGGCTACCGGCGGTACATCATCCGTCGGCTGCGCGAGGTGTACGGCTTCGAGGGCTCTCCGATCGTGCTGAACATGCGGGTCCGCGAGAAGCGCAAGCGTTAACCGCGCGTCGGCTCCGGTCGGCTCGTCAAGCGGACGCGCCGGCCGGAGACGTGAACGTTCGGTGACGTGTCACCCCCAGTGAGGGGGCGACCACATTGGGGGTATTTGTACCCCGGACTGTCCTCACTATTGTGGACAACCGACGGAGCTACCCGACCGCGTTACCCGAAGGCGCGGGCTCTGTCCATTGAGGACGCATACCCGACCATGAGTTCTACAAGTTCATACACGCCTGCCCGGAAACGGCAGTGGGGCTCCGAGCGCCGCACCGAACCGCTTCCGACAGTCCACCCGAAGCCCTCCGATCGCAAGATCACCTGGAGCCGTGTCGCCATCGTCGCGACCATCGTCTTCTGGGCCATCTATGTCGTGACGACGATCATCCGCCAGTTCCTGGTGCTCGGCACGCAGGACTTCCGGTTCACGATGGAGGCCATCGGCTACACCGTCGTCGTCACCTTCCTCACCTTCTCCGCGCTGATGTACCTGGTGGCCCGGCAGGGCGCGCTGCAGCGCTTCCAGAAGCACGTCCGTGTCCCGCGGGCCGAGCTCGACCGGCACTTCGCGCAGAACCAGCCCTCCATCACGGTGCTCGTGCCCTCCTACGCGGAGGAGCCGGAGGTCGTGCGGATGACGCTGCTCTCCGCCGCGCTGCAGGAGTTCCCCTCCATGCGGGTCGTGCTGCTGGTCGACGACAACCCGAACCCGACCGACCCCGCCGTCGCAGAGAAGCTGAACGCCACCCGCGACCTGGCCGACAGCATCACCGGTCAGCTCGCCGAGCCCCGGTTCCGCTTCACCGACGCCCTGCTGCAGCACGAGCTCGGTGACGAGCGCGCCTTCGTCTCCGACGAGGCCGCCCTCGAGCTGGCCGAGCACTACCGCTGGGCCGCCGAGTGGCTGTACGCCCAGGCGGACGCGCACGGCATCGACGACCACGTCGACGTCTTCTTCGCCGACCAGGTGCTCCGCGCCCTCGGCGACGAGCTGGCGCTGACCGCGGAGGCCGTGAAGGCGGCCGTCGCGGAGGGCGCAGAGCTCTCCTCGGAGCGGGTCGCCCAGCTCTACCGCCGCCTGGCGTGGACCTTCGACGCCGAGCTGATGGTCTTCGAGCGCAAGAAGTGGGCCTCCCTGTCGCACGAGGCCAACAAGGCGATGAACCTGAACGCCTTCATCGGCCTGATGGGCGGCACCTACCGCGTCGAGCAGACGCCGGACGGCCCCGTCCTGAACCCGGTGCCCGCCGGCTCCCGCAAGCCCGGCGACATCGAGATCCCGGACAGCGACTTCCTGCTGACCCTGGACGCCGACTCCATCCTGCTGCGTGAGTACTGCCTGCGGCTGACCTACTTCCTGCAGCAGCCGGACAACGCCCGCGTCGCGGTCACCCAGACGCCGTACTCCTCGTTCCGTGGCGCAGGCACCCGCATCGAGCGCCTCGCCGGCGCGACGACCGACATCCAGCACATCCTCCACCAGGGCAAGAGCTACTACGGTGCGACCTTCTGGGTGGGTGCCAACGCCGTCATCCGCAAGCGCGCGCTGGAGGACATCGTCGAGACCGAGTGGGTCGGCGGCTTCGAGGTGCGCCGGTACATCCAGGACCGCACCGTCATCGAGGACACCGAGTCGAGCATCGACCTCGGCACCCACGGCTGGTCGCTCGTCAACTACCCGGAGCGCCTCAGCTACTCGGCCACCCCGCCGGACTTCGGCTCCCTGATCGTCCAGCGTCGACGCTGGGCGAACGGCGGCCTGCTCATCCTCCCGAAGCTGTGGAAGCAGGTTCGGGAGCGCAAGCGCCGCGGCGAGAACGTGTCGCGCATCGAGCTGCTGCTGCGCGTGAACTACATGGCCTCCATCTGCTGGGCGAGCTTCGGGCTGGTCTTCCTGCTGGCGTACCCGTACGACGGCCGGCTGCTGAGCCCGGTGGTGCTCCTGGCCGCGCTGCCGTACTTCATCAGCCAGGCCAGCGACCTCCGCTACGCCGGCTACAAGGCGACCGACATCTTCCGGATCTACGGTTTCAACCTGATCCTGCTGCCGGTGAACCTGGCCGGTGTGCTCAAGTCGATCCAGCAGTCGCTGACCGGCAAGAAGATCCCGTTCGCCCGGACGCCGAAGGTCAAGAACCGCACGGCCTCGCCGCTCCTGTACGTGATCGCGCCGCTGGCGATCATCGCGTTCTCTCTGTTCACGCTCTGGCGGGACTGGAATGCGCACAACTGGGGCAACGCCGCGTTCGCCGCGTTCAACGCCACCCTGGCGATCTGGTCGCTGGTCGCCTACATCGGCATCTGGAACTCGATCGTCGACATCTGGCTCGGCCTGACCAAGCCGCTCTACGTGGACAAGAAGCGCAAGACCTCGGCCCCGGCCGCCGCCCCGGCAACCGAGTCGATCGACTGGCGCTCTGTGCTCTACCACGGTCACGCCGGCGGCGAGGTGCCGCACCTGGAGCGCACCGCTCTGCGGGATGACGCTGTCGCGGCCTCGGCCGCGGCCGTCTCCGACGACCAGAGGCAGGCCGCCTGATGGCCCGCTCCGACAAGAAAGCCGCCAGGAAGGCTGCCGCCGCGGACGCTGCCGCGACGCAGACCGACCGGCTGCAGGCTCCCGAGTCGGACTCCGGCCGCCGCCTCTCGCCGTGGCGGGTGATCGGCGCAGCCCTGGTCGCGGTCGTCGTGGTCTCGGGTGGTGTCGTCGGCTTCCAGTGGTGGAGCGCCCGTGCCTCCGTCGACGTGAAGCCGTGGTTCGCCTCGTTCGTGGATGTGACGGCGACCCCGAAGTACGCGTTCGAAAACCTGGGCTCGACCTCCACCAAGGACGCCGTGCTGTCGTTCATCGTCTCCAGCCCGTCGAACGCGTGCACGCCCTCGTGGGGTGGTGCCTACACGATGGACCAGGCACGCGGCTCGCTCGACCTGGACCGCCGCATCGCCCGCCTGCAGCAGCAGGGCGGCGACGTCGCGGTGTCGTTCGGGGGCCTGGCGAACGACGAGCTCGCCCTCGGCTGCACCGACGCGTCGGCGCTGAAGGCGGCGTACTCGTCGGTCGTCGAGCGCTACAAGGTCGGCACCATCGACCTCGACCTGGAGGGCGGCGGCCTGGTGAACTCGGACGCCGCCACCCGCAGGGCCACGGTCATCGCGCAGTTGCAGCAGGAGCGTCGCGCTGCGGGCAAGAGCCTCGCCGTCTGGTTGACCCTGCCGGTGTCGCCGACCGGCATGACCACGGACGGCACCAACGCCATCGCGGCGATGCTGAAGGCCAAGGTGGATCTCGCCGGCGTGAACCTGATGACCATGGACTACGGCAACTCCAAGGACGCCGAGAAGTCGATGGCCGCCACCTCCGAGGCGGCGCTGACGGCCGCGCAACGGCAGCTGGGCGTGCTCTACAACCGGGCAGGCATCCACCAGTCCGACCCGAGCCTGTGGGCGAAGATCGGCGCAACCCCGATGATCGGCCAGAACGACGACCAGGGCCAGATCTTCGGCCTCGCCGACGCGAAGGCCCTCAACGCCTGGGCCGTGTCCACGGGCCTCGGCCGCATGTCGATGTGGTCGGCGAACCGCGACAAGACCTGCGGCTCGAACTATGTCGACCTCACCGTCGTCTCGGACGCCTGCAGCGGCGTCATCCAGGGCAAGCAGACCTTCGCAGGCCTGCTGTCGAAGGGTTTCGACGGCCGCATCGCACTGGGGGAGGGCGCCGTGACGACCGCGGAGCCGACCTCCGCCGCCGCCAGTGACGACCCCGCGCACTCGCCGTACCCGATCTGGACCGCCACCAACTCGTACCTGAAGGGCACCAAGGTCACCTGGCACCACAACGTGTACGAGGCCAAGTGGTGGACCAAGGGCGACGTGCCGGACAACCCCGTGCTCAACGCGTGGGAGACTCCGTGGGAGCTCGTCGGCCCCGTGCTGCCCGGCGAGACCCCGATCCCGCAGCCGACCCTCCCGCCCGGAACCTACCCGAACTGGTCGGGCGAGACACCCTACGACAAGGGCACCCGCGTGCTCTTCGACGGCGTGCCGTTCGAGGCCAAGTGGTGGACGCAGGGCGACAGCCCTGAGGCGGCCAGCGCAAACCCCGACTCGTCCCCCTGGGCCCCGCTCACCCAGGACGAGATCGACACCATTCTGGGCGGTGGTACCGCCCAGAAGTGACTCGGTGGCGGGATGCAGCCTCCCCGCGCATCCCGTCACCGACCCACTCGGACCAACCGCTGCGGGGCGGGACGTCCGTGGTGCCCGCGTCTCACCGCTCGTCGGGAGGGGTGTGCGCGGCGCCGGTGTCGGCGGGGCCAACAGTGGCTTTCGGGTTGGTCACGACCGGCCCCGCCGGCACGCTAAGATAGTCGAGTTGTCTCATTTGGCGCCCCCCGGCCTGGGTGGGACAGCAACGGGCTGTGGCGCAGTTTGGTAGCGCACTTGACTGGGGGTCAAGGGGTCGCAGGTTCAAATCCTGTCAGCCCGACGTTCTGAAAAAGCCAGAGGGGCACGGGGTCGCTTTGCGACCTTCGTGCCCCTCTGGCTTTTTCAGAACTCGCTGCTGTCTATTGGGGTCCCCGCGGCGCAGCCTGGCGACGGGCGTGGAGAAAGATGTGATCATCAGCGCCACGCCCCTCACGGATGAACTGCAACCTTCAGCCCCAGCGACGGATACAAGGCGCTGAAAGCGATATTGAAGCCGCCGTAGATCGCACCCAGCACATGGCCTCCGTTCGGAACTTCGGCGAATTCGGTCTCGAAGCCGGCTTGTTGGAAGAGCTTCTGGGCCTGCTGACCGGACTGGACATAGAAGGGGTCGTTCGACCCGGCTGTGAAGATCGCCAGCCCGCTGTGGGCGTGGCCCGCAAGGTTGGTCGCCGGCTTCTGCGCGTCGTACGCCGCCTGATTCCCGGCGAAGACGGAGTCGAGCATGGCGGCGGGGTCCTCTGCTCCCGGGAAGAGTTCGCCGGAGATGTCGACCACGTTGCGGAAGTCGTCGGGGTACTTCGAAGCGAACAGCATTGCGCACGCGCCGCCGTTCGAGTAGCCCGCGATCGTCGTCGTGGATCCGGACGGATCGACATTCAAGTGTTGGCGCGCCCAGTCCAGGACATCGACCGTGATGTAGGTCTCGACCTCGCCGAAGTGGGCGGTATCCGTGCAGCCGGGGTCCTGCGTCGGGTCACCGAGCTGGTCGGCGACGACGACGATCGGGGCCAACCCGTGGTTCCGCGCCGCGAACTGGTCCAACACGGAGCCGACGTATTGCGGGTCGGGGTTGCCCGGTTGTCCCATCATCAGGATCATCAGGGGCAGTCGTGGGGCGTTCGGCATCAGCGCGGCCGGCGGGAGGTAGAGTCCGGCGTCGCGCGCGTGGAATCCCGAGTGCCGGGCGGGGATCTTCACCGACGAGGTCTTTCCGTGCTTCGGCAGGCCACGCGGTGGCGTCCACGACTTCGCGATGTCCGTCACGGGCTTGGTCGTGACAGGGCGGACAAGGGCTGTCTGGTCCGCCGCGTTCGAGGTCGGAGTGACGCCGAAGAGCGAGCCGAGCGTGGGGTTGACTCCGAACGCGGCGCTGGACGCGAGTGTGCCGGTCACCAGGACGACGCCGACCGTCAGCGCAGCGAGAAGCGCCCTCCACCAGCGCGCCCGATGAATGGACAGGGCGGCGATCGCGACCGAGCCGCCGAACCCAGCCGCGTAGGCGGCGATGGAGCGGGGGACCGGAATGCCGAACGGGTTCCACCCGACCGCGACGACCCAGAAGACGAGTGCCCCGATCGCCTCACCGATACACAGCGCGACGAGCACGCCGACAAGGCGCCGATGCGGGTCCTGACGCTGACGCAAGCCGACCTGCGTGATCAGGACGCCTGTCAGGACCCCGGACAGCACGAGCAGCGCATACGGCAATGGGCCCGAGATGATACCGACCCCGGAGAAATGCTGAACCAGCCAAGAGAGCACGGCTCATTATCAGGTACTCAGCCGAACCCGGTGTTCAGGATGCCCGGCAGAAGCTCGCGGCGGCGCTCGCTACGCGGCAGACCGCTCTCCGTCCGGTCGACGGCGCAGGGCGGAGGTCACGATCGGCGGCGTGTTGTACTCCTGATCCATCCGCCCCACACCCGTGCCAGGCGGGACGATCGCGTCGATCCGGTCGAGGAGGTCGTCCGAGAGCTGCACCTCGGCGGCCGCGAGGAGGTCGTCGAGCTGGTCCATCGTGCGCGGTCCGATGAGGGCGGCGGTCACGCCGGGGTGCGCGATGACGAACGCGAGCGCGAGGTGCGTCAGCGACAGGCCGGCCTCCTCCGCGAGTGGGATGAACCGCTCGACGGCGTCGATGCGGCGTTCGTCGCGCAGGGCCGCGAACATCCGCGTACGGCGGAGGTCGCTCTCCTGGCCGCGGCGCACCCGGCCGGTGAGCATGCCGCTCGCGAGCGGGCTCCAGATGACGGTGCCCATGCCGTACTTCTGCGCCATCGGCAGCACTTCGCGCTCGACGGCGCGATCCAGGAGGGAGTAGTGCGGCTGCTCGACGCGGAATCGCTCCAGGCCGCGCCGCTCGGCGGTCCACTGCGCCTCCACGATCTCGGACGCGGGCATGTCCGACGAGCCGATCGCGCGGACCTTGCCGCTGCGGACCAGGTCGGTGAGCGCCGAGAGCGTCTCTTCGATGTCGGTCGCCGGGTCGGGCCGGTGCATCTGGTAGAGGTCGAGGTGGTCGGTTCCGAGGCGGCGCAGCGAGTTCTCGACGGCCGTCATGATCCAGCGCCGCGAGCCGCCCTGGTGGTTGGGGTCGTCGCCGATCGGCCGCGCGAACTTCGACGCGAGGACGATGTCGTCACGGCGACCCTTGATGGCGTGCCCGACCATCTCCTCGGAGTCGCCGTAGGCGTCGGCGGTGTCGACGAGGTTGATGCCGGCGTCGAGGGCGCGCGCCATCATCCGGTCCACTTCGGCCTGGTCGCTGTTGCCGAACGAGCTGAACATCATCGCCCCGAGGGCGAAAGGCGAGACCTGGATGCCGGTGCGGCCGAGCGGGCGGTACTTCATGGTTCCTCCAGACTGTGTTCCGGCCTCCGGACGCGGTAGGCTCGAATAAGCGGAACACTCGTCCGCAACTATACGGAACGATGTTCCGTTTGTCTATGGGAGGATTCATGTCCGCTGCGGAGAACGACGTCGCGCCCCGGCGCAAGCGTGCCGACGCGGTCCGCAACACCGAGGCGGTGCTCGCGGCGGCGAAGACGGCGTTCGCCGAACTCGGTGTGGATGCGCCGATGCGCGAGATCAGCGCTCGCGCGGGGGTCGGAGTCGGCACGATCTACCGCAGCTACCCGCAGCGGTCAGACCTGATCATCGCGGTGTTCCGCCATGAACTCGATGCGACCGCCACAGAGGCGGACCGGCTCCGCGCCGAGTTCCCGCCTGCCGAAGCGCTCCGTCGCTGGGCGGACAGCCTGGCGCGTTTCGTCGCGACGAAGCACGGCTTCGCGAGCGCGCTGCACTCCGGCGACCCGGCGTACGCCCCGCTTCCCGGGCAGTTCATCGGCGTGCTCGCCCCGAAAGTCCAGCGCATCCTCGACGACGGTGCCACGGCGGGCACCATCCGGCCGGGCATCCGCGCCGAGGACGTGATCTACGCCCTCAGCCGGCTCGCCGACCGCGGCCCCGAGGGCGACCGTGGCGATGAGGGCGAGAGCCCGATGGTCGGCATCCTGCTCGACGGGCTGACCACGAAGAGCGTGTAGGCGGCCAACGCCTCACCGAGCGCCCTGCGTGAGTCGGACTCGATCCGGCCTGACTCGGGACGGAACAGATATCAACCCGTGAAGCACCTGCGTCCGGGCGGAACGCCGTGGACTGCTACGTCCCACTCGGCCCCAGATCGGGAGCGGAGTGGAGCGTCACCGCGTGCTCGTCGAGGCCGTCCAGTTCCAGCACGACGATCTCGTTCGCTCCGGGGCGTGTGATCGGCCACGGCACGTAGAGGCGTCGTTGCGGGCCGCGGTTCCAATAGCGGCCGAGGCAGAAGCCGTTGACCCAGACGTACCCCTTGCCGCCGGGCACCTCGAGGTAGCCGTCCGACTGCTCGGCGAGCTCGGCGGTTCCGGCGTAGTACCGCGGCAACGCCGGGGTGCCCGCCGTGGGCGACCAGGCATCCGAGTCGAGCGCAGGCGGATCCCCCGGGAGGCGGTGGGCGGAGTGGTGGATGCGGTTCAGCTGCTGGATGCCGTGGAACACGCCGCCGAGCCCCTTGTGCTGCCCGAGGCGTGGGCCGTAGTTCGTGCGGCCCATCGACTCCGCGATCACGGTGACCTCGGCGGGAGCTCCGACCGGAGGGAGCATCCCATCGCCGCCGCGGTCCACGATGCCGTGCAGCTCGCCGTCCACGTAGACGTGGGCGCGATCACGCACGTCGCGCACCTCCAGCGGCTCGGGCGCGCGTGGACCGGGGATCGATACTCGATAGGCGACCAGGCCGTGGTCGACGCCGAGTTCCTCGAAGCTGGCCGGCACGGGGGACGAGCCGAGGTCCTCGAAGACGACCTCGGCGGTCCGGGTCAGCGCGACCCGCTGCTCCGGCATCAGCGGAGGCAGCGTGGGGAGGGGCGGCAGCTCGGCCGCGGGCCGTGCCTGAGCGAAGAGGTCGCGGAAGGCGACGAACTTCTCGGTCGGTGCGCCGCGCTCGTCGAGGGGCGCGTCGTAGTCGTAGCTGGTGACGGTCGGGAGGAATTCGTCGACGCCGTCGAGCAGGTGGTGGTTCGCGCCCGCCCCCGTGCCGAAGTTGGTGCCGCCGTGCGCCATGTACAGGTTGACGGATGCGCCGGCGTCGAGGATCCCGGACAGCGCGGCCGTCGCCGAGCCGACGTCGCGTGTCACGCGCGGGGCGCCCCAGTGGTCGAACCAGCCGTTCCAGAACTCCATGCAGAACGGCGCGTCGTCCGGCCGGTGCGCGGCGAGCGCGGCGAACGCCGAGGCGGGATTCGAGCCGAAGTTCACGGTGGCGCGGATGCCGGGTACGATCCCGCCGGTCAGCATGACGTCCGTCGGGCCGTCGCTGGTCACCAGCGGGACGGTCACGCCGCGCTCACGCAGCCCGTCGGCCAGGGCGGTCAGGTAGTCGGCGTCGGTGCCGAACGAGCCGTACTCGTTCTCCACCTGCACCATCGAGAGCGCAGGATGCCCGGCGAACCGCGGGACCACCGCGTCCAGGTAGCGCTGCACCGGTTCGAAGAACAGGGGATGCGCCGTGCGCACGAAGCGTCCGGCGCGCGCCGTCAGCCATGACGGCAGTCCGCCGTTGTCCCACTCGGCGCAGATGTACGGCCCCGGCCGCACGATCACGCGCAGGCCTTCCTCGGCCGCCGCGTCGAGATACCGTTCGATGTCGTCGAGCCGCCGCCAGTCGCCCTCGACAGGCTCGTGCACGTTCCAGGCCAGGTAGGTCTCGACGGTGTCGAGCCCCATCGCGTGCAGCGAGCGCAGGCGGTGCGGCCACTGCTCGGGGAGCGTGCGGAAGTAGTGGGCGGCGCCCGAGTGGACGGGTGTCGTGTCGGTCATGGGCATCCTCACATCTTCATCGCGCCGGCCGAGAGGTCGGCACGCCAGAACTTCTGCAACCCGAAGAACGCGACGATCAGCGGGATGGTCGAGAGCAGTGCGCCCGTGATGACCAGGTTGTAGTTCATCTGGCTGGGCTGGCTGTTCAGGAAGTACAGGCCGAGGGTCACCGGCCACAGCGAGTTGTCGGTGAGCGTCACCATCGGCAGGAAGAAGTTGTTCCAGATCCCGACGAACGAGAACAGGAAGACCGTGATGAGCGCGGGCGACATGATGCGCAGGGAGATCGTGAAGAAGATCCGCAGGTCGCCGGCGCCGTCGACGCGCGCCGCCGCGATGAGGTCGTCTGAGATGGAGTCCTTGGCGTAGATGCGCGAGAGGAAGACACCGAACGGGCTGACCACGCTCGGGATGAGCACGGCCCAGATGGTGTTGATGATGCCCAGCTGCGAGAACAGCAGATACAGCGGGATGACCAGCAGTGCGGCAGGCAGGAGCACGGAGGCGAGGATGGCGACGAAGATCGCCTCCCGCCCGCGGAACTCGTACTTGGCGAGCACGTAGCCCGCCGCCGCGCTGAACAGCGTCGCCCCCGCCGCGCCGACCCCGGCGTAGAGGAAGGTGTTGAGCAGCCAGCGCCCGAACAGCCCGTCCTGGGTGGTCAGGATGTCGCGGATGTTGTCGAACAGCGCGAACCCGTTCGCGAACCACAACGGCGGACTGCCGAACAGCTGCGTGCTCGACTTCGTCGCCGAGACGATCAGCCACCAGATCGGAAGCAGGAAGTACACCGCGCCGAGCAGCAGCACGCCGCGCAGGAGGACCTTGTTGACGGAGGCACGCATCAGTTGGCCGCCTTTCGTGCGGTCATCGCGCCCGAGAGACGCATGAAGCCGAAAGACAACACGGCCGTCCCGAGGGCGAGGAGCACGGCCATCGCCGCCGCGAGACCGTAGTCGTTGAGCGAGAACGCGACGTTCTGAACGGTCATGTTCGGCGTGTAGTTGGCGTCGATCGCGGGGGAGAACGGCCGGAGCAGCATGGGCTCGTTGTAGAGCTGCACCGTTCCGATGATCGAGAAGACGCCGGTGAGCGTGAGGGCGGGCGCCACGAGCGGGATCTTGATGCTCCACGCGGTGCGGATGGGGCCGGCGCCGTCCATGGCTGCAGCCTCGTACAGCTCCCGCGGGACCGCCTTGAGCGCCGAGTAGATGATGATCATGTTGTAGCCGGTCCACGTCCAGGTGATGATGTTGGCCATCGACCACAGGATCGTGCCGCCCGACAGGAAGTCGAGATTCACCCCGAGCGGTTGCAGCGCACGGACGAACGGGCTGGTGCCTCCCAGATAGAGGAAGGCCCAGAGGATCGCCGCGATCACGCCCGGCACCGCGTACGGCAGGAAGGACACGAGTCGCATGAAGGCGGCGAACCGGTTGGCGAGCGCGTCGATCGCGAGCGCGAGCAGCAGCGCGATCACGAGCATGAGCGGCACCTGCACGACGCCGAGAAGAAGGACGCGCCAGACGCCGGAGGTGAACTCGGGCATCCCGAGCGCCTTGACGTAGTTGCCGAAGCCCGCGAAGACCCGCTCGGGCGCGCCGAAGCCGAGCCCGGAGCGCTTCTCGGTGAAGAAGCTCTCGTAGACCGCGTAGCAGAGCGGGATCGCGTAGGCCAGCACGTAGAGTGCCAGGAACGGCGCGAGCAGCAGCACGATGGCGCGCCATTTCGAGCGCTTCATCGCCGTGAACCCGCTTCTGCGGCGTGCGGCAGGAGGCGCGGCTGGGGTGGCCGGTCGGCCGAGGGTGGTCGTCATGCTTCGTCCTCTCGGAAAGCGGACCGCCGGCCGTCGTGCGCGACGGCCGGCGGTGATGCTCACTTGGTGCTGAGGCCCTTCGCCTTGACCACGGCCACGACGGCCTTCTGCGCGGCGGCGAGACCGTCGGTCAGCGTGCCCGTGCCGGTGGTGGCGCCTGTGAAGGCGTCCTTGATCGCCGAGTTGGTCTCGGTGTTCAGCGGTCCGTACTGCCAGTGCGGGTCGATGGTCTTCGCGTACGCGGTGAACTCCTGGAAGATCTTCTGGCCGCCGAAGAAGTCGACGCCCTTCTGCAGGGCCGGGTTCTGCTGGCCCGCGGTGGACGCAGGGAAGAGCGCGGCCTTGTCGATCAGGATGGACATCGCATCCGTGTCGGTGCTCATCCAGTTGGCGAAGTCGACGGCACCCTGGACGTTCGAGCAGCCCTTCAGGACCGAGGTCGCGGAGCCTCCGGAGGTCCCGGTGCTCTTCTGGTCGGCCGAATGGTTCGGCAGCGGCGCGACGGCCCACTTGCCCGCCGAGTCGGCGGCCGAGCCTTCGAGGATTCCGGCCCACCAGACCGGCTCGAAGGCCGTGGCGATGGTGCCGTTCTGCACCTCCTGGTACCAGTCAGGGGTGTCGGACTGCTCGACCTTCGTGGTCTTCGCGTCGAGCTGCTGCTGCCAGACGGTGGCGACCTGGCGGGTGGCCGGGGAGTCCACGGTCACCTTCCAGGCGTCGCCCTCAGTGGAGAAGAACGTGCCGCCGGCCTGCTGCGCGAACGATCCCCAGGCGCTGGCGGAGGAGGGGTCGTACGAGCTCAGGTACGTGTTCGGGTCGGCCGCGTGCACCTGCGCCGCCTGCTTCACGAACTCGTCCCAGGTGGCCGCGGGCGTGATCCCGAACTTCTTGTACACGTCGGTGCGGTAGAACATCCCCATCGGGGCGGTGTCGACCGGGATGCCGTACGCGCCGCCCCCGACCTTCATCGCCGAGCGCACCGAATCGCTGTAGCCGGAATCGTACTTCGCCGATTCCTTGGAGATGTCGACGAGCATCCCGTCGAGCACGAAGCTCGGGATGGACTCGTTGCCGACCTGCGCGAGGCACGGACCGTTGCCCGCCTTCACCGCCGCCTGCATCTTCGTGTAGCCGCCGGCGCTTCCGGAGGCGATGGTCTGGAACTTCACCTTCTGGTCGTGCGTCTTGTTCCAGAGGGCGGCGGCCTCCTTGTAACCGGGCGCCCAGCCCCAGAACTCGATCGGAGACGAGGTGTCGGAACTCTGGCCGCCCGAGGCGCAGCCGGAGAGTCCGGCGGCCGCGACCGCCACGGTCGCCAGGGCGGCGAGAGTGCGCAGGGTGGATCGTCTGGGGAGCTTCATCGCTGTTTCCTTCACTGAGAGGGGAGCGGCGGACGTTTGGAAGATAAACGTTTAGCCATTGGTGTGGAACAATACATCGTGAGTGTCGGCCGGTCAACGCGCATCGGTGGACCAACGGCGGTCGATGTGGGAGGTAGTGATGGCTGACGACGGCGAATGGGCCCGGCGTCCCACCGTGCACGAGGTCGCCAGGGAGGCGGGCGTCTCGATCGCGACGGTGTCGTACGTGCTGGCCGATCGGCCGGTGCGTCCGGGCGGCGGCCGGCGGTACTCGATCGCGACGGAAGCGCGGGTGAAGGCCGCCGCCGACCGCCTCCGGTACCGGCCGAACCCGTCGGCGCAGGCCGTCCGTACCGGACGCACCGGCGTCGTCCAGCTCTCGCTGCACATGCTGAGCGACCCGTGGGCGCTCGCCGTCGCCGACAGCGTGAACACCGCGGCGAAGGCGCGCGGTCTGACGACCATGATCCTCGCCGACGGGGACTGGTCGGATGCGCTGGAACGCCAGCCGACCGACGTCGCCTTCATCGACATCGTGCCAGGAGCGGCCGACGCGCCGGAGCGGCTGGCGCTCCTGGTGGAGCGTGGCCAGCGCCTGGTCGTGTTCAGCGACACGCTGGAGCCGGCAGGGTTCGACGTGGTCCGCTCGGCCGCCGTCCCCGGCTGCTACCTGGCGGTGGAGCACCTGCTGCAGGGCCACACGCGCATCGGCTGCCTCACCGCGAGCAGCGCCCGGCATGCCGTCGGCCCGAGCCGGTACTCGCCGTATGTGAAGCTGCTGACGGCAGCAGGCCAGGAGGTGCGGGACGACTGGGTCGAGGAGTTCACCGATTCCAACGAGAGCGCCTATCTGGCGGCGTCGCAGCTGCTCTCCCGGCCCGACCGGCCGACCGCGATCTACGCGACGACCGACTTCGCGGCCCTCGCCGCCGTGAACGCGGCCCACCGGTTGGGGCTGCGCGTGCCGGAGGACGTCGCCATCATCGGCGTCGGGAACACGCTCGCGGGCGAGCACAGCGACCCGACCCTGAGCACGGTCGGACCGTCGAACTTCTACGAGAGGGTGGCCGAGATCATCGTGGGGAAAGCGTTGGAGACCGAGCCCGGCGGCGGGACCCTGCACGACTTCCCCTGGTCGCTGATCGTCCGCGCCTCCACGAGCGGGGAGGTGGCCGCGTGATGGCCGGCTGGTCGTTCGTCGTCTCCGACGCGCTGGAGAAGGTGCTGCCGGAGACGGAGCCGCGCGCGCTCGATCCTCGCCTCGGGCCGACCGCGTTCGCGGGTGAGACGGTCGCCTTCCAGGTCGCGCTCCGGCCGCCTGCGTCGCGGTCGCTCACCCCGGTCGGCCGTGTCCGCGCGGAGGTCAGCGTGAGCGGACCGGCGACCGCGCGTGCGTTCCGCGTCGAGCTGGTGCCCGTGTCGCTTCCGGCGTTCCCCGTCCATGACGACGGCTATCTGCGCGACGCGCCCGGCCTCTATCCCGACCTGCTGCGGCCGATCGAGCCCGGCGAGTCGTTCGTCCCGCTTCTCGCCGGGTGGTCGTCGGTGTGGATCGAGGTGACTCCGCAGCCGGACGCCGACCGAGACGCCGCCGTGACCGTCGTGCTCCGCTCCGAGTCGACGGGAGAGCCGCTGTTCGAGCACACTCAACGCGTCGAGGTCGTGGCGGAGAGGCTGCCGGAGCTCGGCATCGTCCACACCGAATGGCTGCACGCCGATGCCCTCGCCGACCACTACCGCGTCGAGGTGTTCTCTCCGGAGCACTGGCGCATCCTGGAGGCGTTCCTCGCCGAATCGCGCGGCATCGGGATGAACACGGTGCTCACCCCGGTGTGGACGCCGCCGATCGACACCGCTGTCGGCCACTACCGCACCCCGGTGCAGCTGCTCGACATCGAGGAGCGCGACGGACGATACACGTTCGGCTTCGAGCGCCTGGAGCGCTGGCTGGAGCTGTGCAGCACCGTCGGTATCCGCAACGTGGAGCTGCCGCACTTCTTCACGCAGTGGGGCGCCGCCAGCTCGCCGGCTTTCCGGGTACTCTCCGGCGACGTCGTCCGCCGCCGTTTCGGCTGGGACACCCCCGCCGACGCCCCGGAGTACCGCGCGTTCCTGGAGCAGCTGGTGCCCGCGCTCCGGCGCTTCCTCGACGATGCCTGGGGACTGGACCGCGTGTTCTTCCACATCTCCGACGAGCCGACCGCGGCCGATCGTGCCGGGTACCGCCGGGCGCGGGAGGTGGTCGCCGACCTGCTCGAGGGATGCACCGTCATCGACGCGCTGAGCGACGTGGAACTGGTCCGCTCCGGTCTCGTCGACGATCCCGTCGTCGCTTCGGACGCCGTGCGCACGTTCGCCGACGCGGGCTTCCCGCCGCCGTGGGTCTACTACTGCGTCACCCAGCAGGATGCGGTGTCCAACCGCTTCATCGCCCAGCCGACCGCGCGCACCCGGGCCATCGGCGCGCAGCTGTTCGCCGGAGGGCACCCGGGCTTCCTGCACTGGGGGCTCTCGTTCTACTACGACCAGCACAGCCGGCGGCTGATCGACCCGTTCGCGGACACGAGCGCGGGCGGCGCGTACCCGGGCGGCGACCCGTTCCTGCTCTACCCGGGCGACGGCGGGCGGCCGTGGCGGTCGATCCGCTTCCGCGCCATCGCGGACGCGATGGACGACCACCGTACGCTCACGCTCGCGGAACAGCGGCTGGGGCGCGAGGTCGTTATCCGGGTGCTCGACGCCGAGGGCGGCTGGCCGATGGACCATTGGCCCCGCGACCCCGAGGCCATCCTGCGCGTGCGCCGAACGCTGATCGACGCCCTCCGTGCCGATGCGCCGGCGGACCAGGCGTTCGTGAACGCCGCCGCCTCCCGCCCATAGCGAACAGGAGACCCGTGGAGGTCAGCACTGTGCCCGATCTCAGGATCGGAGCCGGGCCGGCATGGGAATCCCCGTCATGCTCCTCGCCTCGCGAGAAGCTGATCACCCTCCCACGGGAGTGCGGAGCGTGGCGGTGATGACGAGGTTCTGAGTGGACGGGGTGCCGTTCGCGTGCTCGAGGCACGTGATCAGGATCAACCGGTCCGGAGTGTTGGCCCAGACGACAGTGTTCGCCGCGATCTGTGCCTTGTCGATCAGTTGCGACCCGGTGACGGCGTACTCGATCCCGTCGAGCGCGACCGTGGCACCGTTCGCCAACCTGCTGCGTCCGTGGGCGACATCAGCGAGATAGTTTCCCGGGCCGACACCGCCGTTGCGAAGCGAGTGCATGACGACATAGACGGTCCCGCTGGCACGTTCTTGGATGGAGACACCCATGTTCCGCACCCAGTACGCCGACGAGAATCCGGGTGGGACGATCTGACCGTCAACTTCGTTTATCGCCCCGAGCGGGACGTTCAGCCCCACCGACTGCACCACCAACCGCACACCGGCGTTGTCGACTGCGCGAGCGGCCGCCTGCGGCGCCGGAGATACTCCCGGGTCCAGTTGAACCGTGTTGCCGTGCATGTCCCGCGCCACAGGTGTCCCCGGGGATGGCGTGCTTGGAAGCGCACCGAGGATGCCGGCTGCAGCTATCGCCAAGGCTGCAGCCCCGACGATCAGCGCTCCCAGAACCGCCCGTCGGGACATCCGTGGCTGCGAGGACATGACAACACTGCTTTCTCTGAATCATTCGACGTTGGCTGCGCGTCGCTGCCGCGCTCCAGGCCGCACGGTCACCCGCGACGCTGTCTGCGCCGCACCCAGCGCATCGTCAGCAGCAGCCCGCCTGCTGCACCGGCGGTGATCGCGAGTATCCAGGCAGAAGTGGGAGAGTCGCTGCTCGCCAGAGTCCCGCCGGTGTTGACGGATGCGCCGGGTCCCGCGTTCGACGGTGCTCCTGTGGAGGTGGGAGTCGGTGTCGGTATCGCTGCGCCGATCCTGATGGTGTATTCGCGGGTGGCCGTCCCGTCGACCGGGTCCGACACCCGGGCGGTGAACGTGTATGTCCCCTCTGTCGTCGGGGTCCCGGTGATCGTCCCGTTCGAGTTCAACGTGAGCCCGGGAGGGAAGGTCCCGGCTTCAATCGTCCACGTCAGTTCCGGGTTCGGGTTCTCCGTGGTCGCTTCGATCACGGAGGAGTACGGGCCGCCCACCGTGCCGTCGGGGAGGTGTTCGGTGACGATGCACGGTGCCTGGGTCAGACTCAGCAGGTTCTGCTTCCAGCCGGCGAAGGTGTTGCAGATGAGGGTGGTTGTCGCTGCTGCTCCCGAGTACCCGGCTGCGCCGAAGCCGAAGTTGTCATGCTGTGGCGGGGCGATCGCCGACCGGCTGAGGCTGTTGTAGGAGATGGTGACGTTCGTCCCGCCGGTGACGTTGATGCCCGTGTCGGCGCCGTTGGGGCCGGTGATCGTGTTGTGGTCGACGGTGAGGTTGTTCGCCGTGAAGAGCAGCATCCCCGTCGAGGAGCTCACCGAGTTGTCGGCGGTGTAGGTCACCACGGTGTTTGCGCTGAACGTGCCGCCGGAGTTGAAGTACTGCACTGAGTTCTGTGCGATGCCGCCGGTCGAGGGCGGCGTGAAGTTCGGTGGAATGGTCAGATCCGGAGGGCCGATCGTCGAGCCGGTGACGTTCATCGTCGCTTGACCGTTGGCAGTGAGCCCGTTCTTCTGGAAATCGGACACATGAACGCCGGTGACTGTGACCGTCTGCGGGCCACCCGCTGTGGCATCCACCAGAATCGCCTGGCCGAAGTTGTAGGTCTGCTGCCGGGTGATGCCGGTGACGGTCACGTTGGTGAGCGATCCGCTGGCTGAGAGGAAGCGGATGCCGAAGAACGGGGCGTTCGATGCCGCGGGGTTCGGTGCGGCCGCATGCAGGTCGCCGACCACCGTGAGGTTCTCGATGAACATCGTTGAGCCCGCATTGCCGATGATCGGGCCGAGCAGGGGCACCGCGGGCGTATCCGTTGCGGTGATCGTGTGTCCTGCGCCGTTGAGTGTGAACCCGTCAGGGATCGTGAGATTGTCCGTCGTGGCGCAATCCGCCGTCAGAGTGATCACCGTGCCGACCGTTTGCGACGCCGTGCAGGCTGCGCGCACATCCACGGTCGCGGCGTCGGCTGCGGGAGCGCCCCACACCAGGGAGGCCGTGGCGATCGCGCACGTGAACAGAGCACCTCCGAGTGCCGGCAGGCCCAGCCGTCCGGGACGTCGACGACGAGAGTCGACTCTGCCCACCCCTGACATCCCGGATCCTCCGATCATGGAACGACCTCTGGGCGGCACGCTACGCGCGTGACTGCCCGTGTGCAATGCGCCCGGAAATGGGTCCACCGGTGATGCGCCGCTACCGAGCGGGATCCGACGCCATCGCATTCCTCGCCCTTCCTCCGGCCTCCGACCGCCGATCGGCGCGGTCCACGAGCGCTGCCGGCGTCTGGGGGAGCGGGCGGCTACTGTCGCCCGCCCCTCAAATCAAATGCGCACTCGTCGCGTACGCGGCCGCTGCGGCGCGGGAGGTCAGGCCCAGTTCGGTGAGGATGTTCGCGACGTGCCGGTGCACGGTGTGCTCGCTGATGGTCAGCTCGTGGGCGATCTCGACGTTCGTCATGCCCGCCGCGATCAGCCGTAACACCGCTGCCTGCCGCGTCGTCAGGACCGAGGCGCCCACGCCGGAGTGGACACCGAGATCGGAGAGGATCGAGTCTGCGACGTGCTGCTGTTCGCGAGCACCCGCGGGATCTCCCAATGCCGCCAACGCGTCACCGAGCGCCCTGCGTGCGCGCGCCTCCTCGTATCGCAGTCCGGATGCGGCGAATCTGTGCACGGCCTCGCGCCAGCGTGACAGCGCTGCGGGTCCGGAGGCGATCGACGCGGCTGCTGCTGCGGCGAACGCGCGGAGCGGCTCGGTGCCCACCAGGTCGGCCGTGGTCTCGAGTTCGGCGACGAGCGCGTTCGCGTCGTCGACCCTGTCCGCTGCCAGGGCGGCCTCGACCGCCGCGGGCAGCACTGCGGCCCGGGTGAGGAGGTTCGTCGTGGGCAGGTCGGCCAGGTGCGCGCGAAGTGCCGTCCATGCCGTCGCCGCATCGCCCAGGTCGAGGTGCAGACGCGCTCGGCTCACGATGGCCGGACCGAAGAACTCGGCCTGTCTCAGGAGGGACTCGGCTTCGGCGAGTCGCCCCTGCCGGCGTCTCAGTTCACCGAGCTGTGCGACCGCCTCTACGCGCGACTCACGCCGGGAATCCGAGAGCGCGGTGAGCGTGGAACGCAGTTGCAGATCAGCATCGCGCCAGCCTCCGCGCTCCATCTGCACCGCGGCATACTGGATCCGGCACACGGATGTCAGCGGCGCGAGATCCCGTGCCCTGCTGATCTCGGCGACCCGCGCGCTCCATTCGGCCGCCCGCTCGATGTCTTGCGATTGCCGACAGGCGACGATCAGCCAGCAGCAGATCTTGCCCATCCACATCGGATCCGCCACGTCGCCCGCCGTCGCTGCCGCCACGGCGCCGTCGAGAAGTCGGATGCCCGCATCGACATCCCCCGCCATCACCATCGAGAGCCCGGCGTACGCCTGGCCCGCGAAGGCGAGATCGGCGTCCGCGACCCGACGGCCGGTTGCGCACGCGCGCTCGGACCAGTCCAGAGCCGAGACGGGGTCTTCATCGACGCTCAGCGCCAGCTCCGCCGCGCGCACGGCATACCAGCCGTGCTCGACCGCAAGGGGTTCGCTTTCCAGGAGGTCCCCGGCGCGGGCGATCCATCCCCGCGCCACCGCCGCTCCCTGCCCGAACAACAGCGCATCCCAGGCGAGGGAAGTCGCGGCACGGGCGGCTCCGAGATCGTCCCCCCGATCCCGATGCCCCCGATATGCGGCCTCCCTGTGGCGCAGGCACTGCACGCCGTCGTCGAGCCACCAGTACGCCTGAGCGATCCCCTCGTGGGCGATCGGATCGTCTTCGACCGCGAGGACGGCCGAGTACGCGCCCACGGCTTCCGCCCACGCGCCCCGTCGCAGGGACTCGCGGGCCGAAACCGGGTCGGGCGCATTCGCCATCACAGGGGTCAGCATTATCCTGGACCGCGTCGGCCGCAAGAGATCAGACCGTGACCCCCGCCGCGAGCGCTTTGACGTCACTGGTCGTCAGCGGGTTGCCCGCGATTCCCCAGTCGCCGCTGCGCACCTCCTCGACGATGCACCAGGTGACCGGACGCATGTTCTCGCCTTCGATCGTCACCATGGCGTCGGTGAGGACGCGGACGATCTCCTGCTTCTGCTCGGCCGTGAACACGTTCTCGATGACCTTGACATTGATGAGCGGCATCGCCCACTCCCTCGAACGGGCCTCCGCGGTTCGGAGGCGATACCTCACCCTCCCGCGATCGTCGCGGCAGCGCTTCCGCCGGACAGGCCATCTCGGGTGAGCGTGTGAGGATGGCCCGGACAGGCCATCCTCACCCGCAGCCTTGCCCAGGCTCCGGCTGTCCCGTTACCATCCGGCCATGTCCGACCGCGCAGCCACGTTCTCCGCCCGCGCCCGGCGCGGCCCCAACCTTCCACTCACGGTCCTCGCCGCGATCTACATCGTCGCGTTGATCGCGGCGGCCGTCCTCTACTTCATCGCAATTGCGACCATGGGCGCCGATCCGCGCGGGGCAGCCGGCTACTTCCTCTTCGGCAACGCCATCGGTGCATTGGGTGTCCTCGGCGGGATGCTGCACCTCGCGGTCGCCGCCGTCCGGAACGTGATCGAGGACAACGCCAGGTAGCTACCCCACCGCCCGCCGCACCACCTCCGCGAGCTGCTCCCACGCCGCCTCCGTCGGCTCGATGAGCGCGTAAGACGTCGGCCAGAACCCGCTCGCGTCGTCCAGGGCGGCCTCCGTGCTCACGCCGAACGTCGAGTACCGCGTCTTGTCGAGCTGCCCGCTGCGGAAGAACACCACCACCTTGCCCGCGCGCGCATAGCCGGGCTGGCCGTAGTAGAGCTTGGGGGAGAGCTCCGGCGCGACCTCCGCGACGAGCGTGTGCACGCGTTCGGCCAGCTCGCGGTCGCCGTCGGGCATCTGGGCGATCTTCGCGAGCACGTCGGCCGCCTCGGCCGCGGCCTTCTCGGCGCCCTTCGCGCGCTTGGCCTCCGCCTTCAGCTCCGCCGCTCGTTGCTTGATGGCGGCCCGCTCTGGGGCGGAGAAGCCGCCGTCGTCGTTCGTCATGTCGTCGTGCTCCTGGTCTCGGCGGTCGGTGGCGGGCTGGATGACCCCCACGGTAGTGCAGGCGCGCTCTCGCGGCACGGGCTGCCAGCATGCCGAACGCGCGATTAAATGTTAGCTGGTTTGATGTTTGTGGGGTTTCTCGGGTAGCTTGAGGTCAGCAACGTAGCTCGACCGAACGGAAACACGAATGAAAGCGTCCACTCGACTTGTGACCGGCGCAGCGGCGGCGTGTGCCTTCGTAGGGGCATCGGTCGTACCTGCACACGCGGATGACATGCCGAGCGATGTGATGTCAGCGCTCGCGTCGGTGACTGACCACGCGTATCAGACTCCGACGGATGCAAGCAACGTTCTGGACGGCGTCGCCGAGGTGGAGACGGTGGCCGGAGGAAGGCTGGCTATCGATGAACGAGTCGGCGTCGCGGACATCGAGATCCCGGTCGACCCCAGCGAAGGTCTCTCGCTCAGCATCGAGCACGTCGGGATCGACATCTCGGTGGGCTTGCCGTTCGCCGAACGGGCGAAGGACGCGAGGGTTGAGGCCGAGGGGGTCGTCGCCTACGACAATGGCAACGGCTCCACGACGGTTCCTGTCGTCAAGGATGACGGCAGCATTCAGATCACGACCGTCATCACGCATGCCGGTGCTCCCACCCGATATCCCTACACCATTGCTCTCTCCGAGGGCGGCTATCTCGAAAAGCTCGAGGAGGGCATGATCGTCATCCGCGATGCGGACGGCGACTTCGCAGGAGGCGTGCTGCCAGCGTGGGCCAAGGATGCGAACGGTGCAGATGTCCCGACGCATTTCGAGATCGACGGCGGTGTCCTGACGCAGGTGGTCGAGCACGATGGCTCGGTGGCGTACCCCGTCGTGGCTGATCCCGCGGTCGGGGCTGGCCTGCTCGGCGGCTATTGGAAGAACCGCGCCGGCGGCTACGTATACAAGAACGGCTCGCAGTGGTCAACGCATCTTTCGCCGTGGGGTGCAGCTGTCTACACGCAGGGAATCGTCGGAAACGAGATCGTGAAGAACCAGGGTTGGGTCGAGTGGGCCAACTACCCGACGACACCGGTGACCGCGACTATCGAGCAGCAGTACAAGTGCCACGCGCAGTTCGGCTACGCGGTGTGGCTGGCCGGCCTGTGGTGGGACTTCGAGACCGCTCGCGGTTCGAATCCCAACTGGCTCTGGAACCCTCAGAGATGCAATTGGGACTGAGGGCAGCGCGGATGGTCGCGGCACCTCGCGCTCTGTCAGCGGTAGCGCTCGTTCCGCTCTGCGCATTGCTACTGATGTCGTGCGCATTCTTCGATCCTCGCTCCGTCCTTGATCCACAGACCGATTTCGGAAGTGACGTCTTCCTGCTGCCTGAGACCGAGGCGCCTACCGATGTGACCGCAAGCGTTTGTGCGAACATCGACGGATGCGAGCGGGCCGCGGAATCTCAGCGCGTGCGGATCCTCCGGTTCGCCAACACGGATCGCGCGGAGGTCGTCGCTCGCTCGCTCGGCTCCGCGGGATATCTTTCCGACCGGTTCGTCATCGAATACTTGGACCCGTCGGTCACGGACGAGCAACGGCGATATGTCGAATCCGCTGTCGACCACACCGCAACCTGGGATTCCGACTGACGCGTTCTTCCTCAGGGGGCCCTCGGCGCACGACAGACTCCCCCCGCAGTCCCGGCGTACAGTGACCCCATGACCGACGACACCCCCATCGCCTACACCGCCCTCCAGAAGGGCACCCCCGTCTTCACGTCCGACGGCATCGAGATCGGCCGGGTCGAGCACGTGCTGCAGGATCCGTCGCTCGATCTCTTCGACGGGCTCGCGGTGAAGACCGAGAAGGGGCTGCGGTTCGTGGATGCGGAGCGTGTCGGGAGGATCACCGCGGCGTCGGTGCAGACCACGCTCGCCGACGACGAGGTGCGCGCGCTGCCGGAACCTCAGGGCAGCGAGGTGCTCGATGCCGACCCCGACGAGTACGGCGGCAACGGCCTCAGCGCGTGGTTCGGGCGGATGTTCCTGCGGGAGCACTGGATGCGCCGCAAGGACTGAGCCGGGTCAGCCTTGGCCGACGGGCGCGTAGAGGATCATCGGCGTGCCGTTCGCGTCGCACGCCGTCTTCGCCTGTGCCAACGCTGCGACGAAATCCGCGCCGTGCGGGTCGAATGTCGCCCCCGGCACCGTCGGCGGTGAGGTCTTGACCGCCTCCTGGAGATTCCACACCTCCGACTGCATCCCGGCCTGCGAGTTGCGGCGCAGCCCCATGAGCGTGTTGGTGGTCGTGTTGATCACCGCCGCGTAGCCGGAAGCGTCGGTCTGCCCGTCGTGCTGCTCGATGGCGGTGTCCTCGAGGGACGTGTCCAACGACGCGAGGACCGCGCAGGTGAGCGCGATCGACGGGTCGCTGCGCGGAGTCGATGCGGTCGTGACGCGCGGCGACGAAGACGCGGTCGGGGCAGCGGATCCGGTCGCGCTGCAGCCGGTGCCGGCCACGCCGAACAGCACCGCTCCGCCGAGCGCCACAGCGACTTTCAGGCGAAAGGGTTCGCGTCGTCGTCTCATGGGTTCATCCTTCCAGCAGATCGAGGCGGATCACCTTGCGGACGGCGTCGATCCGGGAGGTGGCGCCGAGTTTGGCGTAGATGTTCGTGGTGTGGCGTTTGACCGTTCCCTCTGTGATGTTCAGGCGCGCGCTGATCTCGCGGTTCGTGTACGCCTGGGCGATCATCCTGATCACTTCGAGTTCGCGGTCGGTGAGGATGCGATCCGTGGGCGGCGGGGCGTCCGTCGAGAGCGTCTCGCTCGTGGGCTCCGCCGTGGCGATCAGCTCCACGAGCGCGCGCTCGTCGATGTTCTTCGAGGCGAAAGCCGACGCGCCCACGCGCAGCAGCTGCCGCTGGAGCACGGCGTCGGTGTGCATCGTGAGGATGACCACCGCCGTCGACGGTGAGCGGCGGCGGACCGAGCTGATCGTGCGCTCCGCCGAACTGCCCGGCATCTCGACGTCGAGGAGCAGGACGTCCGGCTGGGCGCGCTCGACGAGGGCGATCGCCTCCTGGCCGTCGCCCGCCTCGCCGACGACGGTGAAGTCGTGCTCGATGAGGCTGCGCACGCCCTTGCGGAAGAGCGCGTGGTCGTCCGCGAGCACGATCGTGCGCTTCACGCCCGGCCTCCCGGCTGGGAGATCGTCAGAGTGACCGTGGTCCCGGTTCCCGGTGTGCTGTCGATCGTCAGTTCGGCGCCGATGAGTTCCGCGCGCTCCTGCGCCGCGATCAGACCGAGCGCGCCCGGCCGGATCCTGTCGCGTTCGAACCCGATGCCGTCGTCCGAGACCGAGATGATCAGCCGGTCGACGAGCCAGTGCGAGTCCAGGCGGATCTGCCCACCCCTGGAGTGACGGCGCGCGTTGTGGACGACCTCCCTGACGATGATGAACGCCTCTTCCTGCACACCGGTGGGGAGCGATCGCGCTGCGCCGTAGCTGTTGGCCTCGACCGTGGGAGGGTCGGGGCTCAGATCGGCGACGTAGTCGTGGATCGCCTCGTCGAGGTGCTTGTCGCCGACCGAGTGCCGCAGGTCCAGCGCCAGCGAACGGGTCTCGTCGAGCGCGGAGTCGAGGAGCCGGAGCGCCTCGTCGATGCGTTCCGACCCTGGGCCGTCGCCGAGGCGGCTGAGGTGGATACGCTGGATGCCGGCGGCGATGCCGTGCGCGACGCGGTCGTGGAGCTCGCGCGAGATGCCCAGCCGTTCCTCGGTGTGCGCGACGGCCAGGCGCTCGATGAGCACGTCGACGTAGGTGAGGGAGGCCGGGACGACCTCGCCCATGATCGACGCGTTCAGTGCGCGGGCGACCTGCGCCGGGTCGCGGCCGGCCCCGGCGAGCTCGGTCAAAGCGATGTCGAACAGCAGGGTAGCCGCGAGGAGGCTGTCTGCCGGGTGGATGTTCTGCCGAGCCCGTGCGCGGCCCACGTCCGCGCCGTCGGACGTCGTTCGGGTCGCGTCCGTCTCCGTGCGGGCGGGGTCTGCGACGGAGCCGAGCCGCTCAGACGTCCGCCGGAGCACGGTGTGCACCTGGGTGCGGAGCTGCGCGGCGACGACAGGGTCGGTCGCCAAGGCGTTGCCGCGGGCGCGGAGCTCCCGGATCAGCGCATCGGCGACGCGCGCGCCGACCGCCGCCGACGAGTCGTCGACCTCGGCCTGGTGCGCTCTCGGAACCACAGCACCATCATGGCGTCCCGTGCTGCCGATCGGTGAGAGCGCGGATGTGACCTTCGTCACATTCCCTCGGGACGCGTGGGCTTCGTAGGCTGATCGTGCGCGTCGCTTCCGGGGGGAGCGCGACGCTCGGGTGGCAGGTGCGCGGGGGCCCTGCCACCCCGATCTCCCGCTGGGCCGCCGCCCTGCGCCCACAACGGGAGGGCGACGCCCCGCACAGCAACCTCATAGACTCGACCGCATGTTCGTCTTCTACCTGATCACGTTCGCGTTCTTCGTCGTGGCGCTGCTGGATGTCATCCTGCGCCGGGACGACCAGATCAAGCACCTGCCCAAGATCACGTGGGTGTTCATCGTCATCCTGTTGCCGCTGATCGGCGCGATCCTGTGGTTCGCGATCGGGCGGGAGTACGAGTCGTCCCCGCGTCCGCGGCGCCCGCACCGGCCCGCCCACGACACGGCCCGCAGCGCGGCGCCGTACGTCTCCAGCACGGAGGCACAGCTCGCAGCGCTCGAGCACGAGATCGAGCTGGCCGAGCGGGACAAGCGCATCCGGGAGCTCGAAGAGCAGATGCGGCGGTCGTCGGAGGGGGAGACGGCGTAGTCCAGCCGCTCGAAGCCGTTCCCGTCGGCCGAGGTCGTGCCATCCGCCAGTATTGAGAATTGCTCGATTTGGTATTGCCATAGACAATCCGGTCTGCCACACTTCCGGCGAACGGCGGCGCGACGGGGCGCTGCCGATCCAGAAGGAGGGGGACGATGCCTCTGTGGATGGGAACGCCCGCGACGCCGTCAGCCGCGGACTCTGCCTTGCCGCCCGGTATCCCGTGGTGGGTGCCGATCGCCGCGCTGCTCGTGATCATGGTGCTGGCGTTCGGCGGCCTGCTCGTCTACGGGTGGCCGAGCGCCAAGAACGAGAAACGGGCGGCCAACAGCGTCGTCCGCGCCTGGATCTCCGTGACCCTGATCGCCGCGCTGCTCGTCCTGGCGGGCCTCACGCTCGGCGGCACGGACTCCAACCTGCGCAACGTCCTGATCGGCGGGATCGTCGCATCGGCGAGCACGGCCGTCGCGTTCTACTTCGCGACCAAGGCCAACGAAGCGGCCAATGCGAACGTCCTCAAGGCGGCAGGGATCGACGGCGACACGGCGGCGAAGCCTCCGTTGTCGCTCAGCCAGGTCGCGGTACCCACGCTGTCGACTCCTCCCGCGGTCGGGGACACCATCACCTACCATTTCAAGGTCACGAACAACGGTGCGCAGACGCTCACCGATGTCTCGCTCACCGACTCACTGCAAGCGCCGAGCGCGATCACCTTCGTCTGGCCGACACCGGCGACGCCCGGGGTCCTCAAGAGCGGCGAGGCCGTGACGGCCTCCGCGACCTACACGGTCGCCGCGGCGGATCTGACAGCGAAGTCCGTCACGACCCGCACCTTCGCGACCGGGATGCCGCCGTCGGGCAAGCAGATCGTCTCGGCGCCAGAGGACTCGGCGACGAAGCTCGCGTGAACACGGCGGCCGGCGCTACTCCTGGAACACCCCCAGCATCCGCTCCCGGTTGTCCCCGAGCGCGCGCTCGCACCCGGATGCGCAGTGCACATCCTGCGGCGCCGTGCGGAATCCCGCCTGACCGGGGTTGCCGAGCATCTTGACCGTGCCGTCCATGCGCTTTCCGCAGATCGGGCAGCTGGCCGAACGCAATTCGATCCTGATCGCCATGTGCACACGGTAAGCCCGATTCTGGCCCCCGAACGCGGGCCACGCTGCTGGGCGTGAGATCGATCCGGTCCCGGCATTGCCGTAGACAGCTCGGTCTGGGACACTGCTGCCGACGACGCGGCACTCCTCCAGCGAAAGGGAGACGATCATGGCGAATCCAGGACAGCCGACGGTCCAGCAGGGCGACACCGGCGAGGCCGTCAAACGGGTTCAGCGGGCGCTCCGGCGCACACCCGACCTGGCCGTCGCAGTCGACGGGATCTTCGGTCCGGCCACGCGCGCGGCCGTAGTCGGGTTCCAACAGGGCGCCGGCCTGACCCCGGACGGCATCGTCGGCCCGCTCACCTGGGCCGCCCTCCCGGACGGCGGGCCGATGCCTGTGCTGCAGCAGGGGGACTCGGGAGCGGTCGTGTCGAGCCTCCAGACCGTCCTCACCAACGGCGCGGATCAGTGGGGCGGGATCACCCCGCAGGGGATCGATGGGGACTTCGGGCCGCACACGCGGGCAGCCGTGGAGGCCTTCCAGGGCTGGGCCGGCGTCACGGTCGACGGGATCGTCGGGGACCAGACGTGGAGTGTCTCGCTGCACGCCGCCGGCGCCACCCTCGAGTCCGCGGTCGGTCTGCAGTACGTGGAGTCATAGTTCGCGAACGGGCGCCACGGCGTGTCGCCCGTTCTGGAGGAGGGCGGCCGGCGTCGCGGAAACGTAGGCTGACCGCGTGACCTACGCCCCGCCTCTGCTGCCCCCGAGCGGCTGGTATCCCGATCCGTACGACCCGCGCGTGCTGCGGTGGTGGAGCGGCGCCGAATGGACGGCCTACACGTATCCGGCCGTGCCCGTGCCCGTGCCGAAGCGGCGCGAGCCCCGCAAGTGGCTCGGGCGGTTCGGCGGTTGGATCATCGGTGCGGGCAGCGTGGGGATCTGGCTGTGGGTGTTCGGCTTCGGCCTCCTGTTCGCCGCGATCGAACCGTACGCGCACGAGGAGGGCCCGAGCGTGGTCTCGCCGTTCCTCCTGTTGACCGGGGCGGCGACTGTCGCCGTCGCCATCCTCTACACGATGGCGTACAAGCTGCGCCCCGACGACAAGCTCTCCGTGCCGCGCCTGCTGCTCATCGCCGGACTGGGCGGTCTCGCCTCCACCCTGGTGGCGGCGCCCGCCAACACCCTCATCGACATCGCCAGCGGGGGGACGCCCACGCACCCCAGCGAGCTGTCGCTGATCATGGCCGGCGTGGTCGAGGAGACCGTGAAGCTCGCCGCCGTTCTCCTCTTCGCCTGGAAGCTGCCGGTGAAGGATGCCAGGATCGGCCTCTTCGTGGGCGGCGCGGTCGGCCTCGGCTTCAGCGTGATCGAGAACTTCGGGTACCTGCTGGACGCGTTCGCTCGGGGCCAGGACGCCGGCGGCAACGGTCTCGGGTACTTCATCGGCGTGACCATCGGTCGCCAGGTGACGGGACCGTTCCTGCACCCGGTGTTCTCGTCGCTGCTCGCCGCTGCGGTCTTCTCCGCGGCACGGGAGGGGCGGTACCGCCTGTCGATCGGCGCGGTCCTGGCGTACCTCGGGGTCGTCGTGGCCCACGGCGGCTTCGACGGGTTCATCGGGCTGATGCAGAGCCTGCCGGTGAATCCGGCGGCGCGAGGCGGCCTTCTGCTGCTCTTCGAGTTCGTGTTCGTGGTCGCGAGCGGCGTGACGTGGCTGCTCATCGCGCAGCGCATCCGGAGGACCGGGCGCGCCGCGCCGATCGAGGGCGAGGCGGGGCCGGTCGAAGGCGTTGCTGGGCTGATCCAGGGCGGGGCAGGGCCGATCCAGGGCGGGCCGGGGCCGGTCGAGGGCGGGGCCGCAGGGCGGGCCGTCTGACGATGCGGCGACGCGGAGCGGCCGTTCGGTCAGCTCCCGTCGCGCAGGTCGGCGAGAGTGCGGCGCTCGAAGCGGAGGTCGTCGAAGGCGACCTCGCAGCCGTCGCCGACCGGGCTCTGCGCCTCGAATCCGATGCGCGCCGGCTCGTCGGTGTCGAACGTGAACGCGCGAGCGAACCTCCACGTGCGCCCGTCGGTCGAGGCGTGGAACGCGAACATCCGCCCGACGCGCGAGACGCGCAGCCACACGCTGTCGCCGTCGACGACCTCTCCGTTCGCGTCATCGGACGTGCCGCGGGTGACGACGGAGACCACCAGATGCTCGCCTGCGGGTGAGCGCTCGAAGCACAGTTTGGCCCAACGGCCCTCATCGATCCAGACCAGCAGCACGCCGGCATCGAACGTGTCGCGGAAGTCGACGGACACCCGGGCGGAGAGGACGACGTCGCCCCGGCCGGGATCGCCGAGCGCGGTGACCGCGTTGAGCATCGACTCGGCCGCCACTCCGGACGTCCCGCTCGGGTCGATGAACAGGTCGGTTCGCGGCGGTGCGGTGGCGGTCACGCGGTCGGGGCCGATCCGCCAGGCGGCGGGGTCGGAGGGCTCGAGAACGAAATCGGGGGTGTCGGGCATGCCACCACGGTAGCGGCCCGCAGCGTCAGCTCGCCTCCGCGGCGTCCTCGCGGTCGCTCCCGGACGGTGCGATGGGTGCGGGGCCGATCGCCGCCATCCCGGTCGGCGTGAAGAGCTGGTCGCTCAGCGACTCGATGCACATGCGCAGACAGCCGGTGAGCACGCTGGCGTCGCCGTACCGGGAGCCGCGCAGGCGCACCTCCAGCGGGCGCGCGTTGCGGGCCAGCTCCTTCTCGAGCGCCGGGATGAGGAGGTCCTGGATGGTGCCGAGCGAACCGCCGAAGACGATCTCCTCCGGCGCCAGCAGCCACGCGATCAGCGTGATGCTCGCGCGGAATGCACGGGCGAGCCGCTCGACCTCTTCGAGCGCGTACGCCTCGCCGGCCCGTGCCGCGGTGACGAGTTCCAGCGTCGCCGCATGGCCCGGCGCCAGTTCGTCGGCGAGATCGACGAGCAGCGGGCTGACCAGGTCGTGGAGGCCGAGGTCGCGCGCCCAGCTGACCTCGCCTGCCGCGCCGTCGCGCCCCCGGTAGAGCTCGTTGCGCAGCACCAGCCCGATGCCGATGCGCTCGCTGTCGGAGAAGATGTAGGCGAAGTCCTGCACTTCGCCGTCGCGCGACCACTTCTCGCCGAGCGCGGCGATCTTCGCGTCGTTCTCGACCCGCACCGGGCAGTCGAACAGCTCGCCGACGGCGTCGCTCAACGAGAACCCCGTCCACTCGGGCATCGTCATCGGGAGGTCGACCATGCCGTCGTCGCGCACGATGCCCGGTGTCGAGACGGTCACCGCGACGACGGCCGAGCGGTCGACGCCCGCCGTGTCGAGGAGTTCGGTGACGCTGTCGTCGAGCAGCGCGAGCCGCTCGGCACGGGAGGTCTTGATCGGGAGCGGAACGCGCAGATCGCCGAGGATCTCGGTCGCCAGGTCGGCCACTGTCGCGTGGATCTGGCCGGCCTCCAGCTGCAGGGCGACGACGCACGCGGCGTCGTAGCGGAACGCGTAGCTGCGCGCCGGCCGGCCGACGGGTCGCGCGGCGGGGCTCGCCGAGTGCACCTCGGTCACCCAGCCGCTCTGCATGAGGTCGTCGAGGATGAGCTCGATCGTGCGCCGGGAGAGCCCGGACTCGCGCTGCAGGGCCGTCATCTTCGCCGGGCTGGAGCGGTAGAGGATGCCGAGCGTGCTCGCAGCGTTGCGCTGCCTCATGTCCTGATGGTCCATACGGTCTACCCCTTCGTGCCGAGGCTGATACTACGGGATCGAAAAAAGTTTTGCTATCAATCCGCAAAATTGTTTTGCTATCACCTCGCATAATTGGTACTGTCCCCTTCAACAGCCGATCGCGAAGCTCGCGAACAGGCTTCCCAGCTTCAAAGTAGAAGGGCGAACGTGACTCGCAACACAGATCGGATCGGCGTCGGCATCGTCGGTTGCGGCAACATCTCGGGAGCGTACTTCCGCGGTCTGGACCGGTTCGACGGCCTCCAGCTCGTCGGCTGCACCGACCTCAGCGCCGATCTCGCCCGAGCGGCGGGGGAGCGGTACGGCGTGCGGGTCTTCGACTCCGTGGAGTCGCTCGCGGCCGACGACCAGGTGGACATCCTCGTCAACCTCACCCCGCCGTTGGCGCACGAGAGCGTCACCCGTGCGCTGCTGGCCACGGGCAAGCACGTGTTCACCGAGAAGCCGCTCACGGCGTCCTTCGCAAGCGCAGCCCCGCTCGTGGCGGAGGCCGAGGAGCGTGGTGTGCTGTTCGGCTCCGCCCCCGACACCTTCCTCGGTGCCGCCGGACAGACCGCCCGCGCCGCCGTCGACGAGGGCCTGATCGGCGAGGTGATCGGCGCCAGCGCGTTCGTCACCCACAGCAAGGCCGAGCTCTGGCACCCGGACCCCACCTTCCTCTTCCAGCCGGGAGGCGGCCCCGCCCTCGACATGGGCCCCTACTACATCGCCGCCCTGGTCAACCTGCTCGGACCGGTCGCCAGCGTCTACGCGAGCGCCCGCATCGGCAGCACCATCCGGCCGGTTTCCACCCCTGGCCGGCGCGTCGAGTCCATCGACGTGACCATCCCCACCCACGCCTCTGCCACGCTCGACTTCGCGTCGGGCGCCATCGGCACCGTGCTCGCGAGCTTCGACGTCTGGGACCACCGGCTCCCGTTCATCGAGCTCTACGGCTCGAAAGGCACGCTCAGCGTGCCGGACCCGAACAACTACGACGACACCGTGAAGGTCCGCCTGCACGGCGACACCGAGTGGAGCGAGTTGACGCCCGTGATCGACGGCTTCACCGACGGCGTGATCGAAGAGCTCCTCCCGCTGCGCGGACCCGGCGTCGCGGATCTCGCCGGCGCGCTGAACGGCGAGCCGTTCCGCACCAGCGCAGACTTCGCCCTCCACGTGCTGGAGGTGCTCGACGCGATCGCGAACGGCACCGACGGCGCCCACACCCTCACCACCACCTGCGAGCGACCAGCGCCCTCCACCGTGACCTGGAACTCCGCGACAGCCAAGGAGACGGCCAACGCATGACCACCACCGCCCCCGTCACGACCCGCGCCTTCGGCGTCGATCTGATCACCTTCTTCGACCCCGCCTTCTACGGCGTCTCCTCCCGTGAGGAGCTGGAGTCACTCGCCGCCGCCGAGCCGCGCCAGGTCTGGGACCGGATCCTCGACGCACTGCAGGAGGCCGGCATCGCGGAGTTCGAGATGACGTTCGCCCCCGCCGACCGCCTCACCGCGATCGCCGCCTTCGGCTCGGCCGAGGCCTTCGCCGCCGAAGTCGCCGCCCGTGGGCTCTCGGTGGTCAGCGCCTACTTCGCCGACATCGAGCACGCCGACGACGTCACCGACCCGACCACCCGGGAAGCCATCCTCGCGGCGGCCGAGACCGAGTCGGCGTTCCTCGCACAGCTCGGCGCCGCCTACCTCGTCGCAGGGCTGCCGATGCGCCGCAACAACGCGCAGGGCGACAACCTCGCCCCCGTCGACCTGGCCACGGCCCTCCCGATCGCCGACATCGCCAACGAGGTCGGAGCGATCACCGCCCGCCACGGCGTGACGCTCGCCCTCCACACGGAGAGCCACTCGGTGTTCTGGACCCCGCGCGACGTCGACCTGTTCCTGCTGCTCACCGACCCCTTCCTCGTGGCGTTCTGCCCCGACACCGGCCACATCGTGCTCGGCGGGGGAGACCCGGTGCAGCTCGTCTCCCGGCACCGGGAGCGCGTCGTCATCGCCCATTGGAAGGACGCCGCCGGTGCCTTCCGCGAGAAGGCGCTCGTCGACGGCGACATCTTCGACCGGCACCGCCCCTACTTCCGCGCGGCCGGACAGGGCATCGTCGACTGGCCCGCCTTCGCGCGCACCCTCGCCGAGATCGGCTACGAGGGCGGCATCCTGCTCGAGCTCGATGCCGCGTCGGACCCGGTCGGGCAGCTCATCGCGGCCCGCACCTACCTCGAGGACACCACCGCCGGCATCCTCTGACCCCGCCCCCACCCGCCAGGAGTGGACCACCAGCACCACACACAAAGGAGAGAAAGACGTGACAGAATCACGCAGCACCAAAGGGCAACGGCGCCGCTCCATCGCACGACGGACCAGCATCGCCGTCGGAGCAGCCGTGGCAGCAGCCGTCGCCCTGACCTCGTGCTCGCTCTCACCGAGCGCATCGGGCAGCGACAGCAACACCCTGACGGTCGCCATCTGGAAGGGCTACGGCGCCGACCTTCCCTGGGTCGCCACCGACTTCAAGAAGGAGACGGGTGCGACCCTCAAGTTCCAGTACATCGACTCGGAGGCCAACGAGCTCCAGCTCGTGCAGAAGGCGAACGGGGCCATCGACGTCGCACTGCCGAACATCCAGTACATCGGCCAGGGCATCGACGACGGGATCTTCCACGAGCTCGACACCTCCAAGCTCACGAACTACTCGGACTACTACTCCGACCTCTCCGGTCGAAAAGAGATCCGCAAAGACGGCAAGCTCTACGGCGTGCCGTGGACCTGGGGCAGCACCGGCCTGTTCTTCGACGGCAGCAAGGTGACCCCGGCTCCCGACTCGCTCAGCGTGCTGTGGGACCCGAAGTACAAGGGCCAGATCGCCCTGATCGACGACCCGAACGTGCTCGTGCCGATCACGGCGCTGTACCTCGGTGAAGACCCGCAGAACCCCGACATGACCAAGGTCACGCCGGCGCTGCAGAAGCTGAAGGACAACGCGAAGCTGCTCTACGCATCGACCGACGACCTCGCCAAGGGCATCGCCAGCGGCTCGATCGTCGCCGGCATCGCCAACTCCGACGCCATCGGCGGCCTGATCTCGAGCAAGGCGACCGGCACCGAGAAGTTCAGGTACGAGATCGCCAAGGAGGGCGCGGTCGGCTGGATCGACAACTGGGCGATCGCGGCGAAGACGCAGCACCTCGACCTCGCCTACAAATGGCTGAACTACATGACCGGCAAGGACTTCCTCACGAAGTGGGCGAACACCCCCGCCGACGCGTCGCCCGCCCCGGCCAACAAGGCCGTCGTCGACGCGCTCGAGCCGGCCACGCTGGACCGTCTGCAGGCGAACCCGGACAAGATCTCGAGCCTCGCCCTGCAGCTGCCCGAGCCCGCCGACCGGCTGCAGTCATGGCTGGACGCCTGGACCCAGGTGAAAGCCGGATCCTGATGACCACCGCCCCGCTGTCCCTGGCCCGCCGTCCCCGGCGGCGGGCCAGGGGGGCCCTGGGCACGGGCTTCCTGCTCACGCCCGGCGGCATCCTCCTCGTCCTGTTCGCGCTGCTGCCACTGATCGCCCTGCTGGTCATCGGCTTCACGAACGGCGCGGGAAGTCTCACCTTCGAGAACTTCGCCCAGATGTTCGGCAGCCCGGTGTACATGTCACTGCTCGGCCGGACCCTGCTGATCGCGTTCTGCGTGACCGTGCTCAGCATCGCGCTGGCGTGGCCGGCGGCGTGGGCGCTGGCGCGCTACACCGGTCCGAAGGCGAAGCCGCTGATCCTGGGCTTCGTCATCATCCCGTACATCACGTCGCAGCTGCTGCTGATCTACGGGTTCGTGAGTCTCGTGCAGGCGGGTGGGCCCGTCATGTCGCTGCTTTCGGCGATCGGCGTCGCCGACCCGCAGGCGTCGATCATGTACACGCCGGCCGCCAACATCCTGATGCTGGTGCAGGAATCCATTCCCACCGCCATCCTGGTGATGTACTCGGCGTCCGAGCAGATCGACGGCTCGGTGCTGGAGGCCTCCCGGACCCTCGGCGCGAGCAAGCGCTTCGTGTTCACCCGCGTGATCTGGCCCCTGTCGACCACGATGATCGGCGTGAACTTCGCGCTCACGTTCGTGCAGACTGTCGGCGCGTTCGCCGAGCCCGCCATCCTCGGCGGCCCGAACGGGCAGATGCTCGGCAACACGATCTCCGCGCAGCTTTCCGCCGGCGTCCACCAGCAGTTCGCCGTGGCGATGTCGCTCGTGCTGCTGGTGACCTCGCTCGCCATCGTCGGCGGAGTGACCGGCCTGCTGACCTGGTCGCGCAACGCGCTCTCCGGTGTCTCCAAGGCCGGCCGGCCCAAGGCGGAACGGGCGGCGGCCCAGACCCTCATCGCCGAAGACGCACTGACCACCGAAGGGGTGCTCCGATGAAGACCACCGCTCTGCCGCGGCTGATGAAGATCTGGCTGTATGTGGTGCTGGTGATTCTGGCACTGCCCCTGCTGGCGATGACGGCGTTGAGTGTGAACCAGTCCCGGTACGGGACGTTCCCGTTCCACTTCACGCTCGACTGGTACGCGAACCTCGCCCACGACCAAGCGCTGGTCGACGCACTCGTCACGAGCCTGAACCTGGCGACGCAGGCGACGATCTTCGCGGTCGTCGTCGGCACGCTGCTGGCACTCGGGATGGCGCGCGCGAAGGCGTACGTCACCCTGCCGGTCAACGGCCTCCTGCTGGCCCTTCTCACCGTGCCCGCTCTGATCCTCGCCGCCGGCTTCGTCGTCGTCTTGGGCTGGCTGGGACTCGGGTCGAGCACGCTCGGGCTGATCCTGGCGTCGATCGTGACCTCGCTGCCGTTCGTCGTGCTGATCGTCTCCGGTCGGCTGCGTGACCTCGACCCGAACTACGCCGAGGCCGCCCACTCCTTGGGTGCAGGCCCGCTGCGCACGTTCCTCACCATCACCATCCCGCTCATCGGACCGTCGATCATCGCGGGCGGCCTGCTGGCGTTCGTGATCACGTTCAACAACTTCGCAATCCAGCTCTTCCTCGCGCCGATCGGCGTCTCCACCCTCCCCGTGCAGATCTACTCGATGGTGCGCCTCGGCGTGACCCCCGACGTGGATGCGCTCGCGACGATCATCATCCTGAGCACGGTGCTGCTGGTCGTCGCGCTCAACTGGCTCTCCGGCAACGCCGCCAAGCTCTTCACCACCTCCACGAACAAAGGAAACTGATGGCCGAGCTCACTGTCTCGCGCGTGTCCAAGACCTTCAACGGCACCCGCGTCCTCGAACCGCTGGACCTCACCGTCGGCGACGGCCGGTTCTGCTGCATGCTGGGATCCTCCGGATCGGGCAAGTCCACCCTGTTGCGCATCATCGCCGGCCTCGAGGAGCCCGACGAGGGCGCCATCCGCGTCGGATCGCGCGACATCACCCGGCTCTCGGTGGAGAAGCGCAACATCGGCTTCGTCTTCCAGAACTATGCGCTCTTCCCGCACCTGTCCGTTCAGTCGAACGTGATGTACGGGCTCCGTGCCCGCCGCACACCGCGCTCGACCGCGAAGAGGAAGGCGGAGGAGATGCTCGGCCTCGTCGGCCTCGGCGACTTCGGCGCCCGCTCGCCCGCACAGCTCTCCGGAGGCCAGCAGCAGCGGGTCGCCCTCGCCCGTGCCCTGGTCACCTCCCCCGACCTGCTCCTGCTCGACGAGCCGCTCTCGGCGCTCGACAAGAAGATCCGAGGCGAGATGCAACGTGAGCTCAAGCGCATCCACCAGGAGACCGGGCTGACCACCGTCATGGTCACCCACGACCAGGAGGAGGCGATGGACCTCGGCGACCAGGTCATGATGCTCGACCACGGCGTGGTGCAGCAGAACGACACCCCCGAGTCCATGTACCGGGCACCCGGCAACCGGTTCGTGGCGCAGTTCCTCGGCGGACAGTCCCTCGGGACCGGCGTCGTCCACGGCTCCGGTCCCTCCGCCACGGTGGAGGTCGGCGGACTGTCGTTGAGGACCGCGCAGGACGACCTCCGCGAGGGCGACCGCGTGGACGTGCTCGTGATGGCCGAGCGGGTGCGTATCGTCGGCGACGACGCCGCGTCCACCGCCGGCACCGCCACGGGTCTGCTCAGCGCGATCGACTTCTTCGGCCCGTTCGCACGTGCGGAGATCGCCGCGGGTGAGCTTCGCATCCCCGTCACGATGCTGTCGCAGGAGGCCGACGCCCTGACCGCCGGCCAGCAGGTGCGCTTCGCCATCTCGCCGGAAGGCCTGCACGCCTTCGCCGGGCAGTGGGCCGCCTGACCGCTACCGCTCCCCAGGGTCCACCGGGCCCGAGCCCGTGCACCGGAGGTTCGACGCGTGGCGGCCGGTGATTCGTCACTATGCTGTGGGTCGCAGTACTTCGATCAGGGGGAATGGTATGGCGGTGCGCCCGCGGTTGTGGATCGCGATCGCGGCGTTCGCCACGGCGCTGTGCCTTGGGCTGGGAATCACCGTCATGGTGATGCTCGTCAGCGCCCGCGAGGCCTCGCAGCCGTCGGCGGTCGTCTCGGCCTACTTGTCGCATGTGCAACACGGTGAGATCTCGATCGCGCTACGGATGGAAGGGCGTGCAGCGAACCCTGCGGAGGTTCTGCTCACCGACAAGGCCTACAGCCATGCGACCGATCGCATGACCGGTTTCCGCATTCTCCGCACACGCACGACCGGAGCCGGCTCGACCGTCGAAGCGCGCATCCAGCAGAAGAGCGGCCAGACGACAGCGACGTTCCAACTGGCCAGAAGCGAAAGCCCGATCAGTCTGCTTGGCGTGGATTCGTGGAAACTCCGGCCAGTGGGCCTTGCGACGGTGGAGGTCACGATGGGTGCGCCCGGCCGCGTCGATGCGACCCTCTCCGGGGTCCCCCTCGGTTGGAAGGGCGCAGTCAAGCGGATCCACGCGTTTCCTGGCACGTACGCACTCGCCATCACATCGCAGTCGCCGTGGTTCACGCTCCCGAGTGCTGTGCTACCCGTCGCCGGATTCAGCGGCGACGACACGTTTCGGGTCCCCGCCACGCTGACGGCGAAAGGCAGGGATGCGGCCACCGCCGCCGCCGAAGCGTGGTTCGACGACTGCGTCGCCGACCCCGCATTCCACCCGGCGCAGTGCTCGTTCTCCTTGAGTTCTGGCGCCGCACCCGGCGAGGTGTGGACCAACCCGTCCTGGCAGGTGCAGTCTCGTCCCACGATCGCGATCGGCGACTGGGACTTCGGATGCCGCGTTCCCACGACGGCTGACGTGAGCGCCGGAGGGTGCTGGCCGGTGACGACATCCACGCCCGGAGAGGTCACGTTCCACGCCGACTATTCGATCCCGGCGACCGGCGAGACAGGTGCCATCACCTCGAGTGGTGCGATCGCAGCGAAAGTCGAAGGTTCGATCTCCTCCTTCACCGACACAGGAGCGATGTTCACCTCAGTCGACTGGGCCGACTAGTCGTCGAAGCCCCGGCGAAGTCGGCCACATCGGGCATGCCACCACCCTGCCCGATCACGCCGGGGCGGCCGCGGCAGGCTCCGGCCAGTCGAGATCTCCGCTCTCGACCGAGGCGACGAACGCGCGCAGCCAGTCGAGCTCCGCACGGCGGAGCGCCTGCGCGTAGTGCTCCTCCGAGAGGAAGATCGGGGGCACGCCCTGGTCGAGGGCTCCCGCGACGCCTGCGTCCGCGCGCGCGATGAGCTCGGCGAGGCGCGCGCAGCGCTCCTTCAGGCAGGAGATCACCTCCCCGCGGGGGAGGGAGTACATGAATGAGAGTCCTGAGGTGAACGAATCGCGCGACTCGGGGTCGACCAGCGTTGCGCGAAGCCAGTCCTGCAGGGTCGCCCGTCCGGCCGTCGTGATCCGGTAGACGGTGCGCTGCGGGCGGCGGCCGTCGTGGAACGAGTCCTCGACGGCGACCAGTTCGTGATCGACGAGGCGAACGGTGACGTCGTAGACGGAGGTCTCGCCTCGCCGAGTCAGCCGGTCGTACCCGCGCTCCTTCATCAGGGCGCGCATGGCGTAGGGGTGCAGCGACTGCTCGCTCAGCAGGCCGAGCACGATCACTGCCACGGGATTGCGGAGAGGGGAGATCGGCATCGTGCGATACTACTCGAAAGCCGTATAGTCGATTTCGAATAGTCGAAATCCATGAAAGGGAGGGCGATGTCGACACTCGCTCGGCGGACGGCGGTGCACGAGGGCCTCCGCAAGACACTGAACATCGGGCTGGATCTCGGGGCGGACGCGGAGCGGGGGTGGACGGTCATAGCGACCCGCGAACTGTTCGCGCGCTGCGCCGACGCGGGCTTCACCGGCGTCCGACTCGTCGTGAGCCTCGCAGCGCACCGCGACGGCGACCGGCTCGACGCGGAGGCGCTGGAGGGTATCCGCTCCGCGGTCGAGACCGCAGAAGACACGGGTCTCGGGATCGCCGTCGCCAACCAGCTCGATCCCGACCTGATGCGTGATCCGGCCGGCCAGCGCGATCGAGCGCTGGTCGGGGTCCGATCCCTCGCCGGGCTGATCGCGGACGCCGGCCCGACCGTCGCCCTCGAGCCGCTGGCCGAGCCCTCCGGCGCCCTCGACGCGAACTGGAACGAGCTGCTGGCCGACGTCATCCGCGTCTGCCGCTCCGAGGATCCCGAGCGGACGCTCCTCGTCGGGCCGGCGGGCTACAACAATGCGCGCTTCCTCGAGCGGCTTCGGCTGCCGGCGGGGGAGGAGAATGTGATCGTCGACCTCCACCAGTACTGGCCGATCCGCTTCACGATGCAGGGCGAGACCTGGCTCGGCTCGACCGAGCTCGGCGACCCCGCTTCCTGGATCGGCACCACCTGGGAGGGGGATGCCCAGCAGCGCGGCGAGCTCGAGGCGGGCTACGGGGCTGTGGCGGGGTTCGCGGCCACGACGGGCCTTCCGGTGTTCATCGGCGAGTTCGGCACGACGAACAACGCCGACGCCGCATCGCGATCCCGGTGGACCGCGTTCAATCGGGAGCTCGCCGAGCAGCACGGATTCGCCTGGGGATACTGGTCCTACGGCCCCAGCTTCGGCCTCGTCGACCCGAGTACCGGGGAGTGGGACGCCGACCTCCTGCACGCTCTCCTGCCGCGCTAGGACGGCCCCGCCCGAGACGAGAGCAGGCGCGGGAGACCGGGCCGGGACTCCCGCGATTGCTACGTCTCGGCGGTGTACACGCAGCGGCCGGCGACCCAGGTCTCGGTGACGCGGGCGGTGTCGAGACCCTCGCCACCCGAGATGTCGCGGTCGAGGAGGACGAGGTCGGCGGCGAGGCCGGCCTCCAATCGGCCGGTCGTGGCCTCCAATCGTCCGACCCACGCTGCCGTGCCCGTATACGCGTCGAGCACGGTGGCGAACGGCAGAACTTCGGCGGCGAGCAACGGGTCGGTGAGCGCGAGGCCGGTCGCGTGCGGGTCGGTGGAGGGCGCCAGTCGTGTGGTGCCGGTGTGCATCGCCCAGAGCGGGTTCGGGTCGGAGACCGGCCAGTCGCTGCCCGCGACGATGCGGGCCCCGTGCGCGCGAAGCGTCTCGAACGGGAAGTGCCGGCCCGCGCGGTCCTCGCCCATCATCGGAAGCTTGCGTTCGACGATCTCGACGTCGGTGCGTGCCCACAGCAACTGCGCGTTCACCGTGACATCGAGCGCGGCGAACCGGCCGAGATCCGCGGTGTCGACCACATCCAGGTGCGCGAGCTGGTGCCGGCCTCCCGTCGAGCCGTTGCGGGCGCGGGCGTGGGCGAGCGCGTCGAGGCACTCGCGCACGGCCCTATCGCCGACGGCGTGCAGATGGACGTCGAAGCCGTGGGCGTCGAGCTCGGCGACGACCGCCGCGAGCTCCTCCGGAGGCAGGAACGAGTCGCCGCGCACGCCGGGAGCGTCGGAGTAGTCGTCGAGGAGGGCGGCGGTGTGGTTCTCGATCATGCCGTCCTGCATGATCTTGACCACGTGGGCGGAGATCCGCCGGGTGCGGGCGACTCGCGTCCGCCTGGCCTCCAGGTCGGCCAGCTGCTCCAACCCCCTGTCGCGGTCCCACCACTGGCAGAGCACCACTCGGGCGGTGAGGGCGCCCTGCGCCTCCAGATTCAGGTAGGCGTCGAGCGAGTCGGGACCGAGCTCGCTCTTGCCGACCGCGGCGTCGTGCCAGGTCGTCACGCCGACCGAGTGCAGGCGGCGCTGTGCCGTGAGGATGGCCTCCTCCAGGGATCCGGGCGCGGGCTCCGGGAGGATCGGGTCCAAGGCCTGCATCGCCGTGTCCAGGAGCACGCCGGTCAGCTCGCCCCGCGGGTTGCGCACGAAGCGCCCGCCCGTCGGATCGGCGGCGCCGTGGCCGACGCCCGCGGCCTCCAGTGCCCGCGTGTTCACCCAGACGCCGTGGCCGTCGTGGCTGGTGAGGATCACCGGCCGGTCGGGCACGACGGCGTCGAGGAGGCCGCGCGTCGGCAGACCGCCCGGGAAGACGTCGCCGTACCAGCCGACCCCGACGATCGTCTCTAGCTCCGGGTGCGCGTCGGCGTAGTCGGCGACGATCCGCAGGTACGCGTCGGCGCCGTGCACCGGCATGAGGTCGATGCCGAGCAGGGAGTTCCCCGCCATCGGCGGGTGCACGTGCGTGTCGTGGAAGCCGGGGAGGAGGGAGACGCCGCGCGCGTCCCGCACCGCCGTGTCCGGATCGCGCCGGGTGGCCAGGTCGGCGTCGGGACCGACTGCCGCGATGACGCCGTCGCGGACGAGCACACCGCCGTCCTGCCAGCGCCCGTCGCCGAGAGCGATACGGGCGTTCGTGATGTGCAGACTCGTCATCGGCGTCCCTTCGCGTATCCGAACAGTCTCGGGTGCGACCGTGGATCATGCAAATAGCTTCGACTGGATCACTTCATCAGCGCGCTAGATGCAGTGCGCGAGACGATCCCGGGATCCGCGCCGGCGCTCACGCTCGGGACGGCGCCGGGTTCAGCGCCTCCGCCACCACCTGCGCCGCGATGTCGCCGACCGCCCGCGCCCGCGCGGTGGCCCGCACCGAACGCATCGCGGCGAGGACGACGGGCAGCGCAGGCACGCTGTCGGCGATCGGGAGGGCCGCCACCCGCTCGCCGTCGTAGCTGAGGTCGTGCTGCGGCCGCTGATTGAGGATCGAGAAGCCGTGGCCGTGCGCGACGAAGGCGCGCACCGTCTCGTAATTCAGCGACCGGTGCCGGATCTCCGGCTGCAGACCGGCGCCGGCGAGGATGCCGAGGAAGTACTCCCGGCTGTGCGGCAGGTCGAGCAGGATCATCGGCTCGCGCGAGAGCTCGCGCAGGAACACCTGCTGCGAGGCCGCCAGCGGATGATCGGCCGGCACGATGACGTGCGGCGGCGCGTCCGACAGTACCGCCGTGCGGATGTCGTTGCCGAAGCCGAAGTCGTAGCCGATCAGCAGCTCCACGCGACCGCTGCGCAGCGCCGCCCTGGCGCCGTCGGTGTCGAGCTCGTCGACCTCGACGTCGAGATAGGGGTGCTCCGCACGCACGCGGCTGACGATCGCGGGCAGGATGAACGGCGCGAGCGTGACGAAGCAGCCGATGCGGATCGTGCCGCGCACCTGGTTGTCGATGCCGCGCGCGGTGTCGAGCGCCTCCTCCAGGTTGAGCAGGAGGGCGCGGGCGTCGCCCAGGAACTGCTGGCCGGCGGGCGTCAGCGTCAGGCCGCGGGACCGCTGCCGGATGAAGAGCTGCGCGCCGACCTGTTGCTCCAGCTGCGCGATGGCCGACGAGACGGCCGACTGGGCGACGAAGAGCTCCTCCGCGGCGCGGGTCATGGAGAGGTGCGTCGCGGCCTCGATGAAGTAGCGCAGCTGCGCCAGCGTGACGTCCGGTTTCTTGCTCATCGGCGACCTCCGGTTACGGTGGTGTTTCAGCTCTGTTTCCTCTGGTGCGGTATCTCCCGAAGTGATGCAGTGCTTCAGGCAACCTTAGTTGATTGATGCGGAAAAGCAGCAGATGCTTCTATGCCAAGCGACAACGAGGAGCACACCCATGAGCACTGAGGCCCGCAGCGACGCCCTCGGCGTCGAGACCCGCACCATCGACTACATCCCCGAGAACGAGCGGCACGGCAAAGCCCGCAACCTGTTCACCATCTGGTTCGGCGGCAACATCATGATGCTGTCGATCGCGACAGGGCTGCTGGCGACCGCCGTCTACGGCCTCCCGATCTGGGCGGCGATCGTCGCCCTGGTCGTCGGCAACCTGATCGGCGGGGTCGTGATGGCGCTGCACGCGGCACAGGGCCCGCAGATGGGCGTGCCGCAGATGCTGCAGACGCGGGCGCAGTTCGGGTCGTACGGCAGCCTCCTGGTCGTCGTCATCGTCGTCGGGATGTATGTGGCGTTCTTCGCCTCCAACGTGATCCTGGGCGGCCAGGCGCTCGACTCGCTGACGCACCTCGGCGCCTTCTGGTCGACGGTGCTCGTCGGCCTCATCAGCGTGTTCGGCGCGGTGTTCGGCTACCGCCTCCTTCACGTCTTCGGCACCGTGATGAGCGTCGTCGCCGGCCTCACCATCGCGCTCGTCTTCATCTACATCTTCGCCGCAGGCACTCTGCCCGCCGGCGCCCTCGGCTACGGCTCGGTGACCGCCACCGGCTTCATGGGCACGATCTCGGTGGCGGCGCTCTGGCAGATCGCCTACGCGCCGTACGTGTCGGACTACACGCGCTACATGCCGAAGGACACCGGGGTGCGCGCCGCGTTCTGGGCGACGTTCGCCGGCTGCGTCCTCGGCTCCGTCATCCCCATGGTCCTCGGTTCGATCGTCGGCGCCGCCTTCCCGAAGGACGACGTCGCGACCGGGCTGAGCGCCCTCGTGCCCGGGATCGCCGGGCTCGCCATGCTCGTGTTCGGCGTCGGCATCAGCGTCAGCAACGGGATGAACCTCTACTGCGGCAGCCTCGCGATCATCACGATCGGCCAGACCCTGTTCCCGAAGTGGATCCCGCGGGCCGTCACGCGCGGCGCCATCGCCGTGATCCTGTTCCTGGTCGCGCTCGTGCTCGGCTTCGCGTTCTCGGCCAACTTCCTGGTCAACCTGTCGAACCTGATGATCCTGCTGCTGTGCGTGCTCATCCCGTGGACCGCCGTCAACCTGGTCGACTACTACGCGGTCAAGCACGGCAAGTACGACATCGCCTCGCTGTTCCGGCAGGACGGCGGCATCTACGGCCGGGTCAACCGCAACGCGGTCATCTGCTACGTGCTCGGCATCCTCGTGCAGCTGCCGTTCCTCAGCACCGCGTTCTACACCGGCCCGATCGCCACCGCCCTGGGCGGTGTCGACATCTCGTGGATCGTCGGCCTCGCCGTGATCTGCCCGCTCTACTACGCACTGATGAAGTTCGCGCCGTCCAAGCCGCCGGTACTCGCCGCCGTCGATGCGGCCTCCACCCCTCTCGCCCCGACCATCGGAACCGCAGGAGCAGAATGACCACCAGCACCGCCACCACCACCCCTGCCGCCGCCGAGTACGACTATGTGGTGGTCGGCGGCGGCACCGCGGGCGGCATCGTCGCCGCTCGTCTCTCTGAGGATCCCGATGCGACGGTCGGCCTCCTGGAGTGGGGACCCAGCGACCGTGACGAGGGCAGGGCCCGGTCGATCCGGCGCTGGGAGGAGATGATCGAGAGCGAGTACGACCTCGACTATCGCAGCGTGCCCCAGGAGCGAGGGAACTCGAGCATCCGGCAGTCGCGCATGCGCATCCTCGGCGGGTGCTCGACCGCGAACACCATGATCGCCTGGCGACCGCCGGCCTCCGACCTCGACGAGTGGGTCGCGGCAGGGGCCACCGGGTGGGATGCTGCGAGCTTCCAGCCGTACTTCGACCGGTTGCGCATCCCGATCCACCCGGTGGGCCGGCGGGATCGCAACCCGTTCGTCGCCGACGTCGTCGCTGCGGCCGGCGCGGCCCTGGACCTTCCCCTGCAGGAGCGGTGGAACGACGGCCGCACCGACACGCTGGCGCGTGGCGCGGGCTTCTTCGAGGTCGGCTACGACCCGCAGACCAACGTGCGCGGGTCGAGCTCGATCCACTACCTCCACGACGTGATGGACACCCGGGCATCGCTGGACGTGATCACCGGCGCCCGCGCCGAACGGGTGGTCGTCGAGGACGGCCGTGCGGTCGCGGTGCTCTTCCGCTCCACCGACGGCGAGCTGCACTCGGTGCGGGCACGTCGTGAGATCGTTCTCGCCTGCGGGGCGATCGACACCCCGCGGCTGCTGCTGCTCTCGGGCATCGGCCCCGCCCCGGTGCTGGAGGCGGCCGGGGTGGAGACGGTGCTGGACCTGCCGGGCGTGGGGGAGAACCTCCAGGACCACGCCGAGGGTCTCGTGGTGTGGGAGGCCGTGTCGGCCCCGCCCGCGATCTCCGCCTCCGGCTGGGACGCCGGTGCGATGGTCGGCGTCGACGGCGACCCGACCAGGGCCGACGTGCTGATGCACTTCCCGGTCGAGCCGGTCATCGACCACCCGCGGGCGCGCGGAGTGTCCTTCCCGTCGACGATCGTCGCGATCGCGCCGAACGTGGCGAAGCCGCACAGCCGCGGCCGTGTCACCATCGCCTCCGCCGACCCGGACGAGCCGCCGGTGATCGACTACCGCTACTTCACCGACGCCTCCGGCCACGACGAGCGGATGCTCGTCGCCGGCGTGCGCCTGGCCAGACGGATCGCGGAGACCGAGCCGATGCGCAGCCACCTGGTGCGGGAGGTGTTCCCCGGCCCCGACGTGCAGACCAGTGAAGAGATCTCGGCCGTGCAGCGCGACATCCACCAGACCGTCTACCACGTGAGCGGCACGTGCCGGATCGGCGCCGTCGACGACGAGCTCGCGGTGGTGGACCCGTCGCTTCGGGTGCGGGGGATCGACGGGCTGCGGATCGCGGACGCGTCGGTGTTCCCGACGCTGACGTCGGTGAACCCGGTCATCACGGTGATGATGGTCGCGGAGCGGGCGGCGGAGCTGATCAAGGCCTGACCTGCCCTCGCAGTCAACGGAGGAGATCCGGCCCCGACAGCCACGGATCTCCTCCGTTGACTGCTTTGTGAGCACCCCGGAGTCGGATCTCCTCCGTTACCGACGCCGCCGCCTCAGTCGCGCACCGGCTCCAGCAGCAGCTCCGGGCCCGGGGCGACGCGGCGGTCGCGCGCCCGCTGCCAGAAGTAGCCGGCCAGAGCGAGGACCGTGATCACGATCAGCGTGCCGACGGTGAAGCCTTCGAAGGTCGGCCGGTCGACGCCCCAGGTGTCGACGAAGTCGTATTTGAGGCCGAACAGCGACTCGAGCGATCCGGGGAAGACCGCCACCCACGAGCCGAGGAGCACCCAGGCGTAGATGATAACCACGGCGGTCCACAGCCCGGCGCGACCGCCGGGGACGCGGAAGGGGCGCTCGATGTCCGGGTATTTCCGGCGAAGCCGGATGATCGACGGGAAGATCACCAGGTACGACAGCAGCAGTGTCGAGATGGCGACGGTCAGCACGACCGTGAACACGGCCGCGGTGCTGCCCTTCAGCAGCACGGTCGCCGCGATGCAGAAGGCTGTGGCGACGATCCCGGACAGCAGGTTCATCCGCACCGGGGTGCCGAACCGCTTCGAGAACACGCCGAAGTAGCGGAAGAACGCGCCGTCGGCGCCGGCGGCGGCCTGCACGCGGTCGGAGGCGATCATCCACGCGCTCGCCTGCGTCAGCACCACGAACACGAACAGCAGGGCCGCGACGAACATGACAGGACCCGTGGCGATCCCGTAGACCGAGAAGACCTCTTTGAAGGCGTCGAGGAGGCCGCTGGCGCCCTGCACCTTGTCGGCGGGGAGCACGGCCAGGATGGCGAAGATGGGGACGAGGTAGCAGAGGATCGAGATGATTCCGGAGGAGGTGATCGCCTTGGGGACGTCCTTCTGCGGGTTGCGCATCTCTTCGGCCGCGCCGTTGGGAGCCTCGAATCCGACGACGGCGAAGAGGATGACCGGCGTAACCGCGAGGAAGCCGCCGAGCGTCGGCGAGAAGGCTCCGGCTGCGTACCCGTGCACGCCGTTCCTCATGGCGTACACGACCACGGTGACGACGAAGACCAGCAGCAGCGCGATCTTGACGACGGCTCCTGCGGCGACGATGTGCTTGCCGTAGCGGAGGCCGATGATCGCCGTGCCGATGGCCAGCCAGATGAACACCAGCTTGAAGACGATGTCGCCCACGCTGCCCTCCGGGAGCGGTGCGATGTACGCGCCCCAGGTCGCCGCGGAGATGAACACCAGCGAGCCGCCCATCCAGAGCGGGTTGGTGATCCAGTAGAACAGCGTCGCGATCGCCCCGGTGAGCTTGCCGAACGCGAGCCGCACCCAGACGAAGGGGCCGCCTTCGTCGTGGAAGGTGCTGCCGAGCTCGGAGATGACCAGTGCATACGGGAAGAGGAAGGTGATGCCGATCACGGCGGTCCAGGTGAACGCCTCGGCGCCTCCTCCCGCGGCGATCTGCGCGACGGTGTCGATGGAGATGACAGCGCCGATCGACAGGAAGACGATGTCGAGCCGGCCGAGCGTCTTGTGGAACCGCTGGGCCCGGATGCTCGATGTCGCGAGCTTCGCATCGTTCCGGGTGGATGAACTCATCGGGGACTCCTTCGTCCTGACATTCTCGTGGGGGTGGGCTGACTTACGGAGCCTGGTGGAAGGCGCGGTCGAGGTTCACGATGCGCCCAGCGCTGCCGGGCCGTGGGAGTCGTGCTGGAACCACGTGGTCTTCAGGCCGACGTAGTTGTCGATGGCGTGCCGGGAGAGGTCACGGCCGAAGCCGGACTGCTTGAACCCGCCGAACGGAGTGGTCGAGCCGAGCGCGTCCACGGTGTTCACCGACACTGTGCCGGCGACCAGTCGCTCGGATACCCGGTGCGCGCGCGACAGGCTGGAGGTCCAGACCGACGCGGCGAGACCGTAGTCCGTCGCGTTGGCCGCGCGCACGGCGTCGTCTTCGTGGTCGAAGGCCTGCACGACGACGAGTGGCCCGAAGATCTCGTCGCGGTGCAGCGGGTGCGAGAGCGGGAGGCCGGCGACGATCGCCGGGTCGATGAACGCGGTCGAGCCGTCGCGCTCGATGCGTTCGCCGCCGATCAGCTCGCCGTCGCGCGCCGCCACGGCGATCGCCTCCGCGACACCGTCGGCGTGCGCTTCGGAGACGAGCGCGCCGTTGCCGCTGGCCGGGTCGAGCGGGTCGCCCGACCGATAGGCCTCCGCAGCAGCCGAGAGGAGCCCGACGAACTCGTCGTAGACGGGTCGCTCGACGAAGATGCGCGAGTTCGCCGAGCAGACCTCGCCCTGGTTGTAGAACGCGCCGAACGCAGCCTTCTCGGCGGCGAGCGCGAGGTCCTCCACGTCGGAGAAGATCAGGTTGGAGCTCTTGCCGCCGGCCTCGAGGCTGAGCCGCTTCAGGTTCGATTCGCCGGCGTAGGTCAGCAGCTTCTTGGCGACGGCGGTCGACCCCGTGAAGGTGAGCGCATCGACGTCGTGGTGGAGGCCGAGCGCGCGCCCGATGACCGAACCCGGCCCGGGGACGACGTTGAGCACACCAGACGGAAGGCCGGCCTCCAGGGCGAGCTCGCCCAGTCGCAGGGCCGTGAGGCTCGTGGTCTCGGCGGGCTTCAGCACGACGCTGTTGCCGGCGACGAGCGCCGGCGCGAGCTTCCAGGCGGCGATGTCGAGCGGGTAGTTCCACGGCACGATCGCGGCCACCACGCCGAGCGCGACACGGCTGACGATCGCGGTGGCTCCCGGGGGAGTGGCGGGGACCTCGTCGGTCAGCTTGTCGGCCAGCTCGCCGTACCAGCGGAACGTCGCCGCGGTTCCCGGCACGTCGACCGTGCGCGTCTGCGAGAGCGGCTTGCCCATGTCGAGCGACTCGAGCAGGGCGAGCTCCTCGGCGTCGCGTTCGATGAGATCGGCGAGGCGGCGCAGCACCGCACCGCGGTCGGCGGCGCCGAGACCGCTCCACGCGCGGCTGTCGTAGGCAGCACGGGCGGCCGCGACGGCGCGGTCGACATCCGCGGGGGCGCCTTTCGCGACCTCCGCGAGGGCCGCGCCGGTCGCGGGGTTGACGGTGATGAAGGTCTCACCCGACACCGCGTCGACCCGGTCGCCGCCGATGAGTGCCCTGCCGTCGATGCGGACGGTTGTGTCGATCGTCATGCCGGAAGAGTACGCACGGTGAGTGCATCGAAACGAGCGGCGAAAAGCGTTGAAGTGCATCGATCGAAGTGATCGACGGCCACCCATGCTCGAAGGCAGTCGTTCACGCCGGAGATGCGCACGCGCGCGAACCACGCGAGGCATCACTTCCAGTGATTCGATTCGTCGATTCTCATTGTTTTACAGATTCCGTTGCGGCTGCTGACAATGACTGGACCGGCCGCGGCACCGCTCGTTCCGCCACGGATCAGCTCACGGTTCAACGAAGGAGATCAGCATGTCGAGCCAGGAAATCGAGGTCCTCGTCGTCGGAGCCGGCCAGGCCGGCGTCGCGATGAGCGATCATCTGACCGACCGCGGCATCCCGCACCTCGTGCTCGAGAAGGGGCGCATCGCCGAGCGCTGGCGCTCGGGACGCTGGGACTCGCTGGTCGCCAACGGCCCCGCCTGGCACGACCGCTTCCCCAAGCTCGAGTTCGAGACCGTCGGCGCGGACGACTTCGCCCCCAAAGAGGACGTGGCGGACTACTTCGTCGCCTACACGAGACTCATCGACGCCCCGATCCGCACCGGGGTGGAGGTCACCCGCGTCGTGCGCAACAGCGACCGGCCCGGGTTCACCGTCCAGACCTCCGACGGGGAGGTGCAGGCACGCTACGTCGTCGCAGCGACCGGGCCGTTCCAGGTCCCGGTCATCCCGGCGGTCGTCCCGGCGGACTCCGGCCACACGCAGCTGCACTCCGGTGACTACCGCAACCCGGCTCAGCTGCCGGACGGCGGCGTGCTGGTCGTCGGCGCCGGGTCGTCGGGCGTGCAGATCGCCGACGAGCTGCGCCGGTCGGGCCGTGAGGTCTGGCTGTCCGTCGGACCGCACGACCGTCCTCCGCGCCGCTACCGCGGCCGTGACTTCGTCTGGTGGCTCGGAGTCCTCGGCAAGTGGGACCTCTCGGCACCTCCCCAGGGCGCCGAGCACGTCACCATCGCCGTGAGCGGGGCCGACGGCGGTCACACCGTCGACTTCCGCGAGCTCGCCGCTTCGGGCATCACGCTGGTCGGACGCACCGAAGCATTCGTCGACGGCCGGATGCGGTTCGCTCCCGACCTCGCCCGCAATGTCGCCGCCGGCGACGCCAACCTGTTCGCGCTGCTCGACGAGGCCGACGCCTACGTGACCCGCAACGGCCTCGACTTGCCGGAAGAACCGGAGGCGCGCATCCTCGGCGCCGACCCCGCGAGCCTCACCGACCCCGTCCTCGAGCTCGACCTGGCGGCGGCAGGAATCACCACGATCGTGTGGGCGACCGGCTTCCGCACCGACTACGGCTGGCTGCAGGTCGACGCGTTCGACGAGAACGGCAGGCCGGCCCATCAGCGCGGAGTCTCCACCGAGCCCGGCGTCTACTTCCTGGGCCTGCCGTGGCAGTCGCGCCGCGGGTCCAGCTTCATCTGGGGCGTCTGGCACGACGCCCGCCACATCGCCGACCAGATCCAGATCCAGCGCGGGTACCTCGCGTACGACCAGCAGGCCGCGCTCGCGGCGGAAGGAGCAGTTCTCTGATGCCGACCCACACCCGGATCCGCCCGTTCAACACCAGGGACACCTACCCGGAGCAGAACCTCGACAACGACCTCTGCCAGGCGGTCGTCGCGAACGGAGTCGTCTATCTGCGCGGCCAGATCGGCCAGGATCTGGAGACGCGGGAGTCCGTCGGCATCGGCGACGTGGAGGCCCAGGCCGAGAAGGCCATGGCGAACATCGCCATGCTGCTGGAGGAGGCGGGCTCGAGCCTCGACGACATCGTCAAGGTCGTCATCTACCTCATCGACCCGCGCTACCGGGAGGCCGTGTACCGCGTCGTCGGTCGCTGGCTGAAGGGCGTCTTCCCGGTCTCCACGGGAATCGTGGTCTCGGCGCTCGCCCGGCCGGAGTGGCTGGTGGAGATCGACGCGACGGCGGTCATCTCGGATTCCGCAGGGTTCGTCCGATGACATTCTCCATCCTCGCCGTCGACGGCACAGGAGCCATCGGCTCGGCCATCTGCTCCTCGTCGCCGGCCGTCGCCGCGCGCTGCGTCAGCCTCGCCGACGGCGTCGGGGGAGCGCACTCGCAGAATGTCACCGATCCGCGGCTCGGTCCGCAGCTGATCGACGGGCTGCGCGACGGCAGGCCGGTCGAGGAGGTGCTGGCGTGGGTCGTCGACTCCACGCCCGACATCGACTACCGGCAGCTGCTCGTGATCGACCGGGACGGCCGCTCCGCCATCCACTCGGGCTCGCACGTGCTCGGCCACCACGGCCAGGCGCAGTCGGCGCACGCGGTCGCGGCGGGCAACATGCTCGCCAGGCCCGACCTCCCGCAGCTCATGGTGGACGCCTTCGAGGCGGCGTCGGGCGAGCTGGAGGTGCGCCTGCTGGCCGCACTGAAGGCCGCGATCGCCGCCGGCGGCGAGGAGGGGCCGGTGCACTCGGCCGGCGTCGCGGTCGTGCGCGACGCCGGCTGGCGGGTCACCGACCTCCGCGTCGACTGGGCGGACGACCCCGTGGAGCTGCTCGACGAGATCCTCGTCGAGACCTGGCTGCCGCAGCGCGACGCCTACGTCTTGCGCGGGCTGATGCCGGCCGGAGCACCGAGCTACGGGGTGCCCGGGGATGAGTGAGACCCTCGCGGTCGCGGAGGTCGACGCGCTGAAGGAGCGTGCGCGCGAGCTCGTGGACGCCGACCTCCCCGCGCTGGTCGTGCTGTCGGAGGCGCTGCACGCCGACCCGGAGACCGCGTGGAACGAGCACCGCTCGGCGGCCCGGCTCCGCGAAGCGCTGACCGCGCGCGGCTTCGCGGTGACGCCCGCTTACCTGGGCCTGGAGACCGCGTTCCTGGCGACCGCCGGCTCCGGCCCTGTGCGCATCGGCGTCTGCGCCGAGTACGACGCGCTGCCGGGGCTCGGGCACGCCTGCGGTCACAACCTCATCGCCGCGATCGCCGTCGGGGTCGCCTCCGCGCTGGCGCCCCTGGCCGACGAGCTCGGCATCACCGTGGAGGTCTACGGCACTCCGGCCGAGGAGGGCGGCGGCGGCAAGATCGAGCTGCTCGACCGCGGCGCGTTCGCCGGGCTCGACCTGGCGGTCATGGCGCACCCCGGACCGGTGGACGTGGCAGAAGCCCGGCCGTTCGCCGTCGCGCACTCGCACGTGCGGTACGACGGCAAGGCCGCGCACGCCGGCGCCTACCCGGAGGAGGGCGTGAACGCCAACGACGCGTTCGTCGTCGCGCAAGTGGCGATCGGCCTGCTGCGCCAGCAGCTCCCGCACTCGGCGCGCGTTCACGGCATCCAGACCGTCGGCGGGCAGGCGCCCAACGCCATCCCCGACCGCACAGAGGGGCGATGGTATGTGCGCGCCGAGACGCTCGAGGAGCTGGAGAGCGTCGAACGCAGGGTGAACCGCTGCTTCGAGGCCGGCGCGCTGGCCTCCGGGACCACGCTCACGATCACGCCGGAGAGCAAGCCCTACTCCGAGTTCCGCAACGACGAGCGGGCGCTCCGCTTCTATCGCGCGAACGCGACCGCGCTCGGGCGGGCGTTCGACACCTCTGGAGCCGGGAAGATGAACCGCGCCTCCACCGACATGGGCAACGTCTCGCAGGTGGTCCCGGCCATCCACCCGTACGTCGGAGTCAACAGCCTCCCGGCCACCAACCATCAGCCGGAGTTCGCGGCGGCGTGCGTCGGGCCGGACGCGGAGCGGGCACTGCGTGATGCCGCCGTCGCGCTCGCGCAGACCGTCGTCGACGTCGTGCGGCACCCGCGCGACCCCTGACCCAGACCCCCAGCCCCCAGCCATCGCTTCCTCACTTCCTCCCGCGACACGCCGGCTCGTGGCGGGAGGAAGTGAGGAAGCGATGGCTAGCGCAGCCAGGTGCGGAGCGTCTCGGCCGCGGGCGAGAGCGCCTCGCCGAGCCAGGGGGCGACCGCGGTCGCGAACGACCGGCGGGCCTGGCGGGGATCGTCGTCGACGGACTCCGCCGCCCAGATGACCTGCTCGCCTGCGTAGACGGAGTCGAGGAGGCGCACCAGGGGCTCGACCGGCGTCGTGGCGACGAGGTCGCCGTCGGCCACGGCGTCGCTTAGAGCGACGCGGGTGCGGTCGGTGAACTCGCGCGGCCGGCCGAACGCCGAACGCGTGTCGGCGTCGGGCAGCACCCGGCCCCAGAAGGCGACGACGACGCGCGCCTCTTCGCGGGTCACGGCCGTGGTCGGCAGGATCTCCTCGGCGATCGCGAGCAAGGCTGCGAGCCCGCGGAGATCGCCGGAGCGCTCGTCGATGCGCGCCAGCGTGCGCGCGACTCCCCGCTGGGCCGCGGCCTCCGCGATCTGCTCGACGGAGTCGAAGTAGTGCCAGAGCGTGCCGGGGACGACGCCCAGCTCGGCGGCGACGGACCGTCCGTGCGTGCCGGCGACGCCCGAGCGCGCGAGGACCCGGAGGTAGGCCTCCACGATGTCGCGGCGGCGCTGGTCATGATCGACGATCTTCGGCACGCCCTCCATGATGCCCGACGATTTCCGCGGCGTCTCTTCCCCACGCTGGATTTTGACGCTAGAGTCAATAACCGAGCATGACGAAGGAGTTCTGCAATGTCCCTGACGATCCCGACCACCACGACCACCGCGATCCACCCGCTCGCGGCGCTCACGCCCGCCGAGATCGACCGCGCACGCGAGGTCCTCACCGCGGCCGGCCTGGTCACCGAGCACACCCGGTTCACCTACGTGCTACTGCACGAGCCTCACAAGCGCGACGTGCTCGACCCCGAGCGTGCGGCGTCGTTGCGCCGCCAGGTGGAGACGCTGCTCCTCGACTTCGCCACCGGCGCCGTCACGCAGGCGGTCGTCGACGTGACCGACGGCGTCGTGGTCGGCACGCGCGAGCTCGACCCGGCGACCGAGGGAACCGCGCCCGTGCTCGACGAGGAGTTCGCGCTCGTCGACGAGATCGTCAAGGCCGATGCCGGCTGGGCGGCGGCGCTCGCCAGGCGCGGCATCCACGACATCGAGAACGTGCGCACCTGTCCGCTCACCGCCGGCCACTTCGACTACGACGACGAGGAGGGCCGCCGCATGTTCCGCGTGCTGGCCTTCTACCAGGGGAGCCCGTCCGACCTCCCCTGGGCGCACCCCATCGACGGCATCGTCGCCCATGTCGACACGCTCTCGCGCTCGGTGATCCGCCTTGTCGAGACGCCGGTCGAAACCGTGCCGATGGAGTCGGGCGACTACCTCGACCCCGAGGTGACCGGCCCGCTGCGCACCTCCCTCAAGCCCATCGAGATCAGCCAGCCCGAGGGTGTCAGCTTCAGCTACGACGACGGCGTGCTCAGCTGGGAGAACTGGGACCTGCGCGTCGGCTTCAACGGCCGCGAAGGCCTGACCCTGCACGACGTCGCCTTCACCCACCAGCAGGAGCGCCGGCCGATCCTGTACCGGGCCTCCATCTCCGAGATGGTGGTCAACTACGCCGACCCGACCCCGATCCACGGCTGGCAGAACTACTACGACGCCGGCGAGTACCAGTTCGGCCGCCTCGCCAACTCCCTCGAGCTCGGCTGCGACTGCCTGGGCGAGATCTTCTACCTGGACGCCGTGGTCGCCGACGACTTCGGCCGCCCGCGCACCATCGCGAACGCGATCTGCATCCACGAGGAGGACTACGGCATCCTCTGGAAGCACACCGACGAGTTCACCCACACGTCGGAGGCCCGCCGCCAGCGCCGCCTGGTCGTCTCCTTCTTCACCACCGTCGGCAACTACGACTACGGGTTCTACTTCTACTTCTACCTCGACGGCACCTTCGAGGTGGAGGCGAAGGCCACGGGCATCGTCTTCACCGGCGCGCACGACGGCGGCGACGACCCGTACTCCACCCCGCTCGCCCCCGGGCTCGGCGCTCCCGTGCACCAGCACATGTTCTGCGCGCGGCTGGACATGACGGTCGACGGCGTCGCGAACGCGGTCGACGAGATCGACGTCGCTCGGGTCCCGGTGTCGGACGCCAACCCGTGGGGGAGCGCCATCGGCCGCACGGTCACCCGGCTGAAGACCGAGTCCGGCGCGGTGCGCGACGCCGACGGCAGCGTCGGCCGGGTGTGGAGCATCAGCAGCGCCGAGCGCACCAACCGGGTCGGGCGGCCGACCTCGTACGTCCTGCACCCGGAGTCGGGTCCCGCGCTGTTCAGCGCGGAGGAGGCGCACCAGCGCCGCCGGGCCGGCTTCGCGGCGCACCACCTGTGGGTGACGCAGTACGAGCCGTCGGAGCTGTGGGCGGCCGGCTACGCGGTCAACCTCCACCCGGGCGGCGCGGGCCTGCCGGCGTACGTCGCCCAGGACCGGCCGATCGACGGCGAGGACATCGTGGTCTGGCACACGTTCGGACTGACGCACTTCCCGCGCCTGGAGGACTGGCCGATCATGCCCGTCGATTACGCGGGCTTCTCGCTCAAGCCGTACGGCTTCTTCGACCGCAATCCCACGCTCGACCTCCCGCGATCGACGTCGGCGGCGTGCCACAGCGCGTCCGGTTCGTCGGCGGCGGGTTCGACGGCTTCGGGTTCGTCGGCTTCGGGTTCGTCGGGGTCGGCCTGCGGCCCCGAGTGCAGCTGCGGGCACTGATGATGCTCGACGTGGGCGCGCTCGGAGCCTCCACGGTCTCCGCGTGCTGCCTGCTCGGGTCGCCGCGCCCGCGCCGGGTGTGGATCTCGGCGTCGCTCATGGTGCTAGCGATGCTCGGCTGCGTGCTGGCCTCCGCCGCACCGGGGCTCGGGCTGGTCTCGATCGTGCTCTCGCTGGCCTCAGCCGGGTTCGCGCTCCAGCGCCGCGACGGGCGGGTGGCGCCGATGAGCCTCCACCGTGCCCTCGGCGGCGTGACGATGGCGGCGCTCGTGTCGTTGTCGCTCGGGATGGCCGGGGCGCCGGACGCACGCGGCGGCGGCGCAGTGGTCCCGGCGCACGCGCACGGGGTGTCGCTCGCCGCCATCGCCTTCGCGTTCGTCGCCGGTTATCTCGTCTACAGTGCGTGGCTGCTGGCGGGGATGCTCCGCGTGGCGCGCGGAGCATCGTCCCCCATCCGCCGCGTCCGCCCTCGGAGCCTCCTCGCCGTGGGCGAGATCGCGGGCATGGCCGTCGGCGTCGTCCTCATGTGCGCGATGTGACCGCCGAGACGTGACGAATCGCGGGAATCCGGCGCCGGATTCCCGCGATCACTCACGCCTCGGCGCCCTCGGCGATCGCGACGCGCAGCTCGCGCGAGACGTCGTCCAGGGTGCGCCCGGCGCCGACGGCCATGCCGGCGATGTAGGCGGTGAGCGGCGCCGCCGGACGCGTGACGCCGTGCGCGGCGTCCTTGGCCAGGTCGAGCAGGGCGGAGACATCGCCGGGCTCGAGCACCACTCCGAGGCGCCGTGCGGCGGCTCCCGCCCACGTCTCCAGCTCTTCTGGGGTCATCGGTGCTGCTCCTTCATCCTGTCGAGGTCTTCGGGGAGGTCGATGTCGGCGATCGCCTCGGCGCGCGCCGGAACGATCGGGAGGCCGAGCTCTCCCGTGATGGAGGCCGCAGGCCGCCCCGTCGCGGCGCCTTCGGCCTCCAGTCGCGCGATCCGCTCGTGCAGGGCACGTGCCGGCACACGTGCGAGCAGCCACTGCGCTCTGCCCGTCTCGTCGGCGAGCACGCCGTGACCGATCGCCAGGAGTGCCGCGACCGCGGCCTCCGGGTCCACGAGGTCGGCTGCGATGATCAGCGTCTCGTCCACCTCGCGAGGCAGGGCGGCGGCGCCCGCGACGATCGCCGCGGCGGGACCGCCCCAGCGCGGGTGCTCCGAGACGGTCACGACGCCCTCCGCCACTGTCGGGCAGGTCGCAGACACGAGCACGACGGGCTCGCAGCCGGCGACGGCGGCGAGGGTGGCGTCGAGCAGGGTGCGGCCGTGGAGGCGCGCGCTCAGCTTGTCGCCGCCGAACCGCGATGAGCGGCCTCCGGCGACGATGATGGCCGCGGGCGGCCGCCTGCTCGGAGGCGATGTCGGGGTGCCCACGTCCTCCAGCTTCCCACGTCGGCTCCCGCCGTTGAAGCGGGTCGGTAAACGTCGTGTATCAGATCGTCCACTCCTGCGGGTCGCTTCACCACGATTCATGTAGACGTATTAGTCTGCCCGGCGAACGGTGAAACACGAGGGGACGGCCCATGCCTTCTGCGATTCGGCTGGCCGTGGCCAGTTTGAGCGGTTTGATGATGACCGCGGCTCTTCTGACGACGGCTCCAGCGGCCACCGCCGCGACCCCGGGACCCACGCCGCCGGCGGGGACGGCGAACACCCCGGCGACGAGCACCCCGGTGCCGAGCTCCGGCAGCACCCCGACCTCCGGCAGCGCACCGGCGCCGAGCAGTGCGCCCAGCGCGTCACCCGCGCCGACCACGCAGCCGCCTGCCACGAACGGCGTCGCAGAGGACCCGTCGCTCGCCGAGCAGAACTCGGCGCGCAACCACGCCATGGGCTCCACCATCGCAGCGCACGAGCCGACGGCGACGCCGGCGAACCCGTCGGCGCGATCGTTCTCGCAGCTGGCCGCGCCGCTGGCCGCCGGGCAGCCGCCCGGAGTCCAGGGCCTCGATGTCAGCGGCTGGCAGGTGATGAACGCGGGCACCTGGGCGCAGGTCTGGGCCAACGGCGGCCGGTTCGTCTACGTGAAGGCGACCGAGGCGACCGACTACGTCAGCAGCCAGTTCAGCGAGCAGTACAACGACTCCTACAACGCCGGCCTGGTGCACGGCGCCTACCATTTCGCCACCCCGAACACCTCCAGCGGTGCCGCTCAGGCCATCTGGTTCCTCAACAACGGCGGACAGGGGACCGCGGACGGGCGCACCCTCCCGCCCCTGCTCGACATCGAGTACAACCCGTACGGCGCCACCTGCTACGGCCTGAGCGCGGGCGCCATGGTCTCCTGGATCCAGGACTTCTCCAACACGATCTTCGCCCGGACGGGGAGGATCCCCGCGATCTACTCGACGACGAACTGGTGGAGCCAGTGCACGGGCAACTCCGCCGCCTTCTCCGCCAATCCGTTGTTCATCGCGCGCTATCCCAACAGCATCTCGGACGGCCCCGGCACGCTCCCGGCCGGCTGGTCGAGCTACCTGATGTGGCAGTATGCCGACGCCGGTGTCTTCCCGGGCGACCAGGATGTGTTCAACGGCAGCTACACCGACCTCCAGCTGCTCGGGCTCGGAACCAGCCTCGCCCGCACGGCCACGAACCCGAGCGTGTACGTCGTCTCCGGAGCGAACAAGTACCCCGTGACGGACCAGGTCGCGCTGAACGCGCTTTCGCCGCTCGGCGGGGTGGCCTTCGTGCCGCAGTCCTTCCTCGACCAGTTCGCGACGCAGCAGGCCGCCGGCCGCATCTTCCGAGCGCCCGACGGCGGCATGTACTTCTACGACGCCGGAATCAAGCTGCACCTGGATTCGTGCACCATCGTCGAGGCCTACGGAGGGGCGTGCAGCCCGAGCGGGTATATGCAGCTCTCGTCCGCCCAGGCCGCCCGCTACGTGAACGGACCGGGGATGACGCCGCTGCTCAACTCGAGCGGCGGACCCCTGTGGTACGTGGCCTCCGCGCAGAAGCATGAGGTGCTCGACACGACCTCCTTGCAGCAGGCAGGCATCCAGGGACCGTTCAACACACTGACGGCGACGGCTTTGAACTACCTGCCGACGGGCGCGCCCGTCGTGCGGGACGGCGTGTACGCGACCCAGACCGGAACGCCGGGCGGAGTGTTGCTGAACGGCGGGACGGCGTCCCCCGTCGACGCCAACACCGCGGCGACGACCGGCCTCGCCGCGAAGGCCGTCGGCAGCCTGCGGCCCGACAGCATCGCCAGACTGACCGCCGGAACGCCGTTCATCGGAGCCATCCAGCAGAGCGGGTCGTCGACCGTGCAGGTCGTGGCCTCCGACGGCGTGCACCCCTGGCCGGCCGGCCTGGGCGGGGCTGCGTTCCAGCCGGTCGTCGCATCGTCGGCCGTGATGGGCTTGTGGACCGCCAAGCCGGCGATCGCGACAGGTTCGGCGATCATGTCGACCGCGAGCCCCACCGTGTACGTCGTCGTGGCCGGAAACATCCGGCCGGTCAGCAACTGGGATGCGCTCGTCGCGCTGTCGGGCGGCTCGGCCCCGGCGATCACCGTCGTGCCGCAACCGCTGATCGACACGCTGCCGAAGGGCCCGGCTGCGCTGCTGCCCGGGCTCACCGCCCGCACCGCAGGCAACGCGTCGGTCTACCTCGTGAACGGCTTGACCAACAAGATCCCGATGGCCTCCTTCGACCAGGCGGTCGCTGCCGGCTTCACCCAGTTCGCATACGTCGCGGACGACGCCCTCGGCGGCTATCCGACGTCGAGCGGTGTGCTCGGCTTCGGCCTGATCTGCGGCAGCCAGAAGTATGTGAGCGCCGGCGGCAGCATCCACGCCGTGAGCTCGTCGCTCGCCGCCCAGTACCCGTTCTCGTACGTGCAGCTCGACAGCGCGCTCTGCAAGACGGTCACCACGGGCGGCAACGCGACGGCGTTCATCCGCACGCCGGACGGTTCGATCTACTACCTCTCCGGCGGCCAGAAGCACCACATCTCGTCGATGGCGCAGTTCAACCAGCTGGCGGCTGGGCAGCCGTACCTCGATGTTCTGCCGTCGTTCGCCGGTGGGATCCCGACGGGGGCGGCGGCATAAGGGCGCGCCGGCGTCGGAGATTTCCGTACCTCCACTGATTCGAGCGCGCCGCGGCTCCCGATAGCCTCCCCCTGTCGACGCGTCGACCGCCCCGGCGGCCGCCGCACAGGGCGCACGCCGCGCCGCCACCAGATCGGGGAGTCATGACAGAAGCCACCGCGCCCGCACCCGGGCCGACCAGGTCCGCAGGGTTCAATCGTTTCGGCTGGGTGCGGAAGCTGCTTCCGCGCATCGTCATCGGCGCGCTGATCGCGGCCGCGCTCGTCGGCGTCTACGCGGTGGTCATCGGCCGGTGGGACGAGACCTGCTGGAGGCTGATCGGCACCATCGCGCTCCTCGTCTTCTTCTCACTGGTCTCCTGGTACGACGCCGACGTGTCGGCGCGCCGCGCGCCGTGGTTCGGCGCGGTGTCGGTCGTGCTGTCCGCGTTCCTGCTGCTCGACGGTCTCTGGAAGATCTGGGCGCCGGCGCTCGACGGCTCCGTGCCGGACGACTGGTGGTGGGGCTTCTTCTCGTGGATGCTGCTCGTGGCGGTCACCCGCCTCGGCCTCCTGCACCTCCACCTGGTGCTGAACACGCAGCGCAGGTTCACCGGACCGATCATGTCGCAGGTCACGCTCGTCACCCTGATCCTGGTCGGTGCGCTGACCGTCGGCCTGGCCGCGCCGCTGGTGTTCCAGCACGTCGATTTCGGCGAGGCGTACTGGAGGCTGGTCGGGGCGATCGCGATCCTGGACGCGCTGGGGACCATCCTGATCCCGCTGACGTACTCGCTGTTCGGGCCGAAGCCGGCGAAGGCGCAGGGAGCGCCGTACACGGGGCCGGTGGCGCCGGTGCCCGCGGCGGTGCCTCCGGCGGCGGTGCCTCCGGCGCCCGCAGCTTTCGAGCAGCCGGTCGTGGCCGAGTCTGCCGCGCCGGCGTATGCGGCGCCGACGTCTGCCGCGCCGGCGTCTGCGGCTCCGGCGGCCGCATACCCGAACGTGCTCACTCCGACAGCGGGTCTGCGCCTGGAGTGGCCGCGCTACATCAACGGCACGCCGCTGCCGGCGAAGCCGGACGGGTCGCCGGACTTCACGGGAGTCATCGGATACTAGGGGCGCGGATCGTCACGCGGCCGTGCCGGTCGCCCCTCCGTTCGTCAGGATCATCGCCAGGGTGACGGCGGCCGCGACGAGCACGATGGCGGCGGCGCCGAGCACGATTCCCCAGATGGCACGCGACCTGCCGACGTGCGGGTCCAGGCGATTCGCGCGCACCAGACCCGGGATGCCCGTCGCGAGCGCGACGGCGGCGGCGGCCACCATCAGCAGCAGCGAGAGCGGGTCGATCCCCATCGCGGTGACGATCTCGAGCGCAGCGATCGAGGCAGCGGCGATCCCGCCGGCGAGCGCCGCCGTGGCGAGACCGTTCCGCGGCGCGACGAGGACGGGCGCAGACAGCGGCACGGCCTGCAGGGAGTCCGTCCAGCGCTGACCGTCCCACCACCTCTGGTAACGGCTGTCGGCATCGGGATACCAGCCGGGAGGCGGCAACTGACTCATCGGGCTCCTCGTCGAGAACGTGTCGGGTCGCCTGAGGCTATCGCTTTCGTTATCGAATCGTGAGGATTTCGCGCGGGGTGCACCTGTACTGGGGGAGGGAGGCTGCGTCGCTCGGCCGGTTCGGGCGACCCCCCGCTGTAGGGTCGGACAACGGATCGCGATCGCTCGAGGAAGGACTGCAGTGGCTCTCGAACTGGGATTGTGGCGTGTCGATCAGGAGCCGGTGAGGTTGCAGGCCGTCCCGATGGCCCTGGAGTCGCGGTTGGAGACGATGATCGAGTCCGACCCGTCTTTGCTCGGTGTCGATGTGCTGCTGATCGGCCGGCAGGTGCCGACCGCGTACGGAAAGTACATCGACCTCCTGGCGATCGACAGCGAGGGCGTTCTGCACGTGCTCGAACTCAAGCGGGACAAGACGCCACGCGATGTCGTCGCGCAGCTCCTCGACTACGGGTCGTGGGTGCAGACGCTCGGACAGCAGGATGTTCGCGACCTCTTCGCGGACAAGAATCCGGGAACCGCGTTCGACACCGCGTTCGCCGAGAAGTTCGGCGAAGCTCCGCCGGACCTGGTGAACGCGTCGCACGTGCTCACGGTCGTCGCGAGTGCCCTGGACACCAGCACGGAGCGCATCGTCGCCTACCTGAACACCGTGCACGGGGTGCCGATCAATGCGGTCTTCTTCCGCTTCTTCGAGGACGACGGCCGGTCGTATCTCGCGCGCACCTGGCTGATCGACGACGCGATCCAGCAGGCGACTCCGAAGCCCAGATCGACGTCGGGCGGCACGCTCGCGGAGTGGGACGGGCGCACCTGGTACGCCACGTTCGGCCAGGCACCCGGCGGTCGGTCGTGGGAGGACGGCCGCAGGTACGGGTTCATCTCGGCAGGGGGCGGAAAGTACTACTCGCAGCTTCTACGGAACATCCCGGTCGGCGCACGGGTCTTCGTCTTCGTTCCGGGACAGCCGCGAGGGTACGTCGCCGTCGGCACCGCGATCGCGGAAGCCGTGCCCGCCGACGACGCGGTCCTCACGGTCGACGGGGTTCCGACACGATTCCTCGACCTCGATCTGCAGGGCGATTACACCCACCCGCCGGCGGAGGACCCCGCGGACGAGACCCGCGAGTTCGTGGTCGCGATGGAGTGGGAGGTGGCGAGGCCTCTCGCCGAGGGCGTGTGGAAGACCGGCTTCTTCGCTGTGCCGCTGACCGCGTGTCGGCTGCGCAACCAGTTCACGATCGACGAGGTCTCTGCGGCTTTCGGCGTCGACGACTAGGCAGCGTGCCCGCGCTGCACGCACGTTTCGACTTCCATGTGAGTTCCCCGAACCCCCTCCCACTCCCTTCCCGAACGATATATCGTGAACTATCGTTACCGACTCACCCGAGGAGGACATCATGAGCGGAACATTCACCGGTGGCGGCGCCTGGGGCGGCGGGATGAACCCGGACAACCTGTGGCAGGCGTTCGATCAGCTGCGGTCGCAGTTCGAGAAGAAGGTCGGCACGCGGATGGGGCGCGGCGACGTGCGGTCCGCGGTCCTCAGCCTGCTCGCCGAGAAGCCGATGCACGGGTATCAGATCATCCGTGAGATCGAGGAGCGCAGCGGGGGGAGCTGGAAGCCGTCTGCCGGGTCGGTCTATCCGACCCTCCAGTTGCTCGCCGACGAGGGGCTGATCACCGCGGAGGAGTCCAACGGGCGCAAGACCTACGCGCTCACCGAGGAGGGCAAGGCCGCGGCGGAGGAGGCCGGGCCGGCGCCGTGGGACACCGACAGCACGAGCGACGGTGCCGGTAGCAACCGTGGCCCCTTCGGCGGCCACAACCCGTGGGACGGCGACCTCCCGAAGGCGGGCGTCGCGCTCGCCCAGGCGGCCGCCCAGGTGCGCCGCACGGGGACGCCCGAGCAGATCAAGGAGGCCGTGACCGTCCTCGAGGACGCACGCCGCAAGCTCTACTCGATCCTCGCGCAGGACTGACCGGGTGGCGGCCCCGGCCACAGCGAACACGGCGGGCGCGGGGGACACCCGCGCCCGCTACCGACGCATCCTGCGTTTCGCGGCGCGCAACCTCATCCACATCTGGTGGTACGACCTCTTCCTGCCGCGCATCGGCCTCGGCCGGTTCAGCGAGCGTGGGCGGACCAAACGGCTGACCGCGTTCGCACGGCGGTTCCACGACCTCGCGGTCGAGCTCGGCGGCCTGATGATCAAGGTCGGCCAGTTCATGTCGAGCCGGCTCGACGTGCTGCCGCCGGAGATCACGAGAGAGCTCGAGGGGCTGCAGGACGAAGTCCCTGCGGTGCCGTTCGACGCCATCCGGGCGTTGGCCGAGCGCGAGCTCGGGATGCCGCTGGAGCGCGTCTTCGAGAGCATCGACCCGGTTCCCGTCGCCGCGGCCTCCCTCGGCCAGGCGCACCGGGCGCGACTGGTGCAGGCAGACCGCGAGGACACCGGGCTCGACACGGTCGTGGTCAAGGTGCAGCGGCCGGGCATCGACGCGATCGTCGATGTCGACCTCGCCGCGCTCAGACGCGTGGGCGGCTGGCTCAAACGCGTGCGGGTCGTCGCCGACCGGGTCGACATGCCCGCGCTCGTCGAAGAGTTCTCGGTGACCTGCCTCGAGGAGATCGACTACCTCCACGAGGCCCGCAGCTGCGCGCGGTTCGCCGACGACTTCGCACACGACCCGCGCGTGGCCAACCCGGAGGTGGTGTGGGAACGCACCACCCGGCGCGTGCTGACGCTGGAGGACGTGACGGCGATCAAGATCACCGATGCGGCCGCCCTGCGCGCCGCCGGGATCGACCCCGCCCACGTGGCCCCGGTGTTCGCCTCCGTGATGTTCGACCAGCTCTTCACCAACGGCTTCTTCCACGCCGACCCGCACCCGGGCAACATCTTCGTCACGCCGCACGTCCCCGACCCGGCCGACGCGATGGACTCGACCACCGCGCACCCGTGGAAGCTGACGTTCATCGACTTCGGCATGATGGGGGAGGTGCCCGACAGCACGCGCAGCGGCCTCCGCAAGCTGCTGATCGCGGCGGCCTCCCGCAACGGCAAGGGCCTCGTCGACGCGATGCGCGAGGTGGGGGTGCTGCTGCCGAGCGCCGACACGAGCGAACTGGAGCGCGCGATGACGCAGCTGTTCGCGCGGTTCGGCGGCATGGGGTTCGCCGAGCTGCGGGAGGTCGACCAGCGCGAGTTCCGCGACTTCGCCGTGCAGTTCGGCGACGTCATCCGCTCGCTGCCGTTCCAGCTTCCCGAGCACTTCCTGCTCATCATCCGGGCGATGTCGCTCACCTCGGGAGTGTGCAGCGCGCTCGACCCCGATTTCAACCTGTGGGACTCGATCGAGCCTTACGCGTCGCAGCTGCTGCGGGACGAGAGCGGCAACGTGGTGCAAGACGCGCTGAAGGAGGCCGTCTCGATCGCCGGCGTCGCGGTGCGGCTGCCGAGGCGGATCGACACGGTGGTCACGCGCATCGAAGAGGGCGACTTCGCCGTGAAGACGCCGGGACTCGACCAGCGCATCGCCCGCCTGGAGCGGGTCACCCGGCGGCTCATCGGGGCGGTGCTGTTCGGCAGCCTCCTCGTCGCCGGCGCGGTGCTGCTGCCGACCGTGCTCCCGCTCGGGATCGTGCTGATGAGCGTGTCAGCGCTTCCGTTGCTCTACACGCTCGTCGGCCCCCGCCGCCGCTGAACGGCGTCAGGCTCCCGTGACCCAGTGGCGGGTGACCGCCTGCACGTGCGCGCCGTCGAGGTCGGCGAGCTTCACGCCGGCGAACCGCTGAGCGGCCTCCGACGTCTGCACGCGGGCCGGCGGATTCTCGGAGGTCAGCACCTCGACGATCACGTCGGCCACACCCTCCGGGGTCTGGGCGGCCGCGGGGTCGAACGCGGCGGCGGTGCGCTCCAGGTAGGCGCGGAGCGCACCGTCGTACGGCGTGCCCTCCACCGAGCGTCGACCGCCGACGTTGGCGACGAACTCGGTCGTCACCGCGCCCGGCTCGATCACGGTCACACGCACGCCGACGGTCGCCGCCACCGGGGTGAGCGACTCCATGAACCCCTCGACGGCGAACTTGGCCGCGCAGTAGGCCTCGTTGAACGGCTGGCCGACGACGCCTCCCACGCTCGAGACGCTCACCACACGGCCGCCACTCGCCCGCAGCAGGGGGAGGGCCGCCTTGGTCATGGCGACCACGCCGAAGAAGTTGACCTCCATCACTGCGCGCACATCGTCCACCGACTCCAGCTCGATCGTGCCGAGGTGGCCGGCGCCGGCGTTGTTGAGCAGGGCGTCCAGGCGGCCGTAGGTCGCCTTCACATACGAGAGGCATGCGGCGACGGACGCCGGGTCGGTCACATCGAGCGGCTGGAGGTCGAGCGAGACACCCGCGGTGTCGGCTGCGTCGCGCAGGGCGTCGGCGCGGTTCAGGTCGCGCATGGTGGCCACGACGGTGAAGCCGGCGCGGGCGGCGGCGACCGCCGAGGCCAGGCCGATGCCGGAGGAGGTGCCGGTGATGAGAAGAATCGATTGGGTCACGATGTCATCCTGCCACCGACCTCAGCTTGACACTCGGTGCCGAATCCCGCATTCTGTGCTGGCTGCCACCGTCGGCGGCCCCCAGCCCGTTGTCACGATGGAGTGTCATGAAGTCGGTCCGCCGTCCTCTCGTCGCGGTGTCCGCCGTCCTGGTCCTGGTCGTCGTCCAGGCGGTCGCCGACCCGACCGGGCTGCTCGCGCTGGTCGGCTGGTCGGGCGCCGTGCCGACGCTCGCGGCAGGCGGTTGGTCGTTCGCTCCCTACCTGGTCGGCTTTCCCGTGCTGCTCGGGATGGTGTGGTGGGTGACGGTGCGCGCGGGCGAACGGTACTGGACGCTCGTGACCGGCGTGGTGCTGGCCGTCCTGGTGGCGCAGGCGCTGTCCTGTCTGGTGATGACGTGGAACCTGGCGGTGAGCGCGTGGGCGGCGGGCTATGTGACCGCCAAGGCGGTCCCGGCCGCCCTGATCGTGGCGGCTGTCGCACGTTGGTTCGGCGGGCCGACCCGTCGGGAGACGCACCGGTGCGGTCCGCCGTGGATCCCGGCCGCGCTCTTCGCCGCCGCTGCGCCGCTGCTGGCGGGCGAGTGGTGGACGAGCGCCGCGTACGCTCCAGGCGTCCCGGTCGCCCGGCCCGACCGCGGGCCGGCCTCGGTGATCGTCGCCGTGCTGCTGATCGGGCTCGCCACCGTCGTGTGCCTGCGCTGGATGCGGCGACGCGTCCCCGGCGTCCTGGGCGGCTGGCTCGCCGCACTCGTGGCGGGAGGCCTGGTCGGCTTCGTGCAGGCGGTCGTCGCGTTCGCGGTCGACGGCGGGCTCAGCGGTGACCTCTGGCCGGCGATGGCGGCGTACGTGGCGGTCGCGGACGGTCTCTCGTTCGGCGCGTGCGTCGGCTGGATCGTCGGCGTCGGCGCAGTGGTCGTCGAGCGCATCCCCGCCGCCGGCCGTGTTCGCGTCGCGCGGCTGTCGGCGGCGACCATCGTGGTGGTCGCCGTGGTGGTGGCGCTCGGGGTGCCGGCGATCGCGCCGGCGTCGGCGGCGGACTCGTCGGCCACCGCATCCGGCAGCGCGGGCGCCGCCGACGCCGCGCCCGCCGGTTTCCTCCGCGCCTCCGGAACGGCCATCACCGACGGCCGTGGTGACCAGGTGCTGCTGCGCGGCGTCAACGTCAACCAGCTCGTCGACTTCTACCAGCCGAAGACCGGGCTCGCCGCGACGCGTCCCCTGACGGAGGCCGATTTCGCCGGGATCGCGGCGCGGGGCTTCGACGTGGTGCGCCTCAACCTCTCGTGGTCGGCGTTGGAGCCGACCAGGGGCACGCTCTCACCGAGCTACCTGGCGGCGGTGAAGGAGGCCGTGGGCTGGGCGCGCCAGCACGGCATCTACGTCGTGCTCGACATGCACCAGGACGGCTGGTGGAAGGGCGCGACGCCGGCGGGCACCGACTGCCGGGCGGGCACCGATCCGATGTGGGGCTACGACGGCGCCCCCGCCTGGGCGACGATCACCGACGGCGCACCGCGCTGCCAGTTCACCGGGCGGGACATCTCGCCGGCCGGCGACCGCGCGTTCCAGAACTTCTACTTCGACACCTCCGGTGTGCAGTCGGCGCTCGTGGCGACCTGGGGGAGGCTGGCGAGAGTCTTCCGCGACGAGCCGACGGTCGCCGGGTACGACCTCCTCAACGAGCCGGGATTCGGGGAGACCGCTCCCGTGACGACGTCGTACCTGCTCGGCCGGTTCTACGACCGCGCGATCGGCGCGATCCGCGCCGCCGGGTCGCGGCAGATCGTGGTCGTCGAGCCGAGCATCCTCTGGTCGGGGCTCGGCTTCGACACCGGCCCGGCTCCCGGGTTCACGACGGACGGGAACATCGTGTTCTCGCCGCACCTGTACGCCGAGTCGATCACGATGGACCGCTCGCTCGGCCTCCCGCCGATCGTCGGGCTGGAGCGGCAGTTCACGCTCGCCCAGCGCGTCGCGGCCGAGTACGACGCGCCGCTGTGGTCGGGGGAGTACGGCTACTGGGGCGATACCGCGGACGTCGACGCACGACTCGCCCGCTACGCGAAAGCCGAGGACGCGAACCGGCTGGGCAGCGCGTACTGGGTGTGGAAGCAGGCGTGCGGCGACCCGCAGAACGGCATCGGCCCGACGGGCAACGGGCTGCAGGTGCAGAACTGCGCGACGGGAGGGGACGCGGCACCGCGCACCGACCTGCTCGCGATCCTGAGTCGCGCGTACCCGCGCTCGGCGCCCGGAACCCTCAGCGTGCTGAGCGCGAAAGGCCCCGACCTGCTCCTCGTCGGCAGCACGGCGCAAGACAGTTGCGGGCTGGAGGTGTGGGTGCCCGGCGCGACGATGCCGACTGTGCACTCCACCGGTGTGACGGCGCTCGCGACCGTGGCGGCCTCCGGAGGCTGGCTCATCACCGGCTGCGCCTCCGGCCGCTACACGCTCAACACCAGTACCTGAGGGGCGCGCTCGCGCGTCGGGTCCGCGCTCCTCGCGTTAGTCGTCGCGGCGGTTCCGACGGAACAGCGGGCTCACCAGGGCGACCGCGAAGACTCCGACGAGGAGGAATAGGAGTAAGAAGAGCGAGCCGAGAATCGTCCCAGTGAAATCCACAATTTCTATTGTAGGCGACTCTGGCGAGGGGCACGTCGTTGTCCCCTTCGGCACTCGAATGGGGCGACAACGTGCCCTTCGCGCTCGTCGTCGCGCGCTCACATTGCACTTTCAGGTACACAGTGCAAAGTTGCACTTCGTGAGTGAGAGTGCAATGTCTACCCGCGAGCGGCGCAAGGCCGAGACCGCGCAGGGGCTGAAGGACGCCGCCCGTCGGCTCACCATCGCCCACGGCCTCACCGGCTTCACGATCGAGGAGCTCTGCGAGGAGGTCGGCGTCTCCCGCCGCACGTTCTTCAACTACTTCGCCTCCAAAGAGAACGCCGTCATCGGCGTCCCCGTCGATCTCGACGAGTCCGGTGCCGCGGAGCGGTTCGCCGCAGCCGGCGCCCGCGGCGTCGCGCATCTCGTCGACGACCTGGTCGCGCTGCACCTCGAGCGCTGGTCGTTCGGGGGCATCACGGCAGCGGAGGTCGCCCAGATCATCCAGGCCTTCGAGCGTGAGCCGCGGCTCATCGGGCACATGCTCCAGCTGGCGGGCGAGAGCGAGCGTGGCGACATCGAGCTCGTGGAGCGCAGGGAGGGGCTGGCCGCCGGCGACCTCCGGGCCGCGGCGGCCGTGCAACTCGTGGGCGCGATCATGCGCGCGAGCGCCGAGCAGTACTTCAAGCCCGATTCCGGCGGGGCCGAGCCTGCCGACGACCTCCCCACGATCGTGCACCGCCGCCTCGAGGTCGTGCGCGAGCTCTTCTAGACATCACCGCATCAGCAGACACACGAAACGCCACCGAACGGAGACCATGACCACCGCGACCGCGCCGGCCCCGATGCTGCTCACCAAGCGCCGCATCTGGATCATCTTCAGCGCCCTCATCGCAGGGATGCTGCTCTCGAGCCTCGACCAGACCATCGTCTCGACCGCCATGCCGACCATCGTCGGCGACCTCGGCGGCGTCTCGCACCAGGTCTGGATCACCACGGCGTACATCCTCGCCACCACCATCGTCATGCCGGTGTACGGCAAGCTCGGCGACGTCCTCGGCAGACGATGGCTGTTCATCGCCGCCATCGCGATCTTCACCGCGGCCTCCGTCGGCTGCGCCTTCGCCGGCGACTTCTGGACCTTCGTCGTCTTCCGCGCCCTGCAGGGCCTCGGCGGCGGCGGTCTGATGATCCTGTCGCAGGCGATCATCGCCGACATCGTCCCGGCCAACGAGCGCGGCAAGTACCTCGGGCCGCTCGGCGCGATCTTCGGCCTCTCGGCCGTCGCCGGCCCGCTGCTCGGCGGCTTCTTCGTCGACCACCTCACCTGGCAGTGGGCGTTCTACATCAACATCCCGGTCGGGATCGCCGCGCTCGTCATCGCGATCTTCGCCCTCACGCTGCCGACCAAGAAGGCGACGCAACCGATCGACATCCTGGGCATCGTGTTCCTCTCGATCGCGACGACCTGCCTGATCTTCTTCACCGACTTCGGCGGTGACAAGGCCTACGGCTGGGGTTCGCTCGCGACGTGGGCGTGGGGAGCTGGGATGCTGGCGGCGGCCGTCGCCTTCGTGATCGCGGAGGCCAAGGCCAAGGACCCGATCATCCCGCTGAGCCTGTTCAAGAACCCGATCTTCATCAACGCGACGGCGATCGGCCTCGCGCTCGGCATCGGGATGTTCGCCGCGATCGGCTTCGTGCCGACCTTCCTGCAGATGTCGTCCGGCACCTCGGCGGCGGCCTCCGGCCTGCTGATGATCCCGATGATGGTCGGCCTGATCGGTACGTCGATCCTGTCGGGCGCCCTGATCACCCGCACCGGCCGGTACCGGTTGTTCCCGATCCTCGGCACGGTCATCACGGGGATCGCGATGGTGTGCATGACCACGCTCGCCGCCTCCACGCCCATCTGGCTGATCTGCGTGTACCTGTTCGTGTTCGGCGCCGGCCTCGGGCTGATCATGCAGGTCGTCGTGCTGGTGGTGCAGAACGCGGTCCCCGCCGCGCAGCTCGGCACCGCGACCTCCACGAACAACTACTTCCGCGAGGTGGGCGCCGCGCTCGGCACAGCGGTCTTCGGCACGCTGTTCACCACGCGGCTCACCGACAACCTGACGGCGGTGTTCACCAAGGCCGGCGCCTCGGCGTCCGACGCGGCGGGCGCCACGTCCACCCTCAGCCCCGAGGCCCTCAACAAGCTCCCGGAGGCCGTGCACACCGGGGTCGTGAACGCCTACGCCGACGCCCTCGCCCCGGTGTTCTGGTATCTGCTCCCGTTCATCGCTGTCGCGTTCCTGCTGGCGCTGTTCCTCAAGCAGATCCCGCTGTCCGACGAGTCGGGCCTGGTGGCCCGCGGCGAGGCGATCAGCGGTGAGGAGGCCGAACGGCTGGAGGCCGAGCAGCGGGGACGCAAGCGCAACCCCGACGCCGACCTCCTCGACTCCTCACTCCCGTAGGCCCGACCTCGAAGGGCACGTCGTTGTCGCTTTCGCCCGCGAAAGGCGACAACGACGTGCCCCTCGGCAGACAACGGGCGGCTGTGCGCGGGCGTTCTCGGATTGTTCCCCTTGCCGCGCGCCGGGACCCTGGTGCATCATGCGCCACAAGGGCACCCCCGTTCGGGTGTCAGCGACGACGTGCGGGGGTCGGCCATGCCAGCGATGGAGCCGAGCGGCGCGCACGGGACCTTCGTGGCGGTGTTCCTCTACCCCGAGGAGACCAGCGAGAGCTTCAGCAAGCGCCTGCCCATCGTCGGTGCCGGACCTCCCGCGGTGATCCGCGCCGCGGCCGCCTTCGAGGGCGCCGCCGCGGTCGACGTCTTCCGGCTCGTCGACGCCAGCGCGTGGCCGGAGGCGGCCGCGTACCTCTACTCCGGGACCGAGCCGCGGACCCTGGCCGACGGCGACGATGTCGTCCAGCAGATCTCGACGCCGGACGACTGATGTCCGGCTGCCGAGGCCCCTACCGCGGCGTGTACTCGTACACCACGGCCGACCAGTGGTTGTCGATCTCGTCCCACGCCGCGTCGTCCATGTAGGCGAGCCGGAACTGCAGGTTCAGGATCGGCCCGAGCACGTCGAGCACGTCCGGGCGGAACGGCGTCTCCGGTGCCAGCCCCAGCCCGAAGCCGTGGATGATGCTGTCGTCCGCCGCGCGCAGCCAGACACCCCAGCCGCGTTCGACCGGCATCGCCACGACGCGGAACACGTGGGCAGGGTCGTAGTCGGCGGGGAGCGCGTCGGGCAGATCGGCCATCGTCCCACGCTACAGCGCGCCGCCTAGACGGGCGAGTGCGCTGCCGCCTCCGCCTGCCGCTCCCGCGCGCGCCGCACGTCCGCGACGACGGCGCAGGCGGTCGCAGCAGCGGCCGCGAGCACGACCACGACGGCGTCGACGACGCGGATCGCGCTGAGCGCGGGGCCGGGCGCGGTCGCCAAGGCGACGAGCGCGATCACCGCGACCGCTCCGGCGAATCTGGCGAGCTCCCGCATCAGCCGCCCGTTGCCCTTGGCCCTGCGCCGTCCGCAGCTACATCGCCGTGGCGAGCTTCTGGATGAACAGCGTCTGGGTCACGATCAGCCGCTCGATCTCGGCGGGGTCGACCGATTCGTCGGAGGCGTGGATGCGCGACTGCTTGGTGTCCTCCGCGCCCCAGAGCAGGATCGCCGCGCCGGGGGACACCTTCTTCAGCGACGCGACGAGCGGGATCGAGGCGCCGCTGCCGATCGACTCGACCGGTCGTCCGTACGCCGTCCGCATCGCGTCCCTGGCCGCGGGGATGGCCGGGTGGGTCTCGTCCACCCGGAACGCGTGGCCGACCTTCACCTTCTCGACCTCCACGATGCAGTTCCACGGTCGTTGCGCCCGCAGGTGCGCCATCAGGGCCTCCAGCTGCGCGTCCCCGTCGGAGCCGGGGATGATGCGCATCGAGAGCTTCGCCGTGACGGACGGCAGGAGGACGTTCGACGCCTCGACCGTGTTCGGGAGGTCCATCCCGAGCACGGTCACCGACGGCTTCATCCAGATGCGGTCGGCCAAAGAGCCGGTGCCCAGGAAGTCGACACCGGGGAGGATGGCCGACCCTTCCCGGTACACCGGCTCGTCCATCGCCGCTCCGTCCCAGCCGCCAGAGTCAACGCCGGGGATGACCGTGTCCCCGTGCTCGTCGTGCAGCGTGTCGAGGATGCGGATCATCGCGGTCATCGCGTCGGGGGCGGCCCCGCCGAACTCGCCGGAGTGCACCGGGTTCGCGAGCGTGCGCACCGTGACGGTGCACGCCACGTCGCCGCGCAGCGCGACCGTGAGGCCGGGGCGCCCGACCTCCTGGCCGCCGATGTCGGCGATCACGGCGGCATCGCAGGCGAACAGCGCGGGATTGGCCTCCACGAACGCCTCCAGGTGCGAGATCGTCTCCTCCTCGCCCTCCGACAGCAGGATCACCCGGCACGGCCGGTCGGCGCCGAGCAGCTTCAGCGTCGCGTAGTTGGCGACGAGGCCGGAGATGTCGTCGGCGGCGCCGCGCCCGTAGATGCGGCCGTCGTCCTTGCGGGTCGGCTCCCACGGATCGCTGGACCAGCCTTGGCTCTGGGCCGCCGGCTGCACGTCGTAGTGGGCGTAGAGCAGCACGGTGGGGGCGCCGTCGGGGCCGGGCAGGTCGGCGTAGACGCACGGGTAGCCTCCCGGTACGTCGAGCAGACGCACGCCCTCGGCGCCCGCCGCAGCGTACAGGTCCACGACGGCACGGCCCATGCGGTGCACGGGTTCGGGGTCGAAGCCGGGGAACGCCACGGACGGGATGCGGACGAGCGCGTCGAGGTGCTCGAGCACCTCGGGCATGAGGGCCTTCGCTCCGGCGGCGATGTCGGATGCGGTGTCGGTCATTGTTCGATTCCTCCGGATTCCGGTTCCGCGGTCAGTGGATGATCAGCTGGATGAGCAGGCCCGACGCGACGACGGCGACCCACGAGACCAGCATCGGGATGGTGAACGAGTGCCACACGGGCACCTGCGTCAGCTTCGTCGAGCCCGTCCTGTCGGTCTCGACCGACGCGATCTGGGACCCGTTGGCCGGGAACAGCCAGACGCCGATCAGCGACGGCCACATCGCCGTGACGACCCCGGGCGCCAGACCGGCACTCAACGCGATCGGGATGAGGGTGTTCGTCGTCGCCGACTGACTGGTCGTCAGGCCGGCGACTATGAACAGCGCGACCGCGAGCAGCAGCGGGTTCGTCTTGATGAGCTCGCCCAACGGCTGGATGATCGTCTCCTGGTTGGCGGAGATGAAGGTGTCGGCCATCCAGGCGATGCCGAAGAGGGCGACGGCGGCGACGTAGCCCGCGCGCAGCAGCGGCTGCTCGACGACCAGCGACGGCTTCACCCGTCGCACCAGGATGATGACCAGCGCGACGGTGAACATCACCATCTCGATGACGGTCGCCATCGGGATCGGCTCCGGCTTGCCCTCCGCGTCGGGGAACGCCGGCCGCAGCGAGGGGAAAAGTCCGAGCAGCACGACGAGCAGGGTGCCCGCGACGAAGATCCACGCGGAGACCGCGCCTCCCGGCGGCACGGGGTGCTCGATGGCGGACGCCTCCTCCTTGGTGAGCCGTCCCGCTCCGCGCGGCGGCTTGGTGGCGACCGCGGTCGCCGGCACTCCGGTCTCCGAGCCGTCGCCCGTCGCGGCCATGGCGGGGGCGGCGAGCCCCATCTGCTGGTCGTAGCGTGCCTGCAGGGCGGCGGGGACCTGCACGGTCCCATCCTCCACCCGCTTGAGGAAGACCGGGTCGTGGAGCAGCTCCTTGCCGATGCGCTGCTGGACGAACGACGTGACGACGCAGGCGACGATCGCCGAGGGGACGGTGATGGCCAGCACCTGGGGGAGTCCGAAGCCCTTCGCCTCCATCAGCACCAGGTAGGCCGCCATCGCCGCGGACACCGGGCTCGCGGTGATGCCGAGCCCCGACGTGACCGTGGAGGCCGCGAGCGCCCGCTCGGGTCGCTGGCCGTTGCGATAGGCGGTCTCGTAGATCACCGGGATGAGGGCGAAGAAGATGTTGGAGGTGCCGGACAGCACCGTGAAGACGAACGCGACGAGGGGCGCGACGTAAGTGAGCCGCCGCGGGTTGGCCTGGATGATCTTCGACGCGATCGAGACCAGGTAGTCGATGCCGCCCGCGGCCTGCATCGCGCTCGACGCCGTGATGACCGCGATGATGATGAAGAACGCGTCGATCGGCGGCGAGCCCGGCGGCAGGCGGAACACGAACACGAGGATCGCGGTCCCGACCACCCCCCACAATCCGAGGCCGAGCCCGCCCGTGCGCACCCCGAGCACGATGGCGCCGACGACGACGCAGGCCTGAATGACGACCAGAGCGATCTCCATGGTCGACCTCCCCCCATTCGGCCATAGGATGCATCACCCGTCGCGCGATGGGGAGAGGTGAATCGCCACGGAACCGCAACGCTTCGCACGTCGAAGGATTCGGGTGTAGCCACAGTGCCGTGCGGCGAGATACATTCCGGTCGCCGGCAGTGTGCCGGTCATGACGGGGAGGACGATCATGAACAGCTTCTGGAGCATCGTCTGGTGGTTCTTCTGGTGCTTCGCGTTCATCGCGTACTTGTTCGCGCTGTTCGCGATCATCGGCGACCTGTTCCGCGACCGCGCGCTCAACGGCTGGTGGAAGGCGGTGTGGATCATCTTCCTGATCTTCCTGCCGTTCCTCACTGCGTTGGTCTACCTGATCGCCCGTGGCCGCGGCATGGCGGAGCGGAGCGCGAGGGCGGCCGCAGACACGCAGGCCGTCGTCGACGCGCACATCCGCGAGGTCGCGTCGTCGAGCCCGGCCGACGAGATCGCGAAGGCGCAGCAGCTGCTGGCCTCCGGCACCATCACCCAGCAGGAGTTCGACCATCTGAAGGCGCGCGCCCTCAGCTGAGCGTGACGGGCACCGACCTCGGGTGCCGCAGCATCCAACCCCTGCGCCGCGGCACCCGGATCTGCGCTCTCGGTCGCGCGATGAGCACGACCTCGCCGGCGCAGAACCGCCTGATCGCCGGCGTCGATGCCGGAACGCGCGAGCACTACCGGGCGGCCGCCGCCCGCTCCGCGGAGTCGAGGATGGCGTCGACGCCCATCCGGAAGATGTCTTCGTCGCGCAGGTCGCGCAGTTCGGCGGCCACCGAGGCGATGTGGGAGTGGGTGAGCGGGTCGACCAGGAGCGGGCCCTCGAACCACGCGTTGCTGGCGCGGGTCTCGCCGTCGCTGCTGCCGGCGACGGTGCGGCCGCGCGCGATGCCGGCGGCCTCCGACAGCACATAGGACGCGAACAGGGCGTAGTGGCGCACGAGGTCGGAGCCGCTGAGGCCGGCTTCGGTGAAGGCGGCGAGGATGTACTCGATCGTCGCGAGCTCCGCCGGGCCGTTGGTGGTGAGCACCGTGGCCTCCAGTGCGATCGCCGGGTAGAGGACGAACGTGTCGAGCGTCGAGCGGGAGAGCGTGCGGAGTCGATCGCTCCACTCGCCGTCCGCCGCTGAGACTTCGGCGAGCGCGATCCCCTGCACCTCGTCGAGCAGCGCGCGCATGAGGTCGTCCTTGGCGCGGAAGTGGCGGTAGACGGCGGTCGGGTCGACGCCGAGGGCGCTTCCGAGCGCGCGGATGGAGATCGCGGAGGTGCGCGGCCCTGCCGCGATCTCGAGCCCCGCCCTCACGATCGTCGCGCGGTCGAGGCGCTTCGAGTGGTCGTGCGTCATCGCTTCAGTCACGATCCAACGATAGTGGATGTCAACAGTGCTGTCAGCACTGTTGACATCACCGTTCGATTCGTCTTAGCATCGGCTCGATCCACTCGACGACGAAGGGAATCGGCACGATGGCCGACGCAGCAGTGAACCGGGCAGACGACCGGGCGGACGTGATTCTGACCGGAGGCAGGGTCTTCACGGGGGCGGGGCGGCCGGTGACCGGCCAGGCCGTGCTGATCGCCGACGGGCGGATCCTCGACATCGTGCCGCAGGCGTCGGTGGAGGCCCACCGTGGCCCTGCGACCGAAGTGATCGACCTGAACGGCGCCCTTCTCAGCCCGGGATTCCAGGACGCCCACATCCACCCCGTGGGCGGTGGCGTCGAGCTGCTGCAGTGCTCCCTGGCCGACTCCGCCGACGCGGCCGAGACGGTGCAGCGCGTGGCCGCGTACGCGGCGGCCAACCCCGAGGGCTGGATCCTCGGCGGCGGCTGGTCGATGGATCACTTCCCCGGCGGGGCTCCCACGCGCGGCCTGCTCGACGCCGTCGTCGGCGACCGCCCGGTACTGGTCGCCAGCCGCGACCACCACAGCGTCTGGGCGAGCACGGCGGCGATCCGGCTCGCCGGTCTGGACGCCCGAACGCCCGACCCGGTCGACGGCCGCATCGAGCGGGAGGCAGACGGCTTCCCGGCCGGCACGTTCCACGAGGGCGCCGGCGACCTGTTCGACGGCGTCAAGCCGGAGATCGACGACGAGCTCGCCTACGCCGGCCTGCTCCGCGCACAGTCTGAGCTGCTCGCGCTCGGCATCACCGGATGGCAGGACGCGATGATCGGCACGGTCGCCACGATGCCGCCGAACCTCCCCGCCTACCGGCGTGCGCTGCAGGAGGACACCCTCATCGCGCACGTCCGCGGCGCCCAGTGGTGGGTGCGCGACGCCGACGCCGAGCAGATCGCCGGGATGGTCGAGCGGCGCGACGAGTTCCGGCGGCTCGGCGACTACCGGTTCGACCTCGGAACCGTCAAGATCATGGTCGACGGCGTCGCCGAGAACTTCACGGCGGCGATGAAGTCGCCCTACCTCGACGCGCACGGGCACGAGACGGACAACGCCGGGCTGTCGTTCATCGACCCGGAGCGCCTCACCGCGTACGTCGCCGAGCTCGACCGACTCGGCTTCCAGGTGCACTTCCACGCCCTCGGCGACCGCGCCGTGCAGGAGGCCCTCGACGCCGTCGAAGCGGCGCGCGCGGCCAACGGTGCCGGCGATGGCCGCCACCACCTCGCGCACCTCCAGGTCGTGTCGGAGGAGGACGCCGCGCGCTTCGCCGAACTCGGCGCCGTCGCGAACCTGCAGGCGCTCTGGGCCTGCCACGAGACACAGCTCGACGAGCTGACCCTGCCGTTCCTCCACGACGAGCTGGAGGCCAGGCAGTATCCGTTCGGCGACCTCGTGCGGGCGGGTGCCCGACTGGCCGCCGGCAGCGACTGGCCGGTGTCGAGCGCCGACCCGCTCGCCGCCATCCACATCGCCGTCAACCGGGTCTCCCCGGGGTCGACCGACGCTCCGCTCGGGGGAGCGCAGCAGCGGCTGGACCTGGAGACCGCGTTCGCCGCCTACACCTCCGGCTCGGCGTACGTGAACCACCGCGACCACGACACCGGCACGATCGCCGCCGGCTACCGTGCCGACCTCGTCGTGATCGAACCCGATCCGTTCACGCTTCCGGTCGACCGCATCCACGAGAGCACCGTCGTCTCGACCTGGGTCGGCGGAGTGCCCGTGTACGTCCGCGACGCCGCCCCCGTGCCGGCGACGGCCTGACCCATCCACCCCGCACACCCTCATCCACAGCGCACCACAGGAGGATTCACGAAAATGCCTCGACACCGCACCCGACGCCGTCTCGTCCTCACGACGGCGGCCGTCCTCGCCTCGAGCCTCGCGCTCGCCGCGTGCTCTCCCACCGGCTCCGGCTCCTCCTCGACGGGCGCGCATCCGTCGTTCCAGCTGACGGCGCAGACCCCCGCGCCCTCCGGAGACATCGACTCGTACACCTGGGTCTCGTACTCGGAGCCCTACTCCCTCGACTACGCGTACGCGTTCGACTACTCCGACAACCAGGTGCTCTCGAACGTCTGCGAGTCGATGCTGCGCCTCAATCCGGACTACACGATCACGCCGGGGCTCGCCGAGTCGTACACCAACCCGACCCCGACCACGTGGGTCTACGAGATGCGACCGGGCGTCACCTTCCACGACGGGACCCCGATGACCGCCGCCGACGCCGTCGCCTCGATGCGCCGACACCTCGACCCGGCCGTCGGGTCCTCGTGGTTCTCCGTCTACCAGAACGTCGCGTCCATCGACCAGACCGGGCCGATGGAGGTCACGGTCACGCTGACCAAGCCCGACTCGCAGTTCAACCTCGGCATCAGCGGCGCCGCCGGAGTCGTCGAGTCCGCGGCGACGCTCGCGGCGAAAGGCAAGAACTACGGCAACTCGACAGGACTGGTCAACTGCACGGGACCGTTCGCGCTGACCTCCTGGAAGTCGGGCGAGTCGGTGACGCTGACCCGGTACGACAAGTACTGGGACCCGAAGCTGAAGGCCAAGGCCGGCACCGTCAAGATCCTGTTCATGACCGACCCGAACGCGCGCGTGAACGCCCTGACCTCCGGCCAGGTCGACGGCGGCTGGATGGTGCCGACCGAGGCCGTCACCAAGCTCGGCAGCTCCGATGCCGGCAAGCTGTACTTCGGCCTCAATACCGCGGTCGGCAGTCTGATCGTGGGCAACCTCAAGGGTGTGCTCGGCGACCTGAACGTGCGCAAGGCGCTGCTGATGGCGATCGACCGACAGGGCGTCGTCGATGCCGCGGTCAAGGGCTACGGCTCGGTCACGAACGCGCTCACCACCGAGTCGGTCTGGGGCCAGGCGTCCGACGCCACCAGGAAGCAGGCCTTCAGCGGTCTCGAGCCGTACAGGTACGACGTCGCCGCCGCGAAGAAGCTCGTCGAGAAGGCCGGCGCGACCGGCAAGACGATCACCATCCGCACCGCGCCGATGGGGGCCGACTTCAGCGTGGTCGCCCAGGCCACGGCCGCTGCGGCGGAGTCGATCGGCCTGAAGGCCAAGATCCAGACGATGACGCCGGACTCGTACACCACCCTGTTCTCCGACCCGACGGCGCGCCAGGGCGTCGACCTCTTCTACACCTCCTGGTACCTCTCGACGCCCGACCCGCTGGAGATGTACGGCGTGCTGCGTACCGGCCAGTTCAGCAACTACGGCAACTGGTCCGATCCGAGCTTCGACGCCCTCGTCGACCAGGCGGTCGCGATCGCCGACCCGAAGGCGCGTGCAGAGAAGTCGGCCGAGCTGCAGAAGATCGCGAACCAGCAGCTGCCCTGGCTGCCGCTCTTCCAAGGCCCGATGACCGTGTTCGTCGGCAAGAAGATCACCGGTGTCGCCCCGTCCGTCGCATTCCTCTACTACCCGTGGGCGGCCACGATTGGCGCACGGTAGGGCGGCAGCGCGGCGGGTCGCGGGCAAACTCGGCTCGCTCCTGCTGACGCTGTTCCTCGCCTCGCTGCTGGTCTTCTTCTCCCGCTTCCTGGTTCCGGGGAACCCGGTGAGCTTCCTCCTCCGGGGACGCAAGCCGTCCCCGGAGGCGGTGGCCCAGGTCACCGCGGAGTTCGGCCTCAACCTGCCACCGTGGCAGCAGTACCTGAACTGGCTCGGGGGGATGCTGCACGGCGACTTCGGCCGGTCGCTGCAATACCGCCAGTCCGTGGCCACGGTGATCGGCGACCGGCTCCCGGTGACCCTCGGGCTCGTCGTGATGGCCGGCCTGATGATCACCGTGGTCGGTCTGATCGCCGGAACGGTCGCCGCCCTCAACCACGGCAGGATCGCCGACCGGGCGACGCTGACGCTGCTGACCGTGCTGGGTGCCATCCCCTCGTTCGTCGGATCGATCGTCCTGATCTCGCTCTTCGCCGTGCAGCTCGGCTGGTTCCCGGCCTTCGGGTCGGGCAGCGGGTTCCTCGACATGACCTACCACCTGGTGCTGCCCTCGATCGCGCTGGCGATCGTCTTCGTGGTCCTGATCGGAAAGGTGACGCGCATGTCCATGGTCGAGCAGCTCGGCCGGGAGCACGTGGAGGTCGCGACCAGTCGCGGTCTCGGGCGGGCGACGGTCGTGCGGCGGCACGTGTTCCGCAACGCGGTCGGCCCGATCCTGACGGTGAGCGGAATGCTCGTCGCCGGCCTGCTGGTGGCGACCTCCATCGTCGAGTCGGCGTTCGGCATCGCCGGGATCGGCTCGCTGCTCGTGCAGTCGGTCGACCGGCTCGACTTCCCCGTCGTGCAGGCGATCGTGCTGCTGGTGGTCACGGCGTTCATCGTGGTGAACGCGATCGTCGATCTGCTGGAGCCGGTCATCGATCCGCGCGCAGCGGCGGGGGAGGCCGGACGATGAGCGCACCCACCCCGACCCTCGCCCTGAAGGTGATGCGCTCCACGGTCCGCCGGCCTGCCCGGCTCGGTTTCACCGTCGCCATCGTCGTGCTCGCGGTGATCGCGCTCGCTGCCGTGTTCGCCCCGTTCATCGCTCCGTACGACCCGGACCACGTCGACTTCTCGGCCGTGTACGCGAGCCCGAGTCCCGCGCACTGGCTGGGCGCCGACGCCCTCGGTCGGGACACCCTGAGCCGGATGATCTTCGGCGCGCGCACTGCGTTGCTCGGCCCACTGCTGGTCGTCATCGCCTCCACCCTGCTGGGCATCGTGCTCGGGCTCGTCGCCGGCTGGCGGGGAGGCTGGCTCGACGCCACGCTGGCGCGCATCTTCGATGTGCTGTTCGCCTTCCCGTCGCTGCTGATCGCGATCATGGCCGTCGCCCTGTTCGGCAAGGGGCTGGTCGCCCCGGTGATCGCCATGAGCATCGCGTACTCGCCGTTCGTCGCCCGCCTCACCCGCCAGCTGGTGGCGACGGAACGCTCCCGGCCCTACGTCTCGGCGTACCGGGTGCAGGGCTTCGCGGGATCGTGGATCGCCGTGCGCCGCGTGCTCCCGAACGTCGCGCCCACCGTCGGCGCGCAGTCCACGCTGAACTTCGGCTACGTGCTCGCCGAGCTCGCCGGGCTCTCGTTCCTCGGTCTCGGTGTGCAGGCCCCGGTCGCCGACTGGGGCGCGATGATCAACGAGGCGCAGGCCGGGATCGCCGGCGGCTACTTCCTGCCCGCGATCGTCCCCGCCGTCGCGGTCGTGATCGTGGTCGTCGCCGTGAACGTGATCGGCGAGGAGCTCTCTGACCGCATCGGTGGAAGGACGCCGGCATGATCACCACGTTCCCGGCCCGCTCGGCCGGTCCCCTGCTCGAGATCTCGGGGCTGAAGCTCGACCTCCCCGCGCCGAAGCACGGCACCGGCCGGCGGCTGCTGCACGGCATCGACCTCACGGTGGCCGACGGCGAGACCGTCGGGCTCGTGGGGGAGTCCGGCTCCGGCAAGTCGCTGACCGCTCGCGCGGTGCTCGGCCTGCTGCCCGACCGTGCGGAGACCTCCGGTTCCGTGCTGCTGGACGGCACGAACGTGCTCACGGCCGACCGTGCCCGGCTGAGGCGGCTGCGGCTCTCCACCGCGGCGATGATCTTCCAGGACCCGCGTGCAGGCATCAACCCGATGCGCACGATCGGCGACCACCTCACCGAAGCGCTGCGGCTCGGCGAGGGCCGGCCGGCGGCCGAGGCGCGGGCGCGGGCGGTCGAGCTGCTGGCGGCGGTGCACCTGCCGCACCCGGAGGAGCACCTGCGGCAGTACCCGCACGAGTTCTCGGGCGGGATGCTGCAGCGCGTGATGATCGCCGGCGCCCTGGCGGGCTCACCGAAGCTTCTCGTCTGCGACGAGCCGACGACGGCGCTCGACGTGACGACGCAGGCGCAGATCCTCGACGTGCTCGCCGAGCAGCGCGAGCAGCGGGCGATGGGGATGCTGTTCATCACACACGACCTGACGCTGGCTGCGGCGTTCTGCGACCGTGTCTACGTGATGCGCGAGGGCACCGTCGTCGAGCACGGTGCGGCCTCCCGCGTGCTGCGCCGGCCGACCGACCCGTACACCCAGCGGTTGGTCGCGGCGACGCCGACGATCGAGGTCACCGGTGACGAGCCGCGGGAGCGGGCGGTGCTCGACGGGGGCGGCGGCGAGCACACCCCCGTGCTCGATGTGCACGACCTCGCCAAGACGTACCAGCTCCGCGGTCGCGGGCCGTTGCGGGCCGTCGCCGGCGCGACCATCGCGATCCCGGCCGGCGAGGCGCTCGGGGTCGTGGGGGAGTCCGGGTCGGGCAAGTCGACGCTGGCGCGCATGATCGTCGGTCTGGAGCAGCCGGACTCGGGCACGGTGTCGATCGACGGCGCCGTGCAGTCCGGGAGGCCGCGCACCCGCACCGAGCGCCTCCGACACGCGCGCCGCATCCAGATGGTGTTCCAGGACCCGTACCTGTCGCTCGACCCGCGCATGAGCGTGGGCCGTGCGGTGGAGGACGCCCTGCGCCTCCACCATCCCGGCATCGGTGCGGCAGACGCCCGCGCCCAGGTGCTCGTGCTGCTCGGCCAGGTGGGACTCGTCGAGGCGCACGCGCAGGCGCTGCCGCGGACGCTGTCCGGCGGCCAGCGGCAGCGGGTGGCGATCGCGCGGGCACTCGCCATCGAACCGGCCGTGCTCGTGATGGACGAGGCCACCAGCGCGCTCGATGTCTCGGTGCAGGCGCAGGTGCTCGACCTCGTGTCCGACATCCGGCGTGACCGCGGACTGACCGTGCTGTTCATCAGCCACAACCTCGGCGTCGTGCGGACGGTCTGCGAGAGGACCGTCGTGATGCGCTCCGGCGAGATCGTCGAGAGCGGCCGCACCGTCGACCTGCTGTCGAACCCCCAGCACGAGTACACGCGCCTCCTGCTCGACTCGGTGCCGCGCGCCGAGCCCGACCGGGTGGCGTGAGTGCGCTCCGACCCGCACCGTCTCTCCCCGCTCTCCCCTCTCTGACAAGGAACCCCATGCCCCACACGACCGTCTTCGAGCGGCACGCCCCGTCCCCGTCCGCGATCGCACACCTCCTGGAGGGCAGCGAGCACGGCTCCTTCTGGATCGCCGACGCCCCGAGCGCGCGGCGCCCCGCGATCGAGGAGCCCCTGCGCGCCGACCTCGCTGTCGTGGGCGGCGGCTACCTCGGCCTGTGGACGGCTCTGCTGGCCAAGCAGCAGAACCCGGGCGGGCGGGTCGTGCTGCTGGAGGCCGAGCGCATCGGCTGGGCGGCCTCGGGGCGCAACGGCGGCTTCTGCGAGGCGAGCCTCACGCACGGCGAGGTCAACGGACGCGGGCGGTTCCCGAAGGAGTTCGACCGCCTCCAGCAGCTCGGCCGCGAGAACCTCGACGAGATCGAGCGCACCCTCGCCGAGCTGAACGTGGACGCCGACTTCCAGCGCACCGGCGTGCTGAACGTCGCGGTCGAGCCGCACCAGGTGGCCTGGGCCCGGGAGGCCGCAGCCGAGGGCGACGGGGACTTCCTGGACGAGGCCGCGGTGCGCGCGGAGGTCGACTCGCCCACCTACCTCGCGGGCGTCTGGAACCGCCGCGACGCCGCCCTCGTGCACCCGGCGAAGCTGGCGCGGGGGCTCGCCGAGGCGTGCGAGGCGCTCGGCGTCGAGGTCTACGAAGGCTCGCCCGTCGGCGGCGTGCAGACGGACGGCTCCGGCCCTGTGCGGCTGCCGGTGAACGGCACGGTCGTCACCGCCGACCGCGTGGTGCTCGCGACCAACGTGTTCCCCGCGCTGCTCAAGCGCAACCGGCTGATGACCGTGCCGGTCTACGACTACGTGCTGATGACCGAGCCGCTCACAGCCTCCCAGCTCGCCGACATCGGCTGGGAGAACCGGCAGGGACTCGCCGACATGGGCAACCAGTTCCACTACTACCGGCTCTCGCAGGACGACCGGCTGCTGTTCGGCGGCTACGACGCCGTGTACCACTACGGCCGCAAGGTCGAGCCGGCCTACGAGGAGCGGCGGGCGACGTTCGAGCGGCTCGCGGGCCATCTGCTGACGACATTCCCGCAGCTGGAGGGCATCCGGGCGACCCACCGCTGGGCCGGCGCCATCGACACCTGCAGCCGGTTCTGCGCGTTCTACGGCACAGCGCGCAGGGGCCGCGTCGCCTACGCGAGCGGGTTCACCGGTCTCGGCGTCGGCAGCACCCGGTTCGCCGCACGGGTGCTGCTCGACCTCCTGGCGGGCGCACCGACCGAGCTGACCGAGCTGAAGATGGTCCGCAGCAAGCCGACGCCGTTCCCGCCGGAGCCGCTGGCGAGCACCGGCATCAACCTGAGCAGGTGGGCGCTGAACCGCGCCGACCACAACGAAGGGCGCAGGAACGTCCTCCAGAAGACCCTCGATGCGGTCGGGCTCGGCTTCGACTCGTAGCGCGCGGCGCGGCGGACCCGTAGGGTCTTTACCGAGGGCCACTGCGTGGGCCTTCGCCGCCACGATCATCCAGGGCCACGACCCCGTCACTGTAGGAATAAGGAGCAACATGAGCTACGCCGTGACCAATCCCGCCACGGGCGAGACGGTCAAGACCTTCGACACGATCACCGACGCCGGCCTCGAGGCCGCGATCGCTTCGGCCGACAACGCGTACCGCACCTGGTCGAAGACGACCACGGTCGAGGAGCGCGCGGCGCTGGTGCGCCGGGTCGGTCAGCTGCACGTCGAGCGTCGCCAGGAGCTGGCCGACATCATCGTCCGCGAAATGGGCAAGCCGGTCGAGCAGGCGCTGGGCGAGGTCGACTTCGCCGGTGCGATCTACGAGTACTACGCGGACAACGCGTCGGAGTTCCTGAAGGACGAGCCGATCCGACTGCTCGACGGCACCGGCTCCGCCGTCGTGCGCCGGTCGGGCCTCGGCGTGCTGCTCGGCATCATGCCGTGGAACTTCCCGTACTACCAGGTCGCGCGCTTCGCCGGGCCGAACCTGATCATCGGCAACACCATCCTGCTCAAGCACGCCGAGCAGTGCCCGGAGTCGGCCGCGGCCATCGAGAGGATGTTCCTCGACGCGGGCTTCCCCGAGGGCGCCTACGTCAACATCTACGCGTCGCACGACCAGATCGAGACGGTCATCGCCGACCCGCGGGTGCAGGGCGTGTCGCTCACCGGCTCCGAGCGCGCCGGCGCGAAGGTCGCCGAGATCGCCGGCCGCAACCTCAAGAAGGTCGTGCTGGAGCTGGGCGGGTCCGACCCGTTCATCCTGCTGTCCACCGACGACCTCGACGCGACCGTGCAGAACGCGGTCGATGCGCGCCTCGACAACAGCGGCCAGTCGTGCAACGCGGCCAAGCGCTTCGTCGTCGCCGATGAGCTGTACGACTCGTTCCTGGCCAAGTTCACCGCCAAGCTCGCCGAGGTGGAGGCCAGCGACCCGACGAGCGAGAGCTCGGCACTGGGCCCGCTGTCGTCGCTGAAGGCGGCGGAGGGTCTCGACGACCAGGTGCGGCGCGCCGTCGCCGCCGGTGCGACGCTGGTGCGCGGTGGCGGCCGCAACGGCGCGTTCTTCGAGACCACCGTGCTGACCGACGTCACGCCGGAGAACCCGGCCTCCAAGGAGGAGTTCTTCGGACCGGTCGCGCAGGTCTTCCGCGCGAAGGACGAGGCCGACGCGGTGCGCATCGCGAACGACACCCCGTTCGGTCTCGGCTCGTACCTCTACACCACCGACCCCGCCCAGGCCGACCGGGTCGCCGACCAGATCGAGGCCGGAATGGTCTTCGTCAACGTCGTGCTCGCCGACGGCGCGGAGCTGCCCTTCGGCGGCGTGAAGCGCTCCGGATCCGGCCGCGAACTCGGCCGCTTCGGCGCCGACGAGTTCGTCAACAAGAAGCTCATCCGCATCGGCGGCTGAGTCTCCTGTTCATCGGCGGCCGGTCGATCCTCTCCTCGGGAGGATCGGCCGGCCGCCGTCGATTCAGTGCTGCGCCTCTCTCGCCCGTTGCGCCTACGCGTCGCGACTCCCTCTGGTCGATATGAATAGCTCATGGATTTCAGCACCTTCGTTCCCGATGTCTTGAGCAATCTCGTCAGCGCAGCAATCGCGTCGGCTGCGGTCGCCGTGCTGTGGCCGTCCCGTCATCAGATCCTGGCGTGGCTGCGTGCACCGTTTCGGGTCAAGGATGTCGGCCTCTACCTTTCTTCCGACGGAGGCCAATGGAACATCCAGGTGCCCAAGAAATCGGTCCCGGACGTGCGATGGCGACTCCGGGATCACCACTTGACCCCCACGTACGAGACGACCTCGGACGACTACACTGACGCGTTCCGAATGAGATTTGCCGCCTATGACCAGAGTTACGCGGACGACGTCCTCGACATCAGAGCAGACCTCGAGAGGCGTCGAATCAGCATGTACGTGATCGGCGATGTCAGCGGGCCGCCGACGACCCGCGAGGTCGATGAAGAGTTCAGCTGAGCCGCACCGTTGGAACTCAGCGCAGGTCTGTCGGATGAGCCGGCCGGACTGATATCCCTCGAGGTCGGCAGATGCTCTTCGGACGTCGATCTTGCCGCGCCCCCCGCCCCTGCGCGACAGTGTCACCGTGAACGAGCTTCCGATCGTCTATTGCCGTGGGTATGCCGGCCCCACCAGCCAGATCGACTCCACGGTCAACGATCCCTTCTACGGCTTCAACGAGGGCGCCACCCACACCCGGGTCAACGGGGACGGCGATCCCCAGTTCTACCAGTTCGAGGGGCCGCTGCTCCGGCTGCTCGGCGAGCACGACTACCAGGTGCTCGTGCGGGGGAGTCAGAAGGAGTTGCTCGCGACTGCCGTCGACGGCACGCTCCCGGCGAAGTCGATCTGGATCCACCGCTTCTACGACGAGGCCGCGACCACGTATGCCGCGCCGACGCCGCGCTCGGGGAACCTGTTCGACCGGGCCATCACCTGGACGGAGGATCTCGTCCGCGAGCACACCACGGCACAGGGGTTCGACATCGAGCGGGCGGCGCGCGAGCTCTACGACCTCGTCCTCCAGGTGCGCGAGAAGACCGGCGCCCCGAAGGTGTTCCTCGTCGCGCACTCGATGGGCGGCCTCGTCGCGCGCTGCATGATGCAGAAGGTCTGCGAGGAGGACGGCCGCATCCCCGCCAAGGAGCTCGTCGCCAAGTTCTGCACCTACGCGACCCCTCATGGCGGAATCGTGTTCACCGGCGGCCTCATGAACTGGCTGATGGAGACGTTCGGCCCGGCCGGGTCCGACATCTTCTCGCCGCCCAAGATGTACGGGTATCTGACGCCGGGCAAGAAGTTCGGCGACAAGCCGGTGGGCGAGACGTGGGACCCGCGCGTCATCCCGCCCGATGTCTTCGACGTCGACGACGTGTTCTGCATCATCGGCACCGACTCGAACGACTACAACCTGGCCAAGCTGGGGGTCGGGCCGCGCAGCGACGGGCTGGTGCTCATCGAGAACGCCTACGTGAAGGGCGCGCACCGCGCGTTCGTCTACAAGTCGCACTCCGGCCCGTACGGCGAGGTGAACTCCGAAGAGGGCTACCAGAACCTGTCGCGCTTCCTGTTCGGGCACTGGTCGGTTCAGGTGGAGCTGAGCTCGCTGCCTCCCGCGTCTGCGGTGGACGCCCAGCCGGACGTCGCCTGGCAGGCGGACCTCCAGCTCGCCATCCGCGGGCTGTCGGTGCTCATCACCGAACAGAAGGCGGTGCACTACAACCCGGTGCAGCTGAACGCCGAGATCGCCCAGCACGCGCCGGGAGCGCCGGGCGACGACTCGGTGGACGCGCCGATCCCGCTGGTGGGCACGTTCCTGTTCTCGAAGGAACCGCCCAGCGACCTCCCACCCACGAACGTGACGCCGGGTGTGGGCGACGACCCGACGCCGGCCACCGAGGCGGCGACGGCAGCTGTGCCGGCCGCGGCCGCGCAGGCCGAGCCGCCGCGTCAAGGCTGGTGGCATCGCTTCCTCGACTCGTTCAGCGAGGGCGAGGAGGAGCAGGAGCGCGAGGCCCCGTCGCTGGAGCCGGTAAACGTCGCCCTCGACAATCCCCTGGACCCGACCCTCCCGGCCGTGGCGGCGGCAGCGGTGGCGTCCGTGTCCCACGACCTCGCGGCGCAGGCCGCAGCGCCCGCGGGCAGCTACGAGCAGCTCAGCCAGGATCTCTCCCGGTACGCGCTGACCCTGCGCGTGTACCAGGTCATCTCTCGCAACGGCGTCTTCGACTTCAGCAGCAACCTGGAGCAGGTCGGCGACTGGCAGGACGTGCTCATCGTCGACATCGGCCGCTCCGCGGACGGCCGTTTCGGCGCGTGGACGGGCTGGAACAGCGCGGTGCCCGGAGCGATCAACCAGCTGGGACAGATGGCGAACGAACTGACGCTCACCCCCGACCCGCAGAATCCGAACGTCATCCACGCCGTCCTCCCGCTCCCGGACGCCGCGCGGGCGCTCCCGGTCTTCGGCCCGGCGGCCCGGCTGGCCTTCACGATCACGAACCGCGACGCGATCCCGACGCCGAGGGGCACGTAGACGCCCTCAAAACCGTGTTTTTGGGGCGTTTACCTGCCCCTCGACGGTGTGGTTCCGGGCGTCGACGGCGTGATCGGGCCGGGGCGATCGGCGTAGGTGCGGCCGGTCACCACCAGGCGCAGCACCGCTGCCGCCACGTCGTAGCGTTCCGCCAGCTGAGCCAGCGGGGTGCCGGCCGCGTAGGCCTCCCGGATGCTGCGCACCTCGTCGTCGCCCAGCCGGTGGCGGTGCGGTTCGGCGATGGGGCCGCCGTGCGCCGCGTGGCTGCTGCCCCGGACGATGAGGCTGACCCGCTGCTGACTGGTGCCGAACCGCCGCGCGATCTCGGTCTGCGAGACACCCTCGCTGTGCAGCCGCCGCATCTGCACGACTTCGTCGTCCTCGCCCGCCGTCTCGGCGACCCCGGTCGTGGCGCCGCGGACCACGGATGCGATGGTCCAGTGCGAGACGCCGAAGTCCTCCGCGACCGCCGCGCGGTCGTCTCCCGCTGCGAGACGCTCGCGGATGCGCTCGACCTGCTCGACCGTCAGCGGCCGGGCGCGGGCGGGGACGGAGCTGGTGAGCGGACCGCCGACGTCGGCGAAGGCGCGGCCGGACGCGATGTTCGAGACCATCTGGTGCGAGATCCCGTAGCGCGCCGAGATGTCGGCGCGCGGGGTGCCGGCGGCGATGGCCTCGCGGATGGCCACGACCTCCTCGCTCGTCACTTTGCGGCTCTTGCCCGGAAGGATCGGGCCGCCCGCCTCCAGGCGGGAGCGGCCGGTGACCAGGCTGGACACGGTGTTCTGGCGTACGCCGTACTCATCGGCGAGCTGCACCTGACGGGCGCCCGCGGCGTACTTCTCGCGCAGCTCGCGCACCTGCGCGTCGGTGAGCGGGATGGAGGCCATGAGCCGAGAGTAGCGGCGCGCACGGTCGGGACGGAACGACCCACGCGCCCGGTGCCGTTGTTCGTGCGCTGCTCACTCGGGGAGGCGGCTCACTCGGGGAGCCGGCGCTTGGCCAGCGGAGGCAGCGGGTCGCCGCCGGACGCGAGCCGCGCGCGGTTGGCCTCCCGCACCACCGACCAGGCATCGCCGACCGGACCAACATGACCGAGCTTGTCCGGGTTGATGACGCTGCGGATCGTCTGGATGCCGCCCGGCACGATCTCGAGGACCATCGTGTTGACCACGCCGCCGTCGCGGTCGCGGAACACTGCGCCGGGCTGCCCGTTGATCTGCCGCGGCTCGACGGTTCCGCCGATCGCCTGGAACGGTCCAGACATCGTCACCAGCACGTGCGCCACGTTCTCCAGGCCGACGATCCGCTGAGCCCACTGCGGGGCCTTGCCCCCGCCGTCGCCGACCATGTCGACGTCGGCGACGAGCAGGGCGCGCAGCGCCTCCACGTCGCCCGCGCGGAAGGCATCGAAGAACCGCCCGGCCAGGGCCTCCCGCTCGGCGCGGTCTGCGTCGAACCGCGGACGACCGTCGTCCATGTGCCGCCGGGCGCGCACGGCGAGCTGCCGGCACGCGGCCTCCGACCGGCCGACGGCCGCGGCGATCTCGGGGAAGTCGAACGCGAAGACCTCGCGCAGCACGAACACGGCGCGCTCGAGCGGGGAGAGCCGCTCCAGCAGCAGGAGCGCCGCCATCGAGAGGGAGTCGGACAGCTCGGCCGCGCGCTCGGGGTCCTCGTACGGATCCGAGAGCAGCGGTTCGGGGAACCACGGGCCGACGTAGGCCTCCCTGCGCACGCGGGCGGAGCCGAGGACGTCGATCGAGACGCGGGTCACGACCGTCGAGAGGTACGCCTTGAGCGAGGTCGGCTGCACGTGGGCCGCCTCGAACCGCAGCCACGTCTCCTGCACGGCGTCCTCGGCCTCCGTGACGCTGCCGAGGATGCGGTACGCGATCGAGAACAGCAGCGGCCGCAGGTCTTCGAACGTCTCGTCTCCGGTCATCGCAGTCCCTCCTCGAACCCCTGCCGCCACGACGGGTACCGCAGAATCCAGCCCAGCTCGCGCTTCGCCTTCGCGTTGGAGAAGCCGCGGCCCTCCGTCATCATCATGACGGCCTGATCGCCCGCGGCGATACGGGCGAGCCAGACCGGGACGCGACGGGGAGGCTTGGCTCCCGCGACCCTCGCCAGGTACGGCAACCACTCGCTGGCCGGCGCCGGGTCGTCGTCGACGATGTCGAAGACCCCGGTCGCCCCCTGCTCGAGCGCCAGCACGGTGGCCGACGCCGCATCGTCGAGGTGGATCCACGAGCTGTATCCCTGCGCGCGGCCCACGAGCGGGTACTGCCGCTTGCGGATCATCTCCACCTGGTCGTCCGTCGCGCCGGGGCCGTAGAGCGCGCCGTACCGCAGCACCGTGCCGCCGTGCGCGGTCACCGCATCCTCCACGTGCTTCATCGCCGCCATCACGGGCGCCGTCGGGGTGCCCTCGAACGCGTCGAGCGGGTCGTCCTCCGTCTTCACCCAGCCGCCCTCGCGGAGGCCGTTCCAGCTCGCGTAGCCCTGGGCGAGAAAGCGTGTGACGCCCTGCGCCTGCGCGGCGGCGAGCAGGTGATCGGTGCCCTCCACGCGCAACCGGTTGGTGCCGGCGAACCATCGATCCGGGTGCTTGATGTCGGGCTTGCCGGCGTGCGCCGGGTTGATCGCCGTCATCTGGTGGATGATCGCGTCCGGTTCGGCCGACGCGACGGCGCGACCGACGGCGGCGGCGTCCAGCCCGTCCATGACCACGGCCTGGGCGCCCATCGCCTCGATCACTCCCAGCTTGGCGGCGGACGTCGTCGACGCCGTTACCTCGTGGCCGCGCCCCACCAGTTGCGGCACCAGCCGCCTCCCGAGCACTCCGCTTCCGCCCGCTACGAACACTCGCATCCGTCCACCCTCCCGCTCATTGCGTACACCCCTCAGACGAGGCAGCCCACCTCCGTGTGACACGACGCCCGCGTACGCGTCGGGCGGGGGTCGGGGTCGGCGCCGGGGCTCGGGTGGCGCTTCAGCGGCGGTCGATGGACCGGATGACGAGGACGGTGGCGAGGCCGTAGGCGAGGTGCGGGATGGCGTCGCTCAGCCAGTCGGTGGCCGACCAGGTGCGCGGGTCGCTCACCTTCAGCGCCGCGATCGGCGTGTCGGAGGCGGCCATGGCAGCGGCTCCGGCCGCAGCAGCGGCGACCAGCAGGCCCGCATGGATGCCGGCCCGGCGGCCGACGGCGACCGCGAGCCCGACGCCGACACCGGCGGCGATGCCCGCGAGCGCGCCGAGGGCCGTAACCCGGTTCGGCCGCTTCGAGTCCGGGCCGGGGATCTCGACTCCGGCCCGGTCGGCGAGCGTCTCGACGACCTGCTCGGGGACATCGCTCGACGGCCTCCCGCGCGTGAGCATGTCGAGATAGCCGACGGCGTTGAGCGCCGTGGTGCCCGCCGCCCCGCCGGCGACGCCGGCGAACACGGTCCGCAGGAACGGGGTGGGGGCGTGCGTCTTCGAGGTCATCGCAACTCCTTCGCCGGATGTGTCGACCTCCATGCTCCGCCGACGTACGCCCGGCGGGAACCCCCGGGAACACCGCTCGCGGGTGCGGGGCGGGGCTCTCGCATCACTGCGTCGGCATCGCTACGCTGGCCCGCAGGGAACGGAGGCGCCATGAGCGACAACGGTCGGGGCAGGGTGGTCGTGCAGTCGGCCCAGTGGGGGTTCTTCTTCTTCATCGCCTACATCGGAGCGGCGGTGTACTTCGTATCGGTCTCCGACGGCTCGTTCTGGGGCGTGGTCTGGGGTTTGCTGCAGGCGATCGTCTGGCCGGCGTTCGTCGTGTACCACGTGCTGGTGCTGCTGCACGTCTGAGGCGCTCGGCTCGGATTGTCGGTGCCCGCCGATAGGGTTTCGGCATGGGGATCGATGCGGACGAACTCGTCGTGGCCGATGCCGCCGCCTGGCGCGCGTGGCTCGATGTCAACGAGAGCGTCTCCGACGGGGTCTGGCTGGTGCTCGCCAAGAAGGGCACGACCGACCCGACCTCCCTCACCTACGCGCAGGCGGTCGACGAGTCGCTGTGCAGCGGATGGATCGACGGGCAGAAGCGCAGCCGCGACGCGACCACGTTCGTGGAGCGGTTCACGCCGAGGCGGGCTGCCTCGCTGTGGTCGCAGCGCAACATCGGCCTCGTGGAGGGGCTGATCGCCGAGGGCAGGATGCGCGAGCGCGGGCAGGCCGAGATCGAGCGGGCGAAGGCCGACGGCCGGTGGGAGCGCGCGTACGCGAGCTCGCGCACCGCGGAGATGCCGGAAGACCTCATCGCCGCGCTCGACGTGTCGAAGCCCGCCGCGGCCACGTTCGCGACGCTGAACGCGGCGAATCGCTACTCCGTGCTGCACCGGCTCATGACGGCCCCCAGCGCGACCAGTCGCGGCAACCGCCTCGAGAAGCTCGTCGCCATGCTCGAGCGGGGCGAGACCCCGCACCCGCAATAGCCCCGCACGCACTCAGCACGCGTACCCGCCTCGCTGCTCCCGCGCCATACCGCCGAGGGGAGGAGGCCCTCGGGAGGTCAGGAGGCCCTCGGGAGGTCAGGAGGTGGGGGTGGCTGCGGGCCGGCCCTGCGCGCGCTGGCCCCGCAGGAGACGATCGCCGCCTGCTCGCCGACGACGAGCGCTGGGCTGCTGTCGGCCGCTCGGCCGACTTCGCCGAGGCCTACCCGGTGCCGTTCCCTGCCTGATCCACGCGCCGAAGGGCACCTAAACGCCCCGAACAGCGGGTTTTGAGGGCGTTCAGGTGCCCTTGGGCGGGGTTGGGGCGTCGAGGAGGAGGTGGAGCGCCGCGCGGAAACGCTCGGCGTCGGCGGTGCCCAAGGGCGCGAGGAAGTCGGCCTCGGCGGCCGTGTAGGCGGCCAGCGCCCGGCGGAAGGCCGCGTGCCCCCCCGGGGCGACCTGGACGGCGTTGCGCCGCCGGTCCGCGGGGTCTGGCCGGCGGGTGACGGCCGCCTTGGCCTCGAGGGAATCGATGACGGCCACCATCGTGGTCTGGTCGACGCCGAGCAGGGCGGCCAGCGCCTGCTGCGACAGCGGCTCGTTCGCGATGAGCACGCGCAGCACTGCGTATTCGCGGCGATCCAGCCCGGTCGGGGCGAGGGCGTCGTCGGCCAACCGTTGCAGTCGCAGGTGCACCTTCTTGACGAGGGTCCCGAGCGGCGCGTCGGTCGGAGGCGCGGAGCGGGTCATGGCCCGATCATAGCGTGTGCAAATCATCAGCTGAGCTGATTATTATGGCTACGAACGTTCGCGGTCGTCGGACGCATCCCACCTCGAAGGAGCACCATGAGCATCGAGCTCGAAGAGACCCCCGCCCTCGTCGTCATCGACCTGCAGACCGGCATCCTGGGCCACTCCATCGCGCACCCGATCGAGCAGATCGTCGCGAACTCCGCGCGGCTCGCCGCCGCCTTCCGCGCTGCCGGCCTCCCCGTCGTCCTGGTCAACGTCGAAGGCACGGCGCCCGGCCGCACCGAGCGCGGCAAGGCGTCGGGGCGCGTGGGAGCACGGACGCTGCCGCCGCAGGCGACCGAGCTGCTGCCCGAGCTCGATCGGCAGCCGGGCGACATCGTCGTGACGAAGCGCACGCTCGGTGCGTTCGGGTCGACCGACCTCGACGCGAAGCTGAGGGAGGTCGGTGCCACGCAGATCGTGCTGACCGGCGTCTCCACGACCTCCGGAGTCGAATCGACGGCACGCGCTGCCTTCGAGCTCGGGTATCACGTGGCGTTCGTCGTGGACGCGATGAGCGATGTCGCCGAGGCGCACGAGGCGTCGATCGCCTACCAGTTCCCCAAGCTGGGCGAGCTCGGCACCACGGCCGAGGTGCTGGAGCTGCTGGCCGCCCGCTGAACGGGGTGCCGTCGCGGCGCGCTACAGTTCCGATATGGATGTGCGCACGGCGACGACGGCCGATGTGGAGGCCGTCACCGCGACGCTGGCCCTGGCGTTCCGCGATGACCCGGTGTGGGGCCCCGCCCTGATCGCTGCCGACGGCCGCACCGAGCATCTGCTGCCGTTCTGGCGACCCTACGTGGAGGGTGCCGTCGCCCACGGCACCCTGTTTCTGAGCGACGGTCCGGCGGGGGAGGCCGCGTCGGTCGCGGTCTGGGTCCCGCCCGGGGCCGACGAGTTGACGCCCGAACAGGAACACCAGCTCGACGTGCTGATGGCGGACGTGCTGTCCCCCGAACGGTTCGCCGCCTACGAGCGGCTGTTGACCCTGTTCGAGGGGGCACGCCCGCGCGAGCGCCCGCACATGTACCTGAGCCTGCTCGCCACCCACCCCGACCACCGCGGCCGCGGCATCGGGCAGCAGCTGCTCGCACAGAACCTCGCGCGCTTCGACGCCGGCGGCCTCCCCGCCTATCTGGAGTCGACCAACCCGGCCAACGACCACCGCTACGAGCGCGCAGGGTTCCTGCCGATCGGCCGCTTCCACGCGGTGCTCGACGACGCTGCGGTGACGACGATGTGGCGGGAGCCGGCCGGAGCCTGAAGCGGCCGGGGACGCACGATCCGTGCCGAGGCAGAACGGGTCTTGACGGTGACCTCCCCTCTGCGGGAATCTCGGCGGTAACGGCACGGCCGTCGGGCGTGCGGAACCCGAGGAGACCACGCCATGAAGCAGAACGACCCGACCTCGTCGGTCGCCGACGCCAACGCCGCGCTGATCGGAACGCTGCCGTTCGGCGACGCTACCGATTTCGACGACGCCGATCGCGGGTTCCTCGGCACCCTCGCCGACCCGGTGATCCGCGACGACGACGGCGACACGGTCTGGGACGCGTCGGCGTACGACTTCATCGACGGCGACGCACCCGCCTCCGTCAATCCGAGCCTGTGGCGGCAGTCGATGCTGGTCGCCAAGCACGGGCTCTTCGAGGTCGTGGAGGGGATCTACCAGGCGCGCGGACTCGACCTCTCCGTCATGTCGTTCATCGAGACCGACAACGGCGTCATCGTGGTCGACCCGCTCATCTCGCGGGAGACGGCGGCGGCGGGGCTCGCGCTCTACCGCGAGCACCGCGGCGACCGCCCGGTGGTCGCGGTCATCTTCAGCCACAGCCACATCGACCACTTCGGCGGCGTGCTCGGCGTGGTGGAGGGCGCCGACCTGGAGGCCAGGCGGGTGCAGATCGTGGCGCCGCACGGTTTCCTTGAGCACTCGATCGCCGAGAACGTCTACGCGGGAACGGCCATGGCGCGGCGCGCCGGCTACATGTACGGTGCCGCGCTCGCACGCGGACCCCGGGGCCAGGTCGGCGCCGGTCTCGGTCAGACCACGTCCACCGGCGAGGCCGGCATCCTGGTGCCGACGATCGATGTGAAGGAGACGGGCGAGCGGCACACGTTCGACGGGGTCGAGGTCGAGTTCCAGCTCGCGCCGGGAACGGAGGCGCCGTCGGAGATGCACTTCCACATCCCGCGGTACCGCGCGCTGTGCATGGCCGAGAACGCCACCCACAACCTCCACAACCTGCTGACGCTGCGCGGCGCGCTGGTGCGCGACCCGCACGTGTGGTCGCAGTACCTCACCGAGGCGATCGAACGCTACGGCGACTCGTCCGACGTGCTGTTCGCCTCGCACCACTGGCCGACCTGGGGCGCCGAGCGCATCCGGCACTTCCTCGGCGTCCAGCGCGACCTCTACGGCTACCTGCACGACCAGACCCTGCGCTACATCAACCAGGGCTGCACCGGTGCCGAGATCGCGGAGCTCTTCGAACTGCCTCCCGCGCTCGTCGCCGAGTGGAGCACGCACGGCTACTACGGTTCGGTCTCGCACAACGTCAAGGCGATCTACCAGCGCTACATGGGCTGGTTCGACGGCAACCCCGCGCGGCTCTGGCCGCACCCGCCGAAGGCGCAGGCCGAGCGCTACGTCGCGGCGATCGGCGGCGTGGAGCGCGTGGTCGAACTCGCGCAGCAGGCGTACGACGACGGCGACTTCCGCTGGGCGGCGACGCTGCTCGACCACGCGGTGTTCGCCGATCCGGAGGATGCCGCGGCGAAGGCGCTCTACGCCGACACGCTGGAGCAGCTCGCGTACGGGTCGGAGAACGGCACCTGGCGCAACTTCTTCCTGTCGGGAGCCACCGAACTGCGGGAGGGGAACTTCGGAACGCCGACGACCGCCAACGCGCCGGCCATCCTCATCCAGCTCTCGCCGGAGCAGCTGTTCGACGCGGTAGCGATCACCGTCGACGGGCCGAAGGCCTGGGACCTCGACCTCGCATTCGACATCACCCTGACCGACCTCGGCCGCAGCTTCCACCTGACGCTGCGCAACGGCGTGCTCATCTACGTCGAACGCGAGCCGTCCGGCGACGCACCCCTGCACATCACCCTCAGCAAGCCGCGGCTGCTGACGCTCGTCGGCGGTGACACGACCTCCGACGGACTGACGGTCGAGGGCGACCTGGGCGTGCTGACGCAGCTGACCGACGTGCTCGACCGCGGTGACCCGGACTTCGACATCGTGACGCCATGACGGGCGTGACGCCGTCCGCACCTTCCCACCCTGCGGCGCCGCCTGCGCCCCCGTCACCGGCCCTCAGCGCACCTGCGCGGTGACGCACGCGGCGACGTCGGCATCCATGCGCCCCTGCTGCCATCCGCTCACGAAGTCGGCGTGCCCGGTCACCGGCGGCCCCTGGGTCTGCGGCCCGGTCGAGAGGGTGATCCCTGCGCCGCTGCTCGTCGGACAGGTGATGTGCAGCACCAGCTGCGGGATGTGGACCGGGTGGGAGGGCGGGCATCCCACGGTCGTGGCGTAAACCGCTCCCGAGCGATCGCGGCCGTCCATCGTGTGCCCGTCCCCGTAGTCCGGGAAGGTGATGACCAGCCGAAGCTGCGAACCGCCGGGCAGTCGTGCGGGAGGTCGGCCCGGCCGGGGGCCGGGTCGCCGGTGCTGACGAGGCGACGGCCGCGGCCGTCGCGGCAGCGGTGCCGGCGACGAGCCGCAGCGCGGCACCGAACGCCATCGTCAGTCCGGTGGGCGAGCGCAGCCTCGCGGAAGAACGCAGTGAGAAGCCCATGCCTCATCCGGCCTCCTGCGGGTTCGGGCCGTGAGAGCGGAATGTAAAGAAACGGTAAGGCGGCAAGGAAACGGCGCGGCATCGGTCGCCGAGCAGTCAAGATGGACGGGTGGGCGAAGAGAGAGGTCTGGTGCTCGTCGTGGAGGACGAGGCCGCGATCGTGGAACTCGAACGGTTGTACCTCTCCGGCGCGGGCTTCGGCGTGCACGTCGAGACCGACGGCCGCCAGGCGCTGGCCGCGGTGGACCGGCTGCGGCCGGTCGCGATCGTGCTCGACGTCGGCATCCCGGGACTCGACGGCATCGAGGTGTGCCGCACGCTGCGGGCCAGGGACGACTGGACGCCCGTCATCTTCGTGACCGCGCGCGACGACGAGATCGACCGCATCCTCGGCCTCGAGCTCGGCGCCGACGACTACCTCACCAAACCGTTCTCGCCGCGCGAGCTGGTCGCCCGCATCAAGGGGATGGTGCGCAGGGCGGCCGGGCCGGTCGCGTTCCCGACGCGCACGGTCGGCGGTGTGCGCCTCGACGGTGCGCGGCGCAGAGTGGAGACCGCTGCCGGCCGGGTTGAGCTCACCGCGACCGAGTTCGACCTCCTCGACCGGCTGATGAGCCAGCCGGGACGCGTCTTCACGCGTGAACAGTTGCTCTCGTCGGTGTGGGGCGTCGCCGACTACAGCAGCAGCCGTACCGTGGACGTGCACATCGCCCAGCTGCGGGTCAAACTCGGCGACGCCGCCGGGATCGTCCGTACGGTGCGCGGGGTCGGCTACAGCGTCGCGGACGAGGCGTGACCGGCGCGGCGCCGCGGCGGCGGCTCCTCGGCTCGCTGAGCAGTCGATTCGTGCTGGTGACGTTCGCGGTGGCGCTGATCGCCGTCCTGGTGACGGCGCTGGTGGCGGTGCAGGTGGTGCAGACCGTCGAGGAGGGCCAGGCCCGGCAGCAGCTCAAGACACAGGCCGCGGCGCTCATCTCCTCCGGCCGGGCGAGCGCCGGGCGGCTCGCGGCGGTCGGCGACCGGTTCGCGGTGGTGTCGCCCGACGGCACCGTGACCGGCGCCGCCCGCGCCTTCGTGGGGCCGAAGGTGGTGCGAGATCTGAAGGCCGGCCGGACGGTCTCCACCACGACCACGGTGAACGGCAAGGACGCCGTGCTCGTCGGCATCCCGGGAGGGGACGGCGGAGGCATCGTCGGCGTGCGCAAGGTCGCCGACATCGCCGCGGGAGACTCCGAGCTGCTGCGCGGCATCCTGCTCGCCCTGGTGATCGGCCTGGTCGTCGCGACGGCCGCCGGCGTGCTGCTCGCGCGCCTCCTCGGCCGTCCGCTGCAGCGCCTGGCCGACGGTGCGCGGGCGCTCGCGGGAGGCCGCAGGCGCGTCCCGATCGAGGCGCAGCCGGTCGCCGAGATCGAGGACATCGCGCAGGCGCTGCGCACACTCGACACGGCGCTGGCGACGAGCGAAGACCGGCAGCGGGAGTTCCTGCTGTCGGTCTCCCACGAGATCCGCACGCCGCTCACCGCGATCCGCGGCTACGCGGAGGCGCTGGCCGACGGCGTCATCCCGCCCGACGGCGTCGCGGAGGCCGGCCGGACGCTGTCGGCCGAGTCGGAGCGGCTCAGGCGTTTCGTCGACGACCTGCTCGAGCTGGCGCGGCTGGAAGCGGACGAGTTCACGATCGCACCGCAGCGGTTCGACGCGCGCGACACCGTCGCGGCGGTCCTGCGCGCGTGGTCGGGAGCGAGCGGGGGCGCCGGGGTCGTGCTGCGCGCGTCGCTGCCGCCCGAGCCGCTCGGGGTCGAGACCGATGAAATGCGGCTGCGGCAGATCCTCGACGGGCTGGTCGAGAACGCCCTGCGCGTCGCGCCCGCCGGCTCGGAGATCGTGGTCACCGGGCGCATCCTGCCCGGCCGGGTGGAGGTGTCGGTGCGCGACCGGGGGCCGGGACTGAGTGCAGAGGACGCCCCGGTGGCCTTCGACCGCGGCGCCCTGCACGCGCGCTATCGCGGCGCCCGACCGGTGGGCACGGGGCTCGGGCTCTCGATCGCGCACACGCTCGCCGGCCGGCTCGGAGCGACCATCGATGCCGCGCCGGCGGACGGCGGAGGCGCGGTGTTCCGGGTGACTTTACGTTCCTCTGACACTCCCCGGGCGGCCTCCTGATCTGCCGCCGGCAGGGTGGAGGCATGGACACGAACGAGCCGCGCGGGCACGACGACCCCGGCGCCGACCAGAACGCCCAGGACGTCCAGGGCGCCCGGCGCGATCAGCCGACGACGCCGCTTCCGTGGTGGCAGGAGGGGCACGGCGGCGAGCAGGAGCACCCGACGGCTCCACTGCCCTGGCTGGAGGGGCAGCAGCCGGCGACGGCCCCGGGAATGGCTGTCACGGACAGCATGAAAGCCGGGGAGCCGCTCTCGCGTCCGTCGTTCCTGCGCCGTCACGCGCTGGGCATCGGTGTGGCAGCCGCGGTCGTCGCCGTCGTCGTCGTGGCGGGCGGGACCGCCTGGGGCGTCGCCGCCGCGGTCGCCGGCGGAGACACGGCGGTGCCAGCCGCCATGAACTCGGCGATGCACGCGAAGAAGGGCGCCCCCAGCACGGGCGCGCGCGCCAAGGGCGCCGTCGGCACGGTGACCGCGATCTCCGGCGGCACCTGGACGATGCAGTCGGCCGCAGGCGCGACGATCACCGTGAAGATCGGCTCGTCGACGATCTACGGCACGGCGAAGAAGCCGACCGACGCCTCCTCGTTCGCCGTCGGCGATCGCGTCGGCGTTCTCGGCGCCCGCAGCGGCGACACGGTGACCGCGACCCGCATCGTCCACCTCGCCGCAGCGAAGCACGCGGGCGCCGGCGCACGCTCCGGACCCACGGGCACTCCCACCGCCACCACCTGATCCGCGAAGGGCACATTGTTGTCCCTTGCGGCCTCCGAAAGTGACAACGACGTGCCCCTCGGCGGTCCCCGTCAGCCGCAGAGGGAGACGCCGGCAGAGGTCAGCACGACCGAGCGGTTCTGCTCGGCGAGGGCATCCGAGTAGGCGCCGGAGGCGTCGGTCTCGCTCTTCCAGCCGCACCACTCGTAGCCGACGCCCGCGGTCGCGAGCTTCGCGTCCGGCACGCCGAGCGCTACGAGTGCGGCCTTCACCGCGTTCGCGCGGCGCAGCGACAGCGCGGTGTCCGCCGTGTTATTCGTCGCCTGGTCCTTGGAGGCCGTCCCGGTGATCGTGATGACGCCGCTGTTCTGCTCGATCGACGGCGCGAGCGAGGCGAGCAGCTGCTGCGCCGATGCCGCGTCGGCGAACGTGGCCGTGTCCTTCACGAAGCGCAGGTCGGCGTTGCGGATGACGACCGGGTGCGACCAGTCGGTCTTCGTGCTCACGGCCTCCACCGGTACAGGCGTCACTGTCGGCAACCCGGCCTCTGCACCTCCGGAGGCCGGCTCGGGCAGCAAGGACAGTGTCCCGCCGGCCGCCTTGATCACGGCGGTCCAGATCGCGGTGAGGTTGCTGCGCGCCGGAACGGTCAGCGGCTGCTGGGCGCCCGCGGTGTCGCCCATGCCCGACCAGTAGACGGTCACGCCCTTCAGATCCGTCGGCAGGAGCCCGCGCGACCGCAGGTCGGAGACGACCTGGGCCGGGTCGGCGTAGAGCAGGCCGCTGCCGGCGAAATCGAGCGGGTCAGCGGTCTGGAGGCCGCTGCCGAACACGAGAACGCCGAGCGGGTTCGAGCCGAGGTCGCGCGCGGCCTGGTCGATCGCTCCGAGGAAGTCGACCTGCGGCGACGCCGCCTTGAGGCCGGCGAGGTACGACGTGATCTGGGTGAGCTTGGTGCGCTGGTCGTTCTGGCAGACGATGGCGTCCTGCGCGCTCGACCCGATGGAGGTCGTTCCCATGGTCTGCGGGGTGCCGGACGGGATGACCACCGTCACGCTGCCGTTGCTCTCGCCCGCCGCCTTCAGCTGCGCGGTCGCGCTGGCCGGGACCGTGATGGCCGGCGCGTTGGCGGTGCTTCCGGCGACGACGCCGAGGTTGCGTTTGTGCGACTGGTCGCAGGCCTGGCCGGTGGCGGTCGCCGAGGTGCAGGCCGTCAATCCGGCGGCAGCGACCAGCACGGCGGCGGCAGCGGTCAGCGTGCGCCGGCCGACCGAGCGCACGCGCGCGCCGCCGCGGCGCGGCGGTCTCGCGACGCCGATCAACGCTCGTACCCCCAGGTCGTCGGCGGACCGTCGCCGGCGGGAGCCTCCGCCGTCGCGGCCGACTCTACGGGAGCCGGGTGCGCGGGAGACGACTGCAGAGGCGCCGGCTCCACGGCGGCCGCCGGCGGGAAACCCGGAACGGCAGGAGCCGGCCCCGAGGCCTCCACGACCCGCCGCGCCCGCAGTTCCCGGATGATCTGGCTGGTGCTCTCCGGGTCGCGCGCCCGCTGGGCCAGGCGCGTGGCGATGCGCGCGCGGATGACGTCGAGTCGCGCGTGGAACGTCGTGTAGGCGCCGGCGTAGCGCACTGCGTCCTGGGCGTCGAGCTTCGTCGCGTGGTGTGCGGCCTCCTCGGCTTTCACGGCTTCGGCGAGCAGCCGGTCGCGGTGCGTCCGCAGGCGAGCCACCTGAGCGTGCGCCTTCTCGGCCGCCACCAGCAGCGGACGCGTCGTCAGCCAGGCGACGACGAAGCTGATCGTGCCGGAGGTCGCGAGCACGCCCAGCATGAGGAACGCCATGATCGTGTCCGGCGCCGTCCACGAGAACGTCGGCGTCGTGGCGGTCGACCCGCCGACGAGTCCGGTGAGACCGCCTGCGCCGGCCGCGTCCATGCCCGCCTTGATCCGGGCGATCGTGATCGCGGCGAGCAGCGCGGCCCAGAGCAGCAGCAGGGCGACGGCCACCGGGATCCAGCCGCGGTGCATCACGCGCGCCTGCACGCGCCGCAGCAGGATGGCGGAGACGTGCGGCAGCGACACCACCGCGAGCGAGATGCCGAGCGTGATGACGTACATCTGCAGGCCGATCGAGCCGTACTGGCTGTCGTTGCGCAGCAGCAGCGTGAGTGCCTGCGCGAGCAGGATGTAGTCGACGGCGAGCATCGCCACCAGCAGCACGTAGACGAGCACGTGCGCCAGCGGCGAGAGGTGGCCGACGCTCGGGCGGACCCGGCGCGGCTTGGTGACGATGTCCCTCGGCATGCGGGTCCTCCTCAGGCGTAACTGTGCAGTTCGGGGTCGCCGCCGCTGAGCTTGGCGTCCAGGCGGGCGGCGTCCTGCTCGGCGCGGCGGATGTCGGCCTCGGTGCGCTCGATCGAGCGGCTGATCAGCTCGAGCCGCGCCTGCGCCTCGGCGAGTCGCGCGGAGCAGGCGGCGACGTTTCGGGTGCGCTGACGCTCCAGGTCGGCGACGCCCGCGCGCTCGAAGGCCGCGAGCTCGTGCTCGAACACCTCCAGCGTCTCCACATCGACCGCCCCGCGCATGCGTCGCAGCCGCCACAGCACTCGACGCCGCAGGCCGCGGGTCGATGGCACCCTGTAGTCGGTGATCCTGTCACGTTCGCGCATCGGGACTCCCTGGTTCGACGGATGGTGCGGATGGTTCGGTGCCGCCGGCCCGGTCGCTGCCGACAGGCTCGACCGGTCGCCAGATGTCCACGGAGGTCTCGCGTCCGGCGAGCGAGTCCGTGCGTTTCAGGGCGGGCGCGTGCACGGCGCCGGGAGGCGGTGTCAGGGCGCGCAGATACGCGCCCCAGTAGACGGCGATCTTCTCGTCGGAGCGGTCGAAGTGCCTGCTCGCCCGCAGCCGCGCTGTAGTGAACCGGGCATTGATGCTCGCTCCGAGCTGCTCAGCGCGGGCGTTGCGCTGGGCGATCCTGCGGCGCAGCCGGCGCAGCTCTTCGAAGGCGACGCCGTCGCCCTCCGCGATATGGGAGGCCGCACGCTCGGCGGGCGCGAGCGCCTCCAGCCGGTCGTCATAGGCGTCCAGGTCGGCGGCGAGCGCCTGGGCGAGACCGCGCTGCTCGGCGAGGTCGCGACGGCAGCGGGAGAAGAAGCGCTGCTCCTCTCGGCGCGCGTAGGCGTTGGCGCGGGCCTGCAGGGCGGCGATCGTGGGGGTGGCGATCGTCGGTGCGCCGTCCGCCTGCGCGGTGTCGTGCGACGGCCGTGTCGCCTCGGCGTCCTGCCGGGCTCGACGTTCCAGCAGGCGACGGGCGAACGGCCCTACTCTCAGCGGCTGGGTCCCCATAGCTGGGGAGCGTACGAAGCGAGCCTGAGCGGTTCCTCGGGATCCGGTGACCGAACGCCGTGCGAGACACAACCGTGACCTACGAGAAGATGGTGGGATGGACACGGTGCTCGAGCTGCGTGATGTGACCTTCCGGCGCGACGGGCGGCACATCCTGGAGGACATCCGCTTCGAGGTCGGGGTGGGGGAGCACTGGGCGCTGCTCGGCCCGAACGGCGCGGGAAAGAGCACCGTGCTCGGCTTCTGCGGCGCCGTCGCGTTCCCGACCTCCGGTACGGTCGACGTCCTCGGCAGACGGCTCGGCCGGGTGGAGCTGCAGGAGCTGCGGCGGCACATCGGCCACGTCAATCCGCGCCACCCCGTGCGGTCGCCGCTGACGGTCACCGAGGTGGTGCTCACCGGGCTCACAGGCTCGATCGAGCCGCCCATGCGATGGGAGGCCTCGGCCGCCGAGCTCGCCCGCGCCCGCGAGCTGATCGACACGATCGGCCTCGACGACCGCCGCGACGCCCGGTGGCCGACGCTGTCGCAGGGGGAACGCGGCCGGGCACTGATCGCCCGCGCACTGATCTCCGACCCGCGGCTGCTGCTGCTGGACGAGCCCACCACCGGTCTCGACGTGGCGGCGCGCGAGCAGCTGCTCGAGACCATCGACGGGCTCTCGGTGGCGGTGCCCGACCTCGCCAGCGTGCTCGTCACGCACCATCTCGAGGAGCTTCCGGAGACGACCTCCCACGCCTTGCTGCTTTCTCATGGACGGATCGTCGCGTCGGGCCCGATCGAGGCGGCCGTGACCACCGAGACCGTGACGGCCGCGTTCGAGCACCCGATCCGCGTCGAGCGTGCCGACGGCCGGTGGAGCGCCCGTGCGGTCAGGGAGCGCGCCGCGCGCGTCTGACGCGCACGCGACAGCCGACGCCGGTCTCAGCGGAGTTCGAGCAGCAGCTCGGCGACCAGGCCCCCCGAGCCGGCGGCAGTGGAGGTCGCGCTGCCGGTCTGCGTGAATCCGGCGCGTTCGAGGACCCGCAGCGAACCGAGGTTGGCCGCGGCGACGCGCGCGTGCAGCGGGCGGGTCGGCTCGGCCGCGACGAGCAGCATCAGGGCGGCCGTCGCGATCCCCCCACCCCAGAGCGGGCGCCGGATCCAGTAGGTGACCTCCCGATCGCCGTCGAGTGTGAAGGCCGCGACCGTGCCGGCGAACCCGCCGTCGGCCTCCACGGCCCGCATCCGGATGGCGGGATCGGCGAGGTGGCGACGCCAGCGGGTGTCGAAGGCCGCCCGGTCGTCGGGGTCCGCCGCGGTGAACGCGGCCATCCGCACGGCCTCCGGGTCGCGCATCATCTCGAAGGCGGCGTCGGCGTCGGCAGCTGTCACCGGCCGCAGTCGCACGTGCATGCCGCGATGCTAGCGTGCGGGCACGCGCTAGACTCGCACGCCGTGCCCCCTCTCGCGACCGCAGACGACGGCGTCCCCATCGCGTTCGAGGAGCACGGGACCGGTGTGCCGGTCCTGCTGATCGCCGGGCAGGCGACCGGGATGCACGGCTGGGGGCCGTTCGCCCGCGCGCTGGCCGAGGACCAGAGGGTGATCGCGTTCGACCACCGCGGCATCGGCGGCAGCGGCTCCGGCGATCCCGCCAGCTACAGCACGCGCCTGTTCGCCGACGACGCCCTCGCCGTGCTCGATGCGGCCGGGGTGTCCGCGGCGCACGTCGTCGGTCACTCGATGGGCGGAAGGGTCGCGCAGTGGCTGGCGGCCGAGCATCCCAGCCGGGTGCGCAGGCTGGTATTGATCGGCACGACTTGGTCCGACCGGGCCGGCGGCCCGGGGGAGCGTCGCGATCCGGCGGTGATCGCCGACCTCCTCAGCGGAGACCGCGAGCGCATGCTGCCGCTGTTCTTCGACGCGGCCTGGGCCGAGGCGAACCCGGAGGCCGTGACCGGCTTCTTCGACCGGGTGGCGTCGCGTCCGGCCCTCCGCGGTCACTTCGCCGCGAGCCGCGACCACGACGCCAGCGGGGCGCTCGGCCGGATCCGCGCCGAGACGCTGGTGATCCACGGGACGAGGGATGCGCTGACGCCGGTGGCGCACGCGCGGCTGCTGGCCGAGGCGATCCCGCACTCCCGACTGCTCGAGCTCGACGCCCGGCACGGCCTCCACCTCGACACTCCCGCTGTGCTGGAGGCCGTCGCCGCCTTCCTCGCCGCGCCGTAACGCCGCATCCGCTTCGCCGAGGGGCACGTTGTTGTCGCTTTTCGCCTCGAAAAGTTACAACAACGTGCCCCTCGGCGTTCGCGGGGGCGAGACGGGCGCGCTACTCGAAGCGGCCCTCGCGGGCGGCGTCGAGGAAGGTCGCGTAGTCGGCCTCCGCCTGCGCCGCGTACTTGTGCGCCCACTCCGCGGCCGCGCGCACGAACGCGCCGCCGGTTCCGATGTACCCGGAGACGAACTGCGCCTTCGGCGAGCGCGCGTGCGCCCGGCCGAGCACGATCGCGCACGCCTGCGAGTACTCCGAGAACTGCGTCGGGTTCATGTCCGCGATCTCGAAGGAGGCGTTGCGGTTGCGGAAGATGCGCATGTAGAAGCTGAGCCCCTCCAGCGACAGGTAGCCGAGGAACGGGTCGGACACCGCTTGCAGGATGCGCTGGCAGCCGACGACCCGGTAACCCTGGTGCTCGGCGAGGATGGCGGGGTCGAGGTAGCCGACGACCGGTGGGATGCCGCCGAACTGCTGGACGACCGACTTGTCGGCCTCCTTCAGCTGGAGGATCAGGATGTCCCCGGTCGGATCGCCGAGCGCGATGATGAAGCACCGCGTCCCGACGCTGCCGACCCCGACGACGCGCCGGGCGACATCGAGCACCGTGTACTGCGAGAGCATCAGGGCGATGTTCGTCGGCACTGTGGCGCGGTAGGCCTCGAAGACCTGGTCGACCAGCACGCGGATCTCCGGCTCCAGCCGGGTCAGGACCGGTGGATTCTCCACGAACTGGAGACCTTCGCCGCCGCTGGTCAGGGTGCGGCTGGCGACGCGTTCGCTGGTGCGCTTCTCCGACTCCTTGAGGGTGCGCTTGATCATCCGCTCGCTGTCCGGGCTGAGGATCTGGCGGTCGACCAGGCTGGTCACCCGGAAGTACCGTCCGTACAGCGACGACTGCAGGGCGTTGCGCAGCGAGTTGCGGTACATCGCCGCCGACGACAGAACGATCGAGCGGAGGGCGGAGCCGCCGAGTCCCACCGAGCGGCCGGCGAGGACGACGCTCGTCAGCATCCGCTTGACGTCCCACTCGAACGGTCCGACCGCGGCCTCGTCGAAGTCGTTGATGTCGAACACCATGGAGCGTTCCGGCGAACGGTAGATGCCGAAGTTGCTGATGTGGGCGTCGCCGCAGATCACGACCTCGCCGCCGGCCTCGGGAGCCGCGGAGAGATCGGCGGCCTGGATGGCGGCCGTCCCGCGGTAGAAGGCGAACGCCGATGCGCTCATCCGCTCGACCCGCAGTTTCACGAGGTTCTGCAGCCGGTTCTCGTGCTGCCGCTGAAGGATCCCGAGGGGGTCGCGCCCGGGCGCCGGCGTGTAGTCCGCCTGGCTGGAGCGCGGCACCCGGGAACGGGCAGCCCGCCCGGCGTCGTAGAGCTCTTCTTCGGTGAGCGGGGTCGCGATCGTCGTCATGACGCACCTCCTGGGTGGCGCTCATGGTAGCTCCGCACCTGCGGCAGTGGGTAGACGCCACGTCTGAGGAAAACCACATCCCGTTAGGGTGGACAGGTGGAACAGTCAGACTGGATCGAGCATCGCCGGCACGACGGCGAGCGCGTCGGCTGGATCCGCATGGCCGGGGAGCAGTTCGTCCCCGTCGACCTGCTCGGGCGCGAGCTGAGCGGCCCCGTCGACTGGCTGGAGGCGGAGGAGACCCTCGATCGGGCGGGCATCGGCTACCTGGCCGACCTGTACGAGCTGCGCCAGCCCGACGGCTCGTGGTTGCGGGTGCGGCTGGCGGAGGTCTCTCCCGAGCGTATCGTGGCGAAGAAGGACGACTTCGGCGCGGTCGGAGCCCCGCAGCTCTACTACCCGCTGCCGTTCCCCGCGCCGGAGGAGCTGCGACCGCTGCGGCGCTGAGCACGACCGCACGGGGCTGTTGCGACGCGCGCGCCGCAGGCTAGCATCCGGGCAGTATCCGGGAGGGAGCTGCCATGGCGGGACGCTGGGGCGCGGTCACAGTGCTGGCGTCCGCCCAGTTCGTGATGACGCTCGACAGCACCGTCATGAACGTCTCGATCTCGACCGTCGTCAAGGATCTGCACACCACGATCGCCGCCATGCAGGCGACCATCACGTTCTACACGCTCACGATGGCCGCCTTCATGCTGCTGGGCGCGAAGCTCGGCGATGTCTGGGGGCGGCGGCGGGCGCTGATCATCGGGTCGATCGTGTACGCGGTGGGATCGGGCACGACGGCTCTGGCGCCCAACATCGTGGTGCTGTTCCTCGGCTGGTCGGTGGTGGAGGGGCTCGGGGCTGTGCTCGTCATCCCCGCCATCGCCGCGCTCATCGCCGACAACTACTCCGGCCATGCGCGTGTGACCGCCTTCGCGGTGATCGGCGCGGCGTCCGGCGTCGCCGTGGCGGTCGGGCCGCTCATCGGCGGGTTCCTGACCACGTACGCCAGCTGGCGCTACGTCTTCGCCGGCGAAGTGGTCATCATGGCGATCGTGCTGCTGTTCCGCAACGTCGTCTCGGACAACGGAGCGCGCAAGCACCTCCGCATCGACGTGCTCTCCGTGCTGCTGTCGGCTGCCGCCCTCGTGCTGATCGTCTACGGCCTGCTGCAGACCAAGACCTGGGGCTGGATCCTCCCGACGCAGCAGGACGTCACCGTTCTCGGACTCTCGCCCGTGCCGTTCATCATCGCCATCGGATCGGTCCTCCTCTGGCTGTTCTTCGTGCGCCAGCGTGCCCTGATCCGCCAAGGGAGGGCGCCGCTGCTGAACACGGCGATCCTCCGGCTGCGGCAGCTGCGGGCCGGGGTCGGCAGCCTCGGCATCCAGTACACGGTCACCGCGGGGCTGTTCTTCATCGTCCCCATCTACCTGCAGCTGGCGCTGGGCTACGACGCCCTGGCGACGGGGCTGCGGATCTTCCCGCTCTCGGTCGCCCTCGTGCTGTTCTCGATCCTGGGAACGGCGCTCGCGCGGCGGCTCTCGCCCAAGGTCATCGCCCGCATCGGCCAGCTCGGGCTCGTGGCCGCGAGCCTCGTGCTGCTCGGCTCCGTCGATCCGAAGCTGAACAACTGGATCTTCGCCGCCGGGATGTTCCTGTCGGGCGCCGCACTCGGCCTCCTGGCCTCTCAGCTCGGCAACGTGACCATGTCGGCGGTCGGCGACGACGAGCTCAGCGAGGCCGGAGGAGTGCAGGGGGTGTATCAGAACCTGGGCTCCTCGCTCGGCACCGCCCTGATCGGCTCGGTGATGATCGCCAGCCTGACCACGATCTTCGCCGGCGCCGTGGCCGCCAGCACGCTCCCGGCCGATGTGCAGCAGGAGATCTCGTCGCGCACGCAGGGCGGCGTGGCGGTGGTGGCCGCCGCCGACGTGCCCAAGATCGCCCAGGACGCCGGCCTGACGAGCGAGCAGAGCGACCAGCTGGCCTCGATCTACAGCACGTCGCAGCTCGAGTCGCTGCGGCTCTCGTTCGCGGCTCTGGCGTTCGTCTCGGTGGGCGCTCTGTTCTTCTCGCGGAACCTCCCGGCGCAGGTGCTGGGGCGCGAGAGCGAGGACGAGGAGGAGGCCGCGGCCTCGAGCTGACAGGTCTGCGCCCCCCGCTGACAGGTCTGCGCCCTCCGCTGACAGGTCTGCGCCCTCCGCTGACAGGTCTGGTGCCGCGCTCGCGCCCGGAGCTAGCATGCGGCCGGGCGTGACCACCGCACAGGGAGGAGATCGGCATGGAGGCGTTCCCCGAGATCGCGGAGCACGGAATGATCGGCGACCTGCAGACGGTCGCGCTGGTCTCGACCGCCGGGTCGATCGACTGGTTCTGTGCTCCCCGGTTCGACTCCCCGACGATGTTCGCCTCCCTCCTCGACCGCGAGAACGGCGGATACTTCCGCATCCACGCGCTCGCCGACGACGTGCGGATCCGCCAGATGTACTTCCCGCAGACGGCCGTGCTGATCACGCGCTTCATGTCGTCGAAAGGCGTCGGCGAGGTCATCGACTTCATGCCCGTCGCCGACGAGCCGCGCATCGCGACGGCGCGACGGGTGATCGTGCGGGCGGTGCGGGTGGTGCGCGGCGAGCTGACCTTCCGGCTGGAGTGCCGCCCCCGCTTCGACTACGGGCGCAGCGCTCACACCGCCACCGCCGCCGACCACGGGGTGCTCTTCGCCGACGACACGACCAGCGCAGCTCTCCATGGCGTGGAGGCCGACGCCCTCGTCGACGGCGACGTCGTCACCGAGTTCACGGTCGCGGCAGGCGACATCCGGATCTTCGCGTTCGAGACCGAGCCGCGTGGCGAGCCGCGCGACATCGGGCGCGCCCGCGGCAACCGGCTGTTCCGCGAGACGGTCGCGTTCTGGCGCGACTGGATCGGCCGCAGCGGCTACTCGGGGCGCTGGCGGGAGGACGTGGAGCGGTCGGCGATGGTGCTCAAGCTGCTGCAGTACGCGCCGACCGGGGCGCTGGTCGCCGCACCGACGGCGGCCCTCCCGGAGCAGCTGGGCGGGGTGCGCAACTGGGACTACCGCTACACCTGGATCCGCGACGCGTCGTTCTCGGTGTACTCGCTGCTGGCGCTGGGCTACCAGGAGGAGGCCATCGCCTTCGCGCTGTGGACCGCCGACCGCGTCGCCGAGCAGGCGGGCGAGAGCTCCGGACCGCTCAAGATCATGTACCGGATCGACGGGTCGTCCGACCTGGAGGAGCTGACGCTCGACCACTTCGAGGGTTATGCGGGGTCACGGCCGGTGCACGTCGGCAACGGCGCTGCCGATCAGCTCCAGCTCGACATCTACGGCGAGATGATGGACGCGCTCTCGATCGCCGAGGACCACCACCCGATCGGGCACCCCGGCTGGATGAAGCTGGTCGGCATCCTCGACTGGCTCGCCGACAACTGGGACCAGCCCGACGAAGGCGTCTGGGAGACCAGGGGAGGCCGGCAGGACTTCACCTACGGGCGGATCATGTGCTGGGTCGCGTTCGACCGCGCCATCACGATCGCCCGCGAGCGCAGCCGGCCGGCACCGCTGGACCGCTGGATCCGGACCCGCGACGCCATCTACGAGCAGGTCTTCACCCGCTGCTGGAACCCCGAGCGCAAGGCGTTCACGCAGTATCCGGGCACGGAGGTCGTCGACGCGATCACCCTGCTCATGCCGCTGGTGGGCATGATCTCGCCGCAGGACCCGATGTGGCTGTCGACCCTCGACGCGATCGGGGAGGAGCTGGTGACCGACAGCCTGGTGTACCGCTACAACCCGGCCGCGTCCCCGGACGGCCTGCCCGGCGAGGAGGGCACGTTCTCGCTGTGCTCGTTCTTCTACGTCTGCGCACTGACCGACGCCGGCCGGCTCGACGAGGCGCAGTACGCCTTCGAGAAGATGCTCACCTACGGCAACCACCTGGGCCTGTTCGCCGAGGAGATCGACCCCGCCGGCCTCCAGCTCGGCAACTTCCCGCAGGCGTTCACGCACCTGGCCCTGATCCGCGCGGCGATCAGCCTCGACAGCTCGCTCACCGCGCACTCCGCCGCGAACAGGAAGAACCCTCGATGATCCCGCTCACCATCGGCACCACCGTCGACGCCCCCAACCGCTCTGCTGTGATCGACGGCTCGCGGTTCAACCGGCACACGTTCTGGTGCGGCCAGAGCGGGTCGGGGAAGACGTACGCGTTGGGCGTCGTGCTGGAGCAGCTGCTGCTGGAGACCGAGCTGCCGATCGCCGTGCTCGACCCGAACGCCGACTTCGTGCGGGTATCGCGCACGCGCGACGACGCGACGGCCCTGGAGGCCGAGCGCTTCGCCGAGTTCGACATCCGCGTCTTCCACTCCAGCACGCGCGAGGAGCCGCAGCTGCACGCCCGCTACATCGACCTCAGCGTGCGGTCTCAGGCTGCGGTCGGCCGGCTCGACCCGATCGCCGACGAGGAGGAGTACAACGCCCTGCTGCACCTGGACAAGTCGCCTCAGCACTTCGTGAAGCAGCGCTTCCTCGACGGGCTGGCCTCCTCCGACGACCCGGCCAAGCAGCGGCTGGGAATGCGGATCGACAACCTGGAGATCCTGGAGTGGCCGCTCTGGTCGTTCGGCGGTTCGTCCGTCGTCGACACGATCGACGAACGGCCGCGGGTCACTGTTCTCGACGTCGGCGGTTTCGCCCACCAGGCCGAGCCGCAGGCCGCGGCCCTCTGCGTGCTGGAGCACCTCTGGGAGCGCAGGATGGATCGCGACCCGCTCCTGATCGTCCTCGACGAGGCCCACAACTTCTGCCCTCCGGTGCCGCGCACGAGCGTGGAGGCCCAGCTCACCGAGCAGCTCATCCAGATCGCCGCGGAGGGCCGCAAGTTCGGGCTGTGGCTGTTCCTGTCGACGCAGCGGCCCACCAAGATCCACCCGAACGTGCTCTCGCAGTGCGACAACCTCGGCCTGATGCGCATGAACTCGCCGCGCGACCTCGACGAGATCGGCGACGTGTTCGGTTTCGTGCCGCAGCACCTCCTCGAGCAGTCGCCGACGTTCCGCAGGGGTGAGGCGTTGTTCGCCGGTGCGTTCTCGGACGAGCCGCAGCTGGTGCGGATCGGGCGGCGGCTCACGGTGGAGGGTGGCAGCGACCTGTCCGTCGAGCCGCGAGCGGTCGAGGTGGCGTAAACAGAAGGAGACAGCATGAGCGAGGCACCGGGGCAGGCGCAGCAGCGGGCGGACGCGGACGCGGAGGCGGCCCGCGGGATCATGTCGGACGTCGTGCACGGCCGGCTGATGCACGTGCCGACGACGATCGCGCAGTCGATCGAGGACTTCCACGACTCCTCGCAGGAGTGGCGGCGGCTGTTCTCCGAGCTGCTCGGCACCTTCTTCCTCGTACTGGTCGCCGCGGGCGGCGGGATGATGGGCCAGGCGTTCCCGAACACGATCTCGCGGACGGCCGCGGTGACGGCTCCCGCGCTGATGGTGTTCGCGATCATCCTCTTCATGGGCAAGATCTCGGGCGCGCACCTCAACCCGGCCGTCAGCGTCGCGTTCGCGCTGCGTGGCGACTTCCCCTGGTCGCGCGTGCCCGGCTACATCCTGGTGCAGCTCGGCGGCGCCTCGCTCGCGGCCTGGTTCCTGGAGGGCGTCACGCACGTGTCGTCCCGCTACGGCTCGAACTACCCGGCGTCCGGGTTCAGCTCGTGGGACGCCCTGCTGATGGAGACGGTGCTGACCTTCGGCCTGGTGAGCGTCATCCTGGGCACGGCCTCCGGAGCCCAGAACCTCGGCATCATCGGCGCCTTCGGCGTCGGCGCGTACATCGCCCTCGCGGGCCTGTGGGGCAGCCCGATCTCCGGTGCGTCGATGAACCCCGCGCGCACGTTCGGGCCCGACCTGGTGAGCGGCCACTGGGACGCCTACTGGGTCTACATCGTCGGCCCGCTCGCCGGCGCGGTCGTCGCGGTCGGCGCGGCCTTCCTGCTGCGCGGTCGCGGCGGCGGGCGCGCGGGGTCGGCTGCGGCGCAGGGCGGCCTGATGACGGAGGCGCGATTCCCGGAACAGGACTGACGGAGGGCGTCGGGGCGGACCATGATGTCCTCATGGACTCGATGGATCTCAACCGGTCCGCCGCGCAGCCGGATGGTGGCGTCCGCGTGCAGCGCGCGCTCTGGCGGCACTGGGGAACGCCGGCCGGCATCTACGGGACCATCGTCTACGCCAGCGTCGTCGCGGCCAGCTCGGGCGGCGCGGGGGAGCAGGACCAGTCGGACGCCCTGCACGTGCTCGTGTTCAGCCTGGTGAGCATCGTGGTGTTCTGGATGGCGCACGTCTACTCGACAGCGCTCGGCTTCCACGGCGCGGACGAACGCGTGGGCGCGCGCGTGCGCGATGCGCTCGGCCACGCACTCTTCGAGTCCAGCGGCATGCTGGAGGCCGCGATCGTCCCGAGCGTCCCGCTGCTGCTGGCGGCGATCGGGGTCCTCCCCGCCGGGCTCGGTGTGTGGCTGTCGCTGTGGCTGACGGTGCTGCTGCTGGCGCTGCTGGGCTACCTGGTCTTCCACATGCGCGCGCGGCCGGTGCTGTTCTGTGTCGCGGGCGCCGTGATCACGGGACTCTTCGGGGTGGTCGTCATCCTGCTGAAGACGACGCTGCAGCACTGAGCGCCGGGCCTCCCGCGGCTCATCAGAAGCTCGCGATCCCCTTGCCGATGAGCACGACGCCGATCACCAGCAGGAGCACCGCCATCACCGTGGCGTTGTTCTGCACGAGCCAGCCGCGCAGCGAGTCGAGCGGGCCGCGCAGCGCGTCCGCGGCCACCAGGTAGCCGATCACCGGGATCGCGACCGAGCAGCACGCGACGAGCGCGAACACCACGATGACGACGGTCGTCGAACCCGCCGACAGCCCGGCGGTGCCGATGGCGACACCGGCGCCCGCGGCCAGCAGGAGGTTCTTCGGGTTGACCGCCGCCAGGATGAACGCGAGTACGAATCCGCGGCCCGCCGTCATGGAGTCGATGGCGCCCATCCACTTCGGGAGCGCGGCCGCCTCGCCGTCCTTCGGCCGTGACCTCCACTGCCGCAGGGCGAGCAGCAGGAGCAGGGCGCCGAGGATGAGCTTGATCGTGCCCGAGATCGGCTTGGTGGCGTTCGGGTCGCTCGCCGGGATCAGCCCGGAGAGCAGCGTGAACACCACCACCGCGACGACGATGCCGAGCACCCAGCCGATCAGGAAGCCGACGCTGGTGCCGCGCGCCTTCGGCGACAGCAGCATCAGGATCGCCGCGATGATCGGTATCGGGCTGATCGCGATGCCCAACGCGAGTGGGAGGGTGTCCCCGATCGCACTTCCCATTCCGTCCTCCTCAGGTCGTCGTGCCGCCGGAGGCGTCCGGCGGCGGTGGCGGCGGTCCGTCGGCGCGGCCGCCGGAGTGCGCGACGGCCTTGGCCTCGCGCCGCTCCGCCTTGGCCGCTGCCGACTCCACTTTCATCAGGTCCTTGGTCTCGCGCAGGTCGCCGAGGGCGGCGCGCCAGACCCGGGCGCGCGGGTCGGAGTCGACCAGGATCGCGCGGAAGAGCAGCGTCAGCGGGATGGCGAGGATGGCGCCGATCGCCCCGAGGACCACCGCCCAGAGCAGCACGGAGAAGAAGGTGAGCGTCTGGCTCAGTGCCACCGCGTTGCCCACGACCTTCGGCTGCACGACGGACTGGACGACCGCGTTGACGATGCCGTAGATGACGATGATGGCGATCACGGTTCCCCAGCCGCCGATGAGGTAGCCGAACACGAGGGGAGGGACCAGCGCGAGGAAGTAGCCGACGTTGGGGATGAAGCTGCACAGGAACGACAGGATCGCCCAGAGCAACGCCGCGGGCACCCCGAGGATCCACAGGGCGATGCCGTTGATCACGCCCTGCACGATGCCGAGCAGGGTGGTCACCACCATGTAGCGGCGCACGCTGTGCGCGAACCCGGTCATCGCGTAGACCAGGTTCGGCTTGGTCGGCTCGAGCTGACGCAGCAGCGTCGGCGTGTACGCGGCGTCGGCCGGCATCAGGATGAGCATCGTCAGCACGATCACGCCGAAGGTGATCAGCCCGAACGCCCCGCCGAGCACGCCGGTGAAGACGTTCACCAGCTTGGTCGGGTCGAAGCCCTGCGTCACCGCCTTCAGATCGGCCGGGCTGATCCCGATGCTCGAGAGCCAGTTGGCGAACTGCTGCCCGATCTGCTGGAACTGCTCCTTGTACTGCGGGAGCATCCCGACGAACTGGGCCATCGCGATGATGAGGAGGGCGACGAACCCGGCGAGCAGGGCGAACGTCGTCAGCGCCACCGCGCCGGTCGCGACCCCAGAGGGCGTGCCGTGCCGCTCCAGCCAGACCCGGACGGGCTGGGCGCAGATGACGAGCACCAGGGCGAGCAGGCTGGGGGCGAGGATCCCCGCGATCGCGTGCATTCCGATCGCGATGACCACGCCGCCGGCGAGGCCGAGCAGGATGCGCACCGCGCGTCCGTCGGCGGCGTTCGATTCGGGGTCGGGGCCGCTCGGCGGTCCGGCCTCCGGTGCGCGGGTGCGGCGCCGGAACGGCCAGATGCCGCTACGGGCGGCCATGATCGGAGCCTTGCGGATGGGCTTGGAGCGCCATGATGGCCTCCCGGTTGGTGTCGAAGAAACGCACCCCGTCGAGCAGCTCGAGGTGCTGGAGGCGCTCGCGGATGCCGGGGCGCACGCGGCTGAGCGCGAGGTCGGCTCCGTGCGCGGTGAGGAAGGCGTGCACCGTCTCCCAGGACTCGGCGCCGGTCACATCGACGTCGGTGACGGCCTCCAGGTCGAGGACCACGTGGGTGGCGCCGGTGTCACGCACGGCGCGTTCGACGGCTTTCTCGAAGGAGGTCGAGTTCGCGAAGAACAGGGGGGCGGCCAGTCGCACGACGACGACGCCCGGCACGGTCGGCGCTCCGGCGGGCGCCGCCTCGAGGAGTGAGTGGTCCGGATCGCCGTCGGCGGCGAGCGTGTCGATCGGCGGGTTCGCCGCCCGCCGGGTGACGTTGATCACCGCGAGGACGAAGGCGATGACGATACCGGCGATCGGGCCGATGAACAGGGCGCCGAGGAAGCACGCAGCGCCGATGGCGAACTCGAACCGGTCGAGTCGCCACAGCCGGGCGAAGTCGGGGATGCCGAGCAGCGGGACCACCGCGACGGCGACGATGGCGCCGATGGCGGGGGAGGGGATGTCCTCCATTAGCGCCGTGCCGAAGAGGAGGAGCAGGAGTGTGCCGACGGCGGTGATGAGTGAGGGCAGCTGCGTGCGCGAGCCGGCCTGGTCCATCGCCGCGGTGCGGGAGGTCGACGAGCCGATCGTGAAGCCGCCGCTGATGCCCGCTCCGAGATTGGCGACGCCGAAGGCGAAGAGGTCGCGGTCGGGGCGGGTGGGGTAGCCGCGCTTCTCGCCGTACGACCGGGAGACCAGCAGGCCCTCGCCCATCGTCACGACGGTCAGCGCGATCGCGGACGGGATGAGCGCGAGCCACTGGGTCCACTCGATCACCGGCCAGGTGAACGTGGGCGGGCCGGCCTGCACCTTTCCGAGCACGTCGACGCCGGCCTTCACGGCTCCCGTGAGCACGACCACGACGGTGGCGACGATGAGCACGATGAGCGCCCAGGGCACCGCGGCGGCGACGCGCCGGCCGACCAGCAGCACGATCAGGGAGCCGACCGAGATCAGCAGCGACCAGACGTTGAGGCCCGGCAGCCCGGTGACCAGGCCGCCGACCTTCTCGACGAACTCGCCGCCGGAGTCGATCTTCACGCCGAGCATCTTGGCCACCTGCGACACCAGGATGTCGAGTGCGAGGCCGCCGACGAAGCCCACCAGGATCGGTTTCGACAGGAAGTTCGCCAGGAAGCCGAGCTTGAAGAAGGAGCACAGCAGGAACAGCACGCCGCAGATCAGCGCCTGGGCCAGAGCCAGAGTCAGGTAGTCCTGGTGGCCCGCCACCGCGAGGCCGCCGAGCGACGAGGCCACCAGCGCGGCCGCCGCGGCGTCGGGCGACGCGACGAGCTGCCGCGACGACACCGTCAACGCGTAGAAGACGGCTGGAACGATGAGGGAGTACAGGCCCGCGGTCGCGGGGAGACCCGCGATCTGCGCGTAACCGATGTTCAGCGGGATCGCGATGGCGAGGAGTGTCACGCCCGCCAGCACTTCGCGGACGGCGTTCGTGCCCGTCAGGCCGGCGAGCGGCCGCAGGCGGGTGTGCCGCGGCGCCGGAGTCCTCGAGGACTCCGGCGCCGGGGCGGTCGGGTCGGTCACGTCTGTCACCGAGCCCGTGCGGTCACGGCGTGGGCGCTGCCGGCGGCGGAGTCGGAGCCGACGGCGCGGCGGGCGCTGCCGGCGCCGCGTGCGCTCCGGCCGCGGCCTGGTGGCCGAGGGCGACGCTCTTCAGGTGGGCGAACTCCTCCGGGGTGATGGTCCCGGCGTCCAGCAGCGCCTTCGCCTTGGCGATCTCGTCTGCCGGGCTGCTGGCGGCCACCTGCCGGATGTAGGCGTCGGTGCTCTGCTGCACTTGGCGGGCCTCCTTCTGGCTGCGCTCCGCCATCCCCGGCCCGCGCGCGATCAGATAGACCAGCGCGGTGAGGAACGGCACGAAGATCAGGAAGATGATCCAGAGCGCCTTCCACCAGCCGTTGAGCTTGTGGTCGCGGAACAGGTCACTGATGATCGCGAACAGCGCGAACAGGTATGCGATGAACGCGAAGCTCCAGAAGAACAGCCAGATGACGTTCCAGAAATTGTTCCAGTCCATGTCGTTACCCCTCCTGCCGGGCTCGATCGAGCCTGGATGTGGGCTGAGAGTAACGCGGAGGAGGGAATCGCGTCTAGAGGTCTTCCGGCTCGGGCGATCCGCCGTGGCCCCTCTCTAGACGCGTCCGCCGAGTCGTGACTAGCGTGTCGGTCAATCCGAGGGGGTATTCCGACTGTGACCAGAGAATTCCAGGGAAAGATCGAACTCGACGTGCGGGACTCGGTGTCCGATTGGGACGCGTTCCTCCCGCCGACGGCGCCGGAGGGCTCGCCGAACGTCCTCCTGGTGCTCTACGACGACACCGGCCAGGCGGCCTGGTCGCCCTATGGCGGGCGCATCCAGATGCCGACGATGGAGCGGCTGGCGGCGAACGGCCTGACCTACACGCAGTGGCACACGACGGCGCTGTGCTCACCGACCAGGTCGACGCTCCTCACCGGGCGCAACCACCACTCGAACGGCTTCGCGACGATCTCGGAGTCGTCGACCGGTTTTCCCGGCTACAACTCGCACATCCCGGCGAGCAACGTGCCGATGGCGAGCCTGTTGCGCGACGCCGGCTGGGCCACCTTCTGGGTCGGCAAGAACCACAACGTCCCGATCGACGAGTGGACGGCGGGCGCCAGCAAGAAGAGCTGGCCGCTGGCGCAGGGCTTCGACCGCTTCTACGGCTTCATCGGCGGCGAGACCAACAACTGGTATCCATCGCTGGCGGAGGACAACCACTACATCGACCAGCCGTACCTGCCCGAGCAGGGCTACCACCTGTCGAAGGATCTCGCCGACCAGGCCCTGAAGATGCTGCGCGACGTCAAGCAGACGGAGCCGGACAAGCCCTGGTACTTATGGTTCTGCCCGGGAGCGAATCACGCCCCGCACCACGCGCCGCAGGAGTACATCGACAAGTACAAGGGCGTGTTCGACGACGGCTACGAGGCATACCGGGAGTGGGTGCTCCCGCGGATGATCGAGAAGGGCCTCCTGCCGGAGGGCACCGAGCTGACCGAGCTCAACCCGATGCCGCCAGGGACGTTCTCAGAGACGGACGCAGTGCGTCCGTGGGCCGAGCTCAACGCCGAGGAGCGCGCGATGTTCAGCCGGATGGCCGAGGTCTACGCCGGATTCTCGGAGTACACGGACGCTCAGGTCGGTCGCATCGTCGACTACCTGGAGGAGTCCGGCCAGCTCGACAACACGCTCATCATCTACTGCGCCGACAACGGGGCCTCCGGCGAGGGCAGCCCGAACGGCTCGGTCAACGAGGGCAAGATCTTCGGAGGCTACCCCGACGACGTGCAGGAGAACCTGCGCATGGTCGACAAGCTCGGCTCGCCGGACACGTACAACCACTACCCGACGGGGTGGGCGGCCGCGTTCTCGACCCCGTACCGGATGTTCAAGCGGTACGTCTACCAGGGCGGCGTCTGCGACCCGCTGGTGATCTCCTGGCCGAAGGGCATCCGGGCCAGGGGCGAGGTGCGCAACCAGTACCACCACTCGACCGACATCGTCGCGACGATCCTCGACGTGTGCGGCGTCGAGCTGCCGGCGACCTACAACGGCGTCGAACAGCGCCCGCTGGACGGCGTCCCGATGACGTACAGCTTCGACGCTCCCGCCGACGGCGCCACGACGAAGGAGACGCAGTACTTCGAGATGTTCGGCAACCGGGGCATCTGGCACGACGGCTGGAAGGCGGTGACCGAGCACGGGCCGGTGAGCGGCAGAGGCGACTTCGCGAGCGACACGTGGCAGCTGTTCCACACGGAGGTCGACCGATCGGAGGCGCACGACCTCGCGGCCGAACACCCCGACAAGGTGGAGGAGCTGAAGGCACTGTGGCTGGCCGAGGCGAAGCGGAACGACGTGCTGCCGCTCAACGACCTCCAGATCATCGGCAACCCGAAGGACTTCGAGACGTTCATGTCGATGGAGTTCAAGGTCCCGGTACCGCCGAGCGGCCAGTACACGTACTACCCGGGCACCAGTGAGATCCCGGAGCGGTCGGCCGCGAACACCCACGGCGTGTCGTACAAGGTCCTCGCCGAGGTGGAGACGACGGCCGACACCGAGGGGGTGATCTTCGCGCACGGCTCGCGGTTCGGGGGTCACAGCCTCTTCGTCAAGGACGGGCAGGTGCACTACGTCTACAACTTCCTCGGCATCCCGCCGGAGAACGTGGTGTCGGCCCCGGTGCCGGCTCCCGGAGCGCACGTCCTCGGCGTCTCCTTCACGAAGGAACGGACGGGGCAGTACCGGGAGGCGATCGGTCCGCTCGCCCTCTACATCGACGACGAGAAGGTCGCCGAGCAGGAGATCCACACGGTGCTCGGCCACTTCTCGTTGTGTGGCGAAGGGCTCTGCATCGGCTACGACTCCGGCGACGCGGTGTCGAAGCTGTACGAGGGGTCGCGGTTCGAGTACTCCGGCGGCGAGATCGTCAAGGTCGTCTTCGACATCGCGGACGACGCCTACGTGGATGTGGAGGCGCACCTGGCCGCCGCGATGTCACGAGACTAGGGCGATGACCACCGCGCCTGCGACCGCCCGGCGGTCGTGGCTGCTGCCCACTCTGGCGGGCTACCGCCGGCAGTGGCTCGGCCGCGACATCCTGGCCGGCATCTCGGCGGGTGCGGTGGTCGTGCCGCAGGCGATGGCGTACGCGACCATCGCGAACCTGCCGGTGGAGGCCGGGCTCTACACAGCGACGGTGCCGATGGCCGTGTACGCGTTCCTCGGCGGTTCCCGCGCGATGAGCGTGTCGACGACCTCCACCATCGCCACGCTCACCGCGACCACGTTCGTCTCGGCGGGCGTGGTGGCGAACTCGCACGCCATCCCGCGCGACCTGGTGACCCTCACCCTGCTGGTCGGCGTCGCGCTGCTGCTGGCCCGGCTGCTGCGGCTCGGGACGCTGGTGGAGATCATCAACAAGCCGACGCTGCTGGGCATCCAGATCGGGGTCGGCGCCACGGTGGCGGTCGGGCAGCTGCCGAAGCTGCTGGGGGAGACCGATGCGCCGACGGGCAACGGGTTCATCCACAGCGTCAACGCTGTCATCGCGGCCGTCCCGCACGCCAACCCGGTGACCACCGTGCTGTCGGCCGTCTCGATCGCCGCGCTGTTCCTGTTCAAGCGCTTCCTGCCCCGGGTGCCAGGGCCGTTGATCGTCGTGGCGGCAGGCATCCTGCTGGTCGCCTTCGGCGGCCTCCGTCCGGCCGGCGTCGAGCTCATCACCCCGGTCGCGCAGGCGTTCCCCGTGCCGGTGCTGCCGAGTCTCGACCACGTCTTCCAGCTCGTCCCCGGCGCGCTCGCGATCGCGGTGATGGCCTTCCTCGAGTCCGCAGCCGTGGCGCGCGGCATCCGCGAGCTGGACGACCCCCGCATCGACAGCAACCGGGAGCTGTTCGCGACCGCGATGGCGAACCTGCTCGGCGGCTGGTTCCAGACTCTGCCCGCCGCCGGCGGCTTCTCGCAGAGCGCCGTGAACAAGGCGGCGGGGGCGCGCTCGCAACTGGCGGCGCTGGTCACGGTGGTGCTCGCGCTCCTGATCGGGCTCTTTCTCGGACCGGTGATCAGCCTGCTGCCGCAGGCGACCCTGGCCTCCCTCGTGTTCGTGGCCGTGTTCGGGCTGATCGACGTGAAGGACCTCGTGCTGCTCTGGCGGATCAGCAGGCGCGACTTCGCCGTCTGCCTGGCGACGACCGTCATCGGGCTGACCGCCGGCCTGCTCGCCGCCGTCGCGGTCGGAGTGCTGTTCACGCTGGTGCTGCTGCTCGCCGCCCTCAACAAGCCGCGGGTCCGGGTGGACGAGACCGCGGGAGGCCGCATGGCGGTCAGCCTGCTCGGACCGCTCTACACCGCCAATGTGCTCGCCACCGAGCAGACCATCCTCGACGCGGTCGACGCGGAGCGTGCGACGGGCGAGGTCACCGAGCTGACCCTCGACTGCTCCACGATGCAGGACATCTCGATCACCGTCATCCTCGCCCTCCAGAACCTCGACCAGGAGCTCGCCGGGCGCGGCGTACGACTCCGCGTGCGCGGCCTCCCCTCCGCCGCGCACGCGGTCGCCGCCCGCACGAAGTGGTTCCAGGGGCTGCAGGCGGAGGGGCGCGTCGGCTAGCCGCGTCCGCTCAGCCGTCACCCCAGGCGAGCACGCCCGTGGCGACCTGCCAGGCCTCGCCCCGGTCGTAGCGCTCGATCACGAGCCGCTGCAGCGCGGTCGGGTGCTCCAGGTGCGGCAGGCGGGTGCGGTCGCGTTCGCGGAACAGGAAGTAGAGTGCCTCGGTCGCTGCGTCGACGGGCTCGCCCACGAGTGTGTAACGCTCCGCGAACCGGACGAGGTTGGTGTCGGCGGGCAGCGACCGCGCGAGGAAGGGATCCAGCAGCCAGCTCTCGCACACGCCCGCGACGATCCTGCGGTCGGGGAAGACCGTTCCGAAGAATTCGCGCGCCCGTCGGATGCTCTCGTCGACCTGGTCCGGGCTGAGCGGCCCGGACTCGGGGATGTGCATGCCCACGACCCAGTCACCTGGGGCGATCCCGCCGGGCAAGGCGGACACGCTGCCCGCCGGCACCGCGAGCTGCGTGCGCTGGAGGGCGAAGGTGAGCCGGCCGATGCCGAAGAGCATGCCGACGTAGTGCGGGATGAGCCAGGTCCACGTCTCCAGTCCGAACCCGCCGTGGCGGAGCCGGTGGATGCCCGTGTTCCGCCCCACGTCCGCAAGTGTCGATCCGGTGACCTCGGCCGGCACGCCGAGCCCTTCGTGGTGAGCGATCAGCCGGGGGGTCAGCTCGACATAGGCGCGGAGCCAGGCGAGCGGCGGGATGCCGAGGTGGTCGAGCCGCGCCTCCTCGAAGGTGCCGAGGAAGGGGAGGATCGCTTTCTCGGCGAGGCGGGCGGCCTCCGCGACGGCAGGGTCGGTGAGGAGCCGCTCGACGTCGCGGCGATCGGCGTCATCGAACCCGAGCAGGTCGAGCGTGTCCGTGTCGGCGGTGTTCGTGCTCATCGCAGGGCCCCGTTCGTGGCGCCGGCCACGAAGAAGCGCTGGAAGACGATGTACAGCACGATGAGCGGAGCCGCGATCATCAGTGTCGCGGCGGCCAGCAACGCCCACTGGTTGTTGCCGTTCTGGCCGTAGAACGAGAGCAGGCCCTGCGCGACCGTCTGCAGCTGCGGCGACGACAGATAGATGGTCGGCCCGATGATGTCGTTCCAGACGCCGATCGCCTGCAGGATGAAGACGGTCGTGAGCACCGGTCGGCACAGCGGGAGGACGAACGACCAGATGTAACGGAAGTAGCCGCAGCCGTCCATCGCGGCCGCTTCGTCGAGCTCACGGGGGAGCGTCCGCAGGTAGCCGACGATGAGGAGCGGCCCGATGCCGAGCCCGGCCGTCGAGATCAGGATGAAGCCGATGCGCGTGTCGTAGAGGCCGAGCTGCAGCATGAGCTGGAACTGCGAGACGATCGAGTTGGGCAGGAAGAGCGCGAGGGCGAAGAGCACTCCGACCGTGCGGGAGAACCGTACGTATCCGCGGGCCACCGGGAACGCGATCAGCACCGAGAGGATGACGGCGATCCCCGCGGAGACCACCGCGTAGACGAGGCTGTTGACGATCAGGTTGCCGAAGCCGCCGCGCGACCACGCGTCGACGAAGTTCTGCAGTGCGACTCCGTGCGCGACCGCGCCCGGGTCGCGCACGAACTCGTCAGGGCGCTTGAACGCGGTGTTCACGAGGAACAGCAGCGGGAACACGTAGATGAGGACGACGCCGACGACGATCAGGTAGGTGAGCCCGCGCATGCCGGCCAGGCGGGCCCGGGCGGCAGTCAGCGGCGCCGTCCGGCGGCGGGGAGCGCCCGACCGGGCGATGACGCGCCGCGCCGAGGATTCGGATGTCACAGTTGCGTCTCCTGTCTGCGGAGGAACCAGAGGGCGATGAGCGAGATGATCGCGGTGAGCACGAACTGCACCATGGAGATCGCCGACGCGTAGCCCTGCTCCGACGAGCCGCCGAATCCCAGCGCGAAGATCTGCATGGCCAGCACGGAGGTCGAGGGGCGCGAACCCGTCAGGACGTAGATGATCTGGTAGGTCTGCAGCGACCCGATGATCGAGATGAGCACGTTCACGGTCGTCGCCGGCGCGATGAGGGGGACGGTGATGCGCCGGAACCGCTGGAAGGCGTTCGCGCCGTCGACGGTCGCCGCCTCGTACAACTCGGCCGGGATCGCCATGAGGCCGGCGTGATAGATCATCATCGAGTAGCCGAGCGACATCCAGATCTGGACGAAGATGACGATCCCGAGGGCGAGGTTCGGGTCGCCGAGGAACGCCGAGCTCTGGCCGAAGAGCGCCCAGATGCTGGCGGCCGGGCCGCCGGTCGGGTTGAAGAACAGCGACCAGATCAGGCCGGTCACCGTCACGCCGAGCACGACCGGCATGAAGATGATCGCCCGGAAGAAGGCGGCGCCCTTGATCTTGTTGTTCAGCAGCACCGCCGTGCCGAGCGCCAGCGCGTTGAGGACGACGGTGACGCAGAACGCGAAGACGAGGGTGCGCCACAGCACGCCGAGGTTGGCCGACGCCTCGCCCGAGGCGAAGAAGCGCGTGTAGTTCTTGAAGCCGACCCAGTTCCATCCGATCCCCGGGATGCCGGAGACGTCCGTGAACGAGAAGAGGACGACGGTCACGGCCGGCACGAGAGAGAACAGCCCGAAGAGCACCAGGCCGGGCGCCATCCCGAACCACGGAGCTGCTCTGCCCCGGCCGGAGGCGGCGAACGGATTGCGCAGGGGCGCGGCGGTTCGGCGCCGCGCCCCTGTCTTCGTGCGGCCGGAGACCGCAGCGCTGTCGAGGATCACTTGGGGAGGCCGCCCTGCCACGCCGACTGCATCTGCTTGGTGAGGCTCACCATGTCCGACTCGGTTCCGAGCGGGGCGATGTAGTCGTAGGCGAAGGGGGTCGCCACGATGGGGCCGGCGCTGACATTCGTGTGGAACACCTGGTCCCAGGCCGGAACGAAACCAGACTTCGGAAGGTAAAGGTTCAGAGCCGTCAGATCGGCAGGCAGCTTCAGATCGCTCTGGGCCGGACCGAAGCCGGAGCCGGCGATGAAGTCGGTGTAGACGTCCTTCGACGCGTAGAGCGCCAGCCACTCCTTGGCGAGCTTCTGGTTCTTCGACGACTTCGGGATCGCGAGACTGAACTCCAGTTTGGAGGCCAGGTACTTGTTGTCGGATGCCGTGTCGGAGCCCGGCATCGGGAAGTATCCGAACTGGAACTTCGGGTCGGCGGTGGTGATCGCCGGGATCTCCCACGAGCCGTCGGGGAGCATCGCGGCCTCGCCCTTGACGAAGCGGGACGGGACGGAGGCGTAGTCGATGCCCGTCCAGTTCGGGAGCGTGTTGTCGTAGACGGTCTGCACCCGCTTCATCAGGGTGAGCGAGGTGCTGCCGGCGAGGTCCGCCTTCCCCGTCCACAGGTCCTTGTCGAGCTGGACCGTGTCGGGATAGAGCGACTGCACCATCGCGAAGGTCGGGAGCACGGCCGGCCAGAGGTCTTTGCCGCCCATGATGAAGGGGCTCACGCCGTGCTGCTTGAGCACGTCGATGGTGTGCAGCATCTCGTCCCAGGTGGTCGGGACCGAGAGCCCGTACTGCTGGAACATGGCCTTGTTGTAGAACACGCCCGTCTCGTGGCTGACGCCCGTCGGCACGGCGTACTGCTTGCCCTTGTACGCGAACTGGTCGAGCACGCCGCTCGAGAAGTTCTTCATGAAGGGCTCGTCGGTGAGGTCGACCCAGGCTCCGGCCGCGAGCCCCTGCACCCAGGAGCTCTCCTTCTGCCCGACCACCCACTTCGGCAGGAGCGAGGTGCCGCCCTGAGACGACCCCTCGGTGATGTCGACGTCCTTGGCGGTGAGCCTGGTGTTCTTCACCGTGTCGAAGTCGGTGCCGATCGCGGTGCTGAACTGCACCTTCACGCCGGGGTGCTCCTTCTCGAAGCGCGCGTTGATCTTCTTGAACTCGGCGTCGGTCGGAGCGTTGCTGTGCACGAGGATCTTGAGCACGCCGCTGTCGCCGCCTGTGTCCCCTCCGCCCAGATAGCTGCAGCCGGCGGTGAGCACGGCGAGGGATGCGGCGACGGCGACCGCGACGAAGCGGACGGTGCGTCTCGGGGACCGGATCATGGAATCTCCTTCGATTCCGAGCTGCTGTGCTCGGTCTATGGGGGACACCCGAGGGTGCGCGACCGGAGCCGTGCTCTCTCGGGCGGAGAGTGCTGTCATTCTGTAATGGTCTAGACCCCTGTGTCAAGACTGGAGCGCAGATCGACTCCGCGAAGGCCGGTTCCCGGGTCGCAGGAGCCCCTCGGGATGGGGCCCGATGGGCGCGCGGTCGCCGGTGGAGCAGACCTCTCAGTGCACGAAGCGCTTGACCGTCTGCCGGATGTCGTACCGGTCGCCGCGGTAGACGGAGACCGCGCGCTCGATGGGGCGGCGCTGCGCGTCGAAGCCCAGCCGCTCGATCACCAGGGCCGCGCTGAAGGGAGGCACGCCCAGGGCCTGCGCCTGCTGCTCGTCGAGGACGATCGTGCGGATCACCTGTTCCGCCTCGCTGAGGACGATTCCGTAGGTGTCGCTGAGCACGGCGTAGAGCGAGCCCGTGAGGTCGAGGTCCTCGATCCCGGGCACCCGGCGTGCGGGCAGGTCCACCTCCTCGAGGCAGATCGGGATCCCGTTGCCCATCCGCACGCGCTCGATGTGGACCACCTTCTCGGCGGGGCTGAGCCCCAGCTCGGCGCCGACGCTGTTGCCTGCGGCCCGCGTGGTCGCCGAGATGACCCGCGAGGACGGGATCAGGCCGCGCGCGGCCATCTCCTCCGAGAAGCCCAGGAACTCGGCGCGCTTGGAGATCCGGGGGTCGGCGACGAACGTGCCGGCACCCTGGCGGCGCACGACATGGCCGGACTCCACGAGGCTCGAGACCGCCTGCCGGAAGGTCACCCTGCTCACCCCGAACCGGGCGGCGAGCACGCGCTCGGGCGGCAGCTGCTCGCCCACCGGCATCGTCGCGATCATGTCGAGCAGATGGCGGCGGACCTGCTGGTGCTTGACGCTGTCGGCGTCGAGGACGACGCGGTCGCCGGCCTCGTCTCCTGAGGCGGGAGGTGCTGGTGTCATCACGGGCCCGACGCTACCATCCCGGGTGCTGCGCGAGGGTCGATTTCGCCGGAAGGTCGAGACCAGCCCGACGGGTGGCCTCCGTGGCTCGACCTGCTGCGGCGTTCCCCTTTGACACGCTCGGGCAGTGCCTCTAGTGTGACCTATAGGTATGGACCATTAAGGGAGAGGCATCCATGACGGAGCGCATCGTGCTCGCGCTCGACGGCGGGCAGTCGGGGACGCTCGCCGTCGTCGGGACGACGTCCGGACGGATCCTCGGCGTCGGTGCGGGCGGCCCCATCCGCCACCATGACGAGGCGGACGCCGAGACGGTCGCGCGGGACAGCGTCACTTCTGCTCTCGACGCCGCCTACGGCGAGGCGGGCCTCGTCGCCGCGGCCGACGCCTGCTGCCTGTCGATGACCGGCTCCTCCGGTTTCGTCGAGGCCGTCGTCGCCGAGCGTGTGCACCCCGGACGGATGGACGTGCTCGCCAGCGATGCGATCGCCGCCCTCGCCGCAGGAACCGGTCGCGCCGTCGGAGTCGTCGTCATCGCCGGCACCGGGAGCGTCGCCTATGCCGCGTCAGCGGACGGCTCCGCCATCGACCGCGGCGGGTGGGGCTGGTTCATGGGCGACGAGGGGAGTGGATTCTGGATCGCCGTGCAGGCCCTCCGCGCAGCCGCCCTCGGTTTCGACGGCGTCGGTCCGGCCACCGAGCTCTCCGAGCTGCTCCCCGCGGCCCTCGGCTTCGACACGCTGCGCGAGGTGTACAACGCGGTCACGGGCGGGGCTGTCGACCGGTCGCGGATTGCGGCGCTCGCGCGCCCGGTGCTGGAGCTGTCGCGCGCGGGAGACCCGGTCGCCGGCCGCATCGTCGCCGAAGCCGCGGAGGCGCTCGAGCGGCTCGTGCTCGGCACGGTATCCGCTGCACCCTGGCTCGCCGACCATGAGCGCTCCGTCGTCTTCGGCGGCGGTGTGCTGAGCCCGGCGAGTCCCGTCGCCGTCGCGCTCGCCTCCCGTCTCGCGCACTCGCTGCCCGGCTTCGCGGTCGTCCCGTCGGACCTCCCGCCCGCGGCGGGCGCATACTTCCTCGCCCTGCACTCGTGCGGCGTCGACGTCGACGCCGCGATGCTCGCCTCGGTGAGCGAGCAGTTCCGCTCGCGCGCGATCCAGACGGGCAAGAACTCACCCCATCATGACAATCCCGCCACGAAGGAGTCCTGACATGGACACTGCATCCACCGCCCGAAGCCGGGAGGCGCTCGTCGACGACCTGATCGGCACCGTCATCATCTCGTGCCAGGCCGGTCCGGAGAGCCCGCTGAACGAGCCGCGGATCATCGCCGCCCTCGCGGCGAGCGCCGAGCTCGGAGGCGCGGCCGGCTTCCGCGTCGACACGCCGGAGAACATCCGGGCCGTCCGGCAGGTGTCCGCCAAGCCGATCCTCGGGATCAACAAGGTCTATCGCGGCGGTTCGGACGTCTTCATCACCCCGACGCTCGCGGACGCCCTCGCGATCGTCGAGGCTGGCGCCGATGTCGTCGCCATCGACGGCACCGTGCGGCCCCGCCCCGGTGGCGAGACGTTCGCCGACATCGTGACGGCGCTGCACGCCAGGGGCGTTCCCGTGATGGCGGACATCGCGACCCCCGAGGACGCCGAGGCGGCGGCGGCCGCCGGCGCCGACATCGTCGCGACCACCCTCGCGGGCTACACGGCAGAGACCGAGTGGCTCAGCAAGGACGAGCCGGCCTGGGAACTCCTGGCCGCCATCCGCGACCTCCCGGTGCCGGTTTTCGTGGAGGGCAGGATCTGGACGAGGGAGCACGCCGTCCTCGCGCTGGACCGGGGCGCCTCCAGCGTCATCATCGGCTCCGCCGTGACCGTCCCCCAGTTCATCACGCAGCGTTTCGTCGCTGCTCTGGAGTCGCGCACGGCCGAGGTCGCCCGGTGAGCGCCGCCGACCGCTACTTCGCCGAGCTCCAGGAGCGCTTCGCCGGTCTCGCCGAGCGTCAGAAGCCGGCCATCCGCGAAGCGGGGGAGCTCGGGACGCGCGCGCTCCTCGAGCGCCGGCCACTGCACATCCATGACACCGGCCACCTGGTGAATCACGAGTTGATCGCACGCACGGGCGGCCTCGCCGCCTTCACCGCGCTCACCTTCGGTGCGACGGTCGAGCGGGAGAACGAGTGGATCGCCGAGACGCGAGGCGCAGCGGGGTCGGCGGAGGACAGCGCACGCGCCCTGGTGGACTGGCTCTTCCTGCAGGGCACTGTCGTCGAGGGAGACGTGCTGTTCCTGAGCTCCGTCTCCGGCACGAACGTGCTGGTCGTCGAGCTCGCCCGGCAGGCGCGCCGCCGCGGAGTCTCGGTGATCGCCCTCACCGGCGCGGAGTTCTCCGCCGGACTCGCGGCGCAGCACTCCTCCGGGACCCGGCTGTTCGAGAACGCCGACGTCGTGCTCGACGAGGAAGTGCCGCGCGGTGACGCGTTCCTGACCGTCGCCGGCCTCGAGAGCGCCGTCGTCCCCTGGTCGGGGATCTCCGCCGCCGCCCTGATGTGGGCCGTGACCGCCCAGATCGTCGAGGGCTGCGTGCGGGCGGGCCTCCCGCCGACCGTCTACACGAGCGTCAACCTCCCCGGCGGCCCGGAGGCCTATGCCCGCACCCGGGCGGACTACCGAGAGCTGGGCCGGTGAGCGACGACGGGGTGGCGCCCGCCTACAGCGGCTACCTGACCACCGTCCAAGAGCTGATCGGGCGGGCGATGGACGACCACACGGAGGTCGCGGTCGCCACCGTCGCACGCATCGCGGCCGACCGGATCTCGGACGGGCGGGTGCTCTACGTCTTCGGGGCGAGCCACGCCGGGCTGCTCGTGCAGGACCTCTTCTATCGCGCGGGCGGCCTCGTTCCCGTCCAGCCCATCCTGCCGCGCGCCCTGATGCTCGATCACAAGCCGGTCACCGACACGTCCGTGCTCGAGCGGAGCCCCGGAGTCGCCAGCACGTTCCTCGAGGACTCCACGCTCGGCGACGGGGATCTGCTGCTCGTCGTCTCGGTCTCCGGCCGCAACGCCGTGCCCGTGGAGATGTGCCTGCAGGCGCAGCGCCGGGGCGCGACGGTCGTGGCCCTGACCGCGCTGGCCTATTCGGCGTCGGTCACCGGGAGGGAGGTGCCGCGGCTCTTCGAAGTCGCCGACCACGTCATCGACCTGCCCGCGAGCGTCGGCGACGCGATCGTCTCGCTCGGCGACGACCTCCCGCGGGTCGGTCCGGTATCGTCAGCCGTCGGGTCGGCGATGCTGCACGGCCTCATGGTCGAGATCGCGAGCGAGCTGCTGCGGAGGGGCATCCGGCCTCCGGTGTTCGCGAGCGCGAACCTCGACAGCTCCGCGGAATGGAACGCGGCCCAGATCGCAGCCTGGCAGGACCGCCTCGACTATCTGTAGCCGCCGAGCGGTCCCGGCGCGCTCGAGGCGCGACCGCGCCGGGTCGCACGGAGACGGGGTGGGAGCCGATCGGCTCCCACCCCGTTCGTGTGCCGTGCGCGATCAGTGCAGGCCGACCTCGATGAACCAGCCCGCCTCGTTGTCGTACCACTCACCGCACGGCGTGACGCCGCAGGTGGTCGGATAGGTCCAGCCGCCGGAGAGGAACCGGCTGCGCAGGTTCGTGACGTACGTCGTCGCGTGCGCCGAGTCACCCATCAGCTGGGCGACCCGGGCGACGGACGTCCACGAGTAGTTGTCGGGGACCGAGTTGTACCAGGTCGGGAACGAGGTCGTGAACTGCGTCCACCCTGCTGTGGCTTTGGCGCTGGTGGGCGACACCACGCCGTAGAGCGTCGGCCACAGCTGGGCGACTCCGTCGGCGTAGAACGTCGTGGTGTTGCTCGGGGTGGCGTAGGCCCAGTCCCAGCTGTTGTTCGTGGAGTTCCAGAGCTTGGACACGATCGCGTTCTTCGTGGTCGTCGCCCAGCTCTGGTAGTACGTCGACTGGCTCGTGCGGCCGAGGGTCTGCTCCAGGGCGGCGAAGTCGACGAGTCCCGAGTACACCTCAGCGTTGTCCATCGTGTACGCGACCGGATAGCTCGGCTTCGCGAGCGTGAGCCCGGAGTCGGGTCCGCTCGCGATCCGCACGCCGGTGGTGCCGCTGTAGGTGAGCAGGTTGGCGATCGCCTCGTAGGTGAGGATGTTCGCCGAGACGTACGACCGCAGCGATGCGTCCCCGCTCTGGTACGCCTTCAGCGCGAGGTTGAGCGTCGTCGACGCGTAGCTGTCGACCGAGTCGAAGTCGCCGGTCGGGGTGAGCGCTCCCGTCGTCGCGTTGTAGTCGTAATCGAACACGCTGTAGGCGGGGACGTTCGTCGACGCGGCGTTGAGGTGGGCCAGATACCACTTCATCCATTTGAGCGCCGCCGATCGGGAGGTGGCCGTGTTGGCGTCGATCAGGCCGATCGCCGCCACGTTGGCGAAGTAGGGCATGACGAGGCTGTTGGCTCCCACGATCGCGCCGCTCGGCAGCTGCTTCGACGTGATGAAGTTCACCTGCTCGGTGATCCAGCTTGACGGCACGACCGCCTGGGCCGAGGTGGCGGGGATGACGGCGGCCGCTGTGGCGGCGATCGCGACAGCGGCGGCGCCCCATCGCGTCCTCCGCTTCCGTTCGGTGCGGGTGTGCATTCGCATGAAGACCTCCTGACGAGTGGATGCGCGCGGTCGTGCGCGCACATCTCAAGTTAATAATGGTATTGACCATTGCGTGTCAATGAGTGAAATTGCCTTGCTTTGAATGACATTGACGACAGATATTGGTCTGTAGCATTCGCGTCGCAACAAAATGCAACCCATGGGTTGCATTACGTTCGCTAATCTGCAACCATTGCATTGCACATGAACCAGAGACGGGAGAGATCATGAGCATTGCGAACGAGTCGGCAGTCATCGACGACGAGGCCTTCGCGGTCCGCCGGACGATCCACATCGCGGCGCCGGTGCCCCGGGTGTGGGCGGCGGTGACCGAGCCGGCGCACATCTCCGAGTGGTTCGGGCGCGTCGAGCTCGACGGGGCGGGGACGGGAGCCGAGGGCTCGATGACGTTCCCGGGCCGTCGACTGCCCTTGCGCGTCCAGGCCATCGACGAGCCCCGCAGCGTCACCTATCTGTGGAACAACGACGACGCGCTGGGAGAGCCGCCCGCCGAGTTCGACGAGGGCACTGCGACCTCCTTCACGTTCACCCTCGAAGCCGTGCAGGGAGGCACCCGGCTGACGGTCGTCGAGACCGGCTTCGAGCGGACCTCGGACGCGGGTGCCAACATGGCGAGCCACCGCGCCGGCTGGACGATCGAGCTCGACAAGCTCGTCGCACTGGTCGAGGCCGGAGCGTGACGGCCACCGACCTCGTGCCGGTGCTCGCCGCGCTCGGGGACGAGAGCCGCTGGCGGGTCTTGGCGGCGCTCGGCGAGGGGGACGCCTCGGCGTCCGCCCTCGCCGGGCGCCTCCCGATCAGTCGTCAGGCCATCGCGAAGCACCTCGGCGTGCTCCGCGAGGCCGGGCTCGTCGAGCCGGTCCGATCGGGACGCGAGGTGCAGTACCGCGTGCTCGGCGCGCACCTGCGTGACACCGCGAGCCGGCTCGACGCCATCGGCGCGGCGTGGGATCGCCGGCTGGCCGTCATCCGCGAGATCGCGGAACGGGACGAGGACGCCTAACCCTCGTTCCTGCCCGCCCACTCCAGCACCCGCAGCGCCCGCAGGGTGTTCCAGCGGCTCGGCTCGCCCACGGTCTCCATCGCGAGGAGCGCGCGGCCCGAGTGCTCGTGGTCGAGCAGCCAGCGTCCGTCCGGCTGCCGGCGCGACCCGATGACGTCGACGGCCTCCGTCACGCGCGGGTCGGCCGGTATCCCGGCGGCCCGCAGGTGGTCGAGTCCGCGCAGCAGGTCGAACGACCAGTAGTACGGGAAGCTGAACTCCATCCAGCTCTCATCGATGATCGAGCCGTCGCTGCGCCGGCGCATCAGGCCGCGCGCCAGCAGGTACTCGTGGCCGCGTTCGGTCGATCCGTCCACGTCGGTCGGGCCGCCAGCGTCGCGGTAGGCGACCAGGCCCTCCAGCGCGCAGATCGTGCTGTGGAACGAACCGGGCTCCTGGCGGGACTCGGCGTAGCAGTTCCAGCCGCCGTCGGTCTGCTGCTCGTTCAGCAGGCGCTCGACGATGAGCTCGCTCGGGTGGCCGAAGCGCGCCCCGGCGACGAGGACGCGCCCGTTGATGCAGGGCTCCACCTCGCCGTCGAAGAAGGGATGGTTCCACCACTCCTCGCCCCAGTCGACCTGCCGGACCACACGGTCGACGGCGAGGCGGGTGCGCTCGCCGTCCGCCGGCGCACCGAGCAGGGCGAGCAGCAGCATCGCGTCGTCGACCCCGACCCAGTCCTGCTGCGTCCACACGCCTTCGCCCCAGGTGCCGTCCTCCCGCTGGAGGTGGAGCAGCTCGGCGCCCCAGCCCGCCGTCTCGACCGTCGCGCGCTCGGCCGCGACGACGTCGTCCGGCTCGTGGAGCAGGTCGCGCCGCACCTGCCACCGGATCGCCGGGTCCCCCTCCAGAAGCCAGTCGATGACATCCACGGCGCACACCCTACCCCGTGCCCCGCCATCCGGGTACCGCCCGCCGAAGGGCACCCAAACGCCCCCGAAACGCCGTTTTCGGGGCGTCTGCGTGCCCCTCGGCGCCGGGTTCAGGCGAAGGACTGCGTGCCCAGGACGGCCAGCAGGGCCAGCTTCTCGGCCGCCTCGGTGCGCGGCGGCGCGGTGAGCACCAGCAGGCACTGCGACTGGTCCTCGGTGAACAGCGCCTGGCAGTCCAGCTCGATGGCGCCGAGTTCCGGATGGATGAGCGTCTTGTGGTCCTCGAACCGGCGCGCGACCTCGTGCCGTTCCCACAGTGCCGCGAACTCGGGGCTGCGCTCCAGCAGGGCACGCACGAGCTCGCCGGCGCGCGACTGCGGGCCGAGCGCCCCGTAGGCGTCGCGCAGGGAGGCCACCTGCGCGCGGCTCTGCCGGTCGCGGTCGGCCTCCGGGTACATCGCGCGCGCCGTCCGCGGGTCGGTGAACCAGCGGTAGTACTCGCTGCGCTCCAGCCCGGTGTAGCCGGAGCGGTCGCCGAGCAGGGCGACCGCAAGCCGGTTCTGCACGAGCGTCTCGCCGAGGTGGGACAGCACGAGCGCGGGGGTGTCGTCGAGCCGGTCGAGCACCCGCTGTAGTGCAGGAGGCACGTGCGCGGCGCCGAACCGGTCGGGCGTGTTGTGGCCGGCGATGCGGTACAGATAGTCGCGTTCGTCCGCGGTCAGCCGCAACGCCCGGGCCAGCGAGGCCAGCATCTGTTCGCTCGGCTGCGGCCCCCGGCGCTGCTCGAGGCGGGTGTAGTAGTCGTTGGACATCGCCGCCAGCAGGGCGACCTCCTCGCGCCGCAGGCCCGGTGCTCTGCGCCGCGGACCGGAAGGCAGCCCCACGTCCTCCGGGCGCAGCGCCTCGCGGTGTCGGCGGAGGAAGTCGGCGAGCGCGGTGCGATCCATCCCTCCATCATCCGCCGTCGGCACCGGTCGAACCAGGGATCGCGGATCCCCCGATGAACGCTCCGCTCCCGCTCGCCCGCGACCGCCCGCACAGTGGGGGCATGGACATCACAGGGAACACCGTCTTCATCCCCGGCGCGACCAGCGGCATCGGTCTCGCCCTCGCCGTCGCCCTGCACGACCGTGGCAACACCGTCGTCGTGGGAGGCCGCCGTGCCGAGCTGCTCGAGCGGATCGCCGCCGAGCACCCCGGCATCGACACCGTGCGCATCGACACCGCCGATCCCGACAGCATCCGCGAGGCGTCGGCGGCCGTGCTCGCCGCACACCCCGACCTGAACGTGCTGATCGCCATGGCCGGCATCATGCGCGTGGAGGACTGGCACAGCTCCGACGGGTTCCTGGCCTCGGCGGAGTCGATCGTCACCACCAACGTGCTCGGTCCGATCCGGTTGATCGCGGCGTTCGTCGAGCACCTGCAGACCCGGCCGGACGCCACCATCGTCACGGTCTCGTCGGGGTTGGCGTTCACCCCGCTGACGGTCACCCCGAGCTACAACGCCAGCAAGGCGGCCATCCACATGCTCAGCGAGAGCATCCGGCTCCAGCTCGCCGACACCTCGGTGCGCGTGATGGAGCTGGTGCCGCCGGCGGTGCGCACCGGGCTGCTCCCCGGCCAGGAGGAGAGCGAGTTCGCGATGCCGCTCGACGAGTTCGTGGCCGAGGTCGTGCAGCTCATCGAGACGCAGCCGGACGCCACCGAGCTGCAGGTCGAGCGCGTCAAGTTCCTCCGCTACGGGGAGGCCCGCGGCGACTACGACCGCGTCGTCGAGATCCTCAACGCCTCCGACCCGCACGGCGCCGAGTCCGCCGCCTAACGCACCCACTCCTCATCGCCGAGGGGCACGTCGTTGTCCCTTTCGCGCGCCGAAGGGGACAACAACGTGCCCCTCGCGGCGGGTCAGGAGGTGTACTCGGGGGTGAGGGACAGCCAGGCGGCGAGGGAGACGATCTCGGCTCGGACCGCGTCGCGCACGTCCGGCGCGAACGGCTCGTCCTCGTGGAGGGCCGCCACCCGCAGCACGCCGGCCTTGTTGTCGGCGGCGGCGTCGAGCTTCCCGATCAGGCGTTCCCCGTGCAGGATCGGCAGCGCGAAGTATCCCCAGCGCCGTTGCGCGGCCGGCTTGTACATCTCGAGCACGTACTCGAACCCGAACACCTCCTGCGAGCGCACCCGGTCGTGCACGAGACGGCCGAACGGCGAGAGCAGGGCGGTGCGCCCGGCGAACGGCAGGCCGAGGGCATCCGGATCCACGCGCCACTCCCGTGTGCTGCCGTCGACGCGCGCCGGTTCGCCGGCGTCGCCGACGAAGGCGCGACGCGGGCCGGCCTCGGCCTCGGGGACGACCGCGATCCCCGACGGGTGGACGCGCTCGCCCAGATCCCAGGTGCGCTGGCGCCCTGCGCGGCCGGCGACGGCGACCTCCCCGCGGCCCTGCAGCAGTTCGAGCAGCCGGGTGACGTTCTGGTTGTGCGTCCAGCCGGTCGAGGTCCACGGCACCGCCGCGGTGTCCGGGATGTCCTTCGAGAGCGTGGGACCGTTGTCGCTTAGCAGGGCGAGGACGTCGCGGCGGAAGCCGTCGTTCGCCGCCAGCCATTCGGCCGCGCGCGGCATCCCCTCCGGCCAGAGCGACATCCGGTCGAGGTGGAGGCCGAGGTCGGAGACCGGCCGGACCATCGCGAACGGAGCGGTCACCGGGTCGTCCATCGCCTTGACCTCGTAGAGCGACCGCTCCGACTCCAGCGCGGAGACCAGCTGCTCGGGCCGGTAGTCCGGGCCGATCCGGGAGTACGCGATCAGGTCGGCGCTGGGCGCGATCGCCGCCGTCGGGTCGAGCGGTAAGAAGCTGAGGTCTTCGGTCAGCGCGACCAGCGACGTCGGACGCTACCCACCCGCCCAGCCATCGCTTCCTCACTTTCTCCCGCAACACGCCGTGTGGAGGCGGGAGAAAGTGAGGAAGCGATGGCTGAGGTACGGGGGTTAGGAGTCGACTCGGGCTCGGCGGCGGCGGCGCAGCGCGATGGTGCGGACGACCACGGGGCCGACCGAGAGCACCACGATCGCGATGAGCACGAGGTCGAGGTACTTCGACACGAAGTCGGCGACGCCGGGGATGTGGCCGAGACCGTAGCCGATCAGCACGACGGCGGCCGCCCACACGGCGGCGCCGACGACGTTGAAGGCGCTGAAGACGCCCCACCGCATCCGGCCGACGCCCGCGGCGACCGGTGCGAACGTCCGCACGACCGGCACGAACCGCGCGACGACCACGGCTCCGGACCCCCACCGGTCGAAGAAGCTCTGCGTGCGCGCCACGCTCGCCCGGCTGAACAGCCCCGACTCCCGTCGGTCGAACACGGCGGGGCCGGTCTTGCGGCCGATCAGGTAGCCCACCTCGCCTCCCGCGATCGCCGCGATCGCGACGGCGACGATGACGAGCCAGAGCGGCTGCGGGATCCGACCGGTGAGCGTCAGCACCCCCGCGAAGAACAGCAGGGTGTCGCCCGGCAGGAAGAAGCCGAGCAGGAGGCCCGTCTCGGCGAACACGATCGCGCAGACGCCGAGCAGCGCCCACGGCCCTGCGGCCTGGATGAGGCCCTGCGGATCGAGGAGGCCGGTGTGGAGCTGGCCGGTCTGGAGCAGGCCGGCGTGGAGGAGAGACGGGACGATCATCGGGTCCTTTCGTACAGCGCCACCAGCTCGTGGTGGGTGGTGATTCGCGTGCCCGTCTCGTGGAAGCCGAGCGCGGTGAGGTCGGCCACGCCGTAGTGGTCCGGCGTGGATGGTGTCGCGGCGTACTCGATGAGCCAGACGCGGTCGATGCCGTCGAACCGGCCGAGGGCGGCGGCGTGCCGCACCGAGTAGGCGCTGTCCCGCCACGTCGTGTTCTTCGCGAACGGCACGGCGAGGGTGACGTCGGCCGTGTCGGCGAAGCCGGCGGGGTAGGTGTGGAGCGCGAGCCTCGGCAGTTTCGACGGGTGCGCGCCCTCGTCGAACACGACCGCGTCTCCGGGCCGGGCGTTCGCGCCGACGGCGGAGGACACCTCGGCCCAATCGCTGCCGTTCTTGGCGTACAGCGTGCGCTGGCCCACGTACAGCGGCACGCTGAGGGCGAGGACCAGCACGCCGGCGACGATGCCGGCCCACCTCCTCCAGCGCGACAGCTCATCGATGCCGCAGGCGACCAGGAGGGCGACCGCCGGCGCGCAGAACGACACGTATCGTGCGGTGAAGTCGGGGACGACCGGTTGCAGCGCGATCAGGATCAGCGTCGGCAGCAGCAGCCAGGTGAGGGCGACCAAAACCAGCGACGGCCCCGACGCTGAGACGGGCAGGAACAGCGCGGATCGCGGGCCGCCGGCCGGCAGCGCCCGGCGCGCCAGCACCCGGCGACGCGCCTCCATGACCACGGCGAGCACGACGAGCCCCCAGCCGGCGGTCGCCAGCGGCCAGCCGCCGCCGAACCAGAGGCCGCTGAACAGCGTCTGCGGCGCCAGCTGCTGGACGACGCCGAGGTACGCGATCTGGTGGTGCTGCCCGACCGCGGCGATCAGCAGCGGGACGACGGCGACGACAGCGCACCCCACGGCGACCAGCCATCGGACGACCACGCGGCGCGGTGCCCGCGATGCCGCGATCACCACGCCGTGAACCAGGACGAAGAGCAGCGTGTAGAGGAAGACGTACGTTCCGACGGCGAGCAGCGCCCCGTAGCCGATCCACCAGCCCGCGCGCGGCCGCTCCCGCCCGAGTGCCGCGATCAGCAGCACCGTCAGCCAGGCGACGATCGCGGCGGAGAAGGCGAACGACCGCGCCTCCTCGCCCATGTACGTGACGCGGGGGAGGAGCGCGCAGACCAGTCCGGCGACGACCGCCGTACGGGTGTCCCGCAGCCGCGCCGCGAGCACGACGACCGCTGCTGTGGCCAGCCCCACGGCGATCGCGCTCGGCAGCCGCGCCGCGAAGGGGGAGAAACCGAAGAAGTGCCCCCACAGGTGGAGGCCCAGATAGTAGGTGCCGTGCACGGCGTCCACGTGCTCCAGCATGACGAAAAGCGACGACAGCGGACGCTGGGCCGACATGATGCTGGTCGCCTCGTCGCCCCAGAGCGACGGGATCCACGATCCGACGGCCGAGAGCACGGTCGCGAGCACACCGAAGAGCGCCGCGAGCACCGCGGGGCGCGTCGCGCGCACGGCCCTGCCGGTGGGGGCCGGCCGCAGCATCGTGACAGACATGGGTCGGCACCGTCCTCTCGAATCAGCGTCGTTCCGCAAGTCAAGCCCACCCCTCCCCAGAAAGGTCCAAGACGACGGTGAACGCCGGATGGACTCTCCGTGCCGAGCGCCCGACGCGCGGGCCGAGACGGTTCAACCGCACTCGGCGATGACACGCTCCGCGAGCAGGTCTCCCACCAGCGGTCCCATCGTCAGCCCGCCCGCCCCGAAGCCGGTGTTCACGTAGATCCCGGGCCGGCCGTCCACGGGCCCGACGGTCGGGAGGTCGCCCTCCGGCAGCGGCCGCAGCCCCACCCGGGTCTCGATCACGCTGGCCCCGGCGAGCCCCGGAGCGAGTGCGAGCGCGTCGTCCAGCACCTGCCGCTCGCCCGCGGCGGTGACCCGCGCGTCGAAGCCGGATCCGGTCTCCCTGGTCGCCCCCGCGACGATGCGTCCCGCGTCGAACGCGACCAGGTAGTGCGGCGCCACGGGGTGCACAGAGGGCCAGGACCGCGTATCGGCGTCGACCCGCAGGTGCACGAGCTGGCCGCGCTGCGGCTCCACCCGCACCCGGACACCGAGCGGGCGGAGGACCCGGTCGGTCCACGCGCCGGCGGCGACCACGATCGCGTCGGCGGGCAGGGCGGCGCCGTCGACGGTGACGGCGCCGCCGCCGGTCAGCTCCGCTGCGGCCTCCACGCGCGTCGCGCCGTGCGCCGCCGCCGCGTCGAGCAGCCCAGCGCGCAGCGCGCGTCCATCGACGCGTGCGCCGCCGGCGATGTGGAGGCCGTGGTAGCCGTCGGCGAGCGGCGGGAACAGTTCTCGCGCCGCGCCGGGGTCGACCGTGCGCACCTCCCCGGCCGTCCGGGAGGTCGCCGCGCGTCTGCGCACCCGCTGCTCGACCTCGTCGATCACCGACGCGTCGCGGTTGACGACGAGCGCGCCGGAGCGCCGGTAGCCGATCTCGTGCACGCCGGCCTCCGCCAGCCGCTCGATCAGCTCGGGGTAGAAGTCGGCCCCGGCGGAGTAGAGCTCGTAGAACTCGCCATCGGAGGACGTGCTCCACGGCTGCACGATCCCGGCTCCGGCATCGGTCGCCCGGCCGACCAGTCCCGCGTCGACGATGGTGACCGCCGCGCCGCGACGAGCCAGCGCGAACGCCGTCGCGGCACCGGCGACGCCGTCTCCGACGATGACGACCCGGGGTTTCTCCATGCCGCCGACCGTACACCGCGGTCGCCGGGGCCGTTTCCGTGCGGCGGGAATAACGTTCCCACCCCAGTGTTGAACTTGAGTGCACATAACTCAACTTTGAGAACTGGAGATCAAGTGCCCGAGAACTTCACCCCCGACGGCGGCAGCGAGAACTCTTTCGACGAGTTCCTCTCGCGCTACCTCGCGGGCGAGCGCGCCCGCGCCGCGCGCTCCATCGACATCAGCCGCTTCCTCAGCCGGCGCACCCAGGAGCTGCTCGCCGAGGCGGGCCGTTACGCCCTCGAGCACGGCCACCGCGAGCTCGACTCCCTGCACATCCTCCGCGTGATGGCGGCGGAGGAGCCGGCGGCCGACGCCATGCGCCGCATCGGCGTGGACCCGAACGCGGTCGCCGATGCCGCCGAGCAGCGCCTCCCGGCATCCGGTGAGCCGCTCGACGCCGACGGCGCCTCGATCACGGCATCCGCCTCGCGGGCGCTGTTCCACGCCTATCAGGTCGCCCGCGCCTCCGGCTCGACCTACATCGACCCTGAGCACCTCTTCTTCGCGCTCGTGATCGGTCAGGACGCGCCCGCCGGGCAGGTCCTGCAGGCCGCCGGCGTGACCCCCGACTCGCTCACCAGCGCGATGCGTCAGGCCGCGACGGTCGGTGCGAGTGCGGATCCCGCCTCCGCGGACGCGGCCGGAGACTCCACGACGCCGATGCTCGACCAGTTCGGCACCGACCTGACCGAGCTCGCGCGCGACGGCGGGCTGGACCCGGTCGTCGGCCGACTCGACGAGATCGAGCAGACCGTCGAGATCCTGTCCCGCCGGACGAAGAACAACCCCGTGCTGGTCGGCGAGGCCGGCGTCGGCAAGACGGCGATCGTCGAGGGCCTGGCCCGCGCGATCGTCGCCGGCGACGTTCCGGAGCAGCTGCGCGACAAGAAGGTCGTCGCGCTCGACCTGGCGGGAATGGTCGCCGGCACCCGGTACCGCGGCGACTTCGAGGAGCGGCTCACCAAGCTCATGGACGAGATCAGCGCGGGCAAGGACGAGCTGATCGTGTTCATCGACGAGCTGCACACCGTGGTCGGCGCCGGAGGGTCCGGCGAGTCCGGCGGGATGGACGCGGGCAACATCCTGAAGCCCCGGCTGGCCCGTGGCGACCTCCACCTGGTGGGGGCGACCACGCTCAAGGAGTACCGCCGCATCGAGAAGGACCCGGCGCTGGAGCGTCGCTTCCAGCCGGTGACGGTCGGCGAGCCGAGCGTGGAGGACGCGGTGCTGATCCTGGACGGCCTGCGCGCCGCCTACGAGGAGCACCACGGCGTCAGCTACACGCCGGACGCCATCCGTGCCGCCGTGGAGCTGTCGAACCGCTACATCTCCGACCGCTTCCTGCCCGACAAGGCGATCGACCTGATCGACCAGGCGGGCGCCCGGCTGCGCCTGTCGCTGGGCAAGCGCGTCGACGCGTCCGAGCTGATGCAGAAGCTGGCCAACCTGGAGTCGGAGAAGAACTCCGCCGTGGCGAGCGAGCACTACGAGGAGGCTTCGCGCCTCCGCGACGAGATGGAGGCCGTGCAGCGCTCGATCGACGAGCTCGGCTCCGCCCGGCACGCCGCGGCCGCAGCCGATGCGGTCGTCGACGAGGCCGAGATCGCCGCGATCATCTCGCGGGCGACCGGCATCCCCGTGACGCGCATCGGCGACGCCGACCGCGAGCGCCTCGCCGCGCTCGAGTCGGAGCTGCACGAGCGCGTGATCGGTCAGGAGGACGCGGTGACGGCCGTCGCGAAGGCGGTGCGCCGCAACCGCACCGGCCTCGGCGACGAGCGCCGCCCCGTCGGCTCGTTCCTGTTCCTCGGCCCGACCGGTGTCGGCAAGACGGAGCTGGCCAAGGCCCTGGCGGCGTCGCTGTTCGGCGACGACAAGGCGATGATCCGGTTCGACATGAGCGAGTTCGGCGAGCGCCACACGGTGGCCCGCCTGGTCGGCGCCCCTCCCGGGTACGTCGGCTACGACGAGGCAGGCCAGCTCACCGAGCGCGTGCGTCGCAACCCGTACTCGGTCGTGCTGTTCGATGAGATCGAGAAGGCCCACCCCGACGTCTTCAACCTGTTGCTGCAGGTGCTCGACGACGGCCGCCTCACCGACGGCCAGGGCCGCACGGTCGACTTCCGCAACGCAGTGGTGATCATGACCTCCAACCTCGGTTCGGAGTTCCTGGCATCCCGCAGCGGCGCCCTCGGCTTCGTGCCGATGGGTTCCGACGGGTTCGCGTCCGACAAGGACATCCGCGACCGGGTGATGGGCAAGCTGCGGGAGGCCATGCGTCCCGAGTTCCTGAACCGCATCGACGAGATCGTGCTGTTCCGCAAGCTGGACGCCGAGCAGCTGCGCGACATCGTCCGCCTGCTCCTGCAGGCGACGGCCGGCCGCCTCGCCCACCGGAGCATCGGCTTCGACGTCACCGACGCCGCGGTCCAGTGGATCGCCGACGCCGGCTACGAGCCGGAGTACGGCGCCCGCCCGCTCCGCCGCGTCATCCAGCGCGAGGTCGACGACCGCATCGCCGAACTCCTGGTGGCCGGCGAGGTCACCGACGGCGGCACCGTCGTCGTCGACGCGAGCGGCGAGGCGCTCACCGTGCGCCCGCGCGCGGTGTTCGCGGCGGCGGCGTAGCGGCCGCACCTTCGAAACGGCACGACATGCCGTCTCCGTGAACCGGATGACGGCATGTCGTGCCGTTTCGTTTCGGCTCCCCTTCCTGAACGTCCCCAAAGGGGTACCGTGCGTGTCCCAACCGCCCGCACAGCCGACCCTGGAAGCGTGGACACGTGCCCATCCCGGACAGATTCCAGAATTCACCGCGCCTTCAGGCGATCGACGAGCGTCTCGAGCCGTTGAAGCGGTTCGAGTTGCGTGCTCCGCGCTCCCGTAACCGCGCGATCGTCCAGTTCGTCGCGCTCGCCGTCGTGGCCGCAGTGCTCTCCGCGCTGTTCTTTCTTCCGGGTTTCCTGGGAGCCGGCGTCGCGGCTGCTGCGGGCATCAGCGACTTCAACAAGCTTCCCGCCGACCTGAACATCCAGCAGTTCGCGCAGAACTCCACGGTGTTCGCCACCACGGGTGGCAAGTACGTGCCGATCGCCCAGTTCTACGCGCAGGACCGCAAGGACGTCGGCTGGGATGCCGTCGCCCAGGTGGTCAAGGACGCGACGACCTCCGCCGAGGACCCGCGGTTCTACAGCGAGGGCGCCGTCGACCTGTTCGGCACGGTGCGCGGCGCGTTGTCGACCGTCGTGGGCGGCAGCGTGCAGGGCGGGTCGTCGATCACGCAGCAGTACGTCAAAAACGTCGAGGTCGAGAAGTGCGAGGCGCTCACCGACCAGAAGAAGGTGCAGGCCTGCTACACCGACGCCGCCGGCGTCACCCTCCAGCGCAAAGTGCAGGAGATGCGGTACGCAGTCGGGCTGGAGAAGAAGTACAGCAAGCAGGCCATCCTGCTCGGCTACCTGAACGTCGTCGGCTTCGGCGGCCAGGTGTACGGCATCGAGGCCGCCGCCGAGTACTACTTCAACACGTCCGCGGCCCAGCTCACCTTGCCGCAGGCGGCGACGCTGGTCGCGATCGTCAACAACCCGTCGAACCTGCGCATCGACCAGCCCACCAACAAGGACAACGGTGCGGCCAACGGCTACGCGCTGACGAAGGACCGCCGCGACTACGTGCTCGACCGCATGTACATCAACCACAAGATCACGGCGGCCGACAGGGATGCGGCGAAGAAGACCCCCATCACCCCGACGATCGCCCCCGCGACCTCCGGGTGCGTCACCGCGGCCAACTACAACGCGGCGTTCTTCTGCGACTACGTGCGCGACGTGATCCTGAACGACCCGGCGTACGGCAAGACCAGCGCCGACCGCTGGGCCACCCTGAACCGCGGCGGCCTCAAGATCTACACGACCCTCAACCTCGACCTGCAGGGCATCGCGCAGCAGTCGCTGTCGAAGTACATCCCCGGCTCGCGCCCCGATATCGACATCGGTGCGTCCAACGTGTCGGTGGAGGTCGGCACCGGCCGCATCGTCACCATGGTCGAGAACCGTGCGTTCAACAACACCGACCAGGCACAGGACGGCACGACAGCGGTCAACTACAACACCGATGAGGCCTACGGAGGCTCGGAGGGCTTCCAGACCGGTTCGACGTTCAAGGCGTTCGACCTCGCCGGCTGGCTGGCGGGCGGCCACAGCCTCTACGAGACGGTCGACGCGTCCCAGCACACCTTCCCGATGTCCGACTTCTCGAGCAGCTGCGGCACCGTCTCGGGGCCGCCATGGCCGGTGTCCAACGACGAGGGCTCCGCGGGCCGGCTGTCGGTGATGTCGGCGACCGCGCAGTCCGTCAACACGGCGTTCGCCATGATGGCGACCAAGACCGACCTGTGCTCGATCCTCAAGGCGGCGGAGAACCTGGGCGTCCACCCCGCCAAGACCGGCACCCAGCTCAACTCGTACCCCTCGATGATCCTCGGAACGAACAACATCGCGCCGCTCACGATGGCGACGGCGTACGCGGGCATCGCTAACGGCGGTACGGTCTGCACGCCGATCGCGATCGACAAGGTGATCAACGCCGACGGGACCCCGCACAAGGTCAGCCCGTCGACGTGCACGCAGGGGCTGCCCAAGAACATCGCGTCCGGCATCACCTACGCACTGCAGGGTGTCATGCGCGGCGGCGGGACGGCGGCCAGCGCCAACCCCTACGACGGCACCCCGATCATGGGCAAGACCGGTACGACCGACAACTCGGTGCAGAACTGGATGATCACCTCCACCACGAAGGTGGCGCAGGCGACCTGGGTGGGCAACGTGTCCGGCCAGACCGCGCTGCGCAGTCTGGACTTCAACGGGGTCGGCGGCGGCAACGTCAAGTTCTCGATCGCCAGGCCGATCCTGAAGGCGCTCGACGCGGTCTACGGAGGCGACTCCTTCCCGAAGCCGGACAGCTCGGTGCTGTACGGAAGCCAGGTGTCCATCCCGGACGTCGCGGGCAAGACGACAGACCAGGCGACCCAGCTGCTGCAGGCCCTCGGCCTCTCGGTCACGGTCGACCCGACCCCGGTCGCGAGCGACCAGCCCGCAGGCACCGTCGCCGGGACCGACCCGTCGGCAGGCTCGACGGTCGACGGGGGATCGAGCGTGACCATCCAGCTCAGCTCGGGTCAGCCGACCGCCGGGCCGTCGACCGGCACGCCGACGCCGCGGGCCACGAACGGCAACGGCAACGGCGGCGGTGCGGGCGGCGGCGCCGGCGGCACGACCGGCGGAGGCGGCACAGGGGCGGGCGCAGGCGGAGGGAACGGCGGCTAGTCGTCGTCGCCGCGCGCGCCGTCGGCCTGGCCGCCCCGCCACGCGCTCAGCACCCGGGCGCGCAGCGCGTTCGACCGCTCGGCGAACGCGCGTTGGCGGCGCACGTACTCGGCCTTGCCCTCCGGCGTCTCGATCCGCACCGGCTCCGCGCCCCATGGCCGCATGTCGTACGGGGAGGCCTGCATGTCAAGCAGCCGGATGTCGCGGGCGAGCTCGAACGCGTCGAGCAGCAGCTCGCCGGGGAGCAGCGGGCCCAGCTTCATCGCCCACTTGTAGACGTCCATCCCCGCGTGGAGGCAGCCCGGCTGCTCCAGCTCCGGCTGGGTCTCGCGCGTGGGCGCGAACCGGTTGAGCGGCACGGCGTCGGGCGTGAAGAAGCGGAACGCGTCGATGTGGGTGCAGCGCAGCTCGGCGGCCTCCACGACGGCGTCGGTCGCGGCCTGCCCGAGGCGGAGCGGCACGTCGTGCCGGTGCTCGCCCTGCCGGTAGACCATCGCCCACTCGTGGAGGCCGAAGCATCCGAATCGGCCGGGCCGCGCCGCCGTGGAGCGCAGGATCCGCTCGATGGCCGCCAGCTGCGGCGCCTTCTCGGCCTCCACCGCCGCGCGGTCGACGACGAGGGATCCCGGTGTCGACCCGTCGGTGTACCAGCGCCACGACGCCCGAGGATCGTCCGCCGCCTCCAGCAGTTCGACGCCGGGGCCGGGATGCCAGCGCCGGAGCACCGCGGGCGAGTACGAGTAGTAGGTGAACAGGAAGTCCTCGACGGGGTGCTTCTCGCCGCGCGACGCGCGGGCGCGATGGCCGGCCGTGAGCGCGTCGGCGCGGTCGGCGTGCGCTGCGGCGCGGGCGCGCCACTGCGTCGCCTGCAACTGAGCGGCAGGCATCCGGGTGGCGGCGCGCTCGGCGGCGGGAAGCGGGAAGGTCACCCGTCGAGGATACGTGCCCGTCAGCCGAGCGACTCCAGCGGGTTGCGGCGGAGCTTCTCGGCGACGCCGCGCTCCACGATGCGGTGGGCCGCGGTCGTGGGCTTGCGCATCGCCTGGTCGGTGACGCACGCGGTGAACTCGGCGGCCAGATCGAGCCGCGGGTGCGCGGCGACGACCTCGCGCAGGAACTCCCGCGGCAGGATGTCGGGACGCACGCCGGAGATGTCGAGCGCGGTCGCGACCTCCAGCAGGTGGCCCTCCTGGTCGAACGCGGGATCGACCTGGGGCCAGTTGTGCCTCACGATCACCTCGTGCGCCCTGACCCGCCGCTCCGGCCTCCAGCCTGCGCCCGCCGTGAGCGCCTTCGCGACGTGGCCGCCGGCGTCCTCGTAGGACAGCGTGTGGTTGTCGAACGCCGGAACGACTCCGATGTCGTGCAGCACCGCGGAGACGTACAACAGCTCGCGGTCGATGCCGTGGAGGCCCTCGACGGTGGCGAACGCCTCCGCCCACAACCACGACCGGAGCACGTGGTTCAGGAGCGAGGGCGTGTGGTACTCGGTGGCCAGCTCGAGCGCGGCGCGCGCGGCGGCGGTGTCGGGAACGGTGATGTCGGCGAGGCGCATGCCACCATCCTGGCGCGTCGCACCGTACAGATCCGGCCCGCGGCCGACGAATTCCCGCCGTCTTCGGCCCGCGCTCTCGCCGCCTCTGGCCGCAATCCCCGTGCCTTGTCGCCACATGCCCCGCAAATGTGGCGATACGCGGGCCCTATCGCCACATTCGGCGCACATGCCTGCGGTCGCTACGGGCGCGTCGGGTCGAGCACGGTGATACCGACCGAGGGCGTCGACTCGGTCAGGGGGAGGAGGCGCGCCGCCTCCGCCAGCCCGACGGTGCGACCGACGAGAGCGTCGGGGCGGAGGTCGCCGGAGGCGACCAGGGCGAGCATCCCCGGGTAGTCGGCCGCGGCCATCCCGTGGCTGCCGAGCACATCGAGCTCCCACGCGATCACCCGGTCGAGCGGGAGCACAGGCAGGCCGCCGGCGAGGAGGCCGATCTGCACATGGCGGCCGCGCCGGCGCAGCGACCGCACAGCCGCCACCGCGGTCTCGGCCGAGCCGACAGCGTCGACGGCCACGTGCGCGCCGCCCGAGGTCAACTCGGCGACGACCTCGGCGACGTCCGGCCCGGCCGGGAGGGTGTGCTCGGCGCCGAGGCGAGCCGCGACCTCCAGCGCCGCGGGGGAGCGGTCGACCGCGATCGGCCGGGCGCCGAGAGCGCGCGCGATCGCGATGGCGCTGAGGCCCACGCCGCCCGCGCCGTACACCGCGACCCACTCGCCCGGCCGGAGCGCGGCGCGGGCCGTGAGCGCCCGGTACGCCGTGGCGAACCGGCAGCCGAGTGCCGCGGCCGCCGTGTCCGCGAGGCCGTCGGGCAGCGCCACAAGGTTGAGGTCGGCTGCGCGCACGACCACGAACTCGGCGTGCGACCCGGCGTGCGTGAAGCCGGGCTGCGTCTGGTCGGGGCAGACCTGCGCGTGGCCGGTTCGGCACCATTCGCAGCGCCCGCACCCGTTCACGAAGGGTGCGGTGACGCGGTCGCCCGCGCGCCAGTGTTCGACGCCGGCGCCGACGGCCTCCACGACCCCGGAGAACTCGTGGCCGGGCACGTGCGGGAGCTGCACGGTGTCGTCGTGGCCGGCCCACGCGTGCCAGTCGCTGCGGCACAGCCCCGAGGCGGCGACGCGGATGAGCGCTCCGCCGTCCGGCACCTCCGGCACCGGCAGGTCGGCGACGCTGACCGCCCCGGAGAACGTCTCGTAGTACAGCGCCTTCATCGTGGCTCCTCGTCCATCGCTTCGTCCGTCGCTTCGTCCGTCGGCCTCCCGGCGCCGCTCGCAGCCGCCGTCAGCTCCGCCCACGGCAGCGCGGCGAGCACCGCGACCACCGGCAGATCCGCCGGAGCCCAGTCGAGCCCTGCGAGTGCGCCAGGGCGCCGCCACTCCAGTGCATCGTGGTCCGTGGAGGATGCGGGCGGCGGCCCGGCGAGCGTCGCCCCGTAGCAGGCGAGGTCGACGGTCCCGGTGACCGTCCGATCGAGCAGCGCACCGACTCGCACATCGACCCCGAGCTCCTCGCGCAGCTCCCTGGCCAGGGCGCCCTGAGGTGTCTCGCCGGCCTCCACCTTGCCGCCGGGGAACTCCCAGCGCCCTGCCGCGTCCTTGTGCGCGGCGCGACGGCAGGCCAGCACGGCGTCGCCGCGCACGATCACGGCGGCGACGACCACGACGGGGAGGGCGGACGCTGGCACTGTCCCATCCTGCCCTGCCGCGGGTGCGAGGATGGTCAGGTGACCGACACGAACCCGACCGTCCTGCTCGTGATCGACCTGCAGAAAGGGGTGCTCCCCGGCTGCGCCGACGCAGACGGCGTCGTCGAGCGGACGGCGATGCTCGTCGGCCGGGCCCGTGCCGCCGGCACTCCGGTGGTCTGGGTGCAGCACGAGGCGGACGACCTGCCGTGGGAGAGCGCACCATGGCAGCTTGCGGACGGCCTCGTCCCCGCCGCGGGCGAGCCGCAGGTCCGCAAGGAGTACCGGGACGCGTTCGCGGGCACCGACCTCGACGAGGTTCTCGAGTCGTTCGACGCGACCCGCCTGGTGGTCGCCGGAGCGCAGAGCGACTTCTGCATCCGCACGACCACGCAGAGCGCTGCCGTCCGCGGCTACGACGTCGTGCTCGTCGGCGACGCCCACACGACGACGGACGCCGAGTGGGAGGGCGTGACGATCACCGCGGAGCAGATCGTCGCGCACACGAACCGGTACTTCTCCGGCCTGCGCTATCCCGGCCAGGAGTTCGCGGTCGCGACCGCGGCCGACGTGGAGCTGTGACCCGCGCTCACACCCTCCAACGCAGCTCGATGATCTGGTGCGCGTCGCTCAGGTAGAACACGTTCTGCGTGCCCTGGTCGACCTCCACGAACGCGACGGGTCCGCCGACGATCGGCGGAGCGCCGACGCGGGCGCCGATGTCGTTGGTGTGCCAGGCGCCCTCCTGCCACCACAACTCGTGGACCATCTCGTCGTGCCCGGTGAAGATCACGTGCTGGGTCGCCACGGGCTGGAAGAGCCCCGCCTCGAACGCGTAACCCGCCGGGCTGGAGGTCGGAAACGGTGCGGCAGCGCCCGCCGCCGTCGTGAGGTCGTTGTGGTGCCAGCCGTCCGCCGCCCACCAGAGCTCGTGCAGGTGGCCGTCGCCTCCGACGTAGTCGATATGCTGCGTGCCCTGGCCGCGGAACACGTAGCCGGTCACCGTCTCGGCGTCGCTGGACACCGGCGCGCCGGTGACCGCTGTGAGGTCGCCCCAGTGCCAGCCCGAACCGTCCTCCCACAGCTCGACGATGTGGCCCTGATCGGTGCGGTAGAGCACGTGCGCCGTCTGCTGGTCTTCGAACGCGTACCCGGTGGGTGCCGCGTCGCCGGCGCACAGCGGAGCGCCGATCGGCGTCGTCAGGTCGGCATCGTGCCAGCCGTCGCCGGCGTTGCGCAGCTCGTGCACGCCGCCTCCGCCGGTCGCCCGCGCGTGGTAGACCACCCGCTGGGCCCCGTCGTAGAAGGTCTCGTACCCGAACGGCTGCGACAGCGTGAGGGGCGCGTGCCCGGCAGAGGTGAGATCGTTGTGGTTCCAGCCGTCGTCCTCCGTGTACCAGAGCTCGTGCACGCGGCCGTCGAGCCGCAAGCCCTGGTAGACCACGTGCTGCGAGCCCTGGTGCGCCCAGATGTATCCCTTGGCGTTGGTGCCGACCGGGAAGCCGTCGGCCTCGGAGACCAGGTTCTTCACGTTCCAGTCGTCGCTCGCGCTGCAGTACAGCTCGTAGAGCTGCCCGTCGCCTCCGGTTGTCGGGGTGTACCCCTGGAACACGACGTGCCGCGTGAACTGCGCGAACAGCCACGCCGTCGGCTGGTAGACGGCGAGCGGCGCTCCGGAGGTCGCCGTCGTGAGGTTCGTGATACTCCATCCCATGGTTCCGCTCCGATCGTTCGGGCGTCGGCGTCGGGCGTCGGCGTTGACACGATCCAGAGTAGGCATGTCCCGGCCTCCGCGCCCTGCTCGGGTTCGGCCGGACCATCTCCGCCGCCGACGGCACTAACCGGGCCCGCGTCCAGCTCGGCCGTGCCCGCTGACACCGAACCGATCCGGCCGGCGGTGGCCCCGGCACTGACGTGCTGAACATCGCCGCCACGACGCTAGCCTGATCCTGTGCCCGACCGCCTGCATCGCGTCGCCGTCCTCGTGCTCGAGGGCGCGAAGCCTCTCGACGTCGGCATCCCCGCGCAGGTCTTCACCACGCGTGCGAGCATGCCGTACGAAGTGCGCGTATGCGGTGCGGCTCCGGGCCTCGTCACCGGAGGCGACGGCTTGTCGTACCATGTGGCGCACGGGCTCGGGGCGCTCGAGTGGGCCGACATCGTGTTCCTTCCCGGATATCGGCACCCCGACCGCGAGGATCCTCCGTCGGCTGTGGTGGAAGCGTTGCTCGCCGCGCACGCCCGCGGCGCCCGGCTCGCGGCGATCTCGACCGGCGCGTTCGCCCTGGCCGCGACCGGCCTCCTCGACGGCAAGCGCGCGACGACGCACTGGCACTACACCCGTGCGCTCGCCCAGCGGTACCCGCTGATCCGGGTGGACGAGAACGTCCTCTTCGTCGACGAGGGGGAGGTGCTCACGTCCGCCGGCGCGGCGAGCGGCATCGATCTCTGCCTGCACGTACTCCGCGGCGACCTCGGCATCGCGGCCGCCAACCACGCCGCCCGCCGGCTGGTGGCCGCGCCCTACCGCAGCGGAGGCCAGGCGCAGTACGTGCCGCGCAGCGTCCCCGAGCCGCTCGGCGAGCGGTTCGCCGCCGTCCGGGAGTGGGCGCTGCACCGGCTGGGTGAGCCGCTCTCGCTGGATCTCCTCGCGCAGCGCGCGGCCGTGTCGCCGCGCACGTTCTCGCGCCGCTTCGTGGAGGACACGGGCTACACCCCGATGCAGTGGGTCATGCGCGCCAGGATCGATGTCGCCAGGGAGCTGCTGGAGCGTTCCGAGCGGAGCGTCGAGCAGATCGCCGCCGACGTGGGACTCGGCACGGGCGCGAACCTGCGCCTGCATTTCCAGCGCATCCTGGGCACGACGCCCAGCGAGTACCGCCGCACGTTCGCCGGCACCGAAGACTGAGCCGCGCCGACCTTCGTCACGAATCGCAGCATCCGTGCCACGAATCGCGACATTCGTCACGAATCCCGAGATTCGTGCCACGAATCCTGACCTTCGTCACGAATGTCTCACACGGCTGGCCTCCGTAGGGGCATCGCATTCGTCACGAATCGCGACATTCGTGCCACGAATCGCGACATTCGTCACGAATCCCGACCTGGCGGGAATCTTGCGAACGGTGGCGTTCGCGCCGCTGGTGGGGGAGGACGCCAGGGCGGAGGCTGGACCCGATCGAAAGGATTCCCCCGCATGACCCGCATCGCCATCAACGGATTCGGCCGCATCGGCCGCAACGTGCTCCGCGCCCTCCTGGAGCGCGACAGCGACCTCGAGGTCGTCGCCGTCAACGACCTCACCGAGCCCGCCGCCCTCGCCAAACTGCTCGCGTTCGACTCCACCGCCGGCCGGCTCGGCCGCCCGGTCTCGGTCGACGGCGACGTGCTCGTGGTCGACGGCCGCCGCATCCGCGTGCTCGCCGAGCGTGAGCCGGCGCAGCTGCCGTGGGGCGAACTCGGTATCGACATCGTGCTCGAGTCCACCGGCCGCTTCACCTCCGCGACCGCCGCCCGCGCCCACCTGGAGGCCGGAGCCAAGAAGGTGCTCGTGAGCGCGCCCGCCGACGGAGCCGACGTGACCCTCGCCTTCGGCGTGAACACCGACGCCTACGACCCGGCCGTGCACACCATCGTCTCCAACGCCTCCTGCACGACGAACGCCCTTGCTCCGCTCGCGGCAGTGCTGGACGACCTCGCCGGCATCGAGCACGGCTTCATGACGACCGTGCACGCGTACACGCAGGAGCAGAATCTGCAGGACGGGCCGCACCGCGACCCGCGCCGCGCCCGCGCCGCCGCCGTCAACATCGTCCCCACCACCACCGGCGCCGCCAAGGCGATCGGCCTGGTGCTGCCGAACCTCGACGGCAAGCTGTCGGGCGACTCCATCCGCGTGCCCGTTCCGGTCGGCTCGATCGTCGAGCTGAACACCGTGGTGTCGCGCGACGTCACCCGCGACGAGGTCCTCGCGGCCTATCGCGCCGCCGCGGAAGGTGCGCTGGCCGGCGTCCTCGAGTACTCGGAGGACGCCCTGGTCTCGTCCGACATCACCGGCAACCCGGCGTCGTCGATCTTCGACTCCGAGCTCACCCGCGTCGACGGCCGCCACGTCAAGGTGGTCGCCTGGTACGACAACGAGTGGGGCTTCTCGAACCGCGTGGTCGACACGCTCGGCCTGCTGGCCGGCTGAGACCGACTGCCACGACGGGCCGCGCATCCTCGGGTGCGCGGCCCGTCTGCGCGTGCCGTCTGCGCGTGCCGAGCGTCCACTAGCGTGAGGGGATGACGACATCCGCCCCCGAGCCGGTCGCGCACGGCGTAGGCAGGGTGCGCGTCCCGATGCCGCCGGGCACCGGCCTCCCGTTCAGCAACGCCTACCTGATCGACGACGGTGACGGGCGCGTCCACGTGGTCGACCCCGGCTCCCCGACGGCGGAGGCGCGTGCGGTGCTGGAGGCCGCGATCGGCGACACCGAGGTGGGTTCGATCGTCATCACCCACCTCCACGCCGACCACGCCGGCGGCGCCGCCGCTCTGCGGGCCCGGACCGGCGCTCCGGTGCTGCTGCACGAGCGGGAGCGGGACGCGCTCGGTCGGATCGCGATCGGCGTCGTCCCGCCCGACCTCGAGGCTTGGGGCGTGCCGGAGGACCGCCGGCCCGAGCTCCTCGCCGCCGCCGTCGTCCCGACCGCGCCGGCCGCCACGCTCGCCGACCAGGTGGTGGAGGGCGCGCTGGGCGACGCGCAGCTGCTCGACATCCCCGGCCGCCGCGTGCGCGTGATCGGAACGCCCGGCCACACCGACGGCCACCTGTGCTTGCACGACGAGGAGGCCGACCTCCTCTTCACCGGCGATCACATCCTGCCGACGGTCAACTCCGGCCTCGGGCTCGGGGGCCCGACCGACACCAACCCGATCGCGGACTACCTCGCTTCCCTCGACCGCGCGGCGGAACTCGACACCGGGACCCTCCGGGCGCTCCCCGGCCACGAGGACCCGTTCACGGGCGTGCGGGAGCGCTGCGCGGCCCTCGCCGCGCACCACCTGCGTCGCACCGAGGAGGTCGCCGCGAGCAGCGGCGCCACAGTCTGGGAGGTCGCCTCCACGCTGACCTGGACGGGCGGCTGGGACGCCCTCGCCGGCTTCACCCTGCTGTCGGCGCTGCGGCAGACCGCCCAGCACCGCGAGCTCGTGAGCCGCCGGCGGGGACTCTGATCCGCCAGGGCGAACTCTGAGCCGCCGGCCCGAACTCTGAACCGTCGGGACGAACTCCAAGCCGTCAGCACGAACTCCGACCCGCCCCCCACGGACCCAGCGCGCTACAGCACCGTCTCCACACCCAGCGCGACCCGATCGCCCAGCCCGACGCCCTCGCGGCGGCGCACGTCGCCCTTGATCGCGACGACGTACGCCCCGTCTGCGCTCTCCGGGAACACCGACGTCGACCAGCGCGACCTGCCGAGCGTGACCATCACCTTGACCGAGCCGAACCCCGACGGCGGGCGCGGCTGCAGCCGGATCTCCTCCGACACGTCGTCGGGGAGCCGGGCGAACACCCAGAGATCGCGCCGGGCCTCCCACCGGAACAACTCCGTCTCGAACTCGTAACGCACACCGGCCATACGCCCAGCCTCCCACGGCCCGCCGACATCGCCGACATCGCCGACGTGCGCTCGCCGAGCCCCTGCCCCGGTGGCGACCGCGCGCGCTATCCTCGCAGCAACGTCAGGAGGTTCCAGTGCCCAACCGTCCCGGTTCCGTCACCTTCGTGGCCGTGCTCGCCTACATCAACGGCATCCTGAACATCATCGGCGGCGTCGTGACCCTCTTCACCCGCAACTCGATGGTGCCCTCGTCCGACGCCGGCGCGCTGGCCGGGATCACGACGTCGGCGATCCTGTCGATCATCCTCGGCATCGTGATCCTGATCGTCGCCCGCGGGTTGCTGAACGGCAGCCGGTTCGCGCGCGGTCTCGTGACCGTCGTCATGATCCTCAACGCGATCAGCGGTGTCATCCTGCTGTTCAGCCTGCAGTTCTTCAGCGGGATCCTCGAGATCCTGTGGGCGGTGGTCATGCTGGCGCTGCTCTACACGCGACGCGCGAACGCGTTCTTCGCCGCGCGTGCGTCCGGCTAGCCCCGATCGGTGAGAATGGTGGAGGCGCCGATGCCGGCGCCTCCACGACCGACCGAAAGGCTGTGGCCATGCGCTGGCCCGACTGGCTCAGGAAGCGCACCGTCAAGACGGTGCGCACGCGTCCCTTCGACGAGGACGCCCTGCCGGAACCTGCCGCGCCCACGCTCGACCAGACCGTCGAGGAGGGCATGCTGCTCGCGGAATACGCCACCCGCATGGCCGTCAAGAACCACATCGTGGTCGACACGCTGCAGTACGGCCACGACTTCGACCCCGCCCGGCACACCGGGGAGGCCGCGCACATGCTGCGCGAGCTCGCGTCGGAGCAGGGGGAGGCCGCCGGCCGGATCGAGGAGGACCTGGAGGCCGCCCAGGGCCTGCGCGGCGATGCGACGCACCCGCACGACTACCGCGACATCGATGTCGCCAACCTGAGGCTGCGCCGCGACGCGGCGGTCGCCCTCGCGACCGCGCTGCGCGCGAAGGCCGACTCCGAGGACGAGCTCCTCGCCCTGGTCGAGCGCGGCCGCGTCGACGCCTGGGACGAGGTCGGCCGCGCCATCGAGGCCGGGCTCGACGCGTTCTCGGGCGTGGAGGCGCTGCGCGCCGACTACGAGCGCGAGAAGCCCGCCCGCCTCAAGCTGCTGATCTGGCGCGACCTCGCGCGGCTCCAGGAGGAGCGCACGGGGTACTGAGAGGATGGCGCCTGTGCTGGCAGCGTTAGGGAGGATCTCGCGACGACGGCGCAGACTCGGCGGTGACTTCGACGAACCGGAGTCGAGCGACCGCGCACGGCGGCTGACCGCGCGCTGGAACGAGGTCTGGCCGGGCAGCGAGCCTGCCGGTCACCTGCTGCGCTACGCATACGCGGAACGCTGGGTGCGCTTCCACAGTCTGCCGGACGGCAAACGGTACGCGGAGACCACCGCCGAGTCCGACGCGATCCTCGACCGCCACCTCACCGTCCTGCGCGAGCTCCTGGCCTCGGAGGAGTCCTCCGCGCTCGTGCTGATCGCGCAGGAATGGGATCGTGCCGATCTGGCGGGCGGGTGGACGCGCACCGCACCGGTGGCGTGGTGGCCGTGGCGCACCCACACGGAGCCGGACGAGGACGGGCTCCCGTCGCTCACCACCTACTTCTGGGCGGCCGACGCCCGCACACCGACCGACCTCGCGCCGCTCCTGCGTCTCGTGGCGGACGACCGGGCACACCTCCTCGTGGCGCCGCCCTCCCTCGAATGGATCTATGCGCCCTACGACGGCGGAGCCGACATCGTCCTCGCCGACCGCTCACGTCGTGACGGCCTCGCTGCGGCGCACCCGGACTGGCTCTCGCCCCGCCCCGACGGCCTCTGATCAGCCCCGCAACCCCACCGGCGGCACCAGCATCCCGACCTCCGAGCGCACCCACCGTGCGCCGGTCCCGCGCTTCTCCTCGCGGGTCGCGAACCGGTACAGGTACATCCGCGCGCGGACCGAGCGGGGAGGCCGGCCGGCGAACGGGTCGAGGCGGAGGAGGCGCAGGGTGGGCCGGTCGGCCTCCAGCAGCCGCAGCAGGAACACCTCGAACCAGGGTGAGTCGCGCGAGCCGAGGGCGAGGAACCACATCAGCCAGTCGAGGCGCAGGTGGTACGGCGCGAACTGGCGGGGCAGCATCCGCACCTCGCCCGGCTTGCCTTTGAAGCCGTACTCGAGCCAGCGCGCTGCGGGATCGTGGGGGTCGTCCTCCGTTCCCTCGACCACCACCTCGAAGCGTTCCTTCGTCACGCTGCCGAAGGCGCCGTAGGCGTTGACCAGGTGCCAGCGGTTGAAGCTCGCGTTCATCAGCTGGCGGCGCCGGAACAGGTTGCGCAGCGGCCACCAGCTCAGCGCCACCAGGAGGGCGCTCGCGAGCAGGGCGACGGCGGCGTACCAGACCGGCACGTCAGGGGAGCCGATGCCGCCGGTCGGCGCCCCTCCCGTCAGCCACCGCCAGGCGCCGTCGCTCACCCCGGCGAACGCGAGCACGATCGTGATCCAGTTGAGCCACGCGAAGTTGCCCGTCGCCACCAACCAGAGCTGCGTCAGGATGATGACCGCCGCCGCGATGCTCGCGACCGGTTGCGGCAGGAACAGCAGCCAGGGCACGACCAGTTGCGCGAAGTGGTTGCCCAGCACCTCCACACGATGCCACCACTTCGGCAGGAGGTGCGCCGTGCGACTCAGCGGGTTCGGCATCGGCTGCGTCTCGTGGTGGTAGTACAGCGCCGTCAGGTCGCGCCAGGACCGGTCGCCGCGCATCTTGATCATCCCTGCGCCGAACTCCAGCCGGAACACCAGCCAGCGCACCAGGATGACGACCGTGATCGGGGGAGAGGTGTCCCACGCGCCGAGGAAGGCCACCGTGAAGCCCGCCTCGCAGATCAGGCTCTCCCAGCCGAACCCGTAGAAGGTCTGCCCGATGTTCACGATCGACAGGTACAGGAACCACACGATCAGGAACGCCGGGACGAACACGTACGACGGCGTCAGCTGCAGCACGCCGACGACGACGAGCGCCGAGAGCGCCGCCCCGGTCCAGGCGACCGCGCGCAGCAGGCGGTCGGAGTACCGCAGCCGGAACAGGGTCGGCTGGCGCCGGGCGTAGGCGTTCCGCAGGTACCGTGGCGCGGGCAGGAGGCCGTGCTCGCCCAGCAGCGCGGGGAACTGCGCCACCGCCGACAGGAACGCGACGACGTAGAGGGCCGCGACGCCGCGCTGCAGGATCTCGCGCGCGATCGTGTAGTCGGTGCCGGCCAGCCAGCCCAGCGCATCCATCGGTCATCACCTCGACGTGGTCGCGGTATGCCCGACAGCGTACGCCCGCCGACGGCCGGCGGGACCAGTGCGTCGGCCTACGCCGCGAGCTCGGCGTCGAACCGGATGGCGCGGTGGTCGGACGCTCCGGCGGGGAGCACGTCGACATGCTCCACCTCGAAGCCGGTGGAGGTCACGAAGTCGAAGTAGCCGGTGAAGAACTTGTAGCGCAGGTAGGTCGGCTCGTCGCTGCGGTTGAGGGTGTAGCCCGCCGTGGTGAGGTGACGCTCCAGCCCTCGGATGAACCACGGGTAGTTGAAGTCGCCCACCATGATGGCGGGCGTCTCGGGTGCGAGTGAGCGCATCCCTTCGTGGGCCGCGGCGATCTGCTTGCGCCGCAGCGAGTTGGAGGCCGTCAGCGGGGCGGCGTGGAACGACCCGACCAGCACGCGCTCGCCGGAGTCCTTGTCGCGCAGCAGCGCGGCCAGCAGCCGCTCGTTCGCGGGGGCGAGCACCCGGTCGTGGATCGACTTGTGCACCGCGAAGACCTGCGTGTCCAGCACCTCGTAGCGCTCGTCGCGCACGTAGACGGCGAGGCCGAGGCGATTGGCGCGCGTCGCGTCCGCGAGCTGGAGGTCGTGCAGGCGGGGTGCGAGCATCTCGCTGTCGCACTCCTGCAGGCAGAGTGCGTCGGCGTCGTACGTCTTGGCGATGTCCTCGAGCTCGTGACCGGCGGCGTGCTTGCGCAGGTTGTAGCTGATGATCCTCAGGGCCACCCACCTCCTTGCACTGTTCCGGGTCGTCCGCGGGCGGACATCGCTCATGACGGACATCGCTCATTCTGGCCCACTTCCCGGAGGGTCGAGCGCCGACCGCCCCCATCCCACACGGAATTCACACCCTGGTCATCACCCGTTGGACCGGTACGGTGGTCGCATGGCAGGCGATGCAGTCGTACTCACCGTCCCCGGTCCGCACGGCGATCGGGAGGTCCGCGTCTCGAGCCCTGGGCGGGTCCTGTACTCCGAGCTCGGCATCACCAAGCTCGACCTCGCGAACTACATCGTGGCGGTCGGCGACGCGTTCGTCCGCGCCAACGGCGACCGCCCGCTGTCGTTGCAACGGTTCCCCGAAGGGATCGACGGCGAGGAGTTCTTCTCCAAGAACCCGCCGCGCGGCACCCCCGACTTCGTGCGCTCGGTGCCGGTGGTCTACCCGAGCGGCCGCTCGCATCCGCAGCTCGTCATCGACGAGCCGGCGGCCGCGGTGTGGGCGGTGCAGATGAACACGATCGTCTTCCACCCGTGGCCGTCGCGCGCCGAGGACTCCGACAACCCCGACCAGCTGCGCATCGACCTCGACCCGCAGCCCGGCACCGGATTCGCCGACGCCGTGCCCGCCGCGGTCGAGCTGCGCGCGGTGCTCGCGGAGGTCGGGCTCGAGGCGTACATCAAGACCTCCGGCAACCGCGGCCTCCACGTGTTCGCGCCGATCGAGCCGGTTCGCGAGTTCCTCGACGTGCGGCACGCCGTGATCGCCGCGGCGCGCGAGCTGGAGCGCAGGATGCCGGACGCGGTGACCACCGCGTGGTGGAAGGAGGAGCGCGGCGAGAAGGTGTTCGTCGACTTCAACCAGGCCAATCGCGACCGCACGATGGCGGGCGCGTACAGCCCGCGCGCGCTGGCCCACGCCCCGGTGTCGACACCGGTCACCTGGGACGAGCTCCCGCAGGTCGACCCGCGCGACTTCACCGTGCTCACCGTTCCGCAGCGACTGAGCACTGTCGGCGACCCGTGGCACGACTTCGGCGAGCGGGCGGGCCGGATCGACGCGCTGCTGGACTGGTGGCAGCGCGATCTCGACAGCGGCCTCGGCGAGCTCCCCTTCCCTCCCGACTATCCCAAGATGCCCGGCGAGCCGCCCCGCGTGCAGCCCAGCCGGGCCAAGAAGCCCGAGTAGCAATCGCCTCCTCACTTTCTCCCGCGTATCGCCGGCGTGTTGCGGGAGGAAGTGAGGAACGGATTGCTGCAGACGGGCCGGTGCCGTCAGCTCAGGACGCCGGCGAGGTCGTACGCGATCGGGCGGTCGAGCTGGTCGTAGGTGCAGGAGGCCGGGTCGCGGTCGGGGCGCCAGCGCTCGAACTGCGCGGTGTGCCGGAAGCGCATGCCCTCCATCTGGTCGTATCGCACCTCCAGCACGCGCTCGGGCCACAGTCGCACGAACGACACGTCCTTGCTGGCGGAGAACCTGCTGCGGTCCGTCGCCCCCGTCACGGCCGCACCGCTCTCGTCGCGCTCGACCAGGGGCTCGAGCTCGTCCACGAGCTCCAGCCGCACCTTGTCGCTGAACGCCGAGACACCTCCGACGTTGCGGAGCACCCCGTCGTCGCCGTACAGGCCGACGAGCAGAGACCCGACGCCGCGTCCGCTGGTGTGCACGCGGTAGCCGAGCACGACCACGTCCGCCGTGCGGTGGTGCTTGATCTTGAGCAGGGTGCGCTTGTTCGGCGTGTACGGGCCGGCGAGCGGCTTGGCCACGACGCCGTCGAGCCCTGCGCCCTCGAACTCGACGAGCCACCTCCTGGCCAGGTCGACATCGGTCGTCGTCCGGGTGAGCTGCAGCGGTGCGGGGAGGTCGCCGGCGAACTCCTCCAGCGCCGCGCGCCGTTCGGCGAACGGCCGGTCGAGGTACGACTCGTCGCCGAGGCCGATCAGGTCGAACGCCACGAAAGTCGCCGGGGTCTGTTCGGAGAGCAGGTTCACCCGGCTGGCGGCGGGGTGGATGCGCTGCGAGAGCGCCTCCCAGTCCAGGCGCTGGCTGCCGGGCTCGCCGGTCGGCACGACGATCTCGCCGTCGAGGACGCACGGGGAGGGCAGGAGCTCGCGGAAGGCGTCGACCAGTTCGGGAAAGTAGCGCGTCAGCATCTTCGAGCCCCTGCTGCCGATCTGCACGTCGCCGATCGTGCCGTCGCCGGCGTCGGCGGCGTAGACGATGGCTCGGAAGCCGTCCCATTTGGGCTCGAAGCTCAGGCCGCCGGCCACGGCGTCCTGATCCGGTACCGCGGGGACGGCCTTGGCGAGCATGGGGGCGACGGGGGAGTCCGCGGTGGGAAGCATGTCTCGATCATGCCGTGCGAGCCCGGGCATCGGAAGGGCGCCCGAGCCGGTAATCCGCTGCACCCGACGGAGCATCCGGAAAAGGTTAGGTAAGGCTGACCTATACTCGTAGCGAGATGTACCGACCCGACCACGCCGCCCACACCGCCTCCACCGCGCACAACGACGACCGCGTCCAGTTCCTGGTCGTCGGCGACGAGACGTCGCTGACCGAGTTGGAGGCCGAGCTCGCGCTCCTTCCTCTGTGCGCGCGCGGGCGCGTCTTCGTGGAGGTCGAGGAGCCGTCCGAGATCGCCGCGCTCGCCGCGCCCATCCGGATGACCGTCACCTGGCTGGTGCGCTCGGCACGCTCCGGCCGGCCCGGCACCGCGGAGCGCTGCGGTCGCGGTGAAGCGGTGACGCGCGCCGTCCGGGCCTGGACCGCCGAGATGCTGTGCGACGGACCGGGCAACACGCGCGCGGTCGTCACCGGCTCCTGGGCGCTCACCACCGACGTGGGTGAGCACCTGGTCGAGGTCGTCGGAATGGCGCCGGACGCGGTCAGCCGGCTGTCAGGCTCTCGCTGATCGTCCACAGATCACGGCCGAGCTGGGCGTCCTTCGCCTGGCGCGCCGTGCGGCCGTTGGCCGTGAACCGGTCGAAGTAGGTTCCCGTCGGCGCTCCGACCATCGCGGGCCCGGCGAGCCGTTCCAAGGGTGCCGCCCCGGCCTCCGCCGTCACCCCGTAACGTCCTCCGGTCACCGCGTTGCCGAACCGGATCAGCGGAGAGCTCGCGCCGAAGCGGGTCGCCACCGTGCCGGGATGGAACGAGTACGCGCTCACGCCGGTGCCGGTGAGCTGCTCTCCGAGTTCGACGGCGAACAGGATCGTCGCGAGCTTCGACGTGCCGTACGCCCGCCACCCGCCACGCCAGGGCCGCCGCTCCCAGTTCAGATCGTCGAGGCGGAGCCGTCCGAATCGATTGGCCATGCTGGCGGTCGAGATCACTCGCACCTCCCGCCCGGCCGCCGCGGTCTCCACGAGCCGCGGCCGCAGGAGGCGTGTGAGCAGGAAGGGCGCGAGGTGGTTGAGCTGGATGGTCCGCTCATGGCCGTCGACCGTCAGCCGGCGGTCGTGGTACAGGCCGCCCGCGTTGTTGGCGAGCACGTCGATGCCGTCGTAGCGGTCGAGGAGGTCGGCCGCCAGCGCGCGCACGTCGTCGAGTCGTTCGAAGTCGGCGATGAACGCCGTCGCGCCGATCCGGTCGGCGACCGCACGGGTGCGCTCCGCGTCACGACCGACCACGGCCACGCGGTCGCCCGCTGCCGCCAGCCGTTCCGCCGCGACCGCGCCGATACCGGAGCTCGCCCCGGTGACGATGATCGTGCGCGCGGTGTGGGTCATCGGTAGCCGCCCTTCTCGAGGCCGGCCTCGATCTCGAAGCGATTGCGCAGCGGGTCGCGCCCGGCCAGCAGGTAGAGGAACGGGAACAGCATCCCGTAGCGCTGCCATTGCCGCTTGTGCACGACCTCGTGCTCGAGAACGTCGTCCGTCACGTTCTGGTCGGTCAGGTAGCAACCGCCGACGCACGATCCGCCGCGTCCGAACGTGCGCTTGGGCATGCCTCGGAACACGAAGAGCCCGGCGCGCCGTTCGACGCGTCCCGTGCTCCAGGCGAAGCCCCAGAGGAATCCGACCGTGGTCGCATAGAGGTAGCCGAGCCGGCTGATCGGCGAATCGAGGAAGAGGGAGGCGAGAGGGCCGTCTGCGCGCCGCTGGGTCGTCGTCACTTCTGGGGGCGTCCGTACGCTTCGAGGAGGCGCAGCCAGACCTCGCTGATCGTCGGGTACGACGGCACGGCGTGCCAGAGCCGGTCGAGCGGCACCTCGCCGACGACGGCGATCGTGGCCGAGTGCAGCAGCTCGCCGACGTCCTGGCCGACGAACGTCGCGCCGATCACGACCTTCCTGTCCTCGTCGACCACCATCCGGGCCGTCCCCGCGTAGTCGTCGGCCACCACGTACGCTCCGCTGACCGAGCCGATCGGGTAGTCGACCACCCGGATGCGGTACCCGGCCTTCTCCGCCTTCGCCGCGGTGAGCCCGACCGAGGCGACCTCCGGCTCGGTGAACGTGACCTGCGGGACGGCCTGATGGTCGGCGGTCGCGACGAAGGCGCCCCACGGGGCGAGCAACACCTCCGTGCCGCGAGCCCGCGCGGCGATGGCGTCGCCGGCGGCCCGTGCCTGGTACTTGCCCTGATGCGTGAGCAGAGCCCGGTGGTTCACGTCGCCGACGCCGTACAGCCAGCCGCCGTCGACCGGATCGCCGTGCGCGTCGAGCACGCGCATGCTGTCGTCGACGGTCAGCCAGGCGCCGTCCTCCAGACCGAAGGCGTCGAGACCGAGACCCGACGAACGCGGCAGCCGGCCGGCCGCCACCAGCAGCTCGTCCGTCTCGACGACGGTGCCGTCGCCCAGGTGGACGCGGAAGCCGTCGTCGACCGTCCGCTCGACGGACTCGGTCGTGACGTCGAGGTGCACGTGCGCGCCGAGCTCCCTCAGGGAGGCGGCGACCTGCTCGCCGGCGAACGGCTCCTCCGTTCCGAGGAGTCCGCTGCGCGCGATCAGGTGCACCTCGGTGCCGAATCCGGCGTACGCCGTCGCCATCTCGGTGCCGACCGTGCCGCCGCCCAGGATCGCCAGCGACACCGGCACCCGTTGCACGCTGGTGGCGTCTCGGCTCGTCCACGGCTCGCTCTCGCGGAGGCCGGGGATGTCGGGAAGCAGCGCTGCAGAGCCCGTGCACACGGCCACCGCGTGCCGGGCCGTGAGGACCGTGACCGTGCCGTCGTCCGCGGTCACCGTGACCTCCTTGGCCGCACTGATCGTGGCCCAGCCGCGCACCAGATCGATTCCGGCCCCGCGGAGCCACTCGACCTGGCCGTCGTCCTTCCAATCGCTGGTCATGTAGTCGCGGCGCCGCAGCACGGCGGCGACGTCGAGGGGGCCGGTGACGGCCTCCCGTGCCCCGCCCACCCGCTGCGCGGCGCGGAGGGCCGCGGAGGAGCGCAGCAGCGTCTTGGAGGGGATGCAGGCCCAATAGGAGCACTCGCCCCCGACGAGCTCGGCCTCCACGATCACGGTGCGCAGGCCGCCCTGGGCGGCCCGGTCGGCGACGTTCTCGCCGACCGCCCCCGCTCCGATCACGATGACGTCGTATTCGACTGCGGACATGTTTCGCTCCTGTCGTTCCGGGATGAGGGCGTTCGAGTCTGATGCGGAGCGTACGCCGATCAGCGGCCGACGAACTCGGCCGGGGTGCGCGAGAGGAAGGCCTGCATGCCGATCCGGGCGTCCTCGCTCGCGGCCAGGCGCGCGAGCGTCGGCTGCAACCGCGCCTCGGCGGCCGCGTCGCCCTCCCGCACCGCTGTGAAGGCGCTGGCGAGGGTGGCCTGCACCGCGAGCGGTGCCTGGGCGGCGATCCGCTCTGCGATGGCCAGCGCCGTGTCGAACTGCTCGCCGTCGTCCACGACCTCCTGCACCAGGCCGATGCGGTAGGCCTCGTCGGCGTCGAACATGTCGCCGGTGAGGAGATAGCGCATGGCGTTGCCCCAGCCCGCCGTCCGCGGGAACCGGATGGTCGCTCCGCCGAACGGCAGGATGCCGCGTGCGACCTCGATCTGCCCGAACCGCGTCGACCGGGCCGCGATCGCGACATCGGCGGCGAGCATGAGCTCGATGCCGAGGGTGAGGCAGATGCCCTGCACGGCGACGACGACGGGCTTGGTGCGCTGTCGTCCGGAGACGCCCCAGGGGTCGACCCCGGTGTCGGAGACGAACGAGAGACCGTCCGGGCCGACCCGTGGGCCGACATCGGCCAGGTCGAGGCCGCCGGTGAAATGGTCGCCGACGGCGTACACGAGCCCCGCGCGGATGTCGGGATCGCGTTCGAGCTCTCCGTACGCCTCGGCGAGCCCGGTCAGGAGCTCGAAGTCGGCCGCGTTGCGCTTCTCCGGCCGGTTGAGGCCGATGAGGAGGACGTGCCCGCGTCGTTCGGTCAGGATTCGGGGTTCGCTCATGTCGCCAACGCTACCGGGCTCAGCCGACGTCACGGAGAGGGCCCGTGAGCGCACCCAGCACCCGGAGGATCACCGGCAGATCGCGACCGGCGGCCTCCGGTGACTCGGGGGCGAACTCGGTGATCGCGGCGCCGACGAGCTCGAAGCGTGCCCGCAGCGCCCGGATGGCGTCGGACAACTGTTCGGGACTGACGCCGAACGGCTCGGGGAAGCCGATTCCGTCGACCGCCGAGGGATCGAGCACGTCGAGGTCGACGTGGAGGTAGACGGCCGACGCCCCCGTCGCCTCCACCGCGGCCACGAGCGTCTGCGGGTCGTCGAAACCGTCCGGCCCGACCAACCGGATCCCGACCCGGTCGACGAAGGCCGACTCACCGTCGTCGAGCGCGCGCGTTCCCGCGAGCACCAGCTGCTCGTGGTGGAGGCGCGCGGGTCCGGTCGCCGCGAGTCCGTCCGGTCCGTCGCCGAGCAGAGCGCGCACGACCATGCCGTGGAAAGCCCCGGACGGCGAAGTCGAGACGTTGTTGAGGTCGCCGTGCGCGTCGAACCAGACCACGGCGACCGAGCCGGCCGGATGCGACGCCACGGCGTGCTGCACGCTCGCGAGATCTGCAGCGCAGTCGCCGCCGATCGTGACGACCGGCGCCTCCAGCACCGCCAGCTCGGCCTCCGCCAGCTCGCGCACCAGCGTGAGCGACGAGTACCGCAGCACACCGGTGCCGAGCGCTTCGCCGGCCGCCGCGGGCACGGCCACACTGTGGGTGGCCGTCGTCGGCAGGTCGCCGCGGATGGCGTCGGCGCCGTCGATGAGCCGCATGGCGCGGGACGAGCCGGAGCCCTGCCACTGGGGGATGACGAGGAACGAAGCCGGGCTCATCCTCTCTCCTTCCGGTTCGGTGTCATGGCCGTGCGGTTCGGTGTCATGGTGTCGTCGCCCTCCTGCTCCGTGAGTTCCGTTGGCGGCGGATCAGCAGGAACACGACCGCCGCGATCGCGACCAGCACGACGACCAGCAGCCACACGAACCAGGGCCCGGGGCCGCCGCCCACGGCGTCGCCGAGCCCGTTGGCTGCGGCGACGGCGGCTTTCGTCCAGTCCTGCGCGTGCAGCGCGGGCCCGACCTGGTCCTGCTCGATGGTGGTGAGCTGCTGGTCGCTCACCGGCCCGCTGTCGTCGCCGGAGAGGTAGTAGGCGCTGCCGTCGGTCTCGGCCGCCAGCAGGTAGTCCGTGGGCCCCAGATCGTTGCGCGCGGCCGTCTCGTTCGCCCAGTCCTCCGCATCGGCGGGGTCGGTGAAGTGGTCGACGAACACCACGTAGAGCGTGATCTGATGATTCTTCTTGAGTGTGGCAGTGGCCGCTTCGATCGTGTCGATGTCCGCTTTCGACAGCACTCCCGCCTGGTCGACGACATGGCCGGGACCGAGCGCGACCGGCTCGGCGGCCTCGGCGGCCGGGGCGGCCAGCGCGAGCGGCGCAACGGCCGCGCCGACGGCGAGGAGGAACGCGGTCAGGACGCGACGCACAGACATCCACCCACTCTCTCGAGCTCACCTGTCATCCAGCCGAGTCTATTGACGGCCCCGATGCGTGTCACTGTTCGATCTCCCCGTCACGTGTTGCCGCCTGTTACGGCCACGGATGCGCGCAGCGCACGTTCCGCCCACAATGGCTCGTATGTCTCCGGCCTCCCGCACCCTCGCCGTCGTCGAGGCGACGCGCTTGCGCGGGCACGACCCGGAGTATCACGCGTACGTTCAGGTGCTGGTCGGCGGGGTCGTCCGTGCGGCGGAGGCCGACGGCTGGACGGTGACCAGGCTCGCCGCCGACGAGGGCACCGACGCGCTGCTGGCCGCGACGGAGCGCGCGGACGCCGCGGTGATCGTGGGAGGCGAGGACATCGCCCCGCGGTTCTACGGAGCGTCGGGAGGCTACCCGCACGAGAGCCTGCACCGCGAGACCGCCGACGCCGCCCAGCTCGCGCTGGTCCACCGGGCGATCGAGCGCGGGATGCCGCTGCTCGGCATCTGCCGCGGCCTCCAGATCGTCAATGTCGCGCTCGGCGGCACGCTCGTCCAAGACCTCGGCGACGGCGACCACGTGCGCCGCGGTGTCCCGATTCCCGAGGTGCTGACCACCCACCCCGTGCTGCTCGAGCCCGGCAGCAGAGTCGAGGAGCTGCTCGGCGGCCCCGTGGTGTCGGTCCGCAGCGCACACCATCAGGCGGTCGACGTCGTCGGCGAGGCACTGGTCGTGACCGGTCGCGCGCCCGACGGCCACGTGGAGGCGATCGAGCACGAGTCCGCGCCGATCCTCGCCGTCCAGTGGCATCCGGAGGACCCGGGCGCCCCCGCCGGCCAGCTCGCCGCGCTCCTCGGCTCGCTGCGCTCGCGCGCCCGCGCCGCCGTCGGCGCTGTCGCCGCTGTCGCGACCGCCGCCTAGCGCCGCCGCGGCTCCGCCGCGCCCCTGCCGCCCCACCCCCGCGACATTCGTGACGAATCCCGACATTCGTGCCACGAATCCCACGATTCGTGACGAATCTCACCCCGCCCCGGCGGGGCTAGGGATGGCGCATTTGCGCCAAATGCGGCGATACAACGCCGCGAACGCCACATTCGCAGCAAATGCGTCGCCAGACGCACACGCAGATTCGTGACGAATGTCGTCACTCCCGGTCGCGCCAGCCGTCGTCGCCGACGAGCGGCACGAACGTGACAGCGCCGAGGCTGCGCCCGTGGAGGTCGCCGTCGGCGCCGCGCTCGAACACCGTGAGGTGCTGCGCGCCTCCCGGGCGGCCGACCGGCATCACGATCCGCCCCTCCCGCGTTAGCTGCTCCGGCCACGCCCGCGGCAGCGTCGGGCCGGTCGCCGCCGCGATGATCACGTCGTACGGCGCGCCCGCCGGCCACCCGAGCGTGCCGTCGCCGGTGACGACGTTCACCCGGTAGCCCAGGGCCTCCAGCGTCGCCGCGGCCGTCACCGCCAGCTCGGGATGGCGTTCGATGCTGACGACGCGGTGACCGAGCTCCGCGGCGACGGCCGCCGCATAGCCTGAGCCGGTCCCGACGTCGAGGACGCTGTCCTCCGGGCCGATCCTGGCTGCCTCGAGCATGAGCGCGACGATGAACGGCTGCGAGATGGTCTGGCCGTCGCCGATCGGCATCGGGTGATCCTCGTAGGCGTACCGTTCGGAACCCTCGGGGACGAACTCGTGTCGCGGCACGCGTCGCATCGCGTCGAGGACCCGCTGGTCCTCGATCCCGCGGCGGACGAGTTGCTCCTCGACCATCCGCTCCCGTTCTGCGGCGTATTCCCTGTTCGTAAGGCCTATTGAACCACCGCGGCCTGCCGGTCCTGAAGGCCGGATACGGCGAGGTCCAGTGCGTCGGCGGAGGCTCCTCCGGCCTCCAGCGCCAGCAGGGCGGCCCCGAGGATGGGCGCGGACGTCACGACCGTGATCCTGGCCAGCGGCGCCCGCTCGGCGAGGCCGCGCTCCACCCCGGCCAGCAGCCGTTCGTCGCCCGAGCCGATCACCCCTCCGCCGAGGACGACCGGCACCTCGCTGCCGAGCAGCTCCAGCCGGCGCAGCGTGGTGGCGGCGAGGATCACGATCTCCTCCGCCTGCCGGTCCACGAGACGCTGTGCGACCGCGTCCCCAGCGCGCGACGCCGCGAGAACGGCGGGCGCGAGGCGCGACAGCTCGCTGTTGGCGATGCGCTCGAAGTGCAGGGCCTCGATGACGTCGGGGATGCCCGTCAGGCCGTAGACCTCGGGGATCGCGGCGGCGAGCGTGGTGGCCGGCCCGCGGCCGTCGACCGCCCTGGCCGCGTGCCAGAGCGCCTTCTCGCCCAGGTGCCAGCCGCCGCCCCAGTCGCCGGAGGTCATCCCGAGGGAGGCGTAGCGCACGACGGCGCCGTCCGCGCGCACGCCGACGCAGTTGATCCCTGTGCCGCAGACGACCGCGACCGCGTCGGACTCGCTGGTGCCGGCCCGCAGCAGCGCGAACAGGTCGTTGTCGACGATCGCGTCGGCCCACGCGTAGCCGGCGATCCCCGCGCGGAACTCCGCGATCTCTGCGGGCAGGTCGAGCCCGGAGAGGTAGATGTTGGCGCTCGCGAGCGGACGCGGACCCGTCTCGACGAGGAGCCGCTCGATGAGCTCGTCCACGAGGCGGGCCGTCGCCGCCATCCCGATCAGGTGGGGGCTGGAGGTCGTGCCGCGGACGGCGGCCACAAGGGTCCCGTCGAGTTCGAGGGCGACGGCGTCGGTCTTCGATCCTCCGCCGTCGACCGCGATCACGATCGGCGCGCCGCCCGTCGGGTCGGTCATCGTGCCCACGCCAGGTGCTGATGGTTGCGTGCGATGAGCAGGTCGGTCAGCTTCTCCGCCCGGTCGTACTGCCCGACGAGCGGATGGGCGAGCATCGCCCGCACGACCCGGTCGCGACCGCCGTGGACGGCGGCGTCGAGCGCGAGCCGCTCGTACCCGGCGACGTGCCCGATGAGTCCCGCCATGTCGTCGGGCAGGGGAGCGATCTGCTGCGCGTGCACGCCGGTCGCACCGACCGTGGCCGGGACCTCGATCACGTGGTCGTCGGGCAGGAACGGCAGCGTGCCGTCGTTGCGCAGGTTGACCACCTGCACATCGCCGCGGTCGCTCGTCAGCGAAGCGAGCAGGTCGACCGCCGCCTCGGAGTAGAACGCACCGCCGCGCTGGGCGAGCTGTTCCGGCTTGGTGTCGACCGACGGGTCGGCGTAGAGCTCGAGCAGTTCGCGTTCGACCCGCTGCACGGCCTCCGCCCTGGTCGGTGCGTCGAGCTGCTCGCGCAGCACCTCGTCGTGGGCGTAGTAGTAGCGCAGATAGTAGCTCGGCACGTTCCCGAGCAGGCGGATCAGGGAGGCCGGAAGCTCGATCTCCTCGGCGAGCTGGGGCAGGCGGGTGGACAGCAGTTCGGGCAGCACGTCGCGTCCGCCGACCGTGACCGACCGCTCCCAGGTCAGGTGGTTGAGGCCGACGTGGCCGAGTCCGACCTCCGCCGGTGCCACGTCGAGCAGTGCGGCGAACCGGCGCTGGAAGCCGATCGCCACGTTGCAGAGCCCGACCGCCCTGTGCCCCTCCTGGAGAAGCGCGCGCGTGACGATGCCGACCGGGTTGGTGAAGTCGACGATCCACGCGTCCGGCTTGGCGTGCTTCCGGATGACCTCCGCCACGGACAGCACGACCGGGACGGTCCGCAGTGCCTTGGCGAAGCCGCCCGGCCCGGTGGTCTCCTGGCCGATGCAGCCGCACTCGTGCGGGAAGGTCTCGTCGCCATGGCGGGCGGCCTGGCCGCCCACCCGCAGCTGGATGAGCACGGCGTCGGCGTCGGCGACGCCGGCGACCAGATCGGAGGTGGGTACGACGCGGCCCGGGTGGCCGGCGGCGCGGAACATGCGCTCGCTGACACCGCCGACGAGCCGGAGCCGTTCCGGATCGGTGTCGACGAGCCAGAGCTCCTCGATCGGCAGCAGGTCGCGCAGGCGCGCAAATCCGTCCACGAGTTCGGGGGTGTAGGTGGATCCTCCGCCTACGACAGCCAGTTTCACGCGTTATCCCTTCACGCCGGTGAGTGTGATGCCCTCCACGAAGACGCGTTGGGCGAAGAAGAAGATGATGACGACGGGGACGGTGACGAGCATCGTCATCGCCATGGTGAGTCCCCAGTCGGTGCCGTGGACGCCGCGGAACGATGCCAGTCCGTAGGCCACCGGCCACGCTGCCGGGTTCTCCGAGGTGTACAGCAGGGGGCCGTAGTAGTCGTTCCACGAGTTGAAGAACATGAAGATCGCCGTCGCCGCGATGCCGGGCTTCGCCATCGGGAGCACGACCCGCCAGAGCACGCCGAACTCGCCGTTCCCGTCGATCCGGGCAGCGTCCGAGTACTCCGTCGGGATGGTGAGGAAGAACTGGCGCAGCAGGAAGATCGAGAACGCGTCCCCGAGCAGGTTCGGCAGGATCAGCGGCCAGAGGGAGCCGGTGAGCCCGAGCTGCGACCACATCACGTAGATCGGGATGGCCGTCACCTGCGGCGGCAGCAGCATGGCCACGATGATCGCCGTGAACAGGATCCCGGAGCCGCGGAACCGGATCTTGGCCAGCGCGTACGCGGCGGGCACCGACGAGACCAGCATGAAGGCTGTGGCCAGGATCGCGTACATCGCCGAGTTGGCGAACCACTGGGCGAGCGGGACGGTGGTGAAGACGGTGACGTAGTTCTGCCACACGAACGGCTGCGGCCAGAGGGAGGCCGTGAGTGTCTGCGAGCTCGACATCACCGAGGTCAGGAAGACGAATACGACGGGCGCGACGAACAGCACGGCCAGCACGATGAGCACGGCGTGCTCGGCGATCCAGCCGAGGACCGCCCTGGTGCGCAACGAGCGGGGCGTGCGGATCTTGCGCTGCGGCGCCGCGGGGGAGGCCGGGGCTTTCGGGGTGAGGGTAGCGGAGGTCATTGCGCGCCTTCCGGGGTGAACGCCTTGAACCGGCGCAGGAGCAGGAGCAGGATGATCGCGGCGACGACGAACAGGAGCACGGCCAGCGCCGAGGCGTAACCCAGCTGGTACGTCCCGAAGCCGCGCACGTACAGCCACTGCGTGTAGGTGAGCAGGGAGTTGTCGGGGTAGCCGAGGGTGCTGCCGATCCCCTCGCCGACCACGGCCTTGCCGCTGGCGACCGAGGAGGCGACCGCGGCCTCCGTGAAATACTGGATGGCCGCGATGACACCGGTGACGGCCGCGAACAGCAGCACGGGCGCGATGCTCGGCAGGGTGACGTAGCGCACCTTCTGCACTCCGCTCGCCCCGTCGAGCGAGGCGGCTTCGTACTGCTCGCGCGGCACATCGAGCAGGGCCGCGAGGAAGATGATCATGATGTCGCCCATCACCCAGATGCCCAGCAGGACGAGTGACGGTTTCGACCAAGCCGGGTCGTTGAACCACAGCGGGCCCTTGATCCCGAACCAGGCGAGCACCTGGTTCACCGGACCGGTCCCCGGGTTGAAGAGGAACACGAACGCCACGACGCTCGCGACCGGCGGCACGAGGGCCGGCAGGTAGAAGATCGTCCGCCAGACCCCGGATGCGCGGCGCGCCCGGGCGAGGAGCCCGGCGACGATGAGCGCGAACCCGGTCTTCACCGGAACCCAGATCACGACGAACCAGAGCGTGTTGAGCGTCGCGGTCCAGACGTTCGGGTCCTGCGTGAAGAGGTACTCGTAGTTGCGGAGGCCGATCCACTGGGGTGGGGAGATCAGGTCGAATCGGGTGAAGGAGTAGTAGATGGAGGCGATGAGCGGGTAGACGAAGAAGATCGCCAACCCGAGCAGCGCGGGCGCGAGCAGCGCGAGCGTCACCAGGTTGCGGCGCCGGCGGCTCCGGGAGGACCGCGCGGGGCGGGCGGTCGCCCGCCCCGCGCTCTGGGCCGTCGTGGTCACGACCTCACGGGCCCTTCGAGAGGGCGAGGGCGTCGTTGATCTGCTTGTCGACCGACTTCAGGCCCGCGTCGATGTCGCCGCCCTGGCTCTGGTACTTGTTCCACCAGTCCTGGAAGGTGTTCTGGTAGCCGGCGCCGAGCGGGCTCGCCGGGGTGGTCATGACGTTCTTGTTCGACGCGATGTCGAGGAACGTCTTGAACTGCGGAGAGACCTCCAGGTCGGGGGAGGCGAGCGCGTCCTTCGTGGTCGGCACGTTCTTCAGGCCGTTGGCGAGCTTCACGACCGCCCCGGTGTCGGTGGTGAGGTACTTCAGCAGCGCCCAGGCGAGCTCCGGGTGCTGGGAGCCCTTGGAGATGCCGATGATGTTGCCGGTGATGTACCCGCCGCCGTACAGGTCGGTGTGGTCGTCTGCCGTCGGGAACGGCGCGGTGCCGTAGTCGAGGTCCTTGGCCTGGTCGCCGATGAAGGCGGTGCGGTACTCGCCGTCCATGTTCATCGCGACCTGGCCGGTCTGGAAGGCGTTGTCGGCCGAGAACTCCTGGCCGAGCCCCGAGGTGAAGGCGTTGAGCTTGTCCCAGCCGATCTTGTCGACGTAGGCCTTCTGCCACTCGATCAGCTCCTTCCAGCCGGGGGAGGAGGAGATCGCGCTGGTGCCGTCGGCCTTCAGCCACTCGGCGCCGGCGGCCGGGCCGTAGTGGGCGGCCGAGTTCTCGTACCAGCCCATGGTCGGGTTGAAGCCGAGCGTCTTGATCGAGCCGTCGGGGTTGAACGTGGTGAGCTTGTCGGCCATCGACTCCAGCTCGCTCAGCGTCTTGGGCGGCTCGGTGAACCCGGCGGCCTGCAGCAGCTTCTTGTTGTAATAGAGGCCGTAGACGTCGGCGAGCATCGGCATCGCGCAGCGGTTGCCCTTGAACTCCGTGTAGGACTTCACGGTGTCGCTGAACTGGCTCATGTCGACCTTGTCGCGCGCGATCACCTTGTTGAGCGACCGGAACGCGCCGTTCGAGCAGAAGTTGCCGACGATGTCGGTCGAGTACGAGAGTCCGACGTCGACCTTGCTGCCGGTGGCGATCGCCTTCTGCAGCTTCTCGTCGTCCTGGCCGGAGTGCACGTCGACCTTGACCTTGGGGTACTTCTTCTCGAAGTCGTCGACGACCGACTGGACGACCTTGGCCTCCCGGTCGGAGAAGAAGTGCCAGAACGACACGGTCCCCGACAGGTCGGACGGCGTGCTGTCCTGGAACGACGTTCCGGAGGATCCTCCGGAGCAGCCGGCCAGGGTGAGTGCAGCGGCCGCGGCGACCGCGGCGGCTGCGATGAGGTGACGGTGTTTCACGGGTGGTTCCTCGCTGATCCTTCTCGTGATTTCAGGTGGACGGTGTGGTGCTGAGGTGTCGGCCGTCACTCAGACGGCGATGCGCGACACTTCGTCGAAGAGCGCCTCGCGCACCTCGCCGAGGAGGTGCTCGCGTGCGCCGCGGAGGACGGGGTTGGTGGGGACGCCGGTGGCCACGACGGCGCGTTCGCCCCAGCCGGCGCGCAGCTCGGCCGTGACGAGCTCGGCGAGCCGGTCGCCGAAGGCGGCTCCGGTGGGGCCGCCGAGCACGACCAGCTCCGGGTCGAGGAGCGCCAGCACAGGCACGACGCCGACCGCGACCCGCTGGGCGAGCTCGGTGACGAGCGTGTCGATCGCCGCGTCGTCGCCGCGCAGGTCTTCGGTCAGCCCGTGCGCGGCGGCCAGAGCGACGACGGCTGGCCCTCCGATGAGGTCCTGGAGGTCGGCGGCCTCCGGGTCGAGATCGGCGGCCGAGCGGGGGATCGGCAGGTAGCCGATCTCGCCGGCGCCGCCGGAGGCTCCGCGGTGCACCGAGCCGGCCTGGTCGACGGCGAGGCCGAGGCCGTCGCCCATCCAGAGCAGGGCGAAGCCGGCGATGTCGGCGCCGGCGCCCTCCGTGCGCTCGGCGACCGCGGCGAGGTTCACGTCGTTGTCGATGTGGACCGCGATGTCGAGGGCGTCTTCGAGCCTCTTCCGGATGCCGCGCTCGGTCCAGCCAGGGAGCGTCTCGATGTAGGTGAGCTCGTCGGTGCGCGGGTCGAGCGCGCCCTGCACGCCGACGCAGACCGCGCGGACGCGCTCGGCGCCGACGCCCGCGGCGGCGCACGCGGCCTCGATCGCGAGCCGGAGGTCGGCCTCGGGGGTGCGGGCGGGCCGGGGAGGCAGTGCGAGCGGGGTCACGGCGATCGGATGCTCCGCTCCGCCGGCGTCGACGACTGTCGACCGCAGCGACACCGCGTCGATGTCGACGGCGACGCCCAGCATCCGATCGGTGCGCACCGCGTAGCCGGCGGCGTTCGGGCCGCGGCCGGCGGAGACCTCGCCGACGACGTGGATGAGACCGGCCGTCTCGAGCCGCGACACCATCTGCGCCGCGGTGGGCTTGGAGAGCCCGGAGAGCTCCCCGATGCGGGTGCGGGTGAGCACGCCGTGCTCGAGCAGCAGCGCGAGCGCCGTGCGGTCGTTGGTCTCGCGGAGCCACCCCGGGGTGCCCCGGACGGGTCGGTCGGCCATTCTCATCCCCTCGTCGGAACGATGTCGTGGGGCGAATGTATCAGGAAAGTTTCTTTATAGTAAAGAGGCCGACGAAAATGAGACCGGACCGTGACGCGGAGAGCCGCTCAGACCACCGTGCGGGCGTGGTCCACGAGGCGGTCGAACGCCGCGTCCAGGTCGGGGTCCACCTGCTGCCGGGACGCGTCGGCCAGATACCAGTCGACGATCTCGCCGGCCCCGTGGGCGAACGCCACGCGCGCCTCGTACTCCGGCACGAGCGCCTTGACCTTTGCGTTGTCGAAGTGCATCGAGTGCGCCTTGTCGCCCAGCAGGCCGGGGCCGAGGTCGGGGAGGGCGGCGGCGATGGTCTCGCTGGCGACGTGCACCAGCTCCGCCTCCACGCCCAGGGCCTCTGCGAGGTAGCAGTAGATCTGGTCCCAGGTCGGCGCTTCGTCCGAGGTGATGTGGAAGGAGTCGCCCACGGCCTCCGGCCGGCCGAGCAGCCCCACGAAGGCGACGGCGAAATCGGTGTTGTGGGTGATCGTCCAGCGGCTGGTGCCGTCGCCGTGCACCACGACCGGGGCGCCGCGGCGCATCCGCTCGAGATCGGTCCAGTGCCCGGTGGTCGGGATCATGGTGCGGTCGTAGGTGTGGGACGGGCGCACGATCGTGATGGGGAAGCCGCGGTCGCGGTAGGCCTCCACCAGGAGGTCCTCGCACGCGATCTTGTCGCGGGAGTACTGCCAGAACGGGTTGCGCAGCGGCGTCGACTCGATCACCGGCATCCGCGCGGGCGGCGTCTGATAGGCCGAGGCCGAGGAGATGAAGACGAACTGTCCGACCCGGCCCTCGAACAGGTCGAAGTCGGTGCGGATGTGCTCCGGTGTGAACGCCAGGAACTCCGCTGCGACGTCGAAGCTGCGTTCGCCGAGCACCGCGTGCACGCTCTCGGGGTCGCGGATGTCCGCGTGCAGCACCTCCACACCGTCGGGGAGCGGGCGGAGGTCGCTGTTCCCCCGATTGACGACCGTGACCTCGTGGCCCTTCTCGAGGGCCCTGGCGACACACGCGGAGCTGATGACCCCCGTGCCGCCGATGAAGAGTGTCCGTGTCGCTGTCATACTCGCTCCTCGCGTCATCGCCGGCTCTCGCCGAAGCCCGAATTCCCCCTGGCCCCAGAAGACTCAGACTAACGCGGTCGGGGCCGTGAGGTTAAGGTCCCGGACGGCCCCGCGTGCAGACCGCCATCGACCGCGCCCTGCGCGCCCTAACGGCCCTCAGTGAACTCACAGCAACAGCGGGACCAACCCGAGCCTCCTTGCTGTTCTCCTTACTGACGGCGCCGCAGCCAGCGCTCGCCGCACACAGGAGGAAACGTGACACAGGACTATCGCAAGAGCCAGGACGCCGTCGCGCGGCTCACCCCCGCGCAGTACGCGGTCACCCAGGAGGCGGCCACCGAGCCCGCCTTCCGCAACGAGTTCTGGAACAACCACGAGGCGGGGCTGTACGTCGACATCGTGTCGGGCGAGCCGCTCTTCGCCTCGGTGAACAAGTACGACAGCCGTTCCGGCTGGCCGAGCTTCACCGTGCCGGTCGACCCTGCGAACATCGTGGAGAAGACCGACCGCACCTACGGGATGGTGCGCACCGAGGTGCGCTCCGCCCACGGTGACAGCCACCTCGGCCACCTGTTCGACGACGGGCCCGCCGAGGCCGGCGGCCTGCGCTACTGCATCAACTCCGCCGCACTCCGCTTCGTCCCGCTCGCCGAGCTGGAGGAGCAGGGCTACGGCGACTACATCCACCTTTTCGAGAACGAGGAGAAGCACTGATGACGACCGAGAAGGCCATCCTGGCTGGAGGCTGTTTCTGGGGCATGCAGGACCTCATCCGCAAACGTCCCGGCGTGGTGAGCACCCGCGTCGGGTACTCCGGCGGCGACGTCCCGAACGCCACCTACCGCAACCACGGCACCCACGCCGAGGCGATCGAGATCGAGTTCGACCCCGAGCGCATCAGCTACCGCGATCTGCTGGAGTTCTTCTTCCAGATCCACGACCCGTCGACGAAGAACCGTCAGGGCAACGACGTGGGCACGAGCTACCGTTCGGCGATATTCTACGAGAACGACGAGCAGCGCCGCGTGGCGGAGGACACAATCGCCGACGTCGACGCGTCCGGTCTCTGGCCGGGCAAGGTCGTGACCGAGGTGACCGCGGCCGGTCCGTTCTGGGAGGCGGAGCCGGAGCACCAGGACTACCTGGAGCGCATCCCGTGGGGCTACACCTGCCACTTCGCGCGTCCCGACTGGAAGCTCCCGCGCCGTGAGGCGGCGGCGAGCTAGTCTCCCTTCCGATCGGAGGCCGTCCCTCTGATCGGGAGTCGGGTAAGCGTCCGGCGAATAATGAGGATTCCTCTTGCCAATTCTGGTGGGGTGGAGTAGACCGACCGTGTCACCCCACCTCACCAGAAACGATCAAGGGGGATCCATGCATCCGAACACGCCCACCGGCTCGACGCCCACCACTCCCACCAGTCCGCATCTGCACGGAGGTCAGGCGCCTCGCGGGTTGGAGAACACACCGGAATCCGATTTCACCGGCGGTCGCTACGGGAGGATGTTCCGCGACCTCCCGACCTATGATCTCGCCGACGCGTCCCTGATCGCCCTCGCCGACGCGATGATCCAGCCCGCGGAGCCGGCAAAGGAGCTCGGTGCGGAGGACGAGGATGAGAACACGGCGACGCTAGACATGAGCGACGAGCTGCGCCTACCGGCCGGCTACACCTATTTCGGCCAGTTCGTCGACCACGACATCACCTTCGACCCCGCCTCCAGCCTGACCAGGCAGAACGATCCGGATGCCCTCGTCGATTTCCGCACGCCCAAGTTCGACCTGGACTCCGTCTACGGGAGGGGGCCGTCCGATCAGCCCTACCTCTACGACAGTGACGGTCTGCACCTGTCGCTGGGGGATCGACAGTCTCCCGGATTCGGTGCCTTCGATCTGCAGCGTGTGGCGTCCGAGCGAGCGATCATCGGAGACCCGCGCAACGACGAGAACGTGATCGTCTCGCAGCTGCAGTCCGTCTTTCTGCGCTTTCACAACGCCGTCGTCGATTCAGTGAAGACGGACTTTCCTGCCTGGTCCGCTGCCGACCAGCTGAAGCACGCGCAACGCCTGGTTCGCTGGCACTATCAGTGGGTCGTCGTGCACGACTACCTGCCCCGCCTCGTAGGCAAGGACGTCGTGGACGACATCCTTCCGGAGGAGAGCTTCGTCTCGTCCGCGTCGACAGCGCTCACCGTCACCCGGCCGAAGCCGCGACTGGTGTTCTACAGGTTCCGTCGACAGCCGTTCATGCCGGTGGAGTTCAGCGTCGCCGCCTATCGGTTCGGTCACTCGATCGTCCGGCCGAGTTACTTCATCAACACGGTCGCACGGCCAGACCCGCTGCCTCCCGAGGGTGCACACCGCATTCCGATCTTCACCCCGGATGCCGACAAGCCCAGAGGAGGCCTCAACGGCTTCAAGACGCTACCGCGCGAGTGGGGCGTCGATTGGAGATTCTTCCTCCCTCGGATCACGAGTAGCGAGCAGCCCGTGCCCGGTACGCCGCAGCCGAGTTACAAGCTTGACGCGACGATCGCCACGCCGCTCAAAACCCTTCCCACCTCCGTTGCGGGAGCAGAGGTCATCTCGACCGCCGCCGGCCCCGAAATCGCACGCTCCCTAGCTATCCGCAACCTCCTGCGTGGCAAGCGCCTCGGTCTGCCTTCGGGCGAGGACGTGTCCCGCGCGATGGGGATCGAGCCTCTCACGCCGGACGAGGTCTTCACGAACGTCGATGTGACCGACGACGTGAAGAGCGATCTGAGGGGTCGCACCCCGCTGTGGTTCTACATTCTCAAGGAATCGGAGGTGCGCTCTGAGTCGGCCGGACTCGGGCCTGTCGGAGGCCGTATCGTGGCGGAGGTCCTCATCGGACTACTCTCCGGCGATCATCTGAGCTATCTGTCGGTCCAGCCGAACTGGAGGCCGAATCTCGGTCCGACTGCCGGTGAGTTCACGCTCTCCGACATCGTGAATATCGCGTTCGCCGGCTAGACCCGATCCAGCAGCACCGCGACCTCCAGATGCCCCGTCTGCGGGAACATGTCGAGAACCCGCCCGGTGCGGATGCGGTACGACGGCATGCGGGCGAGGTCGTGCGACAGGCTGTTCGGGTTGCAGCTGGAGTACACGACGTTCGGGATGCCGGAGCCTTCGAGCCATCCCGATAGGTCCGCGCCGATCCCGCGTCGCGGCGGGTTCACGATGACCAGGTCTGGCGTCGTCTTCGCCCGGAGCGCGAACGCTGTCGCGTCTCCTGCACGGAACGCCACGTGCGGCAGCCCGGCGGCCGCCGCCGTCGCGCGGGCACTGCGCACCGCCTCCGTACTGGTCTCGACCCCGACGACGCGCCGCCTGGGCGCCGCCACGTTGAGCGCGAAGCCGCCGACGCCGCAGTAGAGGTCCCACACGCTCGCCGGCGACACCGCGTCCACCCACTCGGTCACCTGCTCGTAGAGGCTCTCGGCGACGGCGGTGTTCGTCTGGAAGAAGCTCTGCGGACGCAACCGCAGCGGGACGCCGCCGACGCGCATGACGAGGGACGACTGCGCGGTCAGCACGATCTCGGTGTCGCCTTCGACGACCGCCTTGTGCTCCGGCTGGAGGTTCGCCGTCACGACGACGGCGTTCGGCAGTGCCGCGAGCAGCTCGTCGAGCCTGGCACGGATGCGATCGACGCCGGCGCGGGTCCGCACGACGAACCGCACCATCAGCTCGTCGTCGGGGGAGTGCGTCACCAGGACGTACTTGAGCTCGCCGCGCCGGTCCGGGACGCTGTACGGCTCGAGCCGGCTGCGGGTGACGAAGGCCGCGAGCACCGGGAGTGCTGCCCGCACTCCGGGCGCGCAGATGCCGCATTCGCGCAGGTCGACGCCACGGCCCGCCTCGTCGAGGATGCCGATTGTCGGCGCGTCCACGGTGCCCGAGACGACCATCTTGGCCTTGTTGCGGTAGCCGGACTCGGCGCTGGCCACCGGCGGCAGCCAGATCGCGTCACCGTAGGGCGCGAGGAGGTCTCGCGCGTGGCCGTCCTTGCGGGCCAGCTGCTCGCCGTACGGGACGCCCATCAGCGTGCACGAGCGGCATACGCCGGCGTCGAAGTACGAGCAGTCCATTCCGCGAACGATTGTACGTGGCCGCCACGATCGGCGCAGGAGACGGAGAATCACACAGAAAGCCACAGAGAAGATATTGATCTCTGTTGATTCATGTTGTACTGTGTTGGAAATCCAAAGGAGGCGGCAGGTGTATGCAATGGAGCGTCAGGAGCTGATCGAGCGGCTCCTCCTCGAAGAGGGCCGCGTCGCCGTGATCGATCTCGCCGAGCGTTTCGGCGTCACCACGGAGACCGTGCGCCGCGATCTCGACGCGCTCGAGCTCTCCGGCGCGCTGCGCCGGGTGCACGGCGGCGCTGTCGCCATCGACCGCGCGAGCACCGCGGAGGCCTCCGTGATCGAGCGCAGCGGGCTGCGCGCCGACACCAAGCTGCGCATCGCCGCCCGGGCCCTCGACGCGCTCGGGGACGGTTTCCGCGGTTCCCTCTACCTCGATGCGGGCACGACCACGGGCGCCGTCGCCCAGCTGCTCCCGGCTCGGCTCTCGGCCAGCGGGGGAGAGGCGGAGGTCGTCACCCACTCGCTCACCCTCGCGCCCGCGCTCGCTGCGGCCGACCGGGTGTCGCTGACCGTCGTCGGCGGCCGCATCCGCGGTGTCACGGCGGCGGCGGTCGGCGCCTCGACCGTCCGCGCGATCCAGTCGTTGCGGCCCGACATCGTCTTCGTCGGCGTCAACGGTGTCTCCGCCGGCTTCGGCCTGAGCACTCCCGACCCGGAGGAGTCCGCGGTCAAGGAGGCCATCGTCCGGGCGGCGCGGCGCGTGATCGTCCTCGCCGACGCGTCCAAGTTCCAGCAGGAGTCGCTGGTCTCGTTCGCCGCGCTCGACGCGGTGGACGTGCTCGTGACCGACCGCGCACCGGAGGGCGAGCTCGCCGACGCGCTGACAGCTGCGGGTGTGGAGGTGTGGTCGGCATGATCGTCACCCTCACCGCCAACCCTTCGCTCGACCGCGCCGTGACGCTGAGCGCGCCGCTCCGACCCGGCGAGGTGCAGTCGGCCGCGTCCTCGCGCGAGGACGCCGGCGGCAAGGGGATCAACGTGGCACGCGTCGCCGCCGCGGCCGGCGTGCCCGCCCTCGCGGTCCTCCCGCTGGCCGCCGACGACCCGTTCGGCGTCGTACTGCACTCGGTGGAGCTCCCCATCCGACCCGTTCCGATCCGCGGCCATGCCCGAGCGAACCTGACGATCACCGACCCCGTCGGCGTCACGACCAAGCTCAACCTGCCCGGTGCCGCCCTGGACACCTCGGACGCGCAGCTGCTGGTGGCGGCCGTCGTCGACGCGTGCGCCGGCGCGGGCTGGCTGGTGCTCGCGGGCTCGCTGCCCCCCGGCGTCGGCGACGACTTCTACGTGACGGTCATCCGTGCCGTGCGCGAACACTGGGGCGACGCAGCTCCCCGGATCGCGGTCGACACCTCGGGGGAGGCGCTGCGCGCGGCCGTGTCCGAGGCGCGGCCCGACCTGATCAAACCCAACGAGGACGAGCTCGCGGAGCTCACGGGCGCCACGTTCGACCCCGACGAGCTCCCCTCGGCGGCGCTTGCCATGGCAGGGACGCTCGTACCCGAGCGCGTCGGTTCCGCCCTCGTGACGCTCGGAGCCCTCGGCTCCGTGCTGGTGACCCCCGACGGCGGCTTCGTCGCCGCCGCCCCCCGCATCCGTGTGCAGAGCACCGTCGGCGCCGGCGACAGCGCCCTCGCCGGCTATCTGCTGGCGGACCTCGCGGGGGCGACCCCGCCCGAACGGCTCGCGCACGCGATCCGCTACGGGTCCGCCGCCGCGGCACTGCCCGGCACCCAGGCGCCCCGACCGGCCGACCTGTTCGCCGGCGACCTCCCCGTCGCCGCGCTCCATCCCTGAGCCCCGTCTCGACTCCGCACAGACACACTGGAGGAAACCGTGTCACTGAAGACCATCACTCCCGAGCTCGTGAGCCTCGCTCCCGGCTCCGTCGGCGACAAGAGCGCCGTCATCCGCGAACTCGCCGCCCGCGTCGTCGCGCAGGGGCGCGCCACCGACGCGGAGGCGCTCTACGCCGATGCCTGGGCGCGTGAGCAGAAGGACGAGACCGGCCTGCCCGGCGGTATCGCCATCCCGCACGCGAAGAGCCCGTCCGTCACCGTCCCGACCCTCGCGTTCGCCCGGCTGGAGCCGGGCGTCGACTTCGGCGCCCCTGACGGGCCCGCCGACCTGGTGTTCCTGATCGCGGCGCCCGCCGACGCGGCGGAGGCCCACCTCGCCGTGCTGTCCAAGCTCGCCAGGAGCCTGATGACCGAGGAGTTCACCTCCGGTCTGAGGGCGGCGCAGCGGCCGGAGGACGTGGTCGCGCTCGTAGACGAGGCCATCGGGGAGGGCGAAGGTTCGAGCGGGGCGTTCGTAGCATCAGCGGTGTCGGCAGCATCAGCCGGGTCGGGCGCGCTCGCCCCAGCGCCGGTCGGGACTGCCGCCGACGGCTTCCGCATCGACGGCCGTCCGGCCCGGATCGTCGCGGTCACCTCCTGCGCGACCGGCATCGCGCACACCTTCATGGCCGCCGACGCGCTCACCGCCGCCGGGCCGAGGAACGGTGTCGACCTCGTCGTCGAACCCCAGGGGTCGAGCGGCTACCAGGCTCTGCCGCAGAGCGTGATCGACGCGGCCGACGCGGTCATCTTCGCGAACGACGTCGACGTGCGCGAGGAGGCGCGTTTCGCGGGCAAGCCCGTGGTGCGCTCCACCGTCAAGCGCGGCATCGAGCAGCCCGATCAGCTCATCGCCGAGGCGGTCGCCGTCGCGGCGGACCCGAACGGCGCCCGCGTGAGCTCGTCCGGCGCATCCGTCTCGACCGCTCCCGCCGAGACGCTCTCCTGGGGCGCCAACCTCAAGCGGATCCTGCTCACCGGCGTCAGCTACATGATCCCGTTCGTCGCCGGCGGCGGCCTCCTCATCGCCATCAGCTTCCTGCCGTTCCTCGGCGGGTACGGCATCGCCCTCGCCCATGGCGACTCGGGCATGAACAACGCCGTCTACACGCTGACCCACTACGCGATCTGGAACCTCCCTCCGGAGGGGCTGGGCTACTACCTGGGCGCCATCGCCTTCGAGATCGGGAGCGTGAGCCTCGGCTTCCTCGTTCCCGCGCTGGCCGGCTACATCGCGTTCGCCATCGCCGACCGGCCCGGCATCGCTCCGGGGTTCGTCGCCGGTGCGATCGCGGTCTTCATGAACGCCGGCTTCCTCGGCGGTCTGATCGGCGGTCTGCTCGCGGGCTACGCGGCCTGGCTCATCGGCCGGCCCGCCGTGCCGCGCTGGCTGCGCGGCCTGATGCCCGTCGTGATCATCCCGCTCGGCGCATCGATCATCGCCTCGGGCTTGATGCTGCTCATCCTCGGCGCCCCGATCGCGTGGCTGATGACCCAGCTGACCGGCTTCCTGAACGGACTCTCCGGCGCCGGCGCCGTCTTCCTCGGGATCATCCTCGGCCTGATGATGTGCTTCGACCTCGGCGGCCCCGTCAACAAGGTGGCGTACGCCTTCGCGGTCGCCGGCCTGGCGCAGCAGACGGACGCGAGCTTCCACATCATGGCCGCGGTGATGGTCGCCGGCATGGTGCCCCCGCTCGGGATGGCGCTGGCCTCCACCGTGCTCTATCGCCGCGGCTTCACGCAGGTCGAGCGGGAGAACGGAGCGGCCGCCTGGCTGCTGGGCGCCTCCTTCATCTCGGAGGGGGCGATCCCCTTCGCCGCGGCCGACCCGCTGCGGGTGATCCCGGCCAACCTGGTGGGCGGCGCGGTCGCCGGAGGCCTCGCGATGGCCTTCGAGGTGAGTTCTCGGGCGCCGCACGGCGGTATCTTCGTCTTCTTCGCCATCGACCCGATCTGGGGCTTCGTGGTCGCTCTCGCGGCCGGCACGCTCGTCACCGCCCTGCTGGTCGTCGGCCTGAAGCGGTTCACGGCCCCGCGTCGCACGGCGCCCGTGGCCGAGTCCGCCGATCAGCCCGCAGACCAGCCCGTCGCGGCGACCGTCGCCGCGTGACGTCCGCCGCTTTCGAGAAGGAGAGATCGATGACCGAACGTACCGCCACCGTCGCCAGCAGTTCCGGCCTCCACGCCCGCCCCGCGAAGCTCTTCGTGCAGGCCGTGCAGGAGAAGGGCATCCCCGTGACCATCGCGGTCGGCGACGGACCGCAGTCGAACGCAGGCAGCATCCTGTCGCTGATGGGCTTGGCCGCGGGCAAGGGCACAGTCGTGACCCTGCGGTCGGAGGCGCCGGGCGCCGATGCCGCCCTCGACGAGCTGGTGGCGCTGCTCGAGACGGACCTCGACGCCGAATAGCCGGCCCGAGCACGAAAGAAGCCCTCTCCGTAAGGAGGGGGCTTCTTCTGCGTTAGCGGAGCTACAGTGCCCCCAGTAGGATTTGAACCTACGGCCTTCTGCTCCGGAGGCAGACGCTCTATCCCCTGAGCTATGGGGGCCAGGAGTGCCCGTCCAGGCTAGCAGCTTTTCGAGGGGCGTCAGTTCGTCGGCAGGTTGCCCAGGACGCTCTGCATGAGTGGTGCCGCATCTCCCGGCTCGAAGAACGCGGTCGACTCTGCGACGATCCAGTACGGGCCGCGGAAGATCTGCACCTGGCCGGTGTCGCCCGCCTTGAAGTAGCCCTCGACCTGCGGAGGGGTGCCGTAGGTGGGAACGGGCTGGGCCGCCGTGATGGCGGCGTTCTTGAGGCTCTCCAGCTGGTCGGCGGGGGGATGCGCGACCGCGATCTGCACGACATCGCCGCTGGTCTGGTTCTGCCAGGCGCACGTGACGCCCTTCCAGTCGGCGATCTGCTTCTCGAGGCTGCCGGCCTTGGGTGCATAGCCCGGGTCCGCCGAGAAGTTGGGGTTGTACGCGTAGAGCTGGTCGGCGGTGACGACCTGGTCGCAGGTGAGGGTGACGGGCGTCGGCGGCAGGGTCGGGGTCGGGGTCGGCGTCGCCGCCGGGGTGTTCGAGGCCGCGGCGCCGCCGGCGGTCGCCGAGGCGGAGGGCGTGGAGGCGGGTTTGGCCGTCGGCGTGCAGCCCACGAGCGTGACGGCCGCGGCGGCGATCGCGAGCGCGGCGAGGGTCCGGGCGGTGTGCTGCTGCATGCTGGAGTGCGTCTTCCGTATCGTCCTGCGGGCGTGTCGAGTCGCACCCTATCAAGCGTTGCGACGGGTTGCCCGTCAGTCCTTAGTAGAATCGTTCGTCATGACCCCCGCTGATCTCTCCGCCTCCCTGCTCGCCATCGTGACGACCGTGGTGGACCGGCGACGCGAGGGCCGCGACGACATCGCAGACCTGGCCATCACGGTCGACGACATCCCGCTGGAGCGGCCGAAGAACCGCGAGCACGGCGACTGGTCGTCGAACGTCGCGATGCGGCTCGCCAAGCGTGTCGGCGCCAACCCGCGCGAGCTGGCCGGCGAGATCGCGGAGGCCGCTGCCGGTATCGACGGAGTCGCCTCCGCCGAGGTCGCGGGCCCCGGGTTCATCAACTTCCGGCTGGACGCCGCCGCTGCCGGGCAGCTGGCCAAGACGATCGTGGAGGCCGGCGACGCGTACGGCCGCAGCGACCTCTACGACGGCCTGCTCGTCAACCTGGAGTTCGTCTCCGCCAACCCCACCGGCCCCATCCACCTGGGCGGCGCGCGCTGGGCCGCCGTCGGTGACAGCCTCGCGCGCATCCTCCAGGCGGCGGGCGCCGACGTGACGCGCGAGTACTACTTCAACGACCACGGCTCGCAGATCGACCGGTTCGCGCGCAGCCTGCTGGCCGCCTACCTGGGCGAGGCCACTCCGGAGGACGGCTACGGTGGCGCCTACATCGGCGAGATCGCCGCCGAGGTCGCCACGCGTGCCGCTGCCGACCCGCAGATCGGCGACCTGGCCGCGCTGCCGCGCGAGCAGCAGCAGGAGGTCTTCCGCCGTCTCGGCACCGGCCTGATGTTCCAGGAGATCAAGGACCGTCTGCACTCGTTCGGCGTCGACTTCGACGTCTACTTCCACGAGGACTCGCTGCACGAGTCCGGTGCGGTGGAGCGGGCGATCGAGCGCCTCCGCGAGCAGGGCCACATCTTCGAGGAAGACGGCGCGATCTGGCTGCGCACCACCACCTTCGGCGACGACCGAGACCGGGTCGTCGTGCGCTCCAACGGCGAGCCCGCCTACATCTCCGGCGACCTCGGCTACTACCTCGACAAGCGCGAGCGCGGCTTCGAGCAGAACATCATCATGCTCGGCGCCGACCACCACGGCTACATCGGCCGCATGATGGCGATGGTGGAGGCGTTCGGCGACGTGCCGAACGAGAACCTGCAGATCCTCATCGGCCAGATGGTCAATCTGGTCAAGGACGGCGAGCCCGTCAAGATGTCCAAGCGCGCCGGCACCATCGTGACGCTCGATGACCTCGTCGACGTCGTCGGCGTCGACGCCGCCCGCTACTCGCTGGTGCGCTCGTCCACCGACTCGCAGCTCGACATCGACCTCGACCTGCTCACCAAGCGCAGCAACGAGAACCCCGTCTACTACGTGCAGTACGCGCATGCCCGCACGCGCTCCGTCGCCGCCAACGCGGCCAAGTCGGGCGTCGACCGCAGTGTGTTCAAGCCCGAACTGCTCACCCACGAGACCGAGAGCGCGCTGCTCGGCGGCCTCCAGGAGTTCCCTCGCGTCATCGCGCAGGCGGCGGAGCTGCGGGAGCCGCACCGCGTCGCCCGCTACATCGAGGAGGTCGCCGGGCTGTACCACGCCTGGTACGCCGTGCGCGATGGCTCGACCCGCGTTCTCCCGCACGGAGACGAGCCGATCACCGACGCGCACCGCACGCGCCTCTGGCTGAACGACGCGACCGGCCAGGTGGTCCGGAACGGACTCGCCCTGGTGGGGGTGTCCGCTCCGGAGCGGATGTGACGCGATGAGCGATCAGCCCACCGAGGTCCTTCCCGACGAGTCGTCGCCCGCAGGCGGCGTACCGACGCGCGCCCGCCCGCGCTGGCTGAGGCCGCTCCTGTGGACGGTCGGCTCGGTCGTCGTCGTCCTCGTGCTCCTGGTCGTCGCCGACCTCGTGACGCGCGCCGTCGTCGAGCAGCGCGTCGCAGCCGAGATCGAGAAGAATCTCCCGAGCTCGGTGAAAGCCGACGTGCAGGTGCACATCGGCGGGTTCTCGGTGCTCGGGCAGTTCGTGGGCGGCAGCTTCGAGAGCGTCGACATCGACGCCCCGCACGCGACGGTCGACGGCGCGCCGCTGAGCGCGTCCGTCCACGCGACCGGCGTGCCCGCCGACTTCAGCAAGCCGATCCAGTCGGCCACCGGCACCCTGAGCATCTCGCAGGCGTCGCTCAACAAGCTGGTCACGATCCCCGGCGCGAAGGGCGATATCACCCTGGGCGATGCCGTCATCGGGTACGACGGCACGATCGATCTGCTCGGCCTCCCCGTGGACTACACCGTCACGGCGACCGCCGAGGCCGCTGGCGACACGGTGCTGCTCACTCCGGGCAAGGCGACCGTCTCGGCCGGATCCGGCAACGTCAACATCACCAAGCTCCTCCAGTCGCTCACCTCGAACGGACCGTTCCCGGTGTGCGCGGCCCAGTACCTCCCCGCGGGCGTCAAGGTCACCGACATCACCGTAACGCCGGGGCACGCCACCGTGACGCTGAGCGCATCCGACTTCGTGATGAACGAGGAGTTCCTGCACAGCAAGGGCAGCTGCTCGTAACACGGCGAACCGCCTCTGGCGGCCTCGATAGACTGCTTCTACTTCTCCACCGGCTTCAGGGGCCAATCCGGGTCCGCTCGCCAGAGAGAACCCCATCGACTGTACTCGTCAGTTTCTGTACTCGTGAGGTTGTCCCCATGGCATCGAATCCGCTCGCGCCCCCGTGGCTGCGTGTTCCCGACGATGCGAACGCGCTCGTCCCCGGTCTCTGGTCGCGCACCGTGCGTCGGCACGAGGGCGTGATCGAGGTGGGCGGAGTCCCCGTCGCCGACCTCGCCGACCGGTTCGGCACCCCGCTCTATGTGGTCGACGAGCAGGAGGCGCGAGAGCGCGCCGTGGAGGTCCGCTCCGCGCTGCAGCGCGCGTTCGCGGAGGTCGGCTCCGCCGCCAAGGTCTACTACGCGGGCAAGGCGTTCCTCTCGATCGAGGTCGCGAGGTGGATGGCCGAGGCCGGCCTCAACATCGACGTCTGCTCGGGCGGCGAGCTCGCAGTCGCGCTCGCGGCCGGCGTCCCGGCCGAGCGGCTGGGGTTCCACGGAAACAACAAGTCTCTCGCCGAGATCGACCGCGCGGTCTCCGTCGGCGTCGGCGCCCTGATCATCGACAGCTTCCAGGAGATCGACCGGGTGGCCGAGGCGGCCTCCCGGCACGGTGTCGTGCAGCGGGTGCGTCTGCGGGTGAACAGCGGCGTGCATGCGGCGACGCACGCGTTCCTGGCCACCGCGCACGAGGACCAGAAGTTCGGGATCGCCCTCTCCGACGCCGCGGACGCGGTGGCGCGTATCCGCTCGCACGCCGGGCTCGACTTCCTCGGGCTGCACTGCCACATCGGTTCGCAGATCTTCGGTGCGGACGGCTTCGCCGAGTCGGCTGCCCGTCTGCTGACCGTGCACAAGGAGCTGCTCGTCGGAGGCGACATCCCGGAGCTCAATCTCGGCGGCGGATTCGGCATCGCCTACACCGCGGCCGACGACCCGGCGCCGATCGACGAACTGGCGCGCAGCATCGCGCAGACCGTCGCCGCGGCGTGCGAAGACCTCGGGATCCCCCTGCCGGCGGTGGCCTTCGAGCCGGGCCGGACGATCATCGGCACGGCCGGCCTCACCCTTTACACGGTCGGCACGACGAAGGACGTCACCGTCTCGGCGCAGGACGACGGCGAGACCGCCGTGCGACGCTACGTGAGCGTGGACGGCGGCATGAGCGACAACGCCCGTCTCGCGCTCTACGGAGCCGACTACTCGGCCAGGATCGCGGGCCGCGAGTCCGCCGCGCAGCCCGTCCTCGTGCGGGTCGCCGGCAAGCACTGCGAGAGCGGAGACATCGTCGTCGACGCCGAGTACCTGCCGGGCGACGTGGAGCCGGGCGACCTCCTCGCTGTTCCGGCGACCGGTGCGTACTGCTGGTCGCTGGCGAGCAACTACAACTACCTCGGCCGCCCCGCGGTGATCGCGGTGCGCGACGGCGCCGCGCGCGTCATCGTGCGCGGAGAGACCGAGGCCGACCTGCTGGCGCGCGACGCCGCCTACGACGACGGGAGCACCGAGCGATGATCGAGTACCGCAACCTGCGGGTGGCACTCCTGGGGGCCGGCTCCGTCGGATCCCAGGTGGCGCGACTGCTGCTGGAACAGGGTGACGAGTTCGCGTCGCGGGTCGGCGCGCGGCTGGAGCTCGTGGGCATCGCCGTGCGCGATGTCGACGCCCCGCGCGACGTCGACCTCCCGCGCGAGCTGTTCACGACCGACGCCAGCTCCCTCATCCTGGGCGCCGACATCGTCGTCGAGCTGATGGGCGGTGTCGAGCCGGCGCGCGGCTATGTGCTGGAGGCCCTCAACTCGGGCGCCGACGTCATCACCGCCAACAAGGCACTGCTGGCCACCCACGGCCCCGAGCTGTTCGAGGCAGCGGAGCAGGTCGGCGCACAGCTGTACTACGAGGCGGCGGTCGCCGGGGCGATCCCGATCATCCGGCCGCTGCGCGACAGCCTCGCCGGTGACACCGTGACGCGCATCCTCGGCATCGTCAACGGCACGACGAACTTCATCCTCGACCGCATGGACACCCACGGTGAGACCCTCGCCGACGCGCTCGCGATCGCGACGGCCCGCGGCTACGCGGAGGCCGACCCGACCGCCGACATCGGCGGCTACGACGCCGCGCAGAAGGCCGCCATCCTGGCGAGCCTGGCCTTCCACACCACCGTGCCGCTGGAGCGCGTGTACCGCGAGGGCATCACCGCCGTGACGCGCGAGCAGGTCGACGCCGCCCGTGAGGCGGGAGCGGTCATCAAGCTGCTGGCGATCTGCGAGCGGCTGACCGACCCGGAGACGGGGGAGGAGGGCGTCTCGGCCCGCGTCTACCCGGCCCTGATAAGCCGCGAGCACCCGCTCGCCGCCGTGCGCGGCGCGCACAACGCGGTGTTCGTGCAGGCGGCCGCCGCGGGCGACCTGATGTTCTACGGCGCGGGCGCCGGCGGGGTCGAGACTGCCTCCGCCGTGCTCGGCGACGTCGTATCGGCTGCCCGCCGGCACGTGGTCGGCGGCCCCGGCGTCGCCGAGTCGACGCACGCGGGCCTCCCTGTGCTCGACATCGGCCGCGTGGTCACGCGCTACCAGATCACCCTGTCGGTGGAGGACCAGCCGGGCGTGCTGGCGGCGGTCGCCCGCATCCTGAGCGACGGCGGTGTGAGCGTCGAGACGATGCAGCAGTCGGTGCCGAGCACGACCAGTACCGTGGTCCTCCCCGGGCGGTCCCCGTTGCAGAGTGTGGCGCCGATTCACGGCCCGGGCGCCCCCACCGCTACCCTGGTGATCGGCACCCACGAAGCCGAGGAGGCCGCGCTCGCGGCCACCGTGGAGGCGCTCGCGGCCAGCGACGTGGTCACCGCCGTCTCTTCCGTTCTCCGAGTCGAAGGATCTTAATGCCCGAGAAGTCCTACAGTCGTCAGTGGCGTGGCGTCCTGCGCGAGTACGCGGACCGCCTGAACATCTCCGAGGCCACCCCGATCGTGACCCTCGGCGAAGGCGGCACCCCGCTGCTCCCGGCCCCCGCGCTCTCGGCGCGCACCGGTGCGAACGTCTTCGTGAAGTTCGAGGGCATGAACCCGACCGGGTCGTTCAAAGACCGCGGGATGACGATGGCGATCTCGAAGGCCGTCGAGCACGGGGCGAAGGCCGTCATCTGCGCCTCCACCGGCAACACCTCGGCCTCGGCGGCGGCGTACGCCACCCACGCCGGCATCCAGGCCGTCGTGCTGGTGCCGGAGGGCAAGATCGCGATGGGCAAGCTCAGCCAGGCCATCGCCCACAACGCGCAGCTGCTGCAGGTGCAGGGCAACTTCGACGACTGCCTCGACATCGCCCGCGACCTGGCCACCAACTACCCGGTGCACCTGGTCAACTCCGTGAACCCCGACCGCATCGAGGGCCAGAAGACCGCCGCGTTCGAGGTCGTCGAGGTGCTCGGCGACGCTCCCGACTTCCACATCGTCCCCGTCGGCAACGCCGGCAACTACACCGCCTACCACCGCGGTTACACCGAGGAGCTGCAGCGCGGCGAGTCCACGAAGCTTCCGCGCATGTTCGGCTTCCAGGCCGCGGGCAGCGCCCCGATCGTGCTCGGTCACGCCGTCAAGGAGCCCGACACCATCGCCACCGCGATCCGCATCGGAAATCCGGCGTCGTGGGAGCTCGCGCTCAACGCGCGCGACGACAGCGAGGGCTACTTCGGCGCGATCGAGGACGCGGGCATCCTCGAGGCGCACCGCATCCTCTCCGCCGAGGTCGGCATCTTCGTCGAGCCGGCCAGCGCGATCAGCGTCGCCGGCCTGCTGGAGCGCGCGGCCGCCGGTGCCATCCCTGCCGGCTCCACGGTCGTCCTCACCGTCACCGGCCACGGCCTGAAAGACCCGCAGTGGGCGCTGCGCACCGCAGACGGCTCCGACGTGCAGCCGACGAGCGTGCCGGTGGACACCGCGGCGATCGCCGACGTGCTCGGCCTCTCGGCCGACGCGGGAGCGTCGGCGTGACCCTTCGCACCGTCGACCTGCGCGGGCGTGCGGTCGCGGTGAAGGTCCCGGCGACGAGCGCCAACCTCGGCCCGGGCTTCGACACGCTGGGGCTTTCGCTCGCGCTCTACGACGAGCTGCGGGTCGCGGTGCGCGACGAGCCGGGCGCGACCGTCCAGGTCACCGGTGTCGGAGCAGGGGAGGTGCCGACCGACGAGACGAACCTCGTCGTGCGCGCCATCGCCCACACGTTCGAGTCGGTGGGCATCGCACTGCCGGGCCTCGACCTCCAGGCGCGCAACAGCATCCCGCACGGCAGGGGCCTCGGCTCCTCCGGCGCAGCCATCGTCTCCGGCATCATGGCGGCGAAGGGCCTGTTGGAGGGCGTCGTCGAGTTCGACTCCCAGACGCTCCTCGCGCTCGCCAACGACATGGAGGGTCACCCCGACAACGTGGCGCCCGCCCTCTTCGGCGGTCTGACCATCGCCTGGGTCACCCCGGACGGTCCGCGCTTCAAGAAGCTGATCGTCCACCGCGGGGTCTCGCCCCTGGTCCTGGTGCCGGAGCACGTCATGTCGACCGCGCTCGCGCGCAGTCTCCAGCCGCAGTCCGTGCCCCACGAGGACGCGGTCTTCAACGTCTCGCGCTCCGCGCTGCTGGTCGCGGCTCTCATCCAGAGCCCCGAGCTGCTGCACGCCGCCACCGAGGACAAGCTCCACCAGAGCTATCGCGCCTCGGCCATGCCGGAGACCGACAGCCTGATCACGCTTCTGCGGTCGAACGGTTTCGCCGCGGTGGTCTCGGGGGCGGGGCCCTCCATCCTCGTGCTCTGCAGTGACCCGAGTCAGCGACTCGCCGCCGCCGAGCTGGTCGCCAGCGAGGCGAAGACGGCCTGGCAGCCGCTCATGCTCGCGGTCGACTTCAAGGGGGCGACGGTGACCGCCGCGCCGGCCGACGAGGCGGACACACCGGCCGCGTAGCGTCAGAAACGCCCGGTACGAAGTGGTAAACTGTTCGGGCACCCGTGAAGAACCCGCGTCACGAGCGAATCAAGCTTCCGGGTGATCTCTTAGCAATCATGCCGTCACTCCTGCCTGCGCTTTTCGGATATCCGGAGCATCCGGGTATCCCGAGCGCACCGTAGCGCGGATCCGTACGCAGCGCGGCAAGGCAGGTTCACGTGGCGAGTGCTCCACAGCGGCGCGCAGAGTGCGCGTCGGGGGAAAGGAATCCTCTTCAGTGACTGATGTCGAACTCCACGCCGGGGGCGTGGACAACAGCGACCTGACCTCGCTCAAGGTGGCGGAGCTCCAGGCTCTCGCCGCCGAGCTCGGCCTCCAGGGCGCGACCCGGCTCCGCAAGGGCGAGCTGGTCGAGGCGATCGCGACGGCCCGCGCCGCCGCGGCAGGGGCCGCGGACGCGGCGCCCGAGCAGAGCGATGCAGAGGCCGCCGCTCCCGTCGCCGCCGCTCCCGTCGCCGCCGAGCCCGTCGCCGCCGAGCCCGTTGCGATCGCGGTCGAGCAGGCCGACCACGCGTCGGCCGCCTCTCAGGTTCTCGTCGAGCCGCTCATCGCCGAGCCGGCCGTGACCGCCGAGCCGCTCGTGGGCGATGCGCTCCTCGCCGAGGCCGAAGCCTCCGCCGCGCCGCGCCGCCGTGGCTCGCGCCGTGCCTCCAGCCCGGACGGCACCATCCTCCCCGCCGCGACGAGCGTCGCAGCGGGCACGCACGTGAACACCGGCGAGACCGGTGTCGAGTCCCTCATCCCCGACGTGGATGCACTGCTCGACTCCGCGCTCGCGTCCCGCGAGCAGGCTCAGCGCGACGGCCAGGGCGGTCGTCGCCGCCGCGGTCGCGGCCAGAACGGTGGCCAGGGTCAGCAGAACGGCGCGCAGGAGGCCGACGAGCAGTCGACCGAGGCGACCGCCGAGACCGAGGCGACGCAGGCCGAGTCGGTCGAGCAGGGAGGCGAGCAGCAGCAGGGCGGACGCAACCGCCGCAACCGCAACCGCAACAAGGGCAACGGCCAGGGCAGCGAGCAGAACCAGCAGGGCGGCCAGAACCAGCAGGGCGGCCAGAACCAGCAGGGTCAGCAGAACCAGCAGGGTCAGCAGAACCAGCCGAAGGACCTCCAGGGCGACGGCGACAAGCAGGGCGGCCAGCAGAACCGCGGCCCGCAGCAGCAGCAGACCGACGGCGACCGTTCGGGCCGCTACCGCGACCGCAACCGCAAGCGCCGTGGCGGCGTGGCCGGCGACGAGTTCGAGCCCGAGATCGCCGACGACGACGTGCTCATCCCCGTCGCGGGCATCCTCGACGTGCTCGACAACTACGCGTTCGTCCGCACGACGGGCTACCTCCCGGGCGCCAGCGACGTCTACGTCTCGCTCGGCCAGGTCAAGAAGTACAGCCTCCGCAAGGGCGACGCCGTCGTCGGTGCGATCCGTCAGCCGCGCGAGGGCGACAGCAACAGCCGCCAGAAGTACAACGCGCTGGTGAAGGTCGACTCGATCAACGGCCAGACCGTCGAAGAGGCCGCCACCCGCGTCGAGTTCGGCAAGCTGACGCCGCTCTACCCGCAGGAGCGCCTGCGGCTGGAGACCGAGCCCGGCAAGGTGACCCAGCGGATCATCGACCTGGTCGCCCCGATCGGCAAGGGTCAGCGCGGGCTCATCGTCGCACCGCCCAAGGCCGGCAAGACCATCGTGATGCAGCAGATCGCCAACGCGATCACCACCAACAACCCCGAGGTGCACCTCATGGTCGTCCTGGTGGACGAGCGTCCCGAAGAGGTCACCGACATGCAGCGCACGGTGAAGGGCGAGGTCATCGCGTCCACGTTCGACCGCCCCGCCGAAGACCACACCACGGTCGCCGAGCTGGCGATCGAGCGTGCGAAGCGCTTGGTGGAGCTGGGCCACGACGTCGTCGTGCTCCTCGACTCGATCACCCGTCTCGGCCGCGCCTACAACCTTACGGCGCCGGCCTCCGGTCGCATCCTGTCCGGTGGCGTCGACGCCTCCGCGCTGTACCCGCCCAAGCGCTTCTTCGGCGCCGCGCGCAACATCGAGCACGGCGGCTCGCTCACCATCCTCGCTTCGGCGCTGGTGGAGACCGGCTCCAAGATGGACGAGGTCATCTTCGAGGAGTTCAAGGGCACCGGCAACATGGAGCTCCGCCTGTCGCGCCAGCTGGCCGACAAGCGCATCTTCCCTGCCGTCGACGTGAACGCCTCCGGCACCCGCCGCGAAGAGATGCTCATGGGCCAGGACGAGGTCAAGATCACCTGGAAGCTGCGTCGTGCGCTCGCGGGCGTCGACCAGCAGCAGGCGCTCGAGATCGTGCTCGGCCGTCTCAAGGAGACCTCGAGCAACGTCGAGTTCCTGATGCAGGTGCAGAAGTCGATGCCGCAGCCCGCCAACGGCCACAGCAACGCGCACTCGCACGGTCACGAGAACGACCACCGCTAGCTGACGAAAGTGCCCGTCCGTCGCGCCCTCCGGTGCGGCGGACGGGCACTTTTCCGTTCCCGGATTCAGCGCAAGCAGAAAGAAGCCCCCCATGTTCGAGTCGGTCACCGGCCTCATCGCCGAGCACGACGACCTCCAGCAGCAGCTCTCCGACCCTGAGCTGCACAGCGACCCGGTTCGCTCCAAGAAGGTGAACCGTCGCTACGCGGAGCTGTCGCGCATCGTCGCGGTGTACAACCAGTGGCAGCAGCTCTCGGACGACCTGGAGGCCGCGCGCGAGCTGGCCGCGGAGGACGCGGCGTTCGCCGAAGAGATCCCCGGCCTCGAGCAGAGCCTCGAGGAGACCGGCGAGAAGCTGCGTCGGCTGCTGATCCCGCGCGACCCCAACGACAGCCGCGATGTGATCATGGAGATCAAGATGGGCGAGGGCGGGGCCGAGTCCGCGCTCTTCGCCGGTGACCTCCTGCGCATGTATCTGCACTATGCGGACTCGAAGCGCTGGAAGGCCGAGATCATCGAGCAGACCTCGAGCGACCTCGGCGGCATCAAGGACGTGCAGGTGGCGTTCAAGGGCACGTCGAGCGACCCGGCGGAGGGCGTCTGGGCGCACCTCAAGTACGAGGGCGGCGTGCACCGCGTGCAGCGCGTGCCGGCGACCGAGTCGCAGGGCCGCATCCACACCTCGGCCGCCGGCGTGCTCGTCTTCCCGGAGGTCGACGAGCCCGAAGAGGTCGAGATCAACCCCAACGACCTCAAGATCGACGTGTTCCGGTCGTCGGGCCCGGGCGGTCAGTCGGTCAACACGACCGACTCGGCGGTGCGCATCACGCACGTGCCGACGGGGATCGTCGTCTCGATGCAGAACGAGAAGAGCCAGCTGCAGAACCGCGAGGCCGCCATGCGCGTGCTGCGGGCGCGCCTGCTGGCCAAGCAGCAGGAGGAGGCGGACGCCGAGGCCGCCGAGTTCCGCAAGGGCCAAATCCGGACCATGGACCGGTCCGAGCGGATCCGCACGTACAACTTCCCCGAGAACCGCATCGCGGACCACCGCACCGGCTACAAGGCTTACAACCTCGACACGGTCATGAACGGCGCGCTCGATCCCGTGATCGAGTCCAACATCCTCGCCGACGAGGAGGCGCGCCTGGCCGACCTGGCGCAGGACTGAGCCGTCGCTTCCTCACTTTCTCCCGCAACACGCCGCGGTAGGCGAGAGAAAGTGAGGAAGCGATGGCTGCTCAGATGTAGAGCGCGGGGTCGAGCCAGTCGTCTCCGGGGATCTGCTCGTGGCCGGAGCGCGGTCGGGGGCGCGCGGGGACGCCGGTGAGCACGGAGTCCGGCGGAGCGTCGTGCACGACGACGGCGTTCGCGCCGATGACGGTGCGCGCGCCGATGTCGATCGCGCCGAGGACCTTGGCGCCGGCGCCCACCGTGACGTGGTCGTGGATGGTGGGGTGGCGCTTGCCGTGGCCGCTGCCACGGCCACCGAGCGTGACGCCGTGGTACAGCATCACGTCGTCGCCGATCCAGGTGGTCTCGCCGATGACGACGCCCATCCCGTGGTCGATGAAGAAGCGCCGGCCGATGCGGGCGCCCGGGTGGATCTCGATGCCGGTCAGAAAGCGCGTGAACTGCGAGAGGATGCGCGCGGGCATCCGGAACCCGGCGCGCCAGAGGCGGTGCGCGATCCGGTACGACCACACGGCGTGGAGACCGGAGTAGACGATCGCGACCTCCGCGCCTCCACGCGCCGCGGGGTCGTGCTTTCGCGCGTTACGGATGTCCTCGCGCGCCCGGAAGAGCGGCACGCGGTTCAGTCCAGCAGGTCCGCCCAGAGGGCTGTCGAGATGTACCGCTCTCCGGTGTCGGCGACGATGGCCACGACCGTCTTGCCGGCGTTCTCCGGTCGGGCCGCGACCTGGAGCGCCGCCCACACGATGGCGCCGGAGGAGATACCGGCGAGGATGCCCTCCTCGCTGGCGAGCTTCTTGGCGGTGGCGATCGAGTCGTCGAACGACACGTCGATGACTTCGTCGTAGACGCTGGTGTCGAGGATCTCCGGGACGAAGTTGGCACCGATGCCCTGGAGCTTGTGCGGGCCGGGCTTGCCGCCGTTGAGGATGGGGGAGTCGATCGGCTCGACCGCGATGACCTGCACGTCGGGCTTGCGCTCCTTGAGCACCTGGCCGACGCCCGTGATGGTGCCGCCGGTGCCGATGCCGGCGACGAAGATGTCGACGTCGCCGTCGGTGTCTTCCCAGATCTCCTCTGCGGTGGTGGCGCGGTGGATGGCCGGGTTGGCCTCGTTGGCGAACTGGCGCGCCCAGATGGCGTTGTCGTTCTCTGCGACGATCTTCTGGGCCGCCTCCACGGCGCCGCGCATGCCGTCGGGGCCGGGGGTGAGGACGATCTCGGCGCCGAACGCGCGCAGCAGGACCCGGCGCTCCTTGGACATGGTCTCCGGCATCGTGAGGATGACCTTGTAGCCGCGCGCCGCGCCGACCATCGCGAGCGCGATTCCGGTGTTGCCACTGGTGCCCTCGACGATGGTGCCGCCGGGGCGCAGCTCGCCGGACTGCTCCGCGGCGTCGATGATGGCGACGCCGATGCGGTCCTTGACGCTTCCTGCGGGGTTGTAGAACTCCAGCTTCGCCAGCACGGTCGCGCCGGCGTCGGCGGCGATCCTGTTGAGCTTGACGAGGGGAGTGCGTCCGACGGCTTCGGTGATGTTGTCGTAGACCTGTGCTGGCATGGTTCACACTCTAATCCGCGCGGGGGGCCCGGCGCCCTGTGTGACGGTATGCTCATCGGGCCATGTCAGATGCTCCCTCCGCGTTCACCGTCCGTTCCCTCCGCGACGAGACGGTCGCGGTTCTCGCGCAGGCGGGGGTGCCCGATCCCGAGGTGGATGCCGACCTGCTGATCGGGTTCGCCCTGGGAGTCGGGCGCGGGCGCGTTCAGGCGCTGGCGGTGATGGCCTCGCCGGTGAAGGAGTCCGACATCGCGCGGGTCCGCGGGCTCGCTTCGCGCCGGGCCACGCGGGAGCCGCTGCAGCACATCACCGGGACGGCGCCGTTCCGCTCGCTCGAGTTGGCGGTCGGCCCTGGCGTCTTCGTCCCGCGTCCGGAGACCGAGCAAGTCGTGCAGTTCGCCATCGACGCCCTCCGGGCCGTGCCGTCGCCGTCGCCGATCGGCGTCGATCTGGGAACGGGCAGCGGCGCGATCGCCCTGGCGATGGCGACGGAGGTGCCGCACGCCCGGGTCTTCGCCATCGAGAAGTCGCCGGAGGCGATCGCGTGGACGCGCCGCAACGTCGAGTCGTCGGGCGCGACGAACGTGGAGTTGGTGCAGGGTGATCTCGCCGAAGCGTTCCCGGAGCTCGATGCCACGGTCGACGTCGTCATCTCGAACCCTCCGTACGTGCCAGATGCCGCCATCCCGCGCGACCCCGAGGTGCGGCTGTTCGACCCGGCCATCGCGCTCTACGGCGGTGAGGACGGCCTCGACGTCGTGCGGGTCATCTCGTCGGTGGCGCGCCGGCTGCTCCGCCCGGGCGGCACCCTCGTGCTCGAGCACGGGGAACTGCAGGGCGCACAGATCCGAGACCTCCTGACCGCCGACGGCTGGCGCGCCGCGGCCACCCACCGCGACCTCACCACCCGCGACCGGGCGACCACAGCGCTGCGCTGAGCGCGCTGCGTCCTGCAGCATTTGCGCCGAATGCGGCGATAGGGGGCGCCTGTCGCAACATTTGCGGCAAATCGCCCACCGGGTCAGCGGCGCTCGCGCTCGCGCTCCTCGCGCTCCTTGTCGCGCGCGATCCGCTCGCGGGCACGGGCGATCGTCTCGCGCTCGCGCTTGCGGGCCTCCCGTAGGGCCTTCTCGGCCTCGCGCCGCTGATTGGCGGCCTCCCGCACCGCCTTGTCGTGCGGGATCGGTTCCGGGCGCGGTTCGGCGGCGACGATCGGCTCGCCGGAGGTGCGCGCCGTGATGTAGCGCTCGATCCCGTCGAGGATGCGCTCGAGGCCGAAGGCGAAGTCGTCCTGCTCGTCCTCCCCGTCGGTGTACCCTCCCGAGGCCACCAGCGGCGCGAGGTCGGGGAACCGCTCCGGAGTGACGAGTTCCGCGAGTGCGGCGGTGAACGCCTCTCCGCTCTGCGGCGGCTGCGCGCCCTTCTCCCGCGACTGGCGCACGTCGCGCTCGACCACCCCCGCTGCGCGCGCGTATGACGACAGCAGCAGGGCCGTGCCCATCTTCTCGGCGTCCGTCAGCGGTAGGTCGCGCATCTCGCGGAGCCCCCAGTCGAGCACCGCGAGATTGTTGGGCATCAGCGGGATGCCCGAGATCGGGAGGTCGGGGAACCAGGGGTGCGCCTGGATCACCTCGATGCTGGCCATGGCCCAGCGGCGGAGTCCGCTGCGCCAGTCCGTCCCGCGGTCGTCCTCTGCGGGGATCGGAATGTCGCACACGGCGTCCTGCATGAGCGCGAGGACGTCGTCCTTGCTCGTCACATACCGGTAGAGCGACATCGTCGTGAAGCCGAGCTCCGTCGCGATGCGGCTCATGGAGACCGCGCCGAGACCCTCCTGATCGGCGACGGCGACGGCGGTGTCGATGATCCGCTCGATGCTGAGCTCGCGCTTCGGTCCGCGCTGGGGCCGCTCGGCGACACCCCAGCTGAGCGCGACGGCGCGGGGGAGCACCTCTTCGACTTCGTCCGCCATTCCGCACGCCTTTCCGGTTCGGTGTTGACACCCATCCTAGAACTGTGTATCACTTAAACGAAAGCGTATGCGCCATAAACAGTTTGCTACCTACACAGAACTCGAAAGGAACCGGACCATGACAGCACCAGCGATCGCGGTCGCCGGACTGCGCAAGTCCTTCGGCACGCAGACCGTCCTCGACGGAGTCGACCTGCAGGTCGAGCGGGGGAGCGTGTTCGCGCTCCTCGGCCCGAACGGGGCGGGCAAGACCACCGTCATCAACATCCTGAGCACACTGGTCGCGGCCGACGCCGGCACAGCGGTCGTCTGCGGCCACGATGTGGTCGACGACCCGGACGGTGTCAAGGAGTCGATCAGCCTCACCGGGCAGTCCGCTGCGGTCGACGAAGTCCTGACGGCCGAAGAGAACCTGCGCATGATGGCACGGCTCTCCGGCTTCGATCGGGCCGGCGCCGCCCGGCGCGCCACAGACCTGATCGAGCGCTTCGACCTCCGCGGCGCCGCTCGCAAGCGCGTCAGGTCGTACTCCGGCGGCATGCGGCGTCGCCTCGACCTGGCGCTCAGTCTCGTCGCGACACCTCCCGTCATCTTCCTCGACGAGCCGACGACCGGCCTCGACACCCGCAGCAGGCAGGCGCTGTGGACCATCATCCGTGACCTCGCGGCGCGGGGCACCACCATCCTCCTCACGACGCAGTACCTCGAGGAGGCCGACCAGCTCGCCGACCGGATCGCCGTGCTCGATCACGGCCGGGTGGTCGCAGAAGGCACGGCGGTCGAACTGAAGGCGCGCGTGGGCGGGGAGGTCGTCGAGTTGCGCGACGCGGCCGACGAGGTCGTCCACGAGCTGCCCACCGACGGCACCGTCGACGGGCTGCGCGCGGCGATCGACCGGCTCGACGCTCTAGGTGTTCCCGGCGCGTCCATCGCCATCCGCAAGCCGAGCCTCGACGACGCGTTCCTGATCCTCACCGGGAGCCACGCCGATTCCGACACCGATTCCGAGCTCCAGAAGGAGGCCGTCCGATGACCACGCTCACCGCCATCACCCCGTCCCGCCGCGTGAGCGGCGCCACGTCCGCTGCCGTGTTCATCGGCCGTAGCGTGCGTCACTCGCTGCGCAACGTCGAAGCCCTCACCATGGCGATCGCACTGCCGGTGATGCTGATGCTCCTGTTCACCTTCGTCTTCGGGGGTGCGATCGACTCCGGTGGCGGCTACGTCGACTACGTCGTGCCGGGCATCATCCTGCTCTGCGCCGGCTTCGGCGCCTCCAGCACGGCCGTCGACGTCGCTGAGGACATGAGCAACGGGATCGTCGACCGATTCCGAACCATGCCACTGCGCGCCGACGGCGTCATCACCGGGCACGTCGTGGCGAGCCTGCTGCGCAATCTCCTTGCGACGGGCGTCGTGATCGGCGTCGCCCTCGCGGTGGGGTTCCGGCCGACGGCGAACGTGCTCGAGTGGGTGGGAGCGGTGGCGATGGTCGCCCTGTTCATCCTGGCGATCACCTGGCTCTTCGCGGCGATCGGCATCGCGGCGGCCAATCCGACGGCCGCGAGCGGCTACGGCTTCGCGCTTCTGTTCCTGCCCTACCTGTCGAGCGCGTTCGTCCCCACGGACACCATGCCGACATGGCTGCAGTGGATCGCGCAGAACCAGCCGATCACGCCGATCATCGAGACGATCCGCGCGTTCCTGTTCGGCCGCGACCCCGGCAGCGACTTGTGGTGGGCGCTCGGCTGGTGCGCCGTGATCATCGTGGGCGCGTACGTGTGGGCCGCCTGGCTCTTCCGGCGCAAGGCGGGGCGGCGCTGACGGAGGGCGCTGCGGCTGCCGGCTCCGTGGCACCTGCCTGCTGATTCCTCCACATCGGCCGCTGCCGGCGTCTTCTCCACAGAAGGCGCCGGCGGCGGTTTCTGTGTGCCCTCGCGACGTTACGTTCGCTTCACGAGACCAGCACGGGGGAGCGATGCAGTACACGATCACGCACAGGGCGGCGAGCGGACCGGAGGATCTGCTGATCACGGCCGACGTCTCGGTGACCGTCGCGGACCTGGCGGCCCGGTTGGCGGGTGGGCGGGCGCGTGGTGGGAGCGGGGCGGGTGGCCTGGCTCCAGGCGGCGTCACGCTTCGTGTCGAGCCGCCAGGGGCAGCGCAGGGGATCGTGCTCGATCCGGCGTCGGTGCTGCACGAGTCCAGTCTGCGATCGGGTCACAGAGTCGAAGTCGTGCCGCTGGGCGTTCGTCGCGCCGGTGACGAACGGGACGACGAGCCGGCAGCGCTGGTCCGGCTGGAGTCGGGGCCGGACGCGGGGCGCGAATTCCGGATCCCGTCCGGCGTGAACCTGATCGGTCGCGATCCCTCGGCGGCCGTGCACCTCGACGGCGACAAGGAGGTCTCCCGGCGCCACGCCACCGTGACGGTGGCCGAGACCGTAGAGGTCGCCGATCTCAATTCGGCGAACGGTGTCATCGTCGACGGACTGCTCGTGCGACGTGCGGAGCTCGACGCCGGAACCCGCGTCCGTCTCGGGGGAACAGAGCTGAGCGTGGTGCGGCTCGCCGGCGCCCGGCGGCCGTCGCAATCCGGAGACGCCTTCATCCGTCCACCGCGGGTGGAGCCTGCAGACGTCACGACGATCATCGAGCTTCCCGAGCCACCGGTCCCCGACGAGCCGCCCCGCCTGCCGGTGATCGCGCTCGCCGCGCCCGCATTGCTGGGTGTCACGCTGTTCACGGTGACCGGGCAGGCGCTGTCGCTGGTGTTCGCTGCGCTGTCGCCGGTCATGCTCGTCGGCTCCTGGATCGACGGCCGGCTGCGAGGGCGCACGCGGAGGTCGAAGCGGTCGCGGGCCTTCGACGCAGCGCTCCGCGGTGCGCGAAGCGAGTTGGAGGCGGCCCATGCGCGGGAGGTCCGGGCGAGACTCCTCGAGGCCCCCTCCATCGCGGCCGTCGACGAGGCGATGCGCCTGCGCTCCCCGCTGCTGTGGAGCCGGCGGCCCGGAACGGACGCCTTTCTGCGCCTCCGGTTGGGCGTCGGCGACCTCCCGAGCCGCGTGGAGGCCTCGCTGCCGGTTCGCGACGCGGGGGAACCCGCCGATGTGGAGGCGGTGAAAGCGCTCGCGCGGGAGTTCCGGGATGTGCGCGGTGCGCCGGTGGGAGCACGGCTCGACCGGGTCCGGGCGATCGGTGTGGCCGGCACGGGTCCGCTCGCCGAAGGCGTGGCACGAGCCCTCGTGGTCCAGGCTGCCGGGCTCCACTCACCGGCAGAACTCGCCATCGCCGCCATCGTCGGCGAGGGGGCGATGCCGGGGTGGACCTGGCTCAAGTGGCTTCCCCACGTGGGTTCGCGGCACAGCCCGCTGGGCCATGCGCCGGCGCTCGCCTGCGATCCGGAGAACACGGCGACGCTGCTCGCGGCTCTGGAGGCGATCGTCTCGGCCCGAATGCGCCGTGGGGTGCCGCATGCGGGAGAACCGGTACTCCCCGTGCCCGTTCTCGTGGTGGTCGACGCGGTCGCCCCCGCCCACCGGTCGCGTCTGGTGGCCCTGGCGGAGTCGGGCGCCGGAATCGCGCTGATCTGGACGGCAGAGGAGGTCGATTCGCTTCCAGCGGTGTGCGGGAGTTACGTCGACCTCGGCGAAGCGGGAAGGTCTCCGTGCGTCGGGTTCGTCCAAGAGTCGCGGACCGTTCACCTCAGCGCCGTGGAGACGATCGATGCGATCGCCGCGGAGACGGCGGCGCGGGCGCTCGCACCCGTCTCGGATTCGGAAGCCGCAGCCGGCGACGAGACGGACCTGCCGCGGAGCGTCGCGCTGTTCGAGCTCTTCGGCGACAGCGTGGCGTCGGATCCGGCTGCGATCGTGCGCCGCTGGACGCGGACGGGCTCCCTCACAGCGGCATGGGTCCCTGGTCGACCGCGCGACCCGGGAGGGCTCCGTGCCGTGGTGGGCCAGGGGCGGAGCGGTCCGTTCGCCCTCGACCTGCGCGCGGACGGCCCGCACGCCCTCGTCGGCGGCACGACCGGCTCCGGCAAGAGCGAGTTCCTCCAGAGCTGGATCATGGCACTGGCCGCGGAGTACGCGCCCGACCGGCTGACCTTCCTGCTGGTGGACTACAAGGGCGGAGCCGCCTTCGCCGAGTGTGCGGACCTGCCGCACACCGTCGGGCTGGTCACCGACTTGACCCGGCCGCTCGCACGCCGCGCGCTGGTCTCGCTGCGCGCGGAGGTGGCCCGTCGCGAACGCGTCCTGAGCAGCGCCGGAGCGAAGGATGTGACCGCGATGGAGGCCGCCGGCGACCCGGCGGCGCCGCCCGCCCTCGTGATCGTGGTCGACGAGTTCGCCGCGCTGACGGCGGATCTCCCCGAGTTCCTGGACGGCGTGCTCGACATCGCACAGCGCGGGCGGTCGCTCGGGCTTCACCTGGTGCTCGCGACTCAGCGGCCCTCGGGAGTCGTCAAGGACGATCTGAGGGCGAACACGAACCTGCGCATCGCGCTCCGGGTCGCCGACGAAGCCGACAGCGTGGACGTGCTCGGCGTGCCGGACGCCGCCCGGTTCGCCACCGGGACACCGGGCCGCGCGATGGCGGCACGTGGCCCTGGGCGACGGGACGTCTTCCAGACGGGTTACCTCGGCGGCCGCACATCATCCGCGGGGCGTCGCCCGGAGCTGACGGTGCAGCCGTTGCCGTTCGGAGCGCGCGAGCCGTGGCCCGAGCCGCCGGACGGGCACGAGAGCGCGGGCGGTCGTCGAGACGGTGGCGCGCAGAACGAGCGCGACCTCGCACGTCTCGTACGGACGATCGCAGCGGCTGCCGATCAAGCTGGTCTCGCGGTTCCGCGGCGGCCCTGGGTCGAGCCTCTTCCGGCATCGGTCGGGTTGGAGGAAGTGCTGACCCTCCCGGACGGCGTGATCGCGCTCGGGCTCCGCGACGAGCCGCGGCACCAGCGGCAGCGTCCCGTCACCGTCGACCTCGACGCCGTGGGACACCTCGCCGTGCTCGGCGGCGGGGGCTCGGGCCTGAGCACAGCTCTGCGCACCGTCGCCGCCTCCCTGACGGCCGCGTGCGTCTCGGCCGTTGCTGCGGGCCTTGATCCGCTGGCGCGCATCGAGCTGTACGCGATCGACTGCGCAGGAGGCGGACTCGCTCTCCTCGACGGCCTGCCGACCGTCGGATCGGTCGTGGCCGGTGGTGACCATGAGCGTATCGACCGGCTTCTCGGCGATCTGCTCGGGCTCATCGAGCGCCGGTCGAGTCTGTTGGCCGACGCCCGGGCGTCCACCGCTGCCGAGTACCGTGCCGCGACCGGGAGGCCGCTCGCCCGCGTCGTGCTCGTGCTCGACGGTCTCGAGGCTTTCCGAGCCGAGAACGAGTTCCGCGACGCGGGACGCCCGCTCGATCGGTTGGTCGCGATCGCGTCGACAGGGCGGCAGGTCGGCGTGCACCTCGTCGTCTCCTGCAGCCGGAGCGGGATGATACCCACGGCGCTCGCCGCCAAGCTGGGAGCCGCGATCACGCTCGGCCCGGCCGATCGCGCGTCCCCGTATGTCGACAGGTCCACGTCGCACGACGGAGGCGACGAGGATGTGGGAACCCCGCCAGGGCGCGGGGTATTCGACGGCGACGCGGTCCAGCTCGCGGTTCTCGGGGGCAGCAGGGAGGCGTCCGCGCAGGCCGAGGCGCTCGACGATCTCGCGCGGCGCGCTCGGCAGTCCGGGCTGCCGCGGACGCCGCCGGTCCGGCGATTGGAGCAGCGGATCCTGCGCAGCGACCTCCCTGCTTCGGCAGATGGACGCCCGGCGATCGGAGTCGGCTACGAGACGCTCGAACCGGTGGGGCTGCCACCGTGCGGGCTGTTCGTGGTCACCGGCCCGTTCGGCTCCGGGCGGACAACGGCGATCCGCACCATCGTCGAGGCCGTCGTCGGCACTCATCCTGAGACCGAGGCCCACCTGGTGTCGGTCCGTCGCGGCGGGCTCGCTGGCGCAGCAGCCTGGATCCGCGTCGCCGAGACGCCCGATGCCGCTTCGGCACTGGTCGCGACTCTGACGGCGCGAATCCAGAGCGCGCCGGAACACGAGCTCCACCGCCTCCTGATCGTGGTCGAAGGGGTCGGGGACTTCGAAGGAGAGCCGGTCGAAGCGCAGACCGCGCGGCTCATCAAGGTCGCGCGGCGCGCCGGTGTGGCCGTCATCGCCGAATGCGATCCGGTGACTGCACCCACCGCGTGGCAGCTCTTCGCGGAGCTCAAAGCGGCACGCGCTGGGCTGGTGTTGCGGCCGGACGAGGCCGACGGGATGGCACTGTTCCGCACACCGTTTCCGCGCGTGCCACGGGAGGAGTTCCCGGTCGGGCGGGGCTATCTGGTGGAGGGAGGGAGGCTGACGCGTCTGCAGATCGCAGTATCGAAACCATGAAATGCAAAGATTTTATTCATGCATGAAATGACATATGTTGAATCTCTAGCCGATGACGGCAGAGGACCAAGGGGGAAGCACAATGTCCAACATCAACGTCTCGTTCCAGGAGTTGAACGGCAACGCCGATCGGCTCAATGCCGGGCGGGAGGAGATCGGCGCGACACTCAGCCGGTTGCAGAGTCAGATCGCCGGGCTCGTCTCCGCCGGTTTCACGACCGACCGATCGTCCGGAGCTTTCGCCGACGCGTACGCGCGGTTCACGACCGGTGCGCAGAACGCTGTGGGCGGATTGGATGATCTCGCCCAGTTCCTGCGATCGACAGCCCACACGCTGAGCGAGGTCGATGCGCAGCTGGCCGCTCGGCTGGGCCGCTGACGGGGGCGTCGATGTACGGGGACACCAGCAGGATCCGTGCGCGTTCGGCCGCGCTCCGCACCGCGTCCGAGGCGCTCCGCGGGCGGGCCGGCGCGGCGGGCGCTCGAGCCGAGACGTGCGCCTGGTCATCAGCGGCAGGGGAACTGCTCCGTTCGAGAGTCCGGTCGATGGTCGGAGAGCTGGTTCACCACGCGCGAGCTCTCGATGCCGCGGCCGACGCGCTTGACGCGCACGTCCGCGCCGTCGACGACGCGGTTGCGCGGATCGCGGCGGCAGGGCAGACCGTGCTCGGGGGCGTGACCGACGGCGTCGCGGCGGTGTCGCGGTGAGCGGCGGTACGGCGGTGAGCGCCGGTGTGGCGAGCGCTGCCGGTGTGGCGGGCGCGGCCGCTGTGGCGGGCGCGGCCGGTGTGGCGGGCGTCGCGGCTGTGGCGGGCGCCGCCGGTTCAGCGGGTACCGCCGGTGCGGCGGTGAGTGACGGTGTGGCGGGCACCGCCTGTATGGCGGCGAGCGGTGGTGTCGCTGGCAGCATCGGCTTGGCGGTGGGCGCCGGTGTCGCGGGGAGCGGTGCCGCCGTTCGGTTCGCGCCCTCGGCAGGGGAGCTCAGGGCAATCGTCCGGAGCGTTCCCGGCCTGGCGCTACCGTCGTTCGCGGTCGACGCAGCGGGGTCGCGGGGCGCGGCACCGGACGTCTCGCCGGGGGCCGCCGATCCCCGACTGCTCCTGGCACTCGGCCTGCAGGGCGGCGCCGAGGGGATCGTCCAGATCGTCACCTGGTCGCCGGGCGAGGTCGTCCGTCGCAGCATCGCCGTCTGCGGCGTCGTTGCGGCATCGATCGGTCGGCGTGACACGTCGAGCACCACGACGACCACCACGACGACCACCACGACGACCGAGGCGGCCGCCTCGTTCGATGTCGCACTGATCCCCGCCGCACAGGTCGCGGCCGAACTGCGCGCCGCCGTGCCCGCCTGGGTCGACGGCCGGGGGCGCAGCGAACCGCGAGACATCGGTGTGGTCGCGTCCCGTGCCATAGTCGAGGCGGCTGGTTGCGGTGATCCGGTGCTCGTCGAGGAGGTGGCCGACGATCTGTGGGTCGATCCGCAGGCGGCAGCCCTGCTCCAGGCATTTCGCTCGAGGCAAACGCGGGGATTCCGGGTCCGCTGCTTCGACGGCCGCTCCGGCCGGTGCATCGCGGGCGACGACTGGTTCGGATCGGAACACGGCTGGCGTCGATTGCGACTCGGTCTCCCGCAATCGGGCCTCCACGCGCTCACGCAGCAACTGATGCTGGACGAGGCGACCATCACAGTGGCGGAGGCGGGCGACCAACAGGTCAGGGAATCGCTCACGTGGCTGACCGCGACACTGCTGCGGGTGATCGCCCGATGAGCCGGGCGATCACGACCGACGGCGGGGACGCCGAAGGCGTCACGGTGTCGGGAGCGCGGCTCCCACTGCACGACGCTGGCGCACAGTCGCTCACCGACAGGGCGGTCGCCGCCGCGGAGGTGGTCCACGGCGTTGACGGGGCGACCGAGCGGCTGACCCGGGATGCCGGCACGGCGCTCACGCGGGCCCGGTCGGATGCCGGCGACTCGATCGCTGCGGCGGGCGGACGGCTGCAACTCTCGTTCCAGGACGTCGAGACCATGACCAGCGAGATCGCCGCGCTGAGCCGCGAAGCGACTGAACTCGCGGCCAGCACGGCTCGGATCGCGATCGACGGCGACCTGCTCGCGTCGTGCTCCGTGTCGCCGTTCACCGGAATGGCAGCCGAGGCCGCCATCGGCGTGGCCGCGGCGGGGTTGGCGCAGACCGCCGTCCGGGCGAGCGCGCTCGCCGTGGCCACCGGCGCCGTGGCGTCGTCGTACGCCGCTGCTGACGCCTGGCTGGCCGCCGCGGCCGGTTCGCTTCGTGCGTCCGCGGAGGCGGCGGCAGCGCTCCTCCCCGCGGGAGCGACATTCGCAGGCGCGCTCGCCGAGCAGGCTGCGGCGGCGTCCGCGGTCCAACTCCGAGCCGATCTCGGCGTGTCCGGAGCCTCGGCCGCGGCCATCGCCGACCTGGGCGTCGCCGCCGCGGCTGCACCTCTTCTCGCCGGGGGAGCTGTCGCCGCTGTCGCCGGAGGATTCGGCACGGAGGCACTGCGTTCGCTCGGAGCCGCCTTCGCCGAGGCGAACAGCGCCTTCGGCGGCGCCGAGGAGGCCCTCAACCCGTTCGTCACGTCCGACCTGGTGCGCTACGGATCGATGCTGGCGGCCGGCTTCGACCGCACGTTCTCGCTCGACGACGCCCTGGCCGGCTCGGTGGGCGGCATCCAGGCGATCCTCGGCGCGACCGGACCGTTCTACGACGACATCCTCGCCGGGCTCGTCACCGCGGGCGTCGCGGTGGGCTTCTTCCGTGACGGCGACGTGACGGTCCGCCCGGCGGAGGGAGTGGACACCAGGAACCTCGAGCGAAGCGTAGCGCGCAGCGCCGAGGCGTTGGGGATCGATTCAGATGCGTTTCGGCTGGTCGACGGTCGCATCATCCCCGATGGGTGGGCGTCCGCGATGGCCGGACTCGGACAGCTCGATGATCTCGGCGGAACCGAGCGCGCCGTCATCCGCGTCTTCACGGTCTTCGATCAGGAAGGCCACGTGGTGAGCTACCGAGTGCAGATCCCCTCGACAGCGAGTTGGGATCCTACCGCTCTCGCCAATGGTTCCCCTGGCGACGTGACCTCTGACGTCTATTCGATGTGGCAAGGTTCGGACGCGTCCCTCGCGCAGTCCGTGTATGAGGCGATGCGACAGGCAGGAATCTCAACCGGCCCCGACTCGCCTCCGGTCGAGCTTGACGGATTCAGCCTCGGTGGGATCACGGCGGCCGTCGTGGCCGCCGATCCGCGGGGATTCAACATCACCGAGATCCACACGGCAGGTGCCCCTATCGGTGCGATGGCCGTTGGTGAAGGCGTCCGTGTCTTCTCGCTGGAAGCGGACGAAGACGTCGTCGCGGCTTTGGACGGGCGAGACAATCCGCGTCGCGAGGGCTGGCTCACGGTCAGCGGGCGGGGGGTCCGCCTGGCGAATGAAACGGCTGGCGGGGGAATGTGGCCGGGATCCGTCCACGACGTCCGGCGCTACGCCGCCATGGGAGCGGACTCGGCTCTGCGCGAGGTCGGTGCGTTGCCGATTCCCCGGGGCGGGTCGGTTGAAGTCGACGACTTCTACTCCGAGCGCGTGAGGTGAAGTCGTGCGAGTCGTAATGTCCTGCTGTGTCGTCCTGCTGCTCTTCGGCGCGCTGTCGGGGTGCGCGGCCGAAAAGCTTCACGGGCGTTCTACCGCCCGAGCGGAATCCGCCATCGAAGCGGTCCCCGGCATCGGCCGTGCCGAAGCATCCTTCGAGCGGCTGCGCAGCACCTTCACAGCCGTCGATTCGGCCACTGTTGTCGTACATCTGGATACCGGCGCGATGGTCACCGACCCCGGGAAGCTGGCGGAATACCTGCTCAAGTCCCTCTGGTCGATCGGCGAGACGGCCCCGACCGAACTCGCAGTCTTCGTCGAGGCGGCTGACGGAACACCTGTCGACATCTCATCTGGCGCCGTCGAGAACAGCTGGTCACCCGTCCTGGGGCGTTCGGACAGACCGTTCTTCCTTGTCAACAACTTGTCGAGGGAACCCGTGAAATCCAAACTCGGCCCGTGGCCGGGTCCCGTTCCGCCACCACCGGTCGACGCGATCCGCCCGCGGGAGGACGGCGGGTCGGCTCAGCGCTCGCGCTCTGCGAACGCGTGGATCGCGGCCAGCATCCCGTCCGTATCGAAGGAGCCGTCGGGGTTGCGGGTGAAGTGATGGGCGTGCATTCCGGCCTCGCGGGCGCCGTCGACGTTGGCGAGCGAGTCGTCGAAGAGGATGGCGTCACCGGGCTGCACGCCGAAGCGCCCGAGCGCGCGGGTGTAGATGCGGCGCTCCGGCTTGCGTGCGCCCAGCACGGCGGAGACGAGGTCGTTGTCGCGCAGCACGTCGACGATCTCGGGGGTGAGCACGGGCAGCGAGTCCTTGAACGGGATCGGGTTGTTCGACAGCAGGGACACCGTCCCGAGCGTCGCCGCCGTGTGGAGTGCCGCTATCGACCCCTGGATCGGCGTCATCGCGGCCTTGCGGGCGTCCTGCCACTGGGCCAGGGTCAGGCGGGCACCCGTCACCTCGGCGAACGCGGCCAGGTACTCCTCGCTCGTCGCGTACTCGCCGATCTCGGCGGCGCGCTCGTGGCCGCCGGCCCACCAGGTCGACGCCAACCGGTACTGGCTGACACCGCCGAGTTCGGCCAGCCGGGGGAGGCGCATGTGGAAGTCGTAGTCGTAAAGGGTCTTGTCGCAGTCGAAGAAGTAGACGTCCATCGTGACCAGTATCGTCCAGTGGCGTACCCGCGCGGTCGCAGAGAACCTTGCAGTCGCTCAACTATCATGGGTGCCGTCATGGCTCCTATCTACGACTGCTCCGTCGACTCCGAACTGCTCACCGGCATGCGCCTCGCCCGCGGGGCGATCGGCCGCGGCGAGCTGGTCGTCATCCCCACCGACACCGTCTACGGTGTGGCCGCCGACGCCTTCAGCCCTGCAGCGGTGCAGCGGCTCCTCGACGCGAAGGGACGCGGGCGGCAGTCCCCGCCTCCGGTACTGGTCCCCGGCATCCCCACGCTGGCGGCGCTCGCCGAGAGCGTGCCGGCCGAAGTGGAGGCCCTCGTCGCCGCCTTCTGGCCGGGCGGCCTGACCATCGTCCTGCCCGCTGCGCCGTCCCTGGTCTGGGATCTCGGCGAGACCCGCGGAACGGTCGCACTGCGCATGCCGCAGGACCGCATCGCCCTCGAGATCCTGTCGGAGACAGGGCCACTGGCCGTGTCGTCGGCCAACCTGACCGGGCGCCCCGCCGCTCGAACCGCCGCAGAGGCGGAGGCCATGCTCGGGGACTCGATCGCCGTCTACCTCGACGGGGGAGAGGCCGGCACGGCGTACGAGCGCGTCGAAGGCAAGGACTCGTCGTCGACGATCGTCGACGCCACCGCGCTGGCCTCCGGTGCGGGCAAACTGCGCATCCTCCGTCATGGCGTCATCACCGCCGAGCAGTTGCGCGAGGTCGTCGGCGACGCGTTGGACGACGAACAGAGCCTCGCGGTAAGCGACGACGCCACCGGAATCGACGGCGCTGGAATCGCCGCCGCCGGCACGAGCGAGGCCGAAGCCGAGGCCTCGAACGATCCCGCGCTGCGCGACGGCGTCGACACCCCTGCGGACACCTGAGCCGTGACCCTCTTCCTCGCACTCGCTCTCATCTCGGCCGTGATCACGTTCGGGATGTCGCTGGTGGTCTACCGGCTGGCGATGCGCTTCCGGCTGTACCCGAAGATCCGCGAACGCGACGTGCACACCCGGCCGACGCCGCGACTCGGCGGCGTCGCGATGTTCCTCGGCATCCTCGTCGCGTTCGGGGTGTCCTGGCTGCTGTCGAGCCAGTTCGGAGTGCTGTCCCTGATCTTCTCGGACGCCGGACCGATCGTCGCGATCCTCGGCGCCTCGCTCCTCATCGTCGTGCTCGGGGTCGCCGACGACCTCTGGGATCTCGACTGGATGACGAAGCTCGCCGGCCAGTTCGTCGCAGCAGGTCTGGTGGCGTGGCTCGGTGTGCAGATCTACTCGCTCCCGATCGGCGGTCTCACCGTCGGCTCCCCGGTCATGAGCATCGTCATCACGCTGTTCGCCATCGTCCTGGTCATGAACGCGATCAACTTCATCGACGGCCTCGACGGCCTCGTCGCCGGCGTCGCGCTCATCGCCAACGGCACGTTCCTCGTGTACACCTACCTGCTGCAGCGCGAGATCAGCCCCCAGAACTACTTCAGCCTCGCCGGCGTCATCGCGGCGATCCTGGTCGGCGCGTGCGCCGGCTTCCTGCCGCTCAACTGGCACCCGGCGAAGATGTTCATGGGTGACGCCGGCGCCCTCCTGATCGGGCTGTTGATGGCCACCTCCGCGATCTCCGTCACCGGGACGATCAACCCCGAGGCGCTGCAGACCCTCGGTAGGTCGTCACTGGTTCCCGCGTTCATCCCGGTCACCATCCCGTTCGCCATCCTCGTCATCCCGCTCCTCGACTTCGGTCTCGCCGTGGTGCGCCGCCTGCGTGCGGGCAAGTCGCCGTTCAGCGCCGACCGCAAGCACCTGCACCACCGGCTGCTCGACATGGGTCACACGCACCTCCACGCCGTGCTGATCTTCTACGCGTGGACCGCCGTGCTCTCCATCGGCTGCCTCCTGTTCTTCTTCGACCCCTACTGGATGGCCATCGTCTTCGTCGCGATCGGCCTCGTGATCTGCAGCGCCATCACGCTGGCACCGCTCAGTAGGCGGAAGGCGAACGAAGCGGCGGCCGAACTCGCACCCGCCGGGAGCAAGGAGGCCGAGGAGACGGCCCGCTACGACCAGCTCGACATCGCCAGCGAGAGCGTGCGCGTCCCGGCGGCTCCATCGACCCCCACCGACCCCACCAGCACCAAGGAGACCCGATGACCGACCCTCAGGACGGCCCGGCCGCCCCGCGGCCGGACCAGCCCGCGCAACGTCCCGCCCCGCAGCAGCCCACCTCGACACCGGTCCTGAAGGACGCGCTCAAGTACGGGCTGATCCTCGCCGGCGCCATCGCCGTCGTCGGGATGGTGCTCGGTGGCATCTTCGCCGGCTGGGTGGGAGTGACCAGCGCCCTCATCGGCACGCTCATCGCCGCAGTCTTCCTCGGGATCACCGCCCTGAGCATCCTGATCGCGAACCGCTTCATCGGCTCCGACCTCTACGTCGGCATCTTCTTCGGCATCGTGCTCGGCGGCTGGATCCTCAAGTTCGTGCTCTTCATCGTGCTGGCGATCGTGCTGCGCGACCAGCCGTGGATCAATCCCGTCGTGTTGTTCCTGAGCGTCATCGCGGGCGTGATCGGGTCGCTCGTCGTCGACATGATCGTGGTCTTCCGGTCGCGCATTCCCTATGTCAGCGACGTCACGCTGCCGGGGGAGAAGCACTGAGCCGTATCCGATTCGTTACCGGTTGAAAACTCTTGTAGAGTTGTCAGTGATCCCCCACCCGTACGCGCCCGAAGCACCACCGGCGCGCGAGCGCGGGTGTCCACCGTTCGTCGTCGCGAGAGCATTTGCTCGACGCCCCGAAACAGGAGATAGCGCTGTTAGCTAACGCTGTGAACCTGCTGGTCCAGGCCGCAAGCTCCGATGATGGAAGCTTCCACGGCCCGTCGATCAATGAGTTCTTCCCACCGGCCATTTTTTCCATCGGTGGCTTCGAGGTCAACCGGATCATGCTGGTCCGGTTCATCGCCGTCGTCGCACTCCTCCTGGTCTTCTGGCTCGGCACACGCCGCATGCGCGTCGTCCCCGGTCGATTCCAGTCGCTCGTCGAGATGGGCCTTGACCTCGTCCGCGTGAACATCGCAGAAGACCTGCTCGGCCGCAAGGACGGCCGTCGGTTCCTCCCGATCCTCACCACCATCTTCTTCATGGTGCTGTTCATGAACCTGACGGGAGTCATCCCGTTCCTGAACATCGCGGGAACCTCCGTCATCGGCGTACCGCTCGTCCTGGCCGCCGTCTCGTACATCACCTTCATCTACGCCGGCGTCAAGAAGAGCCCCGGCGGGTTCTTCAAGAACGCGTTGTTCCCCGCCGGCGTGCCGAAGGCCATCTACATCATCGTGACGCCGATCGAGTTCATCTCGACCTTCATCCTGCGACCGATCACGCTGACGCTCCGACTCATGATGAACATGATCGTCGGCCACATGCTGCTGGTGCTCTTCTTCAGCGCCTCGGTGTTCTTCACCTTCGCACTCGGCCAGGGCTGGATCGTGCTCGGCATCGGCGCCCTCGGCTTCGGCTTCGTCTTCACCCTGTTCGAGATCCTGGTTGCTGTCCTCCAGGCCTACGTCTTCGCACTGCTCACGGCTGTCTACATTCAGCTCGCAGTCGCCGAGGAGCACTAATTACGGTTCGCGCAACCGCGCGAACCGCCATCACGGAAGGAAACACATAACGTGGACATCGCTGCAATCAACGGCAACATCGCCACCGTCGGTTACGGCCTCGCCGCCATCGGCCCGGCCATCGGCGTCGGCATCGTCGTCGGCAAGACCATCGAGGGCGTCGCCCGTCAGCCTGAGCTGGCCGGCCGTCTTCAGGTCCTGATGTGGATCGGTATCGCGTTCACCGAGGCGCTCGCCTTCATCGGTATCGCGACCTACTTCATCTTCCAGTAATCCTCCTCATCTCTCTCAATAAGGAGGAACGATGATCAACGGTGTGATCCGCGCCGCTACGGAGGGCGAGAAGATCAACCCGCTCGTCCCGCAGTGGTACGACATCGTCGGGTCGCTGATCTGCTTCGTCGTCATCCTGATCTTCTTCTGGATCTACGCGCTGCCGCGCATGCAGAAGCTCCTGGATCAGCGTGCCGAGGCGATCGAAGGCAACATCGCGAAGGCCGACGAGGCTCAGCACAAGGCCGAGGCACTGCTGGAGGAGTACACCGCCCAGCTCGCCGACGCGCGTGCCGAGGCGGCCAAGATCCGCGAGACCGCGCGTACCGACGGTCAGCAGATCGTCGCGGAGGCCAAGGACAACGCGACGGTCGAGGCCGCACGCGTGACCGCTGCCGCCCAGGCGCAGATCGAGGCGGAGCGCCAGAGCGCACTCGTCTCGCTCCGCGGCGAGGTGGGCTCGCTCGCGATCGACCTCGCCTCCGGCGTGGTCGGCGAGGTGCTCACGGACGACAAGAAGGCTCAGGCGATCGTCGACCGGTTCCTGGCCGACCTCGAGTCCAGCGAGAAGGCCGAGAAGGCAGGGTCGAGCAACTGATGGGAAGCGCCTCCAGAGAAGCACTGGCCCGATCCGTCTCGGCGCTCGCCGGGCTCGGGTCCAAGGCCGATCTGGCGACGGCTGAAGACCTGTTCGCCGCAGGACGAGTCGTCGCCGACTCCGCCCAGCTCCGTTCGGTCCTCAGCGACCCCTCGGCTCCGGTGGAGGGCAAGACCGCGCTCGTGCGGCGCGTCTTCGCCTCGCTCTCCGCGCCCGCGGTCGAGCTGCTGAGCGTCGTGTCGAGCGAGCGCTGGTCGCGGCAGGACGACGTCCTGGCGGCCATCGAGGAACTCGGTATCCGGTCGATCGCCGCGTCGTCGCCGCGCAATGTGGACATCCCGGGCGAGCTCTTCGCGTTCGGAGGCGCCGTGACCTCCGACGCCGAGCTCGAGCTCGCGCTCCGCAGCAAGCTCGCGGCCCCCGAGGCGAAGGCCGCGCTGGCCGAGCGGCTGCTCGCGGGCAAGGCCTCTGAGCAGACCGTCGCGATCGTGCGCCAGCTGGTCCTCCAGCCGCGCGGCCGCAGCGTTCGCGAATCGCTGCGCGACGCCGCGCGCGTCGTGGCCGCCCAGTACGGCCAGACGATCGCCACGGTCGTCACGGCCACTCAGCTCCCGGCCGAGCAGGCCGAGCGACTGCGCACGAGCCTCGCCGCCACGTACGGCGACCTCAAGCTCAACGAGGTCGTCGACCCGTCGATCCTCGGCGGCCTGCGCGTGCAGATCGGCGATGACGTGATCGACGGAAGCGTCGCGTCGCGCCTCACCGAACTTCGACTTCAGCTGGCGGGCTGACCGCCCTCTATACAGAGAAACCAGGGAATTACGATGGCAGACATTCAGATCAGCCCCGATGAGATCCGGGACGCGCTCAAGGACTTCGTCTCGAAGTACGAGCCGGCCAAGGCAGAGACCACCGAGGTCGGACACGTCCTAGACGCCTCCGACGGGATCGCGCACGTCGAGGGCCTCCCCGGCGTGATGGCCAACGAGCTCATCCGCTTCGCGGACGGCACCCTGGGCCTGGCGCAGAACCTCGACGAGAACGAGGTCGGCGTCGTGGTCCTCGGCGAGTTCGACGAGATCGTCGAGGGCATGGAGGTGACCCGCACCGGCGAGGTCCTCTCGGTCCCGGTCGGCGACGGCTACCTCGGCCGCGTGGTCGACCCGCTCGGCAACCCGATCGACGGGCTCGGCGAGATCGCCACGGAGGGCCGCCGCGAGCTCGAGCTCCAGGCTCCCGGCGTCATGCAGCGCAAGTCGGTGCACGAGCCGCTGCAGACGGGTATCAAGGCCATCGACGCCATGATCCCCGTCGGCCGCGGCCAGCGTCAGCTGATCATCGGCGACCGCCAGACCGGCAAGACGGCCATCGCGATCGACACGATCATCAACCAGAAGGCCAACTGGGAGTCGGGCGACGTCAACAAGCAGGTCCGCTGCATCTACGTCGCCATCGGCCAGAAGGGCTCGACCATCGCCTCGGTGAAGGGCGCGCTCGAGGACGCCGGCGCGATGGAGTACACCACCATCGTCGCGGCCCCGGCCTCCGACCCCGCCGGCTTCAAGTACCTGGCTCCCTACACGGGCTCGGCCATCGGCCAGCACTGGATGTACAGCGGCAAGCACGTCCTGATCATCTTCGACGACCTGTCGAAGCAGGCCGAGGCCTACCGCGCCGTGTCGCTCCTCCTCCGCCGCCCGCCGGGACGTGAGGCCTACCCGGGTGACGTCTTCTACCTGCACTCCCGCCTGCTGGAGCGTTGCGCCAAGCTCTCCGACGAGCTGGGCGCCGGGTCGATGACCGGTCTGCCGATCATCGAGACCAAGGCGAACGACGTCTCTGCGTACATCCCGACCAACGTGATCTCGATCACCGACGGCCAGATCTTCCTGCAGTCCGACCTCTTCAACGCCAACCAGCGTCCCGCGGTCGACGTCGGCATCTCGGTCTCCCGCGTCGGTGGCGACGCGCAGGTCAAGTCGATCAAGAGCGTGTCCGGCACGCTCAAGCTCGAGCTCGCCCAGTACCGCTCACTCGAGGCGTTCGCGATGTTCGCCTCCGACCTCGACGCGGCGAGCCGCCGCCAGCTCGCTCGCGGCGCCCGCCTGACCGAGCTGCTCAAGCAGCCGCAGTACTCGCCGTACCCCGTCGAGGAGCAGGTCGTCTCGATTTGGGCCGGCACCAACGGCAAGCTCGACGAGGTCGCGGTGGAGGACGTCCTCCGCTTCGAGTCCGAGCTGCTCGACCACCTGCGCCGCAACACCGACATCCTCACCACCCTGCGCGAGACCAACGTTCTCGACAAGGACACGGTGGCGAAGCTCGGCGAGGCGGTCGACAAGTTCAAGCTCGAGTTCCAGACCGGCGAGGGCAAGCCGCTCGCCTCGGTCGGACGCGAGGAGTTCGAGGCGAGCGCCGAAGAGGACGTCAACCAGGAGCGCATCGTCAAGGCGAAGCGCTGAGCACGGATAGGTACTGAGGAAGACACATGGGAGCACAGCTTCGGGTCTACCGGCAGAAGATCAGGTCTGCCCAGACGACCAAGAAGATCACCCGTGCCATGGAGCTGATCTCCGCCTCACGCATCCAGAAGGCGCAGGCTCGGGTGGCCGCCTCCTCGCCGTACGCTCGCGCGATCACACGCGCGGTGTCGGCGGTGGCGACCTACTCGAACGTCGAGCACGTCCTCACCACGGAGCCCGAGAAGATCGAGCGCGCTGCGATCGTCATCTTCTCGTCCGACCGCGGTCTCGCCGGTGCGTTCAACTCGAACGTGCTCAAGGAGTCTGAGAAGCTCGCCGAGCTGCTGCGCAGCCAGGGCAAGGAGGTCGTCTACTTCCTGATCGGGCGCAAGGCGCAGGGCTACTTCAGCTTCCGTCGCCGCGCGTTCGAGCGGGTGTGGACCGGCAACACGGACAACCCCGAGTTCGAGCAGGCCAAGGAGATCGCCGACGCGATCCTCGAGTCCTTCCTGCGCGACTCGTCCGACGGCGGAGTCGACGAGATCCACGTGATCTACAACCGCTTCGTGAGCATGCTGACCCAGGAGCCGCAGATCGTGCGCCTGCTTCCGCTGGAGGTCGTCGAGGGCGTCGAAGAGCCGGACCGCACGCAGGTGCTGCCGCTCTACGAGTTCGAGCCGGATGTCAACACCGTGCTCGACTCGCTCCTGCCGGTCTACATCGAGAGCCGCATCTTCAACGCGATGCTGCAGTCGGCCGCCTCCAAGCACGCGGCCACGCAGAAGGCGATGAAGGCCGCGAGCGACAACGCCGACAAGCTCATCACCGACTACACGCGACTGGCCAACAACGCCCGCCAGTCGGAGATCACCCAGCAGATCTCCGAGATCGTGGGCGGCGCGGACGCGCTGAGCTCGGCAAAATAATCGTCCAAACGAGAGAGAACGAATCATGACTACCGCTACCGCCGAAGCCCAGGCTTCGACCGCGCAGCCGGCCGGCGTGGGACGCATCGCCCGCGTCACCGGTCCGGTCGTCGACATCGAGTTCCCGCACGACTCGATCCCGGGCATCTACAACGCCCTGAAGACCACCATCACCATCGGCGAGCAGTCGACCGAGATCACGCTCGAGGTCGCTCAGCACCTCGGCGACGACCTCGTGCGCGCCATCGCCCTCAAGCCCACCGACGGCCTGGTCCGCGGTGGCGAGGTGCGCGACACCGGCGCCCCGATCTCGGTGCCCGTCGGCGACGTGACCAAGGGCAAGGTCTTCAACGTGACCGGCGAGATCCTCAACGCCGAGCCGGGCGAGAAGATCGAGATCACCGAGCGCTGGCCGATCCACCGTCAGCCGCCGGCGTTCGACCAGCTCGAGTCGAAGACCCAGCTGTTCGAGACGGGCATCAAGGTCATCGACCTGCTCACCCCGTACGTGCAGGGCGGCAAGATCGGCCTGTTCGGCGGCGCGGGCGTCGGCAAGACCGTCCTCATCCAGGAGATGATCCAGCGCGTCGCGCAGGACCACGGTGGTGTGTCGGTGTTCGCCGGTGTCGGCGAGCGCACCCGTGAGGGCAACGACCTCATCCACGAGATGGAGGAGGCGGGCGTCTTCGACAAGACCGCCCTCGTCTTCGGCCAGATGGACGAGCCGCCGGGGACGCGTCTGCGCGTCGCCCTCTCTGCTCTGACGATGGCGGAGTACTTCCGCGACGTGCAGAAGCAGGACGTGCTGCTCTTCATCGACAACATCTTCCGCTTCACGCAGGCCGGCTCCGAGGTCTCCACGCTGCTTGGCCGCATGCCGTCCGCGGTGGGGTACCAGCCCAACCTCGCCGACGAGATGGGCCTCCTCCAGGAGCGCATCACCTCGACCCGTGGCCACTCGATCACCTCGCTGCAGGCGATCTACGTGCCGGCCGACGACTACACCGACCCGGCGCCGGCGACCACGTTCGCGCACCTCGACGCCACGACCGAGCTGTCCCGTGAGATCGCGTCGAAGGGCCTCTACCCGGCCGTCGACCCGCTGACGTCGACCTCGCGCATCCTCGACCCCCGCTACCTGGGCGCCGACCACTACCGCGTGGCCACCACCGTCAAGCAGATCCTCCAGAAGAACAAGGAGCTGCAGGAGATCATCGCGATCCTCGGTGTCGACGAGCTGTCCGAAGAGGACAAGATCACCGTGTCGCGGGCGCGCCGCATCCAGCAGTTCCTCTCGCAGAACACCTACATGGCGAAGAAGTTCACCGGTGTCGAGGGCTCGACCGTTCCGCTGAAGGACACCATCGAGTCGTTCGACGCGATCGCCAAGGGCGAGTTCGACCACGTCGCCGAGCAGGCGTTCTTCAACGTCGGACCGATCTCCGACGTCGAGGAGAAGTGGGCTCAGATCCAGAAGGAGAACGGCTGAGCATGGCTGTTCTCAACGTGAGTGTCGTCGCCGCCGACCACGAAGTGTGGGCGGGCGAGGCGAGCATGGTCGTCGCGCGGACCGTGGAGGGGCAGATCGGTATTCTGCCCGGCCACGAGCCGCTGCTCGCCATCCTCGCCCAGGGCGAGGTGCGGGTGACCCTCAACGGAGGCGAGTCGATCACGGCCCAGGCCGACGACGGCTTCCTCTCGGTGGAGAACAACACGGTCACCATCGTGGCCCGTCAGGCCGAGCTCGTCTGAGATGACCGACAAGGCAGCCCCGCTCGATCGGCAGTTCGGTGACGTCCGCGTCCCGGTCCTCGTCGTGACGGCGGGGCTTCCGGGTTCGGGCAAGTCCACCATCGCGGAGATCGTCGCGGGCCGGCTCGGCGCCACGGCGATCTCGGTCGACCCGATCGAGGCGGCCATCCTCAAAGCGGGCATCGATGCCGACCAGCCGACCGGCCTCGCCGCCTACCTCGTCGCGGAGCGGATGGCCGAGCAGGTGCTGGTGAGCGGCCACTCGGTGATCGTCGACGCGGTGAACGCGGTCGAGCCCGCCCGCCTGCAGTGGCGCGACCTCGCGGAGCGTTGCGGGGTGAAACTGCGCGTGATCGAGACGGTCTGCGCAGACGAGGCGCTCCACAATGAACGGCTCGCGAACCGTACCGGCCTGACCGCCGGCTACGCGGTGGAGCAGAGCATCGAGGACTACGCGGAGTGGAAGGGCGCGGCCGCGACGCTTCCCCGTGTCACGCTCGACACCTCCCGCCCGCTCGGCGAGAACGTCGACGCTGCGCTCGCCTTCCTGGAGCACTGAGTGCTCCTTCTCCTGCCCCCGTCTGAGACCAAGCGTGACGGGGGAGCGGGCGTCCCGCTTGCCTTCGAGTCGCTGGGCTTCCCTTCGCTGACGCCCACGCGTTCCTCCGTCGTGGACGAGACGATCGCGATGACGGCGTCTCCGGAAGCCGCTGCTCGGGCGCTGAAGCTCGGACCGAAGCACGCGGCGATCGAGGTGGAGCGGAACCGTGTGCTGCGGTCGGCATCGACCATGCCGGCGCTCCTGCGCTACACGGGAGTGCTCTACGACGCCCTGGACGCGGAATCGTTCACGGCAGAGCAGTGGCGCTTCGCGGCGGAGAGCGTTGCGGTGCAGTCCGCACTGCTGGGGCTGGTTGGTGCCGCCGACCCCATCCCCGCCTACCGGCTGTCGTTCGACTCGCGACTGTCCCCGTCGCTCAAGAAGCGTTGGAGCGCCGTGTGCGCCGAGGAGCTCGCGTCGGTGCAGGGTGTCATCCTCGATCTGCGTTCGGAGGGCTATGCCTCCCTCGGCCCGCTTCCGGTCCGGGAGGGCGTGCACTATCTCCGGGTACTCGCGCGCGACGAGAGCGGCACAGTGCGGGCTCTGAACCACTTCAACAAACAGGCCAAGGGCCTGTTCACCCGCGCTGTGGTCGAGCGCGGGGAGCACTTCGAGTCGACGGACGCGCTGCTCGCCTGGGCAGCGGACGAGGGCTACGACCTCACCCGATCCAGCGACCGCGAAGGCGAGCTCGATCTGGTGGTGCCGGAGGTGACCGGGACGCCGGGCAAGCTCACCGCGGTGCTGCGCGCGACTCGCTGAGCCCGCCCGATCCGGCGGGAGCGCGCTGACTCTCAGCCGGCTGTGAATGCACCGTGCGCCGTGGACAGCGGTGGCGTTCGCTCTGTAAGTGAGATAAACTCAACTCGCAAGAGAGAGGGGACATCCCATCGAGGTCGCACGCCGCGGTGCGGCTAGACCTCCCCATGAGCCAGTCGGGTCGGCGAGTTGATCGCGGGCGGCGTCATTTGACGTTCCCGTTGCCGGAGCCGGTGTGGCGGCTGCACAGTGATTCCGCCTGCGGTCGGGCACGAGCGGACGCGCCGTCACCAGCGAGAACGGTTCCATAGATCTCCACCGCCGGCCCGACTCCTTTTCCTGTGGGGCCCGGGCCGCTCTCACGAGACCTCGGCCAGCGTTCGGTGATGAGCACGTCCGCCGGCGGCCTCCCCGTCGGCGCTCGTTCGTGGATGGGACGCGTTCGTCGCCGACCGCTCGCTGCGGCGCCCGGCGTCAGCCGCCTGCGCGAAAGCAGCCCTCGAAGTGGTCGTCGACCATGCCGGTCGCCTGCATGAGGGCGTACATCGTGGTCGGGCCGACGAACCTGTAGCCGCGGCGGCGGAGCTCCTTGCTGAGAGCGGTCGACTCCGGTGTCACGGCCGGGATGTCGCCCCAGGCGCGCGGCCGCTCGCGTTCGCCCGAGGGGGCGAAGCTCCACATGAGCTCTTCGAGGGGAACATCGAGAGCGAGCGTCGCCCGCGCGTTCGAGATGGTGGCCTCGATCTTGCCGCGGTGCCGGATGATCCGCTCGTCGCCCAGCAGGCGCTGCACATCGTCCTCCGTCATCGCCGCGACCGCGACCGGGTCGAAGCCGTGGAAGTCTTCGCGGAAGGCGGGCCGGCGTCTCAGGATGGTGATCCAGGAGAGCCCCGCCTGGAACCCTTCGAGGCAGAGCTTCTCGTACAGCGCGCGCGGATCGTGCTGCGGCGTGCCCCACTCCTCGTCGTGGTAGCGGCGATACTCGGCATCGTTCGCCGACCAGGAACAGCGGGCCACTCCGTCGTCGCCGACGATGAGGGCGGATCGCGCCGCCGGCTCGACGGCCGAGGCTGAAGGGGACGTGGCCCCGGGAGTCGCGGGTTGGGCCGCCGCGGCGGTGGCTGATGGGAGCTCGGGGAGCTGATCGGTCGTGCTCATGCGGCCAGCGTGATCCCCTCGTGCTCCAGCAGCCAGAGCTTGGTGGGGATGCCCTCGCCGCCGCTGTAGCCGGTGATCTTGCCTGTCGACGACAGCACCCGGTGGCACCCGATGATGATGGGGATGGGGTTGGCGCCGACCGCGCCCCCGATGGCACGACCGTAACCGGGCCGCCCGATCGCGAGACCCAGGTCTCCATAGGTCGTGAGGGTGCCGTACTCCAGCCCGGACAGCCGTTGCCACACCGCCGTGCGGAAGGGCGTTCCGGCCAGGTGGACGGGGACCTCGAAAGAGCGCCGGGTGCCGGCGAAGTACTCCTCGAGCTGGGCGGCCGCATCGTCGAGCACGGCCGAGCTGCGTTCGGGGTGATCGTCGAGCGGGAGCACGTCGTCGCGTGCGATCGAGAGCGACGTGACCGCGGCGTCGTCGGCGGTCAGCTCGATGCGCCCGACAGGGCTCGGAATGCGGAGGAGGTACGAGAAGGAACTGCTCATGCGTCGACTCTAGGGTGGGCGTCCGACAGTCTCTCGCGGAAATCGGACATGGGGGATAAGTCGTTCACGCGGTGCCCTGGGGAGGAGTTCTTCGATTCGTTCGCGGGCACCGCGCTGCCTAGACTCGACGGCATGGCGAACATCGAATACCGCAACCTCGGACCCTCTGGTCTGATCGTCTCCACGATCGGCCTCGGCTGCAACAACTTCGGGCGTGCGGGCACCGCCACCGAGACTCAGGAGGGCACCGACGCCGTCATCGGCGCGGCGATCGACGCCGGCGTGACGTTCTTCGACACCGCCGACATCTACGGCAAGGAGCGCGGTCTCTCCGAGAGCCTGATGGGCGCGTCGCTCGCGGGCCGGCGCGACAAGATCGTGCTCGCCACCAAGTTCGGAATGGACATGTCGGGCGCCAACGGCCCCGACTGGGGCGTGCGTGGCTCGCGGCGGTACATCCGCCTCGCCGTGGAGGCCTCCCTGCGGCGTCTGCGGACGGACTGGATCGACCTGTACCAGCTGCACCGTCCCGACCCCGCCACGCCCATCGAAGAGACGCTCGCCGCTCTCGACGACCTCATCGCCGAGGGGAAGATCCGGTACATCGGTCACTCCAACCTCGCCGGCTGGCAGATCGCGGAGGCGGAGTTCACCGCGAGGCTCGCCGGGCATCCGCGATTCATCTCCGCACAGAACGAGTACAGCCTCCTGGAACGCGACGCGGAGCGCGAGGTGCTGCCGGCGGTCAACGCGTACGGGCTCGGATTCCTGCCGTTCTTCCCGCTCTACAACGGCCTGTTCACGGGCAAGTTCAGCCGTTCGGGCGGCCCGGCCGACAGCCGGATCATGATGCAGCGCAAGCACCTGCTCGACGGAGCGCCGTGGGATGCCATCGAGCGGTATCAGGCGTTCTGCGACGAGCGCGGGGTCACCATGCTCGCGGCGACCTTCGCCTGGCTCCTCGCTCAGCCGGCCCTCACCAGCGTCATCGCGGGTGCGACCCGCCCCGAGCAGATCGTGGCGAACGCCGAAGCGGCCACCTCCTGGTCGCCAACGGCCGACGAGCTGGAGACGATCTCGGGCTTCTTCCCGCGCCGGCCCTGAGCTCGAGTGGGCGTTCGCTCTGGGCGAACGGTCCCGTCCTTGTGAGTGAGCACTCACTCCGCCTACGATTCCCTTCGTGGACACGGGTGTGGAGATGGACGCGGAGACCGTGGCGGCGGCCCGAGCAGGCGCCGGGTCGGAGGCTGATCCGCCGGGGCGCACGCGTGCGCAACCGCTCGCGCCGGAAGACCGCAAGGCCATGATCATCGACGCCGTCATCCCGCTGCTCGTCGAGCACGGCCGTGGCGTGACCTCCCGGCAGATCGCCGACGCGGCCGGGATCGCCGAAGGCACGATCTGGCGGGCGTTCGGCGACAAGGAGACCCTCGTGCGGGCGGCCGTCGAGAAGTATCTCGACCCGGAGCCGCTCCGCGATGCGCTGCGCGCCATCGACCCTGCGCTCCCGATCGAGAACAAGGTCCGTGCGATCGTCTACCTGCTGCGCGAGCGTTTCAGGAGCGTCATGAGCATCATGGCGGTCGTGGGGCACGAGCGGCCGCCGGTGCCGCAGGAGCGCACCGAGTTCGCGGCGATCATCGCGACGATCCTCGCGCCGGAGGCCGACGACCTCAATTGGCCACCGGAGCGCGTCGCCCACATTCTCCGCCTCATCAGCTTCTCGTCCGCCTTCCCCGCATTGAACGACGGAATCGAGTTCAGCGTCGACGACCTGGCCCGGATCGCCCTCGTGGGCGTCGCCGGCCGACCGTTCGCGATCTACACACCCACGACCGCCGCGTCCGCGGCACAGCAGGGAGAGCCACGATGCTCCTGAAACTCCTCGGCCGGTTCCTCCGGCCGCACTGGCCGCTCCTCGTCGGGGTGGTGGTCTTCCAGCTGGCGCAGTCGCTGCTGTCGCTGTGGCTGCCGACCCTGAACGCCGACATCGTCGACAACGGCATCGCCAAGGGCGACACCGGCTACATCCTCTCGACCGGCGCGGAGATGCTCGGGGTCACGATCGTCCAGATCGTGTGCTCGATCACCGCCGTCTACTTCGGGGCGAAGGTCGCGATGCTCGTCGGCCGAGACCTCCGCGGCGCGATCTTCCACCGGGTGGGCGAGTTCTCCGAGCGGGAGGTCACGCACTTCGGCGCCCCGTCGCTGATCACGCGCAACACCAACGACGTCCAGCAGGTGCAGATGCTCGTGCTGATGACCTGCACGCTGCTCGTCTCCGCACCGATCCTGGCGATCGGCGGGATCGTCCTGGCGATGCGCCAGGACATCCAGCTGTCGTGGCTGATCGCCGTGAGCGTCCCCGTCCTGCTGATCGCGGTGAGCCTGATCATCGTCCGGATGGTCCCGCTGTTCCGCATGATGCAGGAACGGATCGACCGGGTGAACCGGGTGCTGCGCGAGCAGCTCACCGGCATCCGGGTGGTCAGGGCGTTCGTGCGCGAGGAGGTCGAGACCGAGCGTTTCACGGTCGCGAACGACCAGGTGACCGACACCGCGATCCGGGCCGGTCGACTGTTCGCGCTGATGTTCCCGATCGTGATGCTGGTGCTCAACGTCTCCAGCGTCGCGGTGATCTGGTTCGGCGCGTACCGGGTCGCGGACGGGTCCATGCAGATCGGCACGCTGACGGCCTTCCTGCAGTACCTCATGCAGATCCTCATGGGTGTGATGATGTCCACGATGATGGCCGTCCTCGTCCCGCGCGCGGCCGTCTGCGCCGACCGCATCGCCCAGGTGCTCGACACCGAGCCGTCGGTCGTCGTTCCGGTGAACCCGGTGACGGAGGTCACGGCGACGGGCACCGTCGAGTTCGTCGGCGTCGGCTTCTCGTACCCCGGGGCGGAGCAGCCCGTGCTCAGCGACGTGACGTTCTTCGCGGAGGCGGGCAAGACGACCGCGATCATCGGCAGCACCGGCGCGGGCAAGACCACGCTGATCAACCTCATCCCGCGCCTGTTCGACGCCACGAGCGGGATCGTCCTGGTCGACGGAGTGGATGTGGCCGAGCTGGATCCCGAGCTCCTCTGGTCGCGGATCGGTCTGGTTCCGCAGAAGCCGTACCTCTTCTCCGGAACGGTCGCGAGCAATCTCCGCTACGGCAACCCGAACGCGACGGACGACGAGCTCTGGCGCGCGCTCGAGATCGCGCAGGCGAAGGGCTTCGTCGACGAGATGCCCGAGAAGCTGGACGGCCCGATCGCCCAGGGCGGCACGAACGTGTCGGGTGGTCAGCGACAGAGGCTCGCGATCGCCCGCGCGCTGGTGAGCAAGCCCGAGATCTTCATCTTCGACGACTCGTTCTCGGCCCTCGACACCGCGACGGACGCGCGACTCAGGCAGGCGCTGGCCCGCAATGAGACCGATGCGACCATGATCGTCGTCGCGCAGCGCGTGTCCACCATCGTGGACGCCGACCAGATCATCGTGCTCGACGATGGGAGGGTGGTCGGCCACGGAACCCACGCCGAGCTCGTCGAGAGCAACCCGACCTACGCCGAGATCGTCTCGTCGCAGCTGACCGCGGAGGAGGCGGCATGAGCCGCGACGACAACGCCGCTCGCGGCGCGACCACACAGGCCCCTGTCCGCACCCCGGTCCGACGCGGTCCGGGTGGCGGCGGCCCGTTCGGCGGAATGACGATGCCGGGCGACAAGTCCCTGAACTTCGGGCCTTCCGCGAAGCGGCTCGCCGGCCGGCTGCGCCCGGAGCGGGTCGGCATCGTGATCGTCACGCTCCTCGCCGTGGTGAGCGTCACGTTCGCCGTGCTCGGCCCCAAGCTGCTCGGCAACGCCATCAACCTCGTCTTCTCGGGTGCGATCTCTGCGCATCTCAAGGCGGGGCAGACGCAGGCGGAGGCGATCGCGACCCTGCGAGCGAGCGGCCAGGGCCAGCGCGCCGACCTGATCTCGGGGACGACGCTCGTCCCGGGCGCGGGCATCGACTTCGTCGCGGTCGGGCACGTCCTCATGTGGGTGCTGGCGCTCTACATCGCGTCGTCGGTGTTCAGCTACCTGCAGGGCTACATCCTCAACGGGATCACCCAGCGAACGGTGTACCGGCTGCGTCAGGACGTGGAGGCCAAGATCCACCGCCTGCCGCTGACCTACTTCGACACGATGCAGCGCGGCGAGCTGCTGAGCCGCGTCACGAACGACATCGACAACATCTCGCAGACCCTCCAGCAGACGCTGAGCCAGCTGCTCACCTCGCTGCTTACGGTGATCGGCGTGACGGTGATGATGTTCGTGGTCTCGCCGTTGCTGGCGGTGATCGCCCTGATCACCATCCCGCTCACCCTGCTCGTCACGACCCTGATCGCGAAGCGCTCCCAGAAGCTGTTCGTGGCCCAGTGGCGCGGCACGGGCGAGCTCAACGGGCAGATCGAGGAGGCCTTCACCGGCCACTCGCTGGTCAAGGTGTTCGGCCGCCACCGCGAGGTGGAGGAGCGGTTCCGTCAGAAGAACCAGGAGATGTACCAGGCGAGCTTCGGGGCGCAGTTCATCTCCGGGCTGATCATGCCGTCGATGATGTTCGTCGGCAATCTCATGTACGTCGCCATCGCCGTGGTCGGCGGATTGCAGGTCGCCAACGGCGCGATGCAGCTCGGCGACGTGACGGCGTTCATCCAGTATTCGCGCCAGTTCACCCAGCCGCTGACGCAGCTGGGCTCCATGGCGAACCTGCTGCAGTCCGGCGTCGCCAGCGCCGAGCGCGTGTTCGAGCTGCTCGACGCCGACGAGCAGAGCGCCGACCCAGCAGAGCCGGAGAGTCCGGAGGGCACGCGGGGGAGGCTCGCCTTCGAGGACGTCTCGTTCCGGTACGTGCCGGACAAGCCGCTCATCGAGGACCTCTCGCTGGTGGCTGAACCGGGCCAGACGGTCGCGATCGTCGGCCCGACCGGCGCGGGCAAGACGACCCTGGTCAACCTGATGATGCGCTTCTACGACCTCGACTCCGGCCGGATCACCCTCGACGGCGTCGACATCGCGTCGATGACGCGGCACGACCTGCGAGAGCGGATGGGAATGGTGCTCCAGGACACCTGGCTGTTCAAGGGCACCATCCGGGAGAACATCGCGTACGGCCGGCCCGACGCCACCGAGGAGGAGATCCTCGACGCGGCCCGCGCCACCTACGTCGACCGGTTCGTGCACTCGCTGCCGGACGGCTACGACACCGTGCTGGACGACGAGGGCTCCAATGTGTCGGCGGGGGAGAAGCAGCTGCTGACGATCGCGCGGGCGTTCCTCGCGCGGCCCAGCGTGCTCATCCTCGACGAGGCGACGTCGTCGGTCGACACCCGCACCGAGCTGCTGGTGCAGAAGGCCATGAGCGCGCTGCGCGCCGATCGCACGTCCTTCGTGATCGCGCACCGGCTGTCCACCATCCGTGACGCGGATCTGATCCTCGTGATGGAGGCCGGGAGGATCGTCGAGCAGGGCACCCACGCCGAGCTGCTGGCGCGCGGCGGGGCGTACTACACGCTCTACAACGCGCAGTTCGCGGCGCCGGCGGAGGAGGAGGCGTAGCTCACCGGCTAGAGTCGCGCCCGCACCGCCCGCACGCACCAGAAGAGGCCGTAGGCGATCAGCCCGGCGGCGATCGCGATGAGAAGGAACACGCCGAACGGGACGCTCACCAGGGCCTTGAGGCTTCCGTCGAGCCCGCCGGCCTTCGACGGGTCGACGGTGATGGCGGCGGCCACCACCAGGCCGCCGACGAGCAGGAGGGCGATCCCCTTGGCGATGTAGCCGACCCTGCCGAGCACGGTTATCGTCCCCGCCCACCGATCCGGAGGCAGCTTGAGGTCGCGCTCGAAGCGGTGCGTCACGCCGTTGCGGATGAATCCGGCGCCCACGACGACGACGACCAGCCCGACCAGGCCGAGCACGAAGACTCCGCCGGGCAGTGCGAGAAGGCGCGCGCTCAGAGTCTTCTCCGTCGACGTCGTGTTGTGGTGACCTCCGGTCGCGATCGAGACCGTCACGACCGCCAGGGCCGCGTACACCACCGCCTTGACCACCTCGAGGGCCTTCGTGCCGGCGCCGTGCGCCGTCACCGCGACCAGGAGCTGCCAGACCGCGAGCACGATCAAGCCGGCGACCACCAGCCAGAGCACGAAGACGCCACCGGGTGCGGAGGCCACGGCCTGCAGCGCACCCGACTGGTCGGCCTGACCGCCCGCTCCCGCCGCGACCGCCAGCGCGATGATGCCGATGAGGAGGTGGAGGAGGCCGATGGAGGCCAGTCCGACGCGGGTCAGGATCCGCACGGTCGTGCTGCGTTCGAGGCGAGACGCCGTTCGGGAGGGTGCGCTCATGCCCTGCAGGGTACGCGGGGTCCCGGCCCTCGGGAATCTCGGGTACCGTAGAGAGCTGAGTCCGTCGCGCCATCGCGCGGCGGCGAAGATCTGAATAGAGGAGGCCGGCATGGACATCGACCTCAGCGTCTTGCGTCTCATGGAGCGCGAGAAGGAGATCCCGTTCGACGAGCTTGTGCAGATCATCGAGCAGGCCATCCTGACCGCGTATCTCAAGCACACCAACCAGGCCGACCACCGTCACGGGCACAGCGACCAGCCGCCCGCCGCGCGCGTGCACCTGGACCGCAAGACCGGGCATGTCACCGTTTACGTTCCCGAGCACGACGACGAGGGCAACGTCATCGGCGAGGCCGAGGACAGCCCGAGCGACTTCGGGCGCATCGCTGCGTTCGCGGCCAAGCAGGTGATCAACCAGCGGCTGCGCGATATCGCCGACGACGCGGTGCTCGGCGAGTTCCGCGGTCGCGAGGGCGACATCGTCGCCGGCATCATCCAGCAGGGCCCCAACCCCCGCATGGTGCACATCGATCTGGGCAGCGTGGAGGCCATCCTGCCGCCCGAGGAGCAGGTGCCCGGCGAGGAGTACACGCACGGTTCCCGGATCCGCGTCTACGTCACCAGCGTCGCCAAGGGTGCGAAGGGGCCGTCGATCACGGTCTCGCGCACGCACCCGGCGCTCGTCCGCAAGCTGTTCGCCCTGGAGGTCCCGGAGATCGCCAGCGGCATCGTCGAGATCGTCTCGCTCGCCCGCGAGGCAGGACACCGCACCAAGATCGCCGTTCGTGCGACGGAACCGGGCGTGAACGCCAAGGGCGCCTGCATCGGCGAGCTCGGTCAGCGTGTGCGCGCCGTGACCGCCGAGCTCAACAACGAGAAGATCGACATCGTCGACTACTCGCCCGATCTCGCGACCTTCGTCTCGAGCGCGCTCTCGCCGGCCAAGGTGACAAGCGCGTTCGTCATCGACGAGTCGCTCAAGGCGGTGCGTGCCCTCGTGCCCGACTACCAGCTGTCGCTGGCCATCGGCAAGGAGGGGCAGAACGCGCGCCTCGCGGCGAAGCTGACGGGCGCGAAGATCGACATCCAGCCCGATTCGATTCTGGACGACAAGTAAGGAGAGGGCTGGATGTCGATCTTCGCGCCGTGCCGACGGGGCGAAGCCGTGGCGACACGGTTGCCGAAGGCACATGAAAACGACATCCAGCCCGATTCGATTCTGGACGACAAGTAATTCTTCAGGGAATGTTCGCTCAGGATGGGGCGTTGGACTATACGCGGCGCTCCGTCCTGATTTCGGCGCAGAGATGCGTGAGGGGTAAGATGGAAGCCGTCAGAACGTGCGTCGGATGCCGTTCTCGCGCTCCCCGGCCCTCACTTCTGAGGGTCGTTCTCCGGAATTCGGAAATCGTGGCGGACCCGTCCGCCACTCTTCCCGGACGGGGCGCGTGGCTGCATCCGGTCGACGAGTGTCTCGATCTCGCACTCAAGCGCAGGGCCTTCGGGCGGGCGCTGAGAGCGGAGAAGAGCCTCGACGCGACGGCCCCGTGGGCTGAATCCCTCAGGGCCTACTTACGAGAACAGGCAGAAGAAGCTGTGACTTCACATGAGTGACACCAAATGAGCGGCTCGAAATGAGTTCCGTCCGTTACTAACGCCTGCCCTGTCCGGGGTAGGCCCCAGACAGGAGAATTGTGGCTGCAAAACCACGCGTACACGAGGTCGCGAGCGAGCTCGGCGTCGACAGCAAAGTCGCGCTCGCGAAACTCAAAGAGATGGGCGAGTTCGTCAAGGGACCGTCCTCCAGCATCGAGCCGCCGGTAGCGCGCAAGCTGCGTGCCGCCCTGGAGGCTGAAGGCTTCACCGCCGACAAGGCCGCCGCCGCCCCCAAGGCGGAGGCTCCTCGTCCGGCAGCTCCGCGCCCCCCGGCGTCGAGCGAGTCCGGCGCACCGAAGCCGCAGGCGCCGATGTCGGTCGCCGAGCGTCAGGCCGCGGCAGAGAAGGCCGCCGCCGACAAGGCAGCCGCCGAGAAGGCCGCTGCCGAGAAGGCGGCTCCCGCCGCCACGGCGGCAGCAGAAGCGGCCCCGAGCGAGAAGGCCGCCCCGTCGGCTCCTCGGCCCGGTGGTGCGGCGCCCGGCGCCGGAAGCATCCCGCGCCCTGGCGCTCCGCGTCCCGGCAACAACCCGTTCTCGTCGAGCCAGGGAATGGGCCAGCGGCCCAGCACCCCTCGGCCCGGGAACAACCCGTACTCCAGCTCGCAGGGCATGGGCCAGCGCCCGAGCCCCGGCAACATCCCGCGTCCGGCTCCGCCGCGTCCCGGCTCGCCCCGTATCGGCGCGCCCGGTCAGGGCGGCGGCAACCGGCCCGGCCAGCGCCAGGGTGGCGGCGGAGGCCGTCCCGGCTTCCAGCAGCGTCCCGGCGGCGCCGGTGGCGCGGCGGGCGGCGGCTTCCAGCGTCCGGGTGGCGGCACGGGTGGCGGCTTCGGCGCCCCGCGTCCGGCCGGAGGCGGGGGCCGCGGTCGTGGCCCCGGCGGTGGTACCGCCGGTGCGTTCGGCCGTGGCGGCGGCAAGTCCAAGGCCCGCAAGTCGAAGCGCGCGAAGCGTCAGGAATTCGAGATGCGGGAGGCCCCGTCGCTGGGCGGCGTGAGCGTTCCCCGCGGCGACGGCGGCACGGTCATCCGACTGCGCCGTGGTTCCTCCATCTCCGACTTCGCCGACAAGATCGACGCGAACCCGGCGTCGCTGGTCACCGTGCTCTTCCACCTGGGCGAGATGGCGACGGCGACCGAGTCGCTCGACGAGGCGACCTTCCAGATCCTCGGTGAGGAGCTGGGCTACAAGATCCAGGTCGTCTCGCCGGAGGACGAGGACCGCGAGCTGCTCGAGGGCTTCGACATCGACCTCGACGCCGAGCTGGAGGGCGAGTCCGACGAGGACCTCGAGATCCGGCCCCCGGTCGTCACCGTCATGGGTCACGTCGACCACGGTAAGACGCGCCTCCTCGACGCCATCCGCAACGCGAACGTCGTCGCGGGCGAGGCCGGCGGCATCACCCAGCACATCGGTGCGTACCAGGTGTGGACGGAGCACGACGGCATCGAGCGTGCCATCACCTTCATCGACACCCCGGGCCACGAGGCGTTCACCGCCATGCGTGCCCGTGGTGCGCAGGTCACCGACATCGCGATCCTCGTGGTCGCGGCCGACGACGGCATCATGCCGCAGACGATCGAGGCGTTGAACCACGCCCAGGCGGCCAATGTGCCGATCGTGGTCGCGGTCAACAAGATCGACAAGCCGGAGGCCAACCCGGCCAAGGTGCGTCAGCAGCTCACCGAGTTCGGTCTGGTGGCGGAGGAGTACGGCGGCGACGTCATGTTCGTCGACGTCTCCGCGCGCAACAACATCGGCATCGACGACCTGCTCGACGCGGTGCTGCTCACCGCCGACGCCGGTCTCGACCTGCGCGCCAACCCGAACAAGGACGCGCGCGGTGTCGCCATCGAGGCGAAGCTCGACAAGGGCCGCGGCGCCGTGGCGACCGTGCTCATCCAGTCCGGAACGCTGCGCGTCGGCGACGCGATCGTCGCGGGAACGGCCTACGGCCGCGTCCGTGCGATGGCCGACGAGAACGGCGACCCCGTGCTCGAGGCCGCTCCGTCCCGTCCGGTCCAGGTGCAGGGTCTCTCCAGCGTCCCGCGCGCCGGTGACACCTTCATCGTCACCGAGGAGGACCGCACCGCTCGTCAGATCGCCGAGAAGCGCGAGGCCGCCGAGCGCAACGCCCAGCTGGCGAAGGCCCGCAAGCGCATCTCGCTCGAGGACTTCACCCGCGCTCTGGAAGAGGGCAAGGTCGAGGCGCTCAACCTCATCATCAAGGGCGACGTGTCCGGTGCCGTGGAGGCGCTGGAGGAGTCGCTCATGAAGATCGAGGTCGACGACTCGGTCAGCCTCCGCATCCTGCACCGCGGCGTCGGCGCGATCACCGAGTCGGACATCGACCTGGCGACCATCGACAACGCGATCGTGATCGGCTTCAACGTCCGCCCGGACGTGAAGGCTCGCGAGCGCGCGGCCCGCGAAGGTGTGGACGTCCGCTTCTACTCGGTCATCTACAACGCCATCGAGGACATCGAGAACTCGCTCAAGGGCATGCTCAAGCCCGAGTTCGAAGAGGTCCAGTCGGGTGTGGCCGAGATCCGCGAGGTGTTCCGCTCCTCCAAGTTCGGCAACATCGCCGGTGTCATCGTCCGGTCCGGAACGATCACGCGCAACGCCAAGGCGCGCGTCATCCGCGACGGCGTGGTGGTGGGGGACAACCTCGCCATCGAGTCGCTGCGCCGCTTCAAGGACGACGTCACCGAGGTGCGCACGGACTTCGAAGCCGGTATCGGCCTCGGCAAGTACAACGACATCCAGGTCGGCGACGAGATCGAGACCACCGAGCTGCGGGAGAAGCCCCGCGTCTGATGTCGGAGGCACGCAAGGCCCGGCGGGTGACCGCCGGGCCTTCGGCTTCCGCACCGGAACCATCGAAGGAGGACCACATGGCCGATCCGGCACGGGCGAGGAAGCTCGCCGACAGAATCAAGGTCATCATCGCGAAGCGGCTCGATCGCGGTCTGCGCGACCCGCGCCTGGGCTTCGTGACGATCACCGACGTCCAGGTGACGGGCGACCTCCAGCACGCCACGGTCTTCTACACGGTGTACGGCACCGATCAGGAGCGCGCCGACACCGCCGCCGCCCTGCAGGCGGCGACCGGCATGCTGCGCACTGAGGTCGGCAAGAACATCACCGCCCGGCTGACGCCGACGCTGGAGTTCCAGCTGGACGCCATTCCCGAGAACGCGGCGCACATCGAAGACCTCCTGCGCCAGGCGCGCGAGCACGACACCGAGGTGGCCGGTCTGGCCTCCGGTGCGAGCTACGCCGGCGACGAGGACCCCTACGTGAAGCCGAGGGATATCGACGACGAGGAGTGAGCGTCGACGAGGAGTGAGCGTCGACGAGGAGATGGCCCGGTGGTGATCCACCGGGTCATTTTTCTTGTCCGGGGTTCGGATGCAGCCGATTTAACTCAGATGTGACCACTAAAATTTAGGGTTAGTACATCTGTATCGTTGGCATCCTGAAGGACTACTCGTGGCCACCCGCTTCCGTCTCGACATCGAAGGGCTCCGTGCCGTCGCCGTACTTCTCGTCGTGGCGAACCACGCGTGGTACTGGCCGACCGGAGGCTACATCGGTGTCGACATCTTCTTCGTGATCTCCGGGTACCTGATCACCCGGGCACTGCTGCACGAGAAGGAGAAGACCGGGCGGATCGCGCTCGGGCGCTTCTATACGCGACGATTCGCCCGCCTCGCTCCCGCGGCGATCGTGACCATCGCGGTCACCGCCGGGGTGTCCGGCCTTCTGTTCTTCGGTCTGACCAATGCGGCCTGGAACCGACAGGCAGCCGCTTCGCTGGTCTGGGTGCAGAACTGGTTCCTCGTCAGCATCGGCAACAACTATCTCGAATCGACCGGATCCGCCTCGCCCTACCAGCACTTCTGGTCGCTTTCGGTCGAGGAACAGTTCTACGCGTTCTGGCCGTGGCTCCTCCTACTCGGATGGTCTGGCGTCGCTGCGCTGTCGAAAGGGCGCTCTCCGCACCTGCGGGCCACGGTTCTCTGGATCGGAATCGCCGGCTTTGCGATCTTCCTGGCCTATTCCGTCTGGTTCACGGCGTACCGCCCCGCGTCTGCGTACTATGCGACGCCGACACGGGTCTGGGAATTCGCCGTCGGTGTGATCGTCGCGACCGGGGTGCTGAGTGTGTCTCGTCGACGGTCGGCTGTTGCGCTGCGAACTGCCGGACTCCTCGCGATCGTCGTGGCCGCCGTCGCCTTCGATTCGGCGACCCCGTTTCCCGGGGCGACTGCGCTTCTTCCGGTGCTCGGCACCGCGGCTGTCATCGTGGCCGCGGAGCGGGCGGCGAGCGAGCGTGATTTCGGGCGCGTTCTGACCGTGTGGCCGGTTCGTTACATCGGCCGGATCTCGTATTCCCTGTACCTGTGGCACGCGCCCATCATCTTCTTCGCGGCAGCGCTCATTCCGGGCGAGCCCTTCTTCCGCGGCCTGGTGTGCGTGTTCGTCTCCCTGATCGTTGCTGCCGCTTCGTACCGGTTCATCGAAGACCCCGCGCGACACGCGCGTGTGTGGAACCACGTCCAGGATTGGCTGTCCCGGCGCCGCACCTGGACACGTGTCGGCGGCATAGCGGTGACCGCCGGGCTGGTCGCCGTTCTCTCGGCTGGGCAGCTCAACGGGATGTCGCTCCTGCCGAGAGTTCAGCCCGCGTCCGTTGCGTCGACCACCTGGTCCTCTTCGGGCGCGCTGGCCGCTGCGCTCTCGAAAGCGGCCGCTGCCACCTCGTGGCAGCCGTTCGAGCACATGCTGTCCGCGCCGCTGGCGCATGTGAACCACCGTGGCTGCCAGCGCGAGCCCGTAGGCCTGGCGCCCGATTCGAATGCTCTGAACCTGATCTGTCTTCCACCCGAATCCGATACGAAGCGCACAGCGATCGTCGTCGGCGACTCCATCGCGATGGCCTGGGTCCCGGCGATCCAGGGCGCGCTCGGTTCCGGCTGGCAGGTCGGAGCGCTCGGCCTGGCGGGCTGCCCCGCGGCGTCAGCCCTTACGAAAGAGATCCGCGGTCTCAAGACGTTCGTGGACGACTGCGCGAAGGCCAGGAGAGCCGACCTCGCCAAGGCCGCCGCGGCGAAGCCCGACCTGATCGTCTTGTCGAGCGCCGTCGCTTCGATGCGCTTCCTCGTCAGCGGCAACACCGGAGACGCCGCCGGAGCCGAGTGGCGCCAGGCCACGGTTCGGAGCATCGAGAGCGTGCGATCCGCCGGTGTGCCGGTCCTGGTACTCGGCAATCCGCCCGAGGGGAGACGCCCCGTGGACTGCGCGATCCGGATCTTCGGGCCCGAGCGGTGCACGGCGACGATCCCGGCGGACAACGGTATCAAGCGGTCGGCTGAGCAGGGCGCGGTGCGCGACGCGGTCGTGGACGGGATGACGGTCGCCTACGTCGATCCGGTGCCCTGGTTCTGCACCACGGATGGGCTCTGTCCGGTCGGCGCAGGCAACCTGATCATCCGGATCGATACCAGCCATATGACCGCCGAATACTCGGCGTCACTCGCGAACGTCCTGCGTTCGGCCTTCGACGAGACGGGGGTCGTCCCGGACCGGGCTGCCCGGTGACGTCGCCGGGGCGTGACGGGCTTGCCGCTGGTCCGGCTGCGCGAGCATGACAAAAGTTCCTTCTGGCGTCGTTGGCGGAGAGCTTCGTACGCTGAGGGCATGTACGCCGTCTCGTTCTACGATGCCGACCCCGACGCCGGGCCGGAGCACTTCCAGCGGCTGGTGGACACCTACCCGCGACACAAGGCCTACCTCGACGAGTTCGCGAAGGATGGCGACGTGCTGATGATCGGCACGTTCGGCGATCCCGCGTCGCAGGGGTCGATGGCGATCTTCCGGTCGAGGGAGGCCGCTGAGCGGTTCCGCGACGGCGATCCGTTCATGACGGAGGGGCTGGTGTACCGGTCGCGCATCCTCGACTGGGATCCGGCGGTCTTCGCGGAGCGATGAGGGCTCAGGGCAGCGTGTATCCGCCGCCCTCCGGCACCGCGAGTCCGTCCTCCACGAGGCCGCGCAGCGCACGGTCGCGCTGTGCCGCATCCGGCCAGACGTCTTCGAGTTCCTCCGGGGTGACGGGGATGTGCGACGCGCGCAGCTCCGCGAGGATGCGGCCGCGCACCTGGCGGTCGCTGCCCTCGTACTTCTTCTGCACGGCCTTGCGCGGGCCTTCGTACGCCGGATAGCCGGCCGCCCGCCATGCGCACTGTAGCGCCAGCGGGCAGTCGTCGCAGCGGGGCGCCCGGGCCGTGCAGACGATCGCTCCGAGTTCCATCATCCCCGCGTTGAAGGCGGCGGCCGCAGGGAGCTCGCGGGGGAGCAGCGCCGACATCGCCGCGAGGTCGCGCCGGGCGCTCGGGGGTGGCGGCTCGCCCTGACCGTCGACGGCGCGGGCGATGACGCGGCGGATGTTGGTGTCGACGACGGGATGGCGTGCGCCGTAGGCGAAGACGGCCACCGCACGGGCGGTGTAGTCGCCGATGCCCGGGAGGGCCAGCAGGGCCTCCACATCGTCGGGCACGACGCCGCCGTGCCGTTCGGTGATCGCGACGGCGGCCGCGTGCAGCCACAGCGCACGGCGCGGGTAACCGAGCGACTGCCATGCGCGCACCGCCTCCCCGGGCGGCACGGCCGCCAGGTCGGCAGGAGTCGGCCAGCGGGTCAGCCACTCCTCGAGACGCGGGATCACGCGGGACACCGGGGTCTGCTGCAGCATGAACTCGCTGACGAGCGTTCCCCAGGCGGTGAAGCCGTCGCGGCGCCACGGGAGGTCGCGCCGGTTCGCGTGATACCAGTCCACCACCGTGGAGGCGAATGTCTCCGGCATGCTTCGAGGCTACCGGTTCGCAGCCGTCGCCCACGGCTTATGCTCGTCGCATGATGCTGCCTCCGACTCCGCGGGTCCTCGCGCTGCGCGAGATCGTCGGCGACGTGCGTGCGCTGGCGCCGAGAGGGCGCGTGATCGTCGCCGTCGACGGAGGCGGCGGCACCGCGGCGTTCGCCGACGACCTCGCCGAGGTGTTCCGGGAGGCCGGCTCCGACACCCATCGGGCGTCGGTCGGCGACTTCCATCGCCCGCGCGCCGACCGCACGCTGCTCGGCCCGGAGACTCCCACCGGCTTCTACCGCGACTCCTTCGACTACGGGACGCTGCGGCGGGTGCTGATCGACCCGTTCCGGATGGCGGGCAGCACCGGGTTCCAGACCGCCGCCTTCGACGAGGCGCGGGATGTCCCCGTCGAGAGCAGGTGGGAGACCGCCGGACCGGACGCGGTGCTCGTGATCGATGGCGAGTTCTTGCTGCGCCCGGAACTGCGGCGGGAGTGGAACGCGTCCGTGCTGCTGGTCAATGCCCCGGAGCGCGCCATCTACGAGGAGGAGGCACGGCCGCGGGAGGTCGCGACCATTCTCGTCGACGACTCCGATCCGGTCGCCCCGGTGCGGGTGGCGCGACCCGAGTCGGCGTGATGCGCCGGCCGGACCAGCAGCCTCCGGTCAGAGCAACGGCTGCATGCGCCGGGCGACGTCCGCCGGCGTGATGAACGCGCCGGTGGCCTCCACGTCGTGCACGAGGCCGGTGAGGGCGGCGTTCACGGGAGCGTCGCCGCCGTTCGCCCTGGCTTCCGCGACGACCGCTCCGTTCAGGTAGTCGATCTCGCTCGGCTGCCCGCGGCGGATGCTCTGCAGGGTCGATCCGGGGTTCGGTGTCGCGCCCATCCGCCTCCGCATCAGCAGCGGGACGACCTGTGCGATCCAGCGGGGCGAGGAGGCGACGAATCGCAGGATGCGATCGTCGAGACCCTGGATGCTGCCGTAGCGGACACCACGGGCGATTCCGACGCGCACGGCCTCCTGGAGGCTCGCGGTGACGATGGGCCGCAGGGTTCGGCTGCCGAGCGTCTCCTGCGCGCTCAGGCCGGTGATGGCGGGCATCGCGTTCACCTGGTTGACCATGAGCTTCGTCCACTGGCAGCCGGTGAAGTTGTCGACGGCGAAGCTCGGCATCGCGGCGTCGAGGATGCGCGCCGCGTCGACGGCCGACTGAGGGGGCTCGCCGTCGCCGGCGCCGAGGTAGGTGTTGTTGACGGTGGTCACGCTGACCGTGCCGGGGGAGAGGTAGCTGGCGGCGTAGAGCGCGAGCGCTCCGATGCACTCGGAGCCGGGGAGCAGCTCGGTCGCCAGCCGCAGGCCGGCGAGGCCGTTCTGCACGATGACGACGGTGATGCCCTCGAGCAGGCCGGCGTTCTCGCGGATGGCCGACTCGGCATCCTGCGCCTTGGTGCAGACGAACGCGAGCTCCGGGCGCGTCTGCAGCCGTTCGGCCGCGGCGACGCGCGCCGTGTGCGCGCCCCAGCCGCCGTCGAGTCGCAGTCCATCGGCGCGGATCGCGGCGAGGTGGTCGCCGCGCGCGGTGACCTCCACGAGATGGCCGACGCGATCGAGCAGCGCCGCGATCGTCCCGCCGATGGCTCCCGCTCCGATCACGCCGATTCGCACGCCCTCCAGCCTAGGCCGCGAGCGAACGTGCGGGGCGCGCCGCGTCGCGCAGTGCGAGGCGGCGCGCCCTGCGCGTTCGGCGCCGGTCAGTCGGCGAGGACGGGTGCCGGCTCGGCGACGGCCTCGGCCGCAGCCGCGGGTGGGAGGGCGTCGGCCGTCTCGTCGTGGGCGACGGCCGCGGCGAGCTCCGCTGCGCGGCGACGGCTCGGCAGGGCGAGCGCGATCACCGCGGCGACCGCCAGGGCGCCCGCTCCGACCCAGACCGCCGGGATGGCCGCGTCGACGTACCCGGTCGGGGTCAGCGTGCCTCCCGCTCCCGTGAACACCGCCGTCAGCACGGCGACGCCGAGGGCGACGCCGATCTCGCGCAGTGTGGAGTTGGTGCCGGACGCCTTGGCGTGGTCGGCGGCGCGCATGTTCGCCAGCACCGCCGTCGAGCTCGGTGCGAAGACCAGGCCCATCCCGACGCCCGCGAGCAGGAACGGCGGCCACATCTGCGAGTACGGCAGATCGGCGGCCAGGGTGCCGGCGATCCACGCCATCGCTCCGGCCAGTAACACGAGCCCGACCACGATCGGGAGGCGCGTGCCGGTGCGCCCGGAGACCAGCCCGGTCAGGGGCGCCACGACCATCGGCGCGAGCGTCCACGGCATCGTCATCACGCCCGCCTCGAGCGGCGTGTGACCCTGCACCACCTGGAGGAACTGGATGAGGATGAAGATCGCGCCGAAGATGCCGAAGCTGAAGGTCGCACCGACCAGGTTCGCGACCGTGAAGCTGCGGTCGCGGAACAGCCGCAGCGGCAGCAACGGGGCAGGGGTGCGCGACTCCCAGACGACGAAGGCGATCAGGAGGACGCCGCCGGCGATCAGCGAGAACAGCACCTCGGCGCTGTCCCAGCCCGCGTCGTTGCCGCGGACGATGCCGTAGACCAGCCCGAGCACGCCCGGCGCGGCGAGCAGGAGGCCGACGATGTCGGCGCGCACCCGGGCGCCGAAGCTGTTGGGGAGGGCGATGAGCACCAGCGGCACGGCGATCACGCCGAGCGGCACGTTGAGCCAGAAGATGGCCTGCCAGTTCCAGCCCTGCACGACGGCGCCGCCGATCAGCGGGCCGAGGGCGACGCCCAGACCGGAGATGCCTCCCCAGATGCCGATCGCGGCCGGTCGCAGCCGTTGGCTGACGCTGCCCGCCAGCAGGGTGAGCGACAGGGGGAGGAGGGCGGCGGCGCCCGCGCCCTGCACGGCGCGGGCGGCGATCAGCATCCACGGCTCGGTCGCCAGGGCGCTGGCCGCGCTCGCCAGCGTGAACACCACGATGCCGCCGAGGAAGACCGAGCGCCGGCCGAGCCGGTCGCCGAGCCCGACGGCCATCAGCATCAGCGTCGCGAAGCTCAGTGTGTATGCGTTGACGACCCACTGCAGCTCTTCGATGGAGGCGCTCAGGTCGCGTGCGATCACGGGGAGGGCGCTGGTGACGACGAGGTTGTCGAGAGTCGCCATGAACATCGGGAGGGAGGCCGCGACGATCGCGAGCCAGACGGGGATGCGGCGCGAGGCACGGAGGGGAGTGCCCGCGGTACCGGGACGGGTAGTGGTCATGGGACGCATCGCTTCCTGAAGAATCGGGTGAATTCATTAGTAATCGAATGATTACAACGAACTTTAGTAATCGACTGATAACCTGTCAACCATGAGTTCCGCGATCAGTGAACGGATCCCCTCCGCCGAACGGCGCGAGCAGATCCTCGGTGCCGCGAGCCTCGTCTTCGGGGAGCGCGGCTACTTCGGCGCCACCACCGACCAGATCGCCAAGGCCGCCGGGATCAGCCAGCCGTACGTCGTCCGGATGTTCGGCAGCAAGGAGAACCTCTTCGTCGAGGTGCTGCAGCGGGCGCTCGACAAGCTGATGACCAGCTTCCAGGACACGATCGACGGCTGGAAGGCCGACGGTTCGCCCGCGGGTGAGAACGGCGCCGTGGGCGAGCACCACGAGATCGGCCGCCGGCTCGGGCTCGCGTATGTGAACCTCATCGAGGACCGCGGGATCCTGCTGTCGCTCATGCAGGCCTTCGGCATGGGCAACGACGCCGTCATCGGCGGACGCGCCAGGGAGGGCTTCCTCGCCATCTACAAGATGGTCCGCGACCAGGTCGGCTTCTCGCCCGACGAGGCGCGCACGTTCCTCGCCGAGGGGATGCTGCTGAACACGCTCCTCGGCCTCAAGCTGCCGGCGGAGTACGGCAAGGACGCCTGCGCCACCGAGATCATCGAGTCCACGTTCCGCACCAAGCTGCAGCTGGTCCTCGACGTCGCCGGCGGGAACGCATGACCGGCAGCGGTCTCGTCCTGGTCGACAAGCCGGGAGGCTGGACGAGCCACGACGTCGTCGCGCGCGTGCGCAGGCTGGCCGGCACCCGCAAGGTCGGCCACGCCGGCACGCTCGACCCGATGGCCACGGGCCTCCTGATCCTGGGGCTCAACTCGTCGACCCGGCTGCTCACGTACATCGTGGGCACCGACAAGGAGTACCTGGCGACCATCCGGCTGGGAGCGACGACGACGACCGACGACGCCGAGGGCGAAGTGACCGCCGAGGCCGACCCGTCGGCGGTCGCCGCGGTGACCGACGGTGCGATCGCGAACGGCATCGCCGCGCTCACCGGCGAGATCGAGCAGGTCCCGAGCTCGGTCAGCGCGATCAAGGTCGACGGCAAGCGCGCCTACGCCCGCGTCCGCGCGGGGGAGGAGGTCGTCCTCCGACCGCGCGCGGTGACGATCGAGCGCTTCGATCTGCTCGGGGTCAGGCGCCTGCCGGGCGACGACGCCCCCGTGGCGATCGAGCTGGACGTGCGCGTCGTCTGCTCGTCCGGCACTTACATCCGCTCCCTCGCGCGCGACCTCGGCGCCGATCTCGGCGTGGGCGGCCATCTGACGGCGCTTCGCCGCACGCGCGTCGGGCCGTTCGATGTGCGGGACGCGAGCGAACTCGATACGCTCGATCCCGGCGCCGCCCTGATCCCCGCCGCCCAGGCGGCCGCCGAGCTGTTCGAGAGGCTGGAGCTGACCGAGCAGCAGGCGATCGATCTCACGCACGGTCGCCGCATCCACGTCGCGGACCGGGAGGGCGCCTCCGGTGCACCTGTCGCGGCGATCGCCCCGGGCGGCGCACTGGTGGGACTCATCGAGTTCCGCGGAAAGGAAGCACGGACGCTCGTGAACTTCCCCACCGACGAGATCGCGTCGTCGTGATCGAATGGTTCGTGGCGCTGCAGGTCGGCGTCGCCGTGATCGCGGGCGTCCTCTGCCTGGTGCTCGGCCTCGCCGGGCGCGTGCCGGGCGACGTCACGATGGGCGCGGTGGCACTCGTCGAGCTGCTCCTGATCGTGCAGCTGGTGATGGCCATCGTGGCGCCGGCCCTCGGCAACTCGCCGAGCGGCAGCCTCGCGGAGTTCTACATCTACCTGGTCTCCGCGCTCCTGCTCCCGCTCGCGGGAGGCTTCTGGGCGCTGATCGAACGTAACAGGTGGAGCACCGTCATCCTCGGCGGGGTGTGCCTTGCGATCGCGGTCATGGTGTATCGGATGGGGCAGATCTGGTTCGTCCAGGGCGCCTGACCGCGCCAGCAGCACGGATGGCGCGCGAATAGAATCGATAGCGATGTCACACCACACCATGTCCGCGGGCGAGCACACCGACGACCACCGTCCACGTCGCCGCATCTCCGGCGTCGGCCGCGTCCTCGTGTTCGTCTACGGCGTGCTGGCGCTCGCGGCCACCGGGCGCAGCGTCTTCCAGATCATCGACCGCTTCCACGAGGCGCCCGTGGCGTTCACGCTGTCCGGGCTCTCCGCCGTGGTGTACATCGTCGCCACCATCGCGCTCGTCGCGCCCGGCCGGTTCTGGTACCGCGTGGCGTGGGTCACGATCAGCTTCGAGCTGGCCGGCGTGCTGGTGATCGGCGCTCTGAGCCTGTTCGCGCCCCAGACCCTCGGCCTCCACGACATCGACCCGTTCGGGCGTGACGCCACCGTCTGGTCGGTCTTCGGCATGGGCTACCTGTTCATCCCGCTGGTGCTGCCGATCCTCGGGCTGTTCTGGCTCTCCCGGCACCACCCGACCGAGAAGGCCACGGCCGAGCGGACGGTCGCCGGCGACGGAGCGCGTTCGTGAAGGTCTTCCACGCCGTCGCGGAGGTGCCGGACGGGTTCGGTCCGAGCGCCGTCACGATCGGCAAGTTCGACGGCGTGCACACCGGGCACCGCGCGGTGATCGACCGACTGCGCAGCGTCGCCGCCGAGCGCGGACTGACCGCGACGGTCATCACCTTCGACCGCAACCCGCTGGAGCTGCTCGCCCCCGAGAAGTGCCCGTCGTCGCTGGTGAGCAACCGGCAGAAGCTCGAGCTCCTGGCGGAGACGGGCATCGACGCGACCCTGATGGTGGCCTTCGACCGCGCCCTGGCCGACCTCCCGCCCGAGGAGTTCGTGCATCGCATCCTGGTGGACCGCCTGCACGCGGCAGCCGTCCTCGTGGGAAGCGACTTCCGGTTCGGCGCCAGAGGAGCGGGCGACGTCGCGATGCTGACGGCGTTGGGCGAGCGCTACGGCTTCACGGTCGAGCTGATCGACGACGTGCGCCCCGAGCACGGCCGCCGGGTCTCGTCCACCTGGATCCGCGACCTGCTCGCCGAGGGCGACGTGCGGCACGCCGCCGAACTGCTCGGCACCGTGCCGACCGTGCGTGGCGTCGTGGTGCACGGGGCGGCACGCGGCCGTGAGCTGGGCTTCCCGACGGCCAATCTGTCTCCCGAGAACGAGGGCCTCATCCCGGCCGACGGCGTGTACGCCGGCTGGTTGACCGACGACGACGGCACGCGCTATCCCGCCGCGATCTCGGTGGGGAACAACCCCACCTTCGAAGGTGTGCCGCAGAAGCAGGTGGAGGCGTACGTGCTCGACCGCGAGCTCGACCTCTACGGGCACACGGTCGACGTCGCATTCGCCGAGCGCATCCGCGGCATGGTGGCCTACTCCGGCGTCGAGCCGCTGATCGCGCAGATCGCCGCAGACGTCGACGAGGCCCGCCGGATCCTGACCGCAGAGCCCGCGTGACGGCAGGGCAGGCGGCTCGCCCGCTCTGGCACGGTCGTGCGGTCGCTCTGCTCGGCATCCTGCTGGTCGCGGCCAACCTGCGCACGGCGGTCGCCGCGCTGTCGCCGATCTTCTCGGAGATCCGGGCGGAGTTCCCGGTGTCGGCCGTCGGGGTCGGGCTGCTCGGGATGCTGCCGCCGGTCTGCTTCGCGCTCTTCGGCCTCCTCGCGCCGATCTTCACGCGCCGGCTGTCGCTGGAGACCGTGCTGCTGATCGCGCTCGGCGTCATGCTGACCGGGCACGTCCTCCGCGCGGCCGCCGGCTCGTTCGCCGTGCTCGCGCTCGGCTCCGTTGTGACGTTCGCGGGGATGGGCGTCGGCAACGTCCTCCTGCCTCCGCTGGTGAAGCGCTACTTCCCCGACCGCATCGGCCTCGTCACCGCGCTGTACGCGACGGTGATGTCGGTGAGCACCCTGCTGCCGCCGCTGGTGGCGGTGCCGGTGGCGGATGCCGCGGGCTGGCACGTCTCGGTGGGGATGTGGGCTCTGATGAGCGTGCTCGCCATCCTCCCGTGGCTGCGCATCGTCATCACGCACCGGCCGGCTCATCCCGCTCACGACGTGGAGGTCGAGGAGGCCGACCGCTCGCTGGTGGCCCGCGTCTGGCGCTCCGGCCTGGCCTGGGCCATGGCGGTGGTGTTCGCGGTCTCGAGCCTCAACGCGTATGCGATGTTCGCGTGGCTGCCGCAGATCGTCCACGATGTCGCAGGGACCTCGCCGGCGGAGTCGGGCGCCCTCCTCTCGATCTATGCGGGGATGGGCATCCCGGCCGGATTGCTGGTGCCGTTGCTCGCCGCTCGGATGCGCAACGTCGCCCTTCTCGTCTACGCCGGCGTCGCGTTCTTCCTCGTAGGCTACGCGGGACTCATCCTGGCGCCGGGCGCGGCGACCTGGCTCTGGGTGGCGCTCGCCGGCCTCGGCCCGCTGCTCTTCCCGCTGAGCCTGGTGCTGATCAACGTGCGCACCCGCACGCACGCCGGGTCGGTGGCGTTGAGCGGCTTCACGCAGGGACTCGGCTACACGCTCGGCGCGCTCGGTCCGCTCGCGGTCGGCGTGCTGCACGAGCTGACGGGAGGCTGGACGGTGCCGCTGCTGGTGCTGACCGCGACAGCGCTCGCCGCCGCGGCGGCCGGGGCCGTCGTCGCCCGCCCCGCCGCGCTCGAAGACCGTTGACGATGCTCGTTGCTCATTTGAGCGGGCAGTGCGCAAGCGTTGCACGCCGCCCTAAGCTGGTCGGGTGGCCCTGAACGATACCGACGAGATCCTCGCCGTCAAAGCCGCAGAACTCTATTACGAGGCCGGCAAGACCCAGGACGAGATCGGCGTCGCCCTCAACGTCTCCCGCTGGAAGGTCGGCCGACTGCTGGTGGCAGCGCGCGAGCACGGTTTCGTGCGCATCGAGATCGTGCACCCCAGCGCCCGCCGGTTCTCGCTCGAACGCGAGCTGTGCGGCTTCTACGGGCTCGACGACGCCGTCGTCGTGCCCGCTGCGGAGGCCGACTCCGATGTGCAGGCGCGGGTCGCCCAGGCGGCAGCCGACTACCTGACCACTCTGCGCCCGGTGCCGCGGACGCTCGGAGTGAGCTGGGGGCGCACGCTGCACGCGGTCGCCGCACGGCTGCGCCCGGGCTGGGCCGTCGGCGTGAACCCGGTGCAGATCAACGGAAGCGTGTCGAGCACCCGCCAGGCGACCGCCGCGGCCGACACCGCCGTGGTGATCGCGCGCAAGGCGCAGGGCACGGCGACCCTCCTCCCGAGCCCCGCGATCTTCGAGCACGCGGCGACCCGGCGGGCCATCGAGGCCGACCGGTCGGTGCAGTCGGTGCTCGAGCTGGCGCGCAGCGCCAACGCCTACCTCTTCAGCGCGGGAGTCGTCGACACCAGCTCGGTGCACGTCGACTCCGGCTACCTCTCGTCGGACGACGTCAGGGCGCTGGCCGACAGGGGCGCCGTCGGCGACGTCGTCGGCCGCTTCATCGACGGCGACGGGCAGGTGGCAGACCCCGAGCTCGACAGCCGCACGCTGGGCCTCAGCCTGGACGAGCTCCGCAACGCCCGGACGTCCATCGCCGTCATCGCAGGGCAGGCCAAGCACGGCGTCGCCCATGCCGTGGTCGCCAGCGGGCTGTGCACGACGATCATCACCGACGAGTCGACGGCGAACGACCTCCTCGGCCGCACCGTGCCGAGTGAAAGGAACGAACTCACATGACCATCGAGACCACACCGCCCGTGCGCACGCTCGCACCGGCGGCCCGTGCCGTGGAGGTGCTGGGCGGCGACCTGACGGAAGGGTCGCTCCGGCGCTACCTGGGCGGCATCCCCGGCGTCGACGCCGTCGGGCTGGAGCAGCGCGCGGCCGGCCTCGGCACCCGCTCCATCAAGACCTCCAGCAAGGCCTGGGCACTGGACAAGGTGATCGAGCTCATCGACCTCACCACGCTCGAAGGCGCCGACACGCCGGGCAAGGTGCGCTCGCTCGTCGCGAAGGCCCTCACGCCCGACCCGAGCGACCTGACCGCGCCACGGCCCGCCGCCGTCTGCGTCTACGGCGACATGGTTCCGTACGCGGTGGAGGCGCTCGGCGCCTCGCACGCCGGACGCGTCGCCCGCGAGACCGGGCAGGCCGGGGGAGTCAACGTCGCCGCGGTGGCGACCGCGTTCCCGAGCGGCCGCGCCTCCCTGCCGGTCAAGCTCGCGGACACCGCAGACGCGGTTGCCGCGGGTGCCGACGAGATCGACATGGTCATCGACCGCGGTGCGTTCCTCTCCGGCCGCTACGGCCTCGTCTTCGACGAGATCGTCGCCGTCAAGGAGGCCTGCCGCCGCGACGACGGCAGCTACGCCCACCTCAAGGTCATCCTCGAGACCGGCGAGCTGAACACGTACGACAACGTCCGCAGGGCCTCCTGGCTGAGCATCCTGGCCGGCGCGGACTTCATCAAGACGTCCACCGGCAAGGTCTCGCCCGCCGCGACGCTTCCGGTCACCCTGCTGATGCTGGAGGTCGTGCGCGACTGGCACAGGCTCACCGGCGAGGAGATCGGTGTGAAGCCCGCCGGCGGCATCCGCTCCTCCAAGGACGCCATCAAGTACCTCGTCACCGTCGCGGAGACGGTCGGCGAGCGCTGGCTGCAGCCGCACCTGTTCCGGTTCGGCGCCTCCAGCCTCCTGAACGACGTGCTGCTGCAGCGCCAGAAGCTGCACACCGGCCACTACTCCGGCGCCGACTACGTGACGATCGACTGAGACGGACGACAACACCATGAGCTTTCTCGAGTACGCCCCGGCCCCCGAGTCGCGCGCGATCCTGAACCTGCGCGACCAGTACGGGCTCTTCATCGACGGCGAGTTCGTCGACGGCCACGGCACGCCGTTCCAGACGATCTCACCGGCGACGGAGGAGCGCATCGCGACCATCGCGACCGCCGACTCCGCCGATGTCGACCTGGCCGTCGCCTCCGCCCGCCGCGCCTACGACCGGGTCTGGTCGCGGATGAGCGGCAGCGACCGTGGCAAGTACCTGTTCCGCATCGCCCGGATCATCCAGGAGCGCGCCCGCGAGCTCGCCGTCGCCGAGAGCCTCGACAACGGCAAGCCGATCAAGGAGAGCCGCGACGTCGACGTTCCGCTCGTCGCCGCCTGGTTCTTCTACTACGCCGGCTGGGCCGACAAGCTGGAGCACGCCGGTCTCGGCCCTGCGCCGCGCGCGCTCGGCGTCGCCGCGCAGGTCATCCCGTGGAACTTCCCGCTGCTCATGCTGGCGTGGAAGATCGCCCCGGCGCTCGCGGCGGGCAACACCGTCGTCCTCAAGCCCGCGGAGACGACTCCGCTGACCGCGCTGCTGTTCGCGGAGATCGTGCAGCAGGCCGACCTCCCGGCCGGTGTGGTCAACATCGTCACGGGCGCGGGGGAGACCGGGCGCGACCTGGTCGCCCACCCGGACGTCAACAAGGTCGCCTTCACCGGGTCGACCGCCGTGGGCCGCGAGATCGCCCGCTCGGTGGCCGGCACCGACAAGAAGCTCACCCTCGAGCTCGGCGGCAAGGCCGCGAACATCGTGTTCGACGACGCTCCGATCGACCAGGCGATCGAGGGCATCGTCAACGGCATCTTCTTCAACCAGGGCCACGTCTGCTGTGCGGGGAGCCGCCTGCTCGTGCAGGAGAGCATCCACGACGAGGTCGTCGAGCGCCTGAAGCGCCGGCTCTCGACGCTGCGCCTGGGCGACCCCCTCGACAAGAACACCGACATCGGCGCGATCAACAGCGCGGAGCAGCTGCAGCGCATCCGCGAGCTGTCCGACATCGGCGAGGCGGAGGGCGCGGAGCGCTGGACCGCCGAGTGCGCGATCCCCGAGAACGGGTTCTGGTTCGCGCCGACGATCTTCGACAACGTGTCGACGAGCCACCGCATCGCGCGCGAGGAGATCTTCGGCCCGGTGCTCTCGGTGCTCACCTTCCGCACCCCGGCCGAGGCGATCGCCAAGGCGAACAACACGCCGTACGGCCTCTCGGCCGGCATCTGGACCGACAAGGGCAGCCGCATCCTCGCCGTCGCCGACAAGCTGCGCGCCGGTGTGGTCTGGGCCAACACCTTCAACCGCTTCGACCCGGCCAGCCCATTCGGCGGCTACAAGGAGTCGGGCTACGGCCGCGAGGGCGGCCGCCACGGCCTCGGCGCCTACCTGGTCCCCGGCCGGTCGCTGCCCGCGGCCGTCACCGCGGCCCGCACCTCCACCGCTCGCACCTCCACCCGCACCTCCACCCGCAAGGGAGTCACGAAATGAGCCGACTGGCCGTGCCGAAGACCTACAAGCTCTACATCGGCGGCAGATTCCCCCGCTCCGAGTCGGGGCGCAGCTACGAGGTCGTGTCGGCGAAGGGGGCCTTCCTGGCGAACGCCGCCAAGGCCTCCCGCAAGGACGCCCGTGATGCTGTGGTCGCCGCGCGCGCCGCGCTCTCCGGCTGGGCCGGCGCGACGGCATACAACCGCGGCCAGGTGCTCTACCGCATCGCCGAGCTGATGGAGGGCCGCAGGGCTCAGTTCGTCGACGAGATCCAGAAGGCCGAGGGCGTCTCGGCGGCAGCTGCCGGGGCGCAGGTGGACGAGGCGATCGACCGCTGGGTCTGGTACGCGGGGTGGGCGGACAAGTTCGCGCAGGTCGCCGGCAACGCCAACCCGGTAGCCGGCCCCTACTTCAACATCTCGGTGCCGGAGCCGACGGGAGTCGTCGCGATCGTCGCGCCGCAGGACTCCAGCCTGCTCGGCTTCGTCAGCGCGATCGCACCGGCGCTGGTCGCGGGCAACACCGTCGTCGTGGTCGCGAGCGAGCGGTTCCCGCTCTCGGCGATCAGCCTGAGCGAGGTGCTCGCGACGAGCGACGTCCCCGGTGGCGTCGTCAACATCCTCACCGGCTCACCGGCGGAGATCGCACCGTGGCTGGCCTCCCACGCCGACGTGAACGCACTCGACCTGGTCGGCGCCGGCGCTCTCGAGTGGGTCGATCTGCAGATCGCCGCGGCGGACACGCTCAAGCGCGTGCTCACCCCGGAGAACGGGCCGGACGCCGCTGCGCCGTCACTGGACCGCATCGCCTTCTTCACCGAGACGAAGACCGTCTGGCACACCAAGTCGCTGCTTTAGAGTCAGCTGTGCCTCCCTTCCCGCACCCCCTCTTCTGAGGGAGGATGGGAGGATGAGCGACGGGTGGGGATCGGAACACGGAGCGCTCGCCCTGGTCGGCGACAGCCTGACGCAGGGCGGCGACTGGGAGGCGTGGCTTCCCGGTGAAGACGTGCGCAACTTCGGCGTGGCCGGAGACACCACGGACGACGTCGTCGCCCGGTTGGACACGGTGATCGACGCGCAGCCTGCCACGGTCGCGCTGCTGATCGGCACCAACGACCTGGCCTGGCGGCGGTCGGCCGAGCACGTCGTGCGCAACGTCGAGACGATCCTGGTGACGCTGCGCAAAGAGCTCCCCGAGGCGCGCATCCTCGTGCAGTCGGTCCTGCCGCGCGGGCACGAGTTCGCCGATCAGATCCGCGACATCAACCGCCACCTCTGGCAGTTCGCTCCGACCGTGCACGCGGCCTGGCTCGACCTGTGGCCGGCGATGGCCCTGGACGACGGCGAGTTGAACCCGGCGTACACCGACGACCGCCTGCACCTCAACGCGGAGGGGTACCGCGCGTGGCTGAACGAGCTCGTCCCCGGACTCGAGCGGGCCAGGCAGCTGCCGCCGAACAGTCGCGCCATCCAGCTGCCGGATCTCGGCGGGGCGGCCTGACCACTGCCGCCGAACAGTCGCGCCATCCAGCTGCCGCATCTCGGCGGGCGGCCTGACCGCGGTCAGACCGCGCGGATCAGCTCTTCGTAGAACCGGATCCCGCGAAGCCAGGTCGCGACGCGGATCCGCTCGTTCCTGGCGTGCAGGGTGTGGTATTCCTCGACGCTGATGTCGAACGGGGTGAACCGGTACACCGCGTCGCAGATGGCGGTGAAGTGCCGTGAGTCGCTGGCTCCGAGCATGATGTACGGGGTCAGCACCGCCTCCGGGTGCACCGACGCGACGACGCGGGCGATCCGCTCCCATTCCGGGCCCGAGGTCGGCGAGACCGGCGACGGCTCGTTCGCGTCGGTCGCCTCGATGCGCACGCGCGGGTCGTGCACGGCCTTGCGGAGGTGGGCGAGGGTCTCGTCGACGCTCGAACCGACGGCGATCCGGACGTTGACCACGGCCTCTGCCGTCTCAGGCAGTGCGTTCGCTGCCAGGCTGCCGCGCAGCTGGGTCACCGCGGTCGTCGTCCGCACGACCGCCCGGGTCTCGTCTCCGAGCCGCGCGAATGCCGCTCGCAGCAGCGGCTGGAGGCGTCGTGCCCGCGTGAAGGCCGCCCGGTAGAGCCCGGTCGCATGGGCGCCGAGGGTCTCCACCATCTGCAGATTGGTCTCGGACAGCCGGGACGGGAACGGGCGGGCGTTCAGCCGGGTGATCGCGCGGGCCAGGCGCACGGTCGCCGTCATCCGTGGCGGTGTCGAGGCGTGCCCTCCCTGCTGGTCGACGGTCATGGTCACCGTCGTCGTGCCCTTCTCGCTCACTCCGACGACCGCGACCGGACGACGCACACCGGGGAAGAGGCCCTGGACGACCGCGCCGCCCTCGTCGACCACCATGGCCGGGCGTACTCCCCGTTCGCGCAGGGAATCCACGATCGCGTGGGCGCCGGAACCGACGGTCTCCTCGTCGTTCCCGAAGGACAGGTACACGTCCTGTGCCGGGGTGAAGCCCTCGGCGAGGAGGCTTTCGACGGCCTCGAGGATGGCGACGACCGCCCCCTTGTCGTCGAGCGTGCCGCGCGACCACAGCAGCCGGTCGTCGCCGTGTCCGGTCAGCTCGGCGGCGAACGGCGGATGATCCCAGCCGTCCGGCGTGGCAGGGACGACGTCGTAGTGCGCCAGCAGCACGATCGGCGCGTCGTCCGCACGCCCGCGCCAGCGGTAGAGGAGTGCGTGCCCGTGGTCGCCGTGCCGTTCCAGGTCGAGGGCGGCGTGCACGCGGGGGTAGAGCCGGGGGAGCGCGGTCACGAACGCGTCGAACGCGGCCCAGTCGGTCTCCTCGACCGCGTTGCGCGACATGGTGGGGATGCGCAGCAGGGTGCGGAACCGTTCGACGGCCGACTCCTCGGTGCCGGCCGTGCGTGCGTCCGTCACTCGCCGGCCGCCGTGCGGAATGCGGAGAGCGCGTCGTCGCTGAACAGCACGAAGCGCACCAGTTCGACCGAGCCGACGCCGGAGGACAGCACGGCGCGCACGGTGCTGATCGCGACGCGGGCCGCATCCTCCATCGGCCAGCCGTAGACGCCGGCCGAGACCGCGGGGAACGCAACGGTGACGGCACCGAGCTCGCGGGCCACCCTCAGCGACGAACGGTAGGCGTTCTGCAGGTCGGGAGTGCGATCGTCGTCGTGAGCCCAGACCGGGCCGACGGTGTGGATGACCCACCGGGCAGGGAGGTCGCCCGCTGTCGTCGCGACGGCCTGGCCGGTCGGGAGGCCGTCGGGCAGGGTCGTGGTGCGCAGCTCGCGGCACGCGGCCAGGATCGCGGGTCCGCCGCGGCGGTGGATGGCGCCGTCCACGCCGCCACCGCCGAGCAGGGAGCTGTTGGCCGCGTTGACGACGGCGTCGACGGCCTGTTCGGTGATGTCTCCTCGAACGATCTCGATCGGGTCCGACACATCAGCCCCGGTTGTTCGAGAGCTCGTACACCTTGAGGAGCTCGAGGATCGCGTCGTCGCGCTGGTCGCCGCCCTCCTCGAACATCGTGGAGACGTGGGTCTTGAGGTGGTTCTCGACCAGGAGCTTGTTGAGCGAGCCGAGCGACTTCTGGATGGCGAGGGACTGGGTGATGATGTCCACGCAGTAGTCCTCGTTCTCGATCATCTTCTCGAGCCCGCGGAGCTGCCCCTCGAGGATGCGCGTGCGGTGGAGGGCCCGCTTCTTGATGTCTGCGATCACCGCACCAGGATACCGCTGTCGGACGATACCCCGGCGAGGTATCCAGACGGCGCATCGTATTCACGGCAGTGCATAATGAGTAAAGATCATATTCCACGATGTTCATGCAGACGTATCAGATCCGGGGATTCCGCGCCAGGATTCGGCACGGCGCGCCACGAAGACACCCCCTAACGGGGGGTGGGGGAGGACATACTGCCGGGTCTATCCTCCCTATAGGGGTTGAGAAATATTCGTTTTACAGGAAAGGCCCGACTTTGCTGAAGAACCTCAGCCCGCTGCTGTCCGGTGCGCTTCTGAGCGCGCTCGACTCGATGCAAGATGGCGACACGCTTACCCTTGTCGGCAGCGGCTATCCCGAAGAATCACTGACCACGCCCATCGTCCACCTGGGGGAGGACGTCACCACTGAAGCGGCCGCCGAAGCCATCCTCAGTGTGTTTCCGCTCGACACCGCAGACCCGTCGCCGATCGTCTTCCTCGACCTCGCCGGCGAGCCCTACGACGTCCCCGACGTCGCCTTCGCGGTGAACGGCATCGCCTCGGACGCGGAACTCCGCCGCATCCCGATGACCCGGCTCGACCTCGAGCCGTTCCTCGAGCTCGCGTCGCACTCCGCCGTCATCGTCCGCGTGGGATCGGACGCGCCGCCGTGCGCGTTCCTGTTCCGCCGTGGAACGCTCTGAGGCGTACTCCACAGAACAGCCGTCCGCGCCCCCGGGAGAGGTCTCGTCCCGGGGGCTCGGACCGTCTCCGGCCGCGGTCCTCCTCACAGCGGCGGATCACTAGAGTTGTGGGGTGCCCTACACCCCGCAGCCGCCCGCATACAACCGCGCCGCCCTCGCGCCAGGACTCATCGGCGCGCTCGCGCTGCTGTTCGGCCTCGGTCTCGCGCCCTGGTACGTCTGGGTGCAATACGCGGTCTGCGTCCTCGCACTGATCCTCTGCGTGTTCGCCTGGCAGGCGAAGCGGCGCTGGTGGCTGGTCGGGCTGATCCCGATCGCCGTGCTCTGGAATCCGATCTGGCCGATCCCCGGACTCGCCCCGGCGCTCGCCCTGCTCAGCCTCGCAGCGGCCGCCGTCTTCATCGCGGCAGGACTCACCATCAAGATTCCCGCCGACACACGCCGCTGAGGGCGTCGCATACGGTAAAATGACGGTTGCACGGCCGTCCTGCGTCGTGCGCCCGGCGTTCGTCGATGCTCGGTCCGGACCACTCGGTTCCGGAGCCCAGCCGCCCCGCCGGCCCTCACGCTCTACGGCGTCGCGTCCTCAGTCAGCGCGCGGCGCCTCCACTGGAGGACCATGTCTCGATCGGGTCAGCGTACGTCGAATCAGCGCACGGCGAGCCGCCCGCAGCAACAGCAGCGGCGCAACCGTCACGCCAACAACGACGGGCTCATCCCCGTGCTCGCGCGCAAGGTGCGCGAGGTGGAGGCCAAGGCGGCGGACGGGAAGAAGCTCGGTCCGACCAACCGCACCAAGTTCCAGGTGATCGCGTTCCTCATGCGTGAGGAGCGCGCCAGGGCCAAGGCCGACCCCGAGCTGAGCGACGCCTCCCGCGCCGAGCAGCTCAAACGGCTCGACGGCATCGCGACGATCCTGGCCAAGACGGCCGCGCGCGACACCTCCCTCATCTCGCTCCTCGAGAGCGAGGCGCCGCCGACGGCCACCGCGCAGAAGATCCGGCGGGACTGGTTGCTGGAGTCGGGCACGGAGCTCAGCCCGGACGACCTCATCATCACCGTGGAGCGGCCCGCCGCCCCCGAGAGCGTCATCCCACCGGAGCTGGCGGAGAAGCAGGTCGTCCCCGCGTCGGTGAAGGCCAGGCAGCTGTCGAACCCGTTCCTCGCCCCCGACTTCAGCCGCGCGGCCGCCCCCGCTGCAGCGCCGCGCCGCCGCCTCGACTCGTGGGAGCTCCTCGGCCCGCTGTTCAAGTCGTTCGAGTATGGAGCCGGCGGCCAGGCCGCGAGCATGGAGCTCCCGCCCGCTCCGCTGATCGACCGCTACTCCCCGCCGGGGCTGGAGCTCATGCACCACCAGTCCCGCTTCATCGAGAGCGTCCGGCAGGGCCACCGCCGGTTCCTCCTGGCCGACGAGCCGGGCCTCGGCAAGACGGCGCAGTCGGTCCTCGGTGCGTCCGTGGCGAACGCGTACCCGCTGCTCGCCGTCGTGCCGAACGTCGTGAAGATGAACTGGGCGCGCGAGGTCGAGCGCTGGACGCCGCACCGCCGGGCCACGGTCATCCACGGCGACGGCGAAGGCCTCGACGCGTTCGCCGACGTGGTCATCGTCAACTACGAGGTGCTGGACAGGCACCTCTCCTGGCTGCGCACGCTCGGCTTCCAGGGAATGGTGGTCGATGAGGCCCACTTCATCAAGAACCTGCACTCGCAGCGCTCCCGGCTGGTGCTCGGCCTGGCCGAGGCGATCCGCGACAAGGCGGCGGACCCGCTGCTGATCGCGCTCACCGGAACGCCGCTCATCAACGACATCGACGACTTCAAGGCGATCTGGCAGTTCCTCGGCTGGATCGACGGCAACAAGCCGACCGCCGAGCTGATGGAGAGCCTGGAGGAGACCGGGCTGACCCCGGCCGACTTCGGTTTCTACGCGGCGGCGCGCGAGTCGGTGATCGACCTGGGCATCGTCCGCCGGCGCAAGGTCGACGTCGCCGCCGACCTCCCGAGCCGCCGGGTCGTCGACCTCCCCGTCGAGCTCGACGACGACCTCGGGCGTTCGATCAAGCAGGCGGAGAAGGAGCTCGCCGCCCGTCTGGTCACCCGCTTCCAGCGCGCGGCGGCCGCGGGCCGGCCCGATTCGTTCGACGGCGACGACGACGCCCACCGCAAGCACCTCATCCGTCTGGTCGCCCAGTCGGAGCTGGAGGAGTCGAAGTCGGCCAAGACCGGTGACAACGTCTTCACCATGGTCCGCAAGATCGGCCAGGCGAAGGCCGGGCTGGCCTCCGATTACACCGCGCAACTGGCGCGGTCGGTCGGCAAGGTGGTGTTCTTCGCGAAGCACATCGACGTGATGGACGCCGCAGAGGAGGCGTTCGCCGCCCGGGACCTCAAGACGATCTCGATCCGCGGCGACCAGTCGGCGCTGGCGCGGCAGAAGGAGATCGACGCGTTCAACAACGACCCGGAGGTCGCGGTCGCGGTCTGCTCGCTCACGGCGGCGGGCGTCGGACTCAACCTGCAGGCGGCCTCCAACGTCGTCCTCGCCGAGCTCTCGTGGACGGCCGCGGAGCAGACGCAGGCGATCGACCGCGTGCACCGCATCGGCCAGGACGAGCCGGTCACGGCGTGGCGGATCATCGCGGCGCAGACGATCGACTCCAAGATCGCTGAGCTGATCGACTCCAAGCAGGGCCTGGCGGCGCGCGCGCTCGACGGCAGCGACGTCGAGATCGGCTCCGCCGACTCGGTTCAGCTGGACGCCCTCATCCACCTGCTCGAGGACGCGCTGGCGGTGTAGCTTCGTCAGGCGATCTCGGCGTCGTCCGGGTCGAGCGGGACCGGACGGTCGTCGTCGGGCACGATGCGGTCCTCGTCCTCCTCGTCGTCGACGGGGAGGTCGTCCGGGTCGTGGATGACGGGCTCCGGCTCGTAGTCGCCCTCCTGCGCCTCGAGGAAGTCGTCGTCCTCCTGGTCGCGCTCGGTGTCGCTCATGCGAAGAGGGTACCTCGCCGCGCTCGGCCGCGGGAGGCCCGGCCGCCGAGGTCAGTCCAGTTCGAAGACGAAGAAGGCGCCGCGATCGTCGTGCCGGATGCGCGCCGAGCCCGAGATCCCCTCGAAGGCGCCTGTGCCGGTGCCGGGCACGACGACACGAAGTGCGCGATCGACTCGCCCGCGAGCCCTTCCGTGCAGGTCTTGCGCATCACCGCGGCCCCGAGCCAATCGCCGGGGACGCCGGGCAGCTCCTCCTCCCATCCGGTGACGTCGAAACGGGCGGTGATGGTCGTCTGATGCTCCATGCCGAGAGCCTACGAAAGCAGCTCCGACGCGGGGTGTGATTTCGCGACTCGGCAGAAGTGGACTAGACAGGGGGCATGGCGAAGCACCGTTCCCAGCTCGAGATCGAGCGCAAGTACGACGTCGACGCCGACCTCCCCACCCCCCACCTCGTCGGCGTCGGGGCCGTGGCCGTGGAGAGCGAGCCGCACACCGCCGAGCTCGTCGCGACCTATTACGACACCGAGGAGCTCCGGCTCGCCAGGCAGCGCATCGCCGTGCGCGCCCGGCGCGGAGGTTCCGACGAAGGCTGGCACGTCAAGCTGCCGCCGGGGGAGGAGGGCAGGCCCGAGCTGCACTGGCCGCTCGGCGACGGCGTGCAGCCTCCCGCCGACCTGCTGGAGGTCATCGGCGACGAACTCGGCGACGGCCGCCTGGTTCCGGTCGCGCGCGTGACGAACGTGCGCGACACCACGGTGCTCACCGACGCGGCCGGCTTCGAACTGGCCGAACTGTGCGATGACCACGTGCGCAGCGAGAACCTCCGCACGGGCGCGAGCGACGCGTGGCGCGAGTGGGAGGTCGAGCTGCTCAGCGGTGCGCCCGACTCGCGCGAGCGGCGTACCGCCCTCCTCGACGGGATCGAGGCCGAGCTGCTGGCGGCAGGCGCGCGTCCGTCGGCGAGCAGCTCGAAGCTGCAGCGCGCTCTCGGCCTCTGACGCGCGCAGCCGACCGGATTTTGGTGCTCCGGTATGCGTCGGGCATGATGCTCAGGGGTGCAATGCAGCACAGGGGCGTCAAACACGAGCAGACGGCGCGCACTGACAGGCACAGCAGCGCACCGCAGAACGGAGCAGCATGAAGATCGGCATCCTCACGAGCGGTGGCGACTGTCCTGGACTGAACGCGGTCATTCGCGGGGCCGTCCTCAAGGGCGACCGCGTGTACGGCTCCGAGTTCGCCGGCTTCCGCTACGGCTGGCGCGGCGTGGTCGACGGCGACATCATGCCGCTCGACCGGCACAGCGTCCGCGGCCTCTCGCGCCAGGGCGGCACGATCCTCGGCTCCAGCCGCACCAACCCGTTCGAGGGCGACAAGGGCGGCCCCGAGAACATCCAGCGGATGATGGACGCGAACGGCATCGACGCGATCATCGCGATCGGCGGCGAGGGCACGCTCACCGCCGCGCGCCGCCTCACCGATGCCGGTCTGAAGATCGTCGGGGTTCCCAAGACCATCGACAACGACCTCGCAGCGACCGACTACTCGTTCGGCTTCGACACCGCGGTCGAGATCGCCACCGAGGCGATCGACCGCCTCCGCACCACAGCCGAATCCCACCAGCGCTGCATGGTGGTGGAGGTCATGGGCCGCCATGTCGGCTGGATCGCCCTGCACTCGGGCATGGCCGGCGGAGCGCACGCCATCCTCATCCCGGAGCAGCCGCAGTCCATCGAGCAGATCTGCGAGTGGGTCGAGTCGGTGCGCGACCGCGGCCGCGCGCCGGTCATCGTCGTCTCCGAGGGCTTCCACCTCGACACGATGGAGGAGGCGCACTCGCACAAGGGCCTCGACGCCTTCAACCGCCCGCGCCTGGGCGGCATCGGCGAGATGCTCGCCCCGATGATCGAGGAGCGCACCGGCATCGAGTCGCGCGCGTCGGTTCTCGGCCACATGCAGCGCGGCGGCGTCCCGAGCGCCTACGACCGCGTACTCGCCACCCGCCTCGGCATGGCCGCGGTGGACGCCGCCTACGAGGGCCGCTGGGGGTCGATGGTCTCGCTCCGCGGCACCGACGTCGTCAACGTGTCGATCGCCGATGCGACCGGCGGTCTCAAGACGGTCCCGCCGGCGCGGTACGAAGAGGCCGCACTGCTCTTCGGCTGATCGTGGTGGGGCGTCTCGCTCCACGGGCGGCGACCGGCGCTCGGTCTTTCCGCTCTCCGAAGGGCACGGTCGCCTCGATCGCGGCCGCCCTTCGCTGAGAGGACGGCCAGGGTCCCTGCCATCGAGGACGGCACGGGTCTAGGCTCCTGCGTACGAGACGAAGGGAGCGACTGTGCCCAGATTCATCCAGCTCGAGGAGTTCGGATCCCGGGACTACCTCCACCTCGTCGAGCGGGAGCGGCCGTGGCCCGGTCCCGGGCAGGTCCTCGTGCGGGTGCTCGCGGCCGGCCTGAACCCGATGGATTACAAGGCCTACCGGAGCGAGCAGGCCGCTGCGCACATGGGGGTCACCCTGCCGAGCGGCATGGGACAGGACTTCGCCGGTTTCGTCGAGGAGGTCGGTGCGGGCGCTGTGCGCTTCCAGGCCGGTCAGGCCGTGCTCGGCACCGCCCCGTTCGCCGCGATCGCCGATTTCGTCGTCGTGCCTGAGGACGGCCAGATCATCGAGAAGCCCGACCCGCTGACCTTCGAGGTCGCCGGCTCGCTCGGCGTCGTCGGACGCACGGCGATGGCCAGCGAAGCCTCCCTCGACCTGGGTGAGAGCGACACGGTCCTGGTCAGCGCGGCGGCCGGCGGTGTGGGCGTTCTGGCCGCGCAGCTGGCCGTGCACTGCGGGGCGACGGTCATCGGCACCGCGAGCGAGGACAACCACGAGTTCCTCGAAACCCTCGGCATCACCCCGGTGGCGTACGGACCGGGCCTGGCCGACCGGGTTCGGGAGGTCCTCGACGACGGCGTCCGCGTGACCGCGGTGCTCGACAACCACGGGCCGGACACGATCGACGCAGCGCTCGAACTGGGCGTGCCGCCCGAGCGGATCAACACGATCGCGGCGTTCGGTCCCTCTGCCCGCGGCGCGCGCACGGTGGGCGGGCGGGCGGCGGGCAACGCCGAGCTCGCCGAGCTGGCCGACCTCCTGGCCCGCAACGAGCTCATGCTGCCGATCGACTCCATCTTCCCGATCGAGCGGACGGCAGAGGCGTACGGACGGCTGGAGACCGGACACGTCCGCGGCAAGATCGTGATCGTCACCGACTGAGAGGAACGGCATGATCGACGACGACATCGCACGCCTGCTGCGCGCGGCCGGACTGCGCTGGCAGCCGGCGTCGGGCGACACCTTCGCCATCGACCGGCCGGGGATGGCGGGAGAGCGGTTCACCGTCAGCGAGATGACGATCGAGGCGCACCACTTCGACACCGGTACGATCCTGGGCTTCAACGGCACGACCGAATGGGCTCTCGATTCGCTCGCGGTCGAAGACGCGCTGTGGATCCCGCGTGAGGATCAGCTTCGGGAGCTGCTGGGCGGCTCGTTCCGCCACCTCGCCCGCACGCCCGACGGCTACCGGGTGACGCTGGAGCTCGCCGGCGTCGAGCGGTTCTTCGACGAGGACGATGCCGCGACGGCGTACGCGCAGGCGCTGCTGTCGGTGATCGCGGCGGCCGTCGCCTAGGCCGGGGCGTCGCCCTCGACCGACGGATCGCGCACCTCGACCACGACGGGTCCGTCGTCGTCCGCGTCCCGGATCCGCCAGACCCGCGCACGGGCGCCGACACCCGGCACCTGGGTCTGGAGCAGCATCCGCGATCGTGCGGTCGGGCGCTCCCACCTCGCACACACCGTCCCCTGCGCCGTGTCGACGACGAGGAGGAAGCTGTCGACGCCGCCATCCTCGATGGTGGAGACCGTGCGCGCGGAGACCGTGCCGTCGAGCCGCTCGACGCGGCCGGCCGCATCGGCCCAGCGCGAGCGGGCGCGAACGCGCTCGGAGCTCTGGACGACGGAGCCGACGAAGCCGATCCACAGCGCGACGACGAGGGCGATGAACAGCACGGTGAAGAGGAGGGGGGAACCACCAGCCGGGGGTCTCCGCGGTCCACAGCACGACGATCGCTCCCGCCGCCACCGCAGCGGCGAGGACGAGGAGCGCGACGAGCACGATGCGGCTGGTCGCGCGCAGAGGGCCGCGGACAGGGAGCTCGGCGGGTGGCACCGGATCCGGCCAGCGCTCGACGAGCACGACGACCTGACCAGCGGACACGGAGGTCGATGCGGCCATGACCCGAGTCTAGGGTGCGGCCCCGCCGGCGACACGCTCAGCGGCGGCTCGTCAGCACCGTGTCATCCAGGTCGGCCGCGCGGCGGACTCCCGCGAGGCCCAGCGTGATGTCGAGCTCCGCGACGACGTTCCTGAGCAGTTCGCGCACGCCGCGCTCGCCCGCGACGGCGAGCGCGTAGGCGTACGGCCTCCCGATCGCGACGGCGCGCGCACCGAGCGCGAGTGCGATGACCACGTCGGCTCCGCCGCGGACCCCGCTGTCGAACAGCACCGGGAGACGGCCGTCGACCGCAGCGACCACCGCGGGCAGGGCGTCGAGCGCCGCGACTTCGCCGTCGATCTGGCGTCCGCCGTGCGTCGAAACCTGCACCGCGTCCACCCCCGCGTCGACCGCGCGGCGGGCGTCGTCGGGGTGCAGCACGCCTTTCAGGACGATCGGGAGCCGGGTGCGCTCGCGCAGGAAAGCCAGGTCGTCCCAGCCGAGCGACGGATCGGCGAACACGTCGAGGAACGTCTCGACCGCTGCCAGCGGCTCGCCCGAGCGCAGGGACTCCCGCAGGCCGCCGGGATGGTGCCGCACGATGCTGGCGAACGAGGCGACGGCCGCGGGCGTGACGGGCGTGTGCTCGCGCGGCCCCGCGGCCGACATCCGCTCCTGCACGAGACCGCGGAACACCGGATCGCTGGTGTACTGGGCGATGCCGAGTCCCCGGCTGAACGGCAGGTAGCCCAGCGCGAGATCGCGCGGCCGCCAGCCCAGCACGTGGGTGTCGAGGGTGACGACGATCGCCTCGCACCCGCAGGCCTCCGCCCGGGCCACCAGGCTGGCGACCAACTCGCGCGACGAGCTCCAGTACAGCTGGAACCACCGCGGGGCGTCGGGACGGGTCGCGTCCATCGCGGCTGCGACATCCTCCATCGGCGCGGAGGCCTGCGTGGAGATCGTGAACGGCATCCCGTGGGCGGCGGCCGCGCGGGCTGCGGCGGCGTCCCCGCCCCGACGTGCGAGTTCGAGCACGCCGATCGGCGCCAGCAGCAGGGGAGTGGGCAGGGTGCGTCCGAACAGTTCGATCGAGAGATCGCGGTCGGAGACATCGCGGAGCACGCGCGGCACGATGCGGTGGCGGCCGAAGGCGGCGGTGTCAGCGGCGTCGGTGCGCTCGAGGCCCGCCGAGCCGGCGATATAGGCGTACGCGACACGCGACAGGCGGCGGCGGGCGGCGCGCTCCAGGTCCGGGAAGGCGACCGGGACGGCGGGGCGCCGCCCGACCACCCCCGCGCGGTAGACAGCGCTCTGGGCCGCTCGCCCGATGCTGGTGGCGAGATCGGTCGTGAAGGTCGTCGTGCCGTCGTTGGCCGTCATGGTCCCATTCTGCCGAAGTCCCGCCGGCGTCACGCGGCCCGCAGGCGGAACACGCCGCCGGTGCGCGGCCGTCAGCGCTTGGGCCGCGGGCGCTTGCCCGACGACCGCTTCGCCGCCGCCGCCCGCCTGGCCTGCTTCGCGGCCCGCGCGGACTGGGTGGCCGCCACCTTCGCGGCCTTGGCCGCCTTGGCGTCCTGCTCCGCCCGGGCGGACTGCGTGGCGGCCACCTCGGGGTTGCGTGAGCTGTGCGCCTTGCGGCCGCGCACGATGCCGATGAACTCGTCGACGAGGGGATGCTGACCCTCCCGGGGCCAGGTGAGGCCCACCTGCGACACCGGGCCGTCCTCCAGCCGCACCGCCTCCACGTCCTTGCGGCGCAGGGCCTTGGCGACGGAGGCCGGCATCAGGGCGATGCCGTCGCCCGTCGCGACCTCGCGCATCAGTGCCTCGGACGGCTCGCCCTCCACCCGCGGCACACCGTCGAGATCGGCCAGGTGCAGCTTCTCCTCCAGCGTCAGGAGGTGCTCGTGGTTCATCACGACCACGACGTCCTCCGAGTACAGCGGGATGAGGTGCCGGTCGTCCGCCGCCTCGGCGTCGCGGGCGAACACCATGTCGGCCTCGCCAGCGGCCAATGCCGCCAGCGGGTCGGCGGACGGCGCCACGACCAGCTCCACGTCGGGCTGTCGCTCGGCGAAGACGCGCGTCCATTTGCCGATCGTGACGCCGAGCGGGAACGCGAGGGTGAAGCGGGAGGCCATGCAGGCCAGGGTATCGAACGGCCGGGAGCGCCGGCGGACGATACCCTTGAACACATGAAAGCCCAGACCATGAAGGCGGCCACCGCGGCCAAGAAGCTCGGCATCCTGCTGTCGGCGGCGCCGGAGGACTTCCGCGACCGCGAGATCAGCCGTACCGAGCTCGACGAGCTGAACGCGAACCCGCCCGCCTGGCTGGTCGACCTGCGCGCCGACGGCCCGCACCCGCGCGACATCGTCGCGCGCAAGCTCGGCGTGAGCAACTCCGGCCTGGCCCGCGGCGGCGTGACCGAACCGCTGACGACGGCCGAGATCAAGGCGCTCCTCGCCGAACCGCCCGCGTGGCTGGTGGCCGAGAGGGCGACCCAGGCGCAGGTCCGCGCCGAGAACGCCCGGGTCAAGCAGCGCAACGCGGAGCGCGCGGCCGCGCGCGACTGAGCGCGGCCGACCGAGCGGCCTACTGCGTGAGCCGCCGCGCGTTCCACGTCCTGCGGCTCGCCGCCGGGGTGGTCTACGGCGCGACCCTCGCACTCGGCTTCGGTGCTCTCGTCGTCCCGGCATTCCGAGACGCCGTCGCGGTGGTCTTCGCTGCAGTCTTCGTCGGCGCGACTATCGGGTTCCAGGTGATCCGCCGGCTGCCGGGAGCGGCTCTCGGTCGCCCGGCCCCCGGCTGGCTCCTGGCGGCCGGAGCAGGAGCCGCTGTAGCGATCGTCGGGGTGTTCTTCGAGCGGTACTGGCTGCTGTGCGGGCTCGCTGCGATGATGGTCGCCGGCGTGGCCGGCCTCGTCAGGCCGACTGAGCCTTCTTCGCCGCGTGCGCCAGCACCTCCGGACCGGTGACCAGCGCGCGTCGCCACGGCGCCACTCCGTCGATCTCCACCTGCAGCGAGAAGCTGAGGATGGTGCGGATGAGCACGATGATGCCGAGCACCAGCGCGTCCGTGAGCGTCGGCTCGGAGGTCACGGTCTTGACCAGATCCGCCGCGACCAGCAGCTCCAGCCCGAGCAGGATCACGCCGCCGAAAGCCTCCCGCAGCGTGCGGAACGCCGTCGTGCCGTTGCGGGTGCGGATCCAGACCGTGAGCGCGATGACGAGGGCGACCACGAAGCCGATCGCCAGCGCCGCGACGCCGACGAACTCGAAGGCGATGCCGATCGTCTCGAAGATCGCGTGCGAATCCATGGGCACATCGTGCCACAGCGCGGGAGGAACGGTCAGGCCACGTGCACGGCGGGGCGCCGCTTGACGTCCTTCTCGGCCTCCCTCAGCACCTCACGCGTGACCGGGGCCACTTCGCCGACGCCGGTGATGAGGTAGCGGAACATGTTCGAGATCGGGTTGCCCTCCGTCCACTCGAAGTAGACGGTCGGCACCACGCCGGTGATGTCGCGGATCTCGAGGAGGACGGCGGCGATCGTGTTCGGCACGTTGCCGCTCGTGACGCGCAGCACGCGGTAGCCGTACTTGACCACGCCGTGAACGACGAGGTCCTCCTCGAAGTCGGAGGAGTCGGACTTCAGCACCTCGAGGAAGATGGTGCGCGAGCGCTGCGGGATGTGGCTGTACTTGCGCTCGTCCTTGTTCTTCTCCTCGTACTCCTTGGTCGTGTCGACGTCCGGCTCGTGCGAGATGATGCGGATCTCGCCCTCTTCCGCGTCCTCCAGGATGAAGTCGAGCGCCGTCACGTCGAAGGTGACGCTGGTGGCCCGCAACTGGAACGAGCGGCCGATGCGCGAGACGATCGACACGACCAGGATGGCCAGGATGAACAGGGTCGCGATGCGCAGGCCGTCAGGACGCTCGATGATGTTGTCGATCGTCGTGTAGACGAAGACCGCGGTGATGACCGCGAAGACGACGGTGCGCTTGGGCTGCTTCTTGCGCCAGGCCGAGAGGCTCACCGCGAGCGAGGCGGAGGTGATCAGCACCAGCACGCCGGTCGCGTAGGCGCCGCCCTGCGCGTCGACGTTCGCGTCGAAGACGAGGGTGATGAGGAACGCGATGGCGGTGAAGACCAGGACCAGCGGGCGGACGGCGCGCGCCCACTGCGGCGCCATCCCGTAGCGGGGGAGGTAGCGCGGCACCAGGTTGAGGAGGCCGGCCATGGCGGAGGCGCCGGCGAACCAGAGGATGAGGATGGTGCTGATGTCGTAGACGGTGCCGAACCCGTTGCCCAGGTACTCGTGCGCCAGGTAGGCGAGTGCTCGGCCGTTGGCCGCGCCTCCGGGCTGGAACTCCTTCTGCGGGATGAGCAGCGTCGTCGTGAAGCTGGACGTGATGAGGAAGACGCTCATGATGATGGCGGCGGTGGTGAGCAGCTTGTGGGCCCCGCGGATCCGTCCGACGGGGTGGCTGGGGTCGTCGTCGGGCTTGCCCTTGATCTGCGGCATGACGGCGACGCCGGTCTCGAAGCCGGAGAGGCCGAGCGCGAGCTTGGGGAACACGAGCAGCGCGACACCGACGACGAGGAACGGGTTGCCGTTCTGCTGGAACATGGCGTTCCACCAGTCGTCGATCGCGGTGGGATGCTGGAACACCTGCACGATCGAGGAGGACACCACGACGACGTTCAGCGCGAGGTAGACGCCGACCAGCACGACGGCGATGCCGATGGCCTCCCGGAACCCTTTGAGGAAGACCGCGCCGAGCAGGGTGAGCAGCACGAGCGTGATGATCACGTTGTTGCCGTGGAACCACGACGGAGCGAACGGGTTCTCGATGGCGTGCGCCGTCGCGTCCGCTGCCGACAGCGTGATCGTGATCATGAAGTCGGTCGCGGCGAAGCCGAGGAGGACGAGCACGAACAGCTTGCCGGCCCACCACGGCAGGAACCGCTCGAGCATGGCGATGGAGCCCGAGCCGCGGAAGCTCTCGTTCGCGACCCTGCGGTACACCGGGAGCGCGCCGAGCAGCGTCAGGGCGACGAGCACGAGGGTCGCGAACGGCGAGATCAGCCCGGCAGCGAGGGCAGCGATGGCGGGCTGGTAGCCGAGGGTCGAGAAGTAGTCGAGACCGGTGAGGCACATGACGCGCCACCACGAGTGCAGGTGCTCGGGATGCTGACCGTGCGGCCCCTGCTGGGTGCCCTTCTCATCGACCATCCCGCGCAGCAGCCAGTGCTTGAACCGGCCGCCGTGCACCTCGTGGGCGGCGACGGGCTGCGCCTGCCCGGGGATCGGGACGGGCTCCCTCGGCCGTACCCGCGGCGGAACGGCCCCGGAGATCTCGTCGGGGAGGGGCGTCGAAGACGGATCGTCCTGGGCCGCAGGACCGCTGCCCCGCGCCTTGTCTCCCGACGGGGAACTGCTCGACATCGGCTGCCCTTCGTTTGCCTTCGTGCTCACTGTACGTTGACCACGCAGGCGGCTGGAAGAGAGCTTCGGGAGAAGCCCTCGACCGACCTCCCCGGATGGCCTGGGCAATTCTAGCCAGAACGAGGGGCCGATCGACGACGGGTGAGAGTCCTCACAGGTGCGACGTCAGGAGGTCGCCCCCGCTCACCACGCCGACGGCACGTAATCCTTCAGGAACACACCCTGCAGATCCTCGCCGGCCTCGCCGCGGACGATCGGGTCGTAGACGCGGGCGGCGCCGTCGACGAGGTCGAGCGGGGCGTGGAAGCCCTCCTCGGCGAGGCGGACCTTCGTGTAGTGCGGGCGCTCGTCGGTGATCCAGCCGGTGTCGACGCTGGTCATCAGGATGTTGTCGGTGTCGAACAGCTCCTGCGCGCTCGTGCGCGTGAGCATGTTGAGGGCCGCCTTGGCCATGTTGGTGTGCGGGTGCCCTGCGCCCTTGTAGCGGCGGCCGAAGACGCCCTCCATCGCGGAGACGTTGACGACGTAGGAGCGGCCGGCTGCGGCGAGCGACGGGCGCAGGCGGTCGATGAGGATGAACGGCGCCGTCGTGTTGCAGAGCTGCACCTCCAGCAGCTCGAGCGGGTCGATCCCGCCGACGGCACGGGTCCAGGTGTTGACGCGCTGCACATCGGGCACCAGGCCGCCCGCGTCGATGGCGGTGCCGTCGTGGTGGCGTTCCAGCGACGAGGAGCCGGCCGCCATCGCCGCGGAGGCCAGGTCGTCGGCGGTCAGTGCGGCGGCGCCGACCAGCTCGGCGACCGTGCCGTGCACGTTCGCCGACGACAGCAGGGGATGCGCGGCCACCGAGGCCTGCAGGGCCTGCGGGTGCGGGTCGGCGGTGTGGCCGAAGGTCTCGAGCTCGGGGAGCGGACCGTCCGGCAGCGGGTGCGACTCGGCCTCCGCCAGCAGCGAGTACGCCCCGGGGGAGCGGCGGACGGTCTGGGCGGCGTTGTTGATGAGCACGTGCAGCGGGCCGCGGGAGGCCACGGAGTCGGCCAGGCCGATCACCTGTGCCGGGTCGCGGAGGTCGATGCCGACCACACGCAGCCGGTGCAGCCACTCCGGCGCGTCCGGCAGCTGCGAGAAGCGGCGCACCGCGTCGCGCGGGAAGCGCGTGGTAATGGTGAGGTCGGCGCCGTCGCGCAGCAGCCTCAGCGCGATGTGCATGCCGATCTTGGCGCGACCGCCGGTGAGCAGTGCACGCTTGCCGGTCAGGTCGGTGCGCGCGGTGCGCTTGGCGTGGCTGAAGGCGGCGCACGACGGGCAGAGCTGGTGGTAGAACCAGTCGACCTGGGTGTAGTGCTGCTTGCAGATGTAGCAGGCCTGCGAGTTGACCAGCGTGCCCGCCGTCGCGGCGCCCGTGGTCGGTGAGGTCAGGTCGCGTCCGCGCGTCTCGTCGTCGATGCGGTCGGGCGCTCCGGTCGCGGTCGCCGCGATCACGGCGCGGTCGGCGGCCAGCTCCGCCTCCCGCAGCTCGCGCCGCCTGGCCTGCTTGACGGCCTTGAACATGTGCGCCGTCGCCCGGCGCACCGAGACGAAGTCCGGGTGCTCCTGGTCGAGCTCGTGGAGCTGGGCGAGGACGCGGAGGGTCGTCGCGAGATCGTCGGGGTCGAGGCTCGCGGAGGTTTCGGCTGGCACCGGACGATTGTACGGGCAGCGGATGACCGCCCGCTGAGGGCACGGACCGGTGCCGGGCGCCGCACCGGGCGGGTCAGACCTCCAGCTCGAGCCAGTCCAGGCCGCGGAGGTCGAGGCACAACCGTCCGGCGCGTTCCGATGCCATCGCGATGACATCGCCGCAGATCCGGCAGCGCAGCACCATCCCGTGGTCGTCGGTGTAGAGGTGCGCCCGCGCGATCACGGCCACATCGCCGCAGTGGGCGCACTTGCCGCGGGCGGAGGTGATGTCGGCCGAGAACACCTCGGAGAGGAGCCCTGCTGCCGCGTTGCCGTCGAGGTAGTCCATATCGGTCACTGTGCCCCTCCGATCCCGCCGTAGCGTTCGGTGCGGATGCGGTCCGGGTCGTGGCCGGCATCCACGAGCCACCCGGAGACGGCCTCGACGAACGGGGTCGACCCGCACAGGTAGAACGCCGGGGAGTCCGCGGCCGGCAGCACGAGCGCATTCAGCGCCTCGGCCGTCAGCCGGCCGGCCGCCACGGGCCACTCCGGCGGCGCCTGGCGCGTATAGACGTAGTCGACGCGCAGCGGCGCCGCTTCTGCGGCGAGCGTCGTGAGCTCGTCGCGGTAGTAGACGGACATCGGCGTCCGCGCCGAGTAGAGCAGCCGGAACGGTGCCGCGCTGGTCGCCGCGGCGTGCGCTCGGGCCATCGACATCAACGGCACGACCCCGGAGCCTCCCGCGATCAGCTGCACCGGTCCGGCATCGCCCGCGCGCCAGACGAACCAGCCGCCGACCGGGCCGCGGACCTCCAGCTGGTCGCCGACCGTGAGGCCGTGCACGAGGTACGGCGAGACCTCGCCGTCGGGCAGCTCCTCCACCGTCAGCTCCAACTCGTCCGGCGCCAGTCCTCCCGCACCGGAGGCCGATGCGATCGAGTAGGAGCGCACCGCCTGATAGCCGTCGGGCGCGGTGAGCCGCACGTCCACGTGCTGGCCGGCCAGGTGTCCGGTGAGCCCCGGGATGCGCAACCGGATGGTGCGCGCCGTCGCCGTCTCCTCGTGCGCGGCCACGACATCGGCCACCCGCCACGCCGTCGTCACCAGTAGCGCTCTTCCTTCCAGGGGTCCCCGTACATGTTGTAGCCGTTCTGCTCCCAGAAGCCCGGCTGGTCCTGCGGCAGCATCTCCAGCCCGCTCACCCACTTGGCGCTCTTCCAGAAGTACAGGTGCGGCACCAGCAGTCGCGCGGGGCCGCCGTGCTCGGGAGGGAGGTCGGCGCCGTCGAAGGTGTGCGCCACCCAGGCCTTGCCGTCGAGCAGGTCCTTCAGCGGTACGTTCGTCGTGTACCCGCCGTAGGAGTGCGCCATCGTGTACTCGTAGTCGGTGTCCACGTTCTCGAACAGGGTGTCGAGGGCGACCCCCCGCCACGACGTCCCGAGCTTCGACCAGCTCGTCACGCAGTGGATGTCGGTGCCGACCTCGGCCTGCGGGAGGGCGAGGAACTCGTCCCAGCTCCAGCGGTGCACGACGCCCTTCTCTGTCGTGATCGTGAACGCCCAGTCGTCTTTCGCGATCCGCGGGGTCGGCCCGGCGGACAGCACCGGGAAACCCTCGGTGACGTACTGCCCGGGCGGGAGGCGCGGGTCCTCGGTTCGCCGCCGGCCGAGGAAGCCGGACGAGATGATTCCCATGCGCGCAGCATAATGCGGGCCCTGGCCGACGGTCTATGTCCCGTCGGTCTAATCTGAACGCATGGCCGCCGTCAATCTCGGACTCCCGCGCAGCGCACGCGCGAGCGGGGAACCGCGGGTCGAGGGGCGCCCCGACGTGCCCGGCCTCCTCGACCGTCACGGCCGGGTGGCCCGCGACCTCCGCGTCTCGGTGACCGAGAAGTGCTCGCTGCGCTGCACGTACTGCATGCCGGAGGAGGGGCTGCCGGCGATCCCGCGCGACGAGCTGCTGACGCCGGTGGAGATCGCGCGGCTGGTCGGCATCGGCGTCCACGACCTCGGTATCCGCGAAGTGCGCTTCACCGGCGGGGAGCCGCTGATGCGGGCCGACCTGGCCGAGATCATCGGTATGACGCACGCCGCTGCTCCCGCGATCGACATCAGCATCACCACGAACGGCATCGGCCTCGACCACCGGTTGCCTGCGCTGGTGGCGGCCGGGCTGAACCGTGTCAACATCTCGCTCGACACGGTCGACCGCGAGCACTTCGCCGCGTTGACCCGCCGTGACCGCCTCCCCGCGGTGTTCGCCGGGATCGCCGCGGCGCACGCTGCGGGGCTCACGCCCCTCAAGCTCAACGCCGTGATGATGCGCCAGACGCTCGCCGGCGCCCCGGACCTGCTGGCCTGGGCACTCGAGCACGGCTGCCGGCTGCGGTTCATCGAGCAGATGCCGCTCGATGCCGACCACAGCTGGCTGCGCGAGAACATGGTCTCCGCGGAGGAGTTGCTCGCCGTGCTCCGGACGCGCTTCGACCTGGTGGAGGTCGGCCGCGACGACCCGTCGGCGCCCGCGGAGGAGTGGCTCGTGGACGGCGGCCCGTCGACCGTCGGCATCATCGCGTCGGTGACGCGGTCGTTCTGCGCGGCGTGCGACCGCACCAGGATCACGGCGGAGGGCACCGTGCGCTCGTGCCTGTTCGGTGACGACGAGACGGATCTGCGCTCGCTGCTGCGTGGCGGAGCCGACGACCCCGAGATCGCCCGGTGGTGGCGCGGTGCGATGTGGAACAAGCAGTCGGGGCACGGGATGGAGCGGGCCGGATTCGTCCCTCCGGTGCGCAGCATGGGGGCGATCGGTGGCTGAGACGATGGTGCTGGTGCGGTACTTCGCGGCGGCGGAGGAGGCGGCGGGGCGCGAGGAGGAGCACCTGTCGCTCGTCGAGCCGACGGTCGGTGCGCTGCGCGAAGAGCTCGCCGACCGTTACGGCGATGCGATGCGGCTGGTGCTGCGCAACGGCTCGTTCCTGGTCGACGGTGTGGTCTCGCGAGACCCTGCAGCGCTGATCGGCGAGCGGGTGGATGTGCTTCCGCCGTTCGCGGGCGGCTGATCGGCGCAGCGGTGCGCTAAGCTGCGGCCAATAGGCTTCGGCCTGGTCTGGGGGAGGTCGCGATGAGTGCGCACATGCAGGAGTTCGACAGGATCAACCGCCGGAAGGCGCGGTTCCGGCTGTCGGTGGTGGCCGCGGTCCTCGCGGGCGTGGCGGCGTGGGCGGTTCTGCCGTTCGGGATCGTGCTGCTGACCCGTGGCGAGGCGGCGGGCTGGGCGCTCGTCGTCGCCGGCGCGGTACTGGCTGCGGCGTGCGTCGCCGCGATCGTGGACGCAGCACGTCACCGCGTCGTGCCGCAGAGCCTCCCGGGCAAGGCGAACGCGGCGTTCGACCAGCCGCAGCCGTCGAAGAACCCGGACGGCGGCTACGCCACCGCCGGGATGAAGCTCGGCTCCTGACGGCCTGACGCCTGACAGTCGTCACGAATCGCGCTCCTGCTCTCGGGGCTCGGTGGCGCGAGATTCGTGACGAATGCGCGCCGCGTCAGGCGGGGGCGATGCGCACGTCGCCGCGGGGAACGCTGAGCGTGACGCGGGCTCCGATGGTCAGGCGCAGCTCCGCGACCACGGCGGCGGGTACGAGCGCGGTGAGGCGGTCGGTGCGCACGCGCACCAGGTCGTCGCGGGGCTCCAGGGCGGTGACGACGGCGGCGATACCGGCACCGCCGTCCGGCCCGACGCCCGTCCGGAGCATCACCGCCGACGGCCGCACCACCGCGGTGACCGCCCGACCCGCCGGGATCGGCACCGCCGGGGTCCCGCCGAGCGCGAGGCCGTCATCCGTCACGAGACCGCCCGCCGTTCGCACCCCGGTGAGGAGGCTGAGGCCGGTGAGCTCGGCGGTGAACGGGTGCCGCGGATGCGTGAGGACCTCCCGCGTCGGGCCCTCCTCGACCACCCGCCCGCGGTGCAGCACGGCGACGCGATCCGCGAGCAGGTAGGCGTCGAGCGCGTCGTGCGTCACCACGATGGCGGTGCGCCCGACGAGAACCTCGGCCAGCATCCCGCGCAATTCACCGGCCACGGCGACGTCGAGGGAGGCGAGCGGTTCGTCCAGGAGGATCAGCTCCGGCTCGGCGGCGAGCGCCCGGGCGATCGCCACGCGCTGGGCCTGACCTCCCGAGAGGCCGCCCGGCCGCCGCTCGGCCAGCGGGCGGACGCCGGTGCGCTCCAGCCACTCGTCGGCCTTCGCGCCGGCCTGCGCGCGCGTGGCGCCCGACGAGCGCGGAGCGAATTCGACGTTCCTGCGCACGGTCAGGTGCGGGAACAGCAGGGCGTCCTGCGCGAGCAGCGCGATCGCGCGCCGGTGCGGCGCCAGCCAGGTGGTCGGGAGGTCGAAAAGGGTGTCCTCCGCCAGCGTCGCCCGTCCGCTGTCGGGCCGGATCAGGCCGGCGAGCACCCCGAGGACCGTCGACTTGCCCGCGCCGTTGGGCCCGAGCAGAGCGAGCGTCTCGCCGCTGGCCAGGTTCAGGTCGACGTCGACATCGCGGTCGGCGAGACGCGCGGAGAACTGCAGCGTCATGTCGTCCTCCGGCGCAACGGCTCTCCCGCGCCGTGGGCGACGGCGACGACGGCGATCGCCACCGCGATGAGCACCAGCGAGAGCGCGACCGCGGCGTCGGGATCGGTCTCCCGCTGCAGGTAGATCTCGAGCGGGAGGGTGCGGGTGGTCCCCTGCAGGCTGCCGGCGAAGGTCAGCGTCGCACCGAACTCGCCGAGGGCGCGGGCGAACGACAGGATCGCGCCGGAGACGATCGCCGGTGCGACGAGCGGGAGCGTCACCCGGAACAGCACGGACGACGGCCCGGCGCCGAGGGTGGCGGCGACGGCCTCGTAGCGCTCGCCTGTGGTCCGCAGCGCCCCCTCCAGGCTGAGCACGAGGAACGGCAGGGCGACGAACGTCTGCGCGATGATGACGGCGGGGGTCGAGAACGCGATCGGGATGGCGCCGTCGAGGAGGCCGCGTCGGCCATAGAGGGCGAGCAGCGCGAGACCGCCGACCACGGGGGGCAGCACCAGCGGCAGCAGGACGATCGCGCGAACGAGCCCCCGGCCGCGGAACGGGACCCGGGCGAGCACGATCGCCATCGGGACGCCGAGCACCAGGCAGGCCAGGGTCGCGGTCAGCGACGTGCGCAGGCTGAGCAGCAGCGCGTCGACGGACTCCTGCGAGCTGATGAGGGCGCCGAACTGCGCCCAGTTCACGCGGGTCGCCATCGCGACGACCGGCAGCAGCACGAAGAGCGCCCCGAGCGCTGCGACCGCGAGGATCCAGGCCGGGATGCCCGTCGCTCGCGAGTCGGGCGCCGTGCGCCGGGTCACGGCGTGCCGAAGCCGGCCGCCTCGAGCACCTTCTTGCCCTCCCGGCCTGTCACGTACGCGATGAACGCGGCGGCGCCGGTGGCGTTCCGCCCCTGCTCGACGGCGACGATCGGATAGGTGTTGACGACATCCTTCGCCTCGGGGAACGGCACCGAGTCGACGGTCTTGCCCGCGCCCTTCACGTCGGTGACGTAGACCACGCCGGCGTCGGCCTCCCCGGATGACACCTTGCCGAGCACGTCGGTGACCGACGACTCCTGGCTCACCGGCGACAGCTTCACGCCCGTGTTCGTCTCCACCGTGGCGGTCGCGGCGCCGCACGGCACCTGGGGTGCGCACACGACCGTCTTCACGCCCGGCTTGGCGAGGTCCGCCCACCCCGTGATGTGCGCCGGGTTGCCTGGAGGCACGGCGATCGCGAGCACGTTGGTGGCGAAGTCGACGGGATCGCCGCCGGTGACGCCCGCGGCGACGGCTTTCTTCATGTTCTTCTCGTCCGCCGAGGCGAAGACATCGGCGGGCGCGCCCCCGCTCAGCTGCGTGACCAGGTCGGACGACCCGGCGAAGCTGAAGATGACGGTGCTGCCCGGGTTCGCCTTCTCGAACTCCCGGCCGAGCTCCGTGAAGGTCTTGGTGAGGGAGGCCGCGGCGAAGACCGTGATCGTGCCCGTGATCGCGTGCTTCGTGGGCGTCGGCGACGCCGGGGGCGCTGACGCGTCGGCCGAGCATCCGGTCGCGGCCAGCAGCAGTGCTGTGAGCGCGGCGCCGGCGATCACGAGCCTGCTGCGCGTCCTCATGCCGGTGCCCCTCATTCGGCGACCGCCGAGGTCTCGACGATGACGTTGGTGGCTTTGACGACGGCGACGGCGACGGAGCCCTGCTCCAGTCCGAGTTCGCGCACGGCCTCGCTGGAGATCAAGGACACGACGCGGTGGGGGCCGCACTGCAGTTCCACTTGAGCCATGACCGTGTCCATGACGATGTCGGTGACGATTCCGACGAACCGGTTGCGCGCCGAGCGGCCGACGCTGGCCGGGTCGGCCGGCAGCACGGCGTTCTGCTTGGCCATCCTGGCGAGCTCCAGGCCGTCGACGACGGTCCTCCCGCCCTCGTCCTTGGTGCTCGAGAGCAGTCCGGAGTCGATCCAGCGACGCACGGTGTCGTCGCTCACTCCCAGGAAGGCGGCGGCGTCTCGTACCCGTATCTGCGGCATGAAAAGAACTCTAGACCGGCAGACGCGGTGAAATCGAGCAGACCGGTCAGAGCCCGACCCACTCGGACTCGCCGTCGGAGAAGTGCTGCCGCTTCCAGATCGGCACGCGCGACTTGATCAGCTCGACGAGTTCGGCGCACGCGGCGAACGCTTCGGCGCGGTGGGGCGCGGCGACGGCGGCGATGAGGGCGAGGTCGCCGATGGTGAGCGAGCCGACCCTGTGCACGGCGGCGACCCGGAGGCCGGTGCGCGCGGCGACCTCCTCGCAGCAGGCCTGCAGGAACCCGGCCGCCTCCGGGTGGGCGCGGTAGTCGAGCGAGACGACCGGCCGGCCGCCGTCGTGATCGCGCACGATGCCCTGGAACGAGACCACCGCTCCGGCCTCTTTGCGCCAGACGAACGCGTCCAGCGTCGACGGGTCGAGGGGGCGGTCGGAGACGTCCGCGAGCACCTCGCTCATCGCACCGCCCCCTCGTGGTCGCCGCCGCGCAGCTGGTCGAGCAGGTGCGCGAGCACCGGCTCCAGCACGGCCAGGCCGTCGGCGACGCCGCCGCGCGAACCGGGGAGGTTCACCACCAGGGACGTGCCCGCGACTCCGGCGCGGCCGCGACTGAGCGCGGCGAGCGGGGTGGAGGCCGCGCCGCGCGCACGGAGCGCGTCCGCCAGCCCGGGGAGCTCGCGGTCGAGCACCGCGGCGGTCGCCTCGGGCGTGCGGTCGTCTGCGGACACTCCTGTGCCTCCGGTGGTGACGACGACGCCGGGCCGCTCGGCGACCGCCGCCCGCAGGGCACCGCCGATGTCGGCGTCGGCCACGACCCGCACTTCGGGCCGCAAGCCCTGCGCGGCGAGCCAGTCCGCGATGACCGGGCCGGTCGTGTCGGCCGCCGCTCCGGCCGCCGCGCGCGTGGAGGCGACGAGGACGACCGCGGCGTCCGACCGCGCGGGTGCCGGCGGCGTGACGTCGCGCGCCGAGACGGGCTCCGCCTCACCCGGCCGCCGCCACTCGCCGCGCTTGCCTCCGCTCTTGGCGACCAGCCGCACGTCGGTCATGCTCGCCGCCGGGTCGACGGCCTTCACCATGTCGTGCAGGGTCAGCCCGGCGACGGCGACGGCGGTCAGCGCCTCCATTTCGACGCCGGTGCGGCCGCGCGTGCGGGCGACGGCCTCCACCTCGATCGTGCCGGCCTCCTCGTCGAGGGCGAAGTCGACCCGCACCGACGTCAGCGGCAGCGGGTGGCAGAGCGGGATGAGGTCGCTCGTGCGCTTGGCGCCTGAGATGCCTGCGATGCGCGCGGTCGCCAGCACGTCGGCCTTGGGCAGATCGTCGGCCGCGACCAGCCGAACCACCTCCGGCGTGGTCACGAGGCGGCCGCGTGCGGTGGCCTCCCGGTCGGTCTCCGGTTTCGCGCCGACGTCGACCATGCGGGCGCGGCCGTCGGCGTCCAGGTGGGTGAGCTCGCTCATAGCGTCCAGACTGTCACGTCCGCGCCGGCCTCGACGGCCTCCGCCTCGGCGGGCAGGTCGATGAGGACGTCCGCGTTCGCCATGGCGGCCACCAGGTGCGAGCTCGGACCGGACACCGGTGCGACGCCGTCGGCGCCGACCCGGCCGCGCAGGAACTGGCGCTTGCCTGGCACGGAGCGAACGGATTCCGTGAGCCGGATGCGGCGCGTCGGCAGCTCGGGCAGGCCGGCCGCCGCCCGCAGCGGTGCGCGCAGGAAGACGGCGAACGACACCTGGGTGCTGACCGGGTTGCCGGGGAAGCAGAGCACGGGAACCCCGTCGACGACGGCCGTCGCCTGCGGACCGCCCGGTTGCATCGCGACGGTCGTGACTTCGGCGCCGCGGGGGAGGAGCACCTCGCGGACGACCTCGTAGGCGCCCTTGGAGATGCCTCCGGAGGTCACCACGAGGTCGCTGGCCGCGATGGCGGCGTCGAAGACCCGGGCGAACGTCTCCGGGTCGTCGTCGCTGCTCGCCCGCAGCGAGACGACGGCGCCTGCCTCCTCGACCAGGGCGGCGAGGGCCACGCCGTTCGCGTCGAAGACCTGACCGAAGCGGACGCTCTCGCCGGGCGTGGCGAGCTCGGAACCGGTGGTGAGCACGGCGACCCGCAGCCGTTCCCTGACGTCGACGGTGGTGACGCCCGCTGCCGCGAGTGCGGCCAGATGGCGCGGGGCCAGCCGCGTGCCGGCGCGCACCAGCACCTCTCCGCGGTGCAGGTCGCTGCCGCGCTCGCGCACGAACTCGCCGCGCTTGCGCGGCCGCCGGATCTCGACGACCGCGCCGGCGAGATCGTCATCCCTGCCCAGCACCAGCTCGGTGTCCTCCACGGGCACGATGGCGTCGGCCCCGCTGGGCACCGGCGCTCCCGTCATGATGCGGATGGCCGTGCCGGCGGCGAGCACGAGCGGCACCTCGTGGCCGGCGGGGACGTCGCCGGTGACCTCGAGCGCGACCGGGACGTGCGCGACGTCCGTGGCACGAACGGCGAAGCCGTCCATCTGCGAGTTGCGGAACAGCGGCAGGTCGACCTCCGATCGCACGTCCGCCGCCGCGACCCGGCCCGCGGCCTCGGTGAGCGGGACGGCCTCCACGCCGGGCTCGGCGGTCAGCGGCGCCAGGAGCCGGGTGACGTGGTCGACGTGCTCCTCGACGCTGCGTTGTGGGGTCATGGCTTCAGTATCCCGCGCGTACCGGAGGAGAGGGAGGGCCGCACGGGAGAGGACGCCGGTCGGGCCCGGGAGGCAGGTCGGTCGAAGCGAAGCCGGTCAGTAGCGCGGCAGGCCGGGGTCGACCTCGCGCGACCAGGCGTCCAGGCCTCCCTGGAGGACGATGCCGTGGGCGCCGACGGCAGCCAGGGCGCGGCGGGCGGTCTCCGCGCGCACACCGTGGTGGCAGATGATCACGACCGGGTCGTCGTTCAGCCGCTCGGCCACGCCGGCGGCGTCGCGCACGACGACGTCGAGCGGAACCAGCAGCGAGCCGGGGAGCTCGGCGATGTCGGCCTCCCAGGGCTCGCGCACGTCGAGGAGGGTGTGCGGCTCGCCGGCCGCGAGGCGGGCGGCGAGCTCCCGCGGCGACACGGAGCTGGCCGCCGCGCGCGGCGCGGGCTCCGCGACGATCCCGCAGAACAGGTCGTAGTCGATCAACCCGGTGACGGGCTCTGCGGCCGGATCCTCCGCGTACGCGAGCTCGCGGAACGTCCCGCGCAGTCCGTCGTGCACGACGACGCGGCCGAGCAGGAGGTCGCCCTCCCCGGTCACGGCCTTGATCGCCTCGCTCGCCATCAGCGACCCGATCACCCCGCAGACGCTCGGGAGCACCCCCGCCTCCGCGCAGCTCGGAACCGTGCCGGGTTCCGGAGGTTGCGGGAAGAGGTCGCGGTAGTGCGGGCCGCGCCCTGCCCAGCTGAGGCCTACCTGGCCGCCGAACCGGTGCACGGCGCCCCAGACCACCGGCAGGCCGGCCAGGAGTGCCGCGTCGTCCACCAGGTAGCGGGTCGGGAAGTTGTCGCTGCCGTCGATGACGAGATCGAACCCGCCGAGGATGCGCTCGGCGTTCGCCGACGTGAGCCGTTCGGGGAACACCCGCACGGCGATCCCGGCGTCGATGGCGCGGATGGCGTCGGCGGCCGACGCCGTCTTCGGCCGCCCGAGGTCGCGCTCGCCGTGGATCGTCTGGCGGGGGAGGTTGCTGATCTCGACGCTGTCGTCGTCGACGATGCCGATCGTTCCGAAACCGGCCCCCGCGAGCAGCGGGAGGACTGCCGAGCCGAGGCCTCCGGCACCGACGACCAGCACGCGGGCGGCGCGCAGTCGGCGCTGCGCCGTCTCGCCGAAGCCCGGGAGCTGCTCGGTGCGGGCGTACCGCGCGCGCAGCTCCGACGGGAGGGCGGGGCCGGGCGCCACGAGGGCGGGCGGACGTTCGGGGGAGGCCATGGTCCTAGTCAAGCACCGTACGGCGGTCGCGTACCTCCGCCGGTCAGGCGACGGTGACGCTGATCGTGTGCAGACCGGTCGCGCCGTCGGGCACGACATCCTGAACCTTGGCGGTCTGCACCGTCCCGTGGGCGTCGGTCGCTCTGACCTTGATCGTGTGCGAGCCGGGGGTCGCGTCCCACGCGTACTTCCACTGCCGCCAGGTGTCGACGGAGATCGCGTCCGCCAGCGTCGCCTGCTGCCAGTCGCCGCCGTCGATCTGCACGTGGACCGCGCTCACACCCACGTGCTGCGACCAGGCGACCCCCGCGACGGCGACCGTGCCCGCCTTCACCTGGCGGCCGTCGGCGGGGACGTCGATGCGCGACTCGAGCTTGACCGGCCCGCGCTCCGACCAGCCGCGGTCGGTCCAGTACGACGTCGCCTTGTCGAACCGGGTCACCTCCAGTTCGACCACCCACTTCGTCGCCGAAACGTAGCCGTAGAGCCCCGGCACGACCATGCGCACGGGATACCCGTGCTCGAGCGGGAGCGGCTGGCCGTTCATCCCCACGGCCAGGATCGCGTTGCGCTCGTCGGTGAGCGCCGTCAGCGGCGTGCCCGCGGTCCAGCCGTCCTGGCTGTGCGAGAGCACCATGTCGGCGTCGGCCGAGGGCTTCGCCCTGGCCAGCAGGTGCCGGATCGGGTAGCCGAGCCAGAGGGCGTTGCTGATCAGGTCGCCGCCCACTTCGTTGGAGACGCAGGTGAGGGTCGTGATGGACTCCTCCAGCGGGAGGGCCAGCAGCTGGGCGAAGGTCAGCTCCACCTCGGTCTCGACCATCCCGGTGATCTTCAGCCGCCAGTCCTGCGGCTGGATGCCGGGGATCTGCAGCGCCGTGTCGATGCGGTAGAAGTCGGCGTTCGGGGTGACGATCGGCGACAGCCCCGCGATGTCGAACGAGGCGCCTGCCGGCACCGGAGGCGCGGTGACGGCGGGCTTCGGGAGATGGAACGCGGCGCGGGCTGCGGCGGCCGCGCGATAGCCCGACGCGATCACCTGACCGACGACGGCCGCAAGGATGCCACCGAGCGCGGTTCCCGTGGCGGCGGTCACGAAACGACGACGGGAGACGGCGCCGTTCGGCGCGACCCGCGTCGGCTCGGTGCCGCGCAGCAGGCCGATGAGCCAGCCGAGGAAGAGGATGCCGACGAGAGCCGCCAGCGCCGACGGCAGCACGTCGACGATCCCGCCGCCGCTGCGGGTGATCGCGGCGAACGCTCCGACGACCCCGCCCACGCCGATCAGCACCCGGCCGAGGGGAGGCCTGCGCAGCTCGACCCAGCCGGCCAGGCCGCCGCCCACGACGAGCACGACCGCCAGCGAGACGATCAGGAAGGTCTTGTCCCCGGTGCCGAACACCCCGATCACGGCGTTCTTGAGCCAGGCCGGCGTGAGATCGATCACCAGGGAGCCGACGACCAGGATCGGGCTGCCGTCCTGCACGCCGATCGCGCTGACGATCTCCGCCGCACCGACGCCGGCGGCCACGCTCGCGGCCCCCGCAGCGGCGGCCCGCCAGAACGCTCTCATGTCCGAAGGATACGCACCCGATCCGGTGGATACGCCGAGCGTTCCTGCGGGGTGTCGGAGCAGCCTGTGACAGGCTTGAGCACTATGGCCTCCCTGCGCGTCGACGACCTCCCCGGCTGGACCGGCCCCGGCTCGGTCGGCGAGGACGCCGTGTACGAGGCGTTCGTGGCCTGGACCGAGAGCACGGGCATCACGCTCTATCCCGCTCAGGACGAGTCGCTCATCGAGATCGCGGGCGGCTCCAACCTCATCCTCTCCACCCCCACAGGCACGGGGAAGTCATTGGTCGCGGTCGGTGCGCACTTCGCCGCGCTCGCGCGAGGCGACCGCAGCTTCTACACGGCGCCGATCAAAGCGCTCGTCTCCGAGAAGTTCTTCGCCCTCGTCGACGTGTTCGGAGCCGAGAACGTGGGGATGATGACCGGCGACTCCTCGGTCAACGCCGACGCCCCGATCATCTGCTGCACCGCCGAGATCCTCGCCAACCTCGCTCTGCGGCAGGGGGAGGACACCCCTGCCGGTCAAGTCGTCATGGACGAATTCCACTTCTACGCCGACCCCGACCGCGGCTGGGCCTGGCAGGTGCCGCTGCTGATCCTGTCGCGCGCGCAGTTCGTGCTCATGTCGGCCACGCTGGGCGACGTGACGGCGCTCGCCGCCGATCTGAGCCGTCGCACCGGCCGCGAGACCGCGACGGTCACCGGCGTCGAGCGCCCGGTACCTCTGCACTACTACTACGAGCTGACGCCGATCCACGACACCGTCGAAGACCTGCTGCACACCGGTCAGGCGCCGATCTACATCGTCCACTTCTCGCAGCTCGCCGCCCTGGAGCGCGCCCAGTCGCTCTCCAGCGCCAAGATCGCGAGCCGCGAGCAGCGCGACGCCATCGCCGAGGCGATCGGCGCGTTCCGGTTCACGACCTCCTTCGGGCGGACGCTGTCCCGGCTGCTGCGCCAGGGCATCGGCGTGCACCACGCGGGGATGCTGCCCAAGTACCGCCGGCTGGTCGAACAGCTCGCCCAGCGCGGGATGCTGCGCGTGATCAGCGGCACCGACACGCTCGGCGTCGGCATCAATGTGCCGATCCGCACTGTGCTGCTCACGGCCCTCGCCAAATTCGACGGCACCCGGATGCGGCAGCTCAACGCGCGGGAGTTCCACCAGATCGCCGGCCGCGCCGGACGTGCCGGCTACGACACCGCGGGAACGGTCGTCGTGCAGGCGCCCGAGCACGAGAGCGAGAACGCCAAGGCGCTCGAGAAGGCGGGCGACGACCCCAAGAAGCGCCGCAAGATCGTGCGGAAGAAGGCGCCGGAAGGCTTCGTCTCGTGGGGCGAGCCGTCCTTCCGCAAGCTCGTGGAGGCCGAGCCTGAGACGCTGACGTCGTCCATGCAGATCACCAGCGCGATGCTCATCAACGTCATCGGCCGCGGCGGCGACGTCTTCCGGCACGTGCACGACCTCGTGTTCGACAACCACGAGCCCTGGAAGCGGCAGCTGGCCCTCGCCCGCCGCGCGCTCGAGCTCTACCGCTCGCTCGTGACCGCCGGCGTCGTGGAGGTCGTCGACGGCGAGATCCGGCTGACGGTCGACCTCCAGCCCAACTTCGCCCTCAACCAGCCGCTGTCGCCGTTCGCGCTCGCCGCGTTCGAGCTGTTCGACGTGGAGTCGCCCACATACGCGCTCGACATCGTCTCAGTGGTGGAGGCCACGCTCGACGACCCGAGGCCCGTGCTCTCCGCCCAGCAGTTCCAGGCGCGCGGCGAGGCGGTCGCGGCGATGAAGGCGGAGGGGATCGAGTACGACGAGCGCATGGAGGCGCTCGAGACGGTGACGCATCCCAAGCCCCACGACGAGCTGCTGCACGAGGCCTTCGCCACGTACGCGTCCAGCCAGCCCTGGGTGGCCGACTTCGAGCTCAGCCCCAAGTCCGTGGTCCGCGATCTGTACGAGCGCGCGATGACGTTCGGCGAGTTCATCGCCTTCTACAAGCTCGCACGGTCGGAGGGCGTCGTGCTGCGCTACCTGTCCGACGCCTACCGCGCCCTCAACCAGACCGTCCCGCTCGATCTGCGCACGGAGGAGCTGCGCGACATCGTCGAATGGATCGGCGAGCTGGTCCGCCAGGTCGACTCCAGCCTCCTGGACGAGTGGGAGGAGCTGGTGCACCCGGACGCCGCCAAGCACGCCGCCGAGTCGGGCGAGCTCGCGCCTCCCGCACCCCGCACGGTCACGGCCAACCGCCGCGCGTTCTTCGTGCTCGTGCGCAACGAGCTGTTCCGCCGCGTGCAGCTCGCCGCGCTCGACCGCGTGCAGGAGCTCGGCGCGCTCGAGAACGAGGCGGCGGCGCTGGCCGAGGCGGCGGCCCCGTCGTTCACCGAGCTGCAGTGGGACGCGGCGCTGGAGGCGTACTACGCCGACCACGACGAGATCCTCACCGACGCCTCCGCGCGCGCCGCGGCGATGATCGTCGTGGACGAGAGCCCCGCCGAGTCGGAGGGTCTCTGGAGGGTGCGGCAGATCCTCGCCGACCCGGCGGGCGACCACGACTGGGGGATCGCCGCGGAGGTCCTGCTGGCCGACTCGGCCCGCACGGGCGCCGCCGTCATCCGGGTGACCGCCGTCGACCGGTTGTGACGGTTTGACGTGCGCGAGACACGCGTGCGAGCATCTACACGGTCGCCTCTCGCGGCGCCAGGCACTTCGCATGAACCTCCGGTGAACTCTTACCGGCGGTCCGTCTCCACACGAGAAAGAAACCGGTGGATCTCACCCTCATCATCGTGCTGGTCATCGCGCTGGCCCTCTTCTTCGATTTCACCAACGGGTTCCACGACACCGCGAATGCGATGGCGACCCCCATCGCGACGGGGGCCATGCGGCCCAAGGTCGCGGTGGCGCTGGCCGCGATCCTGAACCTGGTCGGTGCGTTCCTCTCCACCGAGGTGGCCAAGACCATCTCCGGCGGCATCATCAACGAGGGTCCGGGCGGTGTGCTCATCTCGCCGGAGCTGATCTTCGCCGGGCTGGTCGGCGCGATCGTCTGGAACATGGTGACCTGGCTCTACGGCCTGCCGTCGTCCTCGAGCCACGCCCTGTTCGGCGGTCTCATCGGCGCGGCGATCGTCGGGGCCGGAATCGGCTCCGTGAACTTCTTCGTCGTCCTCGAGAAGGTCGTCCTGCCCGCCGTCATCGCGCCCTTCACGGCCGGCGTCGTCGCGTATGCGGCCACGAAGCTCGCCTACCGGATCACGCGCCGCTACGACGGCCGTCCGGACGGTCGAGGAGGCTTCCGCTACGGGCAGATCTTCTCGTCGTCGCTGGTCGCCCTCGCGCACGGCACGAACGACGCGCAGAAGACGATGGGCGTCATCACCCTGCTGCTGATCTCGGCGAACCTGCTCCCGGCCGGCAGCGGCCCGCCGTTCTGGGTCGTCGTCTCGTGCGCGCTCGCCATCGCGATCGGCACCTACTCCGGCGGCTGGCGGATCATCCGCACGCTCGGCCGCGGGCTCACCGAGGTCAAGCCCGCCCAGGGCTTCGCCGCAGAGACCAGCACCGCGGCGACCATCCTGGCCTCCAGCCACCTCGGCTTCGCCCTCTCGACGACGCAGGTCGCCTCGGGATCGGTGATCGGCTCCGGCCTCGGCCGGCGCGGGTCGTCCGTCCGCTGGGGGACGGCGGGACGTATCGCCATCGGCTGGGTGCTCACCCTGCCGTCGGCGGCGATCGTCGGAGCCGTCGCCGCGCTGATCGCGTCGCTGGGTCCGGTGGGCATCGCGGTCGACACGATCGTCGGCATCGCGGTCGTCACCTTCATCTTCTGGCGTTCGCGCCGCAACCAGGTGTCCAGTGCCAACGCGGTGGCGCCGGTGCAGGGCCAGAGCGATGTCGCCGCATCGGGCCGGGTCGTGAAGATCAAGAAGGTCAAGCCGCTCAAGCGGGACCGCGACCGGAGGGAGTCCGCATGAGTGCGTTCCTGTCGTTCGTCGTGGTCTTCGCGGCGTCCCTGATCGGCGCCTGCGTGATCGTCGGCTTCTATGCACTGGGGACCCGGCTGCTCGCGGTCGCCGGTCGCGCACTGTTCGTCGAGCCGGCCGAGTTCACCGACGCGATCACGGTGATCACGCCGGAGGAGGCGGCCAAGGCGCAGAAGAAGGCCGACAAGGCGCGCCGCAAGAACCCGCTCGGCGAGGGCCAGAAGCGTGCGGCGCTCGCCGGCGCGTACGCCTGCTTCGTGCTCTGCGGCCTCGGCGTCCTCTACGGCCTGTACCTGATCATCCCGTACTTCCACGCCTGACCTGGGGCGTCGAAGGGCACGTCGTCGTCGCTTTCGACGCGCGAAAGGGACAACGGCGTGCCCCTCGGCGTGCAGAATGTGGGTGTGACGAGCCCCGAGCAACTGTCGCGGCCTTCCCGCGGCCTCCGCATCGCCCTGGCGATCGTGGCCTGGTTCAACCTGGTCTCCGCACTCGCCGGGATGGTCGGCCTCACCTTCTTCGGCGGCATGGGCATCCCGCTGGAGTGGCTGCGCGGCAGCGTCTTCGACTCGTACCTCTGGCCTGGCGTGATCCTCGGTGTGGTGGTCGGCGGCGTCCAAGCGCTCGCGCTCGTCGTCCAGTACCGCCGCTTTCGCCTCGCCTGGGGCATGCACGCCGCCGCGGGGCTGGTGATGATGATCTGGATCTTCGTCGAGATCGCCATCATGCTCGTCTGGTCGCCGCTGCACGGGATCTACTTCGCGACGGGCCTCCTGCAGACCGTCCTCGCCGTGCTCGCTCTCGGCGCGTGGCCCCGCCCGTTTCTGGCGCGGGCTCAGCCTTCCCCTCGCAAACGCTGAACGAGGGGCACGTCGTTGTCACTTTCGGAGCCCGAAAGTGACAACAACGTGCCCCTCGGGGACAGGTTGGCAGCGCTCAGTCCGTGCCGCGGACGCGGGCGATGCTGTTCATGACGTGGTAGACGACGATCGCGGCGATGGCGCCGAGCGCGATGCCGTTGAACGTGAGCTGCCCGAGGTTCAGGGTGAAGTCGCCGATCCCGATGATGAGCGCGGTGGCGGCGGTGAACTGGTTGACCGGCTTGGAGAAGTCGACCTTGTTGTCCAGCCAGATCTTCACGCCGATGATGCCGATGAGGCCGTAGAGCGCTGTGGTGACGCCGCCGAGCACGCCGGCCGGGATGGTGTTGATCACCGCGCCCACCTTGGGGGAGAGGCCGAGCAGCACGGCCACGATGCCCGCCACCCAATACGCTGCCGTGGAGTAGACGCGCGTCGCGGCCATCACGCCGATGTTCTCGCCGTACGTGGTCGTCCCCGAGCCGCCGAAGAAGCCCGCGATGGTCGTCGCGAGACCGTCCGCGAAGAGCGCCCGGCCGGTCAGCTTGTTGACCGTGGGGTCGGTCAGCTGGGCGACGCCGCGGATGTGGCCGACGTTCTCGGCGATCAGCACGAGCACGACGGGCAGGAACGCGGGCAGGATGCCCCAGGTCTCGGCGGGGGCGGTGAACGGGTTCGCCGGCAGGGTGAACTGCGGGAGGCCCAGCCAATCGGCCCTCTCGACCTTGCTGAAGTCGACCTGCCCGGCGAACACGGCGAAGACGTAGCCGACGACGACGCCGAGGAAGATCGACAGCCTCCCGAGCATCCCGCGGAAGAGCACGGTGCACAGGATGACCGCCGCCAGCGTCACCAGCGCGGTCACCGGCGCCGCCATGAAGTTGTTCTTGGCCGCGGGCGCGAGGTTGAAGCCGATCAGCGCCACGATCGCGCCGGCGACGATCGGCGGCATCAGGCCGTCGATCCACTTGGTGCCGGTCGCGACCACGATCAGTCCGACGATCGCGAGCAGGAGGCCGGTGACCACGATCCCGAACAGCGCCGACGGCATCCCGTGCGCTTTCGTCGCCGCGACGATCGGCACGATGAACGCGAACGACGAGCCCAGGTAGCTGGGGAGCCGGTTGCGCGTGATCAGCAGGAAGAGCATGGTGCCGACGCCGGAGAACAGCAGCGTCGTGCTGGGCGGGAACCCGGTCAGCAGCGGAACCAGGAAGGTCGCACCGAACATGGCCACGACGTGCTGTGCGCCGAGACCGATCGTTCGCGGCCAGGTCAGCCGCTCGCCGGGCAGCACGATCTCGTGCGCTCCGACCTTCTTGCCGTCACCGTGCAGCTTCCAGGGCAGGGCCATGCGTGTCCTTATCGTGTCGGGAGGGGAATTAGGCTGGTACCGCGCTGTGACATACCTTCGAATGCGCCACGAACGAAACCCCATCGATACTACGGGAGACCACCATTTCCTCTTCGACTTCCACGCCGACGCCGACCGCCAAGGGGCGCCTGGACCGGTTCTTCGAGATCACGTCCCGCGGTACCACGTGGGCGACGGAGATCCGTGGCGGGCTGCTGACCTTCGTGACGATGGCGTACATCGTCATCCTCAACCCGATCATCCTGAGCTCGACGCCGGACGTGTCAGGGCACTCGCTCGGTTTCGAGCAGGTCGGTGCCGTCACCGCTCTGAGCGCCGGTGTCATGACCGTGCTGTTCGGTCTCGTCGCGCGACTGCCGTTCGCGTTCGCGGCCGGCCTCGGCATCAACTCGTTCCTCGCCGTGAACGTCGTGAAGGTGCTCACCTGGCAGGAGGCGATGGGCCTCGTCGTCATCAACGGTCTGATCATCGTGCTGCTGGCGGCCACCGGGCTGCGCCGCCTCATCTTCAACGCGGTCCCGCCGCAGCTGAAGACGGCGATCACCGTCGGCATCGGCCTCTTCATCGCCTTCATCGGTTTCGTCGACAGCGGCTTCGTGCGCAGCACCAAGGCCGCGTCGCCTCCCGTGCAGCTGGGGGAGGCGGGCTCCATCGCCACCCTCCCGACCCTGGTGTTCCTGATCGCCCTGGTCATCATGGGAGTGCTCATGGCGCGCAAGGTGAAGGGCGCACTGCTCATCGGGATCGTCGCGGCGACGGTCGTGGCGATCATCATCGAGGCGATCTTCCACCTCGGCTCCTCGGCGAAGAACCCGGAGGGCTGGAACCTCTCGGTCCCGCAGCTGCCGACGTCGTTCGTGTCGGTGCCGAACCTCAGCCTCGTCGGGCAGTTCGACCTGTTCGGGTCGTTCGCCCGCATCGGCGGGCTCGCGGCGATCATGCTCGTCTTCACGCTGGTGTTCACGAATTTCTTCGACGCGATGGGGTCGATGACCGGCCTCGCGCGCAGCGCGGGCCTCGCGAACGAGGACGGCACGTTCCCGCGCCTGCAGTCCGCGCTCATCGTGGAGGGCGTCGGCGCGGTCGTCGGCGGTGGCACGTCGGCCTCCTCGAACACCGTGTTCGTCGAGTCGGCCTCCGGAATCGGCGAGGGCGCGAAGACCGGATTCGCGAGCGTCATCACCGGCGTGCTCTTCCTGCTCGCCATGTTCTTCACGCCGCTGACGAGCGTCGTGCCGAGCGAGGTGGCCGCCGCGGCGCTGGTCATCGTCGGTGCCCTGATGGTGGTGCAGATCCGCCACATCGACTTCCACGAGTTCTCCAGCACGCTGCCGGTGTTCCTGACGATCATCGTCATGCCGCTGACCTACTCGATCGCCAACGGCATCGGCGTCGGCTTCATCTCGTGGGTGCTGGTGCGGTCGCTGTCGGGCAAGGCCCGCGAGATCAGCCCGCTGCTCTGGATCGTCGCCGCCGGTTTCCTGGTCTACTTCGCCCGCGGCCCGATCGAGGCCATGCTCCCGCACTGAGCACGTCTCCCGCACTGAGGGAAGCTTCCGGGGTAACCCCTGAGCACGACCGGGGGTTACCCGGATGCGCTCAGGGTCGGCGGGCCGCTTGACTGGATGCATGACAACGACAGGCACCACCGACCCGCACACCACCGCCGACCCGTACGGCACGCCGAACCCGTACGCGGCGGCGCCGGTTCGCACCCTCAGCATCACGAGCTTCGCGCTCGGCCTCGCCTCGATCGTCTTCAGCTGGACCTTCCTCGCCCCGATCGCCGGTCTGGTACTCGGCATCCTCGCCCTCGGCCGTGAGCCGCAGGGCCGCACCTTCGCGATCTGGGGGATCGTGCTCAACGCGGTCATGCTCGCCGGCATCCTGATCGGCCTGCTGATCGCCGTCGTCGGCTTCGGCGTCGGTCTGGCGTTCCTGCCGATCCACTGGGCCATCCCGAATCTCTGAGCGAGGGCGTGGGCTTCTGACGGGAGGCGGCTGCGCGGCCTGCGAGAATGGAGGGATGGAACCGTCCCCTCTCGTCCGGCCGCGCAGCTTCGTCGTCCGGGGCAGGAAGACCGAAGCCCAGCAGCGGGCCATCGACGAGCACTGGGCCGAGTTCGGCGTCGACTTCGACGGCGCGCGGCTCGACCTCGACACGATCTTCGGGCGCTCCGCGCCCCGCGTGGTGGAGATCGGCTTCGGCAACGGCGAGAACCTCCTCGCGCTCGCCGCGCGCCATCCGGAGCGCGACTTCCTCGGGGTCGAGGTGCACGGTGCGGGCGTCGGCCGGGTGCTGGCCGCCGCGCACGAGCAGGGGCTGACGAACGTCCGGGTCGTCCGCCATGACGCCGTGGAGGTCTTCGAGCACGGACTCGCTGCCGACAGCGTCGACGAGGTGCTGATCTTCTTCCCCGATCCGTGGCCGAAGGCCCGCCACCACCGTCGCCGGCTGGTGCAGCCGGACGTCGTCCGTCTGCTCGTCGGCGCGCTGAAGCCGACAGGCGTCCTCCGGCTCGCGACCGACTGGGAACCCTACGCCGAGCACATGATCGACGTGCTCGACGCCGAGCCGGCCCTCGTCAACGTCGCCGGTCCCGGCGGGTTCATCCCGCGACCGGACGAACGGCCCGTCACCAAGTTCGAGCGGCGCGGCGAGCGGCTCGGGCACGCGATCTTCGACCTGGAGTACCGTCCGCGCGGCTGAGTGCCGGTCCCGTGTGCTGATCCGTCCCGTGTGATGATGGGCGCATGACCTCCGAGTCCACGCCTCGCGCCGGCACCGTCGCCGGCGCCGCCATCCCGCAGACCGTCGCCGCCCTCCGCGCCGCCTTCGACGCCGGACGCACCAAGCCGCTGCGCTGGAGGCTGGCTCAGCTCGACGGGCTGCGCCGCATGCTCACCGAGCGCGCCGCCGAGTTCGAGGACGCCCTGCTGGAGGATCTGGCCAAGAATCCGACGGAGTCGCAGATCGCCGAGCTCGGGTTCGTCGTCGGCGAGATCGACCACATGCGGCGCAACCTGCGGCGCTGGCTGCGCCCGCGGCGGGTCGCGGTACCCGGCGCGCTCATGCCGGCCAGAGCCAGGGTCGTGCTGGAGCCGGTCGGCGTCGTGCTGGTGATCGCGCCGTGGAACTATCCCGTGCAGTTGCTCCTGGCTCCTCTCGTGGGTGCGCTGGCAGCGGGCAACGCCGTCGTCCTCAAGCCGAGCGAACTGGCGCCCGCGACGTCCGCGGCGATGGCGCGTCTGGTCCCGCAGTACCTCGACCCGACGGCGGTCGCCGTCGTGGAGGGCGCGGTCGATGAGACCACCGAACTCCTGGCCCAGCGCTGGGATCACATCTTCTACACGGGCAACGGCCGGGTCGGTCGCATCGTCGCCGCCGCGGCGGTCGAGCACCTCACGCCGGTGACCCTCGAGCTCGGCGGCAAGTCCCCGGTCTACGTTGACGAGTCGGTCGACCTCGCGGCCGCCGCGCGCCGGATCGCCTGGGGCAAGTTCATGAACGCGGGCCAGACCTGCGTGGCGCCCGACTACCTCCTGGCCTCCCGTGCCGTCGCCGGCCGGCTCGCCGACGAGCTGGCGAACGCGGTCCGGGCACTCTATGGGGACGATCCCGCGCAGAGTCCCGACTACGGGAGGATCGTCACCGACCGGCAGTTCGATCGATTGACGGGCCTGCTGGGCGCCGGCCGTACGGCCGTCGGTGGAGGCTCCGATGCGGCCTCCCGCTATCTCGCGCCGACCGTGCTGGTCGACGTGCCGCGCGACTCCGCGGTGATGGGCGAGGAGATCTTCGGGCCGGTGCTGCCGATCGTGACGGTGGACGGCCTCGACGACGCGATCGCGTTCATCCGCAACGGAGACAAGCCCCTCGCGCTCTACGTGTTCAGCGAGCGGCGGGAGGTGCGCAGGCGCTTCCTCACCGAGACCAGCTCGGGCGCGGTCGGCTTCGGGGTGCCCGCCGCGCATCTCGCGGTCGGCGGCCTCCCGTTCGGCGGCGTCGGCGAGAGCGGATCAGGCGCCTACCACGGGCGTCGCTCGCTCGAGACCTTCAGCCACGAGAAGGCGGTGCTGTCGAAGCCGCTCGCCCCCGACACGCTGCAGCTGATCTACCCGCCGTACACCGAGGGCAAGGACCGCTTCGCGCGCGGTCTGCTTCGCAGACTGGGTTGAGCAGAACCGCTCTCGACAGCGTGTCGAACATCGTCCGGGATCCCGGACGATGTGTCCATCTCGCGCGCAGTCACCGGGGGTAGGCTCGGCACTGCCGGGCGCCACGAACGGCCGGTGACACCCCCGAAAAAGCCAACGCACAACGAGAGGCAATGGAGCCAAGCGTGGATTCCACAGCAACGATGGACGAACCGAAGACTCACCCCATCCCCGTCATCGACACCTCTGCCGGCGTCGTCGTCGACGCGTCGGAGAACGTCTCCGACGTCCCGACCCCGAGCGCGGACGGACGCCCCACCCGCGTGGAGACCGACTCGCTCGGCAGCCGCGAGATCCCCGCGGACGCCTATTGGGGAGTCCACACCTCACGCGCCCTCGAGAACTTCCCGATCGCCAAGCGGCCGATCTCGGTCTACCCCGACCTGATCGTGGCCCTCGCCGCCGTCAAGCAGGCGGCCGCGCGCGCCAACCTCGAGATCGGCGTGCTCGAGAAGCACAAGGCCGACCTGATCGACCGCGCCTGCCAGCTCATCATCGACGGCCGGTTCCACGACCAGTTCGTGGTCGGCGTCATGCAGGGCGGTGCGGGAACCTCGACCAACATGAACGCCAACGAGGTCATCGCCAACATCGCGCTCGAGCTCGACGGCCGCCCCAAGGGCGACTACGCGCACATGAGCCCGATCGACGACGTCAACCGCAGTCAGAGCACCAACGACACGTACCCGACCGCCATCAAGATCGGCCTGACCTTCGCGCTCGGGCACCTGCTCGACGAGCTGGCGCTGCTGCGCGACTCCTTCGCCGCCAAGGGCCGTGAGTTCCGTCACATCCTCAAGGTCGGCCGCACCCAGCTGCAGGACGCCGTGCCGATGACGCTCGGGCAGGAGTTCCACGGTTTCGCGACGACGCTCACCGAGGACCACGCGCGGCTCACCGAGACGAAGTGGCTGCTGGCCGAGATCAACCTCGGTGCGACCGCGATCGGCACGGGCATCACCGCCGACCCGGGTTACGCCGCCGCGGCCGTGCGCCACCTGAACCTCATCACCGGCCTCAACCTCGAGACCGCGCCCGACCTCATCGAGTCGACCAGCGACGCTGGTGCGTTCATGTCGTTCTCCGGCTCGCTCAAGCGCAGCGCCATCAAGCTGTCGAAGATCTGCAACGACCTCCGCCTGCTGTCGTCCGGCCCGCAGGCCGGTCTCGGCGAGATCAACCTCCCGCCGCGCCAGGCCGGCTCGAGCATCATGCCGGGAAAGGTCAACCCGGTCATCCCGGAGGTCGTGAACCAGGTCGCGTTCTCGGTCGCCGGCGCCGACGTCACTGTGACGATGGCGGCCGAGGGCGGCCAGCTGCAGCTGAACGCGTTCGAGCCGGTCATCGCACACTCGCTGCTGCAGAGCATCACCTGGATGGCACAGGCGTTCCACACGCTGCGGGTCAACTGCGTCGACGGCATCACCGCCAACGAGGAGCGCCTCGGCGCGATGGTGGGCTCGTCCGTCGGCGTGATCACCGCGCTCACCCCGCACATCGGCTACGCGGCTGCGGCCGCACTCGCGAAGTCGGCGCTGCTGACCGGGCACAACGTCGCCGACCTGGTCGTGGAGGCCAAGCTGATGAGCCGCGAGGAGGTCGGCCGCCTGCTGTCGCCCGCGCGCCTCAGCGGGCTCGAGGCGATCACCACCTCCATCCCGGTCGTCGAGGCCGAGGCCATCGAGAAGGCCGAGAAGGAGCGCGCGATCCGGCCCGAGTAGCGGTCGCCCCTGGGCCCCGCGCTCGGCGCCTGCGCCGAATGGCACGTCGTTGCCGCTTTCCACCGCGAAAAGCGCCGACGACGTGCCCCTCGGCGTGTGAGCGGAGGCGTCAGCGCGACTCGGACTCGCGGAAGAGGGCGATCATGTCGCGGGCGAGTTGGTTGGGCGCTGTCTCGCACGGGCTGTGCCCGGTGCTGTAGACGGCCAGTCGTGCGCCCAGAGCGGTCGCGTTCGCCGCGTGCAGGTGCGTCGGCCACAGGTCGTGGTCGCCGGTCGCCACCAGCACAGGGAGGCCGATGCCCGCGATGCGTGCTCGCACGTCCGGCACGTGCTTCATCAGCCCGACGATGTCGTCGACGCTGGAACGCCGGGTGAGCGCGAACCGCGAGCGCACGAACGTGAGGCGGGCGGGCCCGACCTTGTTCTTGTTGGTCACGATTCCCCAGATCATCAGACCGGCGCCCTGGCGGCCGTTCAGGAACCAGCTCAGCCAGCCGATGACGCGCATCCCCCGGAACGCCTGGCCCGGCTCGGGCGGGGAGGTGAGCAGCGTCAGCGTGCGGAACAGCTCGGGGTGGTCGACCAGTGCGAGCTCGGCGAGGATGCCGGCGAACGAGTAGCCCAGCACATGCGCGGGGCCGCCGTCGCGCAGGAACGCGACGAGGTCGGCGACGAGCAGGTCGTAGGTGTAGTGGCCCGGTCGCGCAGGACCGGCGTCCGCGGACTCGTATTGGCCCGCGAGGTCGTAGCTCTGCACGTAGTAGCCCGCGGCGACGAGGATCGGCGCGAGGAGGTAGAAGTCCTCCTTCGATCCCGTCGCGCCGGGCACGAGCACGACGCGTGGATCGCGAGGGTCGCCGAGCGCGACGACGGCGAGCTCGCCGCTGGGCGCGCGGAAGCGCGAGAACGTCGCTCCGACGGGCGCGATCGACCAGTCGATCTCGGGCAGGACCGCGTCGAGGCGCGCGGCCTCGTCGTCTCCGCCCGTGACACCGGGGCGCCGTTCACCGATCGACATGCTCTCACGCTAGCCGACGCATCCGACTGATGTCGGCGATCCGGCGGAATGCGGCCGATTCAGCATCGGCGCGCTGCCGGTCAGGTCACGCGGCAGTAGGTGGTGAGATACCCGATGCCGCCGATCGACACCGTGACCGTCGAGCGATCGCGCAGGAACACCGGGGGAGTGCGGGAGTACCCGGCGCCTCCCGGGCTGCCGGTGGAGATCAGCGTGCCCGGCTGGATGGTGGCCGACCGCGACAGGAACTCGATGATCTCGGCGACCGAGCGCACCATGTCGGCCGTCGACGCGTCCTGCAGGATGGCGCCGTCGACGTTGGTGGTCAGCCACAGGTCTTGCGGGTCGGCGATCTCGTCGGCGGTGACGACCACCGGGCCGTTGGGCGTGAAGCCGTCGAACGATTTGCAGCGAGACCACTGGGCCTCGGAGAACTGCAGGTCGCGCGCGGTGATGTCGTTGACCACCGTGTAGCCCCACACGTAGTCGAGGGCGTCACGCACCGAGACATTGCGTGCGGGCTTGCCGATGATGACGCCGAGCTCGGCCTCGTAGTCGACCTGGGTCGTGAGATCTTCGGGCCAGGACGTGGTGCCGCCATGGCCGGCGAGCGAGTTGGGCCAGAGGGAGAACACGGTCGCGGCCTTCTCGCTGCGCAGCTTGAGCTCGGAGGCGTGCGCCGCATAGTTCGCACCGATCGCGATCACCTGAGGCGGCCGGAGCACGGCCGACGCGTGGCGCAGCTCGTGGACGGGCACGAGGGGCGTGCCCGTCGTGACGGCCTCGTCGACGATCGCGCGGATCCCGGTGAGAGCAGCGTCGCCCTGCTCGATGAGCGCTTGGAGGTCGCGGGGCGGCTCGGCCACGAGCTCGTCGAGGAACAGTGCCCCGTCTCCGATGACGGCGGCCAGGCGCGGCTGCGAGTCCGAGGTGGTGCTGAGGTGCGCGAATCTCACACTGTCCAACCTATCGGTCGAACGGGTGATGACACGTACACGCTGTCGAGCGAAACGCGCAGAACTCGACGCTCAGGCCATTGCGCCCGGTGCATCCTCCGTATGCTCCTCCTGCCAGCGACGGCGGGCCGCGCGACGGCGCCAGGGCGTCTCCTCCGGAAGGTGCATCCGGAGGGTGCCGAACGCCCAGCGGATGCGCCGGCCGAAGCCGCGCCACGTCGAGAACGGGCGGGCGGAGATCCCGACCAGGAGGCGCTCGTCGTAGCGCACGACCACTCCAGGATCGAGGTGGATGGCGAGGTCGAGGTCGTCGTGCACCTCGCGCAGTCCGCTGTGCACGCGGTCGCGCACGTCGCGCCAGACCGCACGGCGCATCGCGAAGTTGGATCCGAAGATCGGCGGGTGCCCCAGCCAGATCTCCATCGACCAGAAGTAGCCGCCGATGTAGAGCAGCTGGCCGAGCCCGGCCACGAACGTGTTGCCGTCGTAGAACACGCCGGGCCCGGTGAGCACGCCGATGGCGGGCGCGTCGACGAACTCCGCTTCGATGTGGAGCAGCCAGTCGACCGGAGGGCGTGAGTCGGCGTCGAGTCGCGCGATGATGTCGCCGGTGGCTGCGTCGTAACCGGTGGCGGAGGCGGGGAAGATCCCGCGGACCGGCTGCCGGAGCACCCGTGCGCCACCCGCGAGGGCGACGGCGGCGGTGCCGTCGGTGCTGCCGTTGTCGACGACGATGATCTCGTCGGCCGGCCGCAGCTGGGCCGCCAGGTCGGCCAGGCAGCGCTCCAGCATCTCCGCATCATCGAGGGCCGGGATCACGACGCTGATCGAGGGCACCAGACCGCTCCCCTCCCGACCGATTCTTCGATTGTGCTGTTCGTGATCCTACGCTTCGCTGCGGCCGACCCGCACGCGCGTGGCGGCGCGTGCCGCTTTGGCCTCCCGCTGCGCCGCGTGCGCGCTCTGCCACAGGTGCATTCCCGCGTAGCTGCGCCAGGGCGACCAGCTCGCGCCGCGCGCGGCCAGCCCTCGCGGGTCGTCCGGCAGCCCGAGGCGGGCTGCGCCCTGACGCAGTGCGAGGTCGCCGATCAGCAGCACGTCAGGGCTCCCGAGCACGCGCAGTGCGACGTAGCCGGCCGTCCAGGCGCCCACGCCGGGCAGAGCGAGCAGGCGCTCCTCGAGCTCTGCGCGCGACTCCCCGACGTCGATCACGAGGGAGCCGTCGGCGAGGGCCGCCGCTGCGCCGATGATCGCGTCGATGCGCCTTCCCGGGCCGCGGAGGACCTCGCGACCGCGCTCGGCGATGGCGGCGGAGGTCGGGAAGAGCCGGGTGTGCCCGCCGACCGTCACCGGCTCGCCGAGGGCGTCGGTGAGCCGGGCGAGCGCCGTGCGCGCCGCCGGCACCGAGATCTGCTGCCCGATGAGCGCACGGAACAGGATCTCCTCGGGGTCGACGGCGCCCGGCACGCGGATTCCGGGTGCCGCCGCCACGGAAGCCGCCAGAGCGCGGTCGGCGGCGAGCGCCGTGTCGATCGCCTCGGCGTCGGCGTCGAGGTCGAGGAGCCGTCGCACCCGCGCGACCAGCGGTGCGAGGTCGGCCATGTCGGCGAGGTGGGCCTCGCACTCGACGGCGGGTGCGCCGGCGTCGCCCGAGAGCGTCAGGCGGATGGCGGCCGGACCGTGCGGCAGCCGCAGGGCGCGCCCGTACGAGGGCGGGCTTCCGGCGCCGTCCGTAGCGTCCGCGGCCGCCTCCATTCCGGCGATGGCGCGTGCGCCGAGGAAGCCGAGCACCCGGCCGCCGTCGAAGGGTGCGCGGGCCGGCAGGCGCAGGCTGAGGGAGGTCCCGCTCGCCGCGCCCGAGGTGCCGGGCGGGTGCGCGACGGGGTGGCGCCGCCGCGCGGACGCCCGGATCGCGCCGGGCGCGACGTGGTAGATCTCGGCCATCGTCTCGTTGAACTGCCGCACGCTCGAGAACCCGGCGGCGAAGGCGACGTCGGTGATCGGCATGTCCGTGCCGGCGAGGAGGAGCCGGGCGGTCTGTGCCCGGTGTGCGCGTGCGAGCGCGAGCGGGCCGGCGCCGAGTTCGGAGGTGAGCACGCGCCCCAGATGGCGAGCGGTGTAGCCGAGCCGATGGGCGAGCCCCGGCACGCCCTCCCGCTCCACCGTCCCGTCGGCGATGAGCCGCATGGCGCGGGCGGCGAGGTCGTCGCGGACGTTCCACTCCGGAGACCCGGGCACGGCGTCGGGGAGGCAGCGCTTGCAGGCGCGGAGGCCTGCCTCGTGCGCGGCCGCTGCCGTCAGGTAGAAGCTGACGTTGTCCGCTTTCGGCGTCACGGCCGGGCAGCTGGGACGGCAGTAGATCCCCGTCGAGTGCACGCCGGTGATGAACTGGCCGTCGAATCGGGAGTCGCGCGCGCTCATCGCCCGGTAGCGCTGCGCGAAGACCGGGTCGGCCAGTCGCTCCTCCGCCGTCGGCCGGCGTGCCGTGGTGCTCGTCATTCCTTCAGCGTGCCACCCGCCGCCGACATTCGATGGCGGAAATCGGACATCACCGCGTGGCGGCGACGGGATCCCGGTCGGCCGTTAGCATGACACCGTGGATGTCATCGACTGGCTCAGGGCGGCGCTCGGCTCGGACGCGGACGACGGTGTGCTCTCGACCGATCCCGCCCTCCTCGACGTGGCGCGAGCGGATCGCTCCGGGTGGGTGGCCGACGGCAGCCCCCTCGCACTCGTGAACGCGCGAACGGTCGAGCACGTGCAGGCGACGATGCGGGCGGCCTCCGAGTTCCGCGTCCCTGTCGTGCCGCGCGGTGCGGGCACCGGCCTCGCCGGCGGGGCCAACGGCTCGGCCGGCTCGATCGTCCTGAGCCTGGCCGGCATGGATCGGATCCTGGAGATCTCGACGGAGGATCAGCTCGCCGTGGTCGAGCCCGGTGTGATCAACGAGGATCTCGACGCGGCTCTCGAGCCGTTCGGGCTGTTCTTCGCACCGGATCCCGCCAGCAAGGCGATCTCGACCATCGGCGGCAACATCGCCACCAACGCGGGCGGGCTCCTCTGCGCCAAGTACGGGGTCACCAGGGAGGCCGTGCTCGGCCTGGACGTGGTGCTCGCCGACGGGCGGTTCGTCCGTACCGGCCATCGCACGGTCAAAGGTGTGACCGGCTACGACCTGACTTCGCTGCTCGTCGGATCGGAGGGCACGCTGGGTGTCATCGTGGGCGCGACCGTCCGGGTGCTCCCGCGCCCGCAGGGGGAGCCGACGACGCTGGGCGCCCTGTTCGCGGACGTGAGGGCGGCCTCGGATGCCGCCGCACGCGTGACAGCGGCCCACCTGCGGCCGGCGGTCATGGAGCTGCTCGACGCCCCGGCGCTCGAACGGATCTCCGCGTATCTCGGCGAGCAGACGATCCGGGACGCGTTCGGTGCGGCGGGCGGCGCCGCCTATCTGCTGGTGCAGTTCGACGGCCCGACGGCCTCCGACGATGCCGCGGCGGCGGCGAGTGTCATCGCGGAGACCGGGGGAACCGTGCGCGTCGCGGCGGACGCGGCCGAGGGGGAGCGGCTCCTCGCGATCCGTCGCGCGTTCCATCCGGCGCTCGCCGCGACCGGTACCGTGCTGATCGAGGATGTGGCGGTCCCGCGCTCGCGCATGCCGGAGATGTTCGCGGCGATCGAACGGATCTCACGGCGCCATGGCATCCCGATCCCGACGGTGGCGCACGCCGGCGACGGCAACCTCCACCCGAACTTCGTCGCGCCCGGCGACGGCATCGCCCCCGCGGTGTGGGAGGCGGCGGGCGAGCTGTTCCGCACCGCGATGGAGTTGGGCGGGACGCTCACGGGCGAGCACGGCGTCGGCGTCCTGAAGCGCCGCTGGCTGGCGGAGGAGCTGGGCCCGGACTCTTACGACCTCCAGGTCAAGCTGAAGTCGGTCTTCGACCCCCTCGGCATCCTCAACCCCGGCAAGGTCTTCGGCTAGGGCAGCACGCACCACCAGCCCGACCAGGGCGTGTAAGCCGGGGCTGGGGGCTCTGGACCATCGACGGCCTCACCAACGTCCGATCAACCCAGCATCGACCATCGACGGGTCTCACTGACGTCAGCCATCCCAGCCACAAGCGCCTAAGCGGGGCTGGGAGCATTGACCATCGACGGGTCTCACTGACGTCGAGCCGTCCCAGCCACAAGCGCCTAAGCGGGGCTGGGAGCCGCAAACCCCACAAACGACCGACAATAAACGCCGAGGGCTAAAAGAAAGCGAAGCGCCCAGGGCGCTTAAAAGACTCGACGCCCGGTGGTGCGGCGATGCCTGCAACGCTCCCGGGTCGTCGAGTTATGCGTATAGCCTGCATCAGGCCGGCCGGGAACGCAAGGCTTTTGACGCAAGCCGCCTGCACCGGTTGGATGGTCTCATGGCAGAAAACACCAACGAGAAGCCCGAAGTCGACGCCCCGGTGGGCCCGGCTCCCACGACCCTCGAGATCGTGGACATCGTCGAGGGCTCCGGCCCCGAGGCGACCCCTGGTTCCAAGGTCGACGTGCACTACCTGGGCGTCGAGTACGACTCCGGCGAGGAGTTCGACTCGTCGTGGAGCCGCGGGCAGTCCATCAACTTCCCGCTCAACAACCTGATCAAGGGCTGGCAGGACGGCATTCCCGGAATGAAGGTCGGCGGTCGTCGCAAGCTCACTGTTCCTCCGGCGCTCGCGTACGGCCCGGCCGGTGGCGGTCACGCGCTTTCGGGCAAGACGCTGATCTTCGTGATCGACCTGCTCGGCGTCAGCTGAGTTCGGGGTGTCACCGAAGAGGGCACGTGTCCGTTGGACACGTGCCCTCTTCGCGTCCGGTGCGTCAGAGCGCGGGCGGGCGCATGTGGGTGGGGATGGCGATCCGGTTCCAGATGTTGATCGTGCCGATCGCGAGGATGAAGTCGGCGAATCCTTGCTCGCCGAATTCGGTGACCGCCTGGGCGTAGAGCTCGTCGCTCACGCCGCCCTGGTGGATGAGGGTGACGGCCTCGGTCAGTTCCAGCGCCGTGCGTTCGCGGTGGCTGAACCAGGGCGATTCGCGCCAAGCGGAGACGGCGAACACTTTGCGCAGCGGGTAGCCGCTGTCGGTGAGGTCGACAGAGTGCATGTCGACGCAGTAGGTGCAGCCGTTGATCTGGGAAGCGCGGAGCTTGATCAGGTTGCCGAGGGGCTCTTCCACGACGTGCCCGACGTAGCCGTCGAGGTTGATGACTTTGCGGTAGCCCTCGGGGACGGCGGAGGAGATCTGGAGGCGTTCGGCGGTCTGTTCTGCGGTGTCGGTCATGGCTCCACCGTAGGAGCGCGATTGGTTCGTTGTAAGCTCCAATTCCAGCGAATTTGATCAGACCATTCCATCGCTGTCGAGGAGGTGCGTCACGGAGATCCATGTCCCGATCGGCGGCAGGGGAGACCGTGCTGCGCGGGTCTACCGCCATCTGCGCGACGCGGTGCTCGACGGCCGGTTGCGGCGTGGCGAGCGGCTGCCGGCCACCCGTGAGCTTGCGGCCCGGCTGGGTGTCTCACGCAGCACCGTCTCGACCGCCTACGAGCGGCTGACGGCAGAGGGGTACCTGGTGGCGCGGGTCGGCTCCGGAACGTTCGTCGCCCTCCCCGCCGCCGTCGCGGCGGCAGCGTCATCGGGTGCGTCGGCAGGGTCATCGGGTGCGTCGGCGTCCCGGGTCGAGGCCGGCGCCGCGCTGCCCGCGCCCGGGTGGCGGGACGTCGCGGACCCGCTCTGGTCGGAACCGCGCCCGATCGCGTACGACTTCAGCATCGGCTCGCCCGATCCCGCGCTGTTTCCGCATGACGCCTGGCGTCGCAGCGTGGCGTCGGCGCTGCGCGGGCCCGCGTTGCGCCGGGCGCACTACTCCGACTCGGCCGGTCTCGAGCGCCTGCGTGCCGGAATCGCCCGACACGTCGGCCTCGCGCGTTCGGTCGCGACGACGCCGGAGGACGTGGTGGTGACCAGCGGCGCGCAGCAGGCCTTCGATCTGCTGGGCCGCATCCTCGTGCAGCCGGGCGACACGGTGGCGGTGGAGGATCCCGGCTATCCGCCCGTCCGGCAGCTTCTGGAGCGGCTCGGGGCGCGGGTGGTTCCGGTCCCGGTGGACGAGCACGGCCTCCGCGTCGACCTGCTGCCGGCTGCGCGACTGGTCTACGTGACACCGTCGCACCAGTTCCCGCTCGGGGGAGTGCTGTCGCTGGAGCGGCGCACCGCGTTGCTCGCGTGGGCGCGAACGCACGACGCGGTCGTGATCGAGGACGACTACGACAGCGAGTTCCGATTCGGCGCCCGCGCGCTCGATCCGGTGCAGCGGCTCGACGGGGACGGCCGCGTCGTCTACGTCGGGACCTTCTCCAAGACGATGCTGCCCGGCCTCCGCCTCGGCTTCATCGTCGCCCCGCCCTCGCTGGTGCCCGCGCTACGGAGCGCGAAACGGCTGACCGACTGGCACAACGATGTCGTCACCCAGACGGCGATGGCGAGCCTGCTCGACTCGGGGGCGTTCGCCGCGCACGTGCGAAGGGCGAGCCGGGTCTACGCGGAGCGGCACGCGCTCATCGGCCGGGAGGCCGCGGCGCTGCTGGCCGGGAGGCTCGACGTCGTGCCGTCGGCCGCCGGCCTCCATCTCGCGCTGACGCCGAGCGCCGGCGTGCCGTTCGACTCCGTCCGCGTGGCGGAGGCCGCCGGGATCGCGGGGGTCGCCGCGCAGCCGCTGCCGCGCTTCGCCGTGACCGCGGGCCGGGAAGGCCTCCTGCTGGGCTTCGGTGCGATCGCCGCCGAGGACATCCCCGACGGGATGCGCCTGCTGGCGGAGACGGTCGGCCGCATCCATCCCGGGTAGCGGCCGGCCGTCTGGGTCGCCGGCCCTTCGGAGAGCCGAGTGGATCAGATCGCCGACCAGCCGCCGTCCGATGCGAGGACGACGCCGGAGATGTTGGCCGAGTCGTCGCTCAGCAGCCAGGTGATGGCCGCCGCGAGCTTCTCCGGCTCCGCCACCGGCGGGACGTTGGTCTGCATGATCGGGCCGAGCCGCTCTCCCGCGAGCTGCGACTTGAACGCGCCGTCGACGTTGGTGAGCACGCCGCCGGGGGCGACCGCGTTGGTGCGGACGCCGTTGGGCGCGTAGAAGACGCTGGTGCTCTTGGTGAGGCCGATGACCGCGTGCTTGGACGCCGTGTACGCGGCACCCGCGGCCGAGCCGCGCAGGCCGGCCTCGGACGACACGTTGACGATCGCGCCGCCGCCGGCGGCGACCATCAGCGGCAGCACCGCTCGGCTGAGGCGCATGATCGCGGTGACGTTCACGGTGAAGACCCGGTCCCAGGTGGCGTCGTCGACCTCGGCGGCCGGCAGGAAGCCGTCCATGATGCCGGCGATGTTGGCGAGTGCGTCGACGCGGCCTCCCGCGGCCTCCAGCACCGCGGCGATGGTCTCCTCGCTGGAGACGTCGCCGGCGACCGTGACGATGTCGAGCTCGGGGTTCTCCTCGACGAGGGCGGTGAGGCGCTCGGCGGAGATGTCGCTGCCGACCACGCGGGCGCCCTCGGACGCGAGGCGCAGGGCGGTCGCCTTGCCGATGCCGGAGCCCGCTCCGGTGACGATCGCGGTCTTGCCGGCGAAGCGGCCGGTTCCGTTGGTGCTCATAGTGCTGTACTCCTTGACTGTCGATGACATCGTCGGCGCTCGATGAAGCGTCGATGTATTTATAACACTCAGTGCCACAATGGAGACCATGAGTTCGCTCGAAGTCGAAACCACCCCGCGCCGCCGCGGCCGCCCCGCCGACGTCGACCCCGACCGCGTGGCCCTGCTCGCCCTCCGACACTTCGCCGAGCACGGCTACGACGCGACGACGATGGACGAGATCGCGTCACTCGCCGGGATCGGCCGGCGCACGCTGTTCCGCTACTTCCCGTCCAAGCCCGACCTGGTCTGGGGCGGCCTGGAGCCCGTGGTCGGCCGGATGCGCGCCGTGCTGGAGGGGGCGCCGGCCGACGAATCGGCGCGCGATGTCCTCGCCCGCGCCATGACCGCGTCGCTCGAGCTCGACGCCGAGCACATCGAGGCGACCCGGCTGCGCCTGAGGTTGATGGCCTCCGACCCCACCCTGATCGGATTCGGCGTGACCCGCCTGGGCGCGAACCGCGACATCCTCGCCGAGTTCCTCGCCCGGCGTCTCGACGTGCCGGCGGACGGCCTGCGCGCGCAGGTGCTCGCCGACGCAATCAGCTCGGCGAACTTCTCCGCGCTGCTGTGGTGGGCGGCGCGGGGTACGGACGACGATCCGGCGACGGCCGCGGTCACGGCGCTCGACGAACTGCTGCGCGGGCTGCCGGACTGAGGCGGTCGTCGCCGGCTGCCTCGACGCCGGCTCAGTCGTTCGGCACGATGACGGCGCGCCCGCGGATGCGACCCTCGTGCAGGCGCTCGTACGCCTTCGGTGCCTCATCCAGCGAGTAGGTCTCGATCTCGACCTCCACCCTGCCGGCCCTGGCCAGATCGAGCACCTCGATCAGCTCCGCCCTCGAGCCCCAGTACGGCGCTCGCACCGCGACGTCGTAGGCGACCCGGCCGAAGCCGACGGGGAGCGCGCCGCCGCCGATCCCGACGATCGTCACGTCGCCCTCCGTCGCCGCCATCGCCCCGGCGAGGTCGACGGTCGGCTGCACCCCGACGAAGTCGAAGACCGCGTTCGCACCGCGGCCCCCGGTGAGGTCGCGGACCGCGTCGACCGCCGCCGGGTTCGACAGCAGCGTGTGCTGGGCTCCGACCTCGCGAGCCAGGGCAAGCTTCTCGTCGTTGACGTCGAGCGCGACGACGGTGGCGCCGCTGATCGCCCGGAGGATCTGGATGCCCACGTGGCCGAGCCCTCCCGTGCCGATCACCACGGCCGTCGTGCCGGCGCCCAGCTTCGGAAGCGAGTTCTTGATGGCGTGGTACGGCGTGAGCCCGGCGTCGGTGAGCGAGACGTTCTTCACCGGGTCCAGCCCGTCGAGCGGCACGAGGTGGCGCTCGCTGTCGACGATCATGTACTCGGCCATCGAGCCGGGCGCGCCGAGCCCGGGAGGCATGATGTGCTCGGCGGCGGCGTTCAGGCAGTAGTTCTCCTTGCCCTGGGCGCACATGTGGCAGCGGCCGCAGCCCCACGGTCCGTACACCGCGACGGCGTCGCCGGGCCGGACGCCGGTGACGCCCTCGCCGATCGCCGCCACGATGCCCGCGCCCTCGTGGCCGAGCGTGAGCGGCAGGCCGTAGACGTACTGCTCCGCGGGCAGACCCATGATGAACTCGTCGGAGTGGCAGACACCTGCTGCGGTGACCTTCAAGAGGACCTGGCCGGGGCCGACTTCGGGGTCAGGGACCTCGACGACCTCGGGACGTGAGCCGATTTCGCGATACTGGAGAGCCTTCATGGGGCCGACGCTACCGCCGGTGACGGCGCCGAAGTAAGGCCCGTCTCTCTGGTAAACTATTCCGGTTGCCGTCAAACGGCCGCGGATAAAGAGAGCCCAGGCATAAGGCCCAGGGCACCGCGCAACGAGTGAAAGGGGATCGAAGTCTATGGCACTGGATGCAGAGACCAAGAAGGCGATCATCGACGAGTACGCAACCCACCCCGGTGACACCGGATCCCCCGAGGTTCAGGTCGCCATCCTGACCAAGCGGATCAAGGACCTCACCGAGCACCTCAAGGAGCACAAGCACGACCACCACTCGCGTCGTGGCCTGCTCCTCCTGGTCGGTCAGCGTCGTCGCCTGCTGGGCTACCTGTCGGACATCGACATCAACCGCTACCGCGCGCTCATCGAGCGCCTGGGGCTGCGTCGATAAATAAGATGCGTCGATAAAGAGATGCGTCGATAACGACAGTCGTCGATCGATAACGCGATCTTCTTGCGAACGGGCCGTCACCTTCGGGTGGCGGCCCGTTCCGCGTCCGCACGGCGGTGCGAGATTTGCGCCAAATGTTGCGTCAGCGGCCCTGTATCGGCACATTTGCCGCAAATCTGCCGCTAATCTCACTGCGTGGCACTCCCGTTCCTGCCGTACATCGTCGTCGGCATCACCCACCTGGTCGCGATCCTGACCGGCGCCGACACCGTCGTCGCCGTCACCAAGCCGCTGCTCATGCCGGCACTGCTGCTGGCGCTCCTGCTCTCGCTGCCGAGTCGTCGCGGGGAGACCGTCGTCCTGGCGTCGCTCGGCATCCTGTTCGGCTGGCTGGGCGACCTCTCGCTGATGGATCTCGGCCCCGGTTTCGTCGTCGGTCTCGCGTTCTTCCTGCTCGGTCACGTGGCCTACATCGTGCTGTTCGTGCGGCGGATGCGGTCGCGGCGGCTGCCACGCTGGTGGTCGGCGGCCTACGTGCCGTGGTTCGCCGGTCTCCTCGCCGTGCTGGCGCCGCACGCCGGCGCCCTGCTCGTGCCACTGGCTCTCTACGGGCTGGCGCTGGCGGTCCTCGGCATCACCGGGTCGGCCTGCTCGCCGTGGATCGCCTCCGGCGCTGCCCTCTTCGTCGTCTCCGACAGCCTGCTCGGCCTGGACCGGTTCCTGCCCGGCTTCGCGCTGCCCCAGGTCGATCTCGCGATCATGCTGACCTACATCGCCGCGCAGGGCCTGATCTGCTGGGGTGTGGTGCGGCAGGCCCGCGCGACGGCCGTGGTGCCGTCGCTGGCCTGAGGGCGTACCCGGGTGGCCACCGCCCGAAGCGGGCCGTTCGAGCCGCGAGGCTCCCGTTATCGAGACAGCGCCGGAAAGGTCCACTCCCGGCTTCGGGCGGCCGCCTGCGGCTGATACAGGCGGACCATGTAGTTCCATCCGTCGGGCGTCGGGATGGAGTTGGGCTCGTCGCCGTCGCCGAACCGGATCGTGACGGATCCGTCGTCGTTCGGGGTGGCGGTGACGCTGTTGACGCTGACGATGCCCCGGGGGTTGTCGACCAGGTAGCCGTCGGCGTTGTAGACGGTGATGGACCAGAACGCGTCCACGGGCACGTCCCGAACGGTCAGCTCGTAGTGTCCGACCGGGAGGTCGGGTTCGACGTTGAGGTAGATCGCCTCGCTCTCGGGAAAGCCGCCCCAGGCGGATGCCGATGCGAGCAGGTGCCGGACCTCGTCGACCTCGCCTGCGCGACCGAACGCGTTGCGAAAGTCGGGCAGACCGCGCGAGAGGGCGATCAAGTGACCTCGTGTCGCGTCGAACGAGGCGGTGTCGTAGTCCGGGTGGGTCAGGGGGACCGCCGAGGCGGCCTCGATGCCGAACCGGTCCTGCAACGCGTTCACCGCCGCGACGTCGCCGGCATCGTTCGGGTCGACGAGGATGCGCACTCCGATCAGCACGTAATCGCTGCCGCACTCTTCGGCGGTCAGTTCGTGGGTGCCTGGCTCGTGGAGGATCCGCGGGATGTAGTGGTCCTGGTTGACGATCATCGCCGAGGCGTATCGGTCCCCGTGTTCCGGGATGGTCAGCCTGGCACCCTGGGACACGTCGACGATCGCGCCACTGTAGAGCGTGTCCCTGTTCTGGCGGATGACCGGTTGCTCATCGAACGGGGTCGGGACCCGGTAGTGCAGCCAATGATTGACTCCGCCCGATTGCGTCTGGGCGAAGTCGAACATCCGGTCGGTCTCCGCCCGCACGAAGTTGTCCACGTTCACGCTTACCGACATGTCCGCTCCTTCGCTGCACGGTTGTTGCTGTGAGCGTAGTGGTGCGACCCGGTCCGTGAACAGCAGCTGTCGCCCGCGCGCGAGGGCGCGATCAGACGGCTGGGCGCCGTCGCGCCGCCACGCTCCGGTCGATCAGTGTCGCAGCCACCAGCGCCGCCGCGACCAGCGCGATCACAACGGTGACGCCCACCAGACCGATCGCCGGGGAGGCCAGCGGCGCGGCCAGCACCAGCAGCACAGCGATCGCCGTCTTCAGCGGCCGGATGACGACCTCCGGCACCAGGGGTGCGTGCAGCACGTAGAGCAGGATCAGGAAGACGACGACGGGTACTGCCACCGCGTACTCGACCGCGATGTCCGAGACGTGGGCGTGGGCGGCGCCGCGCTGCACCGCCACCTCCAGACCGGCGCCGAGCGCGGCCAGCGAGGCGAAGACGAAGTAATGGCCGTAGCCCCAGTAGAACGACCTCTCGCGATTGGACTGGAGGCCTTCGGCCGCCGGCTCCAGGAAGTACAGCCACCAGAGCGCGAAGAGCAGCACCAGCCCCGCCGCCGAGATGACCACCAGGGCGGGGGAGACGCCGTGCGCCGCCAGGCCGGCCTGCACGCCGATCGCGGACGCCGAGACCGATTCGCCGAGCACGATGATCGTGAACAGGCCGTAGCGTTCGGCGATGTGATGCGGGTGCCAGGAGGTCATCCCCGGCCGTTCGGCCCACACCGGCACCAGCAGCTCGAGGAGGGCGGCGAGCAGGAAGGTCCACAGCTTCCACTCGACGGGGAGGAAGCCCCAGGCGACCCAGATCACCTGGACCGCCGCGATCCCGACCGCGTAACGGGTCGCGGTCGTCCGACCGTCCGGATGCTCGATCGCCGCCCGCGTCCATTGCCCGACCATCGCGAGGCGCATGATGACGTAGCCGATGATTATGGCGGTGAAATCCGAGTCCTCGAACGCGGCCGGTACGCCGGCCGCGAGCACCAGCACGCCGCCCATCTGCAGGAGCGTCATGAGCCGGTACGGCACGTCGTCGGTGTCGTACGCGGATGCGAACCAGGTGAAGTTCATCCACGCCCACCAGATGGCGAAGAACACCATGAGAAAAGGGCCCAGCTTCTCCAGCACGTGTCCCTGCTCGCTGGCGCGGGCGAGCTGGGCGGACACCTGGGCGATCGCGACGACGAAGGTGAGGTCGAAGAGCAGCTCGAGGGGGCTGGAGACGCGATGCTCCTCGTCCGTCGAGCGTCCGGACATCGGGATGCGGAAGGCGATGCTCATGTGCGCAAGCATAGGAGGATGCGTCACCGTTTCCTGCTCGCCGTCACCGCGCTCTACCTGCTCGCGGTCGCCTGGATCACGCTGAACCCGTTCCCGGGCGACCCGAAGCGCAACACCCTGCTGGAGGGGCTGCTCGCGGCCTTCGCGGCGACGCCGCTGCTCGCGTGGATCGACTACGACGTCGTCGAGTTCACGGCCAACATCCTGTTGTTCGTGCCGATGGGACTGCTGCTCGCCCTGTTGTTCGGCCCGGGCCGCCGCTGGCTCGCCGTCGCGATCGGGATCGCCGCGTCGCTGACCATCGAGTTCGTGCAGCTCTTCGAGCCGGTACGGGTGAGCGACGCCAGAGACATCATCGCCAACAGCCTGGGTGCGATCATCGGTGTCGCTGCGGTGCTGGTGGCGGGAGGGCGCCGGTCGCGCCCGGATGCGACGCCCTCCCGCAGCTCGTAGGGCCTCACGTCAGCCCGAACGCCTCCAGCTCGGCGTCGTCGAGCATCCGTGACCGGATGAGGAAGCGCTTGCCCTCAGGCGCCTCCACCGAGAAGCCGCTGCCGCGGCCGTCGACGAGGTCGATCGTGAGGTGCGTGTACTTCCAGTACTCGAACTGCGATGCCGACATGAAGACCCGGACCGGGTCGATCCCGTCGACCTCCAGCGTGCCGAGCAGCACGTCGGAGGCGCCGACGCGGAACATCCCGACCGGGTAGCACATCGGCGAGGAGCCGTCGCAGCAGCCTCCGGACTGGTGGAACATGAGCGGGCCGTGGGCCTCGGCCAGCCGCTGCAGCATCCGCGCAGCGGCCGGCGTCAGCTCCACCCGCCTCAGGACGGTTCGCATCGGCCTAGAAGAAGCCCATCGGGCCGTCGGCGTACGACACCAGCAGGTTCTTGGTCTGCTGGTAGTGGTCGAGCATCATCCGGTGGTTCTCGCGTCCGATCCCGGACTGCTTGTAGCCGCCGAACGCCGCGTGCGCGGGGTACTGGTGGTAGGTGTTCGACCAGACGCGACCGGCCTCGATGGCGCGGCCGGCGCGGTAGAGCCGGGATCCGTCCCGACTCCACACACCGGCGCCCAGACCGTAGAGGGTGTCGTTGGCGGTGCTGATCGCGTCGTCGAAGTCGGTGAAGCTCGTGAGCGCGAGCACCGGTCCGAAGATCTCCTCCTGGAAGATCCGCATCGAGTTGTTCCCCTCGAACACGGTCGGCTGCACGTAGTACCCGCCGGCGAGGTCACCGCCGAGGTCGGCGCGCTCCCCGCCGGTGAGCAGCTTCGCGCCCTCCTGGCGGCCGATGTCCATGTACGACAGGATCTTCTCCAGCTGATCGTTGGAGGCCTGCGCCCCGATCATCGTCGACACGTCGAGCGGGTCGCCCTGTCTGATGCGCTTCACCCGCTCGAGGCCGTCGGCGACGAAGCCGTCGTAGATCGACCGCTGCACCAGCGCGCGCGACGGGCAGGTGCAGACCTCGCCCTGGTTGAGGGCGAAGAACGAGAAGCCCTCCAGCGCCTTGTCGTAGAAGGAGTCCTTCGCGGCGGCGACGTCCTCGAAGAAGATGTTCGGGCTCTTGCCGCCGAGTTCGAGCGTCACCGGGATGAGGTTCTCGCTCGCGTACTGCATGATGAGCCGGCCGGTCGTGGTCTCGCCGGTGAACGCCACCTTGCGGATCCGCGGGTGCGACGCGAGCGGGGCTCCCGCCTCGAAGCCGAACCCGTTGACGATGTTCAGCACGCCGTCCGGCAGCAGGTCGCGCACCAGGTCGAGCCAGACGTGGATGGAGGCCGGGGTCTGCTCTGCGGGCTTGAGCACCACGCAGTTGCCCGCCGCCAGGGCCGGAGCGAGCTTCCACGTCGCCATCAGGATGGGGAAGTTCCACGGGATGATCTGGCCCACGACGCCGAGCGGCTCGTGGAAGTGGTAGGCGATGGTGTCGTGATCGATCTCGCTGATGCCGCCCTCCTGCGCCCGGATCGCCCCGGCGAAGTAGCGGAAGTGGTCGATCGCGAGCGGGATGTCGGCGGCGAGCGTCTCGCGCACCGGCTTGCCGTTGTCCCAGGTCTCGGCGACCGCGAGCAGCTCGAGGTTGGCCTCCATGCGGTCGGCGATCCTCGTCAGGAGCAGCGCGCGCTCGGCGGGGGAGGTCTTGCTCCACTCCGGGAAGGCGGCCCAGGCGGCGTCCACCGCCCGGTCGACGTCGGCGGCGGTGCCGCGGGCGATCTCGGTGAAGGGCCTCCCGGTCACCGGTGTGATGTCCGCGAAGTACTGGCCGCCGGCGGGCGCGACGTAGCGGCCGCCGATGAAGTGGTCGTACCGCGTCGCGTAGCTCATCACGGATCCCGCCGTGCCGGGCTGGGCGTAGACGCTCGGCTTCTCCGTCGTCGCGGCGCTCTCGGCCGCAGCCGTCTCGGAGGTCTGTTCCGGGCTCAGAGTCATACGAGTCTCCTTCGACTGGTATGGCGTGCGCTCGCCGCACGCCTCTGCCCCGGAGGCTACGCAGCGGGAGGTTGCATCGGGTTGCGACGGGTGCGGCCCGGTCAGGTCTCCAGCGCCAGCAGCCGCGCGACGACCTGCGCCCGGCGCGGCGAGTGCGCCGGCAGCGCGTGCAGGGCGGCCCGCCAGATGTCCTCGTCGGCCGCGCCGCGCTCCGTCTCGCCCCACGCGATCAGCAGGTCTGCGGAGCCGGACTCCAGCAGCGCCTCCCGCAGCCGGGAGACGACCTCCTCGCGCAGCTCGTCGATGCCGGGCGCGTCCGAGCCGGGCAGGAGGCCGCCGCCGTACGACGCGATGGCGGCGCGGTGGGCGCCGCGGCGCTGGAGGTCGAGCACCGCCCCGAGGTCCGTCTCGAGCGGCGCCGCCAACCGGTAGGGGCGGGCGAGCGGACCGAGCTCCGGCGCGATCGCCGCGATCGCCTTGCGCAGCCGTACGATCTCCGCGCGCACGGTCACCGTGCTCGCCGGGTCGCCGTAGACCAGCTCGGCGAGCCGTTCGGCCGACAGGCCGTCGCGGTGCCACGACAGCAGGGCGAGGAGCTCGCTGTGCCGTGCGCTCAGCGTGCCGGTGCGGCCGTCTGGACCGGACAGCTCGCCCGTGTCGCGGCCGAGCACGCGCAGTGCGGCGATGGCCGGTCGCGGCCGATCGCGCCGGGGACCGCCCGGGGTGCGCGACGCGCGCAGCCGGCCGATGAGCAGCTCGCGCTCGACCGCGGCGGCGGTCGCCTCCAGCAGCGGCAGCACGTGCGCCTCGGCGACCTGGTCGCCACCCGTCACATCGATCACGCCGATGATCTCGCCGGACTCGGGGTCGCGCACGGGCACTGCCGTGCAGCTCCACGGCTTCACGTCCTGCGCGAAGTGCTCCGCGCCGCGGATCTGCACGCCGGCCCCGATCGCCAGGGCGGTGCCCGGCGCGGAGGTGCCGACGTCGCCCTCCGCCCACGCGGCACCCGGCACGAACAGCATGGACTCCGCCCGCCGGCGCAGGGCGGGATCGCCCTCCACCCAGAGCAGCCGCCCGCGGGCGTCGCCCACCGCGACGACGACGCGGCTGTCGGGCTCGGCGTCGCGCACCAGCAGCTGCCGGATGACCGGGAGGGCGGCCGCGATCGGGTGGGAACGCCTGGCGTCCTCCAGCCCGGGGCCGTCGAGCACGAGCGGAGCGGCGACGGCCGGGTCGAGGTGCGCCTGCTCGGCACGACGCCAGGAGGCGTCGACGACCGGGCGCAGGCCCGGGTGGGAACCCGCGACCGCAGAGCCCGCAGGAGCAGAGCCCGCGGGAGCAGAGCCCGCGGGAGCAGAGCCCGCGGGAGCACCGACGCCGTCGTCCATGCGCAGCATCGTACGCGGTGCGCTGCGTCCCTGAGTACGGTGGATCCCGTGCGCACGATCGTCAAACACCGCGCAGACGCGCCAGAGCTCTTCTTCGAGGCGGAGGCCGCCGGGCTGCGGTGGCTGGGCGAGGCCGAGCACGCCGGCGGTGCCCGCGTGGTGCGCGTGGCCGAGGCCGGCTCCGGCCGCATCGTGCTGGAGCGCGTCGAGGACGCCCGGCCCACAGCGGACGCGGCGTGGGCCTTCGGCGCCGCGCTCGCCGCGACCCACGCCGCGGGCGCGCGCGCGTTCGGCGCGCCTCCCGACGGCTGGGACGGCCCGCTGTTCATCGGTCGCCGCCGTCTGCCGGTGGCGCACGAGTCGAGTTGGGGCCGGTTCTACGCGCGCGACCGGGTGCGCCCGTACCTCGGTCCCGCGGTGGAGGCAGGCAACCTCACCGAGCGGCAGCGCGCGGTCGTGGAGGACGCACTCGAGCGGGTGGAGGCCGGCGACTTCGACGACGGCGAGCCTCCCGCCCGCCTTCACGGCGACCTCTGGGCAGGCAACGTGCTCTGGTCGCCCGACGGCGTCGTGCTCATCGATCCGGCCGCCCACGGCGGCCACCGCGAGACCGACCTCGCCATGCTCGGCCTATTCGGGGCGCCGTTCCTCGACGGCATCCTCGGCGGCTACGACGACGCGCGCCCGCTGCGGGCAGGCTGGCGTCAGCGCATCCCGCTGCACCAGCTGCACCCGCTCGCGGTGCACGCCGCGGGCCACGGCCCGTCGTACGGGGTGGCGCTCGCGGAGGCGGCGCGGGCCACACTCGCGCTCTGATCCGGCGATTCCCGGCGTCTTCGGCGCCATGACTGATAGGATTCCGATGGTCGGCCGAACGCCGACTGGTGGAGCAGGCTGGCAGGAGCTGGTCCTCGGTGGTGGTATCCGGATGCGTCGCAGGCGTAACCGTGTATTTCTACTGATGGCCAGACGGGCTCAGCCCACGCACCCGCATGGGATGCCGCGTACACGGACAGCCGTGTCGAACTGCCTGCTCGCTCCATTGTGGAGTCGCGCCCAGATGGGGCTGCGACGTTAAACAAAGGAGAAAGACCTCTTGGAAGGTCCCGAAATCAAGTTCGCCGAAGCGGTCCTCGACAATGGACGCTTCGGCACCCGCACCGTCCGGTTCGAGACCGGACGCCTCGCCCAGCAGGCACAGGGCGCCGTCGCCGCCTACCTCGACGAGGAGACCATGCTGCTGAGCGCGACGAGCGCCAGCAAGCACCCGAAGGACAACTTCGACTTCTTCCCGCTGACCGTCGACGTCGAGGAGCGCTCGTACGCCGCCGGCAAGATCCCCGGTTCGTTCTTCCGTCGTGAGGGTCGCCCCTCGACCGAGGCGATCCTCGTCTGCCGCCTGATCGATCGCCCGCTGCGCCCGTCGTTCGTCGACGGCCTCCGCAACGAGGTCCAGATCGTCATCACCGTCCTCAGCATCGCTCCGGACGAGTTCTACGACGCGCTGGCGATCAACGCGGCCAGCGCCTCCACGCAGATCTCCGGTCTGCCCTTCTCCGGCCCGATCGCCGGTGTGCGCCTCGCGCTCATCCCGGGCAACGGCCAGCACGAAGACCAGTGGATCGCGTTCCCGAAGGCCTCGCAGCTCGAGGAGGCCGTGTTCGACCTCGTCGTCGCCGGTCGCGTCCTCACGAACGACGACGGCTCCGAGGGCGACGTCGCGATCATGATGGTCGAGGCGGAGGCCACCGAGGGCAGCTGGAACCTCATCCAGGGCGGCGCCGTCAAGCCGAACGAGGAGGTCGTCGCCCAGGGTCTGGAGGCCGCCAAGCCGTTCATCCGCCAGCTGGTGGGTGCGCAGACCGTGCTCGCCTCGCAGTCCGCGAAGGCGATCGCCGACTACCCGGTCTTCCTGCCCTACTCGCAGGAGACCTACGACAACGTCGCCGGCCTGGCCTACGACGAGCTCGTGAACGTCTACCAGATCGCCGACAAGGTCGAGCGTCAGAACGCCGACGACGCCCTCAAGGAGCGTGTCAAGGTCGCCCTCACCGAGAAGGTGGAGGCCGGTGCGCTCGACGCGGAGGTGCTCTCGCAGTTCTCCGCGGCGTACAAGTCGGTGTCCAAGGTGGTCATGCGCGGCCGCGTGCTGCGCGAGGGCATCCGCATCGACGGCCGTGGCCTGACCGACATCCGTCCGCTCGACGCCGAGGTACAGGTCATCCCGCGCGTCCACGGTTCGGCGATCTTCCAGCGCGGCGAGACCCAGATCCTGGGCGTCACCACGCTGAACATGCTCAAGATGGAGCAGCAGATCGACTCGCTGTCGCCGGTCACCAAGAAGCGCTACCTGCACCACTACAACTTCCCGCCCTACTCGACCGGTGAGACCGGCCGGGTCGGTTCGCCGAAGCGTCGCGAGATCGGGCACGGCTTCCTGGCCGAGCGCGCGCTCGTGCCGGTGCTGCCGTCGCGCGACGAGTTCCCGTATGCGATCCGCCAGGTGTCCGAGGCTCTCAGCTCCAACGGCTCGACCTCGATGGGCTCCGTCTGCGCGTCCACGCTGTCGCTGCTGAACGCCGGTGTGCCGCTGCGCGCCCCGGTCGCCGGCATCGCCATGGGCCTGATCTCCGACGTCGTCGACGGTGAGACCCGCTACGCGGCGCTGACCGACATCCTGGGCGCGGAGGACGCGCTCGGCGACATGGACTTCAAGGTCGCCGGCACCAGCGAGTTCGTCACCGCGATCCAGCTCGACACCAAGCTCGACGGCATCCCGTCGTCGGTGCTGGCGGGCGCGCTCAAGCAGGCCAAGGATGCTCGTACGACCATCCTCAGCGTGCTGAACGCCGCGATCGACACCCCGGACGAGATGGCCCCGACCGCGCCGCGCGTGATCTCGGTCCAGATCCCCGTCGACAAGATCGGTGAGCTGATCGGCCCGAAGGGCAAGACGATCAACGCGATCCAGGACGAGACCGGCGCCGAGATCTCCATCGAGGAGGACGGCACCGTCTACATCGGCGCCACCGACGGCCCCTCGGCCGAGGCGGCCCGCGCCCAGGTCAACGCGATCGCGAACCCGACGAACCCGGAGGTCGGCGAGCAGTTCCTCGGAACCGTCGTCAAGATCGCCGCGTTCGGTGCGTTCGTCTCGCTGCTTCCCGGCAAGGACGGCCTGCTGCACATCTCCGAGGTGCGCAAGCTCGCCGGCGGCAAGCGTGTCGAGAACGTCGAGGACGTGCTCGGTGTCGGCCAGAAGATCCTGGTCGAGATCACCAAGATCGACGACCGCGGAAAGCTGTCGCTCGCCCCGGTGCTCGCCGACGAGGCGGACACCCACGGCCGCGACGCGGCCTCCGAGGGGCCGGTCGAGCCCGCCGAGGGCGCTCCGGCTCCCGTCGAGAGCTGATCTCGCACCCGTAAGCGAAGGCCGCGCCGACTCCGTCGGCGCGGCCTTCGCCGTCTCCCGCGCCCGCGCAGCCATCGCTTCCTCACTTTCTTTCGCGACACGCCGGGTCGCAGCGGGAGAAAGTGAGGAAGCGATGGCTGCGGTCAGTCGCGGGCGAGGAGCGGGCGGAGGCGGTAGGGGATGAGCTCGCCCATGTCGAGGGAGGTCTCGGCGCGCACGACGCCGTCGGTCGACTGGATGGCGCCGGTGATCCGGAACAGGTCTTCCGCGTCGGTGCAGACGACCCGCAGCAGCAGGTCGGACGGACCGGACAGCCCGTGCGCCTGCACGATCTCCGGGATCGAGGCCAGGTGGTCGACGATCTCGGCGAGCTTCTGCTGCTGCACGTGCACCGTCACGAACGCCGCGAGCGGGTAGCCCGCGGCTGTCGCCGAGATGCGGCGCTCGAACGACAGGAAGGCCCCGCTGCGCTCCAGTTCGGCCACCCGCGCCTGCACCGTGTTGCGGCTCAGACCCAGTCGGTCGGCGAGTGAGACGTTGGTCGATCGCGGGTCGTCGGTGAGGGCGACGAGGATCCGGCGGTCGGTGTTGTCGAACGTGCGCATAGTGTGAAAGCTAGCACTGGCGCGAACCCTCCAACAGTGCAGGGTGCACGGTCGACACGCCGTTGGTTGTGCGCGCTGAACCGGGAGCGTAGCCTTTCGGGTAATTCCGGCAAGGAGGCCGGAAGCCGATCACGTGTGCCACAAGCGTGCGGATCGGACGTGAGAGTGAAGGTTGCGTGAACCGTGACGATCGACAATCAGCCCGACACCAGACTGCACGACGTCCACCTTCCCGCTGGAGCGGACACCGTCCAGCTGTTGACTCCCGAGGGCGTGCGCACCAGCGACGTCCGCTTCGACGCCTGGGTCGCCGACATCGGCCCTGAGCAGCTCCTCGACCTCTACGAGGACATGGTCGTCATCCGGCGCATCGACGCGGAGGCGACCGCGCTGCAGCGTCAGGGCGAGCTCGGCCTGTGGCCGCCGCTCCTCGGCCAGGAGGCCTCCCAGATCGGCTCCGGCCGGGCCCTCCGCCACGATGACTTCGTCTTCTCCAGCTACCGCGAGCACGGCGTCGCGTACTGCCGCGGAGCCGGCCTCGTCGACCTGCTGCGCGTGTGGCGCGGCACGACCCAGAGCGGCTGGAATCCGTACGACATCAACATGGCGACGCCGCAGGTCATCATCGGGGCGCAGACCCTGCACGCCACTGGCTACGCCATCGGCATCCAGGCCGACGGGACGGATGCGGCCTCGATCGCGTACTTCGGCGACGGCGCCACCTCCGAGGGCGATGTGAACGAAGCCCTCATCTTCGCCGCCACCTACGCCGCGCCCGTCATCTTCTTCTGCCAGAACAACCAGTACGCGATCTCCGAGCCCGTCGCCCTCCAGGCCCAGCGCCCGATCGCCGAGCGAGCACCGGGCTTCGGAGTACCGAGCGTCCGCGTCGACGGCAACGACGTGCTCGCGGTCATGGCTGTGACGCGTTCCGCGCTCGACCGTGCCAGGACCGGAGGCGGCCCGACCTTCATCGAGGCCGTCACCTACCGAATGGGCCCGCACACGACGGCCGACGACCCGACCCGCTACCGTGACCCGGCCGAGCTCGACCAGTGGCGCGGCAAGGACCCCATCGCCCGGGTGGAGGCGCACCTCGCCGCCGCCGGGATGCTCACCGAGGACCGTCTCGCCGCGATCCAGGAGCACGCCGACGCGGTCGCCGTCGAGATGCGACGGGGTGTCGTCGCGTTGCAGGACCCCGACCCGTTGACCGTGTTCGACAATGTCTACGCCGAGCCGCATACCGGCCTGGCCCGGGAGCGGGACCACTACTCGCGCTACCTGCGCACGTTCGTGGGCGGTGACCGATGACCGCTCTCAGCATGGCCAAGGCCATCAACGCCGGCCTCCGGCGTTCGCTCGCCGACGACGACCGCGTCGTCCTGATGGGGGAGGACATCGGCACGCTCGGGGGTGTGTTCCGTGTGACGGACGGCCTCCAGACCGAGTTCGGTCCGCGCAGGGTCATGGACTCTCCGCTCGCCGAGTCGGGCATCCTCGGCACGGCCGTCGGGATGGCGTACCGCGGACTGCGGCCGGTGGTGGAGATCCAGTTCGACGGCTTCATCTACCCGGCCTTCGACCAGATCGTCAGCCAGGTGGCCCGCATGCACTACCGAACGGCGGGCGCCGTCCGCATGCCGATCACCATCCGGGTGCCGTTCGCGGGCGGCATCGGCGCCGCAGAGCACCACTCGGACTCGCCGGAGGCGTACTTCGCGCACGCGGCCGGCCTGCGTGTCGTCAGCCCCGCCACCCCGCAGGACGCGTACACGCTCATCCAGCAGGCGATCGCCTCCGACGACCCCGTGCTGTTCTTCGAGCCGAAGCGCCGTTACCACGCGAAGGGCGACGTCGACGAGGAGGCCGCGCTGCAGGACGCCCGGCCGATGGGTACGGCTCGCGTGGTGGCCTCAGGCGGCGATGTCACCCTGGTGACGTACGGCGGTCTGGTGCAGTTGGCCACGGATGCGGCTCTCGCCGCGGCAGACGAAGGCGTGTCGGTCGAGGTCATCGACCTGAGGTCGCTCTCGCCGCTCGACCTCGACACCGTCGCCGCCTCGGTGCGCAAGACCGGGCGGCTCGTCGTCACGCACGAGGCCGCGCTCTCGGGAGGGCTCGGCGCCGAGATCTCGGCGTCGATCACCGAGCGCTGCTTCTACCACCTGGAGCACGCGCCCGTGCGGGTCACCGGCCACGACATCCCGTACCCGCCCGCCCGACTGGAGTCCGCGCACCTGCCCGACCTCGACCGCATCCTCGACGGCATCGACCGCGCGATGGACCGGCCGAACTCCCTGAGCGGAGTGGAGGACTGATGGCGGTCAAGGACTTCGCGCTCCCGGACCTGGGAGAGGGGCTCACCGAGTCAGAGCTGGTGAGCTGGCACGTCGCGGTGGGCGACACCGTGCGGCTCAACCAGATCATCGCCGAGGTGGAGACCGCCAAGGCGCTCGTCGAACTGCCGGCGCCCTACGAGGGCACGGTGTCGCGACTGTATGTGGAGCCCGGTGTCACGGTCTCGGTGGGGGAGCCGTTGGTGGCCTTCGAGGTCGCAGGGCCGTCGGGCGCGGACCCGGAGCCGGAGCCCGCAACGGATTCCGGCGCCGGCGACGCAGGAGCCGAGGAGGTGCGCGAACCGATGCTCGTCGGCTACGGCGCCCGTCCCGATGCCGCCGGGAGGCCGGCCCGCCGGGCGCGCCCGGGGCTCGCCGCACTGGCGGCGAGGGAGCCGGCCGCCGTTCCGGCCGCGGTCGCTCCGGCTGCCGTCGCAGCTGCTCCGGCCGTGGTTCCGGCCGCCGCGACGGAGGTGCACGAACGACCGCGCGCGACCCCGCCCGTCCGCAAGCTGGCGCGGGAGCGCGGCATCGACCTCGCCGCTGTCACCGGAACGGGCGAGCGCGGTCTCGTGACGCGCGCGGACCTCGACGCCTACAGCGTGCAGACGGTCACGGCCGCGGCCCCGGCCGCCCCGGTCGTCCGCGGCGACGCGGACGAGCTCCGCATCCCGATCCGCGGAGTCCGCAAGGCGACGGCGGAGGCGATGGTCCGCAGCGCGTTCGGGGCTCCGCAGGCCACTGTGTTCCTGACGGTCGACGTGACCCCGACGACCGAGCTCATCGAGCGCCTGCGCGCCCGCCCCGACGTCGCCGAGGCACGACCGGGACTGCTGGCGGTGGTCGGCAAGGCGCTGTGCCTGGCCGCCCGCCGCACCCCCGAGGTCAACTCGCGCTGGGACGACGCGGCTCAGGAGATCGTGCAGACCAGAGCCATCCACCTCGGGATCGCCGCGGCGACTCCGCGCGGCCTGCTGGTGCCGGTCGTCCGCGACGCGGACGGTCTGTCGCTCGCCGGGCTGTCCGGCGCGATCCGCGAACTGGCCGTCACCGCGCGCGCGGGCAAGACCCCGCCCAGCGCGCTCACCGGCGGCACGATCACCATCACGAACGTGGGCGTGTTCGGCGTCGACGCTGGAACGCCGATCCTGACGCCGGGGGAGGCCGCCATCCTCGCCGTGGGCGCCGTGCGCCGCCGGCCGTGGGAGCACCAGGGCGGGATCGCGCTGCGCGACGTGCTGACGCTCGCGCTCACCTTCGACCACCGCATCGTCGACGGCGAGCAGGGCTCACGGTTCCTCGCCGACGTCGGCAGCATCCTCGCCGACCCCGCGTCGGTGCTCACCCTCGTCTGAGCCTTCCAGCGACAGCCGAAGGGCACGCACACGCCCCTAAGACCGCGTCTTAGGGGCGTTTGCGTGCCCTTCGGCGATGAGTCCGCGCAGGCTCAGGCGTGCAGGGCCGCGTTCAGCTCGACCCCGGTGCCGGAGCGGCGGAGCACCTCCACGGCGCCTGTGAGCGAGTTGCGGCGGAACAGCAGGCCCGGTACGCCGGACAGCTCGACGGCCTTCACCGTCTGGGCACGACCGTCGGCGGTCGCGGGCTCGTCGACCACGACGACCTTGGTGCCGGCCGTCACGTAGAGCCCGGCTTCGACGACCGTGTCGTCGCCGATCGAGATGCCGATGCCGGAGTTCGCGCCGAGCAGGGCGCGCTCGCCGATCGCGACGCGCTGCGTACCGCCTCCCGAGAGCGTGCCCATGATGGAGGCGCCGCCGCCGATGTCGGAGCCGTCGCCGACCACGACGCCCTGCGAGATGCGACCCTCGACCATCGAGGAGCCGAGCGTGCCCGCGTTGAAGTTGACGAAGCCCTCGTGCATCACGGTGGTACCGGGGGCGAGGTGGGCGCCGAGCCGCACGCGCGATGCGTCGGCGATGCGCACGCGGTCGGGTGTCACGTAATCGAGCAGGCGCGGGAACTTGTCGATCCCCGTGACGTGGATGCCGGCCCGCTGCAGTCGCGGCCGGAGGCGGTCGAGGTCGGCGGGGAGCACGGGGCCGGCGTTGGTCCAGGCCACGATCGGCAGGTGGGCGAAGACGCCGTCGAGGTTCACCGTGTTGGGGCGCACCAGGAGGTGCGACAGCAGGTGCAGTCGCAGGTACGCGTCCGGCGTGGAGGCCGGAGCCGCGTCGAGGTCGACCTCCACGGTGACGATGTCGATGCGCACGTTGCGGCGGGCGTCGTCACCGGCGAGCTCCTCCAGCTCCGCGGGAGCGATCCAGCGCTCCCGGCCGGCCGGGAGGCCGCCGAGCCTCGGCTCGGGGAACCAGGTGTCGAGCACCGTGCCGTCCCCGGCGATCGTCGCCAGGCCGTAGCCCCAGGCGGTGCGGGCGTCGGCGCTGGCCGCATCGGCGGACGCGACGGACTCGTCAGCAAAGTGGGAAGGCATGCCCCTAGATTAGTAGAGTGCCTCTCGACCTCACCGCCACGTCCATCGACCTCACGCGACAGATCTGCGACATCGAGTCGGTCTCGGGCAACGAGCAGACGCTCGCCGACGCGATCGTCGAGGCCCTGTCGCCGCTGCCGCACCTCGAGGTCATCCGCGACGGCGACACCGTAGTGGCGCGAACGAATCTCGGGCGAGAGCGCCGCGCGCTGATCGCGGGCCACCTCGACACGGTCCCGCTCAACGGCAACCTCCCGACCCGCTTCGAGGAGGAGGGCGGCGTCCGCTACCTCTGGGGCCGGGGAACGGTCGACATGAAGGCCGGCGTCGCCGTGCAGCTCAAGCTCGCTGCAGAGCTGACCGCACCTGCGATCGACGTCACATGGATGTGGTATGACCACGAGGAGGTCAACGCCGAGCTGAACGGCCTCGGCCGGCTCGCCCGCAACCGCCCCGACCTCTTCGTCGGCGACTTCGCCATCCTCGGCGAGCCGAGCAACGGCGTCGTCGAGGGCGGCTGCAACGGCAACCTGCGCGTGGAGGTCCGCGCCTACGGCCTGCGCGCACACTCCGCCCGCGGCTGGGTCGGCGACAACGCGATCCACAAGATCGCGCCGATCCTCGACCTGCTCGCCGGCTACACCGCGCGCGAGGTGGAGGTCGACGGACTGGTGTACCGCGAGGGTCTCAACGCCGTCGGCATCTCGGGCGGAGTCGCCGGCAACATCATCCCGGACGAGGCGATGGTGCACATCAACTACCGGTTCGCGCCCTCCCGCAGCTCCCAGGAGGCCATCGCCTACCTGCACGAGCTGTTCGCGGGCTACGAGATCACCGTCGTCGACCGCGCGGACGGCGCGCGGCCCGGGCTCGACGCCCCGCTCGCGCAGGAGTTCGTCGCCGCGGTCGGCGGCGTCGCGAAGCCCAAGTACGGCTGGACCGACGTCGCGCGTTTCAGCGCCCTGGGCATCCCCGCGGTCAACTACGGTCCCGGCGACCCGCTCAAGGCGCACGCCGACGACGAGCGGGTCGACGTGGAGCAGATCGTCTCGGTGGAGGCGGGTCTCCGTGCCTGGCTCAGCGGTCCCGGCACCCACTGAGGCGCAGGAGGCCGTCGGCCCGCCCTCCGCTGCCTGGTGGTCGCGGTGGTGGGTGCGGGTCCTCGCGATCTTCCTCGCCAGCAGGGTCGTCACGACTGTCGTCCTGCTGATCTTCGCGGCGAACCAGGGCAAGAACCCCTGGACGGGCGCGCACCCCGACTACTTCTCGTACGCGACCATCTGGGACGGTCTCTGGTACAACATCGTCGCCGGTTGGGGGTATCCGTCTTCGCTGCCCTCGGCGGACGGCCTGCATGTCACCGAGAACGCCTGGGCGTTCCTGCCGGGGTACCCCTGGCTGGTCGACGCGGTCATGTTCGTCACCCGGCTGCCGTGGTCGCCGGCCGCCGTGCTCGTCTCGCTCGTGTGCGCGGCGGGGGCCGCTCTGGTCTTCTACCGTCTGATGCTGCGGGTGGGGCTCGGCACCTCGACCAGCCTGTTCGCCGTCGTGCTGTTCTGCGTCGCTCCGGTCTCTCCGCTGTTCCAGGTCGCCTACGCCGAGTCGCTCTACCTCCTGCTGCTGGCCACGGCACTGCTCCTGCTCGTGGAGCGCAGGTACGGATGGCTGTTCCCCGTCGTCCTGGTGATGGCGTTCACGCGCCCGAGCGGGCTCGCCTTCGCCTTGGCCGTCGGCCTGCACGTGGTCTATCGCTGGGTGCGCAGGAGACGCGAGCCCTTCCCGATCCGGGAGCAAGCGCTGAGTGCGGGCCTCGCGGTGTTCAGCGCGGTCACCGGGCTCGCGTGGCCCGCGATCGCGGCGGTGGCGACCGGCTCGCTGACCGCCTACACCGACACCGAGCTGGCGTGGCGCGCACCCTACATCGGCCACACCCACCTGGTGCCGTTCACACCGTGGTTCCAGGGGGCCGACTGGTGGGCGAGCGTGATGCTGGGCATACCCGGCTGGGTGGGCATCGTCGCCATGGTGCTCATCGTCGCGGTGTTCGCCGTGCTGCTGTTCTCACCCGCTGTGCGCCGTCTCGGCGTCGACCTGCGGTTCTGGATCGCCGCCTACTCCCTCTACCTGCTCGCGGTGTTCTTCCCGCAGTCGAGCACCTTCCGGATCCTGATGCCGCTGTTCCCGCTCCTGGGCGTCGTCGCGATGCCGAAGAGCCGGGTGTACCGGGTGGCGATCGTCGTGCTCTGCCTCGTGCTGCAGGTCGGCTGGATCGCGATCTGCTGGGGGGTCGACGGTGCGGACTGGTCGCCGCCGTGATCGCCCCGCGCGGGATGTCGCGAGTTCGGCCCTTGTCGCGGTGAACCGATGGGTCTAGGGTCCCTGGCGTGAGCCACTCCACGAGAGGCGTTCGCCACTGAGGTCGCCATGGGTCGAGAAGGGGACGCGCTCGACTCCACACGTCGCGGGAACGACGCGCGATCCGTCGTGCGCCGGATCGTCGCGGCGACGACGGCCATCGCGTTGGCGGTGCTCGGAGTGGCGGCCGCCGGTTCGGCCGCCGACGCGATCCCGGGCGTGCCGCGAGCGCTTCCCACCCCGGTCTTCTTCGAGAACTTCCAGAACCAGACGGCGACCAACGGCATCCGGATCGGTCAATACACCGGTGGCCCGGCGGCCGGCAACTCGACCTATGTGACGAGCCCCGCCTGGGCGCCGACGGGCAACCAGTGCAACGGCTGGATCCTCCGCTCGAGCACTCCGCGCAATGCGGTGGTGACGGGCGTCGACTCCGGGTGCGATGCGACCGCGTGGTCGTTCCTGCAGGGCATGGCCACCGCGATCGGGCTCTACCGCGGAGAGGCGCTCGCCACGGCGCAGACGAACCAGATCCTGTCGGCCTACTCCAACGGCGGGACCAATCCGGGGCCCGGCGTCCAGTTCCAGACCGCGCAGCCGATCACCGGCACGATCGTGCCCGGCCACTTCTACCAGATCAGCGCGATCTACGGCGCCGCGAACTGCGTGTCCGAAGGTCCGGGCCTCGGCCGGGTGGATCCGTCGCTCACGTTCAACCTCATCGAGAACCAGACGGGGTCCGGCCCGGCGCCCGGCACCGGCGCAGGGACGATAGCGACCCTCGCGAGCGGGCTGAACCCGTGCACGGACGCGGCGGCGCGGGTCATCACGACCGGCGGGCACACCTACCACGTCGCCAGGTTGAACTCGGCGGGCTTCCGGATGCCTGCCGGCGTCACCAGTCTCGGCGTTCAGCTCTACAACGCCACCGGAGCGTTTCGCGGCAACGACTCCGGCTTCGACGACCCCACGATCGTCGACGCCACGCCCCAGCTGGACAAGGAGTTCTCGCCGTCGACGCTCCCGGCGGGACAGAACTCCACACTGACCTTCACGATCACCAACACCGACGAGCTCGCTGCCAAGGACGGGTGGACGTTCTCCGACACGCTGCCGGCCGGACTCGTCTTCTCCGGGGCGGCCACGACCGACTGCCCGGCAGGTGTCGCGACCATCACCGGCACTCAGATCACGGGCACCGGCAATCTCGACGAGGGCATGGCCGCCTGCACCTTCACCGTCCCGGTCACCTCGGCGGAGGCCGGAACGTTCACGAACGGACCACCGAACATCGGCATCCTCGACGGCCTGCTGACGCCGGGCAGCAGCACGGTGGTGTTCACCACGCCGGATGCGCCGGCCATCTCGCTCGTCAAGTCGACGAGCCTCACCGATCCGTCGCAGTTCATCGTCGGCGCACCGGTGACCTACTCGTTCCTCGTCACCAACACCGGCAACGTGCCGCTCACCGCGATCGCCGTCTCCGAGACGGTGTTCTCGGGTACGGGTCCGCCTCCTGTCGCCTCCTGCCCGGCCACGACACTGGCCGCGGGTGCGTCGATGACCTGTACGGGCACCTATACGATCACGCAGCCCGACGTCGACGCGGGCTCCGTCACCAATACGGCGCAGGTCACGGGGACGCCGCCGACGGGCCCGGCGGTGACGGACACCTCCGACGCCGTGATCTCGGGCGCGGCAGCGCCGGCGATCGACCTCGTCAAGACGGCGAACGCGTCGGGCGTGGGGAGTCCCGCCCGGCCCGGAGACCCGATCGTGTACAGCTTCACGATCAAGAACACCGGCAACGTGACCCTGACCGGCGTCAGCGTCGCCGACCAGCTGGCGGGACTCGGGACGATCACGTACACCTGGCCGGGCGTCGCCGGCACCCTGGCGCCGGGGGAGTCCGCCACCGCGACGGCGACCTACTCCGTGCTGCAGTCGGACATCGACGCCGGAAGCGTGCGCAACACCGCGACCGCGGGCGGTACCCCGCCGACCGGGCCGCCGGTCGAATCCGGCCCGCAGTCCACCGTCACGCCTCTCGCGCCCGCGCCCGCGCTGGCGCTGACGAAGAGCGCCACCGCGGCCTTCTCCACGCCGGCGGCGGTCGGCGACCCGATCACGTTCTCCTTCACGATCACCAACACCGGCAACGTCACGCTGGACAGCGTCGCGATCACGGACCTCCTGCCCGGTCTCCCCGCGATCGCGTACACCTGGCCGGGCACGGCGGGCGTTCTCGCACCGAACGGGCAGGCGACGGCGACGGTGACCTACCCGATCACGCAGGCCGACATCGACGCCGGCCACGTGGCGAACCAGGCCATCGCGAACGGGACGACGCCGCAGGGTGCGGACACGCCGTCGAACACGGCGGACACCGACACCCCGATCCTGCGCGCTCCGGCCATCGCCCTGACCAAGTCGGCCAACGCCTCCGGCATCCACCACCCCGCCGTCGTCGGCGACCCGATCGTCTACACGTTCACGGTGACGAACACCGGGAACACCATCCTCACCGCCGTCACCATCACCGACCAGCTGGCCGGGCTGCCCGCGCCGGCCTTCACCTGGCCGGGAGCGGACGGCGTCCTCGCGCCGGGCCAGTCCGCCACCGCGACGGCGACCTACGCGGTGACGCAGGCCGACATCGACGCGGGGAGGGTGGTCAACAACGCCACCGCGACAGGGACGGCGCCGGACGAGTCGAGCGTGACCTCGCCGCCGGCGAGCACGACGACGTCGCTCGGCACCGCGCCCGCCCTGTCGCTGGTCAAGTCGGCGAGCCCGAGCGGCCCCGCCCAGTTCGTCGCGGGCCAGCTCATCACCTACTCGTTCGTGGTGACCAACACCGGCAACGTGAATGTCGGCGCCCTCGCCATCCAGGAGGTCGTGTTCTCCGGCAGCGGGCCTGCGCCCGTCGCGACCTGCCCGCCCGGTGTGCTCGCTCCGGGCGAGCAGGCCACCTGCACGGCGACATACACCCTCACCCAGACCGACATCGACGTCGGACACGTGACCAACACGGCGATCGCGACCGGGACGGCGCCCGATGAGAGCAGCGTCCCCTCCAACGACTCGTCGACGACGATCCCGGCGATCCCGGCACCGGCGCTGACGCTGCTCAAGTCCGCCGACCCGACCTCGGTGTCGACGGCGGGGCAGACCATCCTGTATCGCTATACGCTCACCAACACCGGCAATGTGACGCTGACCGCCTCGACGGTGGCGGAGACCATCTTCACCGGCGCCGGAACGGCGCCGACGCCGGTGTGCCCGCCGGCCGCGGCCTCGATGCTGCCGGGCGCGACCGTCGTCTGCACCGCCGCCTACGTCGTCGTGGCGGCCGACCTGACCGGGGAGCCGATCCAGAACACCGCGACCGGCACGGCCACGGGTCCCGGCGGAGGCGCCGTGACGACACCGCCGGTGACCGTGCTGGTCGACACCGTCGTCCCGACTCCGCCGCCGCCCACCCCGACGCCGCCTCCCGAGACCGGAACGGCGGGCACACCCCTGGCCGGCACCGGCTCCGTGGTGTCGATCGGCGCGATGGCACTGGCCGCCGCGCTGATCGTCGCGGGAGCGATCACGGTATCGGTCCGCCGGCGCTGGCGCGGCGGGAACGGTGACGACGGGCGGCCCACGCACCCCCAGGGGTAGACGGGCGATTTCCCCCGCCTGCCCCGGATGTCGGATAATAGGGGAGACATCCACGAAAGGGGAGCTGCATGGCGGCCATGAAGCCGAGGACCGGGGACGGGCCGATGGAGGCTGTGAAGGAGGGACGGCTCATCATCGTGCGGGTGCCGCTCGAAGGTGGGGGACGTCTTGTCGTCTCCGTCAATGACGCGGAGGCCAAGGAGCTCCACGACGCTCTCGCGAGCGTCGTGAGCGCCTCCTGACGATCGACCCGATGAGAAGAGGCTCCGAGTGATCGGGGCCTCTTCTGCGTTTGCGGGACTCGCTCGTCCGCGGGCGCGCGCCTACGGCGTCAGCTTCGTCAGCTGCAACAGCCCGTCGCCGGCCGGGGAGAGCGCGCTGATGACGGCGCCGGAGCCGGCGGTCTCGCTGATCAGCGTTCGGTAGCCGGTCGAGAGCGGGTCGCGCGCGGCCGGGTCGGCGACCCTGCCGCGCCAGAGGGCGCGGGCGACCAGCACGGTGCCGCCCGGCCGGACGAGCCGGAGGCCGTGCTCGACGTACTCGATGACTGACTGCGGGTCGGCGTCGACGAAGACGATGTCGTACGAGTTCTCGTTCATCCGGGGGAGCACGTCCAGGGCGCGCCCGGTGATCAGCCGCACGCGGTTGGCCGCGATCCCGGCCTCGGTGAAGAAGGTGCGCGCGTGCTGCTGGTGGTCGACCTCGACATCGATGCTGGTGAGCTGCGCCTGCGTGCCCCCGGTGAGCAGCCACAGTCCCGACACGCCGACTCCTGTGCCGATCTCGACGATGTTCTCTGCGGCCGTCGCCGCGACCACGACGGCCGCCTGCGCGCCCGTACTCGGGGCGATGGGCTCGACGCCCAGCTCGAGCGACTGCTGGCGTGCCCGGGTGATGACTTCGCTCTCGACGATCACGTCGTCGGCGAATCTCCAGTTCGAGTCCTTGTCTGACACTGTTCTCCCGTCGGTGGCTCCGATCCAGAATAGGCCCACGGAATCCAGCATTCGCGCAGCCGCGCGCGATACTCTGTATGTGTGTTCGGCCTTACTCCGGAGAAACTCCTCATCATCGCGGTGATCGCCGCGTTCCTCATCGGTCCGGAGCGCCTTCCGCAGTACGCGGCCAAGTTCAGCCAGTTCATCCGCTCGATGCGCGACTTCGCCAACGGCGCCAAGGCGCGCATGAAAGAAGAGATGGGCCCGGAGTTCGACGACGTCGACTGGAAGAAGCTCGACCCCCGTCAGTACGACCCGCGCCGCATCGTGCGCGAGGCCCTGATGGACGACACCCCCGCTCCGTCGGCGATCAAGCCGGTGACCCAGTCGGCCTACGCGCAGCGCAAGGGCGCCCTCCCCTCGGGGTCTGTCCCGCCCTTCGACGCCGAAGCGACCTGACCGTCCGCACCCGCTCCCCGGCGGTCGCCCGCGCGTCGCGGATGACCTGACGCCCCGATACGTCTGTGCATCCAATACGATGCGGGAATGATCGCAACGCAGCAGTCGCTGAGCCGGTCGACCGTCGCCCGGTACGCCGTCGGCTCGCTCGGTACCGGAGGCTTCGCGACGCTTCCCGGACTGGTCCTCGTCTACTATCTGACCGAGTCGCTCGGGGTCGCCGCCTTCGTCGCCGGCGCGGTCGTGACGGTCGCCAAGGTCTGGGATGTCATCATCGATCCGGTGATCGGGGCGCGCAGCGACCGGATGCTGGCCGTGCGCGGCTCGCGACGGGCGATGATGCTGGTCGGTGCCGTGGCGCTTCCGGTGTTCTTCCTGCTGACGTTCGCCGTGCCCCCGGGAACCCCGACGTGGGCGTCCGCGCTCTGGGTCTTCCTGGCGTTCCTGATCACCGCGACGGCGTTCAGCCTGTTCCAGGTGCCCTACATCGCCCTCCCGGCCGAGCTCGCCGTCGGCTATGACGAGCGCACGCGGCTGCTGACGTGGCGGGTGGTCGTGCTCACCTTCGCTATCCTGCTGTTCGGCGCGGGCGGGCCGGCGCTCCGCCAGCTCGGAGGCGGCTCCGGGTTCGTCGCGTACTTCGTCATGGCCCTCGTTGCGGGGCTCGTGATCGGGGCGGGCATGTTCGTCTCCGCGTACGTCGCGCCGCGCCAGCAGCCCGCGGCCGTGCTCCCTCCGCGCGAGAGCGTGCTGGCCACCCTCCGCACCAACTACTCGGCCGGCATCGGCGCCCTCCGGGACAGCCAGCCATTCCGCGCGCTCCTGCTCACCTTCCTCCTGCAGGGGCTCGCGACCGGGATGATGCTGACCGGGGCGAACTACATCGCGACCTGGGTGCTGCACTCCGAAGACGCCGTGACACTGCTCTTCCTCGCCCTGATCGGCCCTGCCCTCGTCGTGACGCCGGTCTGGGGAATCGTCGCCCGCCGGATCGGCAAGGAGCGCGGCTTCCGGATCGCGAGCGTGCTGTTCGGCATCGGAGCACTCTCCATGCTGCTGCTGCTCTGGCTCCCCGGCGCGTGGGTCTATGCGTCCGTGGCGCTCGCGGGTGCGGCCTACGCCGGCATGCAGTCCCTCCCGATGTCGATGCTGCCCGACGTCATCTCGCACGACGCGCGCCGCAACGGGCCCGGCAAGGCCGGAACGTTCGGCGGCATGTGGACGGCGGGGGAGACGACAGGCATGGCGCTGGGTGCCGCGGCGTTCACCACGGTCATCGGGATCGCCGGCTACGTCTCCGGCGCGGCCGACCCGTCCGCGGCGACGGCGGGGATCACTCAGCCGACGAGCGCGGTCGCGGGCATCGTGCTCGCCTTCAGCATCATCCCCGCAGCGATCGTCGCGGCCAGTCTCGTGCCGCTCGTCCGCTACCGGCTACGGAAGGGAGACGTCGATGACGTCGTTTGACCGCAACGCGATCCTCGCCCGGTTGTCCGCGTTGCGCGCGGCCGATGCGCCGACCCACGGCGGCCACGTCCTCAGCTACGTGTACGACTCGGGGATCGCCGACCTCGACGAACTGGCTGCGGCGGCTGTTCGCCTCGTCCAGCCCGTCAACGGGCTCGACCCGACCACGTTCACCTCCGTCGCCGTCATGGAGCGCGAAGTGCTCGGATTCGCCCGCGAGCTCCTGCACGGCGGCGACGAAGTGGTCGGGTCGGTGACCTCCGGCGGCACCGAGTCGTGCCTGCTCGCGGTGAAGACCGCGCGCGAGGCCTGGCGCGCGGCCGCAGGCGTGGGCCGGCCGCGCATCGTCGCACCGGTGACCGTGCACGCGGCCTTTCACAAGGCGGCGGAGTACTTCGACCTCGACCTCGATCTCGTCCCCGTCGACGCGCATACCGGTCGCCTGGAGGCGGCCAGGCTGATCGAGCGGCTCGGGCCGGACGTCGCTCTGGCCGTCGTGTCCGCCCCGTCGTACCCGTACGGCTCCCTCGACCCGGTGGAGGAGGTCGCCGCGGCGTGCGAGGCCGCCGGCGTCGACCTGCACGTCGACGCGTGCATCGGCGGCTGGATACTGCCGTTCTGGCGGGAGGCCGACGGCTCGGCGGTCGCGCCGTGGGACTTCCGGGTCGCCGGGGTCACCAGCGTCTCCGCCGACCTCCACAAGTTCGGCTACGCGCCGAAGGGCGCGAGCGTGCTCCTGCAGCGCGGTCGCGACCGGCAGCGGCTGCAGTACTTCGCCACGACCGGCTGGCCCGGCTATCCGGTCGTGAACCCGACGCTGCTCGGCTCCAAGTCCGCGGGCGCGCTCGCGGCCTCGTGGGCGATCATCCAGGCGCTCGGCGCCCGGGGATTCGCAGAGCTCGCCGAGTCGTGCCTGCGTGCGACGCGGACGCTGGCGGACGTCGTCGCGGACATCGACGGGCTCCGGGTCGTCGGATCGCCCACCGGGCCGCTGCTGGCGGTGGAGACGGACGACGCCGTACCCGAGGAGGGGCGTGTCGACCCGCACCACTGGGCAGACCGGGCGCGGCGACGCGGCTGGTACCTTCAGCTGCAGCCGGGGCTGACCCAGCCCGACGGCACGCGCCTGCCGCACACGACCCACCTGACGATCACGCCGGTGACTCGCGATCGGCTGGACGAGCTGGAGGTCGCGTTGCGGGCCTCGGCGGACGAGGTGCGCGGCGAGCCGCAGGTCGACGCGGAGACGGCTTTGGCCGCCCTGCCGCCGCTCGGCGCGGGGCCGCTCGATTCCGACACCGCGGCGGGGATCCTGCGGGCGGTGGGGATCGCCGGTGACACCCCCGGCCTCCCGAGCGACCAGGCGCCCCTGCTGGCCCTGATCGAAGCGCTGCCGCGCCCGCTCACCGAGCGCCTCCTCGTCGAGCTCCTCGCCCGGATCGTCGAGCCCGCCTGAGTCGAGGGTGATGCTCCGACTGACCGTCAGGAATTGAAAGGCGATATGTTACTTTAGCGCGCGTGAAGCTTACTCGACCCCGACGGACCGCGCTCGTGATCTCCGCCGTCCTTCTCGTCATCCTCGTGACGGTCTCGCAGTTCAGCGCGTTCGACAACCCGTTCGATGCGAGGTCGGTCGGCGAGCTGGACACCGGCGGATTCGGATTCGACGCCCCTCCGATCGGGGCGGGCAAGATCGCGATGTGGCTGGCCGTGCGGATCCTCGCGGGGCTCGTCCTCTACGCGGCGGCCTTCTACGCCCTCCGATTCGCGGAGCGACTGCGGGCCGGAGACCCGGTCTACCGCCGCTGGCTGTGGGTGGCGGTCGCCGTCTTCGCCGTCAACATCGTCGTGCTGCTCCTCGTCTGGCCCGGCTTCTGGACGAACGACTCCTACTTCGTCATGGCGAAGGCCCAGCAGAACTGGATCTCCACCTGGCAGAACGTCTTCACGGCGGTCTATTTCCCGGTGAGCATGGTCCTCGTCCCGTCGGTGATCGGGCCGGTGATCGTGCAGGTGATGTTCGGGTCGATCGTCGCCGGCTACGTCGTCTCCCGCACCGTCGACACCCTGCGGCGCCCGTGGCTCGGATACGCGCTGCTGCTCCCGTTCCTGACGCTGCCCGTGCTGCTCTTCGACCAGTACCCGCTGCGCTCGACGATCCACGCCTACATCGAGCTCGCGGTGGTGTTCCGCATCCTGATCGTCCGGGTGCGGCCCGAACTGGTGGTGAACCGGTATCGCGAGTTCGTCTTCCTGTCGACCGCGATCGCGATGCTGGCGTTCTGGCGTTCCGAGTGCATCCTGTACCTGCTGCTGATCCCGATGCTGGCTGTGACGCTGCGGATCTTCCGGCGTCCCGACGCGGACGCACGACGGGGTCGCGCCGTCGTCGCGGTCGGTCTGGTGGCGGCCGTCGTGGTGGTCAACGTGGGAATCGCCGGTGTCCTCTCGAACGCGAAGTACACCGTGACCGCCGTTCTGAACCCGCTGTCCGTGATGCTCCAGGAGCCGCTCGGCGGCGCGGACCTCAAGGCGAACCTGGCAGCCATCGATCGCGTCATCGATCTGGAGCTGGTGCGCGAGATGCCCAGTGCGTACGACATCCCCTCGTACTGGACCGACCGGCTGATGCGGCCGGACTACAAGGCGCACATGGGGGAGTTCCAGCGAGCGTACGTGTCGCTGGTCGCCCAGAACCCGGGAGCCTTCCTCGAGGCGCGGGTACGGACGTTCCTGGTGACCAACTCGCTGGGAGACTTCCCCCGGAGGTATGCGCGAGGCCTCGAGGTCATCAACGTCGGTCGATCGCTCGACGAGACCCGGGCGGCGTTCGAACAGCGCAACCCGTCGATGGTGCCCTTCGACCGCGACTTCCAGGAGCAGGCGATCCGCGCCTTCCTCCTGCTCGACGCGCACGACGACGATCTGCCGCTCGGAGCACTGATCTGGAATGCCATCCCGGCTCTCGCCCTGATGCTCATCTTCTTCGTCGGGTCGATCGTGCGGCGGCGCTGGGTCTACGCGGGAGTGCTGGCCATCCTGCTCACGCGCGCCGGCATCGTGTTCGCGACGGCTCCCGCGCGCTAATTCATGTACTACCTCTTCGCCTACCTCGTCGGCGGGGTGGTGGTCCTCTACCTCGGCCTGCGAGGGCTCGACCGCGTCCTGCCGTCGCCCCGCGCGCGCCCGGACGCGTAGACCACGGCTAGCGCAACGACAAGCCGAGCTTCCGACCGGCGAGCCCGCGCGCACGCGTCGCCAGCTGCTCCGCGACGCCACGGATCGCGGCGGCCGCCGGGTCCTGCGGGTCGGTGACGACGATGGGGGCGCCTGCGTCGCCGCCGGCACGCAGCGGGACGCTCAGCGGCACGCTCACCAGCAGCGGCACCGGCTCGTCCTGACCGGCACTCAGCCGGCGCGCGACCTCGGCGCCTCCGCCGCTGCCGAACAGCTCGAGTACGCTGCCGTCGGGCTGCGCCAGGCCGGCCATGTTCTCGATGACGCCGGCGATGCGCTGACCGGTCTGCCGGGCGACCACCCCGCTGCGCTCCGCGACGTCCGCCGCCGCCGGCTGCGGTGTCGTGATGACGAGAACCTCCGCCTGCGGCAGCAGCTGGCCGACCGAGATCGCAACGTCGCCGGTGCCTGGCGGCAGGTCGAGCAGGAGCACGTCCAGGTCGCCGAAGAAGACGTCGCCGAGGAACTGCTGGATGGTTCGGTGCAGCATCGGCCCGCGCCAGGCGACCGCGGCGGAGGCCGAGTCGACGAACATCCCGATCGAGATCACCTTCACGCCGTAGGCCACAGGGGGCAGGATCATGTCGTCCACGCGAGTCGGACGCACCGCGACGCCGTCGGCGTCGGTCAGCCCGAGCAGGCCGGGAACGGAGAAGCCGTGCACGTCGGCGTCCACCACCCCGACGCGCAGGCCGCGCTCGGCGAGCGCGACGGCCAGGTTGGCCGTGACGGTGGACTTGCCCACACCGCCCTTGCCGCTGGTGACGGCGTAGATGCGCGTCAGGGAGTCGGGCCCGAACTGCTGCACCCTGGCCGCGCGGCCCCCGCGCAGCTTCTCGGTGAGCGCAGAACGCTCGGCGGGCGACATCACCGAGACGTCGACGGTCACCGCGGTGACGCCGGGCACGGCGGCGGTGGCGGCGCGCACATCGCGTTCGATGGCATCGGCGGCGGGGCAGCCGACGATCGTGAGCTTCACGCGTACGGTCGCGGCGCCGGCCGCGTCGACCTCCACACCGCCGATCATGTCCAGCTCGGTGATCGGCTTGCGGATCTCGGGGTCGAGGACGCCGCCCAGGGCGCGCTCCACGAGTCGGGCGAGGTCGGGATCAGGCACGCGCGCGGCCGCCATCGTCGGGCTCGACCTTCTCGAGATCCTCCAGCAGCGCGCGCAGCTCGGCCCGGATGAAGTCCTTGGTGGCCATGTCCTTGACCGCCAGGCGCAGCGCGACGACCTCCCTGGCCAGGTACTCGGTGTCGGCGAGGTTGCGCTCTGCGCGCTGGCGGTCCTGCTCGATCTGCACGCGGTCGCGATCGTCCTGCCGGTTCTGCGCGAGCAGGATGAGCGGGGCCGCGTACGAGGCCTGCAGCGAGAGCACCAGCGTGAGCGCGATGAACCCGAGCGCGGCCGAGTCGAATCGCCACGAGTTCGGGGCCAGCGTGTTCCAGAGCATCCAGGCCGCCACGAAGATGGTCAGCCCCAGGACGAACCAGGGGGTGCCCATGCCCCGCGCTATCCACTCCGTGAACCGGCCGAACCGGTCGCTCTGCTCCACCCGGTCGCGCCGGGGGAGCACCGATGTGCGGAGGCCCTTCGGGGCGTCCAGGCTCGCGTCCTGCCTACCTCGTGCCACCTGCGCCCCTCCTTCCGTTCACGATGCGGATACTGCCGGTCTCGTCGGACGGCGCTTTCACGGGCTCGTCCTCGTCTTGGCTTCGCCAGTCGTCGGGGAGCAGATAGTCGAGGATGTCGTCGATGGTCACCACCCCGACGAGCCGATGCTTCTCGTCGACCACCGGGACGGAGACGAGGTTGTAGCTGGCGAGGATGCGCGAGACCTCGGCAGCCGAGGTGTCGGCGGTCACCGGCTCCAGACTCGGATCGAGGAGTGTGCCGAGGCGCACGTGCGGCGGATACCGCAGCATCCGCTGGAAGTGCACCACACCGAGGAAGCGTCCGGTGGGAGCCTCGAACGGCGGCAGGGTGACGCACACGGCGGCGCCGAGCGCCGGCGCGAGCTCGTGCCGGCGGATCAGGGCGAGGCCCTCTGCCACGGTGGCGTCGGCCGAGACGATGATCGGCTCGGTGGTCATCAGGCCGCCGGCGGTCTCCGGCGCGTAGCTGAGAAGCATGCGGACGTCCTCCGCCTCCTCCGGCTCCATGAGCTCCAGGAGGTGCTCTCCGCGCTCGTCGGAGAGCTGCGCGATGAGGTCGGCCGCGTCGTCCGGCTCCATCTGGTCGAGCACGTCGGCGGCGTGGTCGTCGTCGAGACGGGACAGGATCTGCACCTGCTCGCTCTCCGGCATCTCCTGCAGGACGTCGGCGAGGCGGTCGTCGGGGAGCTCTTCCGCGACCTCCAGCATGCGCTCTTGCGGGAGGTCGAGGAGCGTGTTCGCCAGGTCGGCGGCCTTCAGCTCCGAGTAGGTCGCGATCAGCTGTTCAGCGGACTGCGCCTCGCCGCGCGCCTGCTTCTCGCGCACCTCGCTCCAGGTCGCGAAGGTCGTCGGGCCTTTGCCGAACGGCGAGGAGCCGGTCTTGGGTCGTCGCACGAAGAGCTGGCTGACCGCCCACTCGCCGGTGTCGGACTCCTCGATGGCGACATCCTCGATGGTCGCCTCTCCCGTGCCGTCGGTGAAGACCACCTTGCGGCCGAGCAGCTCGGCGATGACCCGGACCTCGCCGCCGCGCTGCTCGAAGCGGCGCACGTTGATCAGTCCGTTCGTGATGATCTGCCCGCTGGAGATGCTGGTCACACGTCCGATCGAGAGGAACACGCGGCGCTTGCCCGGGATCTCCACGATGAGCCCCACGACGCTGGGCGGATCGTCTTTGCGATACACGACCAGGACGTCGCGGACGCGTCCGACTCGGTCGCCGACCGGATCGAACACACTGGTGCCGGCCAGTCGGGCGACGAAGATGCGGGTGCTCACGACTAATAACTTAAGCCCTTCCGGCCGGGCGGACGGTGAGGATGGGAGAATGGGGCATGACCACTCCCAGCCCGCTCGGCGGACGAAACCGGATGCTCTTCCCGACGATGCCTCGGGGAGAGGTCGTGGCCACCTACGAGACGTACCTCGACGCGCAGCAGGCGGTGGACGTTCTGGCTCGCGCCGACTTCCCCGTCGACAAGGTGTCGATCGTCGGCAGCGACCTCAAGAGCGTCGAGCGCGTGACCGGAAAGCTGACCTGGGGCCGTGTCGCGCTGGCGGGTGCGGCCTCCGGTGCCTGGCTCGGCATCTTCTTCGGCCTCCTGCTGCTCATCTTCTCGCCGACCGTGAGCTACGCCTTCGTGATCGCGGCCGTGCTCATCGGCGCCGGGTTCGGGATGCTGTTCGGCATCGTGTCGTACGCGATCAACCGCCGACGCCGCGACTACACCTCCGTGATGCAGGTGATCGCCACGAGCTACTCGGTGCTGGTCGACCCCGACCTCGTCAACCGCGCACGCAACCTCCTCGGCGCCGAGCCGGACATCGCTCCCGCGTCCGGCGGGTGGGCGCAGCCGCAGCACCCGTCCGACCCGCCGCCGGCGCCGCCGACCGGCGACGACGAGCGCCCTCCGGCGCCGCCTGCCCCGCCCGCTCCGCCCGCCTGAGACCAGCGAAGGGCACGTGAACGCCCCTGAAACCGAGTTTTAGGGGCGCTTACGTGCCCTTCGTGCTAGGTGTGTCAGCTGAGGCGTCGCACCCACGCCTCCACGTCGTCCGCGGTGCGGGGGAGTGCGATCGAGAGGTTCTCTGCGCCGTCGGCGGTCACGAGGATGTTGTCCTCGATGCGCACGCCGATACCGCGGAACCGTTCGGGGACCGTCAGGTCGTCGGGCTGGAAATAGAGCCCCGGCTCGATGGTGAAGACCATGCCGGGCTCCAGCACGCCGTCGAGGTACATCTCCCGTCGGGCCTGGGCGCAGTCGTGCACGTCGAGTCCGAGGTGGTGGCTAGTGCCGTGCACCATGTAGCGCCGGTGGTGCTGGTTGTCGGCCTGCAGCGCCTCCTCCGCGGTCACCGGCAGCAGCCCCCACTCGGTTGTGCGGCGGGCGATCACCGCCATCGCAGCGGCGTGGATCTCGCGGAACCGGATGCCGGGACGCACGATCGCGAACGCGGTGTCCGCGGCCTCCCTCACCGTTTCGTAGACCAGGCGCTGGGTCTCGGTGAACGTGCCGTCGATGGGGAAGGTCCGGGTGATGTCGGCGGTGTAATAGCTGTCGACCTCAACGCCGGCGTCGAGCAGGATCAGGTCGCCGGGCACCACGGGTCCGTCGTTGCGCGTCCAGTGCAGGATGCACGCGTGCGGTCCGCTGGCGGCGATCGTGTCGTAGCCGACCGCGTTGCCGTCCGCGCGGGCGCGCCCGTTGAAGACGCCCTCCACGAGCCGCTCGCCCCGCGGGTGGGCGATGATGCGCGGGAGGTCGGCGATCACGTCGTCGAAGCCGGACGCGGTCGCGGCGATGGCCGCGCGCAGCTCGGCGACCTCGAAGGAGTCTTTGACCAGGCGCAGCTCGGACAGGTCGCGCGCGAGAGCGTCGTCGTCGCCGTGGTCCTCGGGGTCGAGGTCGGCGCCCGCTTCGGCGGCGAGGACCAGCCGTGTCGCATCGACGCGGTCGGTCAGGTCGGGGTCGGCCTCCCGCAGCACGAGGGTGGCGGCGTCGACCGCGTCGAGCACGGCCTCCACGTCGGCGATCCCGCGGGTCGGCAGGCCGAGGTCGCCGGCGACCTGTGCGAGCGAAGGCCGGGGGCCGATCCAGAACTCGCCGATCTCGGGGTTGGCGTAGAACTCGTCGGAGTCGCGGCCCGCGCGCTCCCGGAAGTAGAGGGTCGCATCGTGTCCGGAACCGTTCGGCTCGAGCACCAGGACGCTGCCGGGCTCCGAGTCCGAGCCCCAGCCGGTGAGGTGCGCGAAGGCCGAATGCGCGCGGAAGGAGAAGTCCGTGTCGTTGGAGCGCTGCTTGAGCCGACCGGCCGGGATGATCAGCCGGCGCCCGGGGTACAGCTCGGATACGCGTGCGCGGCGCGCTGCAGCGTAGGACGCCTGCTCGCGGGCACCGGGGACCACCTCCGGGCGCTCCGCCCAGTCGCTGCCGATGTATGCGCGGAACGCGTCCGAACCGGGCGTGGTCGACCGGTTCTCGGTGGCGCGCGGGGCGTCCTGCTCTGTGCTGGCGGGTGCGGTGGTGTTCTCGGACGACATGCCGACCATTCTTCCACTCCTAGGATGGAGGGCATGGCTGCGCAGCGACGGTTCCGCGGGCCCGTCGACCTCCACACGCACTCGAGCGTGTCGGACGGCACGGAGACCCCCGCCGAGCTCGTGCGCGCCGCTGCCGTCGCGGGGCTCGGTGCCGTCGCGCTCACCGACCACGACTCGACGGCCGGCTGGGCCGGGGCCGCCGGTGCGGGGGCGCAGGTCGGGGTGACGGTGATTCCGGGGATGGAATTGTCGACGCGCGTCGAGTTCGCCAGCGTCCACATGCTCGGCTACCTCTTCGATCCCGCCGACGACGCCCTCGTCGCCGAGACGCTGCGGATCCGGGAGGGTCGGATGCGCCGCGCAGAGGACATGGTGCGCCGCATCGCCGAGGACTACGACGTCACCTGGGACGACGTGCTCGCCCAGGCCACCGAGGGCGCGACCGTCGGTCGCCCGCACATCGCCGACGCCCTCGTCGCGCGTGGCCTGGCCGAAGACCGCAGCGCCGCGTTCGCCGGCATCCTGCATTGGCGCAGCGGCTACTTCCAGCCGCACTACGCGCCGGATCCGATGACGGGGATCCGTCTCATCCGGGGCGCGGGAGGTGTACCCGTGCTGGCGCACCCGGCGACGAGCAGCCGGGGCGTGATCCCGGAGCAGCGACTGCGGAGGCTGGTCGACGCCGGACTGTTCGGCCTCGAGCTCGACCACCGCGAGAACCGGCCGGAGGGCGTGGCCGAGCTGCGCCGCTACGCCGAGAAGTACGGCCTCGCGATCACCGGCTCCAGCGACTACCACGGCGCGGGCAAGCCCAACCGGTTGGGGGAGAACACGACCGATCCGGCCGTCGTCGACCGGATGATCGAAGAAGCGACAGGCGCGGCGCCCTTCTACGCGTGAGCCGAACCTGCGGTTAGCCTGGTCGGCGGGGATCGGGAAGCGAGGTTCGAGTGGCTCGGCGAGTCTGGACGTCTTCGATCACGGTTGCAGCGCTGGTTTGCGCACTCACGGTGGCGGGCGGCGCGACACCCGCGAACGCGGACAGCTACCCCTCGTGGGACGACGTGCAGGCCGCCAAGGCGAACGCGGCCGCCGCACAAGGCGAGGTCGACCGCATCAACGCCCTGCTGACCTCCCTGCAGACGGCGGCGAACGCCGCAGGCGACCTGGCCGTGAAACGCCTCGGCGAGTACGGCCAGGCGGAGGCCGCCCTGAAGACAGCGACGGCCAGGGCGCAGGACATCGCGCAGCAGGCGCAGGCGGCAGCCGCGAAGGCCGACCAGCTGCGGGCCGAGAGCGGCAAGTTCGCGGCGCAGCTGACGCGCTCGGGGACCTCCGACGTGTCGATCAGGCTCTTCCTCGGCGGCGCAGGGGCACCCCGTGCGTCCACGACGGGCGGGGCCCAGCCGTCGCTGCTGTACCAGCTCGGCGCGATGTCCCGGCTCGCCGACCAGGCGTCGAGCATGTTCGCCCAGGCCGCAGCGCAGAAGAATGCGGCCGCGGCGCTGAGCGACCAGGCGACGGCGGCGCAGAAGATCCGCGATCAGCTCGACAAGGACGCGCAGAAGGCACTGCAGGTCGCGACGGCTGCGAAGGCGGCGGCGGACGCGCAGCTGGCCGACCAGAAGCAGCACGCGAACACGCTGTACGCGCAGCTGGCGTCGCTGCAGAACACCGAGGCGTCGGTGGAGCAGAAGTACGCCGCGGGCGTGGCGGCCGCGCAGGCCGCGCAACAGGCCGCCAACAGCGGGGGCGGCTCCGACGGCTTCGCACCGCCGCCCGGCATGAACGTCGACCCGGCGGCGGCGCAGGCCTACGCATCCAGCCGACTCGGCGCGTTCGGCTGGGCGCAGGACCAGATGGGCTGCCTCATCAAGCTGTGGAACCACGAGTCGGGGTGGCGCGCCGACGCGTACAACAGCTCGAGTGGCGCCTACGGCATCCCGCAGTCCCTTCCGGCCAGCAAGATGGCCTCCGCCGGCTCCGACTGGATGACCAACCAGAACACGCAGGTCGACTGGGGTCTCGACTACATCAACCGCGCCTACGGATCGCCGTGCGCGGCCTGGAACTTCGAGATGAGCCACGACCCCAACTGGTACTGAGCGTCCACCCCAACGGCTGACAGGAAACGCCGCCTGCCGATCTCGGCAGGCGGCGTTCTCCGTCTGTTCGCGGGGGTCAGTCCGTGACGGTCGGCCTCAGCTCGCCGGCGTCGCGGGCGAGCCGCCGCGCGAGCGACGGCGACGCCGGCGCGGTGCGCTGTTGCCGTCGCGGTGCTGCGCGCCGCCTCCGTCATGCGTCCCTGCGGCCGCGGCCTTCTGCTCGCCGCCGTCGGCCGGGGCCGCCGCGGGAGCCGTCGTGCCCTCGTCACCCGCCCCGCCGGAGCGGGTGCGACGGCGACGGTTGCGCGAGCGGCCTTCGCCCTGGTTGGCAGGCCCTGTGGAGTCGCGCCGCGCGCCGTCCTGGTTCTCGGGAGCCTTGACCGCGGGGGTCGACTTGAGCCGGCCCTTGGCGCCCTCCGGGATGCCGAGATCGCTATAGAGGTGCGGCGACGACGAGTAGGTCTCCGTCGGCTCGGGCTGGCCGAACTCGAGGGCGCGGTTGATCAGCGCCCACTTGTGCAGGTCTTCCCAGTCCACGAACGTGACCGCGACGCCTGTCTTGCCCGCGCGTCCCGTGCGGCCCGCGCGGTGCAGGTAGGTCTTCTCGTCGTCGGGGATGGTGTGGTTGATGACGTGGGTCACGTCGTCGACGTCGATGCCGCGCGCGGCCACGTCGGTCGCGATCAGCACGTCCTTCTTGCCGGCCTTGAACGCGGCCATCGCGCGCTCGCGCTGCTCCTGGTTGAGGTCGCCGTGCACGGCGGCGGTGTTGAAGCCGCGGTCGCCGAGCTCCTCGACGAGCTTGGCCGCCGCCCGCTTGGTGCGGGTGAAGATGACTGTCTTGCCCCGGCCCTCGGCCTGGAGGATGCGCGCGACCACCTCGTCCTTGTCGAGCGAGTGCGCGCGGTAGATGAGGTGCTTGATGTTCGCCTGCACCTGACCCTCGTCGGGGTCCGTGGCGCGGATGTGGATGGGGCGCGTCATGAACCGGCGCGCCAGCGCCACGATCGGGCCGGGCATCGTCGCGGAGAAGAGCATCGTGTGCCGGGTCGCCGGGGTCTGGGCGAACAGCTTCTCGATGTCGGAGAGGAAGCCGAGGTCGAGCATCTTGTCGGCCTCGTCGAGGACCATCTCGCGCACGTTGGAGAGGTTCAGGAGGCGCTGGCCGGCCAGGTCGAGCAGCCGGCCGGGGGTGCCGACCACGATCTGCGCACCGGCCTTGAGCTGGGCGACCTGCCCCTCGTACGCCTTGCCGCCGTAGATGGCGGTGACCGTGGTGGAGCGGTTGGACGCGGCCTGCTCGAGGTCTTCGTAGACCTGGACGGCGAGTTCGCGGGTCGGGACCACCACGAGCGCCTGCACGCCAGGCGCCGGGTCCAGCCCGAGCCGCTGGATGATCGGGAGGCCGAAGCCGAAGGTCTTGCCCGTTCCGGTCTTGGCCTGGCCGATGATGTCCTGGCCGTCGAGGGCGAGCGGGATGGTCTGAGTCTGAATGGGGAACGGCTCGACGATGCCCTTGCTGGCGAGGGCGTCCACCATGTCCTGGTCGATATTGAGTTCGGAGAAAGTCACGTAAATGTTGCCTGTCGGTCGAAAAGTGAGTCCACGCCCTGTCTCTCTTCGCAGGCGCAGGGCCGTCGATCCTGCGCCGACGGCACCACAAGCCTACTGGACGTCCCCGTTACACTGCTGTACGTGTCAACCTGGTTCACCAGACGCCGCCCCGCGGTGGAGCTTCCCCGCCTCGCGCAGCGCGCCCCGCGGCCGCCGTCCGTGCGCGTCGACCTGCACGAGGTGATGCCCGACCTCCTGCCCTACCTGGGCCAGGCCGCCTATCTGCAGCTGGAGCAGTTCCAGACGCTGTCACGGGTCGCGGCGGACACCGACGCGCCGGGGGCACGGAGCGTCGACGCGCTGCGCGCCAAGGAGGCCGTCGCGGTCGCCGCAGGCCTGGCGCTGTCGAAGCACCAGGGCATCGTGGCCGAGATCCGGCGTCGCGGCGACGAACCCTCCGCAGTGATGCGGCCGTTCGCCGACGAGATCGAGGGATTCCGGGCGCTGCTGGTCGGCGCCGACTGGCGGGAAACCCTGCTCTCCGCCCTGATGACGGGCGGTCTGCTCGACGACTTCTTCATCCGGCTCGCGGCCGGCCTCCCCGGCGACGTCGGCCCGCGCGTGGCGCAGCTGCTCGGCTCGGACTCCGGGCAGGAGGGCCTGCTGGAGGTGCTGCGCGCCGAGATCGAGGCGGATCCGCAGCTGGGGTCGCGCCTGGCGATGTGGGGGCGCAGGCTGGTCGGCGACACGCTGCTGGTCGCCCGCTCCGCCCTGCACCTGTCGGGCAACCGCGCCGCGGACGACGAGCGGATCGAGCCCATCTTCACCGAGCTGATCGCCGCGCACACACGCCGGATGGATGCCCTCGGCCTGACGGCCTGACCGCAGCCGCCGTCGGCAACGGAGGAGTTTCACCCCGAGACTGCTCCGAACGGCGGCCGACGGAGGAGTTGCGCGCGCTTTCGGCGCCGACCTCCTCCGCTGGCGGCGACGCGCTCGCGTCAGCAGGCGACGACGCGCTCGCGTCAGCGGGCGACGGCGCCCTTGGCGAGCGTGTGCAGGAGCTTGTCGTCGTGGCTCGTGCGCACCCGCCCGATGACGAGGTCCGCGATCACGACGATCGCTGCCGTGCCGAGCAGCGTGATCCACCAGATCCAGCCGCCGTTCCACTTCAGGCCGGCCCAGGTGAGGGCGACCCAGAGGATGCACGCCACGCTCACCCCGAGAGCCGGGATGAGCACGGAGCCGTGCGTGTGTCGGTGCGGCAGGAGGTACCGTGCGCCGAGGCCGAGGATGGCGCCGGCGAGCGCGACGAAGAGCAGTTCCACGCGAGGAATCTAGCCGACGAAGCCGATGCGGCGCGACTCCTCGGTGCCGACCTCGACGTACCCGATGCCGGCGGTCGGGACGATGTAGACGCGGCCCTTGTCGTCGGAGAGCTTGAGGATGCCGTTGCCGCTGGTGAGGCCGGCCTGGATCTGCTCGGTGAGCTCCTCGGCCGACTGGGCCGACTCGAAGCTGAGCTCGCGGGGGGCGTTGACGATTCCGATGCGGATCTCCACGGGATGTGCCTTTCGAATCAGACCGGCGGTTGCGAGTTCAGACTACGGCACGCGGCTCGCGGGGCTCGGTCGCGTTCTCTGTCGGCGGACGCCGATACCGTGAAGGACATGACAGCCCGAGGTTTCCGACAGCGCATCGGCGATGCCGACCGGGTCCTCGAGCTCGACCCTGCGCAGCTCCGGGTGCTCCAGCTGCCGGACGGCGCGTCGGCCGCCGTGCTCGGCGCGCCGGGCACCGGCAAGACCTCCGTGCTCGTCGAGGCGATCGCCGAGCGCGTGCACGGACGCGGCTACGCGGCCTCGCAGGTGCTGGCGCTGAGCGCCTCCCGGGCCTCCGCGACCGCCCTTCGCGACCGCATCGCCCTGCGACTGGGGGTGCCGACGCCCGGCCCGCTGGCGCGCACCGCCACCTCGCTCGCGTTCCAGCTGGTGGGAGACCAGGCGAAACGTCGCGGCTGGGAGCCGCCGCGGCTGTTGACCGGCGGCGACCAGGACCAGATCATCGCCGAGCTGCTGAACGGCCACCTGGAAGACGGAACGGGCCCGGTCTGGCCTGCCTCCCTCGGCCCGGAGGTTCGCATCCTGCGCGGCTTCCGCACCGAGCTCCGCGAGCTCATCGGCCGGTGCGCAGAGCGCGGGGTCTCGCCCGCGCGCCTGGCCGAGCTCGGCGCCGTCACCGGCCGCGACGAGTGGAGGGCGGCCTCCCGGTTCATCGCCGAGTACCAGACGGTGCTCGACAGCTTCCGCGGGGGCTACGTCGACTCCGCCGAGCTGATCGCCTCCGCGGTGTCGGTCGTACGCGAGGGCAGTTCGCTCGACGGCGTGCGGGCCGTGTTCGTCGACGACCTCCAGGAGGCGACGGTCGCCACCATCGCGCTCCTGCGCGCCGTCGCTGCGCGGGGTGTGGCGGTGATCGCGTTCGGCGACCCCGACGTCGCGTCCACCACCTTCCGCGGGGCGGAGGTCACCGCCCTCGGACAGCTCGGCGCACGTCTCGACGTGCCCGTCACCCGCATCGTCCTCGGCACGGCCCACCGGCAGACACCCGTGCTGCGGGAGCTCACCTCCCGCGTCACCGAGCGCATCGGCGCGGCGGCGGCAGGGGTGCACAGGGTCGCGGTTCCCGCGCGGCAACCGGCGGAGGACTCCGGGCCGGAGGTCCTGATCGTGCGTGCGGCGTCCGCGCCCGCCGAGGCCGCCCGACTGGCGCGCCTGCTGCGCGAGCGCCGGCTCATCGACGGCGTGCCGTGGAGCAGCATGGCCGTCGTCGTGCGGTCCGGGGCGCACATCCCCGGTCTCGCACGATCGCTCGCCGTCGCCGAGGTGCCGACCACCACCAGCATCGCCGGTCGCCCGCTGCGCGACGACTACGCGGCGCGCCAGCTGGTCACGATCGCGGGCGTCGCCCTCGACGCCGAGCCGCTGAGCCCGCAGATCGCGACCGAGCTGCTGATCGGGCCGTTCGGCGGGCTCGACGCGGTGAGCCTACGGCGGCTGCGTCTCGCCCTGCGCCAAGAGGAGCTCGCCGGAGACGGCAACCGGCCGGGCGACGACCTCCTGGTCGAGGCGCTCACCGACCCTGCGCATCTGGCCACGATCGACTCCTCACCCGCGCGGCGCGCTGCGCGGCTCGCTGAGACGTTGCGCGGCTGCCGGCAGAAGGCCGCGGCAGGGGCGACGATCGAGGAGCTGCTCTGGCACGCGTGGGAGCGCAGCGGTCTGGCGTCGCGCTGGCTGGAGCAGTCGGAGCGATCGGGGATCGTGGCGGACGAAGCCGACAGGCACCTCGACGGCGTCGTCGCGCTGTTCACCGCGGCCCGGCGCTTCGTCGAGCGTTCACCCGAGCGGCCGGCCGCCGACTTCGTGGTCGAGCTGCTGGGCGCCGAGGTTCCGGAGGACACCCTCGCGGCGCGCACCACCGGCGACGCGGTCCTGGTGTGCACTCCGAGCGCGACGGTCGGTCGCGAGTTCGACGTGGTGGCGGTCGCCGGCCTCCAGGAGAGCGTGTGGCCGAACCTGCGGCTGCGCGGGTCGCTCCTGCACCCGCAGGAGCTCGACGACGCACTCGCAGGGCGTAGCCCGGAGACGGCGGACGAACGCGCCGAAGTGCTCGGGGACGAGTTGCGGATGTTCGCCCTCGCCATCTCCCGAGCGCGCAGGCAGGTGGTGCTGACCGCGACGGCCAACGACGACGAGCAGCCGTCCCCTTTCCTACGGTTGGCGGCCGGTCTCGCGGTCGACGACGACGACCCCGGCATCCACCCGCTGTCGCTTCGTGGCATGGTGGGGCGGTTGCGGCGCCGGCTGGTGGCGACCGGATCGCCCGACGCCGCCGACGCCCTCGCACGCTTGGCGGACGCCGGCGTGGAGGGCGCGGATCCCGCCGACTGGTATGGGCTCGTCGAGCCCTCGACGACGGAGCCCCTCGTCGACCTGGACGACCCCGAGGCGATGGTGAAGGTGTCCCCGTCGCGGCTCGGCACCTACGAGAAGTCGCCGCTGGTGTGGTTCGTCGACGAGATGGCGGCATCCCCGAGCGGCCTCGCAGCGGGTATCGGCACGGTGGTGCACGCGGTGCTGGAGGAGGCGAGTGCGACCGACGAGACCAGCGTCGACGTGCTCTGGGCCGGCATCGAACGCCGGTGGACGCAGCTGCAGTTCGAGTCGCCCTGGATCGAGGAGCGCGAGCGCCGCCGCACCCGCGGGCTCGTCGCGGGCGTATCGGAGTACCTGCGCGATTTCCAGCGCGCCGGCGGCCGGCTGCTCGGATCGGAGGGGGCTTTCGAGCTCGACCTCGGACGGGCGCGGATCAGCGGCAAGATCGACCGCGTCGAGGAGACTCCCGACGGCGCCGTCGTGATCGTCGACCTGAAGACGGGCCGCAGCGTGCCGAGCGCGGCCGAGACGGCCTCCCACGCGCAGCTCGGCGCCTACCAGCTCGCCCTCGAGCACGGCGCCGTCGAGGCGGGCGAGCGACCCCCGGGCGGTGCCAAGCTCCTCTTCGTCGCGAAGGGCGTGCGCGGCAAGGCGTATCGCGAGGTCGTGCAGGAGCGGGTCGACGAGGAGTCCCTGCGCCGGCTCGAGGAGCGGGTAGCCGCCGCTGCGGAGGGGATGGCGGGAGCGACCTTCGCCGGAGTCGTCGACCTCGGCGACCGCGACCCGCACGCGGCGTACGGGTATCGCATCCATCTGGTTCCGGCGGTCAGCGCGTGAGCGGGGTGCGGAGATGAACGACGACGGACTTCTCGACCTCGCAGACCAGCTGGGCGTCGAGAGCGCTGAGCCGGTGCTCGACCTGGTCGAGCAGGCCTTCGCCGCGGCGGCCGCAGGGCAGGAGCCTGCGCGCCCGACGCGCCGGTTGAGCGCCGCGGAGATCGCCGAAGCGCTCGGCCTCCCACGACCGACCCCGCAGCAGGAAGCCGTGATCGAGGCCCCGCTGGCGCCGGCGATCGTGGTGGCGGGTGCCGGCAGCGGCAAGACGGAGACGATGGCCAACCGGGTGGTCTGGCTGCTCGCCAACGGGCTGGTGCGGGTGCCGGAGATCCTGGGGCTGACGTTCACACGCAAGGCCGCCGGCGAGCTCGCCGAGCGCGTGCGGCGACGGATCGAGCAGCTGGCCGCCTCCGGCCTCAGCGAGGTGGCGTTCGATCCGTTCGACGCCCCGGAGATCGCCACCTACAACGCCTTCGCGAACGCGATCTTCCGCGAGAACGCGCTGCTGATCGGACGCGAGCCCGAGTCGGCCGTGCTCAGCGAGGCATCGGCCTGGCAGCTCGCGCGCCGCGTCGTCGTCGCCAGCTCGGACGACCGGCTCGTCGAGCTCGACAAGAGCGTCGACGCGGTCACCACCGCCGTCCTGGAGCTCAGCAGGGCGCTGAGCGAGAACGTCGCAGACGCGCACGATGTGCAGCGGATGGTCGAGGGCTTCGCGCGGCTGCTCGACCTGCCGACGGGCAGCGGCCGGGTAAAGGACGCCTACGCCTCCGTACGTACTGCAGTCGCCGCGGTGGGGTCGCTGCCACCGCTGCTCGACCTGGCGGAGCGGTTCGCCGACGAGAAGCGCCGGCGCGGCTTCGTCGAGTACTCCGACCAGGTCGCGCTCGCCCTGTCCGTGTGCGAGCGGATCCCGTCGGTGGTCGAGGACTACCGCCGCCGCTATCGCGTCGTGCTCCTCGACGAGTACCAGGACACCTCGGTCGTGCAGACCCGGCTCCTTGCCGCGCTCTTCTCGGGGGAGGCCGTGATGGCGGTCGGCGACCCGCACCAGTCGATCTACGGCTGGCGTGGCGCGAGCGCCGCCAACCTCGGCCGGTTCCCGATCGACTTCGGCGGACGCCGGGACGGCGCCGCGTCGTACGCGCTGAGCACCAGCTGGCGCAATCCGACCCGCGTGCTCGATGCGGCGAACACGCTCGTCGCGCCGCTCTCTGCCGGATCCCCGGTGCACGTCGAGCTGCTGCAACCGCGCCCCGGAGCGAAGGCGGGCGAGCTCGACCACCTCTTCGGCCAGACCGTCGAAGACGAGGCGGCCGGCATCGCGGAATGGCTGCGCGCGCGGCTGGCCCAGCGGGATCGCACCGGCCTGCCGCCATCCGCGGCGCTGCTCTGCCGCTCGATCAAGAAGATCGACGCGTTCACGGGTGCGCTCGCGGAGCGCGGCGTGCCGTACCACGTCCTCGGTCTCGGCGGCCTCCTGGAGCAGCCCGTGGTCGCCGACCTGGTGAGTGCGCTGCGGGTCATGCACGATCCGACGGCCGGATCCGAGTTGATCCGGCTGCTGACCGGGGCGCGCTGGCGCATCGGCCCGCGGGACATCGCAGCCCTCCGCCGCGTGGCGAGCTGGCTCGCCGCCCGCGACCACCGCTTCCAGACCCTCGACCCCGAGGTCCGGGAACGACTGCGGGGCTCGGTGGTGGCGGAGGAGTCGGCCTCCCTCGTCGACGCTCTCGACTTCGTCGTGGAGGCGCCGGACGGCCACGGTCAGCTGTCCGCGTTCTCGGCGGTCGGGTTGGAGCGCCTCCGCGCGGCAGGGCGTCAGCTCGACCAGCTGCGCTCGCGTTCGGGGCTCGACCTCCTCGACCTGGTCACCCTCGTGCAGCAGGAGCTGCGGCTCGATATCGAAGTCGCGGCGAACGAGTCGGCGCAACTCGGGCAGGCCTCGCTCGATGCGTTCGCCGAGCAGGTCGCCTCCTACCTCGCCAGCGACGACCGGGCGACGCTCGGCTCGTTCTTGGCGTGGTTGGCCGAGGCCGAGCAGCGCGACAACCTCGCGCCGCGCAGCGAGGATGCCGAGCCGGGCACTGTGCAGATCCTGACCATCCACGGCGCCAAGGGCCTGGAATGGGACGTCGTGGCGGTGCCGCGGATGGTCGACGGCGAGCTGCCGGGACCGCCGCAGAGCAAGCGCGGCTGGCTGGCCTTCGGTCAGCTGCCCAACGAGTTCCGGGGCGACTCGGCCGAACTGCCCGTGCTGCCGTGGCGAACGGCGGAGGACCAGAAACAGGTCGACGAGGCGATCTCCGCCTTCGAGGCCGCCAATGTCAGCAGGCACCTCGACGAGCAGCGCCGCCTGATCTACGTCGCGGTGACCCGCGCGCGCGAGAGCCTCCTGCTGAGCGGGTCCTATTGGTCGACCCAGTCGCGTCCGCGCGGGCCCGGCGCCTACCTCCTCGAGCTCCAGCAGGCGGGACTCCTGCCGCCGGACGCGTTCCCTCCGTGTGACGAGCCGGAGGAGAACCCTCTCGCGCCCGAGTCGCGCACGGTGCTGTGGCCGCTCGACCCGCTCGGCCCGCGCCGGAGCCGGGTGGAGGCAGCGGCCGAGGCCGTGCGCTCCGCCCGCGAGCGCGGCCCGGGCGATGGCGGGGTATACGCGCTCGACGTCGATCTGCTGCTCGCCGAGCGTGCCCGCCGTGAGGCGGAGGACGGGCTCGTGGAGCTGCCGACGCGCATCCCCGCGTCGCGCTTCAAGGACTTCGTGAGCGATGCGGCCGGGGTGGCGGCGCAGCTGCGCCGGCCGATGCCCGAACGGCCCTACCGCCAGACCCGGCTCGGCACCCTCTTCCACCGCTGGGTCGAGGAGCGTTATGGCGTACCGGGCGGCGCCTCCGACGAGCTCGACTCGGCAGCGACCGAGCTGGACGATCCGGCGGGGGAGCTCCTGGGTGCGGAGGCGCTGGCCGAGTTGCAGGCGACGTTCGCGGCGAGCGAGTGGGCGTCGAAGGCTCCGCAGGAGGTGGAGCTGGAGATCCACGTGACTCTGGCCGGCCAGGTGGTGGTCTGCAAGCTCGACGCCGTGTACGCGCTGAGCGGGGGCGACCACGACGTCCAGATCGTGGATTGGAAGACCGGCAAGGCGCCGCGCGACGACGACGACCTGGAACGCAAGCAACTTCAGCTCGCGCTCTATCGCCTGGCCTACGCCCGCCACGCAGGCATCGACCCCGCGCGGATCGACGCCGTGTTCTACTTCGTGGCCGACGACCGCGTCATCCGCCCGCGCCGCCTGTACTCGGAGGCCGAGCTCGCCGACCTGTGGGCGTCGGTGACGCGCTGACCCTGTCCTCGAGGGGCACGTTGTTGTCACTTTCGGGCGCCGAAAGGGACAACAACGTGCCTCTCAGCTGGAAAAGCGGGGTCAGCCGGCCGGGGAGTCGTCGACGGGGCGCATGCCGCCCGAGCGAACGGAGGCGCGATCGCCGGGAGTCCGGTCGAGCAGGGCCTCGACGTCGTCGATCGCCATGATCGGGCCGGTCGCGGTCGACAGCGGAGTGACCGCGTTGCTGTGGACGCGGTCCACCAATCCGTCGAGCATCTGCACCGCGTCGTCCACGATGCTCTGGTCGCGCAGCTCGCGACCGTGCAGGAGCCAGCGGGCGACCTCCAGCTCGGCGTACAGCATCGCACGCTGCGTGAACTGCCGGTCGGTGGCGACCTGACGGGTGGAGGCGTACGCGACGAGCGCGCCGTCGGTGGCCTCCGGGTTCATCGCCAGCAGCCAGTGCAGGTCGCGTGCCGGATCGCCGACGCGCAGTGCCGACCAGCCCAGGACGGCGCCGACGGTCTCGCCGTCGACGAGGAACGAGTCGGCGGTCAGAGCGCCGTTGATGACCGTCGGCTGGAACTGCCAGATCGAGTGGTCGGCGACCGCGTCGCGCCAGCGCTCCCGCAGCGCGGCGGGCAGCTTACCGGTCGAGGCGGCCGACTCGATGAGGGCGGCGGTCGACGACAGGCATTCGGCTGCGGAGAGCACGGGGAGGCCGGCCTCGCCGACGAAGCTGGTGGGAAGTGTGTGGATGGCCGCGATGGCGTGGCCGATCGAACCGGCCAGCCCGTCGCCGGGCGGCACGTCCTCGACGGCGACATGCTCGCCCGGGAGGAAGTCGTAGACGATCGCGCGCGTGCCGCCGACCGGAGTCTGGCCGAGATAGCCGGGAACGTCGAACGGCAGCCGGCTGCGGATGCCGGTCGTGAGCGCACGGAGGGCGACGAGGTCGGAGCTCTGCTCCGTCTCTGCCGCCTGCGTGAGCGGCACACGCACGATGCAGGCGCTTCCGTCCGACGCGGTGAGCACGGCGGAGTCGAACTCGCCCGCTCCGTCGGCGGAGTGGCGCCGAGCACCGGTGACGGTGAGGTCGGGCACGGCCGAGCTGGCCAGCGCGGCTAGAGTGAGAGGGGATCTGGCCATGGACCTAGGCTAAATGGACTTCCGCGCGTGGGCAGTTCCGCCACGCCTTGCACGTCCGCCCCGTCCTCGAAGGGTTCTCGATGTCGTCCGCTCCGACGTCTGCTCTGCCGCTCGCCGCCCTCCCGCTCTCCCGTCACGCCATCGACCGCGATCACGCGGCCCGTTCCCGGCCTGCGCTGTTCGACGAGCTGTGGGAGGAACCGACCACGCGAGTCCTCGCGCTCTGGAAGGGCCGTGCGCTGCTGACGCCGCAGAGCGTCGCCGCCGCGACGCCGTCCGCCGACGGCTGGAGCGCCCCGGACGCCGGCCCCGCCGCGCTCGAGCTGCTTCCCGTCGAGCGGGTGACCGCCGCCCTGCTCCGTGTGTACCTCGGGCGCACGCTGATCGACGTGCCGGGGGAGCCTGCCGGGTCGGCGATCGTGCTGGAGGTGCTCACCGACGCGGCCGCCGGCGAGCTGGAGCCCGACGAGGCGCGCTGGGGCAACCTGCGTACCGTGGCGACCGCCCTCAGCGACCGTGACGCCGGGCTCTTCACCGAGGCGCTCGCCATCGCGAACTGGCACGCCTCGCACACGCACTGCCCGCGCTGCGGCACGCCGACGGTGGTCGAGCAGGCGGGCTGGGTGCGGCGCTGCTTCGAAGACGGCTCCGAGGTGTTCCCCCGCACGGATCCTGCGGTCATCGTCACCGTGCTCGACGCCGACGACCGGCTGCTGCTCGGCTCGAACGCGATGTGGGAGCACTCCCGCTACTCACTGCTCGCGGGCTTCGTGGAGCCGGGGGAGTCGTTCGAGTCCGCCGTCGAGCGCGAGATCTTCGAGGAGGCCGGCGTGCGGGTCGTCGACGCGCGGTACAAGGGCTCGCAGCCGTGGCCGTTCCCGGCGTCCGTGATGGTGGGGATGTCGGCGCGCCTCGCCGACGACCAGCCGCCCGCCGCACTCACGCCGGACGGCGAGGAGATCCTCGACCTGCGCTGGTTCAGCCGGGACGAACTGTGGGCGGCGCGCGACCAGGTCATCCTGCCCGGCCGGTCGTCGATCGCGCGAGCTCTGATCGAGGACTGGTACGGCGGGTCGCTCGATGAGCCGCCGGTCGCCCCGTGAGCACTGGTCGCCCCGCGGGCACAGGGCTCCCGGCGGGCACGAGCGGCGTCTCGGGGCCGGAGGCGCTGCTGGCCGGTCTGGACGCCCAGCAGCGCGTCGCCGCAGAGGCGCTCTTCGGTCCGGTGTGCGTGCTCGCCGGCGCCGGCACGGGCAAGACCCGTGCGATCACGCACCGGATCGCGTACGGCGTCGCCACCGGCGCCTTCACGCCGAACCGGGTGATGGCGTTGACCTTCACCAACCGCGCCGCGGCGGAGCTGCGCGGGCGGCTCCGTCAGCTCGGTGCGGGCGGCGTCTCCGCGCGCACGTTCCACGCGGCCGCCCTGTCCCAGCTCAACTACTTCTGGCCGCAGGTCGTCGGCGGTCAGCTTCCGAGCGTGCTCGACGGCAAGGGCCGCGTCCTCGGCCACGCCGCGGAGAAACTGGGGCTGCGGGTGGACACCGCCACCCTGCGCGATGTCGCGGCCGAGATCGAGTGGCGCAAAGTCTCGAGCCTCACCTTGGACGACTACGCCACGGCCCTGGCCTCACGTCCGCTGCCCGGCGCACTCACCGCGGAGAAGCTCGTCGACCTGCACCGCACCTACGAGGAGCTCAAGGACGAGCGCAAGCAGATCGACTTCGAGGACGTGCTGCTCGTGTGCGCCGGAATGATCGAGACCGAGCCGTCGGTCGCGATGCAGGTGCGCGAGCAGTACCGGTACTTCGTCGTCGACGAATACCAGGACGTCTCGCCGCTGCAGCATGAGCTGCTCGGGCTCTGGCTCGGCACCAGGCGTGATCTCTGCGTGGTCGGCGACGCGAGCCAGACCATCTACTCGTTCGCCGGCGCGCGCAGCGACTACCTGGTCGACTTCGAGCGCGAACACCCCGGCGCGACCGTCGTCCGGCTGGAGCAGAACTACCGCTCGGCCCCTCCGGTGATCGACACGGCCAACCGTCTGATGCGCGGGCGGTCGGGCGCGTTGACGCTGCACGCGGTCCGCGAGACCCGCCCCGGTGACGAGGTGCCGGCTCCCGAGGCGTTCGAGGACGACCGCGCGGAGGCGCGTGCGGTCGCCGGGCGCATCGCCCAGGAACTCGCGGCCGGCGCCCGACCCGAGAGCATCGCGGTGCTCTATCGCGTCAACGTGCAGGCCGCTGCTCTCGAACAGGCACTCGGAGACCTCGGGATCAGCTATCAGCTGCGCGGATCGAAGCGGTTCTTCGACCTGCCGGAGGTTCGTCAGGCGGTCATGACCCTGCGAGCGGCGAGTGTGGCCGCGACAGACGAGCCGTTGTTCAAATCGGTGAGCGATGTGCTGCGCACGCTCGGGTGGTCGGTGCGGCCTCCTGAGGGCCGCGGTGCCGTGCGCGAGCGGTGGGAGTCGCTGAACGCGATCATGGGCCTCGTCGACGAGATGCCGGAGGGGGCGACGTTCCGCCGGTTCACCGACGAGCTGCTCGCACGCCAGGCCGGCCAGCACGAGCCGACGCTGTCGGCGGTCACCCTCGCGACGTTGCACGCGGCGAAGGGCCTGGAGTGGGACTCGGTGCATCTGGTCGGCCTCTCGGAGGGACTCGTGCCGATCAGCTACGCGACGACGTTCGAGCAGGTCGACGAGGAGCGCAGGCTGCTCTACGTCGGCATCACGCGCGCGCGGCATCGGCTTCGGCTCAGCTGGGCCCAGCGCGGCAGCCAGCCGGGTCGTCCGGTGTCGCGTCAGCCGTCGCGGTTCCTCGCCGAGCTCGCGGCACCGCGCGCGGCGGCGCGAACGGCAGAGCCAGCGGACTGAGGCACCCGCACTCGGGATGCGGCTCCCAGCCGAACTCGCTCCAGCGGGCCGACCCTGCGTCGTAGCGGGAGGCGGTGACGGTTCCGCCCGGCGCCTCCGCCCCCGAGTCGTCCATCGCCGTCGTGCGCCCGTCGAGCGCGGCCAGCACGACCGTCGCAGCGGCGGAGGCCACCGCACCGCAGACGAGTTCCGACTCGCCGGGCGCCGGTCGGGTGTGCAGCTGGGCGGCGAGGGCCGGCCACGCCGGGTCTCCGTCTCGCCGATGCAGGTCGAGGCAGCGCAGGCAGGCCGTCTCTCCCGGCCGCACCAGTGGGCCGACCGTCGCGCCGGCATCGCCGAACACCACGGCCAGGTGCGGGATGTCGCGACGCAGCCAGCGCTGGTGGCGGTGCGGAGCGACGGCGTACGATCCGACGACGATCGCCACGGCGGCGTCGTCGACCGCGGGGTCGTCCGCCGGGAGGCCGCTGCGGGCGTCGACCCCGGCCTCGCGCAGCAGGCTCAGGATCCGCGCCGCGGTGGGGCCGGTGCCGTCGAGCACGACGATCGCCTCGCGCGCAGGGGCGTCGAGGCCATCGATGTCGGGGGCGAGCACGGGTGCCAGCCGCGCCACCAGGGCGTCGGCGGCACCCGGATCCGCGCCGGCGCTGCGCGCGATGAGGCGGAGGGCGCCGATCGCGACTCCGCCGGCCAGCGCGGAGACCATCCGCTCGCCGGCGGCATCGAGCGGGTCGAGGACGAGGCGCGGACGGTCCACGCCGAACTGGAGGGCGTGCGGCGAGCGCCAGACGCGGGGGATCGTGGGATCGAGCTGGTAGACCATCCGGCCATCCTGGCGGCCGGAGGACCCTCGTTCCGCGTTATCCACAGCCCGAGGCGCTCACCGGCCACGTCCACAGGCGGCCGGGGGCGCGGGGCTTCAGCTCTCCGTCGGCCGCTCTCCGTCGCCCCGGAGCAGGTCTTCGATCGCCTGGTCGAACTCGTCGCGCTCCGGCTCCTGTCCGGATGCCGCCGCGGTGAGCCGTGCGACGAGCGCCGACGGGTCGTCGAGGTCCGCCGCCTGGGGGAGGAGGTCGGGGTGCGACCACAGGTGATCGCGTGCCTCCTGGCCGACGGCATCGGTGACGGCCTGCCACATCGCCGCGGCGTCGCGCAGCCGGCGTGGGCGCAGCTCGAGGCCGACGAGCGTGGCGAACGCGGATTCGGCAGGGCCTCCTGCCGCGCGTCGGCGCCGGACCGTCTCGGCGATCGCATCGGCCTTCGGCAGCAGCCGCGTGGCGCCGGCGGTGACCACGTCGACCCAGCCCTCGACGAGCGCGAGCACGGTCTCCAGGCGCTCCAGCGCCTCCTGCTGCTCCTCGGTCTTGGGCGGGATCAGGGCGCCGGAGACCATCGCCTCGCGCAGCTCTTCGGGGTTCGCCGGGTCGAAGCCCTCGGCGAGCGACTCCAGGCGGTCGGTGTCGATCGTGATGCCACGTGCGAACGCGGTGATCTGCGTGATGAGCTGCAGGCGCAGCCACTTGGCGTGCCGGAACAGCCGGGCGTGCGCGAGCTCCCGAACCGCCAGGTACAGCTGCACCTGGTCGAGCGGGATGTCGAGGCCGTCGCCGAACTCGGCGACGTTCTGGGGGATGAGGGCCGCTGCTCCGTCGGCGAGCAGCGGGATGCCGATGTCGCCTCCGGAGACGACCTCCTTCGAGAGCTGCCCGACGACCTGGCCCAGCTGCATCGCGAACAGAGCGCCACCGACCGAGCGCATGACCTGGCCGGCGTTCTGGATCATGCCCTGCATCTCTTCGGGCGCCTGCTCGGTGAGCACCCGGGTGAGCGCGTCGGAGATGCTGAGTGCGACCGGCTCGGCCAGCTGCGTCCAGAGCGGCATGGTCTGCCGTGCCCACTCGGCGCGGCCGATGAGCTCGGGAGGCGTCGGGAGACCCGCGACGGTCGTCGCCTCGTCGAGCCAGAGTGCGGCGACGTTGAAGGCCTGATCGAGTGCCGAGCGCTCGGCGGGTGTGACCGGATGCGCCCCCTCGCCGGCGAGCGTCCGCGCCTGCTGGGACGCCAGGTCCCAGTTGATGCCGCCTCCCGGGTTCAGGAGGGCGTTCTGCAGCTGACCCAGCAGCTGCTGGATGGCGGCGGGATCGTTGGGGAGCCCCGCCGCGCCGGCGAGCTGGCTCGGGTCGATCGAGGAGTCGCCCGACAGGAACTCGCGGAGCATGTCCCGGAACTCGTCGTCCGGTTCCTTGTTCGGATCGTCGGCCATGGTGCGCCCCTCGTCTCGAATGGATCCGCCGTTGATTACGGCTTTCCAGGCTTGGGATCTACGCTAGCCCGTGATCGTCGTGAGCCGGGTGAGAATCGGCTCGGGCTGCGCGGTGCGCTGTGCGCCCGTGGCGAACACGACCGAAGGGACTGCACGTGACGCTGTTCACCGACGACGGCCACCCCGGACCGCCGGCCGAGCGCGAGAGGGTGGCCCCTCCCCGCCGGGTCATCGTCGGGTGGGTCTCGATCGGCCTCGCCGTCGCGCTCGCTCTGGTGCTGGCGCTGGTGCCCGCCCCGTTCGTGATCGAGCAGCCGGGACCCGTCTACAACACGCTCGGCACCGATCAGAAGGTCGGGTCGGAGCCGTCGGCGGATGCACAGCAGCTCATCACCATCCCGAGTCAGACGACCTATCCCACAGCGGGCTCGCTCGATCTGCTGACCGTGTCGGTCCTGGGCAACCCCGATCAGCGCCCCAGCTGGTTCGACATCATCACGGCCTGGTTCGACCCGAGCCGTGCCGTGCAGCCGATCGACGCGGTCTTCCCTCCTGGAACGACGACCGAGCAGTCCAACGCCGCGAACGCCGCGCTCATGGTCGACTCCCAGCAGGACGCCATCGCCGCGGCCCTCAACCAACTGGGCTACACGTTCCCGCAGCACGTCGAGGTCAAGCAGCTCATCCCGAACTCGCCCGCGGCGAAGGTCTTGAAGACCGGCGACCAGGTCACGAGCGTCAACGGCACGGCCGTCTCCAGCGTCGGCGAGCTCCGCAGCGCCGTGTCGGCCAACGGCGCGGGCAGACCGGCCGAGGTCGGGATCGTCCGCGACGGTGCGGCCTCGACCGTCGCGATCACGCCGGAGGAGACGCAGGGGCAGGTCGTCCTGGGGATCGGAGCCGGCATGGAATACACGTTCCCGTTCGAGGTCAACATCCAGCTGAACAACGTGGGAGGGCCGAGCGCTGGCCAGATGTTCGCCCTCGGGATCATCGACAAGCTGACGCCGGGCAAGCTCAACGGCGGCAAGAAGGTCGCCGGCACCGGCACCATCGACAACACAGGGACGATCGGTCCGATCGGCGGCATCCGGCAGAAGATGTTCGCGGCCCGAGACACCGGAGGCGCCGGCTACTTCCTCGCGCCCGCGTCGAACTGCGACGAGGTCACCGGCCACATCCCGTCCGGCCTGCATGTCTTCGCGGTCAAGACGCTCGCCGACTCGCTCGCCGTGCTGAAGGCCGTCAGCAGCGGGTCGAGCACCGCGGGCCTCCCGACCTGTCCCGCCTCCTGACCCCGCGACGTCCGCGCTGCGCGCGCCCACCCGGCGTTCGCCGTCCTCACCGCCGGGCCGCAGCGTTCTCCAAGCGACGGCCACCTAGGATGGTTCTCTGAGTCACCCCACGGAGAGCAAGAGGGCCACACGTGAGTTCAACCGCTGCAGTTCGACCCCCGGGACGCCGCCGGGCGGCCATCTGGATCACGCTCGGCGTGATCGTGGCGCTCGTGATCCTGTTCTTCGTCTTCGCGGGGCTCTACGCCGATGTGCTGTGGTACCAGCAGCTCGGCTACCTCAACGTGCTCACCACCCAGTGGTTCGCCGGCGCCGCGATGTTCTTCATCGGCTTCTTCGCCATGGCCCTCCCGCTGTGGCTGTCCATCCAGCTCGCCTACCGGCTGCGGCCGGTCTACGCCAAGCTCAACACCCAGCTCGACCGCTACCAGCAGGTGATCGAGCCGCTCCGCCGGCTCGCCATGTACGGCATCCCCATCGTGTTCGGCATCTTCGCGGGCGTCTCGGCCGCGAGCCGCTGGCAGGCGGCCGCGATGTGGTTGAACGGCACGTCGTACGGCAAGACCGACCCGCTGTTCCACCTCGACATCGGTTTCTATCTCTTCGCGCTGCCGTTCTACCGCAGCGCCGTCGCGTTCGCGTCGGCGGTCGTGCTCATCGCGCTGCTGGCGACCCTCGCCACCTGCTACCTCTACGGATCCATCCGCTTCAGCGGCCGGGAGGTGCGCATCTCGCGGGCGGCGCGTGTGCAGATCGCGGTGATCGCCGCCCTCTACCTGCTGCTCCAGGGCGTCAGCATCTGGCTCGACCGCTATGCGACGGTGACCGACTCCAACGTCAACGACATGATCAACGGCGCCGCGTACACCGACGTGAGCGCGTCCATCCCCGGCCGGGCGGTCCTCGCCGGTGCCGCGATCTTCGTCGCCGTCCTCTTCGTCCTCACCGCGTTCACGGGTCGCTGGCGCTTCCCGGTGGTCGGCACCGCGCTGCTCATCGTGGCGGCGCTGGTGGTCGGGGCCATCTATCCGTGGGTGGTCCAGCGCTTCCAGGTCGACCCCAGCCAGAAGACGCTCGAGACCCCCTACATCCAGGATTCGATCAACGCGACGCGCGACGCGTACGGGCTCAGCGACATCCAGGTGATCCCCTATGACGCGACGACGAACGCGCAGGCGGGCGCCCTGCGCCAGGACGCGCAGACCACCGCCCAGATCCGCATCATGGACCCCGCGGTGATCAGTCCGTCGTTCCAGCAGCTCCAGCAGTTCCGGCAGTACTACTCGTTCCCGCGCAACCTCAACGTCGACCGGTACACGATCAACGGCAACGAGCAGGACGCGGTGGTCTCGGTTCGCGAGCTCAACCAGTCCGGGCTCACCAGCCGCAGCTGGTTCAACGACACCGTCGTGTACACGCACGGCTACGGGATGGTGGCCGCCTACGGCAACCAGCGCTCGAGCGACGGCCAGCCCGTCTTCATGGAGTCGGGGATCCCGAGCACCGGCACGCTGGGCACCTACGAGCCGCGTGTGTACTTCGGGCAGCAGTCGCCGACGTACTCGATCGTCGGCGCGCCGAAGGGGGCCAAGTCGGTCGAGCTCGACTATCCGGGCGGCAGCGACAACGCGCAGCAGACCTACACCACGTTCTCGGGTGACGGCGGTCCGAAGCTCGACAACATCTTCAAGCGACTGGTCTACGCGCTGAAGTTCCAGGATGAGCAGATCGTCCTGTCCGACGCCGTCAACAGCGACTCGCAGATCCTCTACGACCGCGACCCGATCAAGCGCGTCCAGAAGGTGGCGCCCTACCTGACCCTCGACTCGCAGGCCTACCCTGCGGTGATCGATGGGCGCATCAAGTGGGTCATCGACGGCTACACCACCAGCGACCAGTACCCGTACTCGCACGTCGGCAGCCTGAGCGACTCGATCGCTGACACCGAGACGCCGAAGCCGGCCTACGCCTTCGACAACATCAACTACATCCGCAACTCGGTCAAGGCGACCGTCGACGCGTACGACGGTTCGGTCCAGCTGTACGCGTGGGACGCGAAGGACCCGGTGCTGCAGACCTGGGAGAAGATCTTCCCGACCACGATCAAGCCGATCAGCGACATGAGTGCCCAGCTGCTCAGCCACGTGCGCTACCCGTCCGACCTGTTCAAGGTGCAGCGAGCGGTGCTCGGCCAGTACCACGTCACCGACGCCGGATCGTTCTACTCGCGCGACGATGCCTGGACCACGCCCAACGACCCGACATCGTCGCCGTCGGATCCGACCCTGCAGCCGCCGTACTACCTGACGATGCAGATGCCCGGCCAGGAGAAGCCGTCGTTCTCGCTCTACACGACGTTCATCCCTCAAGCGGCGAGCGAGTCGAGCAGATCCATTCTCAAGGGCTATCTCGCGGTGGATGCCGATGCCGGCTCGACGAAGGGCAAGAAGGCCTCCGGTTACGGCAAGCTCAGACTCCTGTCCCTCCCGTCGAGCGACACCATACCCGGGCCGGGTCAGGTGCAGAACAACTTCAACTCCGACCCGACCGTGTCTCAGGAGCTGAACCTGCTGAGACAGGGGAAGACCGACGTCATCAACGGCAACCTGCTGACGCTGCCGGTCGGTGGCGGTCTGCTCTACGTCCAACCCGTGTACGTGAAGTCGACGGGTGAGACCAGCTATCCGATCCTGCAGAAGGTGCTCGTGGCGTTCGGCGACAAGATCGCCTTCGAAGACACGCTCGATCAGGCGCTGGACTCGTTGTTCGGCGGCGACTCCGGTGCGAGCGCCGGCGACAACAACGTTCCGACGTCCGGAGGAGGAGGGACCGGCTCGGGAACGGGCACTGGTACGGGCAGCGGCACGGGTTCCGGCACGGGCTCGGGGTCCACATCCGGCCAGAATAATGCCGCTCTGCAGCAGGCCCTGCAGAGCGCCAAGCAGGCACTCGCCGATCGCGAGACCGCCCTGAAGGCCGGGGACTGGGCGGCGTACGGCGCCGCGGACGCCCGCCTGCAGCAGGCACTCCAGCAGGCGATCGCCGCAGAAGGGACCGGATCGGGCTCCGGCTCGAAGTAGTCGACGTCCTCCGAGAGCAGCCCGCACCGATTTCGGTGCGGGCTGCTCTTGTATGCTCGGGCGCCGTGCAAAGTAGTCACGGAGCGCTCGGCCGCGCGAAATCCTGGAAGAGTACTGGCCGGACTACTTGCGCAAACTTTGATTGTCCACTTTACTAACAAACATGCTCGTCGACGAAGCGCACCGCCCCACTCCCGCCGAACCTCGTCGGGCCGGGGCGGACGGACCTCTGGTCCCGGGGCGCGCGCTGCGTCCGCGCACCAAGGTGCTCCCGGAGCACGCGCGCAACCACAACCGCTCGCTCGTGCTGCAGTCGCTGTACCGCGACGGGCAGGCGAGCAGGGCGGACCTCGCCAGGGAGACCGGGCTCACCCGCGTCACCATCTCCGACCTCGTCGGCGAGTTGATCGCCGAGGGCCTGGTGGTCGAGCTCGGTCAGCGCGGCGACGCCCGCCCGGGCAAGCCGGCCGTCCTCCTGGACGTCAACCGATCGGCCACCCAGATCGTGGGCGTGGACCTCAGCGAGCACGCCGTCTTCCGCGGCGCCGTCCTCGACATCGACGGCCGGGTTCTGCGAAGCGCCGAGGTCGCCCTCGCGGGAAGCCGCGGCGAGGACGCTGCCGCGAAGGTGCTCGCGCTGGTGGACGAGCTCGTCAAGGCCGCCACAGCGCCCATCCTCGGCATCGGGATCGGTTCCCCTGGCATCGTCGACGCGACCGGCACGGTGGTCGCGGCGCCCAACCTGGGATGGACCGATGTGCCGCTGCAACGCACGCTCGCCGAGCGGACGGGCCTGGCGGTCTTCGTCGCGAACGATGCCAACGTCGCCGTGCTGGCCGAGCACGGTTTCGGAGACGCGCACGGCGACATGATGCTCGTCAAGGTCGGCCACGGAGTGGGCTCCGGGCTGCTCGTCGCCGGCGCGCTCGTGTTCGGCAGCCGGTTCGCCGCCGGTGAGATCGGCCAGGTGATGGTCGGCACCGACGACGGCTCGGAGGGGCCCTACGACCGCGAGAAGTGCCTCGAGGCCTGGGTCGCGGTGCCCCGTCTCGAGTCCAGGATCGCAGCGGAAGCGGTCGCCGGGCGTCCCGTCGAGCCGGTGCTGCGCGAGGCGGGTCAGCGACTCGGTGTCGCCCTGGCGCCGATCGTCGGCGCCCTGAACCTCTCGGAGGTCGTGCTGAGCGGTCCGGAAGAGCTGCTGTCCGGCGCGCTGATCGACGCCCTCGGCGAGACGCTCCGCAATCGCACGATGGCGGGCTTCCACTCCGACGTGACGCTCCGGATGACCAGTCAGGGCAGGGACATCGTGCTGCGCGGCTGCGTGGTGATGGTGCTCTCCGCCCAGCTCGGCGTGTCCTGATGACGCCGGTCGCCGCTCACGCGCCGTTCAACGCGCCCAGCTGACGCCGAGCGTCGACTGGAGGGCGTACTGCGCCGCACCGCGGAACGGCTGCTCCAGTGCGGTCTTGGCGTACCGGAAGCTGAGCGGCATCGCCGCCCGCACGGGATGCCGCGCGGCCTCGGCCCGCACGTGCCCGATGAAGTCGGCGCCGAGTTTGGGGGCGGCCCCGCCGAGCACGATGTTGGGCACGTCGAGCGCAGCTCCCACCATGAGGAGTGCGCGGGCCAGCGTTCTGGCGCCGGTTGCGATCCTCTCGCGCGACTCGGGGAGGGCGGCGAGGGCCGCGACGTCCACGGCCTCCAGATCGGCGCCGTGGGGGAGCCCCAGGAGGCTGGTGACCGAGACGACCTCTTCGAGGCAGCCGCGATTGCCGCACGCGCACACGGGCGCGTCGTCGCCGAAGAGCACAGGGACGTGGCCGATCTCGCCCGCACGGTGGGAGGCGCCGGCCAGCACCGCGCCGTCGACGATCACCGCAGCGCCGACGCCGGTGCTGAGCGAGACGAACAGCAGGTTGGCGCCGAACTCGTCCGAGACCTCGTAGTCGGCGATCGCCTCGGCGTCCGCGTCGTTGACGAGCCGCACCGGGGCGGACACGATCCCGGAGAGCTCGCGCCCCAGATCGACGTCGACCCAGCCGAGCTGCACGCTCTCCCGGATCAGGTCGCCGTCGGCGATGCCGGGCACCTGGATGCCCACGGCGGTGACCCGCGCGGTCGTCGCCGCAGCCAGTCTGCGCACGACCGAACGGACGTCGTCGAGCGTCGCCGTGCTCGTCGTGCGGTGGGCGATGCTCGTGACGACGTCGCCGAGGAGGTCGACCACCGCCCCGCGGACGAGCCCCGGCTGCACGATCACCGAAAGCAGCACGTTGTGCTCCGCGTCCACGCGCAGCGTCGTGGCGCGCTTGCCGCCTGTGCTCTCGGCCAGCCGGCCCTCGATGACGAGTCCATCGGCGATCAGACCGGCGAGAAGCGACGAGACGGTGGCGGAGGTCAGGCCCGTCCGGCGGGCGATGGCGGCGCGCGTGGCGAGCCCGTCGCCCGACAGCACCAGCTGGAGCGCCGTGGTCAGGTTGCGCTCGCGCACGGCGGACTGCGTCGCCTTGCCGTGTTCGTCTGCCACTGTCCTCCTCGAGACCCCCGGTTTACGACCCTAGCGAATGCGGCGCATGATGGAGCGCATGGGATATGGCCTCATCCTCGTCGACGTACAGCGGAACATGCTGGAAGGTCGGGACGCCGTCGCCGGCGCAGCCGCCTTCCGCGACCTGCTCTCCGGTCTGCTCGACGCCGCCAGAGACGCCGACGCTGCGATCATCCATGTCAAGAACGACGGCCGCGCCGGCGACCCGGACGAGCCGGGCACCCCCGGCTGGGAGCTGGTGTTCGCGCCGTTGCCCGGTGAGCCGGTGGTGCGCAAGGACGCGGCGAACACGTTCGAGTCCAACCCGGCCCTCGCGGATGTGCTGCGCGCGATGGGTGTCGACACCGTGGTGGTCGCGGGGCTGCAGAGCGAGTACTGCGTCCAGGCCACCGCTGTCGGGGCGCTCGAGCGCGGTTTCGATGTCATCGTCCCCGCCGGCGCCCACTCGACCTACGACGACGGCGAGCCCGCGGCCGACATCGTCGAGCGCGTCACGCTCGAGCTCGTCGCGGCGGGGGTGGAGGTCCCGGAGCTCGACGAGCTCACCTTCGACTGAAGGCGAAGCGCCGCAGCCAGCGCCTCGACGGCGACGGCGTGACCGAGCCGCTCCTGCTCGAGGCGGTGCGGCCCTTCTGCGACGACGGCCAGCGCGTCGAGCTCGGCCGGAGTGAGCGTGTCCTCCGGCGGGTCCGCACGCGTCGCGTCGGGCACCGCGAGATGACGATGGCGTGCGAACGTCGAAGTGTCCATCAGGACCGACGAGAGCCGCGGGAGGATCGCGCGGGCGCGCGACAGGAGCGTGAGCCCTGCTCGGTCGAGGTCGCCCCAGTACACGACCTCCGCGGACAGCACCCACGGAAGCAAGCCCAGCGGACGGACATTGTTGCCCAGAGAGTGGATGATGACCAGGCCTGGCACATCGCCGAGGACGAACGCGGACTCCTTGTTCTCCACCACCAGCACCCGGGCGGGCGCGACGGGCAGAGCGGCGAGCTCGTCGACCGGCGCCCGCAGGTGCCTCACGCCGCCGACGCGGGCGCGGTCGGCAGGGTCGCAGAGGATCAGGTCGGCCTGCGCGGGAGGGACCACGAGCCCGAGGGCGTCCAGGTCGCGTTGGTCGAGATCGTCCTCCGTGATGTCGGCGGTGTCGTCGGACCCGAGGAGAGCCAGCACTCGTCCGCGGTTCCGCGCCAGCCACTTGGTGTGCATCCCCTCGATCGGCACGGCGCGGGGGAGCAGGCCGCTCCGCGGGTTCTCGCGGAAGAAGACGGCTGCCGCCACCGCGAGGCGGAAGTCGGGCTCCGCGAGGGCGAGGATCGACGCGATCCGGTGCTGCGGCCGGAAGCCGAGGGCGCCGAGCTCGGTCCAACGGGCACCGGCGATGGCCCACGTGGCGCGATCGCCGTCGTCGATCGCGGCCAAGGCGCCGACCGTGGCGAAGTCGAGACGGGCCGGAACCGTCACCGGGCCGAACGCGGTCTTGGGCCGGGTGATCTCGGTGAGCGTGACGCCCTCCGCTCGGTCGGCCCAGTCGTACCAGTCGTCAGCCCAACGATCGACATCGTCGCGCCGGGTCACGATCGTCCGGGCATCGGGAGGGCTCAGCGACACCGTCAGCGACATCGACCCGGGCGCCACGAGCTCCCGGCTCCAGCCGTTCGCGAAGCGCTCGCGGAGCAGGCGCAGCGTCTCCTCGAGCGTTCTCACCAGGCGGAGCCCCTCACTCCGGCAGGAGGGCGAGTCGCTCGCCCTCCAGCGCCTCGCGGATGCTGAGCGAGTAGATGCGAGAGAAGCCGGGTCGGGCCGGGTCGCCCGTGATGTAGGCGACCGACTCGACGTGTTCCTCGAAGGCGTTGACCTTGTCGCGCGGCGCGCCGACGATGAGCTGGAAGCCGAGCCCGCGGAAGGCTGCGAGCGCGCGACCCGTGTACTCGTTGTCGGCCTTGACGAAGCCCTCGTCGAGCACGATGGGCGCGTAGGTCGGGATCGCGTCCGTACCGTCGCCCAGCCGGTACCGCAAGGCGGCGCCGAGCACGAAGGCGATCAGCTCCTGGCCTTCTCCTCCCGACTTTCCCGCGACGCCCTCGTGGACGATCTGGGTGCCGTCGGCACGGGTCTCGATCGCGCGGAACTGGTAGTGCTCGCGCGCGTCGAGGACACGCCGGCGCCAGGCCTCGCCCGCCCGCGATCGCTCCTCGAGGCGCGACAGGTCGCGTCGGAGTTCGAGGAAGTCGCGTTCGACGGCGGAGGCATCTCTGCGGTCCGAGCCCGCCTGGCCGGAGGTGTGCCGCCGGAGCGTGCGCGTGAACTCGTGGAGGTCGCTGTTCGAGATCGGGCGCGGCTCGATGTCGAGCGTCGAGCCCTGCCGGAACTCGATTCCGCGGAGAGCGTTCGAGATCGGCCGCACCCCGCGCCGGATCGTGTGGCCGTCGTCCTCGATCTGGCGGAGCAGCGCCCGCAGGCTGTCGCCCATGCTCGCTCCCGCCTTCACGAGCCAGTCGGCTTTCGCACGGGGCAGGTCGTCCTCGACGAGGGTGCGGTGGATGGCGAGCACAGCGGGCAGGCTGTCGATCGTGGCGTCGATCTCGGCAGTGGGATCCAGGTCGCGGAACCGTTCGAGCGTGAGCACGATCACCTCCGAGAGGTGCTCGACGCTGTGCTGGTGCGTGTCGATCTGGTCGCGCAGCGCTCCCAGCGCCTCGGCGTAGCGGCGATCGACGTCGGCGGACTGCTTCGGCGCCGCGAACGGGAGGGTCCCGAGCAGCAGGCGCTCGTCCGGTGTGAGCGGGGTGTTGCGCTCCAGCGTGTCGGCGACGCTGTCCTCGATGTCGTTGAGGTCGGCGTGCTCCGCCTCGAGCTCGTCGAGCTTCGCCTGGATAGCGGCCGAGCGCTTCGCCGCCGCGATGCGGGCGCGGTCGTGCCGGTCCGCCTCGTCCTGGAGCGCCGCGGCCTCCGGGTTGTCGACGGCAACCCGGGCGAGCTGAGCGGTGAGCTCGGCCACCCGGGCCTCGTGGGGGAGGAGCTCGATCGCGTCCCACTCGACGGCACGGACGGCGGCGAGTGCTTCGCCGCGGCCCCGCGCCGCGCTGTGCGCGGCCTCCGCCCGGTCCGATTCGGCGCGTGCCTCGCCGAGCTCGATCTCCAGCTCGGCGATCCGCGACGCCAGCTCGTGAATGCGCGGGGCGTTGTCGAGTCCGATCCAGGACGCGGTGCGGCGGTCGTCCTTGATGACGCGTCCGCGCGCGGCGGACCGCATGCCTGCGCGCGTCACCGCCGCGGAGATGCCCGCACCGCGCGGCGCATCGAGCTCGTCGGGCGACTCGACGCACAGCACGCTGCGGTCGCGGACGAGCTCGTCGTGGAGCCAGCCCCAGAACGGGCTGGCCTCGTCGAAGTGAAGCAGGGCGGGAACGGTCCGGTCGATCGGGTCGAGCTCGGGCGCGCGTCCGGCCGTGGCGGGCACCAGCACGACCCGTCCGCGCATGTCGCCGTCGTTGACGAACCGTCGGACGGCCGCGAAGCTGCGCTCGTCGACGAGGAGGTGCGTCGCCGTCTCCCCGAGCACGGCCTCGACCGCTCGGCTCCAGTCCCGGCGCCCGGCGGCCACCTCGAACAGCTCGCCCACGTACGGGAGGCTGGTGGCCGGGAGGCCGACGCCCGCAGCGATGCGGCGCCGACGCTCGTCCGCGTCGGCCGGCACGTTGCTGCTGCGCTGCTCGTACGAGCGCTTCTCCTCGGCGGCAGCGGCGATGGCCTTCTTGGCGGCGTCGACGCGACCGGCGAGCTCGTAGCGCTGCGCCTTCTCGTCGTCGTCGGACGCGGCGGCCGTCAGAAGGGCTTCCGCCTGCTCCTGCAGTCGGGCGAGCTGCTCGGCGGACTCCGGCGCGTCCAGTCCGGCCCGGGCGAACATGGCGTCGGCCGCGGCCCGATCCCGTCTCTGGGCCAGCAGGAAACGCTCGGCCGAGTCCAGTTCGCGGCGCAGGGCCACCGACGGGTCCCCGCCGAGGGCGGTCAGGCGGGCCTGCGCGTCCTGCAGGGCACGGTGCGCCGTGCCCTCGTCCGACTCGGCGGTACGGCGGAGCGTCTCCTGTTCGCGCTTGCGCTCGCGGACCGCGTCCACCTGGCCGGAGACCCAGTCGCGCACGTGCTCGGCGAGCCAGACCCGCAGGCGCGGGTCGTCCTCGCCCTCCGCGGGGCTCAGCAGCAGGCGCTTGCCCGTCGCGTCGTCACGCGCGGCCTCGAGCTGCTCCGCCCGGGCGGGGATATCCGCCAGCACCTCCAGCTTGCGCCGGGTGGTCTCGAAGACGTCGTAGAGTGCGGAGGCCTCACGGTAGCTGCTGAGCGTGGTCTCCCACCGGGACAGCGCGCGGGGCTCGGTCAGCACGAAGCTCTTGAACAGCTCGTCGATCGAGAAGACGCCCTTCGACGCCTGCGCGCGGCGCAGCAGAGTGAGCGCCTTCAGCTGCGACTCGTCGCTGCCGCCGATGCCGAGCTCCTCGCAGAGCCGCACGCGCAGCTCGGGCTGCGAGGAGGTCACGAGGTCGCGCTCCGGGTGCACCAGCCGGCCGAGGGAGGCGCGCGTGAGCGGCGACGAGCTCCCCGGTTCCTGCACCAGCTCGGTCAGGCGCGCGAGCGGGAACTCCCCGTGCGCCAGGAGGTAGACGGTCGCCGAGGTGACCTCGTCCTGCGTCGAGGTGTCCGGGCCGATCCAGGCGAGTCGTGCTGCGGTGACCGTCTCGCCGAGCTCGGTGCGCCACGTGATCGCGGCGCCGCTCGGAAACGCGGTGCCGAGCGGGCGCAGGAAGTGCGTGGTCGTCGAGTCCGAGCCGGCGTCCTTCACCTCGTCGGTCTTTCCGCGCGCGTAGCTGTACACGGTCCGCTCGGAGCGTTGCCGGGAGTCGTCGCGCGCTGCGCGGTTGAACTCCTGCGGGTTCGGCATGATGACCGCCGACATGGCGTCCAGCACGGTCGACTTGCCGCGGCCGGTCGGGCCGAGGATGGCGATGCCGCCACGACCGACCGGCATCCGGTGCAGGCCGTCGTACGCTCCCCAGTTGAGGAGCTGGACGAGCTCGATGCGGAACTGGCCCCGGCGGACCAGCCCGTCGTCTTCGGGCAGGTCGTTCACTCGCCGGCCTCCTCAGTGGTGTCGTCGGTGATGCCGTCTGCGGCGTCGTCCGTGTCGTCCGCTCCGTCGTCGGCGACGTCCTCGCCGGCCGCGGTGAGGAACGTCCGCTCCAGGTGCAGCAGCTGGTCCGTGCCGATCAGCGGCACCACGGCCGGCGACACCACGAACAGGTCGGGGTCCTCCGGGGTGGGCGTCAACAGCTCCAGCCGGTCGAGCGCCACGATCGCGGCCTGGACGCGTCGATCGGTGCGCACCTCGTCGTGCGACGAGTCGGCTTGGAACCGGCTGAGGAACTCGGCGATGTGGTCGCGGCTCACCGTGACGGGCTCGTCGGTCGCGTCGGTGTACGCGTGCTCCTGGCGCAGGAGCACCAGCAGCAGGGACGCGTCGCGCGAGAGGGGCTTCTCGCGCCGCAGGAGCACGGGCACGCCGTCCTCGCCGTTCTGCCTCTTGAAGGCGACCTCGTGCGCGACGTCCAGGTGCAGCGTCAGGAACAGCTCCTCCAGCCGTGCGCGGATGTCGGTCTCGTGGTCGAGCAGGCCGCGCCAGGCCTCCGGGTGCTTCCCGCGCGTGATGAACCGGCTGGTCAGCAGGGTGACGAGCGCCAGCCGCGCCTCTCGGGGGAGGGCGTCGCCGACCAGCCGGTCCCCGAAGGCGTCCGAGGCGGTCGCGCCGTCGTCCTCACGATGCTCCGTCGCGGGTCCGCTGGCCGTCGCGGATCCACTGGCCGTCACGAATTCACTGTCCGTCACCGTTCGTCCGTCTCCTGGTCGGCCGCGTCCCGTCCGAAGACCAGGAGCGGCATGGTCACTTCGCGCGCGCCGGCGGCGATGTCGAGCGGGACCGTCTGCACGCCCTCCGCCACCGCACCGTGCTCGGCGCCGAGCTCGATCAGGCTGACCGCGAGGCCGAGCCTGCGGTACTCCTCGGGCGTCGCCGCGTACACGTCGGCGCCGGTGACGGTCTCCGCGTCGGCGAGGAGGGCGTCGATCGTCTCTCGCACCGCTGCCGCGCTCGTCGCGACGGCGAGGCGGAGGGCCTCGCGTTCCTCCTCGGGCAGCGGGTCGTCGTTCTCGGCGATCGCGACGCCGATGTCCGGGCGCCCCCTGTCGCGCCAGAGCTGCGCCTGCGTCACATCGACGAGGTTCCAGGTGCCGATGCCCAGTACATCGTCGTCGACGAGCGTGGATCCCGGTCGGCGCTGGGTCCAGAGAGCCCCCGCGTCGAGCGCGCGCCCGGCGAGGGACAGCAGGCGGGCGTGTCGGTCGGAGCCGTTCCTGCTGAGGAACCGCCGGAGCGACGACGTCCAGCGCACGTACGTCTCCTGCACGAGCTGCTCCTCGGCGAGCAGCGAGGTGATCAGCGTCTCCAGCTGCGCCCGCTGTCGCTCGGTGAGCTCGGTGACCTCGGCGGGACGCGCGAGAACGCGCTCGATGTCCGCACGCATCGTGTCCACCTCGCGGGAGGACAGCATCGCCGCGAACCCGCGGTAGGCGCGCCCTTCCGGCGTCTGCTCGAGGAGGTCGTTGTCTCGCAGGAAGCGGTCCACCAACGCGCCCTTGCCGATGGTCTGCGACGATGCAGCCCTGGCGACCTCGCGGTGCCGCTGCTCCACCATCGCGCCGAGCTGGCGGAAGTCCTCCGGGAGGGTCGCTGTCAACCGCAGCACCTCGCGCACCTGGCGGGCGACGGCCTCCGGCCCTGCGACCTGCGCACCGTGCTCTGCGATGTCGTCTCTGCGCCGCTGCAGCTCCGCGATCTCGCGGTCGAGCCGCTCGAGCTGGGAGTCGGCCGTCGGGTCGGTCAGCGCCGCCAGCTGGTGGACGGCGTGGGCGATGCTCGCGAAGCGGGCCTCCGAGACGGCGCTGTCCGGCTCCGCCAGCTCGCGCACGACCCGGAGCGCCTGCAGCGAGTACTGGGAGAGGCGATAGCGCGCCCGCCCCTCGCCTGCGCCCGCGCGGGTTCGGACCAGCCAGCGGCTGTCGACCCAGCTGCGGCAGTACTCGGCGGGGGAGGTGCGCGTGCCCTCGGGATCGGCGGGCTCGCGATCGTCGTCGAGCTCCTCGAGGGCGTCGGCGACCTTCTGATGGAACCAGTCGGCGGAGACCGTCCCGTCGGCGTACTCCAGGTGACGGGAGAAGAGGGGGAGGACCCAGCGGCCGTTGTAGCTGCGCAGCAGAGCCCAGGTCGGATGCTCCTCCCAGACCGCGGCGACGCGTGCGCCGTCGAGGGCCTCGTCCATCATCCTCCGCTGCCATGATCCGGGTTGAGGCCACAGGCCGCCTGAACAAAAAGCGGCCCGGACCTGGGGATTTCTCCTCAAGTCCGGGCCAGTTGGTTGCGGGGGCAGGATTTGAACCTACGACCTCTGGGTTATGAGCCCAGCGAGCTACCGAGCTGCTCCACCCCGCGGCACAAGAAATGACTCTAGCACGGCTGCGGGGTGCTGTGAAATCCGGATGCACGCCCGGGCGCGTCCGGGCGTGCCCGTGGCGCGTCCGGGGTGCCTAGACCGCCCGTCCCACTAGAGTCGTCGCAGGACCCAGGAGATGCGTATGGCGAATTCGGCCCAGAAGTACCGCGTGTGCGTGATCGAGGACGACCCCGACGTCGCCTTCTACATGAAGACCGTGCTCGAGAAGCGCGCGGACGCGCAGGTCGTCGCCGTCACCGATCCGTCCATCGCCCTCGACACGATCGCCTCGTTCGACCCGGACGTCGTGATCACCGACATCGAGATGCCGGGGATCTCCGGCATCGACCTGCTGCGCGAGGTGCGCAGCCGGCATCCCGGGCTCCCTGTCGTGGTCATGACGGCGCACGTGTCGGTCGACTACGCGGTCTCCGCGCTGCGCGCGCAGGCCGACGAGTTCCTCACCAAGCCCATCGCGTCGTCCGAGCTCGTCGCCATCGTGAACCGTCTCGCCGAAGAGGGGCGCACGAAGCGCGCAGCCAGCCAGCAGCAGGTGGTCCTGGCGATCGGCGCGCACCCGGACGACGTCGAGATCGGTGTCGGCGGGATCCTGTCCGCTCACCGCGACGCCGGCAACGAGGTCGTCATCCTGACGCTCTCGCGGGGCGCCCGCGGCGGCGATGCCGACGACCGCCAGCACGAGTCCCTCGCCGCTGCCGAGCTGCTCGGTGCGCGGCTCTTCCTCGAAGACCTCGAAGACACCCGCATCTCGGCCGCCGACCCGACGGTGAGCATCATCGAGCGCGTCGTCGCCGAGGTGCAGCCCGACATCGTCTACACACACTCCGCGCACGATCGGCACCAGGACCACCGGGCGGTGCACGCGGCCGTCAACGTGGCCACCCGCAACGTCCGCACGGTCTGCTGCTTCCAGAGCCCGTCCGCGACGATCGACTTCAGGCCGACGCGGTTCGTGCCGATCGACGGCTTCACGGACGCCAAGCTGCGGCTCATCGACTGCTTCCGCTCCCAGACCGAGCTGCGCTCGTATCTGGATCACGACTTCGTCCTCGCCACCGCCCGCTACTGGTCGCGGTTCGGCGGTGGAACCAACTGCGAGCCGTTGGAGGTGATGCGCGACACCGCGGACATCTCCGTCCCGGCGTCGGCCATCCAGACCGACGCCCGAATCCGGAGGAACCAGGAATGACCGCATCCCGCACCCGCGTCCTCGTCACGGGAGCCGGCGGCCCGGCGGGCATCGCCGTGATCCGCTCGCTGCTCAAGCGCGACGATGTCGAGGTCTACGCCGCCGACATGGACGGCTGGGCGAGCGGCCTGTATCTCGTGCCGGAGTCCGCCAGGCGGATCGTGCCGCCCGGCCGTGCCCCGTCCTTCGTCGACGATGTGATCGCCCTGTGCGCCGCGGACGGCATCGGGGTGCTGTTCTCGACGGTCGATGTGGAGCTGCCGGGCCTCGCCGCGCGCCGCGACGAGCTCGCCGCCGTCGGCGCCGCGCTGGCCGCCCCCAGCCACGAGACGCTCGTGACCTGCCTCGACAAGTACCGTCTGGCGCAGGCCGTCGACGGCAAGGCGCGCATCCCGGAGACCCGGCTGCTGGATCGGGACGGCGTCGGCGCGGACTGGGTCTTCCCCGTGATCATCAAGCCGCGCAGCGGTGCGGGATCGCGCGGTGTGCGTCTGATCGCCGATCGTGCCGCGCTGGAGTCGCTGGGGGAGGACCCGAGCATCCTCGTGCAGGAGAACCTGCCGGGCGAGGAGTTCTCGGTCGACGTCCTCGCGGGCCTCGACGGCACGGTGATCGCCGCCGTTCCGCGCTCCCGCGAACGGGTCGACTCCGGTGTCTCCATCGCCGGGCGCACGGTGCGCAGGGACGAGCTCTCGCAGACGGCTTCCGACGTAGCCAGAGCCATCGGGCTCACCGGTGTCGCCAATGTGCAGCTCCGGTACAGCAGCGACGGGGTCCCCGCGCTGCTGGAGGTGAATCCGCGCTTCCCCGGCGCGATGCCGCTGACGATCGCCGCGGGGGTCGACATGCCGTCGCTGCTCCTCGACCTCGTTCTCGGGCGTCCCGTGCCCTCCGCCGTCGACTTCACCGAGCTCGCCAACGTGCGCTACCTCGAAGACGTCTTCCTCGACCCGGCCGATGTCCTCGTCTCCGAGAACGCGGCCCACGCGGAGGGACCGGAGGAGTGACCGACCGTCTGCGCGCGCTGCTGCGCGGCGACTTCCACGTGCACTCCACGTTCTCGGACGACGCCAGGAGCACGCTCGCGGAGAACATCGCGGCTGCCGCAGCAGCGGGGCTCAGCCACGTCCGGCTGACCGACCACGTGCGGGCGTCCACCACCTGGGTGCCCGAGTTCCTCGCGGCGGTGGCGGCCGAGCCCGTGCCGGACGGCCTCAGCGTGCTCACGGGCGTCGAGGCCAAGCTGCTCGACGCCTCCGGCGCGGTCGACGTCCCCGCAGACCTCGTGGTCGGAGCGGGCGGCGTCGACGCGATCGTGATCGGCGACCACCAGTTCCCCGGCACCGATGGTCCCTGGTCGCCGGACGAGACCCGCCGTCGCATCGCCGACGGCCTGTCGGCGCACGACGCCCTCGACCTCCTGATCGAGGCGAGCATCCGGGCGATGGAGGGCACCAGGCACGCACAGCTCGCGCACTGGTTCTCGATCCTGCCCAAGGTGGGGCTCTCCGAGGAGCAGCTCGGCGCTGACCGGCTGGCGGCGTGGGCCTCCGCGGCCGCGGCGACCGGCACCCTCGTCGAGGTGAACGAGAAGTGGGCGTGCCCCGGTCCGGAGGCCGTGCTGGCGCTCCGGGACGCCGGAGCGCGTATCGTTGCGTCCACCGACAGTCACGACGCGGCCGATGTCGGCCGATACGACCGGGTGACGGCCGTGCTCGACGCCGTGGAGGCCGCGGAACGGGAGGAGCGCCGATGAGCCCCGTCCAGCTGACGCGCGTGCAGCGGGAGGAGCTGCAGCGCGAGATCGACCGCAACCGGCGGTGGGAGCTGCGCCTGCCGGTCTACGGCGGCATCGCGCTGGTGGTGATCGCGGCCGTGGTCGTGGTGCGGGTGGTGTTCTTCTCATGACCGACGTCAAACGCATCGTCATCGCCGACGACGATGACGACATCCGCGGCCTGATGGTCATCGCCGCCAACCGCGCGGGCGTCGAGATCGCCGCCGCCGTCGACAACGGCCGCGCGGCGCTGGACGCCGTGGTCGAGGGCGGGATCGACCTCGCCGTGCTCGACATCTCGATGCCGGGGCTCAACGGCGTCGAGGTCGCCGAGGCGATCCGCGGCGACGACGCGACGAAGGACACACTCATCCTGATGGTCTCCGCCTCCGTGCAGCTGCTCACCGATCACGGAGTGGTCGCCAACCGGTCCGACAGCTTCATCATCAAGCCGTTCAGCCCCCGCGCGCTCTCCGAACGCATCCGATCGATGCTCGGCCTGGTGGAGACGGTATGACCGTCGACCGCTGGCTCGGCCGGATCCCGTTGGACTCGCCGTCCGTCTTCCTCAAGCTCGTGCCGACGCTGGTCGGTTTCGTCATCGCGCTCGGGCTGACCTTCATCCCCGGCGTGATGAGCGCGCACCTCCCGGTCTTCATCGTCGGCGCGACCGCGGTCATGATCGGGGCCCTGCTGCTCGCGCTGCTGGTGCCCTGGCGGCGGGTCGGCCCGCGCTGGACGGTCGCTGTGCCGCTCGTCGCAATGGCCTCGATCGCGCTGATGCGGATCGGCACGGGCGGCTCGACGTCGGCCATCGGCGTGATCCTGCTGCTGCCGTTCGTCTGGATCGCCACCGAGGAGGGCCGACGCAACATCGTCATCGCCGCGGTGGGCATCTTCGTCGTCCTCCTCGGCCCGATCCTGGTGGATCACGACGCGACCAGCCCGGCGGACCTCCTGCGCGCGTTCTTCTCGCCGGTCATCTACCTGATCGTCGCTGCGGTCGTCAACGAGATCGCCCACCGGTCCCGCGTGCAGCTGGCCGCCTCCCGTGCCGTGGCCGCCCAGCGCGAGGAGCTGCTCGAGCAGGCCCAGCGCACGCAGGACGAGCTGGTGCTCAACGAGGCACGGCTCAAGACCGCGAACCGGCTCATCCAGAGCATCTGGAACGCTGTCACGGAGCAGTCGGTGATCGGAACCGACCTCGACGGCGTGATCGACGTCTGGAACCCCGGTGCAGAGAAGATGCTCGGCCTGACCGAGGCGCAGGTCGTCGGTCACGACCGGCGCGTCATCGAGTTCCACCTGGTGAGCGAGCTGGAGGATCGGCTGCGCGACATGGACGCGCGCTTCACGACCGTCGTCAGCGCCGACGACTTCTCCGCCCTCGTCGACACCGTGCGCGCCGGCTACGCGGACGTGCGCGACTGGACGTACGTGCGCGCGGACGGCAAGCAGGTGCCGGTCCAGGTCGCGGCGACCCCACGGATCGATGAGAACGGCCACCGGGTCGGCTTCATCTTCGTGGCCACCGACATGACCCAGGCCCGCGAGTTCGCGCGGCTGAAGGACGAGTTCGTCGGGCTGATCTCGCACGAGCTGCGCACGCCGCTCAGCTCGATCCTCGGTTACCTCGAGCTCATGCGTGACGACGACGAGGCGCCGCTCTCCGACGAGCAGCTGCAGTACCTCGGTGTCGCCGAACGCAACGCCCACCGCCTGCTCCGGTTGGTCGGCGACCTCCTCTTCACCGCGCAGGTCGAGTCGGGGAGGTTCCCGATCGACATCACGGACGCCGAGCTGCGCTCGGTCGTCTCCGCCTCGGTGGAGTCGGCCCGGCCGGGCGCGGCCGCGGCAGGAGTCGCGCTGGTGATGGAGGTGCCGGACGAGCCCGTCGACGTGCGCGGCGACACGGTGCGGCTCGGTCAGGCGGTCGACAACCTGGTCTCCAACGCGCTCAAGTTCACGCCGGCTGGCGGCAGCGTCACCGTGTCGTTGCGGCGGGACCGCGACGAGGCGGTGGTGGCGGTGACCGACACCGGCATCGGCATCCCGGCGGTCGAGCTGAGCCAGCTCTCGCAGCGGTTCTTCCGGGCCTCGACGGCCACGCGCAACGCGGTGCCGGGCGTCGGACTCGGGCTCACCATCACGAAGGCGATCGTGACCGCCCACGGCGGCCGGCTCGACATCGCGAGCGAGGAGGGCGTCGGCACGTCCATCAGCCTCCACCTCCCGATCGAGACGCCTGCACCGGTCGCCGAGGCCGTGCCGGGGGCGGAGGCGGCACCGTGAGCGCCGTCGGGATCGCCGTCGCCCAGTTCACGCCGGGCGACGATCGCGTGCACAACCGCGACCTGGTCGCCGGCCTCATCGCCGTCGCGGCGGCCCGCGGCGCGCGACTGGTCGTCTTCCCGGAGTACTCGTCGTACTTCACCGACTCGCTCGGCCCCTCCTTCGCCCGCAACGCCGAGCCGCTCGACGGCGAGTTCGTGCGGTCGCTGGCTGCGACGGCACGCGAGCACGGCGTCTTCGCGATCGCCGGCCTCGTCGAGCGGACCGGGATCCGCGACAAGTTCGCCAACACGCTGGTGGCGGTCGGCCCGGACGGGACGACCCTGGCCGTCTACCGCAAGCAGCACCTGTACGACGCGTTCGGCTCCACCGAGTCCGACTGGGTGATCCCGGGCGACCTCGCCCTGCCGGAGGTGTTCGAGGTCGACGGGCTCCGGGTCGGGATGCAGACCTGCTACGACCTGCGCTTCCCCGAGGTCACCCGTCGGCTCGCCGACGCGGGCGCCGACCTGGTCGCCGTGCCGGCGGAGTGGGTGCGCGGGCCGCTCAAAGAGCAGCACTGGTCGACCCTGCTGGCCGCCCGCGCCATCGAGAACACCCTCTACGTCGCCGCTGCGGACCACACCCCGCCGATCGGCGTCGGCAACAGCGTGATCGTCGACCCGATGGGCGTCGTGCTCGCGGGCCTCGGCGAGACGGCGGGGGTCGCGGTCGCCGAGGCTTGGGCAGAGCGCGTCGCGGACGTGCGCAGGCGGAATCCGGCCCTGAAGCTGCGTCGCTACCGGGTGGAGCCGAACGACTGAGCAGCCTGCCTCGGCGCGCTCATGAGCGCAACGCGGCCAGCCGGCCGGCGGCCTCCTCGAGCACCTCCACTCGCTTGCAGAAGGCGAACCGCACGAGCGACGCGGTGCGGGCGGCGTAATCGTCGCGGCAGAAGGCGGCGAGCGGTACGGCCACGACTCCCGCGAGCTCGGGGAGTCGGCGGCAGAACTCCACAGCGTCGCGGTGCCCGAGCCCAGCGGCGTCCGCGACGACGAAGTACGTCCCGTCGCTCGGATGCACCTCGAACCCGGCGGCCCGCAGGCCGGCCGAGAGCACGTCGCGCTTGTGGGCGAGGGCGGCGGCGATCCCGGCGAAGAACTCGTCCGGCAGCGCGAGTCCCGCCGCGATCGCCGGTTGGAACGGTGCGCCGTTCACGTAGGTGAGGAACTGCTTGACGGCGAGGACGGCCGTCACCAGTTCCGCGGGCGCGGTGAGCCAGCCCACCTTCCACCCCGTGGTGTTGAACGTCTTGCCTCCGGAGGAGATCGTCACGGTCCGCTCGCGCGCGCCGTCGAGCGTGGCGATCGGGATGTGCTGAGGGCCGAAGGTGAGGTGCTCGTACACCTCGTCGGTCACGATGATCGCGTCGTGGCGCTCGGCGAGGTCGACCACTGTCTGCAGCGTCTCGCGGTCGAGCACCGCCCCCGTCGGGTTGTGCGGAGTGTTCACCAGGATGACGCGCGTCCGGTCGGTCACGGTGCTGCGCAGCCGGTCCAAGTCGGGCCGGAACGCGGGCGGTTCCAGCGGAACGGTCCTGTGCACACCGCCGGCCAGTGCGATCACCGCGCCGTACTCGTCGTAGAACGGCTCGAAGGTGACCACCTCGTCACCCGGCTCGAGCAGCGCGAGGAGTGTCGCGGCGATGGCCTCCGTTGCGCCGGCCGTCACGAGGACCTCACGGTCGGGGTCGACCTCCAGCCCGTAGAAGCGGCGCTGGTGGTCGGCCACGGCCTGGCGCAGTTGCGGGATGCCGATGCCGGGCGGGTATTGATTGACACCGTCGCGGATGGCGGCGACAGCCGCATCGAGCACCACATCGGGGCCGTCCTCGTCGGGGAAGCCCTGCCCGAGATTGATCGCGCCGGTGCGCACGGCGAGGGCGCTCATCTCGGCGAAGATCGTCGGGCGCACCGTGCCGTCCGTTCCCAGCAGGCCGGCGCCCCTGGCGGCCGCGCGCCACCCTCCGGATACCGTCATCGTCGCCCTCTCGTCGTGCCCCTGACCAGGCTAGGGCAGGCGAGGGTCTCCCTCACACCGCTTGCATTCGGTACGTTGTGGAGAGTCATCGGGAGGCGGAAGGTCGCCCACAGGACCCGCAAATAGAACGCTCAGGTTGGCATCCCAAGCTGTCTAGTGCTTGGAAGGAGCACCACACCATGACCGACACTCCGATCAACCCGGACCCCGCGAAGCCCCAGAACGACGCCGAGACCGAAGCGGTCGTGGATGCCGGCGCTGCGCAGCCCACCCCTGCCCCCGCGGAGGCCCCGGCCGCCGCACAGCCGCAGGCCCCTGCCGAGGCGCAGGTTCCTGCCGAGACGCAGGTTCCCGCCGAGGCACAGGCCCAGCCGCAGGTTCCCGCCCAGCCGCAGGTGCCAGCGCAGCCCGTGGCTCCCGCCCAGCCCCAGCCTTCGGTCGAGTCCCAGGCACCTGCCGCCGACCACGGCTGGACCGCTCCCGCCGCTCAGGGCGGCGCCCCCACGGGTGAGCAGCCGACGGCGCAGCAGCCGACCGTTCCCCAGCCCGGCGTCGCGCAGCCCGCCGCTCACCAGGCCCAGCAGAACCAGGCCCAGCCGAACCAGACGCAGCCGAACCAGACGCAGCCGACCCAGCCCGTGGCCCCGCAGCCCTACGGCCAGCCGGCGGCGCCGCAGCCGAACTACGGCAACGGCTCGTTCGGTCAGCCGAACGCCTACGGTCAGGCTCCGTACGCTCAGCAGCACCCCGGCCAGCAGCCGCCCTACCTGGCCGCGCCGGGCACGGCCACCGCCGAGAAGGCGCCCCGCAAGCGCAACACCGGCCTGATCATCGCGACGCTGGCGATCGGCGCGCTCATCGGCGGCGTCGCCGGCGCGGGAGCCGGGATCGGCCTCTACTCCGCGACGGGCAGCAACGCCACCATCAAGACCGTGTCCGGCCCGCAGAACATCACGGTCAACGACGCCAACAACGCCACCACCGTGACCGCGGTCGCCGCGAAGGCGTCGCCGAGCGTCGTCACCATCTCGGTCACGGCCTCCAGCGAAGGCGGCACCGGTTCCGGCGTCGTCCTGTCCTCGGACGGCTACATCCTCACGAACACCCACGTCGTGACCCTCGACGGCGCCGCGTCCAACGTCAGCATCAGCGTCACCGACAACGACGGCAAGATCTACACCGCCAAGATCGTCGGCACCGACCCGACCACCGACCTCGCGGTGATCAAGCTCGACGGAGCGAGCGGGATGACCCCGATCACCTGGGGCGACTCCAGCAAGCTCAACGTCGGCGACACCACGGTCGCCATCGGCGCCCCGCTCGGTCTTTCCGGCACCGTGACCGACGGCATCGTCAGCGCGCTCAACCGCTCGATCAGCATCGCGTCCTCGGCGGCCCCCAAGTCGAGCGACGGCAACGGCGGAGGAAGCTCGCAGAACCCGTTCAACTTCGACTTCCCGAACCAGGGCGGCGGCTCGTCGCAGCAGGGCCAGAGCCAGGGCACGATCTCGCTCCCCGTCATCCAGACGGACGCGTCGATCAACCCGGGCAACTCGGGCGGCGCGCTGCTCGACAGCAAGGGCCAGCTGATCGGCATCAACGTCGCCATCGCGAGCGCGGGCGGCAGCAGCTCCAGCGGCAGCCAGTCCGGCAGCATCGGCGTCGGGTTCTCGATCCCGTCGAACGTCGCCAAGCGCATCTCCGACGAGCTGATCAAGAACGGGTCGGCCACCCACGGCCTCCTCGGGGCCTCGGTCGGCGACGCGAGCAGCGACAGCAAGGCGACCACGGTCGGAGCGTCGGTCAAGTCGGTGACGTCGGGCGGGGCGGCGGCGAGCGCCGGCCTGCAGGCGGGCGACGTGATCGTCAACTTCAACGGCCTCCCGATCACCGACGCCACCGACCTGACCGCGCAGGTCCGGGCGCTGGCCGCCGGTTCCAAGGCGGACGTCACGTACCTCCGCGACGGTCAGACCAAGACCACGACGGTCACCCTCGGCTCGCTTCCCGCCAGCTGAGTCGTACGACACCGACGGAAGGCCGCCCCGCAGCGCGGGGCGGCCTTCCGCCGTACGGGCGCGGCGTTCCCCGCCCGGGGCGCTGCCATTCCCGGCTGCTAAGCTCGGCGAGGCCCGAACGACGAATGGATCAGATGCCGGACGACAGCGTGAACACCCTCCCCGGTGTGTCCTACGTGATGCCGGTCCTCAACGAGGCGACCCATGTGCGGGCGGCGGTGGACAGCCTCCTCGCGCAGGACTACGCCGGACCGTTCGAAGTCACGATCGCGCTCGGCCCCAGCATCGACGGCACGACGGAGCTCGTCGCCGAGCTGGCGTCGGTCGACTCCCGCATCCGTGTGGTCGACAACGTCGTCGGCTCGACCCCCGCCGGGCTGAATCTCGCCATCCGCGAGTCCCGGTATCCGGTGGTGATCCGGGTCGACGCCCACAGCGTCCTCCCGTCCGACTACGCGCGCATCGCCGTCGAGACCATCCTCGAGACCGGCGCCGACAATGTCGGCGGCCTCATGGACGCGCAGGGCACGACCCCGTTCGAGCGTGCCGTCGCGCGCGCCTACGGTAGCCGCGTCGGGCTGGGCGGGACGAAGCTGCACGTCGGCGGGACGGCCGGCCCCGCTGAGACGGTGTACCTCGGCGTCTTCGATCGCGATCGGCTCCTGGAGGTCGGCCTCTTCGACGAGGAGATCAAGCGCGGTCAGGACTGGGAGCTCAACCGCCGCATCCGCCAGGCCGGCGGCACCGTGTGGTTCACCCCTCGGCTGCGCGTGGTCTACCGGCCGCGCCCCAACCTCTACCGGCTGGCGCGACAGTTCTTCTCCACGGGGATCTGGCGCGGCGAGCTGGCGCGGCGGTTCCCCGCCTCCAACGGCCTGCGCTACTTCGCGCCGCCGGTGATGGTGCTCGGCGTCGCAATCGGCGTGCTGCTCGGGCTCGGCGGTGTGCTCCAGGCGATCCTCGGGGCGAGCCCGTGGCTGCTGTGGGCGTTCGCGATCCCGGCCGCCTATCTGCTGATCGTCGTCGCGTCGGCGCTGGTCTGGGGGCGCCGCGACGGCTTTTCGTCGTTCCTCTGGTTTCTCGTAGTCTTGCCGTGCATCCATTTCAGCTGGGGGATCGGGTTCATCCTCGGATATCTCTCGCTCACCAGGAACATCACCGCACACACCGGAAGGTAGGCATGTCAGCAGCCGGACCCGCAGCGCACGGAGCGCGGCCGACGTCGATCGCGGAGCTCAAGGCGGTCGCGCAGCCGCCCGAGGTGCGCGGACGCCGCAACGCGGAGCACTGGACGGCGTCGCTGTACCTGCGCAACCTGTCGCCATATCTCACCTGGTTCCTGCTGAAGACCTCCATCTCGGCCAACGGCGTCACGGGCCTCATGATCCTCACCGGATGGGCCACCGCAGCCAGTCTGCTGATCCCCGGCATCGGTGGCGCGGCGCTCGCCCTGGTGCTCGGACAGCTCCAGATGCTCATCGACTGCTGCGACGGGGAGGTCGCCCGCTGGCGCAAGACGTCCTCGCCCGCCGGAATCTTCCTCGACAACGTCGGCCATTACACGACGGAGACGCTCATCGCCATCGCGCTGGGCGTGCGGGCGGCCGGCTATCCGTTCGAGGCTCCGCAGGACTTCCTGTGGACGAACCTCGGTACACTGCTCGCTCTCGTCATCGTGCTCAACAAGGCGCTCAACGACATGGTCCGCGTGGCGCGGGCCAACGCCGGCCTGCCCAAGCTCGCCGACACGCAGGCCGCCTACGCACCCACCCACGGTGTGATCGCCCGACTGCGCAAGGCGGCCCGGTTCGTGCCGTTCCACCGTCTCTACCACTCGGTCGAGCTCACCATCATGATCTTCGTCTTCTCGATCGTCGGGCTCTTCATCGGGGCGACGCTCGCCGACCGCATCCTGCTCTCGGTGCTCGTGCCGCTGGCGGTGCTGGCGGCCATCGGCCACTTCGTCGCGATCATGACCTCCAAGCGGGTCCGTGGCTGACCCGACGGTCGGCGTCGTGGTGCTCACGCAGGGCACCCGGCCGCACGACCTCGTACGCGGCGTGGAGTCCGTCCTCCGCCAGGAGGGGGTGCGCACCGAGGTGGTGGTCGTCGGCAACGGCTGGGATCCCGCCACAGCCGCGCCGGCACTGCCGGCCGGTGTCGGAACGCTCGCACTGCCCGAGAACCTCGGCATCCCGGCCGGGCGCAATCAGGGCGTCCCGCTGGTGGAGGGGGAGTACCTGCTGTTCCTCGACGACGACGCCGACATCCCGTCGCCGACGTTCCTGCGCGACGCGATCGATCTGCTGCGCAGCGACTCGAGCATCGGGATGATCCAGCCGCGCCTGCGCGCCCGCGACGGCAAGCCGTCTCCTCGCCGGTGGATTCCGCGCATCCGCAAGGGCGAGCCGGAGCGATCCTCGGTGGTGTTCTCGGTACTGGAGGCCGTCATCGTCCTGCCGCGCGAAGTCTTCGAGCGTGCGGGAGGCTGGGCCGACCCGTTCTTCTACGCGCACGAGGGCATCGAGCTCGCCTGGCGCGTCTGGGATCAGGGCAAGCGGGTCTGGTACGCCGGCGACCTCGTCGCGGAGCATCCGGCCGTCTCGCCGACCCGGCACTCGTACTACTACCGCCTGAACGCCCGGAACCGGGTGTGGCTCGCGCGCCGCAACCTCCCCGGCGTGCTCGTGCCGGTCTACGTCGGGTCGTGGACGGGCATCCAGCTGCTGCGGTGGTTCCGCAAGCCGGCCGTCCTGAGCGCCTGGTTCGGCGGCTGGCGCGAAGGATGGCGGTCCGACCCGGGGGAGCGGCGGCCCATCCGGTGGCGGACCGTCGCGCGGATGACCCTGGCGGGACGTCCGCCGATCGTCTAGTCGTCGAGCTCCGCGGGCGCCGCGGGACCGTCGACGGCGGCCGGCGCAACGCCGAGCCGGCGCGACCTGTCTCGACGGACGATCCTGCCGGGCAACGCGCCGAGCGCGCTGCCGGCGCGGACGACCCGGCGGCCGGTGCTGCTGCCGAGCCGCTGGAGGGCGCCGGGCCCGTCCGCCGGCGTGAGAGCAGCGGGGATCACCAGCGGCGCGGGGCCGAACGCCAGCCGGGAGTTGGCGACGACGCGTCGGCCCAGGATGTTGTTGCCCGTCCCGCCGACGACGGCGCCGATGCCGAAGGGGATCGCACGGGCGAGGATGGAGGCGCCGCCCCGGACGGCGAACTGCCGGACGAACGCGCCGCGCAGGCGATCCACCAGAGGGCCGACGACCATCGACGGGAGGGTGGTCGTGACCAGCTCGCCCCAGTACGCCGTGCGTGTCACGCCCGCGCCGGTGACCTGGCCGGCAAGCTGGCGCACCAGGTCGGAGCCTTCGCGGCCGAGCATCATGGTGAGCACGAGAGCTCGGGCACGTGCGGGGTCGTCGACGGCGATGCCGTGCAGTTCGCTGAGCGACTGCGCGTAGAGCGCTGTCGCCTCCAGGAACCCGGCCGTCTCCAGCCCGGACAGGGCGAGGGTGATGCCGGTTCCGATCGCGGGGATCACCGCTGTCGCCCCGACGGCCGCGCCGCCGGTCGTCACGGCAGCGAGGTAGCGCCGCTCGAGGATCGTGGCCAGCTCAGCGGCGGATGCCTCCGGGTGCCGCCGCCGGAGGCTGCGCAGGTGTGCGAGCACAGCCGGGCGGTGGATGCCGAGGAAGCGGTCGAGGGTCGCGTCCACGGCGCGCGGCGTGTCTCCGCCACGGGGCGGTCCGCCGGTCGGGGACACGAAGGGCTGGGGTCGCTTGGCCATCCTTACCGAGTGTAGGCCTCCTCGCGGACGCTCCGGAGTGGACGCGACACTTCTGCAGTGCGTCAGCGCCGACGATCGCGCTCGCGCAGGAAGTCCGCGGCCGGAAGCACCTCGAACTCCGCCGGCAGGTCGTCACGGGACAGCCCCGCGGTGAGGGTCGCCACGTCGGTGCCGAGGACGCTGGCGATCCGGAGGATGGTCACGAGGCTGGGATTGGCGATGCCGCGTTCGATCTTGCCGTAGTTGGTCACGTGCATCTGTGCGAGTTCGGCGATGTTCTCCTGGCTGAGGCCGAGTTCGATCCGTGCGCGGCGTACCTTCTCGCCGAGCTGCGTTGCAGCGGGCGACATCGAGTGATTCATGATTCATGACTATCCGGTCGGGCATTCCCGGACCAGAGCGATCGATACGTCGGCGCGAGTGCCTGAGGCGGAGAGGGCACAAAATGCTGGTGGCGGCCACTGCGACGCGGCCGCCACCAGCAGCTCAGAAGCTCACCTGCCAGAGGTACTCCCGGCCGTCGGGAGGGAACCAGCGCACGACGAGGAGCGTGTCGCGGGCGGCGTCACCGCCGTGCAGGCTCGCTCGCACCGCTTCGCCGGGGCGGATGGACGAGGGCGAGCTCACCCGCAGCGAGGCGCTGCCCGCGATGCTGACAGTGACTCCACGCAGCTCGTCTGAACTGGTGTTGACGAGCCGGAAATGCGGAGCGCCGCTGCGATCGACGGTCCACGGCACGCGGTAGGCGAAGCGTCGGGGCCGGAGCGGGGCGAGGGGGCTGCGAAGGTTCCGAACGTGTTTCATGCGCCAAAAGTAGCCACCCCCTCCGACGCTCGAACCGCGAAATCGGGCCTAGAGACCCTTTCCGTGGACAACTCGCCGGAATTCTTTCTGTGGAGGACTTTCCGCGCAGGAGAAAAGTGCCTCTGACCGGGGCTTCGTCAGCTGCCGTAGTCCTTGTTGTAGAGGTCGAGAACGTCGTCGATCGGGCCGTCCAACACCAGTGCGCCCTTGTCGAGGTAAAGCCCTCTGGCGCAGAACCGTCGCAGGTCCTTCTCGTTGTGCGACACGAAGAACATGGTGCGGCCGCCCGCGAGCAGCTCCTCGATCTTCGCGTAGCACTTCTCGCGGAACGAGCGGTCGCCCACCGCGAGAACCTCGTCGACCAGCAGCACGGGCTCCTCCAACTGCGCGATCACCGAGAAGGCGATGCGCACCTTCATCCCGCTGGAGAGGTGCTTGTACGGTGTGTCCACGAAGTCGCCGATCTCGGCGAACTCGATGATCTCGTCGAACCGGGCCTCGATCTGCGGCTTGGTCATGCCGTGCAGCCCCGCGGTCAGGAACACGTTGTCCCGGACGGTGAGATCGTCGACGAAGCCGCCGGTGATCTCGATCAGCGGGGCGACGCCCTCCGTGACCCGCACCGAGCCCTCGTCGGGCAGCAGCACTCCGGCGACGAGCTTCAGCAGCGTCGACTTGCCCTGGCCGTTGCGCCCGACCACACCGATGGCCTCGCCGGGCTCGACCTGGAACGTGACGTCGCGGAGCGGCCAGAAGTCGTCGGGACGTGAGCGGCGTTGCCGCGAGCTGAACAGGTCTTTGAACGACCTCCGCGCTCCGCGGTTGCGCTTGAATCGCACGCCGAGGCCGGCGACGTCGATGACGGGTCCCACCTCAGATCTCCTTCAGGACGTCGCGCTCGAAGCGGGTGAACACCAGCCAGCCGATGCCGAGCAGAAGCAGCGACATGACCGCGGCCATGATGACCAGGAACCAGTCCAGCTCCTCGGGGAAGAACGCGGCGCGATAGAGGCTGAAGATGCCGGTCAGCGGGTTGAAGGCCGACCAGAAGTGCAGCGAGAACAGCGTCTCGGTCTGTGCGCCGGGGTGGGCGGCCACGTACGCGGCGCAGTGCTTGGCCGCGATGCCCGCTCCGCAGCCGCCGGGCAGATCGCGCGCGCTGTAGATGATCGGCGACGCATAGAAGAGGAACCGCAGGGCGAGCTTGACCGCCCGCTCCAGATCGCGGAAGAACACGACGAGGGGGGCGACGATGAGACCGACGCCCACGGTCAGCACGATCTGGATGAGGATCGCGAGCGGGAACAGCAGGATGTCGACGTTCACCGGCGCCCCCGTGGCGATCGCGAAGATCGCCAGCACAGGCAGCGACAGCAGGAACTCGATGCCCTTGGAGGCGACGATCCTGTTCACCCAGATCGTGCGCGGGATCATCGTCGAGCGGATGAGCTTCGCCTCGCGGATGAACGCGCGCGTGCTGTCCGAGACGGCGCCGTTGAACCACATCCACGGCAGCAGGGCGGCGAGCAGGAAGACGATGTAGGGGTTCTCACCGACGGTGCGGTGGAAGATGACCGAGAAGACGAACCAGTAGATCGCGCTCATGACGAGCGGGTCGAGGATCGACCACAGGTATCCGAGCGCGCTGGTCGAGTATCGGACGCGGAGGTCGCGGAGCGTCAGCAGCCACAGGGAGTGGCGATAGCGCGCGAAGCGCGTCCGTTGCGCAGGACGCAGGTCGGCGGAGGTACTGGTCACGGGAACCTATCGTATTGATCGCAGGCTGCGTGTTCGCATCACGCCGCGCTCCGGACCACGTGATCGGGCCGCGAGGCGAACGGTCGATGACGCGGACAGCCGACTACACGAAGAGGTTCGCGCGCTCCAGGTCCTCCTGGAAGTCCACCTCGATGGCGTAGAGGTCGGAGATGTCGACAGGCTCGACGAGCATGCGGTCGTGGCCGATCGCCAGCTCGATGCCGCGCTCGAAGTAGTCCTGGTCGGCGACGCGCTGCAGCTGGCGCAGCAGGGCCGCCTTGTCGGTGCTGGAGACGTAGTTGATGCCGACGGCCTCGCCCAGACCGCCCTTGACGGTCTTGGAGAGCTCGTGGATGTAGCCCTCGGGGCCGGTCGTGTACTTGACCTCCTCGTCGGCGACCGACGAGGTGTTGACGGTCACGAAGGTCTGGTCGCGGGCGACCGTGGCCGCGGCACGCACGAGCACTGCGGGGTCGAAGACGACGTCGCCGTTCATCCAGAGCACGCCGCCGGGGCCGGACGCCTGCAGGGCGCGCATGAGGCTCTTGGAGGTGTTGGTCTGGTCGTACTGCTCGTTGTAGACGAACTCGGCGTCGGGGAACGCCTCGATGATGTGCTCCAGCTTGTAGCCGACGACGATCGTGACCGTGACGTCCTTGCCGAAGGCGGCGTGGATGTTGTCGAACTGCTGCTGCATGATGGTGCGGCCGTCGTTCAGCTCGGTCAGCGGCTTCGGAAGGCTCCGCCCGAGACGGCTGCCCATGCCTGCTGCGAGGATCACTACCTGGGTCGTCACAATCATCTCCTTGAATCCGCGCTGAACGTTGAGTGGCTGTGCAGCCGTCTGCGTGCTGTGCAGGGAGCGGTGGCATCCGGCGCCTGACCGCTCCGCCCGGAGCGTTCCCCGGGCGTTCATTCGCGCTTTACGTGTTTCGACACGCCTTCATGCCTCCGCCAGAATACCGGCGCCCCTCGTGCGGGGGCAGGGGTTGACCTCTGTTGTTGTCTGGTCGTTATGTTCCTCACAGGTGATTCCTAGGCGTGCAGATGTCCCCCGGTGACCCGCCGGGGGGTACGCAACCTCTGCTGTCTTGGTACGGTGGCGTGGTGAGTTCCGAGCGCGCGCAACCCGGCCGTACCGAACCGGAGACCGATGTGCCCGAACCGCGGGGGAGCGACGAGGGGGAGCCGATGGCAGAGGCCACAGAGACCGGAGCGGAGCAGGCGCCGCCTGTGCCGCGGCCCGTCCGCAAACGAGTGCAGCCGACGACGGCGGCGGCCTCCGCCGCCTCCAGCACACGTACCCCGACTCCGCGCAAGCGCGCGGCGCCCGCGAAGCCCCGCACGCCGAAAGGCGCGGCGACTGCCGGAGGGCCTTCCGCCTCCGAGGCGCCGCCCTCGGCCGAGCCCCCCGCAGCCCCCGAGCCGGTCGTCGACACGCGCCCGAGCGTGCTCGCCGTCCACGGGCTCAGCAAGCACTACGGCCAGATCGTGGCTGTCGACGACGTCTCGCTCGACGTGCGCGAGGGCTCCTTCTACGGCATCGTCGGCCCCAACGGCGCGGGCAAGACCACCACGCTGTCGATGATCACCGGCCTTCTGCGCCCCGACGAGGGCCGCATCGTCGTCCACGGCGTCGACGTGTGGACCGAGCCGGTGCGCGCCAAGCACGTCATCGGGGTCCTGCCCGACAAGCTGCGGCTGTTCGACCGCCTCACCGGCGCGCAGTTCCTCCACTACGCCGGCACCCTCCGCGGCCTCTCGGCGAAGACGGTGCGCGCGCGCACGTCCGACCTCGCCGTCGCTTTCGGCATCGAGGACGCCCTCGACCGGTTGGTGGCCGATTACTCGGCGGGCATGACGAAGAAGATCGCGCTCGCGGCCGCGATGATCCACTCGCCCCGGCTGCTCGTGCTCGACGAGCCCTTCGAGTCCGTCGACCCGGTCTCGGCAGCCAACGTCATCGACATCCTGCAGCGCTACACCGCCGCCGGCGGAACCGTCGTGCTGTCCAGCCACGGCATGGACATGATCCAGCGCGTGTGCGACAGCGTCGCGATCATCGTGCGCGGCAAGGTCCTCGCCGCAGGCACGATCGACGAGGTCCGTGGGGAGCAGACCCTCGAAGAGCGGTTCGTCGAGCTCGCGGGCGGGCGCAAGGCAGCGGAAGGCATGGAGTGGTTGCACAGCTTCTCGGACTGAAACTCCGCCTGATGGGCAACGCCTTCCGGCGCAGCCCCTGGCAGATCTTCGGCCTGACTCTGGGGCTCGCCTACGGCGTCGTGACGGTGGTGCTGGTCATCGGGGCGCTGGTGGCGGCCCGCCTCGCCCCCGTCGTCGCCGACGTGCACAGCGTCCTGGTCGTGATCGGCTCGATCGTCGTGGCCGGCTTCCTGCTGCTGCCGCTGCTGTTCGGCATCGACGACACCCTCGACCCGCGCAAGTTCGCGCTGTTCGGCATCCCCGATCGCCGGCTCGCCGTCGCGCTCGCGCTGTCCGGGCTGATCGGGATTCCCGCCGTCGTGCTCTTCGTGTGCACGCTCGCGACCGTGATCACGTGGTCGCGCGATCCGGGAGCGGCGCTGCTCGCAGTGCTGTCTGCGATCATCGTGGTGCCGACATGCGTGCTCGCCTCGCGGATCTCCACCGCCATCGCGTCGCTGTTCGTCTCGTCGCGGAGGTCGAAGGAGGCCGGCGGCGTCGTCGCGATCCTGGTGCTCGTGCTGATCGCGCCGGTGCTGCTCCTCCTGCTGACGGTCGACTGGGGCCGCGACGGCCTCGGCACCCTCAACGGCTTCGCCGGCTGGTTGCAGTGGACGCCGCTCGGTGCCGTCTGGAGCATGCCCGGCGCTGCGGCGGACGGCGCCGGCGGAGCCGCGTTCGTCCAGTTCCTCATCGCCGTGGCGACCGTCGCCGTGCTCTGGCTCGTCTGGCGCGCCCTCGTCACGCTGGTCGTCGTCGCGCCGGAGCGCGAAGCGCACGTGCGCGAGCATCACGGCCTCGGCTGGTTCGGCCGACTCCCGGGAGGCCCGACCGCGGCGATCGCAGCACGATCGATGACCTACTGGGGACGTGACGCGCGCTACTGGGTCGCCCTGGTGATGATCCCGGTGATCCCGGTCTTCGTGATCGTCGCCCTCACCCTGGGCGGACTGCCTCTCCACTTCGCCTCGCTCGTGCCGCTCCCTCTGGTGTGCCTGTTCCTGGGCTGGACGATCCACAACGACATCGCATTCGACAGCACGGCGATCTGGCTCCACCTGGTGTCGGGCACGCGCGGTTTCGCCGACCGGCTCGGCCGGATGTTCCCCCCGGTGCTGGTGGGCATCCCGGTGATCGCCGTCGGGTCGGTGGTCACCGCCGCCGTCTTCGGCGACTGGGCGGTGCTGCCTGCGGTCGCTGCACTGTGCGGTTCCATCCTGGTCATCGGCCTGGGGCTGTCGAGCATGTTCTCCGTGCTCTTCCCGTACCCGGCGACCAAGCCGGGCGACAGCGCGTTCACGCAGCCCCAGACGTCCGGCGCGTCGTCGGCGCTCGCCCAGGCACTGAGCTTCTTCGCCATCGTGATCCTCGCATCGCCCGCGATCGTCTTCCTGGCGCTCGGCCTGACGGTGAACCCGTTCTGGCTGGGCATCTCGCCCGTGGTCTCGGTGCTGGTGGGCTTCGCCGCGCTCGGCGGCGGTGTCTGGGCGGGTTCGCGGCTCTTCGACAAGCGCGGCCCCGAGCTGATGGCGTTCGCCAACCGCAACGACTGAGGGTCCGCCTCCGGCGCACCCGGCTGCGCCGCACACGCTTAGACTGGGACGATGAACGACGCCAGCATCCTCGAGCCGGGCGGAGAGCCCGGAGGCGGCGGCCTCAGCACGCTGGAGCGCGAGCTCCTGGAGACTCCGCAGATCTCCGAGCCCGGCGACCACGAGCGCTTCTCGCACTACGTCAAGAAGGAGCAGATCCTCGAGTCGGCGATGACCGGCAAGCCGGTGAAGGCGCTCTGCGGCAAGATGTGGACTCCGGGTCGCGACCCGGAGAAGTTCCCGGTCTGCCCCACCTGCAAGGAGATCTACGAGAAGCTGCGCGACGAGTAGTCGCCCGGCCGAGCTGCGACGCGGACCCGCTCAGGCGAAGATCGTCGGCAGCACCGGGTCGCCGCGGCCCAGTCGGAAGGCCTGATCGGGCAGTTCCCGCATCGCTGCCTCACGGTGCTCCCGCGCGCGCTTAGCGCCTTCCGCCCCGAGGTGCTCGCGGTGGAGCTCGCCGTCCGTGATCAGGGGGACCAGGAGGTCGCGCCCGGTGTCGTCGGGCGTGCCGCCCGCCTCGACGATGTGCACCACCTCGGCCACAGCTCGGCCGTCTGAGTCCAGCCGGCGAACCGGGTGCTTGCGGCCGCCGATGCTCGGCTTGCCGTCCGACTTCTTGGCGACAGCGACCCACTCGCCGTCGCCGTCGCGTTCGCGGTGGGCGACCAGCTTGTAGACCATCCCCGACGCCGGTGAGCCCGACCCGGTGACGACCGAGGTGCCGACGCCGTAGCTGTCGACGGGGGAGGAGGACAGCGCGGCGATGGTGAACTCGTCGAGGTCGTTGGTCACGGTGATGCGCGTCTCCGTCGCCCCGAGCCGGTCGAGCTGATCGCGCACCCGGCGCACGAGGTTCGGGAGGTCGCCCGAGTCGAGCCGGATCGCCCCGAGCCCAGGACCGGCCACCCGGACCGCGGTCTCGATCGCCTTCTCCACGTCGAAGGTGTCGACCAGCAGGGTGGTTCCGGGTCCCATCGCGGCGACCTGGGCACGGAAGGCGTCCTCCTCGCTGTCGTGCAGCAGCGTGAACGCGTGCGCGGCCGTGCCCATGGTGGGCACGCCCCAGGTGCGGCCGGCCTCCAGATTGGACGTCGCGCTGAAGCCCGCGACATACGCTGCCCTGGCCGCGGCGACAGCGCTGCGCTCGCTCGCACGGCGCGAACCCATCTCGGCGATCGGGCGCCCGCCGGCTGCGGTGACCATGCGGGCGGCGGCGGAGGCCACGGCCGAGTCGTAGTTGAAGACGCTCAGGATCAGCGTCTCCAGGATCACCCCCTCGGCGAAGGGCGCGTCGACGATCAGGAACGGCGAGCCGGGGAAGAACACCTCGCCCTCGCGATAGCCGCGGATCGTTCCGGAGAACCGGTAGTCGGCGAGCCAGTCGAGCGTCTCTTGCCGCACGACCCGGTTGTCGCGCAGGTACTCCAGCTCGTCGTCGCCGAAGCGGAACCGGTCGATGAGCTCGAGCAGCCGTCCCGTCCCCGCGAGGATCCCGTACCTCCGACCGGCGGGGAGGCGCCGGGTGAACGCCTCGAAGACGCACTCGCGGTCGTACGTCCCGTCGAGCAGGGCGGCGTCGAGCATCGTGAGCTCGTAACGGTCGGTCAGGAGCGCGGACGACGGCGCAGAGGACTCGGTCACGGCTCCACCTTAGCTTCGGGCCCGGGCGGGTAGGCTTGACTGCTGTGACGGATGCGCCGATTGGGATCTTCGACTCGGGGGTCGGCGGGCTCACCGTCGCCCGAGCCATCCGCGATCAGCTCCCGAACGAGTCCCTTCTCTACGTCGGCGACACCGCTCACTCGCCGTACGGTCCCAAGTCGATCGCCGATGTGCGCCGCTATTCACTCGAAGTTCTCGACTTCCTGGTCGACCAGGGCGTGAAGCTCCTGGTCATCGCGTGCAACACGGCCTCCTCCGCCATGCTCCGCGACGCGAGGGAGCGCTACTCGGTCCCGGTGGTCGAGGTCATCCAGCCGGCCGTCCGGCGCGCGGTCGCCGCGACTCGCACCGGCCGCGTCGGCGTGATCGGCACGGCGGGCACGATCTCGTCGCGCGCCTATGAGGACGCATTCGCCGCCGCGCCGTCGCTGCAGCTGTTCACGCAGGCCTGTCCGCGCTTCGTCGAGTTCGTCGAGGCCGGGATCACCAGCGGAGACGAGGTGCTGCGGGTCACTGCCGAGTACCTCCAGCCGCTCCGCGACGCCGACGTCGACACCCTCGTGCTCGGCTGCACCCACTATCCCTTCCTCAAGGGCGCCATCTCCTACGTCATGGGGGAGGGCGTCTCGCTCGTCTCGAGCGACACGGAGACGGCCAAGGACGTCTACCGCACGCTGGTGAGCGGAGGCCTCGAACGTCGCGAGTCCACGCCGCCGACCATCCGCTACGAGGCGACCGGCCTCGACGCCGACTACTTCCTGCGCCTCGCGCACCGCTTCATCGGCCCGGAGATCTACCGGGTCGACCTGGTGCAGACCGGCGTGATCGACCTCCCGCAGTGACCGCGGCCAGCCGGCCCGATCACGACCATCACCGACCCTCCGAGGAGACAACCGTGACCGAGACCACCCGTGCCGACGGCCGCACGCCCGACGGGCTGCGCCCCGTGACCATCGAGCGCGGCTGGAGCCGTCAGGCGGAGGGCTCCGCGCTGATCTCCTTCGGCAACACGCGCGTGCTGTGCACGGCGTCGTTCACCAACGGAGTGCCGCGCTGGATGGCCGGCAAGGGCCGCGGCTGGGTGACCGCCGAGTACGCCATGCTGCCCCGCTCGACGAACGAGCGCATGGACCGCGAGTCGGTCAAGGGGCGGATCGGCGGCCGCACGCACGAGATCAGCCGGCTGATCGGCCGCAGCCTCCGCGCGGCGGTGGACATGAAGGCGCTCGGCGAGAACACGATCGTCATCGACTGCGACGTGCTGCAGGCCGACGGCGGCACCCGCACTGCGGCGATCACGGGTGCGTACGTCGCGCTGGCCGACGCGCTCGAGTGGGGGCGCGACCATCGTTTCATCGGCCAGAAGGCCACCCCGCTGATCGACTCCGTCTCCGCTGTCTCCGTCGGCATCATCGACGGTGAGCCGATGCTCGACCTGGCCTACGTGGAGGACGTGCGCGCCGAGACCGACATGAATGTCGTCGTCACCGGCCGCGGCCTGTTCGTGGAGGTGCAGGGCACGGCGGAGGGCGCGCCCTTCGACCGCAGGGAGCTCGACGCGCTGCTCGACCTCGCGCTCGCCGGCACGTCGCAGCTGGCCGAGGTGCAGGCCGCCGCGCTCGCCTCCTCCGAGCTCGGCATCGAGGGCTGATGGTGCGCGTCGTCCTCGCCACGCACAACCGTCACAAGGCACTGGAGTTCCAGCAGATTCTCGGCGACGCCGTCCCCGGCCTCGAGATCGTCGGGTACGACGGTCCCGAGCCGGTGGAGGACGGCGTGACGTTCGCCGAGAACGCCCTGATCAAGGCGCGTGCGGCCGCGGCGCACACCGGCCTGCCCGCCCTCGCGGACGACTCCGGCATCTGCGTCGACGCCATGGGCGGAGCCCCCGGAATCTTCTCTGCACGCTGGGCGGGACGGCACGGCGATGCTCAGGCCAACCTGAGCCTCCTGCTGGATCAGCTCGCCGACCTCCCGGACGGCACGCGGGGCGCGCATTTCACGGCGACGCTGGCGCTGGTGACACCGGCGGGCGCCACGACCGTCGTCGAAGGCGTCTGGCCGGGGCGGATCGCTCGGGAGGCGGCAGGATCGCACGGGCACGGCTACGACCCGATCTTCGTGCCGGAGGGACACGACGCGACAGCGGCAGAGCTCGGCCCCGAGGTGAAGAACGCCGAGAGCCACCGTTCGCGTGCCTTCGCCGCGATCGTCCCCGCGCTGAAAGAGCTCGTGGCGGCCGGCTGAACCGCCCCATTGGGCGTCGACTGAGAATGAGAACGGCACTCATTCCTATCTAGCGGGATCGCTGGCGGGCGGCGCCGACTTCGACATACCGTAGAAGAATCATGAGTCACGATCACGGGCACTCCGCCAACCGCAACCGACTGCTGATCGCCATCGGCATCGTCGCTGTGGTGCTCGTCGTGGAGGCCCTCGGTGCGTGGCTCAGCGGATCGCTTTCGCTGCTGGCCGACGCCGGCCACATGCTGAGCGATCTCACCGGGCTCGTGGTGGCGCTGATGGCCACGATCGTGGCCGCGCGCCCCGCAACCGACCGCCAGACCTTCGGTTTCCGGCGCGCCGAGGTCTTTGGAGCGCTGATCAACGGGCTCATCCTCGTGGTCGTCGCGGTCTTCGTCACGATCGGCGCCATCGGGCGGCTCGTCTCCGGCGAGGCGGAAGTGCAGTCGGGGCCGATGCTGGTCGTCGCCGCCATCGGCCTCGTCGCCAACTTCGGCGCGCTGCTCCTCCTGCGGCCGTCCGCCGGTCACTCCATCAACATGCGCGGCGCCTACCTGGAGGTCTTCGGTGACCTGATCGGGTCCGTCACCGTCATCGTCGCCGCCGTCGTGATCATGGTCACGGGTTTCCAGGCCGCCGACGCGATCGCCTCGCTCCTCATCGCCGCCTTCATCGTGCCGCGCGCGGTGCTGCTTCTGCGCGACGTGGTGCGGGTGCTCAGCGAGGCTGCGCCGGCCGACACGGATGTCGCCGAGATCCGCGACCACATCCTGGGCACGGCCGGCGTCGTCGCGGTGCACGATGTGCACGTCTGGGCGATCACGTCAGGAGCTCCGGTCTTCACCGCCCACGTCGTCGTGGAGCCGGGGGTGTTCCGGTCGGGAGGAACGGGAAAGCTACTGGACGAGCTGTCGGGGTGCCTGTCGGCGCACTTCGATGTCGAGCACTCCACGTTCCAGCTGGAACCGGCCGAGCACGCCGCCCACGAGGACGAACTGCACCGCTGATGCAGTGACGCCGTTCGGGCGTCAGGACATCAGACGTCGGGAGTGGGGCGCGGCTCGGTCGCCGCTGCGGCGGCCGCTGCGGCTGCCGCTTCGAGGCGCTTCTTCTTCGCCTTGTGCATCGACTGGAAGTAGTGGAACAGGGTCGGGATGAGCGTGAGGACGACCGCCCCGATGAGGATGACGTCGATGTAGCTCGAGACGAACGAGGCCACGGGCGGGATGTAGCCGATCAAGTAGCCGAAGAAGGTGAGGCCCGCACCCCAGATCAGAGCGCCGATGGCGTTGTAGAGCGAGTACTTCTTGTAGTTCATGTGGCCGACGCCGGCGGCGACGGGGGCGAACGTGCGCACGATCGGGACGAAGCGGGCGAGGATCACGGCGAGCGCTCCGAAGCGGTCGAAGAACGCATTGGTGCGGCGCACGTTCTCCATGCTGAACAGACCGGTCTCTTTGCGTTCGAAGATGCGTGGACCCGCCTTGTGGCCGATCAGGTAGCCGGCCTCGCCACCCAGGAACGCCGCGAACGCGATCGCGAGGCATACCCACCAGATGTCGATGCCGAAAACGGGGTGATCGCTGTGCGTCAGCAGGCCGGAGATCACCAGCAGGGTGTCTCCCGGGAGCAGGAAACCGACGAGGAGCCCGGTCTCGGCGAAGACGATGCCGCACACCACGAGCAGAGCCCACGGACCTGCAGCGGAGATGATCGTGTGCGGGTCGAGCCAGGGGATGAGGCCGGCGTGCATCATCACGGGTCTCCAATTCGTTCGGTATGCGGACGTGCTGAGTTTAGTGGGGGCGGGCTGGACGTACCGTGCGAATGCGCGGGCGTTGACGAGCGCGGCGTCCAGCGCTGTCCGAGGATGAGGAACCTGGTCACGCGCGTCATCCGGAACAGCCGCTCCAGTGCGATCGAGCCGAACAGCGCGACGATCGTCGTCGACAGGATCGAGAACGTCACGTCGTGGATCCCGAGCGCGTCCAGGAGCGATCGACACCCCTGGATGAAGAAGAAGTGCAGCAGGAAGATCGCGTACGAGTGGGCGCCGATCCACTGGAGTGGGCGGGACGAGACGCGCACGAGCACGAGCAGCAGACAGAACAGGACTCCGGCGAGATTGCCGAACCAGCCATCCGCGGATGGCGGTGCGCCGAGGACGTTGAGGACCACTGTGGTGCCGAAGGCGAGCACGAAGCCGCCGAGGGCGAGCGCGTGCCACCACCGCCGGGCTCCTCGCCAGTCGAATCGCCGGCACGCGATGCCCGCGAAGAAGAACAACGACAGGTAGAGGGCTCCCAGGATCGAGGCGGGCGTGTAGTGACCCTTGGGCAGGAGGGAGGAGGCGACGAAGATCGCGCCGATCGCGGTGAGCATCCACGCTCGGCGGGAGAGCCAGCCGCGCGCGTCGAGGAAGGCGATCGCGAGGAAGCACCAGAAGATCGCCCAGATGAACCAGAAGTGCATGACCGGGATGATGTGCCACACCCACAGGGGGCGCAGGCCGCCGGTCGACCATCCGGGGATCAGACCGACCGTGAGGATGTAGACCGTGCCGACGACGAGCATCGGCAGGAGGAGGCGCCGCGTCTTCGCTCGGAGGAACCGAATCGGCGACGCCCCCGTCGCGACGGGGCGTATCGCGTACACGTAGCCGGACAGGAAGGTGAACAGCGGCATTCGCAGATACGCGAGCAGGTCCAGGCCGAACCTCCACGGATCGTCGGCGTACTCGAGGGCGACCAGGCCGACGCCGGGCGAGTGCGCCATCACGACGAGGATGCACGCAAGTCCTCGAAGGGTCTCGATCGAGGCATCCTTGGTCGAAGTGAGCCGAACGGACGTTGCAGCGCCAGACATCCTTCTCCCAAACTCAGGATTGATGTCTGAAACATTATTGTGTTGTCGGGCCCACTCGGTGCTGCGAAGCGCTCGCGCCCGCCTATTTCACCCAGGTGTTCATGCGGTGCGGGAGAAGGGACTCGAACCCTCACGCTGTGAAGCACAGGAACCTAAATCCTGCGTGTCTGCCAGTTTCACCACTCCCGCGGCGCGCTGCGGTGAACCGCCGCGCGGCTACGACAATAGCTCATCCACGCGCGGGGCCACCTCGCGGCCGAGCAGGTCGATCGCCCGCATGATGTGGTCGTGCCCGAGCGTCCCGTTGCTGAGTTTGACGTCGAACCGCCTCAGTCCCAGGCCGCGGGCCGCATAGGCGATCTTCTGGGCCACCGTCTCGGGGGAGCCGACGACGAGCGCGCCGTCCTCTGCAGCCTCGTGCTCGAATCGTGCGCGGGTAGCCGGCGGCCAGCCGCGCTCCCGGCCGATCCGGTTGGTCATGGCCTCCCAGTGCGGCCAGAGCAGGTCTTTCGCATCCTGGTCGGTCTCGGCCACGAAGCCGGGGGAGTGCACGCCGATCGGCAGGGTGAGGTCGGCTCCGAACTGCTCCAACGCCTTCCGGTACAGCTCGGTGAGCGGTTGGAACCGCATCGGGCCTCCGCCGATGATCGCGACCATGAGCGGGAGGCCGTAGCGTGCGGCCCTGACCACCGACTCCGGGCTCCCGCCGACGCCGATCCAGGTCTTCAGCAGCCCGTGCTCGACCGGGGGGAAGACCGATTGCTCGGTGAGCGGAGGCCGCAGCGCCCCGCTCCACGTCACGGGCTCCTGCGTCCGGAGGGCCGCGAAGAGGTCGAGCTTCTCGTCGAAGAGCTCTTCGTACTGCGCCAGGTCGAACCCGAAGAGCGGGAACGACTCGATGAACGAGCCGCGGCCGAGGATGACCTCCGCGCGGCCTCCGGAGACGCCGTCGAGGGTCGCGAACCGCTCGAAGACCCGGACGGGGTCGTCCGAGCTCAGCACGGTGACGGCCGACCCGAGATGGATGCGCTCGGTCTGCCCCGCGATGGCGGCGAGCACGACATCGGGTGCCGACACCGAGAAGTCACGGCGGTGGTGCTCGCCGATCCCGATGAAGTCGAGCCCGGCCTGGTCGGCCTGGACGCCCTCCGCCACGACGTTGCGCAGCACCTGCGCGTGGGGGAGCGGTGTGCCGTCCTCGTCCAGCGTCACGTCGCCGAACGTGTCGATCCCGATCTCCAGCCGTGCGGCCATGCCCGTCCTCCTGCTCGATGCGTATGCATACGAATCGAACTGTACCGGCAGGAACGCTATTCCGTCAGGCCGTCGGTGGTTCGGGGACGCCGCGGGAGGTAGCGGGGGATGAACCGGGCGAGCAACCCGGCACCGAGGAGGCCGAGCAGTCCCATCACGCCGCTCGCGAACGCGATCGACACCAGGCCGGTCAGCAGGGAGACGACGAGCGGAGCCGCCGCCTGCCCGGCGTCGCCGGTGAACCGCCAGGCGCCGAGGAAGGCGGCGGGAGCGTCCTTCGGCGCCAGGTCGGCGCCGAGCGTCATGATGATGCCGGATCCGATGCCGTTCGCGAACGCGAGGAAGAGCGAGACGCCGATGTACCAGGCGACGGCGCCGGGCAGGTCGTGGCTGAACGCCAGCACGAGGAAGCCGATGCCCAGCCCGAGCATGGACGGGACGACGCTCCACATCCGGCCGAATCGGTCCATCAGCTGTCCGCTCGCGTAGAACAGGGCGAAGTCGACCGCACCGGCGATGCCGATGATCAGGGCGGTGTTCGACTCGCTGAGGCCGATCGAGACCGCCCACAGCGGGAGCAGGACGGTCCGCGCGGAGCGGACGGCGGCGACGAGCGAGATCCCGGAGCCCATCCGCGCCAGGACGCCGCGGAACGCCCAGATGGTCGAGAACAGCCCCCTGGTGCGTTCGTCCGCGTCCTCCTCGCCGGCCGTCAGCGGCTCGCCGTCGGGCCCGGGGGAGGTGAGGGGCCGGCCGAACATGCGCTCGGGATCGGGCAGCGCCAGCAGCACGACGACAGAGCCGAGGCAGCTGACGATGAAGATCCAGAAGACCGACTGGGTCGAGCCGGTCAGCGCGATCACGCCGGAGGCGACGAGCGGCCCGATGAACCAGCCGGCCCGGAAGATCCCACCGAGCGTCGACAGCGCCCGCGCCCGGTAGCGGACGGGGACGTAGGTCGTCATGAAGGCGTGCCGGGCGAGCGCGAACACCGCGGTGGCGAGACCGACGACGAAGATGCCGACCAGGAGGACCCAGTAGTTCGGCGAGAGCAGGCAGACGACCACCCCCGCGACGGCGACGGCCGCCGCGCCGATCATCGCCGACCGCTCGCCGACGCGCGAGACCACCCAACCGCTGGGGATGTCGCCGGCGAGCTCGCCCAGCATCAGCATCGAGGCGATGAAGCCGGCCATGGCGAGCGTGGCTCCCAGGTTGCCCGCGGCGATCGGGATGATCGGGATGATCGCGCCCTCGCCGATCGAGAACAGCAGGGTGGGCAGGAAGGCGGCGAGAGCGACGGCGCGGAAGGAGAAGGGGCGCTCGTCGGAAGTCATTTGCTTAACACAGTACAACTGTCGGGTCGGCGTGCCCCGGCCGGTAGGCTGGAGGACGCCATGATCGAACTTGACCTCTCCCCGCAGATCGCGGACCTCCGCTCGACTCTCGCCGACATCGTCGCCGTCGTGAATGTGGAGAAGCTCCGCGCCGACATCGCCGACCTCAGCGAGCAGGCCGGGGCGCCCGACCTCTGGGACGACACGGTGAACGCCCAGAAGGTGACCAGCGCACTGAGCCACCGGCAGGCGGAGCTCGGCCGCATCACCTCGGTCGAGCGTCGTCTCGACGACCTCGAGGTGCTCGTCGAACTCGCCAACGAGGGCGACGACGAGGAGTCCGCCGCCGAGGCGCGCACCGAGTTGGAGGCCCTGCAGAAGACCTTGGGCGACCTCGAGGTGCAGACGCTGCTCAGCGGCGAGTACGACGAGCGCGCGGCGATCGTCACGATCCGCTCCGGAGCGGGCGGTGACGACGCCACCGACTTCGCCGAGATGCTGATGCGCATGTACCTGCGCTGGGCGGAGCAGCACAAGTACCCGGTCAAGGTCATGGACACCTCGTACGCGGAGGGCGCCGGGATCAAGTCGGCCACCTTCGAGGTCGACGCCCCCTATGCCTTCGGCACCCTCTCGGTGGAGGCCGGCACGCACCGGCTCGCCCGCATCAGCCCGTTCGGCTCGGCCGACAAGCGCCAGACCTCGTTCGCCGCGGTCGAGGTCATCCCGCTGATGGAGGAGGCGACGGCCGTCGAGGTCCCGGAAGGCGACATCCGCGTCGACGTCTTCCGCTCGTCGGGCCCGGGTGGTCAGTCGGTCAACACGACCGACTCCGCCGTGCGCATCACCCACCTCCCGACCGGCATCGTCGTGTCGATGCAGAACGAGAAGTCGCAGATCCAGAACCGCGCGGCCGCCATGCGGGTGCTGCAGACCCGACTGCTCCTGCTGCAGAAAGAGGAGGAGGCCGCGAAGAAGAAAGAGCTCGCCGGCACCATCACGGCCAGCTGGGGCGACCAGATGCGCTCCTACTTCCTCTACGGCCAGCAGCTGGTGAAAGACCTCCGAACCGGATACGAGTCGGGAAACCCCGCCTCGGTCTTCGACGGCGACCTCGACGGCTTCATCGCCGCGGGCATCCGCTGGCGTGCGGGATCCAAGGACGACGACTGACCCACCGGGCCGGCGCCCTCCGTTCATAGCGCGCGTTGCGGCGACTGTCAGGCTTGCGGCGCGCGGGCATGTCGCTACTGTGGATCGTGGAAGTGTTGCTTAGTCTCTAACAGTCATGATCCGGTTCGAACACGTATCCAAGCAGTACTCGGGCACGACGCGCCCGGCGCTCAACGGCATCAACCTTGAAGTGCTGCGCGGCGAGTTCGTCTTCCTCGTCGGCGCGTCCGGCTCGGGCAAGTCGAGCTGCCTCCGGCTGATCCTCAAGGAGGAGCGGCCGACCAAGGGCGCCATCCACGTCCTCGGACAGGACCTGGGGACGATCTCCTCGCGCAAGGTGCCGTACTTCCGCCGCAACATCGGTGTGGTCTTCCAGGACTTCCGGCTGCTGCCGAACAAGACGGTCTTCCAGAACGTGGCATTCACGTTGCAGGTGATCGGCAAGTCGCGGGGCTTCATCCAGGAGGCCGTGCCCGACGTGCTCAAGATGGTCGGGCTCGACGGCAAGGCCCAGCGCCTCCCGCACGAGCTCTCCGGCGGTGAGCAGCAGCGTGTCGCGATCGCGCGAGCGGTCGTCAACAAGCCGCAGATCCTCCTGGCCGACGAGCCGACCGGCAACCTCGACCCGGCCACCAGCGCCGGGATCATGTCGGTGCTGGCACAGATCAACGCCGGAGGCACGACAGTGCTCATGGCCACGCACGAGGCGGCGATCGTCGACCAGATGAAACAGCGTGTGATCGAGTTGGTCGGCGGTCAGATCGTGCGCGACGAGCGTCACGGCGGCTACGGTGTGACCACCTCCATCCCGCTGCCCCGGCCGACAGCGGAGGGGCTCGCCGTGCCCGTCGAGACGTCGACCGGCGTCGTTCCTGCGCCTGTACCGCCGGTCGTCCCCGTCGCGCCCGGCGCGCCGTCGGCCTCGGAGCCGATGACCCGCCCGCACACGCCGGTGGCCAACCCCACGGGCCCGGTCGCCGTGGGCGGTGCGACGGGCCCGGTCCAGCCGGTGTCGGCTCCGGTCCAGGCGGTGCCCGCCCCCGTTCCGGCCACCGTGCCTGCGGCCGGTGGCGAGGAGAACCTCCCCGACCACCTGAACTTCACAGCCAACCTCGACCTGAGCGGGCTGCGCGACGCGTCCGACCGCGACGGCGAACAGAATGTGGGACCCACGAAATGAGATTCGGGCTCATCTGGTCGGAGGTCGGCAACGGCCTGCGCCGCAACCTCTCCATGGTCGTCTCGGTCGTGCTCGTGACGTTCATCTCCCTGACGTTCGTCGGCACGGCCGCGTTGCTGCAGTTGCAGATCGCGCAGATGAAGACCTATTGGTACGACCGCGCCCAGGTCGCGGTCTACATGTGCACCGAGACGGACAACTGCCCGGGCGGAGCTGCGACCGATCAGACGGTCGCCGCTGTCAAGAAGCAGCTGGAGTCGCCCGAGCTCGCTCCCTACATCCAGAAGTTCTTCTTCCAGGACCAGAAGCAGGGCTACGAGCAGTTCAAGCAGCAGTTCAAGGGCAATCAGATCGCCGACTACGTCACGGCGGACATGATCCCCCAGACGTTCTGGGTCAACCTCAAGAACCCCAACCAGTCCGACGTGCTCACCGAGACGCTCTCGAGCTCGCCCGGCGTGCAGAGTGTCGTCGACCAGCGCAGCTACCTCGACCAGATCTTCCGCATCTTGTCGGCCGGCAGCTACACGGCTCTCGGAATCGCGGCCCTGATGCTGGTCGCGGCGGTCCTCCTGATCGCGACGACGATCCGGCTCTCGGCGTTCTCCCGACGACGCGAGATCGGGATCATGCGCCTGGTGGGAGCATCCAACCGCTTCATCCAGACCCCGTTCATCATCGAGGGCGTGATCGCGGCCCTGATCGGCGCCGTGCTCTCGGCGACCGTCATCTGGATCCTCGTGCAGGTGTTCGTGCACGGACCGCTGCAGGCGAGCATCCCGTCCATCAACTTCGTGTCCATGGAGCAGGCCTGGCCGGTCATCCCGCTCGTCATCGTGATCGGTGCCCTGCTCGCCGCGCTCAGCGCGAACTTCGCGATCAAGCGGTATCTGAGGGTCTGACCCGTATAGACTGGTCTGCTGCCCGGCGACGTGCCGGGCAGCACCATCTTCGACGTCAGGAGCAGCTGTGCCCAGGGAACGTGGCCAGAAGGTCGTGGCCACCAATCGCCGAGCGCGCCACGACTACACCATCGAGGACACCTACGAGGCGGGGCTCGTCCTCACCGGCACCGAGGTGAAGTCGCTGCGCGAGGGGCGCGCGTCGCTCGTCGACGGCTACGCGTTCGTCGACGGCGGGGAGGCCTGGCTCGACGCCGTGCACATCCCCGAATACCTCGACGGCACCTGGAACAACCACGCTCCCCGCCGCAAGCGCAAGCTCCTGCTGCACAAGGCGCAGATCGTCAAGATCGAGAACAAGGTCAAGCAGGGCGGCTACACGATCGTCCCGCTCTCGATCTACTTCAGCGACGGCCGCGCCAAGGTCGAGCTCGCCGTCGCCAAGGGCAAGCGCGAGTACGACAAGCGCCAGGCCCTGCGCGAACGTCAGGACAACCGCGAAGCGGAGCGGGCGATGTCCAGCAGGCGTCATCTCGGCGAGTGACCCGCTCTGCGGCGCTCTGTCGGGAGCGGGTGGCAGGATGAGCTCATGAGCACGCACGATGAGGGCACGGGCAGCCGGGTGGCCGACGCCGTGGCCGAGCGCATCCCCGTGAACGGCACCTACAACTTCCGCGATGTCGGTGGCTATCCGGTGCCGGAGGGGGTCGTGCGCCGCGGCAAGCTGTTCCGGTCCGACGGCCTGGCGCGTCTCGGCGACGAGGGCCGGCAGTCCCTGCGCGACCTCGGCGTGCGGGTCGTGATCGACCTGCGCGACGATTTCGAGACCCAGGTGATGCCCGACGACGTCGACGGGCTCGACCTCGAGCGCCTCCACCTTCCGGTGTTCGAGGGCTCCGGGGCGTCCGCGTCGACGATCGGCGTCACGCTGGAGGGGCTCTACCAGAAGATCCTGCTGCAGCACCGTGACGTGGTCGTGCGAGCGCTGCAGGAGATCGCCGACACCGGCGAGGAGGCCGTGGTCGTGCACTGCACGGCGGGAAAGGACCGCACCGGCATCGTGGTGGCGCTCGCGCTGACGGCTGTGGGCGTCGACCGCGCGACGGTGGTCGCCGACTATGCGGCGACACAGGCCAACCTCGACGGCCAGTGGCTGGAGGGCATGATCGCCCTGGTGACGAGCCACGGTGTCGAGGTCACGCCCGACCTGCGCGTCATCCTCGGCGGCAGCCCGCCGGAGGCGCTCGAAGCGTCGCTCGACTTGCTCGACCGCAAGTTCGGCGGGGTGCGCGAGTACCTGCTCGCTGCCGGGCTGAACGAGGTGGAGCTGTCGAAGCTGCGGTCGGTGCTGGTCGATCCGGCCTGAGGTGAGGGGGATGCTCCGGCATTCACATCCAAGCCATAACCGTCTCCCAGCCGGAATGCGGTTCGATCGGGTGTTCTTGTAAGCATGGACGACACCCGGCCCACCGAGCCGCTGCCCCCGCAGCAGCCGCAGAACGCGGCGCCGCAGCAGCCGTACGCTTCTGGTTCGCAGCAGTACGCTCCCGGTCCCCAGGGGCCGACCGCGATCGTGGAGCCGTTCTACAAGCGTCACGGGCTGGCGTTCGCGATCTCCACGCTCGTGCTGGCCGTCATCCTGCTCATCGGCATCGCCGGAGCCGGCGCCTTCGCGGTCGGCTCCGTGCTGTTCCACCGCGGCTTCTCCATCTCGCACGAATTCCAGGGCGGCGGCAAGGTTCCGATTCCGGTGCCGGGCCAGGGCGGCACGGGCGGCGGAGGGCAGAAGGGCGGCGGTCAGAACGGCCGTCAGGATGAGGGTCCGATCGCCAAGGGCGTGGTCCGCGGCAGCGTCACGAAGATCGACGGCTCGACCTGGACGATCACGACGGCACGGGGCGCGTCCCTCACGGTCGACACCTCCTCGTCCACCGCGTACGGTGCGCCCGGGCAGTCGCAGAAGGCGTCCGACTTCGCGGTCGGCGACGAGGTCATCGTCATCGGCGAGCGTTCGGGCGGCACGGTGACGGCCAACCGCATCCTCAAGGTGGCCGACCTGCCGGTCCGGCCGCCGTCGGTGCCGGGTTCCAGCGCGACACCGGGCGCGACGCCCGGAAGCTGACGCTTCGACATTCGTCACGAATGTCGTGATTCGTGGCACGAATGTCGCGATTCGCGACGAATCGCGACCCGCTTCAGGACGCCGTGAACCGCGCGTGCACCTGGACGGCGACCGTGATGTCCTCCGGCTTGAGCGCGAGCGTCGCTCCGCCGAAGTCCGCGCTCATCGCACGGGCGGCCAGCGGCACCGGCTGACCGGGAGCCGGCCCGTCGCCCAGCATTCCCGGGTCGCTCAGTGCGAGAGGTCGCACGCTGCTGAGACCGAGGCTGGTGGCGTAGACGGTGGCTTTGGCCACCGCGTTCTCCACGGCCCGACGGCGCGCCTCCTGCGTGATGGACTGCCGCTTGGCCTCCGTCAGCGTCCAGGTGACACCCTGGATGGTCACGCCGTCGAGCATCGAGACCACGCCCAGCCAGTCGGACAGGGCGGTGGGCTCGCCGAAGGTCACCTCGATGCCGACCTCCGCGTGGAAGACCGGCGCCAGCCTGCGGCCGTCCTGGTTCCACGGCCGGTCTCCCCACACCCGCAGCTGGTCGGAGGCCCACGACGTCACCGGGCCCGACTGCGGGTTGTGCAGCTCCCGCAGCTCCGCGACCAGGGAGGCGTGCCGCTGCGTCGTCAGCGCGAGTGTCTCGTCGCGCTGCTCGCCCTCGTATCCGACCGTGATGCGGACCACGCCGCGCTCGGCCGGGTGCGTGATCTCGTACTCGCCCTGGACGGTGATGATCGTGTCGGCCATTCCCCGATGCTGGCATAGAACCGGCGTCGATGTTGTTGTAGGATCAGAAGCTCGCCGCGGCATGCGGTGATTGCATCTGGACAACTCAACAGCGCGCGATGACGACCCGGCCTCACGGCCGTCGCACGGGGATGATCGGTTTCGACATTGTCTGCGAGAGTGTGAGAAGCGGGTCGAGGATGCATGGTTATCTCGTAAACGATCCATGCAAAAAATAAGTGCCAATAACAAGAGCACTGTCTCGGCCAAGGCCGACTTCGCCCTCGCGGCGTAAGTTCCCCTTCGCCATCTGAAGAGACCGTCAGACCGGGAACTGTCTTCTACCCGGATCCTGGCGTCAGCTAGAAGACTTGCTTCTGCGTTGAGCATCAGGGCGCAGAGGGACTCCAACTGATACTGAGCCCGTCGGAGCAGGTGCCAGCGACAAGTTCCGGGGCTGAGAAAGCGACTTCACTGGCTACGCCCGTAGAAGGCACATGACCACAGCAGTGGACGGGGGTTCGATTCCCCCCATCTCCACCAATCGGTCGTCGTCGCGCGTTGCTTGAGATCCGCGTAATCACGCGGAAGTCGGGGCCTTTTCCGCTTGCGGGAGAGGCCCCGATTTGGTCGCGTGCCCACACTTTGCCCACACTTTTGTGGGCATTGGGTGATCTCGTTGGCTCTAACGGAGCTCATTGTGATTACACGAGCGTTATGGGCGCGGAGTTAGTTGCGTGCCCACACGTCGGCGAGGTTGGCCCGGCGGGCACCCTCGTCGAGGCGCTCAGCCACCTCGTCGAGATCGTCTTCGAACAGATCCGCGTACGTGTCGAGTGTCATCGCGGCCGACTTGTGGCCGAGCATCCGCTGGACCGCTTTGACGTTCGCTCCGGAGCTGACGGCGAGGCTCGCCGCAGTGTGCCGGAGATCGTGCGGAGTGAGGCGCTCAATGTCGGAGGCGACGAGAGCGTCGAGAAACCATGACGACGTGCCGGCGCTGGTTTTGGGTCGGCGCAAGAACTGCCCGAAGCGATCGGCGAAGACCAGGTCGTCTGGCGCTTTGCCTTCGCAGAGGTGCGCGAGCGGCTCGGCGAGGACGGCGGGGAACGGCACGGCGCGCTTCTCCCACGACTTTGGTGCACCGACGAGGATCTTGCCGTCGACCTCGGTGGCCGTGCGGCTGATCTGCAGGCGTCGACGCAGCATGTTCAGGTCGCGAACTTGGAGCCCGACGGCCTCTCCCCATCGCAGCCCGCAGTACGCGAGCAGGACGATCATCGTCCGTTGGGTTGGCGTGGCGGCAGCTGCGGCGAAACGGGCGACCTCGGCGTGGCTGAGATAACGACGTGGCTTGTTGGAAACCTTTCGGGGCGCTCCCTCTGTGCGCCGCGCGACATTCTTGGGTACTCGGCCATCTTTGAGGGCCATGTCGAGGACGCCGGCAAGCACACCGAGGGCGCGGAGAACGACCGTCGCTGAGCGCGGACGGGCCTGCGCTGCAGGGACGGTCTTTCCTCCGCTCTTGTGCGTGACAGCCGTTCCTTGCCCAAGCTGACGGATCCACTGCTCCACGGCGCTGGCGCGGATCGCCCCGACTGGTGTCGTTGCCCAACGCGGGCCGACGTAGACGCGCCACGATACGGCGATCGAGTGGTAGCTCGAGGGCTTCATCGATTGCTGCTTGTTCGCCAGCCACTCGGCAGCCAATTCGCCGACCGTGACGCGTGCCGCGGCAGCGGAGACGAAGGATCCGCTTGCTTTCGAGATCTCGACGTTGGCGAGATAGAGCTCCGCGTCTCGCTTGGTAGTGAAGCCGCGTTTGTCCGTCTGGACGTGCTCCGGTGTCCGGTATCGGACCCGCCAGCGTCGTCCGGCCGCTGTGTCGTACGGAGTGACGCTGCCCATGATGACCTCCTAGTGACGGCGGTGGTCGTGGCGCTTCTGATCAGAAGCGCCCTCGGATACAGGTTGGCAAGTTCGGGCGAGATCGTCGCGTACTTCAGGCTTTCGAGCGTGCGGCGATTGAAACCAACCCGGCTCGGTTCTTGCGACTGCCCCGCTCCCTGATGATTGCGTGTTGGGAGACCGTGTCAAGGGCGCTGCGCGTCGCTTCGCGATGCAGCGGAGCTGCACCCTTGACGCGGTCGACCAACGCGCGAAACTGGCCGCTGCGGGGCCGGCTGAGAGCTGCTCAGCATCAGAGGTTCCGGTGTTAGGCATCGGGAGCTCGCCTGCTCAGCGCTTGACGACTGAGACCTGTTAGTGCGGCGAGTGAGTTCCAGCTCTCGCCGGCGTTGCGCAAACGGGTGATCAGTTGGTCGCGCTCTGTCCGAGCTGCGGCCTGTTCTCGTCGCAGACGTTCGATCGTCGACGCGACGTCACGTAGATGTCGGAGCGCTTCTTCGCGTCCGCCCCACTTCGTTTCCAGCTCAGATAGAGCGTTGGTGGTTCGCGCAGTTTCAGCGATGCGCTGTCTCTCGGATGAGCGTCTGGCGGAGGCTGCGTCGCGCTCAAGCCGCTGGCGCGCGTAGGACCTTCCACGTCCCTCTGCCCGCTTTGCCTTCCCCCGATTTGCCATGCACCTTGGTTTACACGCGACCCCCGTCATTCCGGGCGCTGAGCAGCGCTCCACTTAAAGTGCCTACGTGCATTGCGTTTCGACTGGTTGTCTTTGGTCTGTGCTTGCTTGCCCTTCGCTGCTTCTCGCGCTGGGTTTCTCATCTCTTTCGGTGGTCGTCTGTAGGGTCCATTCTTCGTTACTGATTTTCGAGTCCCTCGGCCTATCTATGGCTGATCCATCTCGAGGCGGGTCCAGTGATGCGAGCCCAATTGCCAGCGCGACCTCTAGCGCGTTCGTCATTTTAAGGAGGAGCTAGCTCAACCGACGTAGGCGCTCGCGACGGCGCATTGCCACGGCGCGCACGATCAGGGGCGCGTCGCCGATTGCTGGGAGAAACCAGAACAGCCACGAGAGTAGAAGGCGCCTGGTCCACCAGGTCGCTGAGCGTCCTGTCCAGTTCAGTGCGAGGGGCATCGCCATGTCTGTGGAGTCAGCGGTAGACGAAGCCGAATGCCGCGGCCCCTCCTGCCAGGACCAGGGGTGCGTCGGTCGGCCACCAGAAGGCCGACATTGCGCAGGTGGTCGAGAAGGTGAGCAGGATGGCGCCGGGGTACCCGGCGCCCGGCGATCTGGTGACGGTATACACTCATGCCCGACCGCGAGTAACCCCGTCGTCAAGGTCCCACGCTACCCACAAGGTGCACTGTTAGTCTTTTGATTGCTGCCCCAGACCCTGGTTGCTAGAGCACTTCGCTCGCGCCGATAGGGGGCACAATGTCCGGCACCGATTCGAGAGTTTCAGCGGTCATTTTCACGCGCCCCAAACGCGGCGGTGACCGGTCCAACCCGACCACTCAATATTCGGCGCTCCTTCGTACCGTTCGAGATGCCGGCCTGTTGTCGAGGCGCCGCGGCTTCTACATCGGGATGTTCATCATCCTGGTTGTCGTTCTGAGCGCCGTCGGTGTCGGCTTCGTTCTGCTCGGTGACTCCTGGTTCCAGCTCATCCTGGCCGGCATACTCGGTCTCGTGTTCACCCAGTTCGCCTTTCTCGGTCATGAGGCGTCACATCGCCAGGTTTTCACCTCAGGCAAGGCGAACGACGTGGCGGCCCGCGTGATCGCGAACCTGATCGTCGGTATTAGCTACTCCTGGTGGATGACCAAACACAGTCGTCACCACGCGAACCCGAACATCTTCGGCAAAGACCCTGACATTGCGCGCGACTTCGTCTCGTTCACCGAGACCGACGCCGCGAAAGCGCGCGGCCCCTACGCTTGGGTGACTCGGCGACAGGGCTACCTGTTCTTTCCGCTCCTCGCCTTCGAGGGGGTGAACCTGCACCTGCACGGCTTCCGCACCGTCTTCGGGCCCGGCAAGGTCGACAAGCGCTGGCTGGAGGCACTGATGCTCGTCGCCCGATTCGGCGCTTACCTTGCCGTGCTGTTCCTCCTGCTGCCACCCGGACTGGCGTTCGCGTTCCTGGGCGTTCAGCTCGCGGTGTTCGGAATCTATATGGGCGCATCCTTCGCTCCGAACCACAAAGGGATGCCCATCCTGGCGCGTGACGCCAACGTGGACTTCCTCCGGCGCCAGGTTCTCACGTCCCGCAACGTGCGGGGCGGCCGCCTCATGGATCTATTCATGGGCGGACTCAACCACCAGGTCGAACACCATCTGTTCCCAAACATGCCCCGACCGCATCTCAAGCAAGCACAACTGATCACGAAGGCCTACTGCGCCGAAAAGGGGATCGCATACACGGAGGCCACGCTTATCGAGTCGTACGGCATTGTAATCCGCTACCTGAACCGGGTCGGCCTGTCTGCTGGTGCCGATCCTTTCGACTGCCCAGCCGCGAGCGCGTTGGGGCGTTAAGACAGGGTGGCTCGAAACTGGGCGCTGCGTGTGGACGGAGGGCGCTGCTGTGACGGGGGTTCCTGAGGCGTTCGAAGTCATCGTCGTCGGCGCCAGGCCGCGGCTCGGCGGCGGCAATGAGTGCTTTACGCGCTCGGGCGACCGCCAGGGTACTGATGTCCGTGATCGAGAACAGCTGGGGCCGGGACAAAGTGCGCGGCGACGGGGGCGAGCCCTGAAGCCGCCAGCGGATCGATGGCCTGGTCTCCCTGGCCTGCTCTGCCCGAACGAACGGGTGTCTCGGTTCCAGCTGGTCGCTGGAAATGCCGACACGACTGGAACGGCATTGCATCCCGGGTATGTGGTCCCTCGGGCTGAGCTCGATCACCGGCTTATGCTCGCTGCCGGCAAGTCCGGGGTGATCTACCGCCAGCATGCCGGCGCGAAGTACACCAAGATGCGAGCCGCGTCGTCGTTGACGGCACCTATAGCGCGCAAGTGCTGATCGGCGCCGACGGGGCGAACGCAACGGTGCGCCGTCCTGTGGGACAGCCGCCCAACCGCGGGTACCTGGCCGTAGCCGTGCGGGGGTACGCGCCCGCCCTGGATGGCTTCGACGGGCTCTATCTTTGCTGGGATCCTTAGCTTGGCACCGGCCGGGCCTACGCATGCGCGTTCCGAACTGTCCACGGCACCGTCAATCTCGGCTACGGGACGACTGCATCGGCAATGACCCGGTCAGAGTCGGAGGATCGCGCAGCCGGACTACTCCCAGGCTTCGCGGTTGACTCCACCCGACTGACCGGACACTTATTGCCGTTATCAACCCGCATGCCCCGCCCCGTTGTCGGCCGCGTGCTTCTTGTCGGCGGCGCAGCCAGTCTGGTCAATCCGCTAACCGGGGAATGCATCTTCTGCGCGCTGACCTCCGGCGCTCTCGGCGGGAAGGCCGCTATCGCTGGTAATGCCGGTGGAGTCTATTCCCGTGCCCTTCGGAGAAGATTCGGCCGTTAACACCGCCAGTGACGAGCACTGTATCCACTTCTGGAGTGGCCATCAGTGATTGCAGCTGCCGCGCGTGCCAGCGGGTGCGATTCTCGAATCTTCCGGCAATTGGCCTCCGTCGGGCTCGGCGAGGGAGACCGCCTGAGCGGCATCGCGCGGACGCGGCTCAGGCGGCGGATACTACTTTGTGGTGGGGACGGACGCGGGCTGGCTGGCAGCCGCGTGGATCTTGTCGGCCGCGGTGCGGAGCGCGTCCTCGACAGCGTCGGTGACGGTGTTGACCTTGTCCTCGACCGCGTCGACGACGTGGTCGGTGACCTTGCTGGTACTTTCGCCAGCGTCTTTGATGCTTTGCCCTGCAGTCATGATGACCTTCTCTGAGATTGCCGTTCGCGGGTGAGGCGAGCGGACGCAGACCGGCCGCAGTGCCCGGCAATTGCTGGGCGCAACAGCGATGACGGTCCGTGTGTACTCACGATACGTCCGCCAGATGTGTGCGCTCACATCTGGCCGGGTCGGCGCCCGCTTGGCGTGGGCGGTCAGCTGATGCTTGCTACGGTGACCCGGATTTCCGTTGGGGTTAGTGCAACGTGGCTTGTGAGGTAGTTCGCGACTGTGTCGTAGACGTGTCGGCAGGTGGTTTGGGCTGCGAGGTCACGTTCCACGCCGATGCTGATCGAAACGGAGATTCGGTCGGCAGTGATGGTTACGACTACACCCGGCGGCCGGCCGTTCGACGCGCCGAGGTTGCCGATCGAGCCGGGGATGCTGAGCACGGGAGCATAGATCGCGGTGACCCCGCGTGTGCTGCGGATCAGTGTTGTGAGTTCGTCCGACAGGTCGCGTTCCTGTGTCACGAGATGTCCTCCTCATGCGCGTGCGCGTTGAAGCGAACGATGTCGTGGATGGTGATGTTGATCGCGGTGAGGTTGAGCGGGGTGTGGCGGGCGACCTCGTGGAAGATTTCGGCGCGCACTCTATCGGTGGCCGTGGCGATGGGTTCGTCCCAGTAGGCGCTCGCCTCGATCTCGAGGGTGACCGCTTTCGCGGGGATAGTGATGTCGCCGACAAAGCGGCAGCGGCCGATAAGCATGCCGCCGGCGCTGTCTGCCGCCTCGCGAATCATCCCTCGCACCGCTCCCTCGGTGATGACCAGCCGGGCAGCCGGGTCGGGGAAGGGCAACGGGATGTCACGCCCGCGACCGGCTTCCCTGCTGATGCCGGACAAGATGGCGTGCACCCAACCGTCGTCCCGCTGGGGTTGGTGCTGGGCGTCCCAGTCGAGCAGGCCAGAAGAGAGGGCACGCAGTCGTTGGAGCGCGTCGAGAGCCATTCGGCACGCTGCCGAGCGGTCGATCGACGAATCGGGTGGTGTTTGATCGCGGTCGAGGTAGTCCAGCAACTCGTCGATGGTGTGTCCGTCGAGCGAGTCCGGTGCCAGATCCCACCGGTCACGGTCTGGGGTGGGCGGTTGGGCTGTCATCGCCATTCCTCCATTTCCCGGATGACCGTTTTTCGCGAACGGACGAGAAGTCCGCGCACGGTCGAAACAGGCAGGTCCATTTCCCGGGCGATGTCCTCGTAACTGTAATCCGCGACTTCCCGCAACAGCCAGCAACGCCGCTGAATCTCGGGCAGGCCCATCACCGTCAGGGAGAGCGCCTCCTGCTCCGAGTGCGTCTCCGCAGTCGTCTCGGTGGAGGCGACAGATTGGGGCGGCAGGCTGTCTTCGTTCAGTCCGGGGTGCTGATGGCGGCTGCGGATGCGATCCAGGCAATTGCGGGTGACGACGCGCATGAGCCAGCTGGGGATCGCGTCGACGTTGTCCAGGGTGGGCAGTTTCTGCCAGAGCGTGAGGAACGCTTCCTGCACGATGTCGTCGCTCTCGTCCGTCGAGCCCAGCATTCTGATCGCATACGCGCGCATCCGGGGTCCGTGGCGGCGCACCAGCAGTTCGAACGCGGCCACATCTCCGTCGGCCGCCCGGCCCGCCAGCGTGCGATCGGTCGCCTGCTGCAACGGCACTTGCGGTCCGGACTCGGCCATGGCCCCTCCCCGGTGAAAAGACTTCACCCCGACGTGTGACGAATGGGCTAGTTCACACGTTCTAGTAGTGACTATCCCACTGCCGTCGATGCACACACAGCGCCGGTCCCATCTTCCCGTTCGAGGAGCTTCATCATGGCAACACCCACTCCCACCCAGGCGGCACCGGTCACCCCCATCGTCGCAGGCGCTTCCGGCGGCAAGACCGTCATCGAAAACAACGTCGTGTCGAAAATTGCCGGCATCGCGGCGGCGGAAGTGACCGGAGTTCACGCCCTCGGCGGTGGTGCCGCTCGTGCCCTCGGTGCGATCCGTACCGCCATAAACGCCGCCGACCTCGGTCAGGGAATCAAAGTCGAAGTCGGGGAGACTCAGGTCGCTGTCGATGTGACCATCGTCGCCGACTACCCGGTCGCGCTCCAACAGGTCGCCGCTGACGTCCGTTCAGCCGTCACCGACGCCATCCAGACCCTCGTAGGTATGGAAGTCACAGAAGTCAACGTGACCGTCAACGACGTGTACATCCCCGCCGTCGACGACGAACAGGGCGAGGCGCGAGTCCAATGACCGCCGCGCGCATCGGAATCATCATCGGCGCGGTCCTCGCCCTCACCTGGATCACGCTGGGCTTCTGGGCGTTCGTGCTGGTGGCCATCGCAATGATCCTCGGCGCGTTCATCGGACGGCTCGTGGACAAGCCGATCGACCTCCGCAACCTGTTCAACGTGTTCCGCGGGAAGCGCTCATCCTCGTGACCGCCGCCTCCTCGTCCCAGCCGATCGCCCCGCACGGCCGTACCCGGATCACTTCGAGGGCGCTTGATCGGATCGTGACTGCTGTGACCGCGGATGCCCTGGACGTCGACCCGCAACACGTCCGCGTCGAACTCGCCGACTCCGCCGGCGCACTCGCCCTCCACGTGAGCACACCGATCGGTGTGGTCGCTCTCCCGCGGATCACCGCCGACCCGGGCGTTGTCGCCCGCACCGGTGGCAACGTGCTGCAACGTGCGCGCAACGCACAAGAACAGATCCGAACCAGCGTCGCGGAGCTGACCGGATCTGAGATCGCAACAGTCGTCGTGCACCTGACCGGAGCGACCATCCAGGCTGAGGCCCGAGTCCAATGACCGACACAGGTTCGATTCACGCACGCATCCAGCGCCGCGAGACGCACTCGCCCCGGGCGATCCTAGCGATCGTCATCGCGACGATCCTGATCCTCGTGTTTGCCTGGCTTGCTCTGGAGCTTATGCTGTCCCTCCTGCATCTGCCAGCACTTCTGGTCGCCCCGACGGACATGCTCACCGCCACGGCCCGGCTGGCAACCTACCCACCGGCGGTAGTCGCCAGCGCCGCCGTCCTCGTCACCGTCATCGGGCTGGTCCTGATCATCGCCGCCCTCGCGCCCGGCCGACGAGCACGTCACCTGATCGACACCGAACGTGCCGTAACCGTCGTGGATAACGAGGTCATCGCCTCTGCTCTCGCCCGGACCGCCGCCGAGGCCGGAGGGGTCGCTCGAGACAACGCCCTGGTCACCGTCTCGTACCGCCGCGCGGTGATCCGAATCACTCCGACCTCCGGAGTGCCGGTTTCATTCGCCGCCGTGACCGAGGCGGTGACGGAGCAACTGCAGTCATTCGGTCTGCGGCCTCCCGTAACGGCGCGGGTCGTCATCGATGCGGCCGGAAAGGTCGGAGCATGAACAACACCAACCGGGCCCTCAACCGTTCACTTGTGCTGTTTGCCGGCCTGATCCTCTTCGCGTGCGGTGTCGGAGCGTTCCTGCTGGCCACCGACCCAAGTATCCGCAACGGGTGGTCGGCCGCAGCGACCCGCACGCAGGTGAGCCTCGCCTCTGCCCTCACGGCACCCGCGGTCACGCGGAACGGACCAGGATGGTTGTCCATCGCGGCAGTAGTTGCCCTCCTGCTCCTTATCGTGCTTCTGCTCGTTTTCGTCTTCCGGCAGGGGCACGGACACACCAGCAAGCTGTTCCAGGAGGGCACCACCGGCCGTGGTCGAACCGTCATTGACGCAGCACTGGCCGAACACTTGCTTCACGACTCGCTCACTGGCCGCCCGGAACTCATCACGACCAGCGTGTCCACCTACACGGTGCGACACGCTGCCGTGCTGAAGGTTGCTGTCACCTGCCGTCGCGGCGTTTCACCACGACATGTCGCGACTCTCATCGAAGCCACGCTTCGCGCCCTTGACACGCTGCTCGGGGCAGAGTTCCCGGCACTGGTCCAGATCGGCGGCGGCATTCGCACCCGACTTGCCAAGTCCACCCGACTCACGGCGACCACCGAGCCCGAACCCTCAGACCTTCTCGCGTCTGCTACACAACCCATAGCGTCCGAGCCTGCGGCAGCGGAGCAGCCTGAAAGAGTTCCCGCATCGTGAACTGCTCGTCGTCGGGTTAATCGCGGGCATGTCTTCTTTTCCGTCGCGACCTGCCTGATCGCGGGTGCCGATCAGGGTACGGCGGGATGGCCGTTGTGTGCGCGGGGATGAGTAGACGCGTCGGATCCTCCTTCGCCTTCCCAGCGCGCTTCGGATTCGGCTGTTGCGTCGGCGCGCGCGAAGGTGACGGCCGCGGCGGCGAGAGCGACGAGCGCTACACGGTCGGTTTCGCGCTGCGACTTCTCCATCAGTTCAGCTTCCAAGCGTTCGTGGGCTGCTGCGGTGTCGACGCTGATGACGTGCAGCCGTTCGGCGATGGCCGCAGCGAGCCCGTCAGTGAGTTCCTCCAGGTTGGTGTTTGCGATCTCGAGCCGGCGATCGGAGACCC
>NZ_JAHHZQ010000005.1 GCF_022606355.1 Leifsonia shinshuensis
TACCTGGCGTGACAAGTCAATCCGGCATGAGGTCAATCCCTCCGGTGCCTGAAGTCGGGGGAGCCGGATCAGATTTCACGCCGCCAGGGATTGGGGGGCCTCCGTCATCACCAGAATGTTCCCCAGGGGAGGGCGACGACAACGCCCCGAATTCAAAGTCGCTGCGTCGTGAATTTGAGGACTCCGTGCGTCCGAAGTATTGGATAGACGAAGCGGCGAGGAATCCAGGGTCCTACAGCGCGCAGAATCTCGCTCGAATGCAGCTGGGCCGTCCACCATTCGGCGTTGATGGCTTTCCCATGGAGTTGCACCACATCGTTCCTCTGAGCCAGGGAGGAAGCAATGATCTGAGTAATCTAGCCCCGATGACCCGAACCGATCATCGTCTCGGTGAGAACTATCGACTGAATCATCCTCGACAGGATGGCTGCTGAAGGGAACAACTGTGTCCTTTGAAGAGCTCGAGAGCAAACTGCTAAGGGAACCGACGCTTGAACGCGGGACCGGCGCAACCATGGAGCAAGTTCTGCGGGCAGAAGACCAGCTCGGTCAGTTTCCGCCGGATTTCAGACGGTATCTCATGACATTCGGGTGGGTAACGGTCAGGCATTACGAGCTATTCGGAATCGGAGACACAGTACCTGCATATCTGAATCTAGAAGCAGTCACGTTGGAGGAACGACAAGACTTCGGGCTGCCACAGCAATTTGTGGCGGTTATGAACAACGGGGGCGGCGATCTCTATTGCTTCGATACTCACCATTCCGTCGCGGGGGCATCTCCGATCTTTCTCTGGGACCACGAGACCCGGGAAGCGGCTTCTTCTGGTGAAGTGGCCCCGAGCTTTACTGCATGGTTGCAGGGCAAGCTTCAAGCAGGCGCAGCAATCTAAATCGCCCTGACCTGCTCGCATTCGGGGGCGGGCGGGCCTAAGGCGCCTGTCCAAGCGGCTTAGGGCTGCATTGTCGCGGTGAGGATTCGGTAGATGTGTCTGGCTATATAGCGTTTGACGCTGCATTTGATTTCTCGGGCGACCGCAATAAGGCGGCGATAAGTCGTGGGTCGCCGTGCTCCGTGTCCGCGACATTTCGATGAAGCGGCGTCGGCTGGAGAATGATCCGAGCCCTTATCAGATTAAGGATCCATACTCCAATATGAGCCATTTTTGGGAGGCCAATCAATGAACACGGGCGATGAGTTCGGAAGGAAACCAATTCACTACGCCGCTCTAGAGGATGACGCTGTGTCGATTTCGCGACTACTTGGCGAAGGTGAATCACCCGACTCGAGAGACAATAAGGGGTTCACGCCGTTGCATTTCGCGGCACGCGAGTTTGCGCTCAGAGCTGCCGAGGTCCTTTTGTCCGCAGGCGCCGCAGTGGATGCGGAAGACGTTTTTGGGAACACTCCTTTGGGCGAAGCTACGTTCAACTCCAAGGGCCGAGGGGAAATGATTGGACTGCTTAGAGCGCACGGGGCTGACCCCCTACACGCCAATAAGAGCGGCCAGACGTGCTTAGGTCTCTCCCGACTAATCGCGAACTATCCTGTCGCGCGGTTTTTCGCAGATGTCCAGGGATGATGCGAATTTGACTACATTTTGACTACAACCGTATGGGTTCCAATGAGATTTCCTGAGACCACAAGAGCTCTGTTTCGTTGACATTCCGCGGAAGTTGGCCTGGATGCCAAGGGAGTTAAGGGGCCGAACTAGAGTTCAAATCCCACCGGTACCGCCACGCAGACGCCCCGGAATCCCTTGAAAACACAGGGATCTGGGGCGTTCTGCATGTCTGTATCTCTCAGGAGCTGACTCGGTGGGCGCGGAGCAGTCCCAGAGGTGTCAGGACCAAGCACGTCGCCGTCTCGGCTTCTGCGGCGTCTCGTGGTGGGTCGCTGTCTCTGCTGCGGTGTCGCCGGGGCGGTTTCCCGGCTTGGTCGAACACCTGCATGGGCCCGCAACGATGCCTTGCATCGCCGCGTCTTCGATCGCCCTACGGGGTCTCGCCGTTCAACCGTCCGATCACCCCTTCGATGGCGAGCGTGACGGCCTCGGGCATATCAACGGCCGTTGGGTCCAGCAGCCACTGGACCTGTAGGCCGTCCATCGTTGCGATGATGGTGGACGCCGCGAGATCGATGCGGGCCTCAGTCGCTTCGGGGGCGACATCGCGAAGGGCGCCCTTGAGCATGTCGCGGAGTCCCACGAATCGCTCACGGAAATAGTCGTGGGCGGGGTGGCCGTCCGTGACTGAGTCAGCTGACAGGACCGTGTACAACTGCACGACGCCCGGGCGCTGAGTATTCAGGCGAACCGTATGCACGAGATGCTCGAACAGGGCGGGTCCGTCGGGGATGTGCTTCCCTTCCAACTCGGCGACGTCTGAATCGTCGCGGTACTCGAGCATCGCGATGAGCAGCTGATCCTTCGATCCGAAGTGATGCATGACGCCGGTGTGGCTCAGTCCCGCCGCCTCACCGATCTCGACAAGTGATCCGTTGTTGTAGCCGCGCGTCGCGAAAATCGACATCGCCGCTTCCAGAATCCGTTGCCGCTTCTCCGCGGTTGCGGCCCTCGGGTTGGCAACACGCGCCCCAGCCGGAATCGGGTTCTGATCTCGTGTGCGTGGCATGTGCCCCTCCTCGAAACAACTCTGCACCCGATTTTACTTGATGACCTGTCAGCAAGCATTACAAAGAGATCGCTCGAAATACTTGCGAACAGGTCAGCAAGTATTGCTATTGTCTGTCACACGGTCACGAACGACCAGACGCCAGGCGGGTATGCGCCGCAAGAGGAGCCAACGATGTCCACACCGACCACGCTCGGGGAGCCGGCGAACGCTGACGCGATCGAGGCGGTCAGCCTGCCGGAGCGCATCGCCCTTCTCACGGGTGCCACGTCGTGGACACTGCACCCGGTGCCCGCGTACGGGATGCGTGCGATCGTGCTGTCCGACGGGCCGATCGGGGTTCGCGGTGTCGACGAGGATGAACGGCCCTCGGCGCAGCTCCCCTCACCGTCCGCACTCGCCGCGACCTTCGACCGCGACCTGCTCGCCCGGCTGGGCGGCCTGCTGGCGCGGGAAGCACACCGCAAGGGCGTCGATGTGGTGCTCGCGCCGGTCGTCAACCTCCAGCGCACACCCTACGGCGGACGCCACTTCGAAGCATTCTCGGAGGACCCGTACCTGACGGGGGAGCTCGCCAGCCAGCTGATCCGAGCCACGCAGGCCGCCGGAGTCGCGATGTGCGTCAAGCACTTCCTCGGCAACGAGTCCGAGACCGAGCGCACCACGTACATCGCGCGGATCCCCGAGCGTGCCCTCCGCGAGGTCTACCTGGCGCCGTTCGAGAAGACCGTCCGAGACGCCCGGGTCTGGTCCGTCATGGCCGCCTACAACGGCGTGGACGACGGCACCCAGGTCGCCCCCGCGACCGAGCATGGCTCATTGCTCAACGGCGTGCTGAAGGCCGAATGGGGATTCGACGGGGTCGTCGTCAGCGACTGGCTGGCCACGAAGACCACCGTAGAGGCCGCTCTCGGCGGACTCGACCTGATCATGCCCGGACCGGACGGACCGTGGGGCGCGCGCCTGGAGCGAGCAGTGCGCGACGGCCTCGTCGCCGAGGAGGTCATCGACGACAAGGTCGAGCGGATCGTCCGGCTGGGACGACGTGTCGGCGCCGTCGGCCCGCGGCCGGCGCGGGAAATGTCGCCCGACCTCCCCGCCGCGCCTTCGACGCGTGGGCTGCTGCGGGAGGCCGTCGCCCGGTCGAGCGTGGTCCTCGCCAACAACGGACTGCTCCCACTCCGGGAATCAGGAATCGCCTCCCTCGCGCTCATCGGCCCCAACGCGGTCGAACCGTTCATCCAGGGCGGCGGGAGCGCATCGGTGACCGCGCCCTTCCTCTCCGAGCCCGTTCACGCGCTCCAGGAGGCGCTGCCGAACACCGCGATCACCGTGCAGCGAGGTGCATCCGGCCGTAGGTTCGCACCGCAGATCGCCTCCGGCGCGGTGACGACCCCGGCCGGCGACGATGGCTACCGGATCACCTACTACGACGAAGCCGGAGCCACCGTGGGCGGTCCGGTCACCGTCCCGGCCGACGAGACCTGGAACCGCGACGTGCCGGCAGGAGCACGGGAGGCGAGGCTCGAAGCGATCGTCCACCTCGCCGGGCCGGGCACGCATCGCGTCGAAGTCGGGGTGTCCGGCTGGCACGTGATCACCTTCGACGGGACTCTCGTCGCCGAATCCGCCGAGCACGCCGACCACGACGTCATCCTCGACTCGTCCGCCAACCACCCGGCGGGTCCTGCACGCGAATACGTGATCGGAGAGCCCGCGACGGTCTCCATCGAATCGCGCCAGCAGGTGGTCGACGCCGGCGCCTACGGACGGTTCGTCCGGTTCGCGCTGCGGCACGAGCTGCGCGAACTGAGCGCCGACGACGAGCTCCTCGCCGCGGTCGAGGCTGCACGCGCCGCCGACGTCGCCGTCGTGATCGTCGGAACGAACGAGGAGACCGAGTCGGAGGGGTGGGACCGGGTCGACCTGCAGCTCCCCGGCCGCCAGAACGAGCTGGTCGAGCGGGTGCTCGATGCGAACCCGCGCACGGTCGTGGTGGTCAATGCCGGCGCACCGGTGATCCTTCCGTGGCTGGAGCGGGCCCCCGCGGTGCTGTGGTGGTGGCTGCCGGGCCAGGAGGCCGGGCGCGGTCTCGCGGATGCCTTGCTCGGCGTCACCGAGCCCAGCGGTCGGCTGCCGTGGACGCTGCCCTCGACCGAGGACGACGTCCCCGTCCGGGACACGGTTCCGCGCGACGGAGTCATCGACTACGCGGAGGGCATCCACGTCGGTTATCGCCAGTGGGACAGACTCGGCCGCTCTCCCTCGCGCGAGTTCGGCTTCGGGCTCGGGTTCGGTTCCTGGCTGTACGAGACGCTCACGATCGTCGGCCAGCCCGACGACCTCGCGGCCGATGTCACCCTGACCAACATGAGCGCGCACGATTCGCGCGAGACCGTGCAGATCTACCTCGAATCACCGAACTCGACGATCGACCGTCCCGTGCGCTGGCTGGCCGGCTTCGCAGGCGTGGACGTCCCCGCCGGCGAGACGGCGTCGGTGCGGATCCGGATCGAGCGACGAGCACTTGAGACCTGGAACAGCGACAGGCGCGACTGGGAGATCCTCGACGGCCGATACCTCTTCCACGCCGCCCGATCGAGCCGCGATGTGCGGCTCACGGCGGCAACGACAGTCCACGAACAGACCCTGACCGTCGACTGAGACCCAATCACATCCCAACCCCCACCAATGCAAGGAGGCATTCCTCATGAACAAGGCAACCCGACGGCTCGCAGCGTTCGCTGCCGCGCCGCTGGTGATCGCAGCTTTCGCCGGCTGCTCATCGTCTGGCGGTGACAGCAACGAGAAGGTGACCATCACCTTCCAGGAGCAGTTCAGCGACGCGGAGACGGCACAGTTCACCAAGCAGCTGAAGGACTTCGAGAAGGCCCACTCGAACATCACGGTCAAGCTGATCCGCGACAACGACTCGAGCTACTACGACAAGCTCACCACCCAGATCGCCGGCGGGAAGGGACCGGACATCGCGCGGGTCGAGCCGCCGCGCGCCTCCCAGTTCATCGCCTCGGGCTGGGCGCTCCCTCTCGGCGACTCGGCGGGGAAGAAGAGCGATTACTTCCCCGCCAGCCTCGATTCCGTCACCAAGGACGGGAAGCTCTACGGCGTCCCTGTCGACGTGTCTGCGCTGGCGCTGTTCTACCGCAGCGACCTGTTCAAGGCCGCAGGCATCGAGCAGCCGCCGGCGACGTGGGACGAGTTCACGGCCGACGCCGCCAAGCTCACCGCCGGCGACGTCCACGGCGTCGGACTGTTCGGCGGCTGGGGCGGATTCGAGTTCTACCCGTGGCTCTGGCAGGCCGGAGCCGACGTCCTGAACAAGGACCAGACCAAGGCGGTGTTCAACTCGGCAGACGGCGTCCGTGCCCTCCAGCTGTGGGTCGACCTCCAGAAGACCGCGATGCCCGCCGGGATGGCGACGGCGACGGAGGACGACCTGAAAGGCCCGTTCGTCTCCGGGAAGCTGGCGATGATGACCTCCGGCCCGTGGATGATCCCCTCGCTCAAGACCGCCGGCATCGACGGCAAGTGGGCGGTCGCACCGCTGCCGAAGGACAAAGAGGCGGCGACCGTGCTGGGCGGGCTCGACCTCCTGGTGCTCAAGAACACCAAGCACGCCGACGCCGCGAAGACGTTCGTGAGCTGGCTGATGCAGGACTCTGTGCAGAAGGAGTGGGCCAGCTCGCTCGGCTACCTCCCCGTCAAGACGGCCCTGTACACCGATCCCGTGTTCAAGGACGACCCATCGATCAGCGCGTTCTCCAAGGTGCTCGAGCAGGCGCGCTCCCGCCCGACCGTCGCGCAGGCCGGCGACATCGACACCGCCCTCGGCAACGCCGTCCAGGCAGCGCTCTCCGGGACCAAGTCCGCGAAGGACGCGCTCGACGAGGCCGCCGACGCCTCCAACAAGGCGCTCAGCAAGTGACGCAGGTCGCCACAACCCTCGCGGGCCGGACGGCAACGTCCGGCCCGCGGGGTCGCCTGCGCTGGCGGAGCCGGCTGACCCCATACCTGTTCCTCGCACCGGCCCTGATCGCGGTAGGGGTGTTCGTCGTCTACCCGATCGCGAACGTCGCCGTGCAGAGCTTCTTCGACGTCAACCCCACCAAGCACGAGGGCTGGGAGTTCGTCGGAGTGCAGAACTACATCGAAGCGTTCTCCGACTCCGCCGTCTGGGGCGTCTTCCTCAACAGCATCATCTGGACCATCGGGTCCGTCGCCCTCCAGCTCATCGTCGCGATGGCGGGCGCCCTGCTCCTCCAGCAGCTCGTCGGCGGCGCGAGGATCCTGCGCGCAGTCTTCGTGCTGCCGTGGGCGACACCGGTGGTCGTCGGCGCACTCGCCTGGAAGCTGCTCTACCAACCGGACTACGGCATGATCAATCAACTCCTGAGCGTCGTCGGCCTCCCGGAGCTGCAGCACGCGTGGCTCGCGGATCCGCACACCGCCCTGGCCGCGGTGGTCGCCGCGAACGTCTGGCGCGGGTTCCCGTTCATCATGGTTCTGCTCATCGCGGGCATGGCGTCGATCCCCGGCGAACTGTACGAAGCCGCCGGAGTCGACGGCGCCACCTGGAGCCGGTCGTTCCGCAGCATCACCCTCCCGTTGCTCAAGCCGATGCTGCTGACCAGCACCCTGATGGCGCTGATCTGGACGTTCAACAACTTCAGTCTCATCTACGTGATGACCGGAGGAGGGCCGGCGGGGGCGACGGACATCCTCACCACGTTCGTCTACAAGAGCGCCTTCAGCAGTTTCGACTTCGGCTACGCGTCGGCGCTCTCGATGATCCTCTTCGCCATCGTCGGCATCGGATCGGCCCTGTACATCCGTGCGTTCGGAAAGGACGCCCTCTCGTGACCGCGACCGCGCAACTCCCCAGCCGCACCCTGCCTGCGAAGCCCGCTCGGGCCGGACGACGTCGTCGTCGCCCGCGCCCTGCACGGATCCTCCTCTGGATCGCGGCCATCCTCGTCGCCCTGTTCGCGCTGCTGCCGATGCTGGGCATCGTCTCCGACGCGTTCAAGACCAAGCAGGAGCTGTACCAGACCCCGCCGAGCCTGTTCCCGTCGCACCCGACGTTCGACAACTTCGCGTACGTCGTCGGCCGGGGGAACTTCCTGGCCTGGCTCGGCAACTCCGTTCTCGTGAGCGTCTGCACCGTCGCGATCGGCCTCCTGATCGGTGTGATGGCGGGATACGCGCTCTCCCGGTTCGAGTTCCGGGGCAAGATCGCGGTCGTCATCGGACTGCTGGCGACGCAGATGTTCCCGTCCGTGCTCGTCATCATCCCGCTGTTCAACATCGTGTCAGGGCTCAACCTCATCGACACCCCGTGGGCGCTGGTCCTCGCACAGGTCAGCTCGTCGGCGCCGCTCGGTGCCTGGCTCATGAAGACGGCGTTCGACCAGGTGCCCAAGGAGATCGACGAAGCGGCGCGGATCGACGGCTGCGGTCAGTTCGCCGCCATGTGGTACGCGGCCCTGCCGGCGGCGCGACCCGGCGTGGTGGCTGCCGGGATCTTCATCTTCATCGGCTCCTGGGAGGAGTTCACGTTCGCGCTGACCTTCACGAACAGCGACGAGAACCGCACCCTCCCGGTGGGGCTGTCCCAGCTCTCCAGCGCCTACGAGGTCTCGTGGAACCAGCTCGCCGCCATGTCCATCCTGGTCGCGATCCCGAGCATCATCCTGTTCAGCGTCATCCAGAAATGGCTCGTCGCCGGCAACGCGGCGGGCGGAGTCAAGGGATGAGCGCGCGCCCGGTCGCCGTGGAGGACGGCCGCATCCGGATCGGCGACCAGCTGGTGCCGCTGATCGCGGGAGAGATCCAGTTCTGGCGCATGGACCCGGCGCAGTGGGAGCCGGCGGTGCGCGCAGCTCGGGATGCGGGCGTCGGCATCGTCAGCACCTACCTGTCGTGGCGACGGCACGAGCCGACGCGCGGGCGACGCGACTTCAGCGGGGCGACCGACCCGCGATTGGATGTGCGGCGCTTCCTCGAGATCTGCCGTGATCTCGACGTCGTCGTCCAGCTGAAGCCCGGCCCCTGGATCTGCGCGGAGGAACCGGGCGGCGGCTACCCGGACTGGCTGCTCGCGGACGAGGGCCTGCTCGCCCGCGACGATCAGGGCGAGGTCGTCATCGGCTACAACCCTCCTTTCCTGCACCCGGTGCCCAGCTACCCGAGCCCGGCATACCTCGCTCACGTCGACGAGTGGTTCGGCGCCGTCTGGGAGGCCATCGGCGACTTCGCCTACCCGGACGGCCCGGTCATCGCGCTGCAACTCGACAACGAGCCCAGCAGTTGCTTCCAGGACGCGATGTACTCGACGGACTACAGCGCAAGCTCGATCGCGGGCTTCCGCCGGTGGCTCCGGGAGAGCTACGACGACGACCAGGACGCGCTTCGATCCTTCTGGGCGGACGGGACGGCGACCTTCGCCGCGGCCGAGCCCCCGCGGCGTCCCGAGACAGCGGCGGTCGAATCGCGGCGCCGGCTGCACGACTGGATCGAATACAAGACCGCGGCCACGGGCGAGTACCTCGCGGCGCTGAAGCGGATGCATGTGGCGCGCGGCGGCGAGGCGCTCCTCTACACGGTCAACCTCGTCACCCATCCCATCCACGATGTCCCGGTCGCCCACCGCGCGATCCGCACCATCGCGGAGGCGATCACCGGTGAGGACCACTACTACCTCCCTCCGGTCGACGTCGACGACATCCATCGACTCGCCCGGTCGGCCGCGACCGCCCGTGCCGCGGGGGAGCCGCTGCCGTGGATCCCAGAACTGCAGGCGGGGATCTGGCGGTCTCCGGGCGAGGTGGTGGACTATCCGCAGCCGACCCCACTCGAGCAGGAGGTGTGGTGGGGTGCGGCATTCGCGCTCGGCTTCGCCGGAGCCAACCTCTACATGCTCGTCAACCGGGAGAACTGGGAGCACGCACCTCTGACGGGTGCAGGCGAGGAGTCGGCCTTCTTCCGGCCGGTGGAACGCCTCATGGAGGCGGAGGAGGGGCGCCCAGGCCTGCTGGCGGCGCCGCTGAAAGCGCCCGTCGTCGTCGCCTGGCACCGTGCGGACGCGTACGACGCGTACGCGGTGGCCGGCACTGCCCGCGTCCCTGAAGTCCCCTGGAACCGACCGGCAGCGGCCTCCGCCTACCGTGCCTGGGACGAGACGCTGCTCTGGCTGACAGAGCGGGGGATCGCCTACGACCTGTGGGAGACCACGACGGAGCTCGCACTGGATCCGAACGTGCCACTCCTCATCCCGGACCGTTCGGGGATCGAGGCTGAACTGGTGGCGGCAGTGCGCGCCACCGGCCGACAGATCATCACGGCCGGCCCGGAGACCGGGTGGGAGCACGCGGAACTGCTCGCCGCAGCTCAGCCCGCGGTCCACGGACCTCAGGGCAGGATCCCGAACACCCTCGTCACCACGCGCGACGCAGACGACGAGCAGCTGATCCACATCGTTCACTGGGGCTCCGGCGACCAGAACGCCCGCCTCGAACTGCCCGCGACCTGCTCAGGACGGCTCCGCTCTCTCCGGGACGGGTCGTCCCTGATGATCAACGACCACGTCACGGCGATCGACCTCACCGCAGGGCACCACGTCTTCGCCCTCCACCCGGCGGATGCCCCAGCCCCCACCCCACCGACACCTCACCAGAGCTGAAAGGACGACACACGAACCACCGCGTGACGGCGACCTGACCGGGCCCGTCGCTACCCACGCTCTCGGTCGCATCCACGGCGTTCAACGCCGAACCATGCAACATGAAGGAGTTTGAGGTGAAATCACCACACGGTCGTGTGTCACGTTCCGTCGGCGTCCTCGGCGCCGCGGTCCTTGTGGCCACGAGCATCACCCTGACGGCACAGCCCGCCAGCGCAGTCACCACTGTTCACAACTGGCAGACCTCGCAAGGGGGTGACCGGCTGACGGCGAAGACCGATCTGACATTCGCCACCGACAGCAGCACCCCCGACATCCTGGTCGACCCAACCCAGCAGTACCAGGCGATCGACGGATTCGGCGGAGCATTCAACGAGTCCGGTTGGACCGTGCTCAACCGCAGCAACGTGACGGCGGCGCAGCGGAACAGCGTGCTCGACCAGCTGTTCAGCCCCACCAACGGCGCCGGGTTCAGCTTGACCCGGACGGCGATGGGGTCGAACGACTTCTCACCGACGCATTACAGCTACGACGACCTGAGCAGCGGAACCGACTTCTCTCAGGCCAGCTTCTCGGTCGCCCATGACGAGAGCACTCTCATCCCCTACATCCAGGCGGCACAGTCCCACGGGTCGTTCCGGATCATGGCCTCCCCGTGGACGGCTCCCGGCTGGATGAAGGACAACGGCTCCCTGATCGGGGGCGGCAGCCTCATCACCCCGTCGGTGGATCCGCGCTACTACCAGGCGTACGCGACCTACTTCGCCAAGTACGTCCAGGCGTACGCCGCGCACGGCATCACCATCAACGACGTCAGCATCCAGAACGAACCGCTGAACCCGGCGAAGTTCGAATCGACGGTGTACACAGCGGCGCAGATGGCGGACTTCATCGCCAACTACCTCGGCCCGACGTTCACCAGCAGCAACATCGGCGCCCGCATCCGCGGCTACGAGCACAACCGGGACACCTGGACCTACCCGGTGGACATGCTCAACAACGCAGGCACGCTTCCCTACGTGTCGGGGATCGACTTCCATCCGTACGAGTGCGACTTCGGGCAGTCATACTGCGACACCGCGAACCTCGGACTGTTCAATCAGGCGAAGCCCGGGTACTCCACGTGGATGTCCGAGCACACCGACCTCGGCATCCCGAACGCGTCCGACTACCCGGGCGATGAGCGTTGGGGCGGCGAGATCGTCGACGAGATGCTGGCCGGCGAAGGCGGGTACATCTACTGGAACATGGTCTTGGATCAGACCGGCGGCCCCTTCTCCAGCCTGAGCGACGCGCAGGAGCCACTCGTCATCGTCGACACCAGCGGAGCGTCCGCGAGCGTCAGCTACATGCCGAAGTTCTACGAACTCGCGCAGTTCTCGAAGTTCGTACGCCCCGGCGCGTACCGCATCGGTGCGAGCGGCGGTGCGAACAGCGACGGCCTGAAGTCGGTTGCGTTCAAGAACCCGGACGGCTCGGAAGCCCTCGTCGTCGTCAACACGACGAACTCGGCGAAGACCGTCAAGGTCGGCGAGGCAGGCAGCACCTTCAGCCGCTCCGTTGCCGCGCACTCCACCAACACTTTCACGTGGACCGCGCCGGTGAACACTTACCACGTCATCGCTGGCAGCACAGGCACGTGGGGCGCCGTCAACGGTGACCACTACACAGCGGATGCCGGATTCACCGGCGGTGGCACCGCTGTCAACGCGAACGCGATCGACGGTTCCGCTGACGACCCGCTGTACCAGTCGGAGCGGAACGGGACCAGCTTCAGCTACGCGTTCCCGGTTCCGGCGGGGCGTTACCGTGTCGGTCTGAAACTGTCGGAGAACTACTTCACCTCGACAGGTCAGCGTGTCTTCAACGTCAGCGCTGAAGGTGCGACGCAGCTGTCGAACTTCGACATCTACGCGGCCGCCGGAGCGCGCTACAAGGCAATCGATCGAACCTTCGATGTCAACGTCACCGATGGCACCCTGAACCTCGGATTCGCCTCCACCGTCAACCTGGCCAAGGTCGATGCCATCTCTGTCACGCCGATCCCGTCCACGGGGCAACAGTTCACGTCCGCCGTGAACGCGAGCGTGCCGTCCGGCTTCAGCACAGGCACCGGAAGCATCCCAGGCTTTGTCTTCGCCCAGGATTACAACACCGGTGGCGAGGGCGTCGGCTATCACTTCTCCGGGACGGGTGGTACGGACACGACGTACCGCAGCGATGCGACCCACCTGCAGGCGTGCACGGGGGACACCTACTGTGGCGACAACGTCGGATGGCTGGCGGACGGCGACTGGCTGAATTACACCAGCACGGTCAATGTCAGCGGCGACTACGACATCCACGTTGCGGTCGCCAGCAATGCTGCCGGCGGCACGTTCAGCATCAACATGGACGGGCAGCCGTGGATCGCCAGCCAGTCCGTCCCCAATACGGGCGGCTACCAGAGCTGGCAGTCCGTCAATATCAACGGCGTCAACCTCCCGCTTGGAAAGCACACCTTCACATTCAAGGTCGGCACGGGCGGATTCAACGTCCATTCGATCGAGTTCTCGAAGATCTTCCAGCTGAACACCTCGGGATCGAACCCGATCGAGGCGGAGTGGTACGCCACCGGCGGTGAAGGGTTCGGTAGCCACGACGCGACGGCCGGCAACTCGTTCACCAACCCGTACCGCGGCTACCTCCGCGGGGGCGACACCGACTTGGAGATCTCCAGCACGGGGAACTTCGACGTCGGCAACACCGAGAACGGGGAGTGGCTCAAGTACGTGGTGTACAACCCGACAGCCAAGACGTACAACCTTGCGCTGAAGGCGGCCACGACCTTCACCACCGGCCAGGTGCGTTACGATCTCGACTCGATCGGAAACACCGTGGGAGCAACCACCTCGATCCCGGCGACGAGCGGCTGGCAGTCGTTCGGAACGGTGAACACCAGTGTGACGATCCCGGCCGGGTATCACGCGTTGTACGTGTACATCGTCAACGGCGGATTCAACATCGACTCGTTCACTCTGAGCTGAGTCAGAAGGGCGTGGGGCTGGAGTGTACCTCCAGCCCCACGTCGGCCAGGTCTCGGGCTGACCCCTCCATCGAGCGAAGCGCCGTCTGATGAGGTCGAACGCCCGGGACGGAGCGAGGCTCCATCGACAGTACGGGGTCGCCAGTCACTCCCGCCTGAACCTCTCGCTCACGTACCGCACCGCGTCCTCCCTGCCGCCTCCCTCGTGTCCGTTGTGGGAGTGCACCCAGATCTGCTTGTCCTGGGCGGCGTACTCGTTGAAGGCGGCGAACACGGTGGAGGGCGGGCAGACGGTGTCCATCAGCGACGTGGTGAACACGGCGGGCGCTGTCGCGCGGCGGGCGAAGCAGACGCCATCGACATACGACAGTGTGGTGAGCACCTCGGACTCGCGCGCGCGATGGACGGCGAGGTAGCGGCTGATCTCCTTGTACGGGTCCGCATCGGTCACGGTGATCGCCCGCGGGAAGTCGCACAGGAACGGGACGCACGCGAACAGCGCGGACACCCGCTCGTTCAGGGCCGTCGCAGCCAGCGCGAGGCCACCGCCCTGGCTCACACCGTGCGCAATGATGCGCTCCGGGTCTACTGCGTCGAGCTCGGCGGCAGCGTCGATCGCGCGCACCGCGTCCGTGATCAACCGGCGGTAGTAATAGCCGTACGGGTCTTCGATGCCGGCGGTCATCATCCCCGGCGTGTGCGGGCCGGTCCCGTCCGGATCCGGGGTGTCGCCCGGTGACCAGGTGGCGCCCTGTCCGCGGGTGTCCATCTGCAGGTGCGCGAAACCGGCCGTCGACCAGAACAGCGCATCCTCCGGGATGCCGCGACCGCCGCCGTAGCCGACGAACTCGACCACCGTCGGCAGCGGCGACGTGATGCCGGCGGGCACACGCAGCCAGGCCTTGACCGGCTGCCCGGCGAATCCGTTGAACGTGATGTCGTGGATTTCGACAGCGGCGAGCGGCGTACGGACCCGCTCCGACCTGACGTCTACCGTGTGGCGGCGGGCCTCCTCCAGCGTCGCCGACCAGAAAGCGTCGAAGTCGTCCGGCTCACGCACGGACCCGTGATAGTGGGCGAGGTCGGCAGGGCTCAGATCGAACTGCACGACGCGTCCTCCGATTCGTGGTCGTGCGTGGGCTCACGGTCGTGCTCCTGGCCCGCGGGCGGCTGCGCCAGGAAGGCATCGGTATCGTTGCCGCGCTCGCGCCAGCCGGCGCTGCGGTCTCTCACCGTGCCGTCCGGCTCTAGATCGGCCGCGACCACCGGCTGTCCCGTGATGTCCCACACCCGGTTGCCGTGGGCGACGATCGGGGCATCCAGGACGCACGACTCCGCTCGGCCGGTATACACCGGTCGGCCGCTGGTGAGGAAGGTGTTCCCGACCACTGCGATGTCCGCCGATCGGTCGGGGCGGGAGACGCTGAGCAGCCCGAGGGCGCCGAACGCGAACGTGTTGTCTCGAATCTCCAGATGCGCCCCGTAGTGGATGTTGAGTGCGTGCTCTTCGAGGTCGTGGCAGGTATTGCCGGCGATCAGGATGTGCGACGAGCCCTCGTCGAGGTAGATGCCCCAGGCCCCGTAGTGTGCCGTCCGGACCCGCGAGATGCGGTTGCCGACGATCCGGGAGCCGGGCTGGCTGCCGAGGGTGTAGATGCCGCCCAGATCGCTGAGGACCCCGGAGCCGACGTCGTCGATGGTGTTCCTCACGACCGTGTTGTCGCGACTCGGGTTGGCGTCGAAGCCCCAGCTCCAGCCGAGAGAGATGCCGGAGTAGTTCGTGCCTGTGATCGTGTTGCCCTCGACCACGGCTTCGGCGGCGTCCTGGAGGAAGATCGCCGGCGCGTGCGGGAACCGCCGGCCCGGCTTGCGGATCACGTTGTCGCGGACGGAGAGTCGGAGTACGGCCTGCCGACTCACGTCCGCGCCGTGCGCGTGCGTCGAGAGCCGGGTCACGAAGGCGCCGGCCCCCGGGCTCAGGACGGTACAGCGTTCGATGGAAACATCGGACGCGCCGCCGGTCGCGCCGACCGCCCAGCCTCCGACACCGTCGAAGACGCAGTCCTGGATGCGCGCATCCCGGGCGACACCGAGCTCGATCGTCGCCGGCACCTCCGGAGCGCCCTGCGGGCTCGTGGCGTATCCGTCACGAGTGAGCCGCGCGTCCTCCGAGACGTGGAACGGCGGGGTGGCCGTCAGTTCCCTCGGCGCGGCGAATCCGCCGAAGCGGACGCCCTGAACGGTGAAGCCGGTCACTGGCTCGTCGTCCGACAGGCGGAACGCGCTCGCCAGCCGGGGGAGGCGCAGCGAGACGGCGCCGAGGCGCTCGCCGTCCTTCGGGCGGTAGAGGAGGGTCCGCCGGCCGGGCTCCGGCCCGCTCGACCACCGCACCCAGGGGCTGGTGCCGGTTTCGTCAACGTAGAACTGCCCGGGGTTCCGGAAAGCGTCGCGCACGTTCTCAAGAGCGAACCGGGCGAACGTGTCCGGCTTCTCATCGCGCAGCGCGAAGATGCTCGGCGGTTCGAAACCGATCGTGGCGGTGGCCGGATCCACCTCGGTGACCCTGGCGCGCTCCTGCACCCAGAAATGCGGGACGATCACGTCCACCTCGTGCGGCACGGGCAGGGCGGGGATGCTGCCCGGCGTGTAGGCGAAGTGCCCGTCCCCGGCGAAGAGCGCGTCGAAGCCGCGCGCGAAGTCGACCGACTCGGCGTGCGCGACACGGTGGTATCCGGCTTCCGGGCTGCGCGCGATCACGGCGGCCGTGCCGTCGACCTCCAGCTCGCGGCGCACGTCCGCCGGAAGGGTCGCGACCCAGACACGGCCGTGCTCGTCCCTGGTCTCGACGATCGCCTCCGGGGACCACGACGATCGGATCTCTGCGGCGGCGGGATTCCGAGCCGCGACGGTCAGGCCGGCGTCGCGCGCGTCGAGGGCGATGGTCCGGCTGAGGACGTGGATGCCGTCCTCCAGGAGGAGCCGGACCGGACCCGGCAGCGTCCTCGCCCGTGCGACCGCGGTGGCGAGGTCCGGCTCGCGCAGCTCTTCCGGCTCCCGAGTTGCGGACGGTCCGACCGCGATCGTGACGGGGTCCACGATGATCACCGCTCGACCGTCCGGTCGAGGTTGTTCGACGTCGACCCGCGCACGATCAGCTCAGGCGAAGGCGAGGTGACCTCGATGGTCGGCGGCAGGTCCTCGCCGCGGATCAGACGCAGCACGTTGCGCACCGCCTCCATCCCCATCGCGACGTGCGGCATGCGCACGGTGGTGAGCGGTGGGCTGATGATCTCGGCGACCTCGGCGTCGTCCAGCCCGACGACGGAGAGGTCCGCCGGCACCTCGAGGCCGGCCTGCCTGGCCGCGTTGATCAGCCCGAACGACGCCGACAGCGCGGCGGCGAACACGGCGGTCGGGCGCTCCGACCGGGGGAGCGCGACCATGGCGGCGGCTGCCTGCTGCGCGGCGTCGATGTCCAGCTCGACCGATGCCTGCCACACCACCTGCGCCCCGTACAGCCGCGCCTCGCTCAAGAAGGCGTCGAGCCGCCTCGTCGCCGTGTCGATGCTGGTGGGGCCGGTGAGCACACCGAGCCGAGTGTGCCCGAGGCTGATCAAATGGCGCGCCGCCATCCTGGCCCCTTCCGCGTCGGGACCGACCACTGCGGGCAGCCCCGGGAAGCCCTGTCGGTTGAGCAGGATCGTCGGCGCCACCGAGGCGGGAAGCGCTTCGTCGTGGCCATCGGCCTGCGACGAAGCCCAGATGATCCCATCGACGTACTCGCTCAGCCGCTCCAACTCCCGCGTCCCCTCGCCCGCCGTGCCCTCGGAGAAGACCACGACGTGGTCCTCGGCGGCGGCGGCGAGCTGGACGCCCTTCATCATGCCGCTGTAGGCGGGGTTGTAGAGGCTCGGGACGATCACCGCGAGCATGGAGGTCGTGCCCTTGCGCAGCGACCTGGCCGCGGCATGCGGACGCCAGCCCAGCTCCTTGGCCGCCTCGAATATCCGCTCGCGAGTGCCCTCGGTCACGCGGTTCATCTCGCCGCCGAGCACTCGCGAGGCGATCGAGGGGTCGACGCCTGCGAGCGCGCCCACGTCGCGGAGCGTCACGCGCCTGGCTCCGGCACCCGGCTTCGTCATTCGTCATCTCCCTCGTTGACGTCAAGTATCGGCACCGCCCGTGCAGGCACCATCGTTGCACTACCGACGCGGTGACGAGCCTATGATTTTGACAATCGAATGTCAATCAACCACAACTTCTTGCGGCCCGAAAACTCAACGATCTCCAGACGATCTGGATTGCAAGCGCAAAATTCAGCTTGACATTCGATTGCCAAGACTCGATCATGAACTCCGAAGTTCATCGGCGAACGCACGTGCGAAGGAGCACAGATGAAATCCCACTTGTTACGCGCCGTCGTGATCGGCGGCGTGGCGGCCCTCGGGCTGACCGCTCTGGCCGCGGTCCCGGCGACCGCGGCGGACGTCCAGGCGACGTTCGTGGTGTCGCCTGCCGGCACCGGATCCGACTGCACCGCAACGGCCCCCTGCTCGATCGATGAGGCGCGGACGTTGGTCAGGGCCGCGGCTCCCACCATGACCGGCGACCTCGTCGTCGAGTTCGGCGACGGCGACTACCATGTGACCTCGGCGATCGCCCTGACCGCCGCAGACTCCGGTCACAACGGCCATCGCATCATCTGGCGCGCGGCCGCCGGCGCCACCCCCACCATCGACGGCGGGCAGAGCGTCACCGGCTGGACGCAGTGGGCGGGCAACAACGCCATCTGGAAGGTTCACACCGGCGCGATCGACAGCCGCCAGTTCTACGTCGACGGGGTACGGCAGCCGCGCGCGTCCTCGCCGGCGAGCGTGCTCGGCGCGATCACGAAGACCGCAACCGGCTACACGGTCACCACACCCGGTCCGCTCGGGTACAACCCGGAGGACACCGAGTTCGTGTACACGGGCGCCGCAGGGGCCCAGGTCGGCTGGGAGGCGTGGGTCGACCGCCGCTGCGGAGTGGCCTCGGTCAGCGGCACAACGGTGACGATGGACACCGGCTGCTACGGGGGCCTGGCTTCGATCACCGGTGTGCAAGGGCTCGGCAACCCGACCAGTGTCGAGAACAATCTCGCCTTCCTCGACCAGCCGGGCGAGTGGTACTGGGACAAGAACAGCCAGGACCTGTACTGGATGCCGCCGGCCGCCCATTGGAACGACTCCGCCTGGATCAACTCGCAAACGGCGGTCGTTCCGACGGCGACCGGTCTCGTCACCGGCACGAACGTGTCCGACTTCACCATCCAGGGCCTGAGCTTCCAGAACGCGACCTGGACGGGACCGAGCGGGCCGAACGGGTTCATCGACATCCAGGCGGCGATCCAGTACACGAGCACGGCGAACGTCTTCGCGGCGCCGCCGGCGGCACTCGATTTCAGCGGGAGCCACGACGTCGCGATCTACGGCAACTCGCTCGCCCACATCGGCCAGACAGCCATCCAGTTCACAGCAGGCAGCCACGACAACCTGATCCAGGCGAACACCATCACGGACATATCCGGTTCGGGTATCTCGCTCGGATCCGTCAACGACCGCAACCCCGCCGTGCCGGACAACGGCAATGTGGTCGCGGACAACAGCGTGTCGTACATCGGCCAGGAGTTCCGCGGTGCCGTCGGAATCCTCGGCGGGTACGTCGCCTCGACGACGATCCGGAACAACACCGTCCAGCACGTCCCGTACACGGGGATCTCAGTCGGCTGGGGCTGGGGAGGTGCATCGATCCTCGGAGACAACCACATCGTGCAGAACTGCATAGCCGATACCGCACAGTCCCCGCTGTTCGACTCGGGTCTCATCTACCTCAACGGCCCGCACAACGCCACACCGCGCTCCACGGTGACAGGGAACTACCTGAACGGAGACCCCAAGGCCAACGGCGGTGTGATCTACGCCGACGGCTCGACCTCGAACTACGACATCACCGGCAACGTCGTGACCGGGAGCGCGAACTCCTGGGTCAAGCTGCAGGACATCGCCGGCCAGGTCGCGCAGAACAACGTGTTGGCCGACAACTTCTCAGACACCAGCGCCGTCTACCTGGGAACACCCCAGAACCGCAACCTGATCGGAGCAAACACCGTCGGTGCGGGCTCCTCAGCGCTCCCGGCCGCTGTCGCCATCCATGACGCGGCCTGCACTCCGCGCACCCTGGCCGCCCCCGCGACTCCCTCAGGTCTCAGCGCAAGCGCCAGGACGAGTGCCGCGGTGGCGAGCTGGACCAGCGTCGACAACGGCAACTCGCCGCTCACCGGCGCCGACGTCGAGGCCCGCGCGGCCGACGGCACGACTACCGCGGTCACCTGCGACGATGCCGGCCGCACCTCGGCCTGCGTGGTCGGCGGGCTGAAGCCGGGAGCGACCTACCAGCTGCGGGTCCGGGCCTCGAACGTGCTCGGCGTGAGCTCCTGGACCGGATGGAGCACCGCGGTCACTGTGCCTGCGGCGACCGTCGACCCGCCGGCGGGAAGCGGCTCCGGTTCGGGGGGTGCAGGAGCAGTGGGCGCCGCCGGCACCGGGACGGATCCGGCTGCCGCCGGCGGCTCGACGGCGCTCGGCGACATCGCACTCGCGCACACCGGAAGCGACTCCTCGCCGATCGCCCTGGCCGCGGGGGTCCTGCTGACGTTCGGGCTCGTCCTGACCGCAGGAGTAGTGGTCAGCCGGCGTCGCGCGGCCCGCACCGCCGCCCTCACGAGCCTGGGAGGCGACGAATGAGAATCGTCGAGGTCTCCAGCTGGAGCGTTCCGTTCCCGGCCGCGGACCCTGTGTTCCGCTGGCGCGACGGACTCCCCGGCAGTGCGCCCGCCGGCGACCGCGGCATTCTGCGGATCAGCACCGACACCGGCGTTTCCGGGGTCGCCCTCGCCGGCCGCCCGGGCAGCGCTCCTGTGCTCGCGGACCTGGTGGAGCGGGTGCTGCGCCCGGAACTGCTGGGCGCCGACCCGCTGCAACGCGAGTACCTGTGGCACCGGATCTGGGAACTGGACCGGATCGACGAGATCCCGTTACCGCTGCTGGGCATCGTGGACATCGCCCTCTGGGATCTCGCGGGCCGCCACTACGGCGTGCCGGCGTGGGAGCTGATGGGCGGCTTCCGAGAGCGGATCCCGGCCTACGCCTCCACGGTGACCTTCGGGTCGGTCGATGAGTACCTCGACGTGGCGGACCAGTGCCTGGCTCTCGGCTACTCGGCGATCAAGCTGCACGCCTGGGGGGATGCGACCCGCGACATCGAGCTGATCCGCGCGCTCCGCGATCACGTCGGAGCCGGCGTGTCGCTGATGTACGACGGCTCGGCGGGCTTCGACCTCCCCGATGCCATCCGCGTCGGCCGGGCTCTCTCCGACGCCGACTACCTCTGGTACGAGGAGCCGATGCGCGAGTTCAGCGTGAACGCCTACGCACAGCTGTCACGCACGGTCGACGTGCCACTGCTGGTTGCGGAGACCAGCGACGGCGCGCACATGAACTCGGCCGACTTCATCGCCGCGGGCGCCGCCACTTTCGGCGTCCGGGCGAGTGCCGGGCTGCGTGGAGGTCTCACCGGCTCACTACGCACTGCGCACCTGGCCGACGCGTTCCGGATCCGGGCGGAGGTGCACGGCGGCGACCTGCCGAACCGTCACCTGTGCATGGCGATCTCCAACACGACTTACTACGAGTCCCTCGTCACCTCGAACCCGGTGCGACGAGAAGCCTGCGTGGACGCGGACGGCTTCGTCTCCGCCCCGCGCATTCCCGGAATCGGCCTCCCGGCCGGTCCCGCCTACCCCGATGAACTCCGTCAGCACATCGCTGACGAGGACGCGAACCGGTGACCTGCCGGTGCCCTCACCCGGTTCCGTCCGGAGCCGGGAACGATACGAAGTGGAGAACGAGACGATGAAGTCGAACGCAACAAGGGGCCGCATGCGGGGGACGCTGCTCGCGTCCGCCGCGATGACGGCACTACTCGCGCTGGCCGGCTGCGCCAGCACCGATGCCGGCGCCGACGTGAAGGCCACCTTCACACCCGCCGCCCAGGACGGCGGCTCGACCATCACGGTGTGGGTCGACGCGACCCGGCAGCCCGCGGTCGAGTCCTACAAGAAGGCGCATCCGAACGCCAAGATCAAGGTGGTCACGTACGACACGGGATCGTTCCAGACCAAGATCGCGCTGCTGGACAAAGCTGGCAGCGGTTGGCCGGACGTCGTCTTCTCACAGGCGCTGACCGATCTGGGCTGGGCGACGTCCGGGGCTCACCCGTTCGCCGCCCCTCTCGACCAGGGCATCTTCCCCGCGGACAAGATCAAGCAGTTCGCCCCGACCGCGCTCGACCCCTGCACCGCGAACGGCACGTTGTATTGCGTCCGCAACGACCTCGCTCAGAACGTGCTCTGGTACAACAAGACGCTGCTCGACCAGTTCGGCTACAGCGTCCCCACCACGTGGGAGGACTACCAGGCGCTCGGCGAGAAGGTCGCCAAGGAGCACCCCGGCTACGTGATCGGCAGCGTGGGCGACTCGTTCGCCGCCAACGAGTACTTCTGGGGCGCGAAGTGCCCGGCGAACACGCTCAACGGCACAGACTTCTCTTCCGACCTGACAGCGCCCGAGTGCACCAAGATGGCGAAGCTGCTGGATACCATGATCGCCAACGGCTCGGTCACCAAGGATCCCGTGTTCGGCACGTCCTACCCGGCGACCCACGGCGACAAGACTCTCATGCTCGTCGGCCCGTCCTGGTTCGGCCAGTATGTCTTCAACAGCTCGCTGAAGACCCCGGCCGGCCAGATCGCCGCAGCGGCTCCGCTCGCCTGGGACGGCCAGAAGGCGGCGACCGGCAGCGTCGGCGGCGGCGTCTGGTACATCTCGTCGCACAGCACGAACCTGAAGGCATCCTCTGCCCTGGTGGACTGGCTGACGACGTCCGACGACAACCAAGCCTCGGCTCCGACGTACCCGGCCTACGCGCCGGCGGCGAAGGCGTGGCTGGCCAACCCGGCGAACACGGACTACTTCGCCGACGACGTCTCCGAGCCCTTCGCCACGGCGGCCGCGCAGGTCTGGGACGGCTGGTCGGGCATCAGCCGCGCCGACCCCAGCGTGTCCTGGGGATCGCTGGTCGTGCCGGCGCTCACCAGCGGCAAGACGATCACAGAGACCCTGCCCGCTTGGCAGACCGAGATCCTCAACAAGGCCTCCTCGGTCGGTTACACCGTGAAGAAGTAGCTCCACACATGACTGCAAGCATCTCAGAGGCGGAGCGCGTGTCTGCCGAGCGGATGCCGGCCCGGCCGGAGCGTCGCACGCGGCGCTCCGGCCGCACGGGCTGGGTGTTCGTCTCGCTGTACACCGTGCTCCTGCTGGTGTTCGGGATCGTCCCGGCCGGCTATGCCCTGTACCTCGCGTTCACGAACTCGCTCGGCCAGTTCGTCGGGCTCGGCCAGTTCGTCAAGGTCGCCCAGGACTACCGGTTCGCGGGCGCGTTCATCAATATCGGCGTCTACGTCGTCATCTGGCTGGTCGTTCTGGCGGTGTTCACCGTGGGCCTGGCACTCATCATCCATCGACAGACGCGCTGGGTGTCGACCTCGCTCCGCTTCGTGTTCTACATCCCCGGGGCCCTTGCCGGCGTGGCGAGCGTGATGGTCTGGCTGTTCATGCTCGACCCGTCGTCCAGCCCGTTCGGCGGCGTCCTGCAGGCGCTCGGTGTCGACACGTTCGCGAAGGTCGTGCTGCCCGAGCACCTCTCGATCATCTTCGTGGTGATGGCGTTCTGGACCGGCGCCGGCGGCTGGATCGTGATCATGTACGGCGCACTCAACAACATTCCCGTCGAACTGATGGACGCCGCGAAGGTCGACGGCGCCAACGCCTGGCAGACCGCGTGGCGCATCCAGCTGCCGCTGATCGCCAAATGGATCACCTACATGGCCATCCTCGCCTTCGCCGCGGGCACCCAGCTCTTCGTCGAGCCGGCCCTTGTGAACTCTGCGAGTCTCGGCGCGACGAACCCGACCTGGACGCCCAACCAGCTCGCGTTCCTCTACGCCTTCCAGAACAACGACTTCAACGGCGCGGCCGCGATCGCGCTCTACCTGCTCCTGATCGGTCTGGCCGGGGCGCTGTTCCTGGTATTCCGCTCGGGGCTCTTCACCATCGAGGAGGACTGATGTCCGCACACGCCGAGACGGAAACGAGCCGCCGCCGCGGCCCCCGCCTGAGCGCCGGCGCACTGTTCGGGCGGGGAGCCATGTGGCTCCTGCTGGCGATCATGCTGGTGTTCTTCGTGATCCCGGTCGTCTGGCTGCTGCTGGCACCGACCAAGTCGGACGGCGAGCTCATCCGCAACGCCCCGCTGAGCCTGGGGTCGTGGGACGATCTGGCCACCTCGTTCTCGAATCTCATGAAGTTCCAAGGCGGCGCCATCCTGGTGTGGCTGAAGAACTCCGCGGTGTACTCGCTGGTGGCGCTCGTGCTTACGCTGATCGCTTCCATTCCCGCCGGTTACGGGCTCGCCATGACCTCGTTCCGCGGTCGGAAGACGCTGCTGGTGACGACCATGATCGTGATGCTGACGCCCGGCGCCGCGCTCGTGCTGCCCATCTTCCTGGAGCTGAACGCGATGGGGTTGGTCGGCAGCATGTGGTCGGTGACACTGCCCTTCGCCTTCTACCCGTTCGGCGTGTACCTGACGTACATCTACTTCGCGACCAGCCTGCCGCGCAACCTGCTCGCCGCCGCCCGCATCGACGGCTGCAACGAGTGGCAGATCTTCTCCAGGATCGCGCTGCCACTGGCGAAGCCGGTGATCGCACTGGTCGGCTTCTTCAGTTTCGTCGGGAACTGGAACAACTACTTCCTTCCGTTGGTGATGCTGGCGAAGGATGAGGACTATCCGATCCAGATCGGGTTGCAGCAGTTGCTGACCGCGACGCCCGCGTTCAATCCGACAGCCGGCGGCGCGCAGCTCGACATCGGCCGTCCGGAGCTCGCACTGGCAATCATCATCGGTGTGCTCCCGGTGCTGCTCATCTTCCTGTTTTCGCAGCGCAGCCTGGTCTCCGGACTGCTTGCCGGATCGACGAAGGAGTGACGGGCATGACCTCCATGACGGACGGACCTCGGGAAAGGGGCGGCAGATGACGGTGCTCGTCACGGGCGGGGCGCGGGGGATCGGCTGGGCGGCGGCCGCGACACTGGCGCGCGAAGGAGAACGGGTGGTGATCGTCGACCGCGACGTGTCGTCGGTGACGGAGGGCGCGGGCGACATCCTTGCCATCGAGGGAGACGTGACGGATGAGGCTGTGCTGGCCGCGGCGGTCGAGGCTGCCGGCCCGATCACCGGGGTCGTCGCCAGCGCCGGCATCAGCCGGCCGGGTGCGAGCGACAGTTACTCGCTGGAGGAGTGGAACCGGCTGCTCGCGGTGAACCTGACCGCGATGTTCTCGACGTTCCGGATAGCCGCGCGCGCGGCGGTCGACGGCGCGGGCTTCGTCGGCATCGCGTCGGTCAACGGCACGTTGGGCTTCGCCGGCCGGGCGGCCTACGGCGCGTCGAAGGCAGGTGTTGAAGGCCTGGTTCGCTCGCTCGCCGCCGAGTACGCACCGCGCATCCGCGTCAACGCCGTCGCACCCGGCTACGTCAACTCGGACCTGCTCGCACGCAACCTGCGTCTGGGCGTAGTGAGCGAGGCGGCCCTGCTCGCCCGTACCCCTCTGGGCCGGCTGGGCGAGCCTCAGGACATCGCGGATGCGATCGCCTTCCTCCTGAGCCCCCGGGCGTCGTGGATCACGGGGGTGACGCTCCCGGTGGACGGCGGCTGGGCCTCCTTCGGCCTGGGGATGGGGGACCAGGCGTGACCGCTGAGGTGAATGCCGCGACCGAGGCGGGGAGGAGCGCAATGGCCTCCCTTGCGGGGCTGGTCAGCGCTGTCCGGGTGGACGAGGTGGTGCTGCCGCTGCAGCGACCCGTGCGGAACGGGACCGCGTTCATCGCGCAGCGTGAGTACGTGCTCGTGACTGTCGAGACCGTGGACGGCGCGACCGGCACGGCGTGCGCGCTCACCCGCGGAGCGCCCATCCGGGCGATGGTGGAGGACTTCCTTGCGCCACGCTTGATCGGCCAGTCCGCCTTCAACCTGCAGAACGCGTGGCAGGACAACTACCGTGCCGGTGAACTGTTCCTCGGGCGATCGGGCGCGTTCATCCGCGCTCTGTCGCTGATCGACATCGCTCTGTGGGATCTGCTCGGTGCTGTTCTGGAGCGGCCGGTCGCGGCCATCCTGGGCGGCGGGGGCGGTTCGGCGCCGGTGATGGCTGCGCTCGGGTACTACCAGTCCGACGCGGACGGTCGCATCATCGCCGACCTCGACCGCCTGACCGAGGAGTACGTCGGCTTCGTGGAGCGCGGATTCCGCAAGTTCAAGGTGATGGCCGGAGGAGCGCCGCTCACGGTGGACGTGGAGCGAATCCGGGCGATCAGTTCCGTGCTGCCGCCGGACGCCGAGCTCGCGGTGGACGTGAACGGCGCGTGGTCTACCGCGGCCGAGGGGCTGCGCTTCCTGGACGCCGTCGATGTGCCGTTCTCCTTCATCGAGGACCCTTTCCGCCCGGACAACGATTCCGCTCTCCGCCGCTTCCGCGCGCAGTCGTCCGCGGTCGTGGCGGTCGGGGAGTGGGAGTCGGGCATCCACCGGTTCCGTTCGCTGCTCGGTGACGGACTGGCGGACGTGCTGCGCATCGATGCGACGGCCTGTGGCGGCATCGGCGAGTGGATGCGGATCGCGGCGCTGGCGTCGGCCTACGACGCCAGCATCGTGCCGCACTACTATCCGGAGATTCACGTCCACCTCGCTGCGGCCGTGCCCGGCGTGGACGCGGTCGAGACGGTTCCGGTCGAGACAGGCGCGGACAACTTCGATGAGCTGCTGACGCACTCCGCGTGGGCGGGCGGAGCCTCGGCGACGCCGCTGGACACGCCCGGGTTCGGCACCGAGTGGGACTGGGAGAGGATCCGTCATGTCCGATGAACCGTCGTCGCTCGCGCTGCGGTCGCGAAGCGGCCTCGAGGTGGAGGTGCGGCCGGAACAAGGGCTGGACCTGGGCTCAGCGCGGTTCCGCGGCTCCGAGCTGGCCTGGTTCGCCCCTGCGGAATGGAAGGCCGCCGACCCGTGGCTGGCTGCGTTCTCCGGCGGGCTGCTGGCGACCTGCGGGCTGCACAACGTCGGCCGGCCGAGCGACGGTCACGGCTTGCACGGCCGGTTCGCGCTGCTGCCTGCGGAGGACGTCCGGGTGCTGGATGATGAGGACGGCGGCGTGCGGGTGACGGGCACCGTGACCGATGCGGGCCTGGTCTGCCGACGTACCGTCACGCTCTGCGCCGACCGACCGGTCGTGTCGGTGACGGACACGGTCAGCAACACTGGAGCGACCGCCGTGCAGGCGCCGTTGCTCTACCACGTCAACGTGGGCGGCGCACTGGGCGTCGACTCCGTGCAGGTGGACGGCCCGGTACAGGAAAGCGCGCAGCGCGAACCGGGCCCGGGCTGGCCGGACTGGCGGCGGCCCGGTGACGCTCCCGCGAACGATGCTTCAGGCGCCCCCGTCGAGTTCGTGTGGGAGCACACGACGACCGAGCCGTGGCTGCGGGTCCGCGACCCGCACGCCCGGCTCGGGCTGCGCATCGGCTGGAGCGGGCTCGACCGTGTGCACCAGTGGGTGGACCGCAGCGGGGGAAAGGACGCACTCGCGCTGGAGCCGGCGAACTGCTCGGTCCTCGGTCGCGCGCACGACCGGCGCGAAGGACGGGCTCCGATGCTCGCCGCGGGAGCGGAGAGGGTGACTGGGATGAGTGTGGAGGTGCTGGAATGGTGAACGGCTCGTGCGTAGTGACCGGAGCCGCGAGCGGAATCGGCGCCGCCATCGCGGCCGAGCTGGCCGAGCGCGGCTGGGCGGTGGTCGGACTGGACCTGCATCCGGGCGACGGCGGCACGGAGATCGTCATCGGTGACGTCGCGGATCCCGCAGCGCACCGGAGCGCCGCCGACCGTGCCGCCGAACGGGCGCCACTGCGCGGCTGGGTGAACTGCGCCGGATACAACATCTTGGGCTCCGTGGTCGAACTCGCGCACGCGGACCTGGTCCGTGGCATCGAGGTCGACCTGCTCGGCGTCTTCCACGGCACGGCGGAGGCGATGCGCCGCTTCCTGACCCTTGCCGCCGCCGATCGGGATGCGGCGGTGGTGAACATCTCGTCCATCCAGGCGGCTGTCGGATTCCCGGGCTTCGCCGCCTACGCGATGGCAAAGGGCGGGATCGAAGCGCTCACCCGACAAGTCGCGGCGGAGTACGTGACCGAGGGCGTCCGCGTGAACGCGGTCGCGCCCGGGCTCGTCGAGAGCCCGATGAACGAGGCCATACTCGACCCCGAGCGGGAGGAGCGGTGGCGGCACATCACCCCGATGGGCCGGTGGGCCAAACCGCGCGAGGTCGCGAAAGCGGTTGCGTTCCTGCTCTCCGCCGACGCCTCGTACATCACCGGTGAGGTGCTCGCGGTCAACGGCGGCGCGCTGGCGTTGGCGCCGGGGCAGGGCTCGCGCCGTGGATGACAACGCCCGCTTCCTCGACGCCGTGTCCCGGTTGCCGGCGCCCGCGATGGACGACCGTGTCGCCGCTGCGCGCGAGCGTCGCGTCCTGCTCGCCGAGCTGTTCGACAGCCCGGGGGATGCGGTGGTCGAGCAGCGTGAGGAGGTCATCGCCGGGGTGTCGGTGCGCATCTTCGAAGCCGCCGGAGCCGATGGCCGAGATGCCGCACCGCTGGTTTACGTGCATGGCGGCGGGTGGGTGGCCGGCGACCCGCGCACGCACGCGGGCATCTGCGCGCGTCTCGCTCGCCAAGCCGGCCGCACTGTGGTCTCGGTCGACTACCGCCGGCCGCCGGAGCACCGGCATCCCGCCGCGGTCCACGACGTGATCGCCGTGCTCGACGCTCTCCCGGCCGTCGCCGCGCTTGCCGGCGACAGTTCGGGCGCGCACGTCGCGTTCGAGGCCGCGGTGCACCGGGCGGCCCGCCCGGGCGTTCGCCCGATCGACCGGCTCGTGCTCATCCAGCCCGCCTGCGACCCCGCGATGGACAGGCCGTCCTGGGCCGCATTCGGCAGCGGACGATTCCTCACCGCCGCGGCGATGCGCTGGTACTGGGACGAGTACGCCGGGCCGGAATCCGCCGGAGTCCTCCCGCTCTGGGAGCACGATCTCGCGGGACTGCCGCCCGCGCTGATCATTCTCGGCGCACTCGACCCCCTCCTGGACGAGGGCGCTGAGCTCGCCCGCCGGCTCCGAGACGCCGGAGTCGCCGTCGACGTCGTCGTCCAGCCGGATGCGCTCCACGGGAGCCTCACAATGCCGGCAGCGTTCCCCGCGCACGCGGGGGCGTTCACGACAATCGCCGCCTGGATCGCGGGCGGCGCACAGCGTGGCAGCACGCCACAGAAGGAAGGCATCACCGCATGACCACGACATCCCTCTCGCCCCGTGAGCGTATCCGCCGGATGCTCCTCATCCGCCGGATGGAGGAGACCATCCTGGAGCTGCGCCGCGCGGACCGCGTCGCCGGCTCCATCCACCTCGGCGTCGGCCAGGAAAGCGCCCCGGTCGGCGTCGGGGCGCAACTCGACGAGCGCGACCGTGTCGTCGCCACGTACCGCGGGCATGGCTGGGCGCTGGTCCGCGGCGTGCCGCTGGGCAGGATCTTCGCCGAAGTGCTCGGCCGCGCGGGCGGCACCAACGGCGGACGCGCCGGCTCAGCGTATCTGACAGCGCCAGAGTACGGGTTCGTCGGCGAGAACAGCATCGTCGGCGCGGGGCTGCCGATCGCGGACGGGGTCGCGATGGCGCAGCAGTTCCGCGGCGCCGGAGGGGTGGTCGTGGTGTCGTTCGGCGACGGCGCGACCAACCAGGGCGGCTCGCACGAGGCGCTGGTCTTCGCGGCCGCCCGGCGGCTTCCGGTCCTCTTCGTCTGCGAGAACAACTCCTGGTCGGAGATGACGCCGATCACCGACACCGTGCCCGGCGCCGAGCTGCACCGGCGTGCGGCGGGCTACGGCCTGCGCGCCGGGCTCGTGGACGGCACCGTCGTGGGCGACGTGGAGGCCGCGGCCGGCGCCGCGATCGAGCGGTTGCGCGCGGGCGGCGGACCGGAGTTCCTCGAGATCCGCGTGCCCCGCATCCTCGGCCACTACAACGGAGACCTGCAGCTCTACCGGTCGGACACCGACAAGCAGGAGCACCTGGACCGCGACCCGCTCGCGCACGAGATCGCCGCATCCGGACTCAGCGCGGACGAGATCGAGGCCGTGCGCGCCGAGGTCGAGGCCGAGGTGCAGGAGGCGCTGGCATGGGCGGAGTCCAGTCCGCTCGCCGACGTGACGACCGCCGCCGACCATGTCGTCGATGCCGCGGTCGCATTCGCGGTCGCACCGCTGCCGACCGAAGGCAAGGAGCTCGCCTACGGCCTCGCCGTCAATCGCGCGCTCGGTGTGGAGCTCGAGGAGCGGCCGGAGGTCGTGCTGTTCGGCGAGGACATCGCCATCCCGGGCGGTACCTTCGGCGTGACCAGGAACCTGCGCAAGAACTTCGGCGAGCGAGTATTCGACACTCCCATCTCCGAGACGGCTATTCTGGGCGCCGCGGTTGGGGCGAGCATTCAGGGGTTGCGACCGGTGGTCGAGATCATGTGGTCCGATTTCATGCTCGTCGCGTTCGATCAGCTCGTGAACCAGGCCGCGAATGTCCGCTACATCTCCGAGGGCAGGGTGACCGCGCCCCTTGTGGTCCGCACCCAGCAGGGCGTCACGCCGGGATCGTGCGCGCAGCACTCGCAGAGCTTGGAGGCACTGCTCGCACACATCCCGGGACTGAGGATCGGAATGCCCTCGACCTCGGCCGACGCCTACGCGATGACCCGCGCGGCGGTCGCGGCCGACGACCCGGTGATCCTCATCGAGTCCCGCGCGATGTACCTCGACAAGGGCATCGTCGACCTCGATGCGCCGGTGGAGGCCGTCGGCGGCGCCCGCACGCGCCGCTCCGGCTCGGACGTGCTGATCGTCAGCTGGGGTCGGATGTGCGACATCGCGCTGAGCGCGGCCGACGAGCTCGCCGACAGGGGCGTGGACGCCACGGTCCTCGATCTGCGCTGGCTCTCCCCGCTCGACGACGCCGCGATCGCCCGCGCGGTCGCCGACAACGGCGGCCGGGTCGTGGTCGCGCACGAGGCCAATCTCACGGGCGGCTTCGGCGCTGAGATCGCCGCGCGGATCGCGTCAGAGCACTTCGCGCAACTCACTGCGCCGATCGAGCGCGTCGGTCTGCCGGATGTCCGGGTGCCGTCGGCTCCGGCACTGCAGAACGCGCTCCTCCCGACCTCCGCGCACGTCCGCGACGCGGCGCTGCGCCTCACCGACGCTCGGCACGCCTATGTCGCCTGAAGTGGGCCCCCCGCGCGTCGGCCTCGGCTGCGCACAGCTCGGGAACCTGTACACGGCGATGTCCGACGAGACGGCACTGGCGTGCGTCGAGACGGCGTGGGACGCCGGTGTCCGCTACTTCGACACCGCGCCCCACTACGGTCTCGGTCTCTCCGAGCGCCGCCTCGGGGCCGCACTGCGCGGGCGGCCGCGCGACGCGTTCACGGTGAGCACCAAAGTCGGCCGGCTGCTCGAGCGGAACCTGCACCCGACGGGCCGCGACACCGAAGGCTTCGAGGTGCCGGACGACCTGGTGCGCCGCTGGGACTTCAGCGCCGCCGGCATCACGGCCTCGGTCGCGGGCTCGCAGGAGCGGCTCGGACTCGACCGGATCGACATCCTGCTCGCCCATGACCCTGACCTGCGCCCGGCCACGCACGCCCAGTTCCTCGCCGAAGGCGCGCCCGCTCTCGAGGCGTTGCGGGCGGTGGGGCGGGTCGGCGCGGTCGGCGTCGGTACGAACTCGGCCGAGGCGGCGTACGAGTACGTGACCAGTGCCGACCTTGACGTCGTCATGATCGCCGGGCGATTCAACCTGCTCGACCACTCGGCGCTGGACGGGTTGCTCGACGAGTGCGCGCGGCGCGGGATCTCCGTCGTGAACGTCGGGGCTTTCGCGAGCGGCGTGCTGGCGAATCCGACGCCGTCGGCGGCCAGCCACTTCCGCTACGAGCTCGCCTCCCCGGAGGTCCTGGCGCGCGTCTCCGCGATCGCTGGCGTCTGCGCCGCGTTCGGCACCACGCTTCCACGGGTTGCGCTCGCGTTCGCCGCATCGCATCCCGCCGTCGCCTCGGTGACGCTCGGGGCGAGCCGCCCGGAACACGTGCGCCGAAACGTGCAACTGGCCGCCTCGCCGCAGCCGCCCGCGGGCGTGTGGGGCGCGCTGGCGGAGGCGGGCCTGCTCGACGCAGAAGTGGTGGAGCGGCTCCGGCTCGGGAGCCCGGGATGAGCGTGCCGCGCTTCGTCGCGCCCGCTGATTCCGGTGCCTTCCTCGTCGCTTCCCCCGCCACAGAAGCCGTCTACGAACTGGCCGAGGGGCCGGCTTGGGACGCCCGGACCGGCACTCTGACCTGGGTGGACATGGTCGCCGGACGGGTGCTGACCGGGACGCTCGACGGTTCCCGCATTCGCGAGCGATCGTCGGAGCAGCGCCCTGGCCCGGTCGCCGCGGCGCTTCCGACGGACGACGGGGGCCGCCTCGTCGTGGAGCGCGATCGCCTCGTCCGATTCGGTCCGGACGCAGCGGTCGCGGCAGTCGAGCCGCTCCCCCTGCACGCAGGCGCCGCGCAGGTGAACGACGCCGCGTGCGACCCGCACGGCCGGCTGCTGTACGGTACGAAGGGGTCGGGGCCTCAGGCGCTGTACCGACGCGAGTTCGACGGGGCGATCACGCTCATCGATGACGACCTCACGCTCTCGAACGGGATCGCGTGGTCGCCGGATGGCGCGACGCTCTATCACGCGGATACCTTCGCCGGCGTCGTGTGGAGTCGAACCTACGACTCCAGCTCCGGACGGATCGGCCCCCGCCGCTCCCACGTCGATCTGGGTGGCGCGTGGCCGGACGGAATCGCTGTGGATGTGGCCGGTCGGGTGTGGGTGGCGGTGTGGGGCGCCGGCGAGGTCCGCGGATACGGTGTCGAGGGCGGGCTCGAGTACACGATCGCGGTCGCGGCACCGCACACGTCGAGCGTCTGCTTCGCCGGCGCGGAACGGGAGGTGCTGGTCATCACGACCGCACGAGACGGCCTGACGGCGGACCAGCTCGCGGAGTGGCCCGAATCAGGCCGCGTCTTCCTCGTCGACGCCGTTGCGCCAGGCGTGACCACGACCGCGTTCCGGACGGTCGCGCATGAGTGACGGCCACCTCGTCGACACTCACGTCCACGTCTGGGATCGGACGGTCCTGCGCTACCCGTGGCTGGATTCCGAGCCAGAGCTCGGCCGGCCCGCCCTCCCCGCGAGGATCGACCGCGATGCCGGAGCCGACTCGATGCTGCATGTGCAGGCCGACTGCGAACCCGGTCAGGCGATGGCCGAGATCGACTGGGTGCGGAGCATCGACTGGCCCGAGCTCTCCGGAATCATCGCCTTCGCCGATCTCGAACGGCGGGCTGGGCGGCAGTCGCTTGCCTCGCTCGCAGATGAGCGCCTGGTGGTCGGCGTGCGACAGATTCTGCGAGGGATGAGTGCGAGCCGACTCAGCAGGTTGGCTCCCGCTTTCGCTGACCTCCACTCCGCCGCGCTCACCTTCGACGCCACCGTCGAGCGCGGCCAGCTTCGGGAGCTCGCGGCGCTGCATGCGCGATCCGAGGCGACGACCGTCGTCCTCGACCATCTCGGCGACCCACCGCTCGACGCCGAATGGTCATCTGCGGAGGCCGCCCAGTGGCGCGACGGCATCCGAGCCGTCGCCGAGTGCCCGGCCGCCGTTCTCAAGGTCTCAGGTCTTTCGGCGGCGTCCCGGGAGGGCGAACGCTGGCAGCACACGTCACGTTTCGTGCGGTTTGCGTTCGAGGCATTCGGACCCGCACGCACTGTGCTCGGAAGTGACTGGCCTGTCACCGCACCGGTGTCTTCGCCTGGCATCCCGTGGCACCGAGTGCTCGACACCGAACTCACCGGCGATCCTGCCGCGCTCGAACAGGTTCGCTCCGGAACAGCGAATCGGACCTATGGAAAGGAATACGTCACATGAAACTCCTCCGCATCGGCGAGCCAGGGAGGGAACGTCCGGCGGTGCTCGTGGACGGAAGGGCGCGAGACGTGTCCGGCGTTGTGCGGGACTTCGATGCCGCGTTCTTCACGGAGGGCGGGCTCGCCGCGCTTCGGGACGCGATCGACGGTGATCTCGCCGCGTTTCCGGAGGCCGGCGACGATCAGCGGATCGGGCCGCCCGTCGCGCGACCGGGACAGGTCTGGTGTGTCGGCGTCAACTATCGCGACCACGCGGCGGAATCGTCGCTCGAGGTTCCCGGGGAGCCGCTGATCTTCGGAAAGGCGGCGAACACCGTCGTCGGTCCGAACGACGACGTGAGGATCCCGCCCGGAAGCGTCAAGACCGACTGGGAGGTCGAGCTCGGCGTCGTCATCGGGCGGCGTGCCCGCTATCTCTCCGACGACGAAGACCCGCTCGATTACGTGGCGGGCGTGACCATCTCCAACGACATCTCCGAGCGCGAATGGCAGCTCGAACATGCAGGACAGTGGATCAAAGGCAAGTCGTTCGAGACATTCAACCCTCTCGGTCCGTGGCTGGTCACGCTGGACGAGGCCGGAGAGCTGGGCAGCCTGACTCTCGAACTGGACCTCAATGGAGCGCCGCAACAGCGAGGGACGACAGCGGACATGGTGTTCGGGGTGGCCGAGATCGTCCGCTACCTCAGCCGGTTCGCCGTGCTGGAACCAGGCGACCTGATCAACACCGGCACCCCCGCAGGGGTGGGGCTCGGAATGGATCCACAGCGGTATCTGCGTGCGGGGGACGTGGTGGACCTCCGGATCACCGGGCTCGGCGCCCAGCACCAGCGCCTCGTCCCACCCAGCTCGAACACGAAGGAGTAGTCATGGAATTCGACGGCCTCACAGCCTTGGTCACCGGGGCAGCAAGCGGCATCGGCCTCCGCGTCGCCACCCTGCTCGAAGAGTCCGGTGCCACAGTCATCGGTCTGGACCGTGCACCTGCTCCAGGGACCCGTGACGACCTGGTTCTCGCCGACATCACCGACGGCCCGGCGCTCGAGGCGGCGCTGCACGGCCGATTCGCTGACGAGCGGCTCGACATCCTGGTGAACTGCGCAGGCATCGGCGCCACGGGCACCATCGCAGACAACGACGACGCCGAGTGGGCACGCGTCCTCGACATCAACGTCACCGGCACTGCCCGCGTGACGCGCTCGGTGCTCCCGAATCTGCTGCGCTCCGACTGTGCCGCGATCGTGAACATCAGTTCGATCGCGGCGTGGGCAGGCCTCCCGCAGCGTGCTCTCTACAGTGCCAGCAAGGGGGCCGTGCAGGCTCTCACCTTGGCGACGGCTGCGGACTTCGCGGGTCGGATCCGCGTCAACTGCGTCTGTCCGGGCACCGTGGACACTCCCTGGGTGGGGCGCCTGCTCGACGCCTCCGATGATGCGCAGGAGGAGCGCCGCCGGTTGGAAGCCCGTCAGCCGATGGGCCGCCTCGCCACCGCCGACGAGGTGGCCGCCGCTGTGCTCTGGCTGGCGTCTCCGGCCGCGTCCTTCGTGACAGCGACTGCGCTCGGAGTCGATGGCGGCATGGCCGGCCTGCGGCTTCCATCCAGCACACGATGACGGATGCCCCTCGACCCGCGCTACCGCGTGGGAGGCGTGGGAACCCTCCCAACCGATGACGCGATCGAGACGACTGCGGCTGGTGTGTCGCGCGGCCACGGTCTCAGGTGAGAACTGACGGCGAGCGGCCTGCGTGTTCGTCGCGCCCGGCGACGTCATCAGGATGCGCGGGACGTGATCGACATTCCTGGCTCGCGTCATCCTGCGTGGCCCGCTGCGCTCCCCTTATTGGAGATTGTCACTCAACGACTGCTCCCTTACCAGAAGGTGCGAGCGCGATGATGAAGATGATGATGGTGACCCGCGCATTCAGGGGTGTCATCGAAGCGGTGCGTCGGCGCAGCCGTGTGCGCCGGGTGGCTTCTCTCCTGCTGGTGCCGCTGATGTTGGTCGCCGGAGTGTACGGGATGACCGGTGTGCCCACTGCAGCCTTCGCTGCTACGGGGTCCCAGATCTCCGGTGTCGCCTGGGCGGACACCGCACTGACGGGGAACATCCCCGCAGCTGGCGCCGTGTACCCGTCCGGGATGACTGTCGAACTGATCGATCCGGCCGCGAATAACGCTGTCGTCGCCACGACAGCCACCGACGCGTCGGGGAAGTACGCCTTCGCGGACGTCGCGGACGGCATCTACAGGCTTTTGGCCATCGCACCGGCGAATATGAAGTTCCCGACGGCCGCGATAGGCTCCGACGTTTTCGTCTCGACCGGGACGCCGGCTTCGAGCACGGATCCCTATCAGGGGATGTCTCAGTCGCTGACGGTCTCCGGCGCGACGCAGCTGACGAATCAGAACGCGGGTGTGCAGCCGATCGCAACCCTGGCCGTGCACGCTCTGTCGCAGCCCGGCTACAACTGTGCGAACACCAGCGGGCAGATGGTCGCACAGACAGACAGCGGCGATTGCAACACCAAGACGACGTCCAACGTGTCGCAGGCGTTCGCCGTCTCTGTATCGAACCTCGCGACCGGTCAGGTCGTCCACAACGTCACCGCGACGTTCACGTTCACGCCGCAGAACGGTGCCGTGCTGCAGATGCCGGGACTTCCGGCCGGGTGCAGCACCACCGGCGGTGTCACCCCGGTGTCGTCGGTGTCGGGGAATCTGGTGCTGGTCTGCAACATCGGTGACGTGAACTCCGCGCAGATCGCGGCGATCATGCCGGTGGTCGTTCCCACCACCGCGTCTCCGAACGGGTCGTCCTTCTCCACCTCCGTTTCGGTCAAGGCGGGCGACGGAACCGCCGTGAACTCGAACGTGGAGACCAATCCGGTGATCTCGATCTCCGGTGCCCCGGACTACTACACGGACAAGTGGGTGGAGTCCAACTACGGCCCGGGCACCTACACCATCAACGGGGTCTCTCAGCACGGCTACGAACTCCGCTATGCGATCCAGGGCTACCCTCAGACTGCGGCGGGTTCGACGCAGCTGACGCTGCCGCTGACGATTCCTGACTCGGGCATCCCGCAGTTCCCCAACGCCATCGTTGTGGCGTGCAACGGCGGCGTCTGGGGGTACGGCCTGAACTACACCCCGGTGCAGAACTGTCCGGTCGGGCAGACGGCCTCGCCAACGAACCCGTGGAACTTCACCTTCACGAACTACATCAGCGGCTACCAGTGCGCCAACCTCGGCGGCATCGTGTGCGTCGACACCGGGACTGCCCGGTACGGCCAACTCGTCACGGTGTTCGTTCCGGTCTCGGACATGAACAAGGCTCTCGATCCGTCGTGGGTCCCGGGCAACCCGGACGTACAAGGCACGATGAGCTTCACGAACTGTCTGGGAAGCATGGACGGCAAGGTGGACGCGACCGGCCAGCCCAACAACGGCGACGGCCACATGGGCGGCACCCACTGCGCCACGACTTCGTTCACCGCGCCCGCCAACGGATTCCCCTCACCGATCACCGCGTTCAAGCGTTACATCATCGACGGGGTGATGACCAAGGACGGCTTCTTCGTGGAGCCCGACGAACCCAACGTGCAGTCGCTGGTGCAGTACGTGAACAACGGGGCTTCCGCTGACCAGAACTTCTCGATGTGCGACTACTTCGACGTGTCCACCATGACGCTGAAGAGCCCGAACCCCACCACCGTGAACGGACTGCCGAAGGGCTTCGAGGTCGAATACGGGGTCGCCCCGAACACGACCAACGACCAGGTGGGCTCGCCCGCGACCAACGCCACCTACCCCAAGAACCCGGTCTACAAGTACAGCAATCCGGACCAGAGCACCATCGGTGCTAACTGCAACACGTACACCGGTGTGTGGCACACCGATCCGACCGCGTTCGGTGCGAACTGGCAGCAGCAGGTCAACGTCGTTCGGATCGCGCCGATTCCGGGATTCACCCCGACTCCGGCCGCGCCGAGCGGCACGACCGTCAACCTGTATCTGAACCTGAACGTGCTCAGCGTCTACAACGGCGGTCCGAACGCGGGCCAGACGATCCCTGACGGCGCCTACATCCCCAACGTGGGATCGTGGGACCGCGGACCACTGGACAGCTCGTTCTCCAGTGAGACCGCGAATGTCGCCTTCGGACAGACCCTGGCCTCCACCATCAACGGGTACAAGACCTACTGCACCGCTGGTGCGGGCTGCTACTGGAACAACGCCCCGCACACCACCAACGCCGGCGAGTTCATGCAGTCGTTCGTCGGTTATGGCAACAGCGGTCCCGGCCCGGACAAGCACTTCTCGCTGTGCGATGTCTTCGACGTCTCCACGCTGCGGCTGGGACACAACAACGCGTATGCGTGGCCCAGCGGGCTCCCGGCCGGCTTCGAGGTGGAGTACGGGGTGGTCCCGAACACCGTCGACAGCCAGGTAGGGGCGCCGACCGTCGGCAACGGCTACGCGCAGCCGATCTATGCCTATTCCAATAAGGATCAGCAGGACGCCGCGCTGAACTGCACCACGATCAACGCGAACTGGACGACGACACCTGCGACGACGTTCGGGGCGAACTGGCAGGACCAGGTCAACGCGGTGCGGGTCGCACCGATCCCCGGCTACACGCCGACCCCGTCGGCGCCGCCGAACTACAACACCAATCTGGTCGCTGACCTCGATGTCCGTGCGGTCTACAACGGCGGGCCGAACGCGGGGCAGGCAATCCCCACCGGCGCCTACCTCCCCAACGTGGGCGCGTGGGACACCCCGAGCAACGCGGCGTCGCCGATCACCACGCAGACCGCTGCCGTCGCCTACCAGGCGTACCGGTTGGCGCTGAACAAGACCGTCAACACCGCCGTCTCCTATCAGCCGGGCGGCCAGATCCAATGGACGTTGCAGCCACAGATCACCCAGGGCGCCGTAGGCAAATCCGTCACAGGGGTGACGGTGACGGACAAGATCCCTGCCAACACCACCTACAACGCGGCGTGCACGCAGGCGAACCTGCCCAACGGGGTCACCGCGGTCTACAACACCACCGCCAACACGGTGACGTTCACCTATTCGCAGTCCTTCCTCGTCGGCGCGACGCTTCCTCAGAACCTGCCGCCGTTCAAGATCTGCACCGACATCATCACCACGACCAGACCGGGAAGCGGGATCAGCAACACCCGCCACGATCGCTTCGACCGAGTCGCCGGTGGCGACGGCGAGCAATGCAGCCGGCATCACCGTGCAGGGCGCCGGCAACCTGGCGATCAGCAAGTCGGTGGACAAGCAGACCATCCGGTCGGGCGACACCTACAACTGGACGCTGACGTGGGGCAACACCACCGCGGTGGCGTTCGCTGCACCGCAGATCATCGACGTCCTCCCGTACAACGGCGATGGGTCGAGCGGGGCGAGCTCGCAGCGGCTGAGCGGTTCGTCTTCCTTCTCGGGCACGAATGTGCTCACCGGTCCTCTCGCGCAGCCGAGGTATTCGGCGGGGAGCACGGATTCCGGCAACGTCACCGGAACGTGGTATTACACGACCGCCTCGCCGACGACGATTCAGCAGAACCCGAACGACCCCTCGAACCAGAGTCCCGGCACCGGGTCCAGCATCTGGGTCACTGCCGCGAACGTGACCGACTGGTCGCAAGTCACCGGAATCTACTTCCTGACATCCGGGTTCATCAACGGCGGCAACGTCGTCACCGTGCAGGTCCCGATGAAGGCGGACTCCGGCGGCGTGCTGGGGGACATCTACGTCAACCAGGCCGAGCTGTTCACCTCGAGCGCACCGGACAACCCGGTGGTCTCGAACAACCCGTACACACAGATCCCCGGCATCACGATCGTCAAGTCGGCGAACCCCACCACGGTGACCGCCGCGGGGCAACCGGTGACATACACCTTCACCGTCGCCAACAAGGGCAAGGTCAGCGTCAACAACGTCTCCGTCACGGACACGCAGGTCCTGCCATCGGTGGCGCAGTCACTCAAGCCGATCACCTGCAAGGCGCTGTCCTCCCCCGCAGCCCCCTGCTCGGGAGGCATCGTCCCGACCCTCGCCGGCGGCCAGACGGCGACGTTCACCGCGGAATACACCGCCACGCAGGCTGATGTCGACAACGGCACGATCACGGACACCGCGGTCGCGAACGGTGTGACGAACCCGGGCGGCGCGCCCATCACCTCCACCCCGTCGACCGCAGTCGTGACCGCGACGCCGTCCCCGGGGATCTCCGTCACGAAGACGGCATCGCCGACGACCGTGACCGCGATCGGTGCACCGGTGACCTACACGTTCGTCGCCACCAACACCGGCAACGTCACGCTCACCGGGGTCGGGATCACGGACGACCAGGTCGCCCCCGCGCTGAACAAGAACCTGGGCGCGATCTCCTGCACGACACTGACGTCGCCGGCCGGCTCCTGCTCGGGAGCGACGACGACGCTTGCGCCCGGGCAGTCCGCGACGTTCACCGGGGTCTACACTGTGCAGCCGGCTGATGCCGACTACGGGACGATCACCGACAAGGCGACGGCGCACGGCACCCCGCCCGGTACGACCGCGCCGATCACGTCGAACGAAGCCATCAAGGTGGTGACGATTCCGCCGGCACCGGCGCTCACGATCGTGAAGGACTCCGCGACGACGGTCGTGACCGCGGCGAACCAGACGATCCCGTACACGTTCCTCGTCACGAACACCGGAAACGTGACCCTCGGCGGAGTGCATGTCGCCGACACCGTGGCGCCGCCCTCCTCGCCGTCGAGCCTGACGGACCTGAGCTGCCCGAAGGCAACGCTCGCGTCCGGCGAATCGATGACGTGCACGGCGAACTACACCACCACGCAGCCGGACGTCGACAACGGTCGGGTGGATGACAGCGCCGTTGCGAAGGGCACGCCGCCGCCGACGCTCACCAACCCGCTCCCGCTCGAGATCACCTCCCCGAAGTCGGACAAGTCCATCCCGGTGACGCAGTCCCCGTCGATCGAGCTCCACAAGAGCGCGACCTACGGCATCGGGCAGATCGGCAACGCCGGAGACACGATCAACTACACGGTCGTCGCGACGAACACCGGGAACCTGACCCTGTCGAACGTCGTCATCAGCGACGACCTGAAGGGCCTGACGCCGCTCACATTCGCCTGGCCGGACCCGACGAAGCCGAACGTGCTCCTGCCGGGACAGTCGGTCGTAGGGACCGCGTCCTACACCGTCACCCAGACGGACGTCGACAGCGAGAAAGGCGTGACCAATCACGCCACGGTGACGTCGAAGGCGCCGAACGGGGAGACCCCGCACGCGGACGACACCAAGCACCTGGACACCCCGGCGACCTCGGGCATCCAGCTCGTGAAGACCGGGGAACGCGCCACGACAGGGACCCCGCACCCGGGCGACCTGGTCACATACAGCTTCGCGGCGACGAACCTCGGCAAGGTGAGCCTCACGAACGTCACGATCACCGACCCGATGAAGGGGCTGACGCCGATCACGTACGGCGCATGGCCGGACCCGACGAAGCCTGGTGTCCTCACACCGGGGCAGACGATCACCGGCACCGCGACATACAAGCTCACCCAGGCCGACATCGACGCCAGCAAGGTCGACAACACCGCCACCACCGTCGGCGACCCGCCGGTCGGCGATCCGGTGACTTCGGAGGCGACGTACACGCTCGTGCTGCCCTCGGACGCGAAGCTCGCGCTCCACAAGACCGGATCCATCGCGGACGGCGTCTGGACGGCGGGGGAGAAGGTGACGTACGGGTTCGTCGTCGCCAACACCGGCAACGTCACGTTGCATGGCGTCACGGTCAGCGACCCCATGGCCGGGCTCTCCGTGCTCACGTATACGTGGCCGGACCCGCAGAAGCCGGGCGTGCTCGCACCGGGTGAGACAGCGACCGCGACGGCGACGTACCGGCTGACACCGGCCGATGCGCGGGCAGACACCCTCACGAACAACGCGACCGCGTCGAGTGACCGTGCCCCGTCCGTGAAGGACTCGGTCACGCTGACCGGGCCCGCGGATCCGCCGGCCATCGTCGGAACGATCGTCGGCGGCCTGGCGGTGCTGGCCGGCACCGGCAGCACGATCAGCATGCTGCCGATCGCAGGTGGCCTGATCCTCGTCGGCGGGGGCGTGCTGTTCATGCTCCTTTCCCGCAAGCGTCGCGCCCGTCGCGACTGAGACCACCACCCCAGGGCTCGGAGGCCCGTCACCGTCCCCGACGTGATGACCCCGCAGTTGCTGCCGACCACCGCCGTCATTCTCGATCTCCAGCACTGCTCTCTCCTGTCGGAGCACTCACTCGTCCGAAGGGCCGGCCGTCGCGCCCAAGCAGTCGCCGGCGCGTTCGGCCTGCCACGGCGCTGATCGCGGTGATCGCGACCGTGGCGGGGACGATCCTGCCCGTAGGTGCGGTCTCGGGCGCTCTTCGAGTGCGACGGGTTCGTGAAGTGGGTGCTCGGGCGGTTCGGGATCACCATGCCCCGCAGCGTCAGCAGTCAGGCTGCGCGCGGCATCCGGATCTCCCGGGGTGAGGCCCAGGCCGGTGACCTGGTCGTCTACCCGGGTGAGCACATCGGGATCTACGACGGTCACGGCGGAATCGTCGACTCGCCCGACTGGGGGAGGAAGGTCTCCCACCGGTCCGTCTGGGGCAGCCCGCAGTACTACCGCATTCCGGGATGACCCGACATCCGGATTCCCGGCGGAGATCGAGGAAATCCGGAGGCCCCGTCATCGACGGGCAGCTGTGCCGCTCTCTTCAAGTGCAGGGATGAAGCTCGCCTGTCGTGCCACGTTTCGGGAGTGGCACTTTCGAGGGTGGGGGCCGTTCGGGTACGGCCCCCACGCCTCCCCTCCGCCCACAATCACTCGATTCGAGTGATGTCGTGTCTCTCTGCACCTTCGACCCTTGACGGCGGAGGTGCTCATGGGAATGCAGACAGCCGTTCGGGAGGGCTCGGTCGACCAGGAGGTCGGGCCGCGGGATGACGCCCAGCTGATCCTCCTCGTTCGTCGCGGCGACCACTCCGCGTTCGAGGAGCTGCACCGCCGGCACCACGCGGCCGCGGTTCGGCTGGCGCGGGTCTACGTGGGCTCGTACCATTCCGCAGAGGATGTCGCGGCCGAGAGCTTCGGCCGGATGTACCGGACGCTCTGCAACCGGGCGGGCCCCGAGACGAACTTCCGGGCTTATCTCTTCACCGTCGTCCGGCGCGTGGCCGCCGCCGTGAACACGCTTCGGGCGCGGGAGGAGCTCGTCGATGACTTCCGGATGTTCGAGGCCGCCGGCGGGTCGTACGAGCTGCACAGCGGACTCGGAGACGGCGTGATCGGCGAGGCCTTCCGTGCTCTGCCGGAACGATGGCAGACGATCCTGTGGTACCTCGAGGTGGAAGGGCACACCACGCAGACGGCAGCCGGCCTGCTGGGGCTGACACCGAACTCCACAGCGGCCCTGGCGTACCGGGCGCGTGCGGGCCTTCGCGCCGAGTATGCGTTGCGCATGGCGCTCTGAGCCCCGTGCAGCACGGAAACGACGATGGCCGAGGGGATCCCCTCGGCGGCGATCGCCGCGACGGCCCACCCGTCCACGTCGGCCCCGGTTTCAGCAAGACAGTCCATTCGCAGATCTCCTTCTCGGCTCGCAATGGCGGTGACGGCGCGAATCGGCGCGCCTCGAAACATGAGAGGCCGGTCAGCGTCGAGGGATGACGCCGGCACAACCGGCCGGGTTGCGAGAAGAGAGTCGGCGCAGCGGGTGGCGATGATGCGCAGACGCACGACGATTGACGGCCGCGGACTCCGCAGGGCCTGCCAGGTCCCGGCAGGCGACTACTGCGGCAGCGTGGAGGCGAACTGATAGGGGAGCGAGCCGGAAGAGGTCAGGCTTCCCTCCACCCGTCCGGATGCGGTCGCGGTGTACGGGATGTTGACGGAGATGCTCGAACCTGCGCTGGCGGTCACAGCGCAGCTCAGGTCGTGCGCCGACGAGGCGCTGCACGACACGGAGCCGGGACAGGAGACGCTCGGAGGCGCCCACGTTGCGGTCGGAGACGCGTGCACCGTGAGCGTGTAGTCGGCTTGCTGGGCGTCGATCTGCCGTGATGCTCTCAAGGGAGCGCATGCGGCCCCGGCGATGACGCGCAGGTCACATCCGCAGCGCCGTGACCACAGCGGGAGCGATGGCGAGCGTCATCGCGACAGACGCGCCACCAGCGACCGGACGCTGGACAGCTCACCGGGAACGGCGAGGCTCCGGACGTGGAACAGATCTGTCGCGAACCCGACGTTGACCGAGTGGGCGGCGAAGGTCTCGATGGACTCCAGGGCGGCATCGCCGGCGACGAGAGCGATCATCGTCGCATTGGGCAGTACTGCGAGTGCGAGCGCGTTCGCACTCCGGAAGTGACCGCCCCAGCGGACGCCGGAGATCATCCGCTCGGTGAAGTGCGGCGAGCGTTCGGTGGCGACAGGTTCGGCGACGACGAGGCTCAGGCCTTCGGCGTAGGGCGGCCAGCCGGCATGCCGGGCGAAGATCTCCCCGAGCCTGACCGAGAAGTACTCAGCGGTCGGCAGGCCCGTGAGCGGGTCGACGCAGGTGCGGAAGGCGATGGTGGTCTCGTAGCCGTCCACCCAGCCGGATGATACGGCGCGCACCATCTCGACAGGGGGCTGAACGAGTCCCAACGCGCTGCACATGTCATCCAGGTCGGCGAAGGTCGCCTCCAGGTCGGCTCCGGCCAGCGCCCGCTCGCTCCCGAGCTGTCGGAGAGCCTCGGAGGGGTCCTCCCCGGAGTCGAGGGCGATGCACACTCGCTCGACCGCCGGGCTGTCCCACTCGGTGACGTGCGCGGACAGCGAGCTGCGCTCCTGCCAACTGGAGAACAACCGCGTCGCACGCCCAAGACCACCCGAGAGACTCATACCTGAAGAGAGTCGCGTTCGTGCGCCGCGGTGACGCGCAAACAGCTGCTCCACCTGGGAAACCGTTCAGGGTTTCCGATGCGAAGAGCGCCTGATCCTGCTCGGCCGCCAGTCGGTGTTGCGTCATCCACGCCCGCCCTTCGCGCTCACGTCCGGTGTCTGAATCGATCTGGAGGCAAGAATGCCGACTGCACCGACTGCCGAGCCGGGACGGAAGGCGGGCGCGTCGCACATCGAGCGCATGCTCGGAGTGAAGACCGGCCAGTGGGTGCTCATCACCCGCGAGTGCCCGATCGGCGAGGACCACACCTACAGCGACTCTGGCGCGGTTCGGCGCGCGCCCCTGGGCCGCAGCGATACCCGCGCGGACAGGCCGTGCCTCCACCGAGCGACCGTGCAGCAGGCGACCGACCTGGATACCGACATGGGCGGCGTGCCCGACGACAGCCGAGGTGAAGATCGCCCGATAGTCCTCGGGCCTGCTCGCCACGGCGATGAATGCGGGCATGGCGAGACCGTTGACGTGGGAGACGACCCTCTCGTCGAGGAGGGAGGCCCGTTCGTCGACGCCGATGCCATCGCACACGATGACGATGATCCGGCCGTCTGCGAATCGCACGGAGGTCAGCCGTTCCAGCAGACGCTCGGCGCCCCGTTCATCGTTCATCCGGATCCGCGATTGCGTGATCCTCGCGCTCGCCGAGGGCGGGAGCTGCACATCGAAGGCTCGCACGCTGAGCGAGCGATGTGCGACCAGTACCACTGCGTGACGGGGTCGGGGTGTTCCGCCCGGCGTTCGAGCTCTCTTCACATCGCCAGAGAGCAGCGTGAGCCGCGCCGCATGACGGAGTCGCGTCATTCCCCCGCTGGTTGCTCGCTCACTCTTCCCATGCGACGAGATCGATGAGGGTTCGATCCAGGAAGGACTACAGCGAGATGCGCCGGAAGTACGGCCGTGCGCGACAGATCACTGTGGGCGTGGTTGCGCTGAGCGTGGCGGGACATCGTCCGGTGCAGTGCGGCGCAGTCAGAACAGCACGGATCCACGACGAGTCCGTCACGGGCATCGAGACGATCAACTCCGGCACGAGGAGGGGGCTCGCCACGTGCACCCGATGCGGGGCGCGCGACGTCGACGTCGTCCAGCTGCTGAGGAACGGGGGACCGCGGTCGTCATGGCACTATTCGCCACACTCCCTCCCGGTGAGCGGGTGATCTCCCCGCTTCGGGATCGCCGCCTCCACGTCACGGAACGACGCACTCTGCGAAGGCCTCGGTCGCATCACTAGAATCGGCGACACACGGGCGCGCAATCTCGCTTGCCGCACGGGGATTGACCGTTCTCGTAGGTGAAGACGTCACGGGAGGCGCGCCGTGGACCAAGTGTTCGACGGATTGCAAGCTCTGCTCCTCGAGAGCAAGACCACGCCGCCCGACTTCAACGATTCGTTCGTGCATCGCCCCGCACTGATCGATTCGCTTCGTTCCGCCGAAGCGCGGCTGGTCACGGTCACGGCTCCGGCGGGCTATGGCAAGACGTCCCTGCTGGCGGAGTGGCACCGGAGCGAGCAGCGCATGACCGGTTGGCTGACCCTTCAGGGCGAGGACGACGACCCGGCGTCGGTGATCAGGCTGCTCGCCCACGTGTGCGCACCGTTCACCTCGGAGGCGGAGTCGGCGCTCTCGCAGTTCGCCGGCGCGGAGGGTGCCGTGCTGAGCCGCATGGCTCCGACCCTCGCGCTGGCACTCTCCCGCGTTGATCGTCCATTCGTGCTGTTCGTGGACGACATTCATGTGCTCCACGACGAGGGTTGCCTCGATGCGTTGAGCGTCGCCCTGGCCGGCGTGCCGCGAGGATCACAGGTCGTCCTGGCCGGTCGGCAGCGCGCGACCCGGTACGCCCGGGGGCGCCTTCTGGCCTCCGCCGTGCAGGTCGGCGCGGACGAACTGCGGATCGATCCTGCCGGCGCGCAACGGATCGCGGACGAGGTCGGTGTGCGGGTCGATGGCCGGACGCTCGATGACTGGGTCTCTCTCTGCGATGGTTGGGCCGCCGGACTGCACATGTGCGCATTGCTCTCTCGAAGCCGCACACCGGTGTCTCTCGGAGACAGTGCCCTCGTGGCCGACTATCTCTATCAGGAGTGCATGCGGGATCTTCCCGATCGGACCCGTCAGTTCTTGTTGCAGACGTCGATACTGACGGTGCATATCCCGAGTCTCTGCGACGCCATCCTCGGAATTGCGGACTCCGCGCAGATCCTTCGCGATCTCGAAGCCCAGCAACTCTTCGTGAGCTCCGATCGCGAGCGGCGCGCATACCGGCTTCACCCGCTGTTCCGCGAGTACCTGGAGGGAGAGCTCCGCCTCGAGGACGTGACTTCGGCGAAGGCGCTGCACAGCAAGGCCGCTCGATGGTTCCAGGAGCAGGGGCAGTTGCCGCAGGCGATCGATCACGCGATCAGCGCCGGGGATTTCGATGTGGCCACTGCTCTCGTCACCGCGGCCGGTCTGCACGCCTATGAGGCCGGCCAGGATGCGACTCTCGGCCGTTGGCTTCGAGAGATCGGCGACGGTCATCTGCTCGCCAACCCCTCAGCGGTCATCGTGTTCGCCTGGTACGCCGTCCTCGTCGGGACCGACGAGGACTCTGACAAGTGGAGCACGCTTCTCGGCAAAGTCCCGGACGACGCGGTCGCGGAGGGGATCAACCTCCTCTCCGCCAAGGCGATGATCCGTGCCATCACGATGAGGGATGGGATGGGCGCCGCGCTGCGCGATGCGGAGTTCGCCGTCGAGGTGGAGACCCTGGAGAGTCCGTGGCGCGATCCCGCTGTGCAGATCCTCGGCAGCACGCTGCTCCACTCCGGGCATGACGAGAGAGCCGTGGACGTGCTGAGGGAGGCGATGCACGTCGCCGACGCGCATCGGAATCCCGCCACGATCGCGATCTGCGAAGCGGAGCTCGCACTGTTGAGCATCGAAGACGCCGGGTGGGAGGCCGCGGCGGAGCACGCCGGCCGGGCGCTGAAAGCGCTCCAGGACGGCGGCATCGAGGGCTACGTGATGAGCGCCTATGTGTTCGCCGCCGTCGCTTGCGTCGAACTCCATGCCGGGCGCAGCGACGTGGGAGCGCACTATCTCGCTCGCGGAATGGCGGAGCGTCAACGATGCGGGAGGTCTGTTCCCCTGCTGGGCATTCCCAGCCGGCTGCTCCTCATCCGCGCACACCTGCTCTCCGCGGACACCGGTGCTGCGCGCATTCTGCTCCGGGAGATCGAGCAGATGCTGCCGCCGTACGATGAGGACCGCGGCGCACTCGACCGGCGGCTGGACGCCGCGCGCAGGGCCCTGCTGCTCCAGGAAAGCCGCTACGCGTCACGGGGAACGTCTGTCGCGCTCACTGCAGCGGAGCAGCGTGTGCTTCCCTACTTGCAAACGCACCTGACCCGAGCCGAGATCGCGCGCCGCCTTTTCGTTTCGCCCAACACTGTCGGAACACACATCACGTCGATCTTCCGTAAGTTCAACGCCCCGTCCCGTGCTGACGCGGTCACGCGAGCGTTCGACCTCGGGCTGCTCGGCGAACTGCCTGATCTCGTCGTCGCCGACTGAGGCCCGCGCATCGCCTGAAGAGTGATGCGACCTCGGCGATGAATCTCCCCGTCATGGTCGGTCGACTGCCCCGCGTTTACGGGGCGGCGACGAAACCGACCGTCCAGTAGTCTTTTGGCTGCGCGCGGGCGACCAGAAGCCCGTGCTCGATCACACCCGAACCAGGAGTCACTCTGTCCGAGAATTCGTCACCTCAGGTCCCCACTCTTCAGCAAGACCCGCAGCAGCCTCAGCAGCAAGCGTCGGGCAACGGCTTCGGCATCGCATCCATGGTCCTCGGCATCGTCACGATGGTGGGCTTCGCGATCCCCTTCCTGAACTACGTCACCATCGTCACGGGAATCGCCGGCGTCGTCCTCGGCATCGTCGGGCTGGTCATCAAGTTCCGGCCGCGCAAGGCTGCCATCGCGGGCGTCATCCTGTCGGGACTCGGTCTCATCCTCTCGATCGTCCTCGTGATCGTCTACACGGCGGCATTCGTCGGCGCGGCGACCGCCCTCAGCCACGAGACGGTCCCCCTCGCCTCCTCGTCCCCGAGCAGCTCTGGCTCGCCGGACGACAAGGCGTCCAGCACGAGTTCGTTCGCGGACGGGGTGCTGACCACTCCGGACATGAAGATCGTGATCACGGACCACAAGGTGATCCCGGTGGGCGCCCCCGGCAACGAATACGGCACCAAGCCGGTCCTCGCGTTCTGGTACTCGATCACGAACCTGACCGACAAGAAGCTGGATCCCACGACCGGCTGGATCGGCACGATCACGGCCATTCAAGACAACAACCCGAACGCGGTGAACAAGCTCAACGTGGGTTCGCTGCCCGACCAGGCGTTCCTCGACACCCAGCTGGAGGACATCAAGAACGGCGGCACCGTCCAGAACGCGGTCGCGTATGAGCTGACCGACGCGACGACGCCGGTGGAGCTCGTCGCTTCCGACGACCTCGGCATGACGACGATCGGCAAGCTGAGCTACCCCGTTCAGTAGCAGGCAACGGCCGTTCCAGCACCTGACCACATCAGCCCCCGCCTTCCCGGCGGGGGCTGATGTTTTCGTGCATCACCCGGCTCGTGGGGACCAACCCCGACATCGAGAACTCCAGCGCCCTTATCGTCGGCCTGTTCCTCGACGGGCGAAGAAATGGCGGCCGGTCGTTTGCTCCGTTGTCGAGCAGAGCGGAAGAGGCTCCGTCCGGGGAGCACCAGGCGAGCCAGGGGCTGACCGGCCGCTCATTGCGTCTCGGCCGGGTGCAGCTGGTCGACCAGCAGTGCTGAGATCACGTCGTAGCCGTCTCCGATCACGTCCCTGTCGGCGCTGAGCAGCAGGAGTGTGTTCGTGAGCATGCCGCGGCCGAGGAAATCGGTGATCTGATGTCGGCTCGCCCCGGCGTCACGGAGCAGGCCGTGGACCTCGGTGAGGAGGCGACGTGACTCCACTCCGATCGCGGGGACGTCGGCGGCGGAGAAGCCGTGCGCGAAGACCCGCACCGCGTCGCGCTCGAGGGAGACCAGTCGCTGGTACGCCCGCCCCGCCGCTCGCAGGTCGAACGGATCGGCCTGGAGCTCGGTCTGCAGGCAATCCACGATCTTCTCGCCCGAGAACCGGTGGGTCGCCACGAACAGCCGCTCCTTGGAGCCGAACACCTGCATCACATACGGCTGCGACACCCCGATCTCTGCCGCGACCGACGCGGTCGAGGTTCCGAAGTACCCGCGGTGGGCGAACGCCCGCTCCGCACCGGCCAGCAACTCCCGCGAACGGGCGGGAACGGCCGGTGCGCCGTGTTGTGCGTCCACTTCCATCATCCTCGATGCTTATCGTACGATAAGTCGGGCCGGGCAGGCCTGGACGATCGGAGGCGCCGTGAGCACGACAGACCCCGCCCTGGCACGACGCCTGCGCGAGCAGGCACGTGTCGGCCGCCCTGGCGCGCTCGTCTGGCTGCTCGTCTCGGAGCTGCTGCTCATCGTCGGAGCAGCCCTGCTGGTGCGGGGGATGTTCGGTTTCGCCGAGATCCCCGCCGACGGCACCGACGACCCGCCACTGGGCGTGTTCGGCATCGCCGCAGGGCTGCCCGTCGTCCTTCTGTCGACGTTCATGCACGTGGGAGCCCTCCGCCGCTACACGGGCAAGCTTCTCGGTCGGAGCCCCTTCCTCGGGATCACGCCCCTCATGTTCGTCGGCTTCGCCGCCGGAGCGTGGTGGGGTTGGGCGACCACGCGTGACGCGTGGCTGTGGATCCCCCTCGCCATCACAGCCGCAGCGGCGGTCCTTGTCGTGCTGGCCGTGTCGGCCAGGGTCGGACGGAGGCGACAGGACGGGATCCTCGACGAGGTGGCGGCAACGGGGCGCATCGTGCCGGGGGTCGTCACCGAGATCGCCGAGATCGACCCATCGTCCGGAGGCCTCATCGGCCCCATCACGGTGAAGTTCGCGGACGCCTCGGGCACCGACCGCTGGGTGACGAAGCTCGGACAGTGGCGACGGGCAGACCTCCCCAAGAAGGGCGATCCGGCATCCGTCCTCTTCGACCCGTCCGCGCCCGGCGACACCCGCCGCATCTGGGTCGGGCCGGCCGGCGCCCGCGGCGCGCAGGACTTTCGGGCGTGACGCGTTCCACGCGGCAGGCGTGACCAGGCGATCACCGCGGAGCCGATCGTTCACTCCGTGACATTCGTCCCTTCGATGAGGGGACGCGCGGCTCTGCCCTGCTCTCCGGCCGCTTCCTAGTGTCGGGGGCATGGTTCAGACACTCAAGAACGCGCCCGTGTCCCGCACTTCGGGGAGGGTGGGACGACTCCTCCGGCTCGCCACGGTGGTTGCGGCCTCGCTTGCGGGCATCGTCGTCTGGTCGATCTGTGTTCCCGTGCTGGGCGTCGACCTCGGGGTCGGATCCGGGTCGGCTGCGCAGACGGTCGGGCCGGTGAGCGTCCTCGTCGTCTCGTTGCTCGGCGGCGTCGTCGCGTGGATGCTCCTCGCCGTGCTCGAGCGGCTGTTCGTGCGCGGTCGGCTGATCTGGCAGATCTCCGGATGGGCCGTGCTCGTGCTGTCGTTGGCCGGTCCCGCCGGTTTGGCACAGTCGACGGGCGCGCTCATCGGCCTGATCGCGATGCACCTGGTCGTCGGGTCGGTGCTCGTCGTGGGGCTCGCATGGCCGCCGCGGGCTGCGGCGCGTAGATTCTGACGTGGCCGGACGCTCCTCCGGCCCCGGTTCCACCACATCACACGGACACTCCATGACAGCTGACACGGTGCAGTGCGCGGCGGCCCCGCGGTCCGCGCAGGACGACGACCGCTACGGCCGGCCGGCGCAGACGGCGGAGTCGACCTGGATCTCCCGACATCCTGGTCCGTGGTTCGCCGTGATCTGGGCTCCTGTGCTCCTCATCGGCCCGCTCGTCGACGCCGCGATCGCGGGGCAGGCGATCCGGATCATCTCGCTCGTGCTCGTCGGAGCGCTGTTCTCGGTCGCCGTCTTCGCTCCGTCCCTTCGCCTGGGCTCACCGGCGCGGTCCCGCCGAGTCGCGGAGGCTGCGGCCGCCGTACTCCTCGTGGCGTGCACGGCGTACCTGTTCGCGTGGAGCACCGACCGTGCCTTCGTCTTCCCGCTGCTGGCCATCGCGATGGCCGCCGCAGTCCGCCCGCGCTGGGCGCTTTCCGTCGTCTCGGCGCTGACGATCAGCGGGGCGCTCGCCGCAGGGTTGCAGGGTGACTCGCTCAGCGCCGCGATGGGTCTCGGTTTCTCGACGTTCTTCGCCGGTGTCGCCGTCTACCTCGTGGAGCGTCTGACAGGGCTCGTCGTACTGCTCGACCGCACGCGCGCAGAGCTCGCCACGGCTGCTGTGGCGCAGGAGCGGCTGCGATTCTCACGTGATCTGCACGATCTGCTCGGTCACACGCTGTCCGTGATCGTGGTGAAGGCCGAGGTCGTCCGGAGGATGGCCGGCATCGACCCGGCCGTGGCGGCGGAACAGGCCTCGGAGATCGAGACGGTCGGGCGCCAGGCCCTGTCCGAGGTGCGCGAAGCGGTCTCCGGGTATCGCTCGGTGACCCTGCACGAGGAGATCGCGAGCGCCGTGCACGCCCTGCGTGCCGACGGTGTCGACGTCGAGGTGTCTGTACCGGAGATGACGCCCGACGCGCGGATGGACGCGTTGCTCGGCTGGATCGTGCGCGAGGGGACGACGAACGTCCTGCGGCACTCGGGCGCCACGTTCTGCCGGATCGCGATGGAGCGCGGCGACGAGTCGCTGCGCATCGAGATCGTCGACAACGGCGGCGGCTCCGCCGGGGACCGACGGCCCGCAGGGGACGGACTGCCCGCTCGGGGGAGCGGCCTGCGCGGATTGCGCGAACGCGTTCAGCAGCTGGGCGGAGAACTGACGGCAGCGCCGACCGCATCCGGATTCCGGCTGGCGGCGACCATCCCCGCACCGGGTCGGAGGGGACCGCGATGACGCCGGAGCCGGTGAGGATCATGATCGCCGAGGACCAGGGGATGATGCGCTCGGCTCTGTCCTTGCTGCTGGAGCTCGAGCTCGATTTGACAATGGTGGGGGAGGTTGCCCGGGGAGACGAGGTCGTGGAGGCTGTTCGCGCTGTGCGACCCGACGTGCTGTTGCTGGACATCGAACTCCCCGGACGCAGCGGTCTCGACATCATCGGCGAGGTCGCCGCGATGGAGCCGGCGTGCTCTGTCATCGTGGTCACGACCTTCGGGCGGCCCGGATACCTCAGGAGGGCGATGGAGGCCGGGGCTCGAGGATTCCTGGTGAAGGACGACCCGATCGAACGACTCGCTGCCGCGATCCGGCGCGTGCGCTCCGGCGAGGTCGTCGTCGACCCGACCCTGGCCCTGCAGGCGTTGAGTGCGACCTCCAGCCCGCTGACGGATCGGGAGCGCGAGGTCCTGAGCGAATCGGCCGACGGCGCCACGGTCTCCGACATCTCGCGGCGGCTGCACCTCTCGCCCAGTACGGTACGCAACTACCTGTCCTCGGCGATCGGCAAGACCTCCACGCGGAATCGCGCCGAAGCGCTCGGGGTCGCGCGCGACCGCGGCTGGCTGTGACCGACGAGCCGGCCGTGGTCCTCGCCGTCCTGGCGATCGTGGCAGCGGAGTAGGCCCGAGAGGGCAGGCGGAGAACTACGACCGGGCCGGGACCCGCGTGCTCTCCGTCGGCATGGTCAGCTCGATGCGGAGGCCTCCGGACTCCCGGCCTGAGATGCGGAGCGAACCGTGGTGGGCGTCGGTGACGCTCTTGACGAGAGTCAGTCCCAGCCCGTGGCCGCGCGGACCCCTGCGCTCGGCTGTGCGACCGAGTCCGCGCACGAACGGTTCGACGAGCGATTCGACGACGTCGGGCGCGAGCACCGGTCCGCTGTTGGCGATGACGAGCGTGGTCTCGCCGTGGGAGGTCGTCGTCGACAGCTCGATGGTGCCGCCGTGCACGTTGTGGCGCACCGCGTTCTGCACCAGGTTGCGGACGGCCTGCCGGACGAGGACGCTGTCGCCCGTCAGCGCGGCGGGCGACAGGTCGGAGGTCACCGTCAGCGCGGCCGCGGCGATCGCCGCCGACTCGTCGGCGAGCGCCGAACGCACCATCGACGTGAGGTCGATGTCGTCGTGTCGTCCGCGGGCGGATCCGGCTTCGGCAAGGTCCAGGAGGGACTCGACGGTCTCGATGTTGCGCTTGTTCGTCGCGTACACCCGTTCTGCGACGGTGCGGAGGGTGGGCAGGTCGAGTTCGGGGTCGGAGAGGGCGACGTCGAGCAGCGTCTGCGTCGTGGCGATGGGTGTCCTCAGCTCGTGCGACGCGTTCGCCGAGAACCGCTGGTGCTCCTGGAACGAGCGCTCCAGCTTGGCGAGCATGTCGTCGACCGTGTCGGACAGATCGCGGATCTCGTCGCGGGGACCGGTGGCGTCGACGCGCTGCCGGAGGTCGCCGGAGGCAGCGCGCTGGGCGACGGAGTTGATCCGCTGCAGCGGTTTGAGGACGCGGCCGGAGATGATCCAGCCGATCGTGGCTCCGACGACACCCAGCACGACGAACGCGGCGATCGAGACCGTGAGGAGCAGATTCAGCAGCTCACCGGTGCTGCTCACCACGGGCAGCGCCGGTACCGAGGCGGTCACGCCGTCCGCACTTTTCTGGAGGGCGATCGAGTCCGGCGTCGCCGCAGGTGTGGTGGGGGTCAGCGAGGTTGCGCTCGTCAGCTCGTAGGTGGGGACGAAGCGCATGAACACATAGACGACGCCGAGCATGAGACCGCCGGTTCCGCCCAGGAGCGCGGCGTAGGTCAGTGCCAGGCGGGCCCTGATCGTGAAGTGCCGTGCGCTTCGATCCTGAACAGCGTCCCCCGTCTTCATCGTGGCGCCTCGAACGAGTAGCCCGCGCCGGGGATGGTGTGGATCACCCACGGCTCGCCCAGGCGCTTCCTCAGATTCGAGATGGTGACTCTGATCGTGTTGGTGAAGGGGTTGGCGTTGGCGTCCCACGCCTTCTCGAGCAGGTTCTCGCTGCTGACCACCCCGCCCTCGGCGCGCATCAGGATGTCGAGCACGGCGAACTCCTTGCGGCTGAGGCGGACGAGCCTGCCGTTGCGGTAGACCTCGCGGCGGAACGGGTCGAGGGAGACGCCGGCCGCCTCGATCACGGGCGGCCGGGACGCGGCCGGACGTCGCTCCAGCGCACGCAGCCGGATCACCAGCTCCGGGAAGTCGAACGGCTTCGACAGATAGTCGTCGGCGCCCAACTCGAACCCGCTGACCTTGTCGTCGAGGGTGCGGGCCGCGGTCAGCATGAGCACCCGGCACCCGGGCGCGTTGGCGGTCACCCACGCGCACACGTCGTCGCCGTGCACCCCGGGGATGTCCCTGTCGAGGATGACGACGTCGTAGTCGTTGACGGCCAGGTACTCCAGCGCGGTCTCGCCGTCCCGCACCAGGTCGGCCGCGATGGTCTCGCGGCGCAGGCCCGTCTGCACGGCCTCGCCCAGATACTCCTCGTCTTCGACGATGAGCGCGCGCATCCGATCTCCTCACTGCTGTTCGGGTGCTCGGCCGGCACGGTGCCGGATCGATGCCGGCCGAGCTCCCCCGGGAAACGAGCCAAGCACGCAGCATGTCATCGGAACGTAAAGGATTTCCTGAACGTCGTCGTAACCGCCGTTCCGGTGGACTCGTCGCAGCGGGCCTCCCGGCTCGCGGCGATCGAAAGGACGACACCATGTCTCTGCTCACCGGGCGGCGCGCCAAGAACGCCGCAGCCCTCCTGGCCATCCCGGCCCTCCTCCTCGCCTTCACGGCCTGCGCGGCGAACCCCGGGGCGGATTCCGGCTCCGGTTCCGGCGGCGGCTCGTCCTCCGGGTCGAACGCGCACTCGGGCTCCGGGCAGAGCGAGCGGGAGGCCTGGCAGTTGAAGTTCGCCCGGTGCATGCGCGACAACGGTGTGGACATGGCCGACCCCGGTAGTGCCGGCGCGCCCGGCCTCTCGGTCGACGCGAGCAACCAGGATGCGGTGATGGCCGCCTCGGCGACCTGCGAGAAGAAGGTCGGCACCCCTCCGCCGTTCAGCCCCGAGGAACAGAAGAAGATGGCGGCCGATTCGCAGAAGATGATGCTGAAGATCGCCAAGTGCTATCGCGACAGCGGCTTCGACGTGCCGGATCCCAAGCCCGGTGACAGCGTGGCCGTGCCCTCCGGTGCTCCCGACGACATCGTTCAGAAGTGCGGCGGCGGACTCGCCAGCACGGTGCCGGCGCAGTGACCATGACCGACGAGAACGAAGGACCGGCGCGCCCGAAGCGCCGAGGACTGTGGATCACGGCGATGGTCGTCGCCGCCGTCGTGGTCACCGGATGCGGCGGGGCAGCCGCCTACGCCTTCTCGGCCTCCGACCGCCCTGTCGCCAAGAAGCCGATCGCACCCGCCACCGAGCCGATCGAGCGGGGGACGCTCACCGGCAGCAGCAAGGCGAGCGGCTCGCTCGCCTTCTCCGACCCGCATGACATCGCCTCCGGCTCCGCCGGGGTGGTGACCGGTCTGCCGCAGCCGGGTACGACGATCAGCGCGGGGCAGTCGCTCTTCTCCACGAACAATGTCCCGACCTACCTGTTCCGCGGCGATCTCCCCGCCTGGCGTGCCTTCTCCTCCGGAATGGACGACGGGCCGGACGTGAAGCAGCTCGAGCAGAATCTGAAGGCGCTCGGGTTCTTCTCCGGAGAGCCGGACGACGAGTTCAGCTGGCGGACGCAGAGCGCGATCACGGCCTGGCAGAAGGCGACGGGGCAGGAGCGGACGGGCAGCATCGAGCTGGGGCGCATCGTGTTCCAGCACGGTGACGTCCGCGTCTCCGCGCTGAAGGCCGCCGTCGGCGACCAGGCCTCACCCGGGGCGCCCATGATCTCCGTCACCGGCACGGAGAAGCAGGTGTCGGTGGACCTCCGCCTGGCCGACCAGCAGCTCGCGAAGACCGGTGGCACCGTCACCATCGACCTGCCGGGCGGCAAGCAGACCGCGGGCACCATCACCTCGGTCGGCACGCCGCAGGAGAAGAAGGACAGCACCACCGGGGGGACGACCGCCACCATCCCCGTGGTCGTCGAGCTCGACGATCCCGCTGCCGCCGGCGAGCTCCAGCAGGCGACGGTCACGGTGAACTTCCCCTCCGAGGTCAGGCAGAACGTGCTCTCCGTGCCGGTCGGCGCACTCCTGGCGCTCTCCGGATCGCAGTTCGGTGTCGAGGTGGTGCAGAAGAACGGCACGACCAGACGTGTCCCCGTGAAGACGGGGCTGTTCGCCGGCGGCCGCGTCGAGATCTCGGGCGCAGGACTCACCGAAGGCCGGCGAGTGGTGGTGCCGTCACTGTGAGCGAGATCATCATGCTCCGCGATGTGGAGCGGGCATACGGCCATCCGCCGGTGCGTGCCTGCGACGGCGTGAGCCTCACGATCGAGTCAGGCGAGCTCGTCGCGATCGTCGGGCCGAGCGGCTCGGGAAAGTCGACGCTGCTGAACCTCATCGGGACGCTGGACCGCCCCACGGCGGGAACCGCCCTGATCGACGGTGTCGACGTGCACACGCTGTCGGATGCGGCGCTCTCCGCCCTGCGGGCGCACCGGATCGGCTTCGTCTTCCAGCAGTTCCACCTGGCGGACGGCGTGAGCGCGGTCGACAACGTCGCGGACGGCCTGCTGTACACCGGCGTCCCCCGCCAGGAACGCCGGCGGCGGGCGCGCCGCGCGCTCGACAGCGTCGGCCTCTCGCACCGCTACGGTCACAAGCCGAACGAGCTCTCCGGCGGTGAGCGTCAGCGGGTCGCGATCGCGCGGGCGGTGATCGGGGACCCGCCGCTCCTGCTCGCGGACGAGCCGACAGGCAACCTGGACTCCACGTCGGGCGCCGCCGTCGTCGAGCTGCTGCACGAGCTGAACGCGCGCGGCACGACCATCGTGCTGATCACCCACGATGTGACGATCGCGGACCAGTTCCCCCGGCAGATCGCCGTGTGCGACGGCCGGGTGGTCTCCGACTCGGCGGCACTGGCGGTGGCGTCATGACCGCGGCGACCGAGGCGGCGGCGGGCCGCCTCCGGCCTTCGCGCTCCACGGTACGGCCGGCCGATGTCCTCCGCCTCGGCACCACAGGGCTCCGCGCCCGGCCGGTGCGGGCGGTGCTCTCTGCGCTGGGCATCGCGATCGGAATCGCGGCCATGCTCGCGGTGGTCGGCATCTCGGCCTCCAGTCAGGCTCGGCTCAACGCTCAGCTGGCGAGTCTCGGCACCAACCTGCTCACCGCGCAGGCGGGTACGTCGATCTTCGGCGAGAACACCAAGCTCCCGCCGGACACCGTCGGCAAGGTCCGCATGGTGGGCGGCGTCGAGAGCGCGAGCTCCATCGCGACGCTCTCGGGAGTGAACGTGTTCCGCAGCGAGCTGATCGACCCCGCCGCCACCGGTGGCATCCAAGTGGCGGCGGCGGACACCGACCTCCTCCGCGTGGTCGGCGGCACCGTCCGCTCGGGTGGGTGGTTGAACGCGGCGACGGGGGCGTTCCCGTCCGTGGTGCTCGGAGCGACCGCGGCCCAGCGGCTCGGCGTCGTGGCACCCGGCGCGCAGGTGTGGCTCGGCGGGCGGTACTTCACGGTGGTCGGCATCCTCGACCCCGTGCCGCTGGCGCCGGAGCTGGACACGTCCGCGTTGATCGGGATCCCGGCCGCTACGTCGGTGTTCGGCTTCGCCGGCAACCCGACGACGGTGTACGAGCGGTCGACGGATGAGTCGATCGACTCCGTGCGTCGGCTCCTGCCGGGAACGGTCAGCCCCCAATCGCCCGGCGACGTCACGGTCTCCCGCCCGTCGGACGCGCTGGCGGCGAAGAACGCGGCCGACCAGGCGTTCACCGGCCTGCTCGTCGGACTCGGCTCGATCGCGCTCCTCGTCGGCGGCATCGGAGTCGCGAACACCATGATCATCTCGGTCATCGAACGGCGACGCGAGATCGGGCTGAGGCGGGCACTCGGTGCGACACGGGGGCACATCCGCGCACAGTTCCTCGCAGAGGCGCTCGTGCTGTCGGCGTTCGGCGGCGTTCTCGGTGCACTCCTGGGCTCGGGGGTGACTGCACTCATCGCGGTGCTCAACGGGTGGCCCGTGGCGATCCCGCCGGCGGCGGTCGGAATCGGCATCGTCGCGACCCTGGTGATCGGGGCCGCTGCCGGCCTGTATCCGGCGATGCGCGCGTCCGCCACTCCGCCCACGTCAGCGTTGAGCTCCTGAACGGGGAGCGCATCCGGCTCTCGAACTCGTCGGGCTGCGCGAGCGTGGGTGACTCGGCCACCGGGAGCCGCGCGGACCCGCACGGCGCCGGTCGGATGATCCTGTGGGCGGTACGCCGGGTCAGGCGCGCGCGCGCAACGTGCCGGCCAGCCCCTCGGCGAATTGCTCGGTGGCCCCGATGATGTCGACATCGTCGGGGTCGAGCAGCCACTGCGTGTTGAGTCCGTCGATCACGGCCACGATCTCCGCGGCCTTGAGGATCGGGTCGATGTCGGTGGCGAACTCGCCGGTGCGCTGACCTTCGGCGATGAGTTCCGCGACGATGCGACGCAGTCGGCGATACCGGGCGACGAAGTGATCGTGGGCGACCGCGTGCTGCGGGAGGTTCTCGGCGACGAGGACGGCGAAGAGCCGCACCAGGTTGGGCTCGGCGACGTTGCGGCGCGCCGAGGCGGGGATGGCGCGGATGGCGTCGAATCCGCCGATCGCGGCGAGTTCCTCGGCGAACGCGACGGCGGCGCCGTCTCGTTCGTCGATGACGGCGTCGAGCAGGGCCGGCTTGCTCCCGAAGTAGTAGAGCAGGGCCTGCTGGGTGACGCCGACGCGCTGGGCGATGTCGGCGATGCTCGTGTCGCGGTAGCCGTTCTCAGCGAAGAGCTCGCTCGCCACGTGCAGCAACTCGTCGCGCCGGGAGTCGCCGCGCCCGGTGCCGCGGTGCCGTCGGCGGCGCGACGGGGCCGCCTTGTCGCTGCTCTCGCTCATGTCCCTATTGTGCCCGCTTGCATTTTACTTACCACTCGGTAAAATCATTCGCATGTCATCGACGCCGTGGCCGGAGGAGTGGATCGGAAGCTGGATCTGGTCTAGCCGGCCTGCGCTGGCGGGACCGACAGCGGACCGTCCCTACGGCGCGCCCGATCCCGAGCGCTTCGACACGCGAGTGCTGTTCCGGCGTGTTCTGCACCTCGACTCGGCGCCGCGCACCGCCCGCCTGCGGATCACGGCCGACTCCGACTACCGCCTCTTCGTCAACGGGCGCGAACTCGGGGCGGGCCCGATCCGCCACGCGCCGCGGCGCATCGAGTTCGACGAGTACGGCCTCGACGGGGCTCTCGTCGCCGGGGCGAACGTGGTCGCTGTCATCGGCCGGTTCCGCGGGTACCCCTCGCCCTGGTGGGAGCCGTCGCCGACCAGCTTCACTCTGGGCGGCGGCTGTCTGGCAGCAGAGATCGCCATCGATGGGACCATCGTCGGCACCGACCACAACTGGCGGGTGGCGGCTGCCGACGCGTGGGCTCCGTCGGCTCCCCGCGGGTTCCTCGTCACCCAGCCGGACGAGCTCCTGGACGCGCGCCGGCTCGACGCGGACTGGGCGCAGCGCGGCTACGACGATTCCGCGTGGGAGGCTGCGACGGTGCTGAGCGAGCACTCGATCGTCGGTCCTTCCGGGCGCACGACGCCGGGCGGCGAGCCGTGGGGTGCGCCTCGTCGACGGCCGGTCCCCGGGCTCGTCGGTGAGTCACGGCATCCCGTCGGCTTCGCCATCGCGGACGGCGGGACCGAGGCCTGGGACGGCTCCGCCCTCGCACCCGCTCGCGCCCTCGTCGCCGCGCTGCTCGCCGAAGCCCCTGCGGTTCCCGCCGTCTCGCCCGGTGCGCCGGGCGCGCTCGAGCACCCGGTCGACGTTCCGGCGGGCCGCCACCTGATCGTCCTGGACTTCGGGGCGATCGTCAGCGGCCGGCTGGTGCTGCGCTTCTCCGCGCCACCGGGCACCACGGTGGCGGCGAGCCTGCTCGAGGCGCCGACGCCGGCGGCGCTCGACTCCGCCGCTCTGCTCGGCTACATCTGCCGCGGTGCAGACGACCAGATCACGTCCTCTGAGCGCCTGGGCGGCCGGTGGCTGGTGCTCCTCGTCGACGCGGCCGCCGGCTGGTGTCTGGACGATGTCGCGGTTCTCGAACGCCTGCGCCCCCGGAAGGCGGTCGAGCCCTTCCGCTGCGACGACCCGCGGATCGACCGCATCTACGACGTGGCGTTGCGCACCGCCGACCTCAGCTCGCACGACGCGTACGTGGACTGCCCGACCCGGGAGCAGCGCGCCTGGACGGGGGACTCGGTGGTGCACCAGTCCGTCGACTTCGCGGCGAACCTCGACTGGAGCCTGCCGCGCTGGAGCCCCCGCCTGCTCGCCCAGCCGCGCCTCGACGGCATCCTCCCGATGGTCGCGGCGGGCGACTTCGCCACACCGGAGGTCCCCACCATCCCGGACTGGTCGCTGCACTGGATCCGCCAGGTGCAGCGCCTGCACCTCTACACGGGTGACCAGGAGGCCGTGGCCGAGCTGCTGCCGGTGGCCGAGAACGTGCTCCGCTGGTTCGACCGCTTCGCGGGCGACGACGGTCTCGTCGCCGACGTGCCGGGGTGGGTGCTCATCGACTGGTCGCCCGTGCAGGTGACCGGCCGCAGTGCCGCCCTGAACGCGTTGCTGGCCCGCGCCTTCCTCGATGTCGCCGAACTCGCCGACGCGCTCGGCGATCACGGCCGCGCCGGCCGGGCGCGCGGCCGGCACGCCGCCATCGCCGCCGCGTTCGAGGCGTTCTGGGACGAGGCGCGCGGCGCCTACCGCGACACCATCGTCGGCGGAGAACGCGGAGCGTCGGTCAGCGAGCACACCGCTGCGAGCGCGATCTGCGCGGGGATCGTGCCGGAGCACCGGAGGGATGCCGTGCGGCGCCTCCTCCTCGACCGGGATGCCATGTTCACCCGCAGCCCGCTGGCCGACCACGGCTCGGACGCCCTCGGCCCGGTGGCCGGGACGCCAGTGTCGGTGCGCGATGCCCCCGACTGGGACACCGAGCGGCTGACGGTGGGGGCGCAGCCGTTCTTCCGCCCGATCGTGCACGAAGCCCTCGACCTCCTCGGTGAGACCGATCGGCTGCCCGACCTGCTGCTCGACTGGGATGCGCTGCTCGACGACGCGCCGACGGCTTTCCGCGAGTGCTGGGAGGGCGGCTCGTTCTGCCACGGCTGGAGCGCCACCCCGGCCCGCGACCTGATCGTCTTCACGCTCGGCATCCGCCCCGAGACGCCCGGCTGCGGCAGGATGCGGATCGCTCCCAGGCCCGGGCGGCTCTCGCGCGTCTCCGGCGCCGCCGCCACACCGTTCGGCCCTGTGCAGGTCTCCGTCGACGGCGACCGGGTCGAGATCCACTCTCCCGTCCCGTTCACGTTCGTGGATCGCGCCGGGCGGGAGACCGTGCACCACGCCGGAGCCGCGACGACGCGGCTCTGACCATACGCACACCGTTCGGTGTGCCGACGAAAGGAGGCGACGATGCCTTCACCGCTCCTCGGGATCGCGACGGCCGTCGTGCTGACGGCGTCCGTCGGTCTGGCGCCTGCCCCGGATGCCCCATCCGTTTCCCTGTCCGTATCCCTGACCGCACCGTTGTCCGCACCGGTCTGGCTCTGCCATCCCGGCGATGCCGCCTCGGCGTGCGGCGACGGCGTGGGCCGTTACCCCGACGGCACCACGGTGCCCCTCTCGACCACGGTGGCCACCGGCGGCTCCCTGGCCGTGGTCCAGCCCACCGGTGGCACCCCGCCGCCGGTCGACTGCTTCTACGTCTACCCGACGGTCGACCTGCTGCCGAACCCGCCGCTGATGATCGGCTCTGCCGCGCCGTCCGCCCGCGACGACGAGGTGGCCGTGATGCTCGCGCAGCTCGGGCCGCTCGCCGGTCTCTGCCGCGTCTTCGCTCCGCTCTATCGGCAGAGCACCCTCCTGCAGCTCGCCGCGAGCGGTCTGACCGGTGCGGATCCCTATCCGGGCCCGGGTTTCGCCGATGTGCAGCAGGCGTGGGACGACTACTGGACGAACGACAACGTCGACCCCGCGACGGGAGAACGCCGGGGGGTCATCGTGCTGGGACACTCGCAGGGCAGCGTCGCCGTCGAGAGACTGCTCCAGCACTCGGTGGACGGCAACCCCGCGGCGACCGCGCAACTGGTGAGCGCCGTCGTCCTCGGAGGTCAGGTCCAAGTACCTCTCGACGCCGCGGCGGGGGGAGGGGCGGATCCCCGCTCGACGTTCCAGCACCTTCCGCTGTGCGAACCGCAGCCGAGCTCGGTGCCCACGGGATGCGTCATCGCCTACTCGAGCTACAGCCAGCCGGCGGGGCAGGCCCCTGTGTCGGGGAGCCTCGCCGCCAACCTCGACCCCGGCCACAGGATCGCGTGCGTCAACCCCGGCGCCCTGCTGGCCTCGAAGCCGGACGGGACCTCCACGCCGCTGGAGCCCATCCTCCCGACCCGCACGCTCGTCCGCGGCAACGTCCTCGCCCCGAACGGCGCGCTCACCCACCTGCTCCTGGGTTACACGCTGCCCGGCGATTCGACCGGCTACCGCGAGACACCTGGTGCGCTCACCGGGCACTGCGCGTTCGCCGGCGACGCGACCGCCAACTCCAGCTGGCTGCAGATCGACGACCCCGGTGGGATGCTGCCCGACACCTCCACATCCGCGCTCGGGCTCCATGTCGTCGACTACAACGTCGACCTCGGCGGCCTGCGCGCCCTCCTCGCCGCCCAGATCGCCCAGTGGGCGCAGAGCCGATGAACCCACTGGGCGCAGCCCCGATGAACGGAGACCTCCCGATGACCGAACACGCCCCCGCCGGCACCGCACCCGACGCGTCCGGCACCGAACCTCAGGCGCCCGCACCCTGGCGCACCGCCGTCCTCGCCGGAATGGCCTCGTACCTCGATGCGGGGACGATCGTCGCGGTCAGCGCGAGCCTCACCCTCTGGAAGGGCCAGTTCTCGCTCGACGCCTGGCAGCTCGGCTTCCTCTCCGCGGCTCTCACCGTCTGCATCGGCATCGGCGCGATCGTCGGCGGCCGCGTCGGCGACCGTGTCGGCCGCAAGCGCGTGTACTCGTTCGACCTGCTGCTCTACGCCTTCGGGCTGCTCTGGATCGTGTGCGCCGTCGTACCCGCCATGCTGTTCGTCGGCGTGATCATCGTCGGGCTGGCGATCGGCGCCGACGTGCCGACCTCGATCACCGTGGTGGGCGAGACCGCACCCGGCAAGCGCCGGGGCCGGCTCGTCACCTTCACGCAGCTGCTGTGGGGGCTCGGTCCGCTCATCGTCATCCTCGTCGTCCTGGCCTCGACGGGCCTGGGGGAGTGGATGCCGCGCATCGTGTTCGGGCACCTCCTGGTCCTGTCGCTCGTCACCTGGCTGCTGCGCCGCCGGATCGGGGAACCGGCTGTGTGGAAGAACGCGCGCAGCCTCGGCGCGACCCGTGAGACGGTCGGCGGCCTGTTCCGCGGCCGGCTGCTGCGGAACACCCTCTTCATCCTCGTGTTCTACACGCTGCTGACGATCGGCACGAACTTCTACGGCTCCTTCGGGCTCTACGCCCTGGAGACCGTCGGCGGACTGCCCCCGGCGGTCGCCCTCCTGTACTCCCTCGTCACGGTTCCGATCATCCTGATCACTGTCGTGGCGATGATGCGACCGATGGACAGCGCGGCGCGCCGGCCGATCTTCATCGTGGGCGCCATCGTCCAGGCGGGCGCCTGGTTCTTGGCGCTGCTGCTCCCGGCCGGAGCGGGCACGCTCGTGCTCGCATTCGTGACCTACGGCATCGGCACCACACTGACCGGGGAGGCCCATTACAAACTGTGGTCGCAGGAGCTGTTCCCGACGGAACTGCGCAGCACCGCGCTCGGCCTGAGTTTCGGCGTCGCGAGGATCGCCTCCGCTGTCTCGCTCGTCTTCGTGCCGACGCTGCTCGCGTCCGGACTCGCCGGCGTCTCGGTCCTGATGATCGTGGTGACCGTCGGATCGGGCATCCTGGGCATCGTGCTCATGCCGCGCGGGCGCGGCGAGTCGATCGAGGCGATCGATGCCCGGCTGCGCGGGACGTCGTGACCGCGAGAACGACGACGCTCGCGCGGTCAGGAGGCCAGGCTCGCGACCAGGTTCACGGACGTGGCGATGATCACCGCGCCGAACAGGTACGAGAGCAACATGTGCCGCAGGATGGCGGCGCGTATCCTCTGGCTGGAGATGTCGGTGTCGGAGACCTGGAAGGTCATGCCGACGGTGAACGACAGGTACGCGAAGTCGAGGTAGCGGGGTGCCGTGTCTTCGTTGAAGTCGATGCCGTGCCGCCCGCTGCCCGGTTCGTTGTAGTACAGAACGGCGTAGCGGAGCGTGTAGAGCGTGTGCACGAACAACCAGGACAGCGCGACGGAGGCGATGCCGAGTGCCGCGATGAGGTCCTTCGCCGGTGCTGCGGCGTTCTTGGTCTGGCCCAAGAGCAGCGCGACCGCGGCGAGGCTCGCGATGGAGGCGACGAGGAGCAGGGTGTCGCTGGTGGTTCGAGCGGGGTCTTCGGCCGACGCGCGACGGCGGGTCTCCGCGCCTCCCATCCGGGAGATGGTGAGCCAGACCCACGCGAGGTAGACGGCGCACGCGGCAGCCCAGCCGACCGCCGCCGCATACGCCCACTGGCCGAGCGCGGCGGTCGCCGCCGCGGCGACCAGACCCGCGCCGATCATGGTCGTGGTCCGGATCCTCGAGGTGTGGTGCGGGGTGCGCTGGTCTGCTGTCACGACGTCGACGGCCCCTCCCTTGTGCGTGCGAAGTCCCTCTTCGCCTCCTCCGGATCGAATGCCCATGGCCGCGCGAATGCAAGGGGTTGACCGAGCGGCGACGCCGCGCGGAGCGTCGACGTCGAGTCGCTGGTGCTCGCCGCAGACGGTGTACGACGCTGCCTCTGCTGCCGGTGCTGCGCGTCGCCTAATCCGACAACGTCGTGACGGTGCCTCCGAGGTTCCTGCGCACGGTCTCGATCTGATCGGGAGACGCCTGCACGATCCAGTTCTCGCCCGAGAGGATCGCGCGCATGGTGGCGGCGCGCGACTTCGCCCCGTCGATCGACTGCTTCACGTCGTCCGCGTTGCTGTACACGGAGAGGACAGCCTCCGACCTCCCAGGCGCGCAGACGCCGCCCGCGCCGACGAACGCGGTCTTGAGGTCCTCGACGGTCGCATGTGCGCCCGTCGAGTGGCGCGACGGCTGTTCGACCTCGTCGTGACGCCATCGGTTTCGCAGCCGCAGGAGCCGCGATAGTACGATGCGGACGTGCCAGCAGTCGAACGAGAGCCGAACACGTCGCGCCGTGGTTTCGGCGGCCATGCGAATTCTCTCCGAAGCGAGATCACGCAACTGCTTCTCGAGCTGGACCTGCGCCCCGGAGACCCGATCCCGTCGGAGAACACGCTGATCGAGCGGTTGAACGTGAGCCGCGGATCGTTGCGGGAAGCGCTGAAGACCTTGCAGGCGCAGGGCATCCTGGAGGCGCGGCACGGCTCGGGCACCTTCGTGAGCCGGCTGTCGTTCGACGGATTCGCCGACGGCTTGATCTTCCACAGCAGACTGTCGGGCGAGGGCGCCGTCCGCACGGCGACCGAGCTCGCCGATCTGCGGCAGATCCTGGAGACAGAGCTCATCCAGCGGGTCGCCGCGAACGGGGCGACGGGACCGAATCTCGCCCGCCTCGAGCAGCTCGTCGACGAGATGGGCCGTCGGGCCGAGGCGCACGAGTCGCTGGACGACCTCGACCGCGAGTTCCACGCCAAGCTCTACGCCGATCTCGACCTGCCGTTGATGGGTCAGCTCCTCGAGGCGTTCTGGATGGCCCTCGCCTGGGCGAAGCCGATTCCGGCCGAGTCGATGGACGAGGTGGACGCTGTGGAGCGCCATCGCGCGATCGTCGAAGCTGTCGTGTCGCGGGACCCGGCGGCGGCGGCCGAGGCGATGCGCGAGCACTTCGCGAACACGCAGCGGTGGATCAGTGGAGCCGGCGACTCGGGACTTTGACATCGCGCGCGGTCGCGCACTAGGCTCCAACTTGTTAGACGTCTAGTCACTCACGGCAACGGAGGCGCGAATGCAAGAGATCTACGTCCCGGCACTCGGGATGGCCAGCGACACGGTCTACCTCGCGGAGTGGCTCAAGCAGCCCGGCGACCGCATCGAAGCGGGGGACGAGATCGCTCAGATCGAGACCGACAAGGCCGAGATGTCGATCGAGGCTCCCGCCGCCGGCACGCTCGGCCGCCACCGCTTCCCCGACGCCACCGAGGTGCCGTCGGGTGCGACCATCGCGGTCCTGCTGGACGAGGGGGAGTCGGAGGTCGTCGACGACTCCGGATCCGGCGAACGCGCGGACGACGCGCCGGCGGCGGCACCCGAGGCGACGGTGCCGGCGGCGGCCCCCGCGGTGCAGGACGCGGTGGCCCGGCCCCGTGACGAGGCCGGTCCGCTGAGGCGATCGGACCGCGCTCGCCTCGAGTCGGGAGAGCTCGAGCCCTACGTGGCGAGTCCGCACCGCCGCACCGACCTGCTCGCCGAGCGGTCTGCCACCGGGGCCACCAGGACGCCCGCGCCGATCGCCGCACCGAGCGCTGCGCCGAGCGCTGCCCCCGGCGCCGCGCAGCCCCCCGCACATACAGCTGCCGCATCGGTGTCGCCCGCCGACCCGGCGCCCACCGGCGACCGGGGGGCCGACCGGCACCGTGCCGCCGTGGCCGCCGCCGTCTCGCGGTCGTGGGCGGAGATCCCGCACTTCGCCGTGGAGCGCGAGGTTCGCGTCGAGCGACTCGACGAGGTGCTCGCCGGGTACCGCACCGTCCACCGTCACGTGACGTTCACCGATCTCATCGTCAAGGCGTTCGGGCTCGCGCTCATCGAGACGGTGGGCACCTCGGAGCTCGACCTGGGCCTGGCGGTCGCGACGGATCGCGGCGTCGCCATCCCCGTCCTCCGCGACGTGGCGCGCCGCGACGTGCTCGGCATCGCCGACAGCCGCCGTGCCGCCATCGAGCGCAGCAAGGCCGCGCGCCTCGACCCGGACGACGCCGTCGAGCCGATCTGCACGGTGTCGAACCTCGGCGCCTACGGGGTCGACAGCTTCACCGGCATCGTTCCGATCGGCCAGAAGGGGATCCTCACTGTGGGGTCCGCAAGCCTCCGACCGGTCGTCGAGAACGGCGAACTGGCGGTCGGCCGCGCCATGACGGTGACTCTCAACGTCGACCATCGGCACTGGGACGGCCAGCATGCGGCGGAGATCCTGTCGCGCTTCGCCGCCATCGCCGCCAACCCGATCCTCCTCACCTCGTTCGGCCGCTGAGGGCCGTGACCACCCGTCGAAAGGACATCTTCGTGACCCTGACCCAGACGACACCGAGCGTGGGCGACGTCGCAGACGACGACCTGCGCAGCTGGCTGTCCGACATGCTCCTCATCCGCAGATTCGAGGAGGCCGCCGAGGAGGCCTCGCTGCGCGGCCTCGTGCCGGGAGGAATACACCCGGCCATCGGCCAGGAGGCGAGCGCCGTGGGTGTCGCTCGGGCGCTCCGACCCGACGACATCGTCACGAGCACCCACCGCTCGCATCACCACGCCCTCGCCAAGGGCCTCGACCCGGCCGCGGCCATGGCCGAGCTCTTCGGCAAAGAGACGGGGACCATCGGGGGTCGCGGCGGATCGATGCATCTCGCCGACTTCGACAAGGGGCTGTGGGGAGCCAACGCGATCGTCGGGGGAGGGCTCGGGCTCGCGATGGGTTCAGCGCTCGGCGCGAAACTGCAGGGGCTCCCGCGGGTCTCGGCGGGCTACTTCGGAGACGGCGGTGCGAACGTCGGCCGCGTGTGGGAGTTCGTCAACCTCGCCTCGGTGTGGAAGCTCCCGCTGATCGCCATCTGCGAGAACAACCTCTACGCGGTGGAGACGCCGTCGGCCACGGTGACGGGAGGGACCTCGGTCGCCGACCGGGCCGCGGGATTCGGGGTGGCGTCTCGTCAAGTCGACGGCCAGGATGTCGTGGCCGTCTACGAGGCGACCCGCGAGGCCGCCGAGGCCGCCCGTGCCGGCGAAGGCGCTCAGTTCATCGAGGTGCTCACCTACCGCTACCGCGGCCACAACGCCGGCGAGGTCGTGACCTATCGCACGGACGACGAAGTCGAGCAGTGGCGGTCGTCCAAGGACCCCATCGAGCGATTCGTCGCCCACTTGACCGATCGGGGTCTCCTCAGCTCCGAGCAGCTGACCGAGATCGAGAAGAGCGTGGCCGAGACCGTCGATCACGCCGTGACCTTCGCAGAGGAATCGAAATGGCCGGACCCGTCGAGCGCTGGAGAGAACGTGTCCGAGTGGAACGTGCTCGGCTGGAGCGCGAACGGGCTGATCGACAACGACGGGAGCAAGCGATGAGCCGGCCGATGAGCTACTCGAACGCGTTCCGCGAGGGTGTGCGTGAGGAGATGCTGCGTGACGATCGCATCTTCATCCTCGGCACCGACCTCTATGAGCGCGGCGGGCACTTCGCCCAGGTCAAGGGGCTGGGCCCCGAGTTCGGTCGCGATCGTGTCCGCGATGCGCCGATCTCCGAAGCGGCCATGGTCGCTGCGGGCGTCGGGGCCGCCGTCAGCGGTTCCCGCCCGCTCGTGGATCTGAACTTCGACGACTTCGCCTACGGAGCGATGGACGAGATCTTCAATCAGGCGGCCAAGCTGCGCTACATGTGGGACCGCAACGTGCCCCTCGTGATCCGGGCGACGTCCGGAGTGGCCCTCGGCGGTGCGCAGCACAACAACAGCATGGAGATGCTCTTCGCGAGCATGCCCGGGCTGGCGGTCGTGTCGCCGTCGACGGCGAAAGACGCCAAGGGGCTGATCAAGACGGCGCTCCGCTCGCCCGACCCCGTCGTCTTCCTGATGCACAAGAAGCTGACGGGTGTGCGCGGCGCGGTCGGCGGCGACGGGGAGTTCACACCGATCGGCGTGGCCGACCTCGTGCGCTCCGGCGGCGAGGTCACCATCGTGAGCCACAGCCACGGCATGATCACCGCGACCGAGGCCGCCGACGCCCTCTCTGCCACGGGGGTGCAGGTCGACCTCATCGACCTGCGATCCATCTTCCCGCTCGACATCGACACGATCGCCGCGTCCGTGCGCCGCACCGGGCGCCTGGTCGTCGTCGACGAGTCGCCGCACTTCGGCAGCGTGGCCGCGCAGATCGTCACCGAGGTGCAGTCGCGGGCGTTCTGGTACCTCGACGCGCCGATCGTCACCGTGACGGCGGCGCACGCGCCGATCCCGCACAGCCCGCCGCTGATCGACGCCCTCCTGCCCAGCGTGGACGGGGTCGTCCGCGCGACGCGTCGGCTGCTGGAGGAGACGGCATGAGGCTCGCGAGCTACCGGCTGAACGGCGTCACGAGCTATGGCGTCGTGGTGGGCGGCCGCGGTCTCGACGACCTCGAGACCGCCCGAGTCGTCGACATCCCGCGGAACGTCCCCGGTGCGCCGCCGACCATCACCGATTTCCTTGCGGCGCGATCGGACTCCGACCGCCCTGTGCCGGATGGCCCGAGCCTGTCGTTCGGCGAGGTGGAGCTGCTGCCGGTGATACCGGAACCGCGGAACATCATCTGCATCGGGGTCAACTACGTCGACCACGCGTCGGAGACCGGGGCGTCGGTCCCGGAGTACCCGGTCATCTTCTCGAAGTTCACGTCGTCGATCTCGGCGCACGGTGCGCCGATCGTGATCCCCGAGGACTGCACGCAGCCCGACTTCGAGGCCGAGCTCGGCCTCGTGATCGGGGCGCCGACGTCGCGGGTCTCGGTCGGGGACGCCTTGCAGGCGGTCGCGGGCTACTTCACCTTCGACGACGTGAGCGCGCGCGACTACCAGAACCGCACGGGCCAGTGGACGCAGGGCAAAGGATTCCCCACCTTCGCTCCGACCGGTCCCTATCTCATCACCGCCGACGAGTTCGGCGACCCGGCGGGACGGCGCATCCGGCTGACCCTCGGCGACCAGGTCATGCAGGAGGCGAGCACCAGCGACATGATCTTCACCGTGCCGCAGATCGTGTCCTACGTCAGCTCGGTCTGCGACCTTCGTCCCGGCGACATCATCGCCACCGGCACGCCGTCCGGGATCGGCGCGGCGCACACCCCGCCGCGGTTCCTCCGCCCGGGTGACCGGCCGACGGTGACGATCGACGGGCTGCCGTCGCTGAGCAACACGGTGGTCGCGCATGGCTGAGTCGGCCACAACCGGTTTCGGTGACGGCGCCGGGCGGACGCTCGTCGTCACGGGGAGCGGCCAGGGCATCGGGCGCGCTGTGAGCCTCGCTGCATCCCGTCGCGGGTACCACGTCGTGGGAATCGACATCGACGCGCGCACGGGGGAGGAGACCGCGCGACTGAGCGGGGGGAGTTTCCACCGGTGCGATCTCTCCGACGCCGAGGGCATCGCTCCGGTCTTCGAGGCCATCGAGGCGGAGAGCGGGGGTGTCGACGTGCTCGTGAACAACGCGGCTCGCGGCATCCATCGTCCTCCCGAGGAGGTCACGATCGCGGAGTGGGACGGCGTCATGTCCGTGTCGTTGCGTGCGGCGGCGTTCGCCGCGCACGCTGCGGGGCGGGCGATGATCGCCCGCGGAGCCGTCGGGTCGATCATCAATCTCGCCTCGATCGGTGGCCTTGCAGCGCTCGGCCGGGGGAACTACGTGTACTCCATCGCCAAGGCCGGGCTCATCGGGATGACCAGGGAGCTCGCCGTGGAGTGGGCGTCCTACGGCATCCGGGTGAACGCTCTCGCGCCGAGCCAGGTCGACACCGAAGGCTTCCGCCCGCTCATCGCGCGAGAGGACGTGGCCTCCGGCAACACGCTCTCGGATGCGCTCTCCGGCGTCCCGCTCGGCCGGCTCGCCCGTCCGGGCGAGGTCGCCGACGCCGTGCTGTTCCTCGCGAGCGAGCAGGCCTCGTTCATCTCCGGAGTGACGCTGCCGATCGACGGTGGGAGTATGGCCTTCCACGCCGGCGGATCCTTGCGCCGCTGAGCGACCGAACCATGTCAGGAGTCCGACCGTGATCGTATTCGACGCCGCCCGTGCGGACGCCACTCCCGCGCTTCTGGGGGAGGGGCCCGTCTGGGACGAGCGCCGCCGCCGGCTGATCTGGATCGACATCTTCGGCAAGGCGGTGCACATCGCAGGCCCGGACGGGCGGCACCGGGGGTCCTTCGCGCTGCCCGTGATGCCGGGCACGGCGATGCCGGCCGACGACGGCCGGATCCTGCTGGCCACCGAAGACGGCTTCGCCCTTCTCGACGACACGGGGGAACTCGAGATCGTCAGCGATGCGCTGCAGGGGATGCCGGACCATCGCTTCAACGACGGGAAGACGGATCCGGCGGGTCGGGTGGTGGTGGGGACCGTGTCCCTGAGCGGGCGCCCGGATGCGTCGGCGCTCTACACTTGGGAGCCCGGCGCGGGTCTGCGCACGCTGGTGCCGGGCGTCAGCCTGTCCAACGGCCTCGGCTGGTCGCCGGACGGCGCGACCCTCTACTTCGTGGACACACCGACGGGCCGCGTCGACGCGTTCGACTACGACCTCGGGTCGGGGGCCGTGTCGCGCAGGAGGCCGTTCGCGCTGATCGATGGTCCTGGAGCGCCCGACGGCCTCACCGTCGATGACGACGGGGGCGTCTGGGTCGCCGACTACGGCGGAGGACGCGTGATCCGGTTCGCGCCGGACGGCCGGGTGGACGCCATCGTCATCGTCCCGGCGCGGCACGTGACGAGCTGCTGCTTCGGGGGAGACGGGCGCAGGACCCTGTTCATCACCACGGCATCCATCGACATCCCGGCCGAGGAGCGCCATCGCCGCCCGGCCGCAGGAGCGCTCCATCGCGTGGACGTCGGGCGCTCCGGCCCTGCGGCCACTCCGTGGCCCGTGATGTCTTCGTCCCACGCGGAACGGACGGCCTGAGCGCACTCTCAGCCCGTTGACTGTAGTCTGTTGACAATCGAGCTGACGCCGAGCAGACGCTACGCGCGGGAAAGGTTTTGTCGTGGAGAACGTCCCCCTTGATCTTGGCCCCGCACGCCGGCGCCTGTTCGCAGACGAGGTCACGGATCAGATGCGCGAGGCCATCATGACCGGTGCCCTCCCGCCGGGCGCCTGGCTGCGGGAGGACCGCCTGGCCACCCAGATGAACGTGAGCCGCGGCCCCGTACGCGAGGCGTTCGCGAAGCTGGAACGCGAGGGCCTCGTGCAGATCGAGCCGTTCCGCGGCGCTCGCGTCGTCGAGCTGTACCGATCGGACCTCGATGAGATCTTCAGCCTCCGGAAGGCCCTGGAATCCCTCGCGGTGCAGTGGGCGGCGACCCACGCCACGGCCGAGGAGCTCGCCGAGCTCGGTGCGACCCTCGACCGGTTCGCAGCAACGCCGGCGCAGGAGCGCACTCCGGAGCTGATCGCCGAGGTCGACATCGCCTTCCATGACGAGCTGGTGGCGGCATCGCACCACCAGCGTCTGCAGCGCGCCTGGGAAGGGCTGCGCGGGCAGATCTACGCCTTCCTCGTCACGCGGATGTCGCTCCGCAAGGACTACGACGACGAATGGGAGCCGGACCACCGCGCCATCGTCGACGCGCTCGTCGCCGGGCGCGCCGACGACGCAGTGGAGCGCATCCAGCACCACGTCGAGGCCTCGTACGGCCGCGTGGTCAAGGCGATGGAACAGGGCGAGTAGGCGGGACGCGCGCACCGCACGCCCCGCCCGCCCCGCCGGCGGCTACGCCGAGACCCGGATCACGCAGCGAGCCGCTCGCGCAGCGCGAGCACGTCGGCCCAGATGTTGTCGTTCACCGGAACCTCCACGGAGCGCTCGGCACGCAGCGACGCTTCGATGTCGCCCGGGATGAGGACGCTCGTGCCCTGGCGCGCCGGAGCCGAGGCGCGCAGCGCGTGCACGGTCTCGCGGACGTCGACGGCGAAGTCCTCGGCCGCGAAGGCTCCGGGATCGATTCCGATCATCACGACGCCGTTCCCCTCCCGATAGCGCGAGGTGACGGAAGGGTGGTTACCGGAGAGCGCGCCGCCTAGGAGCTCGATGAAGGCGCTCAGCGCGTAGCCCTTGTGCCCGCCGAACGCTCGCAGCGCCCCGCCGTCGTAGAACGCGTTCGGATCCGTGGAGTCGTGGCCCTCTGCGTCGATGACGGCGCCAGGCTCGATGGCGAGGCCCGCGGCGCGCGCCACCCGCAGCTTGCCCTCCGCGACCGTGGCGGTGGCGATGTCCATGACGAACGGATGCTCGTCCTCCACCGGGATTCCCGTCGCGAACGGATTGGTGCCGAGCATCCGCTCCTTTCCGCCGAACGGTGCAACGGTCGGGTCCGCGTTGCACCAGATGATCGAGGCGATGCCGTCGGCCGCCATCCTCTCGACGTACTCGCCGATGCGGCCGATGTGGTTGCCGTTGCGGAGGGTGGCGATGCCGACGCCGTATTCGTGCGCGGCCTGAGCCGCCCGGTCGGCGGTGAACCGGGCGGCGAGCTGACCCCAGCCGTGGTTTCCGTCGACGACCGTGACGGCGCCGGAGCGGTGGACGATCCGCGGAGCCGCCGCCGGATCCAGGATCCCGCGCTCGACGAAGGAGGTGTACTCCAGCAGCCGCACGACGCCGTGCGACTCGTGCCCGACCCTGTTCGCTTCGACGAGGGACTCCGCGACGTCGTGCGCCTGAGCGGCGGGTGTCCCGAGTTCTCGGAGGATCTCGGTCGCGCACTCCAGGAGGTCGCGCACGGGGACGAGCTGTTGGGTCATCGTTGGTCCTTACTCTCGTGATCACGTCGAGCCGCTGAGCGGTCTTCGGTCCTCGGATTGACATCCGCCATCGTTGCTGGCAAGAATGTGTCTGCGAGTTAATTGTTTTCAATTTACAGCACACAGTCGCCAAGGGCGCAACGCCCGCTCAATCAATGGAGATAGGAGAACGCTGATGCAATCACCCCTCGGTTCCGCCCCCTCTGGCTTCTCGAGGCGTCAACTGATCAAGGGGGGCGGTGTCGCCGCGCTCGGCTTGATGACAACTGCGGCCCTCGCGGCGTGCGCGCCGACTCCGTCCTCGGGGTCGACGTCCGGCAGCGGCACGAAGACGCTCAACCTGATGCTGGCCTCGTGGGTCGACGCATCGTTCATCCGCGACGTCATGCAGAAGTCCGCCGCCGACCCGCTGGGCGTCAAGCTCAACCTCATGACCGTCGACGACGGCACATACCCGGCGCAGGCTGCAGCGGCTCAGAAGTCGGGCCAGGTGCCCGACCTGATCTTCTGGACCGCCCAGGGCATCCCGTCCCTCCAGGCCGCAGGGGTCAAGCTCGCCGACCTGACCAGCTACGCCAAGACCGAGAACCGGTCGGACTTCTATGCGCAGAACTACAAGGCGAGCACGATCGACGGCAAGCTCTACGGGCTGGGCTTCCGCTGCAACACGCGAGGGCTCGTCTACCGCAAGGACATCGCCGAGGCGGCGGGGCTCACCGCCCCGGAGAGCTGGACCTTCGACGAGTTCGGGAAGTTCGCCACGGGTCTCAACTCGAGCTCGGTGAACGGCTTCGCCTTCGAGGCGAAGGTCGGCGACGGCCGTGCGTCCTCGAACTTCCTCCCGCTCCTCTGGTCGACGGGTGCGCCGCTGGTCACCGGCGGCGCGGGCTCCTTCAAGATCGGCTTCTCGGACGAGCAGGCTCAGAAAGTCCTGCAGTTCTACTACGACGCCGTCTACACCTGGAAGTCGACCCCCAAGGACGTCGCCAACTGGGGCTACCAGGAGACCGACAGCAAGTTCGCCAAGGGCACCCTCGCGTCGTACTCGGCCGGCCCCTTCGTGTTCGCCAACGTCGAGCAGTACCCGGACACGAAGAAGAACCTCGCCGTCGCACCGCTGCCCAACGCCGGGACGCCCGCCTCCTTCTGGGAGGAGCACACCCTGATGATCCACCAGGACGCCCCGAACCGAGACCTCGCCGAGCAGTTCCTCAAGAACATGCGCAGCGTGAAGACGCAGACGGTGATCGCCGGCCGCGAGGGCGATGCCCAGCTCTCGGTGCGTCCGCAGGTCAACTCGACCGCGATCACGAATGATGTGCTCAAGGGCTTCGCCAAGATCCTCGACACGGCCGTCGTCCCGGAACCCATCAACATCGCTCCGCTCATGAACAACGCGATCCTGCCCGCGATCGAGTCCGTCTGCCTCGGCTCGGCCTCGGTCCAGGCCGCTGCGGGCACGCTGCGGACGAACTTCCAGAAGGCGCTCGATCAGATCAACCATGGCAGCTGACAGTTCAGGTCTCACCCGGTCGGTCGCCGGCAGCCCCCTCAGGCTGTCGGCGGCCCGCCGCCGCACGCCCGGTCGCCTGGGGAGGCGGGCGAGCGTCGTCTACGGCATCTTCCTCCTCCCGCTCCTGGCGATGCTGGTCGTCTTCGTGGCGATCCCGATCGTCCTCAGCGTGATGAGCAGCTTCCAGGCGGGCACGTCGGGCAAGTGGATCGGCGGGGCGAACTACGTGCGCTTCTTCTCCGACCCGGCTTCCGTGCAACTGGTCGTCAACTCCTTCATCCGCGGCATCGGCGGCGTGATCCCGAGCTATCTGCTGGGGCTCGGCGCCGCGCTCGCGCTCAACAAGGCGCTGAAGGGACGCACGGCGCTGCGGCTGCTCATCCTGCTGCCGTTCGTGATCTCCGCGCCCGTCGGGCTGGGGATGTGGAAGCTGCTGCTCGACCCGCAGAGCGGCATCCCCGCCGCCCTCGGCCTCCACACGCAGAGCGTGTTCACCGATCCCGGCGCGGTCTGGTGGGTTCTGCTCGCGATCAACGCGTGGGCCTCGTTCCAGTTCTATACGATGCTGCTCCTGGCCGGTCTCAGCGCAATCCCGGAGGAGCGCTTCGAGGCGGCCCGAGTCGACGGCGCGGGTGTCTGGCAGCGCTTCCGGCACATCACGCTCCCGGGGATCGCCGCCATCACCCTGGCCGCGTGCGGACTCCACTTCATCAACAGCTTCAACGAGTTCAACCTCATCTACATCCTGACGGCCGGTGGGCCGCTGGGCGCGACGCAGACGCTCGCCACCGGTGCGTACAAGTCCGCGTTCTCCGACTACGACTCGGGCTACGCCACCACGCTGACCACCATCAGCATCGTGGTGATGGTGATCGCGATCGCCCTCCTGGCCGGAGTGGGGATGCTCGTCGCGCGCGTCTGGAGGCGCGTCAAGCCCTCCATGCCCGAGTGGCATCTGCCGCGCCGTGCTCGTCGGCCCCGCACCGACGTCCGACGTGGGAAAGGCGCCGGCACGGCCGTGCGGACCGTCGCCGCGATCGTCTTCGCGCTGATCTCCATCTCGCCGATCCTCTTCACGCTCTCGCGGTCCTTCGACAGCACACCGGGTGGCGCGGAGGCGGTGTCGCTGCTCCCGCGCACGTGGTCGCTCGCGAACTACACGTCCGTTCTCGGGTCCCCCGCGCTCTGGGACACCAACAACATCGCGATCCCTCCGCTGGCCTACAACTTCTGGAACAGCGTCGTGGTCACCTTCTCGGTGACCGTCATCGTGATCGTGCTCAGCCTGTTCGGCGGGTACGCGCTGTCGCGGATGACCGGATGGGTGCCCAAAGCCGTCGTCGGCGCGCTGGTGCTCTTCCAGCTCGTACCCGTCATCGTGCTGGTCTTCCCGCTCTACGACATCCTGAGCTGGCTGCATCTCCTCGGATCGCAGCCGGGCCAGATCCTGGCGACCACCGCCATCTTCCTCTCGATGGCCACACTGTTCTTCCGGGTGTTCTTCGACGGGACGCCGCGCGAGATCGAGGAGTCGGCCGCGATCGACGGCGCGGGTCCGGTCCGCATCCTCCTGCAGATCGTGCGCCCGCTCGCCCGGCCGGTCATCGGCGCGATGACCGCGTACACGCTCATCAACACCTGGAACGAGTACCTGTTCGCCACGACCCTCGTCAGTCAGAGCAACATCCGGACGTTCCCGCCCGCCCTCCAGCAGTACATGTCGTCGTACAACTTCACGGCGACGACGACGCCCGGGCAGCAGGCCGTCTACCTGCTCATCCCTGTCGCCGCAGCCGTCATCCTGCTCGCGCTCACGCAACGTCAGCTCGCCGCCGCTTACGAAGGCGGAGCCGTCAAAGGCTGAGTCGAGGCCGTCTCGCCAGGTCCTCCACTGTGAGCGCACGCAGCTCAGCCGAACTCGAACACTCTCGAAAGGTCCCCAATGCCGAATTCATCCCATCCCATCATCGCCGTGGCCGAGAACTCGTTCGCCGGCCTCGACGCCATCCGGCAGGACTTCGCCGACGCGGCCGAGTTCCGCGTCGGACCTCTCGGCACGCCGGACGAGGTCGCGGAGCTCACGGCGGGCGCCAGTGCGCTCGTCGTCACCCTCCAGCCGCTGCGGGAGCACCACCTGGCCGCCGTGTCGGAGTCGGTGTCGGTGATCGGCCGCGCCGGTGTCGGCCTGGACACCATCGATCTCGAGAAGGCCGCCGACAACGGGCTCAGGGTGTACTACATGCCGGACTACGCGACGAACGAGGTGGCCGACCAGGCCGCATCCCTCGCTCTCGCGTCGTGGCGCCGGCTGGGGTCGGCGGATCATGTCGTACGGGACAACGGCTGGGGCACCTCGCGGCAGGTCGGGCGGGTCCACGCGCTCCAGGAGGCGACCCTCGGCGTGCTCGGCACGGGCCGGATCGGGAGGGCGCTGATCCAGCGGATGAAGCCGTTCGTCCGTCGCGTCGTCGTCTTCGACGCCCTGCGCGACGAGTCGCTGGACGGGGTGGAGTGGGCGGAATCGCCGCAGGACCTGTTCGCGCAGGCGAACCTGCTGTCGCTGCACGTGCCCCTGACCAGCGAGACCCACCACATCGTCGACGCCGCCGCGATCGAGACGATGCCGGAAGGGGCCGTGATCGTGAACGTCTCGAGAGGCGGCCTCATCGACGAGACCGCGCTTGCGACGGCACTCACCAGCGGACGGCTCGCCGCGGCCGGAATCGACGTGTTCGAGACCGAGCCGCTTCCCGGCTCGTCGCCGCTGCGCACCGCCCCGAACCTGCTGCTCTCGCCCCACATCGCGTGGTACTCGGAGGAAGCCGGAGACCGCCTCGCCCTCTGGACGCTGTCGGACGCGGTCTCCTATGCCCGCGACGGCATCATCGCCAAGGGCTCGTGGGCGCGATGACGACCGACCGGGTCGCCGTGGTCAGCGGGGCGGGAGGCGGGATCGGCGAGGCGATCGTCTCAGAGCTCGCGGCGACGGGCTGGGCCGTCGTCGGTCTCGTGCGGCGGGACCCGGATGCGCGGGTGGACGGCGTCGACTACCGGCTGTGCGATGTGTCCGACACGCAGTCCGTGAACACCGCGTTCGATGAGCTGCGCGAGGCCTACGGCCGTATCGACGGCCTGGTGACGTCTGCGGCGATCCTCCGGACGGCGCCGCTGCATCGCCTGGACGACGAGCTCTGGGACGACGTGATCGATGTCAACCTCGGGGGAGTGTTCCGTTGCTGCCGGGCGGTTCTGCCCACCATGATCGAGCAACGACGGGGCAGCATCGTCAACCTGTCGTCGGTGCACGCCGTCGCGACCGTTCCTGGCACCGGGGCGTACGCGGCGAGCAAAGGTGCGATCGTGTCCCTGTCTCGGCAGATCGCCGTCGAGTACGCCGACGCCGGTATCCGCGCGAACTCCGTGGTGATCGGCTCCGTCGACACCAAGATGTCGGAGGAGCACGGCCGGGCGCTGGCCCGCGATTCCGTGAACGTCGATCCACCTGCCGGTGCGGTCGGGCGGATGGCGGCGCCCGCCGAGATCGCGGGGGCCGTGCGCTTCCTGCTGTCGGACGAGGCCTCATTCGTGACGGGTGCGGCGATCACCGTCGACGGCGGGCTCACCAGCCGCCTGATGTGACGTCCCGCCCGGGGGTGCGGACCCCCGGGCGGTCGCTCAGCCGACGCGCTGCCGCCGTCGCGCGGCATCGAGGAACGTGGTCGCCTCGATCACGAGGCGAGCGTGATCCCGCTCGGCCAGAGTGACGGGATCGAACATCCGGATGCCCACGCACACGGCGACGGCGCCGGCTGCGAAGTATTCGGGTGCCGTCTCCGCGGTGACCCCTCCCGAGATCACGAAGGGGATGTGCGGGAGCGGCCCGCGGAGCTCCGTCAGGTAGCGCGCTCCGCCCGCTGCACCTGCGGGGAACAGCTTCACCGCGTCGGCCCCGAGCTTGTGGGCCCGCTGCACCTCGGTCGGCGTGAGCGCGCCGGGGATGACGGCGATGCCCTGTTCGCGCGCGGCACGCACGACGAGCGCGTCGGTGTCGGGGGCCACGACGAACGTCGCGCCCGCCCGGACGGCGGGGGCCACGTCGGATGCGTCGAGCACCGTTCCGACGCCCACCGGTGTGCCCCGGCCGGTCAGCTCGGCGATGACCTCGGCGGTTCCGGGGACGGTGCGGGTGATCTCCACCGCATCGATGCCCGCGGCCATCGCCGCTTCGGCCGCTGCGACCGCCTCCCTCGCATCGTGTGTTCGGATCACCAGGATGACCCCGGTCGGTACGGGCGTTCTCGTGTCGGACATGGCGCCTCCTCGCGCAACAATTTATTGTTGACAATCATAGTAGGGTGAACGAAGAGGAGTGAGACGAATGCGTACCTGGTTGGGCATCGACTTCGGAACGTCCGGGGTGAAGGCGATCCTCGTCAGCGAGGACGGCGACGTCGTCGAGCGCGGGCATGCCGAGTATCCGTCGTCGGAGGTCGGTGCCGCTCACGAGCAGCAGGCGGCGGACTACATCCACGCCATCCGAGACGCCATCTCGCACTTCGAGACGGAGCCGGACGGCGTCGGGATCGTCGGGCACACGCCCTCCCTCGTCCTCGCGGCGGAGGACGCGACAGCGGCCCGGCCCGTCATCACGTGGCGAGACGGCAGGCCGACGGCGGAGGCCGAACGCCTCAGGGGGTCCTTCGGCAGCTCGCTGGAGGTCTTCGGGGTGGACAACCTCTGGGACGTCAGCCAACTGCCGGCCAAGCTGCTCTGGCTCTCCAGCAACGATCCGCAGGCGCTCGCATCCACGGAATGGCTGCTGACGCCGAAGGACTACATCGGCTTCCGGCTGACCGGAGCTGCGGCGACCGATGCCTGGTCCAGCAAGGGGCTGTGGTCGATCGCGGAGGGCCGTCCGTCGCGCGAGGTGTTCGCCGCCGCGGGAGTCGACGAGGCCCTGCTGGCGCCCGTGCTCGACCCCTGGGAAGTGCTCGGCACGACGACGCCGGCGGCCGCCGCCGAGTTCGGGCTGCCCAGCGGGTGTCCTGTCGTCGTGGGGTGGAGCGACGCCATGGGCGGCATGCTCGGAATCGGTGCCGCAGCGCTGCCCAGGGGCTTCGTCCTCGCCGGCACGTCGGACATCGTCGGCCGCTCGTTCGCAGCCGACGAGGCCACGAAAACGGGTGTCTACCGCGTGCCGGCGTCCTGCAGCCCGATCCCGATCGACTACGGTCCGACGCAGTCGAGCGGAGCGAGCCTGCTCTGGCTGTCCCGGCTCACGGGGAGAACCCCGAGCGAGCTGGTCTCGGCGGCCGCCGGCGCCGCGGAGACCGATGCGGTGTTCCTGCCCTACCTCCGTGGCGAGCGGGCTCCGCTCTGGGATCCCTCGGTGCGCGCCTCCATCAGCGACATCGCCGAGTCCGACGGGGTCGCGGAGCTGGCACTGGCCACGATGCGCGGGGTGGGCCTCAGCAACCGGCACGTGCTCGACGCCTGCGGGCACCTGGGGGCCGGCGAGCCCGTGCACCTCGGCGGCTCCGACGTCGGCAGCCCCGGCTGGAGCCGCGCCCGCTCCGAGGCGCTCGGCGTCGATCTGGTGATCCACCTCGAGCCGCAGCTCCCTGCGCTGGGGGCGGCGATGCTCGCCCGGAGCGGGGCGACGGGGGAGCCGATCGCCGAATCCTACCGGCGCCTCGGCGCTGACGTGCGCGTGGTCCGGGCGGAGGCGGCCGCCGACGCCGCGGCCCGCCGTCGCTACTCGGCGTATCGACGCCAGGTCGCGGTCGCGACCGGCGATTTCTCGCTCGACTCTTGACACGGGAAAATCTCGACGATAAACAGTTAACAATCAATAGTTGGCCAATCCATGAGATTGAGGCGTCAATGACAAAGTCGTCAGACCCCAGAGCGAACACTCCGGCGCAACCCGGATTCACCATCAGCCGCCGATCGGTCCTCGGACTCGGCGCGACCCTCGCCGCAGCCGGCGGCCTGCCGATGTGGGGCCCGCTCGCCGGCGCCCCTGCTGCCGCCGATGCGCCTCCGACCATCCTGTCGATGTCCGATCTGCTGAGCACCCCTCCGTTCTCGTTCACCTACGACGGCGTCAGCTCGACCGGACTGCTCGCGTCGTGGCCCAAGACGACCTCCACGAGCACCCTCGCCGACGGGCGACAGCGGCACACCGTCACCTGGACGGCGCCAGACGGCCTGCAGGTGCAGTGGCTGGGCGACGCGTACCCGGGCTACACGACCCTGGCGTGGACGGTTCACTTCACGAACACGGGCAGCGCGAACTCCAGGCAGCTCGCCGACGTCCTGGCGATGGACGTGACCGTGTCCGCGCTGCCCAGCACCGACTGGACCGTCCGCACCGCCCGGGGCAGCCACGCGGCGAGCGACGACTTCACCCCACTCGACCTGGCGCTGCCCGTCGGCTCCTACCGCGTGTTCACCACGAGCGGAGGCCGGCCCACCGACGGCTCGGACCTCGCGCTGCCCGGCAGCGACTGGCAGTACCTCACCGGCACGGCCGGATCCGGGGCCCCGGGCTACTACAACACCGACCAGCACACCACGACCGCAGCCGGCGCCCGTGCGATGTTCACGTTCACGGGCACGTCGGTCTCGTGGATCGGCCCGAAGAACGTCGACTGCGGCATCGCCGCGGTGTACATCGACGGCGTGCAAGCCGCCGTCGTCGACATGTACGCGACGACCTGGCTCAAGCAGCAGACGCTCTTCAGCTCCGGCCCCCTCCCCGACGCGATGCACACCATCGAGGTCGTGAACACCGGCCGCAAGAACCCGGCGGGCAGCGGCACGCACGTGGCGATCGATGCGTTCTCGTTCCACGCCACCGGCGCGGTCACCGTGGACGACTCCGTCAGCGGCATCAGCTACAGCGGATCGTGGAACACCAGCCCGGGCGGCGGATCGCCCGGCTACTACGAGGGAACTCAGCACTCCAGCTCGGCCGCCGGTGCGAGCGCGAGCTTCACGTTCGTCGGCAACTCCGTCAGCTGGATCGCACCGAAGAACGTCGACTGCGGCATCGGCAACGTCTACATCGACGGCGTGCAGGTCGCCAGCGTCGACCTGTACGCGACCTCCTGGCTCACGCAGCAGACGGTGTACACGTCGCCGGCGCTGACGCAGGACACGCACACCATCCAGGTCGTCAACTCCGGGACGAAGAACGCAGCGGGCACGGGGACGTTCGTGCCGATCGACGCGTTCGTCTACACCTCGAGCGGCCCGACGATGGTCGACGACACCTCGTCGTCGATCGCCTACAGCGGGTCGTGGAACACCAGCCCGGGCGGCGGCTCGCCCGGATACTTCGGCGGCACGCAGCACTCGAGCTCGGCGGCGGGGGACACCGCGACCTTCACGTTCAGCGGCACAGGCGTGACGTGGATCGGCCCGAAGAACATCGACTGCGGCATCGCCGACGTCTACCTCGACGGCGTCAAGGTCGCGACGGTCGACCTGTACGCGACGAGCTGGCTCAAGCAGCAGACCCTCTACTCGGCAGGGCCGTTCGCCGACGGCGCGCACACCCTCACGATCGTGAACACGGGCACGAAGAACGCGGCGGGAATCGGAATCCTCGTTCCGATCGACGCCTTCGAGTATGTCTCGACGGGCGTCGACACGATCTACAACGACACGGACGGTGCGATCAGCTACGGCCCGGGCGCCGCCAATGCGACGGCCATCGCGAACGGCTGGCCGTTCTGGAACCTGGATCTCGTCGGAGCCGGCCTGGTCTGCGCCCTCGGCTGGCCCGGGCAGTGGGGCGCGGAGATCAAGCGCACCGATGCGACCACGGTGAGACTCACCGGCGGCATGACCGTCCTCGACGGGCTCGGCAACGGGCAGGAGCTCGCGACGCTCGGACTCACGAACCTCTGGCTGGCCGCCGGTGAGAGCATCCGCACCCCGATGGTGGTGACCCAGCCGTGGGATGGAGGCGACGCGAAAGACGCCCTGGCCGGCTGGCGCCGCTGGATGCTCGGCTACCACGTGCCGCGAGCCGCCTCCGGCACGGGGCCGGCTCAGCCGCTCGCCACCACGCAGGCGAACGACTACTTCCCCGGCCAGACCGACACCGCCAACGACGAGCTGACCTGGATGAACGCCTACGGCACTCACGGCGCGACGGCCGGGACGGGCGGCATCCAGGATCACTGGTGGATCGACGCCGGCTGGTACCAGACGTCGACCGACTGGACCCCCGTCGGAACCTGGTCACCGGACAGCACCCGCTTCGCGAGCGGACTGAAGCCCGTGACCGACCGCGCCCGCGCGCTGGGAATGGCGGCCATCGTCTGGTTCGAGCCCGAGCGCGTCATGCCGGGAACGGACATCGCGACCAACCACCCGACGTACCTGCTCGGCGCCAAACCGGGCGACACGCAGTGGGGCGGGCAGGCGTATCTGTTCGACTTTGGCAACCCGGCAGCGCTCTCGTGGGCGAGCAGCTACTTCAGCGGACTGATGACGACCCTCGGCGTCGACTTCTACCGCGAGGACTTCAACATCCGCCCACTGCCGTACTGGCAGAACGCCGACCCGACCGGGCGGCTGGGGCTGACGCAGGCGCACTACGTCGACGGGCACCTGCAGTTCTGGGCGGCCCTGCAGGCCGCTCACCCCGGGATGCTCATCGACAGCTGCGCGAGCGGCGGCCGGCGGCTCGACGTGCTGACGCTGCAGTACGCGATCAACCTCCTGCGCAGCGACGACGTGCTCGACGCCACGTCCAACCAGTCGCATGTCGCGGCGCTCACGCCGTGGGTCCCCATCCACGGCGGCGCCGTGCGGGCGACCGGCTCAGCGGACGACGCCTACAACCTCCGTTCCGGCTTCGGGCCGGTCTATCACGAGGCGCTCGCCGCGACCGACCCGGCGGCGCCGTGGTCGACGCTGAAGGCGTTCGCCTCCGAGTGGTCCTCCATCAAGCAGCACTACGTCGAGGACTTCTACGCCCTCACACCTCCGAGCGACTCGGACGACCGCTTCGTCGCCTGGCAGCTCGGCGGCGCGGCGTCCGGTGCCGTGCAGGCCTTCCGGCGGCCGTCCAACGGGGCGGCGCATCAGACGGTGCGGCTGCGCGGACTGACCGGGTCGAGCGTCTACCGGCTGGCGGACCTCCGCTCGGGGAGCACCTGGACGCAGTCCGGGAGCTCGCTGATGTCGGACGGGCTCACCGTGCAGCTGCCCGCCGCTCCGCTCGCGACGACCATCACCTACGTGACCCCGTGACCCCACCGGGACGAAACGGGTTCCACTCGGAAAGGGGAACGGCTTGCTCGGTCTCACCATGGACAAGCTCGTCATCATCGCTGTCATCGCGGTGTTCCTCCTCGGGCCCAAGCGGCTCCCGGTCGCGGCGCACTGGCTCGGCCAGGCCGTCCGCTCGATGCGGAGGTTCGCCGACACCGCCAAGGAGCGCGCCCGTGAAGAGCTCGGCGACTCCGTCGACGAGATCGAGTGGACCAAGCTCGACCCCCGGCAGTACGACCCGCGGCGCATCATCCGCGAGGCGTTGAGCGATCCGCCGGCGGGGAGCGATCCCCGTCGCGAGCTCGAGAACTAGCCACTGCACGACCACATCACCACACAGAAAACGGAGACTCTCATGTTCGCTGGACTCACCGGATGGCACCTGCTGATCATCCTCGCCGTGATCCTGCTCCTCTTCGGAGCGGCCAAGCTCCCCGCTCTCGCCAAGAGCGTCGGGCAGTCGATGCGCATCTTCAAGGGCGAGGTCAACGAGATGAAGAAGGACGGCCCCGACGGTGATGCCGTCGCAGACGTCCCCACTCAGCCGTAGTCGCATGGCCTCCACGAAGCGAGGCACGAACCGCGAAGGCCGCATGACGCTGTCCGAGCACTTCGTCGAGCTTCGCAAGCGGCTCTTCCGGTGCGCCCTCGCGGTCGTCGTCGGAGCCGTCATCGGCTGGCTCCTGGCCGGCCCGGTCATGGACGTCGTGCGCGGGCCGATCACCGCGATCGCGAAGGAGCAGGGCCGGGAGGCGATGCTGAACTACGACAGCGTCACCGGCGCGTTCGACCTCCGGATGCAGGTGGCGATCACCGTCGGCATCGTCATCTCGAGCCCGGTCTGGCTCTGGCAGATCTGGGCGTTCTTCGTTCCCGCGCTCAAACGCACGGAGCTCAGGTACGCCCTCGGGTTCTTCTTCACCGCGGTTCCTCTGTTCATCGCGGGAGGAACGGTCGGCTGGCTGCTCGTCCCCCACATCGTGAGCCTCCTGACCGGCTTCGCTTCGCAACAGGACTCGGCCATCATCGCGGCCAAGACCTACTTCGACTTCATCATGAAGCTGGTGATCGCCGTGGGGGTCGCCTTCGTGCTGCCGGTGTTCCTCGTGCTGCTGAACTTCGTCGGTGTGCTGAGCGCGAGGGCGATCATCGCGTCGTGGCGCTGGGCGCTCATCCTGATCGCCCTCTTCACGGCGATCGCGACGCCGTCCGCCGATGTGCTCTCGATGTTCCTCCTGGCGATCCCGATAGCGGGGCTCTACTTCGCCGCGTACGGGGTCGCCGTGATCCATGACCGTCGGGCGGTCAGAGCGGCCGATCGCCTCGAAGCGGAGATCGCGACCCTCGGCCGCCTCGAGGGGTGACGACCCGCCGCGGGAAGGCGGCGGAACGGGGAACCTGCCGTCGTGCCACGACGCGCCGCACTCCGACCTACGGGCGGCTGATCGCCTCGATCCACGGCCCGATGCCCGAGGCGACCGTGTCGAGGATGCCGAGGTGGGTGGCCCCGGGAACGATCGCGGTCGTCGCGTGCGGGGCGTGGCGGGCGTAGGCGACCAGGCGGGTCGGATCGAACACCTCGTCGTCCGCTCCGACCCAGACGCCGACGGGCTGCCGGATCCGGGCGAGGGTGCCGGCCGCGTCGACGGGGTTCTGCGCGATCGCCATCTCGGCCGTGTAGCGGTCGACGAGGTGCGCCCCGGCGATCTGGCCGGCCGTGTAGGCGAACCCGACGGCAGGGGCGTGCGCGTCGAGGAGGCCGTCGGTGACGGTGGCGGCGATGAGTGGTCGCTGGCACACCGTCGCGAAGTCGGATGCGTCGGAGTCGATCTCGGTGCCGGAGTGCAGCCCGAAGTCGGGCGCGACCAGAACGTAGCCGGCGACCTCGTGCGCGATCGCGGGGACGGAGTTCAGGACGACGCCTGCACCCGCCGAATGACCGCCGACGAACTCGGGGATGCCGGGCTGTGCGCGGTGGACGTAGTCGACGGCGGTCTGCTCGTCCCGCTGCAGCTGGTGAACGCTCGGGGTGTCGCCGCGTGCGCCGCCGGAGGCGCCGTGACCCCGGAGGTCCACGAGGTACGTCGCGATCCCGTACTCCTGGTCGAGTTCGCGAGCGAGCGGGAGGTAGCCCGCGGCGCTGTTGGCGCCAGAGCCGTGGGAGAAGACGAGGCTCGCGACGGGGTGGGCGGGAACGAAGGCGTAATACGCGATCCGGGTGCCATCGCTCGCGCTCAACGCGCCGGTCGGCGCGGGTGCGCCGGCGGTCGTCTGCGTGTCGTCGGTGGTCAGGCCGCTGTGTGAGGGTACCGGGAACGAGCACGGCACGAGAGCGGCGGCGACGCCGGTCCCGAGTCCGGCGGTGAGCACGCCCAGGCAGACGACGACCGCCGCCAACGTGGCGCGAGCGGTGCGACCGATCAGCAGCGCGCAGCCGATCGCGGCGACGCCCACGACGAGCATGGCGACGGCGAGAACGTGCGGGCCCACCCCCTGCGGAGCATCGGGGCCGAAGCCGATGATGCCGCGCAGCAGCAGAAGCACGCCGCAGAGGGCGAGGAGCACCCCGCCTGAGGCACGAAGGACGGGATGCGATGAGCGCGCGGAGCGGGTGTTCGAGGTCACCACTCCTGTCTACGTGCGCCGCGCACGATCCGGCTCCCCCCGCGGGTGGAGGCCGGGTGGAGGTGTCCCGATCAACCGGTCAACGAGTCGAGGTGGCGGGTCAGGATCCTCGTGGCGTAGCCGGTCGCGTCGGCTCGCGGTTCCCACAGCAGCTGGAGGGCGAGCCCGTCGAGGAGGGCGTGGAGGCGCTCCGCCTCGAGTTCGGCGTCGCTCCCCGCCGAGAGCGCGTCGCACCGTGCGAGCTCGGCCACCGCGGACGTGCACGCCCGGCGCACATCCTGCGACAGGCTGACCACACTCGGCTGCAGGGTCGCGTCGGTGAGTGCGAGGCTGCCGAGCTGCAGTTGGGCGACGAACTCGACCCGGCGGGTCGCATCAAGCGGGAGGAGCTCGAGGAGGAGCGCGAGGACGAGCGTGGTGCCCTCCCCGCTCAGCGCAGCGATCCGCGTCGCCACCGCATCGCGGATCCGGTCGAAGCAGAACTGGCGCAGGGCGTCCTGTGTCGGGAACGCACGGCGCAGCGAAGCGGTGGCGATACCGGCCTCCGCGGCGAGGTTGCGGACCGAGAGTGCCGCCAACCCGTCGCGCGTCAGCACGCGGATCGCGGCACGGGCGATGACGTCGTTGCGTTCGTCGTGGTCGATCAGGCGCGGCATCTCACCCCACCGCCTGACCGGGTGCCGGCTTCTTCGGCCACAGCGTGTAGCTCACGGCCCAGAGCACGTCGATCCCGAGCACGATCCCGAGCAGGGGGAACAGCCCGAGCAGCTCCTCGGTCCGCTCCGGTGCGCCGACGATCAGGACCAGGCCCCCGACGATCGCGCCCGCGATCGCCACCGCGAGCAGCGTCCGCGCCGCGTCCTTCCAGCACGCGATCGTGTACGCCGCACCGACCGGCTTCGGCCGCGGCTGCGCGCCACGGAACCGGGTGGCGAACTTCGCATCCGCCCAGGCGATCATCCGATGCCCGTAGGCGACGGAGATGCCGATGTACAGGGCCGCCAGCCCGTGATGCCACGACGCGGTCCCGCCGCCGAGCAGGTCGATCGCCACGAAGCCCAGCAAGAGGAGGTCGATCACCGGAGCGAGGAACACCAACGCCATCCCCAGCCGCGGCCTCCCCGCCAGATAGCGGACCGCGAGCCCGCCCAGCAGTGCCACCCAGAACGCCACTTCGCACACGACGATCGCTACCAAGACCATGGTCGTTAAAGTAGCACAGTTGTGCTAATTCATGGGTGGCGCTGCACCGTTGGCCGGCCCTCGGAGGCACCTGCAGCTACTTCACCGAGCCCGCCGTGAGCCCGCCGACGACCTTGCCCTCGATGAACGCGAAGAGCACGATCACCGGGATGGTCGCGATGACCGAGCCGGCGAACAGGTGCCCCCAATCCACCTGATACTGACCGATGTAGGCGTTCAATGCGACGGTGAGGGGCTGGTTCTCCGGAGTCGTCGTCAGGGTCAGCGCGACGAGGAACTCGTTCCAGGTTCCGATGAAGGTGAAGATGAGCGCGGTGACGATCCCGGGCATCGCCAGCGGGATCGTGATCCGCCGGAGCGCTCCCAGCCGGGTCATCCCATCGAGGAGGGCGGCCTCCTCCAGCTCGACAGGGATGGAGGCGAAGTACGCGTTGAGGATCCAGGTCGCGAAAGCGAGGTTGAACCCCGCGTTGACCAGGATCAGGGCGGCGATCGAGTCGATCAGGTTGAGGCTGAGGAACTCGCGGTAGATGCCGACGAGCATCGCCGCGGGCTGGAACATCTGGGTCACCAGCACCAGTAGGAGGAACGCGCCGCGCCCGCGGAACCGGTGCCGGGCCGTGTAGTACGCGGCCGGGAGGGCGACGGCGAGCACCAGGAGTGTCGCTCCGCCCGCGACGATGAGGCTCACGCGCAGGTTGGTCGCGAGGCCGGTCGACCAGATATCGACGAAGTTCGACCAGTCGAGGGCTGTCGGAAGGTAGGTCCTGGCGGAGAGCTCGTTCGCGGGTCGCAGGCCGGAGATGACCATTTCGGCGTACGGGAGCACGAAGACGATCGCGACGAGGTAGGCGACCGTCGCCAGGACGATCGTGCGGCCGGTCGCGCGCCGCCGACGGGATCGCGTCGCGCGCGGCGCCTGGGAGGTCTGCGGCGCGGACGACGGCGTGGACAGCAGAGTGGTCGCCATCTCAGTCGGCCTCCCTCGAGGATCGGTTGATGCGCAGGAACAGCAGCACGACCACGATCACGAGGGCGAAGTTCACGATCGACATCGCGGCGGACTCGCCGATGTCGGACTGCTTGAGCTGGTACATGAAGGTCGTCGTGGTGCTGGTCTCATAGCCGGGGCCTCCGCGCGTCATCGTCCAGATGATCGGGAAGGAGTTGAGCACGTTGATGACATTGATGAGAAGGGCGACGAGGAGGGCAGGCCGCAGGATCGGCAGGGTCACCGAGAGATAGATGCGCCAGCCGGAGGCGCCGTCCATCCTGGCCGCCTCGTTCACCTCGTCCGGGATGGCCTGCAGACCGGCGAGGATGGCGTAAGTGGTGAACGGGATCGAGACGAACGTCGCGACGACCATCATCCAGGGCAGCGCGGTCGCCGGGTTGCCGAGCCAGTCGGCCTCGCGAGTGTTGAACGCCTTCAGCACGCCGATGTCGTGGAGGAAGACGTTGATCACACCGTTGTTCGAGTTGAGAGCCCAGCGGAACACGATGCTCGTCATCATCACCGAGGCGGCCCATGGCGCGATCAGCGCGAGACGCGCGATGCGACGGCCGGGGAAGCGCTGGTCGAGCAGCTGCGCCAGAGCGAGGGAGGCGATCATGGTCGCGGCGACGACGCCGGCGACCCACACGATGGTCCGTGCCACGACACCGGCAAGCGCGGGTTCGGCCAGCAGATGGGCGAAGTTGCGGAATCCCGCTCCGCCCTGCACGAAGCCGTCCGGTCCGATGGTCTGCACGGACGTCTGCACCATCACGACGGCGGGCCAGATCACGACGAAGCCGACGAGCGCGATCGCGGGTCCGATCCAGACGAGCGGAGCGAGCCGGCGTGCGACGCCGACGCGTCGACCGGGCGAGCGCCGTGCCTCGGGCGGCGCGGACCGCATGGGCGCGGCCGGCGCTTCGGGCGCTGCGGAGATGGGAGGGGCCGCCACGGCTGTCACCAGTCCTTCCTGCCGAGCGTGGGACACACGGTTCGACGTCGAATCCGGACACCTCTTGTCGAGGGGGTCTTCGTAGGATATTAATAAATATCCAAGTTGGCAATCAAATTACGTGACGGGACGGGGACGCGTCAAATCGTCGACCCTCCCCCTCCCCTCGCCGACCTCGAAGGAGACGGTATGCGACACAGAATGAGACCACGGACCGCCCTGACGGCGGTGATCGCGGCGGGGGCGCTCGTCGGCTCGATCGTCGTCACGGCCCCGGCGCACGCAGCGGGTTCGATCAGTCCCTCGGACGCGTCGTCACTGGTCACCGTCCGGCCGACGGAGATCTCTGACACCATCACGAACCCGGGCATGGGCTGGGTGTTCATCGACAACGCGATCCCCGGGCACAACGACGAGGGCAGGACGGGGACCTATCCCGACTTCTCGAACGTCGCCGTGCTGTCCGACTGGGCGGAGCTGGAGCCGTCGCCCGGCGTCTACAACTGGTCGATGGTCGACAACGCGATCAGCTACTGGGCGGCCCAGGGCAAGCGCATCCACCTGCGCATCTCGACGGACACCATGGTGATCTATCCCTACAACTACGCGAAGGGCGCGCCGGGCTGGCTGTCGAGCGCTCCGTACAACGTCGGGCTGCAGACCCGGTGCGACGACGCGACGCTCACCCCTCCTGCCTGCCTGCAGCCGAACGGCTCCGCGGGGTTCACGTACACGGTCGCCGACTACGAGAATCCGAACTACATGACGCGCCTGCACAGCTTCATGCAGGCCTTCGGAGCGCACTACGACTCCAACCCGGCCATCGACACGGTCGACCTCCGCGGATACGGCGAGTGGGGGGAGTGGCACAGCGGGCACGACTTCTCCAGCATCGCCGCCCGGGAGTCCACCCTCCAGCAGATCGTCCACGAGTGGTCGACCGCTTTTCCGGACAAGGTGCTCAACCTGTCCGATTCGTACGAGTACCGCGACGGCCCCAACGGGGTCCAGCCGCCCACGGCCAACGCCTCCTCGTACTCGCAGTTCCTGCAGTGGTCGGCGTTCGACTACGCACTGAACAACACGCCGAACGTGACCTTCCGTCGTGACGGTGTCGCCGGCGGCCTGCACGAGTACGACGCGGCTGGGCTGCAGGACGCCTTCCGGAGTCCGCGCCGGCTGCCGACGACCCTCGAGTTCTACGACGGCTACCCGCTACCGCCCGGCTTCCCGTACACGCTCTCGACTCGGTTGGACGAGGCGTTCCGGTTCCACCCCAACTACCTCACGGTCATGGGCTGGGACGGCGACGGGGGTGCGCGTGCCTTCGCCGACAACGAACCCGCGATCATCGCACGGGCGAACAACAACCTGGGCTACCGCTTCGTGCTCACCAAGGCGTCTTACCCGCGTTCGGTCATGGCCGGCTCGACGCTCGAACTCCGTCAGGACTGGGTGAACCGGGCTGTCGGCCGCGCCTGGAAGCAGTATCCGTTGAAGGTGTACCTCACCGACTCCGCCGGCACCACGGTGTGGAGCGGCACGGACTCCGCGTTCGATCAGCGCGACTTCGTCCGCGGGTCGTCCTACCCCGTCTCGTCACGGTTCACGCTCCCATCGACCGTTCCGGCCGGCAGCTACCAGCTCAGGATCGCCATGGTCGACGCGGCGGGCAACCCTGCGATCACACTCGCGATCGCCGGTAAGGACGCGCAGGGCCGCTACCCGATCGGGAACATCGTCGTCGGCTCAGGCGCGGCGGCGACCGCACCGACCGAGTCGTTCGAGGGTGGTTCGTTCGCGGGTTCGTCGTACACGGCGGGTTTCGGGGGGACGTATGGCACGGTGACGTCGGATCCGTCGAAGGTGGTGGCGGGGTCGTACTCGGCGTACGGGTCGACGGCGACGACGACGGACTACTACGAGTTCTTGTATTCGGACACGTCGAAGATCCAGTTGCAGCCGTTGACGTCGTATTCGGTCACCTTCCGGTATCGGCCGTTGGCGGCGCCGGGGTCGGGTGGGGGTTACTACTTCCTGGCCAGGACCGGTGCGGGTGGGAACGCGCATGATGTGGGTGCGACGTCGTGGAATGATCCGGCGGATGGGGTGGTGCGGTCGAAGACGGTGACGTTCACGACGGATGCGTTCGGCGACTATCGGCTGATCTGGGGGCTCCACAACGGCGGGGCGATGTCGGTCGACGACATCACCATCATCGACAACGCCAGGGAGTCGTTCGAGGGTGGTTCGTTCGCGGGTTCGTCGTACACGGCGGGTTTCGGGGGGACGTATGGCACGGTGACGTCGGATCCGTCGAAGGTGGTGGCGGGGTCGTACTCGGCGTACGGGTCGACGGCGACGACGACGGACTACTACGAGTTCTTGTATTCGGACACGTCGAAGATCCAGTTGCAGCCGTTGACGTCGTATTCGGTCACCTTCCGGTATCGGCCGTTGGCGGCGCCGGGGTCGGGTGGGGGTTACTACTTCCTGGCCAGGACCGGTGCGGGTGGGAACGCGCATGATGTGGGTGCGACGTCGTGGAATGATCCGGCGGATGGGGTGGTGCGGTCGAAGACGGTGACGTTCACGACGGATGCGTTCGGCGACTATCGGCTGATCTGGGGGCTCCACAACGGCGGGGCGATGTCGGTCGACGACATCACCATCATCGACAACGCCAAGCTCGCCGACGCGCTCGCGGGTCAGTGGAGTTTCGACGAAGGCACCGGGACGACGACGGCCAGCGTCGACGGCGCCGTCGTCGGAACGCTCGCGGCCGGCGCGTCCTGGGGCGCAGGCCGACGTGGCTCAGGCATCGCCCTCGACGGCGGCAGCGGGTACGTGGCGCTTCCGAACACCGCAGCGCTGCAGCAGGTGCAGGCGGGCGACTACACCCTCTCCGCGCAGTTCAAGGCGAACAGCCTCCCCGCAGGCAGCGGATCGGCCAACAACGCCGACTACGGGATCGTCATGAAGAGCGGCTTCAACCTGGGCCTCTACTTCGACAACCAGGGGCACTTCCACATGGTGCACCTGCTGTCCGACGGAAGCAGTGCCGACGCCCAGTCCTCGAGCAGGTACGCGCCGGGAGGCTGGCACTCGGTGACAGGTGTCGTGAGCAAGACCCTGGGAACGGTCGACCTCTATGTCGACGACGTCTGGCAGGCGACGGCGCGATTCACGCCCGGCGCGACCGCACGCGACTACGGGACGCAAGGCTGGAACATCGGTATCGGCATCCCTGGCGGGACGTCGTACCGCTGGGCCGCGGACGGCGTGGTCGACGACGTCCGGATCTGGAGCAAGGCCGTCGCGGACACCGACGTGTTCGCGATGGATCGCGGCTACTAGCCGGGCGCGCGAATGCGGGGTGGGGAATGATCCCCACCCCGCTTTTCGTGCGCGAACCGGCGCTCAGGCCGAGGCGGCCTCCTCCCGGACGCGGTCGGCACCGGTCGCGGTATCGCTCGGACGGCACAGCCAGTCGTCGATGGTGTCCGCGACGTCGGTCGCCGGGGCTGTGCGCACGGCGTAGCGGTGTGGGCCGCCCGTCGCCGGCGCCCAGGAGCTGGCGGCCTCCGCGTCGACGCTAACGACCCCGGCCTCGCTCCAGGCGAACGCGGACCACGCGGGGTCGACCGCGAGCAGGACGGCGATCGGATCCCAGCTCGGGCGCCCGTTCCCGAAACCGCTGTGGAGCTGGTAGGCGGTCGCCACCGGGCTCTCCCGTCCGTGCGACTCGAGAATCCGCCGGCCGGAGATTACCTGGTGCCCGACCTCCCAGCCGACGAAGTCGATCCTGCCCGGCCACGCGTCGAGGAACTCGGCTGTGAGCGCCGGGTCCTCCGCGAAGTTGTACTCGCCACCTCCGGGCCCCGGCGGTCGCGCACCGCCGAACGCGCCGCCCATGACGACGATGCGATCGACGGACCGTCGTACCAGGTCGCGGCCGCCGAGCGGGGAGAACTCGTCGGGACCCGACCGGAGGAGGCCGACCAGGTTGTCGAAGAAGCCCAGCGACGCCACGGTCACCCCAGACGGGCCCGCGGCGGCGAGCACGCTCCGCAGGAGTCGCACCGGGTCTGCTGTCGGGACCGGCCGGTCCCAGCCGAACAGCCGCGTCGTCCCACGCACGAACTCCTGTGACCCGAGGGTCTCGGTCGGCGGCTGGAGGGCGCCGACCGGCACGGGGAGCCCGTAGTAGTCGTTGATCGCCGCGACCAGGCGCGGACCCCACACGCTGCGGGTGTTGACGTTGACGCCGCCCAGACGCACACGTCCGGCCTGCGACAGTGCGTGGGCGACGGCGAGGGCGCCGACATCGTCGACGTCGTCGTGGATGTCTGTCTCGATGAAGAGTGTCGTGCTCATGTGCTCTCTCTGGTTCGGTCCGGACGCAGAACAGCGCCCTGGCCGGCGAGGGAGGCCCGCCGGCCAGGGCGCTGCGTGTCACGGGCTACTTGCCGGTTGCTGCCTGCTGCAACGTCCCGAGGACGGCGGCGGGGTCGGAGGTGACGGCTGTGCCGATCGTGTTCTTGAGCTTGCCCTGGAGCGAGGTCCACACCGGGTCGCTCGGCAGCTGCCTGGCGTTCGGCAGGGCGGTCAGGAAGGGGGCGAAGACCGGGTCCGTCGACAGCGCCTTCACGGCGGACGTCGTCGCGGGGAGGAGGATGTACTCGCGATCGAACGCCAGCTGGTTCTTGTCGAGGTAGGTGAAGTCGAGGAACTGCTTGAGCGCGGCCCGCTTGCTGCCGTCGCCCTTGAACGCGTAGAGCTGGTCTGCGACGCCGAGTGTCGTGTCGAGGGCCTTCGTCCGTCCGACGAGGGGCGCGGTGCCCCAATCGGCGTCCGTGAGGACTCCGGCCTTCTTGATGATCGGGATGAGCGCGCCCTGGCCGTCGTTCATGAAGCCGATCTCTCCCTGGGCGAACTGCTGCCACAGGTCGGTCCGGTTCGAGGTGCCGGGGTTCGGCTGCGTGAGACCGGCGTCCGTGAGTTTCGTGAGGTAGTCGAACGTGGCCACGTTGGCCTTGCTGTCGATCACCCAGGAGCCGCTCGACGTCTGGTATTCGCCGCCGTTCCCGAGCATCCACATGAACGCCTCGCCGTCGGCGGCCTCCGGGCCGAGGGGCAGGCCCAGGCCGATCTTGCCCAGGGCGGCGATCTTCTTCGCGTCCGCCTGGACGTCGTCCCACGTCGCCGGCGGGGTGCTGATACCTGCCTGCGCGAACAGCTTCTTGTTGTAGAACAGGGCCTGGGCGCTGGTCGTGAACGGCATCCCGTACTGGACGCCGTCGTAGGTCCCGAGGTTCGTGAACGCCGAGAGCAGGTTGTCGTGCGTCGCGGGGGAGAGGACGTCCTCCGCCTTGTAGAGCAGGCCGGCCTTCGCGTAGGCATTGAAGTAGTCCCCCTCGACGACGTCCGGGTACTGGTGGTTCTGCACCATCGTCTGCACCTTGGTGTCGAAGTCCGACCAGGCGATCGTCTGGACTTTCACGTCGATGTCCGGGTGGGTCTTGTGGAACTGGGTGGCGAGGCCTTCCCAGTACTTCTGGCTGGTGTTCGCCGGGCCGGTTCCGTAGTCTGCGGCGACGACAGTGAGAGTGGTCTTCGCTGACCCTCCGGACTGAGCCGAGCATGCGGTCAGCGCCAGTGCCGCCGCGGTCGCGGCGACCGCGATCTGTACTGCTCGTCGTTTCATTCGGGTACTCCGATCTGGGGATGTGGATCCTGTTAATAAATATCCAAGTTGGCAATTAAATTAAGACACGCACACACTCCCTGTCAAGCGGTGCCGGGGTGATAAATAACCAACTTTGCTATTTTGGGACGATGACAGTCGCGAGAAGCGCAGCAGGAGACAGGTCGCTCCTCCGCAGGATGAACACCGGAGCGGCGCTCGCCGTCCTCCGGGCCGGTTCGCAGACGGTCACGACGCTGGCCGCCGACCTCGGCCTGTCGAGGACCGCGGTGGAGGAGATCGTGCGCGACCTCCTCGAGCTCGGCTGGATCCGGGCCGAAGACGACTCCGCCGGTCGCGCGCGTCCCGGCCGACCCGCGAAGCGTTACGTGTTCGCGGCCGAGGTGGGGCATGTCGCCGGCGTCGACATCGGTGTGCACAAGGTCCTCGCCGCCGTGGCCGACCTCGACGGTCGGGTTCTGGCCATCCGGCGGGCCGACGTCGAAGAGTCGGACACGGTCCAGACGCGGTTCGCCGCGGCCCGGCGCGTGCTCGAAGAAGCCGTCGCGGAGGCAGGGCTCGAGCCCGGTGGCGTGTGGTGCGTCGGAGTGGGGGTTCCCGGGGAGGTCGACGCCGAAGGGACGGTCACCCGCTACGGGGGTGTCGGGCTGCCGGGCTGGGCGGGGACGGACATCCGGGGCGAGCTGAGCGCGGCGTGGAGCGTGCCGGTTCTCGTGGAGAGCGACAACAACCTCGGGCTCGCCGCCGAATACTGGCGGGGGAGCGCCGTCGGTGCGGACGACGTGGTCTACATCCTCTCTGGCAACCGGACGAGTGCAGCACTCCTCATCGGCGGGCGGGTGTTCCGCGGGCACAACGGGGGCGCAGGCCTGGTCGGCGCCCTCCCGGAGCTGGGCTGGGCCGAGGCTCCCGACCACGTCGCGCGCCTCAGCGAGGCCGGGCTCGAACCCACCAGAGAGGCCATGTTCCGCGCGGCGACCGCGGGCGACCCGGCCGCCGCGGCGGCCCTCGACCTGTTCGCCCGCAGTCTCGCGAAGGGTATCGCGGCGATGGCCCTGGCCGTCGATCCGCAGAAGATCGTCCTGGGCGGTGGCGTCTCCCAGGGCGGCGAGACCATCCTGCGGCCCGTCTCCGGCTATGTGGACCGGTACGCCGGCCGTCCCGTCCCGCTCGTCCTGTCGACGCTGGGCGGCGATGCCGTCGCCATCGGGGCGCTCAAGCTCGCGCTCGACCACATCGCCGCCCAACTCGAGCGGGAGAGCGGCACGAGCCCGGGCTTTCCGCGACCGGCCGCCGCGCTGGGGGCGGTCGAGGCAACAACCCGGACCCCCTGACCGGCGCGAGGTCCTCCAGCACCGCGCTTCAGCGGCATCCCCAGCCGGTGCCCGCGGCGCTCAGCACCCCGCGGAAGCTCAGCGACGCCGCGGCTTGCGCGGCGGGCGATCGTCGCGCGGCGGGGCGTCGCGGCGCGGGCGGGCTCCGCGGTCGGGTCGGAGCTCGATCAGTTTGCCGCTGATCCGCGTGCCGGAGAGGCGGGAGAGCGTCTCGGCGGGCAGGTCGGCCGGCAACTCGACGATGGAGAACTCGGGCATGATGCGGATGTGCCCGAAGTCTTCGCGACTCAGGCCGCCTTCGTTCGCCAGAGCGCCGACGATCTGGCGTGGTTCGACCTTGTGCCGCTTGCCCACCTCGATGCGGTAGGGGGCCATGGGCGTGTCGTTCCGCGCTCGTCGTTGCGATCGGTCGCCTCGTCCACCGTTCCTGTCGGAGCGATCACCGCGGTCATCGGACCGGGAGTCGCGTTCGACGCGCTGCGCGAGGGCGTCGTCCGCGCTGAGGAGCAGTGGCTCGTCGCCCTGGGCGACGAGGGCGAGGGCGGCGGCCACGTCGGCTTCGGGCACATCGTGGTGCTCGACGTAGTGGCCGATGATCTCGCGGAACCGCGCGATGCGATCCTCGCGAGCGAGGGCCTCCGTGATCGCGTCGTCGAAGCGAGCGAGCCGGGTGACGTTGACATCCTCGATGCTCGGCAGCTGCATCGGGGTGAGCGGCTGGCGGGTGGCCTTCTCGATGGCGGTGAGCAGTCGGCGTTCGCGCGGGGTCACGAAACTGATCGCGGCGCCGCTGCGCCCCGCGCGACCCGTGCGGCCGATGCGGTGCACATACGATTCTGTGTCGATCGGGATGTCGAAGTTGATCACGTGGCTGATGCGTTCGACGTCGAGGCCGCGTGCGGCCACATCCGTGGCGACCAGGATGTCGAGCTTGCCGGACTTCAGCTGGTCGACCGTGCGCTCGCGCTGGGTCTGGGCGACATCGCCGTTGATCGCGGCCGCCGAGTAGCCGCGCGCCCGCAGCCGCTCCGCGAGGCTCTCGGTCTCGTTCTTGGTGCGGACGAAGATGATCATGCCCTCGAAGTTCTCCACCTCGAGGATGCGCGTCAGGGCGTCGATCTTCTGCGGGTACGACACCACGAGGTAGCGCTGCGTCGTGTTCGCCGACGTGGTGGTCTTGGTCGCGACCGTGACCTCTTCGGCGTCGTGGAGGTACTTCTTCGAGATGCGGCGGATCTGCGCAGGCATGGTCGCCGAGAACAGTGCGACCTGCTTGTCTTCCGGGGTGTCGGCGAGGATGGTCTCCACATCCTCCGCGAACCCCATCTTCAGCATCTCGTCGGCTTCGTCGAGCACGAGGTACTTGAGTTCGGAGAGGTCGAGCGTCCCCTTGTCGAGGTGATCCACGATGCGGCCGGGCGTGCCGACCACGATGTGCACGCCGCGCCGCAGCGCCGAGAGCTGCACGCCGTACCCTTGTCCGCCGTAGACCGGCAGCAGATGCACGCCCCTCAGGTGCGTCGCGTAGCTCTCGAACGCCTCCGCCACCTGCAGTGCCAGTTCGCGGGTGGGCGCCAGGACGAGCGCCTGCGGGTTCTTCTGCGCCAGGTCGAGCCGGGACAGGATGGGGAGCGCGAACGCGGCCGTCTTGCCCGTTCCGGTCTGGGCGAGCCCGACGACGTCACGGCCCTCCAGGAGGAGGGGGATCGTCGCCGCCTGGATGGCGGACGGGGTCTCGTAGCCGACGTCCTTCAGGGCGCGGAGCACAGCGCCGTCCAGCCCCAGGTCGGAGAAGGTCAGTGTGTCGTCGGTCTCTGTCTCGCTCTGCGAGTCTCCGGGCGTGGTCATCGTTCAACGGTAGTCCCCGCACGGTGCGCCCACCATGCGGGGACCACAGGTGTCACCCGACGAGGTTCTTCCGCCACCGCGCCGAGAAGCTCGCCGCGGCGAAGCCGATCGAGTCGTTGACGTCGAGCATGGGGCGGTTCTCCTCGGCGTTCACCGTCTCGACGAGCGTGCAGGCGGGGAACCGCTCGGTCAGCGCGCGGAGGTTGGTGAGCTTCAGCAGCATCCCCAGCCGGTGTCCGCGGTGCTCGCGCAGCACCAGCGTGTCCATCTGCTCGGCCGGCCGGTCGGACTCGGTGGAGACGTCGAGCTCCGTGAAGCCGACCGCCTCTCCTGTGGCCTCCTCGACCGCGATCGACGTGAGTGCGACGCGCGGGCTCTCGGCCCAGAGGTCGTCGACCGCGCGGACGCGTTCGGCGGTCCAGACGTCGGTCAGGTCGATGCCGGCGTTGGGCGCGTCCGTGTTCATCCTCGTGCGCAGTGACGCGATGGAGTCCACCCACTCCTCGGGTGTCCGGCCGTGCCAGCTGACCGTCCGGTAGCCGGCCGCCGCGGCGGCCGCCTCCGCGAGGTGGGCCGAGAACACGTCCGTGTCGACGGGCAGCGGCAGAGCGCTGATCCGCGCGACCTGTTCGAGCGAGAAGCCCAGGCGTCGCAGGAACCGGGTCGACGGGAGGTCGATCGGCACCGACCCGAACCCGGTCGGCGCCGGGATCGCCTCGCCCTGGACACCGGCCGGATAGGTCGTCTGATTCTGAAGTGTCGCGCGGCCGGCCTCCCGGGCCAGCTGCTCCAGGCGGGCGTAGAGCGCCGAGCCGATGCCGCGGCTGCGGAACCCGGGGAGGACGGAGACAGCTCCCCAGCATTCCGGGGCGTCGGCCGGAAGCGCCAGGTTACCTCGGGCGACGACGCGGCCGTCGACCTTGGCGACGAGTCCGATCATCGACCGCGACTCGTCCTTCCAGTCCGGCAGCAGTTCGGCGGCGGTCATCACCTCGCCGGTGTGGCCGCGCTGTTCCGCCTCGACGGCGTTGCGCACGGCGGCGAAGGCGATGAAGTCCGCCGCGTCGTCCGCGTCGATGCGGGCAGGGACGACGAGCGGCTCGATGGTGAAGCCGGAGAGCGTGGTGGTGTGATCTGTGGATGACATGAAACCTCATTGTTGGCAGGATCGATCGACTCACCCACGGTCGTGGGGAGGAAGAGTATCGCTGCTAGAGGATCACGGCGTTCAGCATTCCACAGCAGGGCCGCGGAGGACAAGTCCCGCGGATCGGACCGGCTCAGTCCCGCCGGCCGTCGACCGGGCGGGCACGCAGCCCGTCGACGATGACGCGTGCGATCCGCTCCCCGCTCTCCGTGCTGCGCGTGGTGGAGTACGCCGCCCGCAGCAGGGCGAGCACATCGTCGAGCTGGAGGTCGGCCCGGACCTCGCCGGAGCGTTGGGCGTCGGCCAGCAGCCGGCCCGCGTGCGCGCGCAGCCGGGCCGACGCGGCCATCACGTCTTCGCCGAACCCGGAGTCCTCGCCCTCCAGCGCAGCGGTCAGCTCGACTTTGAACCGTGACCCCCGGAACGTCGCCGTGATGAAGTCCGCGAGTCCGTTCCCCGAGTCGTCGCCCTGCTCGGCGACGGCGCTGAGGGCGTCGATCTCCTGAACCATGAGCGCTTCCAGCAGGGCGCGCTTGGTCGGGAAGTTGCGGTAGAACGTCCCCACCCCGACGCCGGCTCGCTGCGCGACCTCCTCGACGGACAGTGCGCCGGTGCTCTCGTGGAACAGCTCCGTGGCCGCGGTGAGCAGCTTCGCGCGGTTGCGCGCGGCGTCGGAACGCGGTGCTCGAGCTGTCGACACCAAACGGAATCAATCCTCCGTATACTTAAGCGGAAACTGGGTTCCGCATAATTCTAGGAGATGACGATGTCAGAAGCCACCGAGGCGGCACGGCGGTTCCTCCGGGTGACCGTCGACGACCTGAGCGCGCTCGCCGAGGTCTACGGAGAGGAGGTGGTGATCGAGATGCCGTTCGCGGCGGGAATCGCGCCGACCTCGCGACGCGTCACGCGCGACGAGCTCAGGGCGCAGTTCAGCCGGGAGGGCATCCCGCGCTACACCTCGGTCAGCGACGTGAGCATCCTGGACTGCGCCGACCCGCACACCGCCGTCCTGGAGTACCGCCTGCACGGAGAACGCGCCGACGGCCGGGCGTTCGCGACCGACTACATCATGGTGATCACCACCCGCGACGGGAGGATCGTGCACTCGCGCGACTACAGCAACCCCGTGCAGGCCGCACTCAACAGCGGTCGCGCCGACCAGCTGATCCGGATCCTGCAGGATTCAGACGGCGATGCTGCGGCAGTGATGTAACACTTCGCCCGCTGCCGGACAGTATGGAGTGTGGGGACCTTCGCAGACGAGCCGGACGAGGCTGCCGAGTGGGCCGGCGCGTGCGCCGGTGACTCGTCGGCGTTCGCCGCCGTGTACGACCGGCATCGGGAGCGGGTCTTCCGTGCTGCGCTGAGGCTGACCGGCGATCGCCACGACGCCGAGGACGTCACCGCGGCGGCGTTCTTCGAACTGTGGCGCCGGCGCGCGAGCGTACGCGTCGTCGGCGGGTCGGTGCTGCCGTGGCTGCTGGTGGTGACGTCGAACGCCGCGCGGAACCAGGCCAGGAGCGTTCGTCGCCATCGCCGGCTGATCGACGCGATCCCGCGCGGCGTGGACGACGGCGCGGCGGCCTTCGAGGCGGTGGACGACGCTGTCGATCATGCCGGGCTGGCGCGCGAGCTGCGGGAGATGCCGGACCGCGACCGTGCGCTCCTGGTGCTGACGGCACTCGAGGGCTATTCCACCGTCGCGGCGGCGGAGGCCCTCGGGATCAGCGCGGGCGCAGCCCGGGTGCGGTTGCACCGGCTGCGCGGCCGGCTCCGGGAGGCCCACACGCGACTGCAAGCGCCCGCCGCGGCGGACGAGCTGGGAGGTGCACGGTGAGCGAGACGATGGATCCCACCTTCGCGGACGGCCTGCGGGCGTCGCTGATCCGGTACGCGGACGCGACGCCACGGCGGCGCAGCGCGGCGCGCCGCCGGTGGGGGATCGGCGCCGTGCTCGTCGTCGGCCTGCTCGGCGGCGGTACCGCCTACGCTGCGCACGTGTGGGTGCAGCCGGGCGGCGAGGAGCACGCCGAGCTGGCGACGCCCGTCCGGCTCTCGTCGTCGGGCACCGCCACGATCGCGCTCGGCCCGCGTCCGGACGGCGCGTCGCAGGTCTTCCTCGAGTTCACGCCGTACGACCCCGGCACGTACTCCTTCGGTCGCGGGGGCGCAGGGCTCACGGTGGGAGCCGCCGACCTCCCCGGTTCCGAATCGGCCTCGTCCGTGAACCGCGCGGCGACGTCGTACTACCTGCGGCGTGAGGAACTCGACCCGGGCGGCACATCGTTCACGATCACCACGTCGTCGGCGTCGCTGCGGTGGACGGCCACCCTCACCTGGGTCAGCTCGCACACCACCGCGTGGGGGGTGAACGCGTCGGGCCAGACCTACGGCGTGCAGAACGAGACGGGGACTCCTGACCTGATCGCCGTCGTGGCGACCAACGGCAGGGAAGGCTACGTCTACCGCATCCGACTCGAGGACGCGGACGGCACCACCGCGAGCCGGTCGTTCCGCAGCCCGGAGGACGCGCTGGCGTGGCAGCGCGAACACGCCGGCACGGTCACCCACCTGCCCGTGTTCGCCTCCGACGGCCGAACCAGGGTCGGCGAGTTCGACGTGGGGTGAGCGGAGCTCAGATCCGGCGGCCGCTGGAGGAGGGTGTCGACTCCGTGGCGACCCCGAACACCCCGCCCAGCACGCGCACCGCGGCCTGACGGTCGGCGGTGCCGCCGGCCTCGTGCCCCGCGCCCGTCCACTCGCGGATCGTGATCGGCGCCGCGTACTCGACGGCTGCGGTGCGCGCGGTCTCGGGAGGGCAGATGTCGTCGTCGAGCCCGTCCGAGATCCAGCCGGGCGCGGTGGCGTGCCGGGCCGACGTGACGCCGTCGACGTAGGCGAGCGTCCGGGCGACCGCGTCGGCCCGGTCGGGATGCTCGGTCAGGTAGCCGCGCAGCTCGGTCCACGGTCCCTGCGCCGCGCGCTGCAGGGCCGTCGGTGCGTCGGTGAGGAACGGCGCCTGGGCGAGCACGGCCACGAGGTCGGGGACGAGTGCGCCCGCGCCGAGCGCGATGCCGCCGCCCTGGCTGTTGCCGATCATCGCCACCCGGCCGGGGTCCACCGTGTCGAGCGTGCGGACCGCCTCGATCGCGCGTGCCACGTCCACGAAGACGCCGCGGTAGTAGTACCGGTCGGGCTCGAGGACGCCGTCGAGCAGGTGGCCGGTGCTGGCGTTGCCCTGCCCGTGCGTGTTCACCACGAGGTGCGCGAAGCCGGCGGCCGCCCAGGTCAGATCGTCGATCGGCGAGAGCCGGCCTGCTCCGTAACCGTTCGCGTGCACGACGGCCGGGAGCGCGCCCTCCCTGTGCCGGGGCAGGCGCAGCCAGCCGCTCACGCGGCGTCCTCCGTGGCCGGCGAACGAGACGTCGAAAACGTCGATCGCGGTGAGCCCGGTGTCGACGGGCTCGGCCTCGAACGCGAGCGGATGCCGGCGCGCGCGATCGAGCGCCTCGTCCCAGTACGCGCGGTAGTCGTCGGGCGTCGGCAGTGGTGCGGTGCCGAGCAGCGCGGGGAGGGGAGCGTGCGCCGGCATCCCGCTCATCCGGCGGCGGCCGTCCCGGCCGCGTCGAGCCCGGCCGCGTCGGTCCCGGTCGCGTCGAGCCCGGCCGCCTCGAGCCAGGCCTCGGCGATCATCCGGTGCCCTTCCGGGCTCGGGTGCACGCCGTCCGGCGCGACCGCCGGGATGCCCTGCGCGCGGGCCACCGCGGTCAGGCGGTCGTGCAGCGGCACGAGAGTGGCGTCGTAGTCGGCGGCCACCCGGACGACCGCTGCGCGCTTGCCGTCGAGGTCGTCGAGCCAGGCGCGCTGGTCGGGCGTGACCGGCAGGAAGAACGGCTCGATGAGGAGCAGGCGCGGGCGCGGTGCCGGGAGCGCGTCGAGGAGACGGCGCAGCGTCGCCTCGAACGCGGCGGCCTCGGTCGGATCGTCGCTGTCGAAGCGGCGCCACATGTCGTTGACGCCGACGTAGACCGTGAGGACGTCGGCCCGGGCCGGGGCGACCTCGCCGGCCCAGCGGGCCTCGAGGTCGACCGCGCGGTCGCCGGAGACGCCGAGGTTGCGCACCTCGGCGCCGCCGGCACGCCCGGCGAGGGCGTCCGCGATGAGGCGGACATAGCCCTCGCCGAGCGACGCGGGGTCGCTCCGATCGCGGCTGCAGTCGGTGATGGAGTCGCCGACGAAGACGTATCGGGCGGGATGGGACATGGTGCTCCTTAGCTGGTCACTTCGCGGTGTACTGGAAGACATCGTGCCGGAGAACGTCCCCCGACACCTTCTTCACCAGGATGGTGTGCTGACCGGCGCGCAGTCCGGTCACCTCGAACAGTTTCTGCCCGGTGCGGCGGCCGGCCGAGTGGGTGTCGACCGTCTTGGCGAGCTTCCCGTCGACATAGACGGCCGCGGAGCCCTGGTCGGGCGCGGTCGCGCTGATCCACGACACACCCGTGCCGGTGAAGGTCGACCCGACGGTATCCCCGTTCGTGCGCGTCGCGTGGATGTCGTCGTGCGCGTCGCCGCGGAACCGGAAACCGAGCGAGGCAGTGCCGTCGGCGAGGCCGGCGAGGTAGGCCGACGCGATGGTCACGGTCGAGCCGGACACCGTGTAGTCGGCGCCGCGCTTCAGTGCGGTGCCGTCGCGCACGATGTCGGCGAGCTCGCCGCCGTCGCGCTGCAGCGTCACCGTCACGTCGGCGGGCTTCGCCTTGTCGAAGACCGCGGTGTCCGGGTCGAGCAGGCTCGCCAGGGTGACGTCGAGCTTGTCGAGGAGCATGAACGCGCCGGACTTCTTGACGACGCGCAGGGTGTGCGAGCCGTTCGGGAGGCCGCTGGCGCTCCAGACCACCTGCTGCGCGAGCCGCGGCTGGCCGGCGGCCCTGCTCGTGTCCACGGTCTTCTGGTACTGACCATCGAGGTAGACGTCGACGTTTCCCTGCGACTGGTCGAGCTCTGTCACGTAGTCGATGCCCGTGCCGGTGAACGTGTACTGGAACGACGAGCCGTCGCCCTCGGTGTAGTGCACGTCGTCCTTGTAGTCGCCGAGCCCGCGACCTCCGCTCTGTCCCCAGCTGCCCGTGTAGGTGATGCCCTGGTCGCCGTCGTTGACCGCGACGACCCGGCCGGACGCGGGCGGCGTCGGCACGGTGCCGGTCGACGAGTCGCCGACGGCGATCTGCAGCGGCTGCGTGGAGGCCGCGACCTCGTCACCGCCGTTGCGCGTCCACGTGCCCGTGTAAGTGACCCGCTGGGCGTCGTCGTTCAGCGCGACGGTCGTGCCCTTCTGCGGGGTGACCCGCAGCAGGCGGACGCCGTGGATGGGGACGGTCCGGCCGGTGAACGTGCCCGTGAACGTCCCGAGGTCCTTGCCCGCCCACAGGTCGCGGACCTTCGCGGGCCCGTCGAGGCCGAGGTCGGACCAGTTCGCGGTGATGTCGGACTCCGTCGGGCCGAGGTTGAACAGCGCGACCGTGTAGCTGCCGTCGGCGTTCGGGGCGTACCAGACCTGCTTGTCGGTGGAGGTCGACACCGGCTGGGCAGGCGTGCCCGCCTGGTTCACGGCCACGACCTCCCTGTTGGTGAGCAGGTCGACGCCGAACTGGTCGAGGTCGGTCAGGTCGTTGCCGACGTACATCGGGGCCGCTGAGATGGCCCAGAGCGTGGTCGCCGTGCGGCGCTCGTCGCGGGTGAGGCCGTCCATGGTGCCGTTACCGACGTCGAGGGAGTCGAAGTCGTTCCAGCCGCCGGGCCCGGCGTAGCGCCACCAGTCGGCGGCACGCGGGAACAGGCGCGCGATGTTGCTCCACTGCGTCAGCTGGACGCCGGGGGCGTACGCCTCCACGTCCCATTCGACGCGCCAGCCGTTCGCGTACTGCTTCCAGGTGTCGGCGTAGTCGATGTCGAGCGCCCAGGAGAGCTCGAACCAGATGCCCTTGGCCTTCAGCGCCGTCGACCAGGCGGCGACGTCGTCGCGTGCATCCAGGGACAGGTCGCTGACGCCGGAGCCCGGGGTCACGCTGTCGAACTTGACGAAGTTCACGCCCCAGGACGCGAGCTGGTCGACGATGGAGTCGACGTACTTCTGCGAGCACGGGTTCGAGAAGTCGATCCGGTAGCCGATCTTCCAGTAGTCGGCCTGCTGCAGCGGCTGCTTCACGATGTCGTGGGTGGTGCACCCCGGCGCGTTCGCGATCGGGTAGGCCGCCTCGTACACCGCGGGCGAGACGCCCGGGATGAAGTACAGGCCGAACTTCTGGCCGTTCGCGTGGACGTGGTCGATGACCGCCTTCAGGCCCTGGGGGTAGAGAGTCGCGCTCGGCACGGGCCGGCCGTAGGCGTCGACGCCGTCGTTCCAGCCGGAGTCGACGTTGATGTAGTCGTAGCCCGCCTTGCCCAGCTTCGCCTTCATGGCGTCGGACTGGGCGATGATCTGGTCGGCGGTGATCCACTTGGGGTTGCCGGTGTAGACCTGCATGCTGTAGCTGCTCCAGCCCAGGTAGGGCTTCGCCGCCCAGGCGTCGAACGAGGCGGCGCCGGGGGTCGCTGTCGGTGCGGCGGCGGGTGGGGTGGCGCCGGTCGGCGTCGGCGTCGCGGCAGGCGACGGCACCGGGGTGGGGCTCGGCGTCGCGGTCGGCGTCGGTGTCGGCGTCGGTGTCGGTGTCGCGCCCGCGGGCACGGCGGCCGCGGCCACCAGGCCGAGGGCCGCGATCGTCACGGCGACGGCGGTGAGCCCCCGGCGTGCACGTTTCTGGCGTGTCATGCGTCTTCCTCTCTGAAGCGCTCTGGCGCAGCGGTGCGCGGGAGCGGGTTAGTGCGGTGGGCCGTCCAGGGCGCGGATCCGTCCGCGGGCGTGCGGCTGCGTCACGGCAGCCGCGTCAGGTCGAACAGCATCGCCTGCTGCGGGTTCAGGGTGGGCATCGGGACGCCGGCGACCGCGAGCACAGAGCCGGGCAGCTCCACGCCCTCCGGAGCGAGCGCCGCGGTGATCCAGGAGGGGTCGGAGCTCTGGTGCCTGCTCGACGGGCCGAAATCGTCGCGGATCCGCACCGTGTAGCGCGCCGATGCGTCGAGTCCGGGGAAGCGCACGCGGCCGGACTGGCCGGGCGCCGACGTGGCGAGCCGCGCCCAGGTGCAGATCGCCCTGCTGCCGTCGTCGGCGACGATGCCGCTCAGCATCGTCGCCTCGTCGGCGAGGTCGGCGTTGACGACGCGGCCGGTGTGGATGAGCCCACGCAGCTCGCGGTATGCGGTGCCCCAGCGTGCGATGCGCTCCAGCTCCTCCTCGTCCGCCTCCTGGAGGTCCCACTCGATGCCCGCGTGGGAGGTGAGCGCGACGATCAGGCGGAACGACAGGTCCGTGCGGCGCGAGGTGGTGTGCGAGCGCTCGGCGCCGAGGTGCGAGCCGATCAGCTCCGGCGGCACGAGCATCCGGGTCCAGCGCTCGATCTGCAGCCGCTCGACCGGGTCGTTGCAGTCGGACGCCCAGACCCGGTCCGTGCGGTCCAGGATGCCGAGGTCGACGCGTCCGCCGCCACCAGAGCAGGTCTCGATCTCGAGGCCGGGGTGCCGTTCGCGCAGGGTGTCCAGCATCCGGTACAGCGCGAGCGTCTGCGCGTGGACCGCCGGTCGGTCGATGCCGGCCGCACCGCTCACCGGCTCGGACAGGTCGCGGTTGTGGTCCCACTTGATGTAGTCGACGCCGTACTCGTCGACGATCGCGCTGACCCGCTCGAGCACGTGCGCGTACGCGTCGGGACGCGTGAGGTCGAGGACGTGCTGGTCGCGCGCTGTCGCACCGAGCGCCTGCCGCGGGCCGAGCACCCAGTCGGGATGCGCCCGGGCGAGGTCGGAGTCGAGGTTGACCATCTCCGGCTCGAACCAGATGCCGAACTGCATCCCGTGCGAGCGCACCAGCGTGACCAGCGGCGAGAGGCCGTCCGGCCACACCCCGCGGTCGACGAACCAGTCGCCGAGCCCGGCGTTCGCGTCGCGCCGGCCGTGGAACCAGCCGTCGTCGAGAACGACGCGCTCGACGCCGACGCGGCCGGCGCGCTCTACCAGAGCCGCGAGCCGGTCGAGGTCGTGGTCGAAGTAGACCGCCTCCCACGAGTTGAGCGTCAGCGGGCGCGGAGAGCGCGGGTGCGACGGCCGGGCCCGCAGGCGCCGGTGCAGCCGGTGGGCGACTCCGTCGAGGCCGTCCCCCGACCAGACGAACAGCGCGGTCGGCGCGTCGTAGCGCTCGCCGTCGGCGAGTTCGATCTCGCCGGGTCGCAGACCCTCGCCGACCCCGAGCACCGCGGAGAACGGCCCGGCGCCCTCGGTCAGCCGCTCGACGACGTACTCGGCGTCGCCGCTCCAGGCGAGGTGGGTCGCCCAGGCCTCTCCGTGCCCGAAGTCGAGGTTCTCGGTGCCGGCGACGACCAGGAAGGGGGCGTCGTGGCCCGGCTTGCCGCGGCGGGCGCGGCGCACGTGGCTGCCGAAGAAGACCGGTCCGCGCTGCGGTGCGCGTTCGCGGCACCACTTGCCGGTGAAGTCCAGGATCTCCACGGCACGCTCCGGCACGGGGAGCAGCACGCGGAGGGCGTCGAGTGTGTACGGGAGGCCGGCGCCGTCGGCCGACAGGAGCGCATCCCGGACGATCGACACGTCGATCGCGAGCACCCCGAACCGGTCGAGCGTCAGCGTCATCGTCGACCGCAGGGCGGTGATCTCGTCGACGAGGTCGATCTCGATCGCGCCGCCCTCGTCGGCGTCCGCGCCGTCGTGACGGTAGCGCACGGCGGCCGTCCGCGGCCGGGGAGTGGTCGCGGAGCCGGAGGCGTGGCCCTCCTGTGCCGGGGTCCCCGCCCAGCCCTCGAACTCGGTGGGCCACAGGCTGAACGTGCGCGGCACGTCCGGCGAGTTGTTGAGCACGGCCGGCCCTGCCGTCTCGCGGAGCGCCTCCGCTGCTGCCTCGTCGAGGCGCCCGAGGTCGGCGCCCCAGTGCAGCACGCGGGGCACGCGGCCGGACGCGTCGATGACGAGGGAGGCGCCTGAGGCGCGGAGGGCCAGAACGGCGCCGTAGCCGTCGAGCATGGAGGGGCTCCTAGCAGAAGGGGTTACTTGACAGTGTCAATTAACCATGCCTACTGTGTGTTCTGCAACCCCGGATCCCCCGCCCGACGACGTGTCGGGTCCGAGAAGGAAGACCAATGACGATCTCAGACGTCCCCACCGCGATCGAGCCGCCCGCGTCGGCTCCCGCCTCCAGGAAGCGGCGCTCCCGCCGCCCGGTGAACGCGTTGGCACCGTCCCACCGCGGAGACGCCCGGCTGGCCTGGATCCTGATCGCGCCGGCGATGATCGGCTTCCTCGTCTTCGCGCTCTACCCGACCCTGCGCGGCATCTACCTGAGCTTCACCGACTTCCGGCTGCTGAGCGCGCCGACCTGGATCGGCGTCCAGAACTTCATCGACCTGTTCCAGGACGACACCTTCTGGCAGTCCCTCGGCATCACGATCTACTTCGTGTTCATCGCGGTGATCCTCACCCTCGCGGTCTCCATCCTCACCGCGGCCGTGCTGCACCGCGTGACCGGCTCGACCGTGCTTCGCGGCCTCATCATCCTGCCGTTCCTGATCTCCGCCGTCGTCGCCGCGACTGTGTGGTCGTGGATGCTCGACGCACAGCTCGGCATCGTCAACCAGCTCGTGCACGCGCTCGGCGGCGACGGCATCCGCTTCCTCACCTCACGCGAGTGGGCCATCCCGTCGCTGGCGCTCATCCACGTCTGGAAGAACATGGGCTACACGTCGATCATCATCTTCGCCGGCATGCAGACCATCCCGCCGTCGATCTACGAGGCCGGCAGGATCGACGGGGCGAGCGAGCCGAAGATGTTCTTCCGGCTCACCCTCCCGCTGCTCCGGCCGATCCTCGCCCTGGTCGTCGTGCTCAACGTGATCGGCGCGTTCCAGGTCTTCGACATCGTCTCGGTGGCCACCAAGGGCGGCCCGGCCCACGCTTCCAACGTGCTGCAGATGTACATCTACCAGAAGGCGTTCGGGCAGTTCGACTTCGGCTACGCGTCGGCGATGTCGCTGGCGCTGTTCGCCATCCTCATCGTGATCACCTTCGTGCAGATGAGACTGCTGCGCGCGAGCGAATCGGACAATGCCTGATGACCGCTACCACCTCCACCCCGCCGGCGCCCGCAGCACCGGCCCGGCCGTCCGCCGGCGCCCGCCCCGCGCGCCGCCCCCGCAAGCGCCCGACCGTCGGCCCCACGATCGCCTGGACCTACCTGGTCGTCATCGTGCTGATCACGGTCTTCCCGTTCTACTGGATGCTGCGCTCAGCCCTGTCGAACAACTTCGCGATGATCGCGAACCCGTCGTCGCCGCTGCCCGTCGGGTTCACCTTCGGGCCGTTCCTGCGGGTGCTCGGGCTCGAGGACAGCAAGGAGGCGATCGCGCAGGGCGGTTCCGGCGCGACCGTGCAGATCCTCCACTACCTCCTGAACTCGGTCGTGTACGCGACGGTCTCGACCGTGCTGATCGTGTTCTTCTCCCTGATCGCCGCCTACGCGTTCGCCCGGCTGCAGTGGCGCGGGCGCGAGCTCGTCTTCTCGCTCTTCCTCGCCGCCCTGATGGTTCCGGGGATCCTGACCCTGCTGCCGAACTTCGTCCTGATCAAGGAGCTCGGGCTGCTCAACTCGTTCGCCGGGATGATCCTGCCCGGCGCCCTCTTCTCGGCGTTCAACATCTTCTTCCTGCGGCAGTTCATGCTCGGCCTCTCGACCGAGATCGAGGAGGCCGCGCTGCTCGACGGCGCCGGCAAGCTCCGCATCCTGTTCACGCTGACCGTCCCGATGACCAGCGGCCCGATCATCACGCTCTCGATCCTCGGCTTCATCGGCGTCTGGAACGACTACTTCTGGCCGCTCCTGGTGACCACCGACTCCTCGGTGCAGCCGCTGACGCTCGGCCTCGCCGTCTTCAAGCAGTCCTCGCCGCAGACCATGCCGGACTGGGCAGGCCTGATGGCGGCGACGCTGGTCGCGGCGCTGCCGATGCTCATCCTCTTCATGGTGTTCGGCAAGCGCATCGTGAACTCCATCGGCTTCTCGGGGCTGAAATGACCGGAGTGCACAGCACGGGCGACACCCTCCGGCTCGCCTGGAGCCGCCCCGCAGCGACGTGGGAGGAGGCCATCCCCCTCGGTGACGGCCGGCTCGGCGCGATGGTCTTCGGCGGCGCCGACGGCCGCTACCAGGTGAACGACGCGACGGTGTGGTCGGGCGCCCCCGACCTCCCCGCCCGGGAGCTGCGCCGGGTGCTCGCCCAGGGCGCAGGGCCGGACCGGCTGCGCGAGGTGCGCGCGGCACTGGCGGCGGGAGAGCTGGACGAGGCCGAGCGGCTGCTGATGACGTTCGAGGGACGATACAGCCAGGAGTTCCTGCCGTTCGCCGACCTGTTCGTGGAGCTCCCCGGCGCGGTGCCGGAGGCGGGGGAGCCGGCGCGCGTCCTCGACCTCGACCGCGCCGTGGTCGAGGAGCGGCTGACGGCCGGCGATGCGCGCATCGTCCGCACCTCCCACGTCGACGGGCACGCGCTCGTCGTCCGTATCGAGTCGGACCGCCCGCTCCCCGAGGTGCGGCTGCGGCTGAGCACTCCGCTGCGCGAGCTCGGCCGCCGCGCCGGCGACGGCACGGTCGCTCTCGACATCGCCGTCCCCGTCGACGGCGCGCCCCTGCACGAGCAGTCCGTCGTCCCTCCGCTGCGCTACGCGGAGCAGGGCGACGGTAACTATGACGGCTTCGCCGCCGCGGTCCTCGCGGTGCGGAGTGACGGTGTCACGGAGACCGACGACTCCGGTCTGACGATCCGTGGCGCCGGTCGGCTGCTGATCGCCCTCTCGTCGTCGACCCGCGCTGAGTCGTGGTGGGCCGGCGCGGACGACGAGTGGCGGACCGTCTCCCACGAGACGATCCGGAACCGCGCGCGCGAGCGCGTTCTCGGCGCACTCGGCGAGAGCGCGCTCCCGCACGCCCACGACGCCTCGCCGCGTCGCGGGGCGGCTGCGCGGTTCGCGATCGGCGGCCGGCGCGAGGGGCGCTGGGATGTCGACACCGATATCCTGCGCGGCGACGACGACGCGTTGCGGGCGACCGTGGCGGCGGAGTATGGCCGCTACCTGCTCCAGGCGTCGTCACGACGGGGCGGCCCCGCCGCGAACCTGCAGGGCATCTGGAACGGCGAGCTGCGCCCGGCATGGTCGTCGAACTACACGATCAACATCAACACCCAGATGAACTACTGGGCGGCGGGCCCGCTCGGGATCCTCGATCACGCCGAGCCGCAGCTCGCCCTGGTCGAGCGGATCGCGCGCACAGGCGCCGACGTCGCCCGCGAGCTCTACGGCGCGCGGGGCTGGGTCGCCCACCACAACAGCGACCTCTGGGGCTGGAGCCTGCCGGTCGGCATGGGTCACGGCGCGCCGAGCTGGGCCATCTGGATGATGGGCGGCGTCTGGCTCTGCCACTCGCTGTGGGACCAGTACGCCTTCACCGGTGATACGGCGCTCCTGCGCGACCGCATCTGGCCGCTGCTGCGCGGCGCTGCCGAGTTCTGTCTCGACTGGCTCCAGGTCGACGAGGCCGGCATCGCGTTCCTCGCGCCCTCCACCTCGCCCGAGAACCAGTACCGGGACGCCGCAGGCGACCCGCGCGCACTCGGGCTCACCGCGACCATGGAGGTCGAGCTCATCCGCGCCCTCTTCCAGCGCTCGCTGGTCGCGATCGACACCGTCGACCCCGCCGACCCGCTGCGCGCGGAGCTGGAGTCGGCGCTGGCGACGATCCCCGAACCCGGCATCGGCGCCGACGGACGCCTGCTCGAGTGGTCGAGGGAGGTCGAGGAGAACGAGCCTGCTCACCGGCACCTCTCGCCGCTCGTCGCGCTGCATCCCCTCGAGCTGATCACCCCGCGCAGCACCCCGGAACTCGCGGTCGCCGCCCGCCGCTTCCTCGACGCCAGGGGCCCGGGCGCCATGGGCTGGTCGTGGGCGTGGAAGATCGCGCTGCGCGCACGGCTCGGCGACGGCGAGGCCGCCCACGAGCTGCTGCAGCAGGCGCTGACGCCGTACAGCGGCGACGCGCTCCGCCACGGACCGGTCGACGGCTCGGAGTGGGGCGGCCTCCTGCCGAACCTGTTCAGCACCCACCCGCCCTTCCAGATCGACGGCAACCTCGGCTTCCCCGCCGCGATCGCCGAACTGCTGCTGCAGAGTCACGACGGCGCCGTCGACCTGCTGCCCGCTCTGCCGACGGCGTGGCCGGAGGGCCGCGTCGACGGGCTGCACGCGCGTGACGGCATCGCCGTCGACCTGCGCTGGTCGGCCGGCCTCCTCGAGTCGGCCGAGCTGCACAACCTGCACGACGAGCCGCGCCTGGTGCGCGTGCGCGTGAGCGGAACAGACCTCGACGTCCGCCTCCCCGCCGGGGGGTCGGCCGTCGTCACCGGACCCACCACAACACCCCATCCCCACCCCGACACCGACGACGGTGTCCGGGCAATCACAGTGAGGAACTCATGAAGAAGCTCCGCATCATCGCCGGCATCGCTGCCGCCGGACTGGCGGCACTCGGTCTCGCGGCGTGCTCGTCGGACAACGCGTCCAGCGACAAAGTCACCGTCAACTGGTGGACCTGGGACGACCACCAGGCAGCGAACTACAAGCTGTGCATCCCCGCGTTCGAGAAGGCGAACCCGAACATCTCGGTCAAGATCACGCAGTACAACGTGAACGACTACTTCACGAAGCTGACCGCGGGGTTCGTCTCCGGCAGCGCCCCCGACGCGTTCCAGAACAGCGTCCCGCTGCTGGGCCAGTACGCCGGCCAGAAGCAGATCATGCCGCTCGACGACCTGATCAAGAAGACGAACTTCGACCTGTCGAAGTTCAACATCGGTGTCGACTCCTGGAAGTACACCGACGGCAAGCAGTACGGCATCCCCCTCGACTGGGCGGGCGCGGCGATCTATTTCAACGAGGACCTGGTCAAGGCCGCCGGCTACACCGACGACGACATCAAGAACATGACCTGGAACCCGGATGACGGCGGCACGTTCGACAAGATCGTGGCGCACCTCACCGTCGACAAGAACGGCAAGCGCGGCGACGAGGCGGGCTTCGACAAGAACAACGTCAAGACCTACGGCATCGGCACGCTCGCCGCGGGCGACTTCAACGGCCAGACCTCCTGGAACCCGTTCGTCACCACGCTCGGCTGGAAGCTCGCGGGCGACGTGAAGGCGTGGCCGAAGGTGCTGCCGTTCGACGACCCGCGCCTGGCGAAGACGCTCGACTACATCCGCGGTCTCGGCGACCGCGGCCTGATGCCGAAGTTCGGCCAGTTCACCGTGTCCTCCTCGGAGCAGATGGGTGCGGGCCAGGTCGCGATGGCGCAGGACGGCACCTGGAACGCCACCACCATCACCAAGGTCCCCGGCCTGAAGGTCGGCATCGCGCCGACCGTGAAGGGCCCGGACGGCACCCGGGGGATGATCAGCAACTCGAACGCGAACAACATCTTCGTGGGCACCAAGCACGTCGACCAGACCTGGAAGTGGGTCTCCTACATGGGCACCGCCGAGTGCCAGACCATCGCGGGCAAGACGGCCACCTTCCTGCCGTCGATCGCGTCGGCGCTGCAGTCGACCGTCGACGCGCAGAAGGCCGACGGCGTCGACATCTCCAGCTTCGTGGACGCGCTGAAGAACGGAGAGCTGTACCCGGCACCTCCGACCGCGAACGGCCAGGAGCTCACTGACACGCTCCAGCCGATGTTTGAGGCATTCTTCAATGGAGACACCTCCTCGTCGTTCCTGAAGACGGCGCAGGAGAAGACCAAGGAGATCCTCGCCAAGAAGTAGCCACACCGGAGTCGGCGGGCGAGGACACGGCCTCGCCCGCCGGCACCGTCCCGACACGAGGGGGAACCACATGAACGACGAGACGCGGACGCGTACGGCGCTGCTCGGGTCGTCGTCCGACGCGGCCACGCGTGTCTTCACCACGATCCTCACCAGGAGCCCGATCAGCAGGATCGACGTGGCGAAGCTGACCGGTCTGTCGCAGGCCGCGGTGACGAAGGCCGTCGCCCCGCTCGTGGCTGCCGGGCTCGTGAACGACTCCAGGGACCCCAAGCCCACCGGTCTGCCCGGGCGTCCGGTGAGCCCGGTGGCGCTGGTCCCCGACGCCGTCGTCGCTCTCGGCGTCAAGGTGAACGCGGACGAACTCATCGGCGTCGCCACCGACCTGACCACGCGCATCATCACCTCGGACCGCCTCCCGCTCACCTCGCACGAGCCTGCGGAGGTCACCGACGCCATCGTCGAGCTGTGCACCCGGTTGCGCGACGAGCTCGGCGGCCTCGGTTCGCGGCTGGCCTGCATCGGCGTCGCCGTCTCCGGCGACGTGGACACTGCGACCGGCGTCGTCCGGGACTCCGCCCAGATGTCGTGGCTCGGAGTCGACCTCGGCGCGGCCCTCACCGAGCGGCTCGGCACACGCATCGTCATCGAGAACGACGTGCGCGCTCTCACCATCGGCGAGCACTGGTTCGGTGTCGGACTGGGGACCAGCTCGTTCGCGATCGTGACCGTCGGCCGCGGCATCGGCTCCGGCCTGCACCTGAACGGGGAGGTCGTCGAGGGCGCCTACGGCGTCGCAGGCGAGATCGGCCACCTGCCGCTCACGTCGCCCGACCGCATCTGCGCCTGCGGGCGTCGAGGCTGTGTGGAGGCCGTCGCGGCGACCAACGCGATCGTCGCGACCGTGTCCGCCGCGCACGGCCGACCCGTCGGTGTCGACGAGGTCGTGGAGCTCGGCCGCTCGGGCGACCCCGCCGCCGTCGGCGCCTTCGCCGAGGCCGGCTCGGTGATCGGCAAGGCCATCGCGAGCCTGGTCAACATGGTCGGGCCGGAGCTGGTCATCATCGGCGGTGAGGGCGTCGCGAACTTCGACCTCATCGAAGCGCCGCTGCGCGCCTCCTACGCCGAGCATGTGTTCGCGTCAGCCGACCGCTGCCGCATCGTGGTGCGGCCGCACACGTTCGAGGACTGGGCGCGGGGGGCCGCTGCCTCGGCGATCCGCTCGCTGGTGGTCTGAAGACGCCTGAGCCGACTCCTTGACATCCTGTTCGTGTCATGGATACTTAAGCACATGCCTAAGTATGTGGACGACGTGTTCCACGCGCTGGCGGATCCGAGTAGACGTCGGATGGTGGAGCGCCTGGCCGCCGGCCCGGCGACGGTGAGCGAGCTCGCGCGCCCGTTGCCGATGTCGATGCCGGCGGTCGTCCAGCACCTGCGGATCCTGCAGGACAGCGGACTCGTCCGCAGCAGCAAGACCGGGCGCGTGCGGACGTGCGAGCTCGACCGCGAGGTGCTCGACGCGGCGGAGTCGTGGTTCGCGGCTCAGCGCCGCGTCTGGGATCAGCGCCTCGACGACCTGGGGGAGTACCTCTCCTCCACCGACCACGAACAGGGGAGACGGCGATGACGCAGCACACCAGGGACCGCGGCACGGTGCACGACACGATGGTCCTCGAGCGCATCTACGAGGCCGCCGCGGCGCGCGTGTTCGCCGCGTGGGCCGACCCCGGAGTGAAGCGCGACTGGTTCACAGGAGGCGACGACGCCGGGGAGTACGCGCTCGACTTCCGGGTCGGCGGCAAGGAGTTCTCCCGGTCCACCGCGCCGGACGGCGAGGTCTACACGTACGAGGCGCACTACCAGGACATCGTCCTGGACCAGCGGATCGTGTACACGAACCACATGCTGAGGGGCGGCGACCGCATCTCGGTGTCGCTCACGTCGGTCGAGTTCCGTCCCGACCCGGCGGGGACGCGGCTCGTCCTGACCGAGCACGGAGTCTACCTGGACGGCCTGGACCGGCCGGAATACCGCGCGCAGGGAATCGCGGAGCAGCTCGAAGCGCTTGCGCGCGGGCTGCCGGTAGCGGAGTGATCACCCCTCCCGAACGTACGACCCCAACTCCGGCCCCGCCTTCAGCACCGCGTTGACGATCGCCTCGATGGCGAACTCGCTCGCGCCGGCGAGGTCGACCTCGGTCGGGTCGAGGAGCCATTGCAGCTGGAGGCCGTCCATGACGGCGAGGATGGAGGCGGCTCCCTTGTCGATCGTGGCGGGCTCCGTCACGCCCTCCTGGGCACAGAGCTCGCGGAACGCACCGCTGACCTCGACGCGGAGGTTGCGGTACCGCTCCTGGAAGTAGGCCGTCGCCGGGTGGTCCTCGGTGACCGACTCCGCGGAGAGCACCGTGAAGACCTGCACGATCCCGGGACGCTGCGCGTTGCGCTGAGCGGTCGCGACCAGGTGCGCGAACAGCGCTGGGCCACCGGGGATGTGGCGGTCGGCGAGGTGGGCGACGTCGTCCCTGTCGCGGAACTCGAGCACCTCGAGCAGCAGGTTGTGCTTGGACCCGAAGTGGTGCAGGACGCCCGCGTGGGTCATCCCGACCTGCTCTGCGATGTCGGCGAGAGTGCCGTTCGTGGAGCCTTTCGTGCCGAACGTCTCGATCGCCGCGCGGAGGATCTCCGTGCGCTTGCGCTCGGTTTCCGGGCGCGGACTGGCGCTGCCGCCGCTCATTCGCCCCTCCGTCATCGCATCCTCCCAGCATCCGTGGAGGCTGGTTGCGGATGAGCTTACCACCCAGTAACCTCGCCTCAGCCAACTTGCTTTCTGACCAGTAAGCAAGTTATGGTCAGCCAACATTCCGCAGCACCAGGGCACAACGGATGTGCCCGCCACGAAGGAGAAGCAATGAGGCTTGGCAAGTACCTGATCACCGCTACGGCGATCGCCGCGCTCGGCGCGGTCGCGCTCACCGGTTGCTCGTCCGACAACAAGTCGGGCACGAGCAGCGCGAGCACAGGATCGCTCACCGTGGCGAAGCCGGACGGCGCGGCCATCCTGGCGACCCAGATCAACAACCCGTTCATCACCACCGGTTCGGGCATGTCGCTCGGCTACGACCGGATGATCTACGAGCCCCTCGCGATCGTCAACCCGGTCGGCAAGAACGAGACCACCCCGTGGCTGGCGTCGAAGGTCGAGTGGAACTCGGACTACACGCAGCTGACGGTGACCCCGCGCAAGGGCGTCAAGTGGAGTGACGGCAAGCCGTTCACCGCCGACGACATCGTCTTCACGTTCAACCTGATCAAGAACACCCCGGCTCTCGACCTCGCCGGTCTCAAGCTGACCGACGCGAAGAAGGTCGGCGACAACGTCGTGCTGAGCTTCAGCGAGTCCAAGTACGTCAAGCAGGGCGACGTGCTGGGGACCACCATCGTCCCGGAGCACCAGTGGAAGTCCATCGCGGACCCGTCGAAGGACGCGGTCAAGGACGCCGTCGGAACCGGCCCGTACACGATCAAGAGCTTCTCGTCGCAGGGCGTCGTGCTCAAGTCGCGCACCGACTACTGGGGCGGCACCGTCCCGGTGGCCCAGCTGAACTACCTCGAGTACAACGACAACACCGGTCTTCTCCGCGCCCTCCAGAGCGGCGAGACCGACTGGGCGCAGATCTTCATCACCGACTACCAGAAGAACTACGTGGACAAGGACCCGAAGCACAACGTCTTCTGGGGCGCCAACGTCCTGAGCCCCGACATGATCGTGGTCAACACCACCAAGGCGCCGTTCAACGACGTCGCCTTCCGCAAGGCTGTCAACATGGTCGTCGACCGCCAGGCGCACGCCGAGAAGGCCCGCAGCAACGCCGGCCCCGAGCTGAAGAGCGTGACCGGCATCCCGCAGCCGACCGGTGACCAGTACATCGCCCCCGAGTACAAGGACCAGACGTTCAAGATCGACGTCGCCGGCGCCAAGAAGGTCCTCAGCGACGCGGGCTACACCTGGAAGGACGGCGCGCTGATCGACCCGAAGGGGGCCCCGGTCTCCTTCACCCTGCAGGACCCGCAGGGCTGGAACGACTACGTCACCGGCATCCAGCTGGCAGCGACGCAGATCAAGAACACGCTCGGCGCCGACGCCAAGGTGGCCACTCCGGACGCGGACACCTGGTTCGCGAACATGGCCTCCGGCAACTTCGACGCGGCTCTGCACTGGACCGGCTCCGGCTCGAACCCGTGGCACATCTACGACGACGTCATGAACTCCAGCTACCTCGACCAGGCCGCTGACGGCAAGGTCTCGGACAACTTCGGGCGCTACAACAACCCGGAGGCGACCGCCCTGCTCAAGGAGTACGCGCAGGCGTCCGACGACAGCGTTCGCACCGCGGCGCTGAACAAGCTGCAGAAGATCTTCGTGGACGACGTCCCGGCCATCGCGATCGGAACCCACCCGCAGCTGGCCGAGTACAACACCCGGAAGTTCGTCGGCTGGCCGAGCGAGAGCGACCAGTACGCCACCGCCGACCCGACGCAGCCGTCGGCCGTCCAGGTGCTCATGAAGCTGAAGCCCGCAGGCAAGTAATCAGCAAGCACGTCCGGGGCGGGGGAGGCGGTCAGCCCATCCCCGCCCCGGGCGACACGCGGACGGAAAGCGCACCATGACAGACTCCCTTCTCTCCATACGCGACTTCTCTGTCGTGTACGACGTGGATCCGCCCGTCGCAGCGGTCAAGAACGTGACCCTCGACATCGAGCGCGGCGAGATCGTCGGCCTCGCCGGCGAGAGCGGATCCGGAAAGACCACGCTCGCCTACGGCGTGCAGCGCCTCCTCAAGCCCCCGGCCGTCATCACGAGCGGCAGCGTCGTCTTCCACGACGAGAGCGGCGAGGACATCGACATCAACGCGCTCGACGCGGAGCAGATGCGCCGCTTCCGGTGGGACAAGACCTCCATGGTCTTCCAGGGGGCGATGAACGCCCTCAACCCGGTGGCCACCATCGGCTCCCAGCTCGACGACGTCTTCGTGGTCCACCGTCCGGCCATGAGCCGCGCGGAGCGCAAGGCCGCGGTGATCGAGCTCCTGGAGATCGTGAAGGTCGGCGGCCAGCGCGTCCGCTCGTATCCGCACGAGCTCTCCGGCGGCATGCGCCAGCGGGTCATGATCGCCATGGCTCTCGCGCTCCGCCCGCAGCTCATGGTGATGGACGAGCCGACGACCGCGCTGGACGTGCTCGTGCAGCGCGAGATCCTCAAGCAGATCTCCCAGCTGCGCCACGACTTCGGCTTCTCCGTCGTCTTCATCACGCACGACCTCCCGCTGCTGCTGGAGATCAGCGACCGCATCGCCATCATGCGCGAGGGCGAGATCGTCGAGCTGGCCACGGCCGAGCAGATCTGGACCGACCCGCAGCACGAGTACACGCGCACCCTGTTGAAGTCGTTCCCGCGGCTCACGGGCGAGAGAGGAGTGGTCGTCCGATGACCACGCTCGAGTTCAGGAACATCACCAAGATCTACAACGTCCGTGGATCCGGTCAGCTCAAGGCCCTGGACGACGTCAGCTTCACGCTCGGCGCGGGGCAGACCATCGGACTCGTCGGCCAGTCGGGCAGCGGCAAGTCGACGATCGCGAAGATCCTCACCCAGCTGGAGACCCCGACCAGCGGCGAGGTGCTGCTGGACGGCTCCCCGATCCCGCGCAGCGGCAAACGGCTGCGACGCTACCGCCAGCAGCTGCGGATGGTCTTCCAGGACCCGTTCGCCTCGCTGAACCCGTCGCACACGATCCGCCACCACATCGAGCGTCCCCTCCGGCTGGACAAGGTCGTCCCGGGCGCGGAGGTCGACGACGAGGTGCGCCGCCTCCTGACCCGCGTGCGGCTCGACGCCGACACCGTGATCGACCGCCGACCCCATGAGCTCTCCGGAGGCCAGCGCCAGCGCGTGGCCATCGCCCGCGCCCTCGCGTCGCGACCCGCACTGCTGGTGGCCGACGAGCCGGTCTCGATGCTCGACGTCTCGCTGCGGCTCGGAGTCCTCAACCTCCTGGCCGACCTTCAGCGCGAGGACGGGCTGGGCGTGCTCTACATCACGCACGACCTGGCGACGGCCCGGCACTTCAGCGACGAGATCATCGTGCTCAACCAGGGCAGGATCGTCGAGCACGGCCCTGCCGACGACGTCATCCTGCGCCCGCAGGACCCGTACACCCGCGAGCTCCGCGCCGCGTCCCCCGACCCAGAGAAGCACTTCGCGGCGCTCGCCGCGCAGACGGCAGGAGGTGCCCTGTGAGCGCCGACACGACCACATCCGCCCACGTCGACCCGACCCTCGTCGGCACGACGGCCACCCGGGCGGAACGCAAGGGCCGCCGCATCCCGTGGCGCTTCATCGGCGGGCGCGTCCTCTTCTACGCGTTCACCCTCTGGGCGGCCATCACCATCAACTTCTTCGTGCCCCGCCTGATGAAGGGCGACGCGGTCAGCGCCTACATGGCGCGGAGCCAGGGCCAGCTGACCCCCGACGCCGAGAAGGCCCTGCGCATCATGTTCGGCGTGGACCAGTCGGTGCCGCTGTGGCAGCAGTACGTCAACTACTGGGACATGCTGCTGCACGGCAACCTCGGCGTCTCCATCTCCACGGGCATGGCGCCGGTGGGAGATGCGATCGCCTCCGCCCTGCCCTGGACGCTGGGCCTGGTCGGCTTCGCCACGGTCATCTCCTTCCTCGTCGGGACGAGCCTCGGCGCGGTCATCGGCTGGCGGCGCGGGGGACGGCTCGACGTCTTCATCCCCATCACCACGTTCCTGGGCACCGTCCCGTACTTCTGGGTCGGGCTGATCTTCATCGCGATCTTCTCGACCACCCTCGGCTGGTTCCCCGCCGGGCACGCCTACGAGCTGGGCGTGGAGCCCGGCTGGAACGCGGACTTCATCGGCCAGGTGATCTCGCACGCCGCCCTCCCGATGTTCACCATCGTGATCGTCTCGATCGGAGGCTGGGTGCTCGGCATGCGCAACATGATGCTCACCGTGCTCGACGAGGACTACATCACCGTGGCCCAGGCGAAGGGCATGCCGAACCGGCGCGTGCTCTGGCGTTACGCCGCACGCAACGCGGTGCTCCCGCAGATCCAGAGCTTCGCGCTCGCGATCGGCTTCATCGTCAGCGGCACGATCGTGATGGAGATGGTGTTCTCGTATCCCGGCATCGGCCTGCTGCTGCTCAACGCGACCAGCGCCAAGGACTACGCGCTGATGCAGGGCATCTTCCTCGTCCTGGTGCTGGCCGTGCTGATCGCGAACATCATCGCGGACATCGCGTACGCCATCCTCGACCCGCGCACTCGTCAGACGGAGGCCTGATCGTGACCATCCCCACCTCCCCGACCGGCGCCGGAGCGCCGGAGACCGTGGCCGTGCTCGCCGTCAACCGACAGCAGCCCCCGAAGAAGACCACGTTCTGGTCGCAGCTGAAGGTCTCGCTGGCGATGTTCAGCAACCCGAAGTCCGCGGCGGGGCTCATCATCATGGGCGTCTTCGTGCTCGTGGCGATCTTCGCCCCGCTGATCGCGCCCTACGACCCGAACGCCCAGAACCTGAACGAGACGCTGCAGCCCCCGTCGTTCCAGCACCTCCTCGGCACGACGCACATCGGCCAGGACGTCTTCAGCCAGCTGATCTACGGGACGCGCGGCGTGCTCGTCGTCGGATTCCTGGCGACCATCATGGCGACCGTCGTGGCGATCGTCGTGGGTGTGACCGCCGGCTACCTGCGCGGCTGGAAGAGCGAATCGCTGTCCGCCCTGTCGAACGTGTTCCTGGTCATCCCCGGCCTGCCGCTCATGATCATCGTCGCCTCCCAGTTCCAGGACCCGCCGCTCGCGCTCATCGCCGCCGTCCTCGGGCTGACCGGCTGGGCATGGGGTGCGCGCGTGCTGCGCGCGCAGACGATGTCGCTGCGCAACCGCGACTTCATCCAGGCCGCGCGGGCGAACGGCGAGCCGCTGCACCGCATCATCCTGGTCGAGATGCTGCCGAACCTGATGGCGATCATCGCCTCCAGCTTCGTCGGCACGATGACGGCCGCCGTGCTGGGCCTGACGACCCTCGCGTTCATCGGCGTCATCCCGGTCTCGAACCTGAACTGGGGGACCATCCTGTTCTGGGCCCAGCAGAACAACGCCTTCCCCGACTACTGGTGGTGGTACGTCCCCGCCGGGCTGTGCATCGCCCTGCTCGGAGTGTCGCTCGCCCTCATCAACTTCGGCATCGACGAGTACGTCAACCCGCGCCTCCGCTCGGCCGGCGAGCGCGCCAGGGCGATGAAGCGCAAGGGCATGAATGTCAACGCCGCCGTCACCCAGGTGCGCACGGAGTCCGCCGCGCCCGTCACGACCTCACCCGAAAGCAACACCGCATGACCTCGATCCTCCCGTCGACGACCACCGAAGCAGAACAGGAGGTGCTCTTCCCTTACCAGGATCCGTCGCGGACGACCGTCGAACGCGTCGCCGACCTGCTCGACCGCATGACGGTCGAGGAGAAGGTCGGGCAGATGCTGCAGCTCGACGCCCGCGACGACCTGCGCGACCATGTGCTGCGGCGGCACGTCGGCTCGATCCTGCACACCTCTCCGGAGCGCATCCTGGAGGCCAACCGGCTCACCGCGGAGACCCGGCTGCGGATCCCGCTGCTCGTCGGCGAGGACTGCATCCACGGCCACTCGTTCTGGCCGGGCGCCACGATCTACCCCACGCAGCTCGGCATGGCCGCCTCGTGGGACGCCGAGCTCATCGAGCGCGTCGCCCGCGCCACCGCGGAGGAAGTCGCCGTGACCGGCGTGCACTGGACCTTCTCGCCCGTGCTCTGCATCGCGCGCGACCTGCGATGGGGCCGGATCAGCGAGACGTTCGGCGAGGACCCGTTCCTCATCGGCGAGCTCGCCAGCGCGATGGTTCGCGGCTACCAGGGCGAAGGGCTCGACGATCCGACCGCGATCCTGGCGACGGCGAAGCACTTCGCCGGCTACTCGGAGACGCAGGGCGGCCGCGACGCGAGCGAGGCCGACATCTCGCGCCGCAAGCTGCGCAGCTGGTTCCTCCCACCGTTCGAGCGCGTCGCCCGCGAGGGCTGCCGCACGTTCATGCTCGGCTACCAGAGCACCGACGGCGTGCCGATCACGATCAACGACTGGCTGCTCAGCGAGGTGCTGCGTGGTGAGTGGGGGTACACCGGCACCCTCATCACCGACTGGGACAACGTCGGCCGCATGGTCTGGGAGCAGAGGATCCAGCCCGACTACGCGCACGCCGCCGCCGCCGCGGTGACCGCGGGGAACGACATGGTCATGACGACCCCGATGTTCTTCGAGGGCGCTCTGGAGGCCGTCGAGCGGGGGATGCTCGCGGAGGACGCGTTCGACGCCGCCGTCGCCCGCATCCTGACGCTCAAGTTCGACCTGGGCCTGTTCGAGGACCCGCGCCTCCCGTCGCCACGCCTCGACGAGGTGGTCGGCAGCGCAGCGCATGCCGAGCTCAACCTGGAGATCGCGCGCCGGTCGATCGTGCTGCTGGAGAACGACGGGACGCTGCCGCTGGCCGCGACGCCGGCGTCGCCGCTGCGCGTCGCGCTCGTCGGCCCGCTCGCTGACGACGCCCAGACCCAGCTCGGCGACTGGGCGGGCGGTTCCGGCCAGGCCGGCTGGCTCGACGGTCAGCCGCGCGAGATGATCACGACGGTGTTCGACGGGCTGCGGGCGATCGACGGCTGGACGGTCGAGTACGCGCGCGGCGCAGACATCCTGACGCTGGAGGACGACCCGCGCGGCGCGACGTTCCCGGACGGGCAGCCGCGGCCTCCCGTGGTCGTGCCGTCGCCGCCGTCCGCGGAGCTCCTCGCGGAGGCCGTCGCCGCCGCCGAGGCGTCCGACGTGGTCGTCGCGGTCGTCGGCGACCGGATCGAGCTGGTCGGCGAGGGCCGCTCCACGGCGACGCTCGAACTGATCGGCGGCCAGAACGCGCTGCTCGACGCCCTGATCGAGACCGGCAAGCCGGTCGTCGTCGTGCTGCTCGCCTCCAAGCCGCTGGTGCTGCCGCCGTCGGCCGCGAAAGCGGCAGCGGTGCTGTGGGCCGCCAACCCGGGAATGCTCGGCGGCCAGGCGATCGCCGAGATCATCGCCGGCCGCGTCGAGCCGTCGGGCCGCCTGCCGATCTCGTTCGCCCGCCACGTCGGCCAGCAGCCGACCTACTACAACCAGATCCGCGGCCAGCACGGCGACCGCTACGCCGACCTCACCCAGGCGCCCGCGTGGGCGTTCGGGCAGGGACTCTCGTACACGACCGTCGAGTACGCCGACCTGGCGCTCGCGACCGACACCCTCGGTGTCGGCGACGAGATCGTGGCAGAGGTGACCGTCCGCAACACCGGCGACCGCCCGGTGCGCGAGACGGTGCAGGTCTACGTGCGCGACAAGATCACGAGTGTCAGTTGGGCCGACATCGAGCTGAAGGCGTACCGCCAGGTCGACCTCGCGCCGGGGGAGACCGCCAGGGTGAGCCTCCGCCTGCCCGTCGCCGAGTGCACGATCGTCGACTCAGCGGGCGACCGCCACGTCGAGCCGGGCGAGTTCGAGCTGCTCGTCGGGCCGTCGTCGCGGGAGACCGACCTGCTGTCGGCAGGGTTCGTGCTGCGGTGAGCTGTACGCTCGCGGTGTGACGGAGACCGATGACGAGTCCGTGTGGCCGGCGGTCCTCCGTCGGCTGGACGAGGCGCAGACCGCCGTCGACGTTCTCCCGCTGGACCCTGCCCGTGGCCGCGCAGCGCTGCAAGAGCTCCAGCTGACCGAGCGATCGACGATGGGAGCGATCGCCGCGCACACGGGCGGCCTGATCGTCGACAGCGGCTGGGTGCGCATCCTCGGCGGCGGCTCGCCCGGGCTGCCCGGGCTGGCGGAGTGGGCGGCCGGCGACCCCGCCCGGTCGCACCTGGTGATCGCTCTCGACGCCATCGGCGGCCGGTTCGCGGTCGACGGCGGCGGCCTGGGCATCGGCCCGGGCGAGGTCTGCCACTGGGGACCCGACTCGCCCGCCTGGTCGGGCGTCGGCGGCGGATACTCCGCCTTCATCGCCTGGGCGGTCGGCGGAGGGCTGCCCGAGTTCTACGGCTCGCTGCGCTGGGACGGCTGGCAGGACGACACCCGCCCGCTGCGGCCCGACGAGGGCTGGGCACTCTATCCGCCGCCGTTCGCCGAGGAGGGGCAGGACACGAACGCGGTGACGCGCGCGGTCGTCCCGCTGGCGGAGCTGCACGAGTTCTACGCGGAGGTGGCGCGGCAGCTCGGTGGGGGCGTCTCGCGCAGCTGAGGGTCGGAAGGCCCTCGGGGCCCTACCCCGCCGGCCCGACCACCACCGCGAGGATCGGCACCGCGAACGCCGCCGCCGACACCACGAGCGCGGTGACCGTGAGCCACGTCGTGCGGAGGCAGACCGCGATGATCGTGAGCACCAGCGGCACCCAGCCCACCGCCATGGTGCCCACGAGCCAGACCATCCGGGTGACGAAGTTGTACTGCCCCAGCAGGAAGCCCGCGACCACCGCCAACCCCGCGAGCACGAGAGCGGCGACCGCGACGAGGATGTGCGCCGCGACGCTGCGGCCGCGGGCGCCGACCGCTGTGCTCACCTGTCCTCCTGTGCGATCGTGCCGTCGCCGTCGAGCTTCAGCCGCGCACCCCACTGGCCGCACTGCCCGTCGACGAGCCGCGCCGTCGTCGTGAACGACTCGACCGTCGTCGAGCCCTGGATCGGCTGGACCGTGACCTCGATGCTGTCACCGTCGTGGAACGGCGTGGTCGGGAGGGCGCCGTACGTCGCCACGACGCTGGAGCCGTCGGTGCAGTTCCCCTCGGCGCAGACGCGCACGTCGGTGTCGGGGTGCGCCGCGATCCACGGCTTCGCGTCGACGCTGACCAGCGGTGACGGCCGGATGTCCTGTCCGCACATGCCGGCCTGCGTGCATCCCGTCAGTGCGAGACCGAGCAGCACAGGCACAGCGAGTGCTGCGCGCGACTTCCCCCGTGGTCGACTCACATGCCGAGGCTACCGTGCGTGCGCCCCAGCACCAGCGCCTCCGCGCCGCTCTCGAACCAGCGCCCGGCGGCGGGACCGCCGTAGCACGGGCCGTCGCTGGCCCCGGGGTGCTTGACCCAGAGCAGCGCGTCGAGCTTGACCGTGGGGGACTCGGTGATCTGCGGGTTCTGGCCGAGGGCGGCACCGGGCGGGTTGCACCAGTCCCCCGTCCAGCCGTTGCCGTTGCGGGAGACGTCGATCACGAAGTGCTTCCACCCGACGCGCGACGACACCTTGCCCGCGTAGTCGCGTTCGGCCTGGGTGGCGTCGAAGTTCGAGACATTGGTGAAGAAGCCGCGCGCGTCGGAGATGCCCGCCGCGTTCAGGTAGGAGGCCTGGACGTCCGGGGTCAGCCAGCGGGCGTTGCCTCCGTCGAGGTAGGTGCTGAGTCCGGCGGCGGCCAGGATGCCGACCGCGGAGCGGAGCAGGGGGAGGCGGGTGTCCGCGACTCCTGCGCATTTCGGGCTGGGCAGCATGGCGAGGGAGTCGGGCTCGATCAGCACGACGGCCCTGCTGCCGGCCAGCGCGGTCGCGATCCGACGGTTCCAGTCGAGGTACTGGTCGGGGGTGAAGCCGCCGGCGGAGAAGCCGCCGCAGTCGCGATCGGGGATCGCATACGTGACGAACACGGGCGTCGCGCCCTGTGCGGCGGCGGCGCGCAGATGCCGTTGGATCACGCTGGAGAGCAGCGCGGGACCGTACCAGTCGCCCAGCCAGACCGCGGTCGGCTGGCTGGCGATCTGTTCGATCAGTGCCGCCCGCCTCGTGTCTCCCGCGGCGGCCAGGCCGTCGGCCACCAGGCGTGCGTCGCTGGTGGGGTCGACGTAGAGCCGGCTGCCGAAGACGGAATCGGCAGCAGGGGAGGCCGTGGCCGCCGGCGCGGCCTGCGCGGTCTGCGCCGCCTGCGCGGCTGGCGGGAGGGGCGTCAGGAGCGCAGCCATGGCCAGAGCTGCGCCGAGCACTGCGATGAGTGTGCGCATACCTGCACTATCGGCGCATTCCCGCCGACGGTCAGGGCCACAGCGATCGGGGAACCTGAGGATACCCAGAGGTTTCGGATCGAGCGCGCGGCAGCGGCACAGCCGGAGCTTGCTTGACTGAAGGAGTGAACGACACCCCCGCACGCGACAGGCGGCTCGAAGCGCAGAAGCGTGCGACGGAGCTGCGCCGGCAGCAGGCGCGCCTGGCGCGTCGACGGCAGTGGCTGATCTCCGGCGGGGTCGTCGTCGCCGTGCTCGTCGTGGCCGGGATCATCACCGCGGTCGTGCTCGGCGGCAAGCCGTCGGCGTCGGTCGCATCGGCCTCCGGCACTTCGGCGGGCAGCGCGCAGTGGGCCGCCCCGACCGACGTCGAGTCGGGGGTGACGGCCGCCGGCCTCCAGATGCTGACCGCCGAGGGCACGGCCCTGCACATCCACCAGCATCTCAGCGTCACGGTCGACGGCTCGCCCGTCGTGGTCCCCGCCGAGCTCGGCATCGACGTCGCCCGGCAGAGGATCTCGCCCATCCACACGCACGACGAGTCGGGCATCATCCACGTCGAGTCGCCCACCGTGCAGGTGTTCACGCTCGGCCAGGTGTTCGACGAGTGGCAGCAGAAGCTGGGACCGGGGCAGGTCGGCCCGTATCGCGACGGGACCGACGGCCAGACCGTCACCGTCTTCGTCGACGGGAAGGCCACGGCGGGCGACCCGCGCTCCATCGAGCTCACCTCCCACGAGGACATCGACATCGTGGTCGCCAAGAAGGGGACCGCCGTCACCGCACCGCCGGCCTTCGCCTGGCCCGCGGGCTACTGAGGCGCCGGCCCCGCGATCGGATTCGCCGAGGCGGAGTCGGCCGCGACCGCCCAGCAGTACCAGGCCACGAGGGTCCGGTGGGGACGATACGCGTCACCGGCCGCCTGGAGCTCCTTCGGCGTCGGGGTGGGCACGCCCCACCCTCGGCCGTACCCTTTGCGGACGGCCAGGTCGCCGACAGGCCAGACGTCGGGGCGGTGGAGGTGGAAGATCAGGAACATCTGCGCCGACCACGGGCCGATCCCGCGCACGCGCGAGAGCTGGGCGATCACCTCGTCGTCGGTGAGGGCGTCGAGGGAGGGCGTGTCGAGCACGACGTCGCCGTCGACGACCCGCGCGGCGAGATCCCGAAGCGACGCAACCTTGTTCTTCGAGAGCCCGACGCGGCGAAGATCGTCGTCCGACAGGGCGAGCATGCGCTCGGGCACCACGTCGCCGAGCGCGGCGACGAGGCGGCCATGGATGGCCGAGGCCGCGGCCCCGGCGATCTGCTGGTAGCAGATGCCGCGGACCAGCGACGCGAACGGGCTCTCGAAGGGGATGGGGAAGTGCGGGATGCCGAGCTGCGCGTGCAGGCGCGCGAGCACCGGGTCGCGCTCGCCGAGCTCCCTCGCCGCCGCCTCGAGCTCTCTGGACTGCGGCATCAGCCCGGTGTCCCGCCGCTCAGGGCGCGCACCTGGGCGAGCAGCTGCTCGGCGACGGCGTCGAACGGGTCGATGCTCGCCTGCGCACGGCTGAGGATGACGCCGCCCTCGCTGGCCGCGATGAGCAGGGTGGCCGTCGCGGGAGCCACGCCGGGGTCGATCCCGCCGAGCGTCAGCAGCTCGGTGAGCAGTTGGGCCCAGCCGCGGAACACGTCTCCGGCCCGCTGCAGCAGGTCGTCGGAGTCGGCCGCGACGGTGACGGCGACGGCCGAGCAGCCGATGCGGAAGTGCGACACGATCAGCAGGCTCCGCCAGGCTCCGATGAACGTCGAGGCGACCTCGACGGCCGGTTTGCCGCGGGCCGATTCGATGAGCGCGTTGGACGTGGCGCCCTGGTGGGCGAGCGCCTGCGCGACCAGGCTCGCCTTGCCGTCGGGGAAGTGGTGGTAGATCGACCCACGGGGAGCGCCAGTGACCGCCAGCACCTCCGAGAAGGAGGTCTCCTGGAGGCCCTTCTCGGCCAACAGCCTGGCCGCACCCTCGATCATCCGTGACTTCGCGTCGGAGACCATCCACCGGCCCTTTCCGTCAGGAGGTGTTGACTATGACGCTCATCATACTCCACACTTGGTCGCACACCCGGATTCGAGGAGTTGATCCCCATGCCCATGATCGATGTCTACGCCACAGCAGGAACGTTCTCCGACCCGCACGCGCTCGCCCGGACCCTCGCCGACACCCTCAAAGTGATCGAACAGGTGCCCGACATCCCGATGTTCCGCGCGAACACCGCGGCCTTCGTCCACGACCTCCCCGCCGGCGCAATCTCAAATGTGGACGGCGACTCGGACTACGTGCGCGTGCAGGTGCTCACCAACGCCGGTGCGCTCGACCGGCCGAAGCAGCTCGCGGTGGTCGAGCGGTTCACCGACCTCGTCGCGGAGGCCGCGGGCGACCCGTCGCTGAAGCAGCGCACCTGGGTGCTGCTGACCGAGGCGGTCGAGGGCGGCTGGGGGCTGGGCGGGCACGCCAACACGAACGAGGAGCTGGTGGCCGCCGCGCGGGCGCAGCTCGCGGAGCTGGGGGCGGCTGCCGCCGCGGAGAAAGGCTGACAGCGCCCCGCCCGTCGCGGGCTCAGACCGCGACGGCCGTCGCCTCCTCCGCGACCGGCCGCCGCGCCGGATCCCGCAGCGTGCAGAGCACGGCGAAGCCGAGCACGGGCATCGCGACCAGCGTCGCGAGCGCGAGCTGAAGGCCGGCGGCGTCGGCGAGGACGCCGATCAGCGGCGTGGCGATCCCGCCGATGCTGACCGCGAGTCCGAGCGTGATGCCGCTCGCGGTCCCGACGCGTGAGGGCAGGTAGTCCTGCCCCAGCGTGACCTGCAGCGAGAACGGGACGTAGAGGCCGATCGAGGTCGTCGCCGCGAACACGAGGAGCGCCGGCCCCGGCACCCAGACGACGCCCGCGATGGCGACCAGGGTGACGAGGTTCGAGGCCGCGGAGACGGCGACGCGGCCCCACCGCCGGGCGAAGTAGCCGCCGAGGACGGACCCGACGATCCCGCCGAGGTAGAGGATCGTGAGCGCGACCGTGCCGACGCCGGGCCACCCGGGCAGCCGCTGCTCCGCATAGCTCGCGATGAAGGCGCCGAGGCCCACGAACGCGATGGACCGTGTCATGATCACGACGGTCAACCGCAGGAACGACCGGAGGTCGTCCGTCATCCCGGTGCCGTCCGTCCCGATCGCGGCGTCGCCACGCCGTGCCAGCATCCGGAGCACGGGGACCGCGAGGGAGGCGCCCACGAGAGCCGGGAGCGCGACGACCGGCGTCCAGGACAGCCCGAGGGTGCCGACCGTGGCGCCGACCAGCAGTGGAGCGAGTGCGAAGCCCACGTTCCCTCCGGTCGCGAACCAGGCCATCCCGACATGGCTCCCACGGCTCGCGACCCGGGCCAGGCGGGCCGACTCCGGGTGGTAGGCGGCGACGCCGAGCCCGGAGACGGCGACGAAGACCAGGGTGAGGGCGTACTCGTGGGCGAGCCCGCTCAGGCCGATCCCCAGGCCGCTGAGGATCGTCGCGGCCGGCAGCAGCCAGGGCAACGCGCGGCGGTCCGTCAGCAGCCCGAACAGGGGCTGGGCCACGGACGAGAGCAGCGACGCGGCCAGGACGATCCCGGCGGCGAGAGCGTAGCTGTAGTGCCGCTCCGCGACGAAGAAGGGCACGAGCGCGGCGACGGCACCCTGGAAGACGTCGACGCAGGCGTGCCCGATGGCGAGCAGGGTGATGGGGGAGCGAAGGGTCATGCTTTCGAGAATCCCAAGGCGACGCGGTGTCCCGCTTCCGTTATCCTGTCCGATCATGCAGGAATTCCGCCACGAGCCGGTCGCCCCGACGACGACCAGGGTCCTCGGGCACGGCGGCCTCATCGACGCACACGTGCACGACCAGCACCAGCTCGTGTACGCACGTCGCGGGGTGGTCTCGGTGACGACCGACGCGGGCGTCTGGGTGACGCCGGGCTCCCAGGCGATCTGGGTGCCGGCCGGTACCGTCCACGCGCACCGCGCGTACGGCGAGCTCGAGCTGCGGTTCGTCGGGCTCCCGGTGGAGGACAACCCGCTGGGCCTTGCACAACCCACGGTGGTGACGGTGAGCCCGCTGCTCCGTGAGATCATCGTCGCCTACACCGCCCGAACCGCCGAGACGGCCGCCCGGTCACGGCTGAGGGCCGTGCTCTTCGACGAGCTGCGCGCGGCGCCCGGCCAGGCCATCCACGTGCCGACCGCGACCCATCCGCTCGTGCGCCGGCTCGGGGAGCTCCTCGACGCGGATCCGGCGGCCGACCGCACGCTCGCGCAGTTCGGGCGGGCGATCGGGGCGAGCGACCGAACGCTGTCGCGGCTCATCCGCGCCGACCTCGGGATGACCTTCCCGCAGTGGCGCACGCAGCTCCGCCTCCACCGCGCCCTGGTCCTGCTAGCGGAGGGCGCGCCGGTCACCGAGGTGGCGCACCGCTGCGGCTGGTCGTCGGCGAGCACCTTCATCGACGTCTTCCGGCGCGCGTTCGGCCGGACGCCCGGAAGCCGCTGACCGACACTCCTGCCCCGCCTCCGCCGAGCGGCCGAGCGGCCGAGCGGTCGACCAGCCGACTCGCCGACTGACGGACCAGCTGACTCCGGCGGCCTCCTCGAGCGCGGCGAGGCGGCCCGCGGGATCCCGGTGATCTCCGCCACCGTGACACGGTCGCCGACGACGTCAGGGTCGTCGACCAGCTCCAGCAGGAGGTCGTTCATCGCGAGCCGGAGCTCGACCCGTGACACCAGCGGGCGGGCGCTCCCCTCGGGGACACCCGCCCGTTCGGCCACGCTCGCTGCGCAACCGGTCGCCAGGACTATGCAGTCGCCTCACCCTCGCGAAGGAAGCCGAGGAGCAGTTCGTTGACCCGCTCCGCCTCGTCGTGGTGCACCCAGTGGGAGGCGTTCTCGAGCCGCTCGACGGCGACGAGGTTCGGCACGTCCTCGGCGTGCGGCTCGGCGAGGCCGGACCCCAGGAACCGGTCCTGCTGGCCCCAGATCACCAGCGTGGGTGCCCTGACCGGGAGCACCTGCTGCTTCGACCCCAGCCGGACGGCGGCGCGGTAGTAGTCGATCATGCCCTTCGCGGCGCCGTCCTGCGACCAGGCCTCACGGTAGCGGTCGAGCTCCTGGTCGGTGTAGGTCGGCTGCGCGTCGCGGAAGAACCGGGCGAAGAACCGCCAGTCGTCCTTGGCCGCGTGGCGCTCCGGCGTCCCCATCAGCTGGAAGTAGAAGAAGTACCAGCTGCGCTCGAGCTGACGCGGGCTCTTCAGGCCTTCGTTCAGCTTGCGCGGGTGGGCCGCGTTCATGATGATCAGCCGCTCGACCACCTCCGGGGTGTTCATCGCCAGGGTCCAGGCGATCGACCCGCCCCAGTCGTGGCCGACGACGGTCGCGGTCTCGCTGCCGAGAGCGCGGATCAGTGCCGCGATGTCGGCGGCCGGCTTGTCGGCGGTGTAGTCCTCGAACTCCGCGGGCTTCGACGACAGGTTGTAGCCGCGGAGGTCGGGTGCGACCACGCGGTAGCCCGCCTGCACGAGCGGTGCGATCTGATCGCGCCAGCCGTACCAGAACTCCGGGAAGCCGTGCAGCAGCAGGACGAGCGGGCCGGTGCCGGCCTCCACGTAGTGCAGCGTCACGCCGTCGGCGACCTCGGCGAAGCCGTCGCGCAGGTCGACGCCGATGCCGAGGGCCGAGCGAGCGGTGGTGGTTGTGGTGGTGTTCATGATGGATCCCTTTCCTCGGATCCCGTCTGTGCCGGGATCTCGTTTCGATGGCAGCAATGCTCGTCGCCGGCGGCACCCGTCGCGCCCGGGTGACCCCCGGGTGTCGGCCCGTCGGTACCCGGGCCGGTCCCTTGCCAGCGGATGCCGGGATCCCTAGGGTCGGTACCGGCGGTGGGCCATGACGATCGAGGAAGAGCACCGTGCGTTGCGGGGCAGGGGCGAGGAGCGCGCGCGGCTGGATGCGCTGCTCGCACGGGCGGCCTCCGGCAGCAGTGCGACGCTGGTGCTGCGGGGTGAGGCGGGCGCGGGCAAATCGGCGCTTCTCGACGATGCCGTGCACCGGGCGGACGGGTTCACGATCGCGCGGGTGAACGGCGTCGAGTCGGAGGTCGAGCTCGCCTACGCGGTCCTCCAGCAGCTCTGCGCCCCGTTCGTGGAGCGCGTCGACAGCCTCCCCGAGCCGCAGCGGCAGGCCCTCGGCACAGCGTTCGGCTTCCGCAGCGGAGCGCCGCCGGACCGGTTCCTGGTCGGGTTGGCCGTGCTGGGCCTGCTCGCCGACGCCGCAGAGGCGGCTCCGCTGCTGTGCGTCGTCGATGATGCGCAGTGGGTGGACACGGCGTCGGCGCAGACGCTCGCGTTCGTCGCCCGGCGCATCGCCGCCGAGCGCATCGGCATGCTGTTCGCGGTGCGGCAGGGCGACGCAGGCGACACGGAGTCCGACCTGTTCGACGACCTCCCGGGCCTCCGGGTGCCCGGCCTGGCCGACGCCGACGCGGAGGCCCTCCTCGAGGAGGCCACCGTCGGCCCGCTGGACGACCGGGTGCGCAGCAGGATCGTCGCGGAGGCGCGGGGCAATCCGCTCGCCCTGCTCGAGCTGGCGCGCGACCCGGGCGCGGCGGAGCTGTCCTTCGGCTCCTCCCCAGGAGACGGACGCCTCGCCGCCCGGATCGAGCGCGGGTACGCCCAGCGACTCGAACGCCTCCCCGCGGACACCCGGCGGCTGCTGCTGATCGCGGCCGCCGATCCGTCGGGTGACGTCGCGCTGCTCTGGCGTGCGGCCCAACGGATCGGCGTCCCGGCCGCTGCGGTCGCTCCGGCGCAGGAGGCAGGGCTGCTGGAACTGGGCGCGCAGGTCCGCTTCCGACATCCGCTGCTCCGGTCGGCCGTCGTGCGCGCGGCGACGGACGGGGAGCGCCGCGCGGCGCACTCCGCGCTCGCCGAGGCGGTCGTCGGGGAGGGCGAGGCCGACTACCGCGCCTGGCACCGGGCGCAGGCGGCGCTCGGTGTGGACGGTGAGATCGCGGCGGAGCTGGAGGCGGCGGCGGACCGCGCGCGGGCGCGCGGCGGCTGGGCGGCGGCGGCCTCGTTCCTGACCCGCTCGACAGAGCTCACGCCCGATCCGGCGGCCCGGGCAGGCCGTGCGCTCGATGCCGCCGACGCGTGGATGCAGGCCGGCGGCCTCGAGCGGGCGCGTAGCCTGTTCGCGCTGGCGAAGGCCGGTCCGCTCCGAGACGTCGACGCCGCACGGGCTCAGCTCATCGCCGCGCGGCTCGCCTTCGCCTCCACGCGAGGGCGGGAGGCGCCGGCTCTGCTCCTGGAGGCGGCGAGCCGGTTCGAGACGCTGGACCCCGCGACCGCCCGCGACACCTATCTCGACGCGTTCACAGCAGCGCTGTTCGCCGGCCGCCTCGCCGACGGCGGGGGTGCTCTGCGGGAGGTGGCGACCGCGATCGCCCAGCGGAGTCGCCCGGCCGTCCCCTCCTCTGCGTGCGCTCTGCTGCTCGACGGCTTCGCTCAGCTCGTCACCAGTGGCTACGCCGCAGGGGTCCCGCTGCTGCGCCGGGCGCTCGACGCGCTGCGGGCCGACCCGCTGGGCGACGACGACGCGCTGCGCTGGCTGTGGCCGGCCTCCCGGGCCGCCAGGGCCGTGGGCGACGACCGGAGCTGGCTCGAGCTCACCGCCCGGAGCGTCGAGCTCGCCCGGCGCACGGGAACGCTGACGATGCTCCCGATCGCCCTTACCGAGCGGTTCACTGTCGACCTCTTCGTCGGAGACCTGCCGGCGGCGCTCGCCGTCGCGGCCGAAGCCGACGCTGTGACGGAGGCGACCGGGCGCGGGCTGAGCCCGCACATCGCGTTCCTGCGTGCGGCCTGGGGCGGTGACGAGTCGCGTGCGCGGTCGCTGCTCGACGCGAACCGCGCCGAGGTCTCCGCGCGCGGGGAGGGCCTCTGGCTCGCCGGGACGGAGCTCACCAGCTCCGTCTTCCTGAACGCGTTCGGGCGCTACGACGAGGCGCTCGCCGTCGCCGAGCGCGCCGCGACCCATCCGTTCGAGCTCGGGCTCTCGACCTGGGTCTACCCCGAGCTGATCGAGGCCGCCTCCCGCGGCGAGCACCCGGAGACCGGGGCGGACGCCCTCGAACGCTTGACCGAGATCGCACGCGCCTCAGAGACGGAGTGGGCGCTCGGAGTCCTCGCCCGCTGCCGCGCGCTGCTCTCGGAGGGCGACGATCAGGAGGTGCTGTACCGGGAGTCGCTCGAACGCCTGGCGCGCACCCGCATCCGGGTCGCGTCGGCGCGCACGCAGCTCGTCTACGGCGAGTGGCTGCGCCGCCAGGGTCGCAGGGTCGACGCCCGTGAGCAGCTGCGCGCCGCCCTCGCCTTCTTCCAGGAGGTCGACATGGCGGGGTTCGCCGAGCGGGCCCGCCGGGAGCTCGCGGCGACGGGCGAGACCGCACGCGCGAGGACGGTCGACACGACGAACGATCTGACCGAGCAGGAGGCGCTCATCGCGCGCCTCGCCGCGGAGGGACGCAGCAATCCCGAGATCGGGGCCCAGCTCTTCATCAGCCCGCGGACGGTCGAGTGGCACCTGGGCAAGGTGTTCACCAAGCTCGGTGTGACGACGCGGCGGGAGTTGCGCTCAGGCGCGGCGACGTCCCTCCAGCGCGGGCTGGCCGGGGTCTGAGCGCGGCCCGGCCCACGCGCTCAGTACGGCCGCACCGGCTCCTCCAGCTTCGCCGACCGCGGGAAGAACGCGTACCAGCGCAGCCGGATCGCGTCGCGGAGCCTGTTCTCCTCCGCACCGACGACCTCGGCCGGCACCAGGGCGGCGGCGATCGCCGTGGTGACCGGCACCGCCAGCACCAGGCCGATCCCGCTGCACAGGGTGCGCACGACCTCGGCGGCCAGGTCCTCCTGCGAGAGCAGGCTCAGGGCGGAGCGGTTGTAGAGGTAGAGGATGATCAGCACGACCATGGCGGCGCCGGCGTAGGCGAACGCGATCGTGTAGATCGTCGAGGCGATGTGATCGCGTCCGATCCGCATGGCCCGGGCGAACAGCTGACGACGCGACAGGGCGGGGGAGGCCGCGCGGAGCTCCCAGACGGACGACGCCTGGGTCACGGTCACGTCGTTGAGTACGCCGAGGCCGGCGATGATGATCGCGCAGGTGAGGACGCCGCGGAAGTCGATCTGCGAGGCGCCGGCGAGCATGCCGCCGACATCCCCGGTCACGCCCGTGAGGTGGGTCGTCGTGACGGCGAGCTGGGCGATCCCTGCCGTGAGCACGATCCCGAACAGGGTGCCGAGCAGTGCAACGCTCGTACGGATCGAGGGCCCGTGCGCGAGGTAGAGCACCACGAACATGATCGCGGAGCCCCCGACCACCCCCACCCACAGCCCCGGCTGCCCGCTGATCAAGGCGGGCAGGATGAACTCCACGAGCATGAACCCGGCGAACGCCAGCGAGACGAGGGCCATGAAGCCGCGCAGCAGCCCGACGGCGACGACGACGATGGCGAACACGATCACCCACGCCCACAGCGGCTGGTCGCGGATGACGCCGTTCACCGTGATCCCCTGGGTGCCGTCCGACCTCGACGCCTGAGGCGGGACCACCAGCTCCAGCTGGTCGCCGACGTGCAGCCCGGCCGTCGCGTACGGCCACAGCAGCGGGATCGTGACGCTGCGGCCCCGCTCCTTGCCCTCAAGAAGGAGCACCTTCGCCAACTGGCACGCCCGGGTGTCGCCCGGGGCGGAGGTCGCGGCGCCCGACGAGAAATAGCCGGGGCAGCTGTCCTGCAGGCCGACGATCCTGCCGGTGGGGAAGGCGGTGCCCTTCGGCGCGAACTCCAGCTTCGACGAGACGCTGCTGACTGTGCCGTGATCCGGCCAGAGCAGCGCGAGCCCGGCGGCGGTGGCGAGCGCCGCGGCGATCAGGATCGCGGCGACGACGGTGCGGAGGGTGCGCCCGGCCTTCGGTGTGCGGCCGGACGGGAGGTGCGAATGGGCGTGGGCCATCGGAGCTCCGTTCGGGGGGTTCGAGAGGTAACTGTAGTTCGGAGGCGGGGTGGGGCGCTGGGGCGTGTGGGGGTTCGCAGGGGCGGGGAGGCGGGGCGGGATGCGAGCACGGCGGTGTTCCCGCTGTTCGATCACATGGGAGGATGCGGTTCGGCGCGGTGAGGCGCGAGGAGGTCACGGAGATGTCGGCAGAAGAGCACAGCAGACGGTCGCCCCACGGCTCCGGACTCGGTGGGGAGGACGCCGACGAACCGTCCACCGCGCCCGCATCCCGTGCGAGTCTCGGGGTGCCGCCCACGCCGGAAGCGCCTGTGGCCTCCTTCTACCGGTACCCGTCGCCCCACGAACACTTCTGGCTGTACTACGACGGTGGGACATGGGTGGGTGAACCTCGCACCCTCCCCTGGTATCGGCGCCCGATGGCGTGGGCCCGCGGTCGAGCGCCCGTGGGGTCGCTCGTGGTGCTGCTCGTCGTCGTCGCGATCGGTGTCTCCGTGTACGTGGCGACACGGTGATGCAGCTGGGTAGGTGCTCGAGGGTCGCCGTGGTCGCGTCGCTCAGCTCGTTGGGTGGGAGACCAGCACAGTGACAATTGAATCGATCATCATGATGGTCGCCGGGGCGGGAGCAGTGGTCGCCGGGATCTGCGTCGTGGCGTTCCGGAGGCGGGTTGCGGCGAAGAACCGGCAGAACATCGAGAACTCCGTATCGGAGAAGGCGTTTCCCGGCCTTGCGGCAGGATCGACGCCGTCGCGGATGGTCCCGGTGGGGGTCATCCTCATGATCGCGGGGGTGATGGTGATCGGAAAGGCGTTCGTGCCGTAGCCCGGATGCTCGCGGCGGTGTTCCCCGGGAGTCCCCGGAATGGAATGATGCGTGGTGTGACTGAGAGGCACGAGGGGACGCAGATGTCCGCGGGACAGTTGGGGATGATTCTCGGCGCCCGACTGACCCTTCTCCTGGGTGGTGTGGGCCTCTTCGTCGCTGCGATCTTCGCTCCTACTGGCCTCGGTGGGATCTTCGGTGCAGCTGGCCTGTTGGTGCTCCTCGGATACGCCTGGGTCTACTTCCGAACGCGGAGCATGATCAAGTCCGCCATCAAACGATCGACCCGGTGAGGATGCGGCGATCGCTGGATCTAGTGCGGGTCTCAGACCCCGATCAAGGATCGGATTTGAGTGGAACGGTCGGGAACGGCCTACGCTTCGAACCCGATAGTCGGCGCCCTCGACCTCGTTGGCTTGGGCACGGGAATCCCTGGCCCCCTGGCTAGACTTCTGGGAACATCGGGAACTGTGACGGATCAGATCACCGGCGGACTCGGTGCCTTTGGGTTCAATACCGGCGCAGCTGGCAACGTGGCGGGGTGGGGCTCGTGGCTGTTCCCTCCTGATGGCAAGAGGCCTTGATGACGGACTTTCGACGAGTCGTACGGGTTTCAGGTCCACCATCATTCAGACTCTCGAGAATCGGTCTCTGGCTGATCGGGGTCTTCGTGCTGTCATGTTTCTCGACAGCCGTGGCCGTGGTGTCCCGACCGAGCCAGCCAGACGCGGCGGCGACAGTTGTGTTCTTCTCTCTCCTCGGCAGCATCTTCGTCGTGGCCGTGCTCTTGGTCGCTGCCATCGCCGGGTATCAGGTACAGGCGGCTCGAGAGCGCAACCAGGGCTACACCTGGCAGTCGGATCAATTCAGAAACCTCGATCAGATCGACCCTGCTTCCTACGTCGTAATTCGTCCAGCTGGAGACGAATATCTTTCCGAGGTCGAGCGCAAGTCGCGGCAGATGCAAGCACGTGCCTGGGCGGCGAAGAATCCTGTGGCGCCATGAAGCGTTCTGCCGGCACCGCTGTTGGCCTGGTCGGTGGCCTCGTGTTTGTCGTTTGGTTCTCCTTCAGGGCGCTGACTGGTGCCGCCGAACGTGGAGGCGCATGGGCTGCGGTGTTGACTGTCGTAGGCATCGCCGGCGGGATCGGAGTTCTCTTCGGCGCACTGGTTCTCGAGGCGCACCCCAGCGTGGTGAGCTTCCGAACGCTGCAAAGGTCGTTTCCGGACGGGACCGTGGCCAGAATCATGGTGACTCCCGACTTCAGGTATGGAATCAATCGGTTGCTCGGCTTGGCTCCGGGCTCACCTGTGCCGAAGTACTTGGTGGTGGTGGAGCACGACGGCTTGCTCGAGTTCTGGGGGTCCGGAGCAGGCCGTCCCCTTCTGACGGTCGGAGCGGCCGAAATCGTGAATGTCGAGGTCCGAGAAGTGGCGGCGGGCTACACAGCGCGCACTCGAGTGTTCATCGAGGTTGACCTACCGGACGGTGGACGCGTGGTCTTGCCGATGCCGGTGATGCGCAACCGCGGAATGACTGCCTTCTCGGACACACCTCGAGCTGTCAGGCAATTGGCGGCACATATCGGGCATCGCGAATGATCTGGCTGGTGCACTGCCTCAAGGTTCATCAAGCATCCGCGCTGCCAGAGACGAGACGCTGCTGACCGTGCCGCTATCCGGCCAGAGCAGCGCGAGCCCGGCGGCGGTGGCGAGCGCCGCGGCGATCAGGATCGCGGCGACCACGATGCGGAGGGTCCGCCCGGCCTTCGGTGTGCGGCCGGACGGGAGGTGCGAATGGGCGTGGGCCATCGAGACTCCCACTCAGGATGTGGGTTCCGCTCCGACTATGCTCGTCGTGCGGGGCTGACGGGATGATCTCCGGAATGGGCCGGGGCGCCCCGGTGGGAACTCTGAGAGCAGGTGGCCGTGTTCGTTCTCGCTCGCGGATCTCGCCTGGTTCCTCTGGCGCTTCTGACGGTGGCGATGATCACGATTCTGATCGTGACGATCATGACGTCCCAGCCGGGTTCGACCGCCATCGCCGTCGGTATGGGCATTGGTTTCCTGGCCCTCTTCTGGCTGATTCGAGCATGGTCAAATCAGGAACAGGCGGTAGCCGTTCGGACGGCTTCCGGGGCAGAGACGGTCATACGCGCGAGGCTGACGCGCAAGGCGTACCAAGCGTTGCGCCCGCGCATCAATGCCGGCCGCGTCTACTACCAAGCCGCCATACAGGTGTGGCTCGCGTTCTCTCAGGATTCCCTCGTGATCTACTGCCCCCTAACACCAATTAGTGGTCGCGCTGTCGCGCTCAGCTCCGCAATCGAGCCGACCCGACGACAATCGCGACGGAGCAGGAACCCGGCGGTGATCGTCGTGGCGGACAGCGAGTTCGGCGACCTGCCGATTGTGTTGTCGCGCGAGGGTAGGCGCGTTCTGCGTCGGGCGGTGGGAGGTCGGTACAGTGCGAGTTGAGTCGATCATCATGCTGGTCGCCGGGGCGGGAGCAGTGGTCGCCGGGATCTGCGTCGTGGTGTTCCGCAAGCGGGTTGCGGCGAAGAACCGGCAGAACATCGAGAACTCCGTATCGGGGAAGGCGTTTCCCGGCCTTGCGGCAGGATCGACGCCGGCACGGGTGGCGGTTTAGACAGTCCCAACTGGAGGTTCGACGGCGCCGGCGCCGTGCTCGTCTCCGTCCAGCAGGGTGGATCCGGATCAGAGGTAACTGTAGCTCGGAGGCGGGGTGGGGTGCTGGGGAGTGTGGGGACTCGCAGGGGCGGGGAGGTGCGGCGGGAGGCACGCGTGCCGCCCTCTGGCCGGTCCGCTCCGCCTCCTTGGCGTCGTGACCTATGGGGTTGCAGTGTTCCTGATCCGGCGTGAGTCCCACGGTCGACGTGGCAATGCAGGCGGTAGCGTGATGGCACTTCCAAGCTGAAGTAGATTCCTGGATGGGGGCGGGCACATGGCGGGCTTATTGATCCTTGCGATAGTTCTGTGTGTTGTCGCGGCAATAGGTGGACTAGCCATCTGGCGGATGGAAGCGCAACGACGCCGAACGATTACTGGAGAAGGTGTCGCTGGCACAGTGGTCGACAAGCGCCACACCGATGAACACGGCGAGCTCGGACTTCCTGCTCGCGGCGTCGGAGTGGGCGGCATTCGGGTCGCGCCGGAATCGTGGCTGCTGACGATCCGAACGGGGAAAGCATCTACCGAAATCGTGGTGGATGAGGGCACCTACGACGACTATTCCATCGGTGACGAGTATCCGTAGGGCTCCCGCGGAGCAGCAATCGGACGCTCTCGTTGTCAAACGGTGCAATTGGCATGGCAACTTTGGGTGGCACGGGCGAGCAGGGATCGACGTTGGTGCGGACATCGTGGCTGAGTTGGCGGAGTTCGCTCCGAACATCTACCTCGACGCTCTCATGCAGTAGGGCGAAGCCACAGCCCGCCGCCTCGCATCCCCATCCCCACCCGAAACTCATCCCCGGCCCCGACGGCAGCGGCCGGAACCCCAGCCGCCGGTAGAACGCCTGCGCGTTCCGGTTGCGCTCGCCGACACCGAGCTGCATGCGGGGGACCCCGGCCGCGCGCAGCTGGCCGAGCAGTCGGTGCACCACGAAGCGGACGCTGTCGGACGTCGCCACGAGGTATCCACCGGTGCGTCGCCGTCGACCAGGATGCTCGCGAGCTCCGGTTCGAAGCGGAGGTAGGGGAGCAGGAAGTGGCTTCCGGGGTCTTCCTGAGTCCGCCGAATGGCCGTAAGTCAAGAGGTCGGCGCCTCCTTCTGCGCACCGAGCACGCGCTCGAAGCCCTCGGGGATGTAGAGATCGTCGCGGCTCAGTTCGTGGATGGACTTGTGCCCGAGGCCGAGCACCGCGGAGTCGAGGCCCATGCGCAGGAGGTCGAGCACGTTCTCGACCCCGGTCTGGCCGTTCGCGGCGAGGCCCCACAGGTACGCCCGGCCGATCATCACGGCGCGTGCGCCGAGGGCGAGCGCCTTGGCCACATCGCCGCCTCGACGGATCCCCCCGTCGAGCAGCACCTCGATCTGGTCGCCGACAGCCTCGGCGACGGCGGGTAGGCAACGGATGGTGGCGGGCGTCGTGTCGAGGTTGTTGCCGCCGTGGTTGGACACCGAGATGGCGTCGACTCCGGCGTCGACCGCGCGCTTGGCGTCGTCCACCCTTGTGATGCCTTTGAGGACGAAGGGTCCGCCCCACGCCTCACGCAGCCACGCGACGTCTTCCCACGAGGGCGGCGGGGTCTGCTGCCATTCGTAGTAGGCGCCGAAGAAGGTGGGGGCCTCGCCGCCGGGCGGCTGCAGATTGGGAGCGCTCAGGTCCGGCAGGTGTCGCGACTTGAGATACTGCGTCAGCCACGTCGGGCGCACGAGTGCCTCAGGCGCGAAGTCCACCATGGCCTTGAAGTCCAGCCGCTCGGGAATGGCCGGGCTTCCCCAGTCCCGCCCGATCGAGAACGACCAGTCGAGTGTGGCGATCAGGGCCTTCGCCCCTGCGGCACGCGCGCGGTCCATCCGCTGAACCATCGCCTCCCGCGTGCCCGTCCAGTACATCTGGAAGAAGGTGTTCGGGTTCGCGGCGGCGACCTCTTCCACGGGCTTGCTCGCGAACGAGCTGAGCCCCATGATCGTTCCCCGGTTCGCAGCGGCACGCGCGACGGCGACCTCGCCGTCCGGGTGAACCGCCTGGACGCCTGTCGGCGAGATGAGCACCGGGATCGAGATCGGGATGCCGAGCACGCTGGTGCCGAGCTCGCGGTCGGTCTGGTGACCCGCGACGTGAGGCGCGAACTGCAGCTCGCCGAACGCGTTCGTGTTGTCGTCGGGCGTCCTCCCGCGCTCGGATCCAGCGACCAGGGCCGCGTAGACCGACGGCGGCAGCCGCTTCTTCGCGCGCCGCTGCGCCTCCAGCACGGTCTCGAACCACGGGTTCTGCTTCCAGGGCATCGTCTTGCTCCCTCGTTCTCGTCTTCGTCTCTTCGTATGGTGCCGCGTACCAGGGCGATGGGGCCGGCGCGGGGCGGTGCGTCGACCGGCGGGTCGGGGCGGGCATCACCCGTCGCGGAAGATCTCAGTGATCGCCGGCGGCACGTCGTGGAAGTCGCGGATGAGCCGCAGCCGACCGCGCCCCGCGCGCGCGAGGTCCTTCCCCAGTTCGACGTCCTTCTCCCCGCTCGCGTCGAGCAGGATGTCCAGCCTCGGCAGCACGGCCGCGATCCGTCGCGGATCGGGGCCCGCGTTGTGCACACAGTCCGAGAGCAGCACGACCCGGGCGTCCCGCTCGGAAGCGCCGGCGAGCTGGTCCGCTCCCAACTGCAACGGGAAGGCCACATTGGTCAGCCCGCGGGCCGGGATGCGCAGCAGTTGCTCCAGCAGATCGAAGGGCTTGATCGGCTCCCCGAGACGCAGCAGTATCGCGGCATCCGACCAGAACGCGATGACCCCCAGCCGGTCCCGTGCGAGCTCCCCGGCGAGTGCGCCGACAGTGGCAGCGGCCGTGCGGATGCGTTCGCCCTTGGCCGACCCTGACACATCGACGGCCAGCACCACGGCGCGTGCGGTGCGGATCCGGTCGCGCACGACGATGTCCTCGTCCTCGGGCACGGGCCTCTCGGTCAGCACCTCGATGGTGGCGTCGAGATCGATGTCGTCGGCGACTCCCCGATACGGCAGGCTCGCGAGCACACCCTGCCCTCGTCGCGCCGAGCGTTCGGCACGCGGGCGGGGCACGGCGAGCCGCGCGGCGATCCGTCGCGCACGCTCGCGCACGGCGGGCTCCGCCGCGATCTGCTCGTCGACCGTGACGACGGCACCCGGCTCGTCCGTGAAACCCGCCTCCTGCAGAGACGGCAGCGGCTTCGCCGTCGCCCCCGCTCCGCGTTGCCCGGCCCGCAGCGCGAAGCCGCCGTTACCGGCCCGGGACTCGAACACGGTCGGCTCCTCGGTGAGCTGCTTGGGAGTGCGTCTCAGCGGACGTTGCGACAGCTCGTTCCTCTGCCGTCGCACCGGCGAGTCGGCGGGAACGGCTCTTCACGTCGGCCCGGTGTGCGCGGCGGGCTCCAGCACGAACCGGTCCTCCCAGATCTCGCGCAGCACCGCCTCAGGGGTGGTCTCCGCCGCCTCGTCGAGCCTGATGCGACCCGAAAGCGCGACGAGCATGGCGTCGAACATCAGCTGCGGGTAACGCTCGTCGCCGGCGTCGGTCACGCCGCGCAGCCGACAGAGCTGAGCCGCGATCAGGGCGCAGTCGATCGCACCGCGCACGCTGCTGCCCTGCCGCACGGCGGGATGTCTGCGCGTGGCCCTAGTGACCGCGACGGCGTCAGGCACGATGCGCTCGGCGGGCTCGACCGTGATGCCGGAGCGCAAGGCGACGATGCGCTCCTCGCTGGCGGCGTCCTGGTAGTCGACGACGATGCGGTTCAGGCGGTCGCTCACACTCGTGGAGAGCCTGGTCGTTCCGACGTTGTCGTACGGGTTCATCGACGCGATGACCCGGAACGTCGCGCCCGCCTGGATGGATCCCACCCTCGGCACCTCGATCGCACGGTCGGCCATCGCCGCCAGCAGGGTGTTCAAGGTGTCCTCGGGCGCACGGTTGAACTCCTCGATGTAGAGGAAGCCGCCCTTCTCCATCGCCTCGACCAGGGGACCGGCGACGAAGTTCTCCGCGCTGTAGTCCTCCCGCAGCACGCGGGCGGGGTTGTGGTGCCCGATCAGCTTCGCCGGCGTCAGGTCGCCGTTCCCCTCGACGAAGAGCAACGGGATGCCCCACTCGGCCGTGATCGCCTTGAGCATCGTGGTCTTGCTCGTTCCCGGTGGGCCCTCCAGCACCACGTCCCTGCCGGCGGCGACGGCCGCGAGCGCGAGCTCGAGCTCGTGCTCGCGGCCGACGACACGCGAAAGGATGCGGTGACGCAGGTCGTCGCTCACACCGTCGGTCATCGAATCCCTCGTCTCTCGCGGCTCGTGGTGGTGACGCCGCGCTCAGTACTGCGTGTTTCCGGCATCCACCGTCAGCTCGGTCGACGTGATGTACCGCGCTTCGTCCGAGGCCAGGAACAGCACGGCGTTCGACTGGTCGCGCGGCTGCGTGACCTCGATCGGCAACAGGTTGACCAGCATCCCGCCGAGCTTCGGGTGCCTCTCGAGGAGCGGGCCGAACGGGTTGTCCGCCATGTCGCCCATCGGCGTGTCGACGCCCGTCGGGTGCAGCGTGTTCACCCGGATGTCGTATTCGGACAGCTCGGTCGCGAAGGCGCGCATCAGGCCGACGACGCCGTGCTTTGCCGCGACGTAGGCGCTGAGGAACGGCAGACCCTTGATTCCGGCGGCCGAGCTCGTGAGGATCATCGAGCCGCCGCCGGCGGCGATGAGGTGCGGCGCCGCGAGGCTGACGGTGTTCCAGGTGCCGGTGAGGTTGGTGTCGATGGTCTGGTTCCAGATGTCCTCCGTCGTCTCGTCCCAGCCGGCGATGACGCAGATGCCGGCATTGGCGACGACGATGTCGAGGTGGCCGAGCTCGGCGACCCCGGCGTCCAGCGCCGTCTTCAACGCTGCACGGTCGCGGATGTCGGCCTTGCTCGCGATGATTCGGCGGTCGAGGGCTTCGACCTGACGCACGGTCTCGTCGAGGTCGGCCTGTGTCGCCGAGGGGTACTGCACGTTCGGCATCTGCTCGACGAGGTCGACCGCGATGATGTCGGCTCCCTCCTCGGCGAGACGTACGGCGTGCGAGCGGCCTTGTCCTCGTGCCGCTCCCGTGACGAAGGCGACCTTGCCTTCCACACGTCCTGCCATGGTGTTCCTCCTGTTTCGGTTTGCTCCGGTCGAGCGGGTTTCGGGTGCAGCGCCTTCTGCGCTACTTGAGGGTCTGGCCGGCATCCACCTTCAGCTCGAGCCCCGTGACGTACCGGGCCTCGTCCGAGGCGAGCCAGAGCACGGCGTTGGAGATGTCGACCGGCTCGACCCACGGCACCGGCAGCACGTTCATCGCCTGGAACCGCGGCGCAAGCACGTCCTTCGTGCGCTCGTCCGGCGGCAGGTCGGGTGCGAACAACGCGTAGGTGGCGGCATTCTGGATCATGTCGGTGTCGACGCTCGTCGGATGCACCGAATTGACGCGGATGCCGTCGCGCGCCAGCTCGAGCGCGGCCGTCTTCATCAGGCCGACGACGCCGTGCTTCGCCGACACGTAGTGGCCGATGTTCTCGATCGCCAGGAGCCCTGCGGTGGAGCTGGTCAGGATGACGGAGCCGCCGCCGTTCGCACGGAGGTGTGGGATAACGGATTTGACGGTGTGCCACACCCCAGTGAGGTTCACGGCGATCATGTCGTTCCATTCCTCGTCGGTGAGGGCGTCGAGGGTGCCGAAGCTGAAAATCCCCGCGTTCGCCGAGACGATGTCGAGTCCACCGAGTTCGGCGACGCCTTCGTCGACAGCGGTGCTCAACGCGGCGAAGTCGCGCACATCCGCCTGCTTCGCCACGATCCGCCTGTCGAGCGCCTCGACTTGTCTGACGGTCTCGTCGAGATCGGCCGGTGTCGACATCGCGTAGGGCACGCTGTCGATCTGCCCGGCGAGGTCGACGGCGATGATGTCGGCGCCCTCCTGGGCGAGCCGCAGCGCGTGGCTGCGACCCTGCCCCCGCGCCGCACCCGTGACGAGCGCGACCTTGCCTTCAACACGTCCTGCCATGATCATGCACTCCTTATCTACCGCGTCGCTGGTCGAGCGGCGCTCATCACTTCTTGACCGGTGCGTTGTTGTAGCCCGGCATGAGGAGGTGGCCTGCATCGACGGGCACCGAGATCCCGGTGACCGACGACGCCAGGTCGGAGTTGAGCCACAGCGCGGCGTCCGCGATGCGCTGCGGCGAGAGGAAGCCGTTCCCCTTGAGGGCGTGGAACGAGTAGCCGGCCTCGAGCATGTCAGCCTCCGTGCCCTCGCCCGCCGGCTTGCCGGACATCATGTCCCACGCGCCCTGCCAGCTGGTCATGGGCGTGAGGATGGCTCCGGGATGCACGGCGTTGACGCGGATGCCGTATTTCGCGTACTCCAGGGCGAGCGTCTTCATCACGCCGACGACACCGAACTTCGCCGCGCAGTAGTGCACGTAGTTCTCGCCGGGCTCCAGTCCGTTGATCGACGAGGTCATCACGATCGAGCCGCCGCCCTGCGCCATCATCTGCGGCAGAACGGCCTTGGCCGACTTCCACACACCGGTGAGGTTGACGCCGATCATGTCGTCCCACATCTCGTCGGTGAGCTCGTGCGCCGGTGCGAGCGAGAAGATGCCCGCATTCGCGATCAGGATGTCGATGCGCCCGAACTCGGCGACACCGCGCTCGACCGCGCGGTCGAGATCGGCCTGCTGGCGCACATCCCCTTCCACCGCGATGATGCGACGGTCGAGCGCTTCGACCTGCTCGACCGTCTCGTCGAAGTCGGCCTGCTGCGCCATCGGGTAGACGACGCTCCCGATCTGGCTGAGGGTGTCGACGATGATCACGTCGGCGCCCTCGCGCGCACAGGTCACGGCGTGCGCGCGCCCCTGTCCTCGCGAGCCACCGGTGATCAGGGCGACCTTGCCGTCCAGCATTCCCATGTCGTGCCTTCCTTCTCTCTCGGCCGGAACAGACGCCGGCCGAGGCTCATCCGTGCTATCGCTTGTTGACGAAGCCGGCGTCGACCGGCAGCGTGACGCCCGTGACGTATCGCGCGGCATCCGACACGAGCCACACGATCGCGTTCGAGATGTCGACGGGTTCGACCATGGCGACCGGGAGCGCGTTCGCCATCGCCTGACCCATCGCGGGGTCGCTCTGGAGGAACTCCTGCATGAAGTCGTTGACGACCATGGGGGTGTTGACGCCCGTGGGGTGCACCGTGTTCACGCGGATCGAATACGGCGCGAGGTAGTTGGCGTAGGAGCGCATCAGCCCGACGACGCCGTGCTTGGCAGCCGTGTACCCGAGTCCACCGGGGGTGTCGCCGCCGATTCCGGTCAGACCGGCCGTGGAGCTGGTCAGGACGATCGCGCCGCCCGTTCCGCGGTCGATGAGCGATTGCTTCGCGACCTCCACCGTGTTGTACACGCCGGTGAGGTTCGTGGCGATCACGTCGGTCCACTCCTGCTGCACCGGATGCATCGACATCGGCGCGATGCCCGCGTTGGCGAGCACGATGTCGACGGAGCCGAGCTCGGCGGTGCCGGCGTCGAACGCGCTCTGGAGTGCGGCCTTGTCACGGACGTCGGCGATCTGCGAGTAGATGCGGCGGTCGAGCGCCTCGACGAGGCGCACGGTCTCCGCGAGGTCATCCGGCGTCGACATCGGGTAAGGGACGGTGTCGATCTGAGCGGCGATGTCGACGGCGATGATGTCGGCACCCTCCTCGGCGAGGCGCACGGCGTGGCTCCGGCCCTGACCTCGGGCTGCGCCGGTGATGAAGGCGACTTTGCCTTCGAGAACTCCCATTTCTCTTCCTCTTCTCTTGTTCTCCCCGCCGCGTGCCGGTCGGCCTGCGGCGGGAGTGTGTTCCGCGTCTCGAGGGCGCAGTGAACCGCCCCGGGGTGGTGCCCCTGGTTGCGGTCGGTGTCGTCGTTCGGGTGCCGCGGTGCGGCGTCGTGTGTCGGTGAGGCTGGCGGTCAGCCGGTGAAGCCCGCCAGGGGGTCGGGCTCGCAGGCGTTGGCCGTCGGCTTGCCGAGCTCGTCACGCCGCTTCAGCGTGAGGCGCACAGGACCGAGTCCGGAGACCGGCCTGGGCGGTGACGTTCGATGTGAGTGGTCGATCGACGGCCGCGGAAGCGAACGCTCCTTGGCCTTCGCATTCTTCAGGAGCTCCTCGCCGTAGCCCTGGACGCATTCCGGATCCGGTCCGTCGAGCGGCAATCCCGTGAAGAACTTGGCGGCCATGCAGCCGCCCTTGCAGGTGTCGAAGAAGGCGCAGGACGTGCACGCCCCGCCGGACTGCGGCTGTCGCAGCCGAAGGAACAGCTCCGACTCCCGCCACACCCGCTGGAACCCGCCGGGCATCCGCACGTTGCCCGCGAGGAACTCCTCGTGGATCGCGAACGGGCACGCGTACACATCGCCGACCGGGTCGATCAGGCACACGACGCGTCCGGCGCCGCACAGGTTGAGGCCCGGAAGCGCCTGCCCGTAGGCGGAGAGGTGGAAGAACGAATCGCCGGTGAGCACGCCGTCGCCGTGCGCGACCAGCCAGTCGTACAGCTCGCGCTGCTGCTCGGGGAGCGGGTGCAGGTCGTCCCAGCTGTCGGCACCCCTCCCGGACGGGCGGAGGCGCGTGAGCCGGAGCTGGGCACCGTACCTGTCTGCGATGGCCTTGAACTCGTCGAGCTGCGGAATGTTGTAGCGCGTGCAGACGACGGAGAGCTTGAAGTTCTTCATGCCCGCGTCCTGGAGGTTCCGCATCGCCCGGAGGGCTGTGTCGTACGAACCGGGCCCGCGCACGTAGTCGTTGACCTCTGCCGTCGCACCGTCGAGGGAGATCTGGATGTCGAGGTAGTCGTTGCCCGCCAGCTGGCGGGCACGCTCGGGAGTGAGCTTGACGCCGTTTGTGGAGAACTTGACGCCGACGTGGTGGGCGGTCGCGTAGTCGACGATCTCCCAGAAGTCGCTGCGCACAGTCGGCTCCCCGCCGCCGATGTTCACGTAGAACACCTGCATGCGTTCCAGTTCGTCGATGACGGCCTTGCACTCCTCCGTCGTGAGCTCGCGCGGATCGCGCCGGCCGGAACTCGACAGGCAGTGCACGCACGACAGGTTGCAGGCGTAGGTGAGCTCCCAGGTCAGGCAGATCGGCGCGTCCAGCCCGTACTCGAAGAGGTCGACGAGGCGGTTGCCCGTCGCGGTCCCGGGTGTCGCCCCGGTGGTCTCCAGAACGGTCACGACGCAGCCTCCACGAGCATCTCCGACCGGCGCAGCGCATCGAGGGCCTGGCCGAACCGGGGCAGCTCCCCCTCAGCGACCCCCGACGCCAGGCAGGCGTCGCGTGCCGTCTCCTGCGTGGGAAGCGCCTCGACCACCGCCAGCAGACGACGGTCCTTCAGGAACGAGAGCTTGCGGGTTCCGAAGTGGTAGAGCAGGGCACCGAAGGGCTCCGGTCGCACCGAGACCTGAGGGTGCAATCGCCAGGAACGCTCCAGGTCGATGACCTCGGCGTGCGCCTCAGTAGACACCGCACATCCCGTCGATCGAAACCTCCTCGACGAGGGTGTCGGCTTCGACGACGTCACTGGCGGCGTTGTCCGGTTCAGGCATTGCATCCATGTATTACTCCTTGCGACAGTGCAGCGATCGTGTTCGATCGTGGAGTTCTCCGCGACGCTGCCCACTCTAGGTGGCACTAAGTGCCAGTCGCAAGACCCCTCCGGGGATCGGCCTGTTCCTCACCCCGCGGACGGCGGCGGCCGCGGACGATGTCGGGGAGCAGCGCTCGCAGTGAGCGCCCGGTGAACGCGCTCTTCCACACCCCGAAGCCGTAGGCCAGATCGTCGAGCCTGCGCGCCAGCGCGAACCGGCCGAAGTCGAGCCGCGGACGGGTGCGGCGGTACTCGAGTGCGGCGTCCAGCGCGGCGGAGACGAGGAGCGCTCTTCGCGCGCGCCGGGAGACGAAGGCCGCCAGCACGGCGACGGGCCACCAATGCCGTACCAGGAGCGCCATGGTCTGTTTCACGGCGGCGTCGATACCGCTGAGCGTGAGTCGCGACGCGTCACGGTACGGATGATCGCTGCGTGTCAGCTTGCGCGCGATGCGTACCGTCGCCCAGCCCGCGATGGCCAGGACCGCCCACGGTGACCACTTCCGCTGTGCGAGCAGGGCGAGCATGAACGCGAGGCTCCACGGCGCGAACACCGCAGGGGCGATGAGGTTTCCGTGCCTGCGCTCCAACGGGGTCGCCGACGATCCGTAGAGCACCTTGCGCGACAGCCACTCCCGTGTGGTCGCGCGATGCTCGTGCCGCACGACGACGCCCGGTTCGTAGCGCACTCTGAGCCCGTCCGCGACGAGCCGCCAGACCAGGTCGACGTCCTCCCCCTCGCGCATCCCGGGAGTGAAACCGGCGCCGAGCGCCTCGACCCGGGCGAGCAGGAAGGTGGCCGGCACCCACGAGACCGGTGCGCGTGGTTTCACCGCCGCACCGGTCGGGCCGAGATCGAGGGAAGACCGGGCGGCCTCGTACCTCTCGATCCAGTTCGCCCCCGCGCCGTCCCGCAGACCGAGCACACGAGGAGCGACGACGGCCATGCGCTCGTCCGCGAAGTGCCGCAGCAGGGTAGGGACGACCCCGTCGTCGATGACCACGTCCGTGTCGACGAAGACGACGAACGGGGTCGTCACCTGCTCGAGCCCGCCGTTGCGCGCTCCGGCCGGACCGAGGTTGCGTTCGAGCACGACGAGCTTCGCACCGTGCCGGGCGGCGGTGGCCGCGATCGGCTCCGGGTCGGGCGATGCGTCGTCGACGACGATCAGCGGATGACCGGGCGGCACGCTCGCCAGCAGACGATCGAGTCCGTCCGCACGGCCGTAGGCGGGAATGACGAAGGTGACATCCTCGGTGCCGACGGCGGACGTCGGGAGCGTCTCCAGCACCGGGTCGGCGAGTCCGGCGTCGAGCAGGATGTCCGCGAGCGCCCTCGATGGGGCGTCCCGCACGTCGAGGCGACGGTTCGCCACAAGCCCCCGGGCGGCGTCCTTCAGGTAGAGCACCCGGGTGGGTGCCCCGCCGACCAGGGCACGTCCGCCGTCGCTGGCCCGCACATCCGCTCGGAGCCGAAGCACGACGCCGTCGGGTAGCCCGGTCATCCGCGGCCCTGTGGTTCGCGCCGGATGCGACGGGCGGCCTCCGCGACCATCCGTTCGAGGAGGTGTCGGCCCTCAGCGGCGGACGCGCCGCGCGGATCGCCCAGGACGCCGTTGGGCGAGACCGCACGCACGCCCCTCTCGCGGAGTTCCGGAAGCAGGGCCTCGATGTGGTCGACAGGTCCGGCCGCGGCGCGATCGGGCATCACGCGCGAGGGGTGCAGGTGCAGCAGAAGAGAGGTCTCCGCGCGGCCGGCGTGCGCGTCGCCGCCGGGCGGCACGCACGGGACCCAGTCGACGTCGCGCCCCTCGAACCGGAGCCGGTCGACCGCGGCGGTCAGCGCCTCGAGATTGCCGCCGTGACCGTTCACGAACACGGTGCGGTCGGCCCAGGTGCCGATCGAGCGGCCGAGTTCGATCAGCACGGCGGTCAGCGCCTCTGTGCCGATGGAGGCGGTGCCTGGAAAGTCCTGGTGCTCACCGCTCGCGCCGTAGGCGATCGAGGGGGCGAGCACGGTTCCGCCTGGTGGCATCTGTTCGGCGACCCCGCGGGCCACGGCCTCGGCGATCAGGGTGTCCGTGTCGAACGGCAGATGGAGTCCGTGCTGCTCGGTCGAGCCGACCGGCACGATCACCAGCGAGCCCGGCTCGATCCCGTCCCAACGCGTGTCGACGAGGTCCATCTTCAGACCCTACAGTCGGACGAACACGTCTTGACACTTGGTGCCACGTGTCTTCAGGTTGGGTAAGAATGTGGGTTATGACTGAACGGGCCGCCTCCCCTGCGTCGGGGAGACGTACGACCTCGATCGCCCACCTCAGCCATGTCGGTCTCCAGCTGTTCTTCGAGCGCGGGTTCGACGAGACGACGGTCGACGACATCGCCGCCGCGGCCGGAATCGGCCGGCGGACGTTCTTCCGTTACTTCCCGTCGAAGAACGATCTGCCGTGGGGCGAGTTCGAGATCCTCGTCGACGAGATGCGCGAGCGCCTCGCCCACGTGCCGGCTGAGATGCCGATCTTCCAGGCGCTCCACGACGCCATCCTGGAGTTCAACCGCTACCCGGACGACGAACTCGGCTACCATCGCGAGCGCATGCAGTTGCTGCTGAACGTGCCGACGCTCGTCGCGCACTCGACGTTGCGCTACGCGTCGTGGCGTGCGGTGATCGCGGAGTTCGCGGCGAATCGTCTCGGCCTCGACCCGCTCGATCTGAGGCCGCAGGAGATCGCGTGGATCTACCTCGCCGTCTCGCTCGCGTCGTACGAGCAGTGGCTGCGCGACCACGACAGCGATCTGGTCGACGTGCTCGACAGAGCATTGGCCGACCTTCCGGTGTTGTTCGGGGGCCGGCCAGGCGGGTACTCCGAGTGATCGCCCACGCGACGGAGGCGTACGACGTCATCGTCGTCGGGGCCGGATCGGCCGGGTGCGTCGTCGCCGAACGGCTCTCCGCGGACGGCAGCCGACGGGTGCTGCTCCTGGAGTCCGGTCCGACGCCGCTCGCCGAATCGGAGTTCCCCACTGAGCTGCTGGACGCCGGAACGGTGCGCGGCGCGGTGCCCGACGGTGCCTACTCGTGGACGTTCCCTTCGCTGCTGACCTCGGGCCGCCCCTACGGGATCGTCAGGGGGCGCATCCTCGGCGGCTCGTCGACCACCAACGGCGGTTACTTCATCCGTCCCCGACGCGCCGATCTCGATGCGTGGGCTCGCCTCGGCGGCGAACGCTGGAGTGCCGCGGCGACGCTCGGCGAGCTCATCGCGCTCGAGGACGACCGCGATGCGCCCCTCCTCGCGCACGTCGCCGGTGAGATCCACGGCAGAAGCGGTCCGATCCCCGTCCAGCGCACCGACCTGCATCATCCCGCCTCGGTGCTTTTCGGGGCCGCCGCCGGTGAACTGGGGTTCCCGGCCGACCCGGACAAGAACGCGGATCAGCCGCCCGGCTTCGGTCCCGTCCCGTGCAACATCTTCCGGGGAGTGCGGCGCAATGCCGGGATATCGTTCATCCTGCCCGCGCTCGACCGCCCCAACCTCACGGTACGTGGCGACTCGACGGTCACCCGGGTGATCTTCGCCCGGGAGCGCACGGTGGGCGTCGAAGTGCGCGGTGAAGGGACGTCCGGTTCTGCGGCGCTCGATGTCGTCCGAGCGCCGCTGGTCGTCGTGTGCGCGGGCGCCGTGAAGTCCGCGCAGCTGCTGATGCTCTCCGGCATCGGGGCGGAGCAGAAGCTCTCGGCGCTCGGCGTGCCTGTCGTGGTCGACGCGCCGCGGGTGGGGCGGGCCTTCGGCGATCACCCGCAGATCGCGATCGAGTGGCGGCCGAGGAATCCATCACCCGCTCCACCGGGCGGGTGGCTGGGGGGCGCCTTGCACACCGACGGAGTGGAGGTGCTCGGCACGCTCAAGCCGATGGCGGCGCTGACCGACGCCGAGCACCTCCGCGACGAGAGTCCGCTCGCGTTGATGGCGAGCGTGATGACGCCCAGCAACCACGGTGTCGTCACCCTCACCTCCGCCGATCCCGCGGTGCTGCCGCGACTGGACTACCACTACCTGGCTTCCGGCGAGGACAGAAGACGGATGCGGGACGCCGTCCGGCTGTGTGTCGACCTGCTCAGAACGAGGGCGTGGAGCGAGGGCTCGACAGGCGACACCGCACCCGTTCCCCGCACGCTCGCCGACGATGACCTCCTCGACGACTGGATCCGTGCACGCCTCGGCACGTCGCTGCACACGTGCGGCACGATCCCGTTCGGCGGCGGCGACGCCCCCGTCGACGGCCTGGGCCGCGTGCGGGGCGTCGAGGGGCTCGTCGTCGCCGACACCTCGATCCTGCCGACGGCGCCGACCCGCGGACCGGCGGTGGCGGCGCTGCTCGTCGGCGCGGTCATCGGGCGCGCCCTCGCGCAGCAGAGCGACGGCGTGAGCCGATGAGTGTGCCGTCGCCGGAGATCGAGGGCATCTCCGCCGACGGGTATCCGATCTATCGTGTCGACTCGTGCCTGTACCCGACACCGCGGCAGACCCGGCACGAGTTCCTCTCCGGACTGCACCGGGTCCTGCACCCACGCACCTACCTCGAGATCGGCGTGGCAGAGGGATTCGGGCTCGAGCTCTCGAAAGCGGTCACGATCGGAGTAGATCCCGCACCACGCATCTCCCGCACGCTTCCCGCCGACATCGAGTTGGTGCGGCAGACCAGCGACGAGTTCTTCAGTCGCGACGATGCACTGGCGTTCTTCGGAGGTGTGCCACCCGATCTCGTGTTCATCGACGGGATGCACCTCGCGGAGTTCGCATTGCGCGACTTCATCAACGTCGAGCGCCTCGCGGGGCCAGGCACAGTCGTGGTGCTCGACGACGTGCTACCGCGACGCACGGAGGAAGCCGCACGGAAGCGGGCGAGCGAATACTGGACCGGTGACGTCTTCAAGCTCGTGGACATCCTGCGCGACCGGCGACCGGACCTTGCATGCGCTATGGTCAACACCGATCCGACCGGAAGCCTCGTCGTCGTCGGACTCGACCCGCGATCTGCCGTGCTGCCCGACGCATATCGTGAGCTCTTCGCCGACCTCCGGGCGCCAGACCCGCAGCGAGTGCCAGAGAGCATCATCAGGAGGGCGGCGGCGAACGACGCTCTGGACACGCTCTGGTGGGACGGGTGGCCCTCGATCGTCGCAGCGCGCGACGTCACTGACCCCCGCATGCCAGACGGGCTCGTCGAGCTCTTCCGAGGCGCTTTCGAAACGTCGACCCGGTGAGGACGGGGCGATCGCCGGATCTGTGCGGGCCTCAGGCCCCCGCTCCCGTCCGCATCCCCACCCGGAACTCATCCCCCGGCGCCGACGGCAGCGGCCGGAACCCCAGCCGCCGGTAGAACGCCTGCGCGTTCCGGTTGCGCTCGCCGACCCCGAGCTGCACGCCGGGGACCCCGGCCGCGCGCAGCTGGCCGAGCAGTCGGTTCACCAGCTTCCGTCCCCAGCCGTGGCCCTGCGCGATGGGGAGGAGGTCGATGTGCAGGTGTGCGGGGTAGAGCGTGTGGTCGGGTCCGATCGAGTGCTCCGGTTCGTGTCCGAGTTCCAGCACGCGTTCGGCGAAGGTCTCCACGTGGCGCGCGCGGGGGTGCCGCTCGGCGAATCCCGGGAGCCACTCCGAGCGGTAGCGATCGGCGAACCGGACGCTGTCGGCCGTCGCCACGAGGTAGCCCACCGGCACGTCGCCGTCGACCAGGATGCTCGCGAGCTCCGGTTCGAAGCGGAGGTAGGGGAGCAGGAAGATGTCCGCGAGCAGGTCGTCGTCGGAGTAGAGCCCGGTCGCGTCCCCTCCGGCGTCGCCCGTGCGCAGGCAGATGTCGCGGAGGGCGTCGTCGTCGCCCGCGGCATACGGGCGGATCGCGAAACCGGCCGCGCCGGCGGCCGCGCCCACCCCCGCCCTCACGCTCGGGCGAGCGCCGCGCGGAGGCTGTCGCTGGAGGCGACGAGGGCCGTCGCGTCCTCGGCGCTCAGGCCGCGCAGCAGCATCAGGACGGCCGCCTGCACGGAGCCGCCGGCATCCTCGAGCGCTGTACCGGCCTCGTCGGCCGTGCACCCGGTGATGAGCATGACGATGCGCTCGGCGCGTGCCCGCAGCTTCTCGTTCGTCGCCCGGAGGTCGACCATGATGTTCCCGTAGGTCTTGCCGAGGCGGACCATCGTCACCGTCGAGATCATGTTGACGATCAGTTTCTGCGCCGTCCCCGCCTTCAGGCGCGTCGAGCCGGCGATGAACTCGGGGCCGACCACGACCTCGATCGCGTGGTCGGCCCCGCGGCCGATCACCGAGTCGCGGTTGCAGGCGACCGCGACGGTCAGTGCTCCTGCGGTGCGCGCGAACTCGAGTGCGCCGGAGACGAAGGGTGTGCGGCCGGACGCCGACAGCCCGACGACCGAGTCCAGCGCCGTCACCTCGATCTCCGCCATCGCGTCGCCGCCGCCCTCGTGGTCGTCCTCCGCGTCCTCCACGGCGGTGCGGATGGCGGTGTCGCCGCCGGCGATCACGCCGACCACCCGCGACGGGTCGATGTTGAAGGTGGGCGGGCACTCGCTCGCGTCGACCACTCCCAGGCGCCCGGCGGTCCCCGCGCCCACGTAGATGAGCCGGCCGCCCTCGCGCATCCGCGCGGCGATGTCGTCGATGGCCGCCGCGACCTGGGGGAGCACCTCGCGCACGGCGGCGGGCACCCCGCTGTCGTGCTCGTTCATCAGGGAGACCAGGCGCGACGTCTCGAAGGTGTCGAGGTCACCGAGGTCAGACGCAACGATCTCGGTGGTCAGCGCGTCCAGCTCGCGGTGCAGGACGTCGCGCGGACGCCCGGTGAGGTCGGTCAGTCTAGACACGGATGGCATACCTTTCGTGGGGCAGGTCGGAGCGCAGAGCGAGCGCTGCCGCACCGTCGATGGCGGTGCCGAGCGGTCGCTGCGGGGTCAGCCCCCGAGCGTGAAGCGCGGCGGTGAGGCGGTTCAGGAAGTCGGGGTCGTCCGCGAGGCCGCCGATCACCGCGACGTCCCCGCCGGGCGGCGTGATGGACGCGGCGGTGCCTGCGAGCTGCTCGGCGGCGTCGGCGACGATGCGGGTCGCGACGGAGTCTCCGGCCGCTGCGCGCGCGAGGACCGCCGGGGCGAAGGAGGCGAGCCGGCGGGCGGCGTCGGCGCCGCCGATGTGCGCGGGCAGGGCGTCGAGGCCGCCGGCGAGCAAGGAGGCGTCGTCGACGAGGGCTGTGCGCTCGCCGCGGCCGTCGGCGGCGCGGAGCGCGGCCTGCAGCCCGTTCTGGCCGATCCAGCGTCCACTGCCGTCGTCCCCGAGCCACGGCCCCCACCCGTCGGAGCGCCGCCGCTCACCCGCGTCGTCGATGCGGAAGGCGACGGCACCCGTGCCGGCGATGAGCACGGTTCCTGCCGCGCCGCCGAACGCGCCAAGGTGCGCCGTCAGCACGTCGGAGGCGACGACGGTGTGCGCCGCCCAGCGCTCGGCGACCCGGTTCGCGAGAAGGCGCGCGGCGGCGGGGGCGGACTCCGCGCCCGCCGCTCCGATGCCGATCGCGTCGAGCGCGGAGGAGGAGCCGAGCCCGAGACCGTCGAGCAGGGGAGCGATCGCGTCGAACGCCTGCTCCGCGCCGAGCTGCGCCGCGAGCCCGGGAGCGCCGTGCCCGGAGCGCGAGCCGCCCGCGCCGCGACCGTGGAGGCGCACGCGACAGGTCGTCTTTCCGAGGTCGACGGCCACGACGCGCGGTCCGGCTTCTGGGCTCACTGATTCCTCCGAGGTCTGGATGAAGACAAGTTACAACATCTCTCGCTCACAAGTAAATGATTGACAGATTTCCGCGATCCCCCGTACAGTGACACGACATCAAGGCTGGAAGGGGGGACGTGTGGCACTGAGCGACAACGTCACTAGTGTTCTCACCGTGAGTATTCAGACGAGCATCCAGTCTCACGTCGACTCGTTCCCGCCCACCATGCGGCGCGTAGCGGACGTCATCCTCGAGCGCCCGCAGATCGTGATGGAGAACACCATCAGCGAACTCGCGCGCGCCTGCGACACGTCGGAGGCGTCCATCGTGCGATTCTGCCGGGCGCTGGGCTTCACCGGCTACCCGCAGCTCAAGCTCCAGCTCGCCGCAGAGCTGGCCAAGGAGTCCGCGGAGTTCGGCGGAAACGGCGACGGGGCCTACGGTGCCGACATCAGTCCGTCCGACACCCTCGCCGAGATGGTCGCCAAGATCGCCGGCAGCGAGATCCTGGGCATCAGGGAGACCGCCGACAGCCTCGACATGGAGGTCCTCCAGCGGGTGATCCGGAAGCTGGAGCGCGCCAAGCGCGTCGTGCTGTTCGGCGTCGGCGCGAGCAACGCCGGCGCGCAGGACCTGGCGCAGAAGCTGCTGCGGATCGGGCACGTCGCCCTCGCCTTCCACGACGCCCACGACGCGCTGGTGTCCGCCGCTCTCGTCGAGCAGGGGGATGTCGCGATCGGCTTCTCGCACAACGGGCGTACCCGCGAGACGATGGCCTTCCTCAGTGCCGCGCGCCGCAACGGCGCGCACACCGTCGCCGTCACGAACGTCCCTGACTCCCCGCTCGCGGAGCAGGCGGAGAGCGTGCTGCGCACCGCCGTGCGCGAGACGACGTTCCGCTCGGGCGCGATGGCCAGCAGGATCGCCCAGCTCACCATCATCGACTACCTGTTCGTGGGCGTCGCGCGCGGTCGCTACGACCGCACCGTGCAGGCACTCAAGAGCACCTACGAGATCGTCAAGGAACTCCGCGGCGACAGCTGAGTGCCGTCGCGTCCTGTGCCGTCCGCGCGGGTCCGGCGGCGCACGAGAGGAAGAGGACCATGACCCGCACCAGGACGGGCGCTCAGTGCGCCGCCGCCGACATCCGGCTGCTCGGAGACGGCCGGATCGGGCTGCTGACGAACTTCACGGGGACGATGCCGGATCTGGAGCGGACCTCCGACGCGCTCGTCGCGGCAGGCGCTCCGGTCACCGTGCTGTTCGGGCCGGAGCACGGCCTCAACGGCTCCGTGCAGGCAGGCGAGACCGAGGCGGAGGCATACGACGCGCGGACCGACCTCCCGATCGTCGAGACGTATCTGAAGTCCGGTGCGGAGCTCGACAGGGTGTTCCTGGACTCGGGGGTCTCCACCATCGTGTTCGACATGCAGGACCTCGGCGTCCGCTACTACACGTACATCTGGACCCTGTTCGACGCGCTGGAGAGCGCGGCGCGGACCGGGCTGCGCTTCGTCGTGCTGGACCGGCCGAACCCGCTCGGCGGCGTGCTGCTGGAGGGTCCCGGGCTGGCGGACGCCGCGTTCGCGAGCTTCGTCGGGCGCAGCGACATCCATCAGCGCCACGGGCTGACGGCGGGTGAGCTCGCCCGGCTGTTCGCCGCCCGCGACCTCGCCAGGCGGGGCCTGACGGTGGACCTGCACGTGGTGGAGGTCGACGGCTGGGCTCCGAGCGACGACTTCGACGGCACGGGACTGCCGTGGGTGCCTCCGTCGCCGAACATGCCGACGCTCGATACGGCTTTCGCCTTCAGCGGCACGGGCATCTTCGAGGGGACCAACGTGAGCGAGGGCCGTGGGACGACGCGGCCGTTCGAGACGCTGGGCGCCCCCTACATCGACGGGCGGCTCGCGAGCCGGCTCCGCGAACGGGACCTGCCCGGCGTGCTGTTCCGCGAAGTGTGGTTCGCTCCGACGTTCCACAAGTACGCGGGGTCGACCGTGCGCGGTGTGCAGCTGCACGTGACCGACCGGGGCACGTTCCGCCCGGTCGCGACGGGGCTCGCCGTGCTCGACGCGATCGCCGAGCTGTACCCGGAGGAGTTCCGGTTCCTGCCGCCGGGCGAGCGCCTGGACGGCCCGGATCGCCGGCACGCGATCGACCTGCTCTGGGGGTCGGCCGAGCTGCGCACGGCGGTGGAGTCGGGCCTCCCGGCCGCCGGGCTCCTCGGTCCGACGCCCCGGGTCACGGACGTGTACGGTCCGGACGTCCTGCTCTATCCACGCGTTTCGGCCGTGTAACGAGCACGTAAATCATTGCCAAGATGGTTTTCTTGGCTGAAAATGCTTGACATGATCGTTTCCATGAAGGTAATTTCGATCGCACCGGCGTCGAGCCCCCACAGCGAAGTGAGCGCGAGGAGAGACATGCTGCAGACCACCACGACAACGACGATCCGCTCGTTCATCACGGGCGACGGATCGCGGATCGCCGAGGCCTGGACCCGTTCGGCCCCCGCCGACGGGATCACCGAGTCGCGATTCCGCGACATGTTCCTGCTCGACAGGAACTTCGACTCCGACGGCCTGCTGGTCGCGGAGCAGGACGGCGCGATCGTGGGAGCCGCCTACGGCGTCCGCCGCCTGATCGCAGCCGACGGCGCCGACCTCGAGGCGGAGTCGGGCTGGATCCCGTTCTTCTTCGTCGTTCCGGAGGCCCGCCGCTCCGGCATCGGCACAGCGCTGCTGCGCCGCACGATGGACTGGCTCGCCGAGCAGGGCGCCACGACGGCGTACTTCTCGTCGTACACGCCCAACTACTTCCTGCCCGGCCTCGACGGCCAGCGTTACCCGGACGCGGCGCGGCTCCTCGCCTCGCTCGGCTTCACGACGCAGTACGAGTCCGTGGCCATGGACCGCACGCTCAACGACTACGCGATGCCGGAGAGCATCCAGAAGAGGGCCGACGACCTCGTCGCCGCCGGCTGGCGCTTCGGCTCGCCGACCGGAGACGACCTGCCGGAGCTGATCCGCATCGCGGGCACCCGGTTCAATCCCGACTGGGCACGCGGCATCCGCGAGGGGGTGCTGGGCGGCCAGTCGCTCGAGCGGATCATCACGGTCCGCGACCCGCAGGGCCGGATGCTCGGCTGGGCGATGCACGGCACGTACGAGAACGTGCTCGAGCGCTTCGGCCCGTTCGGCGTCCTCCCTGAGAGCCGGGGGACCGGCCTCGGCGAGATCCTCCTCCACCTCACCCTGGAGCGGATGCGGGCGCTCGGCGCGCACAGCGCCTGGTTCCTGTGGACCGAGGAGAGCTCGGCCGCCGGCCACCTGTACCTCAAGACCGGCTTCAGCGTCACCCGCACCTTCGCGATCCTGCACGCGCCGCTCGCTGTCTGAGCGGCGACGACATCACCGAGAGGAAGACCATGAGAACAGTTCTGTCCGGACGTCGCCGGCGGCTCGTCGCCGCGGCGGCCGTCGCCGCCGCGACCGCCCTCGTCATGAGCGCGTGCAGCGGGGCGTCCAGCAGCGACGACAACGGGAAGGTCACCCTGACCTTCCTCAGCCACTACGGCGACGAGCCCATGAAGAGCGGCATCAGCAAGCTCATCGACGAGTGGAACTCGGCTCACCCCGACATCCAGGTCAAGCAGCAGACCGTCAAGTTCGACGACCTGCTGACCACGCTGAACGTGCGCCAGACCGGCGGCCGCGGCGCGGACATCCTGAGCTCGTACGCGCTCTGGGGAGGCCAGCTCGCCGCCAACAACGTGCTCGACAAGCCGCCGGCGGACGTCGCCAAGGACATCAAGTCCAACTACAGCCCTGCTGCCGCGCAGGCCGTGACCGGCGGAAACGGCGAGGTGTTCGGGTACCCGACGGAGTTCAACACCTACGTCCTGTACTACAACAAGAAGATCCTCGCCGACGCCGGCTACGACACGCCGCCGACCGACTGGGCGCAGCTCAAGGAGGTCGCCGAGAAGACGACCAAGAAGGACGCGTCGGGCAACTACCAGGTCGAGGGTCTGTCGCTCATCCAGGACGGCGACAACCAGACGGCGCACCCGTTCCTGTCGCTGCTCGACGCGGCGGGCGGCAAGTTCCTGAAGCCGGACGGCAGCTCCGCCCTCGACGGCAAGGCGAAGGCGACCATGGAGCTGGAATCCGCGCTGGCACAGAAGGGCGCGACGACGACGTCGATCATGCCGACCAAGGCGTTCCCCGCGAACCAGGTGGCGATGGCGATTCAGGCGAGCTGGTGGATCGGCAGCCTCAAGAACCAGATGAAGGACGAGTACAAGAACGTCGGAACGGCCCCGGTGCCCGGCCCGAAGGCCGGTGAGCAGGGTTCGCTCGCGTACGCCTTCTTCACCGGTGTGAACGCCGGCAGCAAGCACAAGGCGCAGGCCTGGCAGTTCCTGACCTGGTTCAACTCGCACAAGAACAAGGAGGGGGTGACCGAGATGGGCGACTTCCTCGCCTCCAACGGTCTGATCCCGCCGCGCAAGGCCGACGCCGACATCCTCGGCCCGAAGCTCCAGGCGGCCGACCCCAACCTCAAGCCGATCTACGAGGCCGCGGGCTACGCGATGGCCGAGTCGAACGCCGCGAACGCCTACAAGGCGAAGACGTCGCTGCACAACGCGCTCGACCAGATCCTCGTGAACAACGCACCGGTGGGCCAGACGTTCGACAGCCTGGTCGCCGAGATCAACCGCAAGTAACCGGACACGACCCGCGGGAGGGGTGGTACCCCATGCCACCCCTCCCGTACCGCGGAGACAGCAGATGACAGGCACAGACAGATGACAGGCACAGTCGCGACCGCCACCCGCGAAGCGGTGAGCGAGCTCAACGCCAGCGAGCCACGGGCGAAGACCAGGAGCCGGCGGTTCCGGAGGGAGGGACGTGCGGGCTATCTGTTCCTCGCCCCGTCGCTGCTCTTCTTCCTGATCTTCCTGATCCTGCCGTCGTTCTTCGCGATCTTCCTCTCGCTCTCGAAGTGGGGAGGGTACGACCTCACCCAGATCCACTTCATCGGGGTGCAGAACTACACCGACATCCTCAACTTCAACGGCACTTTCGTGTCGCCGATCCTGGTGAACACGCTGGTGTTCGCTGCACTGTCGGTCGTGCTCGCCGTCGCCGGGTCGCTGATCGTCGCGCAGTGCATCGAGCGGCTGAGGTTCCAGGGCTTCTGGCGCTTCCTCTACTTCCTCCCCGTCGTCGCCACGGTCGTGGCGATCGGCAACGTGTGGAAGATGATGTACCAGCCGTCCGGCCTCATCAACGGCCTGCTCAACGCGCTGCACATCAACTCGATCGGATTCCTGTCCGATCCCAAGATCTCGCTGCCGTCGGTCGCCGTGGTGCAGGCGTGGGCATCCATCGGCGCGGCGGTGCTCATCCTGACCGCCGGCATCAAGGCGATCGACCGCAGCGTCTACGAGGCGGCCGAGATCGACGGCGCGAACAGCTGGAAGACGTTCTGGAGCATCACGCTGCCGCTGCTGCGGCCGTCGCTGGTGTTCGTGTTCATCACGCAGTGCATCGCGGGCCTGCAGTCGTTCGCCCTCATCATCGTGATGACCAAGGACGGCGGGCCGGTCAACTCCACCAACGTCGCCGCGTTCGAGATGTACCAGCAGGCCTTCAAGTTCGGAGCCTGGGGAACGGCGAGCGCGATGGCCATGGTGCTGTTCGTGATCATCTTCATCATCACCCTGATCCAGCTCTGGGTCAGCCGACGAGCGGGAGACGACGACTGATGAGCCGCCGCAACAAACGCGTCAGCACGCCCTGGTTCTCGTACCTCGTCGTGGCCCTCGGCGGGGTCGCGATGGCCCTGCCGTTCTTCGACATGGTGTCGAGCTCGTTCAAGGGCTCCGGGGAGTACGGCATCCTGCCCTATCACTTCCTCCCGCAGGAGTTCACCTGGAGCAACTACTCCGCCGCCTTCACCGAGCTGCAGCTGGGCAAGCTCTTCCTGACGAGCGTGATCGTGACGGTCTCGGTCACCGCGTCGGTGCTCATCACCTCGGCGATGGCCGGCTACGCGCTCGCGAAGCTGCGCTTCCGGGGGCGGGACGTCATCTTCCGCTTCATCCTCGCCACCATGATGCTGCCGCCGTTCCTGCTGCTCATCCCGGACTTCCTGATCATGCTGAACTGGCCGCTGGTCGGCGGGAACAACATCCTCGGTCAGGGCGGCGACGGCGGGATGACGACCAACATCGTCTCGCTCATGCTCCCCTTCCTCGTCAGCGGCTTCGGGATCTTCCTGATGCGGCAGTTCATGGTGGGCGTGCCGAACGAGATGCTCGAAGCGGCCAGGATCGACGGCGCGGGCGAGTGGCGGCTGTTCTGGAGCGTGGTGCTGCCGCAGGCCAAGCCGGTGGCGATCACCCTGGGCCTGATCACTTTCGTCGGGCAGTGGAACGAGTACATCTGGACATCGCTGATGGCCTCCACGAACCCCGACCTGATGACGCTGCCGGTCGGCATCCAGCTGCTGCAGAGCTTCATCGACCCCAACCGCACGATGCCGATCGTCATGGCCGGAATCGTCATCAGCACGCTGCCCGTGCTGATCCTGTTCCTCTTCCTGCAGAAGTACTACGTGCGCGGCGTGGTGCTGTCCGGCATGAAGTGAACCGACCGAGAACGACACGAGAGACGAGAGAGAATCGTATGAGGACAGTGCTGGCCATCGGCGGGCATATCGGTGACATGGACCTGACCGCGGGACCCACGCTGGCGAAGCTGGCGCTCGAGGGCGCGCGGACGATCATCCTGGCGTGCACGTACGGCGAGCGGGGCCACCCCCGGCTCTCACCCGACGAGTACCGCGTGCAGAAGGTGCGCGAGGGTGAGGAGTTCGCTGCAGGCATCGGCGCCGAGTTCCGGGTGCTGGACTACTCCGACGGCTTCCTCCCGGCCGACGACACGGCGGCGGACCAGATCGCGGACATCATCCGGGTCGAGAAGCCGGACACCATCATCACGCACTGGCCGAAGAGCATCCACCGGGATCACGAGCACGCCGCCGTGCTCGCCGAACGCGCGCGGTTCCTCGCGTCGCTCCCCGTCGACAGCCCGCTCGGCCGCCATAGCGTCGCCACGTTCCTGCACGCCGACAACTGGGAGGACGCCGACGGCTTCGTGCCCGACCTCTACGTGCCGATCCCCGAGGAGGCGTTCGAGCGCTGGGCCGCTGCCATCCAGGGCCAGGCGTTCGCGCGCGGCGAGACCTACGGCTTCCGCTACATCGACTACTACACGGCATTGATGTCGGCCAAGGGCTGTCTGGCCGGAGTGGACCGCGCGTGCGGCTTCGTGCGCGGGGGAAGCTCGAAGTTCGAGCTCGCCGGCCCGTGACCGCGGTGGCCCCTGCGCCGGCGGACGCGACCAGGCGGCACGCCGTCGCCAGGGACGCCTCGCACTACCATCTCGTTCCGGCGGAGGTGGTCACCCCCGAGGACACGGCCGCCGTGACCGCGCTCTTCGGGCGGGTGCGCGACGCCGGGCGCTCAGTGACCTTCCGTTCGGGAGGCACGAGCCTCAGCGGGCAGGGCGTCACCGACTCCGTGCTCGCGGACACGCGTCGCGGGTTCCGCCGCATCAGGGTCGTCGACGGCGGACTCCGGGTCAGGGTCGAGCCCGGTGCGACGGTCCGCCAGGTCAACGCGGCGCTGGCGCGCCACGGCCGCATGCTCGGGCCCGACCCGGCGAGTGAGGTCGCGTGCACGCTCGGCGGGGTGCTCGCCAACAACTCGAGCGGGATGACCTGCGGGATCGAGTCCAACGCCTACCGCACCGTGGAATCGATGACCGTCGTGCTGCCGAGCGGACTGGTGCTCGACACCGCAGACCCGGGAGCCGACCTGGTACTGGCGATGCACGAGCCGGACCTCCACCGGGGACTGATCGCGCTGCGCGACCGCGTGCGCTCCGACCCGGCATCCGTCGCCACGATCGAGCGGCTGTTCGCGCGCAAGAACACCATGGGCTACAGCGTGAACGCCTTCACCGACTTCACCGCGCCCGTCGACATCCTCGCCCACCTCCTGGTGGGCAGCGAGGGGACGCTGGGCTTCGTGGCGGAGGCCGTGCTGGGGACCGTCCCGCTGCGGCCTGCCGTCGCCACCGGGCTCGCCGTGTTCCGCACGCTCGCCGACGCCGCGGCGGCTGCGCCCGCGCTCGCCGCGGCGGGCTTCGCCGCGGTCGAGCTGATGGACGCCACCTCGCTGCGGGTCGCGCAGCGTCTGCCCGACTGCCCGGCCGATCTCTCCGGGCTCGACGTCGTCGGCCACGCCGCCCTCCTGATCGAGTTGCAGCAGGAGGACGAGGAGGCGCTGCGCGACGTCCTCGAGCGGACATCCGCGACCGTCGGTGGTCTCGACGCCATCGCGCCGGTGGAGCTGACGCGCGATGCCACGCGTCGCAGTGCGCTCTGGCACATCCGGAAGGGTCTCTACACCTCGGTCGCCGGGGCGCGTCCCACCGGCACGACCGCCCTCCTCGAAGACGTCGTCGTCCCCGTCGAGCGCCTGGCCGAGGCGTGCGACGCCCTGATCGCGCTCTTCGAGCACCACGGCTACGAGGATTCCGTGATCTTCGGTCACGCCAAAGACGGCAACGTCCACTTCATGCTCACCGAGCGGTTCGACCACGACGGCGACCTCGGCCGGTACCGGGCGTTCACCGAGGATCTGGTCGACCTCATCCTCGGCCTCGGCGGCGCGCTCAAGGCCGAGCACGGCACCGGGCGCGTCATGGCGCCGTTCGTGGAGCGCCAGTACGGCCAGGAGCTCTACGCCGTCATGCGCGAGGTCAAGCGCCTGTTCGATCCCGACGGCCTCCTCAATCCGGGCGTCATCATCACCGACGACCCCACGGCGTACCTCCGCGACCTGAAGGGCACGCCCGCCGTCGATCCGATCGTCGACCGCTGCGTCGAGTGCGGGTATTGCGAACCGGTCTGCCCGTCGCGCGACCTCACGCTCACGCCGCGTCAGCGGATCGTCGTCCGGCGCGAGCTGGCCGCCGCCGAGGCGCGTGGCGACACCGAGCTCGTGAAGACCCTGGCGGCGGACTTCGAGTACCAGGGTGTCCAGACCTGCGCCGTGGACGGCATGTGCGCCACGACCTGCCCGGTCGGCATCAACACCGGCGATCTCGTGCGCAGTCTGCGCGCGCGTCAGGCTCGTCCCGTGCCTGACGCGCTGTGGTCGGGGGCGTCGCGGGTGTGGGGTCCGGCGACCGCGGCCGTTGGCGCGGCGCTGACCGTCGCACACGCCGCCCCGGCGTCGGTCGCCGGCTCGCTCGCCGCCGCCGGCCGGGCGGTTCTGGGGGCCGAGCAGGTGCCGTCGTACTCCGCCGACCTCCCCCGGGGAGGGCGCAGGAGGCGTCCGCGTGCGGCGGCGCAGGCCGAGGCGGTCTTCTTCCCCGCGTGCGTCGGCACCATGTTCGGCACGGAGCAGGGCGTGCCCGACGTGTCGGAGGCCTTCCTCGCGCTGTGCGAGCGCGCGGGGGTGCCAGTGAGCATCCCCGAAGGCATCTCGGGGCTGTGCTGCGGGACTCCGTGGAAGTCCAAGGGGCACCTCGGCGGCTACGGGCACATGTCCGGCCGTCTGCGCGAGGCGCTGATCGCCGCGACCGACGGCGGAGCGCTGCCGGTCGTCTGCGACGCGAGCAGCTGCACCGAGGGACTGATCGTGGCGCTCGGCGAGGCGGGCATCGAGGTCGTCGACTCGGTGACCTTCGCGCGCCGGCGCCTCCTGTCTCGGCTGACCGTCACCCGCACGCTGCGCTCGCTCGTGCTGCACCCGACCTGCTCGTCCGCGCAGCTCGGCATCGACGCGGACCTGCGCGCCATCGCCGACGCCGTCGCCGACCGGGTGGAGGTTCCGCTCGACTGGAGCTGCTGCGGGTTCGCGGGCGACCGCGGCCTGCTGCATCCCGAGCTCACAGCGGCCGCGACCGCACGCGAGGCGGCGGAGGTCGTCGCGGGGGATCATGACGCCTACGCGTCCCTCAACCGCACCTGCGAGCTGGGGCTGACGCGCGCGACGGGCCACGGGTACGAGCACATCCTGCAGCAGCTCGAGCGCGCGACACGATCGGGTGGCTGAGCACCGCGGCATGGGGATCTACGACGAGCTGGGGGTCACCCCGCTGATCAACGCGTGGGGCACGGTCACCGCGGTCGGCGGGTCGCTGATGCCGCCGGAGGTCGTCGAGGCGATGCGCGAGGCCTCCCTGTCGTTCGTGGACCTGCACCTGCTGCACCGCCGCGCCGGCGAGGAGATCGCGCGCCTGCTCGGCGTCGAGGCGGCCTGCGTCACGTCGGGCGCCGCCGCGGGGCTCACGATCGCCGCCGCGGCGAGCCGGGCTTCGGGAGCGAGCGGCGCTCCGTCGGCGGTCCGCGACGAGTGCGTGATCCTGCGCGCCCACCGGAGCCGGTACGACCAGGCCGTCACGATCGGCGGAACGCGCATCGTCGAGGTCTCCTCCGGTGCCGCAGCCGACGTCGACGACCTCCGGGCCGCCCTGACCCCGCGAACCGCGCTGGTGCTGTACCTGGCCGAGGCGGAGGAGGCTCCCGGCTCGCTCGCGCTCGGCACCGTCGCCGGTGTGCTGGAGGGCACGGGCGTGCCGCTCGTGGTCGACGCCGCCGCCGAGCTCCCGCCCCGGTCGAACCTCCGCAGGTTCCTCGACGGCGGAGCCGACCTCGTGATCGTGAGCGGAGGCAAGGAGATCCGGGGCCCGCAGTCGTCCGGCCTCATCCTCGGCCGCGCCGACCTGATCGCGCAGTGCACCGCCCTCTGCTTCCCGAATCACGGGATCGGGCGCGGCATGAAGACCGACAAGGAGACGATCGCGGGCCTGGTGCGCGCCGTCGACCTCTATGTCCGCCGCGACGAGGACGCGGAGCTGCGGGCGTGGGACCGGATGGTCGCGGAGCTCGTCGCGGCGCTCGACGCGCATCCGCTGCTCCGCGCCCGCCGGCACACGCTCAGCGAGCCGGGGATCCAGCCCGCGTCGATCCCGCGCGCGTTCGTCGCCCCGCTGGGCTCGTCCGCCTCCGAGGTGGCCGCGCGGCTGCTGGCCGGGGAGCCCCCGGTCGTGGTCGGCGTGGACGGGGAGGAGCTCGCGATCAACCCGCAGTGCCTCGACCCCCGGCAGCTCCCCATCCTCGTGCGCGCGATGGAGCGCGCGATCCGGCCACCCGCTTCCGTACGGCCCTCTGGAGGTCCCTGATGCCCGACCTGATCGAATCCCTCTTCCCCCGGCCGCGGCGCGCCCGCGTGAGCCCCGGCGAGGGGCCGGGGCGTGACACCCCGCTCGTGGCGCGCGAGGACTCCTCGCTCCCGGCCGAAGGTTTCCGCATCCGCTCGGATGCGGAGCGCATCCTCGTCGAGCACGCCGACGAGCGCGGGCTCCGCTACGCGCTGGCGACGCTGGACCAGGCCCGCGCCCACCCGGTCTGGGCGACGAGCGTCGTCGACCTCTCCGACCATCCCGACTTCCCCGTGCGCGGCTACATGCTCGACGTCAGCCGCGACCGGGTGCCGACGCGGGAGACGCTCCTGCGCTACCTCGACCTCGCCGAGCGTGCCCGCCTGAACCACTTCGAGCTCTACATCGAGCACACCTTCGCCTACCGGGGCCACGAGGCCGTGTGGCAGGACGCGTCGCCGTTCACCGTCGACGACCTCCGCTGGTTCGACGCGCAGTGCGTCGCGCGCGGGATCGACTTCGTCCCCTCGGTGAACTGCCTGGGACACATGGAGCGCTGGCTGCGCCACGACGAGTACCGGGATCGGGCCGAGAGCCCGGACGGGTTCGAGTGGGCGGGAGAGCACCGCCCGGCGGCCACCCTTCGGCCGACGCGCGAGAACGCGGACTTCGTGCTGGAGCTGCTGACGGAGATCGCCGCCACGACGACCAGCGGCCGGATCAACATCGGCGCCGACGAGCCGTTCGAGCTCGGTCGGGGCGCGTCGGCGGAGGCGGTGGCCGAGCGCGGCCGCGGCCCGGTCTACTTCGAGTACGTGCAGTACCTGCTGCAGAGCCTGACGGAACGCGGCTATCGGGTGGAGTTCTGGGCGGACGTCTTCGCCGAGCACCCCGAGCTGATGGGGCGGGTCCCGCACGGTGCGGTCCCCGTCGTCTGGCAGTACGACGGCCCGGAGCTCAGTGCCGCCTCCATCGAGCGGGCCGACACGGAGCAGCGCGCGAAATGGGCGGCCATGGACTTCGACGTCGAGACGACCAGGAGCGGGGCGCGTGGTCGGGCGGCAGCGCTGATCGCGTCGGGTGAGCCGTTCTGGCTCGCGCCGGGGACGAGCACTTGGCAGTCCTTCGTCGGGCGCCTCGACAACGCGATCGACAACCTCCTCGACGTCGCCCGCACCGGACTCGACACCGGAGCAGGCGGATACCTCATCACGCAGTGGGGCGACTACGGCTCGTTCGAGACGCCGTCCGTCTCATTCGGCCCGCTCCTCCTGGGCGGCGCGATCGCATGGTGCCTCGACAGCAACCGCGACCTGGACCCTGCGCGGGTGATCGACGAGGTCGCCGTCCATGACGCCACCGGCCGCTTCGGCCGCGCGGCCGTCGAAGCGGGCCGCGCCGCCGCCGCTCTGGATGCGCCCCTGCTGAATGCGAGCCAGCTCTTCACCGTGCTGTGGCGCGCGGGCGACATCCCCGCCGCGTCGTGGCCGACCCCCGCGGGCGTCGCCGCGGCGCGCGACCACCTCGAAAGTGCGAGCCGCCTCCTCGCCGGGGCCGCCCCGGGCGCGGGCGACGGCAGGCTCTGCGTCGTGGAGCTGGAGCACGGCGTGCGCCTGGCGCTCCTCGGCGCCGATGTGCTCGACCTCGGCCGCGACGGCCTCCAGCGACTCGACCCCGGCAGCGCGGCGGCGCTCCGCGACCGGCTGGACGTCCTGGTCGCAGAGCAGCGCGCGCTCTGGCTGTTCCGGTCGCGGCCCGGCGGCCTCGACGACTCGATCAGCAGGCTGCGGCCGCTGAGGCGGGTTCTGGAGCGGCGGGCGGCTTCCGCCGGGGTCGGGATTCCCCGTGGTTCGTCAGTCCCACCAGCAGACGACCATGGAACCGCCTGAGGGAAGCTCGAACGGCTCCGTGTTGAAGCCCTCCTCCGGGCCGACCCACGTGTCGCTGGGAGCGAGGTCTTCGGGGAACCACCCCATCACCTGGTCGGGGGCAGCTGTCGTCGCGATCACCACACGTTCCGCGAACGGCCAATCCGGGTCGTCGAAAGCGGAGACGGCGACCCGAACGTCGTACACATCTGAGCGCTCAGCGATCCGGACCAGTGCTTCGCGAATCACCTGCGGGCCGACCTCCGGATACAAATTGCATCCGATACTGCCCACGACGTCATTGCCCTCGAAGAACTCGTCGATCGTCAACAGCGGCGTCGGCGTTTCGGGATCCTCCACGTCGCCCAGACGATTGACCCGCTCAGTGATCCGCTCCAATGCTGCACCCATGAGCAAGACGCTAACAGGCGACTCTCCAGCAGCACGGCCTGCTCACGCGACCAGAGCCGCCCTCTCCCCGGCGTCCTTCCACAGAGCGAACAGCTCCCCGGCGACCTCCGGCGCGGCGACGAGGATGCCCCCCTCGCTCGGAAAGAGCGTCGGCCGCCCGTCGTGGCCGAGCACGGCGGCGCCCGCCTCGTGCGCGATGAGCACGGCCGCCAGGTGGTCGATGGGACTGAACCGGTGCACGATCCCACCGATCCCTCGACCGGCGGCCGGGCCGAGCAGGGTGAGGGTCCCCGAGCCCATCACGCGCAGCGTGCAGAACGCGGTCGAGAGCGACTGGGCCAGCTCGCGCAGCCCGGTCCAGGCACGGTGGCCGGCGAGCTCGGTGCCGACGACACCGCCGGTGAGGGAGCCGTCGGCGCCGATCTGCAGCGGCTCGCCGTCGCGGCGGGCGCCCTCGCCGGCGACGGCGTCGAAGAGCGCGTCGTTCCAGGGGTCGGCGACGACACCGACCAGGGGGCGGTCGTCGACGGCCACCGCCAGCGAGAACGCGGTCCAGGGGATGCTGTTGGCGAGGTTCGTCGTTCCGTCCACCGGATCCAGGTACCAGGTCGGGCGGCCGGGGACCGCTTCGCCGCCGAACTCCTCGCCGACGAACGCGTGGCCGGGGAAGCGGTCGCGCACCCGGTCGCGGACGTACCGCTCGATCGACCGGTCCAGGTCGGTGACCAGATCGGCGGGATCCGATTTGGTCGTCACCATCGTCACGGGATGCGTCCTGGTCTGTTCGCTCGCCCAGGCGCCCAGCTCGACGGCCAGTTCCCTGGCGGCGGCGATGTCCTCGCGATTCACAGGGCCACCGCCGTCCGCATCGTCAGCAACCGGTCCAGCCGGTTCGTCGTGATGGTGTCGACGCCGAGGTCGAGCGCCCGGGCGAGGTCGTCTGGTTCGTCCAGCGTCCAGGCCGTCACCGTCAGCCCGAGGTCGTGCACGCCCCGGACGAACGCCTCGTCGGCGATCGGGAACGGCACGTTCACCGTCACCGGGTCGAGCTCCGCGAGCTCGGCCGCGCTCGGCACGCGCAGCAGCCGCCACGGGAGCCAGAGCCGGGCGGAGGCGTCGAGGGCGCGCAGCACGCGCATCCCGTCGAGGTCGCCGCACCAGTCGACGATGGTCCCGGTGGCGGCGGTGAAGGCGGAGGCGACGGCGTGCGCCGGCGCGGCGAACCGGGCGTCGTCCAGGTCGATCACCAGCCGGCTTCCGACGCCCTCGAAGAGCGGGAGCACGTCGGCGAGCAACGGAGGCCGCTCGTCCGGAGCGCCGAACGCGTGGAGGTCGGCGGTGGGAACCGCGTCGATGGCGCGCGGGTCGCCCCAGAGCCGCTCGAGGGAGGGGTCGTGCAGAACGACCACGTCGCCATCGGCCGTGAGGCGCACGTCGATCTCGACGATCTCCGCACCCTTGGCGATGGCGGAACGCACGGCCGGGAGGGTGTTCTCGCGGAACACCGACGAGTCGCCGCGGTGGGCTGAGGCGCGCGCGATCATGCCACCACCGCCTCGGGCTGGCGCACCAGGCGGCCGTCGCGGTAGAGCAGCGCCGCCTCGATGGAGGCGAAGCCGACCGCCCCGAGCCGCGGTGGCGGCCCCGACTCGTACGCGGACAGGGTCACGTCGTCGCGGCGCAGCCGCAGCTCGTGGAAGTGGCCGTGCGGGACGACCCGTTCGACGGTCGCGCGCAGCGCGCCGGGGCGTGGAGTCGTTGTGAACACGACGGACTCCGGGCGGACGCCGACCACGCCGGGGCCGTCGACCACGCGGACACCGTCGAACGTGCCATCGAAGCGGTTCAGCGAGCCGATGAACGTGGCGACGAACTCGGTCTCCGGCCGCGCGTACAGCTCGTCCGGCGTGCTGAACTGCTCGATGCGGCCCGCGTTCATGACGGCGACCCGGTCGGAGATCGAGAGCGCCTCCTCCTGGTCGTGCGTGACGATCACGGTGGTGATGCCGAGCCGCTGTTGCAGGTCGCGGATGTCTTCACGCACCCTGACGCGCAGCTTGGCGTCGAGGTTGCTGAGCGGCTCATCCAGCAGCAGCACGTCCGGCTCCTGCACGAGGGCGCGGGCGAGGGCGACGCGCTGCTGCTCGCCGCCGGAGATCTGCGGAGGGCGCGAGTCGCGGTGGTGCAGGAGGTTCACCAGGCCGAGCATCCGGTCGACCCGCTCGGCGACCTCCGCGCGCGGCAGCCGGCGCAGGCGAAGCGGATAGGCGACGTTCTTGGCCACGGTCAGGTGCGGCCACAGCGCATAGTTCTGGAAGACCATGGCGCTCGGCCGCTTGTCGGGGCCGAGGCGCGTGACGTCGCGGTCGGCCATCGTGATCCGGCCGGTGTCGGGGGCGAGGAAGCCGGCGATCATCCGCAGCGTCGTGGTCTTTCCGCAGCCGGAGGGTCCGAGCAGGGAGACGAGCTCGCCGCGCTGCACGGTCAGGTCGAGGTCGTCGATGATGGTGCGTCCGCCGAGCGTCTTGCGCAGGGCGGTCAGGCGCAGGCCGCCGTCACCGGTCGGGTCGGCGGTGCCGACGGGGCTGGGCGAGGACATGGAGTGCTCCTTCGTGTGAGCGGGGCGGGTCATTTGATCTGGAAGCCCTCGGCGAGCTGGCCGCCCATCACGTGCTTGCGTACGGCGAGCAGCAGCACCACCGAGGGGATGGCGAGCAGGATCGAGAACACGGCGGCGACCTGCTTGGGGAAGTTGAGCACGAGGCTGTACATCTCGGTCGGCATCGTGAGGATGTCCGGGGCGCCGACGAGGTAGGTGCCCTGGGCCTCGTCGAACGCCGCGAGGAAGGCCATGACGGCGCCGACCAGGATGCCGGGCAGTGCCATCCGCAGCGTCACGGTGAAGAAGACGCGTGCCCGGGAGGCGCCGGAGTCGCGCGCCGCCTCTTCGAGCGAACGCGGCACGGCCGAGAACGCGGCGGCCGGGATCCAGGTCATGAAGACGATGGTGCCGAGGAGCTGGACGACCACGATGCCGGCGAACGTGTTCATCAGGCCGAGCGCGTAGTAGAGGGAGGCGAGGGTCGCGAACAAGCCCATCCGCGGGAACGCGTTGGTGGCGAACAGCCCGATCAGGAAGAGCCTCCTCCCGGGGAACTCGAAGCGCGCGAACGCGTACGCGGCGGGCAGGCACACGACCGCGGAGACGAGCACGACCAGGGGCGTGATCAGCAGCGAGTTCTGGATGGACGAGCCGAGCGACTGGTCGCTGAACACGGTCTGCCACCAGCGCAGCGTCCACGAGCCGGGGAGCAGATCCGGATAGGTCCAGCGGTCGGCGAAGGCGTGTGCGCCCAGCCAGACGAGCGGGCCGAGCACGAACACGAGCAGCACGACGGCGAAGGCGCCCGCGCCCGCTGCGCGCAGTGCGACGGAGAGGGGGCGCGGCATCAGATCCGCCCCTCGCGCCGGGCGCTGCGGAAGTTCGCCCAGACGTACAGCGCACCGATCCCGGCGGCGGCGAGGAAGACGACGAACGCCATCACGAGCGACTGCTGCGGCTGGTTGTACGCCGTGAAGTAGCTGGCCAGCGAGACGCCGAGCATCGTCGGTGCGTTCGGTCCGGTGAAGTACGGGACGGTGTAGGACCCGATCACCCCGATGGCCGTGAACGTCACCGCGATGACGATCGGCACCGCGCTCATCGGCAGCAGGATGGTGCGCACGATGCGTAACGTGCCGGCGCCCGCGTCCCTGGCCGCCTCGATCAGGGCGTCGGGCACGGACTGCAGGCCGGACGCGATCATCAGCGTTGCGAACGGCAGGGAGGTCCACGCCGAGCCGATCACGATGGCGACGGCCGTGTACGACCACACCGGCGCCTCCAGGCCGACCTGGGCGAACAGGCTGCGCAGGAAGCCGTCAGCGGAGTAGAACGTCAGGATCGCCCATGACGCGATCACGACCGGGATGAACAGCGGCACGATCGCGACAGCGGAGAGCAGCCGGGCGAGCCATCCGCCGTGGAGGCGCAGGGCCAGGCCGATGCCGCCGGCCAGGACGACGACGATGGCGGTGCTGGCGACCGTGACGCCGAGGGTCAGGGCGAGATCCTGCCAGAACGCCGGGGTGGTGAAGACATCGCCGTAGGCGGCGAAGGTGGGCACGGCGCCGTCGGCGTGGTGGACGTTCTGGCCCACGGCGGCCATGACCGAGTTCAATCCCCCGGTGAAGCCGACGCTGAACGCGAGGGCGAGCACGACGGGGACGCCGACGAAGAGGGCGATGACGACGACCGGCGGCAGGGCGAGCAGGAAGCCCGCCGCCGCGGACCGCGACGCGTGGTGTGCGCCGCGGTCAGCGGTGGTCGCCGCCGGGGTGGCGGTGACGGTGGCCATTACTTGCCGGGGACCTTCTGGGCCCACGCCTTGTTCATGTCGGCGGAGACCGTGGCGAAGTAGGACGGCCGCAGGTGCGCGATGTCCGCGTCCTTGAAGAGGTCCTGCGATGCCGAGGGGAGCTTGTCGAGTGCGATCACCGGGTAGCCGGAGATGCTGTCGGAGACCAAGCCCTGGGCCGCGGGGGTGAGCAGCCAGGAGACCAGCTTCTCGGCGCCGGTCGTGCGCGGGGAGGCGGCCGGGATGCCGAGGTAGCTCGCGCCGCCGGTCAGCGACGGGTCGGAGATCTGGGTGTACGCGATGTTCGCCGGGATCTGACCGTTCTTGTGCCCGGTGATGAACTGGTCGCTCCACACCGGCGCCATCGAGATCTGACCGCTGGAGAGCAGGTCGAGGACCTGGTTGTTGCCGTTCGGGTAAACGCCCTTCTGGTACACGTAGGGGTTCAGGGAGGCCAGCGTGGCGAAGCCCTTGTCCCAGCCGCTCTCGACGCTCGGGTCGGTGCCCGTGACCAGCTTCGTGCGGTCGGCGTCGGAGAGGTTCTGATCGAGGACGGTGGAGACGAACGCCGCTCCGCTGCCGCCGGTGTCGGGCGAGTTGTAGGCGAACTTGCCCGGGTTCGCCCTGATCCAGGCGAGCAGGTCGTCGAGTGTCTTCGGCGGGGTCGTCACGGTCTTCGTGTCGTAGGCGAGCACGACGCTGGAGCCGCGGTAGGGGATGCCGCCGTTGCCGCCGGCGGCGACGAGGTCCTTCGGGACATCGGCGAGACCGGGGATGTTCGCGCTGCTGACCTCCGTCAGGAGGCCGGACGCGGCGACCTGGGCGACGAAACCGGCGTCGACCAGGTCGTACCCCGGGTCCTTCTTCTGCAGGGTGGCGGCGGTGAGCTTCGCGACGGTCTGCTGGTCGTGGAGGCCGTGCAAGTCGAAGTCGACCGAGACCGTGTAGCCCGGGTTGGCCTTCTCGAACGCCGGGATCAGGGTCTTCTGCCAGAGGTCCTGGATGTTGGTGTCCGCGCTGAGGAAGACGGTGAGCTTCTTGTCCGCGCCGTCGGAGGACGACGCGGCCGAGCTGCTCTGGGCGCAGCCGGCCAGAGCGAGGCCCGCGGCCGTGACGACCGCGAGGGAGGCGAGCAGGCGGGAGGTTTTCACGAATGCGCTCCTGAGTGGGGGAGTGAGTGGGAATCGCCGCACCCCAGCGGGGCGGGCGATTTTCACGCTAACTGGGCTGCGCGTTCTTGGCGATAGTCGAGCATCAGGTTTCAAATGAGCGCCAAATGCTGTTCATGCACCGTTCATATGAGCGAAAATGAGCACCGGAAGGCTATTGGCGTTCACATCCGGGAGGAGACCCATGCTGACCCATCAGCGCGAAGAGGCCATCGTCGAGCGCGTCCGCACGTCGGGGAGCGCGACGGTCGAGGAGCTGTCCGCGCTGCTCGACGTCAGCGGCACCACCATTCGGCGCGACCTGGAGCGCCTCGAGCTCGCCGGCAGCGTGCGGCGGGTGCACGGCGGCGCCACCCTCCCCGAGGTCGGTCACGACGAGTTCGAGGACCTGGACGCCGACGCCGGCGAGAAGCTGAGCATCGCCGCCGCGACCGCCGGCCTCATCCGGGACGGCGACGTGGTGCTCCTCGACATCGGCCACACCACGCTCGCGATCGCCCGCCACCTCCGCGACCGTCCCGTGACGATCGTCACCAACAACCTCTGGATCCTGCGGGTGCTGGGCGACGACCCGGTGTGCACCCTCATCCTGCTCGGCGGGGCCGTCGGGTCGAAGCCGGGCACCGTGTCCGGCCCGCTCACCGAGCAGATGCTCGCCCTGATCCACGCGGATGTCGCGGTGATCAGCAGCGGCGGTATCCGTCCGGACGGTTCGGTGGTGACCGACCTCAATCAGGAGGCGACGATCAAGCACCGGATGTGCCGCGCGGCCGACCGGACCATCCTGGTGGCGACGTCGCTGAAGTTCCCCGGCGACGGCGCCTTCCAGATCGCCTCCCTGCACGACTTCGACCTGATCGTCACGACGCCGGGGTCGGGCACGGCGACGCTGGAGGGCGTCGGACAGGAGACGCGTGTGGTGATCGCGCCTTAGCCCGCCACCTCCGCATGCCACCCGCACGACCGCCGCGCCACGAATCGGTGCGGCAGCGTCTCGTGCACGTGGGCGTCCTCCGCCGCGATCAGCACCTCGATGGCGCGGGTGGCGAGCTCGGGGATGGGCTGCTGCACGGTCGACAGCGAGGGGACCGCGTACCGCGAGTGCGCCGTCCCGTCGAATCCGACCACCGCGACGTCGTCGGGCACGTGGAGGCCGAGTTCCGCCGCGGCGTAGAGCACGCCGAACGCCTGCTCGTCGGTGGCGACGTAGATCGCCCGTGGACGGTCGCCGCTGGCGAGCCACTGCAGCGCCACGCGGGCGGCGTCGCCGCGGGAGGTCTCGGACCGGCGCTCCGAGGCCTGCACTCCGGGCGACCGGAGGATGGCGCGCGTGAAACCTGCTGCGTGCTGGCGGGAGCCTGCCGAGTCCGTCGGGCCGTTGAGCAGGCCGATCGTGCGGTAGCCGTGGCCGACGAGGTGCTGAGTCGCCTCCTCCGCGGCGTGGTCGTAGTCGATCGTGAGCGAGGAGGCGGGCTGGTCGAGGTCGAGGGGGTGCAGGGCGACGATCGGGATGCCGGCCTCCGCCACGAAGCCGAGCTGCGGGTCGTCCGAGACCGACACCAGGACGATGCCGTCGACGCGACGCTCGATGAACGAGCTCAGCTGCTGCAGCTCCTGCTCCTCGCTGCCCGCGGAGTCGGCGATCAGCAGCAGCCGGCCGCGCGCGGTCGCCGCCGTCTCGAGCGCGCGCGAGACCTCGCCGAAGTAAGGGTTGGCGATGTCGGGCACGATGAGGCCGACCGAGAGCGTCTTGCCCGCGCTCAGCGCGCGGGCGAGCGCGTTGGGCCGGTAGTTCAGCTCGGCCGCGGCGCGCAGCACGCGCTCGCGCGTCGCGGGGGAGACGTTGCGGGGCCCGTTGTTGAAGACATAGCTGACCACCGCCGTGGAGGTCCCCGCCCGCTCGGCGACGTCTCGTCCTGTTGCCACTGCCCCCTCGTTTCCCACGCGTAGCCCTCGATTGTTCTAATCGATTAGAGAAATCCTAGTCATCATCTTGCGGATCCTCCACCGAGCATTTATGGTCATCTAAGCGGTTAGCTCTATCCGCTTAGATTTCGAGAGAAGGACTACCCGATGAAGCGTTCCTCCCTCGCCGTCGCCGCCACCCTGGCGGCGTCGGCGCTGCTGCTCGGCGGCTGTTCAGCCTCCGGCTCCTCGTCTTCCCCGACGACCGGCACGGTCAACCTGCTCGGCCCGGAGGACCCGAAGACGTTCGCCCCGGTGATCGCCGGCTTCGAGGCCGCGAACCCCGGTGACACGGTCAAGTACACGCAGGTGCCGTTCGACCAGCTGAGCAGCACGCTCCAGCAGCGGCTCGCCGCCAAGGACACCACGATCGACGTCTACACGGTCGACCAGCCGAACATCCCGCAGCTCGCGGCGCAGGGTTTCCTCGAAGACCTCTCCGACCTCCAGGGCACGGAGAAGGCGGCGACCTCCGACGCCCAGTACAAGATCAACCTCTACAACGGCAAGATGTGGGCGCTGTCGGTCTGGAACTCGACCCAGCTGATGTTCTACAACAAGGACGCGCTGGCGAAGGCCGGCGTCCAGCCGCCCTCGGCCGACCCGGCCCAGCGCTGGACGTGGGAGCAGACCGAGGCGGCCGGCCGCGCGGCTCAGGCGGCCGGCATCAAGAGCGGACTCCTGATGGAGCAGGTGGAGGCGTACTACCAGCTGCAGCCGCTGATGGAGTCGCTCGGCGGCGGCTCCGGCATCACCGGCAAGCAGATGCTGACCCCCGCCGTCGAGACGGCCGGCTGGCAGAAGGCAATGCAGTGGTACGCCGACAGCTTCGCCAGCGGGCTGTCCCCCCGCGGCGTCGGCGGCTTCCAGACCTCGCCGGTGTTCTCGAACGGCGACGTCGCGTTCTTCGTCGGCGGCCCCTGGGATGTCGGCAACTTCGCCCAGAACGCGAAGTTCGACTGGGGCGTCGCGCCGCTTCCGTACTTCGAGGGCGGCAAGCAGGTCACGCCGACCGGCTCGTGGTCGTGGGGCATCAACCCGGCGTCGAAGAAGAAGGACCTCGCCAAGAAGTTCCTGGAGTACGCGGCGCTGAACCCCGAGGGCAACCTCCTCACCGCCAAGAACACGACCATCATCCCGTCCGTCACCGAGGCGGAGAAGAAGTACCTGCCGACCCTGGAGACCCTCGGCGGCGCACACAGCGCCGGTGTCGAAAAGCTGGTCGCCTACGAGGTGGCGCACACGGCGGTGGCCCGCCCGGTCTCGGTCGGCTACGTGCAGTTCGACTCGGTGATGTCCAAAGCCTTCGCCGACATCCGCAACGGCGCCGACGTGAAGTCCCGCCTCGCCCAGGCGACCCAGCAGCTCAACGACGCCTGGAGCCAGCTGAAATGACCACCGGCACCATCCGTCCCGGAGCCCGCAGCACGGGCTCCGGGACGGGAGCCCCGCAGCGACCGCGAGGGAGGCGCAGCCAGCGCCCGGCGTTGGTCGCCCTGGCGTTCCTCTCGCCGGCGCTCATCGCCCTCCTGGTGCTCCGGCTCGTGCCGGCGGCGGACGCGCTCTGGGAGTCGTTCTTCCACAAGAGCCTGCTGCAGGGCGGCTCGGTGTTCGTCGGCCTCGGCAACTACGCCGAGCTCTTCGCCAACAAGGAGTTCCTGGCGTCGCTGGGCGTCACCCTCCTGTTCACGATCATCGTCAACCCGCTGCAGGTCTGCGTCGCCTTCCTGCTCGCGGTGCTCTACACCAAGCGGAGCGCCGGCTCGAAGCTGTGGCGGTCACTCGTGATCCTGCCGATCGCCGTCCCGCCGGCGGTCTCCGCCGTGATCTGGAGCGTGATCTACCGCCCTGACGGCCTCGCCAACTCGTTCCTGTCGCTCGCCGGCATCCCGCCGCAGCCGTTCCTGACCTCGCCGCAGCAGGCGCTCTGGTGCATCATCGTGCTGCTGTCGTGGATCGGCGTCGGCTACTGGATGCTGTTCCTGATCGCCGGGCTCAACGACATCCCGACCTCGTACTACGAGGCGGCATCGCTCGACGGCGCGTCCGCCTGGCGGCAGCTGTGGAGCATCACCTTCCCGCTGCTGCGCCGGCCGCTCGCGTTCGTGCTCGTGGCCGACACCGTCTCCAACCTGCTCGTCTTCGCGCCGGTGCAGATCCTCACCAAGGGCGGACCGCAAGGCGCGACGAACCTGCTCATGTACGACATCTACAACCGTGCGTACACACTGGGCGACCTCAACAAGGCGCAGGCGGAGGTCATCATCCTGGTGCTGCTCACCGTCGCGATCGTCGCGCTGCAGTTCCGACTCCTGAGGAGCGACGAATCATGACCTCCACCCTCGCTCCGCGCGCCACCCGCTCGCGCAGCAGGCGCACCCTCGCCTACATCGGCCTGAGCGTGGCGGCCGCCATTGTCGGGCTGTTGTTCCTGCTGCCGCTGTGGTGGACGTTCGTCAACTCGCTGCGGCCGGGAGCCGAGACGTTCAGCTACCTGAACCCGCTGCAGTGGCAGACCTTCTTCACGCTCTCCCCGACGCTCGACAACTACCTCTCGCTGCTGAGCAGCGATCTCGGCAGGGCGATCGCCAACTCGCTGTTCGTCAGCCTCACGACCGTTGTCATCGGGCTGGTCATCTGCGCGATGGCCGCGTTCGGGCTGTCGGCGATCCCGTTCCGCGGTAGGGGAGCGCTGTTCTCGATCGTGATCCTGAGCTTCCTGATCCCGTTCGACGCGATCTCCATCCCGCTCGCGGGCCTGTTCCGCGACTGGAACCTGCAGAACACCTTCACCGGCCTGATCCTGCCCGGGATCGGCAACGGCATGGCGATCTTCCTGCTGCGCACCTTCTTCCTCGCCATCCCCGGCGAGCTGGTGGAGGCCGGCCGGCTCGACGGGCTCGGCTGGTGGGGGATCTTCCGGCGCATCTACGTGCCGCTGTCCCGCCCCGCGCTGATCGGCGCCGGGCTGATGCTCTTCCTCTTCCAGTGGCAGGCCTACGTGTGGCCGCTGCTCATGGGCACCGACGACACCCACATCCTCGGCCCGGTCGCCCTGTCGAACCTGCAAGGCCAGTTCAACGTCGACTACGGCGTGATGTTCGCCGCGTCGATCGTGCTGACCATCATCCCGCTCGCGATCATCGTCGCCTGTCAGCGCTACTTCATCCAGTCCGTGAGCACCAGCGGCCTCAAGTAGCCGGCTCGCGCCACCACCTCTCGACACACCAAGGAACACCCATGCCCCACCACCGCATCATCCTCGACACCGACATCGGATCCGACGTCGACGACGCCCTCGCGCTCGTGCAGATCCTCGGCACGCCCTCGCTCGAGCTGGAGGCCGTGACCACCGTCTACGGCGACACCGCCCTCCGCGCCCGCATCGTGCGCCGCTACGCCGCGCTCGCCGGTGTCGACCTGCTCGCCCATCCCGGCGTCGAGACGCCGCTGTCGGGCCGCGAGGTCTGGTGGGCCGGCCACGAGGGCACCCTGCATGACGGCCTCGGTCGCGAGCCCGTGTCCGACGAGCCGGCCGTCGACCACCTCGTCCGCCGGGTGCTGGAGAACCCGGGCGCCATCGACATCGTCGCCATCGGGCCGCTGACCAACATCGCCGCGGCGATCCAGTCGGAGCCGGGGTTCGCCTCCGCGGTGCGCGGCCTCTGGATCATGGGCGGCGCCTTCGCGACGGGCGAGCCCGAGAACGCCGAGCCCGAGCACGCCGAGCCCGAGCACAACTTCCGCTCCGACACCACGGCAGCGCAGATCGTCTTCGACGCCCGAATCCCGACCGTCGTCACCGGCCTGGAGGTGACGCGGCAGGTGGAGATCAGGGACGACAGCGTGCAGCGCATCGCCCAGGCCGGCCCGGCGGGGGAGGCGCTCTACGCCGACATCGCCCAGTGGTGGGAGTTCTGGAGCACGCAGTGGAACGTGCCGCACGACCCGGTGACCGTCCTCACCCTCACGCGGCCCGACCTGTTCGCGTTCAGCGGTCCGGGGACCGTCGCCATCGAGCCCGACGGCGAGGGCGCGGGACGCAGCGTCTTCACCCCCGACGCCGCGGGCTGGGTCCGGGTCGCCACGCGGGCCGACGCGGTCGCCGTCGGCGAGGAGATCGTCCGCTCGATCGTGGCCGCCGCGGCGAACGCGGGAGTTCTCGAAGGCTGACGAGGAATTCCGGCGGCTCGCTCTGGTTGAACACGTCATGACCACCGTAGGAATCATCGGAGCCGGCCACATCGGCCAGGCACTCGCCCGCACCTTCATCCAGCACGGCTACACCGTGACCATCGCGAACTCGCGCGGTCCGGAGACGCTCGCCGACCTCGTCGCCGACCTCGGCCCGTCCGCCACGGCGGCGACCGCCGCCGAGGCCGGCGCCGCAGGCGATTTCGTCGTGGTGACCGTGCCGCTGAAGAACTACCGCGACATCCCGGTGGCGCCGTTGGCTGGCAAGATCGTGATCGACACGAACAACTACTATTTCGAGCGCGACGGCCACATCCCCGAGCTCGACGAGGGCACCGCGACCGTGACGGGACTGCTGCAGGCGCACCTTCCCGAGTCACGGGTGGCCAAGGGCTTCAACCACATCGGCGCCCGCGACATCCCGACCACCGGCTCGCCGGCCGGCACGCCGAACCGCCGCGCGCTCGCGACCGCGAGCGACTTCGAGGACGCCGCGGCCCTGGTGGCGTCCATCTACGACGAGTTCGGCTTCGACGCCGTGAACGTCGGCCCCCTCTCGGAGAGCTGGCGCGTCGAGCGCGACCGCCCGGCCTACGTGGTGCGCCAGAACCGCGAGGAGCTCGAGGCGAACCTGGCCGAGGCGCCCCGGACCATCTGAGACGGTCGCGGCGGCCGCCTCAGGCCGCCGCGATCTGCTCCGCCAACGGGGTGAGCAGGCCGGGCGTGCCGTCCGGCGGCGGCAGGGTCGATGCCGGGGCGCCGCAGCACCGTGTCACTTCATAGCCTTTGGTCGCTGACTTAAGTCTTCCCTCATGGGCGCCCGTGGGACTACCTGGCAGCCTGTGCGGGTATTCGGGATCCGTTGGGACGCGATCGCGGCCACAAACACGCAATCGACTCGCACCTCAAATACGGGCACACCCCGCCGCGTCCGCCGCTGTCGATTGCCCCGATCGTCAAACCCGCCGCAACGTTCTCGTCAACGGCCCCAACCGCGTATTGCTCGTCTTCCGTGGGATGCTATACCAACCCGAGTACCGGCATTGACTCACCGTTCTCAGGGCCGGCACCTGCGGATCCCAACGGGAACGGAACGTCACAGTGCGCTGCGTCCAAAGCATCCGTCGTATTCATCGAGGCGCCACCGCTGGCAGTAGTAGTCGGTGTGGCACTGGCCGGCTGGACATGTGGATCGCTAGGAGGAGGATGAAGTGGAAGGCAACGGGGCGGCGCGCCACTGGCGCGGGGTCGCACTCGGCCTGATCTTTCTGGCGTTGGGTAGCATCCCGGCAATCTTCTTCGGATGGCAGACCACAAGCTATGTACTTGCCGTAGGTGGCCTTTTCCTCGCGGTTGGTGAGCTGATGTGGATCATCTGGTCTCGACGTCGACTTCTTCATGGGGCAGGAGAAGGTGCGGATCCGGATGACAAGAAGAGACCTTGAGAGAAACGGCCCGGCTTTCGTTCAAGAGCAGACGGTCTTCATGCCGCTGGTACGGCACCCTCATCTTACCCTCAGCTCAAACCCCATCCGGCTCAGGCGATTCTCTGTTGCTTGGGGGCCCCGTGGGCGCGGTGTTCGCTCTGGGGGTCTTTTGGTTCGTTGTGATCATTCCATTGGACAACCGGCGGCGGCTGGCTTCTGTCGTGAGGGAATCGTCCGCTCGGCTCGTTTTCGCCGTGCGTGCGGGCGGGGTACTAGGGCACGCATTCGATGTGCTAAAGGCCAGAACGTACGAGTTGCGGTGACTTATCCGAGAGCTGGAGGGAAAGCGATCGAATTCCCCCCTTTGATGGCGCAAGGTCTCGAAGAGCAACTCAAGCGGGAACTCATTGGAAGGAGGGGCTAGATGCGTCGCGAGAGCGGATCCACGCAGCGGACAACTCCCCGGCTTCGCTCGTCGGCAGCTCGTGTTGTTCTTTGGCTGTGTCTACTCGGAGGGGCCGCAGCTTTCAACGCGGCTGTGGTCAGCGGTTCGAGTGCAGAAGGCGCGTTCCGGATCGGCTTGTGGGCTGGATCCGTCGCCGCTGTCGTGCTCTGGATGGTGCCTGTGGTGCTGGGCGAGTGGTGTGCCGTCACGCGAACCATGGCCGTCCGTCAGTTGGCTCCACGTTCCCAGCTCTGGGATTCCACGCTCGATCCCGCCACCGTGGCAAGTCTCGCGAGCATGGGCGTGGAGGTATCGAAACGGCCGTGGATCCGTTCGTGGGAGAAGGGACTTCTCGTGGCGGTCGATGAACACACCATCCGTGTCTTTGCCGGCGCGCGGACTGTGATCAGCCTTCTCGAGATCGAGCGCTCGAACGTGCATTCCGTGAGCGTGGTGCGTGTGAGCAATGGGTGGCGAAACCTCCCCGCGGTACGCATCACTCTGACGGAGTCGGCTGCGCTACACGCCCTCTACCTGAGCGTTCGTTCCAGGCGTTGGCCGGGCGCTGCACGAGTCAAGGAGTGCACAGAGTTATGTGACCAGCTGGCCTCGTCGTCAGGCTTCATCCGAGATCGCGTCGTATCGTCGGTCGGCGAAGGGCCCGCTGGGGGCTCCCGAATGATCGTCCCGACGGGATGGTCTGCCCGTGATCGTTTCCGCTCGTGGTACCTCTCGAGTGTCATCATCGGCGCGCTGTACGTCACTGGGATTGTGGACAGGGTCGCAGCGTTTCTCACGGCACACCTGCCGGCGGTGTATGGCGGGATCGCGGCCTCGCCATTGAGCCTGTGGCTCCTGGGGCTCGTCATCGTGGGATACCGGGCGCTGTTCGGCGCCGCTTTGCTGTCAGAGCTCTCGGCCGGCTACACCACGCTGCGCTGGCTTGTCGGCATCGTTCCTCAGGTCGATCACGCATCGGGAACGGTTCTGCGGATGCCTGGCGATCAGCCACTCTCGCGCGCTGAGGAGAATCAAGCCTTCGCCCGGTTGAGATCGAGGGCGAGATAGTGGGCGGGACTCGGTCGGCCGATTGGCGCTAAACGGTCCAATGGGACCTCGACAACATGCCGAGGGCGTGCGGGGCGGCCAGGCAGAGCAGCCCGATCGCGTTTCGGCTGACCTGACATGACGAAGATCAGCCTGAGAGCACGGCTCATCCGTACCTGGCAACCACTCGTCGGAACGAACTACGTACGGAGAGTGTCACGAGCGTGGGCGCCGGTAGAAGGGTTTCTCGTGCTGCTCCCGCTCTGGTGGATCGTCGGGATAGCCCACTCAGCTCTCGGAGGTCAGGCAAGGGTCGTTCTCGGCAACCTCAACGCTGCATTCGGGGCGGTCATCATCGGCATTCTCGCGCTGGTGCCATGGCTCCTTCATCGGGTGAAGCGATCCATCCGACGCAACCTTCGAGATCGCGGCTTCACTGTGGAGCATTCCCCGCCACTCGTCTCGCCGCGAGCCTCCGGGAGTGGTTGGGGCGCGAGCAGCTGGTTGCCGCTGATGTGCAGGAGATGCTGGACCTTTCTTACAGTCCATGACCACTCCCTCCAACAAACCTCCCCGGCTCACCCCACCCCCACGAACAACTGCTCCGCGCGCTTTTCGTCGGCACCGCCTCCGGTACGGCTGTGCAATGACGATTCCCGCCGGCGCTCCCGACTCGTCGGCCTCCACAACGACGGAGTCAAGGCGGGGCCGGTACGGGGCGCGAAGCCGTCCCAGATGATGGCCGCACGGTGGGGGAATGTGGTGCCGACCTGTTCGCGGATGCCGGCCGGTATGTCCTTCAGCCGCGGCGTCGAGCGCGGTGCCCGCGTCGGAGCGGTCGAATCGTTCGTACGCGCGGCCCGGGTCAATGGCCGAGAGGCGCCTACCTTCCGGATCGGCGGCCGATCTACTGTGGGCGTCGATAACATGACGCAAGGTTGGAACGTCAAATGGAACGATAGTGGTCAGGGGCAGCTAGTGGATCTACGCACGTCTGCTGGCTGGCGGCGCCTTGGCCTGAGCACACTGGTCGTTGCGGCGCCTGTCGGCCTCAGCATGTTCGGGTTCTTGCTTTTCGATATTCAGGGATTCATGCAATCCGGCTGGGCGATCTGGGTATTGCTTGCGTGCCTCTTCGTTCCGTACGCCCTCGGCTACACCGCGGATATGCTGCGCCGGCGAGAGGCACGGAGGGGCGAAGAACCTGCGGGTGATGCGTCCCCGCTCGTGTTGGTCCGCGGCGCGAGCGGGGTGGGACCAATAGGAGAGAGTTCCCTTTCTCGCCGCGGGGCGCGCTCCAGCAACCTGTGGATCTGGGTCGGGTTGGTGCTCGTGATCGCCTACGCGGTCTTCCGAATCGTCTGGGCGTTGGCCAACGGTGCTGTGTTCGATTGGACGGCCGTGATCGCTCTGGTGGCCCTAGCGGCAGTTGCGATCATCTTGCCGAGCGCGACCACGTGGCAGCGATTCCGCAGATCCGCGGGCATGATCGGGGGGTCGGCCGTTGCCTGGCCGACATTCCGTACCGACCAATTCGCCGCCGAGCTCCACCGCAGCCGGCCGGGCGCCACCATCCCGCAAGACCTCATTCTCTCGGCGAGCGAATCGGCTGTGTCCGTGTGGACCACTGAACGTGAGCCGAAGCTTCTCGTGTCCCTTCCACGCGACGCGACGACGACGATCCGCGCTGCGAAGATCCGCGACCGACTCGGCTCCACGGGAATCCGCATCGACCATCAGGAGGGCGCCGACGAGTACGCATTCGAGCTGGTCGTGCGGCGAAGGGGCATCTTCACGTACTTCCGCACGGATCAAACCACCGCCGAGATGTGTGCGAGTGAAATCGTTTCGGCTCGGCCATCCGAGCCCAAACGCTAGAAGCGGATCAAGGGTGCAGAAGAGGCACCAGCAGCTGCCAATGCGGCGCGAAGGGCGGCCGAAATCGCCGCTGAGAGTGGGCTTATTAGAGGGACAAAGGTCTCCGCGCAGGCGGTCAGCAACACTGTTTCTACGGCCATCACGGCTGTGGCTTCGACGTCTGGCCCCGCACCCACCGCCACATTGGCTACACCTCGTGGTGGAGAAGTCGCTTGGTAGGAAAGCAACCGTGACAGATCAGCAAGCTTCAGACGCTCTCGGTCCTCGCGGAGTCCGCTCGTCGTGTGTACGGTTTGCATCTACGTGATCGTCCGTTGGGCGTTCTTCATGGGCGTCCGTCGGGTTTCCGCACAAGAAGGCTCCATCGAGAAAGTGGCACGACGAATAGGTTGGCTATTTCGCAAATCCGCTTGTTGGTGGAGCGGGACCGAACGGTGTGCGACGCACACCGTGTCACATCACCGCCTGTGATCGCGGCCAAAACACGCAATCGACTCGCACCTCAATCACGGGCACAGGTGTGCCGTCCGGGGGGCCAAACCGATAACCCCGGCGTGTGCGAATTGAAGAGGCGTACAGTATCTGCAATCGATGCATGAGAATTGCACGAGACGAACGCCGGGAATGCGATCCAGGCCGAATCTTCGACTCCCGCTCACCCCCGCACCCTCCCACTCACCAGAAACGCCGTCCCGAAGCACAGTTCCGCCCACGACGTCTCGGCCAGGCTCGACCGCGCAGCCATGCGGATCTCCTCCCACGGTCGGCGCGCGATCCACTCGTCGAGGGAGGCGGACGAGCCGACGCCGACGACGGCGACGCCGAGCCGGGACAGCCAGCGGGGCGTCACGGACGGGATCTTCAGGTCGAGAACGGCAAGCCGTCCGCCCGGCCCGAGCGCCGCAGCGGCGTGGGCGATGACCAGACCGCGGTCGGGCACCTGGGTCAGCGCGTAGGTGGACAGCACCGCGTCGACCCCGGTGGGGAAGTCGAAACCCGCCGCGTCCGCCTGGACGAGGCGCACGTTGCTCCAGCCCGCGGCCTCCACCCGGCGCTCCGCGCGCGCCAGCATCGCATCGGTCAGGTCGACTCCGACGATGCGGCCTCGCGGCCCGATCGCGCGCTCCAGCAGCGCGAAGTTCAGGCCGGTGCCGCACGCGAGGTCGACCACGGTGGCGCCGGCGTGGAGGCCGAGCGCGCGCACCGCGAGCAGGCGCTGCCCGTGTTGCGGGTAGCCGGGCACGGGTGAGAGCCGGGAGGTCACGTCGTAGTGGGCGGCCTTCCTCCGGTATGTCTCGATCAGGCGCTCCCTGGTGCGGTCCGCCTCCGTCACGGCGACCCCGCCCCCGCCTGCACGTCCGCTTCGACCGCGGCCCGGATCCCCGTCATCTCCCGGTCGCTCACCCGCTGGATCTGCGCCTGGAGGGCACGCGCGGGGTAGACGCGCATGACGTTGGCGATGTCGACCTCCACCCACATCATGGCCGCGGTGCCCGCCCCGCCCACCGGCACGAACTCCATGCCCCAGCGTGCCGCCGACGTGCCCATCGTGCCGGCGAACGCCATCGCCTTCGGCTCGTCCACCGCGGTCACCCGCTCGCTCCGGCGGTGGTCCACACCCAGGTCACGAGCCCGCTGGTCCACCCAGGCGCCGGGCCGCAGCGGTCCGCCGCCGCGGATCCGGCACTCGAGCACGGTGGGCGCCCACTCCGCCCACCGGCCGACGTCGCACAGGTACGCCCACACCGTGTCGATGCTCGCGGCGACGATGATGCGGCTCTCGGTTCGGATGGTGCTGTGTCGCTGGGTCATGGACCGACGGGGCGGCGGCGTCCGGCTGCGGGCGTGCGCCCTCCGACCTCCTCAGAGGGTTACACGAGGTGGAGGCGTACGGGGTTCACATCCCGCGCGGGACCCGCACCTTCAGCGCCCCCGGATCGACGCGCGTGCGCAGCGCCGTGACACGGCCGAAGAGGTCGCCGTCGAGCTCGACCTGCTGCGGGCGGTCGAGCTTCACGACGAGCTCGCGGCCCTTCACGTAGTTCATCGCCCGCACCTCCCGCCCGGCGCCCATCAGCCGGCGGCCGGCGCTCGTCCGCCGCAGTACGCCGTTCTCCCAGAAGACTTTGACGACGATCCGCAGCCAGCCGACGACGCCCTCGGGCCGCAGGACCACGATGTCGAGCTCGCCGTCGTCGACCGCGGCGTCGGGAAGCAGCAGGATGTTGGCCGGCAGCGATCCGCAGTTGCCGACCAGGACGGAGTGGGCGTGCGTCGAATGCGTCCGGCCGCCGTCGAGCTGGTAGCGCAGCCGCAGCTCGTTCTTGTCGCGCAGCACGGTGCCGATGGCTTTGACGTACGCGAGCCAGCCCGCCTTCGCCTTCAGCTCGTCGTCGGTGGCGGCGATCATCTGCGCGTCGATGCCGAGCCCGGCCATCACCAGGAACACGCGCTTCTCGGTCCGTGCGCCGTCGCGGAGCTCGGCGATGCCGACGTCGATGAGGCGGTCGGTGCCATCGAACGCGGTGGCGAGCGCGTGCTCCACGTCGTCGAGCGTCAGGTCGAGGTTGCGCGCGAGGAGGTTGCCCGTGCCGGCGGGCAGCAGCGCCAGGGGGGTGTCGCTGCCGCGCAGCTCCTCGGCGACCGTGCGCACGGTGCCGTCGCCTCCCGCGGCGATGACGATGTCGACACCGCGCGCGAGGGCCTCCCGGGCTTGGCCCGTTCCCGGATCGTCCTCGGTGGTCTCCAACCAGAGGGTCTCCTCCCAGCCGTGCCGCTGCTCGGCCGCCTCGAGCGCGGCGCGCAACGCGGCCGCGTCCGTCTTCACCGGGTTGACCACGATCGCGGCCCTGCTCATCCGACTCCCCTCGACAGTGCGACAGTACGCTCGCCGGTCGTGTCCGCAACTCCGGAGGCTGGGCGCGCCACGCCGCCGCGCCATCCGCAACTCCGGAGAACCGCCGCGATCCCGCCCGATTCTCCGGAGTTGTTCACGGCGTCACGGCCCCCGCAGCTCCGGAGATCCATCGCGATCCCGCCCGATTCTCCGGAGTTCCGGAGGCGACACGCGACGCGGCCGGTGGGCCTCCGGAGTTGCCGACACACCCGGGTCAGTCGCGGTCGGCCAGCGCCGTCAGCCGCGCCAGGAACGCGACGACGGTCTGCGACCTCTCGGGGCCGAGGTCGGCCGCGACGTCGAGCATCCTCCGGTGCATGGCGGTGAGCGTGTGCCGCACTTCCTCGTCGGCGCCCGGCGTCGCGCGGATGGTGAGGCTGCGCCGGTCGCTGGGGTGCGGATGCCGCGAGATGTGGCCGGAAGCGGTGAGCCGGTCGAGCATGGCGGTGACCGAGGACGACTTCATACCGAGGTACCCGCCCAGCTGGACCGGTGTCGTGAAGCGTCCCTCCTCCTGCGACTTCAGGAGGAACTTCAGTGCCCGCAGGTCGGCCTCCCCCATGCGCATCGACTCGCGCGTGCGCCGGCGCATCGCCTGCTCAGCAGTCCGGTACTCGCGCAGGGACGCGATGACACTCACCGCGTGCGCGGGAGCATCGTCGAACCAGGGTCTGTCGCTCATCGGGTCGATCTCGATCGCAGGCTCGCCTCACTCGGCTGAGCGCGCCTTCGCCTGTTGCTTGCTCGAGGTCGGGTTGTCGATGCGGTCGACGGCATCGCGCAGGCGGTCCATGAACTCCACGACGGTCGCGGCGTCCTCCGGGCTGAGGTCCGACGCGACCTCCACCAGCTCTTCGCGCACGTCGCCCAGGATCGCCCTGTGGATCTCGTCGGTCGGCACGGTGGGGATGATGATCAACGCACGGCGGTCGAACGGGCTGGGCTCGCGGCGGATGTGCCCTGTCTTCTCGAGCCGGTCGAGCAGCACCGTGATCGACGAGCTCTGGATGCCGAGGTACTCGGCGAGCTCCCGCGGGCCGACCGTCACGCCGCGCTCGTGCGCCCGGAGGAGGTAGCGCAGAGCCGAGATGTCGTTCTCGTTCATGCGCATGGTCTTCTCGGACCGGCGCTGCATGGCGCTGTCCGCGGCCCCGTAGGCGCGGACATGCTCCAGCACGTCGATCGCCCGCTCGCGATCCGTCTCGGCGCTGTACCAGTAGTGGGGCGCCGGACGCTTGTCGTCCGTCGTCATGGAAAAGATGATAGACCAGCTACAAGCTAGAAGGTCTAGCGAGTGGCGAGAGCGACCCGTCGCGCCGTCGGCCGCTCGCGGCGCTCGCGGTATGCGCCGAGGTTGGTCGGCTCCTCGGTGACGAGCAGCCCGCTCGCGCGGCTGGCCATCTCCACCATGCTGTTGAGCCAGGCGTCGTTGAGGCGTCCGGGTTCGGCCTGGTCGAAGTCGTACCGGATCGAGATGGCGTTGTCGATCCAGAGCGAGGTGCGCGCGGAATCGCCGGCCTCCGTGGATGCCCAGCTGAGGAGGAACGGCTCGCGCCGCCGAAGCTTGAGCGTCACGGCCGCTTGCAGGTGCGCCAGCGTCCTGTCGTCGAAGGTGAAACTCTCGCCGTCGTAGGTCAACGTCCCCATCGTCATCTCCTTCGTTTCTGTCGAGTCGCACCGAGCCTAGCGGGTTGCTAGAGAATCTAGCTACATCAGTCTCTAGATGCTCAATCGGCACAACTAATTAGCATCTCGGCCGCGCAAAATCAACCCCCCAGCCAAAAGTTGCTACGACGATCGATTAGCTAGAAGCTCTAGTTACTTCACGAATTGCACGTCTCGAAGGGGTAGTCATGACGATCGCGATCAAGGATGCCCGGCCGGTCCTCCGGCTTTCCGTCGGAACTCAGTGGGGAAGCCGTCGTGACCAGGCGCCGTCGCCCAGCGAGCACCTCGCCTGGCGTCAGCCGATCGATGGGCTGTGGGTCGCCGAGACGCCCTCGACCTACCTCGGCATGATCGAACGGGTGGACGACGGCTTCATCGCCTCCGCGGCGGACGGCCGCACGCTCGGCCGCTTCACGGCGGCCTCCGACGCAAAGATCGCGGTGTACGCGAGCTGGTTCCGGCGCAGCGAGACGACCGGCGTGCTCGGGTGGGCCAGGAGGATCCTGCGCAGGGCGATCGGTACCACGACCGAGACCCGGGCCAAGACGACCAGGGCGGTCGTGCGGTGAGCAGGTTCTGGTGAGCGCCGGATCGAGCGGCGCAACGGCGGATGCCGGGGCCGAGCTCCGCAACGCCGTACGGACCGCGGGCGACAGCAGATTCCTCGAGGTCCCCGCCAGGGTCGGGTTCGCGGCGAGCGGCCTGATCCAGGTGCTGCTCGGCGGCCTCGCGATCCAGCTCGGGGCTTCGCGGGTGGGGGAGCCCGACCAGACGGGAGCGCTGGAGGAGGTCTCGAAGCTCCCAGGAGGGTTCGTCGTGCTGTGGGTCGCGGCGATCGGCCTGTTCGCTCTCGCGCTGTGGCTGCTGACCGAGGCGATCCTGGTCAGAGCCGGTTCCGCCGCCGACCGCTGGATGCGCCGGCTGGAGCACCTGAGCAAGGCCGCTGCCTACGCGGTCCTCGGATTCACCGCGCTCGCGTTCGCAGACGGCCACCCGTCCAACGCGAGCACCAGGACGAGCCACGCGAGCGGAAGCATCCTGTCGTCGCCGGGAGGCCAGGTGCTGCTCGCCGTGCTCGGGCTCGTGACAGGTGCGGTCGGCGTGTACTTCGTCGCGAAGGGGATCCGGCTCCGTTTCCGACGCGACATCGCGGTGCCCTCCGGACCGGCCGGGCGCGGCATCACCGTGCTCGGGGCGGTCGGTTACGTCGCGAAGGGCATCGTCGTCGGCCTCGCCGGAGCGGCGTTCATCGTGGCGGCCGTCCGCGTGCAGCCGGCGACGGCGACGGGCCTGGCTGGCGGGCTGTCGACGCTGGAGCAGCTCCCGTTCGGCGGCGCGATCGTCGTCGTCGTCGGGTTCGGGCTGATCGCCTCCGGCGTCTACAACATCGCGCGGGCCTGGCTGGCGCGGTTCTGACGGCTGACCCCGACGGGCATCGGGGGAGGATCGGCTGTGGCAACCTGGGTCGTGGGACCCGGCCCAGGTGCACGCGTCCCGCCGAAGGGAGGTGGCCGATGCGGCCGTTCATGACCGACCGGGCGACACTGGCGTCCCTCGAAGGGCAGCAGTACGTCGTGCTGAGGCCTGCGGCGGAGGTCGGTGCGTTCTACGCGGAGGAGCAGCGCATCCTGCTCGACCGCCTGCCGACCGGGCTCCCGCATCCGAACACCGGCCACATCACTCTGCGCGGGTTCGCCGAGCCCGACCGGGTCGACGCCCTGCGCGCCGCCGTGCGTGCGTGCGCGGCGGCACAGGACCCGATCGAGGCCGTCGTGGAGGCGATCGACGGTTTCCCTGCGCCGTTCCAGGTGCTGATCGCGCGTCTGCGGCGGTCGCCCGCGCTGACGGAGGCGTACGCGTCGATGACCCGGGCGCTGGAGTCGACCGACTTCGAACGGATCGGTGAGCTGCCGCTGGACGACTGGGTCTTCCACCTCTCGCTGGTGTACTGCGCGGCACTGTCCGACGACGACTGGCGTGCTCACCTCCGCGCGTCGCGCCGACCGGTCGCTCCGGCTCCGACCGAGTTGATCTCCTCCGCCGAGTTCGTCTGGTACGCCGGAGGGGTCGAGCACGTCGAGGTCGTCCCGCTCGGCCAGGGAGCATCGCTCCACTGAGGGGTGCCCGATAACGCACTCCTCACGCCGGCGGCGCCACAGGGGCCTTCGGCGGCTTCGGGTTCACCTTCCCGTCGATCGGTGCCGGCACGGTGCTGCCGTCGAGCGTCACGAGCGGGGGCAGCGGCTGGCCGAGGGGTCCTGGCCAGGGTGCGGGAGGGACGGGTGCCGGCCGCGGGATCGGCGCGACGGGCTGGGCGAACGTGCTCCCGGGCGCGGGCGGCACCGGGCGCCCGAGCCCCGGCTGCACCAGGTGGGCGAGCGACGGGGCGTCGTCGACGCGCGGCACCCCGAACGTCCCGAGCCCGAGGAGGTCGCAGATCGTCTTCGGGATCGACGCGTGCGAGTGCCACTCCGGATCGATCGCCTGGGGCACGGCGCCCCCGAACATCAGCAGCGGGATGCGCGAGCCGCCGATGATCGGGAACCCGTCCGGGTGGAGGGCGTCTGGCACGGTCTCGATCGCGGGCGTCGGAACCGAGTCGGCGTAGCCGCCCCAGTCGTCCCAGGTGAGGATGAAGACCGTCTCGTCCCAGCCTCCGCCGTCGATGACGGCCTGGACGCGCTGCCACACCAGTCCCTGGCCCTTGGCGAGGTAGTCGGGGGCGCTGACCGCCGGCGGATGCTCGTCGTACCCGGCCGGCGACCAGACGTAGCAGACCTGCGGCAGTGTGCCGCCCTTCGCCATCGGGATGAACTGCGACGGCGGGTGCACGTCGTCGGTCCCCGGCGGCTTCGACAGCGACGTGTAGAACTTGATCGGGTAGCCGTCCTGGTCGGGGAACGCGCCCCAGCTGACGCCGGCCTTCTGGGCGACGCTGAAGATCGACGGGAGGTCCCACACCGGGTGCGTCCCGACGAACGGCGGGTTCTTGAGCGTCGGCATCTGGCCTCCGACGGCGAGCATGTGGCCGGGCGTGGAGTTGGAGCCGGAGCCGAAATGGTGGTCGCTGAACACGAACGTCTTCGCGAGCCAGCTGTAGTAGGGGATGAGCTGGTCGTTGTCGAGCTGCATGGGCTCGGCAGGGTAGTCGCCCATGGCGTAGTGCACCCACGCGTTCCGGTCGTGCGGCTGGTCGAAGTCGGGGGCCGTGGTGCGCAGCGGCCCGGTGTGCGCGACCCGCGCTCCCCACTCCGACAGGGTCGGGAAGTAGAAGTCGGTGGTCTTGTTCTCCTGCAGAAAGACGATGACGCGCTTCACTGCTGACATGACACCAACGAAGCACGCACGCGGCGCGGGCGCCAGTACCGTGTCGGGATTCGCAGGGTCCGGGCTGCTCACTTCAGCAGCGGCGTCATCGCCGTCGCCGCGGCGTCCTCGCCGGTGAGCGGATTCAGCCCCCAGGCGTCCTCGATGGTGCGCAGCAGCGAGTAGTGCGTGTAGGGCGCGCTCGAGACGGTGTGCTCGCGGGCGGCCGGGCCGGCGAACACGCACGCGACCGTGTTGTCGGACGCGTCGCCCTCGTCGAAGGTGACCACGAGGAGCGAGCGCTGTGTGGTGAAGGCCGGGGAGGCGAGGATCGGGGGGACGTTCGCGCGCAGCCAGGCGTCGCCCGTCGCGACGGAGCAGTCGTGCATGTCGTTGCAGAGGTTCGGGCTGATGAAGGCGAAGTCCGGCAGGCCGGCAGCCGACGCGAGGTCGGTGCCGAACCGCGTGTACGGCACGTCGTGCGACGCGCAGTACGACGACTCGGCCGTCACGCTCGGAAAATAGAGGAACGGATTGTGCTTCACCGCGTACGACGTGGTGTTCGTGGTCGTGCACGGCGCCGGCATGCTCTCGGCGTACAGCTTCCACGACCGTCCCGCCCTGTCGAGCTCGGCTGCGAGGTTCGGCCCGGTGACCAGGCAGGAGCCGCCCGGCGGGTTGCAGTCGGTCGTGATGCCTCCCGTGGTGCCGCTGGTGAGCGCCAGATAGTTCGGGAGGCTCGGGTGCGTGATCGCCGAGTAGCGTGTCGCCAGCGCGCCGGATCGGGCGAGCTGGTTCAGGTAGGGGGCGTCCGGATCGCCGATGATCGCGGTCGACGGCTTGTTCTCGTCGACGATGACGACGATGTGCTGGAGGCCGGGGGAGGCCACCGTCGCCGGCGGCGGCGGCGCGGCCGGAGCGCTCTGCGCGCTGCGCGCACTCGTGCCCGTGCCCGGGGCAGACGCGCTCGCCGTGCACCCCGCGACCGCGAGCGCGAGCGCCACGGCGCCCGCCGCCGCCCGCACCCCGCGCATCCGCCCGCCCATGCCAGCACAGTACGCCGCCCGGGCGCCGCCCGGGCGGCACCCGGGCGGAACCCGAGGGGCACGCAAGCGCCCCTAAAACCGCGCTTTAGGGGCAGCTGGGTGCCCCTCGACTGCTACGGGAGCGGCGGGAGGGGGCCCTCGCAGCTCTCGCGGAGGAGGACGGTCACGGGGAGTTCTGCGTTCGCGGGGGCCAGGTCGGGGGCGTTGAGTCGCGCGACCATCGCGCGCACGGCGGCGCGCCCCAGCTCCAGCATCGGCTGGCGGACGGTGGTCAGGCGCGGCGTCGATCGGGTGCCGTCGTCGATGCCGTCGAAGCCGGTGACGATGACGTCGTCCGGCACCCGGAGGCCGGCCGCGCCGAGGGCGTCGAGCACGCCGAGCGCCATCTGGTCGTTGGCGCAGACGAGGGCGCGAGGGAGGCGGCCGCCCGCGATCAGGTCGGCGGCGACGGCCCTGGCGCGCTCGCGCGAGAACTCGCCGTGCAGCACCGGCAGCGCCGTCGGGTTGATGCCGCGGCCCTCCAGCGCCTCGGCGAAGCCGCCGTAGCGCTCGGCGTCGTCGGGGGAGTCGAACGGGCCGGTCAGGTACATCGGGTCGCGGATGCCGTGGGCGTCGATCAGGTGCTCGGTGAGCGCGCGCATGCCCTCGCGGTTGCGCACGGTGATGTGGTCGAAGTCGTCGCCGCTGCGCTGGCCGGCCAGGTAGACGACGGGGATGCTGTCGCCGATCCGCTTGAGGACGTCGTGCGGTGCGCTCTGGGCGATCACGGCGAGGCCGTCCACCTTGCCGGCGAGATCGCTCAGCGCGATCTCCAGCGATTCCGGGGATCGCCCGCGCCCCACGCTGATCATCAGCGAGAAGCCCTGGCGCCACGCCTCGAGCTCGCAGCCGCGCAGAACAGCCTCGAAGTACAGGTCGGCGCCGAGCCGCTGGCCGGGTCGCGCGGGATCGAGTCGCACCTCGACAGGGCGGTCGGCGTCGATCGCGGGGTCGCTCAGGTCTTCGACCGCGTCGACTCCGGGGAGGAACAGGCCGAGCACGCCCGTTCGGCGGGAGGCGAGGCCGCGCGCGCTCCCGCTCGGGACGTAGCGCAGCTCACGCACCGCTGCGAGGACGCGTTCTTGGGTGGAAGCGCGTACATCCTCGGGTCGCGTGAGCACGCGCGACACCGTCGCGATCGAGACGCCGGCGTGCGCGGCGACATCATACACCGTGGGTTTTCCCGCCACTTTTCCCCCGAGTTCTTCCGCGAATAGGTGGACCTGGTCACATTCTGGCATGTGGAACCATCTTTCGGGGGAGGGGTTGAAAGACGTTTCGTATGCGCTTACAGTGGGTCCCGCTCACCCGTTCGGCCACTCCAGCCGGACCGAGCACAGCCTCACCGCCCGAGTGCGGAGCACCTCGTCATCGTCGACTGAAGGGACCCCTTGCGATGAATAAGCCAAGAACGCGCCTCCGGCGTTCACTCGTCGCCATCGCCGCCGCCGCGTCACTGCTGGCGATGAGCGCATGCAGCATTCAGACCTCCGGCTCCAACGGATCCGGCAGCTCGGGGGCCAGCGGCTCCCTGCTCTTCGGCGCGGACGGCGGCAACCCGACGTTCGTGCGCAACTTCAACCCCTTCTCACCGACCACCCGCACCGGCGCTCACTACATGTACGAGCCCCTGCAGGTGGTCAACGCGATCGACGGCAAGGCCACCCCGTTCCTCGCGACCGGCGACAAGGTCGTCGACCCGAAGACGATCGAGTACACGATCCGCTCGGGCGTCGACTGGTCCGACGGCACGCCGTTCACCCCGGCCGACGTCGTCTACACCTTCGACCTGCTCAAGAAGACGCCGGCGCTCGACCTCCTCGGGCAGTGGCAGAACATCGACACGATCAGCTCATCGGGCAGCACCGTCACGTTCCACCTGAAGGGCCCGAACGTCCCCGCGGCGACCATCATCGACCAGCAGATCATCGTGCCGGAGCACATCTGGAAGACGGTCAAAGATCCGGTGACCTGGACGAACGAGAAGCCGGTCGCCACCGGACCGTACGTGGTCGGCGACTTCGCGCCGAACCAGTACACGATGGTCAAGAACACCAAGTACTGGCAGGCCGACAAGGTCGCCGCCGAGAAGCTGGTGCTCCCGGCCTCCAACACCAGCCTCCAGATCGTCAAGGGCGGTTACGACTGGGCCTACTCGTTCATCGACAACGTCGACAAGACCTGGGTGGGCGCGAACAAGCAGCACAACAAATACTGGTTCCCGCCCGGCGGCACCATCTCGCTGATCCCCAACCTCACCAAGGCGCCGTTCAACAACGTGGACTTCCGTGCGGGCCTGGCCTCCGCTCTCGATCGCGACAAGATCGCCAACGACGCCGAGCAGGGCTACGTGAAGGCCGCAGGTCAGAACGGGCTGCTGCTGCCGAACGCGCAGTCGTGGCTCAACTCCTCGCTGCCGAACCAGGGCATGATCGCCCAGGACGCGCAGAAGGCACTGCAGTCGTTCGCGAAGGCCGGCTACACGCAGCAGGGCGGCAAGCTCGTCGACGGCTCCGGCCAGCAGCTCCAACTCACGATCACCACCCCGAACGGCTACACCGACTGGCTGCGCGGCGTGCAGGCCGTCCAGTCGCAGCTGCAGGCAATCGGGATCGCGGTGACGATCGACCAGCCGCAGCCGGCCGCGTACACCCAGGCGCAGAACAACGGCGACTTCCAGCTCCTGATGGGGGCGTTCGGCGGCGCGGGCAGCGTCTACCAGGACTTCAACACCCTGATGAGCAGCCAGTTCGTCAAGCCGATCGGCACCGCGGCGTCCGGTAACTTCGAGCGGTTCAGCAGCCCGCAGGCCGACGCCCTGCTCGAGCAGATGCGGTCGGCCACCTCCGACAGCGACCAGAAGAAGATCGCCGGCCAGCTGCAGGAGGTCATGTACAACCAGCTGCCCGTCATCAGCCTGTTCTACGGCGGACTCTGGGGCCTGTTCAGCGACAAGAGCTTCACCGGCTGGCCGAGCGCGAGCGACCCGTACGCGACCCCGGCCACCTGGACGGAGAACTCGCTGCTGATCCTCACCCATCTCACGAAGGCGAAGTGAGCGGAGGCCGGTCGCGGGTGACCGCCCGCGACCGGCCTCGGCTCCTGCCGCATCCCGAACAGCGAAAGGAGGCGTCGTGCGCTATCTGCTGGGCAAGCTGGGACTCTTCGTCCTCACGCTCTGGGCCGCCATCACGGTCAACTTCATCCTGCCGCGCCTGATGCCGGGATCGCCCGCCGACGCGGCGATCGCCAAGCTCAGCCAGAACGGCCCGGTGTCCCCGGCCATGCGCGCCTCCATCGAGGCCCAGCTCGGCGTGCCGACGGGGAGCATCTGGGATCAGTACGTGACGTACCTCGGCCAGATCGTCCACTTCGACTTCGGGCCGTCGTTCAGCTACTTCCCGCAGTCGGTGTCGAGCCTGATCGGGGCGGCGCTGCCCTGGACGCTGGTGCTCGTCGGCACGGTGACGATCCTCGCCTTCGTGCTGGGCACCCTGCTCGGCGTGCTGGCGGCGTGGAAGCGCGGCACAGCGCTCGACACCATCCCGACCGTCGGCGGCCAGTTCCTCTCCGCGTTCCCCTACTTCTGGATCGCGCTGCTGCTGCTGTTCTTCTTCGGCTACGTGGCCGGCTGGTTCCCGACCAGCGGCGCGTATTCGCAGACCGCGACGCCGAACTGGAGCTGGAGCTTCTTCGCCGACGCGGTGTACCACGGGATCCTCCCCGGGCTCACGATCCTGCTCACCGCGTTCGGCGGCTGGATCATCGGTATGCGCAACACGATGGTCAACACCCTCGGCGAGGACTACGTGACCTTCGCCGAGGCCAACGGCCTGCGTACGCGCACGGTCGCCCTCCGCTACGCGGCCCGCAACGCGCTCCTGCCCCAGTTCACCTCGTTCGGCCTGGTGCTGGGCGGTGTCGTCGGCGGGTCGCTGCTCGTGGAGACGGTGTTCGCCTACCCGGGCGTCGGCCTGCTGCTCTTCCACGCGGTGACCAACCAGGACTACCCGCTGATGCAGGCGCTGTTCCTCATCATCACGGTGAGCGTCCTGATCGCGAACTTCCTGGTGGACATCCTGTACGGCGTGCTCGACCCGAGGACCAGACGATGACGCAGAAGGAACCCACGATGACGCAGCCACCGAGCACGACCTCCGTCCGTGCGACCGAGGTCGCGGCCGCGGCGGCGACCGAGCAGAAGGGCTGGAACCCGCTGCGTGTGGTCGGGCGCGCGGTCGGGACCGTCTGGTCGGAGCCGAAGGCGCGCTTCGGCATCATCCTGCTCGCGCTCTTCATCCTGATGGCGATCTTCGCCCCGCTGCTCGCGCCGTACGACCCGCACGACACGTCCTTCCCGCACAGTCAGGACGGCAGCGCCGCGCACTGGCTGGGCACGACCGCGGTCGGCCAGGACGTGCTCTCGCAGCTGATCTGGGGCTCCCGAATCTCCGTGTCGGTGGCCCTGGTCGCCGGCCTGCTCAGCACGATCGTCGCCGTGGCCGTCGGTCTCAGCTGGGGCTACGTTCGCGCGTTCTGGGGCGAGGGCGTCGGCTTCGTCGTCAATCTCTTCCTGGTCATCCCCTCGCTGCCGCTCATGATCGTGATCGCGGCGTACCTCCACAACGGCGGCATCGGCGTCATCGTGCTCGTGGTCGTGGTGACCGGCTGGGCGTGGGGCGCGAGGGTGCTGCGCTCGCAGACGCAGACCCTCCGCTCCCGCGACTTCATCACCGCGGCCAAGTTCAGCGGCGAGAGCCCGAACCGGATCGTCTTCCGAGAGATCCTGCCCAACATGACCTCGCTGATCGTTGCGAGCTTCTTCGGGGCGGCGACCGCGGCCATCCTGGCGGAGGCCGGTCTGGAGTTCCTGGGCCTCGGCGACCCGAACACGGTGAGCTGGGGAACCATGCTCTTCTGGGCGCAGAACAGCAACGTACTGCTCACCGGCCAGTGGGTGCAGCTGTTCGCGCCCGGCTTCATGATCGCGCTGTTCGCCGTCTCGATGACGTTCATCAACTTCGGAGTCGACGGCCTCAGCAATCCCCGTCTGCGCGAGAGGAAGGCGGCGCGATGAGCCTGCTGCGAGTGGAAGACCTGTCCGTCGTCTACGACGAGGGGAACGGCACCGCGTTCGAGGCCGTGAAGAAGGTCGGCTTCGCCCTCGACCAGGGTGAGTTCGTCGGGCTGGTCGGCGAGTCCGGCTCCGGAAAGTCGACGCTCGGCTTCGCGCTCACCCGGCTCTCGAAGCCGCCTGCGCGCATCGCGGGAGGCCGCATCCTGTTCGACGGCACCGACATCGCCGCGCTTTCCACCGAGGAGGTGCGCACCCAGCGGCAGGGCGGCTTCGCGATGGTGCTGCAGTCGGGCATGAACGCGCTCAACCCGGTGCGGACCGTCCGCAACCACTTCCTCGACATCTTCGCCGCGCACGGCCACGTGCCGCCGCGCGCCCGAGCCGCCAGGGCGGAGGAGCTCATCGCCAAGGTGGAGCTGCCTCCCGCGACGCTGAACCGGTACCCCGGCGAGCTCTCCGGCGGTATGCGGCAGCGCGTCTCGATCGCGCTCGCCCTCTCGCTGGAGCCGCGGCTGATGGTCTTCGACGAGCCGACCACCGCCCTCGACGTGCTCGTGCAGCACGCGGTGATGAACACCATCCGGCAGCTGCAGGCATCGGAGAACTTCACGGCCGTGCTCATCAGCCATGACCTCGGCGTCGTGCTGGAGGCGACGCAGCGCGTGCTGGTCATGCACGACGGCGTCATCGTGGAGGACGCCCCGAGCGAGCGCATCCTGAACGCGCCGCAGCACCCGTACACGCAGATGCTCCTGAGCCACTACGGCGACCCGCGCGCCGCCGAGGTGAGCGTGCCCGGTCTGGACCGGCGCACCGGAGGCGCCGCGCGACCGGAGCCGGCGACAGGCGCGGTCTCGGGCGCGCGGACCTCGGGGTCCGCCGCGCGGCAGCGGGTCGGCGCGCGCGAGCCGATGGTCGTCTCCAACCTGACCAAGGTGTACCCGAAGGGTCGCAGGGGTGACGCGACGCGTGCGGTCGACGACGTGTCCTTCACGCTCGAGCCGGGGATGTCGATGGCGCTGGTCGGCGCCAGCGGCAGCGGCAAGTCCACCATCGCCAAGATGATCACCGGCGTAGAGCGGCCGACCTCCGGCACCATCGCGTTCGGAGGCACCCGCATCGACACGCTGCGCGGCCGGCGGGCTCTCAAGCAGCTGCATTCCGAAGTGCAGATGGTGTTCCAGGATCCGTACGCGGCGCTGAACCCGCTGCACACCGTCGAGTACATCCTGACCCGGCCGGTGGTGAACTTCACCGGCCTGCGTGGTGGGGCGGCCCGAGCCCGTGTGCTCGAACTGCTCGAGACGGTCGGCCTGACCCCGGTCGAGAAGTTCGCCTCACGGCTGCCGCATCAGCTCTCCGGAGGCCAGCGCCAGCGCGTCGTCATCGCGCGTGCCCTCGCGAGCGACCCGCAGGTGATCATCGCCGACGAGCCGGTCTCGATGCTCGACATGTCGCTGCGGGCGGGCGTGCTCGCCCTGCTGGAGGAGCTGAGGCGCACCCGCGGCGTGAGCATGCTCTACATCACCCACGACCTGCTCAGCGCGCGACTGGTCACCGACCGGATCATGGTGCTCGACAAGGGCGTCGTGGTCGAGCGCGGCGACACGGCCGAGGTGCTGCAGCGACCCCGGGACGACTACACGGTGCGGCTGCTCGACGCCGTCCCGAGCCCGCGCGGCTGACGTCCCTTCCGACCACGAACCGAGGAGAACCCTGTGCTCACCTTTCCCGACGGCTTCCTCTGGGGTGCCGCGACTGCTGCCCACCAGGTGGAGGGGAACAACGTCAACAGCAACTGGTGGGTCCTGGAGCACACCCCCGGCACCCCGATCGTGGAGCCGAGCGGTGATGCCGCCGACCATTACCACCGCTACCCGGAGGACCTCCGGCTGCTCGCCGACGCCGGCCTGAACAGCTACCGGTTCTCCGTCGAGTGGGCGCGCATCGAGCCGGAGCGCGGGTTCGTCTCGCGGGCCTCCCTCGACCACTACCGCCGCATGATCGACGCCTGCCTCGAGGTCGGTCTCGAACCGGTCGTCACACTGATGCACTTCACGGTGCCGCGGTGGATGGATGCGGCCGGCTTCTGGCGCAATCCGGAGGCTCCCGACCTGTTCGCGCGCTACACCGAGACCGTGCTGCCGATCCTGGAGGACGGCGTGCGCTACGTCTGCACGATCAACGAGCCGAACATCGCGGCGATGCTGGCGGGCGGCGAGGACGCCGGCAACCTGGTCGCCTTCGGCCTCCCCAATCCCGACCTCCAGGTCGCCGACGCCCTGCTCGCCTCGCACAGGAGGGCGCGCGAGGTGCTCTCGTCGGTGCCCGGCCTGCAGAGCGGCTGGACCATCGCGACGCAGGACTTCCGGGCGGTGGACGAGCCGGGCGCGGCCGAGATGCTGCACGAGTACGGCTATCCGCGCGACGACTGGTACCTCGAGCAGGCGGAGGGCGACGACTTCGTCGGCGTGCAGGCGTACACGCGCACGTTCATCGGGCCGGAGGGCCCGCGCCCGGTCGCGGACGACGTGGAGACCACCCTGACCGGTTGGGAGTTCTACCCGTCGGCCGCGGCGAACGGCATCCGCTCGGCCTGGCAGAAGAGCAGCCACACGCCGGTGATGGTGACAGAGAACGGCATCGCGACCGCCGACGACAGCCGCCGCGTCGACTACACCGCGGAGTCGCTGCGCGCCATCCACGAGACGATCGCGGAGGGGATCGACGTGTGGGGTTACCTGCACTGGAGCGCGCTCGACAACTACGAGTGGGCCAGCGGCTTCCGGCCGACGTTCGGCCTCATCGGCGTCGATCTGCAGACCTTCGAGCGCACGCCCAAGCCCTCCCTCGGCTGGCTCGGCGCCGTCGCCCGCCGCAACGCCCTCTGACCTCCCCCGAGGGGCACGCAAGCGCCCCTTCCCGGCCGTTTTAGGGGCGTTTGCGTGCCCTTCGGCGAGTGGAGGTTGCGTGGGCGGCATCGGGATGCGACGATTACCGAACGATCGGTAAGGAATTCGTGCGTCGCCGTGGATGCGCGATCCGCCGGCGGGTGAGGATGACGATGTCCGACGCTTTCCTGGTGAGTGGGGTTCGGCCGGCGGTGCGCGCATGAGCGCGCGCCCGGAGCAGCCGGTGCGCCCGATGATGCAGCGCGACCGGGCCTCCGCCGCCCTGGGCATGCTGGTCGAGAAGGATGAACCGGGGGAGTCCCGTGTCAGCATGCGCGTGCGCGAAGACATGACCAACGGCTTCGCCATCACGCACGGCGGCCTCGTGTTCGCGCTCGCCGACACCGCCTTCGCGATCGCCTGCAACGAGGACGAACGGGTGACCGTCGCCGCGGGCGCGGACATCACCTTCCTCAAGTCCACGCGCGCCGGGCAGACGCTCACCGCGCACGCCGTGCGCCGCAGCCTGGTCGGGCGCACGGGCGTCTACGACGTCACCGTGACCGACGAGACCGGCGACGCGGTCGCGGAGTTCCGCGGTCGCTCGCTCACCACCAACCGGGCCGCCGCCGACGCCGGCGGCACCGCCGACTGAACCGGGAGCGACCCGTGTCGAAGACGACCACCGCCCGAGCCGCGCTCGACGTCGCCGAGGTCGACCCGGCGACCATCGGCCGCGACGAACTGCGCGCCCTCCAGCTCCGCCGCCTCCAGTGGACAGTGCGGCACGCGTACGAGAACGTGCCGTTCTACCGCGCCACGTTCGAGGCGGCGGGTGTCGCGCCGGACGACATCCGCACCCTCGACGACGTCCGCCTGCTGCCGTTCACCACCAAGGACGACCTGCGGTCGACCTACCCGTTCGGGATGTTCGCCGTCCCGATGTCGGAGGTGCGCCGCATCCACGCATCGTCGGGCACGACCGGGCGACCGACCGTGGTCGGCTACACGCAGGGCGACCTCGACCGGTGGGCCGACCTCGTCGGGCGCTCGCTGCGCGCGGCGGGGGTGGCGGCCGGCTGGAAGGTGCACAACGCCTACGGGTACGGGCTGTTCACCGGAGGCCTCGGCGCGCACGCCGGTATCGAGCGGATCGGCGCGACCGTCATCCCGATGTCGGGGGGTCAGACCGCGCGGCAGGTGCAGCTGATCCACGACTTCGAGCCCGACGCGATCATGTGCACGCCGAGCTATCTGCTGACGATCGCGGACGCCATCGAGGCAGCGGGGCTCGACCCGCGCGGCACGTCGCTCAAGGTCGCGATCCTGGGCGCCGAGCCCTGGACGAACGAGTTGCGGGCCGAGATCGAGCGCCGTCTGGGCCTGGACGCCGTCGACATCTACGGCCTCAGCGAGGTGATGGGCCCCGGCGTCGCGAGCGAGTCCGTGGTGACCAAGGACGGCCCGCACGTCTGGGAGGATCACTTCCTCCCCGAGACGATCGACGGCGAGACGGGCGAGCCCGTCGCGGACGGCGAGCACGGCGAGCTCGTCTTCACGTCGCTGACCAAGGAGGCGTTCCCCGTCATCCGCTACCGAACGCGCGACCTGACCCGCCTGCTGCCGGGCAGAGCCTATCCGGCTCTGCGCCGCATCGAGAAGATCACCGGGCGCGACGACGACATGATCATCCTGCGCGGCGTGAACCTCTTCCCCACCCAGATCGAGGAGCTCGTGCTCGGCATCGAGACGCTCACACCGCACTTCGTGCTCGAGCTGCGCAGGGCGGGCAGGCTCGACACGCTCACCGTGCGCATCGAGCGCCACCCGGCTCTCGACCGCGATGTGTGCGAGGCGGCGGCGAAGGTGCTCCAGCAGCGCATCAAGACGCACATCGGCACGACCGTCGACGTCGTCCTCGCCGAGCCGGCGGAGCTCCCTCGCAGCGAGGGCAAGTACAAGCGCGTCTACGACTACCGCTGACCTCCCGCGACATTCGTCACGAATCACGACATTCGTGCCACGAATCACGACATTCGTCACGAATCCCGCGCCCCGGCAAAGATCGAGATTCGTCACGAATGTCGAGATTCGTGGCACGAAAAGTGACATTCGTGACGAATCTCGTGCCCCTCGGGGGCTCAGGGGCTCAGGGGCGCAGGAGGGTGAAGAAGCGCTCGATGTCGGCGGCCATGTCGATGCTGGGGTCGAGGATCCAGGCGTTCTGGAGGCCGTCGGCGAGGGCGTGACCGGCGCGGATGATCCACTCGGGGTCGAGGTCGGCGCGGATGCGCCCGGCGCGCTGTTCGGCGAGGAAGGCCTCCCGTGCGGCCGCGTGCACGGTCGCGGTCCGGTCGAGGAAGAAGGCGCGGGCCGGGTGCTCGGTGTCGCCGGCCTCCGCCGCGAGCCGCGTGTAGAGCTCGACGAGCCCGGGCACCTGGGCGTTGTGCCGGATGATCTCGACCAGCGATTCCTCGAAGCCGGCGTCGGGGAATTGCCGGGAGTCGTGCTCGTCGCGCGCGCGGAGGATCTCCACGAAGAGCTGCTCCTTGGAGCCGAAGTAGTGCAGCAGCCCGGCGGGGCTGAGGCCGACGGCGTCGGCGATCTCGCGCACGGAGGCGCTGCGGTAGCCGCGCTGGCCGATGATCTCGAGGGCGGCCTCCAGGATCTCCTCGCGCTTGACGACTCCCTTCGCGTACGCGCCCCGTTTGGCCATGGGATCCAGGATAGGCGATCAAACACGAACGGGATGCGGCTTTCGCACCGAAACCCTTGCAACGTTCGGCTTTTGGTGCGACAATCGTCAGCGTCTGAATACCTAACGCTGTTTGGTATTGAGGCGGCACCAGACCCGCACCGCACCTTCCCGCACAGCACCAGTCCCGCTCAACGAGGAGCCCCGATGACCATGACCCCGCCCGATCCGGCCGCCGAGATCGCGCCGACCGGCTTCATCAGCGCGCAGCAGCCCGCCGTCGGCCAGCCGGCGGCCAGCCCGCCCGCCAACAAGCGTCTGCTGCCGAGCCTGCTCGCCGCCTCCCTCACCCTCTTCGCCACCTACGGCGGGCTGATCGCGATCCTGCTCCCCGTGCAGGTCGCCCTGCTCGACCCGGCGCACAAGGTGGGCAACCTCGCCATCGTGACCACGACCTCGTTCGTGTTCACACTGTTCGCGCAGCCGCTCGCCGGTGCATTCAGCGACCGCACGCGATCCCGCTTCGGCCGCCGGGCACCGTGGATGGTCGTCGGCGCGATCGTCGGCGGCATCTTCCTGCTCGGGCTCGGCTCGCTGACCGACCTGCTCTGGATCACCGTGTTCTGGGTAGTGATCCAGGTCGCCCTGAACTTCCTGCAGGCGCCGCTCACCACGATCACGGCCGACCGGTTCCCGCGCTCCAAGCGCGGCGGCGCGAGCGCCATGATCGGCCTCGGCACCCAGCTCGGCATGACGATCGGCGTCATGCTCGCCGGTGCCTTCGCCAAGCAGGTCGGCGTCGGCTACGCGGTCTTCGGCGGCGCCGTCATCGTCGTGACGCTGCTGTTCGTGCTGATCAATCGCGACTGGTCGTCGAAGGATGCCACGGTCGAGCCCTTCCGCTGGGGCGCGTTCTTCTCCGGTTTCTGGATCAACCCCCGCAAGCACCCGGACTTCTTCTGGGCCTTCACTGCGCGCTTCCTGCTGATCCTCGGCTACTTCGTCGTCACGACCTACCAGCTCTACATCCTCACCGACTACATCAAGCTCTCACTGGAGGCGGCGACCGGCGCGGTCATCACCCTGACCCTGGTGGCCTTCGTGCCGACCCTGATCGCGATCGTGGTCTCGGGATGGTGGAGCGACAGGGCGGGCCGCCGCAAGGTCTTCATCTACGTCGCGACGGTCGTCATGGCGATCGGCCTGGCGATGCCGCTGATCATGCCCAACTTGACCGGCATGATCGCGATGAGCGTCATCAACGGCATCGGCTTCGGCCTCTACATGTCGGTGGATGCGGCGCTGATGACGGAGGTGCTCCCCAACGAGGGCGGCGCGGCCGGCAAGGACCTCGGCATCCTCAACGTCGCGACCAACATCCCGCAGGCGCTGAGCGCCCCGATCGCGGCGATCATCATCGGCTCTCTCGGCGGCTACCCTGTGCTGTTCGTGTTCGCGATCGTCTTCGCCATCCTCGGCGCGGTGGCCACCGCGCCGATCAAGAGCGTCAGGTGACCGTTCCGGCGCCTCCCCGAACGGTGAGGCGCCGGAACACGCAGACCAGCACAGAAGAAAGGCAGCACCATGGCACTCGCCGAAGTGAACTTCTACGCGAAGACCCTCGAGCGCACCGTCACATTCAACGCGATCATCCCGACCGACAAATCGCTGCTCTCTCCCGGGCAGGAGGAGAAGAGCGGTGCGTCGACCGACGGGCTGAAGACCCTCTACCTGCTGCACGGCGGCCTCGGCAACTACACCGACTGGCTGGGCGGGACGCGCATCCAGATGTGGGCGCAGGAGAAGAACCTCGCGGTAATCATGCCGTCAGGGGACAACCGCTGGTGGATCGATGATGCCGAGGGCTCGGCGATGGCCGGCAACTACGGGCGGTTCGTCGGCGAGGAGCTGGTCGACTTCACCCGCAGGACGTTCCCGCTCTCGCACCGGCGCGACGACACCTTCATCGCGGGCCTGTCGATGGGCGGCTATGGAGCGCTGGTCAACGGGCTGCGCTTCTCCGACACGTTCAGCCGGATCGGTGTGCTCTCGCCCGGTCTGCTGCTGGGCGACCTGGTCCCCGGCTACGACGAGCCGCAGCTGGAGAGCCTCGACACCCTCATGCCGGGCAACCGGCGGATGATCGAGCGCGCGTTCGGCGACGCCGCCTCCGTGCTCGGCAGCGACCGCGACTACAAGGGACTGATCGCGCGGCTGAAGGAGTCCGGCGCGGACATCCCCGGGATCTTCCTGGCCAGCGGCGTCGACGACTTCGTGCTGACGCGCACGCAGGACTTCCACCGCTTCCTCGAACGCAACGCCGTCGAGCACCACTACGAGGAAGGGCCGGGCGGCCACGACTGGCTATTCTGGGACGCGTTCATCAAGAAGATCCTCGACTGGCTCCCCCTCGATGAGGACGCCGTCGACGGCAGACACAGTGGCAACGTGACGGCGGAGGTCGCCTGATGGAGAACATGCAGACATCCCCGGCGGAGGCCGGGGCCGAGGCAGTCGCGGAGGCCGGGGCCGGGGCGCACCCCGAGGTGCGGACGCTCGCCGGCACGGTGCGCGGTCGCTGGAAGGACACGACGGCCCCTGGGTCCGGCGCACGCGGCGCCCTGCGGTCCGCGGCGTTCCTCGGCATCCCGTTCGCCGAGGCGCCGGTCGGAGAGCTGCGCTTCGCAGCGCCCGTTCCGAAGGCCCCGTGGGAGGGCGTGCTCGACGCCGCCGCGTTCGGTGCCACCGCGCAGCGAGGCGATCCCGGCGTGACGCTCATCCCCGAGCCGAGCGTCCCGGGGGAGTCGACGCTCAACGTCAACGTGCACACCCCGAGCCCGGTGCAGGCTGAGGCGGGCAACGGCCTCCCCGTGCTCGTGTACATCCACGGCGGCGGCTACTTCGCCGGCTCCCCGGCGAGCCCCTGGTACGACGGCCGCAACTTCAACCGCGACGGGGTGGTGACGGTCACCATCTCCTACCGGCTCGGCTTCGACGGCTTCGGCTGGATCGAGGACGCACCGTCGAACCGCGGTGTGCGCGACTGGCTGCTCGCGCTGGAGTGGGTGCAGCAGAACGTCGCGGCGTTCGGCGGCGACCCTGCGCGGGTCACGATCTGCGGCCAGTCCGCAGGCGGCGGGGCCGCGCTGACCCTCCTCGGCATGGCGAAGGCGCAGCACCTGTTCCGCGCCGTGTACGCCATCTCCGGAGCCCTGGCCGACGTGACACCGGAGAAGTCGGAGGCCTTCGGGCGGGCGCTCGCCGCGACGGCCGGCGTCGAGCCGACCCGTGCCGGCTGGGCGACGGTCGCAGAGGAGCGCGTCCTCGAACTGCAGAAGAAGGCGACGGAGCTCGGGCCGGATGCGCTGAACGAGGTCGTCGAGGGCGGCCTCCCGCTCGGTCCGACGATCGACGGCGACCTCCTCGTCCGCTCGACGCCGGAATCGTTGCGGAGCGGTGTCGGCGCCGACAAGCCGCTCGTCCTCGGCGCCACCGACGACGAGTTCACGATGGCGATGGCCGACGCGGGCAGGACGCTCGCGCTGGTGCCGAAGGGCATCCTGCTCGGCAAGCTCGGTGTGCCGAAGAGCGCACGGAAGGCGTACCTCGCCGCGAACGCCGACGTCGTCGCCCACGGCAAGGCCCGGCTGGCCGGCCGCGTGCTGACCGACCGGATGTTCCGCGTCGCGGTCCTGAACGTGGTCGCCGACCGCGGCACCGCGCCCACCTGGGTGTACCGGTTCGCCTGGCCGTCAGGGCACTTCGGCTTCGCCGAGCACTGCCTCGACGTTCCGTTCTTCTTCGACTGCCTGGACGGCCCCGCGATGGAGCCGCTGGCCGGCCCGAACCCACCGCAGGAGCTGGCCGACGAGGTACACGGTGCGGCGGTGGCGTTCGTCTCGGGAGGCGACCCCGGCTGGCCGCGCTACGACGGCGCCACCCGGATCGCGCGCGTCTACGACGCCTCCACCCGGGATGTGCGCGACGCTTACGCCTCGGTGCGGCCGCTGCTCGCGGCTGCCCGCTGAGCCGGCGCCCGTCGTCTCAGTTGAAGATCGCCCACTCGGCCCGGTCGAGTGTCATCGGCTGGCCGTGGGCGATCACCTGCCAGTGCTTGTCGTCGCGCCCGGCGTACTCGGCCAGGAGGGTCGTGTACTTCCAGTCGCCGGCGACGCGGTTCCAATGGATGAGCGCGATGAGTTGACCATGCCGCAGGTAGGGGACCGGCGAGGTCTCCTCGAGATGCGGGGCATGGTGGATGGACGGGTGCATGGTCACGGCATACCTCCCTGTCGCCGGGCACCGGTCCCTCGCCGACCGCGACGGATGTGCCGGGTGAGCACAGTGTGATCCCTGTGCCCACCTCCTGGCTAGGGTTTTCGACACGGTGTGTCAGGTTTGGAAGAGAGCAGGATCGGAGAAGCGACCCGGCGGGCTCCGAGCCTAGGTTGGAGCCAGGTCACGAGAGGGGAACGAAACCATGACCGACACCACGTTCAGCAAAGAAGAGAAGGCCGCGATCAAGGCCGCCGTCGCCGAGAAGAAGGCGGCGCAGGCCGGAGCGGACGCTGCCGCCGCGTGCGACGAGGCGATCGCCGCGATGACCGGCACGGACAAGGAGTTCGCGGAGGCGTTCCACCGGCTGGTCGCCGAGAACACGTCGCTGGCCGCGAAGACCTGGTACGGCATGCCGGCGTACGCCGACGCCGACGGCAAGACCGTCGTCGCGTTCAAGCCGGGAGCCAAGTTCAAGATCCGCTACGCGACGATCGAGTTCCAGCAGGCCGCGCAGCTCGACGACGGCGGCCTGTGGCCGGTCGGTTACGCGATCACCAGCATGACCGCTGCGGACCAGGAGCGGATCGCCGCGATCCTGCGCACGGCCGTCGGCCGTTGAGCCCCGGCCAGGCGGCATCCGCCGCCGGGCCGGTTGAGGAACTCCTGGTGACACCTCTTGCCGAAGGGGTTCGGGCTGTCTCATGATGTCGCCGTGCCGCCGCCCTATCGGGCGGCCTCCCGGAACCGTCACCGACTCGAGGAGAGATTCATGCCTGAACTGCCCACCATCGTTCTCGTCCACGGCGCCTTCGCCGATGCCTCCGGCTTCGCCGGGGTGATCGCCGAGCTCGAAGGATCCGGGTACACGGTCGTCGCGCCGCCGAACCCGCTCCGCGGCCTGCTGAACGACGGCGAATCGGTCCGCCGCGTCGTCTCCGCCATCGACGGGCCCGTCGTGCTCGTCGGCCACTCCTACGGCGGTGCGGTCATCGGCCAGGCATCCGCGGGGCTGAGCAACGTGAAGGCGCTCGTGTTCCTCGCCGCCTTCGGGCTCGACGTGGGCGAGAGCGCGGTGAGCGCGTAGCAGCCGTACCCGGCGCCGCTGCTGGCGACCGAGAACGAGCCCACCCCGTACGAGGCGGTGGGGGCACCCGGCGGCCCCGAGCTCCACGTGAAGAAGGAACGATTCCAGGAGGTCTTCTGCGCCGACTCGTCGGACGAGGCCGCCGCCGTCATGTACGCCACCCAGCGCCCGCTGGCGGTCGCCGCGCTCACCGAGCAGGCGACGGGAGCCGGCTGGCACGACATCCCGAGCTGGTTCCTGGTGTCCGACCACGACAACTCCATCTCGCCGCAGGCCGAGGAGGCCTGGGCGAAGCGGATGGGCGCGACCACGGAGCACATCGATGGATCGCACACCGCCTTCATCCCGCGGGCCGACCGGGCGGCGGCGATCATCCGGGCCGCGGCGGAGGCCTGAGCCATCGTGCGAGTCCTCTCAGATCCGTAGGGAGCGGTGGGCGCCTCTGACAAGATGGCGACGTGACGGGGACACGACGCCGACGGATCTCGGCCGCGGCGGCGATCGGCTACGGATGTCTGCTCGCCCTGTCGCTGCTGGGGCTCGTCGGCCGGGTGCTCGTGGCCCACGACGAGGGCCTCGACTGGCTCGACATCCTCTCGATGCTGGCGCTGATCGTCGCCGGCGTCCTGCTGCTCGCGTTCGGGCTGTTCCGGCTCTACGCGACGCTCGACCGCAGACGGACCCGCCGACTCGGCGAGACCTACCCCGGCGCGTTCATCGCGACGGTCCCGACCGACCCGGTGCTGGTCTCGAGTGCTGACGCGTTCGCGCGCCAGTCGACCGGCGCGCGGACCAAGCTCGTCGCCAGCTCGTACATGGCGCTGGTCGCGGACCGCGGGGCCGTGCGCTTCGTGCGCGGGTGGCGCCGGCCGCACACGGTCGCGGAGTTCCCCGCGGCCGCGATCGAACGGGTGGAGATCGGCTCCGCGCAGTCGGGAGCACGGATCGTCCCCACGCTCGATCTGATCTGCCGAGACGGCGCCGCCCACGGGCGGATCAGCGTCCACCTGATGCGGTTCGGCCGCGTCGTGCCGCGCTTCCTCCGCGACGAGTCGCTGGACGACGCCGCCCAGGCGTTCGCGCAGGCCGTCGGCATCGACGGACGGACCCCCGCGCGTCAGGAGAACTAGCGGTCTGCGTGCTGCAGCTCCTCGGCCAGCATCACGAGGATGCCGCTGGGGCCGCGCAGGTAGGTGAGCTTGTAGACGTCCTGGTAGTTCGCGACGCCACGCAGCGGGTAGCAACCGTGCGACGCCGCGACCTCCAGGGCGGCGTCGATGTCGTCGACCGCGAACGCGACCCGGTGCATGCCGATCTCGTTCGGGAGCGTGGGGTCGGTCTCGATGGCGCCGGGGTGGAGGTACTCGAACAGCTCCAGCCTGCCGTGGCCGTCCGGCGTCTGCAGCAGCGCGATCTTCGCGTGGTTGCCGTCCAGGCCGACTGCTGTGTCGGTCCATTCGCCGTTGACGGTGTCGCGGCCGACCACCTCCAGACCGAGGTCGGTGAAGAAGGAGATCGTCGCTTCGAGGTCGCGCACCGCGATGCCGACGTTGTCGAGTCTGATGGCCATGGGGTGCATGGTACTCAGCGGCGGCGGTCAGCCTCCCGCGACCGGCGCCGCGCTCACGGGTTGTGCGTGATGGTCAGCTCGGGCGAGCTGAACGGGAACGGGTAGATCAGCGTGCCCCCGCTGGTCAGCGCCTCGTGCGGGACCAGGAACAGCCACGCCATCCCGATGAGGCCGGCGAGCACGGCGAGCGCACCGATGACGATGGCGGCGCGGTCGAGCGTGCGGAGCGCGTCCGCGACCGTCGAGGCCTGACGGGCGACCCGGCCGATCGCGACGAACAGGATGACGGCGAACGCGGCGTAGACGATCCAGCTCGGGTGCAGGACGAGGTTCGCGCAGGTGACCTGGGCGGCGCCGGAGCCGCCGGCATTCGGCGTGTCGGTGCACGTCCCGACGCTCCCCGTGCTCAGCAGCGTGTACGCCGCGGCGGCTCCTGCCGTCGTGAGCAGCAGGCGGCGCAGCCGCATCAGGATCGGCCCGGCGGGCAGCCGCGAGAGCTCCCCGGTCTCGACCGTCGTCGTCCCCATCGTCCGCATCACGTGTCCCCCTCGCGTCGGCGTCCATCCGATCCTGGCACGGATCCGGGGAAAAGTCCTTGCGCATCCGCTCGCCGACCGGCCAGTCTGTCCGCATGGGGGATGACGAGAGCTCAATCGGCCGCGCGCCGGCGCTGACACTGACCTGGGGTGGCGTGGGCCTCGCGTTCGCGGCGGTGTTCCCGCTGCTGTCGAACGCCGCCTTCGTGCTCCCGTGGATCGATATCTCGTGGATCTATGCGAACCCACCGGTCGCCCAAGGCGTGCCGGCGATCGCGCTGATCGCCGCCTGCATCGTGCTCGCCGTGGGAGTGCGCGGCGAGCCGGGCATCGCCGGAACCTCGCTGCTCGGAAAGCTCGCGCTCATCCTGTTCGGTGTCACGCACACTCTCTCCGCCGGGTACTTCGTATGGCCGGCGCCGGGCGCCGGTGCGCCGCTGCCGATGCTCGTGATCTGGTCGTCGCTGGTCTGGGCGATCGACCTGCTCTCACTGGTCGCGCTCGCCGTCGCCGCGATCGTGGTCTTCCGCGCAGGTGTGCTCCGTGGTCCCGCGCGCTGGGGGCTGCCCGCATTCGCCGTCGCGATGGTGGTCGCCCTCCTCGTCAGCACGCTCCCGGTCGTCGTGCTGGTTCCCGTCTGGGTCGGCGCGCTGATCGCGTCGCAGGCGATCCAGCTCGCGACCGGCGTGCTCTACATCGTCGAAGGGCAGCGCGCGCGCCACGGGAACGGCCTGCGCGTCGCGTCCGCATAGTCGGCGGACGGGCTCACGGGTGGGGAGGGGCGGATGCTCGCGGTCGTCGGCGCCATCCTCCCCCTCGCGCTCGTCGTGTGGTTCAGCCCGACGCGCGTGATGGCCGCCACCGCCCTCCTCCTGTCCGGGCGCGCCCGTGCGGTGCCTGGCGCGTACGCGGTGGGCTGGGTGGTGGGGATCGGCCTGTACATCGCCGTGTTCACGATCTTCGGCGCCGCCATCGGAGCGATCCAGCTGCCGTCGCTGAAGGGCGACGCGTGGTTCCTCGACCCGCTCGTCGCGCTCGTGATGTTCGGGTCGGCCGCCCTGGCCTGGCGGGCGCGCCCACGACCAGGGACGGATCCGAGGCCGCCGCGGCTCACGCGGGTGATCGGGCGCTTGACTCCGCTGTCGGCGCTCGGCCTCGGTCTCGCCCTCTCCATCGTCAGCCCGCTGCACCTGGCGGTCGCCGCGGCGGTCGGCGTCGACATCGCGACCGGCGGCCTGGCGGCCGCGGCTCAGCTGGTGGTGGTCGTGGTCTTCGTCGTGCTGAGCACCAGCTCGGTGACCATCCCGGTCGGCGCCGCGATCGTCGCGCCCGACCGGGCGGAGGCCCCGCTGCGCCGCCTGCAGACCTGGCTGAGCGAGCACGGCACGGCTCTGCTCGTCGTGGTGCTGCTGGTCATCGGCGCCGACTTCGTCGGCCGTTGGATCGCTGCGGTGTTCTGAGGCCGGTTCCTCACGCGTCGACGGCGCAGCGGAACCCGATGTGCGACATCCCGGTGTCCTCCGCCTGCGGCGATCGGGCCGCCGGGCGGAACCGCAGGCAGTATTCGGGCGAGCAGAGGAACGAGCCGCCCTTGAGCACCCGCCGCGGGATGGTCTCGCCCTCGTGCGCGCTCGCGGTCGCGAGCAGGTTCTGCCGCTTGCCCGCGTCGACGGGATGGTCGCTCAGGCGCACGTGGCGGGGCGTGTAGTAGTCGCTCGTCCACTCCCAGACGTTGCCGATCAGGTCGAAGACCCCGAACCCGTTCGCCGGGTACGACCCGACGGGCGCGGTGCCGCCGACGCCGCGGTTGTCGTAGGGGAAGCGGCCCAGCCACGAGTTGGCCTGCGGGACGCCGCCGGGATACGGCTCGTCGCCCCACGCGAAGCGGGCGCCGTCGACGCCCCCGCGGGAGGCGAACTCGTGCTCGGCCTCCGTCGGCAGCCGCTTGCCCGCCCAGGCCGCATACGCCGTGGCGTCCTCGAAGGCGATGTGCACGACGGGATGCCGCATCCGGGCGTCGACCGAGGAGCCGGGGCCGAACGGCGCCCGCCAGAACGCGCCGGGCTGCCAGCGCCACCAGTTGCGCCAGTCGCCCAGGTCGACCGGCCCGGCGGTCGGGGTGAAGACCATGGCGCCGGGCACGAGGTCCTCTGCCGCGACGCCGGGGTAGTCGGCGGCGGCCAGGGGACGCTCGGCGACGGTGACGTACCCGGTGTCGGCGACGAAGCGCGCGTAGTCCTCGTTCGTGACCTGGTAGCGGTCGATGCGGAACGTGGCGACCTCGCGCTCCACCACAGGCTGCTCGTCGGGGTAGAACTCGGCGGAGCCCATGCGGAAGGTGCCGCCCTCGATCAGTACCGTCTCTCTGCCGTCGGTCACGCGATCACCGTATCAGCGCGGATGCCGGCCTCAGCAGGCCCGGGGAGGTGGGGCGGGGTAGGTTGGGGGCGTGCTGAGCGAAGCGGCTGACGGGGTGCTCGTCCATACCAGCGCGTGGTGCCGGACCAACGCGGTGGTGGTCGTGGGGGACACGGGGGTGCTCGTCGTCGACCCGGGCATCCACGAGAGCGAGATCGGCTGTCTCGCCGACGACCTCCAGCGCGCCGGGCACACGGTCGTCGCGGGGTTCGCGACGCACCCGCACTGGGACCACCTGCTCTGGCACCCGGCATTGGGGGCCGTGGACCAGTGGGCCACAGCGCTCGCCGCGGACACCGCACGGCGACGGCTGGCGAACGGCATCGACGCGAAGCGGTTCGGCATCCCCGACGACGTGCGCCTCGACGGGCTCGGCGACGACCTCGCCGGGCTGCCCGCCGGCGCCGACCGGATCCCGTGGGACGGGCCGACGGTGCGCATCCTCGAGCATCGCGCGCACGCCCCCGGCCACGCCGCACTCCTCGTCGACGGCGCCGGGGTGCTCGTCGCGGGCGACATGCTGTCCGATGTGTTCGTCCCGATGCTCGACCTGGCCGGTGCTCCCGACCCGCTCGACGACTACCTCGCGGCGCTGTTCCTGCTGGAGGCGCAGGCGGGGGAGGCGACGGTCGTCATCCCGGGCCACGGTTCCGTCGGCGACGCGACCGCGCTGCGCGATCGTCTGGCTCGCGACCGCGCCTACGTCGAGGCGCTCGTCGACGGCTACGAGCCGCACGATGCGCGCGTGGAGTCGCCGCGCGCGGGCTGGGAGTTCGTGAGGTCGGTGCATGACCGGCAGCTCGACCAGCTGTCGATCCCGCGCTCGGCCGCGGGCGACGGGGCCTGACCGATCGTGTCCTTCCGCGATCCTGTCGAGCCGGTTCCGGTCGGGTTGGGCGGCGACCGCTTCCTGCTCCGCCCGATCCGCGCCGACGACGCGGCCGACGACCACGCGGCGGTGATGGAGACCCGCGAGCTGCTGCGCCTCTGGGAGCAGTCGGAGTGGCCGGCCGACGACTTCACGGTGGAGGCGAATCGTGCCGACCTCGTCGGCCTCCAGCAGCGCCACGCCGAGCACCGCGCATTCACCTTCACCGTGCGCGACCCCGACGACACCCTCTGCCTCGGGTGCGTCTACCTCTTCCCGACGTCGGCGACGTTCCTGGCGAAGTCGGCGGTCACGCCCGTGGGGAACGACGCGTGGGAGGACGTCGACGTCGTCTCGTACTTCTGGGTGCGCCAGTCGCAGCTGGAGGCCGGTCTCGACAGGGCACTGCTCGACACACTGCGCTCGTGGTTGCGCGACGACTGGGGCTTCGAGCGGGTCGTGTTCGTCACCAACGAGCAGTTCGCTCAGCAGGTCGGCTTGCTCGAGGCGACGGACCTCACCCTCCGCTTCGAGCTCAGGGAGCCGGGCAAGCCGGGCATGTATCTGGTCTTCGGGTGAGCGGCCTCCGTATGCTGCTGGCATGACCGGAACCGGCACGACCTACACGTCCACGTTCATCTTCGCGACGAAGCCGTACGACGACGAGTTCCACCGGCTCAACGACGAGATCGCCGAGCGCGCCCGCAGCATCCGGGGCTTCCTCGGCGAGGAGGCGTGGGAGAACCCCGAGACCGGTCTGCACTCGGAGGTCTACTACTGGGACAGCCTGGAGGCCCTCCACGAGCTGATCGGGATGGACACCCACCGGGAGGCGAAGCGCCTCCACGAGCGGTGGATCGGCCCGTACCGGGTCGTGATCGGCGAGGTGCTCAGCACCTACGGCCAGCAGGGGCTCGGGCTGGACCACGTGCCGGCGCAGGCGTCGTGACGCCGCCGTTTGCGGTGGAGCGCACCGGCGACTATCGTTCAAGCGTTCGTCCGTACGCGCTGCCGTAGCGCGCCAGCTGAGGAGGTGAGTCCGATTTCCATCAACAGTCGGGTGCTCGCCCCTTCGCGTCGAAGCCACTAGCGCTTCCGTCGTCGATCCGCGGGTGCCCCGCACCTCTTCGAAGGATCACGACATGAACCAGAGCCACGAACCCCACACCTCGCACGACGTCGCCCTCGTCCTCGGTGGCGGCGGCGCCGCCGGCAACGCCTGGCAGCTCGGCGTCATCGCCGGACTGGCCGACGCGGGCTACGATCTGACCGCTCTCGCCGACCTGGTCATCGGCACCTCCGCCGGCTCCACCGCGGGCGCGGCCGTGCGCAGCGGGATGTCCGCCGCCGACCTCTACGCCGCCGCCCTGACGGCCCCCGCGCGACCGGGCGGTGCCGGAGGCGCCTCCGGTGCCGGTGGTGCCGGTGGTGCCGGTGCCGGTGCTGCCGCGCCCGGCCCCGCTCAGCGGCCGCCGGCCCTCCCGCAGCAGGAGCTGTTCGAGCGACTGCGCGCCATCGGCGCCGCCGCCGGCTCTGCGGAGGAACTGCACAGGGCGCTCGGCGCCTTCGCCCTCGAGAGCGACGCGGTGCTGCGCCCCGGAGCCGACCAGCGGCGGGCGCTCGTCGCCTCCCGGCTCCCGAGCCAGGACTGGCCGGAGCGCCCCCTGCTCGTGCTCGCGCTGAACGCTCACACCGGCGAACTGGTCGCCTTCGACCGCGACTCCGGGGTCGAGCTGGCCGACGCCGTCACCGCGAGCACGGCCCTGCCCGGCGGCACCGCGACCCACATCGTCGACGGCGTGCACTACATCAACGGGGGCGTCCGTTCGGCCGAGAACGCCGACCTCGCGGCCGGCTACGCGACCGTGATCGTGCTGTCGCCGTTCGGCGGCCCCGACTGGAAGCGGCCGGGCCAGTTCGAGGGCATCCGGCGCTTCCCGGGCTACGGTTTGGGCGACCAGGTCGAGGCCCTGCGCGCACAGGGGAGCCGGGTCGTCGTGATCACGCCCGATGCGGCCTCCCTGGAGGCGATGGGAACGAACCAGATGGACCCCGCGACCCGCCCGCCGTCGGCCCGCGCCGGCTTCGCGCAGGGACGACGCGAAGCGGAACGGCTCACGCCGGCCGTCTAGCGCCAGCGCACGACTCCGGAGATCCGGCCCACCCGCGGCCGGATCTCCGGATCAACGGCCTCCCGGCCGGCGTGTCGGCCGCTGGCTCCGGATGGGGTGACGCAGCAGGCGCGTCAGTAGTCTAAAATTGTGCGTTTTAGTTCTGGTACGCTGGCTATGGCCCGGCGACGACCCATCTCGTCATCGACCGATGCTGAGCCGATCGCCGAAGAGCGAGGAAGCGATGTCCGGTACGACCGAGCGGCCCTGGGTTCCGGCGCCCGGAACCCCCGCGGTCCTGATGCTCGCGGTGATCGTGTTGATCACCGCGCCTCCCGCCGTGCTCGTACTCCTGGGGCAGCCAGCGCCAGCCTGGGTGCTGACGATCTCGTTTGCTTTCCTGCTCGCTGCCATTCTCGCGGTGCCGCGGCTGAACCGGCGTGCGCGCCCCGCGAGCCGACGGCAGACGATGCTCGTGCGCACAGCTCTCTCTCTGTCGATCCTGGTCCCGCTCGCCCTGGTCTGTCCCGCGGTCGCGTACCCGGGATTCGCCTGGCTGATCGGGATCGGAGTGCAGGCACAGGTCCTCGCGCTCGCCACCGTGGCGGTCGCCGCCGTGGTGCGGCGTGGCTCCGGCAGCTAGGACGTACCCCGCCCGCCGCCCGCCGCCCGTCCCCGCTCACAGGTCGCGGATGTGCAGCAGCGACCGGATCGTCAGCCGGCGTCGCAGCGCCGGCTCGCCGAGCCCGTCGACCACCACCGCTCCTCCGAGCCAGCTCGCTCCGCTCAGGTCGACGAGCCGTCGGCAGGCGGAAGCCTGCGCTCCCGTGTCGATCCAGTCGTCGACGAAGAGCACGCGGTCTCCGCTGCGCAATCGCGATCGGCGCAGGCCGAGGTCGAGGTGGCGGTCCCGGTAGTCCGGTGCGGTGGCCGTCGTCCACCACGCGTCGCTGTCCGCAGAGGGCGATGGCTCCTTGCGGACCTCGGCGAACCCGACACCCAGGTGGAGTGCGGTGAGGACGCCCAGGATGCTCCCGCGCGACTGCGTACCCATAACGACGGTCGGGTCCGCGTCGCCGAAAAGCGCGGCGAGTCCGGCACCGATCTCGCCGAGGATCGTGGCGTCACGCCACCAGCCGGTCACGTCCGCTCGAAAGCCGGCGTCGGTTCGATCGCCGATCCACTGGAAGGTCGACCGCAATCGGCTCCGGATGTCATCCACCTGCGCATCCTTGCACGGCACCGACCGTGCGCACTGCCCCCGCAGCGGGTGCCGTGCACGCATCTGGTACCGTGGCCGGGTGCTTCACATCGTGATGTTCATCTGACGGTCTTGCGTCCCGCCCGCGCAGGTCTCGATCCGTCGAGGGTCGCTTCTCCGACCCCGCGGGCCCAACCACCGTCAGAGTCTTCTGGAGCTTCACCGTGTTCGCATCTCTTCGTCTTCCCGGCGCGCTTCGCGCCTTCGTCCCCGCGCTGATCGGCCGTTCGGCGCTCGCCATGGCGGGCCTCGCCGTGCTGCTGGCCGTGCAGGAGGGCACCGGTTCGTTCGCGCTCGCCGGTCTCGCCTCGGCCGCGTTCGGTCTCGCCAACGTCGTCGCGGCGCCGTGGCGTGCCCGCGCCGTCGACCGCTGGGGCCAGCCGCGCGCGCTCGGAGCCCTCGGAATCGTGCAGGCCGCCGGTTTCGTCGCCTTCGGCATCGTGTCCGCGGTCGCGACCGCACCCGGAACGGTCGCCTTCTGGTCCGTCGCGCTGGCCGTCGTCGTCGGTCTCTCGGCCCCTCCCCTCGGCGCGGCGATGCGCGTCGTGTGGAGTTCCCTCACCGATGCGGGGCCGCAGCGCGAGAAGGCGTTCAGCCTCGACGCGGTCGCGGAGGAGCTGCTCTTCGTCGGGGGTCCGGTGGCGATCACGGCGATCATCGTCGCGTCGTCGCCGAGCGTCGGGCTGTTCGTCACCGCGGGAGTCGGCCTGGTCGGGACGCTCGGCCTGATCACCAGCACAGCCTCCGCCGTGCTGTCCGGGAACCCGCCGCGTCCGCGCGAGCACCGGGCCCGCCCGCTCGCCGTCCCCGGGTTCCTTCGCGTGCTGGTGGTGCTGGCCGGTGTCGGTGCCGTGCTCGGCGTCGTGGAGATCGGCGCTCCGGCGCTGGCGGCCGAGCGGGATGCCGTTCCGCTCGCGGGCTGGCTGCTCGCCGCGTTCGCGGCCGGGAGCGCCGGCGGCGGCCTCGTCTACGGGCACGTGCGCTGGCGGGCGTCTCTCGGAGTGCGCCTGCTCGTGCTGTGCGCTGCGATCGGTCTCACCGCCGTCGCGGTGTCCACCTTCGGCTCGCTGCCGCTCTTCGCCGGGGGACTGGTGCTGCTCGGCGCGTTCCTCGCGCCGTCGTTGATCACCGGCTACCTGGTCGCCGACACGGTCGTGGCCTCCGACGGCCGCACGGAGGCGTCGGCGTGGATCAACCACGCGGTCAACCTCGGGGCGTCCCTGGCCTCCGCGGTCGCCGGCGCGGTCATCGATGCGTCGGGTACGGGGGTCGCCCTGCTCGTCGTCGGGCTGGTGGCGGTGGCGCTGACGGCGGTCGTACCGGTGCGGAGGTTGCGGGGAGCGGGGGAGGTGGTCGAGGACAGCGGTGCCGGTTCAGCCGAGCCCGCGATGCGTCCCGCAGGATGCGCGCAGCCGGAGGTCGAACCCGATGAGCTGGTGGGTGGGGGCGATACCGGCCTTCCCGCCGAGGGCAGACACGCCGAGAAGTGACACGGCCGCGCGGGCGATGTCCTCGAGCGGCTGGACCGCGGACGACAGCTTGGGCACCGTGAAGTCGCTCGTCTCCGTCCCGTCGAACGACATCACTGCGACGTCGTCCGGCACGCGCAGGCCGCGCTCGGCCGCTGCGCTGAGGACTCCGACGGCCTGGGCCTCGCTGGATGCGAAGATCGCGCGAGGTCTGGCCGGACGGTCGAGGAGGCGCAGACCGGCCTCTCTGCCGCCGCCCCGGGTGAACGGGGCCTCGGCGACCGAGCGGTGCGCCTGCTCGATGCGGGCGGCGTCCAGCGCGGCCGACCAGCCGTGGAGGCGGTCGCGTGCGACGAGGAGGTCGGCGGGTCCGCAGACGATGCCGTGGCTGGCGTAGCCGTGGGCGATCAGATGCTCGGTCACTGCGCGCGCGGCCGCGACGTTGTCGATGGCGACCGTGGACGCCTCCAGTCGCGGATCGATCCGGTCGATCACGACGACGGGGATGCGATTCGCGGAGGCGGGCGTCAGGTCGGGCCGGCCGTCCACCGTGGCCAGGAGCAGTCCGTCGACCTTGCGCCGGGCGAACGAGCGGATCAGCTCGGATTCGCGTGCTGCGTCCTCGATCGAGTCTCCGAGCAGCAGCACCCGGCCGGCGGCCGAGGTCGCGTCAGCGAGCACGTGCGCGAGCGCCGCGAAGTAGGGGTTGGCGATGTCGGGGACGATCAGTCCGTAGGCGCCGGAAACGCCGGAGGCCAGCGCCTGAGCGATGGTGTCCGGCTCGTACCCGACCTCCTCGATCGCGGCGAGGACGCGCTGCCTGGTCTTCTCCGCGACCGGGCGGGGTCCGTCGTTGATCACATAGCTGACCACCGCAGTCGACGTCCCCGCCGCCCGCGCCACATCCTCACGGGTCACGCGGGCGCGCCGACGCGAGGGGGTCATGCGGAGGCCGGCGCCGCTTCGGCCGGCACGGCGGCGTGATCGAAGCGGGCCAGGCGGGTGTACGACTCCACGGTGCCGTGTCCCGCCACGGCGGCGGACCCGGCGGCGACCCCCCAGCGCACGGCCTCGGCCAGCGGCCGGCCGGCCGCGAGCACCGCGGCGAGGGCACCGACGAAGGCATCACCGGCGCCCGTGGTGTCGACCACCTCGGCCGGTCGGGGGGAGGGTTGGTGCCACGCCCCGTCCGCGGTCGCGGCGACGGCTCCCGACGCACCGAGCGTGATGACGACCGAGGTCGACACCGTCCCCACCAGGTCCTGCGCGGTGGCGAGCGCCCACGAGACGATGTCGTCGACCGGCGCCGACGCCTCACCGCGGGCGATCGCCTGCGCCTCGCCCTCGTTGACGATCAACGGGTCGGCGGCGCGCAGTGCTGCGGCGTCGACCGGGGCGGCGGGGGCGAGGTTGAGCACGAAGCGCACTCCGCCCCGGGCGCTGGCCGCCGCGAACGCTGCGATCGTCTCCGGGCCGAGCTCGCCTTGGGTGAGGGCGATGGTCGGCCCCGCTTCGGCGATCAGTGCGTCGATGTCGTGCGAGACGAGCGCGTCCGCGGTGAGTTCTGCGTTGGCCCCGCTGACCACCACGATGGTGTTCTCGGCCTCGGCGTTCACCGAGATGTAGGCCGCGCCCGTCGGCGCACTCCCCGAGGTGAGCAGAGCGCTGGTGTCGACGCCGTTGTCGTCGAGGGTCCGGCGGACGAACGCGCCGCCGTCATCGGTCCCCACCATTCCGACGAAGGTCGTCTCGGCGCCGGTGCGCTGCGCTGCCACCGCCTGGTTCGCGCCCTTGCCGCCGAGACCGGTGCGGCCGGCCTGGCCGAAGACCGTCTCTCCCGGTGCGGGGAAGTCGTCCACATAGAGGAACGTGTCGACGTTGGCGGAACCGAGCACCAGCACCCGGGGCTCGATGCGGGTGCGATCGTTCGACTCTGTCACGGATACTCCTTCGTTCATGACGGGCTGGGTGGCGTCTCCGGCAGTCTACGCGCATAGAGTCGTGAAACGAACACTCCGATCTCACGTTCCCGCCCTCCCGCACGTCTTCAGGGTGAGACGGAAGGGACCGACACTCATGAACTCCAGGAACGCAGCGGTCGACGCCGGTGTGCTCGGCTCCGTGACGATCGTCGCCGAGGGCGACGCGGTCACCGGGCTGTACTTCGCGCACCACATCCGCCGTCCTGCGCAGCACACGCTCGGCGCCACGGTCGCGGCCGCATCCGACGGGTTGCTGGCGGAGGCATCGCGTCAGCTCGACGAGTACCTCGCCGGCCGCCGCCGCGCGTTCGAGCTGCCGTTCGCCGCCGAGGGCAACGACTTCCGGAAGCGCGTGTGGAACGCGGTCGCCGCCATCCCGTTCGGTGAGACGACGACCTACGGGTCGATAGCGGCCGGCCTCGGCGACAGATCGCTCGCCTACCGGGTCGGTCAGGCGGTCGGCGCGAACCCGCTCTGCGTGTTCGTGCCCTGTCACCGTGTGCTCGGTTCGAACGGCTCGCTCACCGGGTATGCCGGTGGGCTCCGGCGCAAGCGGGCGCTGCTGGAGCTGGAGGAGCCGGCGTCGATCGCGGCCGGCCGGTTGTTCTGACCTCGACCTCACGAGAACGACGCTGGAAGCGACTTCAATGGGATGGACATGAAACCGCCGTTCGAATCCGTGGTGCAGACGCACGGGACCACCGTCCTCAGGGTGTGCCGGTCGCTGCTGGGCGTGCACGACGCCGACGACGCGTGGTCGGAGACGTTCCTCGCCGCGCTTCGCGCGTACCCCGATCTCCCCGAGACCGCGAACGTGGAAGCGTGGCTGGTCACGATCGCCCGGCGCAAGTCCATCGATGTGCACAGGGCGGCCGCGAGGAACCCGCTGCCCGTCGAGGAGCTGCCGGAAGCGCCGACCACGCTGGGCATCCCCGGAGCGCGGGATCAGGACCTGTGGGCGTGCGTCGGCACGTTGCCGGACAAGCAGCGGCAGGCGATCACGTACCGGTATCTCGCCGGGATGTCCTACGCGGAGATCGCGGCGATCCTCGGCGGAACCGTCGAAGCGGCACGACGAGCGTCGGCCGACGGGATGAAGAGCCTCAGAAAGAGCTATCCGGGCGCGCTGGAGAAAGGAGCACGACCATGAACGACACGAAGCACAGTGGGAGCGCCGACACGCTCACCACCCTGTCGGCGCCCGTCGACGACGGCACGCTGGCGATGCTGCACCGTCGGCTGGAAGCGGCGGCACAGGCCGAGGGCCTGCTCGACGTCGCCTATACGACCGTCGACAGCCCGGTCGGGAAGCTGCTGCTCGCGGCGACCCCGAAGGGGCTGGTGCGCGTCGCCTACGCGAACGAGGATCACGACAAGGTTCTCGAATCGCTCGCCGTGAAGCTCAGCCCGCGCATCCTCCGGGCGCCGAAGCGGCTCGACGCCGCAGCGCGCGAACTCGACGAGTACTTCGGGCACCGTCGGCGGGCCTTCGAGCTCGACCTCGACCTGTCGCTCTCGCGTGGTTTCCGCCGGCTGGTGCAGAGGCATCTGCCGGAGATCGGCTACGGGCAGACCCGCAGCTACAAGGAGATGGCAGCGCTGGTCGGCAACCCGAAGGCGATCCGCGCCGTCGGCAGCGCCTGCGCCACCAACCCGCTGCCCGTCGTCGTCCCGTGCCACCGGGTGCTGCGCACCGACGGAACCCTCGGCGGCTACATCGGGGGGCTCGAGGCCAAGACGGCCCTGCTGCAGCTGGAGGCCGCCGCGTGACCGCGACGAGGCTCCCGTCCGGCCACGGTTCCGTCTCTGCCACCCGCGGTGCGGCGTGACCTTCGTCCTGACCGGCGCGGACGGGCGCCCCTACCCGTCCGTGACGAAGGGCGAATGGGGAGGCCACCGCGGCAACCGGATCTACGGGCGCTTGGACTGCCCCGCCGCCCTCCGCGCGATCGCGAAGGGCGGGTACGTCGCGAACCGGGTGTTCTTCGCCGACGAATGGACGGCCCTCTCGGCCGGGTACCGGCCGTGCGCCCGCTGCTGCCCCGTTCGGTACCGAGCGTGGAAAGCCGCGGTCGAGCGAGGTGCGACGGCGACGCCCTGATCGAACCGATCCGTCGTGCTCGCAGCTGGACCAGCGACATCGCCGGCCGGATGGCGGCCCTCGGCACCGTCGTGAACCTCACGAACCCCGAGCGCACGTCTCGGCGGAGGCCGGTGGCGGGTGTGTGGATTTCGTTAGAGAGGCGCCGCGGCAGCCGCCGGGCCTGTTAGATTCTTCTCGGCAGAAACTTCGTTAGGTGAGGCTTCTGCACGAACACAGGCCACTGATCTGACGACGTCGAGAGACGCCCAAGATCAGGACAGGTCTCCCCGGCTTAAGGGGTGATCCCAAGTGGCTTCCCCGGTGGGGACACGTCGTGCAGTGCCGAAGCTCTTACGTGGGAGTCCCGCCCCCGACCGTGCGGTCGGCGGCGGAACCTGGCGTGCGCCTGCCTGAATCCGCGAGGAGGTGACCCGCCGTGATCGACGATCATAGTCCGTCTCGTCCCTGCTGCCCGGCGGTGGCCTCCGCGCCCAGCGCACCCGGCCGTCACTGAGCCCCGCAGCACGAGGACGAGCGTTCGTCTCCCGTCAGCCCTCGACTCAGGGAGGTCCTGTCATGCCTCTTCTCCGCACCGTTCCCGGCGCCGGCACGCTCCGTCGCGTCCGCTTCCGCTGGCTCGACGTGGTGGTGGCCGTCGCGATCGTCGTGCTCTTCTACCTGGTGATCCAGGCGACCGCCGGGGCGACCGCTCCGCTGCGGCTCGCCGAGGTGCCCTCGTCCATCGACACCGATCCCGCGCTGCTGCCGTACTACGCGCTGCGATCGTTGCTGCGCATGTTCGCCGCGCTCGCCGCGTCGCTGCTGTTCACGTTCGTGGTCGCCACGGCCGCCGCCCGGCTGCCGCGCGCCGAGAAGGTGATCCTGCCCGCGCTCGACATCCTCCAGTCGGTGCCGATCCTGGGCTTCCTGTCGGTGACGGTGACCGGGTTCATCGCGCTCTTCCCCGGCTCGACGCTGGGGCTGGAGTCCGCTGCGATCTTCGCGATCTTCACCTCGCAGGTGTGGAACATGACGTTCTCGTTCTACGCGTCGCTGACCAGTCAGCCCCGCGACCTCGATGAGGCGGCCCGGCTGATGCGGCTGACCAAGTGGCAGCGGTTCTGGAGGCTCGACGTGCCCTCCGGGATGATTCCGCTGGTCTGGAACGGCATGATGAGCTTCGGCGGGGCCTGGTTCTTCCTGGCCGCCTCCGAGGCGATCACGGTCAACAACCACAGCTACGCCCTCCCCGGTGTCGGCGCGTACGTCGCCTCGGCGGTGCAGGCCGGGCAGCTCGACAGGGTCGGCTGGGCGATCCTCACCATGACGATCATGGTGCTGGGGGTGAACTTCCTGTTCTGGCGGCCGCTGGTCGCCTGGGCGGAGCGGTTCCGGCAGGAGGACACCGCGCCGACCGACCGGCCGCGCAGCGTCGTGCTCGACGTGATCAGCCGGTCGTGGCTGCCGCGCACCGTCGAGCGCGGGTTCCGGCCGATCGCGCGCGGGCTCGACAGGGCGACGCGCCCGTTCGGCTTGGCGGAGCACCCGCTCCGGGTGCCGGTGGTGCGCAAGCGCGCCCTCGACGTCGCGGTGACCGTCCTGGTGGTCGCCGCCATCCTGGTGGGAGCGGTCGCCGCCTACGTGTTCATCCAGCGTTCGGTCGGTCTCGGCGCCTTCGTGGAGGCGTTCGGGCTCGGCGCGATCACGATGGCGCGGGTCGTGGTGATCCTGCTGTTCGCGACGGTCGTCTGGGTGCCGATCGGCGTCTGGATCGGGATGAACCCGCGGATCAGCCGGCTGGCCCAGCCGATCGTGCAGTTGCTCGCCAGCTTCCCCGCCAACTTCCTGTTCCCGTTCGCGATCGCGTTCTTCGTCGCTTCCGGTATCCCGCTGAACCTCGGCGGCATCCTGCTGATGGCGCTGGGCTCGCAGTGGTACATCCTGTTCAACGTGATCGCAGGGGCGAGCGCGATCCCGACCGACCTGCGGCAGGCGATGGACAGCTTCGGCGTCGGGAGGCTGCAGCGCTGGCGGCGGCTGATCCTCCCCGCGATCTTCCCGGCCTACGTCACCGGCGGCATCACCGCGGCTGGCGGCGCCTGGAACGCCTCCATCGTCGCCGAGGTCGTCACGTACAACCACCACACCTACACGGCGACCGGTCTCGGCGCCTACATCGCCGATGCCACCACGACCGGCGACATGGCCAAGGTGCTGGTCGGAGTGATCGTCATGTCCGTCTTCGTCGTCGGACTCAACCGCCTGTTCTGGCGCCGTCTCTACGCGGTCGCCGAGCGCCGCTTCAGCCTGTGAGGAGGGCCTCCATCATGACCACCACGACCGCCACGCTCATCGACGTCCGCGACGTCACGAAGTCGTTCGCCACCGACGGTGGAGAGAAGACCGTCCTCTCCGGCGTCTCGCTGAGCATCCGCCAGGGCGAGATCGTCGCTCTGCTCGGCCGCTCCGGATCGGGCAAGAGCACCCTGCTGCGCTGCATCGCCGGACTGATCGCGCCGACCTCCGGCAGCGTCTCGTTCAAGGGTGACGTGCTCAACGGTGCCAACCCGGGCACCGCCCTGGTCTTCCAGTCGTTCGCCCTGCTGCCGTGGCTGACCGTGCTCGAGAACGTCGAGCTCGGGCTGGAGGCGAAGGGCGTGCGCGCGGAGGTCCGTCGCGAGCGGGCGCTGCGTGCGATCGACCAGATCGGCCTCGACGGCTTCGAGTCGGCGTACCCGAAGGAGCTCTCGGGCGGGATGCGGCAGCGTGTCGGCTTCGCCCGAGCGCTCGTCGTGGAGCCCGACGTGCTGCTGATGGACGAGCCGTTCTCCGCGCTCGACGTTCTCACCAGCGAGAACCTGCGCGGCGAACTGGTGCGCATGTGGGGCGACGGGACGCTTCCCACCCGCACGGCGCTCATCGTCACGCACAACATCGAGGAGGCCATCCAGCTCGCCGATCGCGTCGTCGTGCTCGACTCCAACCCCGGGCGGATCAAGGCGGAGCTCGCCGTGGGCCTCCCGCAGCCGCGTGACCGGCGCAGCCCGGAGTTCGAGGCGCTCGTCGACGAGGTCTACGGCATCCTGACCGGGCAGCCGGCCGAGCCGCGTGCGACCGCCGTCGAGGGCGGGGGCGCTCGCCCGGGGGGTGTCGCCGACGGAATCGACCTCCCGCTGCCGGCCGTGAGCACCGGCGAGCTCGGCGGTCTGGTGGAGCTGCTCGCCGAGCGCGGCGGGCAGGACGGCCTCGCCGAGATCGCCGACGAGCTCCGCTACGAGATCGACGACCTCCTGCCGATCGTCGACGCCGCCCAGCTGCTCAAGCTCGCACGGCCGCAGGGCACGGAGCTGCGGATCACCGAGCAGGGCCGCAGGTACGCCGCGGCGGACCAGTTGCGCGCGAAGGAGCAGTTCGCCACGCTCGCGATGGAGGCCGCCCCGCTCGTCCGCCGCATCGTGCGCGATCTGCGTCACACCGGCACCGGTGCGATCGGGACGGACGAGATCCTCGCCGAGTTGCGCATCTTCTACGGGACGGACGACGCCCAGCGCCAGCTGGACACGGCGATCGACTGGGGTCGCTACGGCGAGCTGTTCGAGTTCGACGCCGACAGCGGCCGGCTGCTGCTGCCCACGCACCCGGACGCCGAGCAGCAGCGCATCGCCTGAGAAAAAACTGACACAAACTTTCAAAAAGCGCCTACTATTCAAATGGAGGTGACTTTCATGAATGGACAGCGCAGATGGTGGGCGCTCGCGGCGGTGAGCCTGAGCGTCCTCGCGGTGGGCATCGACGGCACGGTGCTGTCGATCGCCCTCCCCACGCTCGCGAACGCACTGCACGCGAGCGAGACGGAACTGGAGTGGTTCTCGTCCGGCTACCTGCTGATGCTGGCCGCCGCCGTGCTCCCGCTCGGCCTCCTCGGCGACCGGTTCGGCCGCAAGGCGGTGCTGCTCGTCTCCCTCGCCGCGTTCGGCGCCGGTTCGGCGCTCTGCGCGTTCGCGACCACTCCGACCGTGTTCCTGATCGCCCGCCTGCTGATGGGCGTCGCGGGGGCGGGAGTCGCGGTCATGGCGCTCTCGGCGCTGACGGTCTTCTTCGACGAGGCCAGCCGCCCCAAAGCCGTCGGCGTGTTCTCGGCCGCCAACTTCCTGTCGCTTCCGCTCGGCCCGATCCTGGGCGGCTGGATGCTCGCCAACCTCTGGTGGGGATGGGTGTTCCTGCTCAACCTCCCGGTGGTCGCGATCGGGCTCCTCGCCGTGACCCTCCTCGTGCCGGAGTCGAAGGCCGCAGAACGCCCGGGCTTCGACGCGATCGGCGTGCTCACGTCCGTCGGTGGCCTGGTCGTCTTCACGTACGGCATCATCGAGGCAGGGCAGCACGGGTGGACGGACGCCGGCGCGCTGACCGCCCTCGGGCTCGGCGTCGCCATCCTGGCCGGGTTCGTCGCGTGGGAGGTCGCGCTCACCCGGCGCGGCCGCTCGCCGCTGGTGGACACCCGGCTGTTCCGCTCCCGCTCGTTCACCGGGGGAGCGGCGCTCGCCGGAGTGGCCGGAATGGGGATGGTCGGGCTGCTGTTCGTGATGCCGCAGTTCTTCCAGGCCGTCCAGGGCGTCGACGTGTTCGTCTCGGGGCTGCGCCTGCTGCCGTTCGTGCTCGGCATGCTGATCGGCGCCCTGCCGGCCGGCCGGATCGCCGCCGCCATCGGCTTCCGGGCGACGGTGACCATCGGCTTCGTCGTCATCGCGGTCGGCTCCGTGCTCGGCTCGCGCACGACGGCCTCCACCAGCGAACTGCTCATCGCGGGCTGGATGGCCACGGTCTGCGCCGGCGCAGGGCTCGCGCTCACCGCGGCGATGTCTGCAGCCCTGTCGCGGCTCACCGCCGAGCACAGCGGCGTCGGGTCGGGGGTCGTGCAGGCGCTGCAGAAGACGAGCGCCCCGCTGGGCACGGCCATCCTCGGCAGCGTCGTCGCGGCGGTCTACACGGCCCAGCTGGGCTCGGCCCTCGCGGCGCCGGCGGTTCCCGGGGCCGTGGCCTCGGCGGCGAAGTCCAGCGTCTACGCGGGGATCGCCGTAGCCGATCGGCTGCACTCGCCGGCGCTGGCGGCGTCCGTGCGCGCGGCCTTCACGACCGGAATGAGCGTTTCGCTGCTGGTCTCCGCCGGCATCGCCGTCGCAGGGGCCATCATGGCGGTGGTGATCCTGCCGCGCGGAGTGGCCGCCACGGGACAGGCGGCCCCTGCCACGACGGCCGGAGCAGTCATCTCCGTCTCGGCCGCCGCCGACGCGGCCGCCACCGAGCCGACCCTCGCCGACCCGACCCCCGTCGCTTCGACCAGACCGACCAGACCGAACAGAAGGAGCGCGCATGCCGGACGGCACGTCTGACAGACCGGGGCTCCGCGAGCGCAAGAAGGCACGAACCCGCGCCGCCATCCAATCGCACGCCCTCCGGCTGTTCACCGACCAGGGCTACGACCAGACCACCATCGATCAGATCATCGACGCCGCCGACGTGTCGGCGAGCACCTTCTTCCGCTACTTCCCGACCAAGGAGTCGGTCGTGCTGTTCGACGACTTCGACCCGCGGATCATCTCGGCCTTCCTGGCGCAACCACGAGGGGTCGAACCCGTTGCGGCGCTTCGCGTGGCGCTCCGGGAGGCGTTCGTCGGCCTGACCCCGGCGCAGCTCGAGGAGCAACGGGAACGGCTCGCGCTCGTCCTCGGGGTGCCCGCGCTGCGCGGCGCGATGCTCGACCAGCTGTCGCAGGCGATGCTGCTGGTGTCGGAGGCGATCGCCGACAGGGAGGGCCGCTCGCGCGTCGACTTCGCCGTGCGCACCATCGCCGGTGCGATCGTCGGCAGCATGTTCGCGGTGCTCGCCCAGCTCGCGGACGACCCGGACGCCGAGCTGGCCGACCTGATCGACGAGGCCTTCGCGTTCCTGGAGGGTGGGCTGCGGCTGTAGTCCTCGCGGCCGAACCCGATTCTCACGGCCAGAGCCGTTGGTCCTCCGCTTCGTAGTGGGCGTGCAGCGAGAGCGAGATCACGAGAGCTGCGCCGCGACGGCGTCGGCGTGCGCCGTGTCGCCGTCCGCCATTGCCTCGACGAGGCGGCCGGCCTCGCCGAACGCGGTCCGGTACGGGCGATGGAGCTCGGCCATGCCGCCGGCGTCGCAGGTCGCAGGTCGTCGTGGCGGTCGGGCCGTCGAGGGGAGGCTCGCCCGACGAAGGGAGGGAGGTGGCTGACACGCGGGCACTCCGCGTCGGCCGGGCAGGTGTGCGCCCCTCCTCGCTTTCGCTACTCACTCTCCGCCAGCCGCTCGACCGCCTGCTGGGTGAGCGCGATCGACTCCTCCTGGTAGCGGACGAGGAACTCCAGCTGCTCGGTGGTCAGCGAGTCGTGCAGAGTCTGGAACGCCTCCCCGATCCACTGGTAGACATTCGGGCCGGATGACAGCACCGCGAAGTCGGCCGATAGCAGCACCCGCCGGCGGTCGGCCGCATCGGTCTCCCGGCGGGCGAACCCGCGCTGGATCAGCCGGTCGGCGATGCCGGTGACCGCGCCGGAGGTCAGACCGAGGGCGGCACCGAGCTGGCCGGCCGTCTGGGCGCCGTTGCGCATCAGGAGGTCGAGGGCCTTCATGTCGCTCACACCGAGTCCGTAGCCGGCCGCGGCGCGCTGCTGGAAGAGCGCAGTCAGGCTCGCGGACTGCGCACCCAGGTCGGTCAGCCGCGCGATCAGGGCGTCACGATTCTGTGCTTCCACTCTTGCAAACCTCTCACTCACTCATTATCTTAGTCACTAAGACAAATCGACGAACCGACGATCCCCGCGATCCCGACGAAAGGCACTTCCGATGTCCCGCACCGACAGCACCACCCGACCCACCTCTCGCCTCACCGGTCACCTCGTGTCCTCCGAGGATGGCACGCCGATCGAGTACTTCAGCACAGGAACCGGCCCCGGCCTCGTCGTGGTGCACGGCACGATGCAGTCGGCGGCCAGCCAGAGCGAACTGGCGGACGCCCTCTCCGACACGTTCACCGTGCACCTGATCAACCGCCGCGGACGCGGTCGCAGCGGCGCCTACCCGGCCCTGACCGACTACGACCCCGCCGCCGAGCTCGCCGACATCGAGGCGGTCGTGGCGGCCACCGGCGCGACGGCCGTGCTCGGCATCAGCTCGGGCGGCATCCTCGCCGCCGAGGTCGGCCTCCGTCACCCCGAGCTCGCGGTCGTGCTCTTCGAACCGGCCCTGGTCGCCGACAGGTCGCTCGACCTCGACGCCTTCCTGCGCCGCTTCGAGCCGGAGGCCGCCCGCGGCGACGTCCCCGCCTACATGGTCACCGCGCTGCTGGGGACGCAGATGGGGCCGGGCTTCCTGCGCTTCTTCCCGCGGCGGATGCTCGAGTCCAGCACGCGGAAGATGATCGCCAAGGATGCGGGAACCCTCCCGGTCGGTGGCGCCACGATGGCCGAGCTCGCGCGCGCGGTGCCGTACGACATGCGCATCGTCGCCGCCCACGCGGACCGCATCGAGGACTACCGGGCGCTGCGAGGGCCGGTCATCCTCGTCGGCGCGGCGAAGTCGCCCGCCTACCTGAAGCACGCCGTCGAGCGCCTCCACCAGCTGCTCCCCGGCGCCGCGACCGTCACGATCGACGGCGTCGGCCACTCGGCAACCCAGAACGCCGCCGACGGCGGCAAGCCCACCGAGGTCGCCGCCGCACTCCGCGCCCACCTCGCCGCGCGCTGAGCCACCGCGCTTGCCGCGCTGGCGGGCTGCCGCGCTGCGCCGCCTCGCGGCAACCTCCTCCCGAAGATTCGTCACGAATCTCGCGATTCGTGCCACGAATCCTGACATTCGTCACGAATCCCGCGGCCCGCACCACGCATCGTTGCGCTGGCGACGAAGCTGCGTCGCAACATTCGTGACGAATCTCGCGATTCGTGCCACGAATCCCGACATTCGTGACGAATCCCGCGGTCCGCTGTGTCGGGTCGACGCATTCGTCACGAATCTCGCGATTCGTGGCACGAATCCCCGCATTCGTCACGAATCTCGCGATTCGTGGCACGAATCCCCGCATTCGTGACGAATCTCGCGACTCGCACCACGCGTCTTCGCCCCGGCGACGAATCTGCGTCGCCACATTCGTGACGAATCCCGCGATTCGTGGCACGAATCCCGACATTCGTGACGAATCTCAAGTCTGCTCCTTCGGGCCGCCCTGTTCGTGACGAGTTCGCGACTCGCGCCACGCGTCGTTATCCTGGCGACGAAGCTGCGCTGTCGCATTCGTGACGAATGCCGTGATTCGTGGCACGAATCCCGACATTCGTCACGAATCCCGAGTCTGCAGCCTCGGGTCGCCGCATCCGCGACGTCCGCGACTCGCACCACCGTCGTCGCCCAGCCGACGAAGTTGCGTCGCCACATTCGTGACGAATGCCGTGATTCGTGCCACGAACCCCGACATTCGTGACGAATCTCGCGGTCCGCGCCACGTGTCGTCGCCCCGGCGACGAAGCTGCGTCGCAACATTCGTGACGAATGCCGTGATTCGTGCCACGAATCCCCACATTCGTCACGAATCTCGTGTCTCGCAGCGCCGGTCGGGACATTCGTGACGAATCCCGCGATTCGTGTCACGAATGCGGGCATTCGTCACGAATGTCCGGCGCGTGCGCCGTGGGCGAACGCGCGGCAGCGCCGGGGCGCGGGAGGCGCACACTCGTCTCATGACGGATGCGGGAGCCCTGGACGCCTACTCGGCCGTGGTGGTGCGGGTCGCCGCCACCGTCGGACCGGCCGTCGCCGCCGTGACCGCGCGGACCTCCCGCGGCGTCGGCCTCGGCAGCGCCACGGTCGTGTCGGTTGACGGCCACCTCCTGACCAGCGCGCACGTGGTGGAGGGCGCGACCCAGGTCGATCTTGCGTTCGGCGACGGCACCCGGGTGCGCGCGCATGTCGTCGGGAGGGATCCACTCTCCGACCTCGCCGTCCTGCAGGCCGACGCGCCGACCCCGGCGCCGGTCGAGCTGGGGGACGCCTCCGCGCTCCAGGTCGGCCAGCTGGTCGTCGCCGTCGGCAACCCGCTGGGCCTCGCGGGAAGCGTGACCGCCGGCATCGTCTCGGCACTCGGCCGCTCGCTGCCGACGCGGGCCGGCCGCGTTGTCGACGAAGTCATCCAGACCGACGCGGCCCTGAATCCGGGCAACAGCGGGGGCGCGCTGGCGGACAGCTCTGCCCGCATGGTCGGTGTGAACACCGCTGTCGCCGGAACCGGCCTCGGGCTGGCTGTTCCTGTCAACGCGACCAGCCGGCAGATCTTGGACACGCTGATGCGGGAGGGCCGTGTGCGCCGGGGCTGGCTGGGTATCGCGGGCGCCGAGATCGCGCTCCAGGAGGCCGTCGCCCGCAAGGCAGGGGCCCGCACCGGTATCCAGGTGATGTCGGTGGTGGCGGACAGCCCTGCCGACCTCGCCGGCATCCGTCCCGGCGACGTGCTCATCTCGCTCGACCGGACGCCCATCCACGTCGTCGCCGACCTCCAGCGCCTGATGATCGCGAGCACCATCGGCCGCCGCCTCGAACTCACCGTGTGGCGCAACGGCGCCCTCGTCGACGCCGTCGTGGAGCCGACCGAGCTCGCGGAGGCGTGAGCCCCCGGGAGATTTGCGCCGAATGTGGCGTTCGGCGGGTCCGAACGCCACATTTGCCGCAAATGCGCGACGGGTAGGCTGGCGGGACGACCAGAAGGAGCCGCCGTGTCCGACCCGATCAGCACCGACCAGCAGCAGGCGATCCTCGGCGCCGAGGTCGCCAGGTACGTCTCCGACGGCTGGGCGGCGGAGTCCGTGGTCGGCGTGACGGCGACCCTCACCAAGAACAAGCGGATCGGCTGGTTCTGGAACACCATCCTGACTCTGCTCACCGCCGGCCTCTGGCTCATCGTCGTCATCTACCGCGTGGTGAATCGCAAGCGGTACACGATCGTGCTCACCGTCGACCCGTACGGACGCGTCCGCCGTTCCGACCGCGGCGGAGCCCGGACGTCACGGTAGGGGCGGAGCCTCAGCGGGTTCGTCGGCGCGCCGGCGCCGGCGTGTCGGCCGGCGCCGGCATGTCGGCCAGCGGCGTCGACAGCTCTTCGAGGGCCGGCGCGAGACGAGCGGCCCTGGCCGCATCCTGGCGCCCGATCTCGTCGGAGAGCAGCCGCACGAGCCCGCACCGGCTCGCATCGAGCTCCGCTCGGCTCACGCGCACCGCTCTGCTGCGCTCGAGGCCCGCTCGGTCCTCGCTGGAGAGGCCGTCGACCCCGCGGCCGTGCCAGGAGGGCAGCCCGCTGCGGACGCACATCATCGTCACGATCTCGTCGCGCAGCTGATCGAGCATCATCGTCGCCTGCCAGAGCCGGCCGCGAGCGATCGCCGACCGTGCGTGGAGGGCGAGCAGCCAGCCTGTCCCGACCGTCCGGCCGAGGTCGGGTCTGCGCGGCTCGGCCGGTTCCTGCGGTGTTCCGAAGAGCAGCCGGAAGGGCTCCCCTGTCGACCGGAATCGATCGAACGGCCAGAACGACAGATCGACCTGCAGGGAGGACTCGAGGAGGGTCACGCGATACCGGACACCGCCGGAGAACAGATCGAACGTGTCCGCGACCGGGCTGATCCCGCCGAGGACGGCAGTCCAGTCGCGGACGACCGCCGCCTCGTCCGCGCCGGCGGCGAGTTGCAGCGCGAGATCGATGTCCGACCACTCGTCTTCGGCATCGTGCGCGGCGGAGCCCACCAGGGCGGCGCCCGCGACGGCCGGGTCGCGGCTCGCCTCCGCGACGAGCGCCGCCCGGATCCCTTCGCGTTCGGCAGGCGTGAACATTCTCCGAGTCAAGCGCAGGAACGCTCAGCCCACCAGCCGCGCCAGGTTCTCCAGTTCGTTCGCGCGCCCGGCGAGGAGGCGCTCGGTCCAGACGTCGTCGTGCAGTTCCTCCACCTGCATGACGACTCGGGTGCCTTCGGCGGTCGGCTGGAGGTCGACGACGGTGAGCTGCTCGTAGGGCTCGTGGTCGGGGACGAAGTCGATGACCGAGCGGTAGGCGATCCGGTTCGCCGGCGACAGCTCGGTGAAGATCTTGCGCGACGGGGTGCTGAGCGGCAGTCCGTTCTGCTCGAGGAACGCCACCTGCTCCGGTGCCTCCGCGGTCATCGTGTAGACGAGTTCCCCACCCGGGCGCAGGTCGAGGCTGTCGACGTCCGTACGGAAGCCGTCCGGTGCCCACCACTGCACGATCCCCTCGGGCGTGGTCCACAGGTTCCAGACGGTCTCCGGCTGAGCGGACACCGTGCGTTCGATGGTCTTCATGGCGATCTCCTGTCGAGGTGGTGGTACGTTCGAGGTCACAATATATTCGTCTAGACGAATGTGTCAACACCCCTTATCCTGCGTACGGGAGGCGAAGTGGACGCGCAGCAGGTCTTGGCGGCGATCGGCGAGCCGACGCGGTTCCGCATCGTCGTGCTGCTCGCGGACGGCCCCCGCACTGTGGGAGAGCTGACCTCCGCACTCGGCGCCCTCCAGCCGCAGACGACGAAGCACGTGCAGGCGCTGGAGGCGGCAGGGGTCATCCGCGTGCAGCGCCTGGGCCGCCGCCGGCTCGCGAGCCTGGACCGCGCGGCGCTACGGCAACTCGCGGGCTGGATCGACCGGCTGGCCGAGTCGACCGAAGACGACCGGGCCCTCGACGCCTACGCCGCGGCGGTGGCGTCGGCGGAGCAGGAGGCGACCGACGGCGACGGCGCGTCCGTCGATTTCACGCTCGTGCGCCGCCTCCCGGCCTCCCGATCCGACGTCTGGCACGCCTGGACCGACCCGCTGGTCGCCGCCCGCTGGTGGGCGCCACGGCACTTCACGGTGGTCGGCTGCGCGATCGAGCCGACGCGGGGAGCGCGCGTCGAGCTGATCCTCCGCGAGGGCGACGGCGCCGAGTACACGTCGGCGGGAACGGTGCGGGAGGTCGAGGCGCAGAGTCGGCTGGCCTTCGAGCTGTCGCCGCTCGACGCCGAAGGTCGTGTCCTGTTCCCGGTGGAGGTCGACGTGCGGCTGGAGGACGGCGACGGGCACGCTGACGCGGGCGCCGTCGAGGGTGCTGTCGACGGCGCCGTCGACGGCGAGACCACCATGACCGTAACCGTCCGCGCGACCACGACGGAGGTGTCGGCGGCCCCGATGCTGGCGGGGCTGGAGCCGGGGTGGTCGCAGCAGGTGGAGCGGTTGGCCGGGGCGCTCGAAGCGTGAGGGCTGTCTGAAAGGACCAGCCCCTCTGGCACCCCGCGGAGAACTAGACTCGCCGTCATGACCGGCCACTCCGGCGGTGCCGATGACGCACAGGACCCTTCTTCCACGGCTTCCGCAGCTCCCACGGCTCCCGCAGCCCGTCAGGCCGCGCTCCCGCACTCCATGACCGGCCGCGCCAGCCCCGCGAAGGCCGCCGAGGGCGACGCGCCCGTCTTCGCCTACATCGCGAGCCTCCCGCAACCGCAGCGCGGCATCGCCGAGGCCGTCGACGCGCTCGCGGCGCGCACCCTCCCCGGCCTCCGTCGTTCGGTCAAGTGGGGGATGTCGTACTACGGCGTCGGCGACGGCTGGTGTTTCTCGTGCGGTGCCTTCGACGATCACGTCAAGCTCATGTTCATCAACGGCGTGACGCTCGACCCCGTGCCGCCGGTGACGCCGGTCGGGATGGGCAAGGCCACGCGGGGAGTCGAGGTGCGGACCGTGGACGACCTCGACGAGCGGCAGGTGGCCGAGTGGATGCGGCAGGTGACCGCGGTGCCGGGGGTCGGCGGGAGGAAGCGCCGCCCGGCAGGGACGTGAGCTCCGTGGTCACAACAGTTCGTTGTGACCTCACAACCGAGCGCCCGTAGCGGCACCGGCCCGACGTCCACCAGGCTCGAAGCATGCAGTTCGCCCCGGCCCGCACCCTCCCGACCCGCCTCGGCGCCCGCGCAGTGGAGGTCGCGCCCGGCGTCGCCGTCACCGTCGTGATCGCCCTGGTCGCCACCGCGGTCTCGCGGTTCGTCCCGGCGCTCGGAAGCGCCCTCCCCGCCCTCGTCATCGGCATCGTCGTCGGCGCCGTCCGGCGGCCGGGCGCCCGCACCGCTCCTGGCGTCGCCTACTCGGGCAAGTTCGTGCTGCAGCTGGCCGTCGTGCTGCTGGGCGTCCAGCTCTCCCTGTCGAGCATCCTCGTCGTCGGGGTGGAGTCGCTGCCGGTGATGCTGACGACGCTCGCCGTCTGCCTCCTGGCGGCGTGGCTGGTCGGGAAGGCGTTGCGGATCCCGAGCCGCGAACGCACGCTCATCGGTGTGGGCACCGGGATCTGCGGGGCGTCCGCGATCGCCGCGGTCTCCCCGATCATCGGGGCCGCGAGCGCCGAGATCGCCTACGCGGTGTCGACGATCTTCCTCTTCAACGCGGTCGCCGTGCTCGTCTTCCCGCTGATCGGGCACGCGCTCGGGATGACACCGCACGCATTCGGCCTGTTCGCCGGGACAGCGGTGAACGACACGAGTTCGGTGGTGGCGGCAGCGAGCCTCTTCGCGACCTCCGCGCTGGGGTTCGCCGTGGTGGTCAAGCTGGTGCGCACGCTCATGATCATCCCGATCAGCGTGACCCTCGCGGTCGTCGAGCACCGCAGGCGCAACGCGGGCGCGCCGCTCACGGCGCGGCGACTGGTGGGCCTGGTGCCGTGGTTCCTGGTCGGCTTCCTGGTCGTCGCTGCGGCGAACTCCGTGATCCCGGTGCCCGGCGGGGTCCACGACGCACTCGTGACGGTCAGCGTGTTCCTGGTGTCGGTCGCGCTCGCCGGGATCGGCCTGTCCACCGATATCGCAGCGATCCGACGGGCCGGATGGAGGCCGCTCCTGCTGGGCGGGGTGCTCTCGACGCTGGTCGCGGTCACCAGCCTGGCCGTGCTCGCGGTGACCGGGCAGCTCTGAAGGCGAGCACGCGCAAGCCCGCGGTCACCGCGCACCCTCACACCCCCGCGCCGACGACCTCCAGCAACCGCCGCACCGCACCGGGCAGTCCCGCGTTGCTGCGCCGCCACACCGCGGTCAGTGGCCGGATGATCCGCAGCTGCCGCACCGGTACCTTCACGAGCGTCTCGGCCGCGAGCTGCTCGCGCACGGCGAGGATGCTCAGCACGGCGGGGTGGTCGCCCGCCGCGGCCGTGGCGCGGATGGCGCTCGTCGACGACAGCTCCAGCGCGGGCCGCACGGGAGGGTGCCCGGCCGAGGAGGCGGCGCGCTCGTAGGCGAGGCGGGTGCCTGAGCCGCTCTCCCGCGCGACGACGGGCGTCCGCGCCAGCTCTTCGATCGAGACGCCGCGTGCGCGGCCCGCCCACGGGTGGTCGCGCCCGACCACGACCACGAGCTCGTCCGAGCCGAAGGTGGCGTGCTCCAGACCGGCCGGCAGCTCGGGTGTCTCGATGAATCCGACCGCGGCCGCTCCGCTGCGCACCGCGGCCGCGACGGCCTCGCTGTTCGCGGCGGTCAGCTCGATCAGCAGTTCGGGCGACTCGGCGTGCATGGCGGTGAGCCAGCGCGGCGCCAGGTTCTCCGCGATGGTCATGCTGGCCGCGATGCGGAGGCTGCCGTGCGACGACTCGCGCAACGACAGCACGCTCGCGTCGAACCGGTCTGCGGCGTCGAGCACCTCGGCCGCCCACTCGGCGACCAGTGCGCCCGCCTCGGTGGGCCGGGTCCCGTGCGAGCTGCGCACCATCAGAGCGGTGCCGAGTTCGCGCTCGAGAGCGGCGAGCCGGGCGGAGGCCGCCTGCTGGCTGAGACCGACGGCATGCGCCGCCTGCGAGACGCTGCCGCGCTCGACCGTCTGCACCAGCAGCCGCAGGCTCAGGATGCTCGGGGTCACACCGGCCCTCCCGTTCTGCGGCTCACCACTCCTTCATTCTGCGGCACCGGAGGTACTGCCGCGTTCACTGCGTGCCCGCGGCAACCGCACGACGACCTCCGCGCCGCCGCCCGGCGCGGCCGCCGCCGCCACCGCGCCGCCGTGCCGGTCCACCACCTCGGCGACCAGGGCCAGGCCGAGCCCGTAGTGCCGTTCGTGGCCCACATCTCCGGTCGTCGCCCGCGTGGAGGCGAACCGGTCGAACGCGTGCTCCTCGTCGACGAACCCGGGGCCGTCGTCCGACACCGTCAGCGTCACCTCGTCTCGGGAGGCCGACACGTCGACGCCGACCCGGGACGCCGCGTGATCGAGCGCGTTGTCGACCAGCGCGACGATGAGTCGCCGCAGGGAGACCGGAGCCCCGGTGACCACGGCGTCCTCCGCCGCGCGCGTCGTGATCGCGATGCCGCGCTCGTGGGCGCGCCCCTCGGCCGAGCGCGCCACCACCGCGGCGAGCGCCCCGAGGTCGACGCCCTCCGCTTCCGCGCTCTGGCGCGGGTCTGCCGCGGTGAGCAGGTCCTCGACGATCTCGGTCAGCGCCCGGCTGTCGTCGACGATCTCGTCGAGCCCGTCGCGGAGGTCGTCGGCCGATGCGGAGACGTCGCCGCCGGCCAGGCGCCGCCGCAACAGTTGCGCCCGTGTGCTCAGCAGGGTGAGCGGCGTGCGCAGCTCGTGGCCCGCGTCGGCGACGAACCGCCGTTGCAGCGCCAGCGCCTCCGACATCGGGCGCATCGAACGGCGGGCGAGGAGGAGGCCGATGCCCGCTGCAGCGACCGCCGCGATCAGCCCGGAGACGACGAGCGCGACTATCAGGCGGTCCTGCTCCTCCTCCAGCTCGCCGAGCCCGTACGAGACCTGCACGACCTTGCCGCGCCGCACGTCGGTCTGGGTCAGGTAGCTCCGGCCGCCCGCCTCCACGGTGTCCAGCCGCGAGCCGCCGTTCCGGATGACGTCCTGCAGCGCGGCCTCGTCCGGCAGGCCTTTCGGGAGCTGCGGCGAGCTGTCCCTGCTGCCATCCGGCATCACGACCGTGATCAGGAGGTTGCGGGGCGCGTCGTGCACCGAGTCGACCATCGAGGCGTCGGAGAGCGCTCGGTGGGCCGCCTCGTTCTGGCCGGTGGTGACGACGAAGTAGGCGACCCCGCCCAGCACGGCGAAGAGGGCGACGATGAGGAGCGCGAACTGCACGGCCAGCCGGGTGGAGGCCGCACGCAGCTCGCGCTGGTCCGCCCTCATTCCAGGCCGCCCAGGCGGTAGCCGACGCCGCGCACGGTCTCGATCAGCGCGCGCCCGAACTTCTTGCGGAGGTGGTGCACGTACGTGTCGACCACGCCGGGGTCGTCGGCGTCGGCGAACACCTCGTCGAGCAGCACGCCGCGCGAGAAGACCTGGTCCGGCCGGCGGGCCAGCAGCTCGAGGAGGCCGGCCTCCCGGTCGGAGAGCACGGTGCGCGCGCCGTCGGCGAGCGTCACGGTGCGGCTGCCGACGTCGAGCCTCCCGCCGGGGAACCGCACCGTCGGCACGTTCGACCACGCGCGCCGGACCAGGCCGCGGACCCGTGCCAGCAGCTCGTCGATGTCGAACGGCTTGGCCAGGTAATCCTCGGCTCCCGCGTTCAGTCCGTCGACGCGGTCGGGTGCGGTGCCGAGCGCGGAGAGGATCAGGACGGGCGTCGTCACGCCGCTGTTGCGCAGCCCGGCCAGAACGCCGAGCCCGTCGACGGCGGGGAGGCCGCGGTCGAGCACGACGGCGTCGAACGCCTGGGTGAGCCCGAGGTGCAGCGCGCGCTGCCCGTCGCGGGCGACCTCCACGTCGTACCCGTCGGAGCGCAGCAGCGTCTCGAGCATGCCCGCGAGGCGGCTGTCGTCCTCGGCGACCAGCACGCGCGGGCCTTCGGTGCGGGAGGCAGCGCTCATGCCCACAGCATAGGAGGCCTGCTCGGAACCCTCCGTGCTCACCCCTCGGTCTCCGCCCGGGCGAAGGCCAGGTCGCCGAGGCCGAGCAGCGTCCCGTCGGCCGCGACCGCCAGCACCGCGCGGGCGCCGTGGCCGAGTGCCCAGCGCACGCCGTGCGGACCGATCGCGAACACGGCGGTCGCCAGCAGGTCGGCGGTCGTCAGGTCGTCGGCGACGACCGTCGCGCTGCGCAGCAGCGTCGCGGGGGCTCCTGTGCGCCCGTCGACGATGTGGGCGCCGCGCTCGTAGGCGCCCGACGTCGCGACGCCACCGTCCCTCACCTCCAGCACGGCCAGCATGTCGGTGGCGCTGTCGGGGGAGCGGACCGCGACGTGCCACGGCCTGCCGTCGCCCGGACTGCCGGCGACGGCCACGTCTCCACCGGCGTTGAGGCAATAGTCGCGCAGGCCCTCCTCGGCGAGCACGCGCGCGGCCCGGTCGGCGGCCCAGCCCTTCACGACACCGTCGAGGTCCCAGCCGCCCTCGGGCCGGTGGATGCGGAATGCCCCGCTCGAGGCCCCGGCCATCGCCGAGCCGAGTGCCACGACCTCCCGGAACTCGTCGCTGACCCCGGCGAGGTCGCCGCCACGCGCGTTCACGCGGCTGAGCTCGCTGTCGGGCCGGTAGGCGCTGAATCGTGCGTCGGCCGCCCGCAGCACCGCGAACGCGCGCTCGGCGGCCTCGGTCGAGTCGCGCGGGTCGCGCACGTCGATCGACATGGGGATGCCCATGACGGTCTCCAAGAACCTCATCGCTGGTCGATCGCCGACTGCAGCGACTGGATGTAGCCCTCCGACGTATAGGTCGCCCCGGAGACGGTGTCGATCTGCGCCGACTGCTTCGACAGCGTCTCCTGCTGCAGGATCGGCAGCGCCTGCGAGTTGATCTCGACGTCGCGGCCGCTCTCGCTCGGGTACTGCACGGTGTCGACCGCGGTGATCGTCGTGCCGGAGAACGTCACCTTCACCTGCACCGGCCCGTAGCGCGTGTCGACGGCCGAGCCGGTGACGGTCTTGGTGGCCGACGCGGCGGAGGCCGCGGGAGCGGTGGCGGTCGCGGAGGGCGTCGGGGTCGCATCGGGCGTCGCGGTCGTGCTCGGCGACGTGGAGGTCGTCGTGCCCGATGCCGAGGTCGACACGTGCACAGAGGTCTGAGCGCTGGAGGCCTGCTCGCCCACCCCGTACAGCTTGAGGCCGACGGTCGCGCCCATCGTCACGAGGATCACGGTGAAGAGGATCGTGCCACGCCACGACTTGCTATTCATGAGGGCTCCGTTCGTTCATGACATGCTCAGCTCTTCCCGGTGGATGAAGCGCTTGGGCATGCGCAACTCCTTCAGTGTGGCCTCCACGTGCTCCGCCATGCCCTCGGGGCCGCAGATGAACGCCTCCCAGTTGTGGGCGTCGGGGACGATCCGGGCGAGGTATCCGGGGCCGAGCGGATCGTAGCCGAGCTCGGTGCGCCGGCCCACCAGCGGGTAGACGGTGACGCCGGGCATCGAGGTGAGCTCGTCCAGCAGCGCGAGCTGCTCCGGCCTGCTCACCCGGTAGAGGACGACGGGCCGGGCGCCGCGGGCGACCAGGTCCTCCGCGAGGGCACGGATCGGCCCGATCCCGGCTCCGCCCGCGATGAGGAGGATCTTGCCGCGGCTCGCGCGGTCGGCGGTGAAGTGGCCGAACGGGCCCTCCGCGAAGACCAGGGTGCCCGGCTTGAGCGCCGCGAGCCGGCTGGAGTGGTCGCCCAGCGTGCCGACGGTGATCCGCAGGCGACCGTCCGACGGCACGGCGGACACCGAGTACGGGTGCGCCGTGCCCAGGTGCCCCCACGCGACGAAACGGAACAGCAGGAAGTTGCCTGCCCGCACGCCCAGCCGGTCGATGTGCGGGCCGGTGAGCCAGACGCTGTTGAGGCCGTGTCCCTCGGGGACGACGGCGGCGACGCGCATCCGTCGCTGCCAGGCGTCCATCGTCGGGAGGATGAACCGCCAGGTCAGCACGGCGGACGCAGTGCCGAGGTAGAGCGCGATCCAGAGCACCCGGTTGAGTGGGTTCGACACGAAGTGGGCGCCGCCGCTGAGCTGGTGCAGGAAGGTGAGGAAGATCGCGGCATAGGTCGTGACGTGCAGCCAGTACCAGACCTCGTACGACAGCTTCGTCCGGATCAGGCGCGCGCTGCTGAGCCCGACCGCCAGGAACGCGAGGGTGCCGACGAGCGCGGGGAGCATGTCGGGGTAGGAGTAGTAGACGTTCCAGAACTCGTCCCACGGCGTGGCCTTGTCGACCACCTCGGTGCCCAGCACGATGAAGACGACGTGCACGACGATGAGGAAGATGACGGAGGCGCCGAGCGAGCGGTGCCAGGACACGAGCTTGTCGAGTCCGACCGCGTTCTCGAACCAGGGGATCCGCGCGATCAGCAGCACCTGGTAGCAGACCAGAAGGGCGCCGACCATGCCGCTCAGCTCACCGATCGAGGTGATCGCGTTCGCCGGGGTGGAGGCGAAGTTCGCCGGGACGCTGAACCACCACATCCCGAGCACCACGACGACGCTCGCCACGAGCACGACGCGCACGGTGCGCGCACTGCGCCGGTGCCGCACCGCGGTGCCGCGACGCGGCCTCCTCGCGGGGTCCGTGGTGGGGGCCGTCGTGGCGGCCCAGGTCTCTGCCATGAGTCCAACGATGCCGGGCGAATCTTTGTGCATTCTTACGTGAGCTGAAAGTCGGCTAAGGATCGGCTATGCACTGGGCCGGACGCGCATGACGGGTGTCGTCACGCGGGACCCCTCCGCTCCCGCTACGGTTCCCTCATGAGCTTCGCCCTGCTCGCGCTGGTGGTTGCGGTCGGCCTGCTCGGTCCGATCGCGTCGGCCCGGGCGCGCTGGCGTGTGCCGGTGGTGGTGGGCGAGCTCGTGGGCGGTCTCATCATCGGCACATCCGGATTCCGGCTCGTCGACCCCACGAACGACGACTTCACCCTCCTCGCCCAGATCGGTTTCGGGCTGACGATGGTCGTGGTCGGGTCGCAGGTGCCGCTGCGGGATCCGGATGTGCGCGCCGCCTTCGCGCGCGGCGCCCTGGGCGCGGCCGCGGTCGGGGCGGCCTCCGCGGTGCTGGCCGCTCTGCTCGCCCTGGTGTCCCACTCCGGTCACGGACTGCTCTACGGCGTGCTGCTGGCCTCGTCGTCCGCCGCGCTCGTGCTGCCCATGCTGCAGTCGGTCGGCATCGGCAAGCGGTCGGCGGCGCAGCTCGTCGCGCAGATCGCGGTGGCGGACGTGGTGTGCGTCGTGGTGCTCCCGCTCGTGATCGAGCCCGCGCGGGCGCTCTCGGCGGGGATCGGCCTGCTGGTGATCGCCGCCATCACCGTCGGCCTCGGTTTCGTCCTGGTCCGGTTCGTCCGCTCGGGGCGGCGCCAGTTCGTCCACGCGTACTCCGAGCGGCGACGCTTCGCCCTGGAGCTGCGGTTCAGCCTCCTGGTGCTGTTCTCGTTCGCCGCCATCGCGCAGTTCGCGCACCTGTCGATCATGATCGCCGGCTTCGCGCTCGGGCTGCTGCTGTCGGCCGTGGGGGAGCCGCACCGGCTCGCCCGCCAGCTGTTCGGGATGACCGAGGGCTTCTTCGGTCCGCTGTTCTTCGTGTGGCTCGGGGCGTCGCTCGACCTGCGCGAACTCGTCGCGCACCCGGCGATGATCCTGCTCGGCCTCGCTCTCGGCGCCGGCGCGGTGCTGGCGCACCTGGCCTCGCGCGCGGCCGGCCTCCCGTGGGCGCAGGCGGTCGCCTCGGCCGGGCAGCTCGGCGTGCCGGTGGCAGCGGTCACCCTCGGCCTGGAGACGAACACCCTCGCGCCGGGCGAGGGCGGCGCGATCCTGCTCGGCGCGCTGGTCAGCGTCGCCACGTCGGCGATCTCGATCGCCGCGGTCGCCCGGAGGCAGCAGGCGGGCGGGCCGGCGCGGGCTACGCCAGCGTCATGAAGAGCTTCTCGAGCTCCTCGACCGTCATCGGGTCGGTCGTGTCGTCCGGATCGTCGAGGCATTTCTGCATCGCGGTGGCGATGATCTGGAACCCGGCCTTGTCGAGCGCGCTGGAGACGGCCGCGAGCTGGATCACCACGTCGCGGCAGGAGCCGCCGTTCTCGACCGCTGCGATCACCGCGCCGAGCTGACCCTGCGCGCGGCGCAGTCGGTTGAGCACGGGCTTGGTGTCGGCGGGCTGGCGTGCCACGATCAGCTCCGCCCGAACAGGCGGCCGAAGAATCCCGCGCCGTCGGCGGGCGCGGCGGCGTCGGTGTGGCCTGCGCACCACTGGGCCGCGGGGACGCGACGCCGCACGTCGTCGACGTGCTGGCCGCAGCCGTTCCAGGTGGTCTTGCCGCAGGTCGAACAGGTGACGGGATAACACATGGTGGGTCCTCTCGGGGGATTCGGATACCCCCGGAGGTATAGTACGATACACCGGGGGGTATACGCAATCGCATCGAGAGGACCCACTATGAAGATCGTGATCGTCGGCGGTGTCGCCGGTGGCATGTCGGCGGCGACGCGGCTGCGCCGACTGGACGAGACCGCGCAGATCGTCGTCTTCGAGCGCGGGCCCTACGTCTCGTACGCCAACTGCGGCCTCCCTTACCACGTCGGCGGAGTGATCCCCGACCGGTCGTCGCTGCTGCTGCAGACACCGCAGTCCCTCGCCGCGCGGTTCCGCCTCGACGTGCGCACCGGGCACGACGTGCTCTCGATCGACGCCGCCAGGCGCACCGTCACGGTGCTCCACCCGGCGAGCGGCGACACGTTCGTCGAAGGGTATGACGAGCTGATCCTGGCCGTCGGCGCCTCTGCGCGCGCGGCGGTCGGGCACTCCTCGATTCCCACGCACACGCTGCGCACGGTGGAGGACGTGGATGCGATCGGCGCGCTGGTGGACGCGGCGGCCGACCACCCGTCGGCCCTGGTCGTCGGCGGCGGCTTCATCGGGCTGGAGGCCGTGGAGAACCTCGTGCGCCGCGGCATCCACGTCACCATCGCTCAGCGCGGCCCGCACCTCCTGAGCCCGCTCGACCCCGAGATGGTCGCACCGGTCGAGGCTCAGCTGCGCGGGCACGGTGTCGACGTGCGCACCTCGGTGACCGTCGACACGGTCGCCGACGGCGCCGTCCTCCTCAGCGACGGAGGCGTGCTGCGGCCCGACTTCATCGTCGACGCCTCGGGGGTCGTGCCGAGCGTCGACCTCGCCTGCTCCGCCGGCCTCCGGCTGGGCCCGACCGGCGGCATCGCCGTCGACGAGCGCAACCGCACGAGCGACGGGCACATCTTCGCGGTGGGCGACGGCGTCGAGAAGGTCGATGCGCTCTCGGGCGAGGCCGCCCTGGTGACCATGGCGGGGCTCGCCAACCGGCACGGGCGGTCGGTGGCCGATGTGATCGCGGGTCGCGAGGAGCGCAATGCTCCGGCGCTCGGCACGGCCATCGTGAAGGTCTTCGACGTCGTCGCCGCCAAAGTGGGCTGGAGCGAGCGGCAGCTGGTCGCCGCCGGGCGCGACCACCGCGTCATCCACACGCATCCGGCATCGCACGCGACCTACTACCCCGGCGCGCAGACGATGTCGATGAAACTGCTGGTCGAGCCGGCGACCGACGCCATCCTCGGGGCCCAGATCGTCGGCGGCGAGGGGGTCGACAAGCGGATCGACGTGATCGCCGTCGCGATGGCCGGAGGAATCACCGCTTCGGCGCTGGCGCGGCTCGAGCTCGCGTACGCCCCGCAGTTCGGTTCCGCGAAAGACCCGGTCAACCAGCTCGGCTACGTCGCCGACAACCTGCGCACCGGTGCGGCACGCACGGTGCAGTGGCACGAACTGGCCACGGCGCAGGAGGCCGGCGCCACCGTGGTCGACGTGCGAACCGCCGCCGAGCACGCGGCCGGCGCCATCCCCGGCGCGGTGAACCTCCCGGTCGACGAGTTGCGCGACCGCCTCGGCGAACTGCCGGCCGGTCCGATCGTCGTGCACTGCCAGGTCGGTCAGCGCGGCCACACCGCGGCGCGCATCCTGGCCCAGCGCGGCTACGACGTCGTCAACCTCGACGGCGGCTACCGCACGTGGGCCGCAGGGGTCGCGAGCACGGCCCGGGAGCTCGCCGCGGCCTGAGCCGGTGCGGCCCGAATCGCCGCGCCGGCCTGAGCCAACGGAGAGGAGATCATCAGGCGCTCCCCACGTCACGTAAGAATCCGTCAAGAAATCGCCGGAAGGCTGGAACCGACGAAGACCGACGGACGACGACGGATGAGGGAGGGCCCATGGCGACCTGGACGCGAGGCAAGCGGACAGCCGGTGTGCTGACAGGGGTGATCGGGGTCGCGAGCGTGACCGCGGCCGGCGCCGTCTCCGCCGTGCTGTTCGCCACGACGCCCACCACGCACGCGGCGGCACCGCACGTGCTCCCGACCGGGCGGCCGTCGACACCGACGACCGCCGCTCCGCCGCCCACCACGGCGCCGTCGTCGGTGAGCCCGGCACCCGCGGCGCCGGCGGCCCCGGCTCCCGCTCCCGCGCCCGCCACGCAAGCCCCTGCCGTCCCCGCTCCTGCACCGGCGGCTCCGGCTCCCGCTCCCGCCCCGGTGCAGCCGAGCCAGGGCGGCGGGGCCAGCGGCACGTCGTCAGGCTCCTGATGAGCCGGCCGCTCTGATGTCCGAACTCCTCTGGGCCGCCGGCCGCGCCTCCGGCCTCATCGCGCTGGCGCTGTTCACCGTGTCCGTGCTTCTGGGGATCGTCATCCGTTCCGGGCGCCCGCTGCCGGGCCTGCCGCGATTCTCCGTGTCGCTGATCCACCGCAACGTGTCGCTGCTCGCGTGCGTCTTCCTCGCGCTGCACGTGGGGACGCTGCTGTTCGACTCGTATGCGAAGCTCTCCCTGCTGGACGTCGTGGTGCCGTTCGCCGGGGCGTTCAAGCCGTTCTGGCAGGGGCTCGGCACCGTCGCGTTCGATCTCGTCGTCGCCATCGTGATCACCGGTCTGCTGCGTCGCCGGATCGGTCAGCGCGCGTTCCGCTTCGTGCACTGGTTCACGTACGCCATGTGGCCGATCGCGCTGACGCACGCCATCGGCAACGGCACGAACGGCACCAGCCGCTGGTTCCTGCTGCTGAGCGCCGCCTCGACAGCGCTCGTGGCCGGTGCGGTGATCTGGAGGCTGTCGTCGCGGTTCGTCGAGCACTCGCGCGCCCGGCGCGTCGCCACCGGATACACCTCCGGCCCGATGACCAGACACGACGACACCCGCTGAACGACGACCGACGGTGAAGGACGACCTAGCGTGAAGGACGACTGATGACGATGACCACGGAGCCGACCACCTCCCGGGCGGCGGGCCGGGCGGTGGACGCCGGCCGGCTGTTCGCCGCCGGCGTGCATGCCGACCTCGACGCGCACCGTCGCGCCTACGGCGACCTGCCGGTCCGCAACCCCGACGCGATGCTCGCCGAGCTGGAGGCCTCCGGTCTGACAGGGCGCGGGGGCGCGGCCTTCCCCGTCCACCGCAAGCTCGCCGCCGCCCGCCAGGCCGCGGGCGGCCGTCGCGGCAGAGCGCCGATCCTGATCGCGAACGGCACAGAGGGGGAGCCGCTCAGCTCGAAGGACGCGGTGCTGCTGCGCAACGCACCGCACCTCGTCATCGACGGGCTGCTGTCGGCGGCACGGACGATCGCCGCCCGCAATGTCCTCATCGTCGCGGAGGGCGATTCCCTCCGAGCCGTCGAGCGCGCGATCGCCGAGCGGCCAGACGCACGGGGTATCGAGGTCGTCGAGGGCGCAGAGGGGTTCGTGTCGGGCGAGGCGAGCGCGCTCGTCAACCTCATCGGGAACGATGATCCGCGCCCCGTCGACCACACCGCGCGACTGACGACGGCCGGGCTGCGCGGGCGCCCCACGGTCGTGCAGAACGTGGAGACCCTCGCCCACCTCGCGCTGGTCGCGCGGCGCGGCGCCACCTGGTTCCGCTCCGTCGGCGACCCCGTCGATCCGGGCACCCGGCTGGTCACCGTGAGCGGAGACGTGCCGAGAGAGGGCGTCTTCGAGGTCCGCACCGACGCCACGATCCGGGAGGTGCTTGCCGCGCTCCGGCCGGACTTCGGCGCGATCGCCGCGGCCCTCGTCGGCGGATACCACGGAGCATGGGTGCCGGAGCGCTCCTTCGACCTCCCGTTGACGGCTCTGGACCTCGCGCCCTTCGACGCGACGCCCGGTGCCGGCATCATCCGGGTACTGGGCGCCGATCACTGCGCGCTCTCGGCGACGGCACGCATCGTGCGCTACCTGGCCGAGCAGAGCACCGGCCAGTGCGGGCCGTGCGTGTTCGGCCTCCCCACCATGGCGGACCGCTTCTCGGCGATCGCGTCGGGGCACGCGCCGATCGAGAACGCGGCCGACCTCACGCGCCTCGCCGGGCTCGTCGTCGGTCGCGGCTCGTGCCATCACCCGGACGGGACGGCGCGGCTGGTCCGCAGCGCGCTCGCGGTGTTCGCGGAGGACGTGCGGTCGCACGCCAGGGGACGCTGCGTGCGGAGGTCGCGGTGATGACCGCGCCGGCCCTGCACATCGATTGGACGCGCTGCGACGGCCGCGGCCTGTGCGCCGAGATCCTCGACCGAGCGCTCACCCGCGACGACTGGGGCTACCCGGTCTCGTTGCGCGGCGCCGAGGGCGGCCGCTCGGACGTGCCGCTGAGCCCCGATGAGCTCGACGCGGCCGACGCCGCCGTCGCGCTCTGTCCCGTGCTGGCGCTCTCGCGGGTGGCCCGGTAGTAGTCGCGCCAGATGACGCGGTGCAGCGGGATCCACCGCGGGATCGTCCGCAGCCCGGGGATGAACGGGAGCAGCGCGAGCAGCAGCGTCAGCGCACCCATGATCAGTACGACGACGAGGTCGACGTTCGGCAGCGAGGCGAACGGCTCGATCTGGTAGAAGAACGAGAACAGCCAGAGCCAGGCCTGGCCCGGCGTGTTCCCGGTCTCGTTCATCATCCCCCACTGATCACCGGTGAGGTGCTGGTTCGCCGCGAGGTTCTGGAAGTACTGGCCGTCGCCGAGGAACAGGATGGCGGAGGTGCGGTTCAGCGGGTAGAAGCCGCCCTGGCCGGCGAGGGCGCCGTCGAGGCCGCCGCTGCGCGCCATCGCGCTCAGCGCCCCGATCATCGCGGGCACCGGTCCTTCGCCGGCGGTCGGCCTCGGGAGGCTGTGCCCGGTGTCGGCGGCGAGCGCCTTGGCGTACGCGTCCGTCCATCGCGCCTTCTGCGCGGCGGAGGCCGAGGTCCAGCGGGCGACGGCGGACGGCACGGACGGGAGCGTCTGCAGCGGCCCGATGACGAAGGCCTTCGCCGTGTCGATCGGCAGCCGCACGCCGGAGAGGCTCTGCAGGTCGATCGGCCCGAGCCTTTGGGTGGCGCCTTGCGTGTGGTTGTACGGCGGTCCGTACTGCGCGGTCGCGCTCGTTCCTCCCAGCTCCGCGGTCGCGGTGGCGGCGAAGTCGACCGGGTCGCTCGACGACCACGTGGCGAACGTGACGGGCGGCTCGTCCGGGGATCCGAAGACCCCGGCCAGCCCGAGCGTGACGGCGGCGACGACGACGAACCCGATGGCGACCTCCTTGAACAGGTCGTAATCGCGGACGCGACCCTGCCACGGTCGGCTGGCAAGGTCGTGTCCGGCCTTCCAGGTCATGCTCGGCCTGCGCGTCATCGCGGCCCCTCCGATTCGTTCCACGGGTGGACGACCTGATCGTCGTGCTCGGTGGCGTCGATCGGCGGGACGACGCCGTGGACGCGAACGAGGAGGACGTGCAGCACGACGATCGCGCCGACGCCGATCGGCAGCAGCACGATGTGCCAGGCGAACATCTGCCCGAGATCGGCGACATCGAACCACGCGCCGATCCCGACCGCGTTGAGTGCGTCCTTGCCCTCGAAGGCGATCCACTGCGAGTCGAAGTTCGTCTGCAGGAGGTAGCCGGTGAACGCGGCCGCGATCGACACCGCGAATGCGATCACCCCGGTGACCCAGGTCAGCACCCGGCCCCCGCGCCAGGCGGCCATCCAGTACTTGCCCCACAGGTGCACGACCATCAGCAGGAAGAACAGCTCGACGCTCCACAGGTGGACGGAGTTCGTGAAATGCCCGAGGCCGGAGGTGTGGTACCACTGCGGCCCGTTGAGGCTGAGGACGAGCCCGGAGATGATCACCACGCCGAGCGCGGCGAGGGAGGCCATCCCGAACACGTAGATCCACGACGACACGTAGCTCGGCTGATCCTGCGGCAGCAGCTTCTGCGGCGGCAGCCGCTTCAGCAGCCAGCGCCGGGTGCGGCCCGTCCAGGTGTAGATCTCCTCCTGCGGGCTCTGCGGGCTCTGCGGGCTCTGCGGGCTCTGCGGGCTCTGCGGGCTCTGCCGCTCCTGCGTGCTCATCGCCGGCGCCGCGCCTTCGGGAACGGGAGCAGCAGTGCCAGCGCGAACAGCACCAGCATGACCACGATCACGATCAGGTTGCCGAGCTGGATGGTGAACGCGCCCCAGCCGAGGTAGATGCCCGGTGCGCTTGCGACGATCTCCACGGTGACCTCCTCCGTTACCGTCAGCTTCCGCCCGCGGACGGCGCGGGGAACGGGCCGAAGGTCCCGCGGAGGCGTCGCCCGCGCTCAGGTCTCCTGCGGGTGTCCGCCCTGCTCCGGCTCGCCGGTGACCTGCAGGATCGCGAGTTCGTCGAGCTCGCCCCTGCGATGGTGACGGTCGACCCCGAACAGGTAGACGGCGTCGAGCACGCCGAGCGTGTTGGTCAGCAGCAGGGTGACGAACCAGGGCTTGCTGCCGTTCCTGGCCGCGCGCCACAGCGACGCGCCCTTCCAGGCGAGGCTCCAGGCGACGACAGCGACGACCACTGCACGGCCGGATGCCGGCACCTCGTGCATCCCCATCGGGGACCCTCCGTTGTGGTTTCTCATGCGGCCATTCGACCGCTCGGGGGGTGTGTGCGGCAAGGGTCGAAAGTCCTTACCGGCGGGCGCGAACGGGGAGCATGCTCGACTGCGAACGACGACCGTGAGGAGTCCGCATGCCGACCGAGATGAACCGTGACGAGATCGACGACCTCCTGAGCAGTGGGCTCGTCGGCCGCTTGGGGATGATCGATCACGGGCAGCCGTACGTGGTCCCGATCTCCTATGCCTACATCGACAGCGCCGTGTATTGCCACAGTGCGCAGGGTCGGAAGGTGCAAGCGCTGCGGGCGCAACCCGAGGTGTGCTTCGAGGTGGACGAACTGGAGCACATCGACCGGTGGCGCAGCGTGGTCGCCTGGGGGCGTTTCGAGCAGCTGGTCGGCGCACCGGCCAAGCGAGCCATGGAGCTTCTGGTCGACCGCTTCCGCCCGCTCGTCCCTGTGGCCGCGGACGGCCATCAGGGAGCAGAGCTCGGGATGATGCGCACGCTGGACATCCCCCGGCTTCCCGGGGCGCAGGCCATGATCGGCCGCCCGGCCGCAGCTGCCGTGGTGTTCCGGGTGAACCTGCACACACTGACCGGTCGCCGGGAAGGCGAGTGGTGAGCGTGGTCGCAGACGGGCGCACGGTCGTCGGGTTCGACGGGTCGTCCTCGGCGTGGCGGGCACTCGACTGGGCGGCCGACAGGGTGGCGCAGCGCGGCGGTGTCCTCGAGGTGGTGCACGCCATCGACACACGCCTCGGAGGCGCCGTGCTCGGTCCCCGGTTCGGGCTCGACACCAGCGTCGAGGTCGAGCTTCGCGAGGCGGCGGGACACGTGCGCGCGATGGCGCCGGGTGTCACCGTCGAGACGCGATGGGTCGATGGTCCGCCGGCGAGCGCACTGCTGAGGGAGTCCGCGACGGCGGCGCTCCTGGTGGTCGGAACGGACAAGCGTCCCGACCGGCCGGGAACGCGGATCGGGACGCTGCCCCTGAAACTGGCGGCGAAGTCCGATTGCCCGGTCGCGGTGATCCCCGACTCGCCGCGCCCGGAGCGCAACGTGGTCGTCGTCGGCGTCGACCGCTCCGGGTTCGCGCGGTCGGCTCTCGCTCTGGCGGTGACGGAAGCGAGTTGGCGGGGCGCGCAGATCGAGGCCGTTCACGCGTGGGACGTGCCAGAGGCCTTGCAGCGGGCGCTGGACTCCGATGAAGGCGCCGACCAGGCGTTCCTCGAACGCGAGCAAGCGGTGATCCCCGACGCGATCGCCGAGGTGCCGATCGCGCGAGCGGCGAAGATCACGCCGATCGTCGTGCGGCAGAACCCGGCGGCGGCTCTCGTCGAGCACGGCGTCGGTGCCGCGGCCATCGTGGTGGGTTCCCGTGGACGGGGCCGGTTCGTGGCCTCCCTGCTCGGGTCCGTCAGCCACGACGTGCTGCTGAACCTGCCCTGCCCGGTGCTGGTCACTCCCCGAGACTACGGTTTCGTCACGCCGGGTTCGGCGGATGACAGCGACTGGTGATCGGTTCGTTCCGACCGGGGCTTCGTGCTCCAGGGTTGCCGGCGATGGATCTCCAGCAGTTCGGCACCCAGGCCGAAGAACACCATCGCGAGCCAGACCAGGATGTTGAGCAGTGGAATCTGGAGCCCGACGATCAGGATCAGGCCTCCGACGAACGACTGCAGCACCGGGTGCGTCGTGCCACGCAGGATCACGCGTCCGAGGTAGTGGGCTCCCACGAGGAACGTCGCCAGCGTCAGCACAGTGAAGACGATGAGGGCGGCGAGAGCGAGGGGGGCTCCGACGATCGTCACGAGGAGGATGAGGAGTCCGATCGGGACCACGACCGCGGCGACGAACCCGACGAGCAGTGCGCGCCACGGGGAGAGCAGGAGACGATCGGTGACACCGCCGAGGACGCGAGGCAGCAACAGGGCGGCGACCACGGTGATGAGGCTGAGCGCCACGATCGCATAGAGAAGGCCGATGAGCCAGGCCAGCGCCGCCGCCCAGGGCGAGATCTCCGGCCGCGACGGCTGTTGCGGCTGGACATGTGTCACCACGCCGCCGACCGCGCCGTCAGCGATGTGCGCAGTGCTGCTGCTCGAGTAGGTCACGTCGCCGCCGACCGTTCCGTCGATGCTCAGATCGGTCGCGCTGACGACGAGATCCCTTCCGACGGCACCCGCGACGTCGATGGTGCTCGCTGTCGCGACGATGTCCTTTCCGACGGTCCCGTGACCGTCGATCAGGAGACTCCCGGCGATGATCGTGCCGCTGCGCGTGACGTGGCCGCTGATGGTGACGCTCTGGGCGGCCAATCGCACGTTCCCGTCGACGCGCCCGCTGATCGAGATCGTCTGCGCCGCGGCGATCACGTCGCCGGTGACGTCTCCGCTGATGGTGACGGTCTGGCCGGCGGCATAGACGTCACCGTCGACCGTTCCGGGGACGTCGACCGTGAGACCGCCGTAGAAGTGCGGTCCCGCTCCGCTCGAGGGTGGGCTGGTCGCGGGTGCCGCCGCACCCCCGAGAGACACGCTGAGAAACCCGGCGACCGCCAGAGCGGCGACGACCCGGAGGGTGTGCGAGCGAACCTTCATTTCGATCCCCTGAGACTCTGTCCGACGTCGAGACCCTGCCCGACGTCCGGACGCGGTCGGCCGTGCGGAGACCGCACGCTCAGGATGGGGCGACGCAGGTGCTCCCCGTAGGGCCATAGGTCCTCCGCCACCGGAGGAGTCCGATCGGGAGCCCGGACCCCGGTCAGGCGTGGCCGCGGTGCTCGAGATGGAGCACTGCGGCCTGCGTCCGCCGCTCCAGGCCGAGCTTGGCCAGGAGCGAGCTCACGTAGTTCTTCACCGTCTTCTCGGCCAGGCCGAGGCGTTCGGCGATCTGGCGGTTGGTGCGGCCGTCGGCGATGAGCGCGAGGACCTGGCGCTCGCGGAGGCCGAGGGCGGCGAAGCGGGGATCGTCCGCCTGCTCCCGCATCGTCGCCGTGACACGATCGGCGATCCGGGGGTCGATCAGTCGCTTTCCGCGGAAGGCGGCGCGGATGTCGTCGAGGAGGCTGCTCGCCCGGATGTCCTTCACGACATAGCCGTCGGCGCCGGCGATGATCGCGCTGCGCAGCGCGTCCTCGTCGTCGTAGGCGGTGAGCATGAGGCAGCGGATCCCCGGCTCGGCCTGTTTGACGGCCCGGCAGACGTCGATGCCGCTGCCGTCGGGCATCCGCACGTCGAGCACGGCGACGTCCGGGCGCACGGCCAGGATGCGGCCGCGCGCCTGCGCCGCCGTCTCGGCCTCGCCCACGACCTCCATGTCGTCCTGGGCGTCGATCAGGGCCGCGATGCCCCGCCGCACGATCTCGTGGTCGTCGGCGAGGAACACCTGGATCGGCGGTCGACTCATGGTGTCCTCCCGGCAGGCGCCGGCGTAGGCGCCGGCACCGGGAGCCGCAGGCGCAGCCGGGTGCCCTGGGCCGTGGACTCGATGGCGAGCACGCCCGACCTCCGCTCCGCGCGCTCGCTCAGATTGCGGAGGCCGCTGCGGCGGGAGGTCTCTCCCATCCCGCTGCCGTCGTCGGCCAGGTCGACCGTGATCTCGTCCGCTGTGGCCACGACGTCGACCGTCGCGGTGTCGGCGCGCGCGTGCCGGACGACGTTCGTGAGCCCTTCCCGCACGAAGGCGGCGATGTCGTCGGCGAGCCCGGGGTCGGAGACGACGTCGACGGGGCCGGAGAACGAGACGGTCGCCGGGCGGGGGAGGGCATCGCCGACCTCCTGGACGATGTCGAGCAGCCGGTGCCGGAGGCTCGACGTCTCCTCCTGCCTGCGTGACAGCGAGAAGATGGCCGTGCGGATCTGCGCGATCGTGTCGTCGAGCGATCGGACGGTGGTGTCGATCCGTTCGGCGAGGCGGCCAGGTCCGAGCGCCGACTCGATGCTCTGCAGCTCGAGCCCGGTTCCGAACAGCTGCTGGATGACGTGGTCGTGGAGGTCGCGTGCGATCCGCGCCCGATCCTCCAGCAGCACGACGCGCTCCCGGTCGGCGCGGGCCTCGGCCAGTTCCATCGCGATGGCCGCCTGCCGGGCGAACGCCACCGTCCGTTCCAGGTCGAACGCCGAGAACGGGAGGTCGTCGGACGCCCGCGCGGCGATCAGGATCTCCGGCTCGCCCGTCCGGCCGTCGAAGGGCACGATCAGGGCAGGACCCGGCTCGTCGTCCAGCAGGGCCGGAAGGCCGTTCAGCTCGTCGATCCGCGTCGGCTGGGAGCCCTCGATCGCGCTCCGCACCCGGTCGTTGTCGATCACGAGGCCCGTGGTCCAGGCCCGGCCGTCGCTCGCGCCCAGCAGCCGGAAGGTGCCGTCGTGCTCCTCGGCGGACACCACGAAGGCCCTGGCGCCGACGAGCGCCGCCACGCGCGTCGCGAACTCCTCGTGTGCGCGTGCCGCATCGCTGCCCAGGATGCTCGCCGTCATCTCGGCCGCCGACGCGCTCCAGGCCTGGCGCGCGACGGTCTCCGCGTACAGGCGCGCGTTGTCGATGGCGAACCCGGCGTTGGCGGCCAGCGCCTTGACGAGCTGCTCGTCGTCGTCGGTGAATCCTCCGGCGACCGGGTCGGTGAGATAGAGGTTGCCGTACACCGCGTCGCGCACGGTGATCGGGACGCCGAGGAACGCCGTCATCGGCGGGTGCCCGTCGGGGAAGCCCGAGGAGCGCGGGTCGTCGGCGATGGAGTCGAGCCGGATGGGCCGGGGATCGTCGATGAGTGCGCCGAGGAGGCCGTGGCCCTCCGGGAGGTGGCCGATGCGCGTGACGGCGTCGTCCGCCATCCCGACGTGGATGAACTGCTCCAGGCCTCCGCCCTCGGCGATCACCCCCAGGGCCCCGTACCGGGCTCCGACCAGTTCGACCGCCGCCTCGATGATGGTCCGCAGCACGACGGGAAGGTCGAGGTGCGAGACGACGGCGCGGTTCGCCCGCACCAGTGCCCGCAGGCGCCCCTGGGTGTCGAGGACCTTTCTGGCCTGCTCGACGAGCTCGCCGAGCGCGCGGTCCAACTCAGCGCGGGGCGCGTCGGGGAAGGTGATCGACTCATCGCCGGGAATGACGGGACTCCTCTAGGTGCTGCGGCCGGGCACGAGCCGGGAAGGCGCCGGCCCCTCAAGCGCTGAGTGTATCTCCCACGCGGTCCGCAGGCACCCGTGTATCGTGCCCGACCACGACCGTGGGCGCGGCGAGGTCGAGCACGAGCCCGTGCGAGACCGACCCGAGCCAGGTCCGCTTCCACCCGGTCAGCCGCCTGCTGCCCACGACGAGCATCGACGCGTGCTCCGACTGGACCCGCAGGCCCGAGATCGGGTTCTGGCGGAGCAGGACCGCCGTCACGACCAGTTCGGGATGGGCTTCTCGCACCGTCCGCACGTGATCGTCGAGCAGCTCCCTGCGCTCGGTCTCCTGGGTGTAAACGAACTCGTCGTCCGGCACGACGAGCGGCTGCTCCGACAGCGGCGCGACCCAGCAGTGGACGATCGTCAGCGGTTGGCCGAGCGCCAGCGCCTCCGCCGCCGCGAACCCGAGCGCGAGCCGGCCGACGTCGGAGCCGTCGACACCGACGACCACGCCCGATCGGGCCCCTGCCGCGTCTCGCTCCTCGACGGGGACGACGGCGACCGGACCGGCCGCGGCCGTCGCGAGCTTGGCACCGAGCGACCAGCCGTAGCGGAAGCGCGGGCCGACCCGGTGGCGGGTGCCGACGACCACCAGCGTGTCGGCCGCGGTCTGCGCCGTCAGCAGTTCGAGGGGGTCGCCGACCTGCAGCTCTCCCGACGTGACGGCACCGGGGTCGGACGCCCTGAGGTCCTCCACGCGCGAGTCGAGCCGGTCCTCCTCCTGCTCGGTGGCCCGATCGAGGGCGGCGGCGTCCCCGAGGTAGAGCGCGTGCTCGACGACGTCGAACAGCTCGATCGCCGACCCGGTGGCCCGCGAGCGGCGGAGCGCCCACGAGAGCGCGGCCTCCGAACCCGCGGAGCCGTTCCAGCAGACCACAGTGCGTTCCGGCATCGCCGTTCCCTTCTAAGCAGCGACGCGGAGCACCAGCGAGCCGCTGGCCCTGCCGCGTCGGATGTCGTCGATGGCGTCGTCCAGCGCGTCGAACGGCGCCGCCGTCACGGTCGGCCGCAGCCGGAGGTTGCGGGCGAGCGCGAGGAAGCGCGCGCCGTCCTCCCGGGTGTTCGCCGTGACCGTGCGCAGGTCGCGCTCGCGGAACAGTGCGTCCGTGTAGCTCAGAGGCGGCAGGTCGGACATCTCGATGCCCGCCAGCACCACGGTCCCTCCGCTGGCGGTGGCCCTGAGCGCCACGGGGACGAGTCCGCCGGCCGGAGCGAAGACGATGGCCGAGTCGAGCGGCTCCGGCGGCTCCTCCTCCTCTTCGCCCACGAAGTCGACACCGAGCTCCCTGGCGAGCTCGCGATTGGCCACCCCGCGCGTCAGCGCGAACACGCGTGCCCCCGCGGCCATCGCGAGCTGCGCCGTCACGTGCGCGCTCGACCCGAACCCGTAGATCCCGAGGGTGCCGCCCGGCGGCAGCTGCGCACGCCGCAGCGCGCGGTAGCCGATGATCCCCGCGCACAGCAGCGGTGCGGTCTCGAGCGCGTCGGCATCCGCCGCGATCGGGTAGACGTAGGCGGCGGGCGCGACGAGGTATTCGGCGAAGCCGCCGTCCGCGTCCCAGCCGGTGTACTCCGAGCGCGGGCAGAGGTTCTCCGCGCCCCTCCGGCAGAATGCGCACTGGCCGCAGGTGCGCCGCAGCCAGGCGACACCGACCCGGTCGCCCAGCACGAGGGAGGTGACGCGGTCGCCGACGCCGGTCACCGTCCCGATCGCCTGATGGCCCGGGGTCACCGACGGGCGGTGCACCGGGATCTCGCGGTCGATCACGTGGAGGTCGGTGCGGCAGATCCCGCACACCTCGACGCGCACCAGCACCTCGTCGGGAGCCGGCTCCGGAGTCGGCGCCTCGACCTGCTCCAGGCCGCCGGGCGCTCCGGTCGTTCGCCACGCTCTCATGCCGTCCTCCTCCCGGGGCCGATCCGCCTCGTTCCTGGACGAGTCAAGCCTTCCGGCCGCGCGGGCGCCGGGCCGAAGGTCCCGCGGGACTAAGGACCCTTCGCGACTCGGCCACGCGTCGCGAGACTGCAGCTGGAGGTGTCGCCCATGGAGATCCGGAGGTACGTCGTCGGGGTGGACGGATCGGTGCCTGCGCGCGCGGCCATCCGCTGGGCCGTCGCAGGGGCCCGTGAGCGGGGCGTCGCGGTGACGCTCGTCCAGGTGGCCGACGACGAATGGGGAGCGGTGGGAACCCGCCTCATCGACGAGGTCGACCAGGAGGCGCAGGCGCGTCTGGCGGACGAGGTCGCCTACGCGCGATCGCTCGGCGCCGACGTGGAGATCCACGGCGAGTTGCGGATGGGCAGCCCCATGACCGAGCTGGCGTCCTTCAGCGACGATACGACGATGGTGGTCGTCGGCACGCACAAGACCGGCTTCCACTACGGCCGGGCGTTCGGCTCCCGCAGCCTCCAGCTCGCGAACCTCGCCGTCGGCCCGGTCGCGATCATCCCGGAGGCGGCCTCGCGGATGCGCCGCGGTGTGATCGTCGGCGTCGACGACACCCCGGCCGGCGCCGCGGCGGTCGATCTCGCCGCCGACCTCGCCTGCGACCACCACTGCGAGCTGATGACCGTGCGGTCCTCACAGTCGCACCCGCCGCTCGACGTCGACAGCGACGACGAGCGCCGCGACTGGCAGCTTCGGAGGGACGACGAGGCGCGCGGCTTCCTCGCGTCGGCGGTGGCGCGCGCACGCGCACGGCAGCCGGGGATCGTGATCCGCAGCCGAGTCGTGCGCCGGCCGGCCGGCGCGGCGCTCAACGAGCTCGCCCGGAGCGCGGAGCTCCTGGTGATCGGGGACTCGCGTCGCGCCCGCGCGCAGCTCGGCAGCCTGGGAGCGGTCGCCTACGACGTCCTGCTCAACCTGTCGTCGCCCACGATCGTGGTGCACGCACCGGCTGCGCAGGCGGAGCCCGGCATCGACCGGACGACGGAAGGAGAGAGCCATGTCATCGGATGATCCGGTCCGCGTGCTGGACCGGGACGAATGCCGCGAGATCCTGAAAGGCGGCAGCCTGGGGAGACTCGCGACCGCAGTGGGCGGCGAGCCCGACATCTACCCGGTCAACTTCTACTCGGACGGTTCGAGCATCCTCATCCGCACGGCTCCCGGCACGAAGCTGCTGGAACTGACCGTGCATGACACGGTGGCCTTCGAGACCGACGGCTGGACGGACGACGAGGCGTGGAGCGTCGTCGCCCACGGCCGGGCCAGGCAGCTCGACAGGCAGTCCGAGATCGACGAGGCCGACAAGTCCCCTCTCCAGCCCTGGATCCCCACCCTCAAGTACCGCTATGTCCGCATCGACATCGATCGGATGACCGGCCGACGGTTCCGCCGCGAGCCGGAGCCCGAACGCTGGTGAACCGCCTCCCGGAAGGAGAGCATCCCATGACCGACACCCCTCGTCCGGAGACCCCGCTCGTCGAGACGGAGGATCGCATCCACCCCGGCGGCCGCATCGTCGTCGGTGTCGACGGCTCCGCGGAGTCCCTCTCGGCGCTGCGGCGCGGTGCGCGGATGGCCGAGCGGCTGGGCTGCAGCCTGGTCGGCGTCACCGTCTGGGAGTACCCGCCGTCCTGGCCCGGGTACGTCATGGGCGGCTGGGATCCCGAGCGTGACGCGCACACCATCTCGGAGGACGCCGCACGCGAGGTCTTCGGGGCGAAGCCGCCGAGCTGGTACTCGACGGTCGTCCGCTCCGGCTCCGCGGCCCGGCAGCTCATCGCCGAGGCGGAGGACGCCGAGATGCTGATCGTGGGCAGCCGTGGCCTGGGCGGATTCACCGGCCTCCTGCTCGGTTCCGTCTCACGCTCGGTGGTGGAGCACGCGGACTGCCCTGTGCTGGTCATCCACGGTTCGTGAGCCCCGCCTCACCCCACGGCACGGGAGCTCAGCCGGCACGGGAGCTCAGCGCCCCGGCGATCTCCCGACCCCACGCCCGAGCGTCGTCGAGCTGCCCGGCCACCAGGTCGCTGTTCTTGTCGACCAGGAAGCTGCGCTTGCTCAGCAGCCGGGCGGAGCCGAGTCGCCGCAGGCGCTTGTCGATGGTGGACGCGGCGGAGCCGGTGAAGAGCTCCGTCATGTCGGCTCGTGTGTCGAAGGCGGCGAACAGGGGAGGCGGCGCGCCGCAGGTCTCCAGCCACTCGCGCACGCCGATGCCTTCGGCGTCCGGCTCGAGCGCCAGCGATCGGTCGGGGTCGTCGCTCCAGGTGGCCGCCTCCGTGCGCGTGGAGGGCCGGCTCAGCCCGTGGACGTGCGTGGGGGCGCCGACGAGCAGCAGGTCGACGTCGGGAAAGGCTTCCGGGGCGTCCTTGACGCGGAGGACGGTGACCGTGGCGGCCTCGGTCAGCCCGTCCGCAATGGCCTCGGCCACCCGGCGGGTGTTCCCGAACATGGACTCGTACACGATGGCCGCGCGCGCGGCAGGTGCGGTGTCGTTCATGCACGCCACCCTCCCGTGCCGCGCGTCCCGACGGCAGGGCCGAAGGTCACGCGGGACTTTCGGCACTGCGCCGGAGGCGTCGTGACGGCCAGGGTCGAGGTGAACGAGCGCAGGAGGACACGATGACGGACACGATCATGGTCGCGGTGGATGGCAGGCCCGAGCATCGGGCGGCCCTGAGGTGGGCGACCGAACGCGCCGTGCGAGAGGGAGCACGCCTGGAGCTGGTCTACGTGATCGACCGCTCGTGGGGCGACGCGTCCGACGGTCCGGAGGCCCTGCTCGTCACGGCGGCGGAAACACTGCTGGCGTCGGCGCAGGAGTCCGCTCTCCGATTCGCGGCGCGAGCGCCGGCTCGCGCGCCGGCGCTGAGCGGGCCGCAAACCGAGACGGCGGAGCGGTCCCCGCTGGCCGTCTCGACGCGCCACCTCTACGGCCACGTGGGCGCAGAGCTCACCCGGGCATCGCGCGACGCCGACCTGCTCGTCGTGGGCACGCGCTCCGGCACCGACCGGGAGCACGGGTTCGCCGGAACGCTCCACGTGCGTGTCGCGGCGACCGCGGCCTGCTCGGTCGCCGCCGTGCCGCACGGCTGGGAGCCGTCAGGAGTCGGCGTGGTCGTCGGAGTCGACGGCCAGCCCCAGTCCGACATCGCGGCCGCGTTCGCCGCCGCCGAGGCCGCCGCGCTGGACGAGCCCCTCCGTATCGTCTGCGTCGGCTACTCGGCCAACCCCCTCCTGGCCGGGCTGGTCCCCGAGGTGTCGCTCGGGGATCACCGCCAGCGGATCGTCGACGCCGCGGCCGATGCCGCGCGCGCGTCCCATCCCGCGATCGACGTGCGGGCGGAGGTCGTCGAGGCCTCCCCATCGAGGGGCTTGGTCGCAGCCGCCGAAGGGCACAGAATGCTCGTCGTGGGAACACACAATCGTCGCAGCGCCAAGCGCATCATGCTCGGGTCGGTGAGTCACGACGTGCTGCTGAACGTCCGGGTGCCGGTCGTCGTCGCGCGCGAACACCGCGAGCTCGAGTGAGCCAGGCGGTCGGCACTGCCGTCGTCACCGCGCAGCCGAGCGCTGTGCGGACGGCTGCCTGCCAGGAGGCGTCAGCGGTGCTGGGCGCGCTCGGCTCGTCCGAAGCCGGCCTCACGGACGCCGAGGCGTCGGCGCGGCTGGCCCGGTACGGGCCCAACGCCGTGCGGGGCCATCGGGCGCGACCGTGGCGGGTGCTCGGGCGCCAGGTGCGCAGCCCCATCCTGATCCTGCTGTTCGCGACCGCGATCATCTCGGCGTTCGTCGGTCAGGCGACGGAGGCCGTCATCATCGGCGTGATCCTCGTGGTCAGTGTCGGCCTGGGCTTCGTGAACGAGTTCCGGGCCGAGCAGGCGGCCGACGCCCTCCACGACCGCCTCAGGCACACCGTCGTGGTCGTCCGCGGCGGCGTGCGGCGGAGCGTCGACGTGACAGAGCTCGTCCCCGGCGACCTGGTGGTGCTCACCGTCGGGACGGTGGTGCCGGCCGACCTGCGGCTGGTGGAGGTCACCGGGCTGGAGTGCGACGAGAGCATCGTCACGGGCGAGGCGCGCGCCGCCGCGAAGTCCCTCTCGCCGGTGGCCGAAGGTGCGGGAGTCGGTGATCTCGGCTCCTGCGCTCTGATGGGCACCGTCGTGCACGCCGGCGGCGGCAGCGGGGTCGTGGTCGCGACCGGGGGCGAGACCGAGTTCGGGCGGATCGCCGTCGGCCTCGGCGCCCAGGAGCCGCAGACCGAGTTCCAGCGCGGTCTGGGCCAGTTCTCGACCTTCCTGCTGCTCGTCGCCCTCATCCTGACGACGCTGATCTTCATGGCGGCCCTGCTGCTCGGGCGGCCGCTGATCGAGTCGCTGCTGTTCTCGCTCGCCATCGCGGTGGGCATCACTCCGCAGCTGTTGCCCGCCGTCGTCAGCACCAGCCTCGCCGCCGGCTCGCGGGCGCTGGCCCGGCGGAGGGTACTGGTGAAGCGGATGGTGTGCATCGAGGACCTCGGCGACCTCGACCTCCTGGTCACGGACAAGACCGGGACCCTCACCACCGGGCGCATCGTGTTCGACCGTCCGGTCCCGCTCGACGGCGTCGCCGCCGACGAGGTGCTGCTGCTGGGCCTCCTGGCCACCGACGCCGACCCGGCGGCGCCGCAGACGGTTGGGCTGAACGCGCTCGACGCCGCGCTCTGGCAGAGCGACGCTGCCGCGACCGCGCCGGTCTCGGCGTACCGCCGCCTCGACGCCGTGCCGTTCGACCACGAACGGCGGATGGCGGGAGCGCTCGTCGCCGCCACCGGTTCCGCCCCCATCGTCGTGGTGAAGGGTGCGCCGGAGTCGGTGCTGCCGCTCTGCTCTGAGGCGGATGCGTCGGCGAGGTCCGTGCTGGCGGGGCTGTACGAGGCGGGATCGCGCGTCATCGCGATCGCCACACGCGCCGCGGACGAGCTGACGGTGCTCACCCCCGCCGACGAGACCGGCCTGACGCTGCGCGGCTACCTCGCGTTCGTCGACGGTGTGAAACCGGACGCTCGTGCCTCGCTGCAGCGCCTCGCCGACCTGGGGGTCGAGGTCAAGATCGCCACCGGCGACGGCGCCGTCGTCGCCGAGCGCGTCTGCCGCGAGCTGGGGATGGCGACCCGCGGCACGCTGACCGGCGACCGCATCGACGCCCTCGACGATGCGGGGCTCGCGGAGGCCGCGCGCGCGGCGACGGTCTTCGCGCGCGTCTCGCCCGAGCAGAAGGCGCGCATCATCCTGGCCCTCCGTCAGAAGGGTCGAGCCGTGGGCTTCCTCGGCGACGGCGTCAACGACGCACTGGCCCTGCACCGCGCGGACATCGGCATCTCGGTCGACTCGGCGGTCGATGTCGCCAAAGACGCGGCCGACGTCCTCCTGCTCGACAAGGATCTCGACGTGCTCGCCGACGGCGTGACCGAGGGCCGCCGGATCTTCGCGAACACGATCAAGTACGTGCTGATGGGCACGTCGAGCAACTTCGGCAACATGTTCAGCGCGTCGATCGCGTCGGTGATCCTGCCGTTCCTGCCGATGCTCCCCGGCCAGATCCTGCTCAACAACCTGCTCTACGACTCCAGCCAGCTCGCCATCCCCACCGACCACGTGGACGCGGAGCAGCTGAAGGTGCCGTCGCACTGGGACATCGGCGCGATCCGCCGCTTCATGCTGCTGTTCGGCCCGATCAGCTCGCTCTTCGACTTCGCGACCTTCGGTCTGATGCTGTTCGCGTTCCACGCCGCGCCGGCGGAGTTCCGGTCGGGCTGGTTCATCGAGTCGATCGCCACGCAGACGCTGATCGTGTTCGCCATCCGCACCAGGAAGGTGCCGTTCCTGCGCAGCCGCGCCTCGCTGCCGCTGACGGTGTCGGTGCTGGCCGTGGTGGCCGTCGGCGTGTGGCTGCCGTACTCGCCGGTCTCCGGTCTGCTGGGCTTCACACCACTGCCCGTCCTGTTCTTCCTGGCGCTGGTCGCCATGGTGCTGCTCTACCTGGTGCTCGTGGAGATCGCGAAGGTCTGGTACTACGCGCGGCTGGCCGCGCCCCGCGCCCCCGCGGCGCGGTCGAGGGCGTACCCGCACCGGGTGGCGCGCCGGGCCGCCCGGTTCACGACGCGTTCGCCGCGGGCGGGCTGACCGTCGCCGTCGCCGTCGCCGTCGCCGGGACGGTCTCCCCGAACTCCGCCACCCTGGCTTCCCAGCCGAGGGTCCGGAGGATGCGGACACGGAGCGCGTCCGCCGCGTGCGGCTCCCCGTGCGTCAGGTACACGGCGCGCGGCGCTCTCGGCGCGGTGCTCAACCAGTCCACGAGCTGTCCGGCATCCGCGTGGGCGGAGAGCATGTCGAGCGTGTGGACCTGGGCGCGGATAGGCACGTCGCGCCCGTAGATCCGGAGGCTGCGCTCGCCGCGGCGCAGAGCGTCGCCGCGCGTGCCGCCGGCCTGGAAACCCGTCAGCACGATGGCGTTGTGCGGGTCGCCGCCGTACGCGGCGATGTGGTGCAGCACCCGGCCTCCTTCGATCATTCCGCTGGCGGAGATGATGATCGCCGGTCCGCCACGCAGGTTGAGGAGCTTCGACTCGTCGACGCTGCGCACCAGGGTGGCCATCCGATACATGGCTTCGAACTCGGCTGGCCGGATCCGGTGTTCCTCGGGGTGGCGTGCGTAGATCTCGGCCGCGTTCACCGCCATCGGGCTGTTCAGGAAGACCGGCACGTCCGGGATGGCATGCTGCGCGCGCAGCCTGCTGAGGTGCAGGAGCAGCGTCTCCGCGCGACCGACCGCGAACGCGGGCAGGATGACCACCCCGCCGTGACCGCAGACGTCGTTGACGATTCCCGCGAGCAGCGGGCCGGCATCCGTGCCCGGGTGCACGCGGTCGCCGTACGTCGACTCGCAGACGAGCACGTCCGTCTCCTGAAGCGACCGGGGCGGCTTCATGAGCGGATCGTCCACCCGCCCCAGGTCGCCCGTGAAGTGGAGCCTCGCGCCGTCGGCGACCAGACGCACCTGTGCGGCGCCGAGGATGTGCCCTGCCGGCACGAACCGTGTGGTCAGGCCGGCGACCTCCACGTCCTCGTCGAAGGAGTGCGGCTCGAAGCGTTCCAGGGCCCTCGACGCGTCCTTCTCGGTGTAGAGGGGGAGCGGCGGCGTGTGCTTGGAGGTGTGGTGCCGGTCGGCGAACCGTGCCTGCTCCTCGAGGAGCCGGCCGCTGTCCGGGAGGATCAGCCGGCTGAGTTCCGTTGTGCCGTGCGTCGCATGGATGGAGCCGCGGAAGCCGTCGCGCACGAGTGCGGGCAGGTAGCCGGTGTGGTCGAGATGGGCGTGCGTGATCACGACGGCGTCGATGCTCGACGGCTCGACGGGGAACGGCCTCCAGTTGCGTTCGCGCAGGACCTTGTAGCCCTGGAACAGCCCGCAGTCGACGAGGATGCGGCGTCCTCGCGATTCGACGAGGTACCGCGAACCGGTGACGGTATCCGTCGCGCCCAGGAAGCGCAGCGACGCGGTCACGGTGCCGCCACCCGATCGCGCCGAACGACGCCCAGCCCGAGCAGCACCAGGCCCAGCTCGGCGAGTCCGGCGGCGAAGTAGATCGCCTGCAGTGCGCTGAACGGGATGAACATCATCTGCACGAAGATCCAGATGAGGAGGCCGAATCCGGCGACGGCCGCCGTGAAGGGGCCCGCGGGCGATCCTCGTCCGGCGAGCACCGCGGCGAGCACGTGGGTGCCGCCGACGATCACGGCCAGGACGAGCCCCGGGACGATGTACGACGGGAACGGGCTCCCGCCCAGGTAGGAGCTGTCGGGGACGGCGCCACCGGCCGTCGACGAAGTCGCGGCCCCGATGACCAAGGCCACGCCGCCCGCGATGGCCGTGATGCCCACCATCGAGGTCAGCACCGTGAGGGTGATGCGGATCCAGCGTTTCATGTCATCTCCCGTCCTCTGCCCCGAGCCTGTCACGCACCGCGGAAGAGGGCAGGGCCGAAAGGCCCGCCCGCAGCTGCCGGCCCTGAGGGACCTTCGGCCCATCCCGACCGCTCGCACGCCGACGAGACTGGCGCAGACCCGACCGACCCAGGAATGAGGAGCCGCCATGCGCGCAGCCGTCGTGACCCAGTTCAACCAGCCGCTCACCGTCGAGGAGCGCCCCATCCCCTCGCCGGGTCCGGGGCAGGTGCTCGTCCGGCTGGAGGCGTGCGGTCTGTGCCACACCGACATCCACGCCATCGACGGCGACTGGCCCGTCAAGCCGGCGCTCCCGTTCGTGCCCGGCCACGAGGGCGTCGGGATCGTCGAGCGCCTCGGGGACGGCGTGACCTCGCGCACGCTCGGCCAGCGTGTGGCCATGCCCTGGCTCGGTCACGCCTGCGGCGAGTGCCGCTACTGCATCGACGGGCGCGAGAACCTCTGCGAGCAGCAGTACAACACCGGGTACGCAGTCGACGGCGGGTACGCCGAGTACGCGCTCGCGGACGCCCGGTTCGCTGTGCCGGTGCCCGACGACGTGTCCCCCCTCGACGCCGCGCCTCTGACCTGCGCCGGCGTGACGACCTACGCGGCGGTCAAGGCAGCGCACGTCGTCCCGGGCGAACGGGTCGCGGTGTTCGGGATCGGCGGCCTCGGCCACCTGGCCGTGCAGTACGCGCGCCTCGTGGGCGCCCGCGTCGTCGCGGTCGACATCGACGAGGCCAAGCTCGACCTCGCCGTCGAGCTCGGAGCGGACCACGCGATCGACGCACGCGAGGTCGACCCGGCCGCGGCGATCCACCACCTCGGCGGAGCAGACGTCGCCATCGTGCTGGCGGTGGCGCCCCAGGTCTTCGACCAGGCGTTCCGTTCGCTGAACCGCGGCGGCCGGCTCGTGCTGGTCTCCCTCCCCGCCGACGGCACGCTCACCGTCCCGGTCTTCGACACCGTGCTCAAGGGGATCTCGATCATCGGTTCGATCGTCGGCACCCGTCAAGACCTCGCCGAGGTGTTCGCGCTGCACGCCGCCGGACGTACCCGCGTGGTCGCCGCGCGCCGCGATCTCCGCGACGTCAACGAGGCGGTGGCGAGCGTGCTCGCCGGCGAGGTGCCTGCGCGCCTGGTGTTCGTCTACGACTCGGGGCTGCCGGTCGAGCTGGAGGAGCGCGACGCCACCGGGAGGCCGGACCTCGGGTGACGGTTCGTCCGGCGGCCGTGCCGTCGCCGGTGCCGATGGGCGCCCGGAACCCCCGACGGCTGAGCCAGGGCGGAACGTCTAGTCGTGGTCGCCGCGGAAGATCTGCACAGCCTCCCGCGCCGCGTAGGCCACGATGACGAGCCCGGCGACCGGGTCCGCCCACCACCAGCCCAGCAGCGCGTCGAGGGCGATACCGGCCAGGACAGCGGTGGCGAGGATGCCGTCGACCAACGTCACCCGGCCTTCCGTGAGGAGAACCGGGTTGCCGAGTCGCCGACCGGTGCGGGACTTGCCATACGCGAGGGCGAACATGGCGACGGCGGTCGCGCCCGTCCAGGCGGCCCCGCCGGGGGTCGGCGTCGCGCGGTGGCCCATGAGCAGCGCGAGACCGGCCTGCACGAGCAGGTACAGGGCGAGGAGGACGAACGCGACGCCGATGAGCCGGAGGGCGACGCGCTGACGCTGCTCACCCGTGCCGGTCAGCTCCCAGATGACGACCGTGCTGGCGCCGATCTCGATCAGGCTGTCGAGCCCGAAGCCGAGCAGGGCGACCGAGGCGCTCGTGTAGGCGAGCACGGCCAGGACGACCACGCCGACGACGTTCCAGCCGAGAGTGATCGCCTCCAGACCGATGCCGAAGCGGATCAGGCGGCGCCGCGCCGGGTCGTTCACCGCCGCCGCGGTCATCGCGGCGTGCCGGCGGTCGCCGGCACGAGTTCCAGCTGCAGGTCGTCGAGGTTGCGGAGGTGCGCGCTCGCGTGCACGCGAGCGGCTTCGGTGATGCGTTGCGCGTCGTCGAGGGAGGCCGCGGCGACCGTCAGCCGCGCGCTGCCGTGCAGCCGGTGGCCGACCCAGCGGAGCTGGACCCGTGGCACCGCGGTGACCCCCGGCGTCTCCTGCAGAGCGTGCTCGAGCCGTTCGACGAGCTCGGGCTCGATGCCGTCGAGGAGGCGCCGCCCGATACTGCGGACCGTTCCCCAGAGCAGCACGATGATCGCCGCCGAGATCAGGACGCCGACGATCGGGTCGGCGAGGGGGAAGCCGAGCATGACGCCGATCGCGCCGATGACGACCGCCAGCGACGTGAAGCCGTCGATGCGCGCGTGGACGCCGTCGGCGACCAGTGCGGCCGAGCCGATGCGCCGACCCACGCGGATGCGGTAGATCGCGACCGCCTCGTTGCCGGCGAAGCCGATGAGCCCGGCGACGACCACCCAGCCCAGATTCGCCAGCGGGTGCGGGTGGAAGAACCTGTCGATCGACTGCCACGCGGCGACGACGGCCGAGAGCGCGACGACGGCGATGATGAAGAGCCCTGCGAGGTCCTCCGCCCGTCCCAGACCGTAGGTGTACCGGCGGGAGGCCGCGCGCCGGCCGAGCACGAACGCCACCCACAACGGCACGGCGGTCAGGGCGTCGGAGAAGTTGTGGACGGTGTCGGCCAGCAGCGCGACGGACCCGCTGAAGGCGACGATGACGGCCTGCAGGAGGGTGGTGCCGAGGAGGACGAACAGGCTGATCTTCAGAGCACGGACACCCTCGGTGCTCGCCTCGAGGGCGTCGTCGATGGAGTCGGCGGCGTCGTGCGAGTGCGGCACGAAGAGCCCGTAGAGGAAACCCCTGAACCCGGTGGGGTGGTGGTGGTCGTGGTCGTGGGTGTGGTCGTGGGTCTGACCGTGGTCGTGGTCGTGGTCGTGGTCGTGGTGGTGGTCGTGGTCGTGGTCGTGGCCGTGGTCGTGCGGCCGCTCGACCTCACCGCGGGAGTGCGTCTCGCTGCTCACGCGGACGCCTCCACGTCTCCGACGGCTTCCGCCCCGCTCGCCGCCGCCCCGTGGTGGTGCCGTGGCGTGCCGCCGAGCGAGTGCTCGGCCTGGAAGATCGCGTCGCTCACCAGCCGGCTCGCGTGCTCGTTCTCCAGCCGGTAGAACACGCGCTGGCCGTCCTGGCGCGTCGCCACGATGCGTGCGAGCCGCAGCTTCGCGAGGTGCTGCGAGACCGCCGCCGGCTGCTTGTCGAGGATATCGGCGAGGTGGTTCACCGAGAGCTCACCGGCATCCCTCAGCGCCAGGATGATCCGCACGCGGGTGGCGTCGGCCAGCATCCCGAACACCTCCACCGCCAGTTCGACGTACTGGCTGTCGGGCAAGCGTCCGCATATCGGCTTATCTGCATCCATACGCAGATTAAAGCACACCCCGCGCACCACCGTGACGGATCGCGACATTCGTGACGAATCACGACATTCGTGGCACGAATCGATGGATTCGTCACGAATGTTCGGTCAGGCCTCCAGCGGCGCCGGGCGCCGCAGCACGAGGAACCGCACGCCGTACGGCCCGATGCTCAACGGGAAGCTGCTCAGGTTGTCCACCGTCGCGATCTCGGTGTCGTCGCCCGCGTCGACGACGGCAGCGCCCAGCGGCAGGGCGTCGGAGCGCACCGTGCCGTCCACCGCGTCGGTGCTCAGATTGAGCACCGTCAGCTGCACGATCGGCAGGCCCAGCTCGTCGAGCGCCTCCAGCTCGTGCACCAGCACCAGCATCCCGGGATGCGCGACGTCGGGAACGTCGACCTGGCGCGCGGAGGCGATGCCGTACTTCGAGCGGATGCGCAGCAGGTCGCGCAGGCCGCTGGCGAACGAGTCGCGGCGGGTGAGCTGATCGGGCAGCGCGCCGTAGAGCGAACGCGCCCGCGGCATCCCCGACGCCGAGCGCTCCTGGTCGGGTGCGACGCCCAGCAGGTCGTGCGCGCCGCGCTCGATCCAGCGGGTGTCGCCGTCTGCGATCAGGTCGGCGACGTCGGCGCGGGGGAGGGTCAGCGCCCCGAGCAGGTCCCACCCGGACAGCGCGAACACGCCGGGCTGCCACGCGTTGAACGCGGCGAGCAGCAGGTGCGCGTCGCGGATCGCCGGCACATCCGCCTCGGTGATCGAGTCGAGCGTGGCGTGGCCCTGTGTCGCCGCGATGAGGGAGGCCGTGGTGCAGGCGATCCCGTTGGTGGTGAACACGAGGTTGTAGTCGGCGGAAGGCCCTGTGAGCTTCTCGACCAGCTCCGACCGGATCAGCTCGGCCAGCTCGCCGCCGGTCAGCTCCTGGTACCGGAACGGGTACAGGTCGTTCTTGTGCAGCGTCGCCCAGTGCACCAGTTCGTAGGTCAGCTCGTCGTGGTTCTGCAGGCCGTGGACCAGGCTCACCGGCTCGACCCCGAGCTCCAGCGAGGTGCGCAGGGTGAGGCGCAGGAACTCGGTGTCGCCGGTCGCGAGCGCGTGATGGTACGCCGGGCGGTTGATGAAGTCGTACGACAGGTCGGCGCCGACGGCGCCGGTGTCGCGGATGTCCTCGACGGTCAGGTTGAGCTCCTGGAACGTGAAGCCGCCGACCTTGCGCACCATGCCCGCGATCACGTGGTTGGCGGCGTGCGAGAGCGGGTGTCCCTCCGACCAGGCGGGCAGACCCTCCGCGCTCTTCTCGACCCCGAGGAAGCCGTTGGCGTCGAGCCGCAGCGCGCTCGTGCCGAGGTCGCCGAGCGAGTGGAGGGCGTCGCCGATCACCAGCCGCATGCCCGAGAAGGTGGGGTCGAGCCAGTTGACGGAGGGCTGTCCCTCCTTGAAGTAGTGCAGGTAGACCCAGCGCCGCGTCACCCCGTCGACGCCGACCACGGGCGCGGTGACGCTCCAGTTGGTCTCCTTGACCCCTGGCGCGTAGAAGATGACGCGCTGCAGCTCGCCGATGATGTATCCGCGCTCGGCGAGCGACGCCTCCGTCGCCGCGTCGAGGTTGACCGAGTCGCGGTGCTCGGGCACCTCCGGCAGCAGGTGCCACTCCTCCGGCGGGATCTCGACCATGTGGTAGATGCCCGGATAGTCCTTGTACGCCATCTCGGCGAGCCGGAAGTCTGCGCCTTTGCCGGTGTGACCCGGCACGATGTCGTCGATGACGACGCCTCCGTGCTCCTCGGCGACGTCCGTCATGCGCTGGAAGGTCTCCTCGTCGCCGAAGATCGGATCGATCTGGGTGCCGATGCGGTCGAAGTGCCCGTCGACGCTCGGGGTCTCCTGCCAGCCGCGGATTCCGCCTGCGCGCTTCACCGGGCCGGTGTGCACGCCGTTGATGCCGATGCGCTGGAACGCGGCCCAGAGCTCCGGGTCGGCGAGGGCGGCGAGGAAGCTCTGATCCCTCCGGGTGATCAGCGAGATCGGGTAGGCCGTGAACCAGACGTCGGAGGTCGCGACCGCCCGCCGGGCGTCCGGTCGGGCGTACGGGTTGCGCCACATGCTCGGCGACCCGGAGAGCTGCCGGCTGAGCACATCGGCGTCTTTGAGCATCGACTGGCGCACCAGCCACTGCACATAGGCCGGGTTGAGCCCGTTCGCCGCGCGGGGGTCGGACACCGTGCGGCGGATGCTGCCACCCCGCAGGTTGGCACGCGGCCGCAGTCGGCGCGGGCGGGCAGGGTACAGCTGCTCGTCGTAGGTGATCTCCGTGGCTTCCGACTCGCCGGCTTCGTGCGCGCCGCCCTCGGTCGCGCCGGCCCCGGTCGAGCCGGCCTCCGCTTCGACGGCCTCCGCCGCGCCGGTCGCCGCCCTTTCGGCCTGCGTCTCGGCCTCTACCGACTCGTCCATCTGTTCTCCTCCCGGCACGCCTGCCACGCTATCCCAGCTCCCGGGCCCTCGAACCCCCCGCTGCGTGAACCGGTGGAGAACTCAGTTCTCCACCGCAGACACGGGGAGGACGAGCCACGGCACGGGCAGGCTCTCGGCATCCTCGCCCTCACGGAGGCCCTCGGGCGGGACGACCAGGATCCCGGTCGCTCCGGCGAGGCCGCGCAGCATGGCGGCGCCGCGCCAGGCCGCGACGACGGCCCGGCCGTGGACGTCCGAGTACGGCACCAGCACGGTCGAGCCGGCCCGGCCCTCCGCAGCGGGGCCGCGCACGACCCGAGGCGCAACCGGCTCGCGCCCTGCCAGCTGCGCCAGCAGCGGCTCCACGAGCGTGATCGCGGAGATCATCGCGGCGAGCGGGTTGCCGGGGAGGGCGACGACGAGCCGTCCGTCCGGCAGCTCCGCGATGCGGGTCGGGCCTCCCGGGCGCATCGCCACCCCGTCGACGAGGAGCCGCGCCCCCAGCTCGAGCAGTGCGGCGCGCACGTGGTCGGCGGACGACCCGCCGGTGCCTCCCGTCGTGACGATCACCTCCGCCCGCGCGTCCCGGAGGGCGGCGACGGTGTCGTCGTGGTGGTCGGGGATGCGGGCCGCTCCGACGACCCGTCCGCCGAGCATCCCGATCAGCGCGGGGAACTGGACGCCGAAGCTGTCCCGCACGCGCCCGGCCGCCGGCAGCCCCGACTCGATCACCTCGTCGCCGGTGAACACGAGCGCTACCGTCGGGACCGCCTGAACCGCGAGCTCGTCGGCGCCGGTCGCGGCGGCCAGCGCGACGTGTGCCGGGTTGAGGCGGGTCCCGGAAGCGATCAGCAGCTCGCCGCGCTCGGCTTCGGTCGCGGGCAACCGGATGTGGTGGCCGGGCCGCGGCTCGTCGGCGACCGTCGACCGCAGCACGCCGCCCTCCACGGCCCCGCTCTCGCTGCGGAGCACGGCGAGGTGTGCTCCGTCCGTCGGGGCGGGCACGTGCGCCCCGGTGACGATCGTCCGCGCCTGCCCGGGGGCCGGCGCCTCGACCGCCACGAGCTCCCACGGGCCGTCCCCGACGACGAGCCAGCCGTCCATGGCCGCCGAAGCGAAGTGCGGGAGGTCGATCGGTGTCACGAGGTCGTCGGCGAGTCGTCGCCCGACGGCGCGATCGAGGGGGACGTACTCCGGGGCAAGCGCGGCCGACGCTCCCGCGGCTGCGGCGATATCGCGCGCGTGGAGCCAGCTCGGGCGAGCCGTCACCGTGTCATGTCCATCCCTGATGCTCTTCCCCACATCATTCGAGTATGGGGCCGGGGCCGCCCGTGGTAAGCCTGGAACATGAGTCGAACGACATCGCGAAAACAGATCACGCGCATCGTCGTCGGTGAATCGCTCAGCCGGCGCGAGGACGTGCTCGCCGTCGAGGAGCCGCTCGAGATCCGGGTCGCCGGCGCACCGCTGTCGATCACCATGCGCACCCCGGGAAGCGACTTCGAGCTGGCGGCCGGTTTCCTGGTCTCCGAGGGCGTTATCGCGCACGCCGACCAGCTGAACGCCATCCGCTACTGCGCGGGAGGCGCCGTCGACGGCGAGAACACGTACAACGTCCTCGACGTCACGCTGGCGCCGGGCGTGCCGCGCCCGGAGGTGAGCCTCGACCGCAACTTCTACATGACCAGCTCGTGCGGGCTGTGCGGCAAGGCCAGCATCGACGCGGTGCGCACCCGCTCCGCCCATCCGGTCGACGGCGACGACGTCCGGGTGAGCGACGCGTTCCTGACCACCCTGCCCGACCGGTTGCGCGAGGGGCAGGCGATGTTCGAGAGGACCGGCGGCCTCCACGCCGCCGCGCTGTTCGATGCGTCGACCGGCGCGCTGCTCGCCCTCCGCGAGGACGTCGGCCGGCACAACGCGGTCGACAAAGTGGTGGGCTGGGCGCTCAAGGAGGGCCGCCTGCCGCTCCGCGGAACCGTGCTGATGGTGTCCGGCCGGGCCTCCTTCGAGCTCGTGCAGAAGGCGTCGATGGCCGGCATCCCTGTGCTCGCGGCCGTGTCGGCGCCGTCGTCGCTCGCGGTCGACCTCGGCAGGGAGCTCGGCCTCACGGTCGTCGGCTTCCTGCGCGGGTCGTCGATGGTCGTCTACTCCGGGGCCGAGCGCATCGTGCCGACCCCCGTCGCGCAACCGCAGGAGCATGAACCGCAGGCGCACGAGCCGCACGCCCACGAGCCGCAGAGTCAGGAGTCCCTCGTCTGATGCACGAAACCGATGTGAACCCCGGCACCGACTACCCGGACCTCGAGGTCGGCCACAAGAAGGACTGGGCTGTTGGCGTGCCGGGGATCCTGCACTCGATGGGTCCTGCCATCCGCGAGATGGGCCCGGTGCGCACCGCCGAGCTGATGACCGCCATCAACCAGAAGAACGGCTTCGACTGCATGAGCTGCGCGTGGCCCGATCCGGGCGACCGCAACATCCTCGAGTTCTGTGAGAACGGCGCCAAGGCGGTCACCTGGGAGGCGACCCCGATCACCGTGCCGACGAGCTTCTGGGCCGAGAACTCGCTGACCAGCCTGCTGGACAAGTCGGAGTACTGGCTCGGGATGCAGGGCAGGCTCGTCGAGCCCGTCCACAAGCCACGGGGCGCAGACCACTACGAGCCGATCAGCTGGGAGGCCGCGTTCGCGCTCATCGCCGAGCGCTTGAACGCCCTGGACTCGCCCGACCGCGCCGCCTTCTACACCAGCGGCCGTACGGCCAACGAGACGGCCTTCGCGTACCAGCTCTTCGTGCGCGCGTTCGGCACCAACAACCTCCCGGACTGCTCGAACATGTGCCACGAATCGACGGGCACCGCGCTGAGCGAGACCATCGGCATCGGCAAGTCGACGATCGCCTACGACGACTTCGGCAAGGCCGAGCTGATCATCGTGATGGGCCAGAACCCGGGCACCAACCACCCGCGCATGCTCACCGCGCTGGAGGAGGCCAAACGCAACGGCGCGACCATCGTCGCGGTGAACCCGCTGCCGGAAGCGGGGCTCATCCGCTACAAGAACCCCCAGCGGCCGCGCGGCATCATCGGCAAGGGAACGCAGATCGCCGACCACTTCCTGCAGATCCGCTCGGGTGGCGACATGGCGCTGCTCCAGGCCGTGTCCAAGCGCGTGCTGGCGGCCGAGGACGCCGCCCCCGGAACGGTGCTCGATCACGATTTCCTCGCCGAGCACACCCTCGGGCTGGAGGAGTTCCGCGCGCACATCGCGACCCTCGACGACGCCACCGTGCTGGAGGCCACCGGCCTCAGCCTGGCCGACATCGACCTGCTCGCCGACCTGTACGTACGCTCCGACCGCACGATCATCACGTGGGCGATGGGGCTCACGCAGCAGAAGAACGCCGTCGCCACCCTCAAAGAGCTGATCACCCTCCTGCTGCTGCGCGGCAACATCGGCAAGCCGGGTGCAGGCGCCTCGCCGATCCGCGGTCACAGCAATGTGCAGGGCGACCGGACCATGGGCATCTGGGAGCAGATGCCCGAGAAGTTCCTCGACGCGCTGCAGCAGGAGTTCGGGTTCGATCCGCCGCGCGCGCACGGCTTCGACGCCCTCCAGACCATCGAGGGCCTCCAGCGCGGCGCGATCGACGTCTTCTTCGCGATGGGCGGCAACTTCGTCGGCGCGATCTCCGACACCGCGGCGGCGGAGGCCGCGATGCGCGGCGCAGGGCTCACCGTTCAGGTGTCGACCAAGCTGAACCGCTCGCACGTGGTGACGGGCGACGAGGCGCTCATCCTGCCGACCCTCGGCCGCACCGAGGTCGATCTCCAGAAGGGCGGCCCGCAGTTCCTGTCGGTGGAGGACAGTGTGTGCGCGGTGCACGCCACGCACGGCAAGGTGCCCCCGGTCGCGCCCGGCCTGCTGTCGGAGGTCGCCATCGTGTGCCGGCTGGCGGAGGCGACCCTCGATCCGGAGCTCGGCATCGACTGGGCGGGCTTCGAGGCGGAGTACGACGTCATCCGCGAGCACATCAGCCACGTCGTCCCGGGCTTCGAGCGCTTCAACGACGACGTGCGCCGCAGGGGCGGCTTCGTGCTCCCGAACGGCCCGCGCGACGAGCGCCGCTTCGACACGGCGACGGGCAAGGCGATGATCACCGTGAACGAGCTCGAGCACCTGGAGCGCCCGGAAGGCAGGCTCATCCTGCAGACGCTGCGCTCGCACGACCAGTTCAACACGACGATCTACAGCCTCAACGACCGCTACCGCGGCATCAAGAACGGCCGCGACGTGGTCTTCGTCAACCCGTTCGACCTCGCCGAGCTGGGCCTGACCGACGGCCAGCGTGTCGACATCCACAGCGAGTGGCGCGACGAGCCCGACCGGGTGCTGGAGAACTACCGCGTCGTCTCGTATCCGACCGCTCGCGGCTGTGCCGCGGCTTACTATCCGGAGGCGAACGTTCTCGTGCCCCTGCAGAGTGCGGCGATCGGAAGCAACACCCCCGTGTCGAAGGCGGTGATCGTGCGGCTGGTGCCGCGCGAGTAGGCCGCCGTCGCACATGACTTTGGTCCCTATCGGCCTCGCGGCCGACGACGGATCGTTGCACCATGAGCACCCCGAGCGCGGAGCGCGCGTCCCGGTCGTACGACCTCACGCGTGACGACTACGCGGCGGTGCCGTTCCTGCGGCACGGCCAGTCGGTCTCGCTGATCCGATGGACCCGGGTGGACGGCGACTGGAGCTACACGACCATCCTGGGCGAGTACGTGCACCGCGACGAGCGCTACTGGTATCTCGTCGTCCGGGGTGTCTCGGCACGGCTCGACCGCGCGGAATGGGCGATCTTCAACTGATCATCCGGTGGCCGGAGGCTCCGCGTCGCGCCGTGACCGCTTGAGGTAGCCGCGCGACCGCGCCACCTGGTGCTCGAGCGCATCGACGGTGTTCGCCATGCTGTCGATCGCCTGGCCGCGATAGGTCTCGATGCTGTCCATGGTGGCGAAGACGTTGTCGAACGCCCGCTGCAGGGTCTCCACGTCGACGGCGGAGGACGTCTGCTCCTTCTGGATCTGCTCGGTCTGGTCGCGCAACGCATCGCCGGTTCGGCCGATCAGGGTGTTCGTGCTCTGGTGGAGGGCGCCGAGCTGGTCGATGACCATGCGCTGGTTGTCGAGGGCTTGCGCGACGACGACTGCCGTCCGCAGTGCGGACACCGTGGTCGTCTTGGCTCTCTCCACACCCTTGATGAGCTGAACATTGTTCTTCGCGATGACATCGAGCGCCAGGTAGGCCTGCACGGAGACGGCGATCTGCGTCGTGAGGTCCTGGCGGCGCTGGCGGATCGGGAACAGCGCCTCGTCCTCCAGCGTCTTGGCCCGCACGGGGTCGGTGAGGCGCAACCGCGCCGCGTGCTCGACCGTCGCCCGGTCGAGCGCGCCGGCGAGCAGCACGTACTCGTTGAGCCGTTCGGTCGTCTTCCACAGCGACGCGCGTTCTTCGGCGATCGCCGCGTTGTCTCGGCGGAGCGCCTCCTCACCGTGGTCGAGCGCGGCCACCATGGAGTCGAGCTGCCGCTGCGCCGACTCGAACCGCTCGATGTAGCGACGCAGCCGCCGGCCGCCCGGCAGCTTCGACAGCGTGCGGTACCGGCCGGCGAGGTGCTGAGGGTCGAAGTCGCTCACGGTGGAGCGCAGCTCCTGCAGGGTCCGCAGCACGCCGTACTGCGGGTCGGTGCGCACCGACTTCTTGCCGCGGGCGGCGGCGAGCGATGCGGCAGGGCGGCTGAGCATCTGGCGGGAGGCGTCGCTCGACTGCCGCATCTCCGCATCGCCGAGCCGGGAGAACCCCACGATCTTGCGGCGGAACGCGTCGCTCTCCGGGTCGGCGGCCGCGAGCTCCGCGATCCAGGCCCGCGCCCGCTGTTCGAGCTCGGCCGCGCGCTCCGGCGGCACGCCCACCATGCCGACCGCCTGGTCTTCGCCGAGCTCGGCGATCGCCTCCGGTGGCCGCAGGTCGTCCCCCGGGTCCGCGTTCATGCGCTGCTCCTCCCGCCACGAGCGTCACGTGCTCCCAGGGTAGGCCGCCACTGCTGGGAGTGGGGTGACTCCTGGTGGCGGTATCGTCGCGGGATGGGCGGGTTGGAGTTCGCACCGGCGAGGGAGGACGACGTCGCCGGGATCGAGGCGCTCGTGCGCGAGGCCTACGAACCCTACGTCGAGCGCATCGGCGCCGAGCCCGGGCCGCTGCTCGACGACTACCGGGCGATCGTCGCCGACGGCCGAGCGACGGTGGTGCGTCGCGACGGCGCGGTGGTCGCGCTGCTCGTGATGTCGGTCGCGGCCGATCACGTGCTCGTCGAGAACGTCGCCGTCGCCGAGTCCGAGCGCGGTGGCGGTCTCGGCGGGCGGCTGCTCGATCTCGCAGACGAGCGGGCGCGCGCGGCCGGGGTCGGTGAGGTGCGCCTGTACACGAACGCTGCGATGACCGAGAACCTCGCGTACTACCCGCGCCGCGGTTTCCGCGAGACCGGCCGCCGCGTCGACGGCCGGTACTCGCGCGTGTTCTTCTCCCGCCGGGTCGACCGCGGCGACCGGTGACGCCGTGCTGCGCTACTGCGCCAGCATCGCGCGCACATCCTCCTCGCGGGGTCCGTTCTCGCCCGACCGGTGTGGCCGACCGACGCCGGTTCGGATGAGCTCGTCCAGACTCGTGCGGATGTAGAACCCCCACGCGTCGAAGCAGACGTCGTAGCACTCGTACGACGGCACCAGGCCGACGTGGGTGAACGTCAGCTCCGTCCCGCCGTCGACCGGCGCGAGGTCGAATCGGATGGTGGTGTCCACCCATTCGCTCTGGTCCTGGACGAACGCCAGGTGGTTCTCGAGCACGCGCCAGACGACGCGTTCACCCGGCACGGCCTCCTCGACGCGGATGCGGCTGTGATGGATGCCGTCGACGTCGTAGTCGAAGACGTCGCCGACCCGTGACGTCGCGCCCTGCACGTCCGTTCCCCACCAGCCGCGCACGTCGGCGACCGCTGCCGACACGTCGGAGGGGGTCGCCGGGACCCGGATGGTGGTGGTGTAGTCCTGCTCGCTCATGATGACCTCCATTGGATTGTGCGACCGCCCTGTCGTGGCGATCGTCGCCTGAGCTTGCTTGATGCAAGCCGAGCGTACGCCCGAGGGCTTGCATCATGCAAGCCCCGAGGTATGATCGGGTCATGCTCGGCACGATGTACGACTCCCAGGCGTGCTCCATCGCGCGATCGCTCGAGGTCGTGGGCGAGCGCTGGAGCATTCTGATCATCCGCGACGCGCTCTTCGCCGGTTCCACCCGCTACTCGGAGTTCCGGCGCAGCCTCGGTATCGCCACCAACGTGCTCCAGGCGCGGCTCGACGGCTTCGTGGAGGCCGGGATCATGCGCAAGGACGGCTCCGACTACCTCCTCACCGAGAAGGGCCGCGACCTGGCTCCCGCGCTGATCGCACTCACCGAGTGGGGCGACCGCTGGTCGGCGCCGGACGGCCCGCCCATCGACTACCGCCACGGCGTCTGCGACGCGCCCGTGCACGGCGAGCTCGTGTGCGAGCACTGCGGCACCCTCGCCGACGCGAGCGAGGTCGTCGGGGTGCCCGGGCCGGGGATGCCCCAGTCGCGCCTCGACCTCATGGGCGAGATCTTCGCCGCGCGGGAAGCCAGGACGGCCTGACCGTCGCGGGACCCGTCGCGCGGCGCCCACGCGATCGGCGTGTGGTGCTCCGCCGCGGTCCACGCGACGCGTGCGGACCCCGTCTCACGAGTCGGCGCGCACCTCGACGACCGCGCGCGTGCCCCAGCCGAGGTTGAGGACCGTGGCCATCGCGTACCAGCGCAGCACCCGCAGGAAGGTGAGTCCCCAGATCGCGGCGAGCGGGGCGGTCGCGAAGGTCAGCCAGCGCTGCGCAGTGGACTGGTCGGACCGCACGACGGCGAGGTACCGGAAGGCCGTCAGCACGTAGAGGGCGACAGCGGCGAGCATCCCGGACGCCAGCATCCACGGATTCAGGAGCTTTCCGGTGACCACGAGCATGATGAGCGTGCTCGTCATCGTGCCGTACGCGATCCACTTCATCATGTGCAGCCAGTAGGCGGCGCCCGTCATCGGGAGGAAGCGCATGCGCCAGCCGGACCGGATGAACGACCCGCGCATCCAGCGCAGCTGCTGACGCACGTGGTGCGAGAACTTCGCGGGCATGAGCGTGAAGGCGAAGGCGGTCGGCTGCTGCACGGTCTTGCCGCGCTGGAGGGCGAACAGGGTGAGCAGGCTGTCGTCGGAGAAGTTGACGCGGCGTCCGGCGAGCGTCTCGTTGAGGTAGAGCTCGACGTTGTCGCGGATCACGCCGCCGCGGTAGAACGCGCAGCCTCCGGAGTTGACCATGACCGAGTTCAGCCGGGAGAACGCCGAGCGCTCGAAGAGCTGCAGGCCCACGGTGAAGACGTCCATCATGCGGGTGAGCAGGCTCGACCGGTAGTTGGTGCTCAGGATGACAGCGGCGACCGACTGCACCTCGGGGTCGGCGAACGCCTTCATCGCCTCGCGCGTCGCGTTCCGGTCGAGGATGCTGTCGCTGTCGACCGTCAGGTAGATGTCGGCATCGGGCTCGCGCCGCATCGCGGCGATCTGTGCGTGCCGTTTGCCGCTGTTCACCTGATCGATCCAGTGCGCCCGGATGCCGAGGGTCGTGCACTCGCGCAGGAACCAGTCCCGGACCGCCGAGTAGTCCAGCTCGGCGGAGGACCCGTCGTTGACGACCGCGACCGCATCGGGTCGCCTGGTCTGGGTGAGGAACCCTTCCAGGCAGCCGCGCAACGCGGGGACGTCCTCGTTGTAGACGGGCACGAGCGCCGCGATCGTGAGCCCGTCGGGGGTGTCGGGGCCCGTGGCGAAGCGTGGGCGATCGGCGATCGCGAGCCCGATCTGTACGACGACCCAGATCAGGAAGACGATGTAGATCACGGCGGCGACGCTGCCGGCGGTCGTCGAGATCTTGAGGAAGACCGTCGCGGCAGCCAGCACGAGCAGGATCGCGCCGACGAAGAGGTACCGGAGCTTCCCGTATGCGACGGTGGGAAGCGGCGTCCGACTCATTCGGCCGGGTCGGTGCGGGGGCGCCGCGGGCGGATCGCCTTGCAGAGCGCCGCGCCGGCCACGACCAGGGGGATGCCGCTGAGGGCGATCGCCCACTCGATGACGGGGACTTCGGAGGGGTCCATGGGGGTCCTTCTGTACGGGGGAGTCGCGATCGCAGGGGAACGTTCGCGCGATGGTCCGATACTACAGGTGTCGCAGGTATGACTCCACATGTTCAATGCCAGAGGTCTCCGGACTGGCTGCGTCTCCGCCATGGTGGGATACTCGCGGCATGGGAAGCACGACCGACGACCGCGCCGCCTTCTTCGACGGCTTGGCCGCCGAGTTCCTGCAGCACTACCGGACGGGGGCGCGGTTCGTCGCGGTCACCGGGGTGGCCGCAGCCGACCTCCCGGCGGCCGCCGACGCGTTCGCGGCTGCACTGCGGACGACGGGCCAGCCTGTCGAGCGCCTGCACGTCGCGGCCGGTCGCGGGGCCGACGAGCTGCGCGCGGAGGTGGTGGCCCCGTTCCGATCCCGTTCACCCGAGGGTGTGCTGGTCGTCGACGGCCCCGGCCTCCTCGGTGACGCGCTGCGCGGCTTCTGGAACTTCTCGGTGTGGACGGAGCACGATCCCGAGCGCGACGCGGACTGGTCGTTCGTCTCGACGGGCAGGAAGGACCCTCTGGGCGCGCCGCGCGAAGTGGCCTCCGTGCTCGTCGACGATGCCGACCCGGAACACCCGCGAAGGCTGTTCGCCGACTCCTGCTGATCCGCGTTCCCCGGCTCGTCGCGCCCGGGCGGTCGCGCGAGCCCGGCTAGAGTTGGCCGCTGGGGGACCACCGGTTCGAACGGATCGAGGACCTACCATGCCACGCCAGGAGCGCGCAGAGCGCAGCCGTGCCGCCATTCTGGAGGCCGCGGCGGACGAGTTCGATCAGCACGGGTATGCCGGCGCGCGACTCGAGCGGATCGTCGAGCGCACCGGGTTGACCAAGGGAGCGGTGTACTTCCATTTCCGTTCGAAGCTCGACCTGGCCAAGGCATTGCTGGAGGAGAAGTACGGCAACTGGCCGCGGATCGTCGCCGAGATCGACAGCAGCGGACTCCGGGGTTTCGAGGCCGCCGCCGAACTCACCAGGCGGGTCGGTGCCGTCTTCGCCTCCGATGTGCGCGTGCGCGCGGCGATGGCCCTCTCGCAGACCGTCCTCCCGCCCGGGCCGGACGCCGACCCGTACGACCACTGGGTGGGCGTCGTCGAGCGTTACCTGGCGCAGGAGGACGGGCTCGCGAGCGACCTCGCGCCACGGGAGCTCGCGATCGTCGCGGTCCAGGGGTTCTTCGGCGCGTACATGATCGCCGCCGAGCGCGGGCGCCTCGACGCGCTTCAGGCCGACATCGACCGCCTCTGGCGGGCCGTCGGCGCCGCGCATCTGGTGCCGAGGGGCACCTAAGCGCCCCTATTCCGCGGTTTTAGGGGCCTTTGGGTGCCCTTCGGCACCGCGAAAGACGAGCAGACGCACGCTCAGAGCGCGGTGAGCTCTTCCCGCACGAAGCGCGCGAACTGCTCGGCGGCCGCCGGCTGCGAGCGGAGCCGGTTGCGGGCGAGGCCGACGACGCGTTGGGCCTCGTCGGCGAGCGGCACGGCCACGATCCCCGGCTCGGCGGGGGTGTCCGGGATGAGCGCCACGCCGACGCCGTCGCGCACGAGAGCGCGCAGCGTCGAGAGCTCTGTCACCTCGATCACCGGCGCCATGACGACGCCGTGGGCGGCGAAGTAGGCATCCGCGATCGTCCGGAGGCCGGAACCCGGCCGCAGGGCGACCAGCTCGGCCTCGGCCAGATCGGCGAACGCCGCCTCGGTGCGCGTGGCCAGGGGATGGCCCTCCGGCACGCCGAGCACCAGGCGCTCGGCCGTCAACGGGACCCAGTCGATGTCGGGATCACGCGGGTCGGGGCTCAAGAACGCGAGATCCGCCGACCCCTCGCGCAGCGCGTCGAGCACCGTGTCGGCCGTGCCGCCGCGCAGCGCGAACCGGATGTCGGGGAACAGGCTGCGGTACTCGCTGACCACCCGCGGCAGCAGCCAGCTGCCGAACGACGACACATAGGCGAGCGACACGATCCCGGCGGCGGGATCGCGCAGCGCGTCGATGCGTGCCCGGCCCGTTTCGAGCTCCGCCTCGGCCCGGAGCGCGTGGGCCAGCAGAATCTCACCGTAGCGGTTGAGCTCGAGATGTCCGCGACGCCGGTCGAACAGTTCGACCCCGGCCTCGGCCTCCAGGCGGGCGAGGGAGCGCGACAGCGTCGACTGCGACACGCCGAGCGCCTCGGCCGCGAGGGCCAGGTGACCCTCCGCCGCCAGCGCCCGGAAGTGGGCGATCTCGTCGATCCGCATGAAGACCATCATGGCGCAGCCGCGCGGCGGCCGGGACTTGCGCCCCGGCGCCGCGCGGGCGAGGGTGTTCGTCATGGGGTACAAGGTGCGCATCACGTCCGTCGTCCTGGTCTGTGCCGTTTCTCTCGCGGCGGCGGTCGCGATGGCGGGTCCCGCGCAGGGCGCGGTGCCGGCACCGGGGCCGGACTCGGCGGTCGTCACGGTGAGCGTCGGAGGCGACAGGACCTCCGACACGACGGTCGCGGGTCTCGCCGGGGTCGAGCTCGGCCTGTTCGCCGCCCCGGACGACACGACTCCGCTGCTCACCTGCACCTCCGACGCCGACGGCGACTGCTCGTTCGTAGTCACGGGCGCCGTCCTCGGCACCGCGCCGTGGGTGAAGGAGATCGCCGCGCCCGCCGGCTGGTTCGCGAACGACACCCTGCGCACGGGGCCGGGGAGCGGGAGCGGCAGCGTCGCGAGCCCGTACCGGTTCCAGACCCCGACGCTGGTCGCGACGAACACCTACCGCTCCACCTCCGACTTCATGAAGAGCAGCTCCAACTCCCTCCCGACCCGCTCGAACGGCGTCTGGCAGCAGTCGCGGGTCAATCCGCCGCTGCCAGCGAGCTGCGGGATGGACGTCGCGCTCGTGCTCGACCTGTCCGCGTCGGTCGGGTCCAACCTCCCGACCCTGAAGAGCTCGGCCGATGCGTTCGCCGACGCGTTCGTGGGAACGCCCTCCCGGATGGCGGTGTACAGCTTCTCGGCCCAGTCGCCGAGCACGGAGGCGGCGACCGGCACCGTGGACACGAACCGGCCGGCGTTGCAGTCCGTGTCGACACAGGCGGGCGCCGACGCGTTCAAGGCCGAGTACGCCTCGTGGGGCCTCGGCGCGGGGACGAACTGGGACGCGGCACTCCAGCGGGTCGCCGAGTCCGGCGTCCACTACGACGCGGTGGTCGTACTCACGGACGGCAACCCGACCCGCTGGGGCGGCACCACCCTGCACGGCGACGGGTCGAGCACGCACTTCACCGACACGGAGGCGGCGGTCTTCTCCTCGAATGTGATCAAGGCACAGGGAACGCGGGTCATCTCCTTCGGCGTCGGCAATGGTGTTTCCGGTATCAGCGGTCTCAACCTCGCCGCGATCTCCGGTCAAGAGGCCTTCGACGCCGCCGCGGGAAACGTGGCCACGGCCGACTACTTCCAGATCCCCGACTTCTCGGGAGCCGGCGACGAGCTCCGCAAGCTCGCACTCGCCAACTGCACGCCGTCCCTCACCGTGATCAAGCAGATCGTGCCGGGCACGACGATCGGAGAAGACATCACCGGCGCGACGCCCGCCGGAGCGGGCTGGACGTTCGACGCGACGGCGCTCACACCCGGCGCGACCGTGACGCCGGCCACAGCGACGACGCAGGCCGACGGGACCGGCGGAGTCGCGTTCCGCGCAGAGCTCCCGACCGGCGCCACGGAGGCGCTGCTGGGCGTCGCCGAGACGCAGCAGCCCGGCTACTCCCTCGTGACCCAGGGCGGCGTCAACGCGGTCTGCACCGACCTCGCCGACGGGACGCGCCTGCCCGTGACGAACGACGGCGGCCTCGGCTTCCAGGTCGCGGTCGGTGCCGATCAGGCCGTCGGCTGCATGGTCTACAACCGCCGACTCGACCCGGCGACGGTGGAGGTCGACAAGACCTGGGTCGTCGACGGGGTGAGCTACACGAACGGCTCGCAGCCCGCGGGAATCTCCGCCGCGCTGCAGCTGTCGCCGGCCGGCGGTGGGTCGCCGGCCGCTCAATCCTTCGGCTCGGTCGTACCCGGCTACACCATCGGCGACCCGATCTCGTTCACCGAGTCGACCTCGCTCGCCTCGGGTTGCACGCTCGTGAGCGCGCGGGTCACCGAGGCCGACGGCGCAACGGTGGACTCCGCGTTGCCGTACGCGCCGACACTGACGGCCGCCGCCTCCCACTACACCGTCACCAATGTGGTCACCTGTCCGGCGCCGCCCGTGACACCGCCCGGTGATTCGTCCTCCACCGCGAGTACGGAGCTGCTGTCCGACACCGGTTCTGACACCGGCTGGACGCCCTTCGTCGCGTTGGCCGCATTCGTGCTCGTCGGAGCAGGCATCACCCTCCGGATGACCCGCGTTCGAGGCTAGGGAACGGGGTCTGCTCAAATGAGCGGTCTACCCCTGTACGAGTTTTCTGTACGTTCACTCACGAGACAGCGTGCGGTTCTCCTCGATTCCTAAGGTTGCGGCGGACTCGCACGAGTTCCCCCCTTCCGACCGAGGAGAGAGATGTCAATGAGACTGCGCACACTGCTGCGCGCCGCCACCGCTGTGGCAGTCGGAGCCGGACTCGCCGCCGGCTCCCTCGTCGCGAGCCCCGCGTTCGCGAGCACGGACGGCACCGGTGTCGTCATCAACGAGGCCTACCTGTCCGGCGGCAGCGCCGGAGCCGCGTACACCAACAAGTTCGTCGAGCTCTACAACCCGGGCGACCAGGCGGTCGCACTCTCCGGATGGAGCCTCCAGTACCGCCCGGCCACGGGCACGGGCGCCGCGAGCGGCGTCGTGCCGCTGAGCGGCAGCATCGCCGCCAAGGGCTTCTACCTCGTCGCCGGCGCCTCCAATGGCACCAACGGCGCCGCCCTGCCCACCCCCGACGCTGCCAGCAACGCCCTCAACCCGAGCGGCACCACCGGCACGCTCATCCTCGCGAAGTCGGCCACCGCGCTGACCCTGCCGACCGGTTCGGTGACGGGCAACGCGAGCGTCGCGGACCTCGTCGGCTACGGCACCTCGAACACGTTCGAGGGCAGCAAGCCGGCCACGGCGCCCTCCGGCAACACCGACGTCAAGTCGCTGAACCGCACGGCGTTCACGGACACGGACGACAACAGCGCCGACATCACGCTCAGCGCCACCATCACGCCGCAGAACACGTCATCGCCCGCCGATCCCGGCAACCCGGGCGGCGGAGGCGGCACCGACCCCGGCACAGGGACCGACCCCGGTCCGCCCGGCACGGTGACGATCGCCGAGATCCAGGGCGCCGGTGACACGAGCCCGAAGGCGGGACAGACGGTGAGCACCGTCGGCGTCGTCACCGCGGCCTACCCGACCGGAGGCTTCAACGGCTTCTACCTGCAGACCCCGGGCACCGGCGGCGCGATCGACCTCGCGACGCACACGGCGTCCGACGCGATCTTCGCGTTCGGCTCCTCCTTCGCCTCCAGCGTCGCCGTCGGCGATTACGTGAAGGTGACCGGCGCGGTGAGCGAGTTCAACGGCCTCACCGAGATCACTCCGACGAAGGTCGACAAGCTCGACGCGAGCACCGTCACCGCTCCCGTTGCCGCGACTGTGGCCCTCCCGGCCACCGACGCGCAGCGCGAGAGCCTCGAGGGCATGCTGATCGCACCGCAGGGCGCGTTCACCGTCACCGACGTCTACTCGGCCAACCAGTACGGCGAGATCGGCCTGGCGGCGGGCGACAAGCCGCTCGTGCAGGCGACCGAGACCGCCCGCCCCGGCACTGCGGAGTACGCCGCGGCCGTCGCGGGCAACAAGGCCCGCTCGGTCACCCTCGACGACGGCGCCTCGACCAACTTCCTCAGCGCGGCCAACAAGTCGAAGCCGCTGCCGTACCTGTCGCTGACCAGCCCGGTCCGCGTCGGCGCCCCGGTCACGTTCACCAAGCCGGTCATCCTCGACTACCGCAACGACGCCTGGAAGTTCCAGCCGACAGCCGAGCTCACGCCGGCCGTCGCCGCGACCGTCCAGCCCGTCACGTTCGGCAACACCCGCACCGCGGCTCCGGCCAACGTGGGAGGCGACCTGCGCCTGGCGACCTTCAACGTGCTGAACTACTTCCCGACGACCGGCGACCAGCTCACGGGCTGCACGTTCTACACCGACCGCGACGGCAACAAGATCACGGTCAACTCCGGCTGCGACGCCCGCGGCGCCGCAGACGCCACCAACCTGAAGCGCCAGCAGGACAAGATCGTCGCCGCGATCAACGCCCTCACCGCCGACGTCGTCTCCCTCGAGGAGATCGAGAACTCGAAGCGCTTCGGCCTCGACAGGGATGACGCGCTGAAGACCCTGGTCGCCGCGCTGAACACCGTGGCCGGCAGCGAGGTCTGGGCCTTCGTGCCCTCGCCCGCGACCGTGCCGTCCAGCGAGGACGTCATCCGGACCGCGTTCATCTACAAGAAGGCGGTCGCCGCCCCGGTCGGCGCGTCGAAGATCCTCGACGACGCGGCCTTCGCGAACGCCCGCCAGCCGCTCGCCCAGGCCTTCAAGAAGGTCGGAGCGCAGGACTCGTCCGCCTTCATCGCCATCGTGAACCACTTCAAGTCGAAGGGCTCGGGAACGGGTGCCGACGCCGACCAGGGCGACGGGCAGGGCGCGTCGAACGCCTCCCGGGTCAAGCAGGCCAACGCCCTCGTCGCGTTCGCGAACGAGCGCAAGACCGCGCTCGGCTCCGACAAGGTACTGCTGATCGGCGACTTCAACGCCTACCTCAACGAGGACCCGATCAAGGTCCTCACCGACGCCGGTTACATCGACCAGGTCAGCACCCGCACCACGAAGGCGACCTACTCCTTCGGCGGCACCGTCGGCTCGCTCGACCACGTGCTCGCCTCTCCGGCGGCCGACGCGGCGATCACCGGCGCGGACGTCTGGAACATCAACTCCGTGGAGTCGGTGGCCCTGGAGTACAGCCGTTACAACTACAACGTCACCAACTTCTACGAGGCGGGCCCCTACCGCTCCAGCGACCACGACCCGGTCATCATCGGCCTGGGCCTGAAGGCCGCACCGGTGACGCTCAACCTGCTGAACATCAACGACTTCCACGGTCGGATCGACAGCAACACCGTGAAGTTCGCGGGCACCGTCGAGAAGCTGCGCGCCGACGGCGGGGAGGGCAACACGCTCTTCCTCTCCGACGGCGACAACATCGGCGCCTCCCTGTTCGCCTCGGCGTCCGCCGGCGACGTCCCCACCCTGGACGTGCTGGGCGCCCTCGACCTGAAGACGAGCGCCGCGGGCAACCACGAGTTCGACAAGGGCTTCGCAGACCTGACCGGCCGCGTGAAGGACGCCTCGGCGTTCAGCTACCTCGGTGCGAACGTCTACCAGAAGGGCACCAAGACGCCGGCGCTGCCGGAGTACTCGGTGTTCACGGTGGACGGCCTCCGCGTCGGCGTCATCGGCGCCGTCACACAGGAGACCCCGACCCTGGTCTCGCCCGGCGGCATCTCGACGCTGGACTTCGGCGACCCGGTGGAGGCGGTCAACCGCGTCGCGGCCCAGCTGACCGACGGCGACCCGTCCAACGGCGAGGCAGACGTGCTGGTGGCGGAGTACCACGAGGGCGCAGGCTTCGGCACGCCCGACGGTGCGACCCTCGACCAGGAGGTCGCCGCCGGCGGAGCGTTCGCCGACATCGTCACCAAGACGAGCGCGAAGGTCTCCGCGATCTTCACCGGCCACACGCACAAGCTGTACAGCTGGGACGGGCCCGTCCCGGGTGTCGCCGGCAAGACGCGCCCGATCGTCCAGACCGGCAGCTACGGCGAGAACATCGGCCAGGTGAAGCTGACCGTCGACCCGGACACCGACACGGTGACCTCGTACGCTGCGCGGAACGTGGCGCGCACCACGGACAGCGACGCCAGCCTCGTGGCCGCGTACCCGCGGGTGGCGAAGGTCAAGTCGATCGTCGACAAGGCGCTCGCCGACGCGGCGGTCATCGGCAACCAGAAGGTCGGCTCGGTCACCTCCGACATCACGACGGCGTACCTCAGCGGCGTGCGTGACGACCGGATGAGCGAGTCCACCCTCGGCAACCTGGTCGCCGACTCCCTCCTGTCGACGCTGTCGCCTGCCCAGCTGGGCGGCGCCGAGATCGGCGTGGTGAACCCGGGCGGACTCCGGGCGGAGCTGCTCTACGGCACCGACGGATCCGTCACCTACGCACAGGCGAACGCCGTGCTGCCGTTCGTGAACAACCTGTGGACGACCTCCCTCACCGGAGCACAGTTCAAGCAGGCGCTCGAGCAGCAGTGGCAGCGCAACGCCGACGGCAGCGTGCCGAGCCGGCCGTTCCTCAACCTGGGCCTGTCGAAGAACGTCAGCTACACCTACGACGCCACCCGACCGGAGGGCGACCGCATCACGAGCATCATCGTGAACGGCGCACCGATCGACCCGGCCAAGTCGTACCGGGTCGGCACGTTCTCCTTCCTCGCGCAGGGCGGCGACAACTTCCGGGCGTTCGCGGCCGGAACCGACACCCGCGACTCCGGTCTCATCGACCGGGACGCCTGGATTGGCTACATCACCGCCCACAGCCCGCTGTCGCCGAGCTTCGCCCGCCGCGGGGTGTCCGTCACGGACGTCCCCACGACGACGCTGCAGCGCGGTCAGCAGGTGAGCTTCGGAGTCCAGAAGCTCAACCTGACCAGCCTCGGCAGCCCGGCGAACACCTCGCTCGAGCTGAGCTGGGGCGGCTCTGCCGTCATCGGCACCGTGCCGGTGGATGTGTCGGGCAACGCGACGGTGACCTTCACGGTCCCCGCGAGCGCTGCGGGCGCGAGCACCCTGGTGCTCACGGCCAAGGAGTCCGGGACGACGGTGCGCGTCCCGCTCACCGTGGCCGACGCCCCGACCGATGGCAAGCCGACCAGCGACCCGAAGGCCGCAGCAGAGTCCAAGCTGACCAAGGCCCTGAACGGCAAGGTCTCGTTCAAGGACAAGGCCTATCACGCGGGCGATCCGATCGACGTCACGGTCGGCAAGGCGCGCGCCGGTCAGTGGGTGTCGGTGTGGGTCTACTCGCAGCCGGTGAGCGTCGGCGGAGGCTGGGTGAAGGTGCCGGCCGACGGCATCCTGCACCTGACCCTCCCGAAGCCGCTCGCCAAGGGCGACCACAAGCTGTCCGTGCAGGACAGCAGCAACACGGTGATCGGCTGGGACGACCTGAAGGTATCCAACGGCAATGCGGTCGGTCACTGGATCTGGACGCTGATCTGGAACTGGCTCACCGGCTGGCTCTGGGGCTGGCAGCAGCAGTGACGACATCCAGTCGCTGAACACGACGGCCGTCGGGCGCCTCGCGCGTCCGGCGGCTGCCGTGCTGTGCGGGATCGATGCCGTGCTGCGTTCGTGTGCGGCCGGGAGCGGTACCGTGGCCGCATGGCCGAGAACGACTGGAAGCGGATGCTCGCCGCGCTTGCCAACCCCGAGACCCGTGCCGCGTTCGCGCGGGTGACGCTGGGGCTGCCGACCGAGGGAGGGGCACGCGGGGAGCGCGCGCTCGCGGCGCTCGCCGCGGCCGGGCTCGTGACCTCGTCCGAGAGCGGGTCGGTCGTGTCCGAGGCGAGCATCCGGGCGGCGCTCGCCGCGGGAGGCCGTACCCGCCCGACCGGCGTGCAGCGCTTCCTCGACGCCGACGGGCGCATCGATCGGTACCCGTCGGCACAGTCCGATCGGGAGGAGCTGCTGCGCTGGGTGGCCGACCGCGCCCTGACCCCGGGCGAGGTGGTGGGCGAGCGGGAGGTCACCGAACGTCTGGCGCGCTTCAGCGGTGACCCTGCGGCGCTGCGCCGCTACCTGGTCGACGCCGGCCTCCTGGAGCGGACCCCTTCGGGCTCCGAGTACGCGCGCGCCGAGACCACTCCCTGACGCGCCGGCCACGCCACGACATTCGTCACGAATCCCTTCTTTCGAGGCACGAAACGCGACATTCGTCACGAATCCCGTCATTCGTGGCACGAAACGCGACATTCGTCACGAATCCCTTCTTTCGTGGCACGAATCGCGACATTCGTCACGAATCCCCTGCTGCGATGTAAAGATTTATTGACTTGGAGTACGACTCGTTTTACACTCTCCATGTCTACAATTCTTGACATGCGAGGTGTGCGATGTCCGTCTCCTTCGATGAGAAGGTCGCCTGGGCCTACCTGGTCGTGGCCGTCCTGGGCTACGCCGTCTACCTGATCCTGCTCGGCGTCAACGGCCCCGGTGCCTACATCCCGCTGCTGATCGGCACGGTCGTCGGCGCCATCGTGGCCAACATCCTCGCCCGCATCGGCATCTCGATCGCTAACCCGCGGGAGGCCGACAAACGCGACCAGCGCGACCGCGAGATCAAGGTGTTCGGCGAGCGGGTCGGCCAGGCGTTCGTCGTCATCGGCGCGCTGGCCGCGCTCGTGCTGGCCCTGTTCGAGGCGCCCTGGTTCTGGATCGCCAACGCGGTCTACCTGGCCTTCGTCCTGTCGGCCGTCGTCGGCTCGATCGCGACCCTTGTCGCCTACCGCAAGGGCCTCCCGGCATGGTGAAGCCGACGCGCGTGACGAACAGCATCCGGGCGCTGCGATTCGGGGCGGGCGAGATGACCCAGGCCGAGCTCGCCGAGCGGGTCGGCGTCACCCGCCAGACCATCATCGCCATCGAGCAGGGGCGGTACTCGCCCTCGCTGGAGATGGCCTTCCAACTCGCGCGGGTGTTCGGGGTGCCGCTCGACGACGTGTTCCAGTACCCCGAGGAGTGAGGCGACGATCATGAGAGCAGTCGTGCAGGATGCGTACGGGACGACGGCCGCGCTCCGAGTGGAGGAGGTCCCGGTCCCCGAGGCGGGTGCGCGCGACGTGCTGGTGCGGGTGCGCGCGGCAGGGATCGACGCCGGCACCTGGCACCTCACCACCGGACGTCCGTACCTGATGCGGGCGATGGGCTTCGGGCTGCGGGGTCCCAGACCGCGCGTGCGCGGCCTGGCGTTCGCGGGCGAAGTGGAGGCGGTGGGCGCGGATGTTCACGACCTCCAGCCGGGCGACAGGGTCTACGGGGCCGCGGCCGGGGCGCTCGCCGAGTACGTCCGGGCGCCCCGTGCGGCGGTCGTGCGGATCCCGCGCGGCCTCGGCTTCGAGGAGGCAGCGGCGGTGCCGATCTCGGCCGTGACCGCCCTGCAAGCGGTGGCCGCCGCACACCTCGAAGCGGGCGACCGCGTTCTCGTGCTCGGCGCGGCCGGCGGGGTCGGGCACTACGCCGTCCAACTCGCCGTCGCGCGCGGGGCGCTGGTGACCGGCGTGTGCAGCGGCGGCAAGCTCGACCTGGTCCGCGAGCTGGGTGCGACGGACGCGATCGACTACACGACGACCGACCCGCTCGGCCTCGGGCGCATCTGGGACGCCATCATCGACATCGCCGGCAGCCGCCCGCTGGGCCTCCTGCGCAGGAGCCTCGCCCCGGAGGGCGCGCTCGTCCTGGTCGGAGGGGAGTCCGCCGGCAGCGTCCTCGGCGGAACCGAACGCCTCGCGGCCGCCGGCCTCCGCAACGCCACCACCCGGCAACGGCTGATCGGGCTCATGTCGCGCGAGCGCGCGGAGGACCTCGCCGAGCTGTCCGGCCTCATCGACACCGGCACGGTGCGCCCGGTCATCGACACCGTCTATCCGCTGGACCGCACGGCCGAAGCGATCGACCACATCGGGGCAGGGAGGGCGCGCGGGAAGGTCGTCGTGGTGATGTGAGGGTCGCCGGAATCACGGCACCTCGAAGTACAGCTCCGTGTGCAGCTTGCACCCCGGGTTGAACGCCGCACCGCACGCCGGGCACGCAGCCACCTCCAGGTAGTCGGTGATCGTCAGCGTCGCGGCGCACACCCCGCACAGCACGGCGCGCTCGTCGCGTTCGGCGACCGGCCACTGCCGTGCCGGGTGATCGGCCGTCTCGGCGTGGCAGAGGTGGCAGGGGTAGTACTCGCCGCAGCACGCGAAACGGATGGCGACGACGTCGAGTGGGGTTCGGTAGTGGATGCAGCGCGTCTGGTCGTCGACCGTCGGCCCGAGCACGTGCGGGCGGGAGACGGCGCTCATCGCACACCCCGCGCCGTCAACGCGTCGCCGAGCTCGTCCGCGTGCTTGAACGCCAGCACCAGGAACGGCACCGCGAACGCGCGCAGTCCCGCCCGGGCGCCGCGGGCGCGTTGCGCGTCGCGCACGTCGCGCGCGAGCCCGGCGAGCACGGGCACGGTGCTGAGGGTGACGGTGAGCAGCAGCGCAACCCTGGCCGGGTCGACGCGCAGTGCGGTCAGCGGGCGCAGACCGTGTTCGAGCGCGTCGAGGAGGTCGGCGACCCGGGTCGTGAGGACGAGCAGGGCGGCCAGCACGATCGCCGAGGTCACCCGGGTGGTGTTGGCGACCGCCGGTTCGGGGCCGAGGAACAACAGTTGGCCGGCGACGGTGATCACGATCACCCAGCGCACGGCGAGCAGTTGACGGCCGAGCTCGCGCATCCCGAGCAGCCCGTCGCCGAGACCGGAAGCGGCATACGCGAGCACCGGGACGATCGCTGCGACGGCCGCTCCGACCCAGGTGGCGGGAAGCAGCGACACCCCGAGCACGGCTGCGACGACCAGCAGCAGCTTCGGTCCGGCCGGCATCCGATGCAGGGGCCCGTTTCCCGGGCGGTAGAGGGTCAGCAGGGGAGGCTCCCCTCTGCCAGCAGGCGCTCGTATGCGGCCACGACCTCCGACGGCTCGCCGACCGCGTCGATGGTGCCGCCCGCGAAGAGCACAGCGGCGTCGCAGCGCGCCGCGAGCGACAGGTCGTGGGTGACGAGGACGAGGCGGTGGCCGGCGTCCTCGAGCAGGTGGTCGGCGACCCGGCGGGCGTTGCGGGCGTCGAGGTAGGCGGTCGGCTCGTCCGCGACGACCAGCTCCGGACGCCGCACGAACGCGCCGCACAGCGCGAGCAGCTGCTTCTGGCCTCCGGAGAGGTCGTGCGAGGGGTGGTCGGCGAGTGCGGTGAGCCCGAACCGGTCGAGAGCCTCCGCGACCCGGGAGGCGGTCGCCTCCCTGCCGAGGCGTTCGGGGCGGAGGGAGAACGCGACGTCCTCCTGCACGGTCGGCATGATGATCTGCGCGTCCGGATTGCTGAACACCACCGCCGTCCGCCGCCGCAGTTCGCCGGCCTGCCGGGCCGGATCGAGCCCGAGGATGCGCACCCCGCCCGCCGAGGCCGGCACCAGCCCGCCCAGGAGTCGCGCGAACGTGGACTTGCCCGACCCGTTCTCGCCGATCACCGCGACCGTACGCGCATCGAGGTCGAGGTCGACGTCGTGCAGCACGTCGACGTCGCCGAGACGCACCCCGACGCCCGTCAGGAGCAGCCCGCTCATCGCACCACCTCGAACGCCGGGCTCACGCCGTGCGCGCCGTGCGCGCCGTGCGCGAGGGGCACGTAGTTGCCCCTTCTGCGCCCGGAAAAGGGCGACGACGTGCCCTTCGGCCGCGCGTGCTGCGTGCTCGCCGCCCGACCGTGTGCAGCGCGGGTGGCCGCGTCGGCAGCGAGGGGCACGTAGTTGCCCCTTCCGCGCCCGGATAGGGGCGACGACGTGCTCTTCGACCGCACACGCTGTGCGCTCGTCGTCCCACCGTGTGCAGCGCAGCTGGCCGCGCCGCCAGCGAGGGCCACGTAGTTGCCCCTTCCGCTTCCGGAAAGGGGCGACGACGTGCCCTTCGGCCACGCGTGCTGCGCGCTCGTCGTCCCACTTCGTGCAGCGCGGGTGGCCGCGCCGCCAGCGAGGGGCACGTAGTTGCCCCTTCCGCGCCCGGATAGGGGCGACGACGTGCCCTTCGGCCGCGCGTGCTGCGTGCTCGTCGTCCGACCGCGTGCAGCGCGGGTGGCCGCGCCGCCAGCGAGGGGCACGTAGTTGCCCCTTCCGCGCCCGGAAAGGGGCGACGACGTGCCCTTCGACCGCACGTGCTGCGCGCTCGCGCCCTTCGGCCCCCGAGGAAGCCCGCTCATCGCACCACCTCGAACACCGCGGCAACGCCGAGCCCTCCGCCGACGGAGGCCGCGGCGACGCCGAGCGTGCCGGCCGGCGCGCCGCCGCGCACCAGCCGGCCGAACAGCCGGACCACAGCGACCGCGCCGCTCGCGCCCCACGGGTGGCCGAGGGCGAGGGCGCCGCCGTCCGCGCACACCCGCGGGTCGTCGTCGGCGACGCCGATGCGGTCGAGCACGGCGATGCTCTGCGACGCGAACGCCTCCACCACCTCGAAGGCCGCGATGGCGCCCACGTCACTCCCCGTAGCCGAAAGCGCCCGGAGGATCGCGGGTGCGGCGCCGAGACCCGGCAGCGCGGGATCGCCGCCCACGATGGCTCCCGCGCGCACGGCGAGGCCCGGCGCGGTCCCGGCGGGAGCGACGACGACGGCGGCCGCGCCGTCGCCGATGCGAGTGGAGGTGCCCGCGGTCAGCGCACCGCCCGGGAACAGCGCCGGCAGCCGGGGGAGGACCCGTTCCGCGCCGCCGACGGCGTCGTCGCGGTCGAGGCCGGCGACGGTTACCAGTTCGTCGGCGAAGCGACCGGCCGAGTACGCGGCGACGGCGCGGGCGTGGCTGCGGGCGGCGTGGGCGTCCAGCCGCGTGCGCTCGATCCCTTCGTGCGCGGCGAGGTCTTCGGCCGCGCGCACCATGTCGGGGTCGGGGAATCCGGCCGGCGCGAACGGCGCGCGATCGTACGGCACGCCGTCGATCGAGCGCACCGGTGCGGTGGAGGCGCTCTCCGCACCGCCGGCGAGCCGGGCCCTCCTGTCGCCTGCGCGGATCGCCGCCGCCGCGTCGAGGATGGCGGCGAGGCCGCTGCCGCACTGCCGGTCGACCGTGCCCCCAGGGACCGCCGGGTCGAGTCCCGCGGCGAGGGCGGCCAGCCGCGCGGGGTTGCCGCCCGGACCCATGCAGTTGCCCAGCAGCACGTCGGCGATCTCCACCGTCGTCCCTGTCGCCGTCTCGGCATCGTCGAGCGCGGCCCGCAGAACGGGGGCGGCGAGCTCGTGGACGCGCACGGCGGCCAGCGCTCTGCCCCGCCTGCCGATGGGCGTGCGGCGGGCGGCGATGACGACGGGTGCATCAGCCACGTGGATGCACCTCCCGAGCGAACTCGTGCACGCCCACGCCCACCGGCGCGGTCGGCGTGCAGCGGCAGGTGATGACGACGGGTGCATCAGCCACGTGGCTGCACCTCCCGATCGAACTCATGCACGCCCACGCCCACCGGCGCGGTCGGCGCGCAGCGGCAGGTGATGACGACGGGTGCATCAGCCACGTGGATGCACCTCCCGAGCGAACTCGTGCACGCCCACGCCAACGCCCACCGGCGCGGTCGGCGTGCAGCGGCAGGTGATGACGACAGGAGCCTCAGTCAACCCGACGCACCTCCCCGGCGAGCACTCGACGCAGCGCTTCCGCACGCGCCGGCTTTCCTGAGGCGGTGCGCGGCAGCGCCCCCTGGTACCAGCGCCGCGGGCGGTGCGCCGGTGCGAGCCGAGCGGAGGCCGCCGCGCGCAGCTCGGAGAGCGGGAGGTCGGCGCCGGACGGCTCGATCAGCGCCGCCACCAGCGCCCCGACGCGACCGGTCGGGAGACCGAAGACCAGCGCATCGCGCACACCGGGCAGGGCACGCAGCTCCGCCTCCACCTCGTCGGGGACGATCGTCGCCGACGCGCTGAGGATGGCGTCGTCCGCCCGCCCGAGCAGCCGCAGCCGTTCACCGCCCCCGTCGCCCGGCATGAGCTCCGCACGGTCGCCGACCGTCGCCCACGCTCCGTCCCGCCGCAGCGGGCCGCTCGCGCCCGCGTACCCCGAGGCGACGAACGGCGAGCGCACCCAGAGCTCACCATCGACGACGCGCAGTTCCACGCCGGGGAACGGGACCAGACCGTCGCCCCGGTCCACGGCGACGAACGACAGCTCGGCCGCACCGTAGTACGCGGTCACCCGGATGCCCGACTCCTCCGCGCGCGCACGCAACGACGGGTCGAGGTGCGAGCCGCCGACGAGGGCGGCGCGGAGCCCGGGCGCGGATCCCGCGTCGAGCACGCGGCGGAGCCCCTCGGGCGTGCCGTGGAAGCCGTCCGCCGCCGCGATGTCGTCGAGCAGCGGTCGCGGTCCTCCGCTGAGCGCGTGCGCCAGCGAGAAGAGCGTCAGCGACGAGGAGGCCGGAGCGGGGAGGGCGATAGCGCTCGCGGCTCCCATCAGATCGTCGACGGCGGCGAAGGACTCCTCCCACGACGCCCGGGTGCGCAGGACGACGCGGGGCGTTCCACTGCTCCCGGAGGTGAGGGTGGCCCAGCCGATGCCGTCGAGGTCGGCGCGCGAGGCTGTCGCGACGGCAGCCCGCAGCTGCTCGGGCGGCCTACGGGCGTCGAGCACCAGCGGCACCTGGCCTGCGTCGCGCGCCGATGCCAGTCGTTCGAGCAGCGCCGGGTCGTCGTCGCGCAGGGGGACGATCGTCGTCACGCGACCGGTGCGCCGTCCCGGTCGCGCTCGCTCACAGTGACGGCGACCGGCTTCGCGACCCACGTGCGCCGGAAGGCCCGCGGGTAGGCGCGCACGAGGGTGGTGACGACGGCCGTCGCGATCACGGCCTTCACCAGGTCGCCCGGCACGAACGCCAGGCTGGTGAGCGCGGTCTCGGCGAGCGGGAGTCGCGTGACGAGGCTCTGCACCGGGATGCCGACGGCGTAGACGACGAGGATGCCCCCGACGACCACACCGGCGAAGGTCCGCCAGGCGACCGGCTTGCGGTTGCCCCAGTGGACGATCAGCCCGATGACGACGGCGCCGGCGATCCAGCCGAACAGGTAGCCGGCCGACGGGCCGACGAAGACGCCGATCCCGCCGCGGCCCCCGGCCAGCAGGGGGAGCCCCGCTGCGACGAGCGCGAGCAGCACGCCCATGGACAGCGCGCCGAGCCAGGGTCCGAGGAGCGCGCCGGCGAGCATCACGCCGAGCGTCTGCGCGGTGATCGGGACGGCCCCGAACAGGCTGAAACCGCCGGGGAGGCCGAGCACGGCGACGAGCGCGGCGACGACGGCGACCCGGGCGACGTCGGTCGCATCGAGCCTGCGGGCGCCGCGTCGGAGGGTGCGGGAGGAGTCGGTCATGGGTCAGTCCTTCGGGGCGGGGCCGTCACCTGAACGGTGTTCACCTGAACAGCGTTCACTATAGTGGTGGCGTGACGGGAAACGAAAGCGGCCGCAGGCACACCCGCGACGACGTGGCGGAGACCGCGTTGCGCATCCTCGACGACTACGGCCTGCCCGACCTCACGATGCGCCGCCTCGCCGCCGCCCTCGACGTGCAGCCGAGCGCGCTGTACTGGCACTTCCCCAACAAGCAGACGCTGCTCGCCGAGCTCGCCGACCGCATCGTCGCGCGCGGAGCGGGCGCCCCGACCGACACGACCGCCTGGCCCGATCGCCTCCGCGCCGAGTCGGTCGCCCTCCGCGACGCGCTGCTGGCCTACCGCGACGGTGCGGAGGTCGTCGCCAGCACCTACGCCCTCGGCCTCGGCGATTCCGCGGCGCAGCGCCGGCTCGCGGCCGCCGCGGCGTCCGGCGGCTTCGACGCCGAGACCTCCGACCGGGCGGCCACGGCTCTCCTCCACTTCGTGCTCGGCCACGTCTCGCACGAGCAGCAGCGGATGCAGTTCGACAGCATCGGCGTGCTGGCGACCGGGGAGGCTGCCGACCCGTTGGATGCCTCGGACTCGGCGGCCGCCTTCGCGTTCGGCGTCGACCTGCTGGTCGGCGGGCTCGAACGGCTCGGCGACGAGAGCCGGAGCGGCCCGCTCAGTCGCTCCCGAACGTGACCTTCCAGCCGCCCACGACATTGGTGGCGAGGTTGAAGAGGGCGGCGAAGATCGCACCGAGTGCGGAGACGACGATGACCTCCAGCAGCGAGACCACCAGCGTGAAGGTCATCACGTTGCCGAACGTCAGACCGGCGACGAGTGCGGCGCCCTGCGCGCCGGCGATGCTCTCGAGGAAGCTGCTCATCGAGGACACCAGGCCGATCTTGTCGAGCACCGACCAGATCAGCAGGGTCAGCGCGACGGTGACCACCGCCAGCACCAGGCTGATCAAGAACGACATCTTCAGCGCGGACCAGAAGTCGATGTAGACCAGGCGCATCGACGCCCGTTTCTTCTGTTTCGTCCGTGCCGACATCGACGACCTCCCCATGGTGCCATTCCGTGCCGCTCTCGCGGCTCCCCACCCGCGAGTCTAACCGACGGGCCTGCGCAACCCCGGGGGCGAACGACCCGGTGAGGCCGGGAAACAAACCGATCGACCGGTTATGCATGTAATATGGACGGGCGGGGGCGAACGCCCGACCGACGTACATGCTTCGGCGACTGGGGGGATGTCGGTCGGGCGGGTCCCCGCCGCGTCACCGGTGCTCCCGCGTCGCCCGGCGAGGTCGCTCCGCCCGAATCACGCCGCCCGACTCACTCCACGATGAGGTCGGGCAGCCCGCGCAGCGCGTCGAGGCGGCCTTCCGCCGCGATGCCCGGCAGCAGGACGACCCACATCTCGCGCGCGCGTTGCAGAAGATCGGCGCGCGCGGTCAGGGTCGCCGACACCAGCTGCACGCCGGTGAACGCCGGCGAGGCGAAATGCGCGAACACGGCGGGATCGACGCTCTCCGCGACGTCGCCCTCGGCGATCGCACGCCGGATCAGCTCCTCGATCGCGGCGAACCAGTCCTCGTACGGCTCGACGACCGGCTGGTCGGCCGATGCCACGTCGGTGGTCAGGCGGATGCCCGCCTGCACGATGGGATCCCCCAGCAATTGCAGCGCGAGGCTGCGGCACAGCAGGATCAGCGTCTCGAGCGCCGGGCGGCCCTCGGCCGCGATCGCATTCGACGCGGCCATGGTGCGGCGGTGCTGCTCCTCGATCACGGCGAAGGCGAGCTCGTCCTTCGAGGCGAAGTGGAAGTACAGCGCGCCCTTGGTCAGCCCGGCCGCTGCGGCGATGTCGGCGATGGAGGCCAGGCCGTAGCCGCGCGCGCCGAAGACCTCGGCGGCGCCGCGGAGGATGGCGTCGCGCGTCACGAGGGCGCGGGGTTGGGTGACCATGACGGGAATACATTAATGCCGCGCACCTATGTGTGTGATGTGCGCGTTTGCACAGGACGGATCCTGACGCGGTCGCGGCCGCGGAGTAGCGTGAGGAGTATCGCCGCCACACCGACCGCCGCAGTGCCGACCGAGGAGGACGCCGCATGACAACCGTCGCCGACACCATCGTCCAGATCATCAAGGAGGCCGGGGTCCAGCGGGTCTACGGCATCCCCGGTGACTCGCTCAACGGGTTCACCGACGCGCTGCGCCGCTCCGACGGCATCACCTGGGAACATGTGCGCCACGAGGAGGCCGCCGCCTTCGCCGCCGCGGCCGAGGCCGCGCTCACCGGCGAGCTGGCCGTCTGCGCCGGCAGCTGCGGGCCGGGCAACCTCCACCTCATCAACGGGCTCTTCGACGCCAATCGCAGCCGTGTTCCCGTGCTCGCGATCGCCGCGCAGATCCCCGGCCCCGAGATCGGCAGCAGCTACTTCCAGGAGACGCACCCGCAGGACCTGTTCCGCGAGGCGGCGGTCTACACCGAGCTGGTCAGCTACCCCGAGCAACTGCCGCGCGTCCTCGAGATCGCGATGCGCACCGCGATCGAGCGGCGCGGCGTCGCCGTCGTGGTCATCCCCGGCGAGGTCTTCCTCAAAGACAGCGTCGGCCGTCGGCCGTCGGCCCCGATCGTCTACAGCCCGCGCGTGACCAGGCCGGCGGACGCCGAGCTCGCCGCCGCGGCCGACATCCTCAACAGCGCCAAGCGCGTGACCATCCTCGCCGGCGCCGGCGTGGAGGGCGCGCACCCGCAGCTGATCGACATCGCGGGCGCCCTGCGCGCTCCCGTCGTGCACGCGATGCGCGGCAAGGAGTTCGTCGAGTACGACAACCCCTACGACGTCGGGATGACCGGCCTCCTCGGCTTCTCCTCGGGCTACCGCGCGATGGAGGCCTGCGACGCGCTGCTGATGCTCGGCACGGACTTCCCCTACCAGCAGTTCTATCCGTCCAAGGCGAAGATCATCCAGGTCGACATCCGCGGCGAGAACCTCGGCAGGCGCACGCCCATCGACCTCGGGCTGGTCGGCAGCGTGAAGGACACGGTGGAGGCGCTCCTGCCCCTCCTGAAGGAGCGAAAGGACACCAAGCACCTCGACTCCTCCCGCTCGCATTACCTGAAGGCCCGCAAGAGCCTCGACGACTTGGCCGTCAACGACCGCAACCGCACGCCCATCCACCCGCAGTACGTCGCCCGGCTGATCAGCGAGCTCTCCGCGGAGGACGCCGTCTTCATCCCGGACGTCGGCTCTCCGGTGGTCTGGGCGGCGCGCTACCTGCGGATGAACGGCTCACGACGGCTGATCGGCTCGTTCAACCACGGCAGCATGGCGAACGCGCTGTCGCAGGCGGTCGGGGCGCAGGCGGCGTTCCCCGGGCGTCAGGTCGTCGCGCTCGCCGGCGACGGCGGCCTCACGATGCTGTTCGGCGAGCTGCTCACGCTCGTGCAGAACAAGCTCCCCGTGAAGATCGTGGTCTTCAACAACTCCTCGCTGAACTTCGTGGAGGTGGAGATGAAGGCCGCGGGCTTCGTCAACTTCGGCACGGGCCTCGAGAACCCGGACTTCGCGCGCGTGGCGGAGGCCATCGGCATACACGGTCAGCGGGTGGAGAAGCCGGACGAGCTGGAGAGTGCGCTGCGCACGGCGTTCGCGCACGACGGCCCTGCCCTGGTCGATGTGGTGACCGCGCGTCAGGAGCTCAGCATCCCGCCGGCGATCACCGCAGAGCAGGTCAAGGGGTTCACGCTCTACGCGCTGCGCACGATCATGTCGGGCCGCGGCGACGAGCTCATCGACCTCGCCGACACCAACGTCTTCCGCCGTCTCTTCGACTGACCCGTCTCCCGTCTCGCAGCCATCGCTTCCTCACTTTCTCCCGCGACACGCCGCGTGAGAGCGGGAGAAAGTGAGGAAGCGATGGCGCGGGGGTCAGTTGATGCAGACCTTGGAGTCGTAGTTGGTGCCCACGCCGGTGGGGGTGGGCGACGGCGCGGGAGCGGTGGGGGCGGCGCCGGTGGAACCGCCGGCGCCGGGGGCCGTGGGCATCAGTCCGTCGTCGCCGAGCACGACCGTGACGCCCTTCACGCTGCCGCTCTGCTGAACCGCGGCACCGGGGAGCAGTGCGGCGACCGCCTTGGCCTGCGACTCCTGGCCCTTCGGGTACTGGATCGTCGTGGTGGCGGTCGTGTCGGCGTCGCCGGGCGTTCCGGTCTTGAACCCGGCAGCGGTGAAGGTCTGGGTCGCCGTGCCCGCTGCACCGTTCTGGCTGCCTCCGTTCAGCACGGTCACCGTGGTGTCCCCGGGCTTGGCCGCCGTCGCGCTGTCGTACGCCGACGGGACACCCTCCAGGCTCTGGACGAACGCCGGCATCGCCGCGGTGTCCACCTGCACGATCGAGAGGTCCTGGCCGTCGACCGTGATGGTCGGCGTGCCCGAGATCGGGATGGTCGCCGACTTGATCTTGCCGCCGGTGAGGCCCTGCAGCTGCGCCGCGAGCTGGAGGAAGTTGAGGCCGGGGTCGGTCTCGAGCGAGCCGCTCACGGCATCCAGCGTGGCGGTCAGCTTGCCCGGGTTGAGCAGAGTGCCCGCCGACAGGAACTTATGCGCCTCGACCGACAGGAAGTACTGCTGGCGCACGACGCGGTCGAGGTCGCCGCGGGGGAGGCCGTGGCGCTGACGCACGAACGACAGCGCCTGCTTCGCGCCGAGCGTCGAGACCCCGGCCGGGAAGTTCGCGCCGGAGTACGGGTCGTTCACGGCGTTGTTGAGGCACACCTCCACCGGGCCGAGCGCCTGCGCGATCGTGTAGAAGCCGAGCAGTGAGACGCGCACGTAGTGGTCGATCGTCAGTCCGGTGAGATCCTGCACGGTCTGGATGAGCAGCTTGGCGCCGCTGGTCGGGTTGCTCCCGCCGCCGCCGAGCGAGAAGGCCGCGTTCAGCTTGTTCATGCCGTGACCCGGCACGTTCACCCAGGAGTCGCGGGGGAGGGAGACGAGGGTCGCGGACTTCCCGTTGGCCGGGATGTGCAGGATCATCATGGTGTCCGTGTTGGTGCCGCCGCCGTCCTGCGTGGTGCTCAGCTGGTTCAACTGCGCCTGGGTGGCGTTGTCGGGCCGGTGGTCGTCGCCGACGAGCAGGATGTTCTGGGTCTGCCCGTTGCCGGGGGACGCGATCACGTCGACATGGCTCACGCCGCCCACGAAGCGGAAGTAGCTGTACGCCGCGTAACCGCCGACGACCACGAGCAGCACGGCGAGGGTTCCGGCGGTCCAGGCGATGATGCGCTTGGCGCGGCGATGTTTGCGCGGGCCCTTCCCGCCACGGCCGCCGCGGCCTCCCGTGCCGCCGCCGCCACGGCCGCCGCCTGTGCCGCCGTCGTCGCCGAAGCCGCCGTCTCCCGGCGCAGGGGCCGGCGAGCCGGAGAGCCCGAACAGGTCGAGGGCGGGGTCGTTCTGCGCCGCGCCCGCTCGGCCCGCTGCGCCGGCGCCACGCGCCGCGGCACCCGCGGCGGCACCTCCGGCGGCGGCTCCTGCGGCGGCCGCTCCGCGACCCGATGGCACGCCGGACGCCGGCCGCGTCGCCCGCACCGGCCGGCGCGGATCGGCTGCGGGCACGCGTCCGTAGACCTCGGTCGGCGGCTCGGGGCGCTCGCGGCCGTCGGCGGAGTCGTCTCCAGCGGGGAAGTTCGGGCGTCGCACACGAGAACGCTAGAGTGTGCGGCCTGCGAACCGGCTGGTTTCCGGCGGTGTTGCCGGGAATGGCCAGCGGATCCGGCAGCAGTTCTCAGCGCGCTCACGGGTACGGGTTAGCCGGGGCTGCGAGAACCCTCACGGTCCGGGGTGGGGCTGCTCCTCGTCCATGGCCTCGGTCATCCGGCGCGAGATCGCCAGCAGCTCGTCCTGCTGAGCGTCGCTGAGGGCGTCGAACAGGATGCGCCGGATCGTCGCGGTGTGCTTGGGAAGAGCGCGGACGACGACCCGGCGGCCATCGCCGCTGAGCCGGATCCAGGTCGCCCTGCGGTCCTCGGCGCAGTCTTCGCGCTCGAGGAGGCCGCGCGCCGCCATGCGGGTGACCTGGTGCGAGACCCGGCTCTTCTCCCAGCCCGTCAGAGCGACCAGGTCGCGCACGCGCAGCCGTCGCCCCGGCGAGCGGACGAGCGCCATCAGCACCTCCAGTTCGGAGATCGAGATGCCGTCGTCGCGCTGCAGCTGTGCGTCGAGGGCGCGGTCGAACCCGCGCCTCATCAGGTAGAAAGTGTGGAAGAGCTCTTCTTCGGCGGCGCTCAGCTTGCGCGGGTCGGGGGTGGTGCGCAGGGTCGCCATACACCATCCTTGCACGCGCCACGAGGTCAGTGGGCGAGCTGCTCCAAGAACACGACGGCCACCCCGAGCAGCACGATGCCGGCCAGCACGATCAGCTGCTTCCACCCCGCGAGGCCGGTGCGCGAGACGGCGATCCTGGCGATCACGGCGAGCGACGCGATGAGCGCGGCGATGGCGACGACGACGGCGGTGCGGGCCTGCATCACGCCGAAGTAGGCCAGCGCCAGCACGATGACCGGCACGGCGAGCACGGTGAGGGCACGGGAGGCGACGGCGATCATGTGTCGGAACTCGCGGGCCGACGGCAGGGTGTCGTGCACGATCATGTGCGACACGAGGTCGGAGGCGAGCCCGGCGAGCAGCACGCCGACCACGGAGATGATGAGCGTCCACAGCACAGTCGGGGAGTCGAGGTGCTCGCCGTGCGCGTTGAGCGCCATCAGGATGGCGAGCGCCGTGAAGGTCACGTAGATGCGTTCGCGCAGCCGGTCGCCGGCCTCCTGACGCTCCTGCTGGGTGGCGTCGCTGGGAAGGTGTGCGTCGTCGGGCTGACGGCCGGTGCGGTCGCGCGGGTGGGACATGCCGCGAGCCTAGCGGCACGCCGCCGTCGAGGGCGGGGAATAGCGGAGGGTCAGACCGGGTTCGCGAACGGTGACACGTCATCAAACTGAAAGGCTGACATGACCAGGATCGCCATCATCATCGGCAGCACCCGCCCGGGCCGCAACGGGGAGTCCGTCGCCCGCTGGGTGCTGGAGCACGCCGAGAAGCGCGACGGCGTCGAGTACGAGCTCGTCGACCTCGCCGAGTGGAACCTCCCGCACCTCGACGAGCCGATGCCGGCCGCAGCGGGACAGTACGCCAACGACCACACCAAGGCGTGGGCCGCCAAGATCGCCGAGTTCGACGGCTATCTGTTCGTCACCCCGGAGTACAACCACAGCACCTCCGGCGCGCTCAAGAACGCGATCGACTTCGTGGGCTCCGAGTGGTACAACAAGGCGGCCGGTTTCGTCAGCTACGGCGTCTTCGGCGGCGCCCGCGCGGTGGAGCACCTGCGCCTGGTGCTGTCGCAGCTGCAGGTCGCGACCGTCAGTGCGTTCGTCGGGCTGAGCCTCCAGCACGACTTCGAGAACTGGTCGCTCAAGCCGACCGCCGCTGCGGAGGCCGGGCTCACCCCGGTCTTCGACCAGCTCGAGTCGTGGTCGGCCGCGCTCGCGACGGTGCGCGATGCCGCCGCCGAGGAGGACGTCGCCGCGTAACACGCGTCTCCTCCCGAGGGGCACGCCCTCACGAGGGGCACGTCGTCGTCACTTTCGCGCCGCGAAAGCGACAACGACGTGCCCCTCGCTTCGACTCAGGTCTGGCAGGTGGGGCAGAAGTACGTGACGCGTTCGTCCAGCTCGGTGCGGCCGAGTTCGGAGCGGTGCACGAGCGTGCCGCAGCGCAGGCACGGGCGGCCGTCGCGACCGTACACCCAGGTCGTGCGGCCGCGCCGGGTGTCGCCCGTCGTGACGCGCACGGCGCGGTCGCGGTTGGCGACCAGCATGCGCCGTGCCAGATCGACCGCCGCGGGGACATCGACCTCACCGACCGGCCGTGTCGGCAGCATCCCGCGCACGAAGCAGATCTCGTTGGCGTAGACATTGCCGACTCCTGCGAGGTTGCGCTGGTCGAGCAGGGCGACCGCGATCGGCGTCCCGGGATGCGCCTCCACGCGCCGCACCGCCTCCGCGGCATCCCAGTCGGGGCCGAGGAGGTCCGGTCCGAGATGCCCGACGGCGGAGTCCTCCTGCGCGCGAGGGATCACCTCCAGCACCCCGAGCAGGAATCCCACGGCCTGCGACTCCGCCGTGCGCAGCACCGCCCGCGCCTGGAAGGCGGGATGGCGCCACCGGCCGCCCGGCGGATACACCTCCCACGATCCCTCCATCTTCAGGTGGCTGTGGATGCTGTACCCGCCGACCCGGATCAGCAGGTGCTTTCCGCGGCTGACGACCTCCTCGACCCGCTGCCCGCTGAGAGCGACCGTCGCGTATGCGGGAACCCGGAAGTCCGTCTGCGTGAGCGTGCGCCCCGCCAACGCGCGCCGCAGGCGCACGGCGGTCTGGAAGACGGTGTCACCCTCGGGCATCCGGCGATCACCCGCGCAGGCGCAGGCCGCGCGGCGTCGGGAGGAACCCGGCCTCGCCCAGCGCGACGCCGAGCGCAGAGCCGAGCACGGACGCACCGTTGACTGTCTCGATGGCGAGCTTGTCGACGCGACGGGAGGTCACCAGCCCGGCCAGGGCCCGCGACGCCGCGAGCAGCGCAGGCCGTTCGGCCTCGTTCGCCTGGTCGACGAAACACAGCAGGCTCTTGCCGCCGCGCTCCACGTACAGCGTCAGCTCGCCGTCGACGAGGGCGACCAGCGCCCCCGCCTTGCGGCCGGGGCGGTGCCCGGTGCCGCCCTCCACGCCACCGCCCGCCGCGGGCACCGACGGCCAGGGCAGCGCTGCGCCGTAGGCGTTCGCCGGGTCGGTCGCCGCGATCGCGAGCGCCTCGAACGGCCGGGGCTGCGTGTGGTCGCGTGCGAAAGTGCGGAGGCGGTCCACCGTCGGGCCACTGGCGAACTGGGCGGCGCCGAGCGTCTCGACGAAGTAGCCGCGCCGCGCCCTCCCGGTGTCTTCGAAACCGCTGAGCACCTTGTATGCGAGCGCGAAGCCGCCCGGCGTGCCTTCGTTCATCACCGAGCCGCGCGTCACCACGCCGTAGCGGTCGAGCAGCGTCTCGGCCTGACCGTGCGCGCGGACCGTGGACTCCAGGTCGCGCTCCGGGAGCAGCGACCAGCGCCCCGCCACGGTCGGGGGTCCCATCCGGGTGACCATCGCCGACTGGCGGGGCGCTCCCACCCGGCCGCGGTACATGCGCGAACGGGTCGGCTGCCGTGGGCGCTTGTGCGCGCCTCCGCCCGCGCCGGTGACGGTGCGCAGCGGCGCCAGCGTGTCGTTGGTCACGAGCCCGGACCAGACCAGGTCCCACAGCGCGGTCACGAGCTCCGCGTCGTCGATCGCCTCGCCGCGCTCGGCACCCAGCGTGTCGGACAGCTGGCGGAAGAAGTAGCCGCCGCCGCGGGCCAGCGCCGCCAGGACGCCGCGCTGCAGGTCGTCCGGCTCGCGCTCGGCCGGCGGGGCGAGGGTGAGCGGCGCCGCGTCGGCGAGGTGGAAGCTGATCCACCCGTCGTTGCCCGGGAGGGCGCCGTCTCCCGACCAGATGACCTCCCCGGTGGCGGTGAGCTCGTCGAGCATCGCCGGGCTGTAGTCGGACACCCGGGAGGGCAGCACCAGCGACTCCCAGGCGGAGGCGGGGATGCGCGCGCCGGCGAGCTGCTCGATGACCGAGGCGACCGCGTCGACCCCGCGCAGCGTCGAGCCCAGGTGCTGCCAGTCGCCGAGGAACCGGGCGAAGGTCGCGGTCTCGACCGGCTCGACCTCCTGGCGCAGCGCCGCGAGCGACATCCGGCGCAACCGCCGAAGGACCTCGGCGTCGCACCACTCCGAGCCGTGCGCGTGCGGACGGAACTCGCCCTCGACGACCCTGCCGTCGTACGAGAGACGCCGGAGCGCGTCCTGCACGATCGCCGGGCCCAGCCCCAGCGTCGCGGCGAGTTCGCCGATCTCGAACGGGCCGTGCGTGCGGGCGTAGCGGCTGACGAGGTCGCCGAGCGGGTCGTCGACCGGCTCGATGAACGCGACGGGGACGCCGATCGGGAGCGGGACGCCCAGGGCGTCGCGCAGGCGGCTCGCGTCTTCGATGGCCGCGTAGCGCTCGGTGCCGGCGTAGGTCACCGCGAGCGCCCGCTTGGCGTCGACCAGCGCGGCGAGGTGCGCGGCTGCGGCCTCCGCGGTGGCGTGCAGGGGAGCGGCGTCGTCCGTCTCGGCCGATTCGTCGGCCGGCCCGGTTTCGGCGCTGCCCTGCAGCCGCAGCGCGACCTCCTCGACCGTCAGCGGCCCGAGCAGCCGCAGGAGGTCGGCCACGCCCTCCTCGCCCCGCACCCGTCGGTCGGGGTCGAGCCTCTGCAACTGCAGCTCCACGCGCTCGATCACCGCAGGGTCGAGCAGCTCACGCAGTTCGGCGCGCCCGAGCAGCTCGGCGAGCAGCCCGGCGTCGAGCGACAGCGCCGCCGCCCTCCGCTCCGCGAGGGGGCTGTCGCCCTCGTACATGAACGCGGCGACGTACCCGAACAGCAGCGAGCGCGCGAAGGGCGACGCGGTCTCTGTCGCGGCCTCCACGATGGTGATGCTCCGCTGCGCGATGCTCTGCGCCACCTGGTCGAGCGCAGGGAGGTCGTAGACATCCTGCAGGCACTCCCGGACCGTCTCCAGGATGATCGGGAAGCTCGGGTACTTGCGCGCGACGTCGAGCAGCTGCGACGCCTTCTGCCGCTGCTGCCAGAGCGGCGACCGCTTGCCCGGGTTGTACTTGGGCAGCAGAAGTGCGCGGGCGGCGCACTCCCGGAACCGCGACGCGAAGAGCGCGGAACCGCCGACCTCCAGCGTCACCAGCACGTCGAGCTCGGCCGGTTCGAAGACGAACAGCTCGCCGCCCGGTGGCGTGGATTCCGTGTCGGGAATACGCACGATGATGCCGTCGTCGGCCGCCATCGCCCCAGCGTCGATCCCGTACCGCTCGCGTACCCGCGCCTGCACGGCCAGCGCCCACGGCGAATGCACCTGCATGCCGAACGGGGAATGCAAGACGACCCGCCAGTCGCCCAGCTCGTCGCGGAACCGCTCGACCACCAGCGTCCGGTCGGTGGGGAGGTGACCCGTCGCCTCCTTCTGCTCGCGGAGGAACGCCAGCAGGTTGGCCGTCGCGAAGGCGTCGAGCCCGGCCTCCACGCAGCGCAGCTCGGCGTCGGCGGGGGAGGCGGCGCCCAGCTCGCGCACGAACGCGCCGACGGCGGCGCCCAGCTCTGCCGGCCTGCCGAGGCCGTCGCCCTTCCAGAACGGCAGGCGGCCCGGCTCTCCGAAGGCCGGAGTCACCAGCACGCGGTCGTGCGTGATCTCCTGGATGCGCCAGCTCGTCGAGCCCAGTGCGAACACGTCGCCCACGCGCGACTCGTAGACCATCTCCTCGTCGAGCTCGCCGACGCGGCTCGCCCGCTCACCGACCATGAACACGCCGAACATGCCGCGGTCGGGGATGGTGCCCCCGCTGGTCACCGCCAGCCGCTGCGCACCGGGGCGGCCGGTGAGCGTGCCGGCGTCGCGGTCCCAGACGATGCGCGGGCGCAGCTCGGCGAACTCGTCGGACGGGTAGCGGCCGGCGAGGAGGTCGAGGGTGGCGTCGTACGCGCTCCGGGGCAGTGTGGCGAACGGCGCGCTGCGGCGCACGGCGTCGAACCACTCGTCGGCGTCGAGCGGCTCCAGCGCGGTCGCCGCGACGGTCTGCTGGGCGAGGATGTCGAGCGGGTTGGCCGGGACCTTCAGCGTCTCGATGAGGCCGCCGACCATCCGCTCGGTGGCGACAGCCGAGTGGATGAGATCAGCCCGGTGCTTGGGGAAGACCACGCCGCGGGAGACCTCGCCCACCTGGTGGCCGGCGCGGCCGACACGCTGCAGCCCGCTCGCCACAGAGGGCGGCGCCTCGACCTGCACCACGAGGTCGACGGCGCCCATGTCGATGCCGAGCTCGAGGCTGGAGGTCGCGACGACACAGCGCAGCCTCCCCGACTTGAGGTCGTCTTCGATGAGCGCGCGCTGCTCCTTGCTCACCGAGCCGTGGTGCGCGCGGGCGAGCACCAGCGATTCCGGATCGGCGACGGCGGCGGAGCCCTTGGTCTGGCCCGAGCCGCCCATCAGCTCGGCGGGAGGTCGCGGTGCCGGGGCGACGCCGGCCTCGCCGCCGAGCACGCGCTCCTCGTAGATCTCGTTGAGCCGGGCGGTGAGCCGCTCGGCCAGCCGCCGCGAGTTGGCGAAGACGATCGAGGAGCGGTGCTCGAGCACGCGGTCGACGATCGCCTCCTCCACGTGCGGCCAGATCGAGCCGGCCTGTGGGGCGGAGCCGTCGTCGTTGCCGCTCGCGAACGTCGAGGTGCCGAGCTCGCTCATGTCTTCGACCGGCACGACGACGCGCAAGTCGAATCGCTTGCCCGCGGGCGGGGCCACGACCTCAACCGGTGCCCGGCCGCCGAGGAAGCGCGCCACCTCCTCCGCCGGTCGCACCGTCGCAGACAGTCCGATGCGCTGGGCGGGCGCCGGCAGCAGGGCGTCGAGGCGCTCGAGCGAGAGCGCGAGATGGGCGCCGCGCTTGGTGGCGGCGACGGCGTGCACCTCGTCGACGATCACCGTCTCGACGGCCGCGAGCGTCTCGCGCGCCTGCGAGGTGAGCATGAGGAACAGCGACTCCGGCGTCGTGATCAGGATGTCGGGAGGCGACGCGACGAGCGCGCGGCGGTCGGCCGACGTGGTGTCGCCCGAGCGCACGCCGACGCTCACGTGCGGAGGCTCGGCGCCCAGCCTCCTCGCGGTCTGGGTGATGCCGACCAGGGGAGCGCGCAGGTTGCGCTCGACATCGACCCCGAGTGCCTTGAGCGGAGAGATGTACAGGACCCGCGTCCCCGGGCGGTCGTCGGGCTTCGGCTCGCTGCTCGCCAGCCGGTCGATCGCCCAGAGGAAGGAGGCGAGCGTCTTGCCGGAGCCGGTCGGCGCGATGACGAGCGCATGCCTGCCGTGCGAGATGGCCTCCCATGCCCCGGCCTGCGCGTCCGTGGGCGCGGCGAAGGCCCCGCGGAACCATTCACGGGTCGCGGGGGAGAACCGGTCGAGCACGTCGCTCATCGACTCCATCCTGCTCCCCGCCACCGACAGGGGCCAGTCGGAGCACTCTCGCGCAGCGGCCGTGCCGCTCGGGTCAGCGGCTGCGGGGCAGGTGTGCCCGGATGAACGACGAGATGTCGCCCAGCTCGAGCGGCGAGATTCCGTGCCCGAGGCCTTCGTAGATGCGGGCGTCGAGGCCGGAGTGCCCCGGCAGCCACTCCTCCGCACGTGCGATGGACGCGGCGGGGATGGTGTCGTCGTTCGTGCCGCGACCCCAGAACACCGGCGGCCTGCGCTCGCCGAGGGTCGCGTCGCCGTCCTCGGGGCCCTGCACCACGAAGCCGGACAGCATCACGGCGAAGTCGAAGCGCTCGGGGGCCAGGCGCATCAGCTGCAGCGCCATCGCGCCGCCCTGCGAGAAGCCCAGGAGGCCGGTCGGCACGTCGGGCTGCTCGTCGATCCAGTCGAGCACCGCACGGGCCGCGGCGTTGGCATTCGCGGCGATCGGGTCGCCGGAGACGTTGGTGAACCGGGAGAACCACGCGAAGCCCGGCCCCTCGGGGATCGGCGCGCGAAGCGACGCGATCACCGGCTCCAGCGGAAGATAGGCCGAGATGCCGAAGAGATCGGCCTCGTCGGACGCGTACCCGTGCAGCAGGATCAGCCGGGGTCGGTCGGCCCGGTCGGCCTCTCCTGCGGACCACAGCACGGCGTCGCGGTCGAGGCGGAGCTCGGGGGCGGGGAACGGCATGTTCCATTGTGTGCATTACCCGGCCGTCCTCCACAGCCCCCAGATCGCGGCGCAGTCCACAGATCCGTCTGTCTGCGTGAACACAGGCTTCGGCATCCGTAGGATCGGTGCATGAGCGTGCGCACCCCCGATCCGGACCCGACTCCCGACCCGCTCGACGGCTCGGGGGCCCGGCCCGGTCCCGCCTGGCTGAGCGACATCGAGCTGGAGCAGATCCGCCGGCGCCTCCCGCTGCTCTATGTGGAGGCCGTGCCCGTGCGGGTCGACGGCCTGGGCCAGGTCACCGAGGTCGGCGTGCTGTTGCGGGCGAACGCCGTCGGCGAGATCACTCGCACGCTGGTGTCGGGCCGGGTGATGTACGGCGAGACGCTGCGGGAGGCGCTGTTCCGTCACCTCGAGAAAGACCTCGGTCCGATGGCGTTCCCGCTGCTGCCGGCCAGCCCCGTCCCGTTCCAGGTGGCGGAGTACTTCCCGCTGCCCGGGGTGTCCGCGTTCACCGACGAACGCCAGCACGCCGTGTCGCTCGCCTACGTCGTGCCCGTCACCGGCACCTGCGAGCCCCGGCAAGACGCCCTCGAGATCACCTGGATGACGCCGGACGAGGCCGTGTCGCCGACGGTGTGCGAAGAGCTGGAGGGCGGGCGGGGCGCGCTCGTCAAGGCCGCGATGGCGGCGGTGGGCAAGCTGACCTGAGCCGGCTCCGGGCCGTTTCACTCAGAGGCTTGCATATTTTGGCTAATGGTATTAGCTTTACGGCTATGAACACTTCCATCGCTTCGCAGGTCCGGTACCTGCAGCGCCCCGAGGGACGCATCAGCTACACCGTCGAGGGCACCGGCCCTCTCGTGGTCGCCGTCCCCGGGATGGGCGACCTCCGTTCGACCTACCGCGAACTGGTCGGCCCGCTGCTGGAGGCCGGCTACCGCGTCGCCGTCACCGACCTGCGGGCGCACGGCGACTCGGACACCACCTTCCGCGAGTTCGGCGACATCGTGTCCGGCCGCGACCTCCTCGCGCTGATCGACGAACTCGGCGGTCGTGCCGCCGTCCTCGGAAACTCCATGGGCGCCGCGGCCGCGGCCTGGGCGGCCGCCGAACGCCCCGACGCCATCGCCGGCCTCGTGCTCTTCGGCCCGCTGCTGCGCGACCCGGCGATGAGCCGCTTCGCCGTGGCGTCCGTCCACGGGATGTACCGTGTGCTGTTCACCGGTCCCTGGGGCGCATCGGTCTGGGCCGGCTACTACCGGTCGATCAACAAGGGTCGCACGGCGCCGTGGCTGAAAGAGCACGCCGCCGACCTCAAGCGCAACATGAAGGAGCCCGGCCGCCTGCGCTCGTTCCGGCACCTCACGCTCGCACTGACCCACTCCGTCGTCGAGCCCCGGCTGCCCGAGGTGGCGGCCCCCATGCTCGCCTTCGTGGGAGAGCTCGACCCCGACTACAAGGACCCTGCCGCCGAGGCCGACTGGATCGAGACGCTCGGCGCACAGGTCGTGCGCGTCCCCGAGTCCGGCCACTACCCGCAGGCCCAGCGGCCCGACGTCATCGTGCCGGCGACGCTGGCCTTCCTCAGCGAACTGCGGGCGGCGGCGGGCGGCGACTGGGGCGCGGCGCGTGCGTAGGGCGCACGGCGTGCGCCGGGCGGCCGCGCGGGTCGCGGGGGTCGTCCCCGTGCCGGCGGGCGGGTTCGCCGGGGGTGAGCCCCGTGCCTAGGGCGGGGCTGACCCGCTCCGCGGTCACCGCGGTGGCGCTCGACGTCGTCGACGACGGTGGCGTGGCCGGACTCGACCGGCTGACGCTCGCTGCCGTCGCGTCCCGCGCCGGTGTCGCCGTGCCGAGCCTGTACAAGCACGTGGCCTCCCTCGACGACCTGCGTCGCCTGGTGGCCACCGACTGCGTGGCCGAGCTGACGCGGGTGCTGGCAGAGGCGACCATCGGCCGCTCGGGCCCGGAGGCAATCCATTCGGCGGCGGACGCGGTGCGGGCGTACGCCCACCGGCACCCGGGCCGCTACGCCGCCACGCAGGTCGCCCCCGACCTCGCTTCGGAAGCCGACGCCGGGCTCGCCTCCCGCGCGGAGGAGACCATCGCCGTCCTGGCCGCCGCCTTACGAGGCTTCGGCCTGCCCGACGATGCCACCGTCGACGCGATCCGGATGCTGCGCAGCGCCCTCCACGGCTTCATCACCCTGGAACTCGGCGGCGGCTTCGGCCTCCCGGACGACCTCGACCGCAGCTTCCGCCTGCTTATCGACGGCATCGTCGCCGGCATCGCCGCGCTCGGCGGAGTCCGGGCCGCGGCCGATCTCCGCTAGCCGGAAGTCCTCCGTTGCCCTCAGCCGACGTCCCGCCGGTAACGGAGGACATCGCTGGTGTCGCGGCGGTTGGTGACGGCTGACGGAGGAGATCCTGCCGTTTCCTGGCCCGATCTCCTCCGTTGGCTGCGGTTCCCGGGCGTGTCGGGGAGTCCTCCGTTGCCCACCGGATCCACGGGGCTTGACGTGGCGTGTTGGGGCTCCGGAGCTACGTGGCAGCGACCCCGGAGATCGTGCCGGGCGGCGCGGATCTCCGGAGTGGCGGACGCTTTGCTGCTGTGAGAGCGGAGGTGCGGGCGGTGACCCGACGTGTCGGCGCTGGCCGGAGTCGTCGATGTCGCGGAGCGTCAGCCGCGCGCGCGGCGGGTGCCGCGGCCGCGGCTGGTGCTGCCGCCGACGAGGTCGCCGACGCGCATGCCGGTGCGCGGAGCGCCGCTGCGGCCGGCTCCGCCGTTGCCACCCGCGCGGCCGCTTCCGCCGTTGCCCGTACGGGTGGAACCGCCGCTACCGGCGTTGCCGGCGTTGCCGCTGCTGCGACCGGTTCCGGCGTTGCCGCCGTTGCGACCGGCTCCGCCGTTGCCTCCGTTACCGCCGTTGCCGCCGCTGCGGGCACTTCCGCCGGCGCGCTCGCCGCTTGCGGCACCGGCACCCCGGCCGCGTCCGCGTCGGCGCGACGATCCGTCGCGCGTGTCGTCGTGACCGGTTCCGGACGAGTCACGACCAGCGGTCGAGCGACCGCCGCTGTCGCGAGCTCCCGCGTCGCGACCTCCCGCGTTCCGACCTCCGCCGTTCCGGCCTCCGCCGTTGCGGCCTCGGCCGTTCCCGCGTCCGCCACGACCGCCGTCGTTGCCAGACGCGCCGTCGTTGGCAGACCCGCCGTTCGACCCGCCCTTCGGCGCAGGCGCCGGCGCCACGCGCGGTGCGCGCTCGCCGACGAGCGAGGTCACCGCGGGCGATTCCGCGGTGACGCGCTGCGGGCTCGCTGTGATGGCGGCCGCGCGCAGCAGCGAGCGGACGTCGCCCGCCTGGTCGGGCAGCATGACGGTGGCCACGTCGCCGGTGCTCCCGGCGCGGGCGGTCCTGCCCGAGCGGTGCAGGTAGGCCTTGTGCTCCGCGGGCGGGTCGACGTGGACGACCAGCTCGACCTCGTCGACGTGCACACCGCGTGCGGCGACGTCGGTCGCCACCAGCACGCGCACGTCGCCGGAGCCGAAGGCGGCGAGGTTGCGGTCGCGGGCACCCTGGCTGAGGTTGCCGTGGAGGTCGACCGCGGGGATCCCGGCCGACGTCAGCTGCTTGGCGAGGCGCTTGGCCTGGTGCTTGGTCCGCATGAAGAGGATGCGGCGGCCGCGACCGGAGGCGAGCGCGTGGATCAGGTCCTTCTTGGCGTCCTGGTCCGCGACCTCGAACACGTGGTGGGTCATCGCCTCCACGTGGCTGGTCGCGTCGTCGACCGAGTGCAGAACCTCGTTCGTGAGGAACTTCGACACCAGCTTGTCGACGCCGTTGTCCAGCGTGGCCGAGAAGAGCAGGCGCTGGCCGCGCGACGGCGTGGCGTTCAGGATGCGCGTGACCGTCGGCAGGAACCCGAGGTCGGCCATGTGGTCGGCCTCGTCGAGCACGGTCATCTCGACGTGGTCGAGGTGCACGATGCCCTGCTTCATGAGGTCTTCGAGGCGGCCGGGGCAGGCGACGATGATGTCGACGCCCGCCTGCAGCGCGGTGACCTGGCGGCTCTGGGAGACGCCGCCGAAGATGGTGGTCGTCGTCAGGCCGAGTGCGGTCGCGAGCGGCTTGAGGGTCGCGTCGATCTGGGTGGCGAGCTCGCGGGTGGGTGCGAGCACGAGGCCGCGGGGCCGGCGGGGTCCGCGCTGGGGACGGCCGCCGGGCGCACCGGAGGCGCCGGCCGCGAGCCGCGCCGCCAGCGGCAGCGAGAACGCGATGGTCTTTCCGGAGCCGGTCTTGCCGCGGCCGAGCACGTCGCGTCCGGCGAGCGTGTCGGGCAGGGTGTCGGCCTGGATGGGGAACGGCTCCGTCTTGCCGTCGGCCGTGAGGACGGCGACGAGGGGAGCGGGCACGCCGAGGTCGGCGAAGGTCTGGGTGGTCACAAGTGCCTTTCTGGCAGGGCTTTGCCCTGTCGGGCGGTTCGGGCGGTCGTCGCAGGAACGGGACGTCTTCGCCGGAAAGAAGAGTGGAGGTGCGCGGCGGGGCCACCGCCCGGCGCTCGCGCACACCGACGATGTCGGCAGGCCAGTCGTGCTGGTCCGGACAGTCTACCGTGTATCGACCCCATGCTTGCTGGGAGCACATTCCCGGCCGGAGGTCGTAGACTATCGGCCCGTAATCCGGAAGGTGGTCGCGCGTGCAGGAATCGGAACTCGATCGTGAGCGCGCCGTCGTCTCGGGCCTGTACGAGCGGTTGGACACGCTCAGGGCCGAGACGGAGGAGCGGCTGACCCGCGTGCGCCGTGAGAGTGTCGGAAGCAACCACCAGGCGCGCAGCGAACGCGACGCCTTCGCCCGTCTGTACGAGGACCAGTTGCTGCAGCTGCGCGACGTGGATGCGCGGCTCGTGTTCGGCCGTCTGCTGCTCGACGAGCCCGTCGACGGCACCGACCGCCGCTACATCGGCCGTGTCGGCCTGCGCGACGACGACCAGCGCTCCGTGCTCGTGGACTGGCGCGCCCAGCAAGCGAGCGCGTTCTACCAGGCCACCGCGAGCGAGCGGATGGGGGTGCGCGCCCGCAGGCATCTGACGATGAACGGCCGCCAGGTCGTCCGCATCGACGACGAGGTCTTCGACGAGGCGCTGCTCGACGGCGCGGCGGCGGGCGGGCAGGTGCAGGGCGAGGGCGCGCTGCTGGCCGCGCTCACCGCGCAACGCACCGGCCGCATGCACGACATCGTGGCGACCATCCAGGCCGAGCAGGACCGCATCATCCGCTCCGACCTCCGCGGCGCCCTCGTGGTGCAGGGCGGTCCCGGCACCGGCAAGACCGCGGTGGCGCTGCACCGCGCCGCCTATCTGCTGTACGCCAACCGGCAGCGGCTGAGCGCCTCCGGCGTGCTCGTGGTCGGGCCGTCGTCGGCGTTCCTGCGGTACATCGAGGCGGTGCTGCCGTCGCTGGGCGAGACCGGAGTCGTCATGCAGACGCTCGGCGAGCTGTACCCCGGGGTGGAGGCCACGGCCGAGGACGCTCCGGAGGCCGCGCGGCTGAAGGGCGCCGCGACCATGGCGCGGCTGCTGTCGCGTGCTGTCCGGTCGCGGCAGAAGGCACCCGACGGGCCGCAGACGATCGTGGTGGACAACGAGCGGCTGGTCGTTTCCCCCGAGCTCGTCCAGCGGGCCATCGCGAAGGCCCAGCGCACCGGCAAGCCGCACAACGTCGCCCGGGTCACCTTCGTCAAGCAGGCGCTGGGCGAGCTGACCGACCAGCTGGCGGCACAGCTGCGCGCCGGAGGCTCGACGATCGACGAGGCCGACCTCCGGGTGCTCCGTGAGGATCTCCGCACCTCGTACGACGTGCGCGTGCTGCTCAACACGGCCTGGCTTCCGTTGACGCCGCAGAAGCTGCTGCAGGATCTCTACGCGCGACCGGCGTGGCTCGCCGAGCTCACGCCGCGCTGGACGCCGGCCCAGCGGGCTGCTCTGCTGCGCGATCGCGGCGAGCCGTTCACCGTCTCTGACGTGCCGCTGCTCGACGAGGCGGCCGAGCTGCTCGGCGACTTCCCCGGGCGTGCCGACCCGGCCTCCCGCGAGCGCGACCGGCAGCGCAAGCGCGACCTGGAGAACGCGCGCGCGGCGATCCGCAACATGGGCGTGGAGGGCCTGGTGAGCGCCGAGCAGCTGGCGGACGGGTTCGCCGAGCAGGTCGACCGCGGCACGACCGCCGAGCGCGCCGCCGCCGACCGTTCGTGGACCTACGGGCACGTGGTGGTGGACGAGGCCCAGGAGCTGTCGCCGATGCAGTGGCGCGTGCTGGTGCGCCGCTGCCCGATGAAGTCGTTCACGATCGTCGGCGACATCGCCCAGGTGGCGTCGGCGGCGGGGGCGACCAGCTGGGACGAGGCGCTGCGGCCCTCGTTCAAAGACGCCTGGCGTCTGGAGGAGCTGACCGTCAACTACCGCACGCCCGCCCAGATCACGCGCGAGGCCGAGCGCATCGCGCGCGACGCGGGGTTGCCGATCACCCCGACGCGCGCGGTCCGCGAGGGTGACTGGCCGATCCGCCGGGTGGCGGCGCAGGCGGACGGACTCCCCGAGGCGGTCGCGCAGGCTGTGGCCCACGATCGCGGCATCGACCGGGACGGCACGCTCGCCGTCATCGCGACCGCGACCGACGTGGAGGCCGTGGCCGCCGCGGTGCGCGGACGCTTCGGGGACGACGCTGCGCGCGGCGCGGCGGGCCTCACCCGCCCGATCTCGGTGCTGACCGGCTACGAGGCGAAGGGGCTCGAGTTCGACGCCGTCGTGCTGGCCGACCCGCACGCGCTCGCCGCCGAGTCGGTGCGCGGCGCCGCGTCGCTGTACGTCGCGATGACCCGCCCCACCCAGCGCCTCACGCTCGTCGCTCGCTGACGTTCGCCCGCGGGAGGCCGCCGAAGGGCACGCAAGCGCCCCCAAAACACACTTTTAGGGGCGTTTAGGTGCCCCTCGGGTGCCCTCGGGCGCCGCGCGCGCTCAGCCGGCGTAGCGCTCGCCGACGGGGATGTCGACGGGGAGCGTGTTGCCCGCCTGCGCGAGCGGGCACGCCCAGGCCGGGTCGTACGCGCACGAGGGGTTGTAGGCGAAGTTGAAGTCGAGGACGAGAGTGGCCTCGCCGTCGTCGGCCGACATCCCGAGATCGGCGCCCTTGATCGTGTCGATCAGGTAGCGTCCGCCGCCGTAGGTGCCGCCGCGCGTGCCGGCCAGCGCATCCTTGATCGGCACGAAGAGGCCACCGCCGTAGGAGGCCAGCCGCCATACGTCGAGGGTGCCGGCGAGCGGCACCCGCACGGTGCCCAGAAGCTCGAAGGGCACGACGCCGTCCGTGCCGGTCTCGACGTCCATCCGCTTCGCCTCCGCCGGCGCGTGCACGGGAAGCTCGAACCGCCAGTCGGGGTCGTACGGCGAGACGGGGAGGCCGGTGAAGCGGTCCCGGTCGGCGTCGAGCAGCGGGGAGGCCGGGTGCGACGAGAACAGGTCGTTGCGGCAGGAGATCCAGTGCGCGTGCGCGGCGGCGGGGTCGCTCGCCGCGATCCGGCGCACCGACGAGTACAGCGCGAACACGCTGCGCCGCCAGTCCGCGGTCTGCACCGCCGTCACCGCTCGCCCCTGACCGGGGTCGACCGCCGATGCGGACTCGGGGGTGGTGGTGCTCATGCTGTTGCCTCCGTCTCGGCGTCGTGCGTCTCGGCGTCATCCGCCGTGCGCGGATCCGGCGTGGGGGGATCGTATGCCCAGGTGGGTGCGAGCTGACGCAGGCGCACGCCGCGCCACTGCCAGAAGGCCCAGAGCGCGTACCAGGCGAGCGGGGTGACGAGGCCAGCGCGCACGATCAGGCGGTCGCGGTAGAGGGTGCGCACCCGGCCGTCGGGGCCCGGCCCCGCGGGGTCGGGGGCGACGGCCATCCGGTGGTCCAGGTGCGGCATCGCAGAGAGGAGGCCGCCGGTGCCCCCTCCGCTGTCGCGCAGGATCCGCGTGGCGCTCTCCCGGGGGTCGGTCGAGCGCAGCGTGTCGAGCCGGATCGCCTGCGTGCCCACCGTGAACGCCCCGAGCGCGCGCACGCTGACGCGGTGCTCAGCGGTGTCCCACGAGGTCGGGAACCCGGCCGGCTCGTCCGACCGGAAGTCCACCCACGGCATGGCGACCTCCCTCAGCGCCGTCGGGCTGTGCAGGGCGCGCCAGACCGCGTCGGGGTCGGAGTCGAGGACGAGCTTGAGGAGGACTCTCACGCCTTCAGTGTCACCCATCGGGTGCGCCGGGGGCAGGGGGAGACGGCATTCACGGTGCACTCCCGGACGACCCGGCGGCGGCTGCCGCCTCCGCTGCGCGCGCGAGCAGCAGCGTCCGCTCACGCGCGTTGGCCGTCATCGATGCCGCCCGCTCGAACTCGATCTCGGCCTCGGCGTGGCGACCGACCTTGAACAGGAGGTCGGCGCGCACCGACGGCAACAGGTGGTACGACTCCAGCGCGCCGTCGTCCACCAGCCGTTCGACGACAGCGAGCCCGGCTTCCGGGCCGGAGGCCATCGAGACGGCGACGGCACGGTTGAGCTCCACGACCGCGGAGGGCCGCAGGGCCGCGAGCGCGCCGTACAAGGCGACGATCTCCTCCCAGTCGGTGTCGCCGGGGGAGGGCGCGGTCGCGTGACACGCGGCGATCGCCGCCTGCAGCGTATACGGGCCGCGGCCGCGCGCCCCGAGCAGGCGGTCGGCGTGCTCGAGTGCGGCGACGCCGCGCCCGATGAGGATGCGGTCCCAGCGGGTGCGGTCCTGGTCGCTCAGGAGGATCGGCTCGCCGTCGGCGGTGGCGCGCGCGGGCAGGCGGGAGGCCTGGAACTCCATCAGCGCGACCAGGCCGTGCACTTCTGGCTCGCGCGGGGTGAGCTCGGCAAGGACGCGGCCGAGCCGCAGCGCCTCCTGGCAGAGGTCGGGGCGCATCCAGTCGTCGCCCGCCGTGGCCGAGTAGCCCTCATTGAAGATCAGGTAGACGACCTCGAGCACCGACGACAGCCGTTCGGGGTAGTCGGCGCGGTCGGGCACCTCGAACGGCACGTGCGCCGCGGTGAGCGTGCGCTTGGCCCGCACGATGCGTTGCGCGATCGTCGGGACGGGCACCAGGAACGCCCGGGCGATCTCGTCGGTCGTGAGCCCGCCGAGCAGCTTGAGCGTGAGCGCGACCCGGGCGCCGGGGGCGAGCACGGGGTGGCACGAAACGAACACGAGCCGGAGCAGGTCGTCCTGGATCTCCTCGTCCACCGCGGCGGCCGGGTCGTCGTCGTCCTGCTGCTCGAGGTCGCGGGCCAGGGCGGCGTAGCGCTCGTCGAGGCGCTCGCGGCGGCGCCAGCCGTCGATCGCGCGGCGCTTCGCGACCGTCGTGAGCCAGGCGCCGGGCGTCCGCGGCACTCCGGTCTCCGGCCACTGCTCGAGCGCGGCGACGAGGGCGTCCTGCGCGAGCTCCTCCGCGAGCCCGACGTCGCCCGTCCAGCGGGCGAGGCCCGCCACGAGCTTGCCCGCTTCGATGCGCCACACCGCCTCGACGGCGCGGCGGGCCTCGTCGGCCGTCACGTCCTGTGCCTCCGCCACCCGCGCGCCTCCCGTCGTGCTGCCACGCTCATGCCTCCGCTGCGGCGCCGCTCACGATGCGGCGCACCTCGACTCTGCCACGATCCACCGGCAGCCGCCTCGCCCATTCGACCGCCTCCGCCCGGTCGGCGGCCTGCACGATCCACAGCGCGTTCGCTCGGGAGTCGGAGGCCGGCGCGTCGTCGACCCGGCAGGAGCCGTCCACCCCGAGCTCGACGTGGAGGCCGTCCACGGCGAGGAGCTCGCCGGCCAGCAGCACCCCGGCGTGGATCAGCTCGACTGTGAACCGCTGCAGCACGGAGGAGGGCGGCGCCGAGTCCGTCGTGAGCAGGAGGAGGTAGCGCATGCGTGGTCCTTTCGTCGCGGGCACTCACCGAGACGTCGAGCGGCGGGTGCGGGATTCGACACGACGCCCGTCTCCAGCGCGATGTCGGACCTGTGCGCTAGAACGGGAGCATGGCGATCCGCTACTGGCTGGGCGTGGTTCAGCACGACCACGTGCTGCGCGGCGTCGCGGGCGGCTTCGCCCAGGTCAACCACGGTGCCCGCGCACCGCTCGAGCGGATGGGGGCGGCCGACGGGTTCGTCTACTACTCGCCGCGCGAGTCGTATCCCGACGGCGAGCCGCTCAAGCGGTTCACCGCGGTGGGGAGGCTGGCCGACGCCGACGTGTACCAGGCGACCCAGGGCATGCAGCCGGGTACCGGCCAGCGGCGCAACGCCTCCGCCGACTTCGTCGCCTGGCGTCGGCGCGTCGACTGGGATCACGACGCGGTCGCGACCCCCATCCGACCGTTGCTGTCCTCTCTCGACTTCACGCGCGACAAGCCCGACTGGGGCTATCAGCTGCGCGCCGGGCTGATCGAGCTCACGCGGCACGACTTCGAACTGATCCGGCACCAGATGCGCCCGGCGTCGGCGGGGGAGCGCGAACACGAGCGCCGTCATCGGGAGCAACACGCGCCGGCCGGATTCGGCGCCCGGTTACGCTGAGGCGGTGACCGCGCACCGCTCCGAACCGTCGACCGTCCCTACCGCGCACCGCCAGGCCAAGTACCAGGTGCGCTTCGACTGGGCGTCGGCCGGCGCGACGGCCGTGGCGGCCGACGCCGACGTGGTCGTCTGGGTGGATGCGCTCGCCGACGAGCCCGTGGAGGCCGCGATCGAGCTCGTGCCGGGCACCGGAGCCGTCGTGGCCGCCGGGCTGACCGATGCGCCTGCGGTCGCGCGCTGGATCCTCGACGAGCAGGTCAGGCTGGGCCGCCGCGCCATGGTCGCGCTGGTCGCGGCCGGCGGCACGACCGTGGAGGGCGGCACGCGTTTCGCCGTCGAAGACCTCCTGGCCGCCGGTGCCCTCGTCGACGCGCTCGCGGGCCTCGGGATCGACTACAGCTCGCCGGAGGCCGCCGCGGCCTGTGCCGCGTTCACCGGACTTCGAGGGGCCGTCGCGCACCTGCTCACCGCGTCGGTCTCCGGCCAGGAGCGCATCGCGGCCGGTGCGGATGCCGCCGAGCTCGCCGGCGCCGGGAGGCTCGGGACGGCCTCCGACGTGCGGATCCTGCGAGCAGGCTGAGCGCAAGACTCGAACTCCCAGTCCCGCCGGAATGTTCCGGTGGAACCGGGTGTTCAGTGCGTTCAGGAGGTTTCACTCATGAAAGCTGTTCTGAACGACACCGTCATCGCCGAGGCTCCGACCGAGGATCTCATCCGCATCGAGGGCAACTGGTACTTCCCGCCCGCGAGCGTGAACGCCGAGCACCTGGTCGCGTCCGACACCCCGTACACGTGTCCGTGGAAGGGTGAGTGCCAGTACTTCTCGGTCAAGGACGGCGACACGGTGCTGCAGGATCGCGCGTGGAGCTATCCGACGCCGTATCCGAGCTCCTTCGACCGCGTCGGCAAGGATTACAGCAACTACGTCGCGTTCTGGAAGGACGTCCGGGTCGTGGACTGATCCGTCCGCCCCCTGGACTGGGGGACGGACTTGTCCTCATTTTTGAGGACTGTCCCCCGAAAACGGGGTACAAAGTTGCTTCCAACCGACCGGTCGGAATTGCTAGACAGGTAGTGCGAGAGAAACTCCCGGGACCCGAACCGGGAGGCGCGCGAGGGCTTACCCGGCTCGTTCTTCGGCGCGCGTACCCGAGCTCACGCTTACCCGAAACCCGATCGCCGTGCTTCGTCGTGTCTTTCAGCATGTCCGCAACTCCTTCCGCACCGGCCGCAGCGGGCCACCCGCGCACCGCGCAGGCCGCCGAGCAGCCTCGGGAGCCGCACCGCGCCTGAGGCTGCTCGGCGCCGTGAGCGCGGCGACCGTCGTCGCCCTGGTCGGCGGAGGCCTCGCCGCGGCGCCGGCGGTCGCAGCCGACGCCGCCCTCTCGGTCGTCAAGACGGTGGGGGAGAACCAGAAGGCGGTGACGGTGCTCAAGGGCGCCGAGTTCACCTACAAGATCGAGGTGGGCTGCGACGACAACGACTGCGTCGGCGCGAAGCTGGTGGACGCACTGCCCGCCGACTTCGCGGGATTCTCCATCCTCGACACCAGCGTCCAGCCGAGCACCAAGCCGGTCACGAAGAGCCTCGCGGGCTGCACCGACACCGTGACCGCGTCCTGCGTCCTCACCGTGCAGTTCCAGGAGCCGGTCGCCGGCGGCGTGGGCATCCCCGCCGGCGGGACGTACCTGGTGATGGTGACGCTGAAGGCGCCGCAGACGCTGACGCCCCAGTCGCCCGCGGTGAACCACGCCGTGACGAACACGGCGGTGGGCACGTTCGACGGCTCGCCCACCCCGCAGACCAGCAGCGCAGACGTGACCGTCAACGTGCCGACCTCGGTGGATGTCTCGGTCGGCAAGACCTGGACGCCCGCGAGCCAGCAGTACCTCCCCGGCGAGCAGTCCACGATCTCGCTCTCTGCGCAGAACGCCTCCAACGTCCCGGCGTCCAGCCTCGCGCTGCAGGACCCGGCGACGGCCACGGACGCAGCGACGGCACTCGACGCGGCCAACCCGTTCGCGCTGGTCGACTTCGCCGGATTCGGGGGCGTCACTCTGCCACAGGGCGCGACCACCGTTCAGGTCGACGCCTACGTGCGCGACACCGCGACCGGAGCGTGGGCCTGGCACACCGGACCTCCGGTCGATCCATCGGCGATCGCCCTCCCCTCCGGTGTCTCGAACGGCGACGTGGGAGGCCTCCGCTTCACCTTCGCCGGGCCGGACGGCACCGCGCTGACCGCGGGCGGCGCGGCCGGCTCGGTCGGCGTCCTCGTCGCTCAGCGCTCGACGAACCGGCAGACCGGCGCCGCGCTGGTCACCGGCGCGAGTGTCACCAACCGCGTCGCCGGCACCGTGGCTGTCGAGAACCAGACCCCGGTGACGAAGACCGCGACGGCGCCGTTCGCCGTCGGCGACCTGACCGTCGCCGTCACCCCCGGCAAGCAGATCAGCCCCGCGCGCATCCCGGCAGGAACCACGGCCACCGCGACCATCTCGGGCAAGAACTCCTCCAACGGCCCGCTCGCGACGCTGACCCTCGCCGACCTGGGCTACTTCACCCAGGACATCCGCTTCGGCGGTTTCGCAGCAGGCGTGTCCTATCCGTCCGGCGCGAGAGGCGCCCAGGTCGTCTGGCACTTCTCCAACGGCTCCAGCCAGGCGGTCCCCTTCGCCGACGGCGCAACGCCCGCTGTGCCGACCGCTCCGACCGAGACGCACCTCACCGGCTTCGAGCTCGTCTTCACCGGAGCCATCGCCACCGGCACCGTCGCGACCGCCCAGTTCCTGATCGCCCCGACCGCCGACATCGCGGCGGAGGGAGCGCATGTCGACACCACCAACACGCTGACGGTCACGGGGGCGAACGCCGCCGGGACCGCGAGCCGTCAGGCGACGGCGCCGCTGTCGATCTTCTACCCTGACATCGAGCTCACCCTCGCCAAGACCATCACGCCGTCTGCGCCGGTCTCGCCGGGAGCCACCGTCACCGCGCAGCTCCCCGCGACGACGTCGAGCGACTCGGCCTACGTGCGCCCGACCAGCATCGTGGTGGAGGACGTCTGGCGCCCCGGCGTCGCGAACGACTTCTTCAACGGCTTCGACCCGATCGGCGTCGCCCCGACGCAGGTGCTGAAGGGTTCGACGCTGACGGTGAAGTACACGACCGACGGCAGCACCTGGACCGTCCTCGACACCGTTGATGCGACCGCGGCCGCGCAGGTCTACCGCGCCTCGTCGCTGCCTGCCGGCACCGTCGGCCTGCAGTTCACGTTCGAGGACGCGGCGGGCTTCGCCCAGGGCACCACCGTTCGTCCGGCCATCACGGGGCAGGCGCGTGCCACGCTGCGCGACGGCTCCGGCGCCACCTCCGTCGCGGGGGGCCCAGCGAGCACCTACACGAACCATGCGGTCGCGAACACCCAGGGCGCGGTCGACGGCGAGGTCGTCACCGGCGCCCAGAAGACAGCGGACGCGAACGCCAAGATCCAGTCCACGACCGGCGCCGGCTCGCTCGGCATCGCCAAGAAGTGGACGAAGCCCGACCTCAGCGGCGACGTGACCGACCTGCCGTCGCAGTCCGGCGACCAGGCGGGAACCCTGCTCAGCTGGGGTGTCACGAACACCGGGTACGGCTCGGTCACGCTGACCGACCCGGCCGGCGACCCCGCGCACCCCGAGTCGACCGTCTTCCAGGCGTTCGATCTGCTGAAGGTCTCGCCCATCTCCTACAGCGCCGACCCGCTGCTGCGCTGGGACGCCGTGAGCACGGTCGAGCTGTACCGCGGCGGGGCGTGGACGATCGTGCCGGCGCCGGCGGGCGGCTGGATGAACGGGGCCGGTTTCGTCGGCTACACGCTGACCCCGGCCCAGACCGCCGACACCACCGGCGTGCGGATCACAGTGGTCCCGAACGACGCCGCCCGCGCGGCGGCCACCGATCCCACCGCACCTCCCGCGGGCTCCGGCGTCGCGACGGTCGCTTTCGGCCAGTCCCGGCCGATCGGTCTCGTCTGGCAGCTGCGCAACGTGCAGCGCGTGCCGGTCGACCCGGCGCACCCGTGGGTCACCGCGGGGACCACCGGTTCGGTCGACAACGTCGCGCAGGCGGACGGCGTCAAGAACGGCACCGCCGTTCCTCCCGTCACCGGCCACGACACCGTCACGCTGATCGATCAGCCGCCGGCGGTGAGCCTGACCAAGACGAGCTCGCGGTCCACCATCGTGGTCCCGCACCTCGGCGACGTCGACCCGGCCGACTACCCGACGAACACCTTCACGCTCACGGCGCAGAACACCTCCACCTCGCGCGCCTCGTACGTGCGGGTGACCGATCCGTCGCCGTGCGACGCCGGCGCCGAGACCGCGTGCCTCTCGGGGGCCGCGGCGTGGGGAGCCGATCCCTTCTCCGGCGCGAGCTACACCGGCTCCAGCCCGTTCGAGCGTCTCGACCTGACCAGGATCGCGTTCGCGGTGCCTGCCGGGCAGGTCGATCTCGACGCCTCTCAGGTCACCCTGTGGCATCGCGCGGCCGACGGCAGCACCTCGACCACCGTCGTCTCGATGCGCGCAGCTGCCGCGCTGACGCCGGCCGACCTCGCCGATGTCGTGGGCGTGAGCGTCGTCTACCAGGGCACGAGCCCGCAGACGACGGGAGGCACGATCGCCTCCGGCCAGGCCCTCACCATGACCCTCGACACCCGGGTCCGCGCGCTCACGCGCACCTCGGGGGCAGCGGTCACGGCCTTCCGCATCGACAACCACGGCTTCACGCAGGGCTACGACCCCGTGCTGTACCCCTCCGGCCAGGGCTCGCGGCCGTACGCGTCCGCCGACGCGGCGCTCACCCTGACCACGGGCGCCCTCGGCGTCACCGCGGCCAAGACCATCTCTCCGAGCACGCTGCTGGAGAGAGACCGCACCGCCCCGGTGACCGTCACGCTCACCGCCACGCCGGGCTCGGCGACGGCGGCGACGCACCAGGTCGTCATCACCGACGACGACGCGGCGTTCTGGAACCGGTTCGCGCTGACCGGCCTCAGCGCCGGCGACGTCACGCTGCCGGCCGGCGCCGACCGCGTCCGCGTCGATGCGCAGACCGACGGCAGCAGCACGTGGATCCTGGGCACGCCTGCGGCGACGGCAGCCCTGCCGACGGCAGCGGCCGGGCAGGTGACCGGTCTCCGGTTCACCTTCCTGCGCGCGGACGGCGGGCTCCTCAGCCGCAGCGCCGTGCCCGCGGGCTTCACCGCGACGGTCGTCCTGCACGTCGCACTGCTCGCGGTCGCCCGCGACGGGTCGGCGATCCCGTTCCCCGGCAGCGTCACCGACACGGTGCAGACGGTGAGCCACCGCACCGACACGCCGACGGTCTACGCCGACGCCACCGCCGGCGCCTCCGCGGGCATCCAGCTCGCGCCGGGCACGGCCTCCCTCGACGTCGCGAAGACACCGGCCAACAACGTGCACACCGTCCCGGTCGGCGACAGCGTCCCGTGGACCCTCACCTTCGCGAGCACCGGCACGGGCTACCTGGACCTCGCCGGCCTGACCGACACCCTCCCGGCCTCGCTGGTGTGGGACGGCGAGGCGCCGACCTTCTCGACCAGCGCGGGCGGGACCCTCTCGACCGCCCCGACCGTGGCCTACGACGCCGCGACCGGACGGTTCGGGCTGACGTGGCCGGCCGGCGGCTCCCGGATGTCTCCGGGTGAGCGCTTCACGGTCGTGCTCGGCCTGATCCTGAAGCCGGGACTCGGCTCGGGCGATCGGGCGACGAACCAGTTCGTCGTCTCCACGGTGCAGAGCCTGTCGGCGTGCACCAACTCGTCCGGCAACGGTCAGGGCGTCCTGACCGGCCTGCCGGCAACCGCGTGCGGCACGACCAACTACGTGCAGCCCGTCAACGGGCCGTCGCTCTACACGACCAAGGGCGTCCAGGGCGATGTCGTCGACCGCACGGTCTCCGGCGCGCAGAACCTGACCGACCCGTCGGCTACCTGCCGCACCGACGGCGAGGGCTACTACTCCTCGCCGTGCGCCGCGAACACCGTGGTCGGCGGCACCGACCGGTGGCGGCTCAGCGCTCTCAACACCGGGACCGTCGACTACACCTCGCTCGTCCTGGTCGAGCCGCTGCCCGCGGTCGGCGACCGCATGCTCGCCACCGGCGGCTCGCGCGGCTCGACCTTCCGGCCGGTCTTCGACGGCGCGGCGGGGGTGACGGTGCAGGACGTGCCGGCGGGGACGGCCGTCACCTGGGAGGTCACCACCGAGCCCGGCGTGTGCCAGTCCGGCTCGACCACGGCGTGGCCCACCGATCCGACCTGTTCGACCCACCCGGCCTCGTGGACGGCCTCCGGCGCCTTCACGGGTGACTGGGCCGCGGTGACCGGCCTGCGCGTGACGCTCGACTTCGCCGGCACCGCGAACGGCGCGCTGCGCGGCGGCGAAGGGGCGACGGTGCTCTACCGCACCATCGACCGCCCCGCCACGGCGTCGGCGACGGACGGCGCCCCGGTGTCGCTCCCGGCGTCGCCCGGCTCGGCTCCGGCGGTGGCCTGGAACCAGTTCGGCGCGACAGCGTCGCTCGTCGGCGGCGGCACGGTGCGCCGTGCCCCGGTGAAGGCGGGAGTGACGATCGCCACCGGTCCGCTGCAGATCGACAAGGTCGTGACGGGAGCTGCAGCCTCGGCGGCGCCCGACGAGTTCGGCGCCGATGTCGCCTGCACGGTCGCGGGAGTCCCCGTCGACCTGGGAGCGGCCGCGCACACCCTGCTCGAGCGCTCCGCCGGCTTCACGGCCCGCATCGACGGCCTCCCGATCGGCTCCGACTGCACGATCACCGAATCCGGCGCGGCGGGCAGCTACGGCGAGGCGAGCCGCACCGTCACCAACGGCAGCGTCCACATCGGCGCCGGGTCGGTGCAGGGTGCGGTGCCGCCCGCGCAGGTCACCACTCTCACCAACACCTTCGAGTACGGGCGCCTCGAGCTCGCCAAGACCGCCTCGGCTCCTGTCGTGGGAATGAACGAGAAGGTGACCTACACGATCACGGTCACCAACATCGGAGCGCTCGACGCCACGGCGTTCGACGTGGTCGACACCCTCCCGGCCGGGGCGACGTTCGTCTCAGCGGACCAGGGCGGCACGTTCGCGGCAGGCGCGGGATCGAAGGGCGGCACGGTCACCTGGCCGGTGGCGAGCCTGGCGAAGGGCGCGAGCCTCGACCTCCACGTGGTGGTGACCTACGCCGCGGAGAGCTACCCGGTCAACGCGGTGACGGTGACGACCCCGCCGGTCGGCCCGTGGCAGCCGCCCGCGATCGACGGCCCCTGCGCCGACGACGCCGACGCGGCGTGCGCCACGATCTACGTGGACCCGCCGGTCGCGCCCGCAGGCGGCCTCGCGAAGACCGGAAGCGCCGGCGACTACCTGCTCGTCGCCCTCTGGGCCGGCGTGCTGACCCTGCTCGGAACCGCGTTCGTCGGCTGGCGCCGCCGCCGGGCCTGACCCGAGCGCCCGGCCTGCGTGCCGCAACTCCGGAGATCCGCGCCCGATGGGTGCGGATCTCCGGAGCAACGGAACGCCACGCCGGTGCCGCCGCCGACCCTCCGGAGTCACGGTCCGCCCCTGCCGACGTATCAGGCCCGCGGGCTAGCATGAGGCGCGTGAGGGGAGGCACGATGCGGCTGGTTCTGCGCCACGATCGCGCCCGGCGGGTCGTCCGCACCCTCCAGCTGAGCTGCGCGCTCGCCGTCGTCGCCGTGTCGACCGCCTGCACAGCGTCGCCGCCCGCTCCCACCGCGACCCGGACGACCTCCGCGCCTCGCCCGACCGCGTCCGCTCCGCCGGTCGCCGCGATCCCGTGGCAGCCCGGCACAGCGACGACCGTCCTGGAGACCGGCCTCGACGCCCCGTGGTCGGTCGTCCCGCTCCCCAGCGGCTCCGCCCTCATCAGCGAGCGCGACGCCGGCCGCGTCCTCGAGCGGCTGCCGCAGGGCGGCCTCCGCGAGGTCGGCAGGGTGCAGGGGGTCGTGCATCGCGGGGAGGGCGGCCTCCTCGGACTCGCGGTTCAGGCCGTCGCGGCGCCCCCGTTCCTCTACGCCTACGAGACCACTCGCGCCGACAACCGGGTGGTGCGGATGCCGTTGACCGGCGTGCCGGGCTCCTACGCGATCGGGGCTCCGGAGCCGGTGCTGACCGGTATCCCCGCGGCCGCCAACCACGACGGCGGCCGCATCGCCTTCGGCCCAGACGGCATGCTCTACGTCGGCACGGGGGATGCCTCGAACAGCGCGAACGCCCAGGACCCGGCCTCCCTCGGCGGCAAGATCCTGCGCCTCACGCCCGAGGGCCAGGTGCCGCACGACAATCCCTTCCCCGGGTCCCCGGTCTGGTCGTCCGGCCATCGCAACGTGCAGGGTCTCGGCTGGGACTCCCACGGCACGATGTGGGCGAGCGAGTTCGGCCAGAACACGTGGGACGAGCTCAACCCCATCGTTCCTGGGGCCGACTACGGCTGGCCGGTGGTCGAAGGTGCCGGTCACGATCCGAAGTACACCGATCCGGTCGCCCAGTGGCCGACCGGCGAGGCGAGCCCGAGCGGGCTGGCGGTGGTGGGCGACACCGTCTTCCTGGCCGCGCTGCGCGGCGAACGGCTCTGGACCGCCTGGACGACCGCCGGGCACGCACCTGCGACGACACGGGCGTTCCTCGACGGCGACCTGGGGAGGCTGCGCGACGTCGTCGCGCGCGGTGACCGCCTCTGGCTGCTGACCGACAACACCGACGGCCGCGGATCCCCGCGCGCCGGCGACGACCGACTCGTCGAAGTGCCGCTCGTCCCCGCGCAGAACACGCGGCAGCCCGGGTAATCGGGTTTGGACGGCTACTCTGGAGTGGACCGCACGACCTGGGAGCCGACCCTGAGCATCATCCTCGGATACGATCCGTCCACACTCCGCGAGCGCGTCGATCTGCGCGCCGCCGACGAGCGGCTCGACGAGCTCGGCAGCCTGCGGAGTCTGAGCGCTCTCAACGAGAAGACCGTGCTGCTGCGCCTGCTCGGCCGGCTCGACGACGCGATGGTGGTCGGCAACGAAGCGGTGCGCCAGGCGCGGTTCACCGGCGATCGTGAGCAGCTGCTGGGGGCGCGGATCCGCCGGGCGCAGGTGCTGCAGTACCAGGGCAAGCTCGACGAAGCGATCGTCGAGCTGACGGGCTGCGTCGACGAAGCCCGCGGCCGCGACTGGAGCGCCCTGGAGGCGTTCGCCGTTCAGAACCGCGGCAAGTGCTATTTCGACCAGGCCGACTATGAGAACGCGCTCTCCGACATGACCGCCGCGGTGTTCCTGCGCGAGAAGCTGGGCGCCTCCCCTGCCGAGATCGAGGGCGCCCTCACCGCGGTCGCTGTCGTGCAGCGGTTCCTGGAGGCGCAACGCGCGGCCTCCGGCGAGGTGACCAAGGGCGCGGACGACGACGCCGCTCCGGCGTAGGATGCGGGTCATGAGTCGATCAGGGGATCAGCGCTGATGGCCGAACTCGAACGCGTTCGCCGCTGGGCGGACGCCCTGATCGCCCTCCACCTCGACCCCGCCGTGTGGAGCTTCGACTTCGACAACGCCAAGACGCGCGCGGGCCTCTGCAACTACACGGCCAAGCGCATCACGGTGTCGCGGTATCTGGCCGCGCGGTACGAGGACGACGACATCCACCAGATCCTCCTGCACGAGGTCGCGCACGCTCTCGCCGGCTCGCGCGCGGGGCACGGACCGCGCTGGCGGGCGATCGCGCTGGATCTCGGCTACGAGGGCAAGCGCCTGCACGGCGGCGCCATCGCCGACGACCTGGCGCCCTGGATCGGCACCTGCCCGAGAGGCCACACGCACTACCGTTACCGCAAGCCGGCGCGCGCCCTGGCCTGTGGAGCCTGCAGTCGCCGATTCGACTCAGCCAACCTCATCTCGTGGGTGCACAGGGAGGTGTCGGCCGCGCAGCGCAGGATGGCGGCGGCCGCCGCCACCGAAGCGCTCGACCCGCGGGCTCGCGGCTCGGACTGAAGGCGCGGTCGCGGCCGTCAGGCGGTCGTGACCTCGAGCCGCGCGTCGAGCCCGTCGCGCACCGCCGGCCACTCCTCCCGCAGCACCGAGTACACCGCGGTGTCGCGCCACGTGCCGTCCGCTCGCGGCTGCGTGTGCCGCAGCACGCCCTCGAACGTGGCGCCGAGGCGGAGGATCGCGGCCCTGGATCGTTCGTTGAGCACGTCCGCCTGCAGCTTCACCCGCTCGAAGCCGTTGTCGAACGCCGTGCCGAGCAGCAGCCGCTTCGTCTCGGCATTGACGCGCGTGCCCCAGACCTCCGGCGCGTAGGCCGTCCAGCCGATGTGGGCGGAGCCGTTCGCGAGATCGAAGTCGCCCAGCGTGGTCGTTCCGACGATGCGGTCGCCGTCGCGCAGGCACACGGCGGTGACGTTGCCGGTGTCCCAGGCGAGGTAGCGCAGGATGAACTCCCGCCACTCCTCGTAGGTGTCGCGGTAGGCGGCGAGGCCGCCACCCCAGCCTCCCGCGAACACCTCGGGATGGCCGATCGCGTCGTGCAGGTCGGGCAGGTCGTCCGTCGTGAGGGCGCGCAGGCGCACCGTCGCACCCTCGAGGACGGCGGCGGGGTCGGGACGGCGCGCATTCATCCGCCCAGTATCCCACCCGCGCCACCTATCCTTTTCGCCGCCGAGGGGCACGCAAACGCCCCTGAAACGCCCGTTTGAGGGCGTTTGCGTGCCCCTCGATCGTGGCCGGGAGGCGACCGATAACCGACTAAGGTAGTTCGGTGCCTACCGACGTCCTCCTGCCCCGCGAAACCGGCCAGTGGATGGACGACTCCGACGGGCTGCGCTGGTGGTTCGACTCCGGCTCGCTCGCCCTCGACTTCTCGTACACGGGCGGGCTCGACGAGCCGGACAACGCCGAATGGCGGTCGGTCGACGACGCGGAAGCGCTCGGCGGCTGGCTCCAGGAGCGCTTCCCCGAGGTGGCGGCCACCTCCGGCGAACGGGAGTTCCGCGACGCCGAGATGCTGCGCATCGCCATCGGCAGGCTCGCGCGTCAGGCCAGCAGAGGCGAGACTCTCGCGCCCGACGATGTCGACGTCGTGAACCTGTTCGCGGCGACCCCCGACATCCCGCCCGTGCTGGCCGGCGGTGGTCGGCAGGCCGGACGGACTCTCGCACGGCCGCACCAGGCTCTCGGCACGGTCGCTCGCGATGCCGTCCGGCTCTTCGGCCCGGACGCAGACGGTCGCATCCGCGAGTGCTCGGCCGACGACTGCCGGCTGGTCTACCTCGACACGTCGCGCAGCGGCAACCGCCGCTGGTGCTCGATGCAGCGCTGCGGCAATCGCGCCAAGGTGCGGGCGCACCGCGCGCGTGCCGCCGGTGCGAGGGGTGCGGCCGGTACCGCAGAATAGGTGGATGGAGCCCATCGCCGAGCGGCGCAGCGTCGACCTCAACAGCGACCTCGGCGAGTCGTTCGGCGCCTGGACGATGGGTGACGACGCCGCCATGCTGCAGCTGGTCACGAGCGCGAACGTGGCGTGCGGGTTCCACGGCGGCGACCCCTCCACGATGCGGGCCACCTGCCGCCTCGCGGCCGAGAACGGCGTGACCGTCGGAGCGCATGTCTCCTACCGCGACCTCGCCGGCTTCGGCCGGCGCAGCATGGCGGTGCCGGCGGCCGAGTTGCGCGACGAGGTGATCTATCAGCTGGCGGCGCTCGCCGGGATGGCGCGCGTGGCCGGCACGGCCGTGCGCTATGTCAAGCCGCACGGCGCCCTCTACAACCGGATCGTGGACGACGAGACGCAGGCGGCCGCAGTGGTGGAGGCCGTCGCCGCGTTCGATCCGGAGCTCCCACTGCTCGGCCTGGCCGGCTCGGCGGTCGAGCGCGCGGCGGTCGCCCGCGGGCTCCGATTCGTGGGCGAGGCGTTCGTCGACCGCGGCTACCGGCCGGACGGCACCCTGGTGCCGCGTTCCGAGCCCGGCGCGCTGCTCTCGGAGGTCGAGGCGATCGCGGCCCGCGCCGTGCGCCTGGCCGCCGACGGAACCGTGGAGGCCGTGGACGGCACCCGGATCGCCGTCACCGCGAGCTCCCTGTGCGTCCACGGCGACACCCCCGGCGCCGTGGCGATGGCGGAGGCCGTGCGGCGCGGCCTGGAGGACGCGGGCATCGCCGTGGAAGCCTTCGTCTGACCGTGGAGGTGAAGATCGACGTGACCGTGCGGGTCCTCGGCTACGGCGACCGCGCCCTCCTCGTCGAGGTCGAGGCTGCGGGCGGAGCTGCCGGCGGCGATGCGCGCGCCGAGCTGGACGCCGTGCTCGGGATGTTCCGCGCGCTCGACCGCACCCGGCCGCCCGGTGTCGTGGACCTCGTCCCGGCGGCGCGCACGATCGCGGTCCTGCTCGATCCTCGTGTGCTGTCTCCCGCCGCCGCGCGCGGCTGGATCGAGCGCACCGCCCCGGAGCCTCCCGCCGCCGTAGCCGACGAGCTGGTGGAGCTCGCCGTTCGGTACGACGGCGACGACCTCGCCGAGGTGGCGGCACTGCTCGGCATCACGCCGCGGGAGGTCGTCGAACGGCACACCGCGTCCCGCTGGCGCGTGGCCTTCGGCGGTTTCGCCCCGGGCTTCGCCTACCTGGTGACCGACCATGACGGCCTGCGCGTGCCGCGCAGGCCCACGCCGCGAACGGCCGTGCCCGCGGGCTCGGTCGGCCTCGCGGGGGAGTTCAGCGGCGTGTACCCGCGCTCGAGTCCCGGAGGCTGGCAGCTCATCGGCCGCACGGACGCCGCCCTCTGGGACGCGCGTGCCGATCCGCCGGCGCTGCTCCGCCCCGGTGTCGAGGTGCGGTTCGTGGAGGTCGCGCCGTGAGCGGCGATCCGGCGCGCGCGCTCCGCGTCCTCGACCCCGGCCCGCTCGCGTTGATCGAGGATCTCGGTCGACCGGGGCACGCGGCTGTCGGGGTGAGCCCGTCCGGCGCGCTCGATCGCGGCGCGCTCGGCCTGGCCAACCGTCTGGTCGGCAACCCGGGATCCGCGGCCGGTGTCGAGCTCCTTCTCGGCGGCTTCGCCGCACGGTTCGAGGCACCGGCGTGGTTCGCCGTCGGCGGCGCGGCGTCGCGGCTCGTGCTCGACGGCCGACCGGTCGACCCGCACACTGCTGTGCGCGCGGAGGCCGGGGCCGAGTTGCGTGTCGCGCAGCCGACGGCCGGCATGCGCAGCTACCTCGCCGTGCGCGGCGGCATCGAGGGGGAGGCCGTGCTCGGCTCCCGCTCCCGCGACACCCTCTCCGGACTGGGGCCGTCGCCGCTGAAAGCCGGCGACCTCCTCGCGATCGGTGCGCCCCCGGAGACGCCCGTGCCCGCGGTCGACTTCGTCCCGCTCCTCGAACAGGGGGAGGCGGTCGCTGAGGTGCGCGCGCACCGCGGACCCCGCGCGGACTGGTTCACTCCGGAGGCGCTCGACGCGTTCTTCAGCGTGGAGTGGCGCGTGAGCGCAGACGGCGATCGCGTGGGCGTGCGCCTCGACCCGCCGCGCACGCCGTCGCACGCGGCCGGCGTCGAGCCCGGGGCTCCCGTGCTGCTCGAGCGAGCAGTGTCCCGCGAGCTGCCGAGCGAGCCCATGGTCGCCGGGGCGGTGCAGGTCTCGCCCGACGGCCGGCCGACCGTCCTCCTCGCCGACCATCCGGTGACCGGCGGCTACCCGGTCATCGCCGTCGTCGCCGACCGCTCGCTCGACGCGTTCGCGCAATTGCGGCCCGGAACCAGCGTGCTCTTCCGCCACGCGTAGCGCGCGTCAGTCGCGGCGTGTGCCGCTCTGGAAGATGCCGCGCGCGGGCGGCGGCGACGGGACGCTGGTCTGGTCGGTCACGATGGGGGCGCCTGCGGCGAACGTGCGCAGCTCTTCGCCGGCGACGGCCTTCGCGGGATGCGGTCCGCTCGCCAGCAGACGCGGCAGCCACTCCAGCGGCAGCGGGGAGTTCGACCCGACCAGCACGACGTTGCCGAACCTCCGCCCCTTGAGCACCTGCGTCTCGGCCAGGGCGGCCACGTTCTCCACGACCGCGCCGAGCGTCGACACCTGGCTGCGCGCGAACGTGAGCGGCGGCCCGTCCGCGACATTCACGAGCACGATGCCGTCCGGCTTCAGCAGCGACACCGCAGAGCGGTAGAACTCCACGCTGGTCACGTGGGCGGGCGTGCGCGCGCCGCTGAAGATATCGACGACCAGCAGGTCGACCTCACCGCGGAGGCCGGCCGGCAGCTTGCCCACGACCTCCCGGGCGTCGCCGTGCCGGATGCGGATCTGCGCGTAGCGCGGCAGCGGGAGGTTCTCGCGCACCAGGTCGACCAGCCGGCTCTCCAGCTCCACCACCTGCTGCCGCGATCCCGGCCGCGTGTACGCGACGTAACGGGGGAGGGTCAGCGCGCCCGCGCCCAGGTGCACGGCGGTGATCGGCTGCCCCGGCTCGCCGATGAGGTCGATCACGTTGCCCATGCGTTGCACGTACTCGAAGAACAGGCGGCTCGGGTCGTCCAGGTCGACGTGCGACTGCGGCGTCCCGTCGACGATCAGCTGGTATGCGCCCGGCACGAACCGGTCGGGCTCGATGCTGGCGAGGTAGCCGCTCTCCGCGAGGACGACCGACGGGACCGACGGGTTCTGTGGCACGCGTCCAGCGTAGCCGCGGACGCCCCGGCGTCGCCCTCGGCCTCCACCCGATCTCCACCCTCGTCTCCACCCGGTCTCCGCCGTCGGGCGGTGCCGCCCACCGCGCCCGTCGACGACGCTGGGGGAGTGGCCGGATCCTCCGGCCGGAAGGAACGCCCCCATGACCGTCCAGACGCTGACCAACGCGATCCTCATCCTGCTGCTGATCTGCTGGGTCGGCTACCGGCAGCTCACGTGGCGTCCGGTGTCGATTGCCAAGATGTGGCGCTTCCCCGCGATCATGACCGTCGTCGGGCTGGTGACGATCGGGCAGCAGGTCACACTCCCCTCGCTCACGCCCCTCGACATCGCCGTGGTCGCCGGCGAGCTCGTGCTCTCACTCGGTGTCGGCGCGTGGATGGGCGCGATCGCGCACTTCCGCCGGCTGGAGAACCCCGTGCAGCTCGGCAACGACGCCCGCTACGTCGCCACGTACGAGTCGCGCACCGGGGTGCTGGGGATGGTGCTCTGGGTCGTGGTGATCGGCATCCGCATCGGCGTCGACGTCGTCGCCTCCGCCGCCGGCCTGCACCTGGTGACCGCCACCGGTGTCATCTTCCTGGTGTTCGCCGCCAACCGCGCCGCCCGAACCGCCGTCTTCGCGGCGCGTCTCGATCGTCACGCCGCGCTCGCCGCATGATGGTCTCGTGGACTTCTGGACCAGGCCGGGGCTGCTGGCCCTCGCACTGAATCTGCTCGGCGCCGTCGCCATCGGCTGGTCGCTGCTGCGCACCCACGCCGGGGACCGCCCGGTGTGGGTGCTCGTCGTCGCGTTCGTCTCCGTCGCCGCGTGGGTTCTCCGCGCGGTGCTGAGCTTCGCCGGGTGGAGGCGCGCCGCCCTGGTGTTGAGCCTGGTCGCGGCGGTCACGGGTGCGTTCGTCGCGCCGGCGACCGACGGCCTCGCGATCGTGCCGGCGGCCGTCGCCGTGCTGTATCTGATCGGCGACCCGGAGCGGCCCGTACAGCTGGGCGGTGCTGTCGCCGTGGCGTGCGCGGCGCTGGTCGCCGTCGGTGCCGTGCCGTTCGGGTCGCCCGTCGCCGCGGTGCTCGGCGAGATGGCGGGCATCGTCCTCGCCGCGTTCGCCGGCCTGAGCCGCCGCCAGTTCCGCACCACGGAGGAGCAGGCCGCGCTGCTGCGCGAGCGCGACCTCGAGATGCGTGAGGAGGCCGCGCGCGTGGCCATCGCCCGCGACCTGCACGACGTGCTCGCGCACAGCCTGGGCGGGCTCGTCATCCAGCTCGATGCGGTCGACGCGCTGCTGGAGGCCGGGGACGCCGCGGCGGCGCGCGACCGGGTCGTGGTCGCGCGCGGCCTCGCGGCCGATGGGCTGGCCGAGGCGCGGAGGGCGGTCGCCGCCCTGCGCGATCCCGACCGCACGACGGCGGCGGGGATGGTGGCCCCCGCCGAGTTCCGGGCCACCCTCGACGACCTCGTGGCCGCCCACCGCACGCTCGGCGGCACGGCCGACCTCCACGTCGCAGGCGAGCCGAGGCCGTTGAGCGCTGGTCAGGCGACCGCGCTGCAGCGCGCTCTGCAGGAGGCGCTGAGCAACGCGCGCAAGCACGCGCCGGGCGCTCCCGTCGACGCGGGGCTCGACTGGCAGACTGGGCGGGTGCAGCTCACGGTCTCCTCTCCGCTGGTCGCGTCGCGTGTCACCGCGGCGCCGCTGTCCGAGCTGGCGGCCTCCGGGGGAGGCCACGGCCTGGAGGGGATGAGCGAGCGGTTCGCCGCGCTGCCGCTCGGCGGCTCGGTGGCCGCCTCCTCGGCGGACGGCCGGTTCACCGTGACGGCCGAGGCGAGGCTGGCATGAGCGGCGCCCTGCCCGCCGCCGAGACCCCGATCCGCGTGGTCGTCGCCGACGACCAGGCGATCATCCGCGACGGGCTGGTGACCGTGCTCGGCCTCCTGCCCGACATGCAGGTCGTCGGGGCCGCCGCCGACGGCGCGGAGGCGGTCGCGCTCGCCGTCTCCGAGCGCCCCGACGTCGTGCTGATGGATCTCCGCATGCCCGTGCTCGACGGTGTCGGCGCGACGGAGCGCATCACCCGGGACGCTCCCGGTGTCGCCGTGCTGGTGCTGACCACCTTCGCCGACGACGAGTCCATCCTCACGGCGCTCCGCGCCGGCGCGCGCGGCTATCTCACGAAGGACGCGGGCCGCGCCGAGCTGGCCGCGGCCGTGCGCGCGGTCGCCCGCGGGCAGTCCACGTTCGCACCGGAGGTCGGCGCGCGCATCGTCGGCTCGCTGACCTCGGCAGCACCCGCGAGGGCGGCCGATCGGCCGGACGCGCTCGTCGCCCGGTTCCCGACGCTCACCCGCCGGGAGGCCGAGGTGCTCGGCCTGGTCGCCGACGGCCTCAGCAACGGCGAGATCGCCTCCGCCCTGTTCGTCGGCACCTCGACAGTCAAGACGCACATCAACGCCATCTTCGCCAAGCTCGGAGTCCGGACCCGCGCCCAAGCCATCGCCCTCGTCCGCCCCTAGCCTCACGCATCCTGTACCAGCGGCGGGGAGGGGAGGAGGATGTCGTCATGGCGGATCGGGTGCTGGTGACGGGCGGGTCGGGGTTCGTGGGGGCGCACTGCGTGCTCGCGGCGCTGGAGGCGGGGTATGACGTCCGCACGACCATCCGGTCGCCGCAGCGCGCGGCCGACGTCCGCGCGCAGCTCGCCGCGGGAGCCGCTCTCGGGGGAACGGACAGTGCCGATGCCGGCGACCGCGTGGAGTTCGCCATCGCCGACCTCCTCGACGACGCCGGCTGGTCCGACGCCGTCGCCGGCTGCCGGTTCGTTCTGCATGTCGCCTCCCCCTTCCCGATGACGGAGCCGAAGGATCCCGACGAGCTGGTGCGCCCGGCCAGGGAGGGCGCGCTGCGGGTGCTGCGCGCCGCTCGCGACGCCGGGGTGGAGCGGGTCGTCCTCACCTCATCGTTCGCCGCGATCGGCTACGGTCACGCGCCGACGAAGCGGCCGTTCACCGAGGTCGACTGGACCGAGCTCGACAGCGGCCGCCCGATCAGCGCCTACGTCCGCTCCAAGACGCTCGCCGAACGGGCGGCATGGGCCTTCATCGCGGAGGAGGGCGGCCACCTCCAGCTCGCCACCGTCAACCCGGTCGGCATCCTCGGCCCGGTGCTCGGCCCCGACTACTCCAGCTCTGTCGAGCTGGTGAAGCTCGTGAAGGAGGGCCGCCTCCCGCGCCTGCCCGACGTGTACTTCGGCGTCGTCGACGTGCGCGACGTGGCCGGCCTCCACCTGCTCGCGATGACCCGCCCGGAAGCCGCGGGCGAGCGGTTCCTCGCGACGGCCGGGGATGCGCTGAGCGCGCCGGAGCTGGCGCTGCTGATCCGCGGCCACCTCGGCTCGCCGGCGGGCGACCGGGTGCGCACCGGCGTGATGCCGACCTGGGTCGTCAAGGCCGCCGCCCCGTTCAGCCGGCGCGTGCGCGGTTCGCTGGCCGACATCGGCGTCTACAGGAACGGCTCCTCGCACAAGGCGCGCAGTGTGCTCGGCTGGGAGCCGCGGTCGCGTGAAGAGGCCGTGTTCGCGACCGTCGACTCCCTCCCGCCGCGGCTGCGCTAGCCCGGAGATCCGCCCGGAGATTCGCCCGTCGCGCCGGGGAATATCCGGCCGCCCGCGAGGTTATACACCGAGACTGCGCCCCGGGTCAAGAAAAGACTGGACACGGCGCGTCAGTTTGACATATAGTGGTTCTTTGCGCTCCCAGCGCACACCCTTGCCTTCATATTGCGGTCGGCTCTGACTTTCCACGCACGCGTCTGGGCCCGGTTCACCGGGTCAGATACGGCGCAGCGCGACGTGTCTGGGAGTCCTCGTCCCTCATAACACCACATCTCGACCGACAGTAACTGGCCCGACGGGGCCCACGGAGGTTATTTCCTTGGCTGCTGCGCGCAACGCAACCAACACTGACAAGACACCCAAGAACGGACGAGCCGCATCTCGTCTCTCGTTCGCCAAGATCACGGACACCCTCACCGTTCCCGATCTGCTCGCACTGCAGACGGAGAGCTTCGACTGGCTGGTCGGAAACGACGCGTGGAAGGCACGCGTCGCAGAAGCCGAGGCCCAGGGTCGCCAGGATCTGCCCGCCAACACGGGCCTCGAGGAGATCTTCGAAGAGATCTCTCCCATCGAGGACCTCGGCGAGACCATGCAGCTCTCGTTCACGAACCCCTTCCTCGAAGAGAAGAAGTACTCGATCGACGAGTGCAAGGAGAAGGGCAAGACCTACGCGGCCCCTCTCTACGTCGAGGCCGAGTTCATGAACCACCTCACCGGTGAGATCAAGACCCAGACGGTCTTCATGGGCGACTTCCCGCTCATGACCGAGAAGGGCACCTTCATCATCAACGGCACCGAGCGTGTCGTCGTCTCGCAGCTCGTCCGCTCGCCGGGCGTCTACTTCGAGGCCGCAGCCGACAAGACGTCCGACAAGGACATCTACTCGGCGCGCGTCATCCCGAGCCGCGGCGCGTGGCTCGAGTTCGAGATCGACAAGCGCGACCAGGTCGGTGTCCGCATCGACCGCAAGCGCAAGCAGTCGGTCACCGTCTTCCTGAAGGCCCTCGGCCTCACCAGCGAGGAGATCCTCAGCGAGTTCGCCGGCTACCAGTCGATCGAGCTGACCCTCGAGAAGGACGCCATCCTCACCAAGGAGGAGGCGCTGAAGGACATCTACCGCAAGCTGCGTCCGGGCGAGCAGGTCGCCGCCGAGGCCGCGCGTGCGCTGCTGGACAACTTCTACTTCAACCCGAAGCGCTACGACCTCGCCAAGGTCGGCCGGTACAAGATCAACCGCAAGCTCGGCCTGGAGGCCCCGCTGACGGACTCCGTGCTGACCGTCCAGGACATCCTCGCGACGATCAAGTACCTGGTCGCCCTGCACGACGGTCAGACCACGTTCAGGGGTCTGCGCAACGGCGTCGAGACCGACATCCGTCTCGACACCGACGACATCGACCACTTCGGCAACCGTCGCATCCGCGCCGTCGGCGAGCTCATCCAGAACCAGGTCCGCACGGGCCTGAGCCGCATGGAGCGCGTCGTCCGCGAGCGCATGACCACGCAGGACATCGAGGCGATCACCCCGCAGACCCTGATCAACGTGCGACCGGTCGTCGCCGCGATCAAGGAGTTCTTCGGAACGTCGCAGCTGTCGCAGTTCATGGACCAGAACAACCCGCTCGCGGGTCTGACCCACAAGCGCCGCCTGTCGGCGCTTGGCCCGGGTGGTCTGAGCCGTGAGCGCGCCGGCGTCGAGGTCCGCGACGTGCACCCCTCGCACTACGGCCGCATGTGCCCGATCGAGACGCCGGAAGGCCCGAACATCGGTCTGATCGGCTCGCTCGCGTCGTTCGCGCGGATCAACTCGTTCGGTTTCATCGAGACCCCGTACCGCAAGGTCGTCGACGGTCGCGTGACGGAGCAGATCGACTACCTCACCGCTTCCGAGGAGGACGACTTCGTCGTCGCGCAGGCCAACGCCCCGCTCGACGCGAACGGCCACTTCGTCGAGGAGCGCGTGCTCGCCCGCCAGAAGGGCGGCGAGGTCGACCTGATCCCCGCCGACGAGATCGGCTACATGGACGTCTCCCCGCGCCAGATGGTGTCGGTGGGTACCTCCCTGATCCCGTTCCTCGAGCACGACGACGCCAACCGAGCCCTCATGGGTGCGAACATGCAGCGCCAGGCGGTGCCGCTGCTCCGCTCGGAGAGCCCGGTCGTCGGTACCGGTATGGAGGGCTACGCGGCCATCGACGCCGGTGACGTGGTCACCGCCGACAAGTCCGGCGTGGTCTCCGAGGTCTCGGCCGACGCGGTCACCGTCCAGGCGGACGACGGCACGATCAAGACCTACTACCTGCGCAAGTTCGACCGCTCCAACCAGGGCACCTCGTACAACCACCGCGTGGTCGTCGACGAGGGCGACCGGATCGAGGCGGGCGAGGTCGTCGCAGACGGCCCGGCCACCGAGAACGGCGAGCTCGCGCTCGGCAAGAACCTGCTCGTGGCGTTCATGCCGTGGGAGGGTCACAACTTCGAGGACGCGATCATCCTCAGCCAGAACCTGGTGAAGGACGACACCCTCTCCTCGATCCACATCGAGGAGTACGAGGTCGACGCCCGCGACACCAAGCTGGGCAAGGAGGAGATCACCCGCGATCTGCCGAACGTCAGCCCGGACCTCCTGGCCGACCTCGACGAGCGCGGCATCATCCGCATCGGCGCCGAGGTGCGCCCCGGCGACATCCTCGTCGGCAAGGTCACGCCGAAGGGCGAGACCGAGCTGTCGGCCGAGGAGCGCCTGCTCCGCGCGATCTTCAACGAGAAGAGCCGCGAGGTGCGCGACACCTCCCTCAAGGTCCCGCACGGCGAGGAGGGCACCATCATCGGTGTCAAGGTCTTCGACGCGCAGGACGGCGACGACGAGCTCGGCTCCGGCGTGAACCAGCGCGTGGTGGTCTACATCGCCCAGAAGCGCAAGATCACCGCGGGTGACAAGCTCGCCGGCCGTCACGGCAACAAGGGCGTCATCTCGAAGATCCTCCCGGTCGAGGACATGCCGTTCCTCGCGGACGGCACGCCGGTCGACGTCATCCTCAACCCGCTGGGCGTGCCCGGTCGAATGAACTTCGGCCAGGTCCTCGAGATCCACCTCGGCTGGATCGCGAAGAACGGCTGGGAGATCTCCGGCAAGCCCAAGTGGGCCGCCGACCTCCCCGAGGCCGCGCACCGCGCAGCGCCGAACACCAAGGTCGCGACCCCGGTGTTCGACGGTGCCAAGGAGGAGGAGATCGCCGGTCTGCTCGACTCGACGCTCCCGACGCGCGACGGCGACCGCCTGATCGGCTCGTCCGGCAAGACGCAGCTGTTCGACGGCCGTTCCGGCGAGCCCTACCCTGACCCGGTGTCGGTCGGCTACATGTACATCCTGAAGCTGCACCACCTGGTCGACGACAAGATCCACGCGCGTTCGACCGGCCCGTACTCGATGATCACCCAGCAGCCGCTCGGTGGTAAGGCGCAGTTCGGCGGTCAGCGCTTCGGTGAGATGGAGGTGTGGGCCCTCGAGGCCTATGGAGCCGCGTACGCGCTCCAGGAGCTCCTGACCATCAAGTCGGATGACATCCTCGGTCGCGTCAAGGTCTACGAGGCCATCGTCAAGGGTGAGAACATCCAGGAGCCGGGCATCCCGGAGTCCTTCAAGGTCCTCATCAAGGAGATGCAGTCCCTCTGCCTGAACGTGGAGGTCCTCTCGGCCGACGGCCAGGCGGTCAGCCTGCGCGACGCCGACGACGAGGCCTTCCGCGCTGCGGAGGAGCTCGGCATCAACATCTCCTCCCGGTTCGAGTCGTCGTCGATCGACGAAATCTGACCCGGTAGCCAGACCCAACTGACGAATCTTTTCTAGGAGAGAGTAAACATTGCTCGAATCGACAACATTTGACGAGCTGCGTATCGGACTGGCCACCGCTGACGACATCCGTCGCTGGAGCTACGGCGAGGTCAAGAAGCCCGAGACGATCAACTACCGCACGTTGAAGCCCGAGAAGGACGGCCTGTTCGGAGAGCAGATCTTCGGCCCGTCCCGCGACTGGGAGTGCTCGTGCGGCAAGTACAAGCGCGTCCGCTTCAAGGGCATCGTGTGCGAGCGCTGTGGCGTGGAGGTCACCAAGTCCTCCGTGCGCCGTGAGCGCATGGGCCACATCGAGCTCGCCGCGCCGGTCACGCACATCTGGTACTTCAAGGGTGTGCCCAGCCGCCTCGGCTACCTGCTCGACATGGCGCCGAAGGACCTCGAGAAGGTCATCTACTTCGCGGCCTACATGGTGATCCAGGTCGACGAGGACGGCCGTCACGCCGACCTCCCCGGCCTCGAGAACGAGCTGCGCCTGGAGATCAAGACGCTGGCCGACCAGCGCGACGCCCGCGTCGCCGAGCGTCTGCAGCGCCTGGAGACCGATCTCGCCGCCCTCGAGGAGGAAGGTGCCAAGGCCGACCAGAAGCGTCGCGTCAAGGACACCTCCGAGAAGGAGATGGGCCAGATCCGCAAGTCCTACGACGAGGACATCGCCCGTCTCGAGCGTGTGTGGGAGTCCTTCCGCACCCTCAAGGTCGGCGACCTCAAGCCGGAGGACGCGGACTTCAACGAGCTCGTCGACCGCTACGGCCTGTACTTCGAGGCGTTCATGGGCGCCGAGGCGATCAAGCGCCGCCTGCTGGCGTTCGACCTGGCCGCCGAGGCCGAGCTTCTCCGCGAGCAGATCGCGAACGGCAAGGGCCAGAAGAAGATCCGCGCCATCAAGCGCCTGCGCGTGGTGTCGTCGTTCCTGGCGACCGGCAACTCGCCGGCCGCGATGGTCCTCGACGTCGTCCCGGTCATCCCGCCGGAGCTGCGCCCGATGGTCCAGCTCGACGGTGGCCGCTTCGCGACCTCCGATCTGAACGACCTCTACCGTCGCGTGATCAACCGCAACAACCGTCTGCGTCGCCTGCTCGACCTCGGTGCCCCCGAGATCATCGTGAACAACGAGAAGCGCATGCTCCAGGAGGCCGTCGACGCGCTGTTCGACAACGGCCGCCGCGGCCGCCCGGTCACGGGCACCGGCAACCGCGCGCTCAAGTCGCTCAGCGACATGCTGAAGGGCAAGCAGGGCCGGTTCCGCCAGAACCTGCTCGGCAAGCGCGTGGACTACTCGGGCCGTTCGGTCATCATCGTCGGTCCGCAGCTCAAGCTGCACCAGTGCGGTCTGCCCAAGCAGATGGCGCTGGAGCTGTTCAAGCCGTTCGTGATCAAGCGCCTGATCGACCTGAGCCACGCTCAGAACATCAAGGCCGCCAAGCGCATGGTGGAGCGTTCGCGTCCGCAGGTCTGGGACGTCCTCGAGGAGATCATCCGCGAGCGCCCGGTCCTCCTGAACCGCGCGCCCACCCTGCACCGTCTCGGCATCCAGGCGTTCGAGCCGCAGCTCGTCGAGGGCAAGGCTATCCAGCTCCACCCGCTGGTGTGCGCCGCCTTCAACGCGGACTTCGACGGCGACCAGATGGCCGTGCACCTTCCCCTGTCGGTGGAGGCCCAGGCCGAGGCCCGCATCCTGATGCTCGCCTCGAACAACATCCTGAAGCCGTCCGACGGCCGCCCGGTCACCCTGCCCTCGCAGGACATGATCATCGGTCTGCACCACCTCACCACCGTCCGCGAGGGCGCCGTGGGCGAGGGTCGCGCGTTCTCCTCGGTCTCCGAGGCGATCCTCGCGAAGGACCAGGGCTCGCTGCACCTCAACGCCAAGGTGAAGATCCGTCTCGACGACTACGTGCCGTCCGACGCGGCCGACACCGGTACGCAGCCCGTCACCGCCATCGTGGAGACCACCCTCGGCCGCGCCCTCTTCAACGAGGCGCTGCCGGCGGACTACCCCTACGTGGAGGCCGTCGCCGACAAGGGCCAGATCTCGTCGATCGTCAACGCCCTCGCCGAGCGGTACCCGAAGGTGGAGGTCGCGGCCGCACTCGACCGGATCAAGGACGCCGGCTTCTACTGGGGCACCCGCTCGGGCGTCACGGTGTCGCTGAGCGACATCCTGACCCCGCCGAACAAGGCGCAGATCGTGGCCGGCTACGAGAAGAAGGCCGCCAAGATCACCGCCGAGTTCGAGAAGGGTCTGACGACCGACCTCGAGCGTCGCCAGGAGCTGGTGAAGATCTGGACCGAGGCGACCAACGAGGTGGCCGAGGCCATGCGCGCCAACTTCCCGGCCGACAACACCATCAACCGCATGGTGACGTCGGGCGCCCGTGGTAACTGGCTGCAGGTTCGCAACATCGCCGGTATGCGTGGTCTGGTGAACAACCCGAAGGGTGAGATCATCCCGCGTCCGATCATCTCCTCGTACCGCGAGGGTCTGTCGGTGGCGGAGTACTTCATCGCGACGCACGGTGCCCGCAAGGGTCTGGCCGACACGGCTCTCCGTACGGCCGACTCGGGCTACCTGACCCGTCGTCTGGTGGACGTCTCGCAGGATGTCATCATCCGCGAGGACGACTGCGGCACGACCAAGGGCCTCGACCTCCCGATCGCGACCGTGGGCGCCGACGGCGTCCTCACCCGCGACCCGAACGTCGAGAACTCCGTGTTCGCGCGTACCCTGGCCGCCGACGCGATCGGAACCGACGGCTCCGTCGTGGCGAAGGCCGGCGAGGACGTGGGCGACGTGCTCATCGACAAGCTGGTGGCCGCCGGCGTGACCGACATCAAGGTCCGCTCCGTGCTCACCTGCGAGTCGGCGGTCGGCGTCTGCGCCGCCTGCTACGGCCGTTCGCTCGCGACCGGCAAGCTCGTCGACATCGGCGAGGCGGTCGGCATCATCGCCGCCCAGTCGATCGGTGAGCCCGGAACGCAGCTGACGATGCGTACCTTCCACACCGGTGGTTCGGCCTCCGCGGACGACATCACCCAGGGTCTGCCGCGCGTCCAGGAGCTGTTCGAGGCTCGTACCCCCAAGGGTGCGTCCCCGATCGCCGAGGCCGCAGGCCGCATCGTCATCGAGGAGACGGACAAGTCCCGCAAGGTCATCCTGACCCCGGACAACGGCGACGAGCCGCACGTCTACCCGGTGCTGAAGCGCTCCACGCTCCTCGTGGAGGACGGCCAGCGCGTCGAGCTCGGCCAGCAGCTGATCGTCGGCACCGTCGACCCGAAGGAAGTCCTCCGGGTCAAGGGCGTCCGCGAGGTGCAGAAGCACCTGGTGGGCGGCGTGCAGGGCGTCTACCGCTCGCAGGGTGTGCCGATCCACGACAAGCACATCGAGGTCATCGTCCGTCAGATGCTCCGCAAGGTCACCGTCGTCGACCACGGCGACACCGACCTGCTGCCGGGTGAGCTCGTCGACCGTTCGCGGTACAACGAGATCAACCGCGCTGCGCTGACCGAGGGCAAGAAGACGGCGTCCGCCCGTCAGGAGGTCATGGGTATCACCAAGGCTTCGCTGGCGACCGAGTCGTGGCTGTCGGCCGCGTCCTTCCAGGAGACCACCCGCGTCCTGACGCAGGCGGCCATGGAGGGCAAGTCCGACCCGCTGATCGGTCTCAAGGAGAACGTCATCATCGGTAAGCTCATCCCGGCCGGAACGGGTCTGTCCCGCTACCGGAACGTCTCGGTGGAGGCGACGGAGGAGGCCAAGGCGGAGCGGTACCCCAACCGCATCTTCGCCGACGACTCCGCGTTCAGCGAGAACGACCTGAGCTTCGTCGACTTCGACAGCTTCAGCTCGGACGACTACACCCCGGGCACCTACAACTAAGCAGGTAGGTAGCCCGTACCACGAGGGCCCCCGGCAGACGCCGGGGGCCTTCGTCGTTCGAGCGTGCGCGGATACGCGACAATGGAGAGGTGTGGAGGCTTCTGGAGTACACGGACACCGTCGGTCGCTCGATGCTGGGCTTCGCGGCCGTCGCGCTCGTGGTCGCCGTGGTGAGCTTCGTCGTGGGGATCGTCCAGGCGTCGAGCGGTAACGCCGCCGGCACCCTCCCGTACTGGCTGACGACCATGGGCTGCGCCGTGCTCGGCGGCATCCTCGTCTACCTCGCCAGTCGCCGCGGGGACATCCGCCACCACTAGCAGCCATCGCTTCCTCACTTTCTCCCGCAAAACGCCGGCTGCAGGCGGGAGAAAGTGAGGAAGCGATGGCTGCACGCAGGTGACCCCCGCGCGTGGGGCACCCGCACGCGGGTCTGGTCCGTTGGCGCGCGGGGCGGTTACGGTGACAAAGCTTCGCCCCGCCCGGAGTCTCGCCCGGGCGACGGCGGCGCCCTGTCGTATACCCGAAGCGGCAGGACTTCTATCCGAGGAGGTCCCCTGTGGCGTCCATGACCGAGATCCTGATTCTGCACGGCCATCTCCCCATCGAGTACTTGGACCGTGTCGAGACCGAGCCGAGTGCCGACGAGGCCGTCGTCCGCGAGCTGGTGAGCCGCGGGGCGATCACCGCCGGCCAGCTCGCCCGCGCCCGCGCGGCGCAGTCGGGCCTGCCCTTCGTCGAGCTCGCCGACTACCCGGTCGACCGCGCGGCGGTCGGCCTGATCCCCGGCGCGATCTGCCGTCGGCACACCGTGCTCCCGATCGGGACCGCCGCCGGCTCCGTGATCCTGGCGATGGCCGACCCGGGCAACGTCTTCGCGCTCGACGACGTGCGCGCCGCCGCGCACATGGGCGTGACCGCCGTGGTCGCCGACGAGGCCGACCTCCTGACCGCGATCGACCGCTACATCCGCGCCGATGACGAGCTCAGCGACCTCACCAACACGCTGGAGGAGGAGTCCGCCCCCGTCGAGGACCAGAGCGCGTTGACGGAGGCCGATGACGAGGCGCCGATCGTGCGTTTCGTGAACCTGCTCGTGAGCCAGGCCATCCAGGACCACGCGTCCGACATCCACATCGAGCCGGCCGAGCACGACGTGCGTGTGCGGTACCGCATCGACGGAGTGCTGCACGCGATGCAGAGCGCGCCGAAGGCGATCCAGAACGGCGTGATCTCCCGGCTCAAGATCATGAGCGACATCGACATCGCCGAGCGCCGCAAGCCGCAGGACGGCCGCATGTCCGTGGTCCACGGCGGCCGCCAGATCGACCTCCGTGTCGCGACCCTGCCGACGGTGTGGGGCGAGAAGGTCGTCATGCGGATCCTGGACAACACGAACACCGGGATGACCCTCACCGACCTCAACCTGCTCGAGCGCAACTTCGAGACCTACCGGGCGTCGTACTCGAAGCCGTACGGGATGATCCTCGTCACCGGCCCGACCGGCTCGGGCAAGTCGACCACGCTCTACACGACGCTCAACGCGGTGGCCCGCCCCGAGATCAACGTGATCACCGTCGAGGACCCCGTCGAGTATCGGATGGCGGGCATCAACCAGGTGCAGGTGAACCCCAAGGCGGGTCTGACGTTCGCGAGCGCGCTGCGAAGCATCCTCCGCAGCGACCCGGACGTGGTGCTGCTCGGTGAGATCCGCGACCACGAGACCGCGCAGATCGCCATCGAGGCGTCGCTGACCGGCCACCTGGTGCTCTCCACCCTGCACACCAACGACGCCCCCAGCGCGGTCACCCGCCTGACCGAGATGGACATCGAGCCCTTCCTCGTCGGCTCCGCACTCGACTGCGTGGTCGCCCAGCGCCTCGCCCGCCGCCTCTGCGAGCGGTGCAAGCAGCCGGGGGCGTACACGCACGATGATCTGCGGCGGCTGCGGTTCGAGGTGCCCGACGTGGAGCTGCCTCCCGTCTTCGTGCCGGTCGGTTGCCCTGCGTGCTCCAACACCGGCTACCGCGGCCGTATCGCCGTGCACGAGGTGATGGCGGTGACGGAGGAGATCGAGCGGCTCACGGTCGAGCGCGCATCGAGCGCCGACATCGGCCGCGTCGCCCGCGAGCAGGGGATGCTGACGCTGCGCGAGGACGGCTGGGAGAAGGTCAAGCGCGGCATGACGTCCGTCGAAGAGATCCTGAGAGTGGTCGCCTAGGAGGGCCCATGACAACGAACGACGAGAGCTGGGGCGGCTTCCCGCCGCCGACGGCGAAGCCGGTCTACGAGATCCCGGTGACACCCCCTGGCGCGACGGCGGGAGGCTGGAACCCGGGGACGGGTGTGCCGTTGAGCCCGCCGTCGTACTCTGCGCCGACGTTCGACTCACCCTCGCTGGCACCGCCCGTCTTCGACGCCCCGACCTACGCGGCCTCGACGCCGGACGTGGCCGAGCAGGTACCGGCGTACGGGTCGGCGGCGGGGTTCCCGCCGCCTGCGGCCGCTGACGCTCCCGTCGTCTCTGAGGCCCCCGCCTACGACTCTGCGGCGTACGCTGCGGCGACCGCCCCGTTCGCCTCGGCCGAGCCTGCGTACGACCCGCCCGCCTACGCCCCGCCGACTCCGTCGTCGGTCGTCTGGTCGCTCGACTCCGCGCCTCCGCCCGCCACACCGGTTCCGGCCACCGCGCCCGACGCGCCCGACCCCGTCCGCCGGCTCATCCCCGAGGGCCGCCGTGCCGCGGCGCCGTCGCCTGACTTCCAGATCCTCGAGCCGGTCGCCGCCCGCCCGGACGTCACCGAGATCGACGAGACCCTCACTCAGCCCGAGCGGGAGGCGCTCGAGAAGGCGGACAAGGAACTGGTCGCCGCCCTCCACGAGGTCGTGTTCCAGAAGGCGTCCGACCTCCACATCACCGTCGGCGCGGCTCCGACCATCCGCGTCGACGGTGGCCTGCGCCCGGCGGCGAGCACCGAGCCCTGGAACCACGACCGCACGCGCGAGGCCCTGATGAGCCTCCTCGACGACCGTCAGCGCCAGATCTTCGAGCGCGAGCACGAGCTCGACTTCGCGTTCACGATCTCGGCGAACTCCCGCTTCCGGGTGAACCTCTACCAGCAGCGCGGGTCGTACGGCGGTGCGTTCCGTCTCATCCCGACCGAGATCAAGCAGCTCGCCGCGCTGGGAGTCCCGGACGCCGTCGGCCAGTTCTCACAACTGCCGCGCGGCCTGGTGCTGGTCACCGGCCCGACCGGTTCGGGCAAGTCGACGACTCTGGCCGCGCTCATCGACCTGGTGAACAGCTCCCGCTCCGACCATATCGTGACGGTCGAGGACCCGATCGAGTTCATGCACGTGCACAAGAAGTCGATCGTGAACCAGCGGGAGGTCGGCCACGACACCCACAGCTTCGCGAACGCGCTCAAGCACGTCCTGCGCCAGGACCCCGACGTGATCCTGATCGGCGAGCTCCGCGACCTGGAGACCATCTCGGTCGCGCTGACCGCTGCCGAGACCGGCCACCTCGTCTTCGCGACGCTGCACACGCAGGATGCGCCGCAGACCATCGACCGCGTCATCGACGTGTTCCCTCCGCACCAGCAGGATCAGGTGCGCGCGCAGCTGGCCGGCACGCTTCAGGGGGTCGTCTCACAGACGCTCGTCAAGCGCGCGAGCGGCAGGGGCCGCGTCGTGGCCACGGAGATCCTGATGATGACCCCGGCCATCGCGAACGTCATCCGCGAGGGCAAGACCTACCAGATCGCCTCCATGATGCAGGCCGGCCGCGAATCCGGGATGCGCACGATGGATCAGCACCTGGCCGACCTGGTCAACTCGGGCGTCATCACCCGCCACGCCGCCGTCGAGAAGGCGCACGACGTGGAGGGCCTCACCCGCCTCATCCAGCGCGTCGAGTCGCCGGCGGAGTCGTCGGTCATGTCGAGCGGTCCGGACTTCGGCGACAGCTACTCGGGGACCGTGGTGCGCTGATGCCGGTCACCACGCCGTACAACTACAAGGGCAGGGACGCGGACGGGAAGATCGTCAAGGGCCGCGTCGACGCCGCCAGCGAAGCTGCTGTCGCCTCCCGGCTGCGCACCATGGGCCTGTCGCCCGTCGCCATCACGGAGGCTGCGGCCGGCACCGGCCTGAACCGGGAGATCAAGCTCGGCGGCGGCTCCGGCGTCAAGCTCAAGGACCTCGCGATCATGAGCCGTCAGATGGCGACGATGATCGGCGCCGGCCTGTCGCTGCTGCGCACGCTGAACATCCTCGCCGAGCAGTCGGCCAACAAGAAGCTCCAGGCCGTGCTCGGCGACGTGCGCGACCAGGTCGAGAGCGGAACGGCGATTTCAGAGGCGATGCGCAAGCATGCCCAGGTCTTCCCGCCGCTGATGATCAACATGGTGCGGGCCGGTGAGACCGGCGGCTTCCTCGACGGCGCCCTGGAGGCCGTCGCCGACAACTTCGAGAAGGAGGTCAAGCTCCGCGGCGCGATCAAGTCGGCGATGACCTACCCCGTCATCGTCCTGATCATGTCTCTTCTCGGCGTGCTGGCGATGCTGATCTTCATCGTGCCGGTGTTCGAGAAGATGTTCGCGGGGCTCGGCAAGCAACTGCCGGTGCCGACGGAGTTGCTGGTGATCCTCTCCCACCAGATGGTCTGGATCGGCCCGCTGATCGCGATCCTGGCCATCGCCTTCGCCCTGTGGTGGCCCCGGCACAAGAACGATGAGAACGTCCGTCGCCGTCTGGATCCGTTCAAGCTCCGCATGCCGGTCTTCGGCTCGCTGATCAAGAAGATCGCGATCGCGCGCTTCAGCCGCAACTTCGCCAACATGATCTCCGCCGGCGTGCCGATCCTTCAAGCCCTGCGAATAGTGGGGGAGACCAGTGGCAACTGGGTGATCGAGAACGCGCTCGTGCAGGTCGCGGAAGGCGTGAGGCAGGGCGAGTCGATCGCGACGCCGCTGAGCAAGCAGACGGTATTCCCGGCGATGGTGACCCAGATGGTCGCGGTCGGTGAGGACGCCGGCTCGCTCGACACCATGCTCGACAAGATCGCGGACTTCTACGAGCAGGAGGTCGAGTCGATGACCGAGCAGCTCACCTCGCTCATCGAGCCGCTCATGATCGCCTTCCTGGGCGTCATCATCGGTGGCATGGTCGTTGCGCTCTATCTGCCTATCTTCGGCATCGCGGGCGCCATCGGCGGCTGAAGTCCTGCGCACGGCTGAGCCGACATTCGTCCCGAGTGTCGGCTCAGCCCGCGCGCCCGAGGCGCTTCGCCGACAGGTTGCACCGCTGCCCCTCCGGCGAGGGACAAATATCACAACCCTCCCCAGTTCTGGGGTACGAAACGCCCACAAAACCCCTGCAACGGGGGATATTTCTCCGAATCTCCTGGCAAATATGGTCATCCCCGAAGCGGCAATCTCGCGCCGCTCACCCCGCACCATCACCCGACCGATTGGACACAGAAATGTACTTCCGTCTCATGGGCAAGCTCAACGCTCGCCGTCAGGGGCTGCTCGAGGAGGACGAGAAGGGTTTCACCCTGATCGAGCTCCTCGTGGTGGTCATCATCATCGGCATCCTCGCCGCGATCGCCATCCCGATCTACATCGGCGTTCAAAACAACGCGAAGGACGCGTCGGTCAAGTCTGACCTGGCCAACGCGAAGACCGCGACCGTTGCCTACTACACCGACCAGGGCTCCAGCGCCACACAGCCGGCTCTCACGTCCGCTGGACTCGGCAAGTATGGATTCACCTCGGGGACCGACACGATCAGCTGGGCATACTTCACCGGCTCCACCGCGACCTCGTTCTGCATCACCGCGGCGAGCAAGGACACCACGAACGTCTACCACATCGATTCCACCAACGGAACCGGGTCGGGAGCGTGCACCGCGCTTCCGTAGCCAGTGCAGCGAAGCGGGGCGCCGCGGCAGCAGCCGGCGCCTCGCTTCCGCACTACCGGCTTCGTCCCGCACCACCCGCCCCATCGCCAGCTCCATCGGCTGCACACCCCCGGACCCGACAAGGGAGGTGACCCCGTGAACAGCCTGCACCGCCCTCTGCTCCGCCGACTCGAACGCGATCGTGGGTTCACCCTCATCGAGGTCCTGATCGCCATGATGGTCTTCGGGCTCCTGTCCGTGCTCGTCGCTTACCTGCTGACGACCGCCATGACCCTCACCCGGTCGAACCGCTCGAGCGAGGTGGCCGCCAATCTCGCGGCCCAGGCCATCGACCAGGCCCGCTCGGCGACCAACGTCTTCAGCGTCGTCAGCGGCGTCACGACCACTACCGTCGATGGCACGACCTACACCGTCACCAAGTCAGCCGGCTGGCTGACCAACGCCGGCACCGCGTCCGACTGCGGCACGTCCGGCCTCCTGCAGAACAAGACCCTCAACGTCTCGGTCACCTGGTCCGGGATGCGTGCGGGCGCCGCTGCCGTGCAGGCGAGCACACTGCTCGCTCCGGCCGGACCGATCAACGACCCGACCACGGGGACGATCATCGTCCACGCCCGCAATGCCGCCGGTGTAGGTGTCCCCGGCATTCCGATCGCCGTCGCGGTCGACGGCTCGGTCACACCCAACACGGCGACCACCGTGAGCCCCGCGCCTTCCGCCACCGATGTCGACGGCTGCAGCTACGTGCTCAAAGTGGTGCCCGGCGCGTACATCGTCACGATCGGCTCGTCGGGTGACGGCCGGATCAGCAGCGACCAGCAGCAGCCGCTCAAGGTGAACGTGCCCGTGACCGCGGGACAGTCGTCCGTGCTCGACAAGCAGTACGACACAGCGGCTACTCCGAAGCTCACGCTGGCGCCCGGTGCACCCGCGACGACGATGTTCCCGACCAATCTCACCGTCACCTACGTTCCGCAGGGCGATGCCTACACCACCCAGGTGACCAAGACGACCGTATCCGGCGTGACGACCACGAGCACCCCGCTCTTCCCGTACTCCTCGGGCTACCAGGCGTTCGCCGGCTCGTACACCACGCCAGGAACGGCCACAGGTGCCGCCCCGATCTGTCTCTCGGTCGATCCCGAGCGCTGGACCATTCCGAACGCCAGCGGGCACGTCGGCATCCGCTCGGACCCGATCATCCAGGTCACGCCGGGCTCGCTCGGCACGGTGACGATGAAGCTGGTCACCGTCACGACGTCCAGCACGTGGCTGGTCGCCGTCAGCGCGGTCGCATCATCGTCCATCGGCGACCCGGGATGCGCGACCGGGATGCGCATGAACTTCGCTCAGTCTTCGGGCAACTCCGCGACCATCGCGTTGCCCTACGGCAGCTGGACCCTCTACGCGCTCAGCAACTCGGGCGACGCGCTCACCAGCGGGGCACTCGTCCCGTCGTCGAAGATCGCGCTGCCCACCGGGAGCCCGGCCTTCACCGGCGCGAACACGTTCACGCTCGATCCGAGGGCGCCATGATCCGACTGGGTAGGCTCCTCCGGTCCCGCGTCACGCAGGGGCGCGACGCAGGTCTCTCGCTGATCGAACTCCTCGTCGCCATCGCGCTCACCACCGTGGTGATGGGACTCGCCGTCTCGCTGTTCGTGGTCGCGACGCACACGGTGAGCCTGTCCCAGTCGATCGACGGCGGGACGCGGCAGGCCTCCAACGGGATGAACCAGGCGGCCCGCATGATCCGCGCGGCGACGCCCGACCCGCTCGCGAATCCGATCGTCGGCGGACAGCAGAGCGATCCGGCGATCATCAAGGCTGCCCCGATGTTGATCTCGTTCTACGCCTACGTGAACCTGAGCGGAGGGGAGTCTCCGGTGCTGGTCACTTACGACGCGACATCCGGAGCGCTGGTGGAGAAGCAGCAGGCGGCGTTGACGGCGGTGGCCGGCGTCAATGGCCACTGGGACTTCGTCCCCCTGAACGCGGCCACGACACGCTCGCTCTGCAACTCGATCCCGTCTACCACCACGGTGTTCCGCTACTTCGACAAGACCGGCACCGAACTCCTCCCAGCGAACCTGACGACGTGGCAGGCGCGTGCGGCTATCACCTCGGTACAGGTCACCATCACCATCCAGCCGACGGGGGCAGCCAGCGCAGTGACGCTGACCAACACCATCGGCATGGCCAACATCGGATCGGGGTCGTGATGCTCACCCTTCTGAACAGGCGCCTTCGCAGACTCCGATCGTCCCGCGAGCGCGGCGTCGCACTGGCGATGGTCGTCGGCATCGCCGCCGTTCTGCTGCTCCTGGTGGCGACGACGATGTCGTTCTCGGTCTCCGGTCTCGTCCGGTCCAACCACGACGCCGACTGGGACGCCGCGATGTCGGCCGCCTTCGCCGGCATCGGCGAATACCAGGGCCGGCTTACCAACGACCCCAGCTACCAGCAGTACGGCAACCCGAACTCACCGTTCACCATCGCGAACAACTCGCAGGGCACGGTGACCCTGCCCACAGGCGCGAACGCCAATCCGGCCTTTGTGGTCACCAATGGCGGTTCGTGGGCCCCGGTGCCGCTCACCGACGGACTTCCCGCGAACGCCTCCTACCGCTACGAGGTCGACAACTCCAAGTACGCCAGCAACGGCATCCTGCACATCCGTGCGACCGGGAAGGTCGACAACGTCACCCGCAGCGTCGTCGCGAACATCAAGCAGACCGGGTTCACCAACTACGTCTACTTCACCGATTACGAAGAGCTCGACCCGGCGCTCAACGGTGGCGGCTGTCCCAAGGCCTACGCGTGGTCGGGGACCAGCCGCCCGACGGGCTGCCTCATCAACTTCGTGGCCGGCGACACCTTCGACGGCCAGGTGCACTCGAACGACACCCTGAACATCTGCGGCGGCACGTTCAAGCAGAAAGTCTCGACCGCGAACCCCAACCGCAATTCCCTGGGAAATCTCTACTCGCAGACCAACTGCTCCGGCACGCCGGTGTTCAATGCAGGTGCGCCCGTCAACTCCGCGCTCATCACCATGCCGCCGCCGCAGGCCCAGCTCGATCAGGTGCGCACCGACATCCCGGCCAGGGTGCCCGTTCCTGGCTGCCTCTACACCGGGCCGACGAAGATCACCTTCCTGATCTCCGGCGGCATCGCGTCCATGAACGTCATCTCGCCCTGGACCGTGAAGACGCAGATCAATCCGACCGCCACCCCGCCGAGCGGGACGACTCCCACGTTCTGCGGCAAGCCGGGTGTTCCCGGCGCCTCGGCGGCGGCGAACGCGAACACTCTGGCCGACCTCACCAACGGCGTCACCATCCCGATCGGTTCGCCGTCGCAGATCTTCAACAACCTCGCCTATGTGCAGAGCGTGCCGACCACATCGACCGACCCGAACTACTGGTCGACTTCGGCCTCGCCCAACGCCAACACCCTCAAGTGCGTCGGCGCCGACAACACGAGCACGGGCAATGGGATCGGCTATCCGATCGCCAACGAGATCGTCTCCACCTATGCCCCGTACAACTGCCGGGCAGGCGATGTGTTCGTGCAGGGCGCCATGCACGGCGCGATGACGATCAACGCGGACCACTTCGTCTGGATCACCGGGAAGCTCGTCTACAGCGACCCCGCCAACGACATCCTCGGCCTCGTCGGCGCCGGTGCGGTCTGGGTGTGGGACCCGCAGGTCTGCACGAACCCGACGCCGTTTCCGACGGCGCGCAACACGACCTGCAGCTCGAGCAAGGACTATGTGACGTGGGAGTCGACGTCGTCCAGCGGCAACTGCGCTCGTACGATCAGCGCCGCGATCCTGTCGAACTATCACAGCTTCGAGGTGCACAACTACGCGTCCGCTTCGTACGCCGGGTATCTCTGCGTCACCGGCTCGATCGCCCAGGAGTACCGCGGCCCCGTCGGCACCGGATCGGGCTCGTCCGGCTTCCTCAAGCGTTACAGCTACGACACCCGCTTGCTCAACTCGCCTCCGCCCAAGTTCCCGACACCGCGCACCACGTCGTTCAACGTGGCGACCGAGATCGAGGTCAAGACGGCCTTCTCGGCGACGGGAGCGCCGCTGTCATGACCCTTGCGCTCTTCGCCATCGCCGTCGGCTTCGTCGCCGTGTTCGGCGCGCTCATCGGCTCGTTCCTCAATGTCGTCGTCTACCGCATCCCTGCCGGGCGCTCGATCGTGTCGCCGCCGAGTGCGTGCGGCAGCTGCGGCACCGAGGTCAAGCCGTACGACAACATCCCGGTGGTGTCGTGGCTGCTGCTGCGCGGACGGTGCCGGTCCTGCCACAGCGCGATCTCGCCGCGCTACCCTCTGGTGGAGGGCGCGACCGCGATCGCGTTCGCCCTCGTCGCCTGGTGGTTCTGGGCCGGCCCGCAGGCACCCGCCGAGCACACCGGCACCGCGCTCGCCGCCGGCGTGCTGGAGGTCGTCGCGTACCTCTATCTCGCCGCGATCAGCATCGCCCTCGCGCTCATCGACCTCGACACCCACCGGCTGCCGAACGCGATCGTGCTGCCCTCCTACCTCGTCGGAGCGGCCCTGCTCGGCACGGCAGGCGTGCTCACGGGCGACTGGGCTGCGCTGCTCAGCGCGGCGATCGGCGGTGTCGTGCTCTACGCGCTCTACCTGCTGCTCGCCCTCGTCTATCCCGGCGGGATGGGTTTCGGCGATGTCAAGCTCGCCGGCGTGCTCGGGATCTTCCTGGGCTACCTCGGCTGGGGACCGCTGATCGTCGGTGGCTTCGCGGCGTTCGTCCTCGGTGGCGTCTTCGCCCTGGTGCTGGTCGCCGCTCGTCGAGCGCGGAAAGGCAGCGGCATCCCCTTCGGCCCGTGGATGCTGGCCGGGGCTTGGCTCGGCATCCTCGCCGGCCCCACGATCTGGAACGCCTACCTGGCGCTCCTCGGACTCGCGTGAACGCACGAGAAGCACAGAAGTAAAGGAGGACAGCATGGCACGCAGCATCGTCGGAATCGACATCGGCAGCACGTCCATCCGCGCCGTGGAGCTCGCCGATCCGCATAAGCCGAGACCCACGCTCCTGCGTCACTCCGAGGTGCCGCTGCCTGACGGCGCGGCCAGCCGCGGCGAGGTCCTCGAGCCCAACACGGTCGCTGCGAGCCTGCGCCGGCTGTGGCACCAGGGCGGCTTCAAGAGCAAGGAGGTCGTGCTCGGCATGGGCAACCAGCGTGTGCTCGCGCGCGACCTGACAATGCCGAGGATGTCGCAGATCCGCATTCGCGAGAGCCTGCCGTTCCACGTGCAGGACATGCTCCCGGTGCCGGTCGCCGACGCCCTCCTCGACTTCTACCCGGTCTCCGAAGAGATCGGCGACACCGGGCCGGTGGTCAACGGCCTGCTGGTCGCAGCGGTCAAGGAGGCCGTACTCGGCAACGTGAAGGCAGCGACTCTGGCCGGACTCACGGCGATCGACGTGGACCTCCTGCCGTTCGCGGTGTCACGCGCCCTGGTCACCCGCACTGGCCAGCGGGGAACCGTCGCCCTCATCGACATCGGCGCGAACACCACCAGCGTGGTCGTCCTCACCGACAACGTCCCGCAGTTCGTCCGGATCATCCCCGCGGGCGGCGCCGAGCTCACGCAAGCGCTGCGTGCCGGGCTGGAGGTCGCGCCGGGGGAGGCCGAGCGCATCAAGTCGACCATCGGCCTGGCCAAGCAGGTGTCGAGCCCGCAGGAGCAGCAGGCGGTCGAGATCATCTACCGGGTCACCGGCGAACTGCTCACCAGCCTCCGCAACACGGTCAGCTACTTCGTCAACACGCGCCCCACCACTCCGGTCGAGAACGTCGTGCTCACCGGCGGCGGCGCCCAGCTTCCCGGGCTCGCCGACGCGCTGAGCGAGATGACCCGGCTGCCGGTCGCGGTCGGGGACCCCTTCCACTCCGTCGCCTTGTCGCGTCACCTCGATGCCACAGTCCTTCGGCAGAACAGGTCGACGCTCTCCGCGGCGGTCGGCCTCGCACTCGGGAGCGCAGCATGAGCCTCATCACACGGCGTCCGAGGGGCGCGGACGACGCCGACGAGAACGCACAGAGACGAGGCAAGGGAGCCGGCGCGACGAAGCAGGCGAAGACTGCGCGCGGAGTCAAGTCGCAAAAGGCCCCGAAGGGCCGCGCATCCTCGGTCGAGCCGAAGGCGCCCGGAGCGTCACAGGGCGTGAACAGCCCAGCCCCGAAGAAGCAGTTCGCCTCCGGCCCGCGCCAGGAAGGACTGGCCGTCGGTGCAGAGCCGCGGGTCGACCTCCTGCCGCCCGAGGTTCGGGCGGAACGACGGAATGCGCGCACGAGGCGCGGCTTCGGCTGGGGTGTGATGGCCGTCCTCCTCGTCGTGCTGGCCGCGACCGGCGGCGCGTTCAGCCTCAACGTGCTGTCGCAGGCCAAGCTGCTCGCGGCTCAAACCGAGACCACCTCCCTCTTCGCGCAGCAGAAGCAATACGCGCCCGTGCGCGACGTGCAGAAGCAGGTGGCGCTCGCGCAGGCCGCTCAGCAGGCCGGCGTGTCGACCGAGATCGATTGGAAGGCCTTCCTGGACCAGGTCGGTGCCGCCCAGCCGGCCGGACTCGAGCTCGCGTCAGTCGCCGTGGACTCCTCCGCACCGACGGCGATCTACCCGCAGTCGACCGATCCGCTCCAGGGGCCGCGTGTCGGCACCGTCATGGTGGTCGGTACCAGCGCCGCGCTGCCCGATGTCCCCGCGTGGGTCGGGGTTCTGCAGAAGATCCCCGGAGTCGTCGACGTCGTCCCCGGCACCGTCGTCCTGGACGACGTGAAGAACATCTACAAGGCGACGGTCACCATCCACGTCTCAGCCGCGCTCTACACCAAACGCTACGAGCCGAAGGGCAAGTGATCACGATGGACAAGACCCGCCTCTGGATCATCGGCTCCGTGCTGGCCATGGTCGTCGTCGCCGCGCTCGGTTGGGTGCTCGGCATCCAGCCGCAGCTCGACCAGTCGGCGGCCGCCGACGCGCAGACGCTCCAGGTCGACAGCACCAACGCGTCGAGCCAGATCGCCCTGAACAAGCTGAAGAAGGACAGCGAGTCGCTGCCCGATCTGAAGTCGCAGCTCACGGCGGTGCAGTCATCGATCCCCGCGGAGGCGCAGACCCCGGCGTTCATGGATGAGCTCACGGCCCTCGCCACAGCGAACGGACTGACGGTCACCGCGTCGCAGATCACCGATGGCGCGGGGTTCGTCCCTCCGGCGAACCCGGCGGCGCCGGCTCCGGCAGCGACGGCTTCGGGGAGTGGATCGACGGCCACACCCACGCCCGCGCCGTCGTCGACCCCTTCCCCTGCACCGACTCCGGCGCCCACCGCGGTCCCGGGAATGCCGCCGGCGGTCAGCCCCCTCGTCACGAAGGACGTCTTCACCGTGGTCCCGGTCTCGGTCACCGTCCGTGGCGCCTACCCGAATATCGTCGCATTCGTTGCGGCGGCTCAGAAGGGGCAGCGCCTCTTCCTGGTGAATGGGATCGACGTCGGCCCCGCAGCAACGGGCCCCGGGTTCGACGGCAAGGTGAGCGGTTTCATCTACGTACTCAATCCCTCGACACAGGCGGCCCCCGCCAAGTAGCCCCGACCGGCCCCACCCCGGCCCGCCCTCCCTCGACTTCGGCACCCCCGTTGCTACAGTGGGCACCACTTACAGGTGCCCACTGGGGGCGGAGCGAGGAGCGCCAGCATGAGCGACACGACACCGGAACCCGCTGAGAAGCGGGACGACGCAGGGCCGGACGCGCCCCACGTCGAGCCGGCAACCGCGCCCGCCGCCTCGGCCGCCGCCGAGTCTGCCCAGCCCGCCGAGAACGCGGAGAACGCCCAGCCCGCCGAGAACCCCGAGCCCGCTCAGAACACCGAGCGCGCGGCAGCCCCCTCCGCCGCCGAACCCCACGACACCGACCCCGACATGGCCGCGCCACCGTCGAGCCCCGTCTCCGCCCGCGGCCACGTCAACCGCCCGGCCGACGCGAGCGCGCCGGAGACTCCGGAGGTCCCCGTGGCTGCGGCGCCCGCCGCGCCTGCCCCGACGATCGAGCCCGAGCCCGTCACGGCCTCCGACGCCGACATCGCCGCCGCCGTCGCCCGCACGAACGGCGAGCCCGGCGCGACCGCCGCCGGCGACGCGACCGTGGACACCGCGTCTCCTGCGCAGGCGGCAGCGCCCGTCATCATCGCGGGGGAGGCCGCCCAGCAGCAGACGCAGCAGGCCGCCGCTCAGGCTCCCGCCGCCGCCACGGCCGCCTACGCCGCCCAGCCGGGCGAGGCGACCTGGGCTCCCGAGCCGGCCGCCGCGCCGCCGATCGCGCCGCAGCCGGTCGCCCCGATCTTCCTGCAGCGTCCCGAGCCGCCCAAGCGCAAGAGCAATCGTGGCGTCGGCATCCTCATCGCGCTTGTGGGGACGGTGCTGTTCGCCGTGCTCTGGGCGGTCGCCGTCGTCGTTGTCGGGGCGATGCTGACGCCCAGCAGCGACTTCGTCCCGTCGCTCATCCAGTTCTTCACGAGCCGTTCGGCCGGGTGGGCTCCGATCATCGCCTTCTTCGTGGGCACGGTCGTGCTGATCCAGATCATCAACCGTGCGCGCTGGTGGGCGTACATCCTCGGTGGGCTCTTCGTCGCGATCTTCGTCTACCTCGTCTACATCGGCGCCGTGCTGATCGACAACGACTTCTTCCGCCGCAACGCGGACGAGCGCCAGATCCTGCTCAACCAGGTGTGGGTCGCGCCGTTCGCGGTGCTGGCGGGCGTCATCGCCCGGGAGGTCTCCATCTGGACCGGCGCCTGGCTCGCCGCGCGGGGCCGCAAGCTCAAGGCGCGCAACGCGGAGGCGCAGGCCGATTACGAGCAGCAGGTCGCCGACGCTCAGAACCAGGCCGCCAACGCCTACGCGCAGCAGGGATACTGAGCGGCCCGCTGCCGGAGCACGAGCCGAGGAGCACAGAGCACCGATGCGTGACGAGCGCGCCTACGCCATCGTGGTCGCCTGCTTCGCGGCAGGCCTCTACCTGGCCCTCCTCGTCGCCGCCTTCGGACTGATCTCCCTCGCCACCGACACCGAGGTGATCGCCGACCCCGCCGCCGGCCCGCTGGTCGGGCCGATCATGACCGGCGCCGCCGTCGCCGTCCTCCTGGTGGCGCTGATCGTCACCGGCACGCGGGTGCCCGGCGACCAGCAGCGCATCGCGCCGCTCACCGCGATCGGCGTGGGGGTCGCCTGCTACCTCGCGTACTGCGTCGCCGGGGGAGTGGCCGGCGCGTTCGTCGCCGGCGACGTCCTCCACTTCGTGCTGTTCGCTCTGGGCCAGCTGGGCAGTGTGTACGCCATCACCGTCGGCATCGCCGCGTTCCTCGTCACGCTGCTCTACCAGCTGGTCCTCGTCGGCCGGTTCCGTCAGCGCGGTCGCCCGCGTTGGCCCTGGGAGCACGACGACGAGGAGTGACCCGAACGGGTGGACGCAGCGGTCCACCCGGGTCGATACACTGCGGAAGCAGACCCGAGAGGAACTCATGGACGACGCACCAGACCTCGCCCCCGCTCCCGCGACGGAACCCGAGCAGACTCCGGCATCGGCATCGACACCGGCATCGACCCCGACCCCGGCACAGCCACTGGCGCTCGCCCAGCCACCGGTCCAGCCTCCGGCGCCCGCGAAGCGGTCCTCCGACCACGTCCCGCGCTGGGTCTGGGCGATGATCGCGGCCGTGACGCTCCTCACCACAGCCGCGGGAGCGACCCTCTCGATCACGGCGATCGCCGCGCTGCAGAACCTTCCGCGCACCGTCGTCGCCCAGTACCTGAGCGATCTCGAGCACGGCAGGGCGGAGGCCGCGATGAAGCTGGCCGGCATCCGCCCGAACGCGAGCGACGTTCTCCTCTCCGACGCCGCCTACGCCAAGATCACCGACCGCATCCGCAGCTTCACGCTGCAGCCGGCGGTGACCCGCGGCTCGAAGACCACCGTCAAGGCGACCATCACGCAGGGCGACCGTACCTATCAGCGGTCGTTCGCCGTCGAGCCGTCGGGCGGCCTCCCCGGGTTGCCGTTCTGGACGCTCGCACCCATCACCCCCGACACGGTGGACCTGAAGGTCAACGGCCCCGCCGGGCTGACGTACACCGTCGCGGGCAAGCACCCGCAGAGCATGCCCATCGGCACCGCCGTCACGCTGCGCGCGCTTCCGGGGACCTACCCGGTGAAGTTCAGCTCCTCGAACGAGAACTTCGAGGTCTGGAACGCCGACGTCACCGCGGCGCCCGCCGGCGGGTACCTGAGCCCCACCGAGTTCAACGCGAGGCTCTCGTCGGCTGGCGATGCGGCGGGGCGCCGGGCCATCGACGCGTGGCTCGATGCGTGCGTGGCGTCCACCGAGGCGGACCCCAAGAACTGTCCGTTCTATACCTTCTCGCAGCTGCCGGGCGTCACCATCACCGACGTGCACTGGCACCTCGGCACCCGTCCGATCGTCGACCTCAACCCCGAGTGGAACTCGGACGGCTGGGAGGTCTACGCCGACAGCGGCAGCGTGAGCGGCGACGTCGATCTGCTGCGCAGCTCCGACGGCGCCACCGGAACGGGCACGATCGATTCGATCCCGGTCGCCTTCGCCGGCCTCCTTACGTTCGACGGCAGCGGTCCGCTCTTCGTGCCCCTCTACACCGACGGAAACCAGCCTCAGAGCGGCGCCTGAGCCCGGCGGCGCGAGTTCCGCACCGACCGTTCCGCCTCAGCGCCGCCGCCGCAGCCGCTCGCCGACCGCGACGGGCACCATTCCCACGAGCCACGGGAGATCCTGCAGGAGGTAGCGCTTCACGAGGCGTGACGGGTCCTGCTTCATCCGCCATACCCACTCCAGGCCGACCGCGCGCATGAAACGCGGTGCCCGGGGGAACTGTCCTGTGTTGATCTGAGCGGCCGCTCCCGCCCCGATGAACACGATGTCGGGATGCCGCTCGTGGAGCGCGAGCATCAGGTACTCCTGCTTCGGGAATCCGAGGCAGGTGAAGACGATGTGCGGGCGGAACTCCGCGAGGAACGCGTCGCCTGCCTCGACGAGCAGCGGGCTGCCCGTCTCGGCCACGGGCAGGTCGCCCCCGCGGACGTTGGGGTGCCCGTGGTCGCGATAGAACCGCTCGGCCTCGTCGGACGCCGCACCGATCACCCCGATCCGGAGGTCCTGTGTGCCCGGATGCGCGATGAGGGCGTTCATCAGGTCGGTCCCCGCCACGCGGGGGAAGGCTCCTTTGCCGGCGATCCGGAGCAGCCATGTGAGCGGCACGCCGTCGATCGGCCAGAAGGCGGCCTCCTTCTCGAGACGAGGGAGCCCGACCGTCCGCAGGTAGCGCGAGGTCGCGACGTTGGAGGGCACGACGATGCCGCCCGACCCGGTCTGCGCGAGGTCCAGGACGCGCAGGACGGCGTCGTGGAGGTCGGCACGGTCCAGGCGCAGGCCGCCGAGTGTGGCACGTTGCAGCGCGATCGTCATGGTCGGACCTCCGTGAAGTGCAGGTCGGCGGCGCGGTAGTCCGCCGGGACGCCGATGTCGAAGAACGTGGGACCGCACAGGAGGTAGCGGGGCGCCACCTCCGCCAGGTGCGGTTCGAGGAAGTCGCGCTCGAACGACGAGGCGCCCCGCGGCAGCCCGTCGACCACGGAGCGCTTCAGCGCGTAGACGCCGGCGTTGATGAGTCCGGGGCCGGCGGCGCCCTTCTCGCGGAAGGCCGTGACGACGTCGCCCGCGACCTCGACCCGGCCGAAGCGGCCGGTGTCGGCGACCTCCACGAGCGCCATGACGACCGGCGCCGCGTCGAGGCCCGCGCGCAGGGCGACGAGGTCGGCGTCGACGAACGTGTCACCGTTGACGAGGACGAACTCCGCGGCCAGCAGCGGGGCGGCGTTCGCCAGCGCGCCGCCCGTACCGAGCGGGCTCGGCTCCACGCTGTAGCTCACCGGGACCCCGCGGTGGTCGTCGCCCACGTGGTCGCCGATCGCGGCCGATCCGTGCCCGGTGAGCAGCACGATGTCGTCGGCGCCGCGGTCGATCGCCCAGTCGAGCAGATGGTCGAGGAACGGCCGCCCGGCGATGGGGGCGAGGGGTTTGGGGAGTCCGGCGGGGATGGAGCCGCTGAGCCGCGTGCCCAGGCCGCCGGCGAGGATCGCGACCTGCATCACCGGTGCTCCGGTTCCGGCGCGCGCCAGCTCTCCGCGCCGTGTTTCGTGAAGTGACAGGTCATCACCTGGCCGCCGCACTCCGACTCGAGGCTGCGGGCGAGCTCGAACCGGCGCGCGGGGTCGACCAGGAGCAGGATGAAGCCGCCGCCGCCCGCTCCCGACACCTTGCCGGCGAGCATGCCGTGCTCGTCGGCGATGCGGTACGCCTTCTCGATCGCGGGGGTGCTGATCTGCGAGGCGAGACGCTTCTTGGCCTCCCAGGTGCCGCGCATGGTGGAGGCGAGAGCCGGGAGGTCGCCGACGAGGAGGTGGTCCTTCATGGCCTCCGCCTCTGCTTTCAGCAGGTGTGTCGCCTCGATCGCCCCGCTGTCCCCGGCGACGACGTTCCGCTGCTGCTCCGCGATGACGGCGGCGGAGCTGCGCGAAACGCCGCCGAAGTAGAGGAGCAGGGATGCCTCGAGCTCCGTCATGACCTCGCGGCGGACGCGGAGCGGGTTGACGACGATCCGGCCGCCCGGCCGCGACTCCATGTAGTTGAAACCGCCGAAGGTCGCGGCGTACTGGTCCTGCCAGCCTCCCGCGAGGGCGAGGTCCTCGCGTTCGATCTCCCAGGCCAGGCGCGCGATCTTGTACTGGCCCAGCGAGGTCTGCAACAGCTCGGCCAGCGCGGTCACGAGCGCGACGACCAGTGTCGAGGAGGAGCCGAGACCCGAACCGGGAGGTGCGTCGACCTGCGTGGAGAGCCGGACGGGCAGCCGGACGCCGCCGTTGAACTCGTCCATCATCCGTTTGTAGGCGGCCACGTGGAGGCCGAACCCGTCGAGCAGGGTGTCGATGTCGCCGACGTCGGCCTCGCCCGCCGTCTGCCGGTCGGGGGAGTGGAACTCCACGCCGGACTCGATCAGTGTCGCGTAAGCGTAGGCGTACTTGTCGATGGTCGCGTTGAGGATGCGCCCGCCGTAGGTGTCGGAGTACGGGGACACGTCCGTTCCGCCCCCGGCGAGCCCGAGGCGGAGGGGAGCGCGGCCGCGCACGGTTGTCGAGCTCGGGTTCACGGCGTCACGTCCCTTGCGTAGTCGAGGAGTGTGGGGAAGCGGAAGTCGGCGTCGACCCCGGTCGTGGCGGGGTCCGAGCCATCATCGATCAGCACGCGGAGGCATCCGCCGGTCGCAGCGGCCAGGTTCTGCGCCATTCCCATGTCGGACGGGGAGTCGCCGACCATGACGGAGCGGGCCGGATTCACCTCGCGATTCACCGCGAGCCAGGAGAGCGCGAGTCCGGGACGCGGCTTGCGGCAGGGGCACTCGTCGGTCTCCAGGTGCGGGCACACCCGGATCGCATCGATGCGGGCACCGACGATCGCGACGTCTTCGAGCAGCCTGGTGTGGATGCGATCCAGGTCGTCCTCTGCGATCAGTCCGCGACCCACCCCGCGCTGGTTGGTGACGATCACGATCCGGGGCGCCCACTCGGAGAGCAGGCGAAGCGCCTGGAGCGCACCGGGGAGGTACTCCCACTGCCGCGTCGTCCGCACGTAGTCGCCGACTATCCGGCGGTTGATGACGCCGTCGCGGTCGAGGAAGAGGCACCACGGCTCACGCGGCGGCGAAGAGGTCATGCTCGACGCGCTCCGAGATCGCGTGGATGAAGACGATGTGCGACTCCTGGATGCGCCCGGTGTCCGACGACGGCACGTTCAGCAGGAGGTCCGCGTGCTCGCGCAGCGCGCCGCCGGACTCGCCCGTGAAGGCGACGACCGTCGCGCCCTTGTCGTGCGCCGCCTTCGCCGCCCGGATGATGCTCTCGGAGTCGCCTGAGGTGCTGATCGCGACGAGCACGTCCTCCGGGCGGATGGAACCCTCCAGTGCGCGGGCGAACACGCTCTCGTAGTCGTAGTCGTTCGCCACGGCGGTGAGGTGGGACGCGTTGCCGTGCAGGGCCTCCGCGGCCAGCGGCGGCCGGTCGAAGATGAAGTGACCGCTGAGCTGCGCGGCGAAGTGCTGTGCGTCGGCGGCGCTCCCGCCGTTGCCGCAGAAGTAGGCCCTGCCTCCGGCGCGATACGAGCGCACCATGGCCGCGGCGATCTCGTCGCCGACGGCGAGCAGTCGCCTGTCGTCGATGATGCGGGTCTTGACCGCGATGGTCTCGGTGAGGATCTGTTCGATGCTGCGCATGGCGGCCCCTTCTCTCGGCGTCGGATGCCGGGAGTGTATACCGCTCTGACATACCGGATCTGAGCAGAGGAATGCCCGCAGGAAGGGTGATGTCGCCCGGGTTTCGCCGTCCGCGGACAGGGCGCTAGCACGGCCGCTCTCATTTGACCGACCACCGCGCGGACGATAGTATTTATCGGGTGTGCGCTCTGTCGCGCGCTTATTCCATGCCTGGCGACAGGCGCCCTCGCGGGGGAACGGGCGAGCCGGCACGTACTCATCCGATGGGCAAGGGAACCGCACGGAACCCTGGCCCCCACGGCATATCGGCCATCGGTCCGATACTCCTCATTTCCCGAGCGACCCGCGAAGCGGGTGGATCGGGGTGCGGAGAAAAAGCAACAACTGTCACCGTGCAGTCCATATAAGGAGAAGTTCAGTGCCAACCATTCAGCAGTTGGTTCGGAAGGGCCGGACGCCGAAGGTCACCAAGACCAAGGCCCCCGCCCTGAAGGCCAACCCCCAGCAGCGCGGCGTGTGCACCCGTGTCTACACCACCACCCCCAAGAAGCCGAACTCCGCGCTCCGCAAGGTCGCCCGCGTCAAGCTCTCGAACGGGACCGAGGTCACCGCGTACATCCCCGGTGAGGGCCACAACCTGCAGGAGCACTCGATGGTGCTCGTGCGCGGCGGCCGTGTGAAGGACCTGCCCGGCGTCCGCTACAAGATCGTCCGCGGCGCCCTCGACACCCAGGCCGTCAAGAACCGCAAGCAGGCTCGCAGCCGCTACGGCGCGAAGATGGAGAAGAAGTAATGCCTCGCAAGGGTCCAGCTCCGAAGCGCCCCGTCGTCGCCGACCCGGTGTACGGCGCGCCGGTCGTCAGCCAGCTCGTCAACAAAATCCTCCTCGACGGCAAGAAGGGCCTCGCCGAGCGCATCGTCTACGACGCGCTCGAGGGCGTCGCCTCCAAGTCCGGTCAGGACGCGGTCGTCACGCTCAAGAAGGCGCTCGACAACATCCGCCCGACCCTCGAGGTCCGCAGCCGCCGCGTCGGCGGCTCGACCTACCAGGTGCCGGTCGAGGTCAAGCCGCACCGCGCGAACACGCTCGCGCTCCGCTGGCTCACCAGCTACGCCAAGGGCCGTCGTGAGAAGACGATGACCGAGCGTCTCACCAACGAGATCCTCGACGCGTCGAACGGTCTGGGTGCCGCGGTCAAGCGCCGCGAGGACACCCACAAGATGGCCGAGTCGAACAAGGCCTTCGCCCACTACCGCTGGTAGGCCCTACCGCCGGTAGTCGCAGGGCCGCTGGTAACACTTTTCGTCGTCCGGGCGTTGTACTCCATCGGAGTGCTCCGCCCGGGCGGCACCCCTTCCACTCTCTATTTTTCGGAGGAACCCTGTGGCACAGGACGTGCTCACCGACCTGAAGAAGGTCCGCAACATCGGCATCATGGCCCACATCGATGCCGGCAAGACCACCACGACCGAGCGCATCCTGTTCTACACGGGCGTCAACCACAAGATCGGTGAGACCCACGACGGTGCGTCGACCACCGACTGGATGGAGCAGGAGAAGGAGCGCGGCATCACCATCACGTCCGCGGCCGTGACCTGCTTCTGGAACAAGAACCAGATCAACATCATCGACACCCCCGGACACGTCGACTTCACGGTCGAGGTGGAGCGCTCGCTCCGCGTGCTCGACGGTGCCGTCGCCGTCTTCGATGCGAAGGAGGGCGTCGAGCCCCAGTCGGAGACCGTGTGGCGTCAGGCCGACAAGTACGTCGTCCCGCGTATCTGCTTCGTCAACAAGATGGACAAGCTGGGCGCCGACTTCTACTTCACCGTCGACACCATCGTCTCGCGCCTCGGCGCCAAGCCGCTGGTGATGCAGCTCCCGATCGGTTCCGAGTCCGACTTCGTCGGCGTCGTCGACCTGGTCGAGATGCGCGCGCTGGTCTGGCCGGGCGATGCCAAGGGCGACGTGACCATGGGCGCCAAGTACGAGGTCCAGGAGATCCCCGCCGACCTCCAGGAGAAGGCCGAGGAGTACCGCAACCGTCTCCTCGAGACCGTCGCCGAGACCGACGACGCGCTGCTCGAGAAGTTCTTCGGCGGCGAGGAGATCACCGTTCCGGAGATCAAGGCGGCGATCCGCAAGCTCACCGTGAACAACGAGATCTACCCGGTCCTCTGCGGTTCCGCGTTCAAGAACCGTGGCGTCCAGCCGATGCTCGACGCCGTGATCGACTACCTCCCGTCGCCGCTCGACGTGCCCGCCATCGAGGCGCACAACCCGCGCGACGAAGAGGAGGTCATCCTCCGCCACGCCGACGCCAGCGAGCCGTTCTCGGCCCTCGCCTTCAAGGTCGCCGTGCACCCGTTCTTCGGTCGCCTGACCTACGTGCGCGTGTACTCGGGCCGTGTCGACTCCGGTGCCGCTGTCGTGAACTCGACCAAGGGCAAGAAGGAGCGCATCGGCAAGATCTTCCAGATGCACGCCAACAAGGAGAACCCGGTCGACTTCGTCACCGCCGGCAACATCTACGCGGTGATCGGCCTCAAGGACACCACCACCGGTGACACCCTGAGCGACCCGGACAACCAGGTCGTGCTCGAGTCGATGACCTTCCCCGAGCCCGTGATCGAGGTGGCCATCGAGCCGAAGACCAAGGCCGACCAGGAGAAGCTGGGCACCGCGATCCAGAAGCTGGCCGAAGAGGACCCGACGTTCCGCACCGAGCAGAACCAGGAGACCGGCCAGACGGTCATCAAGGGCATGGGCGAGCTCCACCTCGACATCCTCGTCGACCGCATGAAGCGCGAGTTCAACGTCGAGGCCAACGTGGGCAAGCCCCAGGTGGCCTACCGCGAGACCATCCGCCGCGCGGTCGAGAAGTACGACTACACCCACAAGAAGCAGACCGGTGGTTCCGGTCAGTTCGCAAAGGTGCAGATCAGCCTGGAGCCCATGGAGGTCACCCCGGAGACCTCGTACGAGTTCGTGAACGCCGTCACCGGTGGTCGCGTGCCGCGCGAGTACATCCCCTCGGTCGACGCGGGCATCCAGGACGCGATGCAGGTCGGCGTGCTCGCCGGCTTCCCGACGGTGGGCGTCAAGGCGACGCTCGTCGACGGTGCGTCGCACGACGTCGACTCCTCGGAGATGGCGTTCAAGATCGCCGGCTCGATGGCCTACAAGGAGGCTGCTCGCAAGGCGAACCCGGTGCTCCTCGAGCCGCTCATGGCGGTCGAGGTGCGTACGCCGGAGGAGTACATGGGCGACGTCATCGGCGACCTCAACTCCCGCCGTGGACAGATCCAGTCCATGGAGGATGCGAGCGGCGTCAAGGTCGTGCGCGCCAACGTCCCGCTGTCCGAGATGTTCGGCTACATCGGTGACCTGCGGTCCAAGACCTCGGGCCGCGCGGTGTACTCGATGCAGTTCGACAGCTACGCGGAGGTCCCGAAGGCTGTCGCCGACGAGATCGTCCAGAAGAGCAAGGGCGAGTGACCTCGGTCACTGCTCCCAGGCAACATCCCGTAACATAAGAAACCAAACCCGTAGACCCTCCGGTCGAAATCCGTCGACCGGGGTGTCTGCACGAGAGTCCTGAGGAGGACCACAGTGGCTAAGGCCAAGTTCGAGCGGACTAAGCCGCACGTGAACATCGGAACCATCGGTCACGTCGACCACGGCAAGACGACGCTCACCGCGGCGATCTCCAAGGTGCTTGCTGACAAGTACCCGTCGGCGACCAACGTGCAGCGCGACTTCGCGTCGATCGACTCGGCTCCGGAAGAGCGTCAGCGTGGTATCACGATCAACATCTCGCACGTCGAGTACGAGACGCCGAAGCGCCACTACGCGCACGTCGACGCCCCTGGTCACGCCGACTACATCAAGAACATGATCACCGGTGCTGCTCAGATGGACGGCGCGATCCTCGTGGTCGCCGCCACCGACGGCCCGATGGCTCAGACCCGTGAGCACGTTCTGCTCGCCAAGCAGGTCGGCGTTCCGTACCTGCTCGTCGCGCTGAACAAGTCCGACATGGTCGACGACGAGGAGATCCTGGAGCTCGTCGAGCTCGAGGTCCGCGAGCTGCTCTCCAGCCAGGACTTCGACGGCGACAACGCTCCGGTCGTGCGTGTCTCCGGCCTCAAGGCTCTCGAGGGCGACGAGAAGTGGACCCAGTCCATCCTCGACCTCATGGAGGCCGTTGACGACTCGATCCCGGACCCGGTCCGCGACAAGGACAAGCCGTTCCTGATGCCGATCGAGGACGTCTTCACGATCACCGGTCGTGGCACCGTCGTCACCGGTCGTGCCGAGCGTGGCACCCTCGCCATCAACTCCGAGGTCGAGATCGTCGGCATCCGCCCGACGCAGAAGACCACGGTGACGGGTATCGAGATGTTCCACAAGCAGCTCGACGAGGCCTGGGCCGGCGAGAACTGTGGTCTGCTCCTCCGCGGCACCAAGCGCGAGGACGTGGAGCGCGGCCAGGTCGTCGCGAAGCCGGGTTCGGTTACGCCGCACACCAACTTCGAGGGCACTGCCTACATCCTCTCGAAGGACGAGGGTGGCCGTCACAACCCCTTCTACACGAACTACCGTCCGCAGTTCTACTTCCGTACCACCGACGTCACCGGCGTCATCTCGCTGCCCGAGGGCACCGAGATGGTCATGCCCGGCGACACCACCGACATGTCGGTCGAGCTCATCCAGCCGATCGCCATGGAGGAGGGCCTCGGCTTCGCCATCCGTGAGGGTGGCCGCACCGTGGGCGCCGGTACGGTGACCAAGATCAACAAGTAAGTCACCGCCCGGTTCACCGGGCAGACTCACTCGGCGAGGGCCGGATCCGCAAGGATCCGGCCCTTTGTCGTTCCTCCCGCCTCGACTGGGCTTGGCGTTCGCCGGCTGACTCTGATACATATTGGAGGTTACATTTACTTCGAGGTGATGATGTCTCTGCGTTCCCCCGCTCAAGCCCTCCGTTCCGTCTGTGCTCTCGCCCTGGCTGTCTGCGCGGGGGCGCTCGCCGACCCAGTGGGCCAGGCGGCCGTCGCGTCGCCCGGGCAGCAGGTCATCGACAGCGCCGACGTCTCCGTGGACGAGCTGGTCGCCCGGCTGGTGGGTGCGGGCGCGACCGTGTCGAACATCGCTTTCACCGGCGATCCGCGTGCGATCGGCTCGTTCGCCGGGATGTCGGCGATCGGGCTGGATGCGGGCATCGCTCTGAGCACCGGTGCCGTCCTATCGACCATCGCTGGTCCGCACGGCTCGGGCGCGTCGACCCGTCTGGGGTCGGCCGGTGATGCCGACGCCTCAGCGCTCGCGGGTGCGGAGACCTTCGATGCCGCCGTGCTGGAGTTCGACGTCGTACCGCGGGCGAACTCCCTCTCGATCGCGTACGTCTTCGGCTCGGCCGAGTACGAGCACTGGATCGGCAAGGGCTACAACGACGTCTTCGCGATCTTCGTCAACGGCCGCAACTGCGCGGTCATCGAGGGCGAAGCGGTGCGGATCGACACCGTGAACGCGAACGTCAACGCCGCCCTGTATGTCGGCAACACCACGGGATCCGTCGACACGGCCCTGAACGGATTCACCGTGCCGCTGTCGTGTGTGGTACCCGTCGAGCCCGGCGCGGTGAACCGTGTGAAGCTGGTGATCGCCGACGCGGCCGACGCCGACCTCGACTCGACCGTGCTTCTCGCGGCCGGTGGTCTCACCTCGAACACAGCGCCCACCGCCGGGGACATCTCGTTCACGGTCTCCGGCGAGGCGAAGGCAGCCGTGACCTTTCCCGGGTTCGACGCTGATGGAGACCACCTGACCTACACAGTGACGTCCGGGCCGATGCACGGAACGTTCGCGCTCGACGGCCCAGGCGGCACGTACACCCCTGCGCGCGGTTACCTCGGCCCGGATGCCTTCGAGTACGTCGTGTCCGACGGCCTCACGACGTCCTCTCCCTATCGCGTGGCGATCGAGATCGAAGTACCCGCGGGGTCTGCGCCGCCTGTCCACGACGTGCGGTACTCGACCGTAGCCGGCGAGGACACGGTCATGACGCTGGTCGCCCGCTTCGCCGACGATCTCGAGTACGACGCATCCACCGTCGAGTTCGACATCGTGCGTGCCCCCGCTCACGGAACTCTCTCCGGCACCGGCGCCCAGCGCACGTACCGCGCGACCGAGGGCTACGAGGGCGCCGACTCGTTCGACTACACCTCATCGGCGATCGCGGGCGCGCCAGGCTCCACGCCGCTGAGCGCTGGCCCAGCCGGTGCGCCCACGACAGCGCGCGCGGAGCTCCTCGGCCCGGCGGCGACAGCGAGCGCCGTGAGCTTGGTCCTCCGCGGCTCGGACTTCACCCCCACCGCGTTCAGTGCGTCCACCGCGTCCACTGCGTCCACCGCGTCCACGGCGCCCACCTCGGCCGTCGCCTCCCCGCTCGAACCGACCCGAGTGGTCAGCGACCCGATCACGGTCCGGCTCGATGTCGTCGCCCGCCCTCTGCCGCAGACGCAGCCGCGCTCGGTGCCCGTCTTCCCTCCGGCTCCGGTGGCGGTGGCCCCGCCCAACGCCGGTGAGCGCGTGGCCCGTACCGGCACGGAGATCGCTCCCGTCGCCGGATTCTCTGTGATCGCCCTCCTCGCCGGTGTCGCCGTTCTGGCCTCCCGTTCGGTTCTGCGGGCGCGTCACCCCGGGTCTCGCGCGGGTCGATGATCTCCGGGGGGTTTACCTCCCGGCTACTCGGGCGCAGAATTGACGCACCGTTTCAACCGAACGGATCCGTCGACGAAGGGAGAGTGCCTATGGTGAGCATGGACCTCGCAAACCAGACCAAGCCGCTGACCGGATCACGGATGAAGAGTTCGGATACCGCATAAGCGGACTTGGAACCACGAGGACGGCGGCGCGAGGCGCCGTCCGGGGCGGGATCGACGAAAGTCGGTCCCGCCTTTTCGTTCTCGCCGACGGCGAACCCCCTCACGCCCTACGACGCGCGTCCTCGTGATCACGGTCTGAGCCCGAGTTCGGCAAGCCGGGACTTGGCGTCGAGTGGAACACCCTCATTGGCGAGGAACGCGGCCATCCTGTCGACCCGACGCCCGGTCTCCCAACGCCAGCGGAGGACGCGCAGGCCGGCCGCCTCGATCCGCCGCTCACGCTCGGCTCGAGCCGCGAGCACGTCCCACCCGCCGCGCGAGCGATTAAACGCCGGGTGAAGCAGCTTCTCGGCGCCGTCTGCCTCGCCCGCGAGTCCGAGAGCCGGCCAGCAGAAGTCGAGACGCCCGACGAGGCCGTTCAGATCGTGGAGCGGAACCTGCAGCTCGGGAGGCGGCGCACCGGCGAGTGCCATGGTCGCACGGCTGACCGACTCGAGAGGGGATTCGGCGCGGCCGTCCGCGAACCGGGCGACCGCCAACGCACGCGAGCGTTCGCCGGGGTCGACCAGGTGCTCGGCGGCCCCGACGATCTCGGCCCGTGTGGCGAGCGGGGCGCGTTCGTCGAACGCTCCGGCGGCCAGGGCGTGGTCGGCGATCACCACCCCCTCGACGAACGACGTGCGTCCTGCGAGGTGGGCCACCGTCTGCGCCGGAGAGGTCACCCGCAGGCCGTGGCGACGCTGGGGTCTCAGCTCAGGCGTCCGGGGATGCGCCACGACGCCCCGGTCGGCCGAGCCGGCAGGGCCCGCGGCGAGGATGTGGACCGTCGACGGGGGAGCGTTCAACATCGGCAGATCGTGGAGGAGCGCGGCAGACCAGTAGGCGAAAACCGCCGGCCGCGCGCGGCTGCAGGCGACGAGCTGCAGGCGCTCCAGGTGCTCTCGTCTGGTGCGAGCGCGGGCGATCTGGCGGAGGGTCGTCCGCCGCCCGGGCTCGACCACCCGGAGGTGGACGCGTGTCGCTGTGGTCTCGGTGGTGCGGGAGAGTGCTGCCATGCACTCAGCCTGTCGTCCAGGAGCCCCCGAGGACGCGTCAGGGCGACATCTGTGGATCATCGAGCTGCGCGCCGACCTGAGGAGGACTTCACCCGTATCGGTCGAGTACTGTGCGTCGCCGGCCGCAGCGAAAAGAAATCTTACCCGCAGTAGTATGACCGACACACCATGTCACATCCAGATTCCGAGTACCCGATCAGCATCGTCGTCTGCTTCCACAACGCCGGCGGCACGGTGGAGCACGCCTTGGAGCGGCTCGACCGCCTCGGCCGCGGTGCCGAGCTCGTCCTCGTCGACGATGCCTCACGCGACGACACCCTCCAACGGTTGCGCACGTGGTCGGCGGGCAATCCGCACGCCACGGTCGTCGCGCTCGACGAGAACCACGGTCCGGCCCTGGCACGCAACGTCGCGCTCCGACACGTCCGACGCGACTATGTGTGGTTCGTCGACGACGACGACGAGCCGGCAGCGGACGCGCTCGAGATCTTCGATCGACTGATCCGCGCGAGTCGTCCCCACCTCGTGTTCGCCCGGGCGCGCTTCCGCTCGGCCGATGGTGCGGAGCGCTGGGTCGACGGCGTCGACGAGTCCGGCGTCATCGATCGCGAGCAGGCCCTGCTGCGAGTGCTCGGCGGTGACGTGCAGGGCTTCCTCTGGAGCAAACTGTTCCATCGGTCGGTGCTCGCTGACGCGCCGTTCGGCACCGAGTACCCCCAGGAGGATTTCGTCGGCGTGATCGGAGCCGTCGAGCGCAGCGAGCGGGTCGTCCTGTCACCGAACTCCGTGTACACCTATGTCGAGCGGCCGGGCTCGTTGAGCCGCGGGCGGCGTCCCGACTTCGGCCGGTACGCCGTGGCCAGGGACGTCGCGGTCGCCGCAGCCGCGCGCGCCGGGGTCGACCCCCGCGCCGTCGCCTACTTCCGGCTCTGGTTCTATGCGATCGCCGTCGCCTTCGTCCCGATCCGTCGGCGCGCCCCCCGACCCGACGTCCGCGAGGGTCTCCGACTCGCGCGAACGGAGCTCCGCACGCTGAACCTCGGCGACTGCGCCGCGATCGACCGTCGCGCGGCGCTCCACGGCCGCATCATCGCGGCGTCGGGCCGCCTGTACCCGCTGCTGCTGACGCCCGCACTGTGGCTCCACGATCGGCTCAGGAGGTTCCGCTCATGACTCCACGCCACGCCCGGGTGTCGGTCGTGATCCCGACCATGAACACCCGCGCCGCCCTCCACGACGCCGTCGCGTCCGCGCTCGCCCAGCGCGACGTCGAGGTGGAGGTGGTGGTCGCGATGAACGGCAGGGGCGAGAGCCCCGAGTTCGCCGATCCGCGTGTGCGGGTCGTCCGCTCCGATCCCGCAGATCGTGGGAACGGCGCCAGGATGGCGGGGATCCGCGCCGCCCGCCATGAGCTGATCGCACTTCTGGACGACGACGACAGTTGGGTGCCGCACAAACTCCGGGACCAGCTCGAGGCGGTGCGCGAGCGCGCGGGCGCTGACGACAACTGGCTGATGTCGTGCGCCATCACCGAGCTCGACACCCTCACGGGCGAGACGCGGATCGTCCCGACCGAACCGGTGCTCAGCGTCTTGAGCATCTCCTACTACCTCCTCGCGCGACCCCGGCTCCGCTCGGTCTCCCCGCAGTTCGCCTCGTCGACCATGCTGTTCCCCCGCGCGCTCGCCCTCCGGGAGCCGTGGGACACCTCCGTGCGTCTCCATCAGGACTGGGAATGGCTCGTGCGGCTGGAGGCCAACCGCGGAACCAGGATGCTGTGCGTACCGGACCCGCTCGTGCAGCGGCCGGTGAGCCATTCCGACTCCCTGACGACCGCGCCGGACTGGCGATCGAGTCTGGAGTGGGGAAAGCGCCATCTGATGGACCACTCCGCGCGCATCCGCGGGGACTTCTTCCTCACCATCCCGGCCGATCGCGCAGGCCGGGCGGCGAGCGCCGCCGGGCTCCTCGCCTGCGCGAGCGCGGCGATACGGCACGGACGTGCGGGCTACGGGGCCTGGGCCTACTTCGGTGTGACGGTGGTGCGCGCCGCGCGCAACGGCCTGCGCAGGGTGGGGACGAGCTCGTGAAGGTGGGCTACGGCCGCGTGTGGGACCCGGCGTACCCCCGCAACTCGCGCATCCGCTCGTATCTGGTGCGCCGATTCGACGCCGACATCACGGTCAACCGGCGCTACGAGGGATCGCGCACCCGCCGGATCCCGCATGACGTAGGCACGCTCCTCTTCGGGCTGGGCGGAAAGCAGCTGTACATCCTGGCGGAGTTCTCGCTCCCGTACGCCGCCCTGCTCTGGATCGTCGCCCGTCTCAACCGTGGCGTCCTCGTCGTCGACGGCTTCGTCGGGCAGTACGAGACGATGGTCGAAGACTGGAAGAAGGCCCGGCCGGGCACTGTGCGCGCTCGGTGGTACTCCCTCGTCGACCGGATCGCCTATCGCGTCGCCGATCTCGTGCTCATCGACACCCGGGTCCGTGCGACCGCGCTCGCCGGGGCCCACCCGGGCACCGAGGTGCTCTCGCTGCCCGTCGGAGCGCCCGCCTGGGCGGTGCCGGCGGCCCGGCGGGACGCGCAGCGCGGCGGACCCACGAACGTCCTCTACTACGGCAACTACATCCCGCTGCACGGCCTGCCGATCGTCCTGGACGCCGTCGCGCGGGCGGCGCGCGAGACCGACCTGGCCGTCACTTTCATCGGTCACGGAACCCCACGACCGGAGATCGAGCGCCTGGTCTCCGAACTGGGGCTCGACAGGGTCGTCCGGTTCGTGGACCCCGTCCCCGAGGAGGAGCTCGCCGGCCATCTCGCCGAGGCGGATGTCGTACTCGGGATCTTCGGCGACTCCGACAAGGCCCGCACCGTCATCGCGAACAAGGTCTGGCAGGGCCTGGCCTGCGGTCGCACGGTGGTGACGCGCACGTCGCCAGCGCTGGCCGAGATCGCCGATGTCTGCGGCGGCCAGCTCGTGCAGATCGACGGCGTGGACGACGCACAGCTCGCGCGGGAGCTGGCCTCCGCGTTGGTGACGCTGTCGCGGGGAGGAAGCCCCGTGGCGACCGGGACGGCCGCTGCCCTGGAGGGCTACGTCGCGTCGCAGTACGACGCTTTCGGGCGTCGTCTGGAGGAACTCCTGGCCGCCCGGAGGCGATGACCCCCGAGCCGCGACACGCCCGGGTTGCAGCATTGCCGTACATCTGGCAAACTTGTCTGGTTCAACATTTCGGAACGAGCGCACTCACGTGCGCTCCGAACGGATCACTGCCAGGCAGTGCATAGCCCACCGCGGGAGTCTTCGGACCGGCGGTCGAGGGGTTAGGCCGCAGGTAGCAGGACATGCTCACAATCGACATCCTCGAGAAACAGGCCAGAGGTCTGTGCTCAGGGCGGTGCGTGAGTTGACAGAAGAATAGTGGCGTTCCCCACGCGTACGTCGCACTGCGTCCAATGCGAGGAACGGTTCGAGAGAGCCGTCTCGTACGACGCCATAACAAGAGAGAGAGTCAGACATGGCGGGACAGAAGATCCGCATTCGGCTTAAGTCGTATGACCACGAGGTCATCGACACCTCGGCGCGCAAGATCGTCGACACGGTGACCCGTGCAGGCGCGACCGTCGTCGGCCCGGTGCCGCTTCCCACCGAGAAGAACGTGGTGTGCGTCATCCGTTCGCCCCACAAGTACAAGGACAGCCGCGAGCACTTCGAGATGCGCACGCACAAGCGGCTGATCGACATCATCGACCCGACGCCGAAGGCCGTCGACTCGCTCATGCGTCTCGACCTGCCCGCCGACGTCAACATCGAGATCAAGCTCTGAGGGGGAGTGCCGCTATGTCCAACATCGACAGCAAGACCTCCAAGGGCCTCCTCGGCAAGAAGCTCGGCATGACCCAGGTCTGGGACGAGAACAACAAGCTCATCCCCGTGACCGTCATCGAGATCACGCCGAACGTCGTGACCCAGGTCCGCACCCCCGAGGTCGACGGCTACAACGCCGTCCAGATCGCCTACGGCCAGATCGACCCGCGCAAGGTGAACAAGCCGGCCGCCGGCCACTTCGAGAAGGCGGGCGTCACGCCGCGCCGTCACCTCACCGAGGTCCGCACCGCCGACGCCGCCGAGTACTCGGCCGGCCAGGAGCTCACCGTGGACGCCACCTTCGAAGCCGGCCAGCTGGTCGACGTCGTCGGCACCTCCAAGGGCAAGGGCTTCGCCGGTGTCATGAAGCGCCACAACTTCCAGGGTGTCTCCGCTTCGCACGGTGCGCACCGCAACCACCGCAAGCCGGGCTCCATCGGCGCCTCCTCGACCCCGAGCCGTGTCTTCAAGGGCATGCGCATGGCCGGTCGCATGGGTGGCGAGCGCGTGACCGTCCTGAACCTCAAGGTCCAGGCCGTCGACGCCGAGAAGGGCCTGCTGCTCGTCAAGGGTGCCGTTCCCGGCGCTCGTGGCCGCATCGTTTTCGTCCGCAACGCAGTGAAGGGGGCCTAAGGTAAATGGCTACCTCGATTGACGTCCTCGACTTCAAGGGCAAGAAGGCCGGCTCCGTCGAGCTTCCTGACTCCCTGTTCGACGTTCAGACCAACATCCCGCTGATCCACCAGGTCGTCACCGCCCAGCTCGCCGCCGCGCGCCAGGGCACCCACAAGACGAAGAACCGTGGTGAGGTCTCCGGTGCCGGTCGCAAGCCGTTCAAGCAGAAGGGAACCGGTCGCGCTCGTCAGGGCTCGATCCGCGCCCCTCAGATGACCGGTGGTGGCATCGTCCACGGACCGACTCCGCGCGACTACTCGCAGCGCACCCCCAAGAAGATGATCGCCGCTGCTCTGCTCGGCGCTCTCTCCGACCGCGCCCGCGGCAGCCGCATCCACGCCGTCCAGGCCTTCACGGCTGGCGAGGCCCCCTCGACCAAGGCCGTCGTGGACCTGCTCTCGGGTGTCGCGACCTCCAAGCACGTCCTCGTCGTGCTGGAGCGCGACGACGAGCTGGCCTTCAAGAGCGTCCGCAACCTGCCGACCGTGCACGTCCTGACCTACGACCAGCTGAACGCCTACGACGTCCTGGTGAGCGACGACATCGTCTTCTCGCAGGCCGCTCTGGAGGGCTTCATCGAGTCGAAGACCAAGAAGGAAGAGGTGTCTGCCTGATGGCCGCCGTCAACAAGGACCCGCGCGACATCATCATCGCTCCGGTCGTCTCCGAGAAGAGCTACGGCCTGATCGACGAGGGCAAGTACACCTTCCTCGTCGACACCCGCTCGAACAAGACCGAGATCAAGCTCGCGATCGAGTCGATCTTCAAGGTCGAGGTCGCTTCGGTGAACACCCTGAACCGTCAGGGCAAGACCCGCCGCACCAAGTTCGGCATCGGCAAGCGCAAGGACACCAAGCGTGCCATCGTCACGCTGAAGTCCGGTTCCATCGACATCTTCACGGCCGTCGGCTGAGCGAAGGACTAGAGGAAGACAGACATGGCTATTCGTAACTACAAGCCCACGACCCCCGGTCGTCGCGGCTCCTCGGTCGCCGACTTCGCCGAGATCACCCGTTCGACGCCGGAGAAGTCCCTTCTCCGTCCGCTGTCGAAGACCGGTGGCCGCAACAACCAGGGCCGCATCACGACCCGTCACATCGGTGGTGGCCACAAGCGCCAGTACCGCGTGATCGACTTCCGTCGCAACGACAAGGACGGCGTCAACGCCAAGGTCGCGCACATCGAGTACGACCCCAACCGCACCGCGCGCATCGCGCTGCTCCACTTCGTGGACGGCACCAAGCGCTACATCCTGGCTCCCGCCGGGCTGAAGCAGGGCGACGTGGTCGAGTCGGGCGCCGGCTCGGACATCAAGCCGGGCAACAACCTGCCGCTGCGCAACATCCCGACCGGTACCGTCGTGCACGCCATCGAGCTCAAGCCGGGCGGGGGCGCCAAGCTGGCCCGCTCCGCCGGTGCCTCGGTGCGTCTCGTCGCGAAGGACGGCCCCTACGCCCAGCTGCGCCTCCCCTCGGGCGAGGTCCGCAACGTCGACGCACGCTGCCGCGCGACGATCGGCGAGGTCGGCAACGCCGAGCAGTCGAACATCAACTGGGGCAAGGCCGGCCGCATGCGCTGGAAGGGCGTCCGCCCGACCGTCCGCGGTGTCGCGATGAACCCGATCGACCACCCGCACGGTGGTGGTGAGGGTAAGACCTCCGGTGGTCGCCACCCGGTCAGCCCGTGGGGTCAGAAGGAAGGCCGTACGCGCCACCCCAACAAGGAAAGCGACAAGCTCATCGTCCGCCGCCGTAACGCCGGCAAGAAGCGTAAGTAGGAGTTCGAGAAGATGCCACGCAGTCTCAAGAAGGGCCCCTTCGTCGACGAGCACCTGTTTCGCAAGGTGGTCGCCGCGAACGAGGCCAACAGCAAGAACGTGATCAAGACCTGGTCGCGCCGCTCGATGATCATCCCGGCGATGCTGGGTCACACCATCGCGGTGCACGACGGTCGCAAGCACATCCCGGTGTTCGTCACCGAGACCATGGTCGGTCACAAGCTGGGCGAGTTCGCGCCCACCCGCACCTTCCGTGGTCACGTGAAGGACGACAAGAAGGGTCGCCGCCGCTAACGCGGTGGCGTAAGGAGGAGAGAAATGGTGGAGTCGATCGCACGCGTGCGTCACATCCGCGTCACCCCCATGAAGGCCCGCCGCGTCGTCAACATGATCCGCGGCAAGCAGGCTCAGGAGGCCCTGGCCATCCTGAAGTTCGCCCCGCAGGGTGCGAGCGAGCCGGTCTACAAGCTCGTCGCTTCGGCGATCGCCAATGCGCGCGTCAAGGCCGACCAGAGCAACACCTACCTGGACGAGCAGGACCTGTACGTGAGCCGCGCCTTCGTGGACGAGGGCACGACCCTCAAGCGGTTCCAGCCGCGTGCGCAGGGCCGCGCCTTCCGCATCAACAAGCGCACCAGCCACATCACGATCGTCCTCGCGACGCCGGATGAGGTTCAGGACGCCACGGCCACGAAGAAGGCGAGCAACTAATGGGTCAGAAAGTCAACCCGTACGGCTTCCGTCTGGGAATCACGACCGACCACGTGTCGCGCTGGTTCTCCGACAGCACGAAGAAGGGTCAGCGTTACAGCGACTACCTCGCTGAGGACGTCAAGATCCGCACCCTGCTGAAGACGTCGCTCGACCGCGCGGGCGTGTCCCGCATCGAGATCGAGCGCACCCGCGACCGCGTCCGCGTCGACATCCACACGGCCCGCCCGGGCATCGTGATCGGTCGTCGCGGCGCCGAGGCCGAGCGCATCCGCGCCGACCTCGAGAAGCTCTCGGGCAAGCAGATCCAGCTGAACATCCTCGAGGTCAAGAACCCCGAGGCCGACGCCCAGCTCGTCGCCCAGGGCATCGCCGAGCAGCTCGCCGCACGTGTGGCCTTCCGCCGCGCGATGCGCAAGGGCCTGCAGGGCGCTCAGCGCGCCGGCGCCAAGGGTGTCCGCATCCAGGTGTCCGGCCGCCTCGGCGGCGCCGAGATGAGCCGCTCGGAGTTCTACCGCGAGGGTCGTGTGCCGCTGCACACGCTCCGCGCCAACATCGACTACGGCTTCTACGAGGCCAAGACCACCTTCGGTCGCATCGGTGTCAAGGTGTGGATCTACAAGGGCGACATCACGAACAAGGAGCTTGCTCGCGAGCAGGCCAACCAGAAGCCGTCGCGCGAGCGCAACGACCGTGACCGTCCGCGTCGCGGCGGTGGCCGGGGCAACGCCCCCGCTGCCGAGGCCGCGCCGGCCGCAGCAGGAGTTGAGGCATAACCATGTTGATCCCACGCAGAGTCAAGCACCGCAAGCAGCACCACCCCGGCCGTAGCGGCCAGGCGACCGGTGGCACGAAGGTCTCCTTCGGCGAGTTCGGCATCCAGGCCCTGACCCCCGCTTACGTGACCAACCGTCAGATCGAGTCCGCTCGTATCGCCATGACGCGTCACATCAAGCGCGGCGGCAAGGTGTGGATCAACATCTACCCGGACCGTCCGCTCACGAAGAAGCCGGCCGAGACCCGAATGGGTTCCGGTAAGGGTTCTCCCGAGTGGTGGGTCGCGAACGTCAAGCCGGGTCGGGTCCTCTTCGAGGTCTCCGGCGTCTCCGAGGAACTCGCTCGTGAGGCCATGACCCGTGCAATCCACAAGCTGCCCCTCAAGGCACGCATCATCAAGCGCGAGGAGGGCGACGCGTAATGGCGATCGGCACCAAGGAGCTCGCTCCCAGCGAGCTCGACACCTTTGAAGACGAGCGTCTGATCGACGAGCTGAAGAAGGCCAAGGAAGAGCTGTTCAACCTGCGCTTCCAGTCGGCCACCGGTCAGCTCGAGAGCCACGGCCGCCTGCGTGCGGTCAAGCGCGACATCGCTCGTATCTACACCGTGATCCGCGAGCGCGAGCTCGGGATCCGGGCCACTCCGGCTCCGGCCGAGGTGGCGCCCGCCAAGGCGGAGAAGAAGAGCAAGGCGAAGAAGGAGGCCCCCGAGGCCGCCGAGGTCGCCGAGACCGAGACTGAGGAGGCCAAGTAATGGCTGAGACCACCAAGGCTGCGGCCGCGGAGTCGGCGGCCGACGAGGCCCTCGTCCGTGGCTACCGCAAGGCCCGTCGCGGGTACGTCGTCAGCGACAAGATGGACAAGACCATCGTCGTCGAGGTCGAGGACCGCGTGAAGCACCCCCTGTACGGCAAGGTCCTCCGCCGCACCTCCAAGGTGAAGGCGCACGACGAGAACAACACCGCCGGCATCGGCGACCTCGTTCTCATCAACGAGACCCGTCCGCTGAGCGCCTCCAAGCGGTGGCGCCTGGTTGAGATTCTGGAGAAGGCCAAGTGATTCAGCAGGAATCCCGACTCAAGGTCGCCGACAACACCGGCGCCAAGGAGCTTCTCACCATCCGCGTCCTCGGCGGCTCCAGCCGTCGCTACGCCGGCCTGGGTGACGTCATCGTCGCCACGGTCAAGGATGCGATCCCCGGCGGCAACGTCAAGAAGGGCGATGTCGTCAAGGCGGTCGTCGTGCGCGTGCGGAAGAACACCCGCCGCCCGGACGGCTCCTACATCAAGTTCGACGAGAACGCCGCCGTGATCCTGAAGAACGACGGTGACCCCCGCGGTACCCGTATCTTCGGGCCGGTCGGCCGTGAGCTTCGCGACAAGAAGTTCATGAAGATCATCTCGCTGGCCCCGGAGGTGCTGTAACCATGGCGAACATCAAGAAGGGCGACCTGGTCCAGGTCATCTCGGGCCGTTCGCAGGCCCGCGGTGGCGACCGTGGCAAGCAGGGTCGCGTCATCGAGGTCCTCGTGGAGAAGAACCGCGTGATCGTCGAGGGCGTCAACTTCGTGACCAAGCACGTGCGCGTCGGTCAGACGCAGCGTGGCACGAAGACGGGCGGCATCGAGACTCACGAGGCGTCGATCCACGTTTCCAACGTGGCGCTCGTCGACCCCGAGACCAAGAAGCCGACCCGCGTCGGTTTCCGCAACGAGACCGTTACGAAGGACGGCGTCACCAAGACGGTCCGCGTTCGTTACGCCAAGAAGTCTGGTAAGGACCTGTAATGACGGACACTGCAACGAGTGCTGGCAAAATCCAGCCTCGCCTGAAGCAGAAGTACAAGACCGAGATCGCCGCGAACCTGTCCAAGGACTTCGGCTTCACGAACGTGCACCAGGTGCCCGGCCTCGTGAAGATCGTCGTCAACATGGGTGTGGGCGAGGCGGCTCGTGACGGCAAGGTGATCGACGGGGCCATCAACGACCTCACCCTGATCACCGGCCAGAAGCCTCAGGTCACCAAGGCCCGCAAGTCCATCGCGCAGTTCAAGCTGCGCGAGGGCCAGCCGATCGGCGCGCACGTCACGCTGCGCGGCGACCGGATGTGGGAGTTCCTCGACCGTCTGCTCTCGCTCGCGCTGCCCCGTATCCGGGACTTCCGCGGCCTGAGCGACCGCCAGTTCGACGGCAACGGCAACTACACGTTCGGTCTCACGGAGCAGTCGATGTTCCACGAGATCAACCAGGACCGGATCGACCGCGTCCGCGGTATGGACATCACGGTCGTGACCACCGCCAAGAACGACGACGAGGGCCGCGCGCTGCTCAAGCAGCTCGGCTTCCCGTTCCGTTCGAACGAGACAAGCAACTGAACCTAGTAGCCTTGTCTACTTGTGGGCCGGCCACCCGGCCGGCCCACTTCCACCACAGGTCGTCAGTCGTGTAACGGCTGAACGAAACCTGGTGAACAAAGGAAAACCGCAATGACGATGACAGATCCGGTCGCAGACATGCTGACCAGACTGCGCAACGCGAACTCGGCACACCACGACACCGTGTCGATGCCGCACTCCAAGCTCAAGGCACACATCGCCGAGATCCTCACCTCCGAGGGCTACATCTCCGGCTGGGAGGTCTCCGACGCCCGTGTCGGCCAGACCCTGACGCTCAACCTCAAGTTCGGTCCGAACCGTGAGCGCTCCATCGCCGGCATCAAGCGCGTCTCCAAGCCCGGCCTCCGCGTCTACGCGAAGTCGACGGAGATCCCCAAGGTCCTCGGCGGCCTCGGTGTCGCCATCCTGTCCACCTCCTCGGGGCTCCTCACGGACCGCCAGGCTGAGAAGAAGGGCGTGGGTGGGGAAGTCCTCGCCTACGTGTGGTGACCCTGCCATGTCGCGTATTGGAAGACTGCCCATCGACATCCCCGCTGGGGTCGATGTGAAGATCGACGGCCAGACCGTCACTGTCAAGGGCCCGAAGGGCGAGCTGTCGCTCGTCGTCGCGAGCCCGATCGAGGCGAAGCTGGAGGAGGGCCAGGTCCTGGTCACCCGTCCGGACGACGAGCGCGCATCGCGTTCGCTCCACGGCCTCACCCGCACGCTCATCAACAACAACATCATCGGCGTCACCCAGGGCTACTCCAAGGGCCTGGAGATCGTCGGCACCGGTTACCGTGTGGCGCAGAAGGGTGCGGGCGTCGAGTTCGCGCTCGGTTTCTCCCACCCGGTCAACGTGGAGCCGCCGGCCGGCATCACCTTCACGGTCGAGGGCAACAACAAGCTCACCGTGAGCGGGATCGACAAGCAGGCCGTGGGCGAGGTCGCCGCGAACATCCGCAAGATCCGCAAGCCCGAGCCGTACAAGGGCAAGGGCGTGCGGTACGCCGGCGAGGTCGTTCGTCGCAAGGCCGGAAAGGCTGGTAAGTAATCATGGCTCTGGGTACCAGAGGAAAGAGCAAGGCGGCCGCTCGCGACCGTCGTCACACCCGTCTTCGCAAGAAGATCGAGGGCACCGCGCTTCGTCCGCGCCTGGTCGTCACCCGCTCGGCCCGTCACGTCTTCGTGCAGGTCGTCGACGACGCCAAGGGCCACACCGTGGCCTCCGCGTCGACCATGGAGGCCGACCTCCGCAGCTTCGACGGCGACAAGACCGCCAAGGCCCGCAAGGTCGGTGAGCTGGTCGCCGAGCGTGCGAAGAGCGCCGGCGTCGAGGCCGTGGTCTTCGACCGTGGCGGCAGCAAGTACGCCGGTCGCGTTGCGGCCGTCGCCGAAGGCGCTCGTGAAGGTGGGCTGAACCTGTGAGCGACGAGAACAACAAGGAGCAGACCGTGGCCGCTGAGGTAACGGAGACCGCGCAGCCGGTCGAGACCGCTGCGTCGACCGACAACAACCGTGAGCGCGAGCCGCGCCGCGGTGGCCGGGAGCGCAACCCCAACCGCGATCGCGGCAGCCGTGACGCCGACAAGAGCCAGTTCCTGGAGCGCGTCGTCACCATCAACCGCGTCTCCAAGGTCGTCAAGGGTGGTCGTCGCTTCAGCTTCACCGCTCTCGTGGTCGTCGGCGACGGCAACGGCCTGGTGGGCGTCGGCTACGGCAAGGCCCGCGAGGTGCCGCTGGCGATCTCGAAGGGCGTCGAGGAGGCGAAGAAGAACTTCTTCCGCGTCCCGCGCGTCGGCAACACCATCCCGCACCCGGTGCAGGGTGAGGCCGCCGCCGGCGTCGTCCTCCTGCGTCCGGCCGCCGCCGGTACCGGTGTCATCGCCGGTGGTCCGGTGCGCGCCGTGCTCGAGTGCGCCGGTATCCACGACGTCCTGAGCAAGTCGCTCGGTTCGTCCAACACGATCAACATCGTGCACGCGACCGTCGAGGCGCTGAAGCAGCTCGAGGAGCCCCGTGCCGTCGCAGCTCGCCGCGGACTCGACTACGACCAGGTCGCGCCTGCGCGCCTGCTGCGTGCCGAGGCCGAGGCGGCCGAGGCCGCTGCTGCCGCCAAGAAGGCAGAGAAGGTAGGTGCCTGATGGCCGCGCGCCTGAAGATCACGCAGATCAAGTCGAAAGTGAGCGAGAAGCAGTACCAGCGCGACACGCTGCGCAGTCTGGGACTGAAGCGAATCGGTGACGTCGTCGTCCGCGACGACAACTCGCAGAACCGCGGGTACGTCAAGACCGTCGCTCACCTGGTGAAGGTTGAGGAGATCGACTAATGCCCACCGAAACTGAAAACACGGCGGACAAGCAGAACACTGAGGCGCCCGCCGAGAAGCCGGCCGCCGCGAAGAAGCCCGCCACCAAGGCTGCCGCCAAGCCGGCCGCCGAGAAGGCGGAGAAGGCTCCGGCCGCGAAGAAGGCTCCGGCGAAGGCCGCTGCCGACAAGGCTGCAGCCTCCACGAAGGACGAGACGGTCGCCGCCCCGGCGAAGAAGTCCTCGGCCAAGAAGGACGTCGCGGAGCCCCGCGAGCAGGTCCTGAAGGTGCACCACCTCCGTCCCGCCGCGGGCGCCAAGAAGGACAAGACCCGCGTCGGACGCGGTGAGGGTTCCAAGGGCAAGACCGCGGGCCGTGGCACGAAGGGCACCAAGGCCCGCTACCAGGTCCGCCCGGGCTTCCAGGGTGGCCAGCTGCCGTTCCACATGCGGTCCCCGAAGCTGCGCGGGTTCAAGAACCCGTTCCGCGTCGAGTACCAGGTGGTCAACCTCGAGAAGCTGGCCGAGCTGTACCCGGCCGGTGGCGATGTCACCATCGCCGACCTCGTCGCCAAGGGCGCCGTTCGCAAGAACGAGAAGGTCAAGGTTCTCGGTAACGGCGACATTGCGGTTAAGCTGAACGTTGCGGTCGACAAGGTCTCCGGCTCTGCCGAGCAGAAGATCGTCGCCGCTGGTGGCTCCGTCAAGTAGCCGCCCGTAAAGCAGCGCAGTCGGGTGGCCGGGCAACCGGTCACCCGACTGACTCTTACAGGAAAGCAGGACGCACTTTTGTTTAGCGCCGTCGCGCGGATCTTCCGCACCCCGGACCTCCGCCGGAAGATCTTCTTCACGCTGGGGATCATCGCCCTGTTCCGGCTGGGCTCCTTCATCCCCGCGCCGTTCGTCGACTTCGGCAACGTGCAGACCTGTCTCAACGCCAACCAGGACACGTCCGGCCTCTACTCGCTGGTCAACCTGTTCTCGGGCGGCGCACTCCTCAAGCTCTCGATCTTCGCGCTCGGCATCATGCCGTACATCACCGCGTCGATCATCGTGCAGCTTCTCCGTGTGGTCATCCCGCGCTTCGAGACCCTCTACAAGGAGGGCCAGGCCGGCCAGGCGAAGCTCACGCAGTACACGCGCTATCTCACGATCGCGCTGGGCGTCCTCCAGTCGACGACCCTCATCACCGTCGCCCGCTCCGGCGCCCTCTTCGGCACCACGGCCGTCTCCCAGTGCACGCAGCTGATCACGGACGACTCCTGGTACGCCATCATGCTCATGGTCATCACGATGACCGCCGGCACCGGCCTCATCATGTGGATGGGCGAGCTCGTCACCGAGCGCGGCATCGGCAACGGCATGTCCCTCCTGATCTTCACGTCGATCGCCGCGCAGTTCCCGAGCTCGCTCTGGGCCATCGGCCAGTCGCAGAGCATCGAGATCATGCTGATCGTGATCGCGATCGGATTGCTGATCGTCGCGGCCGTCGTCTTCGTCGAGCAGTCGCAACGCCGCATCCCGGTGCAGTACGCCAAACGCATGGTCGGTCGCCGCACGTACGGCGGCAACAACACGTACATCCCGATCAAGGTGAACATGGCGGGTGTCGTGCCGGTCATCTTCGCGTCGTCGCTGCTGTACCTGCCGGCCCTGATCGCCCAGTTCAACCAGCCCGCGGCGGGCAAGGCCCCCGCGCCCTGGGTGACCTGGATCACGAACTACCTGACCAAGGGCGACCACCCGCTGTACATGCTCCTGTACTTCCTGCTGATCGTGGGCTTCACGTACTTCTACGTCGCCATCACGTTCAACCCGGAGGAGGTCGCGGACAACATGAAGAAGTACGGCGGCTTCATCCCCGGCATCCGCGCCGGTCGCCCGACCGCGGAGTACCTCGACTACGTCCTGACCCGCGTGACCCTGCCCGGCTCGATCTACCTCGGTATCATCGCGCTGATCCCCTTGGTCGCCTTCGCGTTGCTCGGCGCGAGTCAGAACTTCATGTTCGGCGGCACGTCCATCCTCATCATCGTCGGTGTCGGACTCGAGACGGTCAAGCAGATCGACTCGCAGCTCCAGCAGCGGCACTACGAAGGGCTTCTGCGTTGACCCGTATGTTGATCGTCGGACCTCCCGGAGCGGGCAAGGGCACTCAGGCCTCGCGCATCACCACCGCGTACGGGATCCCCGACATCTCCACGGGCGACATCTTCCGGGCGAACATCAAGAACGAGACCCCGCTGGGCAAAGAGGTCAAGGCGATCGTCGACGCAGGCGATTACGTGCCGGACAGCCTCACCAACGCACTGGTCACCGACCGGCTGGCCGAGGATGACGCCGCGGGTGGTTTCCTGCTCGACGGCTACCCGCGCACGCTCGACCAGGTCACGTACCTCGACGAGCTGCTCGCGTCGAAGGGCCAGGAGCTCGCCGCGGTGATCCAGCTGGTCGCCGACCAGGACGAGATCGTGGCCCGCCTGACCAAGCGCGCTCAGGAGCAGGGCCGTGCCGACGACTCCGAGGAGGCGATCCGTCACCGCCAGGAGGTGTACGTGCGCGAGACGTCGCCGCTCATCGACGTGTACCGCGAGCGCGGCCTGCTCGTCGAGGTCGACGGTCTCGGCGGCGTGGACGACGTCGCGGCGCGCATCCGCACGGCTCTCGCCGAGCGCGGCATCCACCCGCTGGCCGGGGCCGACGAGCCTGTCGCCTGACGACGGTGGCTTTCAAGCGGACGATCTACAAGACGCCCGCCCAGCTGCGCCAGATGGTCGCGCCGGGGCGGGCGACCGCGGCGTCGCTGGATGCCGTGGCGGAGGCCGTCGCCGTCGGTATGTCGACTCTGCAGCTCGATGAGATCGCGGAGGCGGCGATCGAGCGCGCCGGCGGCCGCTCGAACTTCAAGCTCGAGGCGGGCTATCACCACACGATCTGCGCGTCCGTGAACGACGAGGTCGTCCACGGCATCCCGGGATCCCGCATCCTGCTGCCCGGCGACATCGTGTCGATCGACAGCGGAGCCATCGTCACCGGTGCAGACGGCGCCGGCTGGAACGGCGACGCGGCCCGCACGTTCGTGCTGCCGGACCCGGCGCACCCGGAGCGGGTGGCGGAGCGGCAGAAGCTCTCCGAGGTGACGGAGCAGTCGCTGTGGCACGGCATCGCGCGGCTTGCCAGCGCACGTCACCTCAACGAGGTCGGCGAGGCGATCGAGGACCACATCCTCTCGCAGGGCGACTATGACATCCTGACCGACTACATCGGCCACGGCATCGGCCGGCGGATGCACGAGGAGCCGCCGGTCTTCAACTACCGTGTTCGATCGAAGGGTCCGGAGGTCCGTCCCGGGCTGGTGGTCGCGATCGAACCGATGGTGGTGCTGGGCGACCAGGACACCTACGTGAAGGACGACGGTTGGACGGTCGCGACGGAGGACGGGTCGGCAGCGGCGCACTGGGAGCACAGCGTCGCCGTGCACGCTGACGGCATCTGGGTGCTGACCGCGGTCGACGGCGGTGCGGCCGGGCTGGCGCCGTTCGGGATCACACCGGCGCCGATCGCGTGACCGCCCACCGAGACGTCCTCGGGCTCTGTTCGCTCACAGCGGGCGCAGATGATAACCCAGAATTGGCGAAATGCGCCGGCATCCCATAAGATTGATCCTTGGTGTCTTAGGCGTGCTTGCTGCATGCCTTTCGCCGGTGTAAACGCACGACCAGCAAACCACAACGACTAGCGACAGTGAGGCTATGGCCAAAAAAGACGGTGTCATCGAGATCGAAGGATCTGTGATCGAGGCGCTCCCCAACGCGATGTTCCGCGTCGAGCTCACCAACGGTCACAAGGTTCTTGCCCATATCTCCGGCAAGATGCGCCAGCACTACATCCGCATCCTCCCTGAGGACCGCGTGATCGTGGAGCTGAGCCCCTACGATCTGACCCGCGGCCGGATCGTCTACCGCTACAAGTAACGGGTTGCTGTAAGTAACGGCCACGCCACCGGGTAGCCCCTGGCGAGGTACGAGGACAGCGAACAAAGGTAACAACACAATGAAGGTCAACCCCTCCGTCAAGAAGATCTGCGACAAGTGCAAGGTCATCCGTCGCAACGGCCTGGTCATGGTCATCTGCGAGAACCCGCGCCACAAGCAGCGCCAGGGCTGATCGCAGCGCACGACTCAACTCAATAAAGAAGCGATCCCAGAACCCGCGTCCATCCAGGATGGACGCGGGGGACACCCTCGGAGGAGGCCGGGGCACCGGGACCGCTGAAGACCTCCACTCATCACAGGAGAAGCCACACCATGGCACGTCTAGCAGGCGTCGACATCCCGCGCGAGAAGCGCGTGGAGGTCGCACTCACCTACATCTACGGCGTCGGGCGCACTCGTGCGCTCCAGACCCTTCGCGAGACCGGGATCTCCGGCGACATCCGCGTCAAGGACCTGACCGACGACCAGCTCGTCGCACTTCGCGACTTCATCGAAGGCAACTTCAAGGTCGAGGGTGACCTCCGCCGCGAGGTCGCCGCCGACATCCGCCGCAAGGTCGAGATCGGTAGCTACGAGGGCATCCGCCACCGCAAGGGCCTCCCGGTCCGCGGCCAGCGAACCAAGACGAATGCGCGCACCCGCAAGGGCCCGAAGCGCACCGTCGCCGGTAAGAAGAAGGCTCGCTAGGCCGACACCAGGACTGAAGGAGAAACAAAATGGCAGCACCCAAGTCGGCCGCTCGCAAGCCGCGCAAGAAGGAAAAGAAGAACATCGCTGTGGGCCAGGCCCACATCAAGAGCACCTTCAACAACACCATCGTCTCGATCACCGACACCACTGGTGCGGTCATCTCGTGGGCGTCCTCCGGTGGAGTTGGCTTCAAGGGCTCGCGCAAGTCCACCCCGTTCGCCGCTCAGCTGGCCGCCGAGTCGGCCGCCCGCCAGGCGCAGGAGCACGGGATGAAGAAGGTCGACGTGTTCGTCAAGGGCCCGGGTTCGGGCCGCGAGACCGCGATCCGCTCGCTGCAGGCCGCAGGCCTCGAGGTGGGCTCGATCAACGACGTCACCCCGCAGGCGCACAACGGTTGCCGCCCGCCGAAGCGTCGCCGCGTCTAGTTCTCTTCCACGTCCGCCCAGGCGGCGGTCCTCACCGGGCCGCCGCCTGACGGCGTGACGAACCCCACCTCACTCACGCGAGTGTCATATAGCGGACACTCAGCCGAAAGGAATCAACAGTGCTCATTGCACAGCGTCCTACGCTCACCGAAGAGAACATCTCCGAGTTCCGTTCGCGGTTCGTCATCGAGCCGCTCGAGCCGGGCTTCGGCTACACCCTCGGAAACTCGCTGCGCCGCACCCTGCTCTCGTCCATCCCGGGCGCGGCCGTCACCAGCATCCGCATCGACGGTGTGCTGCACGAGTTCAGCACGGTTCCCGGTGTCAAGGAGGATGTCACCGAGATCATCCTGAACATCAAGGGCCTGGTCGTCTCGAGCGAGCACGACGAGCCGATCACCGCCTACCTGCGCAAGACGGGTGCCGGCCAGGTCACCGCCGCCGACATCTCGGCTCCGGCGGGTGTGGAGATCCACAACCCCGAGCTCGTCATCGCCACCCTCAACGACAAGGCGAAGTTCGAGGTCGAGCTGACCATCGAGCGTGGCCGCGGCTACGTGTCGGCCCAGCAGAACCGCAACGAGTACAGCGAGGCGGGCCAGATCCCGATCGACTCGATCTACTCCCCGGTCCTCAAGGTCACCTACCGCGTCGAGGCCACCCGTGCCGGTGAGCGCACGGACTTCGACCGCCTCGTGGTCGACGTCGAGACCAAGCCGGCGATCAGCCCGCGCGACGCGATCGCGTCGGCCGGCCGCACCCTGGTCGAGCTGTTCGGTCTCGCCCGCGAGCTCAACAGCGCGGCCGAGGGCATCGAGATCGGCCCCGCGCCGGTCGACCAGGTGCTCAGCTCCGAGCTGTCGATGCCGATCGAGGACCTCGACCTGTCGGTGCGCTCGTACAACTGCCTCAAGCGTGAGGGCATCAACACGGTCAGCGAGCTGGTCTCGCTGTCCGAGACGCAGCTCATGAACATCCGCAACTTCGGTCAGAAGTCGGTGGATGAGGTCAAGGACAAGCTGACCGAGATGGGTCTGTCGCTCAAGGACTCGGTCCCCGGGTTCGACGGTGCCCACTTCTACAGCGGGTACGAAGAAGACGAGTCCACCATCTGAGGCCGCGTCAGCGAAGCCTTCGACTTTTCACTACTGGAGATAACCGATCATGCCTAAGCCCACGAAGGGCCCCCGCCTCGGAGGCGGTCCCGCGCACGAGCGTCTGATGCTCGCCAATCTGGCCGCCGCGCTGTTCACGCACAAGAGCATCAAGACGACCGAGACCAAGGCCAAGCGTCTGCGTCCCTACGCCGAGCGTCTGATCACGTTCGCGAAGCGTGGCGACCTGCACGCCCGCCGCCGCGTGCTCGCCGTCATCGGCGACAAGACCGTCGTGCACGAGCTCTTCACCGAGATCGCGCCGCTGGTCGCCGAGCGTGAGGGCGGCTACACCCGCATCACGAAGCTCGGCTTCCGCAAGGGCGACAACGCGCCGATGGCGCAGATCGAGCTCGTGCTCGAGCCCGTCGCCCCGAAGGCCAAGCCGGCCAAGAAGGCGGAGGCCCCGAAGGCCGCTCCCGTCGAGGAGCCGGTCGTCGAGGAGGAGGCCGCCGCTGAGGAGGCCGCGACCGAGGACGCCGCCACCGAGGAGACCACCGCTGCCGAGGCAGAGGTCGTCGAGGAGGCCACCGGCGACGCCGAGGCCGCCGGCGAGACCACGGCCGAGGACGAGGCGGAGAAGGCCTGAGCCTTCCGCTACTCGCTGCATCGTCAGACGCCCCGCATTCACTCGGATGCGGGGCGTCTTGCCGTTCGGGCCACTCAACTCAAGCGGCGGCGTGTTGTGCCGTCAGCCGCACCGGGGTGTTGGCGGCGCCGAAGCCGTCGTATCCGTCGCGGCGCTCCACGAGCTCGAAGAACACCGTGCCGACGGTCTCGGTGTAGCAGTGCAGGTACTCGCCCGCCTCGTCTCGGTCGTACAGCAGTCCCGCGGACCGCAGCCGCACCAGCTCCTCGTCAGGGAGGTCGAGTCGGGCGGCGAGGTCATCGTAGTAGTTCTCCGAGACGGGAACGGTGCGCAGCCCTCGTGCGCGTGCTCGCGTCAGGAGCGAGGGCAGGTCGACGCACGCGATGGCGACGTGTTGCGCGTGACGTCGGGCAGCCGGACGCTGTTCGGACAACGGAGGCACGACGTTCAATGCCAGGCGTACACCACCGGCGCGTGAGCGCAGCACCTGGCTGCGCACCAGTCCGGTCGGGCCGGCCAGCTCGGCCGCCGATTCACGGGTGAGCCCGAGCGCTGTGCTGTAGAAGAGTACGGCCTCCTCGATGTCGGCGACAGGCTCGGTGAGGTTGATGTGGTCGATTCCGAGGATCCCGGGATCGGGCGCGCCTCGGCCTCCCGTGAACTCCTCCGGCCAACGGATGCCGCTGTCTGGACCGCTGAGGAGGATCTCGGTCCCGTCGGGCGAGAGGATCGCGGGGAGGTCGGCCTCCCCGCTGAGCACGCGTCGGTGTGCGCGCCGTGCTCCGAGCCGCTCGGCGCGCGAGGCCGCGCCGTGCGGTTCTGCGTAGCGGAGCCCGAAGCCGGCGATGCGCGGTTCTGCGATGGAGACGTTGTGCTCGTTGAGCACGAGACGTGCCTCGCCGGCTGCATAGAGCCAGGCCGACTTCGACACGTGCCGACCGCGGGGAGCGAAGCCGATCCGTTCGAGAAGGGCGGCGACCTCGTCGGTGTCCGGGGCTTTGAGTTCGACCTGGTCGAGCTCGAGCGGTTCGGAGGAGGAGTCGGAGTGGCGATCGGAGTCGGAGGCGAGCCGGCCGACGTCGAGGGCGTCCTGGAGCACCGTCAGCGAACGCGCGGCATGCAACGCGGTTCGCGCCGGATCGGTCTGACGGAAGACATCGTTGAAGACCTCGAGCGAGAGCGGTCCGGCGTAACCGGCGCGAAGCGCGTGTGCAACGAACGCGGGCAGGTCGAAACCTCCCTCGCCGGGGAACAACCGGTGATGGCGGCTCCAGGAGAGCACGTCCATCGACAGGATCGGCGCATCGGCGAGTTGGACGAAGAAGATCTTGTCGCCCGGGATGCGCTCGATCGCCGCGGGGTCGTGGCCGAGCGAGAGGATGTGGAAGCTGTCCAGGCAGACGCCGAGCGCGGGGTGGTCCGCGCGCTCGACGATGCTCCAGGCGCGACGGTAGTCGTCGATGTACCGTCCCCATGCCAGCGCTTCGAACGCGATCCGCTTTCCGTGGGCGTCTGCGCGCTCGGCCAGACGCGCGAGCTGGTCCGCCGAGACGTCGTCGTCGTCGATCGTTGCCGTCGCGACGTTGCTGCACACCAGCATCGTGTCGACGCCGAGTCGGTCCATGAGCTGGAACTTGGCCTCGGCGCGCTGAAGCACCCGTGCGAATTCGTGTTCGACGACTCCCTCGGCATCGCGGAAGGGCTGATAGAGAGCGATCCCGAGTCCGAGACGCTCACAGAGCGCCCGGATCTCCTCTGGCGACTGCGGCGCCGCGATCAGGTCGGGCTCGAAGATCTCCACATCGTCGAACCCGGCGTCGGTGATCGCGTGCAGCTTGTCAACGAGAGTGCCGGAGAGGCAGACGGTCGCGATCGACGTGCGCATCAGCGGCCCTCCTCGACCATCTCGAAGAAGTGATCGCGCATCCGTTCGCGGTCGGGTTCGACGCCGGTGATGAGCTGGAAGGCGTCCGCGGCCTGGCCGACAGCCATGCCGCCGCCGTCGAGCGTGCGGCAGCCGGTCGCGCGCGCCGCGCGGACGAGCTCGGTGCCGATCGGCCGGTAGACGATGTCGGCCACCCACACCTCCGGTCGCAGCAGCGTCGGCTCCAACGGGATGCCGGGATGTGTGTGCATCCCGACGAAGCTCGCGTTCACGAGCCCCGTGACGGTGCGCTCCCGATCCTTCAGCCGCGCAGCGAGGGCATCGGAGGAAGCGCCGGCGACCGCGGCCTCCGGGAACCGAGCAGCGAGAGAGTCCGCGAGCGCTCCTGCGCGCTCCTCATCGAGGTCGGCGACCGTCAGCCGCGAGGCCCCGGCCTCCAACAGCGCGCACGTCACCGCGGCGCCGGCACCGCCCGCCCCGATGACGACGACGTCGTCGAGGCCGGCGCCCGGCAGCCCATCGCGCAGTGCGGAGGCGAAGCCGGTGACGTCGGTGTTGTGACCGATGCGTCGTCCGTCCGCGAAGAGGACCGTGTTCACGGAGCCGATGGCCGCAGCGGACGGCGACACCTCGTCGAGGTGGGAGAGGACCAGCTGCTTGCACGGGTGCGTGATGTTGAGCGCGCTGAACCCCAGGTCGACCGCTGCGCCGAGCAGACGGCCGATCGTGGTGTCGAGGTCGGCCGCCGGCCGGCCGAGCGCGAGCAGATCGAGCGGGCGGTAGAGGTACCGCAGGCCGTTCCGGTCCGCCTCCCGCTCGTGCAGAGGAGGGGTGAGCGAAGGGCGGACACCCTCGCCCACCAGACCGACCAGGTACGACTCTCCGACCACGCTCATGCGTCCTCCTCGACCACCGTCCGCCGGCGCGGCTTGACAAGAGCCGGCGGGTTTCTTAACGTACCAGATAGTTCATTAACGCGAGGAGGCGGTATGCCGCTACGGGATCACGAACGGATCCGCGACGCCGAGCGCACGCGGGCCGAGATCCTCTCCGTGGCGACGCAGGAGTTCGCCGACCGCGGCTACTCCGGTGCGCGGGTCGACGAGATCGCCCGCCGGATGAGCACCACCAAGCGGATGATCTACTACTACTTCGGCGGTAAGGAGCAGCTCTACGTGAGTGTGCTCGAGGCCGCTTACGCCGAGATGCGGGGCTACGAGCAAGAGCTCGATGTGTCGGACCTCGAGCCGGTGGCGGCCATCAGAGCCATCGCCGAGCGCACGTACGACCATCACACGAGCAGGCAAGACTTCGTGCGTCTCGTCGCCATCGAGAACATCCATCGCGCCGCCTTCCTCCGCGAGGTCGGCGAGCCGGAGAGTCTCGCGCTCCCGGCGCTGGAACTGATCGACGAGGTGCTGCGACGCGGCAGAGCCGCCGGCGACTTCCGCGATGACATCGATGCGACCGATGTCCACATGGCGATCAGCTCGTTCTGCGTCTTCCCGGTGGCCAACCGCCACACGTTCGGATACCTCTTCGGCCGCGATCTGCTGAACCAGTCGCGCGCCGGTCACTACCGGCGGATGCTCGGCGACATGATCGTCGCGCTCCTCACCCGGGAACAGTGATCCGCGCCCGGCCTGCCGGGACGGATCGAAGCTACACGAAAGAAACGAGAGTCGACGATGACCGCCCTCGCCCCTGCCTCCGCGCGCACCCGCACACCGGTCCGCGCAGCCTTCGCCGGATTCCTCGGCTCAGCCGTGGAGTACTACGACTTCTTCATCTTCGGATCGGCGGCCGCGCTGATCTTCCCGCACGTGTTCTTTCCCGACGCCGATACCACTGCGCGCGTGATGTCGTTTGCGACCTTCGGCTTCGCGTACGTCGCCCGGCCCATCGGCGCGGTGATCCTCGGCCACTTCGGCGACAGGGTCGGCCGGAGGAAGGTCCTGGTCTTCACCCTCGCGCTGATGGGCTTCTCCACGTTCGTGATCGGCTGCCTTCCGACCTACGAGGCGATCGGGTGGCTGGCACCGATCCTGCTGGTGTTCTGCCGTCTGCTGCAGGGCCTGTCCGCAGCGGGCGAGCAGGCGGGTGCGAGCTCGATGACGCTCGAGCATGCTCCCGACCGGCGGCGCGCCTTCTTCACATCGTGGACGCTGACGGGCACGCAGGGCGGCCAGGTGCTCGCCGCCATCGCGTTCATCCCCGTGATGGCGCTGCCGGACGACCTGCTGTACTCCGTCGGCTGGCGCATCCCGTTCTGGCTCTCGGCCGTGGTCGTCGTCGTCGCGTTCGTCGTGCGCCGCTCCTTGCCCGAGTCGCCGGAGTTCGTCAGCGCCGCCGAGGGCGGTGAGATCGAGAAGCTCCCGCTCATCGGCCTCCTGCGCTCCCACTGGCGCGACGTGCTGCGCGTGGTGGTGCTCGCGATGATCGCCGCGGTCTCGACGGTGTTCGGCAATCTGGCGATCGCGTACGGCACTGACGCGGGGCTGAGCGCCACCGTGACGCTCTGGCTCGTGGTCGTCGCGAACATCGTGGCGCTCGGCACACAGCCGCTGTTCGGGATGCTGGCCGACCGGATCGGACGCAAGCCGGTGTTCATCTACGGCGCGCTGTCGAGCGCTGCGCTCATGCCGTTCTACCTGAGGTCGATGTCGGGATCCGAAGCCTGGGTCACCTTCCTCCTCGCCGTCGCGGTCTTCTCGTGCGGGTACGCCGCGGCGAATGCCGTGTGGCCGTCGTTCTACAACGAGATGTTCCCGCGCGAGGTGCGCTTCTCCGGCGTCGCGATCGGCACGCAGCTCGGCTTCCTCATGGCGGGCTTCGCTCCGAGCATCGTCACCGCGATGGGCGGCACCGGTCAGGACGGCTGGATCGTCATCTCGGTCTTCACCGCGGTGATCGCGGTGGTCGTCACGCTCGCGGCGCTGACCGCGCGCGAGACCGCACGGACGCCGACGACGGAGCTGGGGAAGCGGGACGCCGCACGGCGCCGCTAGGCTGACGGGATGCCGGGGCCAGAATCCATCGAGTCGACCCGTCCACCGCTGAGCGAGCGCGTGGTGGCGCCGCCGACCTATCGGCCGCAGCATCCCTTCGTCGCGGAGTGGCGGCCGATCACGACGGACGACGTCGACACGGTTCTCGCCGTGCTGCGCGCGAGCGACGCCGTCGACCACCCCAACTACCTCACCACGCGGGAGGAGGTGGAGGACGAGCTCGGGTTCAGCTTCCTCGATCTCGAGCGCGACACCCTGCTCGCCATCGGGCACGACGGCGCCGCGCTGGCGGTCGGCTCGATCCTGGAGCCGCCGCGGCAGATCACCCTGGTGCGCGAGTTCCTGAACGGGACGGTCCATCCCGATCACCGCGGTCGGGGCATCGGCCGTGAACTGGTCGCCTGGCAGCGGGCGCGCGGGGAGCAGAAGCTCGCCGCCGTGGACAAGCGGCTGCCCGGCTGGCTGGTCGGCTACGCGGACCGGCGCGCTCCCGACCGCGAGCGGCTGCTGACGGCGGCCGGCTTCGAGGCGGTGCGCTGGTTCCACACGATGGAGCGCGACCTCGGGCAGCCGATCCCCGAGGTCGTCCCGACGGAGACGGTGAGGATCGTCCCGTATGCACCCGAGCTGGCGGACGCCGTGCACGCGGCACGGGACGAGGCCTTCCTCGACCACTGGGGCAGCCAGCCGTTGAGCGACGAGCAGTGGGCCACGCTCATCGGCGGCACCTTCGCGCCCGAGGTGTCGTTCGTCGCTCTCGCGGGTGAGGAGGTCGCCGGCGTCGTGCTCAGCGACGTCAACGAGGACGACTGGGTCGCGCAGGGCTTCTCCGGCCCGTACATCTCGACCGTCGCGGTCACCCGCGCACACCGGGGCCGACGCATCGCCCCCGCCCTGCTCGGCGCCGTGTTGAGCGAGAGCGCACGGCGCGGCTGGCAGAAGGCGGTGCTCGACGTCGACGCGGACAATCCGACCGGTGCGCTCGGCCTCTACACGGGCATGGGGTTCGTGTCGACGTTCTCGGAGACCGGGCTGGTGCGGGCGTACTGACACCCTTCCCTAGAATCGAGGGATGACCGACGAGGCGACGCGATTCCGGCTCGACATCGCCTACCAGGGCACCGATTTCAACGGCTGGGGGCGGCAGCCCGCCCTCCGCACGGTGCAGGGCGAGCTGGAAGCGGCACTGGCGACGATCTTCCGCCGCGCGGGGGAGCCTCCCCAGCTGACCGTCGCGGGGCGGACGGACGCCGGCGTCCACGCGCGCGGTCAGGTGGCGCACGTCGACCTCTCGGCGGAGCAGACGGCCGTGCTGCGCAAGCCGCACGGCAAACGTCCGCCGTTGGAGCCGCAGGACGCCCTCGCACGGCGGCTCAACGGCGTCCTCGGCCCGGTGTCCGATGTCGTCGTGCTGCGGGCCGGTGCAGCGCCGACCGGGTTCGATGCCCGGTTCTCCGCCGTGTGGCGCCGCTACGAGTACCGCGTGGCCGACCGCGCCTCGCTGCGCGACCCGCTGCAGCGGCACCGCACGGCGTGGGTCTCGGCCGACCTGGACGCGCACGCTATGGATGTCGGGGCGCACGGACTACTCGGCCTCCACGACTTCGCCAGCTACTGCAAGGCCCGGGAGGGTGCCACGACGATCCGCACCCTTCTCGACTTCACCTGGCGGCGCGACGACGACGGCGTGCTGATCGGAGAGGTGGTGGCCGACGCGTTCTGCCACAGCATGGTGCGCGCGCTCGTCGGGGCGTGCGTCGAAGTCGGGGAGGGGTCGCTGACCCCGGGCGATCTGGTGGAGCTGCGCGATGCGCGCGAGCGGACCAGCGCCTTCAAGGTGATGCCGGCCCGCGGGCTGACGCTGATGGAGGTCGGCTACCCGGGCGACGCCGAGCTCGCGCTGCGAGCGGAGCAGACCCGCGGGCTCCGGACGCTCTGAGGCCGCTGCGCGCCGAGACGCGACCGCGTCAGCGCACCAGACCGTTCTCGTGCGCGAACCCGACGAGCTGGACGCGGGAGGTGAGCCCCAGCTTCTGCAGGATGCTGCGCATGTGGCTCTTCACCGTCGCCTCCGAGATGAAGGCCGCCTGACCGGCCTCGGCGTTGCTGAGCCCGCGCGCCGCCAGCAGGAAGACCTCCTTCTCGCGGGCGGAGAGCGCCGCGATCGCCTCCGTCCGTGCGGGGCTCATCCCGTCGCGCAGCAGCGCTGCGGTGTCCTTCGGCGCGACCACGGCGTGGCCGGCGTGCACGGTGCGGATGGCGGCGAGGACGAACTCGGGCGTCGTGTCCTTCATGATGTAACCGTCTGCGCCCGCGCGCAGGGCCGCGGCGACGGCGTGATCGCGCTCGAACGTGGTGAGGACGACGATCTTCGGACCTCCGGCCGGCAGCTCGGAGCGGATGCGCTTGGTCGCGGCGATGCCGTCGAGGCGGGGCATCCGCACGTCCATGAGCATCACGTCCGGCGCCGCGTCGCGAGCGAGCTCGAGGCCGGCGATGCCGTCCGCCGCGGACCCGGCGAACTCCAGGTCCGGCTGAGACTCGATCAGCATCGCCATCCCCGAGCAGAACAGCGGCTGATCGTCGACGACGGCGACGCGGATCGCGCTCACGCGGGCACCCCCGATGGTATGTAACCGGTCACGCGGTATCCGCCGGGAACGTCGTCCTCGCCGGCCTCGAGCCAGCCACCGGCCAGCCTGGCGCGCTCGCGCATGCCGTGCAGGCCTCGTCCCCCGGGCGGCGCGGCGACCTCGGCCCGACCGGTGGAGGAGATGCCGAGCGTCAGTCCCGGCCCGCGGGCGTCGAGCACGACCCGGGCCGCCGCGCCCCTTCCGCCGTGCTTCAGTGCGTTCGTGAGGCCCTCCTGCACGATGCGATACGCGGCCAGCTCCTGCGCCGGAGTGAGGGCGTCGACGTCGCCGAACCGTTCCAGCTCGACGGCGAGCCCCGCGTCGCGGAGGCGCTGTACGAGTTCGTCCAGATCGGCGAGAGCCGGCGTGGAGTGGCCCTGCGGGTCGGACACGAGCGTCTCGATGAGCACTCTGACTTCGGTGAGCGAGGTCCGCGCGGTCTCGGCGATGGTGGCGAGCGACGCCGGCACTGCGTCTGGGCGCTCGTCGGCCAGGAAACGAGCGCCGTCGGCCTGCGCGAGGATGACGGAGAGCGAGTGCGCCATGATGTCGTGCACGTCTTGGGCGATGCGCTCGCGCTCCTCCGTCACCGTCGCGTCCACCTCCGCGCGCTCGAGTTCAGCCGTCGTGCGCGCCAGGGCCAGGCGATCCCGACCGGCACGGAGGCGCAGCCCGATGTAGGTGCCGGTGAGCCACAGGAACGCGCCGACGAACGGCAGCGCGATGAACAGTGTCGTACGGACCGCGGGCTCACCTCGGTCGGCCCCGTAGAGGTAGCAGAGCAGCCCGGCGATCGAGAGGCCGACGCCCACCGCGAACGCGAGCGCGACCACCGACCAGCGGCCCCGCACCGTCGCCGAGACGACGGCCACCACGATTCCGAATCCGATGTAGATCGACGGGTCGGGGCCGCTCGGAAAGACGAGCTGGAGGAGCAGGGCCGCAGTGGCGGCCGACATCGCGACGACCGGCTGGAGCCTCGACACGCCGATCGCTACGGTGATCAGCACCAGGAAGGCCCAGAACGGCAGCGACGCGCGCAGCATGCCCGCAATGATCGGGTAATGGCCGGCCTCCCCGAGCGCCCACAGGATGAAGTACGCGATCGCCACGACGGGTTCCGCCAGCCAACGACCGCGGTGCACGAGCTCTCTCATGCAGCTCACGCTAGGGCGAACGCGCGCAGTGGAGGGTCAGGCGGACCCCGAATTCAGCCCCAGGGCGGAGGCGGACCCACCATCGGGCTGCCCGGTTTGACCGTTTCCGGGCGTGTCGCGTAGTATTGACCCTTGGTGTCTGCGCCTCCTGCGGTGCGACACGCGAACGTGAGCCCTCCACCGGCCCCGGTTCCCCTCCCTTCGGGAAGGCAACCCCCATCGGAGCGGGATTCACGAACTCCTCCGTTCGATACAGAAAGCAGCCACTACTGTGACGCGCACTTACACCCCGAAGGCAGACGAGATCCAGCGCGACTGGGTCGTCATCGACGCGACCGATGTCGTGCTCGGCCGTCTCGCCAGCCACACCGCCGCCCTCCTCCGCGGCAAGCACAAGCCGACGTTCGCTCCGCACATGGACAGCGGCGACTTCGTGATCATCGTCAATGCCGACAAGGTGGCCCTCACCGGTCAGAAGGCGGCTCAGAAGAAGGCCTACCGCCACTCGGGCTACCCGGGCGGCCTCAAGGCCACCACCTACTCCGAGCTGCTCGAGAAGAACCCGGTTCGCGCCGTCGAGAAGGCCGTCCGCGGCATGCTGCCGAAGAACTCCCTCGGCCGCGCCCAGCTCCGCAAGCTGAAGGTCTACACCGGAAGCGAGCACCCGCACGCCGCCCAGCAGCCGAAGCAGTACACGCTCGGCCAGGTCGCCCAGTAAGCGATCCACGACCTTCACGACTGACTTAAGACAAAGGATTATCACCACCGTGGCGAAGATCGCAGACAGCATCGACTCGGCTCAGGTCGAGAACGTCGAGTCCTACTCGACCGAGACCCCCGAGAGCGCGGCCCCCGCGGCCCCGCGTCCCGTCCTCTCCGTTCCTGGCGCGGCCGTCGGCCGTCGCAAGGAGGCCATCGCGCGCGTGCGCCTGGTCCCCGGTGCGGGCACCATCACGGTCAACGGCCGTGAGTTCGCGGACTACTTCCCGAACAAGCTGCACCAGCAGCTCATCACCGACCCGTTCAAGGTCCTCGACCTCATCGGCTCCTACGACGTCGTCGCCCGCATCACCGGCGGCGGCCCGTCGGGCCAGGCCGGCGCCCTGCGCCTCGCCATCGCCCGTGCGCTCAACGAGATCGACCGCGAGAACAACCGTCCGACCCTCAAGAAGGCCGGCTTCCTCACTCGTGACGCCCGCGTCACCGAGCGCAAGAAGGCCGGTCTCAAGAAGGCGCGCAAGGCTTCGCAGTTCTCCAAGCGCTGATCCGGTTCAGCGCTTAGGCTTCGGTTCATGCCCCGCCTTTTCGGAACCGACGGAGTCCGCGGACTCGCGAACGGTACGCTCACCGCCGACCTCGCGCTCGGTCTCGCTCAGGCAGCTGCGGCTGTCCTGACGCGAGGCCGCAGCGCGGAGGCTCGGCGCGCCGCGGGCAAGCGCCCGCTGGCGATCGTCGCCCGTGACCCCCGGGTCTCCGGCGAGTTCCTCTCGGCCGCGGTTGCGGCCGGGTTGGCCAGCTCCGGCATCGACGTCTACGACGCCGGTGTCATCCCGACGCCGGCAACGGCCTTCCTCATCGCCGACTTCGACGCGGACTTCGGCGTGATGGTCTCGGCCTCGCACAATCCCGCTCCCGACAACGGGATCAAGATCTTCGCCCGTGGTGGCACCAAGCTCCCTGACGTCGTCGAGGACCGCATCGAGCAGCACCTCGACCTGGAGAAGCTCACGCCGACCGGTGCCGACGTCGGCCGCATCCGCCGTTTCGCGGACGCGGAGGACCGTTACGTCGTGCACCTGCTCGCGAGCCTCCCGCACCGCCTCGACGGCATCCACGTGGTGCTCGACTGCGCCCACGGCGCCGCCGCCGGCATCTCGCCCGAGGTGTTCACCGACGCCGGTGCGCGCGTGACCGTCATCGGCGACTCGCCCGACGGCATGAACATCAACGACGGGGTGGGCTCGACACACCTCGACAATCTCGCCAAGGCCGTCCTGGCCGCCGGTGCAGACGTCGGCATCGCCCACGACGGCGACGCGGATCGTTGCCTGGCGATCGACGCCGACGGCAAGGTCATCGACGGCGACCAGATCATGGCGATCCTTGCCGTGGGCATGAAGGAACGCGGCAAGCTCACGGACGACACGCTCGTGGCGACCGTGATGAGCAACCTCGGCCTGAAGATCGCGATGCGCGAGCACGGCATCCGCATCGTCGAGACAGCCGTCGGCGACCGCTACGTCCTCGAGGAGATGAACCAGAACGACTACGCCCTGGGCGGCGAGCAGTCGGGCCACGTCATCATGCGCGAGTTCGCGACCACCGGCGACGGCATCCTCACCGGTCTCCACCTCCTGAGCGAGATGGCACGTCAGCGCAAGCCACTCTCGGAGCTGGCGAAGGTGATGACGGTCTACCCGCAGGTCATGGTGAACGTGAAGGGCGTCGACCACCACGCGGTGCACACGGACGAGCCGCTCCAGCTGGCTGTTCAGACCGCGGAGGCCGCGCTCGGTGACAGCGGCCGCGTGCTTCTGCGTCCGTCCGGCACCGAACCGCTGGTTCGGGTCATGGTGGAGGCGGCCGACCAGCACACGGCCGAGCGCCTGGCGAACGAGCTCGCCGACGTGGTGCGGGAGCGGCTGGGGGTCTAGGCCCCGCAAGTGGGGTGGTCCTCACTCCGACCGTCGTCGGGCTCGCACGAAGCCCGCGACGGCATACGTCACGTCGTGATCAGTCGCGCCGCTTGCGTCGTTCCTGCGCGCGGCGGAACTCGGAGACCGTGAACGGGTGAACGTCCGCCGGCAGGAGATCCCGGTCGGCCAGGCCGTCGAGGGCGTCGTGGACGGGGAGATCCAGCGTCACGAAGAGCCGGAGGAGCGTCACCAGTGTGGGGTTGCCTATCCCGCGCTCGAGCTTGCCGTAGTTCGCGAGGTCTGCTGCGCTGGAGTGGGCGACCTCGTACTGGGTGAGGCCGAGGCCGGTGCGGCTCTCGCGCAGTCGTTCACCGAGGATGCGGGTGGCTTCGGAAGTGGGAGTCCTGGCGTCCATGGTTCAGTCCTTCTCGTGCCTGCGGTCGCGCGACAGTTCTTCGCGCACGAAGTCGGACGACGAGAACAGGTGCTCCGGCTCGGGGAGGAGCTCGAGGTCGGCCAGCCCATCCAGCAACGCGCTCGGCTCGATCTCGAGAGTCACGGCGAGCTGCAGGATCGTCATGAGGGTCGGGTTGCCGATGCCTCTCTCGACTCGGCCGTAGTTGGCCAGGTCCACCTGGCTGAGGTTCGCGACGTCGACCTGCGAGATCTGCAGCTCGATCCGTCGCCGGCGGAGCCGCTCGCCCAGGATGCGTGAGGCTTCAAAACGTGGCGAGGGCATGCGTCCACTCTGTTTCCGGGCAGAGTCTCTACCCAGAGGCCCGAAGCGACATGCGAGAACGCCCCGGGGCGGAAAGCAATCGGCTGCAACGCGTCAGGCATTGAAGCGCTGACCGCGCCGCAGCCCTCCTGCGTGCGATCCATCATCCGCAGATCCACCGACATCGGTCACCCCGCCTGCTGACGCGAGGCCGCGATGAAGTCGGCCACCGAGTACGCCCGCTCACGGTCGGGCACCATCTTCGGCCCGTACAGCCCTGCCAGCAGCTCCGCCGGGTCGGTGTCGAGCGCGGTGGCGAGGCGGACGATCGTGTGCAGTTCGGAGTTGGCCTCGCCGCGCTCGATGCGCCCGTAATTGGTCACGTGCATGTCGGCGAGGTTGGCGATCTCCTCCTGACTCACACCGCGCGCGACCCGGGCCTGACGGACACGGTGTCCGAACAATTGGGCAGCGCGCGATCGTGGTGTAGCCATACCTCCATGACTACGGGAACCGGCGGCGGCAGGCCAGAGTCTTGGAGCACGGATCGTGACGACGCCGGGCCTGCGCACCCGACGCAGTCACGGCCGCTCAGAGCTTGCGCAGCAGGACCGAGCTCACCGTGTGGTCGGCGTCCTTGCGCAGCACGAGTTTCGCTCGCGAGCGCGTGGGCCGGATGTTCTGCACGAGGTTGGGCTCGTTGATCGCCGACCAGATCGAGGCAGCGCGTTCCCTGGCCTGACTCTCGGTGAGCTGTGCGAACCGGTGGAAGTACGACTTGGGGTTCGCGAACGCCCCGCGCTGCAGCTTGAGGAAGCGCTCCTCGTACCAGTGCGCGATGTCGCGGGTGCGGGCGTCGACGTAGACGCTGAAGTCGAACAGGTCGCTCACCGCCAGCCGGTTGCCGCCCCCGGCCGGCTGGAGGACGTTGAGGCCTTCGACGATGAGGACGTCCGGCCTCCGCACGACGATCTCGGCGTCCGGCACGATGTCGTAGCTCAGGTGCGAGTAGAAGGGAGCGCGGACTTCTGGCGCCCCGCTCTTCACCGCGGTGACGAAACGGAGGAGCGCGCGGCGGTCGTACGACTCCGGGAAGCCTTTGCGCTCCATCAGCCCGCGCCGCTCGAGCTCGGCGTTCGGCAGCAGGAAGCCGTCGGTGGTGACGAGCTCGACGCGGGGGGTGTCGTCCCACCGCGAGAGCAGTTCGCGCATCAGGCGGGCGATGCTCGACTTACCGACGGCGACGGAGCCGGCGACCCCGATCACGAACGGCGTCGGCTGGGCCCGCTCGCCCAGGAAGTCGCTGGTGACCCGGTGCAGCTGCTTGGTGCCTCCCACATACAGGTTGAGCAGGCGGCTGAGCGGCAGATAGACCTCCTCCACCTCGCGGAGGTCGAGCGGGTCGCCCAGGCCCCGGAGCTGGACGATCTCGGTCTCGTGGAGCGGCAGCGGGGTGTTCTGCGCCAGCTCGGCCCAGTCGGCACGGCTCAGCTCGACATAGGGGGTGCTGGACTCGCCGTTCGCCGTGGATCCGCCGCGAGCGGCGCCGTTCTCAGCCATAGGCGACAAGTCTAAGGTGCACCCACGATAGACTCGGGCGCATGTGTGGAATCGTTGGGTACGTCGGTAGCGACCGGAGTCTGGAGGTGCTGCTCGGCGGCCTGAAGCGTCTGGAGTACCGCGGATACGACTCCGCGGGCATCGCGGTCATCGACCCCGACGGACACCTCGGCACCGCCAAGAAGGCGGGCAAGCTCGCCGTGCTCTCCGACGACCTGGGCGCGCACCCCATCCCGAACGGCGGCACCGGTATCGGCCACACCCGCTGGGCGACCCATGGCGGCCCGACCGACAGCAACGCCCATCCGCATCTCGGCGACGAGGGGCGACTGGCCGTCATCCACAACGGGATCATCGAGAACTTCGCCACGCTGAAGGACGAGCTCCTCGCCGACGGCTTCACGTTCGAGTCGGAGACCGACACGGAGGTCGCCGCCATCCTCCTCGGCCGCGAGTACCGCGCCACCGGAGACCTGAGCCAGGCGTTCCAGCGCGTCGTGTCGCGTCTCGAAGGCGCCTTCACCCTTCTGGCGCTCCACCAGGACCAGCCGCATGTCGTCGTCGGCGCCCGCCGCAACTCGCCGCTCGTGATCGGGCTCGGTGAGGGCGAGAACTTCCTCGGCTCCGACGTGGCCGCGTTCGTCGAGCACACGCGCCGCGCGCTCGCGATCGGCCAGGACCAGATCGTGACGATCACCCCTGACTCGGTCACCGTGACCGATTTCGCCGGCGCGCCCGTCGAGGTGGAGCCGTTCGAGGTGGCGTGGGACGCCTCCGCCGCCGAGAAGGGCGGCTGGTCGTCGTTCATGGCGAAGGAGATCGCGGAAGAGCCCGACGCCGTGGCGAACACCCTCCGCCAGCGCATCGTCGACGGCACGGTGCACATCCCGGAGCTCGACGCGCTCGGCGACGGCTTCCTCGCGGGCATCGACCGCATCACGATCGTGGCGTGCGGCACCGCCGCCTACGCCGGTCTGGTCGGCAGCTACGCGATCGAGAAGTGGGCCAGGGTGCCTGTGACGGTCGAGCTCTCGCACGAGTTCCGCTACCGCGAGCCTGTGATCACCGACGGCACGCTCGTCATCTCGATCAGCCAGTCCGGCGAGACGATGGACACGCTCATGGCGGTCAAGTACGCCCGCGAGGCCGGTGCGAAGGCGATCTCGGTCTGCAACACGCAGGGCGCGACCATCCCGCGCGAGTCGGACGCGGCACTGTACACGCACGCCGGCCCGGAGGTCGCGGTCGCCTCGACCAAGGCGTTCGTGGCCCAGATCACGGCCCTGTATCTGTTCGGCCTCCACCTGGCCCGCGTGCGTGGCACCCTGCCTGCGGCGCAGCAGCGCGACGCCGTCGAGGAGCTGCTCGCGGTTCCCGAGAAGATCGCCGCCGTGCTGGAGTCCCACGCCACCATCGCCCAGCTCGCGCACTGGATGTCCGACACCCGGTCCGTGTTGTTCCTCGGTCGTCACGTCGGCTACCCGATCGCGCTGGAGGGCGCCCTCAAGCTGAAGGAGCTGGCGTACATCCACGCGGAGGGCTTCGCCGCCGGAGAGCTCAAGCACGGCCCGATCGCGCTGATCGAGCCGGGCCAGCCCGTCTTCGTGGTCGTGCCCAGCCCGCGCTGGTCCGACGAGCTGCACAAGAAGGTCGTCTCCAACATCCAGGAGATCCGCGCCCGTGGCGCTCGCGTCATCGCGATCGCCGAGGCCGGCGATGCGGCCGTCCTGCCGTTCGCCGACGAGGTCATCCGCATCCCGCTGGCCGCTCCGCTGTTCGAGCCGCTGCTGTCGGTCGTGCCGCTCCAGATCTTCGCGATGGAGCTGTCGGCGGCCAAGGGTCTCGACGTCGACCAACCGCGCAACCTGGCCAAGTCCGTCACCGTGGAGTAGGAGCGTCGTGATCGCCGGCATCGGGGTCGACGTCGTCGACCTGGCGCGCTTCGCCCGATCGCTGGACCGCACGCCGAAGCTCCGCGAACGCCTGTTCACGGAGGCGGAGCGCGGCTTGCCCGTGCACTCCCTCGCTGCGCGGTTCGCAGCGAAGGAGGCGCTGATCAAGGCGCTCGGCGGCTCTGAAGGAGTGCGCTGGCACGACATGGAGATCGTGCCGGACGAAGAGAGGAATCCGGGGTTCGTGCTGCACAACGTGGTGGGCCGTCAGGTCGCTGAGCGCGGCATCGAGCACATCCACGTCTCGATGTCGCACGACGCCGGGATCGCGACCGCGTTCGTGGTGCTGGAGCGCGCATGAGCGACGCCTTCCGCGAGGCGGTCATCGACCTCGACGCCGTGACCGCCAACGTCCGCCGACTGCGGCAACTCGTCGGGACTCCGCACGCGATGGCCGTCGTCAAAGCGAACGCGTACGGTCACGGCGCGCTCGAGTGCGCCAGGGCGGCGCTCGCCGGAGGCGCGGACTGGCTCGGTGTCGCCGAGATCGCCGAGGCCCTCCAACTGCGGGCGTCCGGGATCGACGCACCGGTGCTGGCGTGGCTGCACGACCCCGACGCAGACTTCGCCGAGGCTGTCGAGTCAGGGATCGACCTGGGCATCTCGTCGCTAGCCCAGCTGGAGGCCGCGGCCGCCGCCGGCACGCCGGAGCGCCCCGCCTTCGTGCAGCTGAAGCTCGAGACGGGACTCAGCCGCAACGGCATCCCCGCCTCCGTGTGGGAGATCGCCGTCGCCCGCGCTCGCGAGCTCGAAGAGACGGGCGCGTTGGTCGTGCGCGGGCTCTTCAGCCATCTCTCCAACGCGTCCCCGGAGGACGACCGTGCGGCGATCGCGGTCTTCACGCGCGGGGTGGAGCAGGCCGAGGAGGCCGGCCTCCGTCCCCAGGTGCGCCACATCGCGGCCAGCGCCGCCGCCCTGAGCCTGCCGGAGTCGCGCTTCGACCTGGTGCGTCTCGGCCTCGCGATCTACGGCCTGAGCCCGTTCGGGCCGGAGTCGGCCTCCGAGCTCGGACTGCGGCCGGCGATGACCCTGCGGGGGCAGGTCGCGGCCGTGCGGAGGGTGCCGGCCGGCACCGGGGTCTCGTACGACTACACCTACCGCACCTCGGCCGAGACGACGCTCGTGCTCGTGCCGATCGGCTACGCCGAGGGGATCCCGCGGCACGCCTCGGGGCGCGGCCCCGTGTGGATCGGCGGGGAGCGATATCGCATCGCCGGCCGGGTCGCGATGGACCAGTTCGTGGTCGACGTGGGAGACGCGGAGGTGGCCGTCGGCGATGAGGTCGTGCTGTTCGGCGACCCCGCCACCGGGGTGCCGGGAGCAGACGACTGGGCGGCGGCCGCCGACACGATCAGCTACGAGATCGTCACACGCCTTGGCGGTCGGTTGCGGCGCAGCTTCCGCGGGGGAGCGGCGTGAGCGGGCGCGTGCTGGTCGATCGCACGGTCGCGACCGGCGACGAGATGCACGAGCTGGGGATCGAGCTCGCCCAGCTCCTGCGGGCGGGAGACCTGCTGGTGCTGACCGGCCCGCTGGGCGCGGGCAAGACCACCCTCACCCGCGGCATCGGCGATGGCCTCCGGGTGCGCGGACCGGTGACGAGCCCCACGTTCGTTCTGGCGCGAACCCACCCCAGCCTCGTCGACGGCGTGCCACTCGTCCACGTCGACGCCTATCGCCTCTCGAGTGCTCTCGAACTCGACGACCTCGACATCGACTTCGCCCGCTCGGTCGTGGTGGTCGAGTGGGGCGGGGGAATGCTCGACGGCGTCGCGGAGTCGTGGCTGGAGGTCGAGATCGTGCGGCCGACCGGCGCGTCCGAGGCGGGCACCGATCCGGCGTCCGACGCCGACGAGCCGCGCACGGTGACCGTCACCGCCTTCGGCCCGCGCTGGGGTGCGGGGCCGACCGCCTAGCGCCCGGAGGCGAGCGTTTCAGGGGCGATTGCCTTCCCGTCGCGGCTATCGTTGGAGAGTGGTCGAGACCGATTTCGTGGCGCCCGGCCCCCGACTGTTCGACGAGCTGGTCACTGCGGCGCTGCGGGCGGCCGGTGAATCGACCGATCCCGATCGACGCGTACTGGTCGATCACGGATCCGCGAACCTGGTCGTGCTCGTGGGCGCGACAGCTGTTCGTGTGAGCCGCACCGAGCAGGCCGCGGCGGAGGTCGAACGAGCACAGCGCGTGATCGACGGCCTCCCTCCGCTTCCGTTCGCCGTGCCGCGCTCTCGTGCGGAACCGGTGCGTGCCGAGGGGCTGATCGCGATCGCCCAACGCCGCCTGCCGGGCGAGCCCTATCCCAGCGGCAGCGGCGACCCGCGAGAGCTCGCGTCGCTGCTCGACGCCCTTCACCGCGTGCCGCTCGACACGGTCCGCGCGGACCTCGCGCACCCGCGGGCGTTCATGGGAGGCGACGCGTGGCGCGAGCTCATGACCGAGAGGGTGCTCCCGCTCCTCGATCTCCGGGCGAGGACACGAGGCGGACGAGCGGTCGAGGAGTTGGCTGCGCTGGAGGAGCCGTCGGAGCCCTCGCTCGTGCACGGCGACCTCGCGGGAGCCAACGTGCTCTGGGCGGACGGGCGGGTGTGCGGCCTGCTCGACTGGGACCTCGCGAGCGCCGGTGACCCCGCCGAGGATGTGGCCGCGTTGGCCACGTGGCACGGGTGGGACGCGATCACCGGCGTCGTCTCTCCTGGCACCGAGCACCGCGCGCGGGTCATCGCCGCGACCTATCCGCTCCAGCTCGTGTGTTTCGGGATCGTGCACGGTCGGCCGTCTGCCGAGATCGATCGCGCCGTCGAGCGCGCGAACCGTGCGCTGGCGGCGCGGACGGTCTAGCCCGAGACCGCCGATCCCGCCTTCACGCTTAGGCTGGTGTCATGCTCCTCGCCATCGACACGTCCGCCGGAACGAGCGTCGCGGTCGTCGACCGCGACGGCGGGATCCTGGCCGAAGCAGGCGAGGCCGACACCATGCGGCACGCCGAGGTCGTCGGCGACCTCATCCGGGCGGCGCTCGACGCCTCCGGCACGAGCGTCTCCGCGCTCTCCGGCGTCGTGGCCGGCATGGGTCCCGGTCCGTTCACCGGCCTGCGCGTCGGCATCGCCGCGGCCACGGCGTTCGCCTTCGGCGCCGGCCGGCCGCTCGTCCCGGTGGTCAGCCACGACGCCGTCGCGTACGGGCGTTACCTCGCCGGGCACACCGGCCCGCTGCTCGTCGTCACCGACGCCCGGCGTCGCGAGCGCTATTGGACGGCGTACTCGGGCGTCGACGAGCACGGCCTCCCCGTGCGGCTCGACGGGCCGGGGCTCAGCAAGCCGGACGACCTCCCGCACGCCGACATCGTCCGCGAGGACGCGGTGGAGGTGTCGGCCGGACTGCTCGGGATGATCGCGGAACTGCGGTTCGCCGCCGGCCTCCCGTTCGACCGCGACGAGCCGCTGTACCTGCGGTCGCCCGATGTCACCCTGTCCGCCGGCCCGAAGCGGGTGAGCGCGTGACGGACCGGGTCCCCGCTTCCGCGGGCGCCGCGTCGTGGCAGCTGCGCCGGGCGACCGAGCGCGACCTCGACGCGATCATGGAGATCGAGCGCTCCACTTTCGTCACCGACGCCTGGTCGGACGAGACCATGCGTGCCGAGCTGCGCAGCCGGCACGGGTACTACCTGGTGGCCGTTCCCGTCGACGGCACCGACCGTGTCGACGGCTACGGCGGCCTGCTGGCGCCGCGGGGAGCCGGCGAGGGCGACATCCAGACCATCGCCGTCGTGCCGGACGCACGCAGGCACGGCCTCGGACGCGCGCTCATGCTCGCCCTGATCGGCGAGGCCCGCCATCGCGGCGTCACCGAGGTGTTCCTCGAGGTGCGCGCCGACAACCCCGGCGCCCAGACGCTCTATCGATCGCTCGGCTTCGAGGAGATCGGCGTGCGCCCCCGCTACTACCAGCCCGACGGGGTGGATGCGATCGTCATGCGCCTGACCGTCCCGACACCGGAGACCACGATCGCATGAACGGCATTCCTCACCACTCCGACGCGTCCGGCGATGGCCCGCTCGTCCTCGGTATCGAGACGTCGTGTGACGAGACCGGCGTCGGCATCGTGCGCGGCACCACCCTGCTCTCCAACACGATCGCCTCGTCGATGGAGGAGCACGCGCGCTACGGCGGTGTCGTTCCCGAGGTCGCGGCCCGCGCCCACCTGGAAGCGCTGACCCCGACTCTGCGCACCGCGGTCGCCGACGCGGGCATCGAGCTGGCCGACCTTGACGCGATCGCGGTCACCAGCGGCCCCGGGCTCTCCGGCGCCCTGATGGTCGGCGTCGGCGCGGCCAAGGCGCTCGCGCTGTCGCTCGGCAAACCGCTCTACGCGGTCAACCACCTCGTCGGCCACGTCGGGGCCGATGTCCTCGACGCCACGGGCGGCCCGGGTCATCCGGTCGAGGTGCCGACCGTCGCGCTGCTCGTCTCCGGAGGCCACACCTCGCTGCTGCTCGTCCGCCACCTGGTGTCCGACGTGGAGCTGCTGGGCGAGACGATCGACGACGCGGCGGGCGAGGCGTTCGACAAGGTCGCGCGCGTCCTCGGCCTCCCGTACCCGGGCGGTCCGCAGATCGACAGGGTCGCCGCCGACGGCGACCCGCGCGCCATCCGCTTTCCGCGCGGGCTCACCAAACCCAAAGACCTCGAGCGGCACCGCTACGACTTCTCGTTCTCCGGGCTCAAGACCGCGGTGGCCCGCTGGGTGGAGCAGCGCCAGGACGCCGGAGAGGAGGTGCCCGTCGCCGACGTGGCGGCCTCGTTCCGCGAGGCGGTCGCCGACGTGCTCCTCACTAAGGCGATCGCCGCCTGCCTCGACCACGGAGTGCCGCGCCTGCTGCTCGGCGGCGGTGTCGTCGCCAACGCGCGCGTGCGCCAGCTCGCGGTGCAGCGGGCGGCGGAGGCGGGCGTGACCTTGCGCATCCCGGCACTGTCGCTGTGCACCGACAACGGGGCGATGATCGCGGCGCTCGGCGCGCAACTCATCATGGCGGGACGCGAGCCCAGCCGGCTCGACTTCGGCGCCGACTCCACGCTTCCGGTGACCGAGATCCAGGTGGCGGCGGAGGGCGGGGCCGCGGCCTGATCTCTGCGGGCGACGTGGCGCTGCCGGGCTGACATGGGGCGTTGACAGGCTCGTGGCCCGCTGAGACGATTGAGTCGGTACAGCATTTTCTCAGGAAGCCACCAGAGAGGGAGATGGGCAGAATGTCCGATCCGAACACCCCGTCAGGCGCAACAGAGCCCGAAGGAACGGAAGGAACTCCCGCTCAGCCGGTTCCGCCGTCGTCCGACATCCCCGCACCGGCCCCGGACGGCGTCCCGCCGGTTCCCCCGGTCGCCCCGCCCGCGCCTCCCGTCTCGCCGGCCGCGCCCGGCTACGGCGCCCCGCAGCAGCCCTACGGCCAGCAGCCGTACGGCCAGCAGCCGCCACAGCCCTACGGCCAGCAGCAGCCGCCGCAGCAGCCGTACGGCCAGCCGCAGCAGCCGTATGGTCAGCAGCCGCCGCAGCAGCCGTACGGTCAGCAAACTCCGGCGCCCGGCTACGGTCAGCCCGCGTACGGTCAGCCCGCTCCGGGGTACGCGCAGCCCTACGCGCAGCCGGCCGCGAAGTCGCCGATCCTCAGCATCCTGTCGCTCATCGGCGGCATCGTCGGCATCGTCCTGACGTTCGCCTGGGGGATCGGCTTCCTGTTCGGGGTCGCCGGCATCGTCCTCGGCTTCATCGGGCGCAGCAAGGAGCCGCAGGCCAAGGGCTTCTGGCTGACCGGCATCATCCTCGGCTTCGTCAGCGTGGCCATCGCGATCATCTTCTGGATCGTGCTGGGCATCATCCTGGCGAACTTCAACGCCAACTACCGGTACTGAAACCGGCTCGCGCTCGTCGGGCGGCCGTCAGAGCCGCTCGGCGAGCAGCGCCGTGTGCTTGCCGCCGACCCGAGTGAGGATCAGCGTCGCGGGCCGGTCGCCCGAGAGCTTGAGCCGGGTGCGCAGCGCAGCGGGGTCGACGTCCACTCCGCGCTTCTTGATCTCGAGTGTGCCGATGCCGCGGGCGCGGAGGGCCTTCTTGAGGTCCTTCTCGGCGAACGGCAGTGACTCCAGGATGCGGAACCCCGCGGCGAACGGCGACTCGCTGGCCTCGTCGGCAGTGATGTAGGCGATTCCGTCGCCGAGCATCCGGCCGTCGAGCCGGCGTGCCAGGTCACCGATGAGGCGCGCGCGGATGACCGCGCCGTCCGGTTCGTAGAGGTACTCGCCGAGCCCACCCGTCTCGGCGTCCTCGCTGTCGGCCTCCGCCGTCAATTCGTGCGCGTCGTCGCCCCGGAGCACCAGGGCGGACCGCCGGACCCCCGAGCGCGCCAGGGCTCCGAACCACAGCCCGAGCTCCACGACCTGGCCGTCCGCCGACACCCACTGGGCTTCGGCGGTCGACGGGATGAGGTCTCTGTCGAACCCCGGCCCCAGTTTCAGGCCGACCGATCGACCGGTGGCGAGCTCGTACGCGAAGCCGAGCGACGGCGTGTAGTCGTCGGGATCGGTCAGCCGGTCGGTGTCCGTGTGCCCTGCCGTGCGTCGCGCCGGGTCGAGGAAGACCCCGTCGATGGAGCGCAGGCTCACGTCCTCCGCTCGGCGGTGCTCGACCGTGGCGGACGGGAAGGGGGCCAGGTTGAAGGCGGCGATCGCGGCCGTCACCTCGTCGGCGTCCACCGCGGTGACCTCCAGGTCGAGCGCGGCGATCGCGAGGGCGTCGCCGCCGATGCCGCAGCCGAGGTCGGCGATGCGCGTCAGCCCGGCGGCGCGGAAGCGGCCGGCGTGGCGCGCCGCGACGGCCAGGCGGGTCGCCTGCTCGAGCCCGGCCTCGGTGAACAGCATGCGGGAGGCGAACTCGCCGAACTTGCCCGCGGCCTTCTTGCGGAGCTTGGCCTGCGTGAGCACGGCGGCCACCAGGCCGGGGGAGTGACCCTGCTTGCGCAGCGCCGTGACCATGGCAAGCACGTCCTTCTCGGACCGGTAGGGAGGCAGTGAGTCGAGCAGCCGGAGCCCTTCGGGGCTCAGCAGTTCGACGAGTTCGGACCGGTCCATGTGCACCACGGTACCTTCTGGCACTCACGTTGCGGGACTGCTAACGCACCCCCTAGACTCGTGGTTAGCACTCTCCGTGCGAGTTTGCTAACGCAAACCGCACTCCACCTGAGTTCGCAAAGACTGAGTTCACCAAAGAAAGAGGTCAACCGTGTCGGTCTCCATCAAGCCGCTCGAAGATCGAATCGTCATCAAGCAGGTCGAGGCTGAGCAGACCACTGCTTCCGGTCTGGTCATCCCCGACACCGCGAAGGAGAAGCCCCAGGAGGGCGAGGTCGTCGCCGTCGGACCGGGCCGCATCGACGACAACGGCAATCGCGTGCCGCTCGATGTCGCCGTCGGCGACAAGGTGATCTACTCCAAGTACGGGGGCACCGAGGTCAAGTTCGGCGGAGAGGACTTCCTCGTCCTCTCGGCCCGCGACGTGCTCGCGGTCGTCGTCCGCTGACGAAGCTCTCTCCATGGAGGCCCGGGTGCGCAGCGCCCGGGCCTTCGTCGTGTGTCGGTGAGCGCCGCTAGAGTCGACGGGTGGCGCCGCCTTCTGCTTCTGCCGAGCACCGCGCGTCCGGACTGATCTTCGCGATCTCCGCGCACGTGCTGTGGGGCGTGCTCACGCTCTACTTCATCGCGCTCGCTCCGACGACGGCGTGGGAGATCGTGGCCTGGCGCGTGATCTTCTCCCTCGTGTTCTGCGCGCTGCTGCTCACCGTCACGCGCGCGTGGCGTCCGTTCGCCCTCCTGCTCCGCTCGCCGCGCATCCTCTTCACGATGGCGCTCGCCGGCGCTCTGATCTACGTCAACTGGCAGACGTACGTCCTCGCGACGGTGACCGGTCACGTGGTCGAGGCGGCGCTCGGGTACTTCATCAATCCGATCGTCACGGTGCTGCTCGGGGTGATCGTGCAGCATGAGCGGCTGCGGCCGGCCCAGTGGGTGGCCGTCGGCCTGAGCGCCGTCGCGGTCGTCGTCCTGGCGGTGGGGTACGGGGCCTTCCCCTGGATCGCGCTGCTGCTGGCGTTCTCGTTCGGGTTCTACGGCCTCATCAAGAAGCGGGTGGGGCCCTCGGTCGACGCCGTCTCCGGGCTGACGCTCGAGACGATGTGGCTCACGCCGATCGCCGTCGTACAGCTGATCGTCGTCGCACTGACCTCGGGCATCACTCTGGGCGAGTACGGCGCCTGGCACACCATCGCTCTGGCGGGAGCCGGCGTGGTGACGGCGGTACCGCTGCTGTTCTTCGCCGCGGCCTCCCGCCGCCTCCCGCTGGTCTACATGGGCTTCGTCCAGTACGTCACGCCGCTGATCCAGTTCCTGGTCGGCGTCTTCGTGCTCCACGAGGCGATGCCGCCGGAGCGCTGGGTCGGTTTCGGCATCGTCTGGCTCGCCCTGATCGTGCTCAGCGTCGACATGGTCGCCGCCGCTCGCACCGGGCGCCGCGTGGCGCAGCTAGCGTAGGGGCGTGGCCATCTCGACCGAATTCGACGAACTCGACTCCCGCATCGCTGCTGCGCTCCAAGCGAACGGACGTGCCAGCTGGGGGCTGATCGCCACGGCGATCGACGCGCCGGTGCGTACGATCGCGCGCCGCGGCCAGCGCCTTCTCGATGTGGGTGCGGTGCGCGTGTCGACCTATCTCGACACGACCCGCGTCGGGGATGCGCGGCCGCTGGTGATCCAGATCTCCACCCGCCCCGGCCATGCCGTGGCGGTGGCCCGCGCACTCGCCACCCGTGCGGACGCGTCGAGCGTATCGGTGCTCGAGAGCGGCGCCGACGTGATCTGCCAGCTCATGCCGCGCACGCCGGAGGAGAGCGCGCGGCTGGTCGTGGAGGAGCTGCCCGAACTCGACCATCTGGTGTCGGTGCGAGTGGGGACCGTGCTGAAGTTCTTCCGCTCCGGCTTCGACTGGACCGCCATTCCGCTGCCCGAGGCGACTCTCGCCCAGCTGCGCAGCAGCGACGACGAGGGTCCCCGGCCGACCGGCAGGGTGACGCTGACGGCGGACGACGAGCGGCTCGTCGACGTTCTCGCGGAGGACGGTCGCGCCTCCGCCAGCGAGGTCGCCGAGCGCATCGGCGTGACGCCGCCGACCGTGAAGCGCCGACTGGACGCCCTGCTCGCTGCGGGTGTCCTGCACGTGCGCACGGAGATCAGCCCGGCGCTCCACGGGCTGCGCGTGGAGGCTCTGACGTGGCTGCAGGTGTCGCCCGACCGGGTGGAGAAGGTCGGGGAGGCTCTCGGCCGGCATCCATCGGTGCGGTTCTGCGCGGCCTGCACCGGCGCGACCCAGCTGCTGGTCGACTGCGTCGTGGCCGACGAGCAGGCGCTGTACCGGTTCCTCACCGAGGATGTCGCGGCTCTCGGGGTCACTGCGGCTCAGACATCGGTCGTGCTCGCACCCGTGCGGCGAGGACCCATGCTCATCCCCGAGTCGCTCAACGTGGCTGATTTGTAAACATCTTGTTGCAAAAGTGGCCGAAACCTAAATTCAAGATTGCGATTCTGGCCGTTAACGCATAACCTCACTTCAACCCAATGAAGAGAGGACGGTCATGGCACTCACCTGGCAGCAGGAGGCGGCACGTCTCAGCTGGACGACTGAGCCTCTCGTGGACGGCGTCCGCCGCCCATCCAGCGCCGCCGGCCGGTTCGACCTCGTCAGCCCCCGCGACGGTGCCGTGCTCGCCTCCGTCGCCGATGGCACCGCTGCCGACGTCGACGCCGCCGTCCGTTCGGCGCGTGCCGTCTTCGAGCGCGGCGAGTGGTCGCGAGCCGCGGCCATCGAGCGGGGCCGCGCCCTGATGCGCTTCGGCGACCTCGTCGAGGCCAACGCCCGTGAGCTGGCGCTCCGCATCTCACTCGAGATGGGCAAGCCCGTGCAGGACGCCCTCGCGGTCGAGCTCCGCGCCGTCGCCCAGTGCCTGCGCTGGTACGGTCAGCTCGCCGACAAGCTCCCCGACGAGTCGCCTCAGGCCACGCCCGACGCGCTCGCCCTCGTCACCCGTGAGCCGGCCGGGGTCGTGGGTGCGGTCGTCCCCTGGAACTTCCCTCTCACGATGACCGCCTGGAAGCTCGGACCAGCGCTCGTCGCCGGGAACAGCGTCGTCCTCAAGCCCGCCGAGCAGACCAGCGTGTCCGCCCTCCGACTCGGCGAGCTCGCCCTGGAGGCCGGGATCCCGGCCGGCGTGCTGAACGTCGTGCCGGGCCGAGGCGACACCGTCGGGGAGGCGCTCGGCCGCCACCCCGACGTCGACGTGCTGACCTTCACGGGCTCGGTCGGGGTGGGCCGGCGCTTCCTCGCCTACTCGGCGGAGTCGAACGGCAAGCGGGTGTGGCCGGAACTCGGCGGCAAGTCGGCCTCGGTGGTCCTGAGCGATGCCGACGTCGAGGCGGCCGGGCGCACCAGCGCGTGGGGCGCCTTCTACAACCAGGGCCAGATGTGCAGCGCCTCCTCGCGCATGATCGTGATGCGCGACGTTCACGACCGCGCGGTCGAGGCCGCCGTCGCCCAGGCCGCGGCCATGGCCCCGTCCGACCCGCTGAGCGGCGCCGCGGCCAGTGGCGCGGTCGTCAGCGAGCGTCAGCTCGAGCGCATCCTCGGCTTCGTCGAACGCGCGGTCGCGGACGGGGCGACGCTCGCCGCCGGTTCGGTGACGCGCCACGACATCGGCACGGGGAGAGGCAGTTACGTCGCGCCGGTGGTCCTCACCGACGTGCGACCCGACATGGAGATCGCACAGGTGGAGGTCTTCGGTCCCGTGCTCTCGGTGATCGCCGTCGACGACGTCGACGAGGCGGTCGCCGTGGCGAACGGCACACCGTTCGGACTCGGAGCCGGCCTGTGGACCACCGACCTCTCGGCCGCGCACCGCGTCTCGCGGCGGCTGCGCGCGGGCACCGTCTGGGTCAACTGCTACGAAGAGGGCGACATGTCGATGCCGTTCGGCGGCGTCGGCGACAGCGGCTTCGGGCGCGACAAGGGAGCGCACGCGGTGGACAAGTACACCGACGTGAAGAGCACCTGGATCGAGCTGGGCGCATGACCGGGCCGATCATCGGCGTCACGGTCTGGCGCCGTCCGCTGCCGACCGGCCTCGGAGAGCGCACCGATCTCTACACCCTGGGCGGCGAGTACGCCGACGCGGTGCAGGCCGCGGGCGGCGTTCCGCTGCTGGTGCCCGACACCGTCGAACCCGACGTTCCCGCACTCATCCGACGGCTCGACGGCCTGTTGCTCTCGGGCGGACAGGACATCGCCGACGGTGCACGGGACGCCACCGAGCACGCTCTGCTCGCGGAGGCCCAGCGCCTGGGCATGCCGGTCTTCGGCATCTGCCGAGGGCTCCAGATCCTCAACGTCCACCGGGGAGGCACGCTCATCGACGACCTCCCAGGCACCGAGGACCACCCCGCCGTCGGGAGCGGGGAGGAGCGGCTCAGCCGGCACCACATCGTGGACGCAGCCGGCTGGGTCGCGGACACCCTCCCCGACGACGGCATCGTGAACTCCATCCACCACCAGGCGATCGACCGCCTCGGGGCCGGGCTGGCGATCGCCGCCCGCGCCGAGGACGGCACCGTCGAGGCGGTGTCCGGGACCGACCCCATGCGCTTCCTCCGGGCCGTTCAATGGCACCCGGAGAAGATGCCGGGCATCGAGGGCCGCGCCCACGCGACGCGGCTCCTCGCGCCCTTCATCGCAGCGGCCGACGGCTATCGCCGGCTCGTCGCGACCACCCCCACCCCCATCAGAAAGGAGTTCGTGTGAGCACGACCCCCAAGCGCATCTTCCTCGAGTTCGAGGGGGGTCCGCGAGCCGAGGCGACGCTCCTGCTCGACGAGGCGCCCAAGACCGCCGAGGCGATCTGGAGCGCCCTCGAGTCGCCCGTGAGCGACGACGTGATGCACGCGATGTACGCCGGCCCGGAGATCATGTTCGGCCTGCCGCAGAGCGCGCAGACGTTCGACCCGACCGCCCTCCCGGCGGAGAACCAGCAGGTCATCCCCGCAGCGGGCGACCTGGTCTGGTTCTTCCAGCCCAAGGAGCTCATGGCCGGGCTGGACTTCGAGCTGTGGGAGGTCGGCATCTTCTACGGCAAGGGCGGCCGGATCTTCGGGCCGCTCGGCTGGACCCCCTGCACCATCTGGGCGTCGATCACCAGCGGACTCGAGGAGTTCGCCGCGGCGTGCCAGCAGACCCGCACCATCGGACTGAAGCGACTCACCATCGGGAGAATCGAATGACGATCACACGCACCCTCCGCCGCGGCCCCCTCGCCGCGGGCATCGGCATCGCGGCCGCAGCGGCCGCCCTGCTCACCGGCTGCAGCAGCACCAGCGGCTCCTCGGCCCCCTCCACCACCTCCAGCTCCTCGTCGGCGACCGTGAAGCTGCCCGCTTCCTTCGCCGGGAAGAGCCTCGTGGCGCCGGCCGTCACCGGCTACCCGCCCTACGCCTACCTCGACGGCGGCAAGATCGTCGGCATCAGCACCGACCTCGCCACCGCCGTCGGCGGCCCCTGGGGCACGACGGTCACGCTCAAGCAGGACTCCTTCGAGAACGCGCTCCTCGGCGTCAACAGCGGCACCTACTTCGGTGCGTTCGGCGCCGACGTGACCGCCGAGCGCGAGAAGACGTTCGACCAGGTCTCCTTCCTCGAGGACCACTACCAGTTCATGGGACTGAAGGACGCCAAGCTCGGCTCGACCATGGACGACCTGTGCGGACTGAAGATCTCGGTCGTCGCCGCCGACAGCGCGATCCCGGTCCTGCAGGACCAGTCGACGAAGTGCACGGCAGCGGGCAAGAAGGCGATCAGCGTGCAGACGTTCGCCGATCAGGGCGCTGCGACCCTCGCCGTGACCAGCAAGCAGGTCGACGCGACGACCGCGACGCTGACCAACCTCGGGTACATTTCGAAGCAGACCTCTGGCCAGTTCAGCATCGGCGGCCCGAAGTACCAGTTCGTCCTCATCGGCATCGCCACCAAGAAGGGCAACGGGATGGCGCAGGCGCTCGCCGACTCCATCAACGAGCTCATCGCCAACGGCGAGTACACGAAGATCCTCAAGAAGTACGGGGTCGAGGGCGACGCCATCGCGAAGGCAGAAGTCAACCCGGACCCCAACGTCGGAAAGTAGCAGCACCCTCATGCCCGAACACGAACAGGGATCGGCGGCCCTCGCGCCGCACATCCCCAACCGCCACATCGCGCGCTGGGTGGTCGCCGCCCTGCTCGTGCTCCTCCTGCTCGGCTGGCTCCAGGGTCTGGCGTTCAACCACGCCCTGGACTGGCCGACGATCGGGCAGTACTTCCTGAACTACGACGTGCTGGCCGGCCTCGGACGCACGCTGCTCATCACCGCCGTCTCGATCGTCGTCGCCGTCCTCCTCGGTGGGCTGCTGGCGACGATGCGGCTCTCGGACAACCCGGTGCTGCGCGGGCTCGCCTGGCTGTACGTCTGGTTCTTCCGGTCCGTGCCGCTCCTGGTGCTGCTGGTCCTGACGTTCAACCTGTCGCTGCTGTGGCCGACGATCGACATCGGCATCCCGTACGGGCCGGTGTTCCTCTCGATCAACACGCAGGAGCTCATCAATCCGATGGTCGCGGCCATCGTGACGTTCTCACTCCAGCAGGCGGCGTACACGTCGGAGGTGCTGCGCGCCTCCATCCAGTCCGTGCCGGACGGGCAGAGGGAGGCCGCCGTCGCCCTCGGCATGACCCGCACCCGCACGATGATGAAGATCGTGTTCCCGCAGGCGTTCCGCGTCGCGCTGCCGCCGATCGCGAACGACACGATCAACCTGCTGAAGTCGACGTCGCTGGTCGCCTTTATCGCCGTGCCCGACCTGATGTACTCGGTGCAGCAGATCTACTCGTCGAACTTCCGCATCGTCCCGCTGCTGATCGTGGCGACCCTCTGGTACATGATCGTCGTCTCCATCCTGTCGGTCGGGCAGTTCTTCATCGAGCGCGCGCTGCGCTCCTCGCCGTCGCGCGTGGGTCGCCGCACGATCGAGGTGGAGCCCGACCTCCCCGACTCCGCGACCCCCGATCACGATTTCGCCGCGACCGGTGCCGCCGACACGACCTCGAAGGAGAACCGGGCATGAGCCCCTTCCTGCAGGTGACCGACGTCACCAAGCGCTACGACGACGTGACTGTGATCGATGACGTCAGCCTCGACGTCGAGCGCGGCGAGACCGTCGTGCTGCTCGGGCCGTCGGGAGCGGGCAAGAGCACTCTGCTGCGCTGCATGAACATGCTGGAGCGCATCGACCGCGGCCGCATCGTCCTCGACGGGGAGGAACTCGGCTGGCGGCCGCACAGGGGTGTCATGCGCGAGCTCTCCGGCCGGGCGGAGGCACGGCAGCGGCAGGAGATCGGGATGGTCTTCCAGAGCTTCAACCTGTTCGCCCACCTCACCGTGCTGCAGAACGTGATCGAGGCGCCCGTCGGCGTGCTGAAGCGGCCGAAGGCGGAGGCGATCGCCGAGGCGCGCGAGCTTCTGCGCCAGGTCGGCCTCGAGCACAAGGCGGACGCCTATCCCGCTCAGCTCTCCGGCGGCCAGCAGCAGCGCGTCGCCATCGCGCGGGCTCTCGCCATGCACCCGAAGCTCATGCTCTTCGACGAGCCGACCAGCGCGCTCGACCCGGAGCTCGTGAGCGAAGTCCTCGATGTGATCAAAGGACTGGCGACGACCGGCATGACCCTGGTCATCGTGACCCACGAGATCGGGTTCGCGCGCGAAGTGTGCGACCGCTTCGTGTTCATGGAGAACGGGCGGATCGTCGAGACGGGCGCCTCCGATCGCCTCACGGTCGACGGCGCAGCCAGCCCGCGGACGCGCAACTTCCTCTCGCGCGTGCTCTGAGTCGCTGACGGAGCCTGGCGACCGCAGCGCGGAATAGACCACCAAGTTCTGCCGTTACCATTGGACATCCACACTCGCGCGACCTTGATAGGGGTGAAATGGACCAGGCGGATCCGTTCGGATTCATCGGTTTGACCTACGACGACGTCATGCTCCTTCCCGGGCACACCGACGTCATCCCGAGCGAGGCCGACACCTCGACTCGCCTGACCAAGCGGATCACCATGGCGACACCGCTCCTGTCCAGCGCCATGGACACCGTGACCGAGTCGCGCATGGCCGTCGCCATGGCCCGGCACGGCGGCATCGGCATCATCCATCGCAACTTGTCCATCGAAGACCAGGCGACCAACGTCGACAAGGTCAAGCGCTCCGAGTCGGGCATGATCACCAACCCGGTGACCACCACCGCGGAGGCGACCGTCGAAGAGGTCGACGCCCTGTGCGGGCAGTTCCGCGTCTCGGGACTCCCCGTGGTGGAGGGCGACGGAAAGCTCGTCGGCATCATCACCAACCGCGACATGCGCTTCGTCTCGCCGTTCGAGCGGTCGACGACCCTCGTCCGCGACGTGATGACGCGCATGCCGCTCATCACGGCTCCGGTCGGAATCGACCCGGATTCCGCCGTCGCCATCTTCGCCGAGCACAAGATCGAGAAGCTCCCGCTGGTCGACGCGGACGGTCGCCTGCGCGGACTCATCACCGTCAAGGACTTCGACAAGAGCGAGAAGTACCCCGACGCCACCAAGGACGACGAGGGCCGCCTGCGGGTCGGCGCCGCGATCGGCTTCTTCGGCGACGCCTGGGACCGCGCGATGACTCTGGTCGACGCGGGAGTGGATGTCATCGTCGTCGACACCGCCAACGGCGACTCCGCCGGCGTGCTCGACATCATCAACCGCCTCAAGCGCGAGCCGCGGGCGTCGCACGTCGACGTGATCGGCGGCAACGTGGCGACCCGCGCGGGCGCCCAGGCGCTCATCGACGCGGGCGCCGACGCCATCAAGGTCGGTGTCGGTCCGGGCTCCATCTGCACCACGCGCGTCGTCGCCGGCGTCGGCGTGCCGCAGGTGACGGCCGTGTACGAGGCCTCGCTGGCCGCTCGCGCGGCGAACGTGCCGCTCATCGCGGACGGCGGCCTCCAGTACTCGGGCGACATCGCCAAGGCCCTCGTCGCCGGAGCGGACAGCGTCATGCTGGGCTCGCTGCTGGCCGGCACGGCCGAGTCGCCCGGCGACCTGGTGTTCGTCAACGGCAAGCAGTTCAAGAACTACCGCGGCATGGGCTCCCTCGGCGCGCTCCAGACGCGCGGCAAGAAGACGTCGTACTCGCGCGACCGCTACTTCCAGGCGGATGTGCCGAGCGATGAGCAGCTGATCGCCGAGGGCATCGAAGGCCAGGTCCCGTACCGCGGCCCGCTCGCGGCCGTCGCCTACCAGCTCGTCGGCGGGCTCCGCCAGTCGATGTTCTACGTCGGTGCGCGCACCATCCCCGAGCTCAAGGAGCGCGGCAAGTTCGTCCGGATCACCGCGGCCGGGCTCAAGGAGTCGCACCCGCACGACATCCAGATGGTCGTGGAGGCGCCGAACTACCGTCGCTGAGCGCGGCACGTCGACACCCACGGAGGGGATCCGGTCCTGAGGGCCGGGTCCCCTCCGTCGTTCTGTGCCGACTGGTCGCCACGCCGGGTTGACAGCGCAGTGGTTCGGCGTCACAATAGATGTCGCGACATGTATGTCGCGACATCTATTGGAGGAACCATGAAGCACATCACACAGGTGTCCGTGATCAGCACCGGAACCGTCCGAATCAGACCCGAGCACGTCGAGACGAACGGGACGCCGCGACTGTGGTGGCTGAACACGTCCCGGCAATGGACGGCTCCGCGCCCGATCAACGTCTACGTGATCGAACACGAGCGCGGCCTGGTCCTCTTCGACACCGGGCAGGACCGTCGCTCGGTCACCGACCCGTCGTACTTCCCCGGTGGCGTGGTGGGGCACCTCTACCGTCGCCTCGCCGACTTCGACATCCCCGAGCACGCCACGCTCGGCGACCAGCTGAGCGCGCAGGGGTACGACATCGCCGACGTGCGCTACGCGATCCTCTCGCACCTGCACCAGGACCACATCGGCGGACTGCGCGAACTCCCGCGGTCGGCACAGGTGCTGGTGAGCGCTACGGACCTGGCGTCGGCCGACAAGCGGTTCGCGGTTCTGGACGGCGTGATGCGCGAGCACGTCCACGTACCCGGAATCGACTGGGTGCCGATCGAGCCCGCACCGACACAGGACTCCTCGATCGCCCCGTTCACCCACGCCCACGACGTGATGGGGGACGGGTCGCTCCTGCTGCTGCCGACGCCCGGTCACACGGCGGGGTCGCTGTCGTTGCTGTTGAGAAGCGAGGGCCTCCCGAACCTGCTGTTCGTCGGCGACCTCACCTACGACGCCGAACTGCTGGCGGCCGACCGGGTGCCGGGTGTCGGCGAACGTAAGCTCTTGCATGAGACGACGCGGCGGGTGAATCAGCTGGTCTCCCGCACCCCGGGGGCCGCGGTGCTCGCCGCACACGACCCGGCCGCAGCCCGGCTCCTGGAGGCGGCGCTCGCGCGGCAGGAAGGCAGAACCGTTGAGAACGGCTGAACAGATCAGATACCTGGTGCTCGCCGCCCAGCGCGAGGGCAACCGTCAGCTCACGGCTGCGTTGTCGCCGCTCGGCCTGACGCCGGCTCAGTCGGAGGCGCTGCGCATCCTCGAGGACCACGGCCCCCTCGCCCTGAAGCAGCTCGGGGAGATGCTCGTCTGCGACACCGGCAGCAGCCCCAGCCGGATCGTCGATCGTCTGGTCGCCGCTCGCCTCGTGCGGAAGGACGCCGACGAGCGCGACCAGCGGCAGCTCTCGCTCCGGCTCACCCCGGAGGGTGCGGACGCGGCGAAGGCCGTCCGGCAGATCGAAGACGCGATGTATGCGGCGATCGACACGGCGGTCGACGCCTCCGACTCCGAGATCCTGCTGAGCACTCTGCGCGCGCTGACCCAGGGCAGCCCCGCAGGGACGGCGCTCGACAACCGGCTCGCCGCACCGCAGGCCGAAGCCTCGGGGAGCAGCCGATGAGCTTCACCCTCGACCTCGACCTCCAGGCCGACTCCGGCACGGTATTCGCGTTCGTCGCCGACTTCGCGAACACGCCACGGTGGTACTCGGCGGTGCAGCGCGTCGAGCGGATCAGCGGCAGCGGGGGAGTCGGCACGCGTTACGCCGTGCACCGGCGGCTGCCGACCGGCCCCGTCGTCAACACCGTCGAGGTGAGCAGCAGGGACGACGGCCGGGAGATCGAGTTCGTCTCGGTCGACGGTCCCACTCCGTTCCGCTATCGCTACCGCATCCACCCTGCCGGCCAGGGCAGTCGCCTCCAGCTCGACGGGAGCATCAGCGCGGAGGGGCTCCCCGGTCCGGCTCGGCTTCTCGGACCGCTGGCCGAGCGGCTGTTCAGGAACGGCATGCGGGACAACCTCGGTACGCTCCAGCGCATCGTCGAAGGGCGCTGACCGCCCGACGCGTCTGGTCTCCCGGCGCCGCTTCGTCTATCCTGGAAGGCTTTGCTCGCAGGGAAGACAGGAAGCCGACCATGGGCCACATCGACGTATCGGGCGTCTCGTACGCGCTCGCCGACGGGCGACCTCTGCTGGACGACGTGTCGTTCCGGGTCGGGGACGGACGTGTCTCCGCCCTGATCGGAGCGAACGGAGCGGGCAAGTCGACGCTGCTGCGGATCATCCGAGGCGACATCCGGCCCGACAGCGGCGGGGTGGTCATCGACGGCGGCCTGGGGGTCATGGACCAGTTCGTCGGGCACGTCCGCGACGACCGGACGGTGCGCGACCTGCTCGTGCTCGTGGCGCCGGCGGCTGTCCGGCGGGCCGCGGAGGCGCTCGCGGCAGCGGAGGAAGCGCTCATCGAACGCGACGAGACCGCGACGCAGATGCGCTACGCCACCGCTCTCAGCGATTACGCCGATGCGGGCGGCTACGACCAGGAGGTCGTCTGGGACCATTGCACGATGGCTGCGCTCGGCGTCCCGTTCGAGCGCGCCCAATACCGCAGCGTGCGCTCGCTGTCCGGCGGCGAGCAGAAGCGGCTCGTGCTGGAGGCGCTTCTGCGCGGGCCGGAGCAGGTGCTCCTCCTCGACGAGCCCGACAACTACCTCGACGTTCCGGCCAAGCGCTGGCTCGAGGAGCAGTTGCGGGCCACTCCCAAGACGGTCCTGCTGGTCTCGCACGACCGGGAGCTGCTGGCCCGCGCCGCCGACCGCATCGTCACACTCGAGCTCGGCGGGGCGGGGAACACCACCTGGACGCACGGCGGCGGCTTCGGCGGGTACCACGAGGCCCGCGAGGAGCGGATGGCCCGGCTGGAGGAGCTCCGCCGGCGCTGGGACGAGGAGCAGGCCAAGCTGAAGGCGCTGGTGCTGCGCTTCAAAGAGAAGGCCAAGTACAACAGCGACCTGGCGTCGGCGTACCAGGCGGCGCAGACCCGGCTGGCGAAGTTCGAGGCGGCCGGACCGCCGCAGGAGCGGCCGCGTGAGCAGAACGTGCGCATGCGCCTCACCGGTGCCCGCACGGGCCGGCGCGTGATCGAGTGCGACACGCTGGAGCTGACCGGTCTGATGCGCCCGTTCGACCTCGAGGTGTGGTTCGGGGAGCGCATCGCCGTTCTGGGCTCCAACGGCTCGGGCAAGTCCCACTTCCTGCGCCTGCTGGCGGCGGGCGGCACCGACCCCGACCCGTCCGCGGGCCACCTGGCGTCGGCGGAGGTCGCCGGCGCGCCCGTGCCGCACACGGGCGTCGCGAAGCTGGGCGCCCGCGTGGCCCCCGGCCTCTTCGCGCAGGCGCACGAGCACCCCGAACTGGTCGGGAGGACCCTGCTCGACATCCTGCATCGCGGCGACGACCGTCGTGCGGGGATGCCGCGCGAGGCCGCGAGCCGGGTGCTGGACCGCTACGGTCTCGCGGCGTCGGCCGAGCAGACGTTCGAGTCGTTGTCGGGCGGCCAGCAGGCGCGCCTCCAGATCCTGCTGCTGGAGTTGTCGGGCGCGACCCTGCTCCTCCTCGACGAGCCGACCGACAACCTCGACCTCGTCTCGGCGGAGGCGCTGGAGGACGGCCTGGCCGGCTACGAGGGCACCGTCGTCGCCGTCACCCACGACCGCTGGTTCGCCCGCGGCTTCGACCGCTACCTGGTCTTCGGCTCCGACGGGGTCGTGTACGAGGCCGACGAGCCGGTGTGGGACGAGGCGCGCGTGGTGCGGGCGCGGTGACGATGCGCGAGGTGTGGATGTGGAACGAGTGGGGGCACGCGTGGCCCCTGTGGAGCGCAGATGGTCCTCTCGCCCCGGACGATCTGGGCATCAGCGTCGCTCTTGCCGATGAGCTGAAGGAATGGCACGAGGCCTGGGAAGGGCTCCAGGCTGGTTCGGTGCGATGGGCTGATCCTCGAGCGCAGGTGCATTGGGAGGACGTCGGAGAGGGTTTGCTGGAGCGCCTGCGCGCCGAGCTGGACGGTCTTGCTGCTGTCGTCAGCGGCTTCAGGTCTCCGGAGGACGATCACGCACTCGCGCGGCGGGGGCGCGGCCGGTCGTGATCCGCCGCGGCCCCGCGTGCATTTCAGCAGGAAGTCTTCGTCGCGGGATATGCAGTGATCAGTCGATCGCTGTTCAAGGCCCACACTGCAACCACGTTGAATGACATGAGGACGACCTGGGGTCGGTTGATGTCGACAAGATAGAGGGTCGTCACACCACATTTCGTCGCACTCTGGAAGCTGCCTCCAATGTGCTCGGGCCATGTGACTGCGGATCCCACCGCACCAGCCATGAGGTCATCCCATGAATGAACCCCGTAGGCTTCGGCCGCCCAGCCCTTGGCTCGGGCCCCGTCCAGCTTCTGCTGCCAGTGTGTTCGATGGCCTTCTTCGATGTGACGGTATCCCCAGCCCCCGCCGCCCGGCTCTCCGCACTTAAGCCTGACGTCGTGCGCAACTCCATCCCAGTAGTGCGTATACATCGTGAAGACCTCATCGCGGATACCGAAGGTGTAACAGCTGACCCACTGGCTGAAGTCGATGAGCCGAGCCCGTGGGTTGGTCTGAGTCGATGGCTGGTCCAGATCGATGGAATGCTCCTGGAACGTCTCGCGGAGGTCGACGAGTTGGCCGTCGTATTTCGCATACATGCCAACACCGACGTCGGCCATCGGCTCAGCGGACGCGGGCGCCGCGGCAGCCGCAGATGCGCACAGGATCCAGATCGAGGCTGCCGTAAGTGTTCTCCGAATCGATGAACGACGCAAACGAGTTCGCATGGTGTCTACCTTCCTTGTGAAGATCCCTTCGCTCAGATTTGAACGAAGAGTCCAGCATAAAGATGTAGAACTTGATTTGTAGTATTTTACTCCAATCAGCTTCGGCATTGGTTACGAGGCGGAAAGAGCCGATGCGAGACCCGGCGCCCGTGGCGCGGACCCGGCGGCCCACCTCGGCCGGAGAAACGCGTCACCGCAGGCGCGCGACCCGCTGCACGGCCTCGGTCAGAACCTCCGGAGAGCACGCCAGGTTGACGCGCACGAAGCCGCGGCCCTCACGGCCGAAGGCAGGGCCGCTCGCGAAGGCGACGCGGGCCCCGTCCAGGATGTGCGCGGCCGGGTCGTCGCCCCAGCCGAACGCGCGGAGGTCGACCCACGCCAGGTAGCTCGCGCACGGCTCGTGGTAGACGGCCTCCGGAAGGTGCTCGGCGAGCAGGTCGGTGAGCAGTGCGCGGTTCGCCTCGATCGCGTCGAGCGCGCCCTCCAGCCAGGGAGCGCCCTCGCGGTAGGCCGTCTCGGTCGCGATGCGGCCGAACAGGCTGGTGCGCTCCTCGATCTCGATCGGGAGGGCGCGCACGCGCTCGATCATCTCGGTCCCCGTCGCGACGAAGAACGCGCACTTGAGGCCGGCGAGGTTCCAGGCCTTGCTCGCGGCGTGCGCGGCGACGCCGACGCGGCGGGCGTCGTCGGAGACAGCCAGGAACGGTGTGAAGCGTGCGTCGCGGTGAGTGAGCGAGGCGTGCACTTCGTCGCTGACGACGTGGGCTCCGTACCGTGCGGCGAGGGAGGCGACAGTCGCCAGGTGCTCGGGTGGATGCACCAGCCCGAGCGGGTTGTGCGGGTTGCAGAGCAGCATCGCCCTGGCGCCGGAGGCGAACGCCGCCTCGATCCCGGCCAGGTCGAGCGACCAGCCTGGCTCGCCGGAGGTGCCGGACAGCAGCGGGACCTCCTCGACGACCCCGCCGGCCTCCGGGATGTACGAGAAGAACGGCGGGTAGACCGGCGGTGTGATGATCACGCGCTCGCCCGGCGCGATCAGCCGGCGCAGCGCCTCCACGACGACCACCCCGACATCGGTCGAGGTGCGCACTCCCGCCTCGTCGACCTCCCAGCCCCAGGTGTCGTGCGCGTAGGCGGCGAACGCCGTCTCCAGGCCGCGCTGCGGGCCGACGTAACCCGTGTCGCTGCGGTCGATCGCCGCGTGCAGGGCCGCCGCGATCGGCGGGGCCAGCGGGTAGTCCATCTCGGCGACGAACAGCGGGAGGACGTCGTCGGGATACGCCTTCCACTTCTCGCTCGTGCGCTGGCGGAGGCGGGCGAGAGGCTCTGCTTCGACGGTCACGCGGCCTACTCTGCCAGTGCCGCGCCATAGACTGAACCCGTGAGTATGGAGATTGAGATCGGTCGCGCCAAGCGCGCACGCCGCGTTTACGCCTTCGACGACGTCGCGGTGGTGCCCAGCCGCCGAACCCGTGATCCGGAGGACGTCTCGGTCGCGTGGACCATCGACGCGTATCAGTTCTCCATCCCGTTCCTCGCCGCCCCGATGGACTCCGTCGTCTCCCCGACGACTGCGATCATGATGGGCCAGCTCGGCGGGCTCGGCGTCCTCGACCTCGAGGGCGTCTGGACCCGCTACGAAGACCCGGAGCCGCTGCTCGCCGAGATCCGCGACCTCCCGGCCGACAAGGCGACGCGGCGCATGCAGGAGATCTACGCCGAGCCGATCAAGCCAGAGCTGGTCACGCGCCGGCTCGCCGAGATCCGGGAGGGCGGGGTCACCGTCGCGGGCGCGCTCTCGCCCCAGCGCACCCAGGAGCTGTACCAGACGGTGGTCGAGGCCGGTGTCGACCTCTTCGTGATCCGCGGCACGACGGTCTCGGCCGAGCACGTGTCCAAGAGCGTCGAGCCCCTCAACCTCAAGAAGTTCATCTACGAGCTCGACGTGCCGGTCATCGTCGGCGGCGCCGCCACCTACACCGCCGCCCTGCACCTGATGCGCACGGGTGCGGCCGGCGTGCTCGTCGGCTTCGGCGGGGGAGCGGCCTCCACCACGCGTTCCACCCTCGGCATCCACGCGCCGATGGCCACCGCGGTGGCCGACGTCGCCGGCGCGCGACGCGACTACATGGACGAGTCGGGCGGCCGGTACGTGCACGTCATCGCCGACGGCGGCCTCGGCAGCTCCGGCGACATCGTCAAGGCGATCGCCTGCGGCGCCGACGCCGTCATGCTGGGCACGACGCTCGCGCGCGCGACCGACGCCCCCGGAGGCGGCTGGCACTGGGGCGCCGAGGCGCATCACCAGCTCCTGCCCCGCGGCAACCGCGTCGAGGTCGGCCAGGTGGCTCCGCTCGAAGAGATCCTGTACGGTCCCGCACCGGTGGCCGAGGGAACTGCGAATCTCGTGGGGGCCTTGCGCCGAAGCATGGCTACGACGGGATACTCGGACTTGAAGGAGTTCCAGCGCGTCGAAGTGGTCGTCGCGCCGTACCAGACGCACTAAGGTCCCGGCCGAAGGCGGCCGGGGGAGGAGGAAACGATGGCGACGACATCCCCGTCCGGCTCCACTGGTCTGTCTTCGGAGGCAGGCTCCGTGGCCGTGTCCTACCCCTCACGGCTCGGCCCTGCCGAGCGTGCGGCCGCGATCCAGGCGCTCAAGGACACCGAGCTCGACATCCTCGTGGTCGGCGGCGGCATCGTCGGCACCGGCTCGGCCGTCGACGCGGTCACCCGCGGGCTCAGTGTCGGGCTCGTGGAGGCCCGCGACTTCGCGTCGGGAACCTCCAGCAGATCCTCGAAGCTGGTCCACGGCGGCATCCGCTATCTCGAGCAGCTCGACTTCGGGCTGGTGCGGGAGGCGCTCATCGAGCGCGGCCTACTGCTGCAGCGCATCGCCCCGCACCTGGTCAAACCCGTGCGCTTCCTCTACCCGCTGCACAAGCGGGTCTTCGAGCGGTTCTACATCGGCGCGGGCATGATGCTCTACGACATCTTCTCCTACACGGGCGGCCGCCCGCCCGGGGTGCCGCACCACCGCCACCTCAGCAGGCGGCAGGTGCTGAAGGCGATCCCGAGCATGGCTCCCAACGCCCTGGTCGGCGGCATCACCTACTACGACGCGCAGGTGGACGACGCCCGCTACACCGCCACTCTCGCCCGGACGGCCGCGCACTACGGCGCCCATGTCGCGACGCGCGTGCGGGTGGAGGGCTTCCTCAAGGTCGGCGAGCGGGTGGTCGGCGTGCAGGCCCACGACCTGGAGAGCGGAGAGCGCTTCGAGATCCGCGCCAAGCAGGTCGTCAACGCGACCGGTGTCTGGACGGACGACACCCAGGCGATGGTCGGCGAGCGCGGCCAGTTCAAGGTGCGCGCGTCCAAGGGCATCCACTTGGTCGTGCCGCGGGACCGCTTCCAGTCGAAGATGGGACTGATCCTGCGCACCGAGAAGAGCGTGCTCTTCGTCATCCCCTGGGGGCGGCATTGGCTCATCGGCACGACCGACACCGACTGGCACCTCGACAAGGCGCATCCGGCGGCGACGGCCGCAGACATCGACTACCTGCTCGCTCACGTCAACCAGGTGCTCAATGTGCCGCTCACCCGGGAGGACGTCGAGGGCGTCTACGCGGGGTTGCGCCCGCTGCTCGCGGGCGAGTCTGAGGAGACCTCGAAGCTGTCGCGCGAGCATCTCGTGGCGCATTCCGTGCCCGGACTCGTGGTGATCGCCGGCGGCAAGTGGACGACCTACCGGGTCATGGCGAAGGACGCGATCGACGCGGCCGTCGACGCTCTCGACGGCAAGATCCCCGCGAGCACGACCATGGAGATCCCGCTGGTCGGCGCAGAGGGCTACCAGGCGGCCTGGAACCGGCGCGGCAGGATCGCGCGCGAGTCCGGACTCCACCCTGCACGCGTCGAGCACCTGCTGAACCGCTACGGCACCCTGACGGAGGACATCCTCACCCTCCTGCGCGACGACCCGTCGCTGGCGACCCCGCTTCCGGGCGCCGACGACTACATCGGTGCGGAGGTCGTGTACGCGGCGAGCCACGAGGGCGCCCTGCACCTGGAGGACGTGCTCGCCCGCCGCACGCGGATCTCGATCGAGGCGTGGGACCGCGGCGTCTCGGCGGCGCCCGTCGCGGCTTCGCTGATGGCCGGCGTACTCGGCTGGGACACCGCTCGCGAGGAGCGCGAAGTGCAGACCTATCTGAAGCGCGTGGCCGCCGAGCGCGAGAGCCAGCTGCAGCCGGACGACGCCTCGGCCGACCGGGTGAGACTGGAGGCCCCCGACATCGTCGACGTGGACGCGGCGGCCGCGAAGGCCGCAGAGGTCACCCGCACCGCGACCCAGGCCGCGGCCAAGGCGCGGTCCTCGCGTGCGAAGGCGGCGGAGAACGACGGGGCCGAGCCGGCGAAGGAGTAACGAGGTGCGGCCGGTCGCCGGCCGCACCCTCCTCTGCGCGTTCGCCGCTGCGTGACCACCGGATGTCATACATATCAACCCTCGCTTATCAGATGTCGTTGAACGATCGAAAAGAGTCCGAAATCTCCCTCCGGTAGACTGGAACCCAGTGCCCGCAACGGATGGAGACGGATAAATGGTTGACGTTCGACGGGTCAAACTGCCCGGGGTCGGGGTGTTGCACACCTTCGTCACGGACGACGGGGGCAAAGTCGGCGTCATCGCGCATCGCTCCGGGCACAGCGACCTGGTCACGTTCTCGGATCACGAAGACGGCGCCGATGTGACGAAGGTCTCGCTGCGCCTCAACGAAGACGAAGCGCACACGCTCGCCGAGCTTCTCGGTGGCACGCAGATCACCGAGTCGCTCACGGCTCTCGACCAGATGCCCGGCCTGAGCATCGACTGGTTCAGCGTCGACTACGAGGACTACATCGCCGGCCAGCAGCTGGGCGCCCCCGCCGACCGCGGATTCGTCGGCCTGACCGTGGTGGCTGTGGTGCGCGGGGACTCCGCGAATCCCGCGCCCGCCCCCGACTTCAAGGTCTTCCCCGGCGACACCCTCGTGGTCGCCGGCACCCCCGAGAAGGTCGCCAAGGCCTTCGCGTTCTTCCGCACGGGCGAGACCGCCGTGCGCGCCACCGCCGACGCGCCGCCGGGAGGCTGATCCATGCATCTCGGAGAAGACCTCATCATTCTCGGCATCCTCCTGCTCGTCGCGTACGTGCTCGGGCGCCTCGGCAAGCTGGTGGGCCTTCCCGCGATCCCCATCTACATGCTCGTCGGCCTGCTGGCCAGCCCGCACACCGGCTGGTTCCCGTTGAGCTTCGAGAGCAACTACATCGAGCTCATCGCGATCTTCGGGCTCATCCTGCTGCTGTTCAATCTCGGCTTGGAGTTCGACCAGGACGAGTTCTTCGGCAACTTCGGCAAGCTCGTCGTCTCCGGCGGCTCCTACATCCTCATCAACATGGGCGTCGGGCTCGCGTTCGGCTTCTGGGTCGGCTGGGGCACCAGGGAGGCGTTGATCATCGCCGGGATGACGGCCACGTCGTCGTCCGCGATCGTGACGAAGCTGCTCATCGAGCTGCGGCGCCTGCCCAACACCGAGACGCCGATGATCCTCGGCGTCACCGTGGTGGAGGACATCTTCATCGCGATCTACCTCGCCATCGTGTCGGTGGTGCTGAGCGGCGAGACCGAGCTGTGGCCGGTGGTCGGCAAGCTCACCGTGGCGTTCCTGTTCCTCGTGGTGATGTTCACCCTCGCGCGGTTCGGCGGGAGATACGTCTCCCGGCTGTTCCACACGAAGGACGACGAGCTCTTCACGATCCTCTTCTTCGGCCTGGCGGTGCTGTTCGCGGGGATCGGCGAGATCCTCGGGGTCACCGACGCGATCGGCGCTTTCCTCATCGGGCTGGTGCTCGGCGCCACGAAGTACCGCAACAAGATCGAGCACATCGCCATCCCGTTGCGCGACGTGTTCGCAGCGTTCTTCTTCCTCAACTTCGGCCTCGAGCTCGATCCGGCGAAGTTCCCGTCCGTTCTCGGTCCGGTGCTGATCGCGGTCGCCATGACGATCGTGCTGAACATCCTCGCCGGTCAGTTCGTCGCGTGGATCAACGGCTTCGGCCCGCAAGCCGGGATCAACACCACGGTCATCCTCCAGAACCGCGGTGAGTTCGCGCTCATCCTGGCCACGCTGTCGATCAGTGCGGGGCTCGACCCCCGCATCGTGCCGTTCGCGGGACTGTACGTGCTCATCATGGCCGTGCTCGGCCCGATCCTCGCAGCGAACTCCGAGAAGATCGGTGGGATGATTCTCCGGTCCGGATCGTCCAAACGGCGCGACCGGCGGAAGAAGCGCGATCCCATGCTCGACGAGGAGATCGCACTCGTCGAGGCGGCGACCGCCGATCTCGACTCCGACACGCGCCGCAACGACAGGAGCGCAGGCGACACGCGCGACGCTGTGGACCGGATCGTCGAGCAGGCCATGCAGCAGCAGGACACGACCGTCGACCGAAAGCGGGACTGACCCATCGACACGACCCCCGGCAGCCCGAGCGCCGGTACCCCGGCGCAGACGGACGGCACCACGATGCTCCAGATGATGCTGCGCCCGCGCTGGATCGGAGCGCTGATCTTCGCACTGGCGCTCGCCGCCGGGTTCGCGGCCCTCGGCCAGTGGCAGCTCGAGCGTGCGATCGAGTCGGGCAAGGCGGTGGAGGCCCCGACCGAGACGGTGCTGCCGCTCGCGCAGGTGGCGCAACCGGGCGGTCCGCTCACAGACAAGGCGGTCGGCCAGCTTGTCGAGTTCACCGGGACGGTGATCGCGGGCGACGACCAGCTGCTCTACGACCGGCTCAACGACGGCAAGACGGGATGGTGGGTCGTCTCGCACGTGAACGTGGACGCCGGGGACGGCCGCACGATAGCGCTCGCGGTCGCCCGGGGCTGGGCGCCGAGCGAGGGGGAGGCCAAGGCCGCGGTGGCGCGGCTCGCGTCCGAGCCCGAGGCGCCACAGCGCATGGTCGGGCGCATCCTCCCGGACGAGCAGCCCCAGGTGCCCGATGACAAGAGCAACCCGACGGCAATGAAGAGCCTCGGCGTCGGCCAGCTCTACAACCTCTGGACGGGCGTGGACGGAATGGACGTGTACAACGCGTATGCCGTCGAGCAGACGCCCCCGGCCGGGCTGGTGAAGATCGACTCGCCCCCGCCGATCCAGCAGACCGAGCTCAACTGGCTCAACGTCTTCTACGCCGCCGAGTGGATCATCTTCGCCGGCTTCGCGATCTTCCTCTGGTACCGGCTCGTGCGCGACGCCAAGCAGCGCGAGGACGAGGAGCGCGAACTGGAGGCGACCGCCGCGGCCGCCGCCGACGGCGGCTCGGCGGGCGGTCCCGTGGACGGCGCCGGCGCGCGCGCCGGGAAAGTAGAATAGCCCTATGCCCCTCGCTCCCAAGCTCGAAGACTTCCCGAAGATCCGTGGGGCGCTGAAGTTCTACCAGGTGTTCGCCTACGTCACCGGCATCATGCTCCTGCTGCTCTGCGTGGAGATGGTCGTGAAGTACGGTCTCGGCTACCAGGTCTTCGCGTTCAGCAACTACGGCGCCCTCACCCTCGTGCCGGTCAAGACCGCGGTCGCCCCGACCGGGGTCGACCTGAGCACCGGCATCCTGATCGCTCACGGCTGGCTCTACGTCGTGTACCTTTTCTCGGACTTCCGCCTGTGGAGTCTGATGCGCTGGCCGTTCACGAAGTTCGTGCTGATCGCCCTCGGTGGCGTCGTGCCGTTCCTCTCGTTCTTCGTGGAGGCCAGGATCACCAAGCAGGTCAAGACCTATCTGGCCGGCCGCGAGGCCGAGGCAGCGACATTCGTGGAGGCGACAAATTAGCACCGACGCAGCGTTCTCGGACATCCTCGGAGGGGCCGACTCGGCCGCACCGTCCGGTCCCGTCCTCGTCGTCGACTTCGGCGCCCAGTACGCCCAGCTGATCGCACGCCGCGTGCGCGAGGCGAACGTGTACTCCGAGATCGTGCCGCACACGGTCACAGCGGCCGAGGTGGCCGCCAAGCACCCCGCGGGCATCGTGCTCTCGGGAGGGCCGTCGAGCGTGTACGAAGACGGTGCACCCCAGCTCGACGAGGCGATCTTCGAGCTCGGCGTGCCGGTCCTCGGCATCTGCTACGGCTTCCAGGTCATGGCCACCGCCCTCGGCGGCGAGGTCGCCAAGACCGGTCGCCGCGAGTACGGCTCCACCGCCGTGCGCGTCTCGGACGCGGCTATCGGCGGGGCGGGCAGCCTCCTCGACGGTCAGCCCGAGCAGCAGACCGCATGGATGAGCCACGGCGACTCTGTCTCGCGCGCACCGGAGGGCTTCGAGGTGCTCGCCACCACCGACGACACCCCGGTCGCCGCCTTCGCCAACGAGGAGCGCAAGCTCTACGGCGTGCAGTGGCACCCCGAGGTCAAGCACTCGCAGTACGGGCAGGCGGTCCTCGAAAACTTCCTGCACCGCGCAGCGGGTATCCCGGGCGACTGGAACAGCGGCAACGTGATCGCCGATCAGGTGGCGGCGATCCGCGCCCAGGTCGGCAGCGGACGCGTGCTGTGCGCCCTGTCCGGCGGCGTCGACTCCGCCGTCGCGGCCGCGCTCGTGCACAAGGCGGTCGGCGACCAGCTCGTCTGCGTCTTCGTCGACCACGGCCTGCTCCGCAAGGACGAAGCGCGCCAGGTCGAGGAGGACTACGTCGCGGCCACCGGTGTTCGGCTGGTCACCGTGAACGCGCAGGAGCAGTTCCTGTCCGCGCTCGCGGGCGTCTCCGACCCCGAGACCAAGCGCAAGATCATCGGCCGCGAGTTCATCCGCGTGTTCGAGAAGGCCCAGGCCGACCTGATCGCGGAGGCCGCGAACGACGGCGACCCGATCCGCTTCCTGGTGCAGGGCACCCTCTACCCCGACGTGGTGGAGTCGGGCGGCGGCACGGGCACGGCCAACATCAAGAGCCACCACAACGTCGGTGGCCTTCCGGAAGACCTCCAGTTCGAGCTCGTCGAGCCGCTGCGCACCCTGTTCAAGGACGAGGTGCGCGCCATCGGCCGCGAGCTCGGCTTGCCGGAGGTCATCGTCGGCCGCCAGCCGTTCCCAGGCCCCGGCCTGGGCATCCGCATCGTCGGCGAGGTGACGCAGGAACGTCTCGACCTGCTGCGCGACGCCGACGCGATCGTCCGTGCCGAGCTGACCGCCGCCGGCCTCGACGCCGAGATCTGGCAGTGCCCTGTGGTGCTCCTGGCCGATGTGCGCTCCGTGGGCGTGCAGGGCGACGGCCGCACCTACGGCCACCCGATCGTGCTGCGCCCGGTCTCCAGCGAGGACGCGATGACGGCCGACTGGACGCGCCTGCCGTACGACCTGCTGGCCACGATCTCCAACCGCATCACCAACGAGGTGGACGGCGTCAACCGTGTCGTTCTCGACGTCACGTCGAAGCCGCCGGGGACGATCGAATGGGAGTGAGCCTCCCCGAGATGTGAGAAGGGCCGGGATGCGGATGCATCCCGGCCCTTCTGCGTGTGCGGCGCTAGTTGCGTGCGATCGCGAAGATGCGGAGCAGTTCGAGGTAGAGCCACACCACGGTGACCATGATCCCGAAGGCGCCGGCCCAGCCGTAGGCGCGCGGCGCGCGGTTCTTGACACCCTGCTGGATCATGTCGAAATCGAGAACGAGCGAGTAGGCGCACATGATCACGACGAGCACGCCGATCACGACGCCGAGCGGGATGCCGAAGATCTCGAAGGATCCGCGGAGGCCCCAGGGGTCGTTCACCGCGCCGGTCCAGATCAGGACGAGGTTCACCAGGGAGAAGACCAGATAGCCGATCATCGCGGCGAGGAAGACCTTCGTCGCGCGAGCCGACGCGCGGATCTTGCCCGTGGCGAAGAGCGCGAGGGTCACGCCGACCACGACGATCGTCGCGAGCACGGCCTGGACCACGACGCCCCCGGCGAACGCCTCGTAGAACTTGGAGATGCCGCCGACGAAAAGACCTTCCGCGGCCGCATAGGCGAGGGTGAGACCGGCCGACGGGAGCTTCTTACGGTTGCGGAAGATATTCACGAACGCGAGGACGAGCCCGGCGATCGCGCCGACGATCCAGAGCCCGGGAACCCACCACCCGACGACGGCGCCCACGAGGAGGATGCCGAAGCTCGCGGCGGTCTTCCGGATCGTGTCCTCCACGGTCATGCGGTCGGTCTCTGCAGACGACGCGGACGGGGAGTTGTAGAGCTCTTCGAGCTGCTGAGCACTCGCGGTCGCGTTGAAGGCAGCGCTCTGAGAGAAGGCAGGATTGGAGGTTGCCATGGGTTCCTCGCTTTGTCGGGGACCGCTTAGGGTCTCGGTTCGTCCAACCTATCGGTTTGTTTTCTGAGACTTCTGACAGATTGCCATGAATCCAGTGCGATCGCGCCCCAGCGCGCGAGCCAGGCCGACGCCACGATCACCACGGAGCTCACCAGGATCGTGATCCAGCCCTGCTCGTACGTGGTGACGAAGCTCGGCAGCACGAGGCTCGATGCGATCGGGAGGACCAGCACGGCGAACGTCGGCAGGGGGCGCAGGCGCACCAACAGCCACGCCGCCAGCATGATGGCGTAGCACCAGGCGAAGCCCGAGCCTCCGAGCATCAGCCAGGTGAAGCCCAGCACGGGGACGACGACCGCGACGCGCCGGCCGATGGTGGAGGGCAGCACGGCCCAGCCCGCCGGCTGCATCAGCGAGCCGACGAGCAGGAACGGCAGGCTGTACGCCGTCGTCACGAGGATGCAGGCGGTGCCGATCACGATCATCGCGAGCCCGGCGATCCACCTCGCGCGATAGTCGCCCCAGTGGAGGCCGAGGTCGCGCGCCGGTTCGTGCCAGGCGCGGCGCCGCCCTGCGGCCTCCTGGAGCGGTTCGGAGGTCGTCGGCGCACGGGTCGGGAGGCCGTCGGGATCGGGCACACCCCGATTGTGTCACCTCGTGTCGACGGACGGGTGAATCGGCGGGGACGTGCATCGGATCGTTTCGACCGCCCGGCTAGGATCGCCACATGCGTGCCCGCTCGACTCCGTCTGTGATCGGTCACAGAGGCGCGCCCGGCTATCGCCCCGAGCACACCAGGGCGGCGTACGAACTGGCGTTCGCCCTCGGCGCCGACGCGGTCGAGCCCGACATCGTCGCCACGAAGGACGGCGTGCTGGTGGTGCGTCACGAGAACGAGATCTCGGGGACGACCAACGTCGCCGACCATCCGGAGTTCGCGGGCCGCCGCACCACCAAGGAGGTCGACGGAGTCGCCCTGACCGGGTGGTTCACCGAGGACTTCACGTGGAGTGAGCTCTCGGTGCTGCGGGCGAGGGAGCGACTTCCGCAGGTACGTCAGGCCAGTGCCACCTTCGACGACCGCTACCCGATCCTCCGGTTGTCCGACGTCCTGGAGGTCGTCGACTCGGCCTCCGACGCAGCGAGCCGCGCGCTCGGCCTCGTCGCCGAGCTCAAGCACGCCACCTACTTCGAGGCCGCCGGCCTGCCGCTCGACGAGCTCTTCGTCGACGCGCTCGCCGACGCGGGCTGGAGCGACCACCCGGGGCTCGTCGTCGAGAGTTTCGAGAAGACCGTGCTCGGGCGTCTGAGCGTGCGCGGCTTCCGCGGGCGGCGGGTGTACCTCGTGGAGGCGGAGGGCGCGCCGGCCGACCGGGTCGCCTCGCTCGGCGCCGCCGCGCCCGGGTATGCCTCCGACGTGACCCTTCGTGGGCTGTACGCGCTCGGATCCGCGGCGTCGCCTGCGGACCGGGTCGACGGGATCAGCGTCGATGTGGGGCAGATCCTGCACTCGGGCTCCGTATCGATGGGGCTGTTCGGCGAGGACGAGGGGGGAGTGGACATCGGTGCTGTGACGTCGGATCTGGTCGACCTCGCGCACTCGGCCGGCCTCTCTGTGTACTGCTGGACGCTGCGGCCCGAGAACGGCATGCTTCCCCGGGAGTTCCGCACGGGCGGCCGCGACGACGAGTGGGGCGACTGGAGGCGGCTGTTCGCGATCCTGCTGCACTCGGGGGTGGACGGCGTCTTCGCGGATCACCCGGACCTGGCCGTCGCCGTCCGCGACGGCCGCTGAGGCGGAGGCGACGGAGCGAGCGCTCCGGTCCGCGAGCGATCCCGGCCGCGATGACGGTGGCGGCGGCTAAAATGGCTGGAGACATGACGAGCCTTCCCGACGCCCCTCCTCCCACCTCCGCCGCACCCTCCTCCGTGCCGATCATCCTCGACGGCTGGGAGGGCGACGACCGGTCGGGTGGCGGTTCGGCGACCGGCGGAACACGCGACGGCCGCCGCGGGCACGCGCCCTCCGACCGGCTCTTCGCCGGGCTCAACCCGCAGCAGCGCGAAGCGGCGGAGTACCGCGGAGCCGCCTTGCTCATCGTGGCGGGCGCGGGGTCCGGTAAGACGAGCGTGCTCACCCGCCGGATCGCCGGTCTCATCGAGAGCCGCGAGGCGTGGCCGAGCGAGATCCTGGCGATCACGTTCACCAACAAAGCGGCGAACGAGATGCGCGAGCGCGTCGAGCAGCTCCTGGGCGGCCGAGCGCAGGGCATGTGGATCTCGACGTTCCACTCCGCCTGCGTGCGCATCCTCCGCCGCGAGGCCGAGACGATCGGCAAGACGCAGAGCTTCACGATCTACGACTCGGGCGACACCCGCGCCCTGCTCAAACGGATCATCAAGGAGCTCGACGCCGACACGCTCGGCTTCACCGTGGCGGGCACCGCCGGTCGCATCTCCAAGCTGAAGAACGAGCTGACCGACATCGAGACCTTCGCGCGCTCGGCCAATCTGAGCGACCCGCAGGAGGTGATGTTCCTCGAGATCTTCCGGCAGTACACGCGCGCGCTCCGGCGGGCGAACGCGTTCGACTTCGACGACCTCATCGCCGAGACGGTGTTCCTGTTCCGGGCCTTCCCGAAAGTGGCGGCGCTGTACCAGACGCGCTTCCGGCACATCCTGGTCGATGAGTACCAAGACACCAACCACGCCCAGTACTCCCTCATCCGCGAGCTGACGATGCCGGTCTCGCCCGACATCGCCGAGGAGATGGAGCAGCACGGGCGCAACGTCGGCAAGCTGCGTGACGTGGTGGGCGCCATCCCGGGCGCGTCGCTCACGGTCGTGGGCGACTCCGACCAGTCGATCTACGCGTTCCGCGGCGCGGACATCCGCAACATCGTCGAGTTCGAACGTGACTTCCCCGGCGCCAAGGTGGTGCTGCTGGAGCAGAACTACCGGTCGACGCAGAACATCCTGAGCGCCGCGAACGCGGTCATCGCCAACAACTTCGACCGCAAAGACAAGAAGCTGTGGACGGCGGTCGGCGACGGCGACAAGATCGTCGGCTACACCGGCTACTCGGGACACGACGAGGCGCAGTTCGTCGCCGACGAGATCGAGAAGCTCCACGCCGCGGGCATGGACTACAAAGACATCGCGGTCTTCTACCGCACCAACGCCCAGACCCGTGCTCTGGAAGAGATCTTCATCCGCTCCGCACTGCCCTACAAGGTGATGGGCGGCACCAAGTTCTACGAGCGCGCCGAGATCAAGGATTCGATGGCGTACCTCATCACGGTCGCCAACCCCGACGACACCCTGGCTCTGCGCCGCATCCTGAACACCCCGAAGCGGGGCATCGGGCCGGCGACGGAGACGCAGCTCGCGAGCTACGCGGAAGACAACGGCTTCACGTTCCGCGACGCGATGCGCGACGCCGGCTCGCTCGGACTCGGCCCCAAGGTCACCGGAGCGATCCTTCAGCTCTCCGCCCTGCTCGACGAGGCGGCGGCGAAGATCGATCCGGCCAACCCCGCGGGCGTCGCGCCCGTCGCCGACGTGCTGACCTTCCTGCTCGACGGCAGCGGCTATCTCGAGGTGCTCCGCAACAGTCGCGACCCGCAAGACGAGGCCCGCGCCGAGAACGTGGACGAGCTCGTGGCCGTGACCCGCGAGTTCGCGCGGAACAATCCCGACGGAACGCTCGTGGACTTCCTCACCGAGGTGTCGCTGGTCGCCGCGGCCGACGAGATCGACGACTCGAGCGGCTCGGTCTCGCTGATGACTCTGCACACGGCCAAGGGCCTGGAGTACGACGCGGTGTTCCTAACGGGCATCGAGGAGGACCTGCTCCCGCACCGGATGTCGGCGAACGAGCCGGGAGGCCCCGCGGAGGAGCGCCGACTGTTCTACGTCGGCATCACGCGTGCCAAGAAGCGGCTGTTCCTGTCGTTGGCCATGACCCGAGCGCAGTTCGGCGAGACCGCCGTCGCGATGCCCAGTCGCTATCTGCAGGAGATCCCTGCCGACCTGATCGATTGGAGGCAGTCACCCGGCGCCGCGAACGGCCGAGGCGGCTCGCAGTCCCGCGCGCTCAACGCGCGCAGGCCCGGAATCGGCGGGGGTACGGCGGGTCGCTGGAACGAGAGCTATCCCGTCGGAGGCAGCGCCCCCGCGGAGCGCCCGAAGGCCGAATGGCCGAACCGGGTGACGGGCAAGGTGCGTGACAACGGCGATCTCGAGCTGGCTCCCGGCGACCGCATCCGGCACGCGGACTTCGGGGAGGGCAGGGTCACGAACGTGACCGGCGAGGGGGCCAAGCGCGTCGCCCACGTGCAGTTCGAGAAGGTGGGGGCGAAGAAGCTCCTCATCAAGATCGCGCCGATCGACAAGCTGTGAGCCGTCGAGCCGTGGGGGCACGGCGGTGAGGCAGCGTCTCGCGGCGATGAGCGTCGAGGTCGGCTTTCGGGCGGCGGCCGCTGTCGCCGTTCCGCTGCTCATCCTCTTGGCCGTCGGCCGTCTGGATCTCGCCGCGTACGCGACGTTCGGCGCCTTCACTGCTCTGTACGGCCGCAACGAACCGTACCGGCTCCGGTTGCGCAGCGTGTCGATCGCTGCGGTCGCGATGCTGGTGAGCATCTCGCTCGGTGTGATCGTCGCCGTCGCCGGGGAACCGCTCTGGCTCGTGACCGTTCTGCTCGTGCTGATCGTCGTCGCCGGAACGCTGCTCGCGACGGCGTTCCAGCTCCTTCCGACGCAGCCGCTGTTCTTCGTCTTCGCCCTGCTCGTCTGCGCGGCCGTGCCGACGACCGCGCAGGACGCGCTGCCGCGGATCGGGCTGGCGGCCGCCGTGGCCGCGTTCTCGTGGGTGCTCACGCTTTCGGGGTGGGTCGTCCGCCGCTGGGCGGGCGATCGGGCGGCGAGGACAGGGGCGGTGCTGCTCAAGAAGCTGCACCGTCGCCCCGGCGTCGACACGACGGTGTTCCGCGACGGACGCGTCTGGCTCACGGCAGCGCAGAACGCGGTCGGCGTGCTGATCGCTGGAGGCGTCGCGCTCGCGTTGGGGTTGGGCCACGCCTACTGGGCTGTCGTGAGTCTCGTCGCCGTCATCCCTCCCGCCCGCGCGGCGCATTCGATCTCGCGGTCGCTGCATCGGATCCTGGGCACCGTCGGCGGCGTCGGGGTCGCCGCCGTCGTGCTGTTCTGGTCTCCTCCGGCCGTGGTGGTGATCCTCGTGATCGTCGTCTGCCAGTTCTTCGCAGAGATGCTCGTCGGGCGACACTACGGCTACGCCCTGCTGTTCATCACGCCCATGGCGCTGGCGGTCTCGCATCTCGCTGCGCCGGTCCCGCTCGGACCGCTGCTCTTCGACCGGGTCATCGAGACCGCGTTGGGCGCCGGCGTGGGCATCGCGCTCGTGCTGCTCGCACGAGCGATCGAGCGGGGCCGTACTCCGACGATCTGAGGCAGCGTTCCAGCGGGAGCGATGGCGGGTCGCGTCTCGTACGACGATCGCCCGAGCCGCGCCATGCAGTCGCAGTGGGAACGTGAGGTGTTCACGACGCCGTCGAATCCGCGTGGATCGTCCGTCGCAATCGACGCAGGTACACATCCCGTGGTCGATGCCTCAGCGCTGACGGCAGCCGAGGATAGATCGCGGCGAAGGTCCGCATCCGACGCTCGAAGCGACGCTCGATCGCCGGGTTCCACGGCAGGTCGAACTGCTCCCGTACCCTGGCGGGCAGCAGTCCGGCGGTGACGAGCCGCGCGCCGGGGAGGGCCGCTCTCAGCCACAGCGGCACTTCGCGCGGGTACAGGATCTGGCGGGCGACGACCCGGGTCTCGTCGCTCACCCTCAAGCCGGCGACCATGTCGTCCCAGTAGGTCTGGAATCCGCTCCGGGTGGTTGGCCAGTCTTCGGCCACCAGTTGGAGGTTGCGCCCGAGGTGGATGAAGTCCTGGTACACCTGTTCCTTCGAGTCACCGGTCTGCGGCCCGAAGACGCGTTCGTGGAGGTCGGTCATCGTCGCGAAGAGCGTCGCGGACACCCACCGCTGGAGGTCGGTGTCGAAGGCGTTGTACGCGGGACGCTCACCGCTCGCTGGGGCGCGGACCGGGGCGTGTGCCCGGTTCACGCTGCGGAGGACGGTGCTGAACTCGTCCGGCGAGGCGAAGGCCGCCGCGTAGACGAACATCATCGTGGCGTGGAACCGATCCATGAGCCGGTTCGCGAAGTCGCTGTGCTCCACGACGCCGCGGCCCACCGCCGGGTGTGCGATCTGCAGAAGCAGGGCGCTCCCGCCGCCGGCGAGGCACAGGGCCTCGCCGGCGATCTGGTGGAAATCTGCGCTCTGTTCCCGGTGCGGAGCAGTCATGTCACCATCCTGAAGCAGGGCCTTCGAGGGCGGAAGCACCGCAGGCCGTCGTGTCACGAGTCGGACTTTCGCCGTCTCGGCCGGTCAGGCGCGTCGATGAGTCGGCCGCCGCACTCGACGCATCCCGATGTGTCCGATCGCGACGATGGTGCAGCCGACGACGACGAGGGAGCCTGCGAGAGCGAGTGCCCGCGGTCCGGAGTCATCGCCGGTGGCGGCGAGCTGGGCGGGCGGCGTCTGCGCCGGTGCTGCGACCAGCGTGATCTCCGAGGCGATGCCGAACGCCGACTGCCAGGGCCGGATCCGCTCCCCGCCCGCGTCCGGCTCCACGGCTGCCGGATCGATGCGCTCGGTCCACACGTAGTATCCGGCCGCAGGGAGCGTGCATTCCGGCGTCTCGTACTCGCCGGTGCCGTTCACCGCCGTCTCGACGACGCACACCACGGGCGAGCCCTCCGGAACAGCGGCGGACTCCACGATCGGGTCGTCGAACGGCCCGTGGAGGGTGCTCTCGACGGTCGCGTCGACCGGTTCGAACCCGTCGTCGGTCGCACGGACGCCCCACGACGGGAGCAGGCCGTCCTCGGTGTCGACGGTGACGGTCAGGCGATCATGCACGGCGGCGCCGGGCGCGGCGACCGCCGTGCTCGTCACCGTTGCGACCACCGGCTGGAACGGCAACGGCGAGGGGCCCGTCGCGGAGGCCTCCGCGTGCGCCTCCGCTGTGGCGGGCACGGCGATGAGGACCGCCTGCGCGTCGTCGTGCGGCACGGCCACCAGCATGCGGTCCCCATAAGGGAGGGCAGAGAACTCCGCGTGAGCGCTCACCGTGACGCTGGCATCGGTCGCCGTCGGCATGATCTCGACGTCGGTGCCGGTCGGCACCTCAGCTGTCGTGCTTCCGTCACCGAACGAAGCGCCGGCGAGCGTCACCCGGGCGAGGTGGCCGCCAGGGGCGATGAGATCGGAGCCGGACGGTCGCATGACGGTGAGCTCCACACGCACGCGTCCCGGACCGGTCTCGGCGAGCTCGATGACGGTGTCGGCCCTGACGGCATTCGATCCCCGTCGGGCGGCCTCGTCCACCATCTCGTGGGCGCGGGCGAGGACCCGCCCGGCGTCTGCTCCCGCGCGCGCTGCGACCTCCTCCGGACTGTGCCCGTTGAGCCCGGCGACGAGCCAGGTCGCGATCTGGCCGGCCGCCGCCGTCAGCTGGTCGCCGGTTCCCGCCCAGCTGCGTGAGATGTAGGCGAGCGACGCCGCTTGCTGGGGCGTGTACCACCCGAGCGCTGAGGCCTCCGCGTAGTCGAGGCCGTGGCCGGTCGGGCTCGGCTTTCCCGCGTTGAGGCAGAACCCCTGCCGGCCGTCGTCCATGCGATAGGTGCCGAGCCACCAGCCGTCGGAGGACAGATAGCCGGGTCCGTGCCCGGCGCCCGTGAGCGCGCGGGCATCCGGCGCGATCACGAGGGCCTGCAGGATGCCGAGGAAGACGGCCAGGCCGGCGAGGGCGAAGGCGGTCACGAAGGTCGATATGCGATGTGTCATGCCCTCCACGGTCGCCGTCTCGGACCCGCTCAGGGCCGGGCACGACCGGATCCGTGGAGTACTCGCTCAGGTCGTCCGCTGTGGAGGAGAACCGGATTCGGGCTGTTCAGTCGAACGCGCTAAAGTTCTCACTGGCGAATTTATCTCGGCGTCGAGCTATTCTCCCGCCGGACCGCCCAGGAGATATCAGCCGGAGCGTCACGAGCGCGCCGGGCATCAGCGGATTGGATAACCGTGGATCTATTCGAGTACCAGGCCAGAGACCTGTTTGAGAAGTACGGCGTCCCGGTCCTTCCGGGCATCGTCGCGGACACTCCGGAGGAGGTCCGCGCGGCCGCGGAGAAGCTGGGCGGCGTCACCGTCGTCAAGGCGCAGGTCAAGGTCGGAGGCCGTGGCAAGGCGGGTGGCGTGAAGGTCGCCAAGACCCCCGACGACGCCGAAGAGGCCGCCAAGGCCATCCTGGGCCTGGACATCAAGGGCCACGTGGTCCGCCGGGTGATGGTCGCGGGCGGCGCCCGCATCGCCCGCGAGTTCTACTTCTCGGTGCTCCTCGACCGGGCGAACCGCTCCTACCTGTCGCTGACGAGCGTCGAGGGCGGCATGGAGATCGAGCAGCTGGCCGTCGAGAAGCCGGAGGCGCTCGCCCGCATCGAGGTCGACCCCCGCGCCGGCCTCGACTCCGCGAAGGCCGTCGAGATCGCCAAGGCCGCCGGGTTCCCCGACGAGCTGGTCGACAAGGTCGCCGATGTCTTCGTGAAGCTGTACGCGGTCTACACCGGCGAGGACGCGACGCTGGTCGAGGTCAACCCGCTCGTCCTCACCGAGGAGGGCGACATCATCGCCCTCGACGGCAAGGTCACGCTCGACGAGAACGCCGACTTCCGTCACCCCGAGCACGAGTCGCTCGAAGACGCGGAGGCCGCCGACCCGCTGGAGGCCAAGGCCAAGAAGGCCGGGCTCAACTACGTGAAGCTCGACGGTCAGGTCGGCATCATCGGCAACGGCGCCGGCCTGGTCATGTCCACCCTCGACGTCGTCGCCTACGCGGGTGAGAAGCACAAGGGCGTCAAGCCGGCGAACTTCCTCGACATCGGCGGCGGTGCGTCCGCCGAGGTCATGGCAGCGGGACTCGACGTCATCCTGAACGACCCGCAGGTGAAGAGCGTCTTCGTCAACGTCTTCGGCGGCATCACCGCGTGCGACGCGGTCGCGAACGGCATCGTCAAGGCGCTCGAGATCCTCGGCGGCGAGGCGAACAAGCCGCTCGTCGTCCGTCTCGACGGCAACAAGGTCGATGAGGGTCGCCGCATCCTCACCGAGGCGAACCACCCGCTGGTGACCCTCGCCCTCACCATGGACGAAGGCGCCGACAAGGCCGCCGAGCTGGCCGCGAAGTAAGCAAGGACGAATCAGAGAATGTCTATCTTCCTCAACAAGGACTCCAAGGTCATCGTCCAGGGCATCACCGGTGGCGAAGGCACCAAGCACACCGCGCTGATGCTGAAGGCGGGCACCCAGGTCGTCGGCGGCGTCAACGCGCGCAAGGCCGGTACCACCGTGACCCACGGCGACGTCGAGCTGCCGGTGTTCGGCACCGTCGTCGAGGCGATCGAGAAGACCGGCGCCGACGTGTCGATCATCTTCGTTCCGCCGGCGTTCGCCAAGGATGCCATGGTCGAGGCCATCGACGCAGAGATCCCGCTGCTCGTCGTCATCACCGAGGGCATCCCGGTGCAGGACTCCGCCGAGGCGTGGGCGTACGCCAAGGCGAAGGGCAACAAGACCCGCATCATCGGCCCGAACTGCCCCGGCATCATCACGCCGGGCGAGTCGCTGGTCGGCATCACCCCGGCCACCATCACCGGCAAGGGGCCGATCGGGCTGGTCTCCAAGTCGGGCACGCTGACCTACCAGATGATGTACGAGCTGCGCGACCTGGGCTTCTCCACCGCCATCGGAATCGGCGGCGACCCGATCATCGGCACCACGCACATCGATGCGCTCGCCGCCTTCGAGGCCGACCCGGAGACCAAGGCGATCGTCATGATCGGCGAGATCGGCGGCGACGCCGAGGAGCGCGCGGCCGACTTCATCAAGGCCAACGTCACCAAGCCGGTCGTCGGCTATGTGGCCGGCTTCACCGCGCCAGAGGGCAAGACCATGGGTCACGCCGGCGCGATCGTGTCCGGCTCCGCCGGTACGGCGCAGGCCAAGAAAGAGGCGCTGGAGGCCGCGGGCGTGAAGGTCGGCAAGACCCCGTCCGAGACCGCGGCGCTGCTCCGCGAGGTCTACGCGGCGCTGTAGTCCGCAGCGACCACTGACGGCACAGGGCCGGACTCCTCCACAGAGTCCGGCCCTGCGCCGTTTGTCCACCACCCGTTTCCGGGCCTGCCCGTGCCACCCGGCCCGGCGCTACAGTGAGGCATCACGCCCGGAGGGGGATGTTGCCGATGCCGAAGATGACGAACGCCGAGCTCGCTCGGCGGGTCGCAGCGCTCGAAGCCGAGAACACCACCCTCCGGAGCCGGCTCGACGACAATGCGACGGAGCCGCTGCCCGAGACCGCACTGATCACCGGGGCGAAGCACAAGCGGGGGTGGGGTTGGACGCTGCTGGCCGTCGTCCTGATCGTGATCGGGGCGATCCTCGCGCCGGTCGCCGTCGTCGCCTCCTGGGCCAAAGTGCAGCTGACGGACACCGATACGTTCGTCGCCACCTATGCGCCGCTCGCGAACGACCCCGGCGTGCAGGCCTACGTGACCGACGAGACGGTCAAAGTGATCCAGGAGCACGTCGACATCCCGAAGCTGACCTCCCAGGTGATCGACGGCATCACGGGCCTCGGCACCGGACCCGTGGCCACGAAGGCCCTGGATGCGCTCAAGGCGCCCCTGGCGCAGGGAATCGTGTCGTTGATCCAGACCACGGTGGGCCGGTTCGTGTCGTCGGACGCTTTCGCGCAAGTCTGGCAGGATGCCCTGCGTGCGAGCCATACGCAGCTGGTCGCCACGATGCAGGGCAATCCGAAAGCGGCGATCACGGTGGGCGCCGACGGCTCGGTCGGCGTGCAACTCGGTCCGATCATCGACCGGGTCAAGCAGCTCCTGGAAGACCAGGGCCTCTCGTTCGCCTCGCAGATCCCGACGATCGACAGGACGATCACGGTCGCGCAGAACTCGTCCATCCCGACCCTTCAGATGTTCTACAACCTGGCCATCGTCGCCGGCGCCTGGCTGCCCTGGGTCTCGATCGGCCTGCTCGCCCTGGGGGTGATCGTGGCTCGGCGTCGCGCGCTCGCCCTCATCGGCGCGGCCTGCGCTCTGGGCGTCGCGATGATCGTGGTGGTCGCGGGCATCAGCATCGGTCAGATCGTGTTCGTCGCCTCGGCATCCCCCGGGCTGGTGCCCGCCGGGGTCGCGACGACGCTTTACACCACCGTCTCGACGGCGATGAAGGACACCGGCGTCGCGGTCCTCGTGCTCGCGATCGTGGTCGCGCTCGTCGCCTGGTACTCGGGTCCGTTCGGCGTGCCCCGTCGCCTGCGTGGCTTCTTCGGATCCGGTGTCACCTGGGTCCGGGAGTCCGCGGAACGCCACGGCATCACCACCGGCCGGACCGGCGAGTGGATCTACGCCCAGCGGGTGCTGCTGCGCAGCGCCGTGGCGGTGATCGCGGCGGCGATCGTCCTGTTCGTGCGCCCGCTGACCCCGTCGCTCATCATCTGGACTCTGGTGATCGCCGCGGTGGTGATCGCGATCCTCGAGCTGGTGCAGCGACCGGTGATCACCATTCCGGAGGACGCCGACGACGACACGCCCGTGATGACCGTGCCGTGAGCGTGCCACTCCTCAGCGGGCTTTGAAGAGGGCGAACAGGTCGCTCTCGCGAACCGCGGAGGCTGCGGCGCCGACGCCGACGACGAACATCGCCACGGCGGTCGCGGCGGCCAGCCCCGGCACCACGAGCCGGGCGTTCGAGGCGCCTTCCAGGCCCAGGACGGCGAGGCCATAGCTCAGTGCCGCGATCGCCAGCGCAGGGAGGCCGACGAGAGCGGCCTCGACGAGCAGCGTCCCGGTGACGAAGATGCGGCTCGCGCCGGAGTGCAACGAACTGGCCAGCTCGAGCCGGCGCACGCGCGCGTACACGACGCCGAGGAGCAGGGCACCGACGGCTGCGGCGGCCGGCGCGAATCGACTCGTCCGCTCGACGAAAGCAGACGCGCCGGAGAACTCCTGACCGACGACGGGATTCAGCGGGTCGATCGACGTCTCCTTCGACGGTGCGTCCGGTGAGAGTGCGGTCAGCAGGAGCGGATCGCGGTCCCTGGCGGCGGGCCAGGTGTCCGCCCAGCACTCGCCCGCGGTCCCCGTCGCCGGAACGACCGAGACCAGCGCGGACGACAGCCGTGACGCCGCGCCGTCTCGCGGCCCGGGTTCGAACGTCCCGAGCACGGTGACCGGACCTTCCCGCGTCATCAATCGGGTACCGTGATCCGCGCCGAGCTCCTTCGCGAACAGCGTCGTGATGTACACGCCGCCTCGGCCGGTGTCCGCGATGCCCAGCCGCGCTGCCAGTCCCGGCGAGACCTCGAAGACCGGGATCGCGCTGGAGCCGGGTTCGAGCAGGGCGATCGGCTCCCGTTGCGTGAGCGATCCGGAACCTGCGAAGCCTGCCGTGGTCGGAAGGGCCTCGCAACGGGCCCGATCGACGGCATCGGGCGAGGAGAGTACCCGCGTCGCACCGCCCGCCGCCCGGAATACCTCGGCCTGGCGTTCCAGCCCGGTGATCGTGAGGGTGTCGAGGAGAGCTGTCGCCGCGATGATCGCCGAGAGCACCGCACCGTGGACCACCGATCGCAGCGGGCTGGTCGAGACATTGCGTCGGCTCTCGCCGGCGAGGGAGCGCAACCGGACGATCCTCACGTCCCGGCCTCTTCCGGCGCGGCCGTCGCCCGCTCCAGTGTCAGCCGGTGTGTGCATGCGGCGACCGTGTCCTGGTCGTGGGTCGCCACCACGATGATCGCGCCGATGCCGGCGAGCGACCGGAGCACCCCGTTCACCGTCGCGGCGTTGGTGCGGTCGAGCTGTGCGGTCGGTTCGTCGACAAGCAGGAGGTCGGGCTCGGCGGCGATCGCTCGGCACAGCATGAGCCGCTGGGCCTCCCCGCCCGAGAGCTGGGCGAAGGTGTGCTCGGCGCGGCCGAGCAACCCGAGCTCGCCGAGGATGCGCAAAGCGCGGCGGGAGGCCGAGGTGCGGTCGTCCCCGCGGGCGATGAGCGGGTAGACGACGTGATCGAGGGCGGTGCGGTGGGCCTGGCCGTGCGGGTTCTGGAAGACCCACCCGACACGGCCGATCCCGGTGCGCTCGATGCCGCCGGCGGTCGGGGCCTCCCAGCCGGCGAGGAGCGACAGCAGCGTGGACTTGCCGGAACCCGAGGGCCCGGTCACGGCCCAGACCTGGCCCGGCGACATCGTCGCGGTGAGGCCGTGGAAGATCGAGGCGCCTGGGCTGAAGGCGAAGGCGACGCCGGTGAGCGCCAGGCGTGCGCCGACGGCCGCGCTCATCCGCAGGCTCTCGCGGTGACCGCGGCACCGATCCGGATGCGTTTGGGGACGTCTCCGTCGAAGACGACGAAGGAAGAGCCGAGCCGACTGGCGACGATCCGCACGGCGGCGGTCGCGCCGTTCTCGGCCTGGACGCACCGCGCATCCGCCGCGGTGCCGACCAGCGCGCCGGGCGGCACCGCCACCACGCGGAGCGGCGTGACGAGACGCGCGGTGACCGAGAGCGGGGAGTCTTTCGGCTTGGCGGCGTTCGCCAGGTACTCCGGAGAAGCGGCGATCGTGTCGAGGACGGCACGGTCGCCGATCACCCCGCTGTCGGGCATCGTGAACTCCCGAGCGCCCAGCCGGAGGATGCGATCGCCAGGGACCACCGTGGTCGTCTCGCCGGTGACGAGGGTGAGCGAGCGGAGGGTGCCCGGGACCTGCGCGTAGGGGCTCCCGAGCTCATAGCGTTCGCCGACGATGACCTCGCACGAGGTGACCGCCACGGTGGGCCCGGGGAGCCAGGCGATGCTCGACAGCCGGAGCACGCCGTCGGCGGGTGCAACCCCCGCACGCCGCTGCAGTTCTTTCACGGCATCGCGCACCGCGGTGCTGTAGCTCCCCTCGGCGTCCACCGCGAACCCGAGACCGCGCAACGCTCCCCGCAGCGCTGTCACGTCGGTGCCCTCGTCGTCGAGCGCGAGATCGCGGAAGAGCGGCGTACTGCTCGACAGCGCCACGACCGGCGCCGCGTCGAGGTGCGCGATCACATCACCGCTCGCGAAGCCGGCGCCGGGCGCGCAACGGGACGCCGTCACCATCCCGCTCGTGTTCAGCGCGATGGCCGCGGTGCGGTCGACGTCCGCGGTGAGTCCCATCGAGCGTTCATCCCGGAACTCGGTCTCCTGCAGGCCGAGCGTGCGTGGGGCCTGCGGAACCTGGAGGCTGTCCGGAGCCGAGGGTGCGAACGTCGAGACGACGAGGACGCCGGCCGCCAGCCCGGCGAGAGCGGTGGCGACGGGGAGCAGGAGGCGGCGGATCACTCGGCGAACCCGAGCACGATGTGCGCGGTGAACAGGCACATCTGCACCAGCTCGTCTCTCACGTCGAACGGGAGGCTGTCGTAGTCGTCGTTTCCCGGCCCGAATGCCGACTCGAAGTCGTCGCGGCTGAACGACGACGGTGCGAGCCCCTCTCGGATGAGGCATTCCCTGCCGGCCGCGGACGTGTCGCGCAGGAGCCCGGGATTGCCCTGCTGGACGACGTAGAGCTCGTCGATCACGAAGATCGTGGAGATAGCGCACCGGTAGTCGACGTCGATGAGCTGCTCGACGGTGAACTGTTCGTCCGGCCCGGGCGGAGTCGAATGGATGACTCCGTTCGGGAACCGGCGCTCTTCGGTCTCGATACCGTGCTGGGCCATGCACTCGCGATAGCGGCCGTGCGCCGCCTCGTAGTCGCTCTGCGAGATCGTTCCCCGATCCAGCGCGCGCTCGAGCACCTCTGTCTCGAACTCGGTCAGGGTGCCGCCCAGCTTCTCCTCGATCAGCGCCGTATACGAGTCGGCCAGCTTGCCGACGACTGCGGTCTGAGCCTGCGTCGAGCACCCGCTGATCGCCGCTACGAGCGTGGCGGCGGCGAAGACGAAGGCGGTGCGTTTCATGGGACGTGTCACGTGTGCTTCCAGGTTGGGGCGTCGGCCGGGTGGACGGAGCCAGGCTCGGACGAGTCCCGGCTCCGTCTCCGGGTCGTCAGCTCGACGCGATCAACTTGCCGTCACGGAAGAGCTGAGCCTTGTGGGTCGTATTGAATCCGTTGACTTTGGCGAGCGTCGAGCTCGACGAGCGGACGCCCCACTTGTAGTCCCCGCCGAGCACGGCGTAGGCCTGCATCATCCCGTCGCGGGCGGTGTTCGATGTCGCACCTGCGTACGCCTCGACCCACGACGACGAGACGTAGTGCCAGATCGCCGCCTGCGCCGGCACGGCGGTGCCGACCATGAGGCCGACCGATGCGGCCGCTGCCACGACTCCGGCGGCGACGCGGGAACGGATCTTGCTGACTCTGGTGTGTTTCTTCATGGCCACAGCAAACCAGAACATCAGGCATAAATGCAAGAGGTTCAAATGCTAGATGTTTGTGGAGTCCCTGACGGTCGCCCGGCTGTCGAAGTGTCTACCGGCTGGACACCCCCGCGACCGGTAGGCTCCATCCGGTCATGAATCGCACAACCGTCGCCCTGCTCGCCGCGCTGGAGGCGGCCATCGTCGCGGCGGTCGGCATCGGCATCTGCGTCGTCCCGCTCACCGTGCTCTGGGCGGCGCAATATCATCTGACCGGGGATTTCGCGGTCGTCTGGAAGGCTGCGGCCGACATCTGGCTGGTGGGGCACGGCGTCAACCTGACGGTGACCCTGGATCCGCAGACCGTCGGATCCCTCGGACTCCCCGGCGCTGCTGCGCCGTTCCAAGTGACCATCGCGCTTCTGGGCTTCGCCGCCCTCACCGCCGGCCTCGGGGTCCGCACCGGCCTGCGTGCTGCGGAGACGCCCTACCGCAGCACGGGTGCGATCTCCGCGCTCGCCGTGTTCGTCGCCGTCTCCGCGCTGGTGACCCTGACCGCGGGGAGCGCGGTCGTGACGCCGTCGATGTGGCAGGGGATCGTGTTGCCTCCGTTCGTCTACGCGCTGGGCATCGGGATCGGATTCGCCTTCGCGGCGCTCCGCAGGGGAGGAGGCCGCACCACCTCCTCGACAGATCGGGCTTCGGACCGGCACGTCGACCGACCAGGTGATCAGGTGAACGGCGCGCCGCCCGACGGACCGGACGGGGCGGCACCCGTCGCCGTCGCCGTCCGTGCCCGACTGAACACGATCCCGGCGCCGATCCGCGCGGGCCTGCTGGGCGCGGTCAGAGCCGGCAGCGCGGCGACCGCGATCGTCATCGGGATCTCCGCGCTCATCCTCGCGCTGCTGATCTTCGGCAACTACGCGGCGATCATCAGCCTCTACGAACAGCTGCAGACCGGCGTCGCGGGCGGCGTCGCCCTCACGGTCGCGCAGCTGGCCTTCGTGCCCAACCTCGTGATCTGGCTCATGTCCTGGCTGGTCGGCCCCGGCTTCGCGATCGGCACCGGGTCAGCCGTGAGCCCGATCGGCACCGCGCTCGGGCCGCTGCCCGGCGTGCCGCTCTTCGGTGTCATCCCCGCCCATGGTTACAGCTTCGGCCTCGTCGGCGTGCTCGTGCCCCTGCTCGCGGGTTTCCTCGCCGCCGCGCTGCTGCGCGCGACCAGGAGGGCCCAGGTCGACGGCGCGCTCGCACTGTTCCTCACGGCGCTCGGGATCGGCGCGGTCGCGGGCATCCAGCTCGGCCTACTGGCCTGGTGGTCGTCGGGGGCGCTCGGCCCCGGCCGCCTGCACGACGTCGGGCCGAACCCGTGGCTGGTCGGCGCGATCGCCGCCGCGGAGGTCGCCGTCGCGGCGGTCATCGGACTGCTGGCCGGAGGCCGGGCGCGACGATGAGAGCGCCCGGGCTCCGGTTCCACCTGCCGCGGTTCACTCTCCGACGCAGGTCGACAGAGGCCGAGCAGCTCGTCGAGAGCCCGTCCGCACAGCTGCAGGAGTTCCTGGTGCGGCTCGGCAGCGCGCTCCTGGCGATCGGTACCGCTTCGCGCGACATCCAGGGCACGCTCAAGCGGGTCGCGACCGCCCTCGGGTCGCCGCGCGCGACGCTGATCGTGTTCCCCACCCTGATCTTCGTCGGCCTGCCCGGAGAGGCGCAGACCCGCTTCGACGTCGCGGAGGCCGCAGGGGGCGAGGTGCGCTTCGACCGGGCGGCGCACGTCTACGCCGTGGTCGACCGCGCGCTCGCGGGGGAGATCACCGCAGCCCAGGGGATCGACGCGCTCGATGCGATCGCGTCGGCCCGGCCGCGGTTCAACCGTCTGGTGCGGATCGTCGGCCACGGCTTCGCGTCGGCCGGCGTCGCCCTGGTGCTCCTCGGCGCGGAGACCACCAGCATGCTCTACGCCTTCACGCTCGGGATGCTGGTCGGTGCCGCCAAGCTGTTCGTCCGCCCCGGCACGTACGCCGCGATCCTCCTGCCCGTCGCCACCGCGTTCGTGCTCTCGCTGATCGTGTTCCTGCTGGGCCGGACCGTCCTCTTCGACGAGCCGTTGCAGGTGCTCGTCCCGCCGCTGGTCACGCTGCTTCCCGGCGCGGTGCTGACCACGGGGATCCAGGAGCTCGCGACCGGCGACATGGTCGCGGGTTCCAGCCGGCTGGTGTCCGGCATCGCCCAGCTGGGCTTCCTCGCGATCGGTATCCTCGCCGCCCTGCAGATCACGGGCGTCCCCGCCTCCATGGCGCTGCTGTCGACCCAGCCGCCGCTCGGTGCGATCCAGCCGTGGCTGGGGGTCCTGCTGTTCTCGGCGGGGATCTTCCTCTACTACTGCGGGCCGAAGCGGTCGCTCTACTTCCTCACGCTCGTGCTCCTGGTCGCTTACGGCGGGCAGCTCGTCGGTGCCTTCGTCATGGGCAACGTCTTCAGCGGGTTCTTCGGGGCGTTCGCGCTCACCGTGCTCGCCTACCTCGTGCAGTCGGTGCGTGGGGCACCGCCTGCGGTCGTCTGCTTCCTCCCGGCCTTCTGGCTGCTCGTGCCGGGAGCCACCGGGCTCATCCGCTTGACGCAGACGGCGACGGGCGTCGACTTCGACGCCGGCAGCATCCCGAACGTGCTCGGTTCGATCGTCTCGATCGCGCTCGGCGTCTTGGTGGGAACGGCGCTCTACCGCCAGCTGTACACGATCGCCCCGTCGCGGTGGGGGTTGCGTTTGGTCTGAGCGCGGCGTCGCGGATGGGTAGGCTTGACGCGTGCTCTCGATTGTCGTGCTGATCTCCGGCGGTGGCTCCAATCTGCGCGCTCTGCTCGAGGCGGCATCCGACGCCGAGTTCCCGGCCAGGGTCGTCGCGGTCGGCGCCGATCGGGAGGCCGACGGGCTCGACCACGCGGAGGAGTTCGGCGTCCCGTCGTTCACCGTGCCGTTCACGTCGTACGACAGCCGCGAGGAGTGGGGCGACGCTCTGCTCGAGCAGATCCGGCTCTGGGAGCCCGACCTGGTCATCCTGTCGGGCTTCATGCGTCTGGTGCCGCCGCGCGTCGTCCAGGCGTTCTCGCCGAACCTCATCAACACGCACCCCGCCTACCTGCCGGAGTTCCCCGGCGCGCACGGCGTCCGCGACGCCCTGGCCGCCGGCGCCACCCAGACCGGCGCCAGCCTCATCGTCGTCGACGACGGTGTCGACGCCGGGCCCGTGATCAGCCAGGAGCGCGTCCCGATCGTGCCGGGCGACACCGAAGCCAGCCTGCACGAACGCATCAAACCCGTGGAGCGGCGCCTCCTGATCGACGCCGTCCTCGACATCGCCAACGGACACATCGACCTCAAGGAGCTCTCCCGAGTATGAGCGGACCCCGTCACGACGCCAGCCTCTACCGCGAACGGGACCTCGTCCCGATCCGCCGCGCGCTGATCTCGGTCAGCGACAAGACGGGCCTCCTCGAACTCGCTGCGACGCTGGCGGAGGCCAGAGTCGAGATCGTGTCGACGGGCTCCACCGCCCAGACCATCCGCGACGCCGGCCACGCGGTGACCGACGTGGCCTCGGTGACGGGCTTCCCCGAGTCGCTCGACGGGCGGGTCAAGACGCTGCACCCGGCCATCCACTCCGGTCTGCTGGCCGATCTGCGTCTGGCCTCCCACGAGGAGCAGCTGAAAGATCTCGGCATCGAGCCGTTCGAGCTCGTCGTCGTCAACCTGTACCCGTTCGTCGAGACGGTCGCGTCGGGCGCCGTCGGCAACGACGTCGTCGAGCAGATCGACATCGGCGGCCCGGCGATGGTGCGCGCGTCGGCCAAGAACCATGCCAACGTCGCCATCGTGGTCTCGCCCGATGACTACGCCGAGGTCGCCGCAGCGGTCTCCGCCGGCGGCACCGGTTTCGACCAGCGGCGTGCGCTCGCCGCGAAGGCGTTCGCGCACACGGCGTCCTACGACGGTGCCGTGGCCGCGTGGTTCGCGGGCGAGGCGCCCTCGACGGACGACTTCGCGGAGCGTTTCGAGGTGCGCGCCGAACTGAAGCAGACCCTCCGCTACGGCGAGAACTCGCACCAGGCCGCGGCGCTCTACGCCGACCCGGCCGGGCGCGGCATCGCGCAGGCCACGCAGCTCGGCGGCAAGGAGATGTCGTACAACAACTATGTGGACGCCGACGCGGCCCTCCGCAGTGCGTACGACTTCGCCGAGCCGGCCGTCGCGATCATCAAGCACGCCAACCCGTGCGGCATCGCGGTCGCGGACGACATCGCCGACGCGCACCGCAAGGCTCACGAGTGCGACCCCGTCTCCGCGTACGGCGGCGTGATCGCAGCGAACCGCACCGTGACGCTCGCGATGGCCGAGACCGTCAAGGGAATCTTCACCGAGGTGCTGATCGCCCCCGGCTTCGAGCCGGAGGCGCTGGAGCTGCTGCAGACCAAGAAGAACCTGCGGATCCTGCAGCTCCCCGAGGGCTACACTCGTGCGACGACCGAGTTCCGCCAGCTCTCCGGCGGCATCCTGGTGCAGGACAGCGACCGCTTCGACGGGTTCGACTCGTCCGGCTGGACCCTCGTCTCCGGCGAGGAGGCCGACGCCGCCACCCGGGCCGACCTCGAGTTCGCGTGGAAGGCCTGCCGCGCGGTCAAGTCCAACGCGATCCTGCTGGCCAAGGACGGCGCCTCGGTCGGCGTCGGCATGGGCCAGGTCAACCGGGTCGACTCGTGCAACCTGGCCGTCAGCCGGGCGGGCGAGCGCGCGGCCGGATCGGTCGCGGCCTCCGACGCGTTCTTCCCGTTCGCCGACGGCCCGGAGATCCTGATCGCCGCGGGCGTGTCGGCCATCGTGCAGCCGGGCGGCTCGATCCGTGACGAGGACGTCATCGCTGCCGCGAAGGCGGCGGGCGTCACCATGTACTTCACCGGAGAGCGCCACTTCTTCCACTGAGCGGCGCGCGCTCATCCGGGCGCCGCGTTGCATCCCCTCGCGGGGTCGCGGAGAATGGAGGACGGTCCACAAGACCCTCAGCATTCACCGCGATCCCACGAGGAGACACCGATGTCCGTCCTGCCCGCAGACCTGCCGCACGAAACACTGCACGTTGTGAAGGGGAGGCGGAGCGGCCTCACCATCAGCATCGCGGTCCACTCCACCGTCCTCGGCCCCGCTCTCGGCGGTTGCCGCGTGTGGAACTACGACTCCTGGCAGGAGGCCGTCGCCGATTCGCTCCGCCTGGCGGAGGGGATGACGTACAAGAACGCGGCCGCCGGCCTCAACCGCGGAGGCGGCAAGGCCGTCGTCTACCTGCCGCGGGGTCACCAGCTCAGCCCCACGGAGCGCTACGAGGTCATGCTCGACCTGGGTGATGCCGTGGAGAGCCTCGGTGGCAGCTACATGACAGCGGAGGACGTCGGCACGAGCGCCGAGGACATGTCGGTGGTCGCGACGCGCACCGCCAACGTGTGCGGCCTCCCTCCGGCGGAGGGCGGCGTCGGCGAGCCGAGTGACGCGACCGCTGCCGGCGTCTACGCCGGACTGCTCGCGACCCTGGAGCGCGTCACCGGCAGTCGCGACGTCGCCGGCCGACGCGTGACGGTGCTGGGCCTTGGACACGTCGGGTCGATCATCGCCATGCGGCTGGCCAGCGAGGGAGCCGTGCTCACCGTCACCGACGTCAACCCGGCCAAGCGGGCGCTCGCCGACGCGCTCGGCGCCGCCTGGGTGGAGCCGAGCGAGGCGCACCGCGTGGAGGGCGACTTGTTCGTTCCCGCGGGCGTCGGCGGGGTGCTGACCGACGCGGTCATCGACGAGCTGCGCGTGAAGGCGGTCGTCGGGCCGGCGAACAACCAGCTCGCCGAGCGCGCAGGCGCCGAGCGGCTCGCCGCCCGCGGCATCCTCTGGGCGCCCGACTTCGTCGTCAACGCCGGTGGAGTCATCTTCCTGTCGATGATGAACGAAGAGACACCCTCGGCCGAGGCTACCCGCGCGCGGGTGGAGGCCATCGGCGACACCGTCGCCCGCGTCTTCGACGTCGCCGCCGAGCGGGGCATCACCACGCTGGAGGCCGCCGACGAGATCGCGATGGCGCGCCTCCGCGAGCCCGCTCACGCTTGACGGGCCAATGGGGTCGAGAGCGCGCGCCGCGTGCGCGCGCTCTCGGCGCCGTGCGTCTCAGCCGCGTGGGCGCTCGATGAGCCCCGTCGCCGTGAGCACGTCCGAGCGGAGCATCGGAGCCAGGGTGGCAGCGTACGTTCCGGTCAGGTGGTCGTTGTTGCGGTACACGATCACGCCGCCGATGACCGCGGGGCAGCGCCCGCTCTGGCAGAAGTACCTGGTGTAGTCCAGAACCGTCACTCCTTTCACCCGTTCGGCCGCTGCGCTCTGAGCGTCGTAACCCGCAAAGGCCTCGCCCTGGGGCAACGCACACGCCGTCGTCGCCGTCGTCGGGTGCGCGTGGATGCAGTCGAGGTACCCGGGCATGGCGCGGGGGATGTCCTTGATCGCGACGATGGGGATGCCGGCCGCGGCGACCGGCGACCAGGTGCCGACGAATCCGTCCGCGAGGCTCTGCTCGACCGTGCGTCCCGGTGTGGCCTTCCACGAGTCCCCGACCGCCGAGCTGGTGATCACCAGGTCGTAGCCTCCGGTGAGCACGTGCTCGGTCAGCGAACGGACCCAGGACTGGCAGGAGGTGTTCCACGCCGCCGAGTACTCCCGCTCGATCGTCGACCACGGGCAGGACGACTTGCCGATGAAGTCGACGCGCCAGCCATACTCCCGGGCCAGTACCTCGAGGGTGTCCTGATAGTTGTTGGCGTGGGAGTCCCCGACCAGGGCTACGCGGAGCGCGGGATGCTCGGCAGGGCCGGCCGAGCACACGATGAGCTGACTCAGGTGCGCATGGCCCCAGCACTCGGGGGTCACTGCGGCGTCGCCCGCTGCGGCGAGGACTCCCGGGATGGGCGGAGAGCCCGATCCCTCGATCGAGCAGCCTTCAGCGACAGCTGCGGCACCGAGGCACGGCGGAGACTCGCGGACGGTCAGCGCCGCGTTCTTCAGGTCGGACGCTGTGGCTCGCCCGATCGACCAGATGGCACCACCTACCGATGCCACGATCAGAGCCATCGCGACCGCGGTCACACCCAGCGTGAAACGTGGACGCTTCGAAGTCAGGAAGCGTGCCCGCTGGGCCGGCGATTCGACGAAGCGCCGGGTCGCCGCCGCGAGGACGAGCGAGAGTGCCACTGCAGCGAACCGGATGACCGGGCCGGGATCCGTGACGAGGGCGACGACCGCGATGGCCAGCGGCCAGTGCCAGAGGTACAGGCTGTACGACACGTCGCCCAGGTACCGAACCGGCCGCACGGCCATGGCCGCGCGCGGCGACCACCACAGCCGCGGGCTGCCTGCCGCGATCACCAGCGCGGTGCCGACGACCGGGAGCAGCGCGGTGTACCCGGGAAACGGGGTGCGATCGTCGAAGACGAAGAAGCACACGGCGATCGCCGCCAGGCCGAGCCACGACAGGAGGGACCGGGCAACAGGCCGAGCGTCGCTTTCGCGGAGGAGGAGCGCGAGAAGACCTCCGGCGGCGAACTCCCAGGCCCGCGTCGTCGTCGCGAAGTAGGCGAGGCTCGGCGCGGTCGCAGTCTGGACGATGCTCAACGCCAAGGAGGCGGTGAACACCGTGGCAAGGGTCACCATGAGCACGTACTGCCGATGACTCGCGCTGAGCTTCGCCGCGAGCAGCCAGACGACCAGCAAGAGTAGGGGCCAGACGAGATAGAACTGCTCCTCGACCGAGAGCGACCAGTAGTGCTGCACGGGGCTGAGGATCTCGGTGGTCGGCGAGAGGTAGTCGACGGCGGCCTGCGCGAGGGCCCAGTTCTCGATGTACAGCGCCGAGGCGCCGATCTCGATGGCCACGCGCTGCCAGTGGTGGGGACCGAGGAGGGTCACGGCCAGCACGGCCGACGCGGCGAGCACCAGAAACGCCGCCGGGAGCAGGCGCCGCGCGCGCCGGGCGTAGAACGCACCCAGGCTGATCCGGCCCGAGGAGGTCAGCTCGCGCATCAGGTGACCGGTAATCAGGAAGCCCGAGATCACGAAGAACACGTCGACGCCCGCATAGCCGCCGGGAAGCTGGGCGGGGAAGAAGTGGTAGACCACGACCCCGAGGACGGCGACCGCGCGAAGAGCCTGGATCTCGGGCCGGAAACGCGACCTGCCGTCGACCCGCGAGGTGGGCGTCGGCTCGGCGAGCGTGGACCGGTCGGTCACGGGCGACCTCCTCTGCGGGCGGGAACGGAGTCCGAAGCATAACATTCGAGAAGAAGAGATTGACCTGCCGGATATCACTACGAGGCCCCGCGATGCCAGCATTCCCATAGGAACCCGTCGGATAGGCTTGGGTCTCATGAATTCCTCTGTTGGGCGCCGGTTCGTCGCTTCGCTCCTCGCTGCCGTCGCAGTCGCCGCCATCGCCTTCTTCGCCGCAGTGGCCGTCATCGCGATCATCACGGGCGTGCTCCTCTGGCTGAACGGGTCGGCAGCGGAGCCGAAGATCCTCGGCAATGCCGTGCAGTACACGGAATACATCGCGCTCGCCCTGTTCGTCCTCGGGCTGATCGCGGCGTTGCTCGGCGCGTTCGAGCGTCGCTGGGTCTCCATCATCTCGGGCGTCGTTGTCGCGGTCATCGGGACGATCGTCGGCACCCTGGTGCTCTACGCCACCAACGGCGCCACGCTCACGGGGACCGCATGGCAGCAGATGTGGCTGTCGCTCATCGGCGTCAACCTCGGCGTCTGGATCGCGGCCGCGATCGCCTTCCCGACCGCGGGATACGCGGTCTACGTGGCGCTCGACAGGCGCGTTCTCGCGCCCGCCGCGCGCAAGATCGCCCTGGTGCGCATCCCCGCGGCCAACCTGGCCGACGGCCTGGTGACGCACATCGAGCGGGAGGCCGTCGACAACGAACGGGCCGACAAGCAGTGGGACGACTACGTCGCGGCGCTCTCCGACGCCGGCTGGCAGACCGTCGAGGTCGCCAGCGCAGACAAGCTCGCCGACTCCGTCTTCGTGGAAGACACCGCGATCGTCTTCGGCGACACCGCCGTCATCTCGCGCCCCGGCGCCGACTCCCGCCGCGCGGAGACCGTCGGCACCGAGGCAGCGCTGCGCGCCCAGGGCCTCCGGCTCGAGCGCATCGAGGAGCCGGGCACCCTCGACGGCGGCGATGTGCTCAAGGTGGGCGACACCGTCTACGTCGGCCGCGGCGGCCGCACGAACGCCGAGGGCATCCGGCAGCTGCGCGCGCTCGTCGCGCCGCTCGGCTACACCGTCGTCGCGGTGCCGGTCACCAAGGCGCTGCACCTCAAGACCGCGGTCACCGCGCTCCCTGACGGCACCGTGATCGGCTACGAGCCGATCGTGGACGAGCCGAGGATCTTCGAGCGCTTCCTGCCCGTCCCCGAGGCGCACGGCACCGCCGTCGTCGTGCTCGACGACGAGACCGTGCTGATGTCCTCGTCGGCCCCGGGCTCCATCGCGCTGGTCGAGGACCTCGGCTACACCGTGGTGCAGGTCGACATCTCCGAGTTCGAGAAGCTCGAGGGCTGCGTCACCTGCCTCTCGATTCGCATTCGCTGACCTGACGGCTCAATCGCCGGACGTGTCCTTCGTGCACGGGATGCTGCCGGCGAGCTGCGACTTCTTCGTCGCGCCCCCGTCGAAGACGTCGACGTAGTCGCCGGTCGTCCCGTCGAAGTGGACGCTGCCGCCCTCGAGTCGGAACGCCTGGGTGGAGAAGAACGAGCCACCGTCGCCGGTGCTGATGTTGGTGCTGAAGACTCCTTTGCGGAGATCGGCGACGATCTGCGCCGGCGCACGAGAGGTCGGGTCGTTCCGCACGACGACGCGCTGACCGGCACGGACGACGCAGGTCGCGTGATGCAGGTAGACCTCGACGGTCCGCGAGCCTTCGCCCTGCACCCGGAGCTCGAGGGTGGTGTGGGTCAATGACCGGGCCGCACTCCACGCCGCCCCCACGCTCACGTAGATCCCGGCGACCAGCGAGACGAACACGGCGAACGCCCCGATGACCGACCAGAACGGGAGGGACCGCCACACCATCCCAGCAGCCTAGCGGGGGACCGCCCGTCACGATTCGCGACGCAGCTGCGAGAACTCGCTCTTGCGTTCTGAGTGACGCTGGGAATATCCTGTAGGGCTGCCTTGTCGCAGCATTCGGATGACGCATCGGGCCTTGGGAGGACGCCATGACAACGACTGAGAAGACACGAACCGTGACCGTGTTCGGGCTCGTCGCTGCCGCGTACGCGTCCCCGGAGCCGGCCCCCGCCTGGTAGGTCCCAGGCAGGAACGCGCTTCCGGCTGACCGTCGCCGGCACCACCGTCCGGGCATCCGCGGCCCGGGCTCGTCGCGCCCACGCGAACGACTCCTTTGGCGACCTCTCAGCACGTCACACCGGGTCGGAGTCGACCCATCCACGAAATCGAAGCCACGAAACGCATACAGAGAAGACGGAACTCATGTCCATCGCTGAAACCCATCAGCACCCACCCCAAAGAGAAGTCCAGAAGCGGCTCGGGACCTTCCGCACGCTTCTCCGAATCCTCCCGTTCGCCAAGTCGGCGGCGCCCCGCATCGTGCTCGGCATGGTCGCCGCGCTGCTGGCGAGCCTGGTCGCGCTGTTCATCCCGCAGGTGCTCCGCTGGCTGGTCGACGGCCCGCTGTCCACCGGCGACGCCTCAGCGGTCTGGCCGGCGGCCCTGCTGGTGGTCGGGCTCGGTGCCGCGGAGGCCGTGTTCATCTCGCTGCGGCGCTGGTTCGTGCTCACGCCGGGCACCCACGTCGAAGCGCGGATGCGCAACGCGCTCTACGAGAAGCTGCAGGACCTTCCTGTCGCCTTCCACGACCGCTGGCCGAGCGGCCAGCTGCTCTCGCGCGCCGTGAGCGACCTGAGCCTGATCCGGCGCTGGCTGTCGTTCGGCATCGTGCTGCTCGTCGTCAACGTGGTCACCATCATCGTCGGTTTCGCGATCCTGATCGGGTGGAACTGGATCCTCGGCCTGATCTTCCTCGCGCTGTCGGTGCCGCTGTGGATCTACGGCTTCGCGTTCGAGAAGAAGTACTCGATCGTCGCGCGGCGTAGTCAGGACCAGGCCGGCGACCTGGCGACGGCCGTCGAGGAGTCGGTGCACGGCATCCGCGTGCTCAAGGCGTTCGGGCGCGGCAAGCATGCGCTGGCGAAGTTCGAGTCGCAGGCGGAGGAGCTGCGCGGCACCGAGATCGAGAAGGCGAAGGCGGTCGCGGGCCTCTGGCTGTGGCTGCTGCTCATCCCGGACGTCGCGTTCGGCATCTGCCTGGTCGTCGGCGTCTGGCTGGCCGCTCAGGGCCAGCTCTCGGTCGGCGAGCTGGTCGCCTTCTTCGCGACGGCGACCGTGCTGCGGTTCCCGATCGAGTCGATCGGCTTCCTGCTCTCGATGACGTTCGACACGCGCACCGCCGCCGACCGCTTCTTCGAGGTCATGGACGAGGCCAACGCGATCACCGACCCCGCAGAGCCGAAGCAGATCACCGATCCGCGCGGAGAGCTCGTCTTCGACGATGTGCACTTCCGCTACCAGGACTCGCCTGAGCGCTTCCCCGACCTCCTGAACGGTATCGATCTCACGGTGCTGCCGGGGGAGACGATGGCGCTCGTGGGGCTCACCGGAAGCGGCAAGTCCACGCTGACCGCCCTGACCACCCGTCTGTACGACGTGACGGGAGGCTCGGTGCGCATCGACGGCGTCGACGTGCGCGACCTGACCAGGTACGACCTCCGCAAGGCCATCGCGATGGCGTTCGAGGACGCGACGCTGTTCTCGGCCTCGGTGCGTGACAACGTCCTCCTCGGCCGTGACGGTCTCGACCCCGCGTCGCCGGAAGCCGAGCGCGTGCTGACCGAGGCTCTCGAGATCGCGCAGGCCGGGTTCGTCTACGAGCTGCCGGAGGGACTCGACACCAAGGTCGGCGAGGAGGGGCTCAGCCTGTCCGGCGGACAGCGTCAGCGACTCGCGCTCGCGCGCGCGGTGGCAGCGGCTCCGAGCGTCCTGGTGCTCGACGACCCGCTGTCGGCGCTCGACGTCGACACCGAGGCCCTGGTGGAGGCCGCCCTGCGCCGGGTGCTCGCCTCCACCACCGCACTGGTCGTCGCGCACCGTCCGTCGACGGTCATGCTCGCCGACCGGGTGGCGTTGCTGGAGGACGGCCGCATCACGGCCGTCGGCACCCACCATGACCTGCTTGCGACCAACGAGCACTACCGTTTCGTCCTCTCCTCCCTCGAAGAGGAGCAGGACGAGGAGTTCCTTCAGGAGGTGAACCTGTGAGCACCGCGACAGTACTGGGCGTCGAGGGCGAAGAGCGCAACGACCTCAGCAAAGAGGAGAGCCGGCAGATCCGTCGGCGCTCGCTGCGCCTTCTCGGCTCGCTGCTGCACCCACTGCGCCTGCGGCTGGTGCTGACCGCGATCGTCGTCGTGGTCAGCACGGCCGGCCAGGTGGCCGGGCCGGCGATCATCGCGTTCGGCATCGACAACGGGATCACGGCTCTGCACTCGCAGAACTGGCTCCCGGTCGCCGCCGCCGGTGTCGCCTACCTGTTCACCGGCATCATCGGTGCCGTGCTGATCTCGTGGTACACGGTGCTCAGCGCGCGCATCAGCCAGGCGATCCTGATCGACCTCCGCAAGCGGGTCTTCCTGCACACGCAGAAGCTCTCGCTCGAGTTCCACGAGTCGTACACGTCCGGCCGCATCATCTCGCGGCAGACGAGCGACCTCGACTCGATCCGCGAGCTGCTCGACTCCGGCATCAACCAGCTCGTGCAGGGCTTCCTGTACATGCTGTTCATCGCCATCGCGCTGTTCTGGCTCGACTGGCTGAGCGGTGTCGTGCTGCTGTGCTCGCTGGTGCCGCTGTACCTGCTCACGCGCTGGTTCCAGAAGCGTTCGCAGGCGCTGTTCCGCATCTCGCGGGTGGCGTCGGCGAAGCTCATCGTGCACTTCGTGGAGACGATGACCGGCATCCGCGCGGTCAAGGCGTTCCGCAAGGAGAAGCGCAACGAGAAGGAGTTCGGCGGCCTCGTCGAGGACTACCGCGACGTCAACGCGCGGGTCATCCAGCTGTTCGGGATCTTCGACCCCGGTCTGGTGATGATCGGCAACGTGACCGTCGGTGTCGTGCTGCTGGTCGGCGGCTTCCGGGTCGCGAACGGCCAGCTCGCCATCGGTGTGCTGCTGGCTGCGCTGCTCTACACGCGCCGGTTCTTCGACCCGATGGAGGAGATGGCGATGTTCTACAACTCCTACCAGTCGGCCGCTGCGGCGCTCGAGAAGATCTCGGGCGTGCTGGAGGAGGAGCCGAGCGTGCCCGACCCGGTCAAGCCGGTCGACCTCTGGACGGCCGAAGGCCACGTGCGGTTCGATGACGTGACGTTCGCCTACAAGCGCGATCGTGTGATCCTCCCGGAGTTCAGCCTGGACATCCCGGCGGGGCAGACGATCGCACTGGTCGGTTCGACGGGCGCAGGCAAGTCGACGCTGGCCAAGCTGATCTCCCGGTTCTACGACCCGAGCGAAGGCTCCGTCACGCTCGACGACGTCGATCTGCGCGACATGCACCCGAAGGATCTGCGCCGGGCCATCGTCATGGTCACCCAGGAGGCGTACCTGTTCAGCGGGTCGGTCGCCGACAACATCGCACTCGGCAAGCCGGAGGCGACGAGGGAGGAGGTCGTGGAGGCCGCGAAGGCGGTCGGCGCCCACGAGTTCATCACGGGACTGCCGAACGGGTACGACACCGACGTGAACAAGCGCGGCGGCCGGGTGTCCGCCGGTCAGCGTCAGCTGATCTCGTTCGCCCGGGCGTTCCTGGCGAACCCGGCGGTGCTCATCCTGGACGAGGCGACCAGCTCGCTCGACATCCCGAGCGAGCGCCTGGTGCAGGAGGCCCTGCAGACCCTGCTCGCCGACCGCACCGCCGTGATCATCGCGCACCGTCTGTCGACGGTCGCGATCGCGGACCGGGTGCTCGTCATGGAGCACGGGACGGTCGTCGAAGACGGCTCGCCGGATCAGCTGATCGCCGGCACCGGCCGGTTCGCGCAGCTGCACGCTGCGTGGCGGGACTCGCTGGTCTGAGCAACGACGAAGGTCCCGGAAGGAGTCACTCCTTCCGGGACCTTCGTGCTGGGAGGGGAGGGTCAGCCGCGGACGACCTCGATGGTCAGGGGGACACCGCGGTAGACGCCGGCCGACCAGTCGACCGTCACCGTGTTGGTGCCGGCGACCAGCTCGGTGAGCGTGACCGAGCGGACGCCCTTGGCCGGGACGGTCGTGGCGGTGCTGGCCGCGCCGTTGACCGAGTAGCCGACGTTCACGACGGCCGACGCACTGTTGGTCAGGGTGAGCGTAGCCGTACCCGACGCCGACACGTCGGCGATCGTGGCCGAGGGAGCGGTCAGGGTGGCGAGACCGATGTCCTGGCCGACAGAGTTCTGCGTGCCGGTGCCGGCGAGACGGTACGAGCCGATCAGAGTGACGCCCGCGAGCGCCGGCGGAACTGTGCCCGAGTACCGCACGGACGGCGACTTCGACGTGCCGCTCAGTCCGACGTAGATGTCGGTGTCGTAGGGGAGGCCGCTCAGCTTGTACGAGCCGATCAGCGAAGGCGTGCTGGTGCTGCCGAGCACGGTGCCGTTGGCCCGGTACGCCGTCAGGGTGACGGACTCCGCCAGGTCGAACGTGTCCTTCTTGCCGTTCGCGTTGGCGTCGTTGAAGACCGTTCCGGTGATGCTCACGGGCTGGCGGACGCCGAAGGCGAAGTCATTGGTCTTCTTGACCGTGAGGCCGGTCAGCTGCCAGGAGTTGCCCCAGTGGCCGACCGCGACGAAGTGAGCCGCGGGGATGGCATCGATCAGGCCGGCGGCCTGGGCGACGGTTCCCGTCAGGGTGCCGATCTGGGCCGCAGCATCGGCGCCGAGGAGGCGTTCGGTGTCGACCCGGTCGACCACGCCGACCGCACGCGACAGGCCGGACGCGAGCTTCTTGAGATACTCGTTCGTCGGCGCGGTGGTGATGTCACCCGTCGAGAGCAGCTCCGGGTCCATGGCGAGGAGGGCGTCGACGTCGCCCGAGCTGAGGATGTCGATGAGGGCAGTGACCCGCGAGGTGTTCGCGAGCAGGTCTCCCACCGTCAGGTTGAACGGGGAGCGCAACACGACGTACACGCCCTCCGGCACGTCGGTGTAGGTGATCGGCTGACCGCTGGCCGTCGTGCGGAACCTGATCGCGTCGCCGAGGTCGAGCGAGCCTCCGATTGCGGCGCCGACGGCGGCGCCGACGTCGATCGACTCGAGCGAGCCGTCCGCGAGCGCCTTCTGCGTCGCGAGCACGTCGACGAAGATCAGCGTCTTGCCGTTGAGGAGTCCCTCTCCGGAGTCGCGGACGCCGTTGCCGTTGCTGTCGTCGAACACGGTGGCGGTGAGATCGGTCTGCTTGGTCGCCGCGACATTCGCGACGCCGACGAGCGAGAGTCCGGAGACGGTCACCTCGGCTACTGCGTTCGAACGGTAGCCGGTGGCCTTCGTCGTGGCGTGGTAAGTGCCCGGCGTGAGCTTGGTGGCCAAGTACGCGCCCAGCCTGTCGGTCGTCACCGTGCGCACCGGGCGGGTGCCCGCTGCCGCGTCGGCTGCGCTGGTGTAGAGGTCGACGGTCGCCGAGGGAATCGGGAGGTCACCCAGGGTGTATGAGCCGTTCCGGTCGGCATCGAAGTAGACGGTGCCGGAGACGGTGTAGGGGGCGGGCGCGGCGGTCGCGGGCGCGGGGGCGCCGACGAGCGCGAAGGCGGAGGCCGCGAGAATACTCACGGCGAGGGGTTTTGTACATTTCACATCTTATACAATAGTTGATGTGCGCCAGCACGCCGTACGCACCCGACGCCGGCGACCACGGGCGACACGGGTGACCACGGGCAGCGGTCGGCTCTGGGAGGTACCGACAGGCCCCGGGCCCTCCCTTCGGGGAGAGGATCCGGGGCCTGCCGCCGTGGTCGGGACGGGCCAAGGGGTTGGGTTGGGTTGATTGTCGGCGCGTCCCGCCAGGTCTACGGATCAGGAGCTCGCGAGTCTGCGGAGCACCCGGTGGTCGGAGGAGCTCCTGCTGCGCAGCAGGGGCAGGCGTCGCAGGAGTGAGGTGCCCTGGCTGTCGAGGACGACGACCTCCGCGCCCGCGTCGATGCACGCGCTGGCGACGGCGGGTTCCACGTCGTGCCGCACGCCTGCCGACACGACGCTCAGGCAGCCGGCGGTGATCGCGCTTCCGGCCGACGCCGTCACGGTGATCCCGGAGGTCGCCGGCGCGACGATGCCGCGGATCGCGCGCGCCAGCTCCGCGCGCTCGGCCGGCCGGCGGTCGGCGCGACCAGGGAACCCGTCACCCAGGTCGAGGAGGCGCAGGCGCTGGTCCGTCCCGGCTTCCACGTCGGCGGCGACTCCCATCGCTCGGACGATCTCGCTGACGTACTCGGCGGGACTGCCGTCTTGCGGGAGGGTGAGAGACAAGCCGGCGACGCGGACGCCGAGGCCGCGTGCCGTGCGGGCTGCCGCCACGACCGCAGCGGGACACATCCCCCGTGCTGCGCGGTGGGCCGGCCGCGGGGCGAGCGCGGGCTGGAGCTTCAGCACGAGCCGCAGGTCGCCCGGAGCGCCGGCGAACACCTCCAGGGCGCGTGCCCCATCGATCACGAACCGGCGGACGCCCGCGTCGTAGGCCGCTCTGGCCTCGTGGGGGTGCGCGACCGGGGTCGCATGGAGCACGTGATGGCCGGGGCTGCCCGCGAGCAGCAGCGCGGGAAGCGCCTGGTCGTGGGTCACCTCGAAGCCGCCACCGGCCTCCGCGATCGCGGAGAGCAGCGCGGGATGGGCGAGTGCGCTCACGTCGTAGTGCACGTCGACCCACGGGAAGTCGTCCCGCAGCGCGCAGTACCGACGGCGCGCCCGCTCGAGGTCGATGACCACCACCGGGAGGTCGTGGATGCCCACCGCGACCGCCTCGGAGGCCAGGTCGGCTGCTCCGTTCGGGTCGGCGGTTCGGGTTGCGGTGGGCATCGCATCCTCCTCGGGTTCGGGATGGTGGGCTCGGAGCTAGGTGCTGAGCTTGCCTCATATGTTCGTCCGGCCGAGCGTGTCCCACATCCGGGGGACCACCCGAAACGTGGTGCGTGCTGGCACGGATCAGGAGCGTCAGAGCTGGTTCAGGCGCGCGCGAGCTCGTTCAGCGCTGTGGCGATCACATACGCGACCACGACCGCCGCGAGCCCGATGCACGTCAGCCACCACGTGCTCCGCCCCCGAACGGCGCGCAGGATGACGAACACGAGCGTCGCGACGAATGCGAGCGCGGCGACGATTGCGGTGAGGTATCCCGAGATGCCCAGGAGGGCGTAGTCGCACTCCCTCTCAGAGCAGCTCGCGACGCTCATGAGTTGGAACCACCCCAGAATGGGCAACGTGAACGACGCGATCAGTTGAAGCACGCCGAGCACGATGGTCGCGACGATGTCCGCGGCCCGAAGGGCGCGGTGGGGGATTCGGTCGTCGTCCATCCCTCGAACGTAGTCACCGGATCCACTCACATGAACATGCTGCGTGCTGGCACGGATGCGCCGTCCCTGCGCTTCCGGCGAGAATCGTCAGCATGTGCCTCCGTGTTGTGATCGTCGACGACCACGCGCGATTCCGTGCGCAGGCCGCCGAGCTCCTCACGCTGGAGCGCTTCTCCGTCGTCGGCGACGCCGAGACCGGTGCCCGCGGCATCGAGTTGAGCCGTGCTCTCACGCCCGATCTCGTGCTGCTCGACGTCGGGCTTCCCGACGCCAACGGGTTCGATCTGGTGGCGGTGATGCGTGCGACGGGGGCCGCTGTGGTGCTGACCTCCAGCCGCTCCTCGCGCGACTACGGCACCCGGGTGACCGACAGCGGGGCAGACGGTTTCATCAGCAAAGCGGAACTGAGCGGTGAGGCGATTCGCAGCCTGCTAATGTAAGCGCGTGGTCGGGGGAGAGAACTCGGATTCCCGCCCGCTCCGGGTTGCGATCGCCGATGACGCCGTGTTGCTGCGTGAGGGGATCGGGCAGCTTCTGCGAGCGGGCGGAGTGGATGTCGTCGCGTCGGTGGACACGGCGGAGCAGCTGCTGCAGTTCCTCGACGACGAAGACAGCATCGACGCCGTCGTGCTCGACATCCGGATGCCGCCCACGCACACCGACGAGGGGCTGCGTGCCCTGGAGACGTTGCGCGCTGCAGGGTCCACGGTGGGGGTGCTCCTGCTCTCCATGTACACGACCGCCGCGTTCGCCATCCGGGCGATGAGCGCAGGCAGCGGAACCGGCTACCTCCTCAAAGACCGGGTCGCCGACGGCGACACGCTCGTCAACGCCGTGCGCTCCGTGGCCCGCGGCGGGTCCGTCGTCGACCCGGAGGTCGTCCAGCTCCTCGTCTCCGCACGGTCGTCCGAGGCGGCCGTCGAGTCGCTCTCGAGCAGAGAGGTCGACGTCCTCCGGCTGATGGCGGAGGGGCTCTCCAACGCCGGGATCGCCGCCGCGCTGCACCTCAGCCTGCGCACCGTCGAGTCGCACATCGGGCACATCATGAGCAAGCTCGACATCGAGGACACCACCGAAGGTCACAGGCGGGTACTCGCCGTCCTGCGTTTCCTCGGCCGGGACGGCTGACGACGTGAACGCCGCACGCCTCTCGCTGCGGGCGTTCGCCGTCACGGTGACGATCGCGTCGAACGTGCTCGCCCAGGTCGTGAGCGCGGTCACGGACGACTACGGACCCCGGCCGCAGGGCGTCGGCTGGGCGATCGTCTTCGTGGCCGTGGCCGTCGACTACGTCGTCTGCGCGGTGATCGCATGGCGGGCGATCCGCAGCCCGGTGCCCGGTTGGCTGATGGTCGGGGCGGCGCTCTTCTGGGCGGCGGGCGCCTGGTATCCGGTGACCAGGGACATCGCGTGGCTCTGGCCGCTGATGGAGGGCGTCACCGACCTGTGGGCGGTGCTCGTGGGCATCCTGGTGCTCACCTATCCGACTGGCCGGCTGACGTCGCGGTTCGATCGCGTCGTCGCCTACACGCTGGTCGGTGCGTTCGTGATCCGCTTCCTCGGGATCCTGGTGTTCTCGTCGCCGACCGCGGCCGAGTGCGGGTGCGTGGCGAATCCGTACGCACTCATCCCGAGTCCCGATGCCGACTACTGGTTGGGCGTCGCCTGGCGGGTGGTCGGCGTCGTGCTCCTGCTGGCCGTCGCCGTGCGGCTCGCCGTGCGCTGGGTGACCAGCACGCTCCCCGCGCGTCGCGTGGCGTTCGTGATGCCGTTGGCCCTGCTGCTCTGGTGCTACGGCACGTTCCAGGACTCGCTGAGCTTCGCGCTCGGCTGGGACAGCGGCTGGCTCCAGTTCATCCCGCCGGTCGCGATCGCGCTCATCCCACCGGCCTACGTGGGCGGGGTCTTCTATGCGCGCGGCCTGCGGTCCCGGGTCGCGGACCTCGTGATCGTTGCTCGTGACAAGGTGGACCGCGGGTTGTGGGAGTCGAGCCTCGCGCGCACGCTGCACGACAGTTCGCTGCGCGTCTTCTGGTGGGACGAGCACCGGCGCGGCTACCGTACCAGCCGGGGCGACGCGGTGCCGGACGGTGACCACATCGACCGGCCGGGCCGCTCCACGCTCGCCATCGACTCCGACCAGGGGCCGATCGCGCTCATCGAACACGACGTGGCGCTCGCACAGGACGACAGGCTGCTCGACGCCGTCTCGTCCGCTCTGCTGCTGTCGGTCGACAACGACCGCCTGCGCGCCCGCCTCGAACAGACGATCCAGGAGCTGCGGGAGTCGCGGCTCCGGATCGTGGAGGAGGGTTACCTGGCGCGCAGGCGACTCGAGCGCGACCTCCACGACGGCTCGCAGCAGCAGCTGGTGTCGCTGGCGATCAGCCTCCGGATCGCGACCTCGAAGGCGGCGGCGGCAGACGAGCACGAACTCGTCGGCGACCTCGAGGGCGCTTCGGCGCAACTCGCCGACGCGCTGCGCGAACTGCGCGAGCTCGCCCGCGGGATCCACCCCACCGTGCTGACCGACGGGGACCTGCGATCGGCGCTGGAGGAGCTGGCCCAGCGCAGCCGCACCCCCGTCGAAGTGCAGGTCGAACTCGACGAGCGGCTGCCGAACGTCGTGGAGGAGACGATCTACTACTGCGTCTCGGAGTGCCTCGCCAACGCGGCCAAGCACGCCGAGGCGCGCAACTGCGCCGTGCTGGTCACCCGCGAGGGCGACCTGGTCACCGTGACGGTCAAGGACGACGGCCGCGGCGGGGCGCGCATCGAGCCGGGCGGCGGACTGGAGGGGCTGCGCGACCGCGTCGAGACCGTCGGCGGTCATGTCGACGTGCGGTCCGTCGTCGGCCTCGGCACCATCGTGGAGCTGGTCGTGCCCGCGCTCGCAGCCGAGAGGGGGTAGGCCGGCCTCCTGAGCCGTGCGCGGCCGAGCCGGTGTCTACTTGGTGGCGGGGCGGATCGCGTAGACCTGCTGGCCGATCGCGAACGCGACCCATTTGCCCGGGCACGCCGACCCTTCGGCGGGGACTCCGGATACCGGCCACCAGCTGTCCTGGATGGTCGGCTTGGGCGTGGCGGCGGCGCCCTTGCAGACGTCCGGCCGCAGCAGCGTCGGCGAGGTGTACGTCATGATCGCCTCGTCGGTCTGCGTGTCGTAGTCGATGCGGATCACCTTCGCATCGTCGGGGACGAACGTCATCGAGCCGAGCGAGGCGTTGCTCGAGGACTGGAGCTCTTTGGCCGTGTCGTAGATCGCCGGTTCGACATGCGGAGTGAACGCCGCGACGACGGAGCACCCGGAGAGGGCGGCGACGAGGGGGACGGCGGCGATGGCGAGGCCGAGTCGACGGGTACGGGGCACGGACGCTCCTGGACGGGATGGTGGACAGACCGATCCAGTCAACACCATCAACCTGAGCGCCGCATCGGCCGAAAGGATGATGTCGCCGGGGCGGCCTCAGACGGCGTCGTGGCGGGCGGCCGCCAGATCGACGCGGTACGGCCGATCGCCGCCCCCGAGAAGCGGCGTCCCCTCAGCGCGGTAGTGCTGCAGTGCGATGTGCTCGTGGTTCGCCGGCGGATGGCCGCTCGCCCGCACCACGCGCCACCACGGCACCGCCGCGCCGTAGTAGGCCATGACCTGGCCGACCATGCGCGACGCCCGGGACCCGAGGGTCGCCGCGACGTCGCCGTAAGTCATCACGCGCCCGGGCGGGATGCTCTCGACGACGGCGAGGACCCGCGAAGCGAAGTCGTCGCCCGCTCCTGCGGCGCCGTCAGAGCTCGAGGGCACCGATCGTCTCGCCGTACTGCGTCTCGCCGACGGGCGTGAACCCGGTGCGCAGGAAGAACTGCTCGGGGCCGAGCTCGCCGGACTCCCAGATGACGTAGAGACGCTGGACGCCGCGCTCGCGCGCCTCGGCGGCCAGAGCACGCACGGCGAACGTGCCGATTCCGCGACCCTGGTCGTCGGCGTCCACGTTGATCCGCCAGAGGATCGCCTTGAACTCGTCGTGCTCGGCGTGCGGGTTGAAGTCGCCCATGATGAATCCGACGACGTCGTCGCCGTCGAGGACGACACGCTGCCAGGAGGTCGTCGGGTCGGCGACGGCGGCCGCGGCCGAGTACGACACGGGAGCGATGAACTGCTCCTGGCCAGGCTTCAGTGACAGCGCGTTCGCCGCCACGACGGTCTTCGCGCTCAACTCTTCCAGTCTCAACTCAGCCATAACGAAAGGGTAACGTGCACGGAGCGGCCCGCATAGTCGACGACGGCGCTGACCGATTGCTGGCAAAAGTGTCTCGATGTCAAGATAGTTGCCCGCCTCGGGTAAGCTGTCTGCGGCTGAAACACGGCACAGACCCCAGGAGAACCAGTGGACAAGATCAAGGTTGATGGAACGGTCGTCGAGCTCGACGGCGACGAGATGACGCGGATCATCTGGAAGGCGATCAAGGACTCGCTCATCCACCCGTACCTCGATGTGAACCTCGAGTACTACGACCTCGGCATCCAGAAGCGCGACGAGACCGACGACCAGATCACGATCGACGCGGCGCACGCCATCCAGAAGCACGGCGTCGGCGTCAAGTGCGCGACCATCACCCCGGACGAGGCCCGTGTCGAGGAGTTCGGCCTCAAGAAGATGTGGAAGAGCCCGAACGGCACCATCCGCAACATCCTCGGCGGCGTCGTGTTCCGCGAGCCGATCATCATCTCCAACATCCCGCGGCTGGTCCCGGGCTGGAACAAGCCGATCGTCATCGGCCGTCACGCCTTCGGCGACCAGTACCGCGCCACCGACTTCACCTTCGACGGTCCCGGCACGCTCACGATGAGCTTCCAGCCGGCCGACGGCGGCGAGGCGCAGTCCTTCGAGATCTACCAGGCGCCCGGTGCCGGCGTCGCGATGGGCATGTACAACCAGGACGAGTCCATCCGCGACTTCGCCCGCGCGTCGTTCAACTACGGTCTCGACCGCCAGTACCCGGTCTACCTGTCGACCAAGAACACGATCCTCAAGGCCTACGACGGCCGGTTCAAGGACCTCTTCCAGGAGGTCTTCGACACCGAGTACAAGGAGAAGTTCGACGCGGCCGGCCTCACCTACGAGCACCGCCTCATCGACGACATGGTCGCCTCCAGCCTCAAGTGGGAGGGCGGCTACGTCTGGGCATGCAAGAACTACGACGGCGACGTGCAGTCCGACACCGTCGCGCAGGGCTTCGGTTCGCTCGGCCTGATGACCTCCGTGCTGACCACCCCGGACGGCTCGGTCGTCGAGGCGGAGGCCGCGCACGGCACCGTGACGCGCCACTACCGCCAGTACCAGCAGGGCAAGCCGACCTCCACGAACCCGATCGCCTCGATCTTCGCCTGGACGCGCGGCCTCGCGCACCGTGGCAAGCTCGACGGCAACCAGGACCTCATCGACTTCACGCACACCCTCGAGGACGTCGTGGTGAAGACGGTCGAGGAGGGCAAGATGACCAAGGATCTCGCCCTCCTGGTCGGCCCGGAGCAGAAGTTCCTGACCACCGAGGAGTTCCTCGACGCGATCAGCGAGAACCTCAAGGCACGCGTGGCCTAGGTCTCTCCCGCAGACATTCGTGCCGAATGTCGACTCCGGCGCGTCCGGAGCCGGCATTCGGCACGGGTCGTTAAGGCGCAGGCAGGTGCGGCCTGGCCAAACCGGCGGGGCCGCCCCTATGCTGCGGCGCAGATGCGGGTCGCGCATCGGACGAATCGAGGGGGATGCTGTGATCGCACTGAGCCCGGACGAGGTCGCCGCCCGCGCGGCCGAGGCCTACACGTACTTCTACCCGCTGGTGACGATGGATGTCACACGCACCGTCTTCACCCAGCCGGGCGAGTCGACGGCCATCGGTCGGGGGCCTACGAACACCCTTGCACACGCGCGGGCCTTCCCCGACGCCGACTTCCGAGCGGTCGTCGCGCCGAACTTCGACACCCTGTACTCGTCCGCGTGGCTCGACCTCTCACGCGGCCCGCTCCTCCTGGACGTCCCGGACAGCGGGGGCCGGTACTACCTGCTCCCGCTGCTCGACATGTGGACGAACGCGTTCGCCGTGCCGGGCAAGCGCACCACGGGGACCGCGGCGGCGCGGTTCCTGATCGCACCGCCCGGGTGGGAGGGGGAGATGCCGGACGCGGTGACGAGGATCGACGCCCCGACCTCCCACGTCTGGTTGATCGGTCGCGTCCAAACGAACGGGCCGGCCGACTACGCGGCCGTCCGGGAGTTCCAGGACGGCCTCCGGCTCACCGGGCTCGACGGCGAGGCGCCCTCGACCGCGCTTCCGGCTTCGGTGGCGCCCGAGGGGCTCGACCTCACCGAGGAGCCGCTCGCGATCGTCAACGGGCTCCCGGCCGTGGACTACTTCGCCTACGCCGCGCGCCTGCTCGCCGAGCACCCTCCGCAGGCGACGGACTTCAGCATCCTGGCCCGCTTGGGGGCGCTGGGGATCGTCCGCGGCGCGGAGTTCGACGGGGCCGCGTTCGACGACGACCAGCGTGCCGCCCTCGAGCGTGGTGCAGAGGATGCGCGCCAACGCCACAACCGGGCGATCACCACGATGGCCCGCATCGCGAACGGCTGGGCGATGAACACCGACACCATGGGCGTCTACGGGGACTTCTACCTCAAGCGCGCCGCCGTGTCGGTCGTCGGCCTGGGCGCGAACCAGCCCGAGGACGCCATCTATCCCATCGCCGTAGGCGACGCCGCAGGCCGCCCGATCGTGGGGGAGCGGGACTACGTGCAGCGCTTCGAGCACGACCAGCTGCCGCCGGTCGACGCCTTCTGGTCGGTGACGATGTACGACCACGACAGCTTCCAGGCACCGAATCCGCTGAACCGCTTCGCGCTCGGTGACCGCGACGCACTGTACTACGGCGACGACGGCTCGCTCGAGCTCTACTACGGACCGACGGATCCGGGCGGTGAGAAGTCGGCGAACTGGCTGCCGGCTCCCGCTGGGCCGCTACGGATCATCATGCGACTGTACGCTCCTCGGCCGGAGGCCCTGGACGGCAGATGGAACCCGCCGGCGATCGCGGGACGCTGACCGGTCAGGGCGCCTTGTCCCCGTCGCCGGGGCGGGAGGGACGGGCGCGCAGATGGACGCGCTCGCCCTGCTTGCCGAACAGGCTGAGGAACTCCACGGCGTCTTCGCCCGCGCGTTCGAACCAGTGCGGCACCCGGGTGTCGAACTCGGCGGCCTCGCCGGGGCCGAGCTCGATGTCGTGGTCGCCGAGGACGAGCCTGAGCCGGCCGTTCAGCACGTAGAGCCACTCGTAGCCCTCGTGACTCTTCGGGTCGGGGATGCCCGGGGCCGGGCTGCCGCCGGAGATGACGGTCTTGAACGCATGGATACCGCCGGGCCGGCGGGTCAGTGGGATCACGGTGCGGTCGCCGTGCCGCACCGGACGCAGGTTCACGCGCGGGTCGCCCGTCTGCGGCGCGTCGACCAGTTCGTCGAGCGTGACGCCGTGTGCGCGTGCGAGTGGGAGCAGCAGTTCGAGCGTCGGCCGTCGCGAGCCGGACTCCAGCCGCGAGAGCGTGCTGACCGAGATGCCGGTCGCGGCCGCGAGGTCGGCGAGTGTCAGGTCGCGCCTGGTCCGCAGCGCGCGGAGGCGCTCGCCGACGGCCTCGAGGCTGCGGTCGGGTGCGGTGTCGTTCATCACGCGACCAGTTTGCCATTCCGGCAACAGAACTTGCTGGATCTGTTGCCTGGCGTCCAGCCTGGAGTCATGGACGACTTCGATGTGATCGTGATCGGCGGCGGCGCCGCCGGACTCAGCGCCGGACTCATGCTGGCCCGTGCCCGCGTCCCGGTGCTGGTGGTGGACGCGGGGGCGCCGCGGAACGCGCCGGCCGGGGAGGTCCACGGCCTCTTCGGCCGCGACGGCACGCCTCCCGCCGACCTCCTCGCCCGCGGCCGCGACGAGGTGCGGCGGTACGGCGGCCGCATCGTCTCCGGCACCGTGACCGACGCGCATCCCGACGGGGACGACTTCGCGGTGACGGTGGACGGCGACCGGCGGTTCACCGCACGCCGGATCGTCGTGGCGACCGGGCTGGTCGATGACGTTCCTGATCTCCCCGGCCTGCGCGAGCGTTGGGGTGCCGAGGTGGTGCACTGCCCGTTCTGTCACGGCTGGGAGGTGCGCGACACGGCGATCGGCGTGCTGGCGCTGAACCCCCGCGCGATGCACCAGGCGCTGCTGTTCCACCAGTGGAGCCCCGACGTCACGCTGTTCGTGAACGGTCAGCCCGGTCTCGCCGAGGAAGCCGCTGAGCGCGGCATCCCCGTCGTGGAGGGCGTTGCCGAGGCCGTGGAACTGCGCGACGGACGGGTCGCAGGCATCCGCCTCGTGAACGGTGACGTGCACCCTGTCGAGACGGTCGTCATCGGGCCGCGTTCGCGAATCGTCGCGCCGTTCCTGCAAGGACTCGGCCTCGCGCCGGTGGAGCATCCGTCCGGCATCGGCGAGTACCTGCCGACCGATGCCCAGGGCCGGACCGGGGTGCCCGGGGTGTGGGCGGCCGGCAACGTGACGGATCCGTCGGCGCAGGTCGGCGGGGCCGCGGCGGCTGCGGCCCTGGTCGCCGGCCAGCTCGCGATGGAGTTCGCGCTCGAGAAGGTGGCGCGGCTGCGGACGCCGACGGGCGCTCCGGAGTGACGACCGGGCTGCGCGCGGGCGCTCAGGCGCCCTCGTAGCGCGGGCCGTCCTCGCGGAACGCGAGGGCCTCCGGGAGGTCGCGCTGCAGGTCGTCGGCCTTGGCCGCCAGGGGGTCCTGCCCGGTCGCGGTGCCCTCCGGGTCGGTGAAGACGACGTCCTCCGCGTTCACCTCGTCGATGGCGGCTCGACGAGCGGCGGCGGCACGGTCGCCTCCGGCTTCCCCCGTCAGCCGACGCGGGGCCGCAACCCGTCGATCAGCAGGTCGAGGAGCCGGTCGGTCCGAGCGGGCCCGTCGGCTCCGTCCGCTGCGCCGGACGACAGGAAGACGCCGACGAGCATCGTGACCACATCGTCCGGGTCCACGTCGGTGCGCAGGATGCCGTCGGCCGCGCCGGCCGTGAGCATCGATCCGATCACCGCTGTGATTCGTTGCCGGGTGGCGGGGGTCGCGATCCGCCCCGAGGCCCAGCCGGCACGCAGGGTCCCCAGCATCCCGCGCTTGGCGACGGTGAAGCGGGCGTAGTGGTTCATCCACTCGCGCAGCGCCTGGTCGGCCGGGAGGGCGGCGAGGAGCGGCTCGGCGTCGGCGACGACGGTGTCGAGCTCCGCCGCGTAGACGGCCTCCACCAGCGCATCGCGGGTGGGGAAGTGCCGGTAGAGCGTCCCGATGCCCACGCCTGCGTCTTTGGCGATCCGGTCGAGGGTCACCTCGTCGCCGTCGGCCGCGAACGCCGCGCGAGCGATCGTGAGCAGGTGGTCGCGGTTGCGCTGGGCGTCCGCGCGCAGCGGTCGCTGATTCGGCGAACTCAAAGCGGAGGCTCCTCCGGAAGGTGTATCGTGGCGTTAGCGGAGGATCCTCCGCTTCGTCCATTCTGACACGGGAGGGCAGCACCATGACCGACGACACGATCACCGACGACCGATCGCGCCCCGGTGGCGTCGGTGAACTCGCCGGGCGCCGGGTCGCCAGGATCGGCTTCGGCGCGATGCAGCTCGAGCGGCTCCGCGGGGATCGGCCTGCGGCGATCGCGCTGGTGCGACGCGCGACCGAGCTCGGCGTCGACCACATCGACACGGCCGAGTTCTACGGCGACGGGTTCGTCAACGGCGTTCTCGGCGAGGCGCTCGCCGGACACGACGGCGACGTCCAGTTCGTGAGCAAGGTCGGCGCCGAGGTCGTCCCGGGCGGGCACGGCCTCCGGCCCGCGCAGCGACCCGAGCAGCTCCGTGCCGCCGTGGAGGCGAACCTGCGCTCGCTCGGCGTCGAGCGCATCCCGGTCGTCAACCTGCGCCGCATGGACTCCGGAATCGGCATCCGCGCCGACGGTGACCAGGTCGTGCCGCTCGACGACCAGCTCGAGGCGATGGTCGCGATGCGCGACGACGGCATGATCGACGGCATCGGCCTCAGCAGTGTGGCCATCGACGGCCTCCGCCGAGCGCTCCCCGCCGGTGTCGTGTGCGTGCAGAACGCCTACAGCCTGGTCGCCCGCGACGACGAGGACATGCTCGCGCTGTGCCAGGCGCACGGCATCGCGTGGGTGCCGTACTTCCCGCTCGGCAGCGCCTTCGCCGGCCTCCCCAAGGTGACAGACGAGCCGGAGGTGATCTCGGCTGCGGAGGCGCTCGGCGTCACTGCCTCCCAGGTCGGTCTCGCCTGGCTGCTGCAGCACGCGCCGAACGTCCTGCTCATCCCCGGCACCGCGGATGCCGGGCACCTGGAGGCGAACCTGGCGGCGGGCTCGGTCGTCCTCGACGCCGAGACCCTGGCCCGCCTCGATGCCATCCCCACCCGGGAGCTCGACGTCGCGGCCTTCCGGGCGCGCCAGGGGTGACGGGCGTCGACATTCGTCACGAATGTCGACTTTCGTGCCACGGATCGTGGCATTCGTCACGAATCCCGGCTCAGCGGGCGGTCCAGCCGCCGTCGATGGCGAGGGTCTGGCCGGTGATCAAGGACGCGGCGGGGGAGGCGAGGAAGGCGACGGCGCCGGAGACCTCCGCCGGCACCCCGATGCGGTGGAGGGCCGCGATGCGCTCGATGGTGTCGGCGCGGAAGGCGTCGTCCGAGAGCGCCTCGGACGTGCCGTCCGTGGCGATGAAGGTGGGCGCCACGGCGTTCACGCGGATGCCGTAGCCTCCCCACTCCACGGCCAGGCAGCGGGTGAGGTGAACGACGGCGGCCTTGGCGGTGCAGTACGACGACTCGAGCGGGAGGGCGACGAGCCCGGCCTGGGAGGCGATGTTCACGATCGACCCTCCGCCGTTCACGCGCATGCTCTTCGCGACGTGCTGCGAGAGGAAGAACGTCGAGCGGGTGTTCAGCCGCCAGACATGATCGAAGTCGTCCTCGGTGACCTCGAGCGCGGGTGCGTTGACACCGCCACCGGCGTTGTTCACCAGGATGTCGATGGGGCCGAGCTCGGCGGTGACCTCGTCGATCGCCGCGCGGCAGGCGGAGAGGTCGAGCACGTCCAGGCGCACGGCGCGTGCCGTCACGCCGAACGCGGTCAGGTCGGCGACGAGCTCGGCGGAGCCGTCGGGATCGCGCACGCCGAGCACGACGTCGGCGCCCTGTCCCGCGAGTTCGAGGGCGATCTCGCGGCCGAGCCCGCGACTGGCCGCGGTCACGAGTGCGCGCGAGCCCGTGAGGGCGAAGGGTGTGCGGGCGGGGGCGGTGGATGCGTCGGTCACGTGCAGGAGTGTAACGAGTTCGTTTCGGTGCTTGCGTTTCTTTTGTTCGTAAGCTTTACTAACAAACATGACCACGATGGATGTGCGGGGAAGCAACGGCGGGCTCGGCCCCGGCCGGGCGCTCCGGCCGCGCGCCAAGGTCCTCCCGGAGCACGCGCGCAGCCACAACCGCTCGCTCGTCCTCCAGACGCTCTACCGGGCAGGCCGGCTCAGCCGCGCCGACATCGCACGCGAGACCGGGCTCACCCGGGTCACCGTATCCGATCTGGTCGCGGAACTCCTGAGCGAAGGCCTGGTCATCGAACTCGGCCAGCGCGAGTCGGCGCGCCCGGGCAAGCCGGCGGTGCTCCTCGACATCAATCGCTCCGCACACCAGATCGTCGGCGTCGACCTGAGCGATCACGACCGGTTCCGCGGCGCGGTGATGGACCTCGACGGCGAGCTGCTCCACTCCGCCGAGGTCCCGCTCCAAGACGGGGACGGCCGTGCGGCGACCGGCGAGGAGGCCCTCGCGAAGGTCGTCGAGCTGGTCCGTCACCTCGTCGACAGCGCGACGGCGCCCATCCTCGGCATCGGCGTCGGCTCCCCGGGTGTCGTCGACCTCACAGGCACCATCCTCACGGCCCCGAACCTCGGCTGGACCGGAGTTCCGCTGCAGCACGACCTGCACCTCCTCACCGGGCTGCCGGTCGTCGTCGCCAACGACGCCAACGCCGCCGTGCTCGCCGAGCACAGCTACGGGGGAGCGACCGGCGACATGATGCTCATCCGCGTCGGCCACGGAATCGGAGCGGGGCTCATCATCGCCGGCGCCCTCGTCTACGGCAGCCACTTCGCCGCGGGGGAGATCGGCCAGGTCATGGTCGGCACCGACCTCGGGCTCGACGCCACGTACAGCCGCGACCAGGTGCTCGAGCACTGGCTCAGCGTCCCGCAGCTCCAGCGCGGGATCCGCGAAGCGGAGGGCGCCGGCGCCGACACGACCCCCCTCCTCCGCGAAGCCGGCAGCAGGCTCGGCATCGCGCTCGCCCCGATCGTGGGCGCCCTCAACCTGTCGGAGCTCGTGCTGAGCGGGCCGACGGACCTCCTCGATGGCCCTCTCTCCGAGGCGACCATCCACACGCTCCGGAGCCGGACGATGGCAGAGAACCACGCCGACCTCACGGTCCGGATGACCACGCAGGGGCAGGACATCGTCCTGCGCGGCGCGGCCGTACTCGTCCTCTCCGGACAACTCGGGGTCTCGTAACACAGCACCGCGATCCACGACCCCTGCACCGACGGTGTGAAGCACTCGCCCACACTGACCACCCAAGAAAGCCCGAACACAATGAAGGGAACAGCAATGAAGAGAAAGCTCGTCGGCCTCGCCGCAGTGGCTACGGCTTCCGCTCTCGTGCTCGCCGGATGCGCCTCAGGTGGAGGCCAGGCTCCGAGCACCGACGGCAAGGGAAAGACGGTCACCCTGTGGCTCGTCGGGTCCGACACCCCTGACGCGCTCCGCAACTACCTGAAGACGGAGTTCAACAAGGAGACCGGCGCGACGCTCAAGATCGAGCAGCAGGACTGGGGAGACATCGTCACCAAGCTGACGACGTCCCTCCCCGACGCGAACAACACCCCGGACGTGACGGAGATGGGCAACACCCAGTCCCCGACGTTCACGAACGTGGGCGCGTTCCTCGACATCTCCGACATGTACAAGGACCTCGGCGGCGACAAGCTGCTGCAGTCCTTCGTCGACGCGGGCAAGGTCGACGGCAAGAACTACACGCTGCCGTACTACTTCGGCTCGCGCTACATGTTCTACCGCAAGGACGTCTACGCCGCGGCCGGCGCCACGGTGCCGACCACGCTCGACCAGTTCAACACCACTGTCGCCGACATCACCGCGAAGAACCCGAAGGGGATCCCGAACTTCTCCGGCTTCTTCCTCGGCGGCCAGGACTGGCGCGACGGCATCTCGTGGATCTTCGCGAACGGCGGTGACATCGCCAAGAAGGAAGGCTCCAAGTGGGTCGCCACGCTCGACTCGGCGGGGTCGCTGAAGGGTCTCCAGCAGCTGCAGGACATCTACAAGAACGCGTCCAAGGCCCCGAACGACGCCAAGGACTCCAACCAGTACATCTACCTGAACGACACGGACCAGACGGTGGACGCCAACGGCAACAAGACGGGTGACACCTCGCTCGCCGCCGCCACCATCATGGCTCCGGGCTGGGCGCACTGGTCGATCGGCGACCTGTCCACCAAGGACGGCAAGGCGGTCCGCACCTGGAACGACAACACCTTCGGCACCTACGTGCTGCCGGGCAACGACGGCAAGCCCGCACCGGTCTTCGCCGGCGGCTCCAACATCGGCATCTCGGCCAAGTCCAAGAACCCGGGCCTGTCCAAGACGCTGCTGAAGATCATCTTCAGCAAGGAGTACCAGGAGATGCTCGGCAAGAACGGCCTGGGACCGGCGAACTCGGACTACATGTCCTCGCTCGGCGACGACCAGTTCGCGAAGGCGCTCATCGAGTCGGCCTCCAACTCGAAGCTGACCCCGGCCGCTCCGGGCTGGGCCGGCGTCGAGGCGGCGAACGTGATGGAGGAGTTCTTCTCCAAGATCCGCGACTCGTCCGACCTGAAGGGCCTCGCTCAGCAGTACGACACCAAGATCGACGCTCTTCTCAACGTGAAGAACGGCTGATCGGCTCCACCTAGCGACACCTAGCAGCGCAGTGGCGAGGGCGCGGAAGCAGCACCACCCCTTCCGCGCCCTCGCTCCTGCCTCCAGACTTTCCCCAACACCCGCACGCTTCCCCCACACCCCAGGAAGGAGGACCGCCGTGACCACCACCAGCGAGACCGTGACCGCCTCGCCGACCGCGAGCGCACCGAAGCCCACAGCGCCCCGGAGGCGCAAGCCCCGCCTCACGCCGTACGCCCTGCTGCTGCCGGCCATCCTCATCCTGCTGCTCGCGCTCGGCTACCCGATCGTCTGGCAGCTCGTCACCTCGATGCAGCACTTCGGGCTCGCCCAGCAGTTCGGCAAGCCGGCGCCGTTCGTCTGGTTCGACAACTACGTCACGCTCTTCTCGGACCCGTACATGTGGGTCGTCGTCGGGCGCTCGCTCGTCTTCTGCCTGACCACGGCCGCCGTGACGGTCGTGATCGGCGTCGGGCTCGCGCTCCTGATGACCGGCATCTCGCGCTTCCCGCGCATCTTCCTGCAGATCACACTGCTGCTCGCCTGGGCCATGCCGGTCGTCGCGGCCATGACCGTCTGGAACTGGCTGTTCGACTGGCGCCGCGGCGTGATCAACAACGTCCTGACCTCGTGGGGACTGGACTTCCAGAACCACAACTGGCTGCAGAACCCGATCTCGTTCTTCTTCGTGGCCGGTGTCATCGTGACCTGGATGAGCGTGCCGTTCGTGGCGTTCTCGGTCTACGCCGGCCTCACGCAGGTTTCGTCCGAGGTGCTGGAGGCCGCGCAGATGGACGGCGCGAAGGGCTACCAGCGGCTGCGCTACATCATCCTGCCGATGATCCGCCCGGTGCTCGGCATCGTGCTGCTGCTCCAGGTCATCTGGGACCTCCGCGTGTTCACCCAGATCAAGCTGCTGCAGGACAAGGGCTCCATCGCCAGCGAGACCAACCTGCTCGGCACCTACATCTACCAGCTCGGCGTGGGATCGAGCGACTTCGCGATGGCCAGCGCCGTCTCGGTGTTCGTGCTCGTGCTGACCATCGCGCTCAGCTGGTTCTACGTCCGACACCTGCTCAAGGGGGACCAGTCGTGACCACCGTCGCCGACCGCAAGCTCAAGCAGAAGGTCCGCCCCGCCCGCATCCTCCTCGGTGTCCTCGCCGTGGTGCTCGGTTTGATCTGGGTCTTCCCGGTCTACTGGATGCTCAACTCCTCGCTGCTGCCGAACGTCGTGCTGCAGAGTTCGACGCCCACCTGGCTGCCGTTCGGGGGCTCGTTCGACAACTTCATCGCCGTCATGCAGGGCGGGACGTTCTTCCCCGCGCTCGGGATGAGTCTTGTCATCGCTCTCGTGACCGTCGTCTTCTGCCTGGCGTTCGCCTTCCTGGCCGCGCTGGCGATCAGCCGGTTCAAATTCCGTGGCCGCACCTCGTTCGTGCTCGCCGTGCTGCTCATCCAGATGCTCCCCGCCGAGGGGCTGTTCATCGCGCAGTACAAGCTGATGGGATCGCTCGGCCTCCTGAACACGGTGATCGGCGTCAGCATCATCTACATCGCCGCCGTCGTGCCGTTCACGATCTGGATGCTGCGCGGCTTCGTCGCCGGCATCCCCGCCGACCTCGAAGAGGCCGCGATGGTGGACGGGTTGAGCCGCACCCAGGCCTTCCTGCGCATCACCTTCCCGCTGCTGGCCCCGGGGCTGGTCGCCTCCGGCGTCTACGCCTTCCTTCAGGCGTGGAACGAGTTCACGGTGGCCCTGGTCATCCTGCAGGACAACAGCAGCCAGACCCTGCCGCTGTGGTTGCGCGGCTTCATCCAGCAGTCCGCGTCGCGCGCGACGGACTGGGGACAGGTGATGGCGGCCTCGACCCTCGTGGCCGTGCCCGTGATCATCTTCTTCCTCATCGTCCAGGGACGCATGACCAGCGGCCTGGTCAGCGGGGCGGTCAAGGGGTGAGCGGGATGTCGGTCACCCGGTCCGAAACGGCCGAGGCGCCCGGCCCGACCGACACCGCCCTCCGGCGCCGCATCGCGGCGACGCTGCTTCCCGGCTTCGTGGGCACCACCGTGCCGGCGTGGCTCGAGGAGCGGCTGCGGAACGGTCTCGGCGGGGTGTGCCTCTTCGGCCAGAACGTCGAGTCGGTGCCGCAACTGCGTGCGCTGACGGACGCCGTCTACGCCGCCAACCCGGACGCGATCATCGCGATCGACGAGGAGGGCGGCGACGTCACCCGCCTCTACTACGACAGCGGTTCGCCGTTCCCCGGCAACGCAGTGCTCGGGCGTCTCGGCGACACCGCCTACACCGAGGCGGTGGCGCGCCGCGTCGGCGAGGAGCTCCACGCGGTCGGGGTGAACCTCGACCTCGCCCCCGACGTCGACATCAACTCCAACGCCGACAACCCGGTCATCGGGGTGCGCAGCTTCGGCTCGACTCCGGAGGTGGTCGCCGAGCACGGCGCCGCGTGGACGCGCGGGCTGCAATCCGCCGGTGTCGCGGTCTGCGCGAAGCACTTCCCCGGTCACGGCGACACCGCCCAGGACTCCCACCTCGAGCTTCCGGAGGTCGACCTGACCGCCGAGCAGCTGCGCGAGCGCGAGTTGCTGCCGTTCCGCGCGGTCGTGGAGGCGGGCGCCCGCACGGTCATGACGTCGCACATCCTGCTGCCGCGCATCGACCCGGACCTGCCCGCGACCTTCAGCCGGAGGGTCGTCGAGGACCTGCTGCGCGGCGAGCTCGGCTTCACCGGCGTGGTCGTCACCGACGCGCTCGACATGCACGGAGCGAGCGGCGATCGCGGCATCCCCGAGGCGGCCGTCCTCGCGCTCGCCGCGGGGTGCGACCTCCTGTGCATCGGGACGGAGAACACCGACGCCCAGCTCACGCAGATCGAGGACGCGATCGCGGCCGCGATCGCCGCGGGGCGGCTCAGCCCGACCCGCGTGGAAGAGGCGGCCGGCCGGGTCCGCGCGCTGGCCGATGGCGTACGCGCCGACGCGGCGGCACACGCGGCCGTCCCGTCGACCGCAGGCTCCCGTCGCCGTGCGGCGGACATCGACGAGGTGGATGTGCGACGCGCGCTCGAGGCGTTCGACATCTCTGAGCACGCCGCGTCCTGGCTGCGCGACCACCACAGCCGCTACTCGGTCGTGCGCGTCGACACCGTCGCGAACATCGCCATCGGACAGGCCCCCTGGGGACCTTTCGCGGAGGTGGCGGCGGAGGCGGGCACGCACGGAGCGGGCTCGGGCTTCGCGGCCAACCCCCTGGTGGTGTTCACCGAGGGAGACCATCCCGACCTGGTGCTCGCCGCCGCCTCGCCCGTGCTGGTCGTCGGCAAGGACAACCACCGGCACGCCTTCGCTCGAGAGGCGATCGACCGGCTGCGCGCTCACCGCGACGGCGTGGTCGTCGTCGACATGGGCTGGCCGAGCGACGACCGCGCCTACGCCGACATCGCGACGTTCGGCGCCTCCCGGCTGATCGGCCGGGCGCTCATCGAGCTCCTCGACCACGACCACACGGGCGGCACGGGGGAGACCCCGTGAGACTCGGCATCGACATCGGCGGCACGAAGACCGACGCGGTCGCCGTCGACGACGGGGGAGCGCTCGCCCAGCGCATCCGCCTCGCGACCGGGTTCGGGCAGGCGGCCGTCGTGGAGACGGCCGTGACGGCCGTCGCCCGCATCGGAGAGCTCACCGGGCTCGCGGCCGGCGGGTTCTCCTCCATCGGCATCGGCATCCCGGGGATGGTCGACAGCGTCTCGGGGCAGGTCGCCCACGCCGTCAACCTCGGCGTGGAGAGCCTCGCTCTGGGCGGTGAGCTCGCCGGGAGGCTCGGCGTCGGAGTGCGGGTGGAGAACGACGTGAAGGCGGCGGCGCTCGGCGCGTTCCATCTGCTCGGGCTGGACGGGTCGATGGCCTATCTGAACCTCGGGACCGGGATGGCGGCGGGCATCGTGGTCGACGGCCGGCTCTGGCGCGGAGCCACGGGCGTGGCGGGCGAGATCGGGCACCTCCCGGTCGACCCGGCCGGCGCGCTCTGCCGCTGCGGCCAGCGCGGCTGCCTGGAGACGGTGGCGAGCGGGTCCGGCGTCGCCCGGCAGTGGCGCACGGACGACCCGCTGCCCGCTCGTGCCCTGTTCGCCGCTGCCGCGGACGGCGACCGCGAGGCGCGCGCGATCGCCGCTAGGCTTGCGGAGGGCATCGCCGCAGCGGTGCGGGTGCTCGTGCTGACGGTCGACGTCGACACCGTGGTGATCGGTGGCGGCCTCCGTCATCTCGGGGACCGGCTGCTGAGCGATGTCCACGAGGTGCTCGACGGGTGGGCCAGGACATCCCCGTTCCTCGCGTCTCTCGCGCTGTCCCGGCGAGTGCGCCTCGTCCCCGAAGGAACGCCAGTCGCCGCGCTCGGAGCGGCGCTCGTAGGAGGAACAGATGGCTGAAGTCGTCGTCGTCGCAGACAAGGACGCAGCGGGCGAGCTCGCGGCGGAGTCGATCGAGCGGCTGATCGCCGCCAAGCCCGACGCGGTGCTCGGGCTCGCGACCGGATCCACCCCGCTCCCGGTGTACCGGGCGCTGGCCCGGCGGGTCGCCGAGAGCGGCCTCGACGTGTCGCACGTCCGCGGCTACGCGCTCGACGAGTACGTCGGCCTGCCGGCGGGTCACCCCGAGTCCTACCGCGCCGTGATCACTCGGGAGGTCGTCGAACCGCTCGGTCTGACGCCGTCGCTGATCCACACCCCGAACGGTGCGCGCAAGACGATCGAGCACGCCGGTGCCGACTACGAGAAGGCGATCGCCGAGTCGGGAGGCGTCGATGTGCAGATCCTCGGCATCGGAACCGACGGCCACATCGGCTTCAACGAGCCCGGCTCGTCGTTCGCGTCGGTGACGCGGGTGAAGACGCTGACCGAGCAGACCCGCAAGGACAACGCGCGCTTCTTCGACAGCGAAGACGACGTGCCCATGCACTGCATCACCCAGGGCCTCTCGACCATCCTGCGCGCGCGTCACCTTCTGCTGCTGGCGTTCGGCGAGGGCAAGGCGGAGGCGCTCGCCGGTGCCGTCGAGGGGCCGGTGTCGGCCTCCAATCCGGGCTCGGCCATCCAGCTGCATCCGCACGTCACCGTGCTGGTGGACGAGGCGGCCGCTTCGCGGCTCCGCAACATCGACTACTACCGGTACGCCTACGACCACAAGCCCGCCTGGCAGAAGCTGTAGCCCCCGTTCGCTGTCGCGAAGGGCACGTAAGCGCCCCTAAAACGCGGTTTTAGGGGCGCTTGCGTGCCCCTCGACGTGAGCTAGAGCAGGCGACCGTCGGCGAGGACCTGGCGGACGTGCCACTCGTGATCGAGCAGCACCGCGTCGGCGGCATAGCCGGCGTGGAGGCGGCCGAACCGGTGGCCTTCGCCGAGTGCCTTCGCGGGCGTGTGCGTCAGCGCCGTGACCGCGGTCACCGGGTCGAGACCGACGAGCGTGACGGCGTTGCGGAGCGCCGCGTCCTGCGTGAGCGTCGAACCGGCGATGGTCGACGTGCCGGAGAGCACCGCGAGTCCGTCGCGCACGCTCACGTTCAGCCCGCCCAACCGGTAGTCGCCGTCGGACGCCCCCGCCGCAGCCATCGCGTCGGTGACCAGCGCGACCCGGCCTGCGGCCTCCCGGAAGAGGAGCCCGGCGACCGACGGGTGCACGTGCAGGCCGTCGAGGATGAGCTCGAGCGTGACCTCCGGGTTCTCGATCGCGGCCATCACCGGCCCCGGCGCGCGGTGGTGGATGCCGTTCATGGCGTTGAACGCGTGCACCAGGAGGCGTGCGCCGACCTCGAACGCCCTGCGGGCCTGCGCGTAGTCGGCCGCCGTGTGGCCGATGCCGACCACGACGCCGGCCTCGATGAGCACGCCGATGGCCTCCAGCGCGTTCGGCAGCTCCGGCGCGATCGTCGCCGTGCGCAGGGTGCCGCGCGCCGCACCGATCAGCTCCTCCACCATCTCGGGCCCCGGCTCGCGCAGGAAGGCGTCGTCGTGCGCGCCCCTGCGCTCACGCGCGAGGAACGGGCCCTCCAGGTGCGAGCCGAGCACCATCGGGTCCACCGCAGCCAGATCGGCGACGACACCGAGGCTCTCACGCAGCGAGGCGAGCGGGTTCGCGACGTGCGAGACGAGCGCGCGGGTCGTCCCGTGCGCGCGATGCGTGGCGAGCGCCGCCAGCATCTCCTCCGGGCCGTCGTCGTACGGATGACCGCCGCCGCCGTGGCAGTGCAGGTCGAGGAAGCCCGGTGTCAGCCAACGGCCTCCGGCGTCGACGACCTCGGTGCCCGGCACTCGAGCGGCGTCGTGCCAACCGGTTCCGGAACCGGTGGCGAGGATCCGGTCGCCGTCGGTCGCCAGCCAGAACTCGTCGACCAGTCCGCTCGCATCCACTTTGCGGGCGTCATGGATGACGACGCCGGTCATGCGAACTCGCGCCGACCGTTGATCACGCCGCTCACCGTGGCGACCACGGCGAAGACGAGCGCGACGATCGGCTGGCCGAGGCTCCACCACGCGAACGCCGCGGATCCCATCACGACCAGCTCGACGACCGCCTTCACGAATGGATCGACGTGCAGCACGGCCTTCGGGGAGCGGAACAGCGCCCACAGCAGGATGGCCAGCACGGGCGCGCCGATGCCGACGACGATGTTCCACGGCAGCGGCCAGGCGACGAACCCCCAGATGGCCAGCGAGACGATCGCGAAGATCTCCAGCAGGAAGCGCAGGATGTCGTTGGCCCGCAGAGCGGCGGGGCGCGCTGCGGCGGGGGTGCTCGGGTCGTGCGTGGAGGTCACCGGACCAGTGTAGCCGCGCGGTGTCAGCGGAAGATGATGGTGCGGGCGCCGTCGAGCAGCACCCGGTCCTCCGCGAACCACTTGACCGCCTGGGTCAGGGTTCGACTCTCCTCGTCCTGGCCGATCGCGACCAGCTCGGGCACGCTGCGCGTGTGGTCGACTCGCACGACGTTCTGCTCGATGATCGGGCCTTCGTCGAGGTCGCTGGTCACGAAGTGGGCCGTCGCACCGATGAGCTTCACGCCGCGCGCGTGCGCCTGACGGTACGGGTTCGCTCCCTTGAAGCCGGGCAGGAAGGAGTGGTGGATGTTGATGGCCCGCCCCGCGAGCTTCTCGCAGAGCCCGGGGGAGAGGATCTGCATGTAGCGCGCGAGCACGACCAGCTCGATGTCGTGCTCCTCCACCGCCTCCAGGATGCGCGCCTCGAACGCGGCCTTGGACTCCGGATCGGTGACCGGACGCGACTCGAACGGGACTCCGTAGAACCCGGCCAGGTCGCGCAGGGCGCCGTGGTTCGACAGCACGAGAGGGATCGTCACCGGCAGCTGACCCGCCCGCTGCCGGAACAGGAGGTCGTTGAGGCAGTGCGCCGCGGTGGAGGCCAGCACGAGTGTGCGCAGCGGACGGCCCACGTTGTCGACGTTGTGCGTCATCCCGAAGCGCTCGACGACCGGCGCGAGCGCGCGCTCGAACTCGGCGCGATCGGCCGCCGACTCCACCTGGAGCCGCATGAAGAACCGCCCCGTGTCGGTGCTCGCGAACTGCTGGCTCTCGGTGATGTTGCCGCGCGCGGCGACGATCGCGCCGGAGACGGCGTGCACGATCCCGGGCTTGTCGGCGCAGCTGAAGGTGAGCACCCAGTGGTTGGCGTTGCCGGTGGCGGGGCCGGTGGGGTCGGAAGGGCCGGTGGAGTCCATCCGTCCAGGGTACCGGCCCCCACCCCCGCGTCCGGTTGACGGCGGCCGGCCGGCTGCACTTGGATCGGTTCATGACGAGCGGTGACGATCGGCCCGACCGGGCCGGGGGTGCGGCGGCGACCTTGGGTGTGGAGCTCAACGGGCTCAACACCATCCACGAGAGCGAGCGCAGGGGGCGCGCCCGCGACCTGTTCTGGCCCTGGTTCGGCGCGAACGTGTCGGTGTTCGGCCTGAGCTATGGTTCGTTCCTGCTCGGGTTCGGCATCTCGTTCTGGCAGGCGACGATCGTGGGGGTCGTCGGGATCGTCGCATCGTTCCTGCTCTGCGGCGTGATCGCCCTCGCCGGAAAGCGCGGCTCCGCTCCGACGATGGTGCTCAGCCGCGCGGTGTTCGGTGTCGAGGGCAACAGGGTGCCCTCCGCCTTGTCGTGGCTCTTGACCGTGGGCTGGGAGACCGTCCTCACGGCACTCGCCGTGCTCGCGACGGCGACGGTGTTCACCCGCCTGGGCTGGGAGGGCGGCACGGCGACCAAGGTCGTCGCCCTGGTCGTCGTGATCGGGCTGGTCGTCGCCGGTGGCGTGATCGGCTTCCACCTCATCATGCGCATGCAGATGGTGATCACCATCGTCACCGGTGTGCTCACGGTGTTCTACATCGCGCTGGTGCTCGGCCACATCGACCTCGGCGCGGTCGGGGCGCTTCCGGCCGGGGACGTCCCGCACGTGGTGGGCGGCTTCGTCTTCATGCTCACCGGGTTCGGTCTCGGCTGGGTGAATGCCGCAGCCGACTACTCCCGCTACCTGCCGCGCTCGACCCGCAGCGGCAGTGTCGTCGGCTGGACGACGTTCGGCTCGTCGCTCGCACCGGTCCTCCTGCTGATCTTCGGGATCCTGCTCGCCGGCTCGTCCCCGTCGCTCTCGAAGGCGATCGCCGCCGACCCGATCGGCGCGCTGGCCTCCCTGCTTCCCACGTGGTTCCTGGTGCCGTTCGTCATCGTCGCGGTGCTCGGGCTGGTCGGCGGCGCGGTGCTCGACATCTATTCCTCGGGGCTCGCTCTGCTGAGCGTCGGCGTCCGGGTGCCGCGGTACGTCGCCGCGGGGATCGACGGGGTGATCATGACCGCGGGGGCCGTCTACGTGGTGTTCTTCGCGAGCGACTTCCTCGGCCCGTTCCAGGGCTTCCTCATCACGCTGGGCGTGCCGATCGCGGCGTGGTGCGGCATCTTCGTCGCCGACATCGCCCTGCGCAGGCGCGACTACGCGGAGGCCGAGCTCTACGACCGCCGCGGCCGGTACGGGTCGGTACGCTGGCTGCCGATCGCGCTGATCGCCGCCGGCACCGCGGTGGGCTGGGGGCTCGTCACCAACAGCTCGGCCGACTGGTTGAGCTGGCAGGGCTACCTGCTCGGGCCGCTGGGGCTCGGCGGTACGACGGGGGACTGGGCCTACGCCAACCTCGGCGTGCTCGTGTCGCTGGCGATCGGTTTCCTCGGGGTCCTGCTGTTCGGCCGGGGCATCATCCGCCGTCAGGAGGAGCGGTGACCGGGCGCGCCCTCGTCGTCGTCGACATGCAGCAGGTCTTCGGTGACCCCGCGAGCCCCTGGTTCACGCCGCGGTTCACCGAGGCGGAGGCCGTGATCGCCGGGCTGCTGCCGTCGTTCGGCCGACAAGCGGTGTTCACCCGGTTCGTCGCCCCCGAACAGCCCGACGGTGCCTGGATCCGCTACTACGAGCAGTGGCCGTTCGCGTTGGTGCCCGCCGACGATCCGCTCTACGACCAGGTGCTCGCGTTCCGCGACACCGGCCATCCCGTCGTCTCGCTGCCGGCGTTCGGCAAGTGGGGGCCGGAGCTGCGGGAGGCGATCGGCGACGCCGACGAGCTCGTGCTGACCGGCGTCTCCACCGACTGCTGCGTGCTGTCGACGGCGCTCGCAGCGGCCGACGCCGGCCTCCACGTCCTCGTGGTCGCGGACGCCTGCGCCGGGGCGAGCGACGCGGACCACCGGCGGGCGCTCGACGCGATGGCCCTCTACGCCCCGCTCATCGAGATCGTGAGCAGCTCCGACCTGGCCGACGCCTGACCGATCGGCTCAGCGGCCGACGGGAGCACCCGCCGACCACACCTGCAGCACGCGGAAGTCGTCGTCGAGCAGCACGGCGTCGGCCGCGAAGCCCGGCGCCAGGCGTCCGAGGTCGGCTGCGCGGCCGATCGCGGCCGCGGGCGTCTCGGTGAGTGCGCGCACGGCCTCCTCGACGCTCACGCCGACCTCCTGCACCGCGCGGCGGAGCGCGTCGTCCTGGGTGAGCGTGGAGCCGGCGATCGAACCGCCCCCGGCGAGCCGGGCGACGCCGTCGCGCACCTCCACGCGCAGAGCGCCCAGGAGGTAGTCGCCGTCGGCCTCTCCGGCCGCGGCCATCGCGTCGGTGATCAGCGCCACTCGGCCGGGCGCCGAGGCGAACGCCATCCGCACGACCTCCGGGTGCACGTGGATGCCGTCGTTGATGACCTCCACGGTGACCCCGGGAGTGCGGGTCGCCGCGGCGACCGGGCCGGGCGCACGGTGGTGGAGGCCGTCCATGCCGTTGAAGGCATGCGTCAGGATGGTGGCCCCCGCGTCGAAGGCGGCACGGGTCTGCTCGTAGTCGGCGCCGGTGTGCCCGACGGCGACGGCGACGCCCGCACCGGCGAAGGCGCGAACGGCTTCCATGCCGCCGGGGAGCTCCGGGGCGATCGTGATCTGGCGGAGCGTGCCGCGGGCGGCCTCCAGCAGCAGGTCGACGTCGGCCGGTGTCGCCGACCGCAGCAGTGCGGGGTCGTGCGCGCCTTTGTGGCCGACGTCGAGGAAGGGGCCCTCGAGGTGCGAGCCGAGTACGCGCGGGTCCTCCGCCGTGAGCGCGGCGATGACCTCGACACGCTCGGCGAGCTCGGGCACCGTGGCCGTCACGAGCGACACGACGAACCGGGTCGTGCCGTGGCGCTCATGGAGACCCAGGGCGGTGCGGATCGCCTCAGCGCCGTCGTCGAACGCCGCCCCGCCTCCTCCGTGACCGTGGATGTCGATGAAGCCGGGTGTGAGCCACCCGCCGTCGGCGTCGGTCACGATCGCGTCCGGTGCTCCGGCGACGGCGGCTACCCAGCCGTCGCCCGTCCCGGTCGCGGCGACGCGGTCTCCGTCGAACAGCACCCACGCGTCGCGGGTGATACGGCCCTCGTTGACGAGGCGGGCGGAATGGATCGCGTGCACAGACATCCTCTCCAACTTACGCGACGATCACTTCGATGCCCTGCGCGACGAAGGCGGCGCGCTGGTCGGCGGTGATGCCGTCGTCGGTGATGAGCGTGGACATGATCGTGGGGCCGCCCAGCGTGGCGAAGGCTGTGCGGCCGATCTTGCTCGAGTCGGCGACGACGACGGCGCGAGTGGCTCTGCGCGCCATCAACGAGTTGACGCTCGCCTCGCCCTCGTCGTGCACGGTCGGGCCGACCACCGGGTCGATGCCGTTGACACCGATGAACGCGATGTCCATCGTGATCCGCTCCAGCACCACGTCGCTGTACGGCCCGACGAGCTCGTACGATCTGGCGTGCACCACGCCACCCGTCACCACGGTCTTGATCTGCGGTCGCATCACGAGCTGAGCCGCGATGTTGATGGCGTTGGTGACCACGGTGAGATTGGGGTGCGGGGACGGCTCCATGAGGTCGGGCCGCGACCCGAGGACGCTCGCCACCGCGGTACTGGTCGTGCCGCCGCACAGGCCGACGACGGACCCGCGCGGCACGAGAGCGCTCGCGGCCTGGGCGATGCGGAGCTTCTCGGGCGCGTGCTGCTCGCGCTTGTAGCGGATCGGGAGGTCGTAGGCCACCGACTGGCCGACGGCTCCGCCCCTGGTGCGCGTCAGCAACTGCTGCGATGCGAGCGCGTCGAGGTCGCGCCGGGCCGTGACCGCGGAGACATCGAGTTTCGCGACGATGTCCTCGACCTCGATCTGGCCGGTCTCCGCGAGGAGGTCGAGGACCGCGTTGAGGCGCTCCGCCCTGTTCATGGTCGCGCCGTCGCCGTTCCGTCCGGCAGGCGCGCCGCGACATCGAACAGGGTCAGCAGCCGGGCCGCCTCCGCCGCGACCGCCGTGCGCCCTGCACGTACATAGCGTCGCGAATCGACGACGTCAGGGTTGGCGCCGAGGTAGGCGCGGATCGCCTCCGTGAAGTACCGGTTGAGGTGGGTGGAGACGTTGACCTTGGTGATCCCGGCTCGGATGGCCGCCTCGATCGTGTCGTCCGCGACCCCGGAGGAGCCGTGCAGGACGAGCGGGACCGGGACGGCGTGCCGCAGCGCGGCGATCAGGTCGAGGTCGAGCTGCGCCGTGCGCTCGGTCATCGCGTGGGAGCTGCCGACGGCGACCGCCAGCGCGTCGACCCCGGTCTCGGCGACGAACCGACGCGCCTCGGCCGGATCGGTGCGCACCCCCGGTGCGTGGGCGCCGTCCTTGCCGCCGATCTCGCCGAGCTCCGCCTCGACCGACACGTCGTTGGCGTGCGCGTACTCGACGACGCGCACGGTGGCCGCCACGTTCGCGTCGTACTCCAGCGTCGAGCCGTCGAACATGACCGACCCGAACCCGAGGTCGATCGCGCGTCGCGTCAGCTCCTCGTCCTCCGCGTGATCGAGGTGCACGGCGACGTGCGCGGACGACTCGGATGCGAGGGCGAGTGCACCCCGCGCGATGGGCTCGAGGGAGCCGTGATACGTCACGCAGTTCTGTGAGATCTGGAGGATCACCGGGCGGCGCGCCTCCTCGGCTGCGGCGACGAGCGCTTCCGCCGTCTCCAGGTGGATGACGTTGAACGCGGCGACGCCGGTGCGCGCGGCGACCGCTCCGTGCAAGAGGTCGAGGGTGGGGACGAGGGACATGGGGCCTCCGGTGGGTCGGCGTTCGCGGGTCAGGAGAGCACGAGGCGAGCCTCGTACTCCGGGTAGGCGGGGTCGAGCTCGCCCGCGAGCGGGGCGAGGACGGCGGCGGCGGACCAGGCGGTGGCGCGCCGCACCAGGAGCGCGGGGTCGTCGATGCCCGCGGCGAGACTCGCGGCGACGGCCGCGACGGCGGCGTCGCCCGCTCCGGTCGCGTTGCCGGCGAGCGGCTGCGGCAGGCGCGCGGCGGCGACCTCCGTCCCGCTCACGGCCAGCATCCCGTCGGAGCCGAGCGAGACCAGGACGAGCCGCGCACCGGCGGCGAGAAGGGCGCGCGCGCCGTCGACGGGGTCGTCGATGCCGACGGTGTCGGCGAGCTCGCGACGGTTCGGCTTGAGCACGTCAGCACCGGCCTCGGAGGCCGCGAGCAGGGGGAGGCCCGTCGCATCGATGACGCTGGGGACGCCCCGCCGGCGGGCGACTGCCACGAGGTCGGCGTAGAACGAGTCGGGGGCTCCGGGAGGGAGGCTTCCCGAGCCGACGATCGCCGTGGCCGGTACCGCGAGTCGCTCGACGGCCTCCCCGAGGGCCCGCCACTCGGCCGCCGACAGCGCGCCGCCCGACTCGTTGAAGATCGTGGTCACGCCCGAGCCTTCGTCGACGATCGCTACGCTGCTGCGGGTCGGTGCGGAGACGGGCACGAGCTCGGACGGCAGGCCGGAGGATTCCAGGTCGTCGGCGAGCCGCAGTCCGGGGGCGCCGCCTGCCGTCGTCAGGACGAAGGCCGCTCCGCCGGTCTGGGCGATGACACGGGCGACGTTGAGGCCCTTGCCGCCGGCCCGCACGGCCGGTGCGGCGACGCGGTGGGTCTCGCCGGGTTCCAGGGCCGCGACGCGATAGGTCAGGTCGATGGCGGGGTTGGGCGTGACGGTGAGGATCATCGAGCTCTCTCGCGAACGGGGGCGGGGTCGGGGCCGGGGTCGACGACGTCGAGGAGTTCCCGCGCGCGCAGCGCGGCGCCGATCACGCCCGCGTTCTCGCCGATGCGCGCGGCGAGCAGCACGGGGCGGCGCTGGAAGGTCAGGATGCCCTCGAGGCGTTCGGCGAGCGGCAGGAAGAGGGCGTCGCCGGCCTGGGCGAGGCCCCCACCGATCACGATCGCCTCCGGGGCGAGCAGGGCGACGGTGTGCGACAGGTCGAGTGCGAGCGCGTCGAGCGCCGAATCCCAGATGCGCCCGGCCGCGGGGTCGCCGGCCCGCGCGCGTTCCAGCACCTCCCGCGATCCGGCGACCGGCACACCGCTGAGCGCCGTGTAGCGCCGGGCGATGGCGGCGGCGGAGGCGACGGCCTCCAGGCAGCCACGGCCGCCGCACGCGCACTCGGGGCCGTCTGCGACACGGGAGTGGCCGATCTCACCGGCCATCCCGCCACCGGTGAACAGCGTGCCGTCGATGAAGATCGCTCCGGCGATCCCCGTGCCGATCGCGATCACCACCACGTCGCGGAAATCCTTGGCGGCACCGAGGCGGTACTCGGCCTCGCCGGCCGCCCGCACATCGTGGCTGAACGAGACCGGGATACCGAGGGACTGGGTGGCGAGGTCCCGGAACGGGTACTCGCGCCAGCCCAGATTCTCGGCGAGGACCCCGACGCCACGTGCTTCGTCCACGTGGCCGGGCACGACGAGTCCCGCCGCCATCGGCCGGATCTCAGGGTGCGCGCGACGGAAGTCGTCCAGAAGCGCCACGGTCGCCGCGATGACGGCATCGCCGGTGCGCTCGCCGTCGAGCGGCGTCGGGCGGCGGAGGAGTTCGACGATGCGGCCGGTCTCGTCGACCAGGGCGGCTTTGACGTCCGTGCCTCCGACGTCGAAGGCGACCACGGGGTGCCCGGCGCCCAGCCGGTCGTCGAGTGGGATCTCGGACGCCACTGCTCATCTCCTCACGACGGTTCGGTCGCTTCAATGATCGCTTATGAGCGTAACGGTTGTCTACTGATCATTTTCGATCGTCGAGCCGTCACGCCGTTCCGGCGGGTAGACCGTCCGGTATGGTGTGCGGAACCTGCACTCCGAGTAGTGCGGGCGATCGAATTGCTACGAAGGGGTAACGCAATGAAATTCACCAGAAACAAGGTGCTCGGGGGCGCGGCGATCGTGGGGCTCGCCGTGAGTCTGTCGCTCGGGGTGGCAGCTCCGGCGTCGGCGGGAACCGTGCTGACGACGATGAAGTTCACGACGAAGTCGGAGTGCGACCAAGTGCGGAACCGATTCATCCAGTACGGCTACGACCGCGTGAGCACGTCCTGCTGGTCGACGTTGGCCTACGGGGGGATGACGCACTACGTCTTCACCTACTACAAGTAGGCGATGCGGAGTCGCACGCAGGCGACGGAACACGGGGCGAGGACCGCGATCGGTCCTCGCCCCGTGCGGCCCTCGCGGGAGTAGCATCGAAGCGATGACGGCCGGTACCTCCAGTTCGCTGCGCCCGGCGAATCCCGCCGGGCCGTCGGGCGATGTCGGCCAGGTTCGGCTTTTCGGCCGGGAATTGCCCTGGTGGGCGGGGATCCTCGGCCTCTACGCCGCCTCGCGCGTCCTCACGACCGTCCTGATGCTCGTGCTGTACCTGCTCGCCGGGGCGTTCCACTGGGAGGGCGGCAGCCCGCAGGCCCACCCGACCTTCCTCGGGTTCGCGGGCACCTGGGACGCCTCCTACTACCGGCGCATCGTCGAGCACGGCTACCCGGCGACGCTGCCCACCGACGCGGACGGCCAAGTCCAGCAGAACGAGTGGGCGTTCCTGCCCCTGTATCCGCTGGTCGTCCGCGGGTTGATGGCCGCCACCGGACTCGGTTTCGCGCCGGCGGGAGTACTGGTCGCCGTGTTGTGCGGTGCGGCGGCGGTGCTCGTGCTGTACCGGCTCGTCGCCTCGCGCGTCGGAGCGGTGAGCGGCCTCTGGGCTGCGGTCTTCTTCTGTTTCGGGCCGTTGTCGTTCGTCCTGCAGATCGCCTACGCGGAGAGCATGTTCTTCGTCCTCCTGTTCAGCGGGCTCTGGGCGATCATGGCGCGGCGCTACTGGACGGTGATCCCTCTCGGCGTGGCGGCCGCCTTCACGCGCCCGGGCGAGCTCGCCCTGCCGCTGACACTCGGGATCATGTTCACGATCCGCGCCCTGGGTGCGCGTCGGTCCGGGGAGGACTTCGGGACGCGCGACCGCGTCGCGATGATCGTCGCCGGGGCTGCCACCGCCGTCGCCGGTCTGGCGTGGCCCCTGGTCGCCGCCACCGTGACGGGAACGCCGGGAGCCTACGTCGAGACCGAGCTGTCGTGGTGGACCGGCTTCATCGGCAGGGTCGCGTTCGTGCCGCTCACACCGTGGTTCCTCTTCACCTGGCGGTACGCGAGCGTCGCGGGGGCTCTCCTCGTGGTCGCCGTCATCGCCGGCTACGCCTGGCTGCTCAACCGGCCCAGCGTCCGCGCGCTCGGAACTGAGGTGGTCGCCTACGCCTCCAGCTATGCGCTGTACCTCTTCGCGGTGTTCCTGCCGCAGCAGAGCCTCTTCCGCCTCCTGATGCCGCTGGCCCCGCTCGCGGGCGCGCCCGGACTCACGCACAACGCGCGCGCGAGGCGGATCGTCCTCATCGCGGGCATCGCTCTCCAGCCGGTCGCGCTCGTGCTGCTGTGGTTCATCGGCTATCCGTGAGCGAGCTCACAGCGCACCGGAACGAGCGAGCTCCGCGAGCTCTCTGCGGTCGCGCAGCCCGAGCTTGCGGATGATCCGGGCGGCGATGCCTTCGACGGTGCGCGCGCTGAGGTGGAGTCGCGCAGCGATCTCGCGGTAGACGAGCCCGTCGGCCACGAAGCGGACGATCTCCCGCTCCCGCTCCGTCAACGAGACCGGTGTCGTGAAGAAGCCTGTGCGGTCGTGTCCGCCCGCGGTCGATCTCTCGAGCCCCACGGCGGCGAGACGGGAGGCGAGCGCCCGCTGGGCGTCGTGATCGTGCTCTGCGCGTGCCACGAGCTGGGCGAGCTGCGCGTCGAACAGCTCCGACTGCTGACCGGCGAGCAGCGACCGCGCCTCGTCCAGCCCGCTCTCGTCCGTGGAGTGCTCCAGAGCCGTCAGCAGGGCGAACGCGGCGGCGGCTTCCTGCCGGGTGGAGCGGAAACCGGCAGCGAGCCTGCGGAGCCGGGCGACCGCCTCGTCAGGGCGTCCCCGCACGGCGGCCAGCTGCGCGTCGATCCAGTCGAACGCCGCCCGGCCCGCAGGGGAGGATGCATCGGGCCGGACGGCGAGCTCGTCGCGGACCCGCTCGGCGCCCGCAGGGTCACCGCGGCGAGCCGCGACGATCGCCGCGAGCGTGCGGAGGCCGAGCTCTGCCGCCGAGCCGGGAAACGGTGGCGCGCCCAGCGCGGTCGCCGTCGCGATGGCCTCCGATGCGGCCTCCGTGCGGCCGGAGACCAGGTGGCCGAGGCCGGCGACGAGGCTGTGCGCGCGCAGGGCGTCGACGTCGAGGCGTTCCCGCGCGGCAGCCGACCCGCGCGCAGCCCAGGTCGCCGACTCGGCGCTCCGCCCGCAGCCGAGCAGCGCGAGCCCGTGAAGGGCGTCGGCGAGAGGCGGGATCTCCGCGTCGGGAAGGGAGCGCATCCGCTCGTGGAAGTCGAGCGCGTCGGCGAAGCGACCCCGTTGCAGGGCGACGGCCTGCGCCGCGAGGAGCCGGCGGGAGCGGACGGCGGTCGGCAGCTCCCGGTCGTCGCCCGGCTGCTCCACCTCCGTGCCGGGCGCTGCGCCGACCTCGACCGCGAGCAGTGCCGCCGTCGCGTCCGCCGCGTGCGAGTACGGGTGGCCGAGCTCGGAGACGGCGGTGTGCAGGGCCGCCGCCGTCGTCGCGAGGTCCACGCCCGTCCCGAGCGCGCGACGGGCGCGCAGCTCGGCGAGCTCGACGAGCGCGAGCGGGTCCTCCGTGTGCCCGGAGGCCGCCGTCAAGACCGTGTCGAGCTCAGCGGCGGCACCGGGGTTCAGGCCCGCCGGCGCCATCAACGCCCGCGCGAGCGCGAGCGCCGACCGCGGCGTCGGCGAGCGACGCCATTCCGCCCTCGCCGCTGCGCGGTTCGCAGCCGTCTCCTCGTGGACGAGCCGCGCGACGAGGGCGTCGTCGGCGGTCGGAGCCTCGCCGGCACGGCGGAAGTGCTCGGAAAGCAGGGGAGGCTCGAGCACGATGCGGCGCCTGCCGCCGTGGTCGACCGTCTTCACGACGCCTGTCGCTTCGAGCGCGTTCAGGGAGGCTGCGCTGTCGCTGTCGCTGTCGCGTTCGCGGAGGCTCTGGCGGACCGCGGCCGCATCGTCGTGCGCGTCGACGGCGACGGCCTCGAGGGCTGCCAGTTCGGCGGGCGTGAACCCGGCGAGGAGATCGATGACGAGGCCGTGCAGCGACGGCGTCCAGAGGTCTCGCTCCGCAGTCCAGATCCCCGCCCGCCTGGAGAGAGTTCCCTCGACCGCGGCGAGTCGGATCATCGAGACGGCGACGCCGACATTGCCGCCGGACATCGCATAGAGGCGACTCATCGTCGTGGCGTCCACCGGCCCGTCGAGGCGCTCGCCGACGACTGCGGCCAGCTGATCGTACGACAGGGGCGTCAGCTCGACGACGTAGCCGGACTCGGCCGCCCTGGGCCGCCGCGTGCGGGTGCGCAGCAGGGGTACCTGCGTCGCGCGCCGGACCGCGTCAACGGCCCCCGTCGATGCGTCGTCGAGCAGGTCGGCGTCGTCGACCACGATGACGGCGTCGGTGCGTGCGACGGCGGCCGTCAGCGCGTCGATCGCGTTCTGCAGCGGGGACGGGGTGCGGCGTTCCAGGCCGGTGTTGTCTCCGAGCCCCGCGGCGTGGAGCGCGGCCAGGGGCGTCGTCGAGAGGGACCGGACGCCGTTCAGCCGGACGGCGGTGCGGTGCGCGTCTGACGCGAAGGCGGTGATCGCGTCAGCGGCGCTCGATCGCCCGCTGCGTCGCGGACCGACGATGTCCACGTCCGCGCCGGCGGAGAGCAGGAGGTCGCGGGCCAGCGTCAGCGCGCGGTCGCGACCCACGAGACGCGGGGCGGATGCGGCGCGGGGCTCGGTCACCGTCGGACTCCAGGAGGGAAGGAGGTGGGAAGGATCCAGACTCGCACGCAAGTAATACGCATAATTCTAATCTTAGACACGCAATGTCGATAGTCGACTCCGGATCGTCGGCTCAGGAGCCCGGTCTTCTCACGATTCGAGGGTCCGCACCTCCTGCCTCGCGACAGCATGGGGTTCAAGTGAAAGGGACCCGTGGCATGAGCGATCGAGCACGCCGTCGAGCGACGAAGTCAGGCTCGGTGAAGACGAAACGCATCGTCTTCGCCGCAGTCGGCGGTCTCGCACTCGTGGTCGTGGCGTGCGCCGCGTGGATTGGTGTGCGTCTCGTGATGTCGTACGGGCAGGTCTCGGCTGCGCGATCCGAGGCCGCGAGCGTCGTAGCGACGCTCACGGCCGATCCCACCACGGGGGCGGCGTCGGTCGACCGGCTCCGCAGCCTCGGTGCACGTCTGGATGACGCGCACGGATTGACCTCCGACGTCGTCTGGCGGTCCGCGGAGTTCGTTCCCCTCCTGGGCGACAACCTCCGTGCCTACCGGCTGACCGTCGACGCCCTGGCCGTCGCCGTCGGCGACGGCTTGGCCCCGGTCGCCGCGGACTTCTCGACTCTCGCGGCCTCCGTCTCGTTGTCGGACCGAACGGTCGACGTCGCCGCGCTGTCCGGGGTCTCAGGCGACCTCCATGCTGCCGAGGGCGCGCTCGCGCGCAGCGGCAAGTCTCTGGCCGACGCCGAATCCGGTGCGCTCGTACCGCCGCTCGCCTCCGGCGTCCGAGAAGCCGGCGAGCTGGTCGGCGACCTCCATGGCACGGTCTCGGCGCTCTCCACCGCGGTGGACGTCCTGCCGGGTGCGCTCGGGGCCGACGGTGCCAAGCGCTATGCGCTCCTGTTCAACAACAACGCAGAGCTCCGCACGACCGGCGGGATCGCCGGCGCGATCTCCGAGCTCACGACCGACGCCGGCCGGTTCGAGCTCGGGCGCCAGCTCGTTCCGGACGACCTCAATCCGGCCGAGGGCGCCGGCATCCGGGTGACCCCGGAGGAGCACGCCTTGTTCGGGGTGCAGCTGGGCGAGTACATCCAGAACGTGAATCTGACCCCGGACTTCGTCCGCAGCGGTGAGCTGACCGCATCACATTGGCAGAAGTCGCAGGGTGCAGCGCTCGACGGGGTGGTGTCGATCGACACCGCATCGGTCTCCCGGCTGCTCGCGGCGACGGGGCCGGTCACCGTCGGAGGACGCACGATCGATGCCGCGAACGCGAATGCCGTACTGCTGACCGACGTCTATCGCGAGATCGACGATCGGGACGACCAGGACGCCTTCTTCGGCGAGCTGACCCGTGTCATGTTCGACAAGCTCTTCAGCAGCGGCACGCCTCTCGTCGCCCTGGTGAAGCAACTCGGTGCCGTCGTCGACGAGGGCAGGATCTCGGTCTGGTTCGCCGACCCGGCGCTGCAGTCCGTCACGTCGGGCGGAAAGCTCGGCGGCCCGCTGGCGCAGCTGAGCGACGACGGCGCTCCCGTCGGCGTGTTCTTCGCCGACGGGACGGCGGGCAAGATGGACGGCTATCTCGAAGGGACCGTCACCGCGACGTGCTCCTCCGGGAAGGACGGCCGGTCCATCGCGGCGACCGCGACGCTCGCCTCCACAGCACCGGGCGACATCACCTCGGCGCCCTGGGTGGTGACCGGTCCGGGAGGGAACGGCCTCCCGGCGACCGGGCACATCCGGACGATGGTGCAGTTCGCGGCGACGGACAGCCTGCGTCCCGTCCGAATCATCGTCGACGGTGAAGAGGCGGGTCTGGTCACGCGCATGATCGACGGCCGCCCCGTCGTGGTCGCCATGGTCGACCTCGCGCCGGGCCAGGTGGCCGTCCTCGAGACCGAGTTCACCGTCCTTTCCCAGCGGACCCCCACCGTCGACCGCGTCGTCGCCACCCCCACCGCCACCTCGTTCGAGCACTACGCCGAGCGCGGAACCTGCGGCTGACCGGACCGTTCCGATCCGTCGTGCCTACCCACACAAAGGAGAACCCCATGCGAAAGAAACTCTTCGGCGGCCTCGTCGCCCTGGCGCTTGCCCTGGCGCCGGCAGCAGGCGCGAACGCCGCGCCGTACCCCCCGGGCGCGGGTGACGCGCTTCACGGGACGCTCAACTCGCTCGTCGGGGCACCGGGCGACACGATCACCTACTCCGCGGATGCCAACACCTACGCGGCCGAGGAGGCCCTCACACAGAAGATCCGCGGCCTCGAGGCTCACGCGATCGGCCTGGCGTCCACCAAGGCCGCCCCGGCCACCGAGGGCACCTTCTCCAAGCCGGCTGCGGCTGACGGTTCGCACACGTTCAGCTTCACGATTCCGATGACCGCTCAGCACGGCGACCAGTACGAGGTCGATGTGATCCTCGCCAGCGGAGACGTCTGGGACCACTTCGTCGTCACGACGGTGGTTCGCGGCGCCGGAAACGGAAGCGGCCCGGACGCGGGTTCCGGCTCGGGCAGCGATTCGGCGGCCGGTTCGGGCTCCGACGGAGGCCTTGCGATGACCGGTTCGGACATCGCGATCGCCGGCATCGCGACGGGCGCGGTCCTGTTGTTCGTCGGTGGGCTCGTGCTGCTCATCGTGCGCCGTCGCCGTTCGCGCGCCGACGCCGCAGCCTGAGAGCGACTCGACGGATTCAGCACCGTCGAACGACGAGCCGGCGACCTGACGGTCGCCGGCTTCGTCGTCGTCGGACGCCGTCACCATGGTCGCGCAGGGATCGCCCGACCCGACCGCGGGTCAGCCGGCGACGGCCTCCGGCCAGGGCACACCCGGCACCCGGCGGTACGACGTGCCCAGGGCGTCCCAGTGCTCGGCGAGCCGTCCGAGGCGGGTGGCGAAATCGTCGAAGTCGCGGGCGGTGTCGATGGCCTCCGTATCGGCGGGCGCCGCCGACCAGCCGATCTCGGCGACGGCGGCGAGGCGTGGGAAGGCCATGTCCTCCACCTCCTCGATCGTCGCGATCGTCTCCGTCCAGAGCGGAGCCTCGACACCCAGGATGTGCGCGTCTCCGAGCCCGGGGATGATTCGAGCCGGATCCCATTCGTAGGAGCTGCGCAGGTCCGTCGCCCCGTCGGCCCAGTCCTGGCCGATCGCGTCACCGTCCTCGTACACGATGTCGAGGTAGGCGACATCCGCGGGGGACATGATCACGGCGCCGCCCGCCCGGACGAACGACAGCGTCTCGTCCGCAGCCTGCTCCCGTGGCGTTCGGAAGGACCAGTACTGTCCCACGGCGCCCTCGGGGAGGTCCGGGCTGCGTCCCATCTCGTGCCAGCCGACCGGGATCTTGCCCGTATCGGCGACGACGTGCATCGCGTGGTCGATGAAACCCAGGAAGTCCTGCTCCGAGGTGCTGAGGCTCTCGTCCCCGCCGATGTGCAGATACGGGCCGGGTGTGAGCGCGGCGACCTCGCCGATCACGTCGCGCACGAACCGCTCGGTCACGGCGTCGCCGGTCCGCAGCGTGCTGAACCCGACCTCCGAACCCGTGTAGAGGGCCGGGGCGATGCCGTCGGGATTCAGCTCCGGATAGGACGCCAGGGCGGCGTTGGTGTGGCCGGGCATGTCGAGCTCGGGGACGATCGTGACGAAGCGTTCGGCCGCGTAGGCGACCAGGTCGCGGTAGGCGTCGGCGGTGTAGTAGCCGCCGCGGCTCCCGTCGCTCCCCGTCGACCCGCCGCGACGGGTCAACTCCGGCCAGGACGCGATCTCGATCCGCCAGCCCTGGTCGTCCGTCAGATGGAGGTGGAGGTGATTCACCTTGAGCAGCACGATGGCGTCGATGAAGCGCTTGACCTCGGCCGGCGTGAAGAAGTGCCGGGCGACGTCGAGCATCGCGCCGCGGTAGGCGAAGCGCGGCTGGTCGCTGATCCGCACCGCGTCCACCGTCAACGGGTCGCCGTCGCAGACCGCCGGGACCAGCTGGCGGAGCGTCTGGACGCCCCAGAAGGCGCCGGCGGACGTCGCCGCGCCGACGCGCACGCCCTCGGCCGAGACGTCCAGCGTGTATCCCTCCGGCGCGTGTCCGGCGGGTCCCTCGTCGTCGGCGATCACGATGGCGATGTCGCCGAACGCGGGAGGCTCGTGCACGACGACCAGGTCGCGATGGCAGTCCGTCGCCAGTTCGTCGCGCAGCAGCCGCCCGACCGCTTCGGCTCCGGCGCCGGCGACGATGATCCGAGCTCCGGGGAGGAGGGTGAAGGGCGCATCGCCCGTGTTCTCGAGCTGGGCGGGGCGAGGCACGACCACGGATGCTCCTCACGGCGTCAGGGGGATACTCGGATTCGGCCGACGCTGCCCACCGCGGGACGACCACCAGCGAGTATTGCAGGGCCCCTAACTAATCAGCAAGGCCTCCCGTTGAAGCGCACGGCTTCGGGGCGCCCGGCTTTGCTATGCTTGCTCACGTCGCGACTGGCGCTCAGATGGTCACCATCGGGGAGCGACGACGGTACCTCGAACGAACGGATGGATTCGGCCGCGCGCCTGGGTCGATGCAGTGTTCATCCCTGTTTTGAAGGAGCCGATTGTGACCGACACCCTTCCGTCCACTTTCACCGCGCCGCTGGCGGAGGTCGATCCGGAGATCGCGGAGGTGCTGGCTCTCGAGCTCGGCCGCCAGCGCGATTACCTCGAGATGATCGCCTCCGAGAACTTCGTGCCGCGCGCCGTGCTGGAGTCGGTCGGCTCCGTGCTGACCAACAAGTACGCCGAGGGCTACCCCGGGCGCCGCTACTACGGCGGCTGCGAGTACGTCGACATCGCCGAGCAGCTGGCGATCGACCGGGCGAAGAGCCTGTTCGGCGCCGAGTACGCCAACGTCCAGCCGCATTCCGGTGCGTCCGCCAACGCCGCCGTCCTCTCGGCGATCGCGACTCCGGGCGACACCATCCTCGGGCTCGAGCTCTCCCACGGCGGTCACCTGACGCACGGCATGAAGCTCAACTTCTCGGGCAAGCTCTACAACGCCGTCGCCTACGGCGTCGACCCCGAGTCGTTCCTGGTCGACATGAACGTGGTGCGCGACAAGGCGCTGGAGCACAAGCCGCAGGTCATCATCGCCGGCTGGTCCGCCTACCCGCGCCAGCTCGACTTCGCCGCGTTCCGTGAGATCGCCGACGAGGTCGGCGCCAAGCTCTGGGTCGACATGGCCCACTTCGCCGGCCTGGTGGCCGCCGGGCTGCACCCGTCGCCCGTGCCGTACGCCGACGTCGTCAGCTCGACCGTGCACAAGACCATCGGCGGCCCGCGCTCCGGCTTCATCGTCAGCCGTGACACCGAGCTCGCCAAGAAGCTCAACTCGAACGTGTTCCCCGGTCAGCAGGGCGGCCCGCTCATGCACGTGATCGCCGCGAAGGCGACCGCGTTCAAGCTCGCCGCGACCGACGAGTTCAAGGACCGTCAGGAGCGCACCGTCCGTGGCGCCAAGCTGCTCGCCGAGCGCCTGACCGCCGATGACTCGCGGGCGGCGGGCGTCGACGTGCTCACCGGCGGCACCGACGTCCACCTCGTGCTCGCCGACCTCCGCACCTCGGAGCTCGACGGCCAGCAGGCGGAGAACGTCCTCCACGAGGTCGGCATCACGGTCAACCGCAACGCGGTGCCCTTCGACCCGCGCCCGCCGATGGTGACGTCCGGTCTCCGCATCGGAACGCCGGCCCTGGCGACCCGCGGCTTCGGAGACGTCGAGTTCACCGAGGTGGCCGACATCATCGCCCTCGCGCTTCGTCCGGGCGCCGACACGAAGGCGCTCCGCGCCCGCGTCGACGCGCTCACGGCGGCCTTCCCGCTGTACCCCGGCCTGACCCCCTCGGGCCAGGACGCCTTCCCGGTCGAGCTCCCGTCCTCGATCTGACCATCCGCAGCCGCCGAGCGCGGGCGAACTGCTCCGCGCTCGGCGGTTCTGCGACGTTTCTCCTGTGCTCGCGGACCGCGGGCCGATGACGAGAGTGTGGAGGCCGGCATGACGGCGAAGATTCTGGACGGCAAGGCGACAGCAGCCGAGATCAAGGCGGAGCTGAAGGAGCGCGTGAGCGTGCTGCGCGAGCGGGGGGTGGTGCCCGGTCTCGGCACGATCCTGGTCGGCGACGACCCCGGCTCGCAGTGGTATGTCGCGGGCAAGCACCGGGACTGCGCGGAGGTGGGCATCGCGTCGATCCGCCGCGATCTGCCGGCCGACATCTCGCAGGCCGAGCTGGAGGCCGTGGTCGAGGAGCTCAACGACGACCCGGACTGCACGGGGTTCATCGTGCAGCTCCCGCTACCGCCGCACATCGACACGGACGCCATCCTGGAGCTCGTCGATCCCGCCAAGGACGCGGACGGCCTCCACCCCACGAACCTCGGCCGGCTCGTGCTCAACGTCAACCGGCCGATCACGACACCGCTGCCGTGCACCCCGCGCGGCGTGATCGACCTGATGCTGCGCCACGGGATCGACCTGAAGGGCAAGGACGTCGTGGTCGTCGGTCGCGGGGTGACCGTCGGGAGGGCGATCGGTTCGCTCCTCACGCGCCGGGAGTTCAACGCCACGGTCACGCTGACGCACACCGGAACTGTCGACCTCGACGGGCACCTGCGGCGTGCGGACATCATCGTGGCCGCTGCCGGCGTGGCCGGTCTGGTCACCGCCGACAACGTCAAGCCCGGCGCCGTCGTGCTCGATGTCGGCGTGAGCCGCGTCGAGGACCCGGTGACGGGCAAGAGCGTCGTGGCCGGCGACGTGGCGGCGGACGTCGCCGAGGTGGCATCCTGGGTCTCGCCCAACCCCGGCGGCGTCGGGCCGATGACCCGTGCGCTGCTGCTTCAGAACGTCGTCGAGTCGGCCGAGCGGGCGCTGGCGTGACCGACGCGGAGCGCACGCACCCCGCCGTCGAACGGGTGGAGGCCGCCCTCCTGCAGGCCGGGATCGAGCCACGCGTGCGCTGGTTCGAGTCGGCGACGCCGACCGCGGTCTCCGCGGCTGCCGAGCTCGGCGTGGAGGTCGGCGCCATCGCCAACTCCCTGGTCTTCACGATCGACGGCGAGCCGCTGCTCGTCATGACCTCGGGTGCGCACCGCGTCGACACCGCGTTCCTGGGGGAGCGTCTCGGCGGGCGCATCCGCCGGGCGGACGCCGAGACCGTGAAGGCCGCGACCGGTCAGACGATCGGCGGCGTCGCGCCGCTCGGCCATCCCGAGCCCCTGCGCACCGTCGTCGACGTCGCTCTCGCCGGCTATCCGGAGGTCTGGGCCGCCGCGGGTCACGCGCACACCGTCTTCCCGACGACGTTCGACGAGCTCGTCCGCATCACCGGCGGCGAGCCCGGTCCCGTCGAGCCCTCCTGACCAGCTATCCGTTCCTCACTTTCTCCCGCAACACGCCGTGCGCCAGCGTGAGGAAGTGAGGAATCGATCGCTAGGGGGTGGGGTGTCGGGTGATGTGGGTCAGGTAGGCGGCGGCGTTGCGGAGCAGGCCGGCGCGCTCGTCGTCGGTGAGGTCGCGGCGCACCTTGCCGGGGACTCCGGCGACGAGGGATCCGGGCGGGATGACCGCGCCCTCGAGCACCACGGTGCCGGCCGCGAGCAGTGAACCTGCGCCCACCACGGCTCCGTTGAGCACGGTCGCATGCATCCCCACCAGCACGCCGTCCTCGATCGTACAGCCGTGCAGCACGGCGTTGTGGCCGACGGAGACGTCGGCACCGATGGTCAGCGGGAAGCCGTGGTCGACATGGCACGACACGTTGTCCTGGATGTTGCTCCGCTCGCCGACGACGATGTCCTCGGCCTCCGCACGCAGCACGGCGTTGTACCAGACGCTGGCGCCGGGACGGAGGTGCACCCGCCCGGCCAGAACAGCGCCGGCGGCGACGAACGCGTCGTCGGCGACGCTGGGGGTGGAGCCGTCGGTGAGGCTGATGATGGTCATGCCTTCACCCTACGGCGCGCCGCTCACTCGTTGACGACCACGAAGCGCTTGCGCACGACCCGCTCTCCCGGCGCTTCGTGGAGGTCGTCGAGCGCCGAGCGCACCCGGTCGAGGATGCGCGGCGGCAGGGCGAGCGGCAGTTCGTCCGGCTGGTCGATGGTCCCCGGCGGGTAGACGACCCCCGGGGTCGCCGACATCTCCACGTGAGCGCCGCGCAGCTCCCGCAGCGGAGCGGTCGGCGTATCGCGGAAGCGGAGCAGGCGCTCGATCGTCGCGACGTACTGGGCGCGGTCGCGCACGTAGAGGTGGCCGGGGAGGACGGTGTCACCGGTGAAGAGGATGCCGGTCTCCCGGTCGAAGTACGCGACCGCCGACGGCTCGTGCCCCGGACCCCCGATGACGTCGATGATGCGTCGCCCCAGGTCGAACTCCACGGTCTCATCGGGCCAGGCCCGGAACCCGAAGAACGCGATCACCTGGGCGGGCGTGGTGCCGACGACCGTCGTGCCCGGCCGGCCGGCGAGGAGCGCATCGCCGGCGATGTGGTCGCGATGCGCGTGGCTGTGCGCGACCACCAGTGGGTACGGCCGGGTGAAGACCGCCGGATTGCGGCGCAGCCAGGTGTCGATGAGGGCGTCGACGGTGCGGCGCAGCGGGAAGATCTGCTCGTCGCCGGTGGCGCCGGTGTCGATCAGGAGCGCCCGCTCCCGCCCGAAGAGCAGGAACAGGAACGGCGCCTCCCAGTGCGACGACTTGGGCTGACGGAGCTGAACCGTGTCAGGGCTCAGCCAGGTGGTCTCCGCATCGGTCATCGTCCCATTCTGGCGAACGCCCGTGACGAACGGATGAACGGACGGGCCGAGGAGCTCAGCTCTCGCGGACCGCGCCCTGCGACGCCGTGACCGTGAACAGTTCCGGCTGGCCGAACCCGTGCTCGGCGAACGCCCCGTCGAGCGCGACCTGCACGCGGCTGAGGGCGTCGAGCGGCACCAGCGCGATCGCCGAGCCGCCGAACCCGCCGCCGGTCATCCGTGCGCCGATGGCTCCGTTCGCCTGCGCCGTCTCGACGGCGAGGTCGAGCTCTGGCACCGAGATCTCGAAGTCGTCGCGCATGGAGACGTGGGAGGCGTCCAGCAGCTCGCCGATGGCGGCGGGGCCGCTCTCGCGCAGGGTGCGAACGGTGTCGAGCACGCGCTGGTCCTCGGTCACCACGTGCCGCACCCGGCGGAACGTCACGTCGTCGAGGATCTCGCGGGCGCGGGGCAAGTCGTCGACGCTCACGTCGCGCAGCGCCTCGACGCCGAGCGCTCGGGCGCCGGTCTCGCACGACGCGCGCCGCTCGGCATAGCCGCCGGTGGCATGGGCGTGGGTGACGCCGGTGTCGATGATGAGGACCGCCAGCCCGGCCTCCTCGAGACCGAGTGGAACGAGCTGCGCATCCAGTGAGCGGCAGTCGAGGAACACCGCGGCGTCCTGCTCCCCGAGCAGGGACGCCGACTGGTCCATGATGCCGGTCGGGGCGCCGACGGCGATGTTCTCGCTGCGCTGTCCGACGCGGGCGAGCGTGCGGCGGTCGAGCCCGAGCCGCCACACGTCGTTGAGGGCCAGCGCGGTCGCGCCCTCGATCGCGGCGGACGACGAGAGCCCGGCCCCGACGGGGACGTTCGAGTCGATGAGCAGGTCGAAGCCGGGGACGGCGGCGAGGTCGGCGCCGAACTCGCCGAGAGCCCAGGCGACGCCCAGCGGGTAGGCCGACCAGCCGTCGAGCGCGTCGGGGGAGAGCCGCTCGAGGTCGATCTCGACCAGCTCGTCGGCGAAGGTGCTGCCGACGCGCACCGTGCGGTCGTCGCGCAGGCCGAGCGCGGCGACGGTGCGCCGGTTGATCGCGAACGGCAGCACGAAGCCGAGGTTGTAGTCGGTGTGCTCGCCGATGAGGTTGACGCGGCCCGGGCTCGACCAGACGCCGTCGGGCTCGCGGCCGAAGATCGAGACGAAGTCGTCGAGGACGCCGGTGCGCAGGTCGGTCATGCGGGGATCTTTCCTTCTGGGGTGTCGGAGGCCGTGACCAGGCCGGCGATTCCGGCCGGGAGGTCGCCGACCGGGTTCTCGCGATCCGCCCGGGCGACGGCCTCCCGGAGCGCGGCGGCCGCCTGCTCCGGCGGGACGTCGCCGATCCAGGCGCCCATCGCCGACTCGGAGCCGGCCAGGAACTTCAGCTTATCCGCGGCCCGGCGCGGGGAGGTCAGCTGCAGCATGAGGCGGATCTCGTCGCGGTGCGCGTGCACCGGCGCCTGATGCCAGGCCGCGATGTACGGCGTGGCGGAGTCGTAGAGGGCGTCGACGCCGCGCAGAACGCGGAGGTACAGGGTGGCGAGCTCGTCCCGCTCTGCATCGGAGGTCGCGGCCAGGTCGGGGATGTGACGGTGCGGAAGCACGTGGATCTCGATCGGCCAGCGCGCGGCGAACGGCACGAACGCCGTCCAGTGCTCGCCGGCGAGGATGACCCGCTCGGAGGCGCGCTCGCGCTCCAGGATGTCGGCGAACAGCGTCGGGCCGTAGTTCTCGAGCGAGCGGATCAGCGCGCTCGTGCGCGGGGTGATGTACGGATAGGCGTAGATCTGTCCGTGCGGGTGGTGCAGCGTGACGCCGATCGCCTCCCCGCGGTTCTCGAACGGGAACACCTGGCGGACGCTGGGCAGCGCGGACAGCGCCGCGGTGCGGTCGGCCCAGGCCTCGATGACCGTGCGCGCCCTCGTCGGCGTGAGGCTGCCGAACGAGCCGCTCGTCGCGGGACTGAAGCACACCACTTCGCAGCGGCCGACGGAGGTGCGGGTGCGGCCGAGGCCGATGGTCGCGAGGTCGTCCAGACCCTCCGGCTGGTTCGGGTCGTCGAGCAGCGGGCCGAACGACGGCGACTTGTTCTCGAAGACCGCGACGTCGTAGAGGCTCGGGATCTCGGACGGGTTGCCCGGGGTCGCGGGCGCGAGCGGGTCGAGCTCGGCGGGCGGGAGCATCACGCGGTTCTGCCGTGCAGCGGCGATGGAGACCCACTCGCCGGTGAGCGGGTCCTGTCGCATGGTCGCGGTCGCCGGGCGCGGCGCGGGCTCGCGGAGGTCGGGGGCGCGCTCGGGGTCGAGCGCCGAGTCCGCGTCGTCGTAATAGATCAGATCGCGACCGTCGGAGAGGCGGTGCGGGCGCTTCGTGATGGCGGGCATACGTGCCTTTCGTTTGCGAAAGCAAATGTACTCAATGACTTGCGGATTGACAAGAAAACGCAAGCGCAGGAGCATTGCCGGTATGACCGAACCGCTGCCGGCCGCCCTCCGTCGCGAGCGGATGCTCGAACGGATCGGTCGATCCGGGTTCGTGCGTGTCGCCGAGCTGAGCGAGGAGTTCCAGGTCTCCGACGTGACCGTGCGCACCGACCTCGACGCGCTCGACGCGCAGCAGAGCATCCGGCGGGTCCACGGCGGGGCCGTGCTCCGGGCGGCGGGGACGCGCGAGGCGAGCTTCGAGGAGGCTCTCGAGTCGTCGGCGGAGGAGAAGCGGCGCATCGGCGCCGCGGCGGCGCAGCTGGTCGAATCGGGCAGCAGCGTCCTGCTCGACGTCGGGACCACGACCGCGGCCATCGCCCGCGCCCTGGCCGACCGCGACGACCTGGAGGACGTGACCGTCATCACCAACGGCCTCACGATCGCGCTCGAGCTGGAGCGCGCGATCCCGCGGTTCCAGGTGGTCGTCACGGGGGGCACTCTGCGGCCGCTGCAGCACTCCCTGGTGGAGCCGCTGGCCTCCACCCTGCTGGAGCGCGTGCACGCAGACCTGGCGTTCATCGGCTGCACCGGCGTTCATCCCGTCGGCGGCGTCACCAATGTGAATCTGCCGGAGGCCGACCTCAAGCGCGTGATGGTCGCGACCTGCAGCAGGGCGCTCGTGGTCGCCGACGGCTCCAAGCTCGGCCGCACGCACGTCGGTCGCATCGCCGCGATCGATGAGGTGGCGGGACTGCTGACGGGGGAGTCGGCCGACCAGGACGACGTGCGGGCGCTCCGGGCGGCGGGCCTGCCGGTGACCATCGCCTGAGTAATACGCTGTGCCTATGCGCGCACCGACCGGAGAACAGTACGAGCTCGAGTTCGGCGATCTGACCGCGACAATCACCCAGGTCGCGGCCGGCATCCGCACCCTCCGCTATGGAGGCGCGGACCTTATCGAGCCCTTCCCGGAGGACTCCACGCCTCCCTCGGCCGACGGCATCGTGCTGGTGCCGTGGCCGAACCGGGTGAAGGACGGCGTGTGGGAGCTGGACGGCGTCCCGCAGCGGCTGGCGATCACCGAGCCGGCGCTCGGGAACGCCTCGCACGGCCTGCTGCGATTCCGTCCGTACGCGCTCGTCGAGCGCTCCGACTCCGCGCTCACCCAGGCTGCGACGATCTATCCCGAGTCCGGCTACCCGTTCGTGCTCGACACGACGGTCACGCACGAGCTCGACACGGAGGGGCTGACCGTCACCCACACGGTCACCAACCGCAGCCCTCGTCCCGCGCCCGTCGCGATCGGTGCGCACCCCTATCTGCGCATCGGCGACGTGCCGCCAGCGCAGCTGACGCTGACCGTGCACGCGGGTATGCGTTTCGAGACCGACGACCGCTTGAATGTGATCGGCGAGACGCCGGTCGCCGGCACGTCGTACGACCTCGGCGCGGGGCGGGTCGTCGCCGATCTCGACCTGAACGACGGGTTCGGCGATCTCGCCTCGCCCGTCGAGCACACGCTGGCCGCAGCGGACGGTCGCACCGTCACCCTGTGGGGCGATGCGTCGTTCGCTTACGTCCAGCTGTTCACCCACCGCGCCTTCGCGACGAAGGAGGCGGGGGAGGTGGCGCTCGCCGTGGAGCCCATGACGGCGCCGGCGAACGCGTTGAACACCGGCAGGGGCCTGCGCTGGCTGGAACCGGACGAGACCTGGACGGCGCAGTGGGGAATCCGTCCGCGCGGGTTCGCCGGCGACTCCTACTTGGCGAGCTGGGGGTAGAGCGCGCGAACGTCCTCGTGCAGCACGGACTTCACGCGCTGCGCGGTCTCTCCGACGATGGCCTCGGCGTCTCCGGCGGCCACGGCGTCCAGCGCCTCCGTCACGACCTGGGCCGGCGGCACCTTGTAGCCGTCTGCGTTCGCCGCCATCTCGGTGTCCACGTAGCCCACGTGGACGCCGACGACCTGGATTCCTTGCGGCGCCAGTTCGACACGCGTCGAGTTGCTCGCCGACCAGAGCGCCGCCTTCGTCGCGCTGTAGGAGCCGATCGCGTACCAGCTGAGCGCGGAGTGCATGTTCACGATCGCACCGCCGCCGTTGCCCGCGATGGCGGGGGCGAACGCGCGCGTCACGAAAACCGGTCCCCAGAAGTTCGTGTCGAACTCGCGGTGGATCTGCTCGAGGTCGCCGGTCACGAGCGACTGGTTCACGCCGATGCCCGCGTTGTTGACCAGCACGGTCACGTCGGGGGCGGCCTCCGCGGCGCGCCGGATGCTGTCGGCGTCGGTCACGTCCAGTTCGAGGGGGACGACACGCGGGTCGGTGACGGCGACGGTCTCGGGGCGGCGTGCCGCAGCGTAGACCTTCGCGGCGCCGCGTTCGAGGAGCTCGGCGACGAACGCGGCACCCAGGCCGCGGTTGGCGCCGGTGACGAGGGCGACGCGTCCGGTGAGAGCTGTCATGGGGATTCCTCCAAAAGTAAACCGATCTGTTTCCGCCCAATGTACACAGATCGGTTTACTTTGTACAACCGCGCCCGTAGAATCGAGCGCATGACGTCGACCGCCCCCGCCCGCCCCCGCCCGAGGGAGCGCGTGCTCGAGGCGGCAGCGCGGCTCTTCATCCGCGAGGGCGTGAACGCCGTCGGGGTCGACCGGCTCGCCCAGGAGGCGCAGGTCTCCAAGCGCTCCATCTACCAGCACTTCGAGAGCAAAGACGCGATCGTTGCCGACATGCTCCGCGAGTACGGTCCGCGCGTGGTCGCGGGCTACTTCAGCGACGAGAGCGACGGGCGCTCGCCGCGCGAGCGGGTGCTGCACGTCTACGACGCCCTCCATCGGGCCGCGGAGGCCGGGGACTACTTCGGCTGCCCCTTCGTCAACGTCGCCACCGAGCTGCGGGATCGTGACCATCCGGCTGCCGTCGTCGCGCAGCACTTCAAGGGGGAGCTGACGGCGTACTTCCAGCGTCAGGCGGAGGCAGCGGGAGCGACGTCGCCGCACGTGCTCGCCGTGCAGCTGACGCTCCTGTTCGACGGCGCCTCGGCGAGTGCGGCGCTGTGCGGCGGGACCCCGCTCGCCGCCCGGCTCGCGGCGGAGCAGCTCTGGGATGCGGCGGTCAGAGACGGAGCGGTCGGCGACGCGGCGGTCAGCGCCGGCCGGTGAGAGTGCGCCACCCGCCCGCGCGGTTGTCGGCGATGAGCCTGCGCAGGAAGACCAAGAGCGCCTCGCGGTCGATCCTGTCGCCCTCGCGGAAGCCGATCGTCCGCGCCGTCGCGTTGCCGTGGCCTGCCGTGACCAGCCCGCTCGGGTCCGGCACGATGCCGCCGTCGTAGACGAACAGGTTGACATGGTCCTTCGCCGCCAGGAACGCGGCGACGTTGCCGTCCAGCACGAAGTAGGGCTGCACGGAGCGCTTGATCGTCTCCTCGATCGCGGGATCCGCCTCGTGGAGGATGTCCCGCAGCTCGCCGAAGACCTCCTGCTGCCACGACGGCAGCCCAGCGAGGTACGCATCCACTCGCGGGTCGCGCTCGGTCATGGCGTCACCCTACGCCGTCGGCGCGAGGCCTACGACGTCACGGCGCGATCGACAGGAAGATGAACGCCGCGAAGATGATGAGGTGGATGCCGCCCTTGATGCGGGCCGCCTGGCCGGGCATGATCGTCAGAATGCTGATCACGACCGTGAGCATCAGCAGCACGATCTGGCTGGAGCCGAGGCCCAGGTGCAGTGGGCCGGGCAGCCAGATCGACGCGACCGCGATCGCCGGGATCGTGAGGCCGATGCTCGCGATCGCCGAGCCGAGGGCGAGGTTCAGGCTGGTCTGCATGCGGTTGCGTCGCGCGGCCTTCGACGCGGCGATGCCCTCCGGCAGCAGCACCAGGAGCGCGATGATCACACCCACGAACGACTGCGGGAGGCCGATCCCGGTCACGGCGCGCTCGATCGGTGTCGACTCCAGCTTGGCGAGTCCCACGACGGCGACGAGCGCGACGAGGAGCAGGCCGACGCTGATGAGCGCGGTGCGGGTCGACGGCGCGTCCGCGTGGGTGTCCTCGTCGTCGGTGATGGGCCGCCCCTTGGGCGACACCGGCAGGAAGAAGTCTCGGTGCGCGAAGGTCTGCGTGAAGACGAACATCCCGTAGAGCAGCACGGAGGCGATGGCCGCGAAGGTGAGCTGGCTGGGCGAGAACTCGGGCCCCGGTGTCGCCTCGGTGAAGGTCGGGAGCACCATCGTGAGCGTCGCCATCGCGGCCACCGTTCCGAGTGCTGCTCCGCTGCCCTGCGCGTTGAACGTCGTGGTCTCGCGTCGTGAGGCGCTCAACAGCAGGCTGAGTCCGACGATGCCGTTCATCGTGATCATCACGGCGGAGAAGACCGTGTCGCGCGCCAGTGTCGCGCTGTCTTTGCCTGTCGTCATGAGCGTGACGATGAGGGCCACCTCGATGACCGTGACGGCGACGGCGAGCACGAGGGACCCGAAGGGCTCGCCGACCCGGTGCGCCACGACCTCCGCGTGCTGCACCGCGGCCAGCACCGTTCCCGCCAGGACGACCGCGATCAACGCCACGGCGAGCGGCTCGAGCTCGACCGTCCAGAAGGCGATGAGGACGACGACTCCGACGATCGGGACGAGGACCGTCCACCAACGGGCGAGCCACTGTCCGAGCGCTTTCATGCGTCCATACTGCCAGGGCAAGTGCAGGCAGGGCGGCGCGCCGTGGTGCGAGCGGCGGGTGCGGCGTGCTGACAATAGGGCATGTCCGCGTCCTCCAGCCCTGCCCTCGCTCGTACCGTCGTCACGCTCGCGCTGGCAGCAGCGCTCGCGGTCGGCGTCGCCGGCTGTGCGGCAGGGGGTGGTCCTTCGGCGTCCCCCACATCATCGGAGTCGCCCACGGGCACCGGTTCCGCGTCGCCGCGGCCGACCGGGACCAGCACCTCACAGCCCATCGAAGGGCAGTGCGCGACGTCCGACCTGACCGGCACCATCGGACAGGGAGGTGGCGGGGCCGCCGGAAGCGTGGAGGTCACCCTGGTTCTCACCAACAACGGCTCTGGCCAGTGCTCGCTGCAGGGCTGGCCCGGTGTCTCGTTCGTCGGCGACGGCAACGGCACCCAGCTCGGCAACCCGGCGGACTTCGACCGGAGCACTCCGCACGCGACGGTCGTCCTGCAGCCGGGCGGCACCGCGCAGGCGCCGCTGAAGATCACCCAGGCGATGAACTACCCGGAGGCGGACTGCAAGCCGCAGAAGGCTGACGGGTTCCGCGTCTACCCGCCCGGATCCACCGAGTCGCTGTTCGTGAAGGACGACAACGTCACGGCCTGCACGACCACGACCGTCAAGCTGCTCACCGTCGGCGCCCTGGCCGCGCCGTGACGCACCGCCGCGGCGGCCGGCGATAGCCTGATTCCGTGCCCATCGCCCGCCGCCAGCCCGGACCCACCACGCCCGGCTGGCTGATCCGGCTCGTCGTCGTGACCGCGCTGGTCGGCGTCGGCGCGGGGATCGGCGGCGGGCTCGTCTACCTGGGCCTCCACAGCATCCAGCACCTGGCGTTCGGCTACTCGGAGGGCAGCTTCCTCGAGGGGCTGCTCGAGGCCCCGCCGGTGAACCGCGTCGTCGCGCTGGTGGTGGCCGGCATCGTCGGCGCCGTCGGCTGGTACTTCCTGCGCGCGTGGGGTCGCCGCCGGGCCGACCACGCCGTCGTGTCGGTGGAGGCCGCGGTCGGGGGCAAGCGGATGCCCGGCCTGGTGACCCTCCTGAACGCCGCCCTCCAGGTCGTCATCGTCGGCCTCGGCGCCTCGATCGGTCGCGAGGTCGCGCCACGTGAGATCGCGGCGTGGTGGGCGTCATGGCTGGCCGACCGTGCGGGCGTGAGCGCCAGGGAGCGGCGCATCCTGGTCGCGTGCGGCGCCGGGGCCGGCCTCGCCGCGGTCTACAACGTGCCCTTCGGCGGTGCGGTCTTCGCGGTCGAGATCCTGCTCGCCGAGATCAGCTTCGCCACGGTCCTCCCGGCCCTCGCCACGTCTGCGATCGCAGCGTTGGTGGCGCGCCTCGTGGTGCCGGCCAACCCGCTCTACGTGGTCGAGCAGGTGCCGCTGCACCCGCAGATCGTGGTCTGGGCGATCCTGGCCGGACCGATCGTCGGCTTCGCCGCCGTCGGCTTCGTCCGCTTGACGCGCCTGGCCCAGAACCACCGCCCGAAATCGTGGGGCATCCTGATCGTGATGCCGCTGGTGTTCGCCGCGGTCGGGGTGGCCTCGCTCTGGCTGCCGGCGATCCTCGGCAACGGCCGTTCGCTCGGGCAGCTCGCGCTGTCGGCGTCACTGCCGGTCGTCATCATCCTCGTGATCACGCTGGTGAAGACCGCGGCCACCGTCGGGACGATCGGAGCGGGCGCAGCGGGCGGAACGCTCACCCCGTCGCTCGCGATCGGCGCCGGGCTGGGCCTGACGCTGGGCGGGGTCTGGCAACTGGCCTGGCCGGGGGAACCGCTCGCGGCCTTCGCCCTGCTCGGGGCGGCGGCGTTCCTGGCGGTGACCATGCGCGCACCGCTCACCGCACTGCTCCTGGTGATGGAGTTCACGAACCAGGGGCCCGAGCTGCTCGCCCCGATCATGCTGTGCGTCGCGGGCGCGGTCGCGGTGGGTTACGTGCTGGAGCGCGGCCGGGTCACCGGGGTCGCATGAGCGGAGACGTCACGGCGGTCAGTCGCAGACGTCGACGATGGTCTCGGCCCCACGCTGAACCCGGAGCGGCCGCCTGGCCTCCGATCGGGGGCCTGCGTGAACCGGCGGCTCTTGGCCAGGATGAGGGGATGCGGACAGGTCGCGTCTATGTCGAGATCGACATCGCCTGCGCCGTCGACGAGCTCTGGGCGCTGACGCAGGATCCGGCGCTGCACCCGCGCTGGGACCTGCGGTTCAGCTCGATCGTGCCCACCGACCGGTTGGCGAGCGGAGGGTACCGGTTCCGGTACGAGCGGAGGATCCCGCTGCACACGATCGTCGGCACCGGCACCTCCCTCGGCGAGCGCACCCGGCCGGACGGCACACGCACCTCCGCGCTCCGTTTCACGACCAGCGACCGCCTCTCCCCGCTCGGCGAGGGGCGGGGCTACTGGCGCTACCTCCCCACCGAATCCGGAACCACCTTCATCACCGGTTACGACTACGCGCCCGGGTGGGGGAGGCTTGTGGACGCGCTCGTCTCCCGACCGCTGATCGGCTGGATGACCGCGTGGAGCTTCGACCGGCTCCGGATCTGGGCAGAGACCGGCACGCCCCCGGAGGAGTGGCCGCTCTGGACCGTGCTGCAGTTCTGGCGGCGCGGCCGGCCCCGCGCCTCCCGGTGCCTGCGCGCCCCGCGCTACGCTCGCGGGGCGGACCGCGAGCCCGCGACGCTCGAGACTCTGGAGGCGCCGTGACCTCGATCTTCGCCGAAGCGCTCGGGGAGGACTTCGCCCGGCTGTCTCCGATGATGCAGAAGCGGTTCGGCGTCGGCCTGGGCGCGGGATACGCGTGTGTCGGCACCGGCGTGATGTCGCGCATCCGCCGTGGGCCGTGGTGGGTCGTCCCGTTCCTCCAGCTCGGGCGGCTCCGCAACATCCTGATCGCCGACGTCGGCGAGAACGTCCCGTTCACGATCGAGAACTTCCCGTATCGCGATCCCCTCGGCCGCGAGACCGTGACGTTCGTGCGGGAGTACCGGGTGCGGCGCCGGCCCAGCCGTTTCGACGCGACCATGATCCTCCACGACGGACGCGTCGTCGACTACCTCGGCACGCACCAGCATCTGGCGGTCGACCTGGAGCTGAGCGTCGGGGACGACGGGTCGCTGCACCTTGTCTCGGGAGCCCAGCGGTTCTACGAAGGGCCACTGATCGGGTTCCGGTTTCCGATGCTCTTCAGCGGGCGGGCGCGCCTGCACGAGTGGTTCGACGACCAGGAGGGCGTGTACCGGATCCGGATGGAGGTGCACAACGCTGTGCTGGGCTTCCTGTTCGGCTATGAGGGCTCGTTCCGCTGCGAGTTCCCCGAGGCGGCGGACGCCCCGGAACGGCTGAAGCCGGTCCGCCACGAGAACCGGGTGTGAGCGCTGAGCCTGTCGCCATCTCCCATGCCGTCGGGGTGAGTCGGGGAGTCTTCACAGCAGACCCTGGGTTTCTCCCGGCGAGGCCATAGGTCGCCCATGAGGGTCTCTCACTCGGCTGCGCTGTGCTGTCGCCATCACGCGACACAGCTGAGAGGACGAGAGCCATGGACAACGTCGACGGGCTTCCCACGGGTACGAACGAGCGAGGTGCGCAGGCGCTTGCCGATGCACGGCCGGGCCGGCGTCCCCATCGGGGCCGCCGCGCGATCGTGCTGTCGACGGCGGTCGCCGCGACGGCTGCTGTCGGGGCGGCCTTCGGGCTCGCGGCGGGCGCAGCCACGGCCACGGCCACGGCCACTCCAGCATCGGCGGCCGCGTCGTCGGCGAGCATCCATGCCGCCCTCGGGCGAATCGGCTCCGGGTATGGGTCCGGAGGCTACGGCTACGGCTACGGCGGGGGCTACGGTTCCGGCAGCGGAGGCTCCGGCTCGTCGGCCGGCTCCTCGGGGTCCTCCGCACTGGCGAGCGCGACGGCCGCGCAGGAGGCCGGCGTCGTCGACATCACCTCCCAGTTGACGTACGCCCAGGCGGAGAGCGCGGGCACCGGCCTCGTCCTGACCTCGAGCGGCGAGATCCTGACGAACAACCACGTGGTCGAGGGGGCGACCAGCATCAGTGTCACGGTCGTCTCCACGGGCGCCCAGTACACGGCGACGGTCGTGGGCACCGACGCGACGGACGACATCGCCGTCCTCCAGCTCGGCAACGCCTCCGGCCTCAGCACCGCCACCCTCGACACCGCATCGGACGCGTCCGTCGGCGAGGCGGTCACCGGTGTCGGCAACGCCGGCGGCGCCGGAGGGACGCCGTCCGCATCGCCCGGCGCGATTACGGCGCTCGACCAGACCATCACGACCCAGGCCGAGCAGACCGCCGCCTCGGAGACCCTGAACGGCCTCATCGAGACCGACGCGGACATCCAGGCCGGCGACTCCGGAGGCCCGCTCTTCAACTCCGCGGACCAGGTGATCGGCATCGACACCGCTGCAGAGCAGGGCGGAGCGGCGACCGCGGGATACGCGATCCCGATCGGGACCGCGCTGACCATCGCCGGCCAGATCGAGTCGGGCCGGTCGTCATCGACGGTGACGATCGGCTACCCCGCCTTCTTGGGCGTGGCGGTCGACTCGGCGAGCGACGCGAGCACGGGTTCCGGATCGGGTACGACGGACGGCGGCGGTGCTTTCGGCTCCGGCTCATCGACCGGCGACACCGCGGGAGCGGCGACCTCCGGCGCGACGATCGCCGGCGTCATCGACGGGAGCCCCGCCGCAGCCGCCGGCCTGGCCGCCGGCGACACCATCACCGCGGTCAACGGCACCGCGATCGACTCGGCGTCGGCCCTGACGGCCGCGCTCGGCGCCCACGCCCCCGGCGACAGCGTCAGCGTGACCTGGACGGACGCCTCCGGCACCTCCCACACCGCGAGCGTCACGCTCGCCCAGGGGCCGGTGGCCTGAGCCCGGCCGGAGCGGCCGCCGTCGCGCACCCCACTCTCCTCTCCGAGGCCGGTGCCTCAGGCGGACTCCGGCGTCAGAAGCAGCATCAGGTCGGTCACGTCGATGGAGACCGTCCGCGGCAGCTCGATCGCCGCAGGATCGATGCCGCCCGGCGCGGCCTCCGCCGCCGTCATGGCGCCGGAGTCGGCGTCGGGAGGGGAGTGGACGGTGCCGTCGCGGCCGGCGTCGGTGCTCCCGTCGGTCCCGCTGTCGGTGACGGTGTCGGCCCCGCCGTCGCCGCAGACCCGGCCGCCGGCTGCCGGTACGCACTCAGCGGCGACGTCACCTGAAACGGGAGCGGCACCGCCTGTGCCTTGCCCGTCTCGACCTGTCCGGATTCCGACAGCGGCGCCTCGCGCAGCGGGAACACGTTCCAGACGTAGTCGTGCCCCGCCTTCGCGAAGGGGATCCTCACGCTGTTTGGGTCCCCGGTGTAGTCGGAGTCGCTCCCTGTCTCCGACCGCCCGACCGTGAGGAGCGGCTCACCGTCCTGGTCGAAGAGCTGGACGTGCTCGAGCGGCTTCCCCTCTGCGTCGTAGCCGAAGATGTTGGTGACCGGCTGGCCGTCCTGGGTGAGGCCGACGGGTGCGGGCTCGGAGGAGACCTGCGACACGGAGTACGCGTTGGCGACGGCGTTCAGTGCGGCGGTGGCGAGGAACGGCGCCGACACGACGGCCACGATGGAGATGAGCAGTCGAACACCCTTCAGCCACCCCATCGGCAGCCACCGGCCACGGCCCCACTGGATGCTGACCAGCACGACCGCGACGAGCAGCACCCAGCCGGGGAGGCCGTCCGGCAGGAGCCGCGACTGGCCCGCGACGAGCATCCACCCGACGACGTAGACAGCCCAGCCGCGGAACACCCACCACACCGGCCGCAGCGCGAGCAGAAGGTCGGTCAGCCACACACCGAACCTGCTCGACCGCGCGAGCTCGGACATCCGCGTCCTGGCGTGCGCGACGACGTCGGCGAAGCGGTTCCGCAGCGGCGCGGCCGACCCTGCCGGGCGATCGGGCAGGCCGGCGGAGGCCCGCAACTCGGCCGCGTACTGTGCGGCATCCTCTTCGGCGAGTCGGCCGCCGTTGTCCTCGGCCTGCTCGAGGAGGTCGGACTCCAGCCCGTCGGTGAGGTCTTCGACCTCGTCGGCCGGCAGGTCGTCGAGGTGGGCACGTACGGCGGCGGCGAAGGCCGCGACATCGTCCCGCAGGGTGGTCGTGGGCATCAGCGGTCTCCGATCGTGTGGACGGCGGTCAGGGTCTGGGGTTCGTCGAGCAGGGCGGACATCGCAGCCGAGAACGACGTCCAGGTCTCCCGCTGGCTCGCGAGCATCTCGCGGCCTGCGGAGCTGATCGCGTAGTACTTGCGGTTGGGGCCGCCTTCGGACGGCGCCATGTAGCTGGAGACGGCGCCCGCCGTGTACAGCCTCCGCAGGGTGCCGTAGACCGAGGCGTCGCCGACATCGCCGAGGCCGGCCTCCCGCAGCCGCCGCACGATGTCGTACCCGTAGCCGTCTTCGTGCTGGACCACGGCCAGAACAGCCACGTCGAGCACCCCCTTGAGCAATTGCGTCGTATCCACGCGACCTCCACTGTTTCGTTTCACACGGTACCACGGAATGCGTTGTAGTGCGCGATGGAGGATAGTGCGGCGAGGTTCGGATCCACGACACGGCCGTTGCCGGAGGGGGAGAGCGCGCGCCGGCACTACAGTCGTGCCAGCCGCCCACGCTGCCGCGGCCGACAGGAGACGACATGGACGAGCCCGAACCGCCCACGAGCCAGCAGCCGATCCCGCCCGGCCCGCCGATCCAGCCGATCCCGCCCGGCCCTCCGGTTTCCCCGCCGCAGGCTCAGCGACTTCCGTTCAGCCAGCCGGCGATCTGGGGCTTCGTGATCTCGTGCGTGAGCCTCTTCGTGCTCGGCTTCATTGGCGCGCTCGGCGCTGCGATCGCCGCGCGCGGCTACCGTGCGGCGCGCCTCGGCCAGGCCCGCGGCGGCGGACTGGCGATCGCGGGCATGATCGTCGGCGCCGTCGGATTCGTGGCCTACGCCGTCATCTTCATCCGGTCGCACCTGGGGTGACGTCCGCGTCCTCCACTGGCCGCGGCTCCGTGCGGTCGCCGAGCGGCGTCACTCACGCGCTTCGTCGTTCGGGTCGTTCGCGAACCAGCCGAAGACGGCTCCGGCCTCGGTCTCGCGCTCGATCCGCGCGATGAGCTCTGTGTGCGAAGCGCGTACGTCGGCGAACGCGCGGGCGGCGCGTTCGTTCGAGGCCCGCTCGTCTGACCGCACCCGGACCTTTCGGTCGCCTTCGTCGAAGTACTCGACCTCGAAAGCGTGACCCACCTCGACAGACAGGGATTCTGCGAGGCGACGCCCTTCCGCGACGTGATACTTCTCATCGTCCGGTGACCGCCACACGAGGTCGTCGCCCATCGCCTGGCAGTAGTGGCTTTCCCAGGCCTCCATGTCGCGCCGGAGGGTGTCGCTGACGCAGGACTCGTCGTACGAGACGGTTCCGATGATGAACCACATCACACTGTCCGCGTAGTCGGGAAAGACGCGGATCACCGAGTAGTCGTCGTCGCTCGCCACGATCGGAGCTTAGAACGCCGGCGCGACACGTGAGAAGGGCGACCCCTCCGCCGCCCGGCCCGCGTGCTCGTCCAGCGTCGGAGTCACCGCTGCGCGATAGACACTCCGAGACGAGCCATCGCCTCGTCGTTCTTCCGGGCGCTGCCGAGGCCGATGCGTGCCCCCGACAGCGTCGCGGAGTCGGTCCCCCATTTTGGGGTAGAGGGCTGCGGCCGAGCGCCCCATAGTGTTGCCACCGAGGCTCACTGGTCCTCGACGTCGCCATGTAAAGGTGCCAATGTGAACCTGATTAGGCGGGCCGCTTTCGCGGCCACCTCCGTTGTGCTCGTCGTCGCCTCCGTGTTCGCCGTCTCGTCGGCAGCGGTCGCCGACCCGACTCCGGTCGGCTCGGTTCGTTTTCGCGTCGTACCGGGCACCATCGACGCTCCGATGCAGGCGAACGAGATCTCGATCGCGCTGCAGTACTCGTCCGATGGCGCGACCTGGAGCGACCCTCAGACGCAGGTTCCCGCCAACAGCCGGTACCCGACGCTTTCCGGGCTGTCGTACGGGCACTATCGCGCCACGGTGACGGATCTGCTGAGGACCGGTCTCGCCCCGCAGAACATCACCTTCGACGTTGCCGCGCCGTCAGCCGTGCTGCCGGCACCCGTCGTGCTGGCCGGAACGTCGACAGTGGCCGGCACGGTGCGACTCGACGACCCGACGAGCGGGAACCCGCGGCCGGCGACAGCCGGCGAAGTGCAGGCAGTGCTGTATGTGCTGTCGAACGGCACCTTCTACCCCTACACGTCGACGACAGCCCTCACAGACTCCTCCGGGGGATTCAGCTTCGACGGAATCGACACGACCGACTTCTCCTTCACTCTCGACTTCGTCTACAAGGGCACGGATCCGGGCTACATCGGAACCTGGTTGGGCGGAAGCTCTTGGGATTCTCCCGGAGGCGCCATCGGTGGGTCGAGTGCCGCGATCCCGCCTGTCGCGGTGACCCTGTCCTACACGAACACAATCGGAGGGACGCTGACCGATAGTGCCTCCCGGCCACTGGCGGGCGTGGCTGTGTGTGCCATTCCCCAGGCGATTTGGCAGCCCTCCATGTGCAGCCAGACCGCATGGATCGGAGCCACGAGCGACTCAGCGGGACACTATGCGATCGGCAAGCTCGCGGATGGACCCTACGTGATCGAGTTCAGACCACCGAACGGCTACTCGGGGCAGGTCTGGCACGGCGCGAACGCCTACGGACCGCCGACGCCGGTCGTCCTGGGCGGCCAGAAACTGGTGAGCGGCTTCGACGCGACGATCTATCAGGACAACACGATCGCGACCACCGTCTCGATCAAAGGCCTGAGCGCGTCGCAGCTCGCCGCCGTAGGAAACAGCTTCGTCGATGTCCAACAGCTCGACCAGGGTTCCAACACCTGGGTCGACTCCAACCGGTGGCTCCAGTCGGACGCGACAGGGCATCTCACGATCACCTCGCTCCTTCCGGGGACCTATCGCGTCGATCTGAAGTTCACCGACAAATTCAAGGCCTCCGTGCACAAGCTCTCCGACCCCGTCACGTTCAACGGCGAGGGGCAGGCCGCCTCGGTGAGCGCGACGCTCGTCCAGGCGATCCGACCGGGAACCACGGTCATGATGCCGGGGTCCCCGGCCGTCTACCTCGTCGACGGCTCGACGACTCTCGTGCCCGTCGACTCGATGACCACGCTCACCGACCTGGGCTTCAGCACGAATCCCGTCGTCTACGACAAGAGCAGGCTCTCGACGTACACGATCTCGTCCGCGCACCTGAGCGACGTCGTGGGGTGTTACGGCAACGCCTACCTGGGCGCCGAGGGCGTGCTCCACGACTTCACACCGGCAACCGGGTTGTCGAAGACTCCACACGGGATCACGCATCTCGATGACGCGACCTGCGATGTGCTGAAGCGGGCCGACTACGGCTCGATCACGCCGCCCATTCTCGGGGTACACGGCAACCCGACGGTGTACTCGATCGGCGACGACGGCAAGAAGCACCCCTACATCTCGATGGACGACCTTCGGGCGCAGGCCTCGTACTTTCCGGACATCAACTGGGTGTCGTCGTACTTCCTCGACCAGTTCCCGGTCGGAGGGATCTTCATCCCGCCGGGACGGCTGGTCAAGGCGACGTCATCGCCGACCGTGTACCTGGTGGACGGCTGGTCGCGCCTTGCTCCGCTGACATCGTTCGACCCGGTGATCGACGCAGGGGTACCTCTCCAGATCGATGTGGTCGCGGCTTCCCAGCTGTCCGACTACACCGCTTCGACGACCCCGTTCCGAAACACGTTCGACTGCTACGGCACCCGCATGATCGCGGGAGCCGGTAAGATCTACATCCTCGACTCCGGTGTTGCGACCGGTCTGCCATCGACGACCATCGACCCTGAAACCTGCAATGCGCTGACGCTGAACCATTTCGTCGGCACCCTCCATCACGCCCTGTTCGTCAAGTCGGCGACCGATCCGACGATTTACTTCGTGAATGCAGCCGGCGCCAAGCAACGTGTCTTCTCGATGTCGACGCTCGCCACGCTGAGTGCGCCCGATCCGGCAGCGTACGTGACCGTGAACAACGGCTTCCTTGCGTCGATCCCGAATGGCCCGGACCTGGTGATGCCGGGGATGCTGGTCAAGTCCCCCACCTCGCCCACCGTCTACGTCGCTGACGGGTCTGGCGGAATCATCCCCATCCGTTCGTTCACGACGGCGAGCGACCTCGGCGTTCCCGGCGGCCTCGTCACGGCGAGTGCAGCGACGATCTCGTCGCTGACAGTCGCGCCCACAACTCTGAGCAACCTGGTCTCGTGCTCCGGAACGGACTGGATCGGCGCTCAGGGCGAGTTGTGGCCGATCGACCCATCGGTGGTCGGATCGCTTCCGGTCTCGACGCTGCCGTCGACCTTGTGCGCCGTCCTGCCCAAGAGCTCGGCGACACTCGGAACCAATGTCTTCATCAAGACCGCCGCATCGGCTGTGGTCTTCGCCCTCCAGGCCGGTGTGAAGCATCCGGTGGGCAGCTGGGCGACCCTGGTACGGCTGGCAGGCGCCCAGCCGGTCACCGTGCTCACCGCAGACAGCGACTTCGTCGGACGTGTACCGACGGGCGCATCGCTGCCCTGAGGCGTGTCCGAGCGGTCGCCATGAAAGTCTGGGGGCGACTGCATCGAACTCTGTGAACGAAGTAGGTGGCACTCTCACAACGAGGGTCATTTCGAGCAGCCACGCACCGGCCAGTGCGTGCTTCAGCGGCTCCGGCTTGCCGACGCCCTCGAACGGGTCATCGCGCAGGATGTCTTCGATCAGGAGGTTGATCCGCTTGAGCGTTCGCCGATCCTGACCTGCCAGGAGGGGTAGTCCTCCCAGCCGCCGGCGGTCTAGGCGAGCTTGCGGTCACTCACCGGTCAGGTCGTGCTCGGTGGTGTTTCCCGCGCGTGCGCTCTCAATGGCGTCGATGAGGCGTCGTGCGTTCTTGGGGGAGCGCAGGAGGTAGGTTGAAGGGCCATTCGATGACTCCGCCGTGCTCGGCGGGATGGTCGCCCGTGGCGATGTCCTCCTCCAGGTACACCGTGAGGTACTCGGCATCAATGGGTCGACCGGCGGGATCGAAGACGTTGTACCGTCGGCGGTACAAAGCGTCCGAGTACTCTCTGTGGCGGAATTCGACCTTGACCACGGTCCGGGGCCAGTCGCCGCTCACATGGACTTGCACGTCCTGATACGGGCTCTCCACAAGGTGTACCTGGTCGTCGCGCAGCGTCCAGATCGCGTTCGGTCTTGCAAGCCACTCGAACTGTTCGACCACGCGATCGATTGCGCTCCGGATCTCTTCGGGGCTGAGCCTCGCAGGTGCCCACTCGATTCCGTCGACGCCTGTGAGGTCGACCTGATCGCGCGCGTCATCCTCTGAGACTTCATCGAGTTCATCGTCCGCCCAGTTCTCATCCCGGTCCTCCGTGGGGAGCGCCGTGGCCTCATAGTCGTGCACAGAAAGCGCGGAAGGAATGCCAGTGGTGAAGTCGACAAAGATCTGGCTCTGAGGGTAGGAGTAGCTGATCGCGCCCGGGTCTTCGTCGAGCGTTCCGACCGGGTTGGTCGGAAAGAATGTGATGGCTGTTCGGGAGCCCACTTGCTCGATCTCTGACACCGTGCGGTCGACCGATAGCGAGTCGATGCGTCCATCGCTAGTGAAACGGACAAGTTGGGCGGGCGCGGATGGGCCCGGCGCGGGTGGGGGTGCGAACCTCGTCAGCGACTCCTCAGGGCTCTGGCCAGGTGCAAACGCGTACCAGGCGTACGAGGCAGCATCGTCGTCGTTCCGACAAACGGGCACGTTTCCCGACGTCCTCACCGTGGGTGCAACTGATTCTTTGCGTCCCTGACGCCAAAGTTCTTCTTGCCTCTGAAAGTCGTGCCACGACTCCAGCGGTATGCCTGCAGCATCGAAGGATGGGGCTCGCTCGGACTCCTCTTCACCGGGAAGCGTCTCCGGCGCGGGCCACGAACGGTTACTGGCCCAGATCCCAGCCGAGTCGACTCCGATGACGGACAGCTGCCCGATGTCGAGCCCGGTGGCTCTGCCGTCCTCACCGATCCGAACCGCCGTTGACCAAGCAAGTTCACCTGATTCGGGGACATCCTCTTCGTAAACGACCCAGACCGCGTTTGAACTCGCAATGAGACGCGCAGTCGCAGCACGTCGGGGTAACGGTGCGCTCGGCCAGGTCACAAACCGATTCGTTTCTCCGCTCTGGAGAAATGCCACCGGCCGGCTCTTGTCGATGAGGAAGCGGGTTCCGCCGAGTTCGACACAAGGAAATGGATTCAGGTGAGGTGGCGTCACGCTCACACTCTAGGGCGCCCCGTTCTCGAAGTTCCGGCCTGGCTGGGGTGGATGGACTCACTATTTCGCTTGCTGAGCTCTTGCCTGCTAGGGCCGCGCGGACAGTTGATCGCGATGACCCGCGACGTCTACTTCAACCCCTAGATGAGGACCAACATGCCGTCAGAGATGCATTGAGCCGTCTCGGCGCCCCAAGGGCTGTGGGCCAGCCGTAGGCAGATCCCAAAGCCGCGGAGCCTGATCCGGCCACCGACGGCCCGTGGATCCCTCCGACGCACTGGGTGGGCCCCGTGGGGCTCGAACCCACGACCCGCGGATCAAGAGTCCGCTCGGGTCCCGCGCCAGGGGAGTTGCGGCTCCGAAAATCCGCGGAATTCCGCGCTTTTAGAGCGCATTGAGATGACTACGACCTCATGTGATCTCACACGGGTGTGGGCAAAATGTGGGCACGTGGCCCTTAGCGCGGGGTCGGCTCC
>NZ_JAHHZQ010000006.1 GCF_022606355.1 Leifsonia shinshuensis
CGACGGAAATTCTCACTGAATCGTTCTCCTCAAATGCCGGTTGTGGTCGTGGGGCCCGTTGTGGTCATGGGGCCCCTTCGTGGTCGTGGGATGGCCCGACGGAACACACGTCGAACGTGGCCGGTGCGGGTGCCGCTCGATGTCAGGGGAGGCACCCGCACCACTCGCCGCCGGAGGGGATGATGGTGGCGGCGGGCCGACCGCGGCGATTCCCGAAATTCGTCGCGATGTGTGAAATTGTGTGCTCCAGTCCGCCTCCATCGCAATGGCCGGAGCGGGAATTCACCCACCTTCCGAGCGAAGATCACCCGATTCCACGCAATGCACGTTTTGCATGCATTTCACCTCGTTCTCGCCCGGGTGCTCACCCGATGCGCAGCTACCGTGAACCGCACGTTCGGGGAACGACGCTCGACCGGGTCCTGCAGATCCGACCTCTCCGATCGACAGAGGAACTCATCAGAGAACGGTTGGAGAGATCGATGAACAGACTCACGAAAGGGTTGATCGCCGGTGGCGCGGGCTTGGCGCTGCTGATCGGATCGGCCGGCACCTTGGCGCTCTGGAACGATGCGGCGACGCTCAACGCGGGCGCCGTCGACTCCGGTGTGCTGACGGTGAGCGCGACGGGAGGCGCGTGGGACAACACGATCACCGCGTGGTCGCCGGGCGACACCGCGACGTACACCGCCGACGTGTCGATCGTCGCGCAGGGCGACAACCTGCACTCCCAGCTCTCCATCGACCCGTCATCCATCACGGGAGACCCGGAGCTGCTCGCCGCTCTGCAGATCACGATGACGGTCGGCACGAGCTCCGGCGGCACACTCACCCCGGTCGCAGGACAGCCGAACACGTTCGACGTCGTCTCGGCGACACCGACGACCACGGCGCCGATCACGGCACCGGTGACGGTCACCGTCACCTTCCCCGCCGACTCGGTCACCGGAACGGTGGCGCAGGCCCAGTCCGTTCAGCTCGGCGGGCTTCAGTTCCTGTTGCAGCAGACACCCTGACGACGGCACGATCGAGCGGATTCGACGGGAGGGGTGGTGATGAGAGAACGACGGGCACGACGATCGCTGTTGTCTCCCGCCCTCCTGACCGCGTCGATCGCGCTCGTCGCAGGCGTCAGCGTCGGGGGGAGCTACGCCCTGTGGAACGGGGGAGCTCCCATATCCGAGACGGAGGTCCGTTCCGGAACCCTGACGGCGACGGTCGCGGTCGGCGATACAGGCTCGCCGACCGCGACCTCGGCCGCGTTCGACCCGGCCGCGTTCGACGGGATGCTCCCGGGCGAGACGCGAACGCAGACGCTCACGGTGGGGAACACCGGGACGACGGCTTTCCTGGTCGCCGCCTCCCTGGACGCGGCGTCGTCGGCGAGTGCCGACGTGTCCTGGACGCTCGCCCCCGGCAGCTGCGCCGCACCGGGTGGGGTGGGAGTCCCGCTCGGCGCGACCGCGGCGAACGTCGGCGGCCCGCTGGCCGGGAGCACGTTCTCGTCCTACTGCCTGAGCGTCACGCTCGGGCCCGACGTCCCAGCGGACGTCGCGGGGACGACCGTGGCCGACTTCACCCTCCTCCTCGACGCGAATCAGGACCGGCCATGACCCGGGAACCTCGCCCGCGCCGACGCTTCCGGGCCGCCCTCATCGCTTCGGCGGTCGGTGGCCTGCTGGCCGGCATCCTCGCCGGCCCCGCCGCAGTGGCGCTGTGGAGCGCGCAGGTGACCGTCTCCGGGCACGTCACGGCCGGGCAGGTCGCCGCCTCCGCCGACGTCGCACCGCAGGCCGTGACCTTCGCCAATGGGGCGCGCACGCGCGCGGCACTGGTGACGATCAGCAACACGACGTCCGGTCCGACGACGGTGCCGGCCGGGGTGCGGGCGGAGCTCTCGGTCCCCTCCGCACTCGATGCGGGGATCCTCGCCACGGCGTGGCCGGTTCCCGCACCCGCCGACTGCACCGACGACGCCGTGGCTCCTCCGGACGCGGTGACAGGCGCCTGGACGGATGGGCTCACCGTCGCGGGCGATCCCGTCGCACCAGGAGCCCAGACCTACCTCTGCGTGCAGACCACCGGCTCGGCCCGGGCTTTCGGAGTCACCGGTGGAACTCAGACGTTCGATCCCGCCGTCGCCGTGACCCTGTCGGTGCACGGTCTCTCCGCGACGGCGACGGCGACGGCGACCTTCACGACGCAGCTGATCTTTCCCGTCAGCCTCTGGAACGACGGGCGCGTCCAGCAGATCCGGCCCGACCGCGACAGGACCCTGTGCCTGGACGTCGGGGCCACGATGGGCGGGCCGGTCTCGCTGGCGGCCTGCCAGGGCTCCCCCTCCGCCCCGGGCCCGAACCAGTTCTTCGTCTGGAACACGGTGGCCCCCGACTTCTCGACGCTGACGGCGGGCAGAGCGGCGGGCGGACGTGTGACGATCGACCCCGATGGCACGCTGAGCACGCGCGATGCCGGAGCTGCGGGCGTCCAGACCTGGCAACTGCAGGTCCAGGGCACCAGCATCGTCCAGCTCGTGTCGGAGAGTGGTCTGTGCTGGACGGCTCCGGCTGCAGCGGGCCCGGTGACGGCGGCGGTCTGCGACGGGTCGGCGGCGCAGCAGTGGGCCTTCTATCTCGTCTCGACGGGAACGACCGACACGCCGGGCGGTACCGGATGAACGCTCTCGCCGCCGCTCTCGCGCTCGCCCTCGCCGGTGTGACCGGTGCCTCTGGGCTGGGTGCACAGGCCACCTCGCCGTCCGTCGCTTCGCCGGTCTACGTCCTCACGGCCCAGGCGAACAGCATCGTGCGGACCCCGCAGGCGCTCTTCGACGGCTCGATCCTGGTGCCGCGCACGAGCGCGCACGATCGCTTCGCCGTGCAGAACGGCTCGGGCGGCGTCGCCTACCTCCGCGTCGCGCTGACGTCGGTCGACGTTCCTCACGACGATCTGCGTCGGTCGCTCTCGCTCGACGTCTCGACGGCGACGGGCTCCGGTCCGGCGGTGTCCCTCGACTCGCCCGGCTCGTGCGTCACCCTGCTCGCGCCGCTGCCCGTGGCGCCCGGCGCGACCGTGAACGTCTTCGCCGCTCTTGCGCTGGGCGACCTGGCAGGGACCGTCGCCCAGTCCGAGCCGATCGACTTCTCGCTCCTGGTGGTGCTGGACGCCGACCCGGCCGGTTCGGGCTGTGACACCGGAGGCTCGGGTGGGGGCGGCGTGGCCCCTCCCGGTTCCGCTGACCGTCCTGGCAGGGATCCGCTCGCGGCGACCGGGTCCGACATCCTGGCCGCAAGCTGGCTCGTCGCGGCTCTCGGAGCGGCCGGCGCGGCTGCCCTGGCCGCTCGTGCGCACGGGGCCGCGCGCCGGACGACAGGTCGCGGCCCGCGAGGAAGGGGATGAGGCATGGACATCGCCGAAACGAAGCACGGACGCCGGTCCTCCCGGTCGCACCGCCGGATCGCGGTGCCGCGGATCGCACGCGCGGCCGGAAAGGCCGTCGCCGCCGGATTGCTGATCCTGGTCTGCGGACTGCTCGTGGCGGCGGTCGGCGTCCCCATCGCGACGGGATCCGACACCTACACGGTGCTCACACGGTCGATGGAACCCGGCCTGCCGCCCGGCACGCTCCTCGTCGTGCGTCCCGCGGCCCGGAACAGCCTCCACGTCGGCGACGTGGTGACCTATCAGCTCCATTCCGGCAAACCCGATGTCGTCACCCACCGCATCGTCCGCGTGGAGGCGAGCTCCGACGGGACCAAGCGATACATCACCCGGGGCGATGCCAACGCCGTCGCCGACGCGGCGCCGGTGCGCGCCGAGCAAGTGCGGGGTCGGGTCTGGTACGCGATTCCGGCCATCGGTTGGCTGGCGGTCGTGAAGAACAGCGCATCACTGCAACCGTGGCTGATCGGGGTCGGCGCGCTCCTGGTCCTCTACTCCCTCGTCTCGATCGCCGCGTGGCTGCGGAACAAGAGGCGCAGGGACTCCTCGCCCGTCGTCCATCGGGAGACGTACATCCCGCTCTAGGGGTGCAGGCGCGCCAGCGGCTCGAGTGCCGCGACCACGTCGGCGAGCACGTTGGGCGCGAGGTCGAGCAGATGCCGATCCGCGACCTCCCGCACACGGCGGGCACGCAGTGTGAGGATCGCCCCGGCCATCGACGCCAGTGCCGGCGGGAGCGCGCCTCCCTCGAGCAGGAACGACGTGGGAACACCGAAGACGCGCGCGAGTCCGGCGATCACATCGTCCGGGGGGAGGACGCCGCAGCCGCCGCCGACCAGCCGCGACCACTCGGACGGGCGCAATGACAGGTTCTGGGGACGGAGCGAGCCCACCAGTTCCGCGTAGGAGAACGGGGAGCCTCTGACCACCTCGGCGAAGTCCTGCAGCAGCTGGATCCGTCGGGCCAGGCCGGCTCTGGAGGGGTCGCCGGGAACGGTGTGCTCTGTCATCGAGCCTCCTCGCTGCCGGTGCGCCGGACGCGTCCACGGTTGCACGGGAAGCGTGCGGCAACGGGTTCCCCCGGGCGTTCGGCGTCGACTTTCACCCGGCGATTCGTCCCGGTGTGGAGGATCCACCCAGTGGGCCAGCGGGTGAACGTACAGGTGATGCTAAGGAACACGGCGTATGATCTTTGCAATGTTACCCACACACCTTGGGTGATTCGTCGGATGAAGACCCCCAGATGTGGGGGCGCAGACCACCGTGATGGTCTTCCGCTGAGCGGTATCGCTTGTAATCGGCCTGCGATCATCGCACATGCGCTCTTGGCGGCGCCCGACCGAATGGGGGCCGGGAGTTGAAGACCGGGGCGGATCACGAGGGGGGCGACAAGGGATGAGTAAGAGAAGGGTCGCGTCGCGACATGTGCGCGTTACGTTCCGCGCGGTAGCCGGATCGTACGCAGTGACACCCAGCCGAAGGAGTCCAGCATGACCACCACGCACCCGCACGAGACACGAGTGCAGGAAACCGCCGCAGAGTCGTCGCGGCTTCCGCGCCTGTCGCGCTACACGATCGAGCGGCCGGCGCTCTTCGATCGCCTCGACCGCGCGCTCCGCGAACAGGCGACCATCGTCCGGGCCCCCGCGGGCTACGGCAAGACATCGCTCGTCCGCAAATGGCTCGACCGGGCGCACGACGCGAATCGCCCGTCGGCGACCTGGGTCGACCTCGACCTCGTCAGCGGAGGCATGGACGGGTTCTGGGGCGCCATGCGCACGGCGTTCGACCCGCGAGACGAATCGGCACTCTGGGACGCCGACCCGCTCGCAGCGACGCACGACGGCATCGGCCGGCACATCGGGACGGTCGTCCTGGTCCTCGACGGCTACACACGCAGGTGGGACGGCCTGCTCTCGGGCGAGCTCGTCCAGCTGCTCCGCCGCACGCCCAACCTCCACGTCATGGTCCTCACCCGGGCCCTGACCTCCTTCGAGGCCCCTGCTCTCGCGGCGGTGCTCGACCTGGTCGTCGTGCAGAACGACGATCTGGCGTTCGAGCGTCGGGAGCTCGACGAGGTCGTTCAGCTCCTGGGCACCGAGGTCGAGGCGCGCCTGCTCGACCACGTGTGGAAACGCAGCCACGGCTGGCCGCTGGCGGCGCGGGCGATGATCCGCGTCTTCGACGACCCGCGGGCCGTCCTGCCCGAGCCCGTCGTGGCACGGGCCCTGGAAGAGATCTCCGAGACGGTGGTCTCCGAACTGCTCGCACAGGCTCCGCTCGGCGCCACAGCGCGGACCAGCCTCCAGCGCGCTGCCGTCGCGCCGTACCTCGCGCCGCACATCGTCGCTCGGATCGGGCCCGACGGCGCCGACGACGGTGCGCTCTCCCTGGCGGAGTCGGCAGGACTCGGCATCTGGACGTACGCGCGAGGGCAAGGGCGTCTGGTCTACGAGTTCCTCGACCCGGTGCGCGCCGTCCTCCGTTCGCAGCTCGAGGCCGAGTCGCCCGGCGAAGGCGATCGGCTGGCGGGTGAACTCCTCGACGTGCTCGAAGCGAACGGCGATCCGATCACGGCGCTGCGCCAGGCGCTGCGGAGCAACGAGATCGTGGCGGCGGAGACCATCCTGGCTCGCAACTGGACGTCGGCCTTCACCGAGGAGGCGGACGACTACCTGCAGGAGCTCAGCGCCCTCGAGCTCGGTGCACTGCGCTCGTCGGTCATCCTGCTGACGGTGACGGGCCTGCTCCGCGAGAACGCCGGCGGCGACCCGCTGGGCGCCCTCGACTACTACCACGCCGCCGCGGAACCGCAGGCACTGCGTGGTCGGCGGCTGGAGCCGGTGCGGCAGTACTGGACCGACCTGACCAGCATGATCGCGCTGCGCAAGGTGGGCAGGCTCTCACAGGCCGACGACTTCCTCGCCGCGCTGTCCGCCCCCGACATCTCCGTGGCCGAACCGCCGCTGGCCTGGCTCGAGATCGGGCTCACCCAGCTGCGCCTGGGTCGCGACCAGGAGGCCGCCACCGCGTTCGAGCGCGCGGCCATCGGAGCCGCGGACGATCCGAACCTCTACACCTACTCGACCGGAGCCGCGTCCCTCGCGTACGCCCTGCACGGCGAGATCGACAGGGCACAGGCCGTGGCGACCCGCATCGAGGCCTTCGTCGTCGGCGACCACACCCTGCGACCGAGCGCCTTCATCCCCGTGGCTGTCGCGTCGCGCCTGATCGGCACGGAGGCGCACCCGGACGGCGCGGTGGAGCCGCTCTCCCCGTGGGCGAACTTCGAGGCCGACCTCGGCGAGCTGCACAGCTACTCCGCCTACGCCGCAGCGCTCGGCGCGCTGGCGTCGGGCGAACTGGAGCAGGCGCAGCAGGTCATCGACGCCGAGCTGCTCAGCAAGTCCGCCCACTCTCCGAGCAACAGCGAACGGGCGCGCTTCGTGGCGTTGGAGGCAGACCTCCTGATGTCGCAGGGCAACCTCGTGGCCGCGCAGAAGCTCATCAAGTCGTTTCCGGACGGCACGAACGCCCTGCGTCCCGTGTCGGCCCGCCTCTTGCTCATGTTCCGCGAGTACCGGAGCGCCCAGCTGCTGGCAGAGGCGGTGCTCGGGGAGGGCGCCGGGCCGCGGACGCGGGTCGAGATGCTCCTCGTGCAGGCCGAGGCGCTGCAGCGGCTGAAGAGCGCCCGGGCGACGACGATCCGCCTCAACGCCCGTCAGGTCGCCGAGGCCAACAACCTCCTCACCCCGTTCGTGCTGACGATCGCGGGCCACCCCGCACCCCCACTCGCGATGTCGGTCGATGGCGACGGCGACGCGTCGTCCGAGACCGCGCTGGCCAAGGTCAAGCCGCTCTTCTCGGAGGCCGCGATGGCGGCGCAACTGACCCAGCGCGAACGCATCGTGCTCGACCGCCTGCAGTCGACGGCGAGCCTGGAGTACATCGCACGGTCGCTGGTGGTCTCCATCAACACGGTGAAGACCCAGACGCGGAGCATCTACCGCAAGCTCGGGGCGAACTCCCGCGACGAGGCCGTCCGCATCGCCTACGACCTCGGGCTGCTGAGGCCGCGGCTTCCTCTCGGACGCAACCGCTACGAGGGTGACGACCGGATCGCCTGATCCGGTCGGGGAGGAGTGGTCGAATGTTCGGGAACCTCTTCAGCGGATGGCACCTCGTCATCCTCGTCGCACTGGTGCTGCTGCTGTTCGGTGCCACCAAGCTCCCCGCCCTGGCGAAAGGTCTAGGCGAGTCGATCCGCATTCTGCGCAAGGAGACGAAGCCATCGGGGTCCGAGCCCGGTGACGGCGGCGCCGGGGCGGCCACGGAGGCGGGCCCGAGCACGGTGGCGGCCGGCGCGGCGGAGGCCGGCGCGACCGAACCGGGCGCGACCGAACCGGGCGCGAGCACAGCCGTGCCGAGCCCGACGGATGAGGCGACGCCCGAGAGTTCAGCGCCGGTACGGCCCTCAGCCGCGGGCGACCGCGTGGCGGACGATCCGGCGGAGCGTCCGCCTCAGCGCGACTGACGCGGCGGGGACGCGCTGACGATCTGGATCAACGCGGCGCGCAGCGCTTCGGGGTCGTCGACTCGCGGGAACACCTCGTCCTCCAGCCCGCGTACCGCCTCGAATGCCGACCGGCCCTGCGGTGTCATCGTCACGATGTGGCGTCGGCGGTCGGCCGGATCGGGCTCGCGGGTGACGAGCCCTTCGCGTTCCAGCCGGTCGACGGTGCGCGACATGGTCTGCGCCTCCACCTGGGCGACCCGGGCGAGGTCGCTCTGGGAGCGGATCCCGAGCTCGACGAAGTGCAGCACGATGAGGCCGGCGTGGGTGAGCCCGCGCGCCTCGAGGGCCTCGTACCAAGCGCGCTCCACGGCGCGGGAGGCGGCGCCGAGCAGGCGTCCCAGAGGCCAGTCGCCCGGGCCGTGCGCCTCGGGCTTCAGCTCCTCGAGCTTCAGCTCCTCGGCCTCCAGCGCCTCGGGGTTCGGCGCCGTCGGCTCCTGCACCTCCGGTTCGCCGTCCGCCCTCGGCGCGCGCGCCACTGTCGTTCCTAGTCGGTCCCGGCGTCGAAGGCGGCGCCCTCGGAGGACGCGTCGATCTCGCGGGAGAGCGCGTCGTCGGTGTCGCTGACGTCGAGCTCGAGGATGGAGCGGGCGCTGCCCTCCTGCAGCTCGCCGACAAGCTCGCCGGTCGGGCCGCCGATCAACCCGGCGGCCGCGTACTGCTCGAGGCGCGAGCGCGAGTCCGCGATGTCGAGGTTGCGCATCGTCAGCTGGCCGATCCGGTCGGAGGGGCCGAAGGCTGCGTTGCCGACGCGCTCCATCGAGAGCTTGTCGGGGTGGTAGCTGAGCGCCGGCCCCGTCGTGTCGAGGATCGTGTAGTCGTCGCCACGGCGCAGGCGCAGCGTGACCTCGCCGGTGATCGCGGAACCGACCCAGCGCTGCAGCGATTCGCGCAGCATGAGCGACTGCGGGTCGAGCCAGCGGCCCTCGTACATGAGACGGCCGAGGCGGCGGCCCTCGTTGTGGTAGTTGGCGACGGTGTCCTCGTTGTGGATCGCGTTCAGGAGCCGCTCGTAGGCGATGTGCAGGAGCGCCATGCCCGGGGCCTCGTAGATGCCGCGGCTCTTGGCCTCGATGATGCGGTTCTCGATCTGGTCGGACGCGCCGAGGCCGTGCCGGCCGCCGATCGCGTTCGCCTCGAGCACGAGTGCGACGGGGTCGGCGAACTCCACGCCGTTGAGGGCGACCGGGCGCCCCGCCTCGAACCGCACGGACACGGTCTCGGGGACGACCTCCACGTCTTCGCGCCAGGCGGCGATGCCCATGATCGGGTCGACGATGTCGAGGCCGGCGTCGAGCTCCTCGAGGCGTTTGGCCTCGTGGGTGGCGCCCCAGATGTTCGCGTCGGTGGAGTAGGCCTTCTCGGTGGCGTCGCGGTAGGGGAAGCCGCGCGCGACGAGCCACTCGCTCATCTCTTTGCGGCCGCCCAGCTCTTCGACGAACGCCGCGTCGAGCCACGGCTTGTAGATGCGCAGTCGCGGGTTGGCGACGAGGCCGTAACGGTAGAACCGCTCGATGTCGTTGCCCTTGTAGGTGGAGCCGTCGCCCCAGATCTCGACGTCGTCGTCCATCATGGCGCGCACCAGCAGGACGCCGGTCACCGCGCGGCCGAGCGGGGTGGTGTTGAAGTAGGTCTTGCCGCCGGAGCGGATGTGGAAGGCGCCGCACTGCAGGGCGATGAGGCCCTCCTCGACCAGCGCGCGCTTGGCGTCGACCAGACGCGCGATCTCGGCGCCGTACTCGGTGGCGCGGCCGGGGACCTCGTCGATGTTGGGCTCGTCGTACTGGCCGATGTCGGCGGTGTACGTGCAGGGCACTGCGCCCTTCTCGCGCATCCAGGCGACCGCGCAGGAGGTGTCGAGACCCCCCGAGAACGCGATGCCGACTCGCTCACCGACCGGAAGACTGCTCAAGACTTTGGACACGGCTTCCAGCTTAGTGCGGGCGTGCGGCGGGTGCCTTCGCGCGGCGTGCCCGGTCGCTCAGTGCGCGGACCCGAGCCCCGGATGAACCCCGGCCCGATATCCGGCGGACGCGACCAGCCGGGTCAGGGTCGCGATCAGCGCCGCGCGTTCTTCGGCGCTGAGCTCGCCGAGCATGGCCTCCTCCTGCTCGTCGGCGAGCCGGTCGCCGGCGGCGAGGACCTCCCGTGCCGAGGGGGTGAGGTGGATGGCGTACGCGCGGCGGTCGTCCGGGTGGCGGCGGCGCTCGACGAGGCCCCTCGCCTCGAGGTCGTCGATCAGGCCGACCATGGAGTTGCGGTGCAGGCCGAGTGCGGTGGCCAGCTCCTGCTGCGTCCGGCCTTCCTGCCTCGCGAGGTGGGCGAGCACCCCGAACCGGTTGGGTGTGATTCCGAGTGGGGCGAGCGCGGCGGTGAAGCGCTGCGCGCTCTGGAGCCCGAGCTGGGAGAGAAGGAAGCTGGCGCGCGTCTCGAGGGCGGGCACGTCGTGCTGGTCATCCGGGGCGGGCATCCCGATATCGTACCAATCCGTGATTGCACAGCACTGTGATTATCACTTACCATGGCGATATGAAGCTCACCATCTTCGGCGCCAGCGGCCGCACCGGCGCACAGCTCGTCCGTCAGGCGCTCGAACGCGGCGACGAGGTCACCGCGGTGATCCGGAGGCCCGGCGACCTCGACCCGCGGGTCGAGGTGCGGGTCGTCCCCGACTTCTCCGACACGGCCGCACTGAGCGCGGCGATCGCCGACGCCGACGCCGTGCTCTCGGCCATCGGCCCGCGCTCGCGCAAGGACGCTCCGGTCGCGGCGCCCGCCACCCGCAGGATCCTGGCCGCGGCGCCGCGCCGGTTCGTCGTCATCAGCGCGGCGCCGGTCGGGCCGCCCGCCGCCGACGACAGCCTCATCAGCCGCAGGGTCGCCCTCCCGATCGTGAGCAGGGTGCTGCGCCCGGTCTACGACGACCTGCGCGAGATGGAGGCGGCGCTCGCCGCGTCCGACGCCGTCTGGACGGCCTTCCGGCCGCCCATGCTCACCAACGGCACGGCGACGGGCCGCTATCAGACGCGGGTGGGTGGCAGCGTGCCGCGCAGCTTCACCGTGTCGCGGGCGGACCTCGCCGCCGCGATGCTCGCCAGCCTGGGGCGTCCGGAGACGGAGCGGCAGGCGGTCGGCGTCGCGGGGTGAGGTGACCGGGGTCGCCGGTGGAGGGGGTGGCTTGGCCCGGCTCTCAGCTCGGCGCGAGCCGCGCCGCGCCGTTCCGCACCGCGAGCCCGGGCCGGGTCGCCGGCACCAGCAGCGCGGCGCCGAGCCGTGCGCCGCGCTGATGGCGCTCCACCACCGGCCGGTGCGCGCGCTCGTAGGTGGCAAGAGCCGTGGGGAGGTCGGTGCCGGCCTCCAGCGCAGCGCTCAGGGTGCGGGCGCCGGCGACCGCCATGCTCGACCCTTCGCCGAGGATCGTGATGCTCGAGGCGGCGTCGCCGAGGAGGGTGACCGTCGCGCGTGACCAGCGCGTCGTGCGGACACGCGACACGGTGTCGTAATAGACGTCGTCGGAGTCGCGGACGCGGGCGAGCAGCTCCGGCGCGCGCCAGCCCATGTCGGCGTAACGCCGGGTCAGCAGCTCCGCGCGGAGTTCGGCGGTCGCCGGGGCGGGCTGCCGCCCGGTGCGCAGGATGAACGCCGCCACGGCGGAGCCGCCCGCGGGATGCACCGACAGAGACACGCCAGGGCGGTTGTGCATCAGCAGCGTCGCGGGGTCGTCGACCGCTCCGGCCCGGACGGTGGCGATGGTCAGCCCGACCGGCCGCTCCGTGGCCTCCTCTGGCCGCCAGAGCAGACGCCGCACGGTCGAGTGCTGCCCGTCCGCGCCGATCAGCAGGTCTGCGGCGAGCATCCGGCCGTCGGCGAGCCCGACCTCCACGCCCGTGCGGTCGGCGGTGATGGAGGTCGGGCCCGACCCGAGCCGCAGTTCGGCCAGCTCCGCGGCGCGGTCGGCGAGGATGCGTCCGAGCGCCGTCCGGGAGAGCTCGATGTCGGGGCTGTCGGGCCGCCGGAGCCGCACGTCGGCGATGCCCCGGCCTCCCGCGTCGACCAGTCGCATCCGGCGCACGCCGGTGTCGGCCTCCCGGAGCTCGGGCTCGAGCCCCAGCGAACGCACCGCGTCGAGGGCGTCGCCGCGGAGATCGACGGGGCTGCCGCTCGTGCGCAGGACGGAGGCGCGCTCGAGCAGGGTCACGCGGTGCCCGGCCCTGGCGAGGAAGAGCGCGGCCGTGCTGCCGGCGATCCCGGCGCCGACGACGATGACAGAATATTTTCGCATACATTGCAAAATAGCAGTGACTGCTGAAAAGCAGCAAGTGCGAAAATGCATCGGTTGCTATCCTGCTGTCATGACGACCCTGCGAGAGCGCAAACGCGACCGCACCAGGGAGGCCCTGGTCGCCTCCGCCAATCGGCTGTTCGCCGAGCGCGGGTTCGACGGCGTGACGGTGGCGGAGATCGCCGAGGAAGCGGATGTCGGCGCCCGGACCTTCTTCGCGTACTTCCCGACGAAGGAGGACCTGCTGTTCCCGGACGCGGGCGGGCGGGTGGACGCCGCCGTCGCGGCGCTGCGCGAGCATGCACCCGACGACGATCCGCTCCCCGCACTCATGCGTGCGCTCGACAGCGTGGGCGTCACCGGTGGCGACCTCACCTCCGAGCGCGCGCGCCTCCGGCTGCGTCTGATCGCGGAGCATCCCGCGGTGCAGAGCCGTGCCCTCCGCTTCCAGGCGGACGCGGAGACGGCCATCGCCGCCGCACTGCGGGAGAGCTATCCCGACCGGTACGACGCGGTCGAGGCGGCGGCGCTGGTCGGTGCGTTCATGGGCGCGGTCACCGCTGCGCTGCGTGCGGCCTTCGCCGAGGTCGCCGGCGAGGTGGACGAGGAGCGGATCCGGGCCCGCGTGCGTGCGGCCGCCGAGCTCGCGCTCGCGCCCTGGCTGGGCGCGGCCGGGCCCACCCCCGAGGCGCGCTAGCCGCGGCCGTCGGCCCGCATCGCCGGGCACTCGCCGCCGGGCGTCGTCGCCAGCTCGAAGTGCCAGGCCTCGTTCGCGTAGATCTGGCAGATCCCCCACTCGGAGCCGAAGCGGCTCAGGAAGTCCATCGCGTCCGCGGTGCCGATGTCCACGGCGTGGCCGGAGACATGGGCGGAGTCCGCGCCGCGCTTGACCCAGCGCTCGGCCTCGTGCTCGCTTCCGTACTTCTGCACGGCCTGTTCGAAGAGGAACTCCTGGTAGCGCAGCGAGCGCCAGCCGTCCACGATCGTGATCGTCGTCCCCCGCTCGTCGACGGCGGCCCGGTCGGCTTCGCGCAACGCCTCCAGCAGGTTCGGGTCGAGCCGCTGGATCGCGGGCAGCCGACTGTCGAGCGTGAGCGACGTGCCGTCGGCGATGTACCCGTCGTCATCGGTCAACTGCGAGACATCGGTCGGGACCGGAGCGACGCCGACGGCGGACGTCGCCGCGGTGCAGCCGGTGAGGGCGAAGAGGGCGGACAGCGTGAGAGCGACGGGGAGGAGGCCGCGACGCGCGGAGGCGACGGAGGCACGACGGGGGAGACGCATGCTCCCACCGTCTCAAGGCCGCCGCACGGGCGTCGTCGCCCCTGCGAGGTACTCGCATCCACCGTCAGGGGTATCACGTCCCCGCAGGCACGAAGATTCGTCACGAATCCCGACCTTCGTGCCACGAGACTCGGGATTCGTGACGAATGTGCGCTCGCGGAGGGCGCTACGTGAGCCGCGGGGTGCGCGGCGGTTCGGTGCGGCGCCGTCCCGTCGCCTCGAACGCCGCCGCCAGAGCGAGGAGCGCCGTGTCGTCGTACGCCCTGCCCGCGAAGGTGAGCCCGACCGGCATCCCGATGTCGGCCATGGTGCCCATCGGCACGGTGACGGTCGGGATGCCCAGGTGCCGGGGCACCAGGTTGCCGTTGGCCACCCACACGCCGTTGCGCCAGCCCAGGTCGGCGGAGGCCGGGTTCACATCCATGTCGGCAGGTCCCACGTCGGCGGAGGCGGGGAAGACGACGGCATCGAGGCCGAGTGCATCCATCCACTCCTCCAGGTCGACGCGCCGGGTCTCCTCGAGTCCGCGCAGGCCGTCGGCGAGACCGGGGATGGAGGTCGGCGTCGTGCCGGGGTGCGCGCGCACCCAGCCCGGGTATTCGGCGATGTCGTCGTCGAACCCGTCGTAGCGGTCGGGAAGCGCGCCCTCCGGTGCCGGGAAGATGCGGGCGCCGTCGACGTCGGCCAGCGTGTCGAGTGCGGGATCGCCGTTCGCGGCGAGGAAGTCGTCCCAGGCCCACGCCGAGAGGTCGATGATCTCCCGCCGCAGGTACTCCGGCGAGACGAGCCCGCGGGTGGCGATCGTCGGGGCGCCCGGCCGGTCGCCCTCGTAGTTCGAGACCACGGGGAAGTCGGTCTCCACGACCTCGGCACCGGCCGCCTCGAGGTCGCGGCGCGCGGCCTCCCACAGGGCGATGATGCTCGCCCGCGTCTCGATGCGGCGACCGGTCGGGCCGCCGATGCCGCCGTGCTCGGCCGTGCCCGCCTCGTCGTCGCGGTTGATGTACATGCGCGGGATGGCGATGCGCTTGCCGGCCAGGGCAGTGCCGGCCACGGCCGCGGTGCCCAGCGCGGGGTACGACGCCGGGCGCAGCCGCGACGCGGGCGGGATCGGGACCCACGGCTGGGCGCGCCAGAAGTCGCCGCGCGTCTCGGTGTCGTCGGCCACGATGACATCGAGGACCTCCAGGAGGTCGGCCATGGTGCGGGTGTGCGGAACGACGACGTCCATCGTCGGCACGAGCGGCCAGTTGCCGCGCACCGAGATCACGCCGCGCGACGGTGTGTAGGCGCAGAGGGCGTTGTTGGAGGCCGGGGCCCGCCCCGACGACCAGGTCTCCTCGCCGAGCCCGAACGCGGCGAAGCTCGCCGCGGTCGCGGTGCCGGAGCCGTTGGACGACCCCGAGCCGAACGCAGCCGTCAGGTAGTCGCCGTTGTACGGGCTCTCGGCACGGCCGTAGACACCGCGCTGCATTCCGCCGTTCGCCATTGGCGGCATGTTCGTGAGCCCGAGCAGGATCGCGCCGCCCGCGCGGAGCCGCTCGATCGTGAAGGCGTCGCGCTGCGCGACGAGATGCTCGAAAGCGGGGGAACCGGCGGCGGCGGTGAGGCCGCGTGCCAGGTAACTGTCTTTGGCGGTGTAGGGGATGCCGTCGAGCGGGCCCCGAGTCTCGCCGCGTGCACGGCGCTCGTCGGAGGCCGCGGCCTCGGCGCGCGCGTCCGGGTTGCGGACGATCACGGCATTGAGGGTGGGCCCGGCGATGTCATAGGCGTCGATGCGGGCGAGGTAGGCGTCGACCAGCTCGACGCTGGTGGTCTCACCGGCCTCCAGTGCCCTCCGCAGGTCGGCGATGCCGGCCTCGACGACGTCGAATCGTGTCATGCGTCGACCTCCGTCGCCCTGTGCGAGCTCCGGGCGCCCGCTGCGACACACCGGCGAGCCGACCGTCCGTACGGCGTTGCGGGCCGGGTGGCGCCGCGAACCCCGGAACCGGTGACGCGTTCGGCGGGCGCGCACATCAGGCGACCGCCGGCTGCTGCTGCGTGATGCAGTGGATGCCGCCGCCACGGGCGAAGATCGGCCGCGAGTCCACCATGCTCACCCGGCGGCCGGGGTAGGCGGCCTCCAGGATCTCGGTCGCCTCGGCGTCGGCGCGCTCCTCGCCGAAGCCGCACGCGATCACGCCGTCGTTGACGACGAGGTGGTTCACGTAGCTCCAGTCGACGAAGCCCTCCTCGTCACGGACGGTCGCGGGAGCGGGAAGGTCGACGATGTCCCACGGGCGGCCCGCGGCATCGGTCGTGCCGGAGAGGAACGCCCGCAGCTCGCGCGAGACCTCGTAGTCGGGGTGCTCGGGGTTGCGCTGCGTGTGCAGCAGCAGCCGCCCGGGCGAGGGGATCGTGGCCACGATGTCGACGTGCCCGTTGGTGCCGAAGTCGTCGTAGTCGCGTGTCAGCCCGCGGGGGAGCCAGACCGCGTGGGTGGCTCCGATGGTGCGGGCGAGCTCGGCCTCCACCCGCGCCCGGTCGGCGTACGGGTTGCGGCGCGGGTCGAGCTGGACCGTCTCGGTGAGCAGCACGGTGCCGTCGCCGTCGACGTGGATGCCGCCGCCCTCGTTCACGAGCACGGAGCTGATCAGCTCCGCGCCGGTGCGCTCGGCGACGAAGCGGGCGATCTCCGCCGACTTGCGCCATTCCGACCAGGCGGGGTCGCCCCAGCCGTTGAACGTCCAGTCGACCGCGCCGAGCACGCCCGGGCGCTCGTCGTCGACCACGAACGTGGGACCGAAGTCGCGCATCCAGAACTCGTCGAGCGGTGCCTCCACCTGCTCGACGTGCGAGCCCAGCATGCGTGCGGCGCGCTCGCGTTCCGACGGGTCGACCACCATCGTCACGGGCTCGAACTCCGCGACCGCGTGCGCGACGGCGGTCCAGGCGGCGTAGGCCTCCTCGGCCGAGGCCGCGTCGTCGCCGAGGGTGATCCCGGCGCGCGGGAAGGCCATCCAGGTGCGCTCGTGCTGTGCGGTCTCGGCAGGCATTCGCCAGGTCATCGTGAACCTCCGGGCTCTATTGATCGGATGATCAATAAATACCTATACTGGACCCACGATGTCAAGAGCAGCCCGCAAACCGCCCGCCGAACGCCGCGCCGAACTGGCTGCGGCCGCGCGCGCTGTCGCCCTCGACGAGGGGCTCGCGGCGGTGACGCTGCGCGCGGTCGCGGCGCGCGCCGGGGTGACGCCGGCCCTCGTCGCGCACTACCACGAGTCGATGGACGGGCTGGTGGCCGAGACGTTCGTCAGCGTGGTGGCTGCGGAGCTCGACGAGTTGCGAGCGCTCCTCGCCGCGGAGCCGGACCCCGTCTCCCGGCTCGCGGGTCTGGTGGGCACCCTCCTCGACGGGTCGCGCGACGACGTGACGGTGATCTGGGTGGAGGCCTACGCGCTGGGCCGCCGCAACCCTGAGCTGGGCTCGGCCGTGCGTGACCAGATGGACGCCTGGAGCGACGTCATCGAAGGCGTCATCGAGAGCGGGGTCGCGTCGGGCGACTTCCGCACGGACGACCCGCGTGCGGCGGCCTGGCAGCTGCTCGGCATGATCGACGGCCTCAACGCCCAGGCCCTGGTGCGCTGGGGAGGCGCCGCCGAGCGCGGATCGCTGCTCGCCCACGCCCTCGAAGGGATGCTGGGGCTCGGCCGCGGGGTGCTCCTGGCGGGGTGATCGACTTGCGCGTGCCCCTCGGCGAGCCTCACCCCACCCACGCCGTGAGCTCGGCCAGGAACTCCTCGGGGCGCTCGATGTGCGGGGAGTGGCCGCAGTCCTCGAAGACGACCTCCCTGGTGGCGCCGCCGGCCGCGGCGTAGCGCTCGAGCACCGAGCGGATCTGCGCGAGCATCGGCTGCGGGGGCGCGACCTCCTCGCCGGGCCAGCCGGGGATGATGCCGGCCGCGCCGAGCTGGTTGAGGTCGAAGAAGGACGCGTCGTTGACGATGGCGTCGACCGCCCCGTGGATCCACAGGATGGGTGGCTTGGCGGCCGCGTCCACGATCCCGGTGGTGTCGAAATAGGTCGGCGCCATCGTGTTGAGCACACCGCGCGTCCCCGGCGCGAAGCCCGGCCATTCGGCCGTCGCGGTCGCGTCGCCGGGGTAGTTGTCCTCGCCCGTCGCGGTGGACAGCATCGACTCCACCCAGATGTCTTCGTACTCGGTCGTGAAACCGGGTGCGACGTACGCCGAACGGTAGACGGCGCGGGGGGAGGTCGGGGAGTCCTCACCGGTGTCGCCGGCCGCGAGACGCGCCACGAAGTCCGGGTTCGCGCCGCCGCCACCGGTGCCGGACGCGTCGGCGTTGAGCAGGCCGCCGTCGGACGCCGTGCCGCCGAAACCGTACGGCGAGACCGTGGACACCAGGGTGAGGCTGCGCACCAGGTCGGGGCGGTCGAGCAGCAGCTGCATGACCACGCCGCCGCCCATGCTCCAGCCGACCAGGTGCACCGCACCGGTCCCGAGCTCGTCGAGAACGGCGGCCACGTCGTCGGAGAAGTCGGCGACCCCGCGCGTCGCGTCGACCGGCAGGGTCTCGCTGTCGCCGAAACCGCGGAGGTCGACGGCGAGCGCCCTGATGCCTTCCGGGAGCGACAGCATCAGCGGCTGCCAGAACAGCGACGACGACACGTTGCCGTGCACGAACACGATGGTCGTTCCCGCGTCGTCGGGGTCGGCGGCGCGCTTCAGCACGTTCGCGGTGTAGCGGGAGGTCGGGATGCGGCGGGCGACGATGCCCGGCAGCAGGGTTCCGGTCACTGCGGTCTCCTTCGGGTGGTGGTGGAGCGGGGAGGGTGCGGCGGGTACGCGCCGGGGAGGTGCGGCGAGAGCTGGCGGACCCCGGCCTGCGTCATCACGATCGTGTAGTGGTTCACGTCGTCGGCCTCGTACGCCTCGAACCACGGCAGGCGCGCCCGCCACTCGGCGACCTCGTCCGGCAGGTACAGCGGGTCGGTGTCGAGAAGCCCGCGGGGCACCCGCACGAACGCGATCGGGAGGGTCAGCCCGGCGAGCGCTTCCGCGTAGCCGCCGCCGCCGTCCATCTCGAGCGCATTGACCGACATCGCCTCCTCGGACACGCTCGACCGCAGCTCGGGTGCGGAGCCGACCAGGTCGTAGAGCGCGTACCGCTCGACGTCGTCGTTCCACCAGGGCCCGAGGGCGGGATGCCGGCGCCAGAACGCGAGGTAGTCCTGCGCGCTCGCGAAGGTCATCCGCAGCCGGTCGCGCGCCGGGCCGAGGTCGGCGGTGCGCGAAATCGGGAGGCCGCCATCGATGAGCACGAGACGCTCCACCCTGTCGGGGTGCCGTGCGGCGAGCCAGACGGCGACGAACCCGCCCATCGAGTGGCCTGCGACCACGGCGCGCTCGATCCCGAGAGCGTCCATCATGCGCGCGACGTCGTCGGCGTGACCGGCCATCCCGTACGGCCCCGGCAGGTCACCGCTGCGGCCGCGGCCGCGCAGGTCGGGGGCGACGAGCCGCACGCCGGGCAGCGCCTCGGCGACGACGGCCCAGGAGAGGTGGTTGGCGGTGATGCCGTGGATGCCGACCAGCGGCATCCCTGCCGCTTCGGCATGCCACTGGCCGCCGGCGAGCTCGCCGCCGTCGACCGCGACACGGAACGGAGTGGGGGCGGTCACCGTGCGCTCCAGCCGCCGTCGATCGTGTAGCTCGCACCGGTGACCATGCGCGCGCCCTCCCCGGCCAGCCAGAGGGCGAGTCCGGCGACCTCCTCCGGTTCGACCAGGCTCTTGATCGCCGGCTCGGTGAGCATGATCTTCTCGACCACCTCGTCTTCGGGAATGCCGTGCAGCCGCGCCTGGTCGGCGATCTGCTTCTCGACCAGCGGTGTGCGCACATAGCTCGGCTCGATGCAGTTGGAGGTGACGCCGTGCACGGCGCCCTCCAGCGCCGTCACCTTCGACAGGCCCTCGAGCCCGTGCTTGGCGGCGACGTACGCCGACTTGAACTCGGACGCACGCAGACCGTGCACGCTCGACACGTTGATGATGCGCCCGAAGCCGCGATCGTACATCCCGGGCAGGGCCGCGCGGATGAGGAGGAACGGCGCCTCCAGCATGATCCGCAGGAGGAGCGCGAAGCTCTCCGGCTCGAACTCGGGGATCGGGCGCACGTGCTGGAGGCCGGCGTTGTTGACGAGGATGTCGGTGTCGAGCCGCAGGTCGCCGAGCGTCGCGGTCTGCGAGAGGTCGACCTCCCACGCCTCGCCGCCCAGCCGGTCGGCGACCGCGCGCGCCGCCTCGCCGTTCAGGTCGGCGATCGTGACGCGCGCACCCGCGGCGGCGAACGCCTCTGCGCAGGCGAGACCGATCCCGCTGGCTCCGCCGGTGATGAGCGCTCTGCGCCCCGAGAGGTCCGCCATCGCGTGCTTCCTTCCCGAGCGGTCCCGCCCACACCCGCACCCTACCCGCGGCCTCCCGCGCAGCGGAAGGAGCAGCCGCCGAGGGGCACGCAAACGCCCCCAAAAGCGCGTTTTGGGGGCGTCTACGTGCCCTTCGGCGAAAGGGCGGAAGGGCGGAAGGGCGGCGGAAGGGGCGGGAGGTCAGGCCAGGGGTGCGGGGGCGGGGGCGGAGACCTGCACGGCGACGAGGCGGCCGTCGGCCGGCGTGACGGCGTGCACGGGGCCGGTGATCTCGATCGACGTCGCCGTCTCGCGCACGTCGCACGACGGGCCGACCCACAACTCCACGTCGCCGGGCTCGACGATGCGGTCGCCGTCGCGGCCGGTGAACGCCAGCCGCGCGGTCGGCACCCGGAGGGCGACGACCGCCTCCTCGCCGGGCTCCAGGCTCACGCGCGCGTAGCCGAGCAGCTGGGCGACCGGACGCGTGACGCTCGCGAACACGTCGCGTGCGTACAGCTGCACCAGGTCGGTTCCTGCCCGCTCGCCGGTGTTGCGCACGGTCACGCGCGCCTCGAACACGCCGCCGGCGCTGACGGTCGTGTCGGCCTCCAGCGCGCTGCGCTCGAACGTCGTGTAGCTCAGTCCGTGCCCGAACGGGAGCACCGGAGTGCTGTCGGCGCTCGTGACGTCAGACGGGCCGCCGAGCAGCGGGTGCAGGTACGAGAACGGCTGCGCCCCGGCCGAACGCGGCAGCGACACCGGGAGGTGACCTGAGGGTGCGACGCGTCCGGAGAGCACGGCGGCGATCGCGCGGCCGCCCTCCTCGCCGGGGAAGAACGCCTGGAGCACGGCGGCGGGGGCGTCCGGCCCCTCCACGGCCCAGTCGATCGCGTACGGGCGACCCGACAGCACGATCACGACCGTCGGTGTGCCGGTGCGGACGACGGCCTCCACCAGCTCGCGCTGCACGCCGGGCAGCTCCAGGCTCTCGACGTCGTTGCCCTCGCCGACCGTGCCGCGGCCGAAGAGGCCGGCGCGGTCGCCCACCACGACGAGGGCGACGTCGGCGTCGGCCGCCGCGCTCACCGCGGTGACGATGCCGGAGCGGTCGTCGCCCTCCACATCGCAGCCGCGGGCGTGCACCAGCTCGGCGGCGGGGAACTCCTCGTGCAACGCCTCCAGCACCGAGGGCAGCTCGAACCCGAGCGGCACCTCCGGGTGGTGCGCGAGCACATGGTTGGCGAACGAGTAGCAGCCCATCAGCGCCTCGGCGGCGTCGGCGTTGGGCCCGACGACGGCGATCCGCGCGGCGGCGCGGTCGCCCTCGAGCGGCAGCGTGCCGTCGTTCGTCAGCAGCACGAGGGATTCCTCGGCCAGCCGCAGCGCCAGCTCCCGATGTGCGGGGGAGTCCAGTTCGACCAACGTGGGGGGCGTGTCGAAGGTCTCGTCGAGCAGGCCGAGCTCCTCCTTCTGGGCGAGCAGCCGCAGAACGGCCCGGTCGACCAGTGCCTCGTCGGTGAGACCCTCGCGGATCCGCGCCGCCAGCGGGGCCAGGTAGGCGTCGCCGGTGGGGAGCTCGACGTCGATCCCGGCCGACAGGGCCAGCTCGGCCGCCTCGCCGCGATCGGCCGCGATGCGATGCATCGTGTGCAGGAACGCGACGGAGAAGTAGTCGGCCACGACCGTCCCGTCGAAGCCCCACTCGTCGCGCAGCACACCGGTCAGGTATTCGGCGTTGGCGCCGACCGGCACGCCGTCGATCTCGGCGTAGGAGTTCATCACCGAGCGCACGCCGCCGTCGCGGATCGCCATCTCGAACGGAGGCAGCAGCACGTCGCGCACCTCCCGGGTGCCGGCGTGCACCGGGGCGTGGTTGCGGCCCGCCTGCGACGCCGAGTAGCCGACGAAGTGCTTGAGCGTCGCGTGCACCCCGGACGACTGCAGGCCGCGGACGTACGCGGTGCCGATCGTCCCGACGACGTACGGATCCTCGGCGATGCACTCGTCAACGCGGCCCCAGCGCGGGTCGCGGATCACGTCGAGCACCGGCGCGAGACCCTGGTGGATGCCGAGCTCGCGCATCGAAGCGCCGATCGCGGCGCCCACCTCCTGCACCAGCTCCGGGTCGAACGCGGCGCCCCACGCGAGCGGCGTCGGGAACGTCGCCGCCTTCCACGCCGCCAGCCCGGTCAGGCACTCCTCGTGCACGAGCGCCGGGATGCCGAGCCTGGTCTGCTCGCGCAGCCTCCGCTGCTCCGACCACAGCCAGCCGGCACGCTCCACGGGGTCGACGGGACGGGTGCCGTAGACGCGGGTGAGGTGCCCGATCCCCTGAGCGGTCGCGTCCTCGTAGCTCTGGCCGGTGGTCATCTCGCCGTCGAGCGGCGCGACGTTGTCGTCGCCCTTGTCGACCCAGTAGCCGACGATCTGCGCGAGCTTCTCGTCGAGCGTCATCCTGGCGTGCAGTGCGCGCACGCGCTCGGAGACGGTGGGGAGGTTGTCAGTAGTCATGCTTCTTTCCTGCGTACGGGGTTGTGCGTGGAGCCGGAGCCGGCTCAGCCCTTGACCGCGCCGGTCAGACCGCCGACGATGCGGCGCTCGAACAGGCTGAAGAAGATCAGGGCGGGAATCATCGAGAGCGACGTGAAGGCGAGCACCTTCGAGGTGTCCGTCGCGTACTGCGACGAGAACGCCTGCACGCCCAGCGGGAGGGTGAAGCTGGCCTGGTCGTTCAGGATGAAGAGCGGGAGCAGGTAGCTGTTCCAGCTCGCGATGAACGCCAGGATGCCGACCGTGATCACGCCGGGGAGCGACAGCCGCAGCACCATGCGGAAGAAGAAGCCCAGGCGGCTGCAGCCGTCGATGAAGGCGGCCTCCTGGATCTCATCGGGGATCGCGCGCAGGAACGGCACCAGGATGATGATGGTCGTCGGCAGCGCGAACGCGATCTGCGGGATGATCACGCCCGCGAGCGAGTTCATCAGGCCGAGGTTGCGCACCACGATGTAGAGCGGCGTGATGGCGACCGTGATCGGGAACATCAGGCCGGCGGCGAACAGCGCGTAGAGGAAGCCGCTGCCCCGGAAGGTGTACCGGGCGAGCACATAGCTGGCCATCAGCCCGAGCGCGACGGCGCCGACCGTGGTCACGAGCGCGGTGATCGTCGAGTTGAGCACCTGGCCCCAGAACACACCGCCCGTGAGCACGTCGAGGTAGTTCGCCGGGTTCCACGGGTTCGGGAAGCCGGCGGGGTCGACGGTGATCTGCGAGTTGGTGCGGAAGCCGCCGATGATGATGTACGCGATCGGCACGATCATCAGGGCGATGACGATCAGCGCGATGAAGTAGACCAGCGGTGAGCCCCAGGGCAGGCTCTTCCGCTCGGCACGGCGCGCTGCGCGCGAGGAACGGGTGGAGGGAGCGGTGAGGGTGGTCATCACGCCGTCCTTTCTTTCGCGGCAGCGTTGCGGCGGCGCTTGCGGTCGGCGTTCTTCGCGGTGGTCACAGCGCCTGCGGTGTCGCGGCGGAGGACGAAACGCTGGTAGATGAGCGCGACGACCAGGGAGATGAGGAAGATCACGACCGCGACGGCGTTGCCGTAGCCGTAGTTGCCGGCGTTGCGGCCGTTGGCGACCATGTAGGTCGCCATCGTCGAAGTGCCGGCGGTGGAGGCCACGTACTGACCCCAGATGATGTAGACCAGGTCGAACAGCTGGAGCGCGCCGATGATCGAGAGGAACGCCCAGATCCGCAGCGTCGGTGCGAGCAGCGGGAGGGTGATCCTGCGCTGGATCTGCCAGTACGACGCGCCGTCGAGGGCGGCGGCCTCGTAGAGTTCCTCGGGGATGCCCTGCAGGCCGGCGAGGAAGAGGATGACGGCGAAGCCGACGTACTTCCAGGTCAGGATGGCCATCAGGGTCCAGATGGCGATGTTCGGGTCGGACAGCCAGTCGTGCGCCAGCCCGCCGAGGCCGACGTTGTGCAGGAAGCCGTTGAGCGCGCCGTTGGTGGCGAGCATCAGGCTCCAGCCCGTGCCGACGACGACCTCCGAGATGACGTAGGGCACGAAGATCAGCACGCGGATGATCGACTGGCCCTTCATCCTCCTGTTGAGGAGGAGCGCCAGGAGGATGGCGATCGGCCCCTGGATGACGATGGACATCACGACGATGAACGCGTTGTGTCCGAGCGCCGCCTGGAAGGCCGGGTCGGTGAGGATGACGAAGTAGTTCTGGAGTCCGACGAAGTCGGTGGGCGTTCCGTATCCGGCCCAGCGGAAGAAGCCGTAGTACGCGGCCATCACGACGGGGAAGATGACGAACGCCAGGAAGACGATGACGGCGGGGCCGGCCAGGAGGAGGATCTCGGCGCGGAGGCCCCAGCCCGCGCCGCGGCGGCGGCGCTGCGGCGACGGGAGCGACGCGGCTGCGCCGCTCCCGTCGTGCTGCGCGAGATCCGCCGTCGACAGGTGCTCGGTCGAGGTTGACTCGCGGGTGTTGCTCACAGTGCGGCCTCTCAGCCCTTCTTCGCGGCGTCGTTCGCGGCCTGGATCATGCCCTTGGCGTCGGTCTTGCCGGCGAGCATGTCGACCACGGCGACGTTCAGCGCGTTGCCGATGTTCTGGCCGAGCACCGTGTCGAGCCACTGCGAGACGTACGGAGCCTTGTTGTAGGCGGCGAGGACGTCCTTCAGGTAGGGCTCGGTGACCTCCTTCTGCGCGTCGGTGTTGACCGGCGGCGAGTTGAAGGCCTTGTAGTAGTTGATCTGCTGCGGCGTGGTGGCGATGAAGTTGAGGAAGTCGGCGCACTCCTTCGGAGCCTTCACCGAGCACGAGTAGCCGTCGACGCCACCCATGATCGAGCCGGGCTCGCCCTTGCCGCCGGACAGCTCAGGGAACGGGTAGAAGCCGAGGTCGGGCAGGGGCTTCTGGTCGGGGGTCAGGGAGGCGATCACGCCCGGGTCCCACGCTCCCATGAGCTCCATCGCGGCCTTGTGGTTGGCCACCAGGCCGGCGGAGGAGCCGGCGCCCTGCTGGGCGGAGGTGGTCAGGAAGCCGTCGTTGAACGGCTTCTGAGCGGCGAAGTCCTGGAGGTCCTGAGCGGCCTTCGTCCAGCAGGGGTCGCTGAAGCTCTTCGAGTCGGCGGTCTTCTGCATCGTGGCGCCGGAGCACTCGCGGAGGGCGAACCAGTAGAACCAGTGCGCGGCCGGCCAGGCGTCCTTCGCGCCGAGGGCGATCGGGGCGACGCCCGTGCCCTTCAGCTTCTGGACGTCGGCGCTGAGGTCGTCGATGGTCTTGGGAGCCTCGGTGATCCCGGCCGCGTTGAAGAGGTCCTTGCTGTAGAAGAGGCCGCCGGGAAGGACCGCGAGCGGCATGGCCCAGACCTTGTCCTGATAGGTCTCCGCCTTGAACGAGCCGGACGAGATGACCTTCTTGGTGTCGGAGGATACCTTGTCGGTGAGGTCCATCAGCTGGCCCGCCTGCACCATCGCTGCCATCTTGCCGCCGCCGCGCTGCAGGAAGATGTCGGGGGCGTCACCCGAGTTGAGCGCCGTCTGGAGCTTGCCGTCGAGGTCCTCGTTCTGGATCGACTGCATCTTGATGGTGACGTTCGGGTTGGCCTTCTCGAAGGCCGCGATCGCGTCCTTCCAGTACTGCTGACCGGGGCCGGTCGTCGAGTTCTGCCAGAGCGTCATGCTGACTTTGCCGTTGCTGGAGCTGTCGGAGGTGCCGCTGCAGGCGGTGAGCGCGAGCGAGCCGGCGGCCAGGACAGCTGCTCCGATGAGGAGCTTCTTGGCTTTCATGTGATTCCAACCTGTTCTCTTCGTTGAGCGGCATCCACGTGATCGTCGATGCCCGGTGACGTGTCCGTGCGGGGGGTTTCGGTCGGGCGAAGCCTCTCGCCTGGGCCGATCCACGGTCTCGTCGGGGTCCGGGAGGCTGACCGGACCGTGTCAGTGTCGCAAGGCCACCTGGGAGTGTCAAACGTTTTCGAAATCCTTTTCGAAATCCTTTTCCATCTTGCTATGCTGCACGGTCATGGGACGACGACCAACCATCAACGACGTAGCGGAAGCGGCGGGCGTTTCCGCCGCGACCGTGTCGAAAGCGGTCAACGGCCGCTACGGCGTCGCCTCCCACACGGCCGAGCGCGTGCTGCAGGTCGTGGAGGAGCTCGGCTACGAGTCCAGCCTGGTCGCGAGCAGCATGCGGTCACGCCAGACCGGCGTGATCGGAGTGCTGGTCGCCGACTTCGAACCGTTCAGCGCAGAGGTCTTGAAGGGCGTCGGGGCGGCGCTCGCCGACTCCCGCTACGACCTCCTCGCCTACAGCGGCTCGCGCCAGCTCTCCCCCGAGGGGTGGGAGCGGCGCTCGCTCAGCCGGCTGAGCGGCACACTGATCGACGGCGTCATCATGGTGACCCCCACGGTCGTCAACGCGAACGCCGACGTCCCGATCGTCGCCGTCGACCCGCACACCGGCCGCGCCGACCTGCCCACCGTGGAGTCGGACAGCTTCGGAGGGGCGCGCAGCGCTGCCGACTTCCTGATCGGGCTGGGGCACCGCCGCATCGGCTTCGTCGCCGGCCGCCCCGACCTGCGGTCGTCGGCGGCGCGCGACGCCGGCTACCGGCGCGCGCTCAGCGAGGCCGGGATCGCGTACGACCCCGCGATCGTCGGCGTCGGCAACTACGAGCAGGAGAGCGCCAGGGAGGCCGCCCGCCGGCTCCTCGCCGCCCCGGAACGTCCCAGCGCGATCTTCGCCGCCAACGACCTGTCGGCCATCGTCGTCATCGAGGTGGCGCACGAGCTGGGCCTGGAGGTGCCGCGCGACCTCTCCGTGGTCGGCTTCGACGACATCCCCGAGGCCTCGCGATACTCGACGCCGCTGACCACCATCCGGCAGCCGATGGGACGCCTCGGCGCGGCCGCGGCCGAGATGGTCGTCGCGCTGATGTCGGGCGAGACCCCCGACCCGACCCACGTGCGTCTCCCGACGCGCCTCATCCGCCGGGCGAGCACCGCCCCGCCCGCCTAGCCGCCCCCTTCCTGCGACATCGAAGGGCACCCAAACGCCCCAAAAACCGTGTTTTAGGGGCGTTTGGGTGCCCCTCGGCGGGTGGGGTTGTGGATAACTCGGGAGGGCGGGCGGCTCTTGTGCGAGGGTGGCGGGCATGCCACGACAGCGCAGCGCCCTTCCTGCCGGACTCCGGGACTCCTCGTTCACGACTGCCGAGGCGACCGCGCTCGGCGTCGGCAGCAAGCGTCTGCGCGGCGGCGACCTCGTGACGCCGATCCGGGGCACCCGGCTCACCCGGGAGGCCGACGGGCTGATCGCACGGTGCCGCGCCTACGCGCTGCACCGTCGCGTCGACTTCGCCTTCAGCCACGCGACCGCCGCGAGCCTGTACGGCGTCCCGTTGCCGCGCACGGACGACCGCATCCACGTGAGCGTGCGTGCGCCGGGCCGGGCGCCGGACATCCGGGGTCACGTCGGGCACAAGCTCTCGCGCTGGGAGACGCGCACCGTCCACGGTCTGCCGGTCACGACGCCGGAACAGACCTGGCTCGACCTGGCCCAGCTGTTCCCGCGCGATGCGCTCGTGGTCGCGGGCGACTTCTTCGTCGGCGGCGATGCACCGCTCACCGATCGGATTGCGTTGGCCCGCGCGATCGCTGCGTCGCCGGGGCGTCGAGGCATCGGCCGGGCGCGGGAGGCGATCCACTCGATCCGCCACGGAGCGGAGTCGCCGGGAGAGTCACGGCTGCGTCTGCTCCTGGCTGATGCCGGCCTGCCGGTTCCGCTGCTCAACCATGAGCTGCGGGATGCGTCGGGAGGATTCGTCGCACGTATCGACCTCGCCTATGAGCACGCACGGGTCGCGCTCGAGTACGAGGGCGACATCCACCGCGTCGACCGCCGGGTCTGGCAGAAGGACATCCGCCGCCGCGAGCGCGTCGAGGATCTCGGTTGGCGCATGGTCCGCGTCACCGCGGACGACCTCCACACTCCGGCAGTGCTCGTCCACCGCGTCCGAAAGCTCATCGAGGGGCACGCAAACGCCCCTACACGCGGGTTTTAGGGGCGCTTGCGTGCCCCTCGGTGGACGGAGGGGAGGGGAGGGGAGGGGAGGGCGCGGCGCCCGTCAGAGCGTGGTGGGGGCGCCGAGGCCGTCGGCGGCGGCCCGCATCGCGGCCTCGGCGCTCGCGACCGTGATCAGCGAGTTGCCCGCGACGATGTGCAGCCCGTAGGCGTCTTCGAGCGCGACCAGGTTCATCGCCAGGGTCTCCAGGGGCAGCGCGGGAGCGAACACCCCCGCCGCGATGCCGCGCTCCAGGATGCCCGCGTAGGTCGCGAGCTGGCGCCGGTACATCCGTTCGACCAGTTCGTCGTGGAGGGTGGAGGTGCCCGCCAGCACGTCGAACTCGTAGAGCAGGCGCATCAGCGCGTCGTCCGGCCCGCTCGGGAGGCCCTCCCGGATGGCGGCGGCGAGCTGCAGCTGCGGCTCGGCGATGCCGGCGACGACTGCGTCGCGGTGGTCGCAGAAGCGTTCCAGACCGGCGCGGTGGGCCTCCACCAGCAGTTGGTCGAGGTCCTCGTAGTAGTACAGGATCGCGCCGCGGGTCAGCCCGGCCTTCGCCGCCACATCGGCGAGCGAGAGCGAGCGGAGGCCGCGCTCGCCGACGGCGCTCAGCGCCGCCTCGATGAGGTCGGCGCGCCGCTCGTCCTGCTTGCGGGGTCGGGCCATGCCTCGACACTACCGGCGCCCGCGCCGCGGTCAGGCGCACGTCCACAGCAGCACGACGCCGCCCACGCCGAGCACTGTGGTGATCGTGCGGGTCTGCAGGGAGGGCGGCGATGTCCAGCCCGCGGCGTTCGCCGTCACGGTGACCGTCGAGGTGCCGAGCAGCGACAGTGTCGCGCCGGTGACGCTCCCGCTCGTCCCCGACACGGTCGCGGAGCCGCTCCCCGCCGTCCCCGTCCAGGTGAGCGTGTAGCTCTGCGGTGTCAGCGCGCTCCCACCGGAGGCCGGGGCCGTCCACGTGAACGGGACGCCGCCGGAGAGGAGGCCGCTCGCCGACCCGCAGCTGAGCGTCGGCACCGGGTTGATGGTCGCCGATGAGACTAACGCCGTCGTGAAGCTGCTGCGCGACCATCCGGCGTCCGCGCGCGGAAGAGACGCCGTCGCCGACGGCAGGAGTAGCCCGGCGGCGAGGCCGACGACGAGGAGGACGACGCGGCGCTTCACGACGGCCGCCTCCTGGACCGGGCGAACGCGGCCGCGGTGGTGCCCGCCGCTATGGCGCCGCCGGCGAGCAGGAGCGGAAGCTCGGGGACGCCCGCCCCGGTGTCCGCCAGCTCGTTCGGCCGGGTGGAGGCGCTGACGGAGTCGCCGGCTCCCCACGCCCAGACCGCCAGTTCTGCGGAACCGCGCGACGTGGAGCCGGGGGCGACGACCACGTCCACCGCCAGCCAGCGCTGAGCGGTGGAGGGCATGGAGCCGATGGGGCGCGGAGCGGAGCCGGGGAGCGCCGCGGCCGGCGTGGCTTGGAGCAGTGTCTCCGGCGCGCCGGGGCAGGTGGTGCCCGCCCACGGCGCGGGGCAGGCGATGACAGAGACGATGAGTGACGGGGTGAGTGCGCCGGTCGCGGTCAACCCGAGCCGGATCGTCGCGGGGGTCGGCGGGTGCGCGGAGATTCCGACCGTCCATCGGACCGGGGCGCCGGGACGGAGCGCAGCGAAGCGCTCGGGATCGGCGACGGAGGTGAGCGTGAGGTAGCGGCTCGACGTGGTGGTGACGACGGTCGCGGCGTGCGCTCCCGGGGCCGGCCCGGCGACCAGGGCGCAGACCGCGATGCCGGTCCCGGCCAGGATGACGGCGACGGCCGCCGCGCCGGAACCGGGCGTGCGGTGCCGGCCGCGGGCCGCCCGCCGCGCGCGGTCCTCCCTCGGCCAGAACGCCCATCCCACCAGGGCGGCCGCTCCCAGCGTCGCGGCCCCGAGGAAGACCGGGCTCGACGCGAACGCCACCGCCTGCGCGCCTCCTGGCACGCTCGCCACGACGATCCGCACCTGGGTCACCCGGTAGGGGGCCGGATCGTCTGCCGCGTTCGCATCTCCGCGCAGCACGAGTTCGGTGATGCCGTTGCCCGCCGGGATCGCGCTGACGACGCGATGGGTGATCGGGAGCTCGCCAGGCCGGTCGACGGTCACGACGTCGCCCGGCCGCACCTCCGACGCGGGGATCGCCCGGACGAGGGCGACGGCGCCGGCAGGGATGGTCGGGCTCATCGAGCCGGTGCTGAACAGGATCAGACCGACGTGGAAGACGACGGCGAGGATCGCGCCCACGATGCACAGCGCGCCCGCGGCCGCCGCGAGCGTCAGCAGCGCGTCGGCAGTTCTGGGGACCAGTCGTGTCGTCATCCCGACACCGCCGTGAACTGCCAGGTCGCGGAGGCCGACCTGCCCTGGAGGCTGTTCGCCGCGCCGGTCGGGAGGGTGACCTCGAAGCAGAATCCGGTGGGGCTGCCGGGCGCGCCGGCGGTGGCGGCGGCCAAGGGGTTGACCACTCCCGCCTCCTGACCGGCGGTGAGCGGTCGCGTCGTACCTGCTGACCCGACGACGAAGGCCGGCGTGCCGGAGAACGCCGACGCGGCGCACGTCCCCGTCGTGCGCACGACCCGGTACACGAGCGCCCCGCCCAGCGTGGCCGCGTCCGTGCCGCCGAGCGTCGCCCCGTTCAGTGTCACCGTGCCGGCGACCGACGCGGCCGTCGTGCGGATGAGCACGGGCAGATACGCGGAGACTCCGGGGGCGAACGCACCGGAGATGGTCGCGCTCGCGCCGGGGGCCGTGGCGTTGGCGGCGTAGGGGGAGCCGCCGACGCTCGACTCGGTGGCGAACACCGAGCCGGTGAACGACGCGGTGCCGTACTCGACATCCGTCCAGCTGGCGAGCGTCATCCCGGCTCCCGATCCGAGTACGACGCCCGCAGCCAGCACCGCCCGCAGCCGGAGCGCCCGAACACTCCGGCTGCGCGGCGGCGGCTCGAGGGGCATCGGCGCTACTGGCTCGCCGCCTGGAACTGCCAGGTCGCGCTGCCGCTCTGGCCCTGGGCGAGCCCCGGGCCCGCCGTCACCTTGAAGCACAAGTAGACCGGCGCCCCTGCCGAGCCGCCCGTGCCCGCCGCCAGAGAGAACGTCGTCGAGGCCGGGACCGTGCTCAGCGCCGTTCCCGCGGGGACGAGCGTGGTGCCGGTCGTCGCCGCGGTGCAGCCGAAGGTGGTCGTCTGCAGCAGCTGGTAGGTCAGGTTGGTCACGGTGCCGGCGGTGCCGGCACTGGTGACGGTCACCGTGGCGTTGTTCGTCGTGTTCGCCGCGAGCTCCACCGCGAACGGCGCGGCTGCGACGTCGGTCGGTGACAGGGATGCGGCGTTCACGGTGAAGGGCAGAGTCGCCGCCGTGCCGGCGGTGGCGTGATCGGTGAAGGTGGTCCCGTCGGTGCTGCCGACCAGGTTGAACGTCCCGGCGGTGAACGTGCCGGTCGCGAACTCCGAGTCGTTCCAGGCGGCGAGTGTCACGGCGGCGCCGGCGCCGAGCACGAGCCCGGCGGCCAGCACGGCCCTCACTTTGCGGCGGCGTCCGGAGGCGCGCACCGCTGGGGTGTCGGTCATGGTCTCTCTTCCTTCTGCTTGGTGCGTTTCTGGCAGGCGCGTTTCTACTGAGCGCGCCGGGTTCGACGCAGGACGATCACGGCGCCGCCCAGAGTGAGCAGCAGGCCGAGGCCGGCGAGCAGCATGGCGCCGCCGGTGTCGGACCCGGTGTCGGCGAGGCCGCTCGGGTCGGAGCCTGTCGCTGCGGAGCCGGTCGATCCGCCTCCCGCCGGGGGATCGACGTAGCGGAACCCGCCGGAGAGCGTCCCGGTGCCGCAGGCCGCCGTGCCCACCACGGTGACATCCACCGTGCCGGCGCCGGCCGGGCTGACCGCCGTGAGCGTGGCGTCGTCGATCACGGCGAACGAGGTCGCCGGTGTCGTCCCGAACAGCACGGCGGTCGCGCCGGTGAAGCAGCCGCCCGTCACCGTGACGGTGGTGCCTCCGCCGTTCGGTCCGGAGCCCGGCGTCACCCCGTCGACGGTCGTCCCGGGGTCGTAGGTGAAGGTCGCGGGGGGCGTCGAACCGACCGGTGTCGTCGCCACGATCGGGACGGCGCCGGCGGCGTGCGCCGGTGTCGTGATCGTGATGGTACCGTCACCGACGACCGTGAACGGGACGGACTGACCGTCGACGGTGACGCCCGTGGTTCCCGTGAACCCGCTTCCCGAGATTGTCACGGTCGTGCCGCCGCGCGCCGGTCCGTGATCGGGTGCGAGTCCGGAGATCGCGGGTGCGCCCGGGACGACGTCGAAGGTGAACGTCCCGGGGGAGGACGCTCCGTTCGGGTGCTGCACGATCACTCCCACCGCTCCCGGCGCATGGGCCGGTGTCGTGACGGTGATCGTGGTGTCGTTCACGACGGTGAAGGCGGTGCCGGGAGCGCCTCCGAAGGTCACGCCGGTGGCTCCCGTGAACCCGGTACCCGTGAGGGTGACGGTCGTGCCTCCGGTCTGCGGCCCGTGCGTCGGGGTGAGGCTCGTGATCGCCGGCACGGCGAGGTAGGTGAAGGTGCCGGGAGCGGAGTCTGCGACGGGGGAGAGTACGACCACGTCCACCGGGCCCGGGGTCCCCGCAGGCGTGGTGGCCGTGATCGTGGTGTCGTTCACCACGGTGACCCCGGTCGCCGGCGCGCCGCCGACCGTCACGCCGGTGGCCCCGGTGAACCCGGCACCCGTGATGGTGATCGCCGTGCCTCCGGTCTGCGGTCCGCTGTTCGGCGTGATGCCGGTGATGGCCGGGACGGCGAGGTAGGTGAAGGTGCCGGGCGCGGAGTTCGCGACCGGGTGCTGCACCACGACGTTCACCGCCCCAGGAGCGTGAGCCGGTGTCGCGACGGTGATCGTGGTGTCGTTCACCACCGTGAACCCCACCCCGGGGATGCCGTCGAACGTGACCCCGGTGGCACCCGTGAATCCGCTGCCGGTGATGGTCACGGCGGTGCCGCCGGTCTGCGGGCCCTGGGCGGGGGCGATGCCGGTGATGGCCGGGACCGGGAGATAGGTGAAGGTGCCAGGCGCGGAGTCGGCCGCCGGGTTCTGCACCACGACGTCCACGGCGCCCGGCGCTCCGGGCGGCGTCGTGGCCGTGATGGTGGTGTCGTTCACGACGGTGACCCCCGTGGCCGGGACGCCGTCGAACGTGACGCCCGTCGAGCCGGTGAAGCCGGATCCCGTGATCGTGACGGTGGTGCCTCCGGTCTGCGGTCCGCTGTTCGGCGTGATCGAGGTGATGGCCGGGACGGCGAGGTAGGTGAAGGCGCCAGGGGCCGAGTCCGCGACCGGGGACTGCACGACCACGTCGACCGCCCCGGGCGCGCCGGGCGGTGTCGTCGCGGTGATGGTGGTGTCGTTCACGACAGTGAACGCGGTACCGGGGTTCCCGCCGAAGGTGACGCCGGTCGCGCCCGTGAAACCGGAACCGGTGATGGTGACGGCCGTCCCTCCCGTGGCCGGTCCGCTGGCGGGGGCGATCGAGGTGATCGCGGGGACGGGCAGGAACGTGAAGTCCCCGGGGACGGACTGGCCGCCGGGAGCAGTCACCACCACGCCGACCGGGCCGACGGCGTGCGCCGGCGTGGTCGCGGTGATCGTGCCGTCATTCACCACGGTGACGCCCGCGGCCGGGGTGCCGCCGAAAGTGACGGTCGTCGCGCCGGTGAAACCGGAGCCCGTGATGGTGACCGGCGTCCCTCCCGTCTGCGGGCCGCTGGCTGGGGCCACCGCGGTGATGGCCGGAGCGGCGAGGAAGGTGTAGGTCAGCGGAGCCGTCGCGCCCAGCGGATGCTGCACCACGACGTTCACCGCCCCGGGTGCGTGCGCCGGGGTGGTCACCGTGATCGTGGTGTCGTTCACGACGGTGAACGTGCCGCCGGCGATCCCGTCGAAGGTGACGCCGGTCGCGCCGGTGAAGCCCGTGCCGGTGATCGTCACGGTCGTGCCTCCCGCCTGCGGCCCCTGCGCCGGTGTGATGCCGGTCGCGGTCGGCGGAGCGGCGAGCGTGTCGGGGCCGACGCTCGCGTTCGCGACGTCGAGCACCAGAGCTGATGCCGCTGGCAGGACGGTCGCGCGCAGGGCGGTCTCGGTGAACACCCCACCCGTGGTCGACTGGTTGTTGGCGGTCAGCGTCACCACCTGGCTCAACACGGGGTCGAGCGCGGGGACGAGCGTGTTCGCGACCGGCGCGATCACCGCGGGGCCGAGCGCCGTGACGAGGGAACCCACCGCGCTCAGCGGACCGGTCAGCGCGCTCAGGACCGTTCCCAGCGGGAGTCCGAGCCCGATGCCGGCGAGAGCGATCCCGGAGGTGTCGCCGCCGAGGAGCGCCCCGACGGTGGAGTTCACGGTGACGACCGGCACGCCGAGCACACTCACGCCGGCGGTCACGCCGAGCCCGTCGATGGCGGTGGTGAGGGTGTTCTGCACGCGCGTCAGGAGCGACCCGACGACGCCGGTGATGCGGTTGCCGATCTCGGCGATGACCGGGCCGCTGAGGAGGTTCGTGTCGGGGGCGAGACCTTCGAGGGCCGTGATCGCGCCGAGATCGACGGTGACCGTCCCTGTCCCGAGGTCGATGGCGATACCGGGATAAGCGGGGTCGGTGATCGTGCCGGTGAGGAGCGGCGCGACGGACGCCTGCAGGTTCGCGGCGCCGACGGTGGCCGAGGTGGTGAGCACACCGGCGAGCGGGAGACCGGCGAGGGAGGTCGCGAGCGTGCCGCCCGGCCCAGAGAGACCGTCGACGGCCGTCTGCACGGTCGCCACCTGGCTGGTGATGGCGCTGGTCAGTGCGGCGAGGGTGGGGCTCTGGAAGCTGACCCCGGCGTCGGCGATCGAGTACGAGCCTGTCGCTGCACCCGGCGCGGTCTGGGCCGCCCGCGCGGCTGTGATGCCGACACTGAGGTCGAGCTGTGCCACTTCGTTCAGGGTGGCGGTCGGGAGACCGAGCGAGGAGACCGCTTGCGCGAGGTTCAGGTGCAGTGGACCCGGCGCGACACCCGGGGCGGGGGTGATCCCCGTTCCGATGTCGCCGGTGGCGGAGGTGAGACCGGACGCGCCGACCGACGACCCGTTCTGCAGCGCGGAGGCGTACTGCCCGACCACTCCTGCGCTGCCGAGGTCGAGCGGCAGCTGGATGCCGCCGGGAGCGGTGAGTGTCACCGCGCCGAGCACGCCGACGTTGAGATTGTTCGCGTTCGTCTGATCGGCTGTGCCGTCGCTGACGGCCGTCTCTCCGCCGAGCGAGGCGACGAGGGCGGCATCGAGCCCGAGCAGCGAGCCGCTCAGGTAGTGCCCGGTCGCCGCGGAACTGTCGCCGGCCGCCGCCTGTGCCGGAAGTGCCCAGATGCCCGCGCCCGTGAGCAGCAGGGCGAGCGAGGTGCCGATCGCGGCCGGCCGCAACCCTCGGTGCCCTCCCTTGCCCTCGGTGATCGGTGCGTGTGCGCGGAGACTGCTGAGACCGGAACTCACGATGTTTCCCCCAACGGTTGAGACGTTGAGTGGATCCTGTACACCGGCGGGTCGGTCTCGGCTCACCTGAATCGGGTGATTTCTCCGGTCGGGCGCTGATCACCGCATCGATCGGCCCGTCACGTGCGGTCGGGTGCCCGCGGATCAGAGCAGGCCGAGCTCGCGAGCGCGGCGCACGGCATCCGTCCGGCCGCTCGCCCCGACCTTCGCGTAGATCGACCGCAGGTGCGTCTTGACGGTGTTGATGCTCACGCTGTGCTTGGCCGCGATCTCCAGGACGGTCTGGTGCAGCGGGAGCTCCCGCAGGAGGTCGCGCTCGCGCGTCGTCAGGCTCTTGTGCGGGACGCTGCCGGTGTCGGAGGAGATTCCGGCGTCGGACGCCGCCGTCAGGATGGAGGCCGCGAATGCCTCCGACGCGCCGAACGTCCCGTGTCGTTCCGCCACCAGCCGCACGAACGCCGGGCGCGCGAGGAACGGCCGCCTGGCGCGCATCCGCTCGGCGATGGTCACAGCCTTCGACAGCCGGAGACGCGCGCGGGCGTCGTCCCCGCTCTCGGCCGACCAGTGGGCGAGCAGGAGCCAGCCGGCAACCACGTTCGTGCCTTCGAGCACGCGCGCACCGCTGGAGAGGGCGTGTTCGAGGGCGGCGGCCCCGGCGTCCTGGGCGACGGTGCCCTCGCGGAGGAGCGCCGCGCCGAGGATGGAGCCGAGGGTGTCCGGCCCGAGTGCTGTCGTCAGCTGCTCCACGTAGTCTCGGGCGACGCTCCTCCCGCGATACAGAAGCGCGAGGTCGAGGAACCGGAAGGCGCCGAGGGCGATGGTCTCCGGCCGGCGGCGCAGGCTCACCGTGAACAGCTGCTCCATCTCCTCGAAGACGGCGCGCGGGTCGGCGCCCTCGTCGAGCCGGAAGAGCAGGCGCAGAGCGCGCGGAGCGAGGACCCCCACCGCGTCGAGCGCCCGCCACTGCACGCTGATGATGTCGTCGAGCTGCGAGAGGCGGAACGGCTCGCACGATCGGTAGGCGGACGCGGCGGTGCGCAGGAGGGCGCTCGCGTCGACGAGGCTCTCCGGTTCGGCGGATCGGCTGCCCAGCAGGGCGATGCGCCGCTCCAGGATACCGACGAGAGGCCAGTTGCCGCGGGCGTTCGCGGCGCTCGCCGCGGTGTCGAGCGCGAGCAGCTCCAGCCAGGGGAGGTGAGATTCGTCGGCGGCGTCGCTCGCGGCGATCGCGCGCGTCAGTGCGCGCTCGAAGTGACCGGTCGAGAGCTCGACCCGGGCTCTGGCGCCCTCGGCGAACACGCGCGCGGCGAGGACGGCGAGCGGGCCGCCCTCGCCCACCGGATGCGCTGCCGTCACCGCTTCTGCGTCGTCCAGCCGTGCCAGCGCACGGGCGGTCTCGGGTCCGGTGCGCGCGTGGAGCGCGTGAAGTGCGGCCACGACGAGGTCGCGCTCCGGAGCGCGGGGAGCGCCCTCGTCCTCCGCGAGCGCCAGGAAGTGGTCGACCCGGACGGACTCCGCCAGCTGCGGCGAGGAGACGAGGGCGCCGAGGAGCCCGGTCGTCGGGGTGAGGACGCCGCGGTCCTCCTGGTCCGCGAGGGCGGTCCGGACGCTCAGCGTGGATCCCCCGAAGACCAGGGCGAGGCCGAACCGTCGCAGCAGATCCTCGACCAGCTCCGACGAGTCCGATTGGCGCGCCTGATCGAGCGCCGCCTCGATGTCGCCGTGGGCGACGTGCCACTCGGCGGCGATGCCGTGGAGCCGGAGGAGCCCGATCGCGTCCCTGCTGAAGAACTCGGTCAGGATCCCGTCGCGGAACGTCGGCTCGAGCCGGTATCGCGGGCGCCGTTCGGACGGGGCGGCGCCGTCCGCCCGGCAGACGAGGCCCGGCCCGAGGCCGATCCGCTCGAGGGCGGCGATGGCGTCAGGGTGCCCGCTGAGCACCGCGGCGAGTTCGGCGTCGAACTCCGGAACAGTCGACAACGCCAGGAGCAACCGGGACTGCGCCGGCGTGAGCTCGTCGAGCAGGAGCCGGGCCAGCACTGCGGTGAAACTCCCCGGAGACCCGTTGACGGCGGAGAGCGTCGCGGTGCGGTCGCGGGAGCGGGCGATCGTGTCGGCGGCGAGGGTCAGCGTCGCGGCGCGGCCCGCTGCGCGGTCGACGAGGGTGAGGAGGGTGGGATGGGGAAGCACGATGCCGCGGGAGCGCATCAGCTCGTCGGCTTCGCCCGCACCGAACGCCAGCTCGCCAGGGCCGACCGCGACGAACGGACGACTCCCGGTCGTGGCGAGGTGCGCGAAGGGGACGTCGCGTCCGCTGAGGACGACGGCGCCGGATCCGGCCACGAACTCCTGGAGGCGCTCCCTGCTCGCCCTCGCGCGAACGGCCTCGACCGAGTCGATCACCACGGTGCGGCCATCCCCGGTGGCGGAGTGCCCACCGAGACGATCGAGCCAGTCCGTCTCGGCGGCGGAGTCGACGTACATCCGTCGACCGGGTTGCTCGTCGCACCAGGAGCGCAGAAGTGTCGACTTGCCCGTGCCGGCCGAGGCGGTGACGCCGATCAGGGCGGAGGCGCGCTCGCCACTGTCGAGGAGGTCGAACAGGCTCCTCCGCACGACCATCCGTCCACGCGCTTCCCACGCGTCTCCTGCGACACGGACCATGCGACCTCCAGCGAAGGGCTTCCCGTTGCACGGTGCCCGCCGGGATCGCGGGCCGTACGTAGACCGGATGGTTCACTATCACCCCTTCCGGGTGAAATCGCTCCTCTTGACATTGGGAGCGAAGGCGTGGAACACTGCTGGAATTCTTTGACACATGTGTCAAAGAATTCCTTCACCGTCGATGGGACCACCGTGACCGCACTGCAGAACACCGATCTCCTCCTCACCGGAGCCCGCGTCCGCACGTTCGACGACGCCCGGCCCTGGGCCGAGGCGGTGGGCGTCACCGACGGGCGGATCAGCTACGTCGGCCCGGCGGCCGATGCCCCCGCGGCCCGCGAGACACGTGACCTCGGCGGCGCACTGGTGACCCCCGGCGTCATCGACAGCCACAACCACCTCCTGCTCGGCTTCGACCCCGACGCGGTCAGCCTGGAGGGCGCGGAGACGCTCGAGGAGGTGCGGCGACGCATCCGCGACCTCGCCGACCGCCGCCCCGACCTCGACTGGGTCTGCGCCGAGAACGCGGTCTACTCGGTGGTGACCGGGCGCCGGCCGAACGCGGCCGACCTCGCCGGCCTCACCGACCGCCCGGTGTTCGTCACCACCTACGACCAGCACTCGGTCTGGCTCAACGACGCCGCGCTCCGCGCGCTCGGCATCGCGTCTGGAGGCGACATCCCGTGGGGTCGGCCCGAGCGCGACGAGCACGGGGAGCCGACCGGCTGGGTCACCGATTTCTACACCAGCGCGATGACGACCGCGGGACTCGCGGGGCTCCAGCGCGACATCCCGATGTACTCGCCGGAGCGCCGCTACCGCAAGCTGCTCGGCAGCCTCGCGCTCGCCACCGCGAGCGGTATCACCACCGTCGTCGAGCCGCAGGTGCCGCTCGCCGAGCTGGGCCTCTTCGACCGGGCACGCGACGCCGGGCTGCTCTCGTCGCGTGTCATCGCCGCGCTGTTCCACCCGATCGACGCCGAGGCCTCCTTCCGGAGCGAGCTGCGGGAGGCCGTCGACGGCGCGACCGCGAGCGACCTGCTGCGGTTCGGGCCCGTGAAGCTCTACGCCGACGATGTGATCGAGCCGCACACCGCCTGGATGCTCGACGACTACGCCGACCGGCCGGGCCACAGAGGCCACCCCTCCGCACCCATCGGCGAGCTGACCCGCATCGTCACGGAGCTCGACAGGCTCGGCTTCCAGACCCACACGCATGCCACGGGCGACGGCGGCATACGCCTCGCCCTCGACGCGATCGAGGCGGCAGCGCGCACGAACGGGACGCGCGACCGCCGGCACGGGATCGTGCACGTCGAGTGCCTCCACCCCGACGACCTCCCGCGCTTCGCCGCCCTGGGCGTCACCGCTGCGATGCAGCCGCGGCACTGCTCGCCCGACCTCGTCGCCGGCACGTGGATGGAGAACGTCGGCGAGCAGCGCTGGGACCGCGCCTGGCGTTTCCGGTCGCTGATGGCCTCCGGCGCCCACGTGGCCCTGTCGAGCGACTGGCAGGTCGGCGAGATGGACCCGCTCGTCGGCCTCTACTCCGCGCTGACCCGCGCGGGCCTCGACGGCCGCGACGCGTGGACGCCCGCCGAGCGCCTCGGACTCGACGACGCCCTCCGCGGCTACACCCGCGAGGGGGCCTGGGCCTGGCACGCCGAGGACGACCTCGGCGTGCTCCGGGTCGGCGCACGTGCCGACATCGTCGCCTGGTCGGCCGACCTGTACGAGCACGAGGCCGACCCGGCCGCGCTGCTCGACCAGCGCGCCGCGCTCACCGTCGTGGGCGGAGCGATCGTGCACGACGCCGACCGCGACGCTCCCCTCCCCGAGCAGCACGGCGCCCTCGCCCACTGCTCGGCCGCCGCTCACTGACCCGGCCCTCGGCCCCCGGCTCCGGCCCGCGGCTCCGCAGCCTCCACCCGGACCAGCCGCCCCGTCCTCTCCCGCCGCCGCGAAAGGATCCACCCGAATGTCCCAGCTCGACCCCTCCATCGCTCCCGCCCGCTCCGCCGAGACGCCGAGCGATCTGGAGGCCGCCGGTCTCCGCCGCAGCCTCACCCTGCGTCACATCGTGTTCCTCGGGCTCGCGTACATGGCCCCGCTCGCGGTCTTCGACACGTTCGGGATCGTCGCCGACATCACGCACGGGCACGTGCCGCTGTCGTACCTGCTCGTGCTCGTCGCCGTGCTGATCACCGCGCTCAGCTACGCGAAGATGGTGCGCTTCTACCCGCGCGCCGGCTCCGCCTACACGTACACGCGCGAGGCGATCAACCCGCACCTCGGGTTCCTCGTGGGCTGGGCGGCCACGCTCGACTACCTGCTGCTCCCGATGATCAACGCGCTCCTGTCGGCGATCTACATGACGGCGGCGTTCCCGGAGGTGCCGTCGTGGGTGTGGATCCTGTCCACGATCGTCGTCTGCACGGTGCTCAACCTCATCGGCGTGCGGATCGCGGCCAAGGTCAACGTCATCCTGGTCGTCATCCAGGTGGTCGTCGCCGTCGCGTTCGTCGCGTTCACGATCAAGAACATCGCGGAGGGCGCGAACGGCTCGTCGTTCTCGCTGACGCCGTTCTTCTCGTCGGGGATCGACGCCGGTGCGATCGCATCCGGCGCGGCCATCCTCGCCCTGTCGTTCCTCGGCTTCGACGCGGTGAGCACCCTGGCCGAGGAGGCCGAGCACCCGCGCAGGGACATCCCGCGCGCGATCCTCATCATCGTCGGCGTCGCCGGGCTGTTCTTCGTGAGCGTCACCTACGTCATGCAGGTGCTGTTCCCCGACGTGTCCGCCGTCGGCAACATCGTGGGCGCGTCCCCGGAGATCGCGAAGTACATCGGCGGGGCCGCCTTCCAGGCCGTGTTCATCGGCGGCTACATGGTGGCGGTGCTGGGCTGCGGGATCACCCAGCAGATGAGCGCGGCGCGCCTCCTCTACGCGATGGGCCGCGACGGCGCGCTGCCCCGGCGGTTCTTCGGACGGCTGAACCGGGCGGGCGTTCCGGCCGGCAACGTGCTGCTGATCGCGGCGCTGGCGTGCTCCGCGGTGTTCCTCGACCTGAGCCGCGCGGCCTCCCTCATCAACTTTGGCGCGTTCGTGGCGTTCATCTTCGTGAACCTGTCGGTGATCTTCACCTACGTGCGCTTCGTGAAGGAACGCGGCTGGAGGGCGGCGATCGGCTTCGTGGTGCTGCCGGCGCTCGGAGTCGCGATCAACATCGCGCTCTGGTTCAGCCTGGAGCCGAGCGCGATGGTCGTCGGCGCGGTGTGGGTCGCGCTCGGTCTCGGCTACCTCCTGTGGCGGACGCGGTTCTTCCGGGTCGCGCCGCCGGCGCTCGCCGGCCCCGTCGAGCAGCGCTGACACCCGCCGAGCGCTCCTATCCAGCCTCTCGGGGGCAGGGCGCGCGGGGCAGGGCGCGCGGGTATTACGGCTCGGTGACGAAGGCGCGGCGACGGCGGGCCCGCCGGGGGAGCGCGGCGATCACGAGGCCGGCGACGGCGAGCCCCGCGCTCAGGTACAGGCCGGGGCGGTAGTGCGCGAGCTGCTCGGCGAGGGCGGCGGAACCTCCCGCGCCCGAGCCGGCCGGCCCTCCCGCAATCAACGCGGTGGTCACCGCCAGCGCGAGCGCGCCGCCGACCTGCGAGCTGGTCTGCACGAGTCCGGCCGCCAGGCCCTGCTCGTCGTCGTGGACGCCGGTCGTCGCCTGCACCTGGATGGCGGGGAAGCCGATCCCGAAACCGACGCCGAGCAGCACGACGGGGGGCAGCACGTCCGACCAGTACACGGGCGCGGTGCCGAGCCGGAGGAACAGCAGGTAGCCGGCCGAGAGCGAGCCCAGCCCGATGACGATCAGCACGGTCGACCCGAAGCGGTCGATCAGCCGGTCGGTGAAGGGCGCGCTCAGCACCACGACCAGTCCCGTCGGCAGCAGCGCGAGCGCCATGGCGAGCGGCGACCAGCCGAGCACGTCCTGCAGGTAGAGGGTGAGCACGAACTGGAACGAGACGTACGAGCCGAACAGCGTGATCGCCGTGAGGTTGGCCCGCAGCACGGACGCGACCCGGAAGATCCCGAACCGGATCAGCGGATGCCGCACCCGCAGCTCCAGCACGACGAACGCGGCGAGGAGCGCGGCCGCGACGACGAAACCGAGGATCGTCTGCAGCGAGCCCCAGCCGGCGCCGGGAGCCGACACGACCGTGTAGACCAGCAGCAGCATCCCGGCGGCCAGGAGGACCGCGCCGGGGATGTCGTGTCCAGCGCCGCGCTCGCGGCGGTCCTTCGGAACGAAGAAGAAGCCGAGCACGAGCGCGAGCACCGCGAGCGGCACGGAGAAGAGGAACGTCCAGCGCCAGCTGAGGGACGTCATCAGGCCGCTCATGATCAGGCCGAGCGAGAACCCGCTCGCGGCGAACGTCGTGAAGATCGAGATGGCCTTGTTGCGCTCCGGCCCCTCCTCGAAGTTGGTGGTGATCAGCGAGAAGGCGGCCGGAGCGGTGAAGGCGGCCGCCACTCCCTTGACGAACCGGCTGGCGATGAGCAGTCCGGCGTCGGCGGACAGGCCTCCGGCGAGGGAGGCGATGGTGAAGACGCTCAGCGCGACCAGGAGGACGGTGCGGCGACCGAGCAGGTCGGCCATCCGGCCGCCGAGCAGCAGGAGGCTGCCGTAGCCCAGCACGTAGCCGGAGACGATCCACTGCAGAGCGCCGGGCTCGAGCCCCAGCTCCTTGCCGATGGAGGGGAGGGCGACGCCGACCATGGAGACGTCGAGGCCGTCGAGGGCGATCACGATGCAGGTGGCGAAGAGGAGGAGCCAGCGGGCGCGGCTCCAGGTGACGCGGGTGGATCCGGCGGGCGTCGCCGGCGGCCGGACGGCGGGGCGGGAGGCGGTATCGGAGTTCAGCACCCGGCAAGTCTATGACACGGAATAGATTGTGTCAGCAAAGTATGCACATTCATCTAATTCGCATGAAAACGCGCGTATCATTGCAGCCGTGAACGAACCGGTCGATGTCTCGGCCCGCTGGCGAGAGCTGCAGGGCCTCTACCTCAGCACGGCCGCTGAGCTCGAGCGCACTCTTCAGCAGGCGCACCAGCTCGGCCTGAGCGAGTACGAAGTGCTCGACCTCGTCGCCGGCTACGCGAACGAGTCGTGCACCATGCGCAACCTCGTCGACCTCACGCCGATGACGCAGAGCGCGCTCTCCCGGATCGTCGAGCGACTGGTGAAGGCGGGCCTCGTCGAGCGGAACACGTGCGACTACGACCGCCGCGCGCTCTTCGTGGGCATCACGGCCGAAGGCGCGCGCGTGCACGACGACGCCAAGCGGGCCTACGAGGGGATGCTCGAGAAGGCCCTCGCCGGTGCGGGCTCGCCCGCCTAGGCTGGGGGCTATGCGCGCGATCGTCCAGGACGAGTTCGGCGACCCGGCCCGGGTCCTGAAGGTGGAGGAGCGGCCGCTCCCCGAACCGGGAGTGAAACAGGTGCGTGTGCGCACCGTGCTCTCGCCCATCCACAACCACGACCTGTGGACCATCCGCGGCACTTACGGGTTCAAGCCGGCACTGCCCGCTGCGACCGGAACCGAGGCCGTCGGCATCGTCGACGCGGTCGGCGAGGGCGTGGAGGGGCTCGCCGTCGGCCAGCGCGTGGTCACCGGCGGCACGTTCGGCGTGTGGGCGGAGGCGTTCATCGCCCCGGCCGGCGCCCTGATCCCCGTGCCGGACGGGCTGAGCGACGAGGTCGCCTCCCAGCTGGTCGCGATGCCGTTCAGCGCCCTCAGCCTGCTCGACTTCCTCGAGGTGAAGCCGGGGGAGGTCGTGCTGCAGAACGCGGCGAACGGCGCGGTCGGCCGGTTGCTCGCCCAGTTCGCGCTCGAACGCGGCGAGAAGGTCATCGGCCTGGTGCGCCGCCGGCGCGACGCGGACGCGCTGGCCGCGCAGGGCATCCCGAACCTGGTGGCGACGAGCGACGACGACTGGCGCGACCGCGTGCGCGCCCTCGCCGACGGAGCGCCCATCGCGGTCGCTGTCGACTCGGTCGGCGGGGAATCGAGCGGCGACCTCCTGTCGCTGCTGGCGGAGAACGGCACCCTCGTCTCCTTCGGCGCGATGGGCAGCGACGGGATGCAGATGTCGTCGGGTGACCTGATCTTCAAGCAGGCGACGGTCAAGGGGTTCTGGGGCAGCAAGGTGAGCGCTGCGATGGCGCCGGCGAAGCGCGGCGAGCTGTTCGGCGAGCTGATCCGCGCCGCGTCGACCGGGGCGATCACCCTCCCGGTGGAGGCCGTGTTCGGCTTCGACCGGGTGCGCGAGGCGGTGGAGGTGGCGGCCCGGTCGGGCCGCACCGGCAAGGTGCTGTTGCGGCCGTAGGTCGGGGCGGGGGCCGGTTGGCAACTCCGGAGGTCGCGGGCGACACGCCGCCGCGTTGTCCGTTCCTCCGGAGATCTCGCGCGCCAGCGGCCGATTCTCCGGAGTTCCGGAACGGCGTGAGTGTCGCGTGTGCGTTCCGTGGGTCCGGAGATGTGGCTGGTCAGGGTCGAAATCTCCGGAGTTGCGGAGCGGCGGGCGGCGTGTCGCCCGCGACCTCCGGAGTTGCGCCCGGCGAGGCCGCGCGTGTCGCCCGATTTGGGGGACAAATTCCTGTCCTCCAAACAACCTACAGACCGTTCTTTCTAGCTATGCTCCTCACTGACGCATCGCAGCGTCACCAGCTACAGCCTTTTGCACCGACCCGACGCAAGCGGAAGGACGTACCATGAACCAGCCCTACGGCGCCGTCGACCCCGAGACGGCAGCGGAGCGCGCACACGTGCTCCTCGAATCCGAGATCACCGCGCGACTCGACGCCGTGCGTGAGCTCGCCAAGCGACTCAACGGCCTGGATGCCGCCATCGCCGACTACCTGTCGGCCTGGCAGAGCGCCACTCGAGCCGGCTGGACGGACGGCACGCTCGCCGACATCGGCCTGCGCTCGCCCGAATCCCTGCCGACCCCGAGCGGACGCCGCGCAGCGGACGTGGGCGTTCCGGCCGCGTCCGTCCCGTCTGCGACGGCCGCACCCGTGCTCGCTCCGGTCGTGGCGCTCACCCCGCCTCCCGCGCCGGCGTCGACCGCGACCGCGCCCGCGTTCGGGCCCGCTCCGACGCTCGCCTCGGTGGCGCCGCTCTCCGCGCCGACGGCGCCGGGTGCGCCGGCCTCCCCCTCGGTGGTCTCGACCCCAGCCCGCTGACGCCGCGCCCGGCCGCGACGGGCGCCCTCCGCAGCACCACGCGCATCCGCGCACCCCGCACCACCCACCCGATGACAGTCACGTCTACCCGAAGGACACGTCTGTGAACACTCTGCCTGCCTACGATCGCGCCCACGACGACGCGCAACGGCTCGCCCGCCGCCACGAGCGTGACCTCCACTGGGCCAAGGAGCGCCGCCGCCAGCAGGAGCGCGAGATCGCCGAGGCCGCGGCGCTGCTCGCGATCCCGGCGCTCACGCTGGCGCGGCGCACCCTCGTCGCCTCCGCCGTGCTGCTGGCATCGACCGGTGTCGCCCTGGATCTCGCCCTCGGCGCAGGGCTCACTCCCGGCTGGCTGCTGATGGCCGGCGCGGCGGCGGGAGCAGCGGTGCTGACCGTCGTCATCTGCGCCGCCGTCTCGTTGTTCGGAATCCGGTCCCGCAGGGCCGCCGCCCGCGCTGTGCTGCACTCGCGCGACGCGCGGCTGTCGCACACGCAGTACCACATCCACGAGAGCGTGCACTCGTTCATCGACTCGCACGTGGAGGTCGTCAACACCCGACCCGCCAACGTGGCCTGAGGGCTCCGCCTGGGCGCTCCAGCTGGGCGCTCCACGTCCGGTGCTGGCGATAGTCATGCAACATGAGTATCATGCCAGCATGACCATCGAACTCCGCGAGCCCTCGTTCCTCGTCCTGGCCGCCCTCGCCGATGGCCCGAAGCACGGCTACGCGCTCCTCTCCGAAGTGGCCGACCTCTCGGACGGGCGTATCTCGCTGAAGGTCGGCTCGCTCTACGCGATCGTCGAGCGGGTCGAGAGCGCGGGGCTGGTCGAGCATGTGCGCGACGAGATCGTCAACGGGCGGCTGCGGCGCTACTTCGCCCTGACGGACTCCGGCCGCGAGCGGGTGGCCGAGGAGGCGACCCGGCTCGAAGAGAACGCCAGACGGGCGCGCGAGCGGTTGCGCCGACGGGCGGGCGCCACGATCGCGGCGGCGGTGGTGGCCGAGTGACGCGGGAGCTCGAGGCTCGGTACCGGACGGCACTGCGGTGGTATCCGGAGTCGTGGCGGCAGCGCAATGCCGACGCGGTGCTGGGGATGCTACTCGACGGGGCGGACCACGACGGCCGCACGGAGCCCGCACCCGGCGAGCGGGCAGACCTGGCGTTCCGCGGCTTGGCGGAGCGCGCCGCCGTCGTCCTCCCGGCCGGCGTGCGCTCCGGGGCGGCGACGCTCGCGTTCGGTTACGGGCTCGCGTTCTCGCTCATCGCGTTCTGGAGCAGCTGGTGGGCGCCGCTCTCCCGCTATCGGTCGTGGCTGCGGGGGACCACGCCCGACGTGAGCACGTTCGGGCCGTTCCTCAGCCCGGGCGTGGTGCTGACCGTGCTCTGGTCGGCTGCGCTGGTGCTGTTCCTCCTCGGCTCGGGTCGTGCGTCGCGGGTGATCCTCGTGGTGAGCGGCGTCGTCGCGATTCTGCTGCCGTCGGTGAACGCGATCGTCCCGGGATGGGACGGTCCGAGCGCGACGAACCTGGTGTTCTTCGCACTCGCCGCCTTCGTCGCCGCCTCGGCCGCGCCGGCCCGCCGCGCTCTCGCGATCGGCGTGCCGCTCTGGATCCTGCTCTTCGTCGGCGTCTACGCGTGGAACGCGATGCTGATGCCGGACGTCCCCTCCGATCGCCAGTTCTGGTACGTCTTCGCTGCGCGCGTGCCGCCGTCGGTCCTGGTCGCGCTGCTGATCCTCGCCGCCATCGTCCTTCTCCTGCTGCGCCGGCCCGGCGCGGTCGGGATGTTCGCCCTGGCGGCCGTACCGTGGACGGCCGGCTGGTATCTGGCGACGATCCGCGACAACCCGGCAGGCGCGGCCGGCTGGGCTCTGGCGGCGGGGCTCGCCTGCGCCGTGGGCGCGGTGCTCCTGGTGGCGCTGCGCCGGTCGGGTGTCCGGATCGTGCTCGAGCGCCCGGACCGCGCGGCGCGCAAGACGCGCTAGCCCGGCCGCGCGGCGACTGCGGAAACGCTCAGGTCCGCCTCCCCCTCTTAGAAGTTACTGAGCCGTACAGTGATTGACTGGCAGTTCCGCTCGAGAGGAGTCTCCGCCCGTGAAGCCAGCCCAGCTCCGCATCCCCCGTCACTGGATCGTCTGGACCGTGGTCCTGTTCGCCCTGACCTTCGCGCTCGGCTTCGCGGCCAAGTGGATCGCCGCGCTTCGGATGGAGTCGCTCGGCGCCTCCATCAACCGGGTGAACTCACCGCTGCTCGACAAGCTCGCTCTGGTGCTCGACAAGCTCGACCAGGTGACCGTCGTGGGCGTCATCCTGGTCATCGTCTTCATCATCCTGCTGTTCGTGAAGGGCTGGAGGCTCGCCCTCGGCACCGTGGTCGTCACCGGTCTCGGCTGGATCACCACGCTGGTCGTGAAGACCGTCGTCGCCGAGCCGCGCCCGAGCACCGCCGGGTTGACCCATCTGCTGCACGTGAATCCCGCGACCCTCAGCTACCCGAGCGGTCACGTGGTCTTCGCGACGGCGCTGGTCACGGCGCTCGCGATGGTCTGTCGGGGAACCCTCGCGCGCACGATCGTCCTGGTGATCGGCGCGGTCTTCGTCCTGCTCGTGATGTGGTCGCGGCTCTACGTCGGCGTGCACTACGGCTCGGACGTCGTCGGCGGTGTGCTCAACGGTGTCGCCGGCGTCCTCCTGTTCGCCGGGCTCTGGAACCTGGTGGCGTCCCGCGTCTTCGCCGGCCGGGGCCGCCGCGTCGCGGCGTAGTGCCCCGCGGCGTCACGAATCTCGAGATTCGTGACGAATGTGCCGATTCGTGCCACGAATCTCGAGATTCGTGACGAATGTCAGTGACCCTCCGAGGTACGGCACCGCTCAGAGGTGCAGCGTGCCGGTTGCGGTGACGATGCCGGAGCCGGTCAGCGTCACGCGCGGGCCGTCGACGGCGACCGTCAGCAGGCTCGGCCTCCCGAGTGCACGCCCCTGCTCGATGCGGACCGGCGACCCGACCGCCGCGACGCCGTCGCGCACCAGCAGGGCGGCGAGCGGCCCCGCAGCCGTGCCGGTCGCCGGGTCCTCCGCGATGCCGACCGTCGGGTTGAAGAAGCGCGCGTACGCGTGGAGGCCGGCGCCCGCGTCGAGGGTGTAGACGTAGCAGCCTTCGCCGCCCGCGTCCGCCAGCAGCGTCGCCAGCGCCGCGCTGTCGGGGCGGGCCGCATCCACCGCGGCGATCCCCGCCACCCGCACGAGGAGGTGCGCGGCGCCGGTCGAGCCGACCTCCGGCGCCGATGACGCGACGACGTCGTCGACCGGAAGACCCAGCGCCGCCGCGAGCAGCGCGACATCGACCGGAGGCGTCGGCGGAAACACCGGAGGCGACTGTCGCATCGACACCACCGGCCGGCCGTCCTCGGCCCGTGAGACCGTGACCTCCAGCAGGTCGTCGCCGATCTGCTGCACGAACCGATCCTCCCCGGGGGCGAGCCGCCCGGACCCGGCCAGCCAGATCCACGCACCCATCGCGTTGTGGCCGGCACCGCCGACCTCCACGCCCGCCGGGGTGAACGAGCGGAGGCGCACCGCTGCACCGGCCGCTGTCGGAGCGCACAGGAACGTCGTCTCCGACTGGTTGAACTCGCGCGCGATGGCGCGCAGCCGCGGCTCGGCCAGCGCGTCCGCATCGGGGACGAGTGCGAGCGGGTTGCCCTCCAGGGGGCGCTCGGCGAACACATCGATCCAGAAGAACGGGACGTCCATGCGCCCATAGTGCCGCACCTCGCCCGTGCGCCTCTCACGTTACGGCGCATTGCGGCCGAACCGCGGGAGGCCGACCCCGGGCGATAGCGTTCTGCGCAACGGAACCCGTCCCGAGACCCTCCCGAGGTAGCAGCATGCCCAGCGACACCGCCGTCAGCCCCGCGATCGCGCGCCAGAGCGCGCCGGCCCACGTCATCTCCTCCGACGCGGAGGCGCGCACCGCCGCCCGCGACTTCGCCGAGACCGTGCGCCCCTACGCGGCGCAGATCGACGCAGAGCGGCGCATCCCGATCGAGGTGGTCGACGCGTTCAGTGCGACGGGGCTCTGGGCCATCACCATCCCGCGCGAGTTCGGCGGCGCCGAGGTCTCGCACGCGACCCTCGCCGACGTCATCGCGACCGTGTCGGCGGTGGAGCCGTCGCTCGGGCAGATCCCGCAGAACCACTTCTGCCTGGTGGAGGACATCCGCCTCTCCGGAACACCGGAGCAGAAGGCGTTCTTCTTCGGGCTGGTGCTGTCGGGCGCCCGCTTCGCGAACGCGTTCTCAGAGGCCGGCGGCAAGAACGTCGCCGAGATCCAGACCCGGCTCGTCCACGAGGGTGACGAGGTCGTGGTCACCGGGCGCAAGTTCTACTCGACCGGCTCCGCGTACGCGCACTGGATCCCGGTGCTGGCCGTCGACGAGGAGGGCCTCGAGCAGCTGGTCTTCACCGAGCGCGACTCCGAGGGCCTCACCGTCGTCGACGACTGGTCGGCGTTCGGGCAGCGGGCGACCTCCAGCGGCTCGGTCGTGCTGGACGGTCTCCGCGTGCCGGCCGAGCGCGTCTTCCCGATGCACACCGAGTACGAGAACCCGACCATCGCCGGTCCGTTCGCGCAGCTCACCACCGCTGCGGTCGACCTCGGGATCGCGCGAGGCGCCATCCGCGAGACGCACGAGGCCGTGCGGGCGGCGCGGCCCTGGATCGACAGCGGCGTCGACTCCGCCGCGAAGGACCCGCTGACCCTGGAGCGCCTGGGCCGACTCGACATCGACCTGGCCGCCGCCGAGGCTCTCACCGAGAAGGCCGGAGAGGCCATCGATGCCGCCAAGCCGGCCGCAGACGAGGCCAACGTCGCCTCGGCCTCCATCGCCGTCGCCCGCGCCAAGGTGCTCACCACCGAACTGTCACTGGAGGCCTCCACGCGACTGCTGGAGCTCGGCGGCACCCGCTCGGCGCTCGGCGCGAAGGCGCTCGACCGCTACTGGCGCAACGCGCGCGTGCACACGCTGCACGACCCCGTCCGCTGGAAGCCGGTCATCATCGGCGACTACGCGCTCAACGGCACGCTGCCCGCGCGGCACTCCTGGATCTGAGCGGCGGCGACGGCATGGCCCAGCAGATCCGGCTCAACGCGTTCACGATGAACACGGTCGGGCACCTCTCGCCCGGCCTCTGGCGGCACCCGCGCGACGAGTCCCGCCGCTATCTCGACCTCGACTACTGGATCGAGCTCGCACAGACCCTGGAACGCGGTCTCATCGACGCCGTGTTCCTCGCGGACGTGCTCGGCGTCTACGACGTCTACGGCGGCAGCCGGGATGCGGCCCTGCGCGGCGGCGTGCAGGTGCCGGTCAACGACCCGCTGCAGCTCATCCCGGCGATGGCCGCGGCGACCGAGCACCTCGGGTTCGGTGTGACCGCCAGTGTCTCCTTCGAGCACCCGTACCCGTTCGCCCGCCGGATGTCGACGCTCGACCACCTGACGAACGGCCGCATCGGCTGGAACATCGTCACCTCCTACCTCAACAGCGGCGCCCTGAACCTCGGCGTGAGCGGCCAGGAGGCACACGACCGGAGGTACGAGATCGCCGAGGAGTACCTCGAGGTGGTCTACAAGCTCTGGCAGGCCAGCTGGGACGACGATGCCGTGATCGCCGACCCCGTCACGGGCGTCTACGCCGACCCGTCCCGGGTGCGGCCGATCGCGCACGAGGGCGAGTTCTTCCGCGTGCCGGGGATCCACCTCAGCGAGCCGAGCCCGCAGCGCACGCCGTTCCTGTTCCAGGCCGGCGCCTCGGCGCGCGGCCTCGCGTTCGCGGCCAAGCACGCCGAGAACGTGTTCGTCGCAGCGCCCAGCCGCGCGGTGCTGACCAGGCAGGTCGCCGGGCTCCGGGAGGCCGTCGCGGCCGCCGGCCGTGACGCCGCCTCCGTGGCCGTCATCAACCAGCAGACGGTGATCGTCGCCGAGACCGACGCCGAAGCGCAGCGGCGGCTCGAGGAGTACCTGGAGGTCGCCTCCTCCGTCGGCGCGCTCACCCTGATGTCGGGCTGGACCGGCATCGACTTCAGCACGCTCGACGCCGACGCGGTGCTGCGCGACCAGGACTCCAACGCCATCCAGTCCGTGGTCACGGCGTTCAGCGCAGCCGACCCCGATCGCGAGTGGACCGTGCGCGAGATCGCCGAGTACGCGCGCATCGGCGGCGACGGCCCGGTGATCGCCGGCTCGGCCTCCACCGTGGCGGATGCCCTCGAGGAGTGGGTGGACGAGACCGGCGTCGACGGCTTCAACCTCGCCGCCGCTGCCGTACCGGAGACCTTCGAGGGCGTGGTCGACCTGCTCGTGCCCGAGCTGCAGAAGCGCGGGCGTTACCAGACCGCGTACCGTCCGGGCACGCTGCGCGAGAAGCTCGGCGGGGCCAGCGCCCGGCCGTCCGAACCGCACCCGGCCGCGCGCGTCACGCTGGGCGATCCCGTGGGGACGCCGGTCGGTTGACGCCGCGTCGCCGGCCTGTCCGCTGACCGCGGACACATTCGGTAATCCATCGCGACACGGGACTCCCGGCGTCGCTAGTCTCTGCTCCACCCGCCCCGCCCCGCTTGCTTCCTCCTCCCCGAAAGAGCCCCTCATGGCCATCGAAGACCAGACCAGCTCCGCCCCGGCATCCTCCACGGCTCCCGGCGCATCCGCCGCCGCGACCCGCACGCGCCTGCGCGGCAACCTCGGCGTCGCCTCGATCGTGTTCATGGTGGTCGCCGCCGCGTCGCCGCTCGGCGTGATCGGCGGACCCGTGCCGCTCGGCATCGCCATCGGCAACGGCACCGGCTTCCCCTTCACCTTCGTGATCGCGACCGTCGTGCTGCTGCTGTTCGCCGTCGGGTTCACGACCATGACCCCGTACGTGAAGTCGGCCGGCGCGTTCTACTCGTACGTCGACCGGAGCCTGGGTCGCGCCGCCGGCCTCGGCACCGGGTTCGCCGCCCTGCTGTCGTACATCACGCTGGAGGCCGCGGTCTTCGGGCTCATCGGTCCCGGCGTGAACTCCCTGCTCGGGTCGTACGGCGTCCCCAGCCTCCCGTGGTGGATCTACGCGGCCGTCGCGTTCGGCGTCGTCGTGTTCCTCGGCTACCGCAACATCGAGCTCTCCGGCCGCGTGCTCGCGGTGCTGCTCGTCGCCGAGGTGCTCATCGTGCTCGTGCTCGACGCCGTCATCGTGTTCGGCGGCAACACGCCCGAGGGCCTGTCGACCGGCATCGTCACGCCGTCGGCGATCCTGTCGGGTGCGCCGGGCATCGGCATCCTGTTCGCCATCCTGAGCTTCATCGGCTTCGAGGCGACCGCGGTGTTCCGCGACGAGGCGCGCGACCCCGACCGCACCATCCCGCGCGCCACCTACCTGTCGCTCGTGCTCATCGGCGTGTTCTACGCGCTCTCCAGCTGGGCGCTGATCAGCGCCGTGGGCGATTCGAAGGCGGTCAAGACGGCGACCGACCACGGCGGCACGCTGCTCGCGGACGTCACGCAGAAGTACCTCGGCACCGTCGGCGAGCACATCATCCAGGTGCTGTTCGTCACCAGTCTGTTCGCGTGCATCCTGTCGTTCCACAACATCGTGTCCCGCTACGTGTTCACTCTGTCGGGCCGCTCCGCACTGCCGCAGCGTCTCGGCCACGCGCACGCCCGCCTCGGCTCGCCGCACCGCGCCTCGGTCGCGACCGGAGTCGTCGTCGGGGTGCTGCTGCTGGTCGGCGTGGTCACCGGTCTCGACCCGATCAACCAGTTCTACACGTGGCTGGCGGGCTTCTCGTCGGTGGGAATCGTGCTGCTGCTCGGCATCACGAGCGTGGCGGTGCTGGTGTTCTTCGCCCGCAACCGCGGCACGGGCGTCTCGCTGTGGCGACGCGCGATCGCGCCGGCGCTCGGCCTCGCCGGGCTGCTCCTCTTCCTCGTGCTCATCCTCCAGAACCTGCCCACCCTGGTCGGCGGCAGCCTCCCCCTCGCGATCGGGATCGTCGTGCTGCTCCTGGCCGCCTTCGCGCTCGGCCCCGTGGTGGCCCGGCTGCGGGCGCACGCGGGCGTGGCGGCGGACGAGGACGCTCCTCCCCACCCCTGACCCGCCGCGGCGCGCGGCGACCGCGTGACGATTCCGGCCTCCCGCGGTCTACCCGGGTATGGATGTTGGCAGCGCGGCCGTGGCCCCACCTCTCACCGGCGTGTCGGTGGTGGTCCCGACCTTCAACGAGGCGGGGTCCATCGCGGAGCTCCTCCACCGGCTCTCGGTGCTGCTCGACCCGGAGTACAGCGAGGTGCTGGTCGTCGACGACTCGACGGACGACACGGTGCGGGAGGCCACGGCCGAGGCCGAGCGTCTGCCGCACGTCATCCGGATCATCCACCGTTCGCATCCCGACGGCGGCCTGTCCGGTGCGGTGATCACCGGGATGCGGTTGGCGGCGCGGCGCTGGGTGGTGGTCATGGACGGTGACCTCCAGCACCCTCCGGAGGCCGTGCCGCGGCTCGTCATCACGGGTCGGGAGCGCGACGCCGGGATCGTCCTGGGCTCCCGCTACTGCGCCGGAGGCCGGGCGTCGGGGCTCGACGGGCGCTTCCGCCACGTCGTGTCGTCGGCGAGCACCGTCGCCGCCCGCGTGCTCTTCCCGCGTCGGCTGCACGGGTGCAGCGACCCGATGTCGGGGTTCTTCGCGGTGCGGCTCGACGCACTCGATCTGGACGCGCTGCAGCCGCGGGGCTTCAAGATCCTGCTGGAGGTGCTGGTGCGGCACCGCCTCGCTCTCGTAGAGGTGCCGTACGACTTCGGCGCGCGCCACGGCGGCGTCTCCAAGGCGTCGCTGGCGAACGGCGGCGCCTACCTCCGCCAGCTCGTGTCGCTGCGCTTCCACCTCGCCCGCCGCTAGCCCCGCGACATTCGTCACGAATCGCGACATTCGTGCCACGAATCGCGACATTCGTCACGAATCTGCCCCTACGAGACGCGATAGGCGGTGTAGACGACCTCGGCGCGGTGGCGGGCGCACGCCGCCACGAAGAGGCGGTTCGCCAGGTCTGGACGGGAGGACGACTCCAGCCAGACCGTCGTGCGGAAGTAGTAGCTGCGCGGATCGACCTGCTCGCCGCTGCCGAGCGCGGCCAGCACCTCGGCGGGACCGGTGCGCAGCCCGATCGCGCGGATGTAGAGCAGGGAGCCGTCGTCGCCGCGCGCCGAGTAGCGCGAGTCGATCTCGATCGTGCCGTCGTCGCGCACGACCTGCCAGTCCGCTCCGCCCGGGAGGATCACGCCGGTGAAGTCGCCGCTGATGCTGCCCCCGATGATCGGGACCACCCGGCGGTGACCGGCGGCGGTCCGGCCGTGGTCCTCCGGCTCTGCCAATTCGACGCGAACCTGCAGCGACGGGACGAGCCCGGGGACCGGAAGTGTCTCGGTCATCGGTCGTCCCCGTCGATCGTGCGCCGGCGCCGGTCGGCGAGGGCGTCGCCCAGGCGCTCGAGTGCGGGCACCGCAGCGGCCAGGGCGGAGAGGTCGTCCGCGCGGAGGGTCGCAGCGGCCTGCGCGAGTAGCTGCGCGCTGGTCGCGTCGAAGCGGTCGAAGATGCTGAGCGCGTGGGGGCTGGCCAGCACCTCCACGCGCCGCCGGTCGTCCGGGCTCGGGCGTCGCACCACCAGCCCTGCAGCCTCCATCGCCGTCAGCAGGTTGCTCATCGTCGACTTGCGGAGGCCGAGCCGGCGGGCGAGCGCGCCCGGCGTGCTCACGGTGCCGCGGGGGAGGGCGCGCAGCACCTCCACCTGCGAGTCGGGAACGTCCGGAAGCCCCGCCGTCTCGCGGCTGAGGGCGAGGAGGTTGCGGCGCAGCGGCGAGATCAGGGCGGCGAGCCGGCGGGTGTCGACGGAGTCGCTCATGAGCCCTGCCCCAGCCGCGCGTCGAGTGACGCCCGGGTGTTGAGCGCCTCGGGATGGAATCCCGCGGCACGCTTGTACCCGTCGGCGATCTCCTGCAGTTCGGCGGCGGGGATGACGTCGGTGATGTCGGCGAAGCCCTCCGGTGCCCGCTCGTGCGCCAGCACCATGACGCGCTCCGGACCCTGCTGCCGGGTGAGCGCGAGGAGGTCGGCCGTCGCCGGTCGCCTGGCCTCCTCGTAGCGGTGGAGTCCCTCGGCGAAATCGCCCGCCGTGGCGAGCGCGTGCGCGAGCGTCCGGGCGTCCAGGATCGCCTGCGAGGCGCCGTTCGACCCGTTCGGGTACATGGCGTGCGCCGCGTCGCCGAGCAGGGTCGAGCATCCGAACGTCCATCGCGGCAGTGGGTCGCGGTCGACCATCGGGTACTCGAGCAGCTCGCGCGCGCTCGCGATGACGGCGGGCACGTCGAGCCAGTCGAACCGCCACGCGCCGAACAGTTCGGCGATCGGGGCGATCTGCACCTGGCGGTTCCAGTCGACGGTCTCGGCGCGCGACCCGTCGGAGCGCTGCTCTGCGATGAAGTTCACGGTCAGCGACCCGTCGGCCTCCCGCCGCAGCGGGTACGCGACGAACTTGAGCTGGTCGTCGCCGGCCATGATCATCGTCGTTCCGTCGAGGAAGGCCGGGACGACCGCCGTGCCGCGCCAGAGCGTGAGGCCGTTCCAGCGCGGCGCGCCCTCGTCGGGGTAGCGCAGCGCCCGCACCGCCGAGTGGATGCCGTCGGCGCCGATCACGAGATCGGCGTCGGCCGACACCGAGCCGTCGGAGGTCTCGAAGACCGCGCGAGCGCGCTCGTCCGTCGTGTCGAGCCCGGTCAGCCGGTGGCCGAGGCGGATCGTCTCGGCTCCGAGCCGCTCGCGCACGGCCTCCACCAGCGCCAGCTGGAGCTCGCCGCGGTGCACCGAGAGCTGCGGCCAGCGGTAACCGGCCGCGGTGCCGCGGGGTTCGCTCCAGATCGGCTGGCCGTGGCGGTTGTAGTAGCTCAGTCGGTGCGGAGCGGCGGCGATGGCCTCGACGTCGTCGCGCAGCCCGAGCTCGGTCAGCTCGCGCACGGCGTGCGGCAGGAGGTTGATGCCGACGCCCAGCGGTCGCAGCTCCCGCACCCGCTCGTAGACCCGGACGTCGTCGAAGCCCGCTCTGTGCAGGCTGAGCGCCGTCACGAGCCCGCCGATGCCGGCCCCGATGATCGCAATGGTCATGGACGACTCCTCTGTCGTGGATCCCGCTGCCGGGGAAGACTATCCACATGGTACGGGGACAAAACCATTAACGCCAGAGGTGCGGCCGATCGGTCAGAGCACGCCGACGAACACGATCACCGCCAGCGGCACGGCGACGAACACCGTGCCCAGGTAGACGGCGACGACCCACTTGTGTCGGGAGGCGATCCGGGCAAAGGTCTGCGCGAGGAACAGCGGCACCGGCCGCAGGATCGGGATGACGTAGATCGCGACGATCGCGAACACGTTGTAGAGGAGGTGCACGAACGCCGCCTGGAGGCCGATCCGCGCGTCCTGACCGACGACGGCGAAGGCGGCGAACACCACCGTGAACGTCGTCCCGAGGTTGGCGCCGACCGTGACCGGATAGATCTGGGCCGGGGTGAGGATGCCCGCCCCGGCGAACGGCACCAGCACCGACGTGGTGATCGTCGACGACTGCGTCACGACGGTCACGGCCATCCCGGAGCCCATCGCCAGGTAGGGGTTGCGGCCGACCGCCCTGATGAGGATGTCGCGCGCACGGCCGACCATCAGCAGCTTCAGGAGCTTGCCGAGGTACCGCACCGCCACGAAGATCAGGGCGGCGCCGATCACGATGGTGAAGACCGGCCCGACCGCGCCGGGAAGGTGAGAGGTGGCGCCGGTCACGACGTCGACGACCGGCGTGGTCATCGCGCGGATGAGATTGAACCGGGACGGGTCGGGCAGCCACCCGGTTCCGTACAGCTCATACGTGATCGCGCCGCTGAGCCGCTCCAGTGGATGCCAGATCAGCTCGATCGGGAAGAAGATGAGCAGCGCGAGCCAGTTGTAGAAGTCGTGGATGGACGACGCCGCCAGTGCACGGCGGAACTCCTCCCGGTTGCCGATGAAGGTGAGCGCGACGAGGGTCGTCGTGACCGTGGTCCCCACGTTCGCGCCGAGGATGATCGGCACGGTGCCCTGGATGGCCAGCGCACCGGAGCCGACAGCGGTGACCGCGATCGCGGTCGTGGTGGTCGACGACTGGATCAGCACGGTGCCGAGCACCCCGACGAACAGCCCGACCCACGGGTTCGCGGCGAACGCGAACATGCTGTGCGCGGCGTCCCCGCCGAGACCGGCGAAGCCGCGGCTGATGATGCTGACCGCGCAGATCAGCAGGTAGATCAGCCCGGCGACACCGCACCAGCCGAGCACCCGGGTCCAGCTGCCGAGCCCGGCGCCCTCCCGGCCCGACGGGGCGCGGACGTCCCCGGCGTCGTGCTCGGTCGCTGCGTCCTCCATGCCTGCACCACCGGGACGGAGCTCCGCCGCCCGGCCTTCCCCGGCATCCATGGAAGCACCGGGGGGTCTTGCCCGGCGCGGTGCTCCTGGAGGATGCTGTGCGCATGGTGCCCAGCCTGCTCGGTGGTGCCGGCTCCCGTCTTCCCGTCGAACAGCAGCTCGCCCCGAGGGAGTTCAGTTCCGACGCGGCCGCTCGCGAGCTCGCCGGCTGGTCGACGGATCAGCTGGTGCGAACCGTCGCGTGGGGTGTCCGGTTCCTGTTGTGGTCGGCGTTCGAGGTCGAGGAGCTGGTGCGATTCCAGGCGGACTACCGCGCGGGGATCAGCCGTCTGTTCCCGGGAGAGCAGCTCGTCTGGTCCGCTGACGGCCACTACCTGTGGGAGGACGACAGGGGCCGAGGGGTGACGCGAACCAGCCCGCCGGAGGGCATCCCCGCCGAGCGTGTCTTCGCGCTGCCCGACCTCGGCGACCCGGCGTTCGAACCGCGCATCTGGAACCGCGTATCGGACGCCCTCGCCGAGCTGGTGCGTCGATGGGGGACGGACCCCTCCGATGAAGCGGAACGACAGCTGCTGCTGACCGCCGACTACGGATTGAACGCGGGACGAACGCCGCAGCGGCGGGTGATCATGCGCCGGCTGATGCAGAGTCTCGCTCGGCTGCCCGATCGCGAGGCGACCGCGGACCGCGTCGTGGAGGAGGTGGATGCCTGGGCGGACTGGCTGACGAGCGAGCACGCGCTGCTACGGGTCGACGGTGAGACCACGGCCGCCGGGCTCCTCGCGCAGATCGTGGCGCGGTTCGCGTTCGACGAGCCCGCCGTCCTCCACGAGTTCCGTACCAGGGTGCGTGCCGCGCACAGACGCGCGGATGGCTCGCTGCCCCTCCTCGAGCCCTTCGTCGGTGCCTTCACACGGTGGGTCATCGCGGAGGGGCACGGCACCGGGCTGGTCTACGCCGGGGTCGCGATGTGCGACGCCGTCGACGGCCTGGTGTCGGATGCGCGCCGCAGGGAGGCGGTGGATCCGTACCTCCGGAGGCTCTACGCCATCTGGCCGTGCGCCTACGCCACGGAGTCCCTCGGGATCCTCCTCGATTCGGAAGGCGCGAGCCTCACCGAGACCGAGCGGCGCCGCTTTCACCACGTCGAGGAGGTGAGGGTCCGGCTCCAGGATGTCCAGCGCTTCCACCTCGACCCCCTGCTCACGTCGGCGGCCCAGCAACGGACGGTGTCCCGCCTCGTCGAAGCCGGTCGGGCGACAGGGGAGCGCGGACTGAAGCGCGCGCTGACGGAGCTGCTCGACGTGCGACTCCTGTGGCCAGCGCCGATGCGTGGCGAGCTGCTTCGGCTCGCCGTCACCGCCCAGGAAGGGAGCAGCCCGTGAGCGACCAGGATGACGGGGTCATCGACGCCGTCGACGAGATCGCAGCAGCGATCGGTCCGGACATCACCTACGTGGCGCCCTTGGACGAGAAGCACTTCGACCCGCTGAGCGCGCTGTTCGTCTTCGGGGGCATACTGCTGTACCGGTTCCTGACCGGTGCAGGCAAAGAGATCGAGGAGCGGAGCGAGAAACTCGGGCAGCGTGCAGCTGCACGCCTCCTCGACAGCGTCACGACACTCTTCCGGCGCCACGAGGACGACTCGGAAGAGCGGGTCGCGGGGCTCATCACGGGCACCCTCGAACGCGAAGACCTGTCGGTGGCATCGGTGCTGGAGGTCGCGGACGTCGTCTCCGCCGAGCTCGTGGCGGCGCTCGCCGAGACCGGCATGCCGATGCTCCGAGCGGAGGGGTTGACCTCCCGGGTCCGGGCAGCCGCCCTGGAGGTGCTCGCCGAACGCGAGGGCTGATCCTCCCTCGGGGTCTGTGATGGAGGTGGGCGCAGGCTTCGCAGCACAGGATCATTCATGCGGGTGTTTCTCAATCCCCTGTCCAGGTTTTCTCGCGAGGGGATCGTGGGGGCATGCGCAAGAACCTCCTCATCCTCGTCATCGTCGCGATCGAGGCCTACACCGTCGGAGTCGAATCCGCGAAGGCACGGGGACGGCACTACGAAGACCTCCGCCGGTCCATCGACAAGAAGCTCTCGTGACCTCGGCGGCAAGCGCGCGAAGGGGCACCGCCGACGAGGTCTGCCCGGTGTGCGGCTCGCCCCGGAAGGCGGAGCGGAGGCTGATGCCGTCGCTGGGCGGCGCCTGGGTGGTCGCGACCCTGCCGGTCCGCTGTGCCGACCCGCGGTGCGTACGCGGACCCGGTCCGGACTCGGTGCCGCTCGACCGCGCCCGATGCGCGCCTGACTCAGTGGCGGCCTGACTACGCTCGGAGCGCCGCCAGCAATCCGGCGTAGTCGTCGCCGCAGGCGGCGCAGCGCGACAGGTGGAGGGCGACACCGGGATAGCGGGCGGCCGCGTCCGCTCCGGCCAAGACGAGCTCGGCGAAGATGTGCATGACCGACATCGTCTCGGCGCAGCCGGCGTCGGGCTCGCCGGATCCCAGGAAGTCCCGTATCCGCGTTCGCGCGCTCATCTCGCCTCCTCGGTGTGCTGGTCGGGTCCGTCGTGGTCCGGACTCTCGTCGTCCAGACCCTTCTCGTCCAGATAATGATGAGTGACAAGGTAGTCCCGCAACTTCCGTCGCGCGTCGAAGACCACTTTGTAGAGCGCTCCGCGGGTGGTCCTGCGCGTGACGGCCAGTGCCTCCAGCGGGACCCCCTCGACGATCACCGCGAGGAGGACCTCCCGCTGCCGCCGTGACAGAACCGAGTCGATGGCGTGCCGCAGGGCGCCCAGCAGCTCGCTCGCCGCGCCGGCCTCCTCCGGTGAGATGCCGAGCCGGTCGGGCAGGCGGTCCCAGCCGGCGGCGTCGAGCGAGAGGGTGCGGTGCTGCCAGAAGTGACGGCCGGTCTTCGTCGACACCTCGAAGATCGCGAAGGTGTACGCCCACGTCGTGAAGCGGCTCTCGCCGCGGAACTCGTGCAGGCGCCGCAGCACACCCAGCGTCGCGTCGGCGGCCGCCTGGTGGGCGACGTCGTCGAGTTCGGGCCCGGCGAAGGGCAGGGAGGCCGCCCGGCGGTGCACCTCGCCCCGCGCGACGCGCAGAAGCAGCTCGTACAGCTGGCCCTCCGCGTCGCGCTGCACCGGACCTCCGGCGGTCAGCCTCCGCCTCCAGTCGTCGGTCTCCGCCTGCTCGGCGTCGGAGGGGCGCCATCGCTCCGGCAGCGCGTCACCGACCTCCATGGGTCGATCGTAGGGCCTCGCGTCCGATCGACACCGCTGCCCCGACGCAGAAAGTCCCGGGCTCGGGGTAAGCATCCGGCGCGGACCGACACTCACCCCTCGAACGCGTCGTCTGCGTCGCGCTCGGTGGCCGGGACCTCCGGCATCTGGAACGGATCGATCGAAGGAGAATCATGAGAACACCAGTTCGGCTCGCTCTCGCGTCGGCGGCCGCCGTCGCCGCGACGGCGCTCTTCGCCGCCCCCGTGCTCGCCGCACCCGCCGGATCCGGCGGCATCACCGACGACGGAGGCGCCACCTCCGCGGTCTTCGTCCAGACCGACGGCGTGGGCGGAAACGCCGTCGTCGCCTACGACCGGGCACGTGACGGCTCCCTCCACCAGGCCGGAACCTATCCGACGGGCGGCCTCGGGGGAGCGCTCACCGGCTCGGTCGTGGATCACCTCGCGTCCCAGGGGTCGCTCGTGCTCGATCGCGGGCTCCTCTACGCGGTCAATGCCGGAAGCGACACGGTGACCGTCTTCGCCGTGCACGGCGACCACCTCGTCCGCCGCGAGGTGGTCGGGTCGGGCGGATCGTTCCCGGTCAGCATCGCGACGCACGGCGCGCTCGTCTACGTCCTCGACGCGCGGTCGGGAGGCGCCGTGCAGGGGTTCGTGCGCATCGCCGACTATCTGGTCCGCATCCCGGTCTGGAACCGGCCGCTCGGGCTCGACCCGACGCTGACGCCCGAGTTCACGCACACCCCCGGCCAGGTCGCCTTCACCCCGGACGGCTCGAAGCTCGTCGTCACCACGAAGGGCAACGGCAGCGCGGTCGACATCTTCGGCGTCGACCGGTTCGGCGGGCTCTCCGCACACCCGGTGACGACCGTGGAGCCGGGGGCCGTGCCGTTCGCGGTCAGCTTCGACGCGGGCGGCCACCTGGTGGTCGCCGAGGCGGGGACCAACTCCGTCGCGACCTTCTCGATCGCTCCGAGCGGCGCGCTCGTGCCGATCGCGACCTCCGCGACAGGCCAGGCGGCGACCTGCTGGATCGTCCGCGACGGTTCAGGGTTCTACGTGTCCAACGCGGGCAGCGGCAGCCTCTCGGGCTACGCCGACGCGGGGGCAGGCGGGCTGAGCGCGCTCGGCACGACGCCGGCGGGGGCCGGAACCGTGGATGCCGCCGTCACCGCCGACGGTCGGTATCTGTACGTGCAGACCGGTGCGGCCGGAGGGGTCGCCGCGTTCCGTGTGAACGTCGACGGCAGCCTGACGGGTCTCGGATCGGTGGTCGTGCCCGGTGCTGCGGGTGGCGAGGGGATCGCGGCGCAGTAGCACGGTCAGAATCGGCGGCCGGCGATCCGGCCGGCACGCGCATCATCGCGCGGGCCGGCCGGATGGCCGCGCCCGGGGAATCGCCGTGCCTCACGCTGAGCGCTACCCGCCGAGCGCACCGACGATGGTCTGCGCCGCATCCCAGTACTGCCTGTAGTAGTCGGGGTCGGCGTTGACCTGCACCGCGTGTGCGAGGGCGGAGGGTGCCATCGTCTGCCAGCCCTGGACGGTGATGAGCTTGTCGAAGAAGTGGGTGGCCGCGGTGTACGGGTCCATCCGGTCGGCCAGGGTTCCCCACGCTCCGTTGTCGCGCTGCTGGAAGAGCCCGCGGCTGTCCGGGCCGGCCGCGTCACCATAGTCGAGGTTGCGGAGCCCGGTCTCCCCGATCGCGGTCATGACGCCGACGGCTTGGGTGTGCGCGCCGATGCCCTGGTCGCGCGCGGCGTTCATGATGTGGGCGGCCATGACGAGTTCGGGCTGGCAGAATCCGGCGACCGGCCCCGCGGGCACGACGATCGTGCCGATCGTGACCGGTGCTGCCGCCGGGCAGGTCTGGGTGGAGGCCGTGCGCGCACTCGAACCCGATTCCGACGCGCCGGCGATCAGCGCGGGGGCGACGTACGCAGCGGCGAACCAACCGCCCACGAGGACGAGCGCGGTCGCGATCATCCCGACGAGCAGCTTTCGCATCGCCCCCTCCTTCCTCCCGGCGTGGGCCGGTGCCGCGACCGTAGGCGCGCAAGCTGCATGCGGATTGTGCGCCGGCTGAGTGCGCGCCGACTCGTGCGGTGACGTCTTTCTTAGCGGCCCCTTGGGGTGCGGACCCTAGCGTTCGAAGGGTTCCGACCCGATCAGTCGATCCGATCCTTCGAAGGGGAGCCCCATGACCGAGCCGAACCGTCCCGCTCTGCGCGAGAACAAGGTGCCGGAGCCCACCGTATCGTTCTGGGCGATCAAGATCCTCGCCACCACGGTCGGCGAGACCGCCGCCGACCTGCTGTCCTCCAGCCTCCACCTCGGCACCCAGCTGACCAGCCTGATGATGGCGGTCGTGTTCCTGATCGTGTTTGTGGTGCAGTTCCGGAGCGCGCGGTACATCCCCGGCGTCTACTGGCTGACGGTCGTGCTGATCAGCGTCGTCGGCACGCTCATCACGGACAACCTGACCGACGGGCTGGGCGTCCCGCTCGTCGTGTCCACGGCGGTGTTCGCGATCGCGCTGATCGCGACGTTCGCGATCTGGTACGGGTTCGAGCGCACGCTCTCGATCCACGACATCGTGACCCGCCGCCGGGAGGCGTTCTACTGGCTGGCCGTGCTGTTCACCTTCGCCCTGGGCACCGCAGCCGGCGATCTCGTCGCCGAGCAGCTGAACCTGGGCTACCTGGTCTCGGTGGTCGTCTTCGCGGTCGCCATCGGCGCGGTGGCGCTGGCCCACTTCGGATTCAAGCTGAACGCGATCGTGGCGTTCTGGATCGCGTACGTGCTCACCCGCCCGCTGGGCGCGTCGCTCGGCGACTACCTCTCGCAGCCGACCGCCGACGGCGGCCTGGGCCTCGGCACGATCGTCACGAGTCTGATCTTCCTGGTGGCGATCCTCGTGCTGGTCGTCTACCTGAGCGTGACCGGTCGTGGGCGCACGCCGCGCGCGGTCGTCGCGGCCGAGGGGGCGGAGGAGCGGGTCGACGCCTGAGCGGGTGCGTCAGACATCGGGTCTCCTCCGTCACCGGCTGACGATGATCTCGACGCCGGGCTTGGCAGCCTGCGATGCTGCTACGGCGGCGTCCGCCGTGTCGTACTGTCGGCCCTGTCTGACGTTCCTGCAGTTGCGGCTCTGAACGCGTCAGCTGTTGTCGAGCACCCAGCCGAGGATGTGCGGGAAGGCGAGCATCGCCGCGACGACGACGGCGAGGATCACGGCGACCCAGACTCCTGAGCGTCGGCGGAGCCGGAGCCCCGCTGCGGCGATCTGGGTACGCGGGTCGCGCGCCCGCTGATCGGTGTACGTGGTCGCCTGGTAGCCGAGCTCGGCACCGAGCAGTTCGGCGAACCGCAGCAGCGCCGGGATCTCGGCGCGGTCGGAGCGTCGGCGTGAGGCGGCGGATGCGACGACGACGCGGTCGTCCACCACCTCGATGTCCCACCGGCGGCCGTGGTCGATGAGGCAGACGAGGACATCCGGAGTGAGCAGCTGCAGCGCGTCGCGCTCGTACCCTTTCGGCACGTAGACGGCGAAGTACCGGTCGACGTCGCCCTCCAGTGAGAGCCGCTGCGACCCGGGGAGTACGGTGCGGAGCCGGCCGTTGCTCAGCGAGTCGATCATCAGGTGCGGCAGCCGCCGCGGCATGCGGGTCGAGAGGTACCGGAAGGTGCCGCGGGGCGCCGACGGATCGTTCCTCCGGCCGGTGTACGTGGCCATGGCGATCTGCAGCGCTGGATCGTCGAGAGCGCCGCGGGAGAGTGCGAACTCCGCGCGGAACCGCGACGCGGGCGCAGGATGCTGGGTGCGCGGCGGCCTCGGCGCGGCGTCCGCTCCCTCGGCGAAGAGGATGCCGAGCGGCGGCGGCGCGCTCGCCAGGCGCTGGAAGACCAGGCCGTACGGTTCGCCGAAGCGCTGGATCGCGATCGCCCTGCGGACGTCGGACGGCACGGAGAGCAGCCCCCACGGTAAGACCCAGAGCAGGATCGCGGCGAAGAGGAGCGCGACGACGAGCAGCCCGCGCACCGCCTCCAGCCAGCCGGGTAGCGCCACGGCGACCGGGACCTCGAAGGTCAGGCAGCTCCAGGCGACGGTCGCGATCAGCGCAGGGGGGAGGAGGAGCGCGCCGCGGACGGCGGTGCGGGACGCCCGCGGGTCGGACGCGCGCACCTCGCCCCGGCTCACGTGTGCCGGGAAGTGGGAGCGGTACTCCTCGAGTCGGGCGTCGGGGCGGTCCGGCTTCGTCCAGGGCTCCATGAGGTCACGATAGCGGGGCCGCGGAGCGCTCTCGGCGCGCCGGAGCCGACCCCGCTCGCGTGGGACGACCTCGTCGCCGAATCGTTCCTGGCGCACCGTCTCAACGAGTTCGCGAACTGTCAGCGGGGCGCGCCCCCTTCCCCTCCCCTCCACGCGGATATATAGTTAACGCACATAAATCATCTGCGCGCCGAAGCGCTCTCGGCTCCGGCGCGCACCTCCGCCTGGGGCCGGCGACTCACGACACCGATACGAAACGCACGAAGGACTCCCTTGCCCCGCACCGGCATCTTCACCAAAGACCACCCCCACTACCGCTGGGTGGCACTCTCCAACACCACCCTCGGCATGCTTATGGCGACGATCAACTCGTCGATCGTCATCATCTCGCTGCCCGCCATCTTCACCGGCGTCAAGCTGAACCCTCTCGAGCCGGGCAACGTCTCCTACCTGCTCTGGATGCTGATGGGCTACATGCTCGTCACCGCCGTGCTCGTCGTCATGTTCGGCCGCATGGGCGACCAGTTCGGGCGGGTGCGCATCTACAATCTCGGCTTCGTGATCTTCACCGTCGCCGCGATCGCGCTCTGCCTCGACCCCTTCAGCGGCGGCCCCGGCGCCATGTGGCTGATCGCGTGGAGGTTCGTGCAGGGCATCGGTGGCGCGATGCTGTTCGCCAACTCGACCGCGATCCTCACCGATGCGTTCCCGGCGAACAAGCGCGGTTTCGCGCTGGGTCTCAACCAGGTCGCCGCGATCGCCGGATCGTTCATCGGCCTCATCCTCGGTGGCGTGCTCGCCGAGATCGACTGGCGTGCGGTGTTCTTCGTCTCGGTGCCGTTCGGTGTCATCGGCACCATCTGGTCCTTCAAGTCGCTGCACGAGGTCGGCCAGAAGAACCCGGGGCGGATCGACTGGCTCGGCAACGTCACCTTCGCGATCGGCCTGATCGCCCTCCTCACCGGCATCACCTACGGCATCCAGCCGTACGGCGACAGCTCGCAGGGCTGGGGCAACCCGTGGGTGCTCGGCTCGATCATCGGCGGGATCCTGCTGCTGGTCGCGTTCGTGCTCATCGAACTGAAGGTCCCGTCTCCGATGTTCGACATGCGGCTGTTCAAGATCCGCGCGTTCTCGTCGGGCATCTTCTCCGGGTTCCTCGCCGCGATCGGGCGAGGCGGCCTCCAGTTCATGCTGATCATCTGGCTGCAAGGGATCTGGCTGCCGTTGCACGGCTACAGCTACGAGTCCACACCGCTCTGGGCGGGCATCTACATGCTGCCCATCACCATCGGCTTCCTCATCGCCGGACCGGTCTCAGGCGCGCTCTCCGACCGGTTCGGGTCGCGGGCGTTCGCGACCGTCGGCCTCGTGCTGGTGGCCGTCACGTTCATCGGCCTGCTGCTGATCCCCGTGAACTTCGAGTACTGGCAGTTCGCGCTGCTCACCGGCCTGAACGGCATCGGCTCCGGCCTGTTCTCGTCGCCCAACCGCACGGCGATCATGAACAGCGTGCCGCCGAACGAACGCGGTGCGGCCTCCGGGATGGCGGGCGTCGCCCTCAACGCCGGAAGCTCGCTCTCCATCGGCATCTTCTTCTCGCTGATGATCGCCGGGCTCTCCGTGGCGCTGCCGACCGCGCTCAGCACCGGGTTGACCTCGCACGGCGTTCCGCAGAACGTGGCGACGCAGATCGGCGCGACGCCTCCCGTCGGCAGCCTGTTCGCGGCGTTCCTGGGCTACAACCCGATCGCGAGCCTGCTGGGCCCGACCGGCCTCCTGCAGTCGCCGCACGTCGACGCGGCCACGCTCACGGGCAAGGAGTTCTTCCCCCAGCTGATCTCCGGACCGTTCCACGACGGCCTCGTCGTCGTGTTCATCGCCGCAGCCGTCATGAGCATCATCGGCGCGATCGCCTCCTTCCTCGGCGGATCCAAGTATGTTCATGAGGAGGCCGTCGCAGCCGCGCGGCCGGCCACGGTGGAAGGCGAGGAAGTCGGTGCAGGTCGAGCGTGAGCGTCCGGAGCGGCCGGCGACCGGTGACGATGATGTCCCCGGCCGCCTGGCCCTGGCCGTCGGGCGGCTGAACCGCCGCATCCGTTCCGCCACGGGCGGTCTCAGCCACGGTCAGCTGTCGGCGCTGTCGACGATCGTGCGCAACGGCCCGCTGCGCCCGAGCGAGATCGCGGCGATCGAGGTCGTCGCGGCCCCGACGATCACCCGGGTCGTCTCCGACCTGGAGGCGCGCGGGCTCGTCGAGCGCACCCCCGACCCCGACGACGGGCGCTCGTTCTTCGTCTCGGGAACGCAGGCCGGCGTCGACCTGCTGCTGGCGGCGCGCTCCGACCGAGCCCGGGCGGTCGCCGCGATCCTCGCGGAGCTCACTCCCGAGGAGGTCGACGCCCTCCGCCGCGCCCTCCCCGCGCTCGAGCAGGCCGCGCACATCGCCCGCCCGGCCCCCTAGCCACCCTCTCCTCTCTCGCCCATCCGCCGAAGGGCACGTCGTTGTCACTTTCGCGCCCCGAAAGCGACGACAACATGCCCTTCGGCGATCTGACGAGGGAGGTCAGGGACGCGGGCGGCGGGGGCGGCGCGGGGGGCGCGCTGCGACGACGGGGTGGGCGCCGGTGTAGCCCTCGCGGGCTTGGGCGATGGCGAGGATGCGCGAGCGCTGCGCGTACCAGCCCACGATCAGCAGCGGGATGATGACGACGAGCGACGCGACCGTGAAGGTCCCCGTCGGATAGTCGAACGCCATCAGCACGAGCACCGACGCCAGGAACGCCAGCGTCAGGTAGGCCGTGAACGGCGCCCCGAACAGCCGGAACGTCGGCCGCGCGAGCCGGCCCTCCAGCGACCAGCGGCGCAGCTGCATCTGGCAGAGGATGATCATGGCCCAGCTGGTGATGATGCCCAGCGAGGCCACGTTCAGGACGATGTTGAACGCCTCGGCAGGAACGATCAGGTTGAGGAAGACGCCCAGCACGCCGATGCACGCGGTCAACAGGATGCCGCCGTACGGCACGCCGCGCGCGTTCATCCGCGCGGTGAACGCCGGCGCCGCACCGGTCTGCGCCATCGAGTGGAGGATGCGTCCGGTCGAGTACATCCCGGCGTTCAGGCTCGACAGGGCCGCGGTGAGCACGACGAAGTTCATGACCGAGCCCACGATCGCGCTCAGCTCAGGACCCCCGAGGTGGCTGAAGAACGTGACGAACGGGCTCTCGCTGCCGCTGTAGACGCTCGCGGGCAGGAGCAGGGCGAGCAGGAGGATCGAGCCGCAGTAGAAGACCGCGATGCGGAAGACGACGCTGTTGATCGCGCGCGGCATGATCTTCTCGGGGTTCTCGGTCTCGCCGGCCGCGATGCCGACGAGCTCGACGCCCGCGTAGGCGAAGACGACGCCCTGCACGAGCACGATCGCCATCCCGATGGTCGCCACCCCGTGCGGCAGCAGCCAGCCGTTGGCGGCGAGCATGGGCAGTCCGGTCGGCCCTTCGTCGGTGGGCCAGCCGGCCGAGAGCACGATGATTCCGACGACCAGGAACGCGACCAGGGCGCTGACCTTGATGATGGCGAACCAGAACTCCATCTCGCCGAACACCTTGACCGAGATCAGGTTGAGGCTCACGACGACGACCAGGGCGATGAGGGCGAGCAGCCACTGCGGCACGGCGGTGAAGAGCTGCCAGTACTTCACGTAGAGCGCGACCGCCGTGGAGTCGACGATCGCGGTCATGGCCCAGTTGAGGAAGTACATCCACCCGGCGACGTAGGCCATCTTCTCGCCGTAGAACTCGCGTGCGTACGACACGAACGACCCCGACGACGGCCGGTGCAGCACCAGCTCGCCGAGCGCGCGCAGCACGAGGAAGGCGAAGAAGCCGCAGACCGCGTACACCAGCACGAGCAGCGGGCCGCCCTGTTCGAGCCTCCCCCCGGCGCCGAGGAAGAGGCCGGTGCCGATGGCGCCGCCGATCGCGATCATCTGCAGCTGCCGCGACGACAGCGACTTGTGGTACCCCTCCTGCTCGCTCGAGAAGTCCTGCACCGCCTGGGACACGTCGCCGAGGTGCTCGCGGCGGTTCTCCAGGTCGTCGGCCGGGTCGTGCGCCGGTTCCGGCGGTGTGTTCTGCGTCATCGGCGTCTCCCCATCTTCCGGACGCCAACAGTACTCGTTGTCCTCCGCCCCTCCGCAAGTCGTCGAGGGGCACCCAAGCGCCCTCAAGAGCGCGATTGAGGGGCGCCTACGTGCCCCTCGATGACCTGAGCGGGAGGGTCAGGCGACCGCGAGCATGCCGGCTGCAGTGATCGCGAGCACGAGGCCGACCCACTGCACGGGCGCGATGCGCTCGCGCAGCACCACCGCGGCGAGCACGATGGTGCCGGCCGGGTAGAGCGCCACCAGCACCGACATCGTGGCCAGGTCGCCGGCGCGCAGCCCGACCAGGATGAGCACGTTCGCCGAGGCGTCCAGGAGGCCGGAGCCCGCCGCGAGCAGGACGCCTCGCCGGGTGAACCTCCTGGTCGCGCCGCGGATCGCGAGGAGGCCGATGACCGTCCACATGATCACGGCGTTGACCGTGCGGTTGGCCACGAGCGGCACCAGCCCCGAGTCGGCCGGAGTCTGGTCGAGGATGATGAGGAAGACGCCGATGAGCGCGCCGGCCGCGACCGCCATCGCGAGCGCACGGGCGCTGGGGCGCACCGCTCCGCGCTCCGGCACGAAGCCGACCAGCACCACCGCCACCAGCGCGAGCCCGAGCGCAAGGTAGCCGATCGGCGCGAACCGGTCGCCGCCCACCAGCCCCCAGATCAGCGGGACGAGAGCGGACACCAGGGCGGTGAGCGGCGACAGGATGCTCATCGGGCCGATCGCCAGGCAGGCGTAGAGCAGGGCGACGGCGGCGGAGCCGACCGCTCCGGAGACGGCGCCCCAGCCGAGCGCCGCCGCCGACCAGGTGCCTCCGACGAAGGGCAGGGCCACGAGCAGCAGCGCCAGGCCGCCGACCGCGCCGATGGCCGTGGTGCGCAGCGGCCCGATCACGCGCGAGGCGACCCCTCCGACGAAGTCGGCGGAACCGTAGACGAGCGCGCTGATCAGGCCGAGGATCGCGGCCGGCATCAGCTCCGGGCCAGCCGGTAGACGTGCAGCACCGCATCGCTGGAGAAGCGTTGCAGGCCGGCGAGCTCGTACGCCCACTTGGTGCGGTCGTCCGGGAAGATCCGCGCGCCGCCGCCGACCAGGACAGGGTAGACGAGGAGGCGCAGCTCGTCCACGAGGCCCCACACGAGCAGCGACCGGGCGAGGGTGGCGCTGCCGGCGACCAGGATCGGGCCGCCGTCGCCCTCCTTGAGCGCGGCGACGCCTGCGCGGACACCGTTCGTCACGTCGAGGCGGGTGGCGTTCCAGCCGAGGTCGTCCGTGCGAGCCGTCACCACGGTCTTCGGCATCGCGTTCATCTTCTCGGCGAACTCGCCCTCGCGGGGAGGCCAGGCCTCGGCGAACTGCTCGAAGGTGCGCCGTCCGAGCAGCAGCGAGTCGGCGTCGCGGGTCTCCTGCAGCTTGAAGGCGAAGAGGTCGTCGGCCGCGTACGGCACCGTCCAGCCGGCGTGCCGATGGCTCGTCTCGCCGCCGGGCGCCTCGACGACGCCGTCGAGCGTCAGGAACTCGGAAACGATGAGCTGCCGCATGGGCCCGATCGTAGCGGAGCGGCAGGAGCGGCCACAGCCGCAGCTCCTCCACAGTCGAGAGAGGCAGGGAGCGTTCCACAGATTCGGCGCCCGGGCACCGCGGTCAGCGGCGCTCGTTACGATCGAGGAATGAGCAGGAACACCTGGGAGCCCGACGGCCGGGAGGCACCGCCCTTCGACGAGGCGCCGTTCGACGTCGAGCCGCCGTTGCCCGACTTCGGGGACGACCCGTACGCCGATGTTCCGTTCGTGGACGACCCTCCTGTCGACGACGCACGGGCGGCAGGGGGTCGCGCCGGCGCCGGTCGTCCGGGCGGCGCCGGCGTTGCCGCGAGGCCTGCGCCCCCTCGGTTCGCGACGGCCGCCGAGGCTCTGCGCACGGTGTTCGGCTACGACGCGTTCCGCGGTCAGCAGGCCGCGATCATCGACCGCGTGATCGCCGGCGGAGACGCCGTCGTGCTGATGCCCACCGGTGGGGGCAAGTCGCTGTGCTACCAGATCCCTTCGCTGGTCCGCGAGGGCACGGGCGTGGTGGTGTCGCCGCTGATCGCGCTCATGCAAGACCAGGTGGATGCGCTCACGGCGGTCGGGGTGCGTGCCGCCTTCCTCAACTCGACGCAGGACGCGGGGCAGCGTGCAGCGGTCGAGCGAGACTACCTCGCGGGCGAGCTCGACATCCTCTACGTCGCTCCGGAGCGCCTCTCGAGCGAGGCCACGAAGCGCTTCCTCGAACGCGGTCGCGTCGCCCTGTTCGCCATCGACGAGGCGCACTGCGTGTCGCAGTGGGGCCACGATTTCCGGCCCGACTACCTCGCCCTGTCCGAGCTGGCGGAGCGCTGGCCCGACGTGCCGCGCATCGCACTGACGGCGACCGCTACCGAGGCGACGCACCGCGAGCTCACCGAGCGCCTGCGCCTCGAGCGCGCGGAGCACTTCGTCTCCGACTTCGACCGCCCCAACATCCAGTACCGCATCGTGCCCAAGGCGGAGGTGCGCAAGCAGCTGCTCGACTTCATCACCGTCGAGCACCCGGGTGATGCGGGCATCGTCTACGCGCTCTCCCGCAACTCGGTGGAGCGCACGGCGGAGTTCCTCGCCGGACGCGGGCTCACGGCGCTGCCGTACCACGCCGGGCTCGACCCGCAGACGCGGGCGCGCACCCAGGCGCGCTTCCTGCGCGAAGACGGCGTCATCGTCGTGGCCACCATCGCGTTCGGCATGGGCATCGACAAGCCCGACGTCCGCTTCGTGGCGCACATCGACCTCCCCAAGTCGGTCGAGGGGTACTACCAGGAGACCGGCCGTGCCGGCCGCGACGGCCTCCCGTCGACCGCGTGGCTCGCCTACGGGCTGCAAGACGTCGTGCAGCAGCGGCGCATGATCGACGAGTCACCCGGCGACCTCGCGCACCGGCGCCGCCTCACGCAGCACCTCGACGCCATGCTCGCCCTGTGCGAGACGGTGCACTGCCGCCGGGTGAACCTGCTGAACTACTTCGGCCAGCGCTCGACGCCGTGCGGCAACTGCGATACCTGCCTCAACCCGCCCGAGACGTGGGACGGCACGGTCCCCGCCCAGAAGCTGCTCTCGACCGTGGTGCGGTTGCAGCGCGAACGCGGGCAGCGGTTCGGCGCGGGTCACCTCATCGACATCCTCCGCGCCAAGCGCACCCCGCGCGTCGACCAGTACGGTCACGACGGGCTCGCCACCTGGGGCATCGGGGACGACCTCGGCGAGAGCCAGTGGCGCGGAGTGGTCCGTCAGCTGATCGCGCAAGAGCTGCTGAAGCCCGAGGGGGAGTACGGCGTTCTCGCGCTCACCCCGGCCGGCGGCGAGGTGCTCTCCGGGTCACGCGAGGTGGTGCTGCGCCGCGAGCCCGAGCGTGTGGCCCGGTCCTCCCGGAGTGCGCGCCCGGCGGCGGCCGACCTGACTCCGGCCGACGCCGGCCTCTTCGAGGCGCTGCGGGCGTGGCGGGCGGGGGAGGCCAAGACGCAGGGCGTCCCCGCGTACATCGTGTTCGGCGATGCGACGCTGCGTGCGGTCGCCGCGGCCCGGCCGTCCAGCCTCGACGAACTCGACGGCATCAGCGGGATCGGCGCCAAGAAGCGCGAGGCCTACGGCGAGGCGCTGCTGCAGGTGGTCGCCGGCGCCTAGCCTCCGCCAGCGGAGGAACGACGCGGCGAAACGCCGCGCCCTAGCCGCTGACGGAGGAGATCCGCCGCGATTCTGGCCCGATCTCCTCCGTTGCCGACGCGCTAGTCCCCCACCTCGTACTCGAGGGCGACCTGGCCGCCCGGGTGGATGTTCGAGGCGACGAGGCGCAGCGGTGTGACCGGCAGGGCGGTGGGGACGACGCCGCGGCCGCCGCCCACCAGGCTCGGGAGGATGCGGAGCCGCAGCAGGTCGACCTCGTTCGCGAGGAACGCCGCATCCGTGAGCGTGAGGCTCCCCCACAGGATGATCTCGCCGCGATACTCGCCCTTGAGCCGCCGCAGCGACTCGATCACGTCGCCGCGCTCGACGACCGCCGGAGCGTGATCACCCCACGGCGCGGCGTCCAGGCTGTTGCTCAGCACGTGCTTCGGGAGGCGGTTGATCAGCCCGGCGATCGGATCGTCGGCCTCCGACGCGGTCGGCCAGTACGACGCGAACATCCGATACGTGTTCGCGCCGAGCACGATGGCCTGCAGGTCGGCCAGCCGCCGCAACTGCTCCCGGTCGACCTCGCCGCCGGTCGACTCGGGTGTCAGGAAGCTCATCCCGCCCTCGGCGTCCGCGGCCGTGCCGTCGGCCGACACGATCTGCTCCACGATGAGCCGCGCCATGGTGTCCCCCTTCGACTTCGGCAGCTGCCGACGCCGCCACCCTAGGCAGCCGACCTCCGCACGTCAACCGTTGCACCAGGTCGGCAACGGAGGAGTCGCGCGGCGGCGCGCCCTGGGATGGCGGGCAACGGAGGAGCTCAGCGGCAGGAATCGGCGGATGTCCTCCGTCGCCGACAACCGCCGACGAGCGCCTCACGCGTCCGCGACCACGACCTCCACGCCCGCCGCGCGCAGCCGGTCGAGTTCGCCGGGGTCTGCAGAGCTGTCGGTGATGATCATGGCCACCTGGTGGAGGTCGGCGATGGGGGCCAGCGCCACGTTGCCGATCTTGGAGCCGTCGGCGACGACGACCGTGCGTTGCGCCTTGGCCACCATGGCCCGGTTGGTGCGCGCCTCGGTCTCGTCGTGCGTGGTGACGCCCGAGCTGACGCTGATGCCGTCCGCGCCGAGGATCGCCGTGCCGACGTTGACGGCGTTGAAGGTGTTCTCGGCGATCGCGCCGACGAGTTCGAGCGATTGCGGGCGCAGGAACCCGCCCGTCATCACCACGCGGACGCCCGCGAACCCCGAGAGGAGGTTGGCGATCGTCAGCGAGTTGGTGACCACCGTGATCTCGCGGTGGTTGGCCAGGGCACGGGCGACGCTCGCCGTGGTGGTCCCGCCGCTGAGTGCGACGACGTGCCGCTCGGCGGGGAGGCGCGCGACCATGGCCTTGGCGATGGCGCGCTTGGCCTCCTGGAACCGTGTGTCGCGCAGCGCGACGGGCAGCTCCTGCCCGCGTTCGAGCGCGGCGGCCCCGCCGTGCGTGCGCAGCAGCAGTTGCTGGTCGGCGAGGTCGGAGAGGTCCCTCCGCGCGGTCGGCGCCGAGATGTCGAGCGTGTCGGAGAGCTCGGCCAGGCTGATCGTGCCGCGTTCCGAGACCAGTTCGAGGATCTCGAGCATGCGTCGGGCGCGCCGGCCCGAGCTGACGCGGGCGATCGCCGATTCGGCGGACGGAGCGACCATTGCAGTGTCCTTTCGAGCGGCTCATCCAGCAAAGCGATCAACCGATCAATCCATGTGATCATTTCAGGCGCTATTCGATCATAATGTTGCGCGGAGTGAACACCATACCGCAGGATCGCCCCATGCCTCAGATTGTGTTCCTCGGTGCCGGCAGTGTCGTCTTCACCCGTCAGCTGCTCGCCGATCTGTTCCGTTTCGACGACCTCCCCACCCTGCGGATCGTGTTGCACGACATCGACGCCGAACGCCTCGCCGTGGCCACCGCGACCGCCGAACAACTGGTCGAGCGGTTCGGGAGGACGGCCGAGCTCGTCGCCACCCTCGACCGTCGCGAGGCCCTCGCCGGCGCCGACTTCGTCATCAACATGATCCAGGTGGGCGGCATCGACGCCACCCGCATCGACCTGGAGGTTCCCGCAGCGGCCGGCCTGCTGCAGACCATCGGCGACACCACGGGCGTGGGCGGCGTGTTCCGCGGCCTGCGCACGTTCCCCGTGCTGTCGGGGATCGCCGCCGACATGCTCGACCTGTGCCCCGAGGCCTGGTTCCTCAACTACACCAACCCGATGGCGATGAACGTCTGGTGGATGTCGGTGGTCGCCCCGTCGATCAAGACCGTCGGCCTGTGCCACAGCGTCTACTGGACCGTCCACGACCTGTGCGAGCTCATCGGCGTTCCGATGGAGGGCACCCACTACCGAGCCGCCGGCGTCAACCACCAGGCGTGGCTGGTCGAGTGGTCACGCGACGGCCAGGACCTCTACCCGTCGCTCCGGGAGGCCATCGAGCGCGACCCCGAGCTGCGCCGCCGCGTGCGCGTCGAGATCTTCGAGCGCATCGGCTTCTACCCGACGGAGACCAGCGAGCACTCGTCGGAGTACCTGTCCTGGTTCCTGCGCTCGCCCGAGCAGATCGAGCGGTTCCGGCTGCGGCCGCTGGAGTACCTCGGCATCTCGGAAGAGAACGTCGCCGAGTTCGAGCACGCGAAGGCCGCGCTCGCCGCGGGGGAGGCTCTGGAGCTCGAGGAGGGCGCCGCCGAGTACGCACCCCAGGTCATCCACTCGATCCTCACCGGAACCGAGCGCGTCATCCACGCCAACGTCGTCAACCGTGGTCTGATCGGCAACCTGCCGGAGGGCGCGGTGGTCGAGGTGCCGAGCCGCGTGGACGCCGATGGTGTGCACCCGCTGCCGTTCGGCGACATCCCGCCGCAGGGCGCCGCGCTCAACCGCACCTATCTATCCGTGGCAGAGCTCGCCGTGGAGGCCGCGCGCACCGGCGACCCGGCTCTGGTGCGCCGTGCGGTGCTGACCGATCCGAACGCCAGCTCCTCGCTGACGCCCGAGCAGATCTGGGCGCTGTGCGACGAGCTGACCGCGCGGCACGCGTCGCGCCTCCCCGTCGCGCTCGGCGGCACGCTCGCAGCCCACTGAGAGCGATTCGAAACCTGTTTGTTACAAACGATCACTCTAAGTGAGCGAACTGAGCGGTTTCGTTGTCAAACGCTCAAAACCCAGCCAATGATGAAGAAGGCGCGATGCCGCGACACCCGCGCACCGCGCAGCACTGCACGAAGGAGCACCCCGTGACACTGACCTCCCGCGAGATCGACAGCCAGCCCGCCGTCTGGCGCGAAGCCCTCGACCGCCACGCCGACCGCGCCCGCGACCTGCTCACCCTGCCGGGGGCTCGGGTGCTGGTGCTCGGCTGCGGCACCTCGGCGTTCGTCGCCGAGTCGTTCGCTGCGCTGCGCGAAGGGGCCGGCTTCGGGATGACCGACGCCGCCTACGCGTCGGAGCCGTGGCCGTGGCGCGACTACGACGCGGTGGTCGTCCTCAGCCGCTCCGGCACCACGACAGAGGCGATCGAGGCGATCGACGGCCTCCCCGAGGGAGTCCGCGTGATCGCGGTCACCGGAGTCGCCGACTCGCCCGTCGCGGAGCGCGCCGACGATGTGCTGCTGCTCGACTTCGCCGACGAGGAGTCGGTCGTCCAGACCCGTTTCCCCACCACCTTCCTGGTGCTCGCCCGCTCGGCGGTCGGCGAGGACGTCAGCGGGCTCCCGGCCGAGGCCGAGGCGGCGCTCGCCCGGCCGCTCGGCCTCGACACCGCGTCACTCGAGCACTTCGTCTACCTCGGCAGCGGCTGGACCTACGGCCTCGCGCAGGAAGCAGCCCTCAAGATCCGGGAGGCCGCGCAGGCCTGGGCGGAGTCGTATCCGCTGCTCGACTACCGGCACGGCCCGCTCGCGGTGGCCGGCGAGAACTCGCTGGTCTGGATCATCGGACGCAGCGAGCCCAGCCTCGTGGAGGACATCGAGCGTGTCGGCGCGACCGTCCGCACCAGCCGCCACGACCCGCTCATCGAGCTGGCGAACGCTCAGCGGCTCGCGGTCGAGCTCGCCGGGCACCGGGGCCTCGACCCCGACAACCCCCGCCACCTGACCCGCTCGATCGTGCTCGGCTGAGCGCGAGCGCGAACCGCGCAGCACCCCTCTGTCGATGCAGACCACCCGAGAGGAACCGAAGATGCTACCTCGCCTCCAGAAGACGACCCGACCCGCCCGCCGCCACGCCGTCCGTGCCGCAGCAGCCCTCACCGCGACCGCCGCCCTCGTGGCGCTCGCCGGCTGCAGCGGCACGCAGGGCGCCACCACCCTCGACACCTCCGCGAAGGTCACCATCCAGGTGTGGTCGGGGCAGGCCGACGCCGCAGAGAAGACGATCGAGGGGCTCGCCAAGGAGTTCGAGAAGGCGCACCCCAACGTCACCATCGACCTCTCGCCGGGCGCCTCCTCGACCGACGGCCTGCTGCAGAAGCTCTCGGCAGGTTTCGCGGGCAACCAGTACCCCGACATGTCGTACGCGTTCGGGTCGTGGGCCGGCCAGCTGGAGTCGACGGGCCGCACGCTGGACATCTCCGCCGACGTGAAGAAGCCCGGCGTCAACTGGGACGAGTTCACGCCGGCCGCACGCGGCACCGCGCAGCCCTCCGGGTCGAAGGTCATCGGCTTCCCCGCTGTGGTGGACAACATCGGCCTCCTCTACAACAAGACGCTGTTCGACAAGGCCGGCGTGGCCTACCCGACCGCCGACTGGACATGGGAGGACTTCCGCGCCGCCGCCAAGAAGCTGACCGACCCGGCGAACCACGTCTACGGCTACGGCTACTCGGTCTCGGGCAGCGAGGAGACCACCTGGCAGTTCTGGCCGCACCTCTGGCAGAACGGCGGGTCCATCCTCGACAGCAGCGGCAAGGCCGCCTTCAACTCGACCGCCGGTGACGACGCCCTGACCTTCCTGCGCTCGATGGCGGTCGACGACAAGAGCGTGTACCTCGACCAGACCGACGAGAAGTTCGGGCAGCTGTTCGTCAGCAACCGCATCGGGATGATCACCTCCGGCCCGTGGGAGCTCTCGGACCTCAAGACCGGAGGCACGAGCTATGGCGTCGTGCAACTCCCGGGAACGAAGGGCGACCACCAGACGGTGTCCGGACCCGACATCTGGGCGCTGTTCGACCACCACGACAAGAACCGCGCCTACTGGGTGACGCAGTTCGCCCAGTGGCTGACCTCGGCCCAGCAGGACGAGCGCTTCAACGTGGCCCTCGGCAACCTCCCGCTGCGCAGCTCCGAGGCCTCCTCGGACGCCGTCGCGAAGCAGACCGCCGAGTACCCCGGCTACGACGTCTTCGTCGCCAACTCCAAGAACGTCAAGGAGACGCGCCCGACCAGCAAGAGCTACGCGTCGCTGTCGGTCGCGGTCGGCAAGGCGATCTCGCAGGTGCTGCAGGGCCAGGGCGAGCCGGGATCGTCGCTCGACCAGGCCGCGAAGACGGCCGATGCCCAGGCGAAGAAGTAGGAAGCCGGAGCGAGCAGCCATGGCCGACCTGACCGTGTCGAGACCGACGCCGCCGGCGCAGAAGGCGACGCCGCCGTCGCAGCCGGCGGCGGCCCGGGGCGAGCGCAGCCGGCGCTACCGCCGCAAGCAGGGCGTGACCGCCGCGCTCACCGGCTGGGGCTTCGTCGCCCCGGCGACCGTGATCATCCTGGGGCTGTCGATCTTCCCCGCGCTGTGGGCGTTCGTGCTGTCGTTCCAGAGCTGGGACGGCTTCAGCCAGGCGACCTGGGTGGGCGGCCAGAACTACGCCGACCTGATGAGCGACGCCGACTTCGGCAACGCGGTGCTCAACACCGTGGGCTTCACACTGCTGTTCGTGCCGGCCTCCGTGCTGCTCGGGCTGTTCCTGGCCGTCGCGCTGAACCGCCGGATCCGCTGGATGGGCTTCTACCGCACGGCGATCTTCGTGCCGTTCGTCGCCTCCGCGGCCTCCACCGGCATCCTGTCGACCTACCTGTTCAGCCCGCAGTTCGGACTCGTCAACAATGTGCTCCGCGTGCTCGGTCTCCCGCAGCAGGGCTGGCTCGACGACCCGCACCAGGCCATGATCGTCATCGCCATCATGTCACTCTGGGGCGCCGCGGCGTTCACCACCGTGATCTACCTGGCCGCGCTGCAGGATGTGCCGGCCGACCTGATCGAGGCCGCCCGCATCGACGGAGCGAACCGCTGGCAGACGTTCTGGCGCATCGTCTGGCCGCAGCTCGCCCCGGTGACGGTTTTCGTCACGATCTGGCAGACGATCGAGGCCATCCAGCTCTTCGACCTCGTCTACACCACCACCAAGGGAGGCCCGCTCAACTCCACGGAGACGATCGTGTACTTCCTCTACGACAAGGCGTTCCACGCTCTGCAGTTCGGGTACGGCTCCGCGGCCGCGTACGTGCTGTTCGCGGTCACGCTGCTCACCACGATCGGCGTCGTGCTCTACTCGCGGCGCCGGGGATCGGAGGCGATCTGATGGTCAGCGTCCTCGACCAGGTCTCGTCGGCGACCGAGCGCGTCGCCGCGCAGACCGGCAACGGCCGCAGCAGGCGAAGGGTCCGCCTCAGCGGCTGGCACTTCGTGCTGTTCCCGATCGCGATCCTGTTCCTGGTGCCCTTCCTGCAGATGACGCTCGCGTCGTTCTCTCCCGCCAAGGAGCTGGTGGCTTTCCCGCCGCCGTTCATCCCGTCGCACTTCACGCTCGACGGCTACGCCAAGCTGTTCGGCACGACGGACATCATGCTCTGGCTCGGCAACACCGTCATCGTGTCGGGCACCGCGATCGTGTCCAACCTGATCCTCTGCTCGCTGGCCGGCTACGGCTTCGCCCGGCTGAAGTTCGCGGGGCGCAACTTCGGCTTCCTGATGATCCTCGCCACGATCATGATCCCGACCCAGCTGCTGATGATCCCGACGTACATCCTGTTCGCCAATCTCGGCCTCCTGAACGGCCTGGGCGCGGCGATCGTGCCGTGGCTGGCGACGGCGTTCGGCATCTTCCTGATGCGGCAGTTCTTCCTCTCGCTGCCGGCCGAGCTGGAGGAGGCCGGCGCGATCGACGGCTGCAACCGCTGGCAGATCTTCTTCCGGATCGTCCTGCCACTGGCCCGGCCGGCGCTCGCGACGCTCGCGATCTTCACGCTGCTCGGCGCCTGGAACGACCTCGTCTGGCCGCTCATCGCGATCAACAATCAGCAGGCGTTCACCCTGCAGCTGGGCATCGCCAACTTCCAGGGCATGCACCAGACCGACTGGAGCCTCATCATGGCGGGCAACGTCGTGGCGACCCTGCCGCTCATCCTGTTCTTCCTGTTCGCGCAGCGGCACTTCATCGCGACGATGACCTTCTCTGGGCTCAAGGGATGAGCGCGGCCGGTGGCGTCGACGTGCTCGTGGTCGGCGACGCCAATCCCGACCTCCTGCTCACCGGTGACACGGTGCCGCGGTTCGGCCAGGCCGAGCAGCTGCTCGACACGGCCGACCTGCTGCTGGGCGGCAGCGCGTCGATCGTCGCGTGCGGGCTCGCCCGGCTCGGTGCGCGCACGGCACTCGCCGCGGTCGTCGGCGACGACCGTTTCGGGTCGTTCGTGCTCGACGAGCTGCGCACGGCCGGCGTCGACGTCTCTGCGGTGTCCGTCGACGACGCCGTGCCGACCGGTCTCTCCGTCGTGCTCTCCGAGCCGCACGACCGCGCCATCCTCACCCTGCCCGGCACCATCCCGAGCCTGACGGCCGCGGCGGTGCGGGAGGCCGTCGAGCGACTGCGGCCCGGTCACGTGCACGTCGCGTCGTACTTCCTGCAGCCGGAGCTCGCGGCAGCCCTGCCCGAGCTTCTCGAGTGGTTGGCGTCGCGGGGGATCACGGCCAGCCTCGACACGAACTGGGACCCGTCCGAGCGCTGGAGCGGCCTGGAGGCGGTGCTGCGGCGCGTCGCGGTGTTCCTCCCCAACCGGGAGGAGGCGTTGGCGATCGCCGCCGCCGTCACCGGTGCGGTTCCGCACGGGCTGGAGGAGGCCGCGAGCGTGCTCTCGACGCTCGGCTGCCGCGTCGTCGTGAAGGCGGGCGCCGAGGGCGGCATCGCCTTCGACGGCGGAGCGCGTGTCGCCGCGGCCGGCGGGCTGAAAGTGGAGGTCGTCGACACCACCGGCGCGGGCGACAGCTTCGACGCCGGCTACCTCGCGGCGCTCTCGGCCGGCATCGCCGACGAGCAGGAGCGCCTGCGCTGGGCCGCGACCGCCGGCTCGCTCTCGGTGCGCGGCCGCGGCGGAACCGCCGCCCAGGCCACCCGCCTCGACCTGCTCGCGCCCGTCTCGTAGCGCTCTCCCGTCGCTCCATCCTCCCTTCGGGGTCTTCGGCGTGCCCGGTGGGGGACTCACGGCGAAAACCAAGTAACGGTCGGTTTAGGATGTGGGGGTTACCCGTGACGCCCATTGGAGTGCGAATGACCGACACCGACCAGACCACCAGCCCCGAGCCGACCGCGGAGGTCGACTTCCGCTTCCGCGACCCCGGCCTCCCCATCGAGGAGCGCGTCGAGAACCTGCTCGCGCAGATGACGCTCGAGGAGAAGGCCGGCCTCTTCTTCCAGACGATGATGACGATCGGAGAAGGCGGAACAGTCGCCGGCCCTGACCCCGCCTTCGGCATCGCCGACAGCACCGAGATGATCCGCGACCGGCACCTGACGCACTTCAACGTGTTCGGCGCCGCGAGCACGGCCGCCGAGATGGCGGAGTGGCACAACCGGGTGCAGGAGGTCGCGGCCGGCACGCGACTCGGCATCCCGGTGACCTTCTCCACCGACCCGCGGCACTCCTTCAGCGACAACCCGCTCGCCGCGATGATGGCCGGCCCGTTCTCGCAGTGGCCGGAGACCATGGGGCTCGCGGCGATCGGCGACGAGGAGCTCGTGGAGCGCTTCGCCGACATCGCACGCCAGGAGTACACGGCCGTCGGCATCCGCGTCGCCCTGCACCCGCAGATCGACCTCGCCACGGAGCCGCGCTGGGCGCGGCAGGCCGCCACCTTCGGTGAAGACCCCGACCTGACCTCCCGGCTCGGAGCGGCGTACATCCGCGGCTTCCAGGGCCCGGAGCTCGGACCGGACTCCGTCGCCACCATGACCAAGCACTTCCCGGGCGGAGGGCCGCAGAAGGACGGCGAGGACCCACACTTCCCGTACGGCCGCGAGCAGGTCTACCCCGGCGGCCGGTTCGAGACGCACCTCAAGCCGTTCGAGGCCGCCTTCGACGCGGGCACCAGCCAGATCATGCCGTACTACGGCATGCCGGTCGGCACCGAGTACGAGGAGGTCGGCTTCGGTTTCAACAAGTCGGTCATCACCGGTCTGCTGCGCGAGCGCTACGGCTTCGAAGGCATCGTCTGCACCGACTGGGGGCTGATCAGCGACGGCGAGATCGGCGGGCAGCCGTTCCCCGCCCGCGCCTGGGGCGTCGAGCACCTGTCTCCGCGGGAGCGGATGCGCAAGATCCTCGACGCCGGGGCCGACCAGTTCGGCGGCGAATCCATCCCCGACCTGCTCATCGACCTGGTGCGCAGCGGTGAGGTCTCGGAGTCGCGACTCGACGTGTCTGCGCGTCGCCTGCTGCGCGAGAAGTTCCGTCTCGGCCTGTTCGACGCGCCGACGGTCGACCCGGCCCGTGCAGCCGCGATCGTCGGCAACGCCGAGTTCGTGGCGGCGGGCGAGGCCGCCCAGCGCGCCTCCGTCACGCTGCTGAAGAACGACGCCGTCCTGCCGCTCGCCCGCGGCGCCAAGGTGCTCGTGCGCGGCTTCGACCCCGAGCTCGTCGCGGGCTACGCGACCGTCGTCGACACCGCCGAGGAGGCCGACGTCGCGCTGGTGCGCCTCCACGCCCCGTACGAGCAGCGCGCGACGATGTTCGAGAACTTCTTCCACGCCGGCTCGCTCGACTTCTCGCAGGAGACGGTGGACGAGGTGCTCGCCATCGCGCGCGCCGTGCCGACGGTCGTGCAGGTGTTCCTCGACCGTCCGGCCATCCTGACGCCGATCGCGGGGGAGGTGGCCGCGATCTCCGCCGACTACGGCGCGAACCCCGTCGCGCTGCTCGACGTGCTGTTCGGCGAGGCCGCGCCGCAGGGCAGACTGCCGATGGACCTCCCGTCGTCGATGGAGGCCGTGCGCGCGAACCGCCCGGACGTGCCGTTCGACACCGCCGACCCGCTGTACCGGTTCGGCCACGGGCTGAGCTACTAGCCGGCACGGGCGCGCGCCTGCGCGCGCCGGCGTTCAGCAGGTTCCGAGCCTTCACCCTGGTCGCCCCGCGGTTGCGGGCGTACAGTGCCCGTTCCGTGGGGCGACCAGGGAATCTTTCCCCGGCCTCCACGGTTATGTCAGGTGACATAATTTCGCGACGATCTCGAAGGAGGGGATGAAATGGCACGGAGGATCGAGGAACTCGAGGACGAGACCGGCGCAGTCATCAAGTACAGAAGGCACGCGAACGGCCGAGGCCTCGTCTCGCCGTCGGCGCGCGTCGCCGAGTCGGCCCACATCGAGCCCAGCGCCTACGTGGAGGCCGACGCCCGGATCGGGCTCGACGCCTACATCGGTGCGGGCAGCTGGATCGACAGCGGCGCGACGGTCGGCGACCGCACGTTCGTGGGCGCCAACGTCCACATCGGCAAGAACTGCATCGTCGGCAGCGGAGTGCGCATCGGCAGCAACGTCAAGATCGGCGAGAACGCGATGATCGGCAACGGCGCGCGCGTCGACCGTGACGAGCAGGTGCCGGCCGGCGCCGTCATCGAGCTGCGCGGTACCGCGGCGGCGCGTGCGGCGCTCGCCGCCCCGCCGCGCAGTGCCCGACTGACCCGTCGAGCAGCCTGACCGTTGTCGACATCCGCTGATCAGGTGGATGCCGATTTGGAGCTTCCCACAAACGGCCCGCGGACCCCGCGGGCCGTTTTTGTAGCCGCGGCACCGACGGTTTCCGCTCGCGGCCCCGCAGTCGTAGCGTGGCGGGCATCGTAGAGAGATCGAAGAGGAAACTCATGGTTGACACTGCCGAGCGCGCCACCGCCCAGCCCCGCACCTCCTCCGTCGCGGACTCCGCCGCCTCCGAAGCGGCCGCCGCCGCCGCGGCCACCGCACCTGCTGGAGCCGCACCCCACGTCGATGTGGAGGCGCTGGGCCGTCAGCTGCTGGGCCGCTGGGCCGAGGCGCGGCTCGCCTCCCGCGAGCTGTCGGCGCGTCCCGAGCTGCAGAAGGTGGAGGGGCTGTCGGTCGCCGACCACCGCTCGCGCGTGTTCGAGCAGCTGAAACTGCTGGTCGAGAACGGCCAGGTGCACCGCGCCTTCCCGAAGTCGGTCGGCGGCGCCGACGACCACGGCGGCAACATCGCGGCGTTCGAAGAGCTCGTCGCGGCCGACCCGTCCCTCCAGATCAAGTCGGGCGTGCAGTGGGGGCTCTTCGGCGCCGCCGTGCTGCACCTCGGCACCCAGCACCACCACGAGACCTACCTGCCGGCGATCATGTCGCTCGACGTTCCCGGCGCGTTCGCCATGACCGAGACCGGGCACGGCTCGGACGTCGCCGCCGTCGCGACCACCGCGACCTACGACCCCGAGACGCAGGAGTTCGTCATCGACACCCCGTTCCGGGGAGCGTGGAAGGACTACCTCGGCAACGCCGCCGTCGATGCGACCGCCGCCGTCGTGTTCGCCCAGCTCGTCACGCAGGGCGTCAACCACGGTGTGCACGCGTTCTACGTGCCGATCCGCGACGCGAACGGCGACTTCCTCCCCGGTATCGGCGGAGAGGACGACGGCCAGAAGGGCGGACTCAACGGCATCGACAACGGGAGGCTGCACTTCACGGGCGTGCGCATCCCGCGCACCGACCTCCTGAACCGCTACGGCGATGTCGCGGAGGACGGCACGTACACCTCGCCGATCGCCAGCCCGGGCCGCCGCTTCTTCACCATGCTCGGCACGCTCGTGCAGGGCCGCGTCTCGCTCGACGGGTCCGCGACCATCGCGTCGAAGATCGGTCTGAAGATCGCGATCACCTACGCCGACCAGCGCCGCCAGTTCACCGCCGGCAGCGACACCGATGAGGAGGTCATCCTCGACTACCAGCGCCACCAGCGCCGGCTGCTGCCGCTGCTCGCCACCACCTATGCGGCCGGGTTCGCGCACGAGGTGTTCCTGAGCAAGTTCGACGACGTGTTCAGCGGCAAAGCCGACACCGACGCCGACCGGCAAGACCTGGAGACCATCGCGGCCGCACTCAAGCCGCTGAGCACCTGGCACGCGCTCGACACGCTGCAGGAGGCCCGCGAGGCCTGTGGAGGCTCCGGCTTCCTCACGGAGAACCGGATCACCTCCCTGCGGCAGGACCTCGACATCTGGGTCACCTTCGAGGGCGACAACAACGTCCTCCTGCAGCTGGTCGCCAAGCGCCTGCTGACCGACTTCAGCCGCAAGTTCGCCAAGGCGGACGCCGGCGCCTTGGCCCGGTACGTCGTCGTGCAGGCGGCGGGCAAGGCCTACCACGGCACCGGGCTGCGCAGCGTCGGCCAGACCGTCCGCGACTTCGGTTCGACGGCGCGATCGGTCAACTGGCTGCAGGAGTCCGCGACGCAGCGCGAGCTGCTCACGGACCGGGTGGAGACGATGATCTCGGAGATCGGCGGACGGCTCCGCCCGGCCTCCAAGCTCGGCAAGAAGGCCGCGGCCGACCTGTTCAACTCGCAGCAGAACGAGTTGATCGAGGCGGCGCGCGCGCACGGCGAGTTGCTGCAGTGGGAGGCGTTCACCGAGGCGCTGGAGCAGGCTCCCGACGCGGGCACCAAGCAGGTTCTGACCTGGCTGCGCGACCTGTTCGGCTTCGGCCTGATCGAGAAGCACCTGGCCTGGTACCTGATCCACGGCCGGCTGTCGCCGCAGCGCGCCCAGGCGGTCTCGGCGTACATCGACCGGCTGCTGACGCGCCTGCGCCCGCACGCCGTCGACCTCGTCGACGCGTTCGGCTACGGTCCGGAGCTCGTGCGCGCGAAGATCGCGAGCGGCGCGGAGGCCGAGCGTCAGGCCGAGGCTCGCGCCTACTACGCCGAGCGCCGCGCCGACGGCACCCTGCCGACCCCCGAGAAGTCGCCTTCGAAGCACCGCTGACGCGGTCGCGGTCGCTGGCGCGGTCGGGGCCGTTGTCGCGGTGGCGGTCGCTGTCGACATTCGTCACGAATCCCGCCACCTCCACCGACGCACCGCGACATTCGTGACGAATGTCGTGATTCGTGCCACGAATCTCGCGATTCGTGACGAATCTCGGCGCCTGCGTGCCAGGTGCGGTGCCTGCAAGGGCGGTGCGCGTGAAGACATTCGTGACGAATGTCGTGATTCGTGCCACGAATGTCGCGATTCGTGACGAATCTCGGCGCCCCGCGCGCGAGGTGCGGTGCCTGCGTCGGCGGTGGACGGCGAGAGATTCGTGACGAATGCCGTGATTCGTGCCACGAATGTCGCGATTCGTGACGAATGTCGATGCCCCACCCGCGAGGTGCGGTGCCCGTTTGGGCGCGCACGTCGGCACATTCGTGACGAATCGCACCCGGGGGCGGGTTGCCGCGTTGGGTGGCGGCGCTACAGGAGGCCGAGGGCGCGGACGGCCTCGCGCTCGGCGACCAGCTCGGCGACGGACGCGTCGATGCGCTCGCGCGAGAAGGTGTCGATGTCGAGGCCCGGCACGATCTCCCAGCGGCCGTCGACGGAGCGCACCGGGAACGACGAGATGAGCCCGGTCGGCACGCCGTAGGAGCCGTCGGAGACCACGGCCGCGGAGGTCCAGTGCCCGCCGGTGCCGTGCACCCAGTCGTGCAGGTGGTCGATGGCGGCGCTCGCGGCGGAGGCCGCCGAAGACGAGCCGCGCACCGCGATGATCTCGGCGCCCCGGTTCGCCACGCGCGGGATGTACTCGTCGGCCAGCCAGCCCTCGTCGACGAGCTCGGTCGCCGGACGGCCGTTCACTGTGGCGTGGCTGAGGTCGGGGTACTGGCTCGCCGAGTGGTTGCCCCACACGATCACGCCGTCGATCGCCGAGACGGGCACCCCGAGTTTCGCGGCGAGCTGCGCGACCGCGCGGTTGTGGTCGAGCCGCGTCATCGCGGTGAACCGCTCGGCCGGGATGTCGGGGGCGTGCGCGCTCGCGATCAGCGCGTTGGTGTTGGCCGGGTTGCCGACGACGAGCACGCGGACATCGTCCGCCGCGCCCGCGTTCAGCGCGGCGCCCTGCGGCCCGAAGATGCCGCCGTTCGCCTCGAGGAGGTCGGCGCGCTCCATCCCTGCGCTGCGCGGGCGGGCGCCGACGAGCAGCGCGGCACTCACGCCGTCGAAGGCGGAGCGGGCGTCCTCCGTGACGTCGACGGAGTGCAGGAGCGGGAAGGCGCCGTCCTGCAGTTCGAGGGCGGTGCCCTCGGCGGCGGCGCGCCCTGCCGCGATCTCCAGCAGCCGGAGCCGCACGGGCACCTCTCCGAACAGCTGCCCGGAGGCGATGCGGAAGAGGAGGGCGTAGCCGATCTGTCCACCGGCGCCGGTGACGGCGACGGTCACGGGGGTGGTCATGCTGTGAGCCTAGCGCGTCGGCAACGGAGGAGTCCCGGCGTCGGGGGCGGCGGAATGGCGGGGAACGGAGGAGATGCGGCGGCTGCCGGCAGGGATCTCCTCCGTTCCCGACCGTGCCCGCCGGGCCGCGGGCGGTGAGCGGGGACCGATATCCTCCGCGACCGGCGATTTCGGTGCGGCCCGGCCCGGATCTCCTCCGTTGCCCGTGTGCACCGCTACAGTCGCACCATGCGCAGCCTCTACCCCGAGATCGAGCCGTACGACAGCGGGATGCTGGACGTCGGCGACGGCCAGCAGGTGTACTGGGAGGCCAGCGGCGACCCCGACGGCAAGCCGGTCGTGTTCCTGCACGGCGGCCCCGGAGGAGGCACGACGCCCTCCCACCGCCGGCTGTTCGACCCGGAGCGGTACCGGATCGTCCTGTTCGACCAGCGCAACTGCGGCAAGAGCCTCCCGCATGCCAGCGACCCCGACGCCGACCTCTCCGCCAACACCACCTGGAACCTCGTCGCCGACATGGAGAAGCTGCGCGAGCACCTCGACATCGAGCGCTGGCAGGTGTTCGGCGGGTCCTGGGGGAGCGCCCTGGCGCTCGCGTACGCCGAGACGCACCCGGAGCGGGTGTCGGAGCTGATCGTGCGCGGCATCTTCACCCTTCGACCGGCGGAACTCGACTGGTTCTACGAAGGCGGTGCTGCCGCCCTGTTCCCCGATCTGTGGGAGGGCTTCCTCGAGCCGGTCGCCGAGGAGGACCGCGGCCACCTGATCCGCGCGTACAGCCGGCTGCTCGCCGACGAGGACCCGGCCGTCCACGGACCGGCCGCCGTGGCCTGGTCGCGCTGGGAGTCGTCCACGATCACGCTGCTGCCGCGACCGGAGGTCGTCGAGACCTTCACCGAGGAGAAGTACGCCGTCGCCTTCGCGCGCATCGAGAACCACTACTTCATGAACGGAGGCTGGTTCGAGGAGGACCAGCTGATCCGTGACGCGCACCGGCTGGAGGACATCCCCGGCGTCATCGTGCAGGGCCGCTACGACGTCTGCACGCCGGCGATGACCGCGTGGGACCTGCACAGGGCGTGGCCGCAGGCCGACCTGAAGATCATCGCGGACGCCGGCCACGCTTACGACGAGCCCGGCATCCTCGACGCCCTCATCGAGGCGACGGACCGGTTCGCCGACCGATGACGCTGCTCCGCGACGTCCGGCCGTGGGGCGGCGACCGCTCCGACCTCCTGATCGAGGACGGCGTCATCGCCGCGGTCGAGCCGCACCGGCCCGACCGGGCGGCGACCGCGGACGACGTCATCGACGGGCGCGGCCTGCTCGCGCTGCCGGGGCTCGTCAACGCGCACGCCCACCTCGACAAGAGCTGGTGGGGGATGCCGTGGGTGTCCTATGGCGGCACGGCGACGACACAGGGGCGCATCGAGCACGAGCGCGCCCACCGCGACGGGCTCGGCCTCCCGAGCCTGACCAGCACCGTCGCCCTGCTGCGCGCACTGGTCGCGCAGGGCACGACCGCGTTCCGCACGCACATCGACGTCGACCTCGGTGTCGGGCTGCGCGGGATCTCCGTGGTCAGGGAGGCCGTCGCCGCCGTCGGGCTGCCGGTGGGGCTGGAGGTCGTGGCGTTCCCGCAAGACGGCGTGCTGCGCCGGCCCGGGGTGCTGGAGCTGCTGGATGCCGCGGCGGCGGAGGGCGCGGACCACGTCGGCGGACTCGATCCGGCCTCCATCGACCGCGACCCGGTCGGGCAGCTCGACGCCCTGTTCGAGATCGCCGACCGGCGCGGCGTCGGCATCGACATCCACCTGCACGACGGCGGAGAACTCGGCGCGTTCGAGTACGAGCTGATCATCGAGCGCACCAGGGCCCTCGGGCTGTCCGGGCGGGTGAACGTCGCGCACGGCTTCGCGCTCGGCGAGCTGCCCGAGGCCAGGCAGGCGGCGCTGGTCGACGCGCTGCGGGAGGCCGGGGTGTCGATCACGACGGTCGCCCCGATCAATGCGCCCCGGCTGCCGCTGGCGCTGCTGCGCGCGGCAGGCGTTCCTGTCGGGCTCGGTACGGACGGCATCCGCGACCTGTGGGGACCGTACGGCGACGGTGACCTGCTGCGGCTGGCCACCCGGCTCGCTCAGCTCGCGGGCGCGCGACGCGACGAGGAACTGATCGACGCCGTGCGCGTGGCCACGAGCGACGCCGCAGGCTTCGTGGGCAGGCCGGTGCACGACCTCGTGGTCGGCGCCCCCGCCGACGTGGTGCTCGTGGACGCGCAGAACGTCCCCGAGGCGCTGGTCGCCGCGCCCCCGCGCGAGCTCGTGCTCGTCGGAGGTGTGCGCGCCCTCTGACCGCGCCGCGACATTCGTGACGAATGTCGACATTCGTGTCACGAATCACGACATTCGTGACGAATGTGCGCGAGCAGTGGCGCGAGAGCGCGGCGGATCAGCCGGCGAGGGCGGCGAGGGCCTGGCGGAGCTGGGTGGAGCTCGTCGTCATCGTGTACGGGAAGTAGACCACCTCGACGCCGACCGCGGCGAACTCGCGCTCCAGGCGCATCCCCTTCTCGGTGCCACGCCAGTCGTCGCCCTTGAAGAACACGTCGAACTGCAGCTTCCGCCACATCTGGAGCTTGTCGGGCACGGTCTCGGCGACCGCCTCGTCCACGTAGCCGATGCTCCGGACGATCTCGATACGCTCCGCGAGCGGGATGACGGGGTCGATGCCTTTGGTGAGTCGGAGCATCTCGTCGGAGACGACGCCCGCGATCAGGTAGTCGCACTCGTTCTTGGCGTGCTTGAGGATGTTGAGGTGTCCGATGTGGAACAGGTCGAACGCCCCTGCGGCGTAGCCGACGCGCACGGTCACAGGCGGCCTCCTTCGGGTGAGGTATTCTCACCTATTCTGTCGAATTAGTGAGGATTTGTCATCCACCAATTCGACGGGAGGCCCCGTCGTCAGTCGACCGTGGCGCGAAGTGCGGTCGCGATCACCTCTGTCGCCGCCGCGATCTGCGCGAATGCCGCCTCGTACGCGGCGTCGCCCTCGCCGTAGGGATCGAGCACATCGCCCTCCGCATAACCGCGGCGTGTGGCGCGGTCGCGGCTGACGACGGCGGGCGACGGGCGGTGGGCCGCTGCCCACGCGACGAGCTCGGCGGGCGAGGACGCTGCGGCGTCCGCGCGAGCGACCGCGTCCGCGAACTCGGTGAGGGTGAAGGCGCGCCGCACGGTCGCCGGCGCGTGCTCGACGACCCACTCCCGGTGCTCCCGGGTGGCGGTGAGGATGAGGCCAGCTGCCCCGAGGAGAGCCACCGTCGCCTGCCGCGCTGCGAACCCGGACACGTCGACGCCGCGCGCCTCGAGCAGGCGATCCATCGGCGGGTTGACCGGCCAGCCCGTCATCGCGTGCGTCCCGGCCGACGAGACGGCGAACCGAGGCCGGTCGCCTTCGCCCTGGACCGCGAGCTCGTGCGCGAGCAGGAGGTCCATGGCCGGGGAGCGGCAGATGTTGCCCGTGCAGATCGTCACGATGGCGAAGGGGGTCGGAGGCCGCATGCTGCCATTCTCGCGGATGGTCGCTACCACCCGAATTGGGGGGTGGGAACGGTCTGGCTGGGATTGTTGCCAACACGTAAAATGAACTGACGTGTGTGCGCTCTCAGCCACGGTCTGATAAGTTTTCCAACAAATCTCACGCGCAGAAGGCTTGGTCTCACCTTCATGCTTTCCTGATCGCGACGAGCATTGGAAGACGCTTCATGGCAGCTGCCAGACACCGCCTTACCGGCACCCCCTCCCTCAAGAAAACCACCCCCACCCCCCACCCCCACACCGCTGGCACCCACACCGCCGGCACCCGCCGAACCGGCACCCGCCGAACCGGCACCCGCAAGACCATGATCACCGCGGTGACGGGAGCCGCACTCGCGGCCCTCGCCGCGGCCGGCCTCCCCGCTCTCACCGCCAACGCGGCCACCACGTACACCGTGGCCTCGCAACTGGTCTCCGACGACTTCTCGCGCACCACCGCAGGCGGCTGGGGCATCGCCCCCGTCGGCGGCGCGTACAAGGTCAACAGCGCCGCATCGTTCTCGACGGCCGCCGGCGTGGGAAAGATGGCCCTGCCGAAGCCCGGCTCGTCGCTGACCGCGAACCTGTCCACGGTCTCCGCGGCCGACGTGACGTCGGCGGCGACGATCGACATCCCGACCATCCCCACCAGCGGCAACGGCGTCTTCGCCGGCGTGCAACTGCGATCGACGGGAGGCTCGTACTACCAGGCCAACATCCGCGTGGCCAAGGGCGGTACCGTGACGCTCACGATCGTGCGTGTCAACGGCTCCACCGCCAAGCAGACCACGGTCGGCAAGGAGATCCGCATCGCGACCGGTCTGAAGGCCGGCGCCGCGGTGCAGCTGCAGTTCCAGGCCACGGGCTCCAACCCGGTTCACCTCCAGGCCCGTGCCTGGGCCGTGGGCGCTGCACAGCCCGACTGGCAGCTGACCGCCGACGACTCGGCCTCGGCCCGGCTCGGCAACGCGGGCAGCGTCGCGGCCTGGTCGTATCTCTCCGGCGCGACTGCGGTACAGCCCATCGCGTTCGACACCCTCACCGCCTCGAGCCTGAAGGCGACCACCGGGACCCCGACCGGCACCCCCACTCCGACGTCGACCCCGACGGCGACGGCGACACCGACTCCGACTCCGACGTCCACCCCGACCCAGACACCGACGCCGCCGACCACCCCGACGGGGCCGTCGTCGTCCGGCGACCCGTCGATCGACACGACCGGCACCCGCTTCGCCACCGGAGCGGCTGCGATCGGGAGCACGTCGTACGCGGTGCCGTCCGGTGCGATCGTGGTCTCGCCGTCGGGTTCGGACAGCGCGGCGGGCACTCTGGCCGCTCCGTATGCGACGGTGCAGAAGGCGCTCACCGCGGCTCCGAGCGGCGCGACCATCGTGCTCCGTGCCGGCAGTTACCACGAGTCACTGACGGTCCCGTCGGGTAAGAAGCTCACGGTGCAGTCGTATCCGAAGGAGGCCGTCTACCTCGACGGCAGCACCCCGGTCTCCGGCTGGGCCAAGAGCGGCTCCGTGTGGAAGGCCACCGGCTGGAACCACGTGTTCGACTCCAGCCCCACCTTCACGCGCGGCGCCCCCGACGGCACGGCCGCCGGCTGGCAGTTCGTCAACCCGGCCTACCCGATGGCATCGCACCCCGATCAGCTCTGGGTCGGCGGCACCGCCATGCGGCAGGTGGCCAGCGCATCCCAGGTCACCGCTGGAACCTTCTTCTACGACACCGCGGCCAAGACCCTCGTGCTCGGCACCGACCCGTCCGGCGCCGAGGTGCGCGCGAGCGACCTCCAGAAGGCGATCACCGTCGGCTCCGCCGGCTTCACGCTGAAGGGCGTGGGCGTGCGCCGCTACGCACCCTCGGTTCCCGACATGGGGGCGGTGACCGACTACCAGGGCACCGGCACGTTCGAGAACGTCTCGTTCACCGACAACGCCACCACCGGCATCGCGCTGGGCGGTTCCGGCCATGTGCTGCGCGACATCACCGTCGCCCGCAACGGCCTCCTCGGAGTCCAGACGAACAACTCGGACAACCTGACGCTCGACGGAGTACTGGCTTCGGGCAACGACGCGGAGCACTTCAACACCTCGCCGGTCTCCGGCGGCGTGAAGATCACCCGCTCACGGAACATCACGGTCGAGAACAGCGCGTTCATCGACAACCTGTCCCACGGCCTGTGGTTCGACGAGTCGGTCTACAACATGACGATCGTCCACAACGACTCGCTGCGGAATGTCGGCAACGGCATCGTGGTCGAGATCTCCGCCAAGGCGAGCGTCGTCGACAACGTGTCGTCGAACAACGGCAAGGACGGGCTGAAGCTGAACAACATCGGCGGCGGCGTGCAGGTCTGGAACAACACGTTCACCGACAACACGGGACGCAACCTCGAGATCACGCAGGACGCGCGGCGCGGCAACAACGCGAGCGACGCGGGCCACGACCCGAGGCAGTCGTTCCCCGACCCGACGATGACGTGGATCACCGGTCCGGACACGATCCGCAACAACATCATCTCGGGAGGCTCCGGCAACTGCCTGCTGTGCGTCGAGGACTACTCGCACACGTACTCCGCCGCGCAGCTGGGGATCGACGCCGACTACAACCTGTACCGGCGCGCCTCGACCAGCGCCCCGGGCTGGTTCGCCATCTGGTCGACGGGTGCGGGCAACCCCGCCGTGTACAGCACGCTGTCGGCCTTCACCGCCGCCACCGGCACAGGCGCGAACAACACGCTCGTCGAGAACGCGCCGTCCCAGACGGCCGCGCAGCTCGCGGCGCCGTCCGCCTCGGCGGGCAGGGCGGCCGGGCTGACCCCGACGATCGCGGCGCTGGCGGGAAAGCCCGCCGGAACCGCCCACCTGGGCGCGTGGTGATCCGCACCGACTGATCCGCTCTCACGAGCACGCGACGCCGCCGGGCCTTCCACCCGGCGGCGTCGCCGCGTCTGCGGGAGGGCGCCGTGGCCCTCGGACGGGCGTGACTCGGACGGGCGTGACTCGGTTGGGAGGGAGAGGCGGAGGCCGGGGTACGGATACGTTGTCTCCGCATCCGACCACACCGAGGAGCGAGCGGAGGGATGACATGACTCGGCGGCACAGCCTCGGTTCGGGGTGAATCAGCGGGTAGCTTCCAACGGAAATCACGCCTCCGGCGCCGGTCCGGCGCCGAGGCAGGGTGTCTCGCGCTGCTATGTTGCCCGGACCCCGCGCCGAAGGGCCGGTCTCACCTTCGTGCTTCATCGATCGCGACGAGCATTGGAACTCCTCGATGGCACACGGCATCACACGCGTCTCTCGTACCGCTCCCCGTCACCGCTCCACCCGCACAGCCCTCCGAGCCCGCACGGCGATCGCCGTCTCCGTGGCGGGCGCGGCGATCTCCGCCCTCGCCGCCGGCGGGCTGCCCGCGTTCGCCGCACCGCCGCCGGCTGCGGCATACGCCGTCGGCTCCCAACTGGTTTCCGACGCGTTCTCGCGCACGACGGCGAGCGGCTGGGGGACAGCGCCGGTCGGCGGCACCTACACGGTCAGCAGGGCGTCGTCGTTCTCCACCGGCGGCGGCGTCGGCACGATGAAGCTGCCGGCCCCCGGCGCTGCGATGACCGCCGCGCTCCCGACCGTCAGGGCGGCCGATCTGACCGCGACGGCGGCGATCGTCATCCCGACCGTCCCCGCCGGCGGCAACGGCGTCTACGCCGGCATGCAGCTGCGATCGACAGGAGGCTCGTACTATCAGGCCAACATCCGGGTCGGTAAGGGCGGCATCCTCGCGCTGACCATCCTGCGCGTCAACGGTTCCACCGCGACGCAGACCGCCGTCGCTCCGGAACGGGGCATCGGGACCGGCCTCAAGGCCGGCTCCGCCGTGCAGTTGCAGTTCCAGGTCACGGGTTCGAATCCGGTGCATCTCCAGGCGCGCGCCTGGGCCGCCGGTGCGGCGCAACCCGACTGGCAGCTGATCGCCGACGACTCCGCGCCGACCCGGCTGAGCGGCGCGGGCGGGATCGCGGCCTGGTCGTACCTGTCCGCGTCGTCGGCCGCGCAGTCCGTGCAGTTCGACTCCCTCGCGGCCTCGGCTCTGGTCGCGCCGACGCCGACGTCGACCCCGACGGCCACGCCGACACCGACACCGACGCCGACGCCGACACCGACACCGACACCGACGGTCCCCCCGACACCGACTCCGACGGTCCCCCCGACACCGACGCCGCCTGCCGACCCGTCGATCGACACGACCGGCACCCGCTTCGCGACCGGAGCGGCTGCGATCGGGAGCACGTCGTACGCGGTGCCGTCCGGTGCGATCGTGGTCTCGCCGTCGGGTTCGGACAGCGCGGCGGGCACTCTGGCCGCTCCGTATGCGACGGTGCAGAAGGCGCTCACCGCGGCTCCGAGCGGCGCGACCATCGTGCTCCGTGCCGGCAGTTACCATGAGTCACTGACGGTCCCGTCGGGTAAGAAGCTCACGGTGCAGTCGTATCCGAAGGAGGCCGTCTACCTCGACGGCAGCTCAGCCGTGTCGAACTGGGTCCAGAGCGGCTCGACCTGGAAGGCCACCGGCTGGAACCACGTGTTCGACGCGAGCCCCACCTTCACGCGCGGCGCCCCGGACGGCACCACCAGCGGCTGGCAGTGGATCGACCCGGCCCATCCGATGGCGTCGCACCCCGATCAGCTCTGGGTCGGCGGCACCGCCATGCGGCAGGTCGCCAGCGCCGCGCAGGTGGCGGCCGGAACGTTCTTCTACGACACCGCCGCGCAGACCCTGGTGCTCGGGACGAACCCGACAGGCCAGGAGGTGCGCGCGAGCGATCTGCAGAAGGCGATCACCGTCGGTTCGGCCGGCTTCACGCTGAAGGGCGTCGGCGTGCGCCGCTACGCACCGTCGGTTCCCGATATGGGTGCGGTGACGGACTACCAGGGCGGATCGACGTTCGAGAACGTCTCGTTCACCGACAACGCCACGACCGGGGTCTCGCTCGGTGGCGCGGGAAACACCCTGCGCGGGGTGACCGTCGCCCGCAACGGCCTCCTCGGCGTGCAGGCGAACTACTCGGACGGCCTGACGCTCGACGGAGTACTGGCCTCGGGCAACGACGCGGAGCACTTCAACACCTCGCCGGTCTCCGGCGGCGCGAAGATCACCCGCTCACGCGGGGTCACCGTGAGGAACAGCGCCTTCGTGGACAACCTGTCGCACGGCCTGTGGTTCGACGAGTCGGTCTACGACATGACGATCGTCCACAACGACTCGCTGGGCAACGCCGGCAACGGCATCGTGCTCGAGATCTCGTCGACCGCGATCATCGCGGACAACGTGGTGGCGCGCAACGCGATGGACGGGCTCAAGCTCGACGACGTCAGCAACGCGCAGGTGTGGAACAACACCTTCGCCGATAACGTGAAGCGCAACCTGGACATCACGCAGGACGCGCGCCGGGGCGCCAACGCCTCCGACGCGGGCCACGACCCGAGGCAGTCGTTCCCCGACCCGACGATGACGTGGATCACCGGTCCGGACACGATCCGCAACAACATCATCTCGGGAGGCTCGGGCAACTGCCTGCTGTGCGTCGAGGACTACTCGCACACGTACTCCGCCGCACAGCTGGGGATCGACGCCGACTACAACCTGTACCGGCGCGCCTCGACCAGCACCCCAGGCTGGTTCGCCGTCTGGTCGCGCGGCGCAGGCGACCCGGCGGTCTACACCACCCTCGCGTCGTTCACCTCGGCTGCCGGGCGGGACGCGCACAGCACTCTCGCCGACAACGCCTCCGCGCAGTCCACGGCCCAGCTGAACGTTTCGGCGCCCGGTGCGGCGGCCGCTCTGCCTACCGCGATCGCCTCGGTCGTCGGGCGCTCGACGGGCACCGTGCATCTGGGAGCCTGGTGAGCGGACGCGCTCAGCCGACCTCGGCGCCGTCGGGCTTCTCCGCCCGGCGGCGCCCGAGGTCGCGGGTCACGTACCAGAGGTTCGGGATCACCTGGCAGAGCAGCACGCTGATGGCCGAGCCGACGATCGGGCCGCCCGCGCCGATGACGCCGACCAGCCACCACGACAGTCCCAGGTTGAGCGGGACGCTGACGAGGATGGGCCAGACCTGGAAGGTCAGGCCGCGCTTGTCGGTCATGTACATGCCGGCCGGGTACTTGGCGGCCTGAAGGGCGACGAAGACGACGAAACCGCCGACCAGCCACGGGTCGAGCGTGAACCGTCCGCCCGCGATGAAGTGCGTCAGCAGCGGCGAGAGCGCGGCGAGCACCAGCCCGATGCCCAGGCCGCCCGCGAGGAACCAGAGCGTCGGCTTCATCGGCGACTCGATCCGCGCCTCCGACCGCGCCTTGGCGTAGATCGGCCAGAGCGCGACGCCCGCCGCCGCGATCGTCTGCAGCACCAGCCCGAACAGCTGGGAGGCCAGGTTGTACTGCGCGAGCTCGTCGCCGTGCGTGAGGTGGCTGAGCAGCAGCCGGTCGGTCTGCATCGCGATCGGCAGCGCGACCATCTGCACCAGCATGGGCCAGGCGACCCCGATGGCGGGGACACCGGGATAGCGCCGGGGGAACGGCACCTCCCTGATCGCCCTGCCCACCTGCGGCTTGATGATCCGGGCGGCCATGATCAGGCAGATCAGCGAGGCCAGGGCGTTGGCGATGTAGGAGAGCACGGCCAGGAAGCTCCCGGCGGGCGCCGAGACCGCGACGAGCGTCGTCAGGCCGAGGAACATGGCGGGCGCGACCACCGCTTGGCTGGCCACCTGGGTGCTGGTGCGGCCGAGGCCGACCAGGATGCGCGAGCCGACGGTGAGCGGCAGGACGATCGCGAACGTGAACAGGCACAGGAAGGCGGCGAGGCTCCCTCCGTCGGGCATCAGGCCGCCGCCGAGGATCGCCGGCCACCAGCCGAGCAGGCTGATCACGACACCGACGGCGATGATGACCGCGGCCGACAGCAGCAGGATCCGGAACGCCGTAACGATGGTGCGCCGCACCGTGCGGTCGGAAGCGGGGGAGGAGGAACCGGCGACGGCGTTGATCACGACGGCGGCGATGCCCAGGTCGGCGAACGGCAGCAGCGCGGGGAGGGCGGCGAGCAGCCCGTACTGGGCGTAGGCCTGCGTGCCGAAGTGCTCGATGATGACGCGGCTGTTGACGATGCCGATGACGCCGGACAGGCCCATCACGATGACCTTCATGACCGCCGTGGACCCGACGGCGCGCACCATGCCGCCGCGGCCGCCGCCACCGCTGCGGCCTGCTGCGCGCCCTGCTGCCCTCGCGCCGGCGCGGGTGGCGCCGGGCCCGTTCGGGTCGGGCCCGGCGCGCCGCCCCCGCGCCGGTCGCACGCGGACGTGCGTCATGCGCGGGCCCCGGCTTCGCCGAAGAGCGCGCGGCCGGCCGCGATCCGGCCGTCCACGCCGGGGAGGTCGGCGAGGATGTCGTCGGAGGTGCGCGGGTTCACGAGGGCGTCCACGACGCCGTCGGCGAGCCCGGCCGAGAGGACCTCGGCGGGCAGCACCACGTGACCGGCGTCGATCAGCCATTCGGCGATCCCGGTCTCGGACGTCGTGACGATCTCGCAGCCGTGCGCGAGGCCCTCGACGATGGGGAGGCCGACCTGCTCGCGCCAGGTCCCCACCCGGCGGGAGGGCAGCACGAGCACGTGCGCGCGGCGCAGCTCGTCGTGCACCACCGATCGGGCGGGATCGACGATCAGCCGGATGCTCGGGTCGGCGGCGGCCGCCGCCTGGGCCTGCGGGAGCAGTTCGCCGGAACCGACGATGGTGAGCCGGGCGCCGGGGTGGCGCGACAGGATGGCCGGCCACGCCTCGAGCACGTCGGCGAAGCCCTTGCGCGGCGAGAGCGAGCCGAGGAAGAGCACGCCGTCCGGGTCGCGCCGGACGGGACCGGCGGGTGCGTCGGCGTCATCGGCCGGGCCGGACCCGGCGGGGGCGTCCAGGCAGGCGCAGGGGCTGGGCAGCGCCTCCACGGTGAGCTGGCGGCGCGGCGTGTGCCGGAAGGTCGAGCCGTAGAGGGCGCCGGCCTCCGACGTGCCGTAGACGACGGTGTCGAGCCGGTGCCAGATGTAGCCGGCGAGCACGCGTTCGAGCGAGCGCCGGACGCGGCTGCGTACCCGCGGCGGCCGGGTCGCGAAGGGGTCGAGGTCTTCGATGGCGTAGGTGGCGATCTCGGCGCGCGGCGCTCCGCCGAGGCGTTTCATGCCGAGCACCGCGAGCACCGCGGCGGTGCGCGGGAGCGAGTCGAGGTACAACGGCTCGTCGACCTCCACCCGGGTGATGCGGCTGCGCATGGCCAGGCGGGCGGCGGCCAGCGTGCCGGCCTGGGCCAGCTCGACGCCGTCGGTCAGGGTGGGGTCGAAGTCGTAGCGCTTGACGCGGTAGACGATGGCGGCGGGGGCGAGGTCGCGGGCGCGCTCGAGGTGAGCGCTGCGCACCTGCTCGTACAGTCGCACGTGCTGGTGGTGCAGGGTGGGTGCTTCGCCGGCCACTGTCCTCGCTCCACATCTCGTCGTCGCCGCGCGGGTCGGGCGCGGCCTCTGGTCTGCGATTCTAGGGAGTTGTGACACGAATAACGAGGGATTCTCAAAAATCACCCGACAACGGGGGTAGCGCTAGGGTGGTCGCACGATGAGCGGACGCGAACGCATCGTGGTGCAGCAATCGTTCCCTGCACCGCGGCCGACGACCAACCCGTACATCGTCATGCTCCTCGACAGCCTGCGCTCGACGCCGGGGCTCGAGGTGCGCACGTTCGGCTGGCGGTCGGCGCTGCTCGGCAGGTACGACGTCTTCCACGCGCACTGGCCGGAGATCCTCGTCTCCGGGCACAGCCCGCTCAAGTCGCTGGTGCGGCAGGGCCTCACCGCTCTGCTGCTGCTGCGGCTGGCGATCACCCGCACGCCGATCGTCCGGACGATGCACAACCTCCAGCTCCCGCAGGGCATCTCGCGGCGGGAGCGTGCCCTGCTGCGCTGGTTCGACCGCCGGACCGCGCTGCGCATCGGGCTCAACCCGACGACGCCCTTCCCGCCGGGCTCGGCGCACGCGACGATCCTGCACGGCGACTACCGGAAATGGTTCGCGCCCTACCCGCACCCCGAGCGCGAGCCCGGCCGGGTCGGCTACTTCGGGCTCATCCGCCGGTACAAGGGCGTGGAGGAGCTGTTGGAGGTCTTCGCCGACCTCCCGGGCGACGGTCTGAGGCTGACCGTGGCCGGCCGGCCGTCCAGCGACGAGCTGGCGGAGTCGGTGCGCGATCTCGCGGCGCGCGACTCCCGCATCACCGCGCGGCTGGTCTTCCTGGAGGATGCGGACATCGCCGACCTCGTCGGGCGCTCGCAGCTCATCGTTCTGCCGTACCGCGACATGCACAACTCGGGCGGCGTGCTCGCCGCGCTCTCGCTCGACCGGCCGGTGCTGGTGCCGGACAATGCCACGACGGAGGCGCTGGCCCGGGAGGTCGGCGAGCAGTGGGTGCTGCGGTACGACGCGTTGACGCCGCAGGTGCTGGGCGCGGCGATCACGCGGGCCGCGACGATCCCCGCGGACGCGCGCCCCGACCTCAGCGCCCGCAGCTGGTCCGCAACCGGCACCCTCCACCGCGATGCCTACGCCCAAGCCGTGGCCCGAAGGGCACGCAAGCGCCCCTAAAGCGCACTTTTGGGGGCGCTTGCGAGCCCCTCGGCGGTCGCGGGTCGGGCGTACTCCTGCACGACCCCGCCGACGGCGGCGACGATCATGCCGACGCCGCGGTAGGCGGCGCGGGAGCCGCGCGCCTGGTGCACCTCCGACCGCGTGACGACACCGAGCGTGCAGCGCGCGACGCCACCGGCGACCCGCACCGCGCCTCCGACAGCGGCTTCCGCCCGCGCGGCCGCGGCCTGCAGCGGACCGCCCGCGAGCCGGATGCGGACCACAGCGGCGGAGTTGCCGTGGCTCAGCGCCCGCCGCAGCACCCATCGGCGGGTGATCCGGGAGGCCGGCACCAGATCGGTGACGACCGACTCGGCGCACCAGACCAGCCGGTAGCCGCGCGCCGCGAGCTGGCTGGTGAACAGGGTGTCCTCGCCGCCGCTCAGGCCGAGGTCGAGCGCGAATCGGAGCCCGCTCTCGCGCACCTGCTCGACGTCGAGCAGCACGTTGTTCGACGCCGACACCCCGAGCGCGGTCCCGGTTGGCCAGGTGCGGCGCACGAAGAACCGCCCGGCCAGGATCCACGAGGACGGCGGCACCTCGTACTCGGGGTCGACCCAGCCCTGGACGAGAGCGGCGCCGGTGTCGCGCTGCACCCGCACGAGCTCGCGCAGCCAGCCCGGGCGGGGTCTCTCGTCGTCGTCGATGAACGCGAGGAGCCGGGCGTCGGCCGCCTCGTCGAGTGCGCGGTTGCGAGCTGCCGCGATTCCGGGCTGCGTCTCGTGCGTGTAGCGGATCGTGACGGGCTCCGACGCGGCGGCGGCCACGGCTGCCGCGGCCTCCACCTCGTCGCGGGCGCTGCCGTCGGGGTCGTTGTCCACCACCACGATCGCGGTCCGCGTGGCACCTGCGGCGTCGAGCTCCCGCGCCTGCTCTACGAGCAGGGGGAGGAGCGCAGCCAGCTTCTGCGGACGGCGGAAGGTCGGCACGGCGATGATGACGGGGGCGCGGTGCTCGGCCATGCAGGGTCCTCACGGGCTTCGGTGGGTCTCCATGCTCACACAGGTATAGGCTTCACGCCAGCGTGGCGAGCGGGAGGGGATTCGATGGCGGGGGCCGGTGGCGGGGAGGGGCTCGAGCCGTTCGCGGGTCTCGCTGTCGTCGTCGTCGGCTACGGATCGTCCCGCCTCCTGAGCGCCAACCTCGCGCCCCTGACCCGTACGCTCCCCGGTGCGATCGCCGTGGTCGTCGACAACCGCACGACCGACGACGAGCGCGGGCGGATGCGGGCGCTGGCCGCCGACGAGGGCTGGCTGCTGGTCGAGCCGGACGGCAATCTCGGCTTCGGTCCCGGCATGAACGCGGGCGTGGCGGTGGCGCGGGAGGCCGGGGCCGACGCGCTCCTGCTCCTGAACCCGGACGCGACCATCGAGCCGGACGCGGTGGCGACCCTGCTCGGCGTGGTCCGCGCCGATCCGGACGCGCTGGTCGCCCCGCGCATCCTGCGCCCGGACGGCAGCGTCTGGTTCGACGGCTCCGACCTGCACCTCGGCGACGGCCGGATCTCGGCCACCCGCAAGCGCGAGCAGCTCGGGGTGCGCGACGCCGAGCTCTGGCTGAGCGGCGCCTGCCTCGTGCTGTCGGCCGCGCTGTGGGAGCGCGTCGGCGGCTTCGGCGACGGCTACTTCCTCTACTGGGAGGACGTGGAGCTGTCGTACCGGGCACGCCGGGCGGGCGCGCGGGTGCTCGTCGTGCCGGAGGCCTCGGCCGTGCACGCGGAGGGCGGCACCCAGGGCGAGGGCCACGAGCGCAGCGGCGAGGCGAAGTCGGAGACCTACTACTACTTCAACATCCGCAACCGGCTGGTGTTCGCCGCGCGCAACCTCGACGCCTCGAGCGTGCGACGGTGGCGGCGCGCGAGTCTCCCGATCGCGTACGAGGTGCTGTTGCAGGGCGGCAGGCGGCAGTTCCTGCGTCCCGTCGTGCCGCTGCGCGCCGCGTTCCGCGGGGTGCGCGACGGTCTGCGCGCGTCGCGTGCGCCGGCCCCAGACCGCGTCGGCAGGTGAACGCCCCCCTAACGGGGGAGCAACAATTGAGGATTTCTCGTCATAGACTGGGCGCGCAACAGAGACCCGACCCTGATGCACCCGACAGCCGCCGACGGAGAACTCGCCTTCGTTCGCCGCCGCTGTCCTCCTCGTCACGTCGGGCCACCCGAGAACGACCGACGAGAACGAGAGAAGTCCGATGCACAGTGGGGGAACTGAGCTCAGCATCGCGCTGGTGGGGACGCGCGGCGTCCCGGCACGCTACGGCGGTTTCGAGACCTGCGTCGACGAGGTCGGCACGCGTCTCGCCGAACGCGGCCACCGCGTCCGGGTCTACTGCCGGTCGCAGGAATCGGACCGTCCGGCCGAGTACCACGGGATGGAGCTCGTCCACCGCGGGGCGGTGCGCCGGCGCTCCCTCGAGACGCTCAGCCACAGCGGCCTCTCCGTCGCCCACCTGATGACGCACCGCACCGACGTCGCCATCGTCTTCAACGCGGCCAACTCGCCCTACCTCCCGCTGATCCGCGCCGCCCGCATCCCGGTCGCCACGCATGTCGACGGCCTCGAGTGGCGCCGCGACAAATGGAAGGGCGCCGGCCGGCGGTACTACCGGATGGCCGAATCGGCCGCCGTGCGCTGGTCCGACGCCCTCATCGCCGACGCGCAGGGCATCGCCGACTACTACCGCGACGAGTTCCGCGCAGACACCAGGCTCATCGCCTACGGGGCCCCGCGCATCGCCGGAGGCGACGACCTCCTCGCCACCGTGGACCTGGCTCCGCGCGGCTACCACCTCGTGGTCGCCCGCTTCGAGCCCGAGAACCACGTGCACACCATCGTGGACGGTTACCGGCGCAGTGGTGCGACGCTCCCACTCGTGGTGGTCGGGTCGGCGCCGTACGCCGACGAGTACACCAAGCGCGTGCACGCGCTCGCCGACGGGCGCGTGCGGTTCCTCGGCGGCGTCTGGGACCAGCAGCTCCTCGATCAGCTCTACGCCAACGCCCGCACCTACCTGCACGGTCACTCGGTGGGCGGCACCAACCCTTCGCTGCTGCGGGCGATCGGCGCGGGCACCCCCACGATCGCGTACGACGTCGTCTTCAACCGCGAGGTGCTCGGCCCGGCCGGCGCCTACTTCGACGCCGAGGACGACCTCGCGCGGCGGCTGGAGGACGCGGAAGCCGTCGTCGACGACAGCCCATTGCGCGACCGCACCCGCGCACGCGCCCTCGACTACGACTGGGACGACGTCGCCGACCGATACGAGTCGCTGTGCCACGACCTGGCCGACCACGTCCAGGTGCGCAGCCACCGCCCGTTCGCCTCGCAGCGCGTCGGCGGCCAGCGATCCCGGACCCGCACGGCGCAGGCGGCGGCGAGCCGGGCGGAGCAGGAGCACACCCCGAGTCAGCACACCGCAGAGACGGCCCGGCCATGAGCGGCTCGGCGATCGAGAGTCCCGCGCCGGCGCCCCGGGAGTCGTACGGCTCCGTGCTCCGGAGGCTGTCGGCGGCGCAGAAGCCGGCCGCCCGCAGTGCGCCGGCCTACTCCCGCTTCGTCAACCGGCGCCTCGGCCGGTACATCACGGCCTGGGCGTACCTGGCCCACCTCACACCGAACGCGGTCACCGCGATCAGTGCGGTGTGGACCTTCGCCGCGATCGTCCTCCTGATCGTGCTTCCGGCGTCGTGGGGGCTCGGTATCGCGGTCGCCGTCCTCCTGCTGGTCGGCTACGCCTTCGACAGCGCAGACGGTCAGCTCTCCCGGCTCACCGGTCGCAGCAGCCCGGCGGGCGAGTGGCTCGACCACATGGTCGATGCCACCAAGGTCGTCAGCATGCCGCTGGCGCTGCTCGTCGGCTTCTACCTCCACCGCACGGTCGCGGTCGGCTGGCTCGTCGTCCCGCTGGTCTCGGCGGTGGTGGCGTCCGTGCTGTTCTTCGGGATGATCCTGACCGAGCAGCTGCGTCGCCGCACGGGGGCCGTGCCGTTGGCCGAGGACCTCCCCGGCCGTCCGTCGTGGCTGCGCGCCGTGCTGGTGCTGCCGATGGACTACGGGGTGCTCTGCGTCTCGTTCGTGCTGCTGGGCTGGCTGCCCGGCTTCCTCGTGGTGTACACGCTCATCGTGATCGCCACCGCACTCTTCCTCCTGGCCGCCGCGGCCAGGTGGTTCCACGAACTCCGCGGTGAAGGGAGTCCATCATGACTCAGGGAAACGAGCCGGGCGACGAGCCCGGCCAGGCCCCGGAGGCCCGCCCGACCGCCCCGTCGAAGCGGCGGCGCACCCTGCTGATCATCGGCGGCGCCGTTGCCGCGGCGGTCATCGTCGCCGGCATCGCGGTCGCGGCGATCCACGGGGCGACACCGCAGCCGGGCAAGGGCGTCGCGAACGCGCTCGACCCGGTCGCGACCCAACTGCCCCGGCCCTCGGACACACCGGTCGGGACGCCTTCGGCCGGAGCGACCGAGGTGCCCCCGACCGCCGCCCCCGCGAAGCCGGGCACCGGCACGCTCGACGCGCGGTACGGCGGCGTCGTCGCGAGCACGGCCGCGGTCTCCCAGAACGTGAAGACGCCCGGCGGTCTCACCGCCAAGGTGACCTCGGTGCAGGCCTACACCGCCACCGCGACCCGGCCGGGGGAGGTCAGCGGGCCGGCCGTCAAGGTCACGCTGACGCTCGTCAACGACACCGGATCGGTCTTCCCGGTCTCCACGGCGACGGTCAACGCCTACTACGGGTCGGCCTCCACCCCCGCCTCGTCGGTGGACGGCGACAGCGCCTCCAAGCCGTTCACCGGCACGCTGAAGGCCGGAGCGACGGCGACCGCCGTCTACGTCTTCACCGTGCCCGCCGCCGATTCCGGTGACGTGACCCTCACGCTCAGCGACCAGGCGGGCGCGCAACTCGTGGTCTTCAAATGATGGCAGCGCGGACGAAGGCACTGGCAGAGGTGGAGTCGATCATGCCTAGGATGGCCTCGACAGCGCGCGCCGAGCGCGGGACACCGTCACACGGGATCGGACGGGAGGGGCTCCGATGAACTCCAAGAAGTACGGACAGGCGTTCCGGAGGTTCTGGTACGTCGTGGTGATCGCCACGATCGTCGGCGCCATCGCGGGTTACGGACTCTCCCAGCTGGCGACCCCGGTCTACACGGCGACCTCCTCCCTGTACTTCTCGCTGAGCTTCGCCGGCACCGCGACCGATCTGAGCCAGGGGGCGACCTACACGCAGAACCAGATGCTCTCGTTCGCGCAGCTCGCCGAGTCGCCCGCCGTGCTGCAGCCGGTGATCGACGACCTGAACCTCGCGGAGACGCCCGCCCAGCTCGCGAGCGCGATCACGGTGAGCACGCCGCAGAACACGGTCATCCTCCAGATCGCGGTCGCCGACACCAGCCCGAAGCAGGCCGCCGCCATCGCGAACGCCGTCGCCGCGAACCTCAGCAGCACGGTCGAGCAGATCGCGCCCAAGTCGGCCACCGACAGGGCGACGGTCACGGTGCGCGTCATCGCCCACGCGGCCGTCCCGGATGCGGCGTCGTCCCCCAACATCCGCCTCAACGTGCTCTCCGGCCTCCTGCTCGGCCTCATCGTCGGAGCGCTCATCGTCGTGCTGCGCGAGACCTTCGACACGCGTGTGCACAACGCCGAGACGGCTGTGGAGGTCGCCAAGGCGCCGCTCGTCGGCTCGATCCCGCGCGAACGCGGCAGCCATCCCGGGCTGGTGCTCGTGGAGTCTCCGCTCTCGGTGGGCTCAGAGGCCTACCGACAACTGCGTTCGAACCTCGAGTTCGTCACGCTCGGCTCCCCGAACCGGGCGATCGTCGTGACGTCGTCGGTCCCAGGAGAGGGCAAGTCGATCATCTCTGCCAACGTCGCGATGGCGCTGGCCGAGACCGGGCAGCGCGTCCTGCTGATCGACGCCGACCTCCGTCGCCCGATGATCGCCACCTACAGCGGGCTCGCGGGCGCCGCGGGCCTGACCTCGGTGCTGGCCGGGCGGGCGGAGTTCGAGGAGGTCGTGCAGCGCTGGGGCGAGGGCGAGCTCTACGTGCTCGCCTCCGGGCCGATCCCGCCGAACCCGAGCGAGCTGCTTTCGTCGCGCAGGATGGCGGACCTGCTGGCGCGGCTGCGCACGGAGTACGACACCGTGGTCATCGACACGGCGCCGCTCGGCTCGGTCGCCGATGCGTCGATCCTCGCGCGCCAGGTGGATGGGGCGCTGGTCGTCGTCGACCGCACCCAGGTGCGTCGGCAGCAGCTCGCGCAGACCATCGACTCGCTCGAGAAGTCGGGTGCGGCGGTCCTGGGCATCGTGCTCAACCGCATCCACACCCGCGGGCAGCGCGGTGCCTACTACACGCCGGAGCAGCCGCAGCGGCGGCTCGGGCTCCCGACCCGCAAGACCGGGGAGCACGAGGCGGCGAACGCCAAGCCGGGCGCGGAGCGCGCGAAGGGATCGCGCGCCAAGCCCGCACAGGCGGACTCCGGCCCGCTCGCCGAGCCGGAGGCGGCCGAGCCGGACATCGTCGAGCCGGCCCCCGACACCGCCCGCACGTCCTCGTAGCGGCGCCGGCACTCGGCGCCGACATTCGTGACGAATCGCCACATTCGTGGCACGAATCGTGACATTCGTGACGAATCGCCACATTCGTGGCACGAATCATGACATTCGTGACGAATCGCAACATTCGTGGAACGAATCATGACATTCGTGACGAATCGCGACTTTCGTGGCACGAATCACGACATTCGTGACGAATCGCAACTTTCGTGGCACGAATCATGGCATTCGTGACGAATCAGCGACGGGCTGACGGGCGCGGCCGACGTGCGCGGCGACGTGCCCTCGGTCCTACCGGAGCGGCGTGAGCGACTTCTCGCGTTCGGGCGCGCGCTGCGGGATCCCCATGACGCCGATCTTCATCGCCTCCGGCATCAGCTGGGTGGTCGCGGCGAGGCCGGCGACGAACCAGACGAAGATCGAGTACTGCGTGATGAGCGCCACCGTGGCGAAAGCTGGGATCTGCGCCACCAGGGCGACCGTCGCCGCGGTCGCCTTGCCGCGCAGCACCAGCAGAAGACCGAACACCAGGGCGACCACCACCGCGGCGAGCACGATCACGCCGTTGGTCAGGCCGGTGAGGATGAGCTGGCTGTCGATCGATTTGAAGTTGCCGAAGTACAGCACGCCGGCCGAGTTCTTCTCCGCCGAGCTCGCCACCCCGATCGGGTTCATCGTGCCGAAGAGCTGCGTGAGGTCGCCGCGGTAGTTTGCGCTGTCCGTGGCCTCCGCGCCGGCGTCGTCGAACACCGTGATGACGAACGGGAACAGCGTAGCGGCCGCGATGATCACGATCGTGACGAGCGCGATCCGCGCGCGGCGGGTGATGGCGTCGCGCATGAACAGGATGGAGAGCAGGACGCCGAGCAACGCGCACACCATGCCGATGCGGCTGAAGGTGAACACCGTCGCCACCAGCATCGTCAGCGCCATCGCGACGCGCATCCAGAACCGGAACGGCGACGCCAGCGTCATCGGGATCGCCAGGGCGAGGCTCGCGCCCAGGGCGATCGAGTGCCCGAACGCGCCCTCGGCCCGGGGGACGCCTCCCCGCGACTGGATCGACCCCCAGGCCTGGAAGAGCGAGTTGTTCGCCTTGATCAGCACGAACGGGTTGAAGTGCGCGAGGCCCTCGACGATCGCGAGCAGCGCGACGATTGTGAAGCAGACCGCGATCGCGCCGTGGATCCAGAGCGGGTCGACGCGCAGCGGCGCGATCCGGCCGACGACGTAGCCGGCGAGGAAGTACGTGACGACGAGGATCACGGCGCCGAGCGCGACGCCGGCGTTGCCGGTGAACAGGGAGCAGATCGCGCACACCACGACGAGCGTCATCAGGCCGTCCACCCAGCTCAGCCGGAACCGGGGCGTCGGGAGCAGGGCCGCGACCACCAGGAAGGCCGCGGCTGTCGCGGGCGGGATGTAGTAGTTGCCGTTGAACCCGATGCCGAACCCCAGCCAGATGGGCACGAAGCAGATCGAGACGATCCAGGAGGCCACGGCGAGTTTGGGATAGCGGCGCAGCACCACGAAGCCCAGGATCGCGACGGCGACGGCGACGGCGATCAGCAGCGTCTTGTCGACGGTCGGAGCGTTGAGCGGGCCGGCAGCGAGTTCGACCACCACGCACCCCCTCCCGGTCAGTGATCCCGCGGGCTCAGCCTCAGCGGGCTCAGCGCGCGTTGGCTCAGTTTAGGCGCGCTCGCCGCCGTCGCGCGTACGAGTTCCGCGATGCGCCTCTGGTACGACTGCGGGCTGTGCCGTTCCTCGGCGGCGCGCACATCGTCGTCCAGCTGGGCGGAGGCGTCGGCCCAGTGCTCGACCGTCTGCTGCAGGGCGTCCGCGATCGACCCGGCGTCGCCCGGTCGCACGGTGACGGCCGTGCGGTAGCCGTCGGTGGCCTCCAGCAGGCCGCTGGTCGCGCTGGCGATCACCGGACGGCCGCTCAGTATGCCCTCCACCGCGGTGTTGCCGAACGGCTCGTCGGCGACCGACGGCACCAGCACGACATCGCCGGCGCTCAGGAAGTCCCACACCGACGGCTGGAAGCCGAGGAACGCGACCCGCGACTGCAGGCGCTCCTCTGCGACCTTGCGGCGCAGGTCGCGCTCGTACCACTCGTAGCCGGGGAAGACCGCGCCGATCAGGTCGAGCCTGGCAGGCACGCCGCGTCGCTCGAGCTCGGCGATCGCGTCGATCGCGACGTCGACGCCCTTGCGCGGCGAGAGCCGGCCGATGTAGGTGACCCGCAGGTCCCCGTCGATGGCGGCGCGTGCGGGCCGCCGGTGCTCGGGTCCGGGCACCGCGTTGTACACGACGGTCGTGCGGCGGGCGAGCGACGGGAAGGCGCTGCGCAGCACGTCCAGGCTGAACGCGCTGTTGGCGATCACCGCCTGCGCGAGCAGCAGCGGCGCCGACAGCACCTTCTTGACGAGAGGGGAGGCCGTGCCCTCGCCCTCGTGCACGTGCACGACGACGGGGATGCGGGCGAGCCGGGCCAGCGCGATCCAGAGCGGGATGGTGACGGTGTTCACGAACACCGCAGCCGGCCGCTCCCGGCGGAGGAGTGCCCCGCCGCGCCGAAGCCCGCGGAGGGTCGTGGCGGCGAAGCGCACGAACCCCCGCGGGCGGAGGACGCTCTTGCGGACGACCGGGGCGGGGCACAGCTCCACCCTGGCCCCCCGGCGCCGCAGCTCGGCGACCAGGGGGCCGTCGGCCGGGACGGTGACCAGCACGTCCCAGCCGTCGGAGAGGAGTCCGCTGACCGACTCGAGGAGCACCCGGTCGGAGCCGTACAGCTCCGAACCGGGGTGCGCCACGAGGATGGCCGCGCGAGGGGACCGGGTCACTGCGCCGGGACCACCGCGAAGTTGGCCCAGCGCGTGACCACCGGGGTGGTGGTCGCGCTCGCCGACAGGTACGAGCGGAGGCCGACGGTGCCGGCGACCTGGAGGGCCGCAGTCGAGTCGGTCGTGCTCAGCATCCAGGCGGTGGGCTCTGTTCCGGTGGCGGACCAGACCTTCGCGCGGATGGTGGTCGGCGAGGTGCCGAACACCTGGACCCGCAGCTTCAGCTGGTCGGTGGCGTTGACCACGGTCAGGCCGGTGATGTTCGCCGCGGCGAGCGTCGTCGAGCCCTGGAGCAACTGCAGCTGCACCGCGCCTCCGGCCTTCACCCAGACCCTGGCCTCGTAGTCGGTGCTGCCGACCAGGCGGCCGATGCCCGAGTAGTAGAGGCCGCCGCCGCTCACCGCCGAGTCACCGGAGAGGGTGACCGTCAGGTCGCTGGAGGTCGAGGTGACCGACGGCAGGGTCGCCGTCTTGGTCGTGCCGGCCGAGACCGTCTGCTGGCCCCATCCGGTCACGGTGCTGAAGCTGGTCGCGCCGCCCGAGAGCGTCCATGCGCCGCCGGTGTCGGCGTTGCCCCAGCCGTTGGTGGTCGCCCGGTTGAACGCGTCCTGCGCGAGGGCGGACGTCACGGTGACCGACTTGGTCGTCGTGTTGGTCGCTCCCTGGTTGTCCGTCACGGTCAGGCTGACCGTGTAGGTGCCGGACGCCGCGTAGGTGTAGTTCGCCGTGGCCCCCGTCGCGGTTCCCGTGCCGTCACCGAAGTTCCAGGCGTAGGAGGCGACGGTGCCGTCGGGGTCGGACGAGGCCGAGCCGTTGACCGCGACCGCGAGGCCCGTCGGGGTCGCCGTGAACGAGGCGACCGGCGGCTGGTTCGGCGGCAGGGCCGTGGTGACCTGGTGCTGGACCTGGTTGGTCGCGCCGGCGTTGTCCGTCACGGTGAGCGTCACGGTGAAGGTTCCCGCCGTGGCGTACGTGTGGCTCGCCGTCGCTCCCGTGCCCGTCGCTCCGTCTCCGAAGTCCCAGGCGTAGGAGGCCACGGTGCCGTCCGGGTCGGACGACGTCGAGCCGTCGAACGACGCGGCCAGGTTGGTCACCGACGAGGTGAACGCGGCCACCGGGGGCTGGTTCGCCACCACCGTGATCGGGTTGGTCACGCTGGTCTGGGCGCCCTTGTCATCCGTCACCGTGAGCTTGACCTGGTACGTTCCGGCCGAAGCGTAGGTGTGGGTGGCCGTGGAGCCCGTGCCCGTGGAGCCGTCTCCGAAGTCCCAGGCCCACGAGGCGACCGTGCCGTCGGGATCGGACGACGTGGTCCCGTCGAACGAGGCGGCGAGGTACGTCGCGCTCGAGGTGAACGCGGCCACCGGGGGCTGGTTGGGCGGCGGTGCGACGACGCTCACGCCCTGGCTGGTCGTGTTGGTCGCGCCCTGGTTGTCGGTCACCGTGAGAGAGACGTTGTAGCTGCCGCCCTGCAGGTAGGTGTGGCTGGCCGTCGGGCCGGTCGCGAGCGAGCCGTCACCGAAGTTCCACGCGTAGGAGGCGATGGTGCCGTCGGGGTCGGTCGATGCCGATCCGTCGACGTTCACCGTCAGCTGCGACGTGGTCTTGGTGAAGGAGGCCACCGGCGGCTGGTTGGGCAGCGTGCCGGTCGTCCCCAGGCCGTACTGGTTGGTGACCTCCTGGGCGGAGAGCTCGCGGGAGTACACCGCCGCCTCGTCCAGGGTGCCGTTGAAGTACGGTCCGGTGGACCCCCAGGTGTTGTCGCCGCCGATCCGCCAGTAGCCGGTGTACGACTGCGCCTGCGTCTGCGGGTTGGTGCCGACGAGCTGGCCGTCGATGTACAGGCTCATGCCGTCCGGACCCTGGGTCGCCACCGCCTGATGCCACTGGTTGTTGTTCAGCGGGTTCGGGGAGGTGATGGTGTTCGTCTGTCCGGTCCAGACGCCGAACACGAGGCGGCCGTCGTCCTGCATGTAGACGTGGCGGTCGTAGTTGCTCGACAGCCCGGTCTGCTGGTCGCCGAAGCCGATCAGCTTCCCGCCGTGCGTGGTGTTGGTCTTGAACCAGATCGACTCCGTGTAGACCGTCGGGTTCGTGGCCGGCACCGTGCTCGCCACCACTCCGCCGGACGACCCGTTGGAGTTGGTGTTGAACCGCACCGCGTTGTCCGCGCCGCCGTTCAGCGCGCCCGCGACCCCCTTCGTGGTCGCCGTGCCGGAGTACGTCCCGGTCGTGCCGTACGGGTCGGAGGCGAGGGCCGTGCTGCCGGAGGTCTCGTCGAGCCGCCAGTAGATGTCAGGGCCGGCGTTGTAGACGGCCTTCCCGTAGGCGTCGGCCGGAGCCGGGTTCAGCGGGGAGGGGCGTCCGGAGGCGACGTACTGGTTGGTCACCGTCGTCTTGTCGAGCACGGTCGGGTACATCGACACCTGGCCGATGTCACCGGAGAAGAAGTTGCTCGACGGCTGGTTGGGCCAGCCGTTGATGTTGTCTCCGCCGATCCGCCAGTAGCCGGTGTAGGACTGTCCGCTGGTGACGTCGGTACGCGAGCCCGCGGGCTTGCCGTCGAGGTAGAGACGCATGCCGTTCGCGCCGAGCGACGCGGTCACCTGGTGCCAGTTGCCGTCGTTGTAGCCCGGCCCGGTGTTCAGCGTGGCGGCCCCTCCGGGGTAGACCCCGAAGAAGATGCGTCCGGAGTTGTCCATGTAGATGTGCCGGTCGTAGCTTCCGGAGGTCCCGGTGTTGGTGTTGCCGAAGCCGAGGATCTTGCCTCCGCTGGTCGACGTCGTGCGGAACCAGGCGGACACCGTGAAGGTGTTCGGTCCGGGGATCGCGGCCGGGATGACGGCGAGGCTGGTCGAGCCGTTGAAGGTGCTCGCGCTGACCCCGCTGATCGGCCCGGCGGCTCCCTGCGTGACGGCGGTCTCGGTCAGGTCGGTGAACCCGACGTGGTCGAGGGCCGTGGTGCCGCTGGATTCGTCGAACGGCCAGTAGGAGGTCGCTCCCGCCTGCGTCACCGAGTCGGAGTACGCACCTCCGCTGTTGGTGGCCGCCACCGTCACCGCGTTCGTGTCACGCGAGGTCGTGTTGCCGATCGGGTCGTAGACCTTCACGTGGTAGATCGGATGGCTTCCCGGTGTGAGCCCGGAGTCGACGAAGCCGATCATCGGCCGCGTGTAGAAGTTGGAGCGCACGGTGGTCTGGTAGACCGGGGTGGTTCCGGCGTCGCGGTAGATCTTGTAGGTGAGGTAGCCGTTGTCCCGGTCATAGGTGGCCGCGAAGCTGACCCGCACCTGCCCCGCGTTGAACGAAGCCGCCGTCGGGGTGAGCGGGACGCCCTGCGGGCCGACCTTGTTCGGCGCATACGACGTGAGGGCGAAGCGGGCGAGGCCCTGCGTCGCGACACCGTTCACCGACGGGAACTCGCCGCCGTAGACCACGTACTTGTCGTTTCCGTTGACGCTCCAGGTCGCCTGGCCCTGCCCGGTGAAGGTGCCGGTCGTCCAGTCGGGGAACCAGTCGAGGAGCGACGGGGAGGGGTTTCCAGCCCAGTTGAAGTAGCCGTACGGGTCGTTCGTGATCGTCCCCGTCGCCGCCTTGCTGAAGGCGAGGGAGTGGTGGAACGTCCACGTCGGGCTGGTCTGCGGGAAGCCGCCGATGTTGCCGCAGTAGTGAACGTGTCCGGCCACGTACAGCGCGTTGTTCGCCTGCGGGAACACGGAATACGTGTCGCCGTGGCAATCTTCGATCCAGTTGATGGCGCCTGTGTTCGGGTCGGCCGAGAAGCTTCCTTCGAGGTTGCCTCCGGAGCCGAACACGTAGCCGGAGCCGTACACGCGGTCGTTGGTGGTCGCCAGCGAGTAGATGCTCGCCTGCGCTCCGGCGTCGCGCACGGTCTGGTTGGCCGCGAAGGGCAGGATTGCCGCGGTGCTCGCGTCGACGGCGACGAGGCCGTAGTTGGCGACGCCTCCGACGTTCTGGAACCGGCCGCCGGCGATCACCTTGGAGCCGTCCTTGGTGAGTGCGGTCGCGTAGACGGAGTCGTCCGCGTCCGCTTGCCAGTTGAGCGTCGAGCCGTCTGTGGCGCTGACGGCGGCCAGGTACTTGCGTGCGACGCCGTTGACCGTGCTGAAGTCACCACCCGCGTACACCGTCGTGTTGGAGGCGGTGACCGCGCGGGTCGTGGTCCCCATGATCGGCTTGAACGTGCTGACGATCGTGTTCGTGGCGGTGGAGAACGCGGCGAGGCGGTAGTAGCCCTTGCCGTCGATGGAGGTGAAGTCGCCCGCCACGTAGATGCGGGTGCCGTCAGGCGACGCCGTGATCGAGAGCGCCTGCGCGTTCAGGTTGGGCGCGAAGGGCAGCAAGGTGCCGGTGGTGATGTCGTACGCCAGCAGATTGTTGCGGGGCGTCTCGTTGGTCCCCGCGGGCGAGCCGGCCGGCCGTGCCGACGTGAATTTGCCCGCGACGTAGACCGTGTTGCCGACGACCACCTGCGACCAGACGACTCCGTTGATCTGCGGGGTGGGCAGCACGTCGGCGGTGACGGTCGGCGGGGTCGAGGGGTTCGTGGGATCGGGTGGATTGCTGTCGGCCGCGGCGGGCTGCGCGACGGCGAGCCCTCCGAAGATGAGGCCGACGGCCGTGAGAACGGCGGTCAATATGCCCAGCGAGCGAGCGCGTGGGGCTTTCTCAGTACTCATGACAACCTCGGTGTCTTTTCGGTCGGGAAGGTGCTCGGGATTGCGGTGCGGTACCGGGGGCGCGGCTAGTACGCCCCCACGGGATGTGTCAGCACCTTGACGGTGCGCCACATGATGACGAGGTCGCCGGTGAGCGACCAGTTCTCCACGTAGTAGAGATCAAGGCGGACGCTCTCCTGCCAGGAGAGGTCCGATCGTCCGTTGACCTGCCACATCCCGGTGAGTCCCGGCTTGATGTAGAGGCGCCTGTGCACGTGGTTCTCGTAGCCGGCGACCTCGGCGGGGAGGGGCGGCCGGGGCCCGACGAGACTCATCTCGCCGAGGAAGACGTTGAGGATCTGCGGCAGCTCGTCGAGCGAGTACTTGCGCAGCACGCGGCCGACCCGGGTCACCCGCGGGTCGTCGTGGAGCTTGAAGAGGAGGCCGTTGCCCTCGTTCCTGTCCTGGAGCTCGGCGAGGCGGGCCTCCGCGTCGACGCACATGGACCGGAACTTCAGCATCCGGAAGCGCTCGCCGCCGCGGCCGACGCGCTCCTGCGCGAAGATCACCGGGCCGCGGTCGTCGAGCTTGATCGCGACGGCCACGGCCAGGAAGACCGGGGCGAGCAGGAGCAGCGCGACGCCGGACGCGAAGAAGTCGAAGGCGCGCTTGAGCACGTGCTTGCCGCCCTCGAACTGCGGGATCTCCACGTGGATCAGTGGAAGGCCCTCGACCGGGCGGAAGTGGATGCGCGGGCCGGCGATGTCGGTGAGGGGTGCCGCGAGCACGAGTTCGGTGGCGGTGCCCTCGAGCTTCCACGCCAGCCGGCGGACGAAGTCGCCCCCGCTGAGCGCCCGGCCGGCGACGATCACAGTGTCGGCGCCGAGCCGGGCGGCCGCCTCTGCGACCCCCGACAGGTCCGAGACGACGGGCACCTCCCGTTCCGGGGAGGCGATGCGGCGGCTCAGCTCCGCATCCTTCTTGGCGCCCTTCCGTTTCCCTGTGTCGAGAGCGGCACCCACGACGTTGTAGGCCGCTCCCGACTTCTGGTGGATCTGGCGCACCACGGTGTCGACGTCGTCGAAACGTCCGACGACGAGAGCCCGGGAGAGATAGTGGTCGAACGAGCGCTGCTTGATCAGCCAGTGCCGCCACAGCCAGCGCGAGAACAGCACGCCGCCCATCCCGAGCGGGAGGGCGAGCACGAAGTAGCCGCGGGCGATGTCGACCTTGCCGACCAGGAAGAAGATGGCGAGCAGGCCGAAGGTGATCGCCGTGGCGGCGACGACCCTGCGGTACTCGACGACGCCAACGCCGACGACCCGGGCGTCGCGCGTGTGATAAGCCGCGAGCGTGAACATCCAGGTCACGGCGATCAGCAGGGAGACCGTGAGGTAGTCGACCCGGAAGCCGGCGCCGGTGGTGGTCGGTGTGTCCTCGAAGCCGAAGCGCATGAAGATCGCGCCGATGGTGCTCACCAGGATGATGAGCGTGTCGGTCGCGATCAGGCGGAAGCGGTAGTGGCGCGCCCAGCTGCGCTCGGAGGTGAGCGGACGGGCCTGCGCGCGGCCGAGCGCGGTGAGGCGGGGGCGCAGGACGGTCATCACAGCGCCTCCTCCCTCGGGTGCCGCGTGGACACGTGCCGCGTGGAAGAGCCGACGGCGGCTTGGGGGAAACCGTGGTCTCGAACGGATTCACCGCCGCCGGCTCCGCTCCGCAAGGGACGACCGAGGCGCCGGGCACCCCGGATGGGGTCGAGTGCCTGAGGCGCTCGGTGCGATCGTGTCGGGTTCACGGGTCGTCCCTGGGTCGGGTTGGTGCGTTTTCGGGTGGTGTGAATCGGTGCGGTTCGCTCGAGCGGGCGTTCGGGTCGTTCTCCCGCTGTAAAGTGATTGTTCCTCACCAATTCACAAAGGTGAGAATACATCGTTTTTTCAGGTTGGCGCTCCCCGCGTTTGGGGGGTGCGGCCGATCTGGAGGCCTCTCGCGCCGTCGGTGGTCGCGCCTAAGCTGGCCGCATGTGCGGACGATTCGCGTTGGACTCCGAGACCGACGAGATGATTCAGGAGTTCGTCGCAGAGGGCGGAGACTTCCGCGACTGGCGGCCGAGCTGGAATATCGCGCCCACCGACCCCATCCCCGTCTTCCTCGAGAGCAAGAGGGGCGATGAGCCGAGTGTGCGCCGGCTCGAACTCGCGCGCTGGTCCCTCGTCCCGTCGTGGTCCAAAGAACTCAAGACCAAGGTGCCGACCTTCAATGCCCGCGCGGAGACCGCGGCCGAGAAGCCGATGTTCAAGGCCTCCGTCGCGTCTCGGCGCGCGATCATCCCGGCCCGCGGCTACTACGAGTGGCAGACCGATCCGGAGACCAAGAAGAAGACGCCGTTCTTCATCCACTCGGCCGACGGCGAGCTGCTCGGCTTCGCCGGCCTGTACGCGTGGTGGGCCGACCCGGCGCTCTCTCGCGACGATCCGGAGCGCTGGCACCTCACCGCGACCATCCTCACCTCGGACGCCGTGCAGACCCTGTCCGACATCCACGACCGCAACCCGGTGCCGCTACCGCGCGAGCTCTGGGAGCACTGGATCGATCCCACGGTCGTGGGTGACCAGGCGCTCGTCGATGAGGCCGTGCGTGCGGCCCTGCCCGTGGCCGACGCCCTGGTGTTCGACCGGGTCGGGCCGGTCGTCGGCGACGGGCCGGAGCTGATCAGGCCGATCGTCGACTGACGGCGCGCTTCGCGCCGTCCGCGTTCGTCCCTGCCGGGACCGGCCGTTGTGCCGACCGTTCGTGAAATATTGGGTGATGGATTCTTCGAGCCAGACCTCGCTGTCCGCGAAATGAGAAATGTGACAGCAGGAATGAGATGCATTTCAGTGAGATGCTTGCGTCTACTTCACCTCCGAAAGGACGAACCAGATGACGCACGAATCGAGTAATCCCCCGTCTGATGAGCAGCCCGAGCGCGCCGGACTCCAGCGGCGCACGATCGTCGGCGCCGCCGCCTGGGCGGGTCCCGCCATCGTCTTGAGCACGTCGTCTCCCGCTTCCGCCGCATCACGCGTGCCGGGCACCCTCTTCTGGACTGTCCCGTCGATGAGGACTGAGGGCGTCGCCGAGATCACGCTTCGCGGGGGGATCAAGCCGGGCGATGGCGGATCCCTGCCGAGCGAGCTCCTCTTCCAGTACACGGAAGCCGTGACGGGGCCCGCGAGGATGAGTGTGACCGGTGCCTCCTTCGAGCTCGCGATCAGGTCCATGGTCACCGATTCGGAGGTCAGCTCGACAGTGACCGTGACCGCGGACCAGTACACCGCGGCCGAGTGGACCTGTTTCGTGCTCCCACCGGCCGTCGGGCGGATCGAGCTGCTCACTTCTCCCGACGCGATCCAGCAGGGCCAGACGGGAACGGCGACCGGCACGGTCACGCCGCCCCCTGGCGCTGCACGCCCGGCCACTGTGAGCCTGCGTTCGTCTGCGACCGGCGTCGCCACAGTGCCGCCCACCGTGACCGTCGCTGCTGACGGAACCTTCAGCATTCCGGTCAAGGCGGTCGCCTCCCAGGGAACGTCGACCATCGCCGTCGAGGCAAGCGGTTACGACTCGGTGTCCTTCGCCGTCGAGGCGATCAACAAGGTGGGCGCCGGCCAATTGTTCCAACTCACGCCGATGTGGAAATTCCACACCGCCGATGGCCGGACCGCCATCGATGCAGTGGACTTCGACCCGCGCGAACGCGTGATCTATGAATCGGGCTTGGTGGTCGATACGTTCTGGGGGTCCGTCTTCCCCAATGTGCTGAACTGCACGATGTCGACCGACTTCCGTCTGGAACCCACGCCCCCGGATGACTCCAGCTTCCAGCCCCCCAACATGGATGCGCAATACCGCCTGACGATCGCGAACGGCAACAACCCGAAACGCCTCGTCTGGCATGAGAGCGGGAATGTCGTGGAGAGCCTCAGCAAGACCGCGAGGGCGGATGCCGACACCGGAGAGGCACGCGATCCGTTCCCGAAGATTCGGCGCACCGGCTTGACGGAAAAAGGAAATGGAGGCTGGGTGACGTTCCAGTTCTTTTTCCCGGACCACCTGAATTACCAGGCTAACCTCTTCGTCGAAATCTGAGGGCGCCCCGGTCCGGGGCGGGCGCTACGGTGCCTGCCCCGGCCACGGAGCTCTTCTGCGGTCGCTCCCCGCCGCCTCGGCGATCCGCAGGAACACGATGATCCAGCTGAAGATGAGCACGGCCGCGACCAGCTCGACCGCGGTCAGGTTGTAATACCCGACGGCGAAGAACAAGGCCACGAGCACGATCACGCCGATGAACACCCAGCCGAGCACGTAGAAGGCGCGGGGGAGGTGCGGCATCATCCAGCGGATGCCGATGGCGAGGATGCAGAAGACGACGGCCATCCCGGTGGCAGCGGTGTTGTGCAGCAGGAAGAAGCGGTCGACCGGGAACAGCCCGACGCACGCGAGCATCGCGCCGACGACGATGAGTCCGGTGCGCACCTGCAGCTCTCCGCGGGTCGGCCTGCGCTCGAGGCTGCCGCTGTCGGTGGCGTACCGGGCGATCGCCGTCACCAGGACGCCTCCCACGATCACGGTGATGTTGAACGTCGCCGCCGACAGGTCGTCGCTGATGCCGAGCACACTCAGATTCTGCTTCCACCAGTGCGGGTTGGAGGCGGTGAGCATGCTCGTCAGGGCCCCCACCACCAGGAAGATCGCGAGCACGGCCGACAGCAGCAGCGGGTTCATGTTGGCGGCGGACAGGAACACGTAGTACGCCGAGACGGCGGCCGCCGTGCCGACGAGCAGGGTGGCAGGGAGGGCGAACACCTGCGCGTCCTGGAAGCTGCGCGCGAGCACGTCGCTCAGCACCGTCCAGAGCAGCAGGACGACGACGGCGTGCGCGACCGAGATCGCGAGCGAGTCGAAGACCTCCACGGCGGCGCCCAGCCGTGACCGGTGCTCCTTGGGCCGGCTGAACCAGGGGATGCTCCAGGTCGTGATGCGACCGCTGCCGTAGGCGACGAGGGCGACGATGCAGCAGGCGATCGCGGCGAACTGGCCGACCGATCCGGTGCCGGCGATCGAGAGGTCGTGGCCGGCGAAGACGAAGAAGGCCACCACTCCGACGGCCACGAACGCCAGCGCGCCCATGCCCAGCGCGAGCGACTCGACGGAGGCGACCTGCAGGCGGCGGGAGAGCCGATCGGCACGGTGTTCGCCGACGCTGTCCGCCGAGACCGCCGTGTTCATGCTCCGAGCATAAGCGGGGCCGGGCCGCGCTGCCCAGAGCCGACCGTCACCGGGTCAGTTCGATGAGCATGGTTCTGTGCGTGGGGATGCTGCGCCCGGTCTCCTCGAAGCCCAGCGCCTGCAGTTCCGTGAGCCCGTCGTGGTCGAGGCGGCCGTCCACGTCGTTCTCGACCAGCCAGACCCGGTGGAGGCCGTCGAAGCGGCCGAGTTCGGCGGCCTTCGGGATCGAGTACACGCGGTCGGCCCAGCCGATGTTGCGGTAGTACGGCGTGCGGAGAGTGGGGTCGCTGACCGCGGTGAAGCCCGCCGGGTAGGTGCGCATCGCGAGCCGCGGACGCTGCGACGGCCTGGTGGACTCGTCGAAGACGACGGCGTCGCCCGGCACCGCCGCCGCTCCCATCGCCGCGCTGACCTCGGCCCAGTCGGAGTTGTTCTTCGAGTAGGGGCCGCGCTGGGACAGGTAGACGGGAGTGCAGACGGCGACGAACGCGAGCAGCCCGGCCCCGGTCACCGCGATGGCGGGCACGCCGGCGCGACGGGACGCGAGGCGCCCGAGCACGAGCAGTCCCTCGGCGATCAGCAGGGCGGCTGCGGGGGCGGCGAACGTCGAGTAGCGCGCCGTGTACATCGGGAACGCGAGGTTGACCAGCAGCAGAGTGCCGGTCGGCAGGATCAACCAGCACGCGCCGACCAGGGTGGCGGTCACCGCAAGCGGAGCCCGCTCGCCCGGCGTCGCCATCGCCTGTGTGGGTCTCGCCGGCCGCCCGGGCCGGCCCCAGCGGGTGTACGCGGCACCGCCGAGGGCCAGCACGATGCAAGCCCAGGCCGCCAGCGCGACCCAGCCGTTGCCGAACCACGGCATCCACAGCAGCGTGGACGGATCGATCGGCTGGCTGCCCAGGTAGCCGATCTGGCTGCGCTCGAAGTAGGCGAGGAGCCCGAGCGGGGCGAGCGCGAGCAGTGCGCAGCCGGTCGCCACGGCCCACGCGCGCAGCGCCGGGCGCGACGCCCGGGAGAACAGCAGGATCGCCACGTGTGCGACCGCGATCGATGCCGTGTAGAGGAAGAGATAGGACGTGAGCGCGAGGCCGGCGGCGTAGACCGCCCAGCAGGCGCGGCGAACGGACGCGGGAGCGGTTCTGCCGGCTCCGTCGACGAGCCAGAGCAGCAGGACGGTGAGCCAGCCGGCGGCCGCGGCGGTGAAGGCGAACGACCGTGCCTCCTCACCGGCGTAGGTCATCCGCGGGAGCACGCACGCGACGATGCCGGCGACGACGGCGGCCTTCGGGCCTCCGCGGCGCCCGGCGAGCAGCGTGACCGCGGCGACCGCGAAGCCGATCGCGACGGCGCTCGGGAAGCGGAGCGCGAACGGGCTCTCGCCCGCCAGCCGGATCCAGCCGTGCATGCCGAGGTAGTAGAGGCCGTGGACGGCATCGACGTGGAAGAGCATCGGCAGGAGGGTGGCGACGGGGCGCCGAGCGGACATCAGGGTCGCCGCCTCGTCGCCCCAGAGCGACGGGATCCAGCTGCCGGCGGCGCACACGATCGTCGCGACGAGCCCGAACACGGCCGCGATCGTCCACGGCCGGACCGCCCGGAGCGGCGCCGTGCCGGTTCGACGGTCAGTCGCGCTCAGCGTGCTCATGTCCACCAAGAATCGCGTCGCCCCCAGATATCGCATCCCATTCGTCGTCGCGCGCGCACGCGAACGGACTCCAGCCAATCAGACGACTCCGGGGAGTCCCTGGGGAAGCACTGCGGAAACACACAATCTGCGGATATTTCACCCGCCGGTGCCCTGGAATTCACCTGATCGTCGACGGCCCGGATCCCGGGGGCCGACCTCAAGCCGGCCACCCGGGATCCGCCCCACACACATCGGGAAGACGCGTGTCCGTGATCGACACGGCGCCGCATCCGACGTGATGCGATCACGGTACGTCGGGGCGGGTGACCGAGCGAGGGGATTTACGCGAAGGGGGAGCGGTGGTAGCTCAGAGCTCGCCGCGACGCGCACCGGCCCACAAGTCGACGCCGGCGTCGACGGCGAACCGGTCGATCGCGGCCAGCTCGTCGGGCGAGAACGAGACGTTCGCGAGCGCGCCGACGTTCTGCTCCAGCTGCTCGACGCTGCTGGCGCCGATCACGAGCGACGTGACGCGCGGATCCCGGAGCGCCCACGCGAGCGCGAGCTGGGCGAGCGTCTGCCCGCGCGAGGAGGCGATGGCGTCGAGGCCGCGCAGCCGTTCCACCGCCTCGTCCGTCAGCCAGCCGGCATCGAAGGACGTTCCGGCGGCCGCGCGCGAGCCCTCGGGCACGCCGTTCAGGTACTTGCCCGTCAGCATGCCCTGCGCGAGGGGCGTGAAGCCGATGACGCCGACCCCGAGCTCGTCGGTGGCGGCCAGCAGGCCCTCGGTCTCGATCCACCGGTTCAGCATCGAGTACGACGGCTGGTGGATGAGCAGCGGGGTGCCGAGGCCGCGCAGGATCTCGGCGGCCCTGCGGGTCTCCTCCGCGCTGTAGGACGAGATGCCCACGTAGAGCGCCTTGCCGCTGCGCACCGCGGTGTCGAGCGCCTGCATCGTCTCCTCCAGCGGTGTGCTGGGGTCGGGCCGGTGCGAATAGAAGATATCGACGTAGTCGAGGCCGAGGCGGGCGAGCGACTGATCGAGGCTGGCGAGCACGTACTTGCGGCTGCCTCCGCCCTGGCCGTACGGCCCCGGCCACATGTCCCAGCCGGCCTTCGACGACACGATGAGCTCGTCGCGGTACGGGCGGAGGTCCTCGCGCAGGATGCGCCCGAAGTTGATCTCGGCCGCGCCGTAGGGCGGTCCGTAATTGTTCGCGAGGTCGAAGTGGGTGATCCCGAGGTCGAAGGCGCGGCGGACGATGGCGCGCTGGGTGTCGAGCGGGCGGTCGTCGCCGAAGTTGTGCCAGAGGCCGAGCGAGAGCGCGGGGAGGTCGAGGCCGCTGCGACCGGTGCGGCGATAGAGCATCCGATCGTAGCGGGACGCGTGGGGTACGAAGGTCATGTCACCAGCCTCCCTGCTGCGGGCGGGTTCGTCCAACAGGGCAGCCCGATCCGATTGTCCGGCCGCACGGATGAATGCGTCGCGTTGCACGCGTCAGTTCCGGGAGGCGCCTCGGCGCAGCCAGCCCACGATCGCGGTGATGATGAAGAACACGATCCCCAGGATGGCCAGCCACAGCAGGCCCTTCACGGCGAAACCGAGGATCGCGAGGATGAGCCAGATCACGAGCAGGATGATGATGAGAGCTACCATGCCCACCACCGAACGCCAACACGGCGAGCTCGTCAATGGGGCGGATGGCGCGCGCTCTGAAGTTGGCGCGCGCCGTGAAGATCAGGGCTGGCCGATCCCGTACAGCATCAGCGCCACATCGGAGCGGGCGCCGGTCGGCTCGCGGGCGGCGGGGCCGTCCGGCCTGTAGACCAGGACCTCCAGGTCGTGGCGGCTCTGCGCGGCACCGCGTGACCAGCGGTCGCCGTCGTCGAGAGGGTCGGCGTCGCGTGCAGCGAGATGCCCGATCATCCCGCTCGCCTCGGCGACCGGAGCGCCGCGGCGCGCATCGGTGGCGCTGCTGCCGATCAGCACTTCCCCGGTCGTCGTGTCGACCACCGTGACCAGCAGCTGCGGAGTGGCGTTCGGCGACGCGCCGACCTGCCCGGTTCCTGCGGAGTCGACGGGGACCACTGCGACCGTGATCGCCGCGGCGACGTCGGGATCGTTGTCGGCGACGCCGACCCCGAGCCGGAAGGTGCGGCCGGGCTCGTATCGGTCGTCGGGGGCGAGCGGCACGAACGCGGCGGATCCGTTCGAGGGCGTCGCGATGTCGCGGTCGTCGATGGTGACGAGGTCGATGGGGCCGGACGACCCGGCGGCCGGGCCATCGCCGGTCCCTCCCGCGCCGACGACGAGGTCTGCGCCTGCGGTGAGCGCGCTGTAGGTCGGGCCGGCCGCGATGGCGACGGCCGCGACAGCGATGAGGCCGGCGACGACCGGGACGAGGGTGCTGGTGCGCATGTCGGGCTCCGGGAGGGTGGTGGGTTGTCAGAGAGTGTCCCTCCCTGACCGCAGGTTCGGACAGCGAAAACCGGCAGAACCACCCGCAGTTCACCCGCTCGGCGGGCGCGCCTTCACCCTCCGGCGGCTTCCCGGACGTCGTCCCCCTGGCGGGCCGGGCCGCGGTGTTGCAGGATCGTCAGCAGACGGAGGGAGACCCCATGGACATGTCGAACACCGGAGGAACGGAATACCCCGACGAGGCCGGCTACCCCGACGGGGAGGGCACGCTCGACGAAGGGACCGGAGCGTTCCGCGACGGGTCGGAGGGCGGTGTCGAGGTGGAGGTCGAGGAGCCGCAGGGCGTCGACCAGCTCGACGAGTTCGATCGACCAGACGCTCGGGACGAGTAACCGCCAGAGGTCTGTGGGCGCCCCTGCTGCGGAGTACTGTGCACCGTGTGGACGACCTCAGGCGCGTGCGGAGCAGCACGACCGACCCCGAAGAGGCCGATGCGCTGTTGCGCGAGGCGCAGGGGCGCTTCGCGTTCTCGCGCGATCCGGGTGCCGACTTCTCGTTCCGCGTGGAACAGGCCGGCGATGACGGCCTGACGGTCGGGGTGTACCGGATCGGCGGCGAGTGGGTCTCCGACGGCGAGTTCGATCAGTTCAGCGTGTCCGGCGTGTTCGCGGGCGACTACCGGTGGGAGATGGACGGCGAACGCGACTCGTCGTACGGCGTGCCGTTCCTCGCCCGACCGGGTCACGAACTGTTCGGCCACGGCGAGAGCCTGTCCATCGTGAATGTCTACATCGCGCCGGAGCGCCTGCGGGAGGTCGCGCGGGTGGTCTACGCCGACGACTCGATCGTTCCGGTGTTCGGCTCCCCTCGGCCGGTCGACCTCCGGCGCGGGAGGCACATGCTCCAGCTCGTCCAGGTCGCAGCCGAGTTCGTGAACTCGGGAACGATCGACGACCCGATGGTGCGCGCCGGCCTGTCGCACGCGCTCGCCGTCGGCGTGCTCGAGTGCTTTCCCCTGACCGGTGAGCGCCGGGCCAGGCCGGCGACCGCGCGCTCCGAGCTGAGCATCCACCGGCGCGCGACGAGGTTCGTCGACGACTACCTCTCCCTGCCGATCAGCGTGGGCGACATGGCGGCGGCGGCCGGCGCGTCGCAGTACGACCTGGACGCGGCCTTCCGATCGCGGACGGGCGCGAGCGCCGTCAGCTACCTCCGCGCCGCCCGCTTGGCTGCTGCGCACGCCGATCGGGCGCGGGAGCCGGCGCTCGGCGACGACGCACTGGCCGCCCGGTGGGGCTTCGCGTCGACGGACCGGTTCCGCCGCGCCTACGACTCGGCGTACGGCGCGGTCGGGGACGCAGCGGTCGAGTCCCTCTAGCCGCGGCGTGCAGCCGTTCCGGCTGCCCTTCTACGAGGCGTCCGGCGAGTGTTCGCCGGTCTCCGGAGCACGGTGGGCGGCCGCACGTCCGTAGGCGTCCCGCGTCAGCCGCTCCACGAACGCCTCCGGCGTCAGCCCGCTGTCGGCTGCGCGCCGCAGCAGCCGCAGGTAGGTGTCGCGGTCGAGCGTGATCGTGAGCTCGCCGGGGGCGGCGTTTCGATCGAGGTACATCGCGGCCGTGACTCCCGTTCGCTGGGGAAGGTGGTCGGGGTCCTGCGCACCCGAAGCGCAGGACCCCGACTGAGCTGCGAGATCAGAGCTCGCCGCTCGGAGGACGGAGAGCATCGCGGGGGGACGAGGCTCTCCGGGCGGTATTCGCACTGTCCGTGCAGTATAGGCGCCGACTGGAACTTTAATCCAGATTGAAGTTCCAGTTTCGGTGGCCCCGGTCAGTACGATGAGCGGTGGGAGATCAGCGGATCGCGAGGAGGTGTGGATGCCGGTTCCGGGCTCACCGGGCGGCGCGCCCGCACGCCGGCTCGCGCGCGATCGAGCCTACGACGCCCTGAAGGACGCCATCCTCACCCGCACGATCCTCCCCGGCGAGCGACTCGACGACGACACGCTGCAAGCGTGGCTCGGGATGTCGAAGACCCCGATCCGCCAGGCTCTGCACGCCCTCACGGTGGAAGGGTTCGTCGAGACCGTCGCGCAGTCGCACACGCGGGTCGTCGAGCCGCGCCTGGAGGACGCCGTCGCCAACCTTCAGACGATCGGCGTCGTCGTGCTCGGCATCCTCGACTTCGTGTTCGAGGAGCTCGACGAGAACGAGCGTCGTGAGCTGGTCGGTGACCTCGACGTGCTCATCGACGCGCTGGACCGCGAGGACATCGAAGACTCGATCGCGGGGTCGCAGGCCTACTACGCGCGCCTGATGGCGCGCTGCCCCAACCGCGTGCTGGTCGAGTTCTCGGCGCGAACGCTCGCGGCGCGCGCCTACTACGTGATGGTCGCGTACCGGGCGCTCGAGGTGAAGTGGGGCGAGGCCGCCGCGGAGTACCGTCTGCTCCGCGCCGCCATCGAGGGCGGCGATGGGCAGGCGGTCGCCGACGCGACGAAGCTCGTGTTCCGCATCGGGTCGCCGGACACGGCCATCCCGAAGGAGGCGTCGTGATGCCGGTACCGGACGCTTCAGGCCGCTCCGGCGCGCCGCGCGAGCTCCTGCGTGATCGGGTCTACACCCGGCTGAAGGACGCGATCCTCACCGGCGTGCTTCTCCCGGGCGAGCGTCTCGACGAGGCCGAGCTGCGCGGGTGGCTCGGTGTCTCCGGCACCCCGATCAGGCAGGCCCTGCACACGCTGAGCCTGGAAGGCCTGGTGCAGACCGCCCCGCAGTCGCACTCCGCTGTCATCGCACCGCGGCCCGAGCAGGCTCTGGAGACCCTGCAGACGATCGGGGTGCTGCTGGCCGGGGCGACCCTCCTGGCCGTGCCCTCGCTCGACGCCGACGAGCGCTCGGCGATCGCCGCTCAGATCGACGAGGTGGTCGCACAGCTCGGCGGAGGAGACGTGCCCGCGATCACCCGATCCGCCGAAGCCCTCTTCACGTCGATCCTGCTGTCGTGCCCGAACCCGGTCCTGCTCGAGCTCATCGCGCGTGCGGCGCCCTCGCTCAGCTATCACGTGAGCATGGCGTATCAGGGCCTGCCGGCCGAGCTCCGCGACCTGGCACACGGCTATGAGGCGCTGAAGGCCGCGCTGGAGAACGGTGACGATCGGGAGGCGATCGTCGCCACGAAACGGATCTTCGGCGTGCCGCATCCGACCGCCTGACCGCCCTAGCCGCCGAGTTAGGCCGGGCGAAACGCTGGCAATCCGCCTGAGCGCGCCGGCGGCGGTGCCGCCGTCCGGAAGGATGGGAGCCGCGAAGGGGAGTAGCTCCGCACCCGGCTGACGGGTGTGCGGACACGTCGACATACTGGCTCGCGTCGAAGCGGCCCGGCGTGCCTCCCGTGCCACTGCGGCCGGGCGAGCGAGACCTTCGGTCCCACCACGGTGACCGGACTCTCCCTGCTGCGTGCTGTCCGGCGCCCTCGACCGAGAGGCCGCACGAATGACGAGAACCGAGACAGGAGCGCCCGCCGCCCGACCACTGCACCGAGTGCTGATACCGCTCGGAGTGGTCGCCCTCGTGGCTGCGCAGGGCGTGGTGCTGCGCCTCAGCGGAATCGAGCCGGGGCCGGTCGTCGGCATCGTGATGTTCGGCCTCGCCATCGTCGCCGCCGCCTTCGCCCTGGCGTGGGCGGGGGAGGCCGCCGAGGTCGACATCTCGGGAGGCCTGGCCGTCGGCTTGCTGGCGATCATCGCGATCCTTCCGGAGTACGCGATCGACCTCTACTTCGCATTCACGTCCGGTTCCGACCCGAACCAGGCGCAGTACGCCGCCGCGAACATGACCGGGTCGAACCGGCTGCTGCTCGGCCTCGGCTGGCCGTTCCTGCTGCTGATCGCGTTCCTGGTCTACCGGGCGGCCCGCGCTCGCCGTCGCGCGATCGACCCCGATGTGCGCACGCGCCCGTTCGCCGTGCAGCTCCCGCACGGCAACCGGGTCGAGCTCGGCCTGCTCGTGATCGCGTCGGTGCTCACCCTGGTCATCCCCCTCACCGGCAGCATCCCCGTCGTGCTCGGTGTCGGGCTGCTTGGCCTCTTCGTCTACTACCTCTGGCGCGTCTCCCGGGCAGAGAGCGAGGAGCCGGAGCTCGTCGGCGTGCCGCGCGCGATCGGCACGCTGCCGACGATCGCCCGCCGGGCGACCGTCATCGGTATCTTCCTGATCTCGGCCGTGGTCATCCTGCTGCTGGCGGAGCCGTTCGCGCACAGCCTCATCGCCGGCGGCCGCGCCGCGGGGATCGACGACTTCCTCCTCGTGCAGTGGCTGGCACCGCTCGCGTCCGAGGCGCCGGAGTTCGTCATCGCGATCATCTTCGCCGTGCGCGGCAGAGCGGCGATGGGCCTGGGCATCCTGCTCGCCAGCAAGGTCAACCAGTGGACGGCTCTCGTCGGCACGCTGCCCGTCGCGCACCTCCTCGGCGGCGGAGGCTGGGCGCTGCCGCTGGACGGCCGCCAGGTCGAGGAATTCACACTGACGGTCGCGCAGACGCTGCTCGGGGTGGCGATGCTGATCGGATTGCGCTTCTCCGGCCGCTGGGCCACCGCGCTGTTCGTGCTCTTCGCCGCGACGTTCGTGTTCACCTCCACGGAGGCCCGGTGGGTGGTGTCGGCTGTGTACGCGGCGCTGGCGATCGTGCTGCTGGCGCGCCGCCCCCGACTGCTGCCCGCGACGCTCGCCGCGCCGTTCCGGGGGGTCGGCACGGCCCGGGAGGATTCGCCGGCCGCAGTCGAGAAGCCGGTTCGCTGAGCATCCCCGGTGCACCGGCACCCTCGACTCGACACCGACCGGATCTGCGGCTACCGTGCTTGAGGCCGTGAGGAGGTGACGAGCATGAGGTCGGACGCGCGACGGGTTCGCCGTGCGCTCGCCGCGGGCGCCGTCGCGCTGGCGCTCGGGCTGACGGGCTGCGCTGCGGGAACCGACTACGCGACCCAGACCGCGAGCACGCTCCAGCACGGTGTCCTGGAGGTCGCGACCGCGGCCCAGGCCGGCGACCTCGCCGGCGCCCAGACCAAGCTCGCTGCGCTGGCGAAGCTGAACGACGCCGCACTGGCGAAGGGCGAGATCGGAAGCGACCGGCACGCGGCGATCGAGAGCTCCATCGTCGCCGTGCGCGCCGACCTGACCCAGCTGCAGGACCAGGCGGAGAAGGAGCGGCTGCAGCAACAGCTCCGGCAACTGCAGCAGCAACAGCAGAAGCCGGACCAGAAGGGCAAGGGCAAAGACAAGGGCAAAGGCGGCGGCGAAGGCGGCGACGGATGATGTCGACGACCGACGAGACCCCGCAGCAGCTGACCTCGGCGGCCGGCACGCTGATCGCCGACCGCTATCGCATCCTCGAGCGCATCGGCCGGGGAGGCCTGGCCGACGTCTACAGCGCGACGGACGAGGCCCTCGGCCGGGAGGTCGCGCTGAAGATCTTCCGCCCGGAGTACGCGTCGGCGGCCGACCTCCGCCGGCAGCAGGACGAAGTGCGGATTCTCGCGACCCGATCCCATCCGTCGCTGGTGACGCTGTTCGACGCGATCTCGGACACCGAGGGCCACGCCGTGCTGGTGCTGGAGTACGTGAAGGGCTCCGACGTGCGCGAGCGCCTGCGATCGGGGGCCATCGCCGCCCCCGCCGTCGCCGCGATCGGCGCCGACATCGCACGTGCGCTCGCCTACCTGCACGGGGCGGGGGTCGTGCACAGGGACGTCTCGCCGGCGAACATCCTCCTGCCGGAGTCGGCGGCCTCCGGTGTCGCCGCGAAACTGACCGACCTCGGCATCGCGCGCCTGGTCGACGACGCCAAGGTCACGGCGACCGGCACCGTCATCGGCACGGCGAGCTACCTGAGCCCGGAGCAGGCCGCCGGACGACCGCTGACCGCGGCGACCGACGTCTACTCGCTCGGTCTGGTGCTGCTGGAGTGCCTGACGGGCCGTCGCGAGTTCCCCGGCACGGCGGTGGAGTCCGCCACGGCGCGGCTCTCCCGCGACCCTCGGGTCCCGGAGTCGCTCGGCGCCGCGTGGGGAGACCTGCTCCGTGCGATGACCGCGCGCGACCCAGCGGTGCGGCTGCCCGCCGCGGACGCCGCCGTGCGCCTGAGCGCCCTCCTCGCCCAGGAGGCGCCGACGCCTGGGCCGACGGCGGTGCTGCCGGCGCCGGACGAGGTGCCGACGGCGCCGATGGCGGCGAGGGACGTGACGACGACGCTGCCACCGACGGTGCTGCTCCCGACGGAAGGCGAGCGGACGGAGGCGGCTCCCGCGCGGGACGCGGCACGGCCTGCGTCGCCCGGACGGCCGACGTCCCGCCGGCGCCGGAGGACAATCGCGATCATCCTGGTCCTCGACGCTGTGGCGGCGGTCGTCGCCGTGATCCTGACGATCGGCGCGCTCGCCGGGTCCGCGCAGCCCACCCCCGACCCGGTCGGCAGCTACCCCGCCGTCGGCGGCACGCTCGGCACGCACCTGAAGCAGCTGGAGCACCAGGTGTCGACGTCGTACGCGCCCTGATCCGCGCTAGTCCGCCACGGGTCGCCGGAAGACCCACGCGACCGTCCCGCGCCAGGTCGTCCGCAGTTCGCGCCCGCGGCGCCACTCCCGCCAGGTCAGCCAGATGATGACCGCGTCGAAGACCGTCAGGATCGCCACCCCGATCGACGGATGGGTCACGAGCTCGTAGAGCTGGAAGATCAGGAAGGCGCCCAGCGCCGCCATCGCCCACGGGTAGATGCGACGCGACCCGACCAGCAGCGCGATCACGATCGCGACCTTCACGACGCCGTGGACGAGCAGGTAGACCGCGGCGAACACGATGCTGCCGTGCTGGAGGTGGGCGGCGCCGTGCACGATGAGGTTGGCGATGAGGTCGTGTGGGTCCTCGGCCAGCTCGCCCGAGGTCGCACGGTCGGCGGCGTGCTGCAGCTTCGCCGGAGTGACGAACAGCAGCACCACGCCGCCGACCAGCTCGACCAGGCCGTCGAGACCCTTGAACAGCACGCCGAGGAGGAAGACGAGATCGAGGACGCGCTCCCTCATCGAACCTCCTGAGTCGTGGGCGGGCGTCCCTCCCGGTCGTGTCCGCGGTCGACTTCGACGATAGCCCTCGCCGAGGTCGGCGCGCTCATCGACGGTCAGGCGGGAGGCGCGAGCTCGGTCAGCGTTCCGTCCGGCCCCAGCTCCAACCTCCGGGTCAGTCCCAGTCGGTCGAGGAACCGGTCGTCGTGACTGACGACGATCACCGCGCCCTGGTACTCGCCGAGCGCGTCGACGAGCTGGTCGACGCTGGTGATGTCGAGGTTGTTGGTCGGCTCGTCCAGCACCAGCAGCTGTGCGGGAGGGTCCGCGAGCAGCAGACGTGAGAGCAGCACCCGGAAGCGCTCGCCGCCGCTGAGCGACGAGACCGGGCGGTGGACGTCGTCGCCCTTGATCAGCAGGCGGCCGAGGCGGTTCCGGATCAGAGCGTCCGGCACGTCCGGCGCGATCTGCCGCACGTTCTCGAGGGCTCCGGCATCCTCGTCCACACCGCCGAGACTCTGGGCGAGGTAGCCGACGCGGGACGTGTGCAGCCGCCCGCCGGCACGACCGGGCTCGACCTCGTCGCCGCCGATCAGGGATTCGAGCAGGGTCGTCTTGCCGACGCCGTTCGCGCCGACGATCGCCACACGCTCGGGGCCTTGCACGGTGAAGGTCCGGTCGGTCCCGACGAGTTCGGCGATCCGGCGCCCGGCCGGGACGTCCGGATCGGGCAGCTGCAGGGAGATCCGCTGGTCCGGGCGCACCCGCGAGGCGGCCTCCTCCCTGGCGGCCTTCGCGGCGTCCAGGCGGTCGTCGAGTCCGGTGCGCAGCTTGCCGGCGGAAGCCTCCGCGCGCGAGGCGAGCCCGTTCATCAGGATCTTCGAGCCTTTCTTGTTCGCGTTCGCGGTCGCCGCGTTCCTGGCCCGCTTCGCCAGGCGGCTCTCGGCCTCCGCCCGCTGTCGCCGCTCGGCTTTGACGGCTCGTTCGGCCGAGGCCGCCAGCTGCACCGCCGACGCCTGCTGGGCGTCGAGCGCCGCCCTCCACTCGCTGTACGGGCCGCCGAACACGGTCAGCCGTCCGTCGTACAGTTCCGCGGTCCGATCCATCCGATCGAGGAGCTCCAGATCGTGACTGACGACGACGAGCGTCCCCGGCCAGGTCTGGAGCAGCTCCGCGAGCATCGACCGGGTGGGGCGATCCAGGTTGTTGGTCGGTTCGTCGAGCAGCGTGATCGGGAACCGGCGGACCCGGAGGCCGGAGATCGCGATGAGCATGACCTCCCCGCCGGAGAGCGTGTGCACCCGGCGGTCGAGATCGGCGGACGAGAAGCCGATCGCGCGCAGCTGTTCGTCGGCGCGCGACTCGATGTCCCAGTCGTCGCCGATCGTCTCGAAGCGTTCGGCCGAGACGTCGCCGGACTCGACGGCCCGGATGGCGTCGACGACCTCCTGGATTCCCAGCAGGCCGGCGACGGTGGTGTCGGCACGCCAGGTGACCGACTGGCGGAGGTAGCCGACCTCGCCGGTCGTTGACACGGTGCCGGAGGACGGAGTCAGCTCGCCGGCGATGAGACGGAGCAGCGTGGACTTGCCCGCCCCGTTGTCGCCGACGAGCCCGGTGCGCCCCGGCAGGAAGGAGCCGCTGACGTCGGTGACGGCAGGCCGGCCGTCCGGCCAGCTGAAGGAAAGGGCGGACAGGACGATGGAAGACGTGCTGGAAGGCATGGAAGAACCTCGAAAACGGAGAGAAAGATCGATCGGATGAGCAGAAGCCCGATCGCTCCGGCGGCACGGGATGGCCACCGGCGACCGGTGGCTAGGCTCTGTCGATCTCGTCAATCAGCACGAGGTCACCCTACCAAGCCCGCAGGATCACCCGCTCACCTGCTCACCAACCGGACGTGAGCACTTCGTCCAGGCGATCCACGAACGCGTCGGCGTCGGCAACGGTGAGGCAGAGCGGCGGCTTGATCTTCAGGACGCACTGGCGATCGCTGGTGGGTTGGACGATGACGCCCAGCTCGCGGAGGCGCTCGCAGATCGCTTCCGTCTCCTCCGTAGCCGGCTCCAGCGTGTCGCGGTCCCGCACGAACTCGAGCCCGAGGTAGAGGCCCGAGCCGTGCACGGCGCCGACGAGAGGGTGGCGGTCCCCGAGCTCCCGCAGTCGCCGCGCCAGGTGCGCACCGACGATCGTCGCGTTCTCCTGGAGGCGCTCGTCGCGGAGCACGTCCAGGACGGTGAGCCCGACGACGCACGAGACCGGACTCCCGCCGGCCGAAGAGAAGAAGTATCCCTGCGTGCGGAACCGGTCGGCGATCGCGCGGGTGGTCACGACAGCTCCGAGCGGGTGGCCGTTGCCCATCGCCTTGGCGACCGCCACGATGTCGGGGACGACCCCCTGCTGCTCGAAGCCCCAGAACCACTCGCCGAGCCGGCCGTAGCCGACCTGCACCTCGTCGGCGATCGCCACGCCGCCGTGTTCCCGGACGGCCGCGTAGACCGCCTCCAGATACCCATCGGGCAGCGGGATGCCGCCCGCATTTCCGTAGAACGTCTCGGCGATAACCGCGCCGACCGGGGTGCCCTCGGCCGCGAGGCGATGCACCTCCGCTGCCGCCTCGAGGCCGTACACGGAGGCTTCCGCGCCCCGGTGCGTGCCGCGGTAGCTGTTCGGCGATTCGACCGTGTGCACCCAGCCCGGTCGGGTGGCGAGCGCCTGAGGGTTGTCGGCGATGGACGTCGAGACGGCGTCGGCGAGACCGGTCCAGCCGTGATAGGCCTCGCGCATGGCCAGCACGCCCTCCCGATCGGTGGCCGCGCGAGCGAGCCGGAGTGCGAGCTCGACGGCCTCCGAGCCGCTGTTGACGAGGAACACGGTGTCGAGGTCGTCCGGCAGAAGCGCGGTGAGCCGTTCCGAGAACTCGACGACCGCCGGGTAGTTGAAGCGCGAGTTGGTGTTCAGCGTGCGGAGCTGGCGGGCGACCACGGAGGCGAGCCTGGGGTGGGCGTGGCCGATCGCGGTGACGTTGTTGAGCACGTCCAGGTAGACGCGTGCGTCGGCGTCGATCAGATACTGCTTCCACCCGCGCACGATCACCGGCGGTTCGTCGAAGTAGTGCTCCTGGACCGATGCGAACGTGCGGTCACGGCGCGCGAGCAAATCACCCGGCGCCAGCGCGAGGGGAGGAACCGTCCGCCCGAGGAGGAGAGCGGTCGGGTCGGCGACCAGCGCGCGCCAGCCGTCGACCAGGGCGGGTTGCACCGTCCATGCGGCCGGGGCGTCCGCCCGGTGCAGCCGAACGGCCAGCGGGCCCGCCGCCGTGCCGATCGGGTCGCCCGCCGCCACCACCGCGCCGGGTCCGATGGCGGCCTCCGCGCCTTCCAGCCGAAGCAGGAGGCCGCCGCTGCGGAGCTCGACGCCGTCGGGGGAGATCTCTGCGACGCCTGGCCAGGGCGCCACCAGCCGCGCCTGCTCCGCGAAGGTGAGCTCGACGCCCAGCACCGAGTTCTCCGGTTCGTCGGCCTCGTAAGGGCGCGAGCGGGTGAGTCGGGGCTCGGCGAAGCGCGTCATGGTGGCGCGGGCGCCGGAACCGAGAGCGGCCGCCGCGATCGCCGTCTCCGCGTCCGGGTCGAGCCAGACGCCGCCTTCGAGCGCGTCGCTCGACGCCGAGAAGTCGAGGACGGCGATATCGTCCGGTGCGAGAGCGGGGATGAGCGGCCCGGCAGCGGGCATGACCAGGATGGGGCGCTCGTGGCCGGTCGCGCCGAGGACCAGGGCGGTCGTGACGTCGAGAGGCAGTGCGGTGGCGCGCTCGAAGATCGCCGTCTCGTGGGACAGGTTCTCCTCGGCGTAGACGTTGCCAGGGTCGGTCGCCAGCACGTGGTGCGCGCTGGCGATCAGCACCGCCCCGCGCAGCACGACGAGCGGCCAGAGCGCCTGCACCTCGTCATGGCCGAGCGGCGACACGGCGGAGTACGCGGTCAGCGCGGGCAGCGTCGACCGGATGCTTCCGTGGGCGTGGTGCAGCAGCGAGGAGACGGTGATCGCCGGCTCTGCCACGCGCCAGCTGCGGTTGAGATCGCCGAAATCGATGACGCCGTCCGGGCGGCGGCCGATCGGGTCGTCGGAGACGAGGTTGTCGTCCGTCAGGTCACCGTGGATCGGCTGGACCGGGAGCCTGCTCTCGACGCGCTGGACGTGCACCCACGCCGACTCGGCGGCGACGAGGAGTCGCCCGCGGAGCGCCGCGTCCGGCACGGACGGGAGCAGGGCGTCCAGCACCTCAGGCGCTCGGCGGAGATCCCACTGGTGGACGCGTTCCAGGCCGGGGTGGTCGAGACCGGCCAGGGCGACGTCGACCCGGGCCGCCAGTGCTCCGATCGCGCGGGTGTTCGCCCGGGAGAGGTGGCCGCCGCCGGCCAGCGAGGACCCGTCGACATACTCCAACAGTCGTGCGTTGAGCTCCCGTCCGTTCTCGCGGAACGTGTAGACGGTTCCGCCGTCCGGTCGCACGACGGACAGCGGCGCGCGGACTCCCGCGGTGTCGGCGACGCGCGCCGCCGCTGCCGACTGTGCTTCCAACTCCTCTGCGGTAGTGCCGGGGTTCGCCACCTTGAGGAGCAGACGGGCGGTGTCGGTCCGCAGCAGGAAGTTGCGGTCCTGGTGACTGCCGAGTGCGCGCGCGACGCCGCGGACACCGAACCCGTCGGCTGCGATGGTCTCCGCGTCCGACGTGCCGAGGGCGGGCGGCGCCGGCTGGACGAGGCCGGCGGGGGGCAGGGCGGAGTGCGTGTTCACAGGGTTTCCTTCCGGAGAGGGGAGCGGGGCGGTGACCGCGGTCAGGCGGGAGGCTCGAGCACCACGTCCGAGGTCGGGGCCGTGCAGCAGACCAGGATGCGGCCGGCGGCAGGCGATGTCAGCGGATCGGTCAGGTATTCGACGGTGCCGCTGCGGAGGACGCGTGCGCAGGTGCCGCACGCGCCGACGCGGCAGCCGCTCGGCCAGTCGGCCCCGACGCCTTCGACGGCATCGAGGATCGAGCCGGCGGGAGGCGTCCACATCGCTTCGTCATCGCCGAAGCGAAGGCGGTGCGGACCGGACGTGGAGGGCCGGCGCGCAGGGGCGAGGGCGGCGGCGGTCGGTGAGTAGAAGACCTCGAACGCGAACCGGTCCGGCGGAAGGCCGAGGACGGACAGTCGATGGCGGAGTTCCGTCGGGAACGCGCCGGGACCGCAGGCGTAGGCGGAGACCGTGCCGAGCGCCGCGCCGTCCGGTCCGGCCAGCTCCGCGAGTGTCGCTGAGAGATGAGCGTCGGTGGGGCGGCCGGCGATCGCGCCGAGCTCCGCCGCCCGGTCATCGTCCTCCCGGGAGAGGTGCAGCTGGGCAGCTGCATCGGGGAGCGCAGCGCACAGCGCGACGACTTCGTGCCAGAGCGAGAGATCGTCGCCGGTCCGCTCGGTGTGCACTACGCGCACCGGACGGCGCGTCCCGCTGAGCGCGCGGAGCATGGCCACGGTCGGGGTGATGCCGACGCCGGCGCTGAGCAGCAGCACCGATCCCGTGTCGTTGGGGGAGTCGTCGAGCGTGACGTCGCCGAACGGCCCGGTGACGACGAGCTCGCCGCCGGCGTGCACCGTGTCGTGCAGGAATCGGGAGATGCGGCCGTCGCGCTTCACGCTGATCCGGAACCGGCCGGGCTCGACGCCCGAGATGGTGTAGCACCGCCATCCGGGCGCCTCGGCGCCGGGAACGTGGATGCGCACGTGCTGTCCGGCGGCGGCTTGCGGAAGGAGTCCGAGTGGGTCGTCGAACCAGAAGCTGACGACGGAGGGCGACTCCACCGCACGGTGCACAACTCGACCGGTTCGCGGCCACTCGTGCGCCCCGACCGGCCGGGGATCCGCCTGCCCGACGATCTCGAGCTCGTCGCCGCCCGCGATCCTGCCACCGTGCACGACACGCGCGTACAGACCGCAGAACATGTGACCGAAGCTGCTCGCGAGCAGGGCGGGCACGTTGAGATCCGAGGCTCCGGTGATGGGGTCGATCGTGGTGGCACGGCAGCGGTCGGTGGGCTGGAAGACCTCGAGCACCGCGTCGCCGATCCGGATGCGGCGACCCAGGAGGTCGAACTCGCCCCAGGCGGGGAGGCCCTCCAGGTAGAGGTTGGCCCGGAACCGGCGCGGATCGACCGGCTTCCCGCCGGCAGCGGCCAAGGCCTCGAGGGTGGCGAGATTGATGATCGAGAGGTGCGCAGCCGGCCAATCCCAGAGGCCGCCGCTGCGCCGGACGAGGGTGGGAGGACCGAGCGGGCCGCTGGGCAGCTCGTCGCCGAGGAGCGCCTCGACGGCAGTAGCCCGGAGCGTCTCCTCACCGAGCCGGAGCGTCGCCTCCCGGCCGTCGGGAAGGGTCAGCCGGAGCAGCGGGCGGGCGTTCTCCGGGTGATCGAGGGCGGTCCCGAGCCGCACGACCCGCTCGTTCTTCGCCACGTGGAAGTACGTCTCGCGGGGGTTCCACCCGGTGGCGCTGCGCGGGGAGACGACGCCGTTCTCGATCGCATGACTGCGATCCCAGCGCAGTCCCCGGCCCGGTACGAGCAAGATCGACCCGTCTGCGGGGACTCCGGGAAGGCCCTTGACCGGATACCGCACGATGCTCGCGACGCGCGCTGCGGCCATCGGCTGCTCCTTCCGGGTGCGGTCGACGCCGGATCGTTCCGGCATGTCAGTGAAGATAGCGACAATCGCGGGGACCCGTCAACGGCGACGTTCGCGTTTCCGATGTCCGGCCCACGGTTTTCATGGCGAGGGCCACGGGAGGATTTCTCCGCCCGGGGTATTGACGCGGTGGGCCGTGGACGCTAAATTGCCTCCAATGCCGGAACGATCCGGCATCGCACTTCACCGCTACTCCGGGTCACCCCCAACCCCATTCCGCCCGCCCCGCGGCCTCGCCGCACCCACAGCGCAAGGAGTCGCCAGCATGCGAAAATCCCTGACAATCGGAGCGGCCGTCGCCACGGTCGCGCTGCTCCTCACCGCCTGTTCCTCGAATGACAAGGATGTCAGCACGGGAACGGGAGAAGTCTCCCCCGGATTCCTCAGCGTCGCAGACACGTCGCTCCCCACCGGGGGCACCCTGCACGCCGATCTCGACTACGACACGGTCGAGGCGAACGGCCTCGATCCACGCTTCGCGACCACGGCCCGGTCCTGGACGATCGAAGGGCTCAGCTACCAGACGCTGGTCGCCGTCGACCAGAAGTTCGGATTCAGGCCGGAGCTCGCCACCTCCTGGGATATCGTCAGCCCCACCGAGTACGTCTTCCACCTCCGCAAGGACGCCGTGTTCTCCAATGGCCGGCCGATGACCGCCGACGACGTCAAGGGAAGCATCGAGCTGCTGCAGGAGAGCAAGTCGTCCTGGGCCCTCCAGCTCGGCCCGATCTCCTCCGTCGAGGTGAGCGCGCCCGACCAGGTGACCATCCACCTCTCGGCGCCCTACACCGCGCTCCTCGGCGCCCTCGCCAACACCCCTGCGGCGATCGTCCCGGCGGCCGAGGTGCGAGCGGGCACGGTCGATCTCGCCAAGCAGATGGTCGGCACCGGACCCTACGTCGCCTCTGCGCACGTCCAGGACGAGTCGTGGACCTTCGAGAAGAACCCGCACTACTACGACGCGAAGAAGGTCGGCCCCGACAAGCTCGACATCAAGATCGTGCCGGACGAGGCGAGCCGACTGGCGGCGATCCGTGACGGCAGCGTCCAGTACGCGTTCTTCAACAACGCGGACACGCTCGACCTGCTCGCCGGCACCAAGGAGGTGAAAGCGGTCAATCAGCAGAACACCGACTTCTACTACCTCATCCTCAACTCGACCAACCCGTCGTCTCCTCTGCACGACGAGAAGGTCCGGTTCGCCGTCAACGCCGCCATCGACCGGGCGCAGCTGTCGGACCTCACGCTCGCGGGCCATGGCAAGGCGACGGGCGTCACGCCCGTCGGGCTGCCCGGTTCGTGCTCGCCGTCCCAGCTCCCGTCCGCCAAGCTCAGCAAAGACGACATCACGAAGCTGCTGAAGGACGCCGGCGCGAGCAACATCCACCTCAGCCTGGTCACCTGGAACGAGGAGAGCGCACCGGGCAAGATCGCGCAGGTCATCCAGCAGCAGCTGCGCCCCTACGGGATCACGGTCGACATCAAGGTCGTCGACACCGCGACCTACTCCGCCGCGTTCTACGGAGGTGACAAGACCGCCTCGGCCGACCTCGGCATCAGCTGGTACGCCGGCTACGGCGATGCCGCGATGGTCTCGCGCTGGTGGAACACCGACCAGGCCACCTTCACCTCACGGTTCATGACCGGATCGAAGACCCTCAACGATCTGGTCGTGCAGGCCAACGAGGAGCCCGTCGGCGCCTCGCGCGACGCCGTCCTCACCAAGCTGTGCGCCGAAGTCGACCGCACCGCGGAGCAGGTGCCGCTGATGACCCGCCCCGGTGTGATCGCCTACCGCACCGACAAGCTGAGCGCCACCATCAACTCGACGGAAGGCTACGGCGACATCTTCCGCTACCTCACCGACTTCCGGCTGACGGGGTCCAAGTAGCGATGCGAGTCCTCCGTTGGCTTCCGGGGAGGCTCCTGAGCGCGCTCGTCGTGTTGGTCGGCGCCTCGATCCTGATCTTCGTGGCGATCAGGAGCCTCCCCGGCGACTTCAGCCAGATCGTGCTCGGCCCGCTTTCCAGCGACGCGGCGAAGGAGCAGCTCCGGCAGACGCTCGGCCTCGGCAAGAGCCTGCCGGAGCAGTACGCGCTGTGGCTCGGCAATGCGATGCACGGCGACTTCGGATTGTCGCTCGCCAGCCAGCGGCCCGTCCTGGACGAGATCCTCGCCCGCCTCCCCGTCACGGCCATGCTGGCGGCGATCGCGATGATCGTCACGGTGCTCGTCGGCGTCCCGCTCGGCATCTTCGCCGGCACGCACGCATCGACCGGCCGACGGAGTGTAGTCACCCGGATCGTGTCGACCATCGGCATCAGCCTCCCGGAGTTCGTCGTCGGCTCGATCGTGGTGTTCCTGTTCTCGCGCTTCGACCTCGGCCTGTCCGTCGGCGGCTTCGTGTCGCCGGCGCAGGAGTTCTGGGCGGGGACTGTCAGCCTGCTGCTGCCGGCGTTGGTGCTCTCCGTGTTCTGCGTCGCCGCCACCGCCCGCACGACGCGCGACTCGGTGATGGGCGTGCTGGTGGAGCCGCACATCGCCGCGGCCGTCGCGCGCGGGGAGTCGCCCTGGTTCATCGTGCGGCACCACGTGCTGCGCAACGCCCTCATCCCCGTTCTGACCCTCACGGCGACGATCACGGCGTACCTCTTGGGCGGAACCGTGATCGTCGAGCAGGTGTTCAACGTGTCCGGTCTCGGCAGTTACCTCGTGCTCGCGCTGAGTCGCCGCGACTACACCGTGATCCAGGCGTGCGTCCTGCTCGCGACCGCGGTGTTCGTGGTCGCGAGCCTGCTGGTCGACGTGCTCACCGGCGTCATCGATCCCCGGGTCAGCGTCGCGAAGAAGGGGAGGAGAGCGTGACCGCGATCGTCTCGGAGAAGAGGACCGGCAACGCGCTCGTCCGCGCCTGGCGGTACCTCGCCTCGTTCGACGGCCTGACGAAGACGGCCATGTGGGTGCTGCTCGTCCTCTTCCTCTCCGCGCTGTTCGGCCGTGTGCTCGGCCTCGGCGGAAGCCCCACCGACATCGTCGGCCGCCGGCTCGCTCCGCCGTCGCTGGAGTTCCCCGCCGGCACCGACAGCCTCGGCCGCTCGCTGCTGCCGCGCCTGCTCGAGGGGATCACCACCACCCTGCTGCTGTCGGCCGTGGCCGTCGCGCTCACGGCCGTCATCGCCACGTTCTGCGGCATCGTGGCCGGTTACCGCGGCGGCAAGACGGGCGGCACGATCATGCGCGTGGGGGACATCCTCTACGCCTTCCCGGCGATCGTCCTCGCGATCCTCGTCGCCGCGGTGGTCGGCCCGGGTATCATCGCCGCCCTCGCCAGCATCGTGCTCGTCACCGTCCCGCTGATGACGAGGATGGTCGGACAGGCGACCCGCCAGGTCGTCGAACGCGACTTCATCACCTCGGCCGTGATCAGCGGTGTGACCTCTCGGACGATCATGACGCGGCACGTGCTGCGCAATGTCGCAGGCACGATCGCGGTGCAGGGCACCTACGCCCTCTCGGTCGCGATCCTGGTGGAGGGCGGGCTCTCGTTCCTCGGCTACGGCGTGCAGCCTCCCGGGTCGTCGCTGGGCCTGCTGGTGCAGGAGGGCACGGTCTACATGGTGACAGCGCCGTGGCTGATCATCGCCCCCGGGGCCGTGCTCGTCGTCGCGATCCTCGCCATCAACCTCATCGGCGACGCGCTGCGCGACCGGTTCGACCCGCGGGAAGCGAGGCGACTGACATGACCGCCATCCTCGACATCCAGGACGCGACGGTCGAGTACTCGACCCGCGGCACCCTCGTGCGCGCCCTCGATGGCGCGACCCTGCGGGTCGAACCGGGCGAGACCGTCGGCATCGTCGGCGAGTCTGGCTCGGGCAAGTCCACGCTCGGGCTGCTGTGCGGCAGGCTCCTCCCGGCGAACGCCACCGTCACCGCGACGCGTGCGCTCGTCGACGGCGCGGAGCTGCTGGGGCTGGACAACGAAGGCATCCGCCGGCTGCGCAGGGAGTGCCTCGGCTTCATCCCCCAGGACCCGGTGGCCGCCCTCGACCCGACCATGCGGATCGGACGCCAGCTCGCCCTCGCGTTGCGCGGCCTCCCGACCGACACCGCGTCGCTGGTCGCCCGGCTGGACGGTGTCCGCATCCGTGAGCCCGAGCGGGTGCTGGGGCTCTTCCCGCATCAGATCTCCGGCGGGATGGCGCAGCGGGTGGTGATCGCCATGACCATGGCGCGGACGCCGCGGCTGCTCGTCGCCGACGAGCCGACCGCCGCGCTCGACAGCAACGTGCGCTCCGAGGTGGCGAAGCTGATCTTCGGGCTCGCGACGGAGGCCGGCGCCACCGTGCTCTGGCTCAGCCACGACCTCCGCTCGGTCGGGCGGTGGTGCGACCGCGTCGTCGTCATGTACGGCGGGAAGGTCGTCGAGGACGGTCCTGCCCAGCAGGTGCTGGAGCACCCGCAGCACCCCTACACCGTCTCCCTCGCGGCCGCGGACCCCGCCAGGGCGACGCCAGGTGAGCGGATCCGGACTGGTTCGTTCGGTGTCGCGGAGGTCGCGGCCCTCACGAGAGCGGAGAAGCGATGACCACCGACATCCTGCAACTCGACCACGTGACGACCGAGTTCGTCAGCGGGTGGGGCCGCGGCCGGTCCGTGCTCACCGCCATGCGCGATGTCAGCCTCGCGGTCGCCCCGGGGGAGACCCTCGGCCTCGTCGGCGAGTCCGGCTCCGGCAAGTCGACGACCGCGGCCGTCGCCCTGGGGCTGCGTGCGCCGACCTCCGGCGACGTGCGGTTCCTCGGCAAGCCGTTCGGGCGGACGAAGGAGCGGCTGGGACTCGTCCAGGCCGTCCCCCAGAACCCGTTCTGGTCGCTGGACCCGCGGCTGCCGGTCGCCCTGTCGGTCGCAGAGCCCCTCGCCGCGCTCGACCGTTCGAAGCTCTCGGCGCACGCGCCGGCCGTCCATCGGATGCTCGAACAGGTGAGGCTCGATCCTGCGCTCGCCGACCGGTTCCCGCACGAGCTCTCGGGCGGCCAGCGCCAGCGCATCGCGATCGCGCGGGCCCTCATCACCCGGCCGCGGTTCATCGTCTTCGACGAGGCGGTGAGCGCGCTCGACGTGTCGGTGCAGGCGCAGATCCTGAACCTCATCGTCGATCTCCAGGCCGAGCACGGCTTCGGAGCCCTGTTCATCTCGCACGACCTCGCCGCGGTGCGCTACGTGGCCCAGCGGATCGCGGTCATGCGGCTTGGCGAGATCGTCGAGCTCGCCGAGACCAGCCGGTTCTACGACACCCCTCAGCACGAATACTCCCGTCAGCTCTTGGAGGCACTGTGACAACTGGAGACTCCGTGACATCCGTCACCACCGATCACCGACTCACTGGCGTCCCGGTGTGGGGCGACCGGATCGCCAACCGCGATCTCGACCTCGTCCCGCGCACCGCGACGACCGCAGATCGCGTCGAATACGACTTCCCGGGTGTGGAGGTCGGCGTCGCCGAGTACGCGGAGGGCCCGACCGGCACGACCGTGCTCCACATCCCCGCCGGGGCCCGTCTGGCGATCGACGCCCGCGGCGGCGCCATCGGCCTGAGCAGCGGATTCGAGTACTTCGCGCACGCGATCTGCCTGACCGGCGGCTCGGTGTACGGCCTGTCGGCGGGTTCGGGAGTCGCCGACGAGCTCCGGGCGCGCGGCGGCAACCGGGGCGCGGTCGACGACCTGAAGCTGGTCTCGACCGCGGTCATCTACGACTTCTCCGCCAGGGACAACGCGATCTACCCAGACGCGGCGCTCGGCAGGGCCGCGATCCGCGCGGCCCAGCACGGAAGCGTGCCTGTCGGCCGGGTCGGCGCCGGGGCGAGCGCGAGCGCGGGCAAGGTCTCGTACGCACGCACGGAGCTCACCGGCCAGGGCGCCGCGTTCGGTCGGGTCGGCCGTGCGCGCGTGCTCGTGGTCACCGTGGTCAACCCGGTCGGCGTCATCGTCGACAGGGACGGCGAGGTGGTCAGGGGCAACTACGACGCCACCACCGGGCGCCGCGGTCGCCTCGAGCCCGACTACCTCGCTGCGCTGGAGCGCGGGCAGCGACCGACGGCCGAACGCGGCAACACCACGATCACCGCCGTGGTGACCAACGTGCGCTTGAGCGACAGGGAGCTGATCCACTTCGGCAGGCAGGTGCACTCCTCGATGAACCGCGCCATCCAGCCGTTCCACACAGCGCTCGACGGCGACACGCTGTTCGCCCTGACCACCGACGAGATCGATCTCGATGCGCGCGACGGCGCCGACAGCGCCGACGATCCCATCACCGCCATCGCCCTCGGCGCGCTCGCCTCGGAGCTCGCCTGGGACGCGGTGCTGCGAGCGGCGCGATGAGCGGGGAGACGACCATGACCAGCACCGAACGGAAGACGATGCCCCTCTACGACGACAGCCTCCCGCACCGGCTCACCCCTCCGCCGTTCTGGGGCGACCGGATCGGCAACGACGACGTCGAGCTCGTCCCGACCCACGGCGCCGGCCGTGCGGAGGTCGCCTTCGACTTCCCCGGCGTCGCGGTGGGCACCGCCGAATACCTCGACGGGCCGACCGGCGCGACCGTGATCTCGGTTCCGTCCGGCGCGCGCACCTCCGTGGACGCCCGCGGAGGAGCCATCGGAATCATCGGGCGGTACGAGGAGCTGAACCACGCGATCTGCTTCGCCGGCGGCTCGTCGTACGGCCTGGCTGCGGCGACCGGCGTCGACGAGGAGCTGCTCGCCCGCACCGGCAACCGGGTGGGCTGGCAGGATCTGCGATCCGCCTCGGGCGCCGTCATCTACGACCTGGCCGCTCGCGACACGGGCATCGTGCCGGACGCCGCACTCGGCAGGGCCGCCCTGCTCGCCGCACGGAAGGATGCCATCCCGGTCGGCCGGGTGGGAGCCGGCATCGCCGCATCCGCGGGCAAGATCGATCTCTCGCGCTGCGAGTTCACCGGTCAGGGCGCCGCGTTCCGGCGGATCGGCCCGGTGCGCATCCTCGTCGTCACGGTCGTCAACCCGGTCGGCGTGATCGTCGACCGCGACGGTACAGTCATCCGCGGAAACTACGATCGCGAGACCGGCGAACGGCGGCTCCCCGTCGCAGACTACGAGGCCGCACTGCTCGCGGGCGAGTCGCCGACCACTTCACCCGGCAACACCACCGTGACGGCGGTGATCACCAACGTGAAGCTCGACGACAAGGAGCTGCGCCTGTTCGGCCGCCAGGTGCACAGCTCGATGAACCGGGCGATCCAGCCGTTCCACACGAACCACGACGGCGACACCCTTTTCGCGTTGACCACCGACGAGGTGGCCCTGCCGCCGGCCGGAAGCACCCGGCTCGGCGAGCAGGCGGTCAACTCGATCGCGCTCGGCGCCATCGCCTCCGAGCTCGCGTGGGATGCCGTCCTCACCAGCGCGCGCTGATCCCTCGCCCGACCGACCCGACCTACCACTAGACCCCAGAGAGGGACAACGCATGACCGTCCGCCGCTTCGAGACGACCCAGACCGACCCGTTCCTGCGCGGGGAGGAACTCGGTCGCGCCTTCGCCGACGGGATCGCCGCCAACCTCGCGGGCTACACCGAGCTGTTCGACGTGGTCGGTGTCGCGGCCGAGGACCTGCAGCCGCTGGGGCTGACGGCGATCGAGCGGATCGAGGCGTGGCGACCCGCGCTCGCCGACGAGCTTCGCGGGCTCGCGGCCGGGTCGGGGCGGGAGGAGTGGGAGCTTGGGATGCTCAACGCCCGCACCGAGATCCTCGCGACCGTCGGCGCGATCGGAGAGGGCGAGTGCTCGACCTCGGTCTACCTGCCGGGAGCCGGCGTTCCCCGCACCGTGCAGACCTGGGACTGGCACGATGTCTCCAACGACGACACGCTGGTCGTCCGCTCCCGGACGGCCGCGGGCCGGGTGGTCCGCTACTTCACCGAGTTCGGCATCCTCGGCAAGATCGGTGTGAACAGCGACGGCGTCGGAGTGCACTTCAACATCCTCAATCACGCGGCGGACGGCGACGGCATCGGCGTGCCGGTGCACGCCGTCGCCCGCGGGGTGCTGGACGGAGCGGGAACGCTGGAGGAAGCGGTCGAGATCGCGCTGTCCGCCGACGTCACCGCCTCGACGGTCCTGACGATCGTCTCCACCTCGACTGCGGGTCCGCAGGCGGTCAGCGTCGAGCTCAGCCCGGGCGGCCACGCCACCGTGCTGCCGTCCGACGACGGGATCCTCCTGCACACCAACCACTTCCTCGACCCGCGGCTCGCGACCGGCGAGCTCGTCCCCGACACGTCGAGCAGCTACCGTCGGCTCGACCGTCTGCGCGAGCGGCAGACGTCGCTGTCGTCGACCGATCCGCTGCAGCGGGTGGCCGGTATGCTCATCCACGAGGCGGACGGCGCGCCGGTGTGCTGTCACCCCGACTCCCACCTCGCCTTCGAGCACCGCTGGCAGACTCTGCTGACCGTCTCGCTCGACCTGGAGCAGACGCGACTCCAGTTCCACGAAGGCGGCCCGTGCACTGCGACACGGGAATCCTGGCAGGTCTTCTGAGGGGGAGAGGAGCATGGTGCAGAAAGCCCCGACGCACGCACCGGTGACGATCGTCGACGTCGCCAGGGAGGCCGGCGTCTCCAAGACAACGGCCTCCGACGCGTTGAGCGAACGCGGCCGGGTCTCGCCGGCGACCCGCGATGCCGTCCTGGCCGCCGCAGAGCGCCTCGGATACTCGATCAACCGCTCGGCGCGCTCTCTGCGCACCGCGACCACCGGCGCGATCGGCCTGTACATCCCGCAAGTGCTGGTGCGGAGCGAGCACTACCTGTCGTTCGTGTACGGGGTGGTCAACGAGGCGGCGGCGTTCGACTACGACGTGACGCTCATCGTGGCGGCCGCGGATGCCCGCCCCGCGTACAGCCCGCACGTCGACGGCATCGTCCTCATCGACCCGGTCGTCGAGGACCCGATGATCGCTCGACTGCTCGCCACCGGGCTCCCCGTTGTGTCGTCGGAGCGCCTGCCGGGCGGACGACAGCCGGCCGGTGTCGTCTGGTCGAACCACGCAATGTACACGACCCTGCTGCTCGAGCACCTCAACTCCCGGGGGGCGCGCCACCCTGCGCTGATCGCCTCGACCACCAACTCCGACTGGTCCAACGCCGTGCAGAACGCCTATCTGGACTGGTGCCGGACGATCGGCGTCGAACCCCGCCTCGAGGTCGCTCCGTTCGGAGCCGACCCGGCGACGCTGCAGAGTGCGGCGCGGGCGCTCCTCGCGCAGGCGCCGGACACCGACGCGCTCATCGGCGCCGGCGACGGTGTGGCCACCGCGATGTCGCATGCGCTCTCGGCGGACGGCAGGAAGATCGGCAGCGACATCCTCCTCGCCTCCTGCGTAGACAGCAGCGAGCTGCGTGCCGCCCACCCGCCGATCACCGCCATCGACACCAAGGGCGGCGAGGCGGGCCAGGCGTGCGCACGTCTGCTGTTCGACCTCCTGCAGGGCAGGATCGAGCCGGGCACGGCGCAGGAGCTCCCGCTCAGCCTGAACCTGCGGGAGTCGACCGTGGGGAACCGGGGGTAGTCGGACGCTCCCTCGCTACTTCAGCGTCATCGTCTCCAGCGACAGGTAGGTCTTCGCCGCCCAGGAGGCCGGGTCGTCCGCGAAGTGCTGGCGGAGCGCGCCGCCCCGCAGCGCGTTGTCGATCGACATCATGATCATCGACTGGTCCAGCACCAGCCGGCGATGCCCGATGGAACCGGTGACGGGGTTCACGGCGTCGAAGAAGCCGCCGTCGGAGCTGTAGACACCCGGGTACAGCGTCCGCAGCTTCGTGATGTTCGCGTACGAGTCCTGCGGCAGCACGCCGAGGGTGGTGAAGGAGGCGTGCGGGGTGACCACGTCCTCCGCCGAGCATGTCGGGCACTGGGCCAGCGCCTGGCCGGTCGGGAACTTCCGGCCGGCGGCGCCGTAGACGCCGTATCCGCCCGTGTCGTCCGCCGTGCTGGAGGGCGACATGCCCCACACCGGGTAGCCGAGCGTCTGCGTCGCGTACTTCTCCTGCACCTGCGCGGTGCGCACGTCGGCCAGCCCGAAGCCGTTCGGTCCCCAGGTGGTCTCCGGCACGATCTCGTTGGCGAGGGTCGCCTCGAACATGCCGCCGCCCCAGGTGGGGAGGAAAGTCAGGCTCGTGCCGGGGTAGGTGTAGTGGCCTTCCCAGACGTTGAACACCTTTCCGCTCTGCGGGTCGGTGTACTTCTGCCAGTCGCCGGCGACCGGCCACTGCCCCTGCCACGAGAAGTCGGGGTCGGTGCTGCACTGCTGCGGCGGGAGGGTGCGCCAGGTGCGCCACCAGACGTCGCCGGGCATCTGGCGGAGGCCCATGCCGATGTACATCGCGATGCGCGGGTCGCTGTAGAGGGCGCCGTTGTGGTAGCCGGCCGGCCCCTGGCCGGCGTAGTAGCCGCCGTACATCTGGCCGGTGGGCTGGTTGCCCGGGATGTCCGGGTTCGTGTTGCAGGCGGTCTGGGCCCGGCCGTCGTAGAAGATCGAGAAGTCCATCGGCGCGATCAGGGCGTCGATCTGCTTCCGCAGCTCGGGCAGCGCCTGGCGGGCGACCAGCAGGCCGGACGCGTACCAGCCGTTGTCGACGGCCGAGAGGAACGAGCAGTTGTCCTGCTTCGGGGTCGTCTCCGTGGCGCAGTCGGCGGCACCCGGGTTCAGGATGGTGTGACCGGTGCCGGTGTCGTACCACTGGAACAGGAAGCCGTGCGAGGAGCGCAGCGCGGCGACCCCGGTCAGCGTCGAGGAGATCAGCGCCCGCTCCTCCGGCCGCTTGATGATCCCCAGGTCGCCGGCCGACACCACGGCCTCCAGGTACACACCGATGTTCGCCGCCGAGGTGTATGCCCCTCTGGTCGTGCCCGGCCCGAGGTTGTCGAGCGGCAGGTGGGTCGTCGGGTCCACGTCCTGCCGGTAGAAGTTCCAGGTGTCCCTGGCGACCTGCAGGAGGTCGGCCTTCTGGGCGGCGGTGAGCGGCGGCTGCGCGCTCATGCCCTGCATGCCGGGGGTGCCGTGTGCGCCGGGCGCGCCGGGCGCGACGGGCGCGGGAGCAGGCGAGGCGGAGGCGGCCTGGGCGGTGGCGAGAGAGCCGGCTACGAGGCCGAGTGCGACGGACAGTCGCAGGATCACGGTCGCCCGGCGGGCGCGCCGGGCGGGGCGGGGTCTGGTCATGGACGGTCTCCGTTTCGTGTCGTCGTTGATCACTCCGCGGACCGTATGCGCATACATTCGATTGCGCAAGTCCCACATCATGCCCACATCATCGGCCGACTCCTTGTCGACGCACCTCTCAGAAGGGGCACGCGACGCCAGGACGCGAACCACACTCGTCCGTGCCCGCTGAAAGGAATGCCGTGCCCACGATCGCCGCACCGACCGTCGCCGAGCATCGCCTGCGGCAGCGCGAGAGTCTGATCGACGCGGCGACCGAGCTCCCCATCGCCGACGGCGTCTAGTCGCTCCCGCGGCGGTCGGAGCGGCGGCCGGCTTGGCCAAGCAGCACCTGTGGCCACCGCCCAGGCGGTGCAGGCATCCAATGACACCGAGTTCTCTGCGACCGACGGACGACGTGACCGGATGCTCGCTCGAGCACGCCAGGCGCTGGGATTGTTCGACCTGTGGAAGAGCTAGAAGTGGGCCAGGCCTGTGACGCGCCACTCGGCGGGGTAGTGGTCGATATCGGCAACCCAGGAGCCATAGTCACCAAAGTTCTGCCAGGTGATCCACCCGTTTCGTCGTGCTGTGATCCACCAGGTCACCACGGTGCAGAGCGAGATCGCCTGGTTGTCGACACGGTCGGGCTCTGTTCCTTGACCTGATTCTGTTGCGCGAACTGCGGGTGGGGACGCATTCGCCGCCGTGCTCACGCTGACCCCGTAGCTTCCGGGGCCGAGCACCGTGACGTAGGCGGGGTTCCAGCTGAACTCGCCGGTCCCAAGAGAATCACGAGGGTAGGTGGCGATGGCGTACTCCAGGGAGTTGAGCGCCAGCCCTTGCCCGCCGATCAGGTCTGGCCGGCTGCCGTTGTGCCACCCCCACCACGCCACGAGCTCATCTGGCGCAGGGAGCCCGAGCTCGCCGAGTCCGTCGAGGACCTGCTGCCTGCTCAGGCCTGGCTGTAGGACGTCGTCGAGCGGCGCGCCTGCGTCAGCCGCGCACCGCGCCAGCTCGTCGAGGAGCTCGACAAGCAGCGACGGGGAGGCGTCATCGACGGTCCATCCGTCAGCGGTCTGCCGGAGGTCAGGGAGCTGAATCGCCATTGCACCGTACCGATGTGTGAAGGCCCGTCGTGGAAATGACGAGGAACTGGTTTCCGCTGTTCGAAGTGGTAGAGCTCAGGTCGCACACGCTGTAGAAGTGCCTGAGCGGCGGCGAGCACCGAGCCGGGAACGTTTTCGGCGAGGGGGCTGCACCGTTGCGATCCGCCGGAATCGTGATGTCAGCCAGTGCGGACGTTGTACTGAAACTAGCGCCTACAGGGGCCCCAACCGTTAGTGCGATAAGGGACACCGGAGATGTGCCGATACCTCGTCGCTTTCTGAAGATCCCCACAGCGGAAAGGTACTGGAGGTCGGAACTGTGCAAGTTCCCCTTTTCGGGGCGCACTCGCCTGCATCCTTGTTCGCGATGCTGGTCGTCGGCGCCGGACGCGACGGCCGGATGTGCTCGCCGGAGTTCAACCGGTGATGGCGAGGGTGTGGTTGTTCTCGCCGACGGCGGCACGGTAGTCGTCCTCGTTGTCGCAGAGCACTGTGAATCCGATCACTTGGTGGTTGATGAGTAGCGAGCGGGCGAGGATCCTGCGGAACGGGCCCGGTCCGGGGTCTGTCCAGGCGAACACGTCCACCGGGGCGCCTAGAAGCGCCATCTCTGGCTTGAATGTAAGAAGAAGCACACCTGTGAGCTGACGCGGCGGCAGCTCCCGAGACAGCCTACTCGACTGATATCTGAAATCAGTACGTGAAACTTCTGGATTCGGCCCTGCGACGCGGGTTCGGATGGCAGTACACGCAGAGCGCTGCGACGCGCCATGTTGGTGCGTGCGCGCCAGCGCGGCATCGATCTCATACCCTGTCTAGGTGTGGATCAGATCATCTACCCGGCCGGCGGCATTCGCCGAAGAGGAGTTGCCGGCGTACATCAATGAGCTCCGGGACGAGTTTTCGTCTTTCTATGACTGTTTCTGGATCAACGTGAACACAGGTAGCGCTATCGCACTGCTCAGCTACGCGCCGTCGAATGGCGTCACGGCGCACTCGTTCAATCTCTACAGCTGGACGGCTCAGGCGGGACTCGCCTCACTGTCGATCGAGTGGCCGAATTACGAGAACCTCTGGTACCGCGACGGCGGCGACACCCTTGAATCCCGTAGCGCGCGACTCGCTTCGCGCACCTCGAGCATGTTGAAGGTGGCCCAGCTTCCAATGGCGTAGAGGGCTCTCATCGGCCATGTCACACGCAGAGCATTTGCGACACGTCATGTCGTCGACGAACCGACGAGCGCCCCCGATCAGGAGCGCGGCTCGGCCATCATCGAGCTGATCCTCCAGGTGGCCAGGCGGCGCAATACGGCGACCCTGCTGGTCACGCATGACCGGACTCACCTCGCGCGCACGGACCGGGTCCGCACCACGATCGAGGGCAACTTCTCCGACGCGTCGGAAGCAACGCGCGTCGCCGCCTGAGACGATCCGGGTCGGCCCATCCGGGCGGTCACTGCGGCGGAGAAGCGGAAGGCCGGCGGCGGTTGCCCTCCTCACCGCCCCGGAGCGAACTGCGAGAGCGTGTCGTCCGCGAGCGCCGCGCGCACGCGCGCGAGCGCCGCGGGATCCACGTTCACGATGGACTGCCCGTCGGCGGACGTCGCGGTGCCGGCCGTCGGCAGCGTGAAGGTGTGGATGGCCGACGCGCCGGAGAGGCGCATGCTCGCCGCGAGCGCGAGCATGCTCGGCAGGTCGAACGAGGAGTCGACGCTCACGGCGGATCCGGTGGCGCGGGCGAAGGCCAGCAGGGCGGCCGGGTCGGTGAGCACCGAGCGGTGGATCAGGGTGGTGGCGAACCCGAGCAGCAGGGCCTGCTGGTCGGCCACCCGCTGGTAGTCCGCCGTGGGGAACGCGTACCGCTCCCGGGCGTACGCGAGTGCCTGGTCACCGTCGAGGTGGTTCATTCCCTTGACGAAGGTGTAGTGCGGCGACTTGACCGTGGTGAAGGCGACTGGGCTGTCGACGTCGACGCCCCCGATCGCGTTCGTGATGCTCTTCAGGCCGGCGAAGTCGAGGATTGCGATGTGGTCGATGCGCACCTGGAGCAGCTGTTCCACCGTCTGCACCGTCAGCGGTGTGCCGCCCCAGGCGAGCGCCGCGTTGATCTTCGCGGTGCCGTTGCCGGGGATGGGCACCCAGAGGTCGCGCATGATCGACATGACATACACGTTCCGCCGGTCGGCGTCGATGTGCACGAGCAGCATCGTGTCGGAGCGCTGGTCCGATTCCGCGGTGGCGCCGATCGAGGTGGGGGCGCCGCGGGAGTCCGAGCCGAGCAGCAGGATGTTCACTGCCCCGGTCGGTGAGGCGGGAGGCCGCGGGACGGCGGTGGGGAGCGCGTGCGGGAGCCGCGTCACGTGCGAGTCGAAGGTGCCGGCGACGCTGCCGGCATAGATCGCTGTGGCGCCGAACGCGACGGCGGCTACGAGCATGACGACCGACGCGAGCGTCATCGTGATGTGCAGCCAACGTCCGCTGTGGCCGTGCGGGTGGATTCGTACGCTGTGGATGGCCATGCCGCTCGCCCCCTCATGCCGGGGGTCGGGTGCCGGCACGTGAGCCCAGTCGAGAAATCCTCATTTCCCAAATGGTGGGGACAGTATAAGCAGTCTGTCCTCATTAATGAGGACCCCCACTTCGCGGGACGATCGTCGGAGGGCGACGTTCCCGGGACGCATCGCCCGACTGGTCACGACAGTTCTCGTCGGCGTGCGATGATGTGGATCTCACGGGTACGGATCGAGGAGTTGTCGATGACCATCTACGAGGGCGCCCCCACCGGCGTACGCCGACAGTCACTGCTCCAGCAGGTGCTGGGGACGGCCGGCGCCGGCGCGGCCGGTGCGCTCGTGGTGGTGGCGTTCTCGCCGTTCAGTGCGGCGACGGCCGCCTTCTCCCCGCCGCTCTATGCGCTGATCGCGGGCGCCTACAGCATCGTCCCGTTCCTGGCTCGCCGTCTGCTCGGCTATCCGTGGGCCGCGACGACCGTCGGGATCGTGGCCGCCGTCCTCGCCGCGCCGTTCAGCCCGATCGGCATGCTCATCGTCGTCCTGTTCGTGGGAGCCGGAGCCGCGTACGACTCCGTCAGCTGGGCGCTCACCCGGGGGCGCGCGGATCGGGTCGCACCGGCGTGGGTCTCCGTGGTCGCCGCGCTCGTCTCGGCCCTGGTGCTCTTCCTCGTGTCGTTTCCCGTTCTCTCGCCGGAGCACCGGGTCCCGCTCATTCTCGCGGCCACTTTCGGAGGCCGGGCGATCGGACAAGTGGGCGCGGTCGCGATCGCCGGTGGCGTCGGCCGCCTGCTCGGTCGCCGGGGCGGCGCCGAGCGAGGCAAGACGGGGGTCTGACATCGGCCGACCGCTCGGGGCGTCTCTGGTCCCCGATGTGCGACGGCCGGCCGACGATCCGGTAGCGTGAAGCTACCGCATCGATCTTCGGCGACGCGCGTTGCCTGCCGCCGCCGTGGAGTCGTGCGTTTCCGGGAGGCTCATCCGGGACGACCTGCTCAGTGTGAGGGGTCGTCGTCGCCCGGTCTGTGATGTCTCGCACCCTTATCCGGAGGTCATGGTGAGTGATCGGAACGACGATCTCGATCAGGAGATCGGTTTCGACCCCAGTCTCCCGCCCGCGCTCCCTGACGACGTCGACCGGGTGGCGTCCGAGCTGGCGTCGTTGATCTCGGCCGGAGATCTGGTCACGGCGAACGCTCTCGTGCGCCGGTACTGGTTCGAGTTGCTCCGGTCCCATGGTGAAGCCCTGCGGCTGGCTCTGGACCTGATCCCGGCCGCGGCGCTGCGCGATCAACCCCTCCTGGCGATGATGCTGGGCATCTGCTACAACGGCGTTCCCCACAAGCGGGTCAGGGCGCTGCGCTACTTCGCCACTGCTGTGCGCGCGGCCCGTTCCGGCCGGGTCGCGCTGGACGCGGTGGACCGCGCTCTGATCCTCGTCAGCGAGAGCGCCGTCTACCGGTTGATCGGACGCCCGGCGATGGGAGTGGGACCCGCCCGGTCTGCGATCCGGATCCTGGACGCGATGAGCTCCGCCGAACTGCAGTCGCTCAGCTCGCTTCCCCGGGTCTACTCGCAAGCCGGTGTCAGCCTGTACTACGGCGGCGACCTGGACGGAGCCCTCTCCGCGTTCGAGTCGGGGCTGGCCGAATCGACCGGCAACGGCACCTCTGACGGGTTCGGCAGCCTGGCGATGCTCGCGGGCATCCGTGCCATCCGCGGTGAGCTCCGCGAAGCGCGCGTCTACATCGAGTTGGCGCATTCCCCGGAGTGGACGGATGAGCAGCGGTCCGTGTACTCGGGCACCTTCTACCGCGTCGCGGAGGCCATCGCCTCGCTGGAGGCGTTCGACCCGATCACGGCCCGCAGCCACCTGTCGGCACTGGTCAACGACCCGCGGACGATCGAGCACTGGATCGCGATCGCCACGACCGAAGCCCTGACCGCACTCGTCTCCGGGCGACCCGGCGAAGGATTGGTGCGGCTGGATGCGGTCGCCGCCGCCCGCAGCGAGGGTCGATCGGCGGGGGCACGCGGTCGGCTCGCGCCGACGCGGGCGCTGCTCCAGCTGGCTCTCGGCTCGCGCGATGCCGCGGGGGTCATCCTCCACCGCGACGCACCTCCCGGGCCCGACCGTCACGTCGCGCAGGCGCGGGTCGAGCTCGCTGCCGGTCGGAGCGGTGAGGCCCTCCGGGAGCTGCGCAAGATCGCCGGTGGAGACCTCCCCCCGCGGAGCGTTGCGGAAGCCATGGCGATCGAAGCTGCTGCACTGCTTCGACTCCCGTCGAGCGTCCGGTCGGTCGCCGTGATCGAGCATCTCGGTTCCTTGCTCGAGCACACCGGTCTGCGGCTACCGCTGGCACTCATCCCTCCCGCGGACTTCGTACGACTGCGCGCGGCCCTGGTCGAACAGGGGTTCGGCGGCCTCTTCGACGGAATCGACGTCCGGTCCGTCCTGGGCGACACCACCCCGGAGAGCACGCTCAGCGAGCGGGAGCTCGTCGTGCTCGCGGCACTCATGCGTCACAGCTCGCCGGCCCGGGTGGCCTCGGAACTGGTCGTGTCGGTGAACACGGTCAAGACGCAACTGCGGAGCATCTACCGCAAGCTCGGTGTGTCGAGCAGGGACGAGGCGATCGCCGTCGCTCTCGATCGGCATCTGCTGTCGGAACACGACGGCTGAGCCCGGCGGGGTGACCGTCAGGGTGATCTCGGGGTGAAACCTCTCGTTTCGATGGCGGCGATGAGCGGCCCTTCGCTTAGCTGATAACCGGCCGTGCGCTTTGACGTCCGGAGACACCTGTGGGGAAGGAAACGCTGTGGCGCGTCGTACCGCTGAGAGCTCGATCGCGGATGAACGGCTCGGCCGGAGGATCCGGTCGCTGTTCTGGTACCGCGACTCGCCGACCCGCGGGTTTCGTGTAGTCTCCGCGCTGCTCGCGATCGGCATCGGCGCCGTGTCCGTCTTCAGCCTGGGCGGGGCAGCCACCGCGGCGACGACGGCGGTGCACGAGATCACGACGAACTGGGTCGGAAGCCCGACTTCGGCACCGTACGGAGCGGCGCTGACCACCGAATGGCATGTCAACACGAACGACGCGACCAACCCGCAGGCGAACGCTCCTGTCGACAACGTCCGCCTGACCCTCGTGGCCACCAACGGCGTGTTCGCCAGCATTCCCGCCGTCTGCCAGACGAAGGGCGTCACGCCGGCCTCCGCGATCTCCGCCAACGGCACCACGCTGGTCTGCAACCTCGGCACGATCACCGAGGGAACGGCGTCCGTCGTCCAAGCGCCCGTGCGCGCCACGGGAGCCGTCGGCTCGAAGCTCTCCGTGTCGGGCACGGTGACCTCGGATTCGGCGACCGCGCCCGCCGGCCCGGCGGCGACGACCGCTCTCCCGATCCCCGGCAGCCACGGTATGGATCTCGTGCTGAGCGGTAGTCAAGGACAAGAGATCACGATGGCGAGCCGGTTCGGCGGCAACCGCCAGACGACGTGGGCCGACTACGGCATCGCCATGACCGCAGGAAGCATCCCCGGACCGTCGTCGTACACATTCACCGTGGACATCGCGGTCTCGCCGGCCGGCCAGCTGCCGGGCCTGCAGTGGGAGGGCTGCGCGCCGGTCGACGCATCGAACGCCGCCGCGGGGATTCCCTTCTCGGCATCCAGCTTCAGCAACCGGACGAACGCTCCGACCTGCACGATCAGCGGCAGCGGCACCCACTACACCGTCACGCTGAGCGGCCTCGACTACTCGCTCCAGCACGTGCCCACGACCGACAGCCTCGGCGCCGCGATCCCCGCCAGCACGGTCTTCATCGCAGCCGGGCGATTGGCCTTCAGCTACACCAGTCCCGTCACGACCTCCACGGGCGTGACGTTCACCGCGACCCCGACTCCGTTCACCTTCACCGACGGGGTCACCCAGCCGGAGACGAACACCGCCAACGACTCCACCGCGACCACACTGACGGTGCCCGGGATCTTCTCGAACAGCTGGCAGGGCGGCCCGACCATCGGCAGGGCGCCGTGGGACGCGAATCTCTGGGTGGCTCCTGGCACTTCCCAGAGCTCCGTCTTCCCCGACCCCGGTGCGGGGACGTCGACGAACCCCGGGCCATACCCCTTCACCAAGCAGCCTCTCGTCGCCATGGCCGACAGCGTGGCCTGGACCGGTTACACGGGAGCAGGCGGCGCGGACCTCGCCGGCTCCTGCACCATGGTGCAGAACCCCGCTGCCTTCGTTCCCCGCTATGTCGACGCCGTCGCGGCCGATGTCGACTACACGCCGATCAAGTCGGCCCACTTCTGGTACCGCGCGGACGCGATCAACACCAAGACCGAGACCTGCGGGGAGCCCGTCGGCGTCGCGGGCAGCCCGTGGATCGCCCTGCCGCTCCCCGCAGCGTGCGCCACTCAGAGCACCCTGATCAACCCCTGGAACTCGGACGCGCAGTGCTACGCCACGCTGCCCGCCGGCGTGACAGCGGTGAAGATGACCTGGGATCCGGCTGTCGACAAGCAGGTCCACCACTTCCTGCGGGTGTGGGGATACGTCCCGCCCACTGCACCCATCGGCGCGGAGTCGTGGACCGTCGGTGCGTTCAACGCGCCGTTCAACACGGCGACCACGTATCCGGGGTACCCCACGCTGAACAATTACGTCAACATCAGCACCAGTGGTGGCGTCATCGCCACGATCCCGGGCAGCACGTACGGGCCGAACACGAACGGCATCCGCGACGCCTTCCGTGTCCAGGGCCCGACCGGCGTCATCACGAAGACGACCCCGAGAACGACCGCACAGCCGGGTGTCCCTGTCACCTTCAACCTCACGGCGGAAGCGGACCTCGCCGTTCAGAGTCCACCGAACCAGACCTTCACCGTCACCGACACCCTGCCGACCGGCATGAGCTATGTCGCGGGCAGCGGCACGCCGACGCCGACGGTGTCGACGAACGGCTCCGGCCAACAGGTTCTCAGCTACACGTTCACGAATGTGGCCGCGAACACCTCCCGGCCCATCACCTATCAGGCTGAGATCCCGGCCGGCACCTCGGTCCCGCCGGACACGGTGTTGACGAACATCGCCCAGATCGACGTGCCCGGCGACAATCGACCGGCCGGCGTTCGCCAGGCCACGGCGAGCGTGACGGTTCCCAACAACGGCGCGACGAGCCTCGGCAAGTCCGTCGAGTCGAACACGCTGTCCTTCTACGGCGACTCGTCGGCGTGGGACCTGGTCGTGAGGTCCCAGGACCCGGTCAGCAACCCCTACACCGACACCATCGACATCCTCCCGAACAAGGCAGACGGCCGCGGCACCACGATCGACGGCACCTACTCCGTGACCGGGGTGACAGCGCCGGCCGGATCGACGGTGTACTACTCGACAGCGCCGATCGCATCGTTGAGCAACGACCCGCGTGCTGCCTCCAACGGTGGAACTCCGGGCAGCACGTCGGGCAACACGGTCGGCTGGTCGACCACGGCTGTCGCGCACCCGACCGCCGTGCGCGTGATCGGCCCGGCCCTCGCCCCTGGCGCAGTCCAGACGATCCGGATCGCGTTCACGACGCCGGCCGGCACGAGCTGCGCGGCGCCGGCGTCGTCGGACAACAAGCCGGGCCAGCTGCTGGTGAACTCGGCGAACTCGATCGCCGGGCACACCGCGCTCCCGATGCTGTCGTCGGCGACGACGACCATCGGCGACTGCTACGCCCTCGATCTGAAGAAGTACGTGCTGGTCAAGGGCGGCGACCCCGCGAAGGCCGCAGACTGGCACGACGCGAACAGCACCGCCGACTACCAGCAGTACGCGGCGGGCGACACGGTTCCGTACAAGATCACGGTGACGAACAAGGGCACGGGCACGCTGACCAACGTCCCGGTGACGGATGCGCTGATCCCCGGCTGCGACTTCACGGTCGCGAGCCTCGCGGCGGGAGCCTCGGCGTCGAACACGTGCTCCACGACGGCGGTCGTCGGCACGACGGTGAACGTCGCCTCGGTGAGCGTCACGCCCCCGTCCGGGCCGACCCTGACCGCCACCGACCCGGCAGGCATCGTCGTGCCCGACCCGTACCGCGTGGTGAAGACCTCCAACCCGGCACCGGGCACCCCGGTCGCCCCCGGCGGAACCGTCACCTACACGATCACGGTCTCGGAACCGGCCGGCAGCGCTGCGCCGTCGCTGAACCCGTCGCTGACGGACGATCTGTCGAAGGTGCTCGACGACGCGACCTACAACGGCGATGTCACCTCGACGGCCGGAACTGCGTCCGTGACCGGGCAGACCCTGCAGTGGTCGGCCGCGGCGATCATGCCGGGGCAGACGATCACGATCACCTACTCGGTGAAGGTCAAGAACCCGGACACGGGCGACAAGGTGATGACCAACGTGGTCACCACTCCGTCCGGCGGCAACTGCGTGACCGGCAACACGGATCCCGCGTGCACGGTGACGACGAATGTCGAGTCGTTCACGGTGGCCAAGACCGCCTCGGTCGCGCAGGCCGCCGAAGGCCAGACGGTGACCTACACGGTGACGGTCACGAACACGGGCACGGCCGCCTACACGGCGGCGAACCCGGCATCGTTCACCGATTCCCTCGCCGGCGTCCTCGATGACGCCACGTACAACAACGACGCGAGCAACGGAGCGACCTACGCCGCCCCGACCGTGTCCTGGTCGGGAGCGCTGGCCGTCGGAGCGAGCACGACCGTCACCTATTCGGTCACCGTGAACACGCCCGACACCGGCGACCACCTGCTGAAGAACACCGTCAAGCCCACCGGCGACGGCGGAACGTGCGCCTCGGCAGGCGCGTGCGACACGCGGACGCCGATCGCGTCGTACACGGTCTCCAAGACCGCCTCGACGTCGACGACCTCGCCGGGCGGCGTCGTCGTCTACACCGTGACGGTGACCAACACGGGTCAGGTCGGCTACACGGCGGCGAACCCCGCCTCCTTCACCGACAGCCTCGCCGGCGTGCTGGACGACGCCACGTACAACGGGGACGCGAACAACGGCGCGACGTATGCCGCGCCGACCATCTCGTGGTCGGGTGCGCTGGCCATCGGCGCGACCAGGACGGTCACGTACTCCGTCACGGTGAACACGCCGGATGCCGGTGACCATCTGCTGAAGAACGCGGTCGTCCCCACGGGTTCCGGCGGAAGCTGCACGACGGCCGCCGACTGCACGACCACGACGGCGGTCGGGGGCTACACGGTCTCGAAGACCGCATCGACGGCCTCCACGACGCCCGGCTCGACCGTGACGTACACGATCGTCGTCACCAACACCGGGCAGGTCGCGTACACCGCAGCCAACCCCGCGACGATCACCGACAACCTCACCGGCGTGCTGGATGACGCGGTCTACAACAACGACGCATCCAACGGTGCGACGTACGCGGCCCCGACGCTCAGCTGGGCGGGACCGCTGGCCCTGGGCGCCACGCAGACGATCACCTACTCGGTGACGGTGAAGAACCCGGACCGCGGCGACCATGTGCTGAAGAACGCGGTGTTCACCCCGCCTGGCGTCGGCAACTGTGACGCGGGTTCCGCCGACCCGGCCTGTACGACCGTGACCCCGGTGAAGTCCTACCGCGTCGTCAAGACGAGCCCTGCCACCACGGTGACGCCGGGCCAGGTCGTTCCGTACACGATCACGATCACGAACACGGGGCAGGTGGCGTACACGGCCGCCGATCCCGCGACGTTCACCGATGATCTGACGGACGTCCTCGACGACGCCACGTACAACGGGGATGCCACGGGCGGCGCCACGATCGCCGGGAGCACCCTCTCCTGGTCGGGTGCCCTGGCCGTGGGAGCAACGGTGACGGTCACCTACTCGGTCACCATCGACATCCCCGACGCGGGCGACCACGTCCTCCACAATGCCGTCGTCACCGACGCGACCGGAAACTGCGCGACGGGATCGACGGACCCCTCGTGCGCGGTGCAGATCCCGACGAAGGCGTTCCACGTCACGAAGTCGGCCTCGTCGTCCACGACGACTCCGGGGGCGACCGTGACGTACACGATCGTGGTGACCAACACGGGTCAGGTCGACTACACGGCCGCGTCTCCTGCGACGTTCACCGACGACCTGACGAAGGTCATCGACGACGCGACGTACAACAACGACGCGACGAACGGGGCTGTCTACTCCGCACCTACCCTGTCGTGGTCGGGGGCCCTCCCGGTCGGCGCCTCCGAGACGATCACCTACACGGTGACCGTGAAGGACCCGGACACCGGTGATCACCTGCTCGACAACACCGTTGTCACTCCGCCCGGTCTCGGCGGCGACTGCACGGTCGACTCGACCGATCCGGACTGCTCGGTGACCGTGCCGGTCCAGTCGTACACGACCGCTAAGACGGCCTCCACGACGACCACCACGGAGGGCTCCCGCGTCACCTACACGGTGACGGTGACGAACACCGGTGCGGTCGACTACACCGCGACGTCGCCTGCGACGTTCACCGACGACCTGACGAAGGTCCTCGATGACGCCACGTACAACAACGACGCCACCAACGGTGCGACCTACGCGGCGCCGACCCTCAGCTGGGCGGGCGCACTGCCCGTCGGCGGAACGAAGACCGTCACCTACTCGGTCACGGTCGCGAGCCCCGACACCGGTGACCACTCGTTGAAGAACGCCGTGGTGCCGACGGGCGACGGCGGAAGCTGCGCGACGGCCGGTGGCTGCGCCACCACCACACTCGTGCAGTCGTACTCCGTGGTGAAGACCTCGTCGACGACGACCACGCAGCCCGGTGACACGGTCTCGTACACGATCACCGTGACGAACACCGGTCAAGTCCCGTTCACCGCCACGAACCCGGCGTCCTTCACGGATGACCTCACGAGTGTGCTGGACGACGCGACGTACAACAACGACGCGACGAACGCGGCCGTGTACTCGACGCCCGTGCTCTCCTGGTCCGGCCCGCTCGCCGTCGGCGCGACGCAGACCGTGACCTATTCGGTGAAGGTGAAGAGCCCGGCTACGGGCGACAAGGTCCTCACCAACGCCGTGGTCACCCCCACCGGGCCCTGCGTGTCGGGGTCGACCGATCCGAACTGCGTGGTCGTCGTGCCCGTGCAGTCGTACTCGACCGTGAAGACGGCCTCCACCGTCGACACCAAGCCGGGCGCGACCGTCACCTACACGATCGTCGTCACCAACACCGGAGCGGTTCCGTACACCGCCGCGGCGCCGGCGACCTTCCGAGACGATCTGAGCGGCGTCCTCGACGATGCGACCTACAACAAGGACGCGACAGGCGGGGCGGTGTACACGGCGCCGACCCTGAGTTGGGCCGGAGCCCTGGCGGTCGGAGGAACGGCCACCATCACCTACTCGGTGACGGTGAAGAGTCCGGACACGGGCGACCACGTGCTGAAGAACGCGGTCATCACCCCGACGGGGCCGTGCGCGGCCGGCTCGACCGACCCTGCCTGTTCGACCACGGTCTCCGTGCAGTCGTATCACGTCGCCAAGGCGGCATCCGCTTCGTCGGTCGCCCCCGGTGGGGTCGTGACGTACACGATCACCGTCACGAACACCGGCACCGTGCCCTTCACGAGCAGCGCGCCCGCGACGTTCACGGACGACCTGACGAACGTCCTGGCCAGCGCGACCTACAACGGAGACGCGAGCAGCGGCGCGACCTACACTGCGCCGACGCTCGCCTGGGCCGGCCCCTTGGCCGTCGGCCAGACGGTCCACGTGACCTACAGCGTGAGGCTTCTGGCCGCCGATCGACCGGGCACGGTCCTGCACAACGTCGTCACCACACCGACGGACCCGGCAGGGGAGGTCTCCAACTGCTTGGCCGGAGACACCGACCCGGACTGCGCCGCGGATGTGACGGTCGATCCGCCGGCAGCGCCACCTGCGGCATCCGACCCGCTCGCCCACACGGGCAGCGACCTCCTCCCGCCGTTCCTGTGGGGAGCTCTGCTTCTCCTGACCGGATTCGGACTGGTGATCGGGCTGCGACTGCGCCGGCGGCGCCGGAGCTGACTCCGGGTACCGCGCTGCGTGCCCGCCCGACGTCACGGGCGGGCGCGCAGCACCCACTACGACGAAAGCGCACGCATGAACACCCCGCACACCCGCCGCGCGATCCTCCTGCGGTGGACCATCGGATTGCTGACGACGGGCCTGCTCGGCAGCGTCTTCCTGTTGACGCCGGCAGCATCGGCCGCCCCTGTCACGGCACCACTGACCGCCCCTGATGGGCTCTCGATCGCGATCACCGACGGGGTGGCCGAAACGGCCTCGGGTGCTTCGTCGGACTACACCGTGACGGTCACCAACCGGGGGACGTCGCCGGTGACCGGGGAACTGGTCGTCACTCTTCCGGAGTTCGCCACGTTCTCGAAAGCAGAAGGCTCGCACCGGGAGAAGGCGGATGCCGTCTGGAAAGTGACCGTCGCCCCCGGCGCGTCCGAGCGTCGTCATGCGAGCGCCGCGATCGGACGCATCCCCGCCACGGCGGTCCGGGTGACGACGCTCGCGACCTGGTACGCGGAAGGGGACCGATCGCGCATCCTCGTCCGCGCCGCGGACGCGAATGCCATCCAGGGTGTGCTCGACCCCGCCCACACCGTCGGCCAGAGCCCGCAGAAGGTGGGCGCCGCTCCGAAAGACCCCACTTTCCTCATCGTGGGTGTCAGCGCCTGCGTCGTGCTCCTTGCGCTCGCCATCGTGGGATTCGTCGTGCTTCGTCGCCGTCGCCGCGAGAGCGTGCCCGTACAGACGCGCGAGGGCTGAGGCCTCCGGGACGGCGGGGACGGGGGCCGGCGGCCGGCCGCGCGGCGGGGAGCGGCGCGTCAGGTGGTCTCGCGCTGCACCAGCGTCGGTTTGAAGAGGGTGCGGTGGTGGGCGTGGCCGGGCTGCCGCTGCATCTCCTCGATGAGCAGGCGCATGGCCTCCATGCCCATCTCGCGTGTCGGCTGGCGCACCGAGGTGAGGGCGGGGGAGAGGGCAGCGGCGTAGGTGATGTCGTCGTACCCGATGATGGCGATGTCGCGCGGGGAGACCAGGCCGGCCTCGTGCACGGCTTGGAGTGCTCCCATCGCCATCACGTCGTTGGCGGCGAAGATGCCGTCGAACGGAGCCTCGCCGCTCGCGAGCAACTCGGACACGGAGGCTCGCGCCGCGGCGGCGGTGAACGCCTCCGCATGGACGAGGTCGAGGGGGACACCGGCATCGCGCCCACGGTCCACGGCGCCGTCGATGCGCGCGTGGGCCTGGTGGATCCGCCGTGGACCGGTCACGATGAGGAGGCGCCGGCAACCGCGCTCGATCAGGTGGTTGACCGCGAGCTCCCCTCCGATGCGGTCGTCGACCGCGACGGAGCAGAACGATTCGAGATCCGCGCCGTCGTCGATCAGCACCGAGGGGATGCCCCCCTCCCGCAGCTGGTCGAGGCGGGGGTGGATGTCGCCGATCGGGGCGAGGATCACGCCGGACACGCGCTGCTCCTGGAAGAGGTCCAGGTAGCGGGCTTCGTTGTCGGCCTGCTCGCGGCTGTTGCCCAGCACGGTCGCGTAGCCGATCTCGGTGGCGACGGACTCGGCGCCGTCGACGAACTCCGTGAAGAAGGGGTTGCCGATGTCGAGGACGAGGAGGCCCACCATGTCGGACTTGCCGACGCGCAGGGCGCGCGCCGACGTGTTGCGGACGTAGCCGAGGTCGTCGATCGCCGTCCGCACGCGCTCGGCGGTGGCTTCCGCGAGCAGCTCCGGTCTGTTGAAATAGTTTGAAACGGTCCCGACCGAGACGCCTGCTCGTTCTGCGACGGCTCCGATGCCGATGGTGGAAATCTGCCTCACCCCTCTCTTGGGCAGTTCTGGCGGGGAACGTGAAGAAGTCCGCGCTTGACGTCTGACCAATTTAGCCATTATGGTGACTTGAATCCATTCAATGCAACATCAATTCAACCCGAGAATTCCCTTGCCGAAGAAGCTGAGGAGAGGCAATGAAGAAAACGCTCGTCGCAGCCGTGGTCGCCGTCACCGCGGTGGCCCTCGCCGGATGCTCGTCCGGCCCAGCAGAGTCCGCCGTCTCGACGGCCGCTCCCACCGGGACCATCCAGTTCCAGAGCTGGACCCCCACCCAGGAGACGTTCGACCAGATCTCCTCCGGATTCACGAAGGAGAACCCGAAGGCGAAGGTCACCGGTACGCTCTCGCCGTTCGAGGACTATCAGACCGCCCTGCAGACACAGCTGCGCAGCGGCGCCGGCCCCGACGTCTTCGTCGTCCAGCCCGGCGCCATGCTCAACCAGTATCGCCAGTACATCGAACCCGTCGACGCGTACGAAGCGGCGTTCGACGGCGCGGGCTGGAAATCCGCGTACAACGCCGGGCCGCTGACGCGTTCGCAGGTGGGCGGCAAGACCTACGGCCTCCCCGTCGGGTACGGCGTGGCGGGCTTCCTCTGGGTCAACAAGACCATCCTGAAGGAGCACGGCATCGCCGTCCCGAAGACCTATGCCGAACTGAAGGCCGCGGCGGCGAAGCTCCACGACGCCGGCATCGCGCCCATCGCCTTCGGTGGCAAGGACACCTGGCAGGACATCGACTACTTCCTGGCGACCGCCGCAGCCATCGACGCGAAGGCCACCTACGCCGCTCTCGACGGGTCGGGGAAGTGGACCGACAAGAGCCTCGTCTCCGCGTTCGAGAAGTGGAAGGCCCTGTTCGCGGACGGCCTGACGCAGGAGGGTGCTGCGGGCGCGGCGACGTACACCGACACCTATGACCTGTTCACCAAGGGCAAGGCGGCGTTCTTCGCCAACGGCAGCTGGAACCTGGACATGTACAAGAACTCGCTCGCCCTCATCTCCGGCTACGACATCGACGCGATCCCACTGCCCGTGGACGGCGTCGCCGGCGGCGCGCCGGTCATCGGCGATGTCACCGGCATCGTCGTCGTCAACAAGAACAGCAAGAACAAGTCCGCTGCGTTCCAGCTCGCCCGCTACATGAGCCGCGGTGCCGGGGCGCAGACGCTCACCGACGCCGCCCTCGACTTCCCCGTCACGAAGGACGGCCCGACACCGCAGGGACTGCCCGAGCAGGCCTCGACCGCCCGCGCTTCGATCGAGTCGCTCATCGCCGACCACCTCGCCGGCTACCGCCAGGTGCCGTCGGCGTCGGTCAACACCGCGCTCGGCGATGCTCTCGTCGGTGTCATCAGCTCCGGTCTCTCGCCGGCAGACGCCGCGAAGCGCGTGCAGGAGGCCGCCGACAACTCCTGAGCCGTCCGAGCAGGGCGGCGTGATCGACTCACGACGCAATCGAAAGGAACACGAGCATGACCTCCCCGTCCACCATCGAGGCCGAGCGCCCCGGAGCGGCACCCGCGCGGCCGCCGGCGTCGGCGGGACGGCGCCCGAGGCGCCCCACCGCCGACGCGGGGTGGCGGAAGGGGTGGCTGGGCCCGGCGCTGATCGTCCCCGCGATGCTGATCTTCCTGGTCTACATCGCCTACCCGGTCGTCGCGAACCTCGTGCTCAGCCTCTTCGGGAACAGCGACCTCGATCCGGGGCTGTCGTTCGTCGGCCTGAAGAACTACGAGTGGATCGCCACCGCCAGACCGTCGCTGCTCGCGTTCCGCAACGTGCTCGTGTTCGCCGTGCTGACGGTCCCGGTGCAGATGGTCCTCGGCCTCCTGTTCGCCGTCGCCCTGCAGGGGAAGGGGATCGTCCGCGGGATCCTGCGGACGCTCCTCTTCCTCCCCGTCGTGCTGACGCCGGTCGTCGTCGGTTACCTCTACGCCGACCTGCTCGAAGCGTCGAACGGACCCGTCAATACAGCGCTCCGCAGTCTCGGTCTCGGCGTCGCGGCGCAGCAGTGGCTGTCCGACCCGGCTCTCGCCCTCCCGGTCGTCGCGTTCGTCAACGTGTGGATGTGGACGGGATTCAGCATGGCGATCTACCAGGCCGCGCTGTCAGCGATCGACGACGAGGTCCTCGAGGCGGCCTCGCTCGACGGAGCCAACCGGTTCCAGAGCCTCTGGCACGTCCTCGTGCCCATGCTTCGACCGGCGCACTTCTCGCTGCTGATCCTGGGCGTGATCGGCACGCTCAAGACCTTCGACCTCGTGTACGTCCTCACCCGTGGCGGTCCCGACAACGCCAGCCAGGTCCCGACCACGCTCCTGTTCCAGACGCTGCTCGACGGTCGCGACGGCCGCGCCGCCGCCATCGGCACCGTCGTGTTCCTGCTCGCCATGATCTGCACGGCGTTCCAGCTGCGCCAGTACCTGAAAGGGGACCGCTCATGAAGGCGGGCCGGATCGCCGTGACGATCATGCTGTTCGTCACCATCGTGTGGATGCTGCCGCTCTACCGGCTCGTGTCCGTCTCCCTGTCCGACGGCGGCGTCGCCAATTACGCTGCGGTCGTCGCGAAGGAGGGGATCGGGCGCTACCTGCTCAACAGCGCCGTCGTGACGGCGTTCACCGTCGTGCTCGTGCTCGCGCTGGCGTCCATCGGAGCTTTCGCCTTCAGCAAGCTCCGCTTCCGCGGGCGGAACCTCGTCTACGGCCTCCTGCTCTCCGGCTTGATGATCCCTGTGGCGGCGATCCTGGTGCCGCTCAGCGGCATCCAGCAGGCGCTGGGGCTGTACAACACGTATCCCGGGCTGATCCTGCCGTACACGGCGCTCGCTCTGCCCTTCGCGCTCGTCATCCTGCGCGGGGCGTACGACGGGCTCCCCGACCAGCTGCTGGAGGCGGCAGTGGTGGACGGGGCCAGCACGTGGCGGGCGTTCCTGCGCGTGATGCTGCCCCTGACGACGCCGACGCTCGTCATGGTCGGGATCTGGACCTTCCTCAACTCGTGGAACGAGTTCCTGCTCGCGCTGCTCTTCATGTCGGCCCCCGAGATGCGGACGGTGACGGTGGTGCCGGCGAGCTTCCAGCTGTCGTTCTTCGTTGACGTGCCGAAGATCTTCGCCGCGCTCGTGATCATCCAGCTTCCCGTGGTCCTTCTCTACGCACTCCTGCAAGGCAAGTTCCAGCGCGGCCTGACGGCGGGAGCGGTCAAGTGACGCAGAAGGTCTGCTTCCTCCTCCGCATCGACCCGGCGGCGACCGGCGAGTACGTGGACCGGCACGACAGGATCTGGCCCGAGATGCTGGAGGCCCTGCACGAGAGCGGCTACCGCAACTACTCGATGTTCCTCGACCCGACCGGGCTGCTCGTCGGCTACCTCGAGACGGATGACTTCGCCGCCAGCAGTAGCCGGATGGCCGCCCACCCCGTGCAGCAGCGCTGGAGCGATTCGATGGAGGCGATGTTCCTGCCCGTCGACCAGGCCCGTCCGGTCGGCACCATCGCGCCGCTCCGGCACGTCTTCGATCTCGACCGTCAGCGGGCGACGATGCCGGAGGGGGCCGCATGACCGCGGGCCCCGTCCGCGTCGCCGTCCTGGGGACGCCATCGCAGCCGGAGACCGATTGGTCGTCCGAACGCCTCCGCGATCTCGGCCGCGACGGCTTCACCGACGTCCAGGTGAACATCGCGTGGTCCTACCGGCCGGCCGATGAGGTGCTCACTCTCGAGGACCTCGTCGCGGTCGAAGGTGCTCCGGAGTCCGGCGGGCGCGACGGCGACGACGGGCGTGCCCGGCGCCTCGCGGTGGTCCGGAAGCGGACCGAGGCGGCGCACGACGCCGGACTGCGGACGCTCCTCCACCTCGGCCTGCCCTACCAGGGCCGTGCCGGCTTCGACGGGGCGGCACTGCCGCAGTGCGTCTCCGATCCCGCGACCGCGGAACGCTACGACGTCGCCCTCGGCGATCTCGCCGGCCGGTTGCCGGATCTCGACGACCTCCTGATCTACACCTACGACCAGGACGCCTGGCTGTGCAGCGAGTTCGGGGACTGCCCGCGCTGCTCCGGCGTGCCGCTCCACCGCCGCCTCCCCGCCTTCCTCGCGTCGCTCGCCGCCCGGTGGCGCCGGCTCCGGCCGCACGGCCGGCTGTGGTGGGAGCCCTGGGAGCTCTCGGCCGGGCAGGCCCTCGCGTGCATCCACGCGCTCGCGGACGTGCCGATCGGTCTCATGGTGCACAGCAATGTCGGCGAGGTCATCTCGACAGGCGCGGCCGACCGTTTCGTGCGCGCCGCCGTGGCCGGTGCGGCTCGCGCAGGCCTCCCCATCGTCGTCGAGGTCTTCCTGTCGTCGTCGAATGAAGAGGTCGAGCCCTGGCGGCATCTGCCCGTCCCCGGAGTGACACTGCGGCAGCTCAGGGCGGTCGAGTCGCTCGACGGCGTCGCCGGGATCAAGGAGTACTTCGGGTTGCAGGCCGACCCGTTCGACGTGAACGCCCTCGCCGCGGCGGCGCACTTCGCCGATCCGGGCGCCCCCGACGACAGGATCCTGGAGCTTCTCGCCGCTCGGTTCGAGCGGCCCTGGCTCGCTGGGTTCTGGCGAGTCGCGTCGGAGGCCTACGAGCTCTACCCGTGGGACGCGTCGTGGTTCGTCCGCCAGCTGGGCCGGAGCGAGCCCGTGCACGCGCTGTCGGCGGCGACGGTCCGCGGCACCCAGACCGCGGCGTCCGAATGGGACACGCCGGCCTGGCGGTCGACCCGTCACGCGGTGTTCCAGCGCGTCGACGACAGCGAGCCGCACCCCTGGCTCCTCGAGGACGTGCAGCTGCGGTTCCAGGCTGCGGCCGACCGCATGACGGAAGCCTTCGCACTGGTCCCCCGCAGCGCCGTCGACGTGGACGCGACCGACCCGGACGACCTCCTGGCCGGCCACATCCGCGCCCAGGTGAGCGAGGTCGAGGGGTTCATCACCCGCACGACCGCCTATGCCTGTCACCTCCGGGCTACCGCCCTGGCGGCTCTGTTGCGCTCGGCGCCGCCGGAACGGATCGCGTCGCTGACCGACGAGCTCCGTGCCGTACTGCGCCACGACGCCGACAATCAGGTCCGCGAGCTGCGCCGGCGAGCGGCCCGGCCCGACGATGTGGCTCCGCCGTCGGCGCTGCAGATCGCCGAGCGCTGGGTGGTCCCCGGGCGGGACGACCTGAGCGCGATCGTCGCGGCGATCGCCCTGCTCGACGACGACCCGGTCGCCTTCCTGGACCGTTATCTACTCCCGCAGCCGGGAACGGCCGACGCCGGCCAGTTCAGCGTCACGTCCCGCTGACCCCGCCCATCACGTGCAAGGAGGCACACGATGAAGCACTCCGTTCTGTTCACCGCGGGAGGGGTCGTGGCTGCAGCCGCGGTCGCGACCGCTGTCGCCCTCGTCGTCCCCGCCCTGGTCTCTGCTCCTCCGGTCCGCCTGGCGGCGCCCGTCGCGACCTCGACCCCGCATCCGACGAAGGCGCCGGCGGCTCCGGCCGTCCCGGCCGTCGCGACGGACCCGACGACGACGCCCGCGCCGACTCCTGCCCCGTCGGATCGGGCCTCGTCGCGGGGAGCCGCGGCCCCCGCACACGTGCAGCCGGCCGGCGGTGGAGTGGGCAGCTCACCGGGGTCGGTCGACGTCGACCCCGTCGCACGCACGCTGACGGTGAGCAGCCCGCGGGTCACCCTGGCGGTCGACTACTCGTCCGGTGTGCACCTCACCTCGCTGTCCGTCGACGGGCGCTCCGTGGCCGATGCGGCCGGTTCGACGCCATCCGAGTTCCGGCAGGCCGACGGCACCACGGTGACGAGTGCGGCGGCGACCGGCGCCACAGCGTCGAGCGCAGGCGGATCGACGACCCTTGCCTTCACCGTCCCGCTGACCGCGGGAAGCGTGGCGGAGTCGTGGACCTTCGACGTCGTGGGCGCGAGCGTCCGCTGGTCGATCGCGCGCACCTACCACCTCGCCGGCGCGACCGCGTTGACCCCCACGACCGGCGCGATCACCTGGGGTGCGGACACCTGGGAGAACGTCCGTCGTCCCGCCGACGGCGGAAACATCCCGGTCGGTGGCGCCGCTCTCGACGCAGCCTCGGACGTGTTCACCGAGCACGACGCGCTCCACCGCAATGGGATCCTGCTCGAGCGCGCGCCCAACCATGCCGTGTTCGACACCTCCCAGCTCGTCTACCTGACCCACGGGTCCGCCGCCGGGCTGTCCGTGACGGCGTCCTCGACCGGCACTGTCGCGGCCCTGCTGGCCCGCGAAGGCACCCCCACGGCTCGGGGCGGCCTCACCGGGGGCTGGCGTCTGACCGCGGGGGCGACAGCGTACGCCAACGGGAATCCGAAGGGATACAAGGGCCGCTTCTCCGAAGTCGCCGGCCAGGAGCTTCTCGCGCCCTCCACCTATTCCGACGGCGCGACCGAGCAGGCCGCCTTCACCGTCACGCCCGTGGCCACGGCCGACTACTACGGCTCGGACCAGCTCACCGGGTTCAACGACGCGGCACTGAGCGACCTGATCGGCGACTTCGGCCGCACGATCGTGCAGGGCGCCACGATCGGGGCCAGCTCGGAGCGTTCCTTCCGTGCGGGCGAGGCCCCCGGTTTCACGTCGCCGTGGAACGTGTGGTCGCTCGAGCTGCTGCAGGATCCCGGGGCCTTCGCCTCCATGCGCGGCCAGTTCGACGACATCTTCGCGGAGCCCAAGCGCAACCCGGACGACATCAACGCCCCGGTCGGCGGCAAACTCGGCGGCCTGCAGGACACCACAGGACGCCTGCACTGCTGCGACCCCTACGGGAAGCTGCTCGATGACGCGCAACCCACGTACGAGACCACCGACAACACGCTCAATGCCGTGTTCTCCGTGGCCACGCTCTACAACCTCGACCCCGACCGGGTCTGGCTCACCGGCGTGAAGGACTCCGTCAGGCTGGCGCTCGGCTACGCGGAGAACCACCTGCTGATCCGGTCCGGCCCGACCGCCGGCCTGTTCGCCAACGCCCAGTGCCCCGACCCGCAGAGTCCGACCGGATGCTTCACCGACTGGTCGGAATGGAACGACCAGTACGACATCGGCCAGGTCAGTGCCTACCAGAACGTCTTCGCCTACGGCGCACTCACCCGATGGGCGGAACTCGAACGGAACGTGCTGGGCGACTCCGCCAGAGCCGACCACTACGACCAACTGGCGGCGAACCTCAAGGCGGCATACAACCGGGGCACCGCCGACGGAGGCTTCTGGTCACCGGCGACCACGTCGTTCGCCTACACCCGTGACGCCTCCGGCGCGATCGTGAAGGACTGCTCCAACCTGTTCGCCAACGGCTACGCGTCGATGCTCGGCCTGGTCGACGGCCGACGAGAGCTCAGCTCGGCGCTCGCCGTCTCCGGCCGGTACTCCGCGCTGGAGCAGACCGGCTACGTCTACGATCACGGCGCCCAGGGCGGCACGGACTTCACCTGGAAACTCCCGGGATCGAGCCCAGCCGACTGCGCGTCCGGTGAGAAGCTGGACGACGGCGTCACCCCGCGCATGTACTTCCCGTTCTTCGAGGACGGCGGTGTGCACCCCCTGAACGTCCAGGCAGCTGCGCCGCTCGCGACGGCGACCGGGGACACGAGTGCGCTCGTCGACCAGGCGCGCACCGTCGTCGAGCGCTACACGGAGGACGGCTTCCTCGGCTGGAGCAACATCCAGCCCGACACCCTCCAACCGCGACGTGACATCTGGCAGGAGCCGTTCATGGTCAACAACGTGCTCGGCGTCTGGCCGCTCTACCACGACGTGCTCGGTTTCCAGCCTGCCTACGACCGGCTGGACATCGCTCCCGCGATCGACGCCTCGCTCGTCGGCAGTCACGTCACTTACCGGCTCCGCGGAACGCAGGACGTCGCCGTCTCGTACAACGGCGTCGCGGACTATACCGTGACGACCTCCGGCACGACGCCGATCCGCATCGGCTGGGCGCGCGAAGCGGGCGGGCAGTACACCGTGACGGTCGACGGGGCGGCGCGCACCGTCACGGCGGACGCCGACGGGATGGTGCGCCTCGACGGGCTGCCGAGCGGAACTCATCGGTACGCCCTCACCGGCGCTGCACCGCGAACGGAAGACGATACCGCCGTCCAGTTCTCGTCGCAGTGGTGGGCGGCGCCCGGCGACGCGTTCCTCGGCGGGAGCCTGCGCGGCACCTCCGAAGCGGGGGCGACCGCCCGTGTCGACTTCACCGGCACAGGCATCGACGTCCTCGGATCGGTGGGAGCGGACAAGGGCCGGGCGTCGGTCTCGATCGACGGCCAGGACCTCCCGGACGCCGATTGGTACTCCGCGACATCGGCGAACGGGGCACCGGTCGTCAGAGTCCGCGGGCTGGCGCCGGGCGCGCACGTGCTCACTCTGACCGTCCTCGGCACGCACTCCGCCGGCGCACAGGGCGATCAGGTCACCGTCGATGCCGTCACCGTCATCGGCGGCGCCACCACCCCTCCCGATCCGGCGGCCGGCGCCGAGACGGCCGTCCCCGCCGCCCTGATGACCTACTCCGCGGGCTGGTGGGCGGTCGGCGATCCGGCCTTCCGCTTCGGGCAATTGCGCGGGAGTTCACAGGCCGGCGCCTCGGCCGAGCTCACGTTCACCGGCACCGGGTTCGCGCTCTCCGGCTCCGTCGGCGGGGACAAGGGCATCGCCGTCGTCTCGGTCGACGGTGTCGAGGTCGGCCGCCCGGACTGGTACTCGGACACTCCGGCGAACCAGAGGCGGGTGTTCGAGCTCGGCGGCCTCGCGCCGGGCACGCACGTGCTCCGGGTCGTGGTGGCGGGCGAGCACGGCTCCGCTTCGGTGGGCGACCAGATCAATCTCGACGCGGTCCTCGTACGCACCGGTACCTGAACCGCGTCTCGGCGGACAGCCGTCCCCGCTCCGCCGCGCGCGGCAACCGCCTACCGGTCTCTCTCCATTCGGGCGCCTCGCCATCGTCGGAGGACACGCAGCCGGAGGAGCCGGGTGAGCAGTGTGAGCGCGATGGAGCAGAGGGGGCCGATGAGGGCGAGGGTGAGAGCGAAGAGGATGCGTTGGGCCGGCGGCGTGTTGCTGGTGTTCGCTGCGAAGAGGAAGACCGCCACGAGGAGATAGCCGTAGATCCCGGACGCCAGGAGGGCGGTGAGTCGGTTCGTGGGGATGAGGCCGATGGCGATCGCGACGATCGCCCAGGGGATCAGGTTCCACGCGGACCCGCCGAACAGGATGCGGCCGCTGAGGGCTCCGAGGCCGATTCCGATGGCGCCGCAGAGGATGACGGTGAGTGTCCGGCTCATGCTGCGGACGTGCGCACGGGACGGATCGTCAGAAGGAACCGGGCGAGGAAGACGATGCCGAAGATCAGCGCCACGACTCCGTCGGTGTAGAGCACGCCCTGCCCCCACGCGACGCGAGAGACGCCGTGGGCGGCTCCGGCGGCCAGCAGCGCGAGACCGGCGCCGAGGAACGCGGTCGCCCCGATCGACGTGACCACCGTGCGTGGGAGGCGAGCCCTGGCACCGAGTGGACGCCGCCGGGACAGCCGCATCGCTGTGAGTACCACGCCCGCGATGACCAGCCCGATGACGGCGGCGGCGAGGACGAAGAGGAAGGAGTCGTCGGAGCTCTCCAGTGCGGCCGCGGTGCTGCAGGTGCTCGCTCCGGGCTGGACGGCGAGCCAGTGCGCGCACTCCGCAGCGCTGAACCGGTAGGCGGCGGGCGCGCCGTAGACCCACTGGGTCGAGGTCACGAGCGCCAGGGCCCGGGCGAGGAGGGTGGCCAGCCCGATCGCGGCGAAGCCGTAGACGGCGAGCTGCGCGGCCGCGCGAACGCAGGCGGCGATCAGCTCGGCGGGTCGGCGGTGGTTGGCGACGCGTGCGATCGCCGGGGCGTCGCCGAAGGCGTCGATCGCCGCGTTCTGGGCGGCATCGGCGTCCATCCCGCCGCGCTGGAACGCGTCGGCGGAGTCGCGCAGGTGCGTTTCGGCCTCGGTGAGCATCCGGCGGCGCTCGGCCGGGGTGCCCTCCAGCCGGTCGAGCATGTCGTCGAGGTAGGCGTCGATGCGATCACTGGTCATGCGGATGCTCCCAACACTCGATTCATGCCGCTGGCGAAGCGCTGCCAGTCGGCGGCCTGCTGATCCCGGGCCTCGCGCCCGGCTCCGCTGAGTTCGTAGACGCGGCGGCGCCTGCCGGCGACGACCTCCCACGAGCTCGTGATCAGTCCGCGGGACTCGAGCCCGTGCAGCGCGGGGTAGACGGTGCCTTCGGCCAGCACGAACTCGCCGTCGCTGCGTTCCCGGATGCTCGCGGTGAGTTCGTACCCGTGCGCCGGGCCGGCGGCGAGAGCGGCGAGGAGGAGGAGGTCGAGGTTCCCCTTGATTCGGTCGTGGGCCATACCTAGGGATTCTAGGCATGGGAGTTCTAGGTATCAAGAGGCGGGGGAGGTAGAGTTCCGTTCACGGCGTGGCTCGCGCCGAACCTCGATGCCGGCACCCAGCGCCGGCCGCACGCGAGGCAAAGGGTCTCATCGACTCGGGCCGGTCAGGAATCCTGGATCGCCTCGAGGCGAGCCGCTGGGGGCATCGCTCGGGGTGTGAAGGAGCGCCATGACCAAGAACCGCAACCTCAAACGCCGGATCCGCGCGCGGGCGTCGAAGACCGGGGAGTCCTACTCGAGCGCGCGCCGGCACGTGCTGCCCCCCACAGGGCCGGTGTCGATCTTCGAAGGCGAGAGACCCGCTGACTACCTGCTCCGTGCGGCGGCATCCGCGGCCGGCCAGGCGTACAAGGCTCTGGCGATCGAGCAGCTCGCGGTGCAACCCGGCGACACCGTCCTGGACCTCGGGTGCGGCACCGGCGGAGAACTCGAGCCGCTGCTCCGCAGCCTCGGTCCGGGCGGCTCCCTGATCGGTGTCGACACCGACGAGAATGCACTCCGCGCCGCGCGGGAACGGTTCGCGGACCCGCGGCTTCGTCTGCTGACCGGCGACGCGCACGCCCTCCACTTCGGCGACGACGCGGTCGACCGGGTCTATGTCGACCGGACCGCGCAGCACCTCGCCGCTCCGGCGACCGCGCTGGACGGGCTCCGGCGGATCCTGCGGCCGGGTGGGCGGGTCGTCCTCGCCGAGCCCGACTGGCAGACCCTCCTCGTCGACAGCCCCGAGCCGGAACTCGCAGAGGCGTACCGGCGGTTCGTCATCGATCGGCTGATCCGCAATCCGCGTATCGGCAGCGAGCTGCCGCGGCTCGTGCAGGACGCCGGACTGCGGCTCGACACCGTGATCCCGGTCACCGCGACCTACACCGACCCCGTCGAGGGCGATCGCATCTTCGGCTTCGCCCGGGTCACGCGCCGGTCGGTGGCCGCGGGATACCTCGACCAGGCCCAAGCCGACCGCTGGCTCCAGCACCTCGCCGGCAGGACGTTCTTCGCGTCGTTGACGATCTTCATCACCGTCGCCCGTCGGCCGTCGGTCCCCCTGTGCTGAGCGTGTTCTCGCCTGGTTCGTTCGGCGAGCTCGATTCCTCCCGGTTGGGTATTGCGCTATTAGACAGACCTGTCTAAAGTGTCGTTTAGACAGATCGGTATAAACGAAAGGATCGATCCCATGGACACCCAGAACTCGTGGTCGCTCACCGGAAAGACAGCGCTCGTCACGGGCGCCACCTCCGGACTCGGGCGGGCTGCCGCCTTCCAGCTCGCCGCTCAAGGCGCGACGGTCGTCGTGCACGGCCGCAACGTCGACCGCGGCGTGCAGGTCGTGGAAGAGATCGAGCTGGCCGGAGGTCGAGCACGCTTCGTGGCGGCCGACCTCTCCGACGCCGACCAGGCCCTGCGGTTGGCGGAGGACGCGGGCGAGGTCGACATCCTGATCAACAACGCCGGGCTCGCGTGGTTCGGGCCGAGCAACCAGCTCTCGGCGGAAACCCTTGGCGAGCTGTTCGCCGGGAATGTGGAGTCGGCCTACCTCGTGACGTCCCGGCTGGCCGCGGGCATGGCCGATCGAGGCGACGGGGCGATCGTGAGCATCTCCAGCATGGCCGCCAACGTGGGCCTCGCCGGCGGCGCGGCCTACAGCGCGACCAAGGCCGCGTTGTCCGCGCTCACACGTGCGTGGGCGGCCGAGTTCAGCCCGCGAGGAGTCCGTGTCAACGCGGTCGCACCCGGCCCCGTCGCGACCCCGGGCGCCAAGGGTGACACCGTGGCGCTCGGCGAGACGACCATCATGGGGCGCCCGGGAACCGACCAGGAGATCGCGGACGCCATCGGGTTCCTCGCCTCTCCGGCGGCGAGCTACATCACCGGCGTCACCCTGGCGGTCGACGGCGGGCGAGCGGCCATCTGATCCGAGATCCCGCCGACGGGCGGAGAGGTACAGTGATCAGGATGACCGATTCTCCGGCCAAGAAGCCGTCCGCCCGTGAACGACTGCTCCGGGCGAGCGACGAGCTGTTCTACAACGAGGGCATCCACACCGTGGGCATCGATCGAGTGCTCGAGAAGGCGCAGGTCGCCAAGGGATCGCTCTACTACAACTTCGAAGGCGGCAAGGACGAGCTCGTCTCCGCCTACCTGGCCGGCCGCCACGCCGCCTGGGAGAAGACCATCGACGACGGTATCGAAGCCGCCGGGCCCGACCCCAGGGATCGTCTCCTCTCGATCTTCGACTCGCTCGGCATCCTCTTCGCCCGGCCGGACTACCGCGGCTGCGCGTTCGTGAACGCGGTCGCAGAAGCGGAGCCGGGTGGCGTGGAAGAGGCGGCGAGCGAGAAGTTCCGCGACTGGCTCCACGGACTCATCGGTGGGCTCGTCGCCGAGATCGGCGTTCGCGATCCGTCCTGGACGACGCAGCAGTTGGTGATCCTCTACGACGGCGCCACGACGACCGCGCAGATGGACAAGCAGGTCTCGGCCGCCGAGGCTGCACGACGGATGGCGGCACTGATCATCGACTCGTCACGGTGAAGGGCCGAGGGCCGAGCCCTCCTTCACTTTTCGCAACATCCCGTCGTCATCGCCTTCGGCCCGCTCTAGCGTTGCGCTATCGCGGCGAACCGGGCGGTCCCGGGCTTCGGCAGCAGACCAGAGGTGTTGCGGGTTCGACTCCTGCCGTCGCGTCGGAGGTGTCGAGGATGTTCTTTCGTGACGATCTGGTGGAGGTGAGCGCGGAAGCGGTGCTGGCTGCACCGGCCGCCTGGGTCTTCGACGGGTTGGTGCGCCCCACGGCGTTGTCCCGATGGTTCGCCGAGCGGGCCGAGGTGGAACTGCGGCAGGGCGGAGCGGTGCGGATCGAGCGGGGCGGCGCCGGTGCCACGGGTCGGATCCTCGACGTCGCACTCGGTCGGCGCCTGCTGATCGGGTGGGACGCGGTGCAGGAGTCGTCGCTCGTGTACCCCGGTTCAGACCTGGAGTTCTTCGTCTCCGCGTCGCAGGCCGGCTCGAACCTCCGGGCGGTCCTGTGGAAGATCCCGGCGAACGACGCGGCAGCCTTCGGCTCCGAGCTGACCGAGCAGCTCCAGCGTCTGACGAGCTTCGCTGCGAGAACGGGTCGCCCGGGAGCGTGACCGGGCCGGGCCGCCCTGCCGCGGTCAGCGCAGCGCGGCCCTCAGCGCCGTCGCAGCGCCGACCAGTTCCCTCGTGTACTCCTCGCGCGGGGAGGTGAAGAGCTCGTCGGGGCGCCCCTCCTCCACGATGCGCCCGTGTTTGAGCACGATGATGCGGTCCGCCAGCGAGCGGACGACCGCGAGGTCGTGGCTGATGAAGAGGTAGGCCACACCTGTGCGGTCCCGGAGGTCGGCCAGCAGGTCGAGGATCTGCGCCTGGACCGAGACGTCCAGTGCCGAAGTGACTTCGTCGCACACCACGAGTGGCACAGGCCCTGCGAATGCCCGCGCGATGGCGACGCGCTGCTTCTGGCCGCCCGACAGCGCCCTGGGAAACTTGTCGAGCACGTCGCCGGTCAGCCCGACCGCGCCGGCGAGCGCCCGGGGCTCCCAGTCGCCGCCGAGCAGGCGGATGGATCGGGTCAGGACCTGGCGGACCGTGCGGCGGGGATTGAGGGAGGCGTCCGGGTTCTGGAACACCACCTGGACCGGGATGCGTCCCGCTGGGCCGTTCAGCTCGCGGATCCCACCGTGCGAGGTGAGTCCGGCGGCGATGCGACCGAGCGTCGACTTCCCGCTGCCCGACTCGCCGACGACGCCGAGTGTCTCGCCGGCAGCGACGGTCAGGGAGACCCCGTCGAGGGCGCGCTTGCGGCCGAAGTCCTTCGTGACCGACCGGAGGTCCAGCAGCGTCCGTGACTCCGGCCGTTCCCGCCCTGGCCGGCCGTCGAGCGAGGGGAGCGCCGCCACGAGCTCGCGGGAGTACGGGTGCGTCGGCCGCGTCAGCAGCCGGCGTGCCTCTGCGCGCTCCACCACCGTTCCCTGACGCAGCACGGCCACGCGATCGCAGTGCGTCGCCACCAGCGGCAGATTGTGGCTGATGAGCAGCGTCGCGAACCTGCGCTCCCTCCGTAGCCGCTCGATGAGGTCGAGGATCCCGGCCTCCACCTTGCTGTCGAGACCGGTGGTCGGCTCGTCGAGGATCAGCAGTCGCGGATCGGTCGCGAGCGCCATGGCGATGATGGCACGCTGCTGCTGGCCACCCGACAGCTCGTGCGGGTACCGGCGCAGGATGGCCTCCGGTTCGGGAAGGTCGACGCTCGCCGCCGCGTCGACGGCGGCGGCCCAGGCGTCCGAGCGCGACGCGCCCGCGATGCGGTACACCTCGGCGAGCTGGGCCCCGATGCTGGAGGTGGGGTTCAGCGCGAGCCCCGGCTCCTGGTAGACGACCCCGACGGATCCGGCGCGGTACCGGCGCAGGGCGGCGGAGTCGAGGGCCGGCACGTCGTGGCCGTCGACGATGAGCCGATCGGCGGAGATGGTGGCGTTGGCGGGCAGATACCGGGTGAGGGCCAGCGCGATCGTGCTCTTCCCCGAGCCCGATTCGCCGACGAGCCCGTACGACTCGCCCGCGTGGATGGTCAGGTCGACGTCGGAGACCACCCGGCGCGCCATTGCGCCGATCCGGTACTCGACGTTCAGGGTCTTCACGTCGACGATGGGGTCGCTCAACGGTCGAGCACCTCCTTGAGGTTGTCGGCGATGAGGTGCACGGCCACGACCAGGGACGCGATCGCGGCGGCCGGGAACAGCACGGTCCAGCCGGCACTCTGCAGATACGCGCGGTTGTCGCTGATCGCGAGGCCCCAGTCCGGCGATGGCGGGGCGGAGGCCAGACCGAGGAACGACAGCGACGACGAGATGAAGATCGCCGCGGCGAGGCTGAGGGTGGCCTGGATGAGGATGGTCGGGAAGATGTTCGGCAGCAGCTCGCGGAACAGGATGCGCACCGTGGACTCCCGCTGCAGCTTCGCGCTCGTCACGTACTGCTTTCCCATCTCGGTCAGCACGGCGGCGCGGATGATCCGCGCGATGCCCGGGGCGAAGACGAGGCCGACGGTGAGGATCAGAGTCGGGACGCTCGCGCCGAAGGCTCCGACGATCACCAGGATGAAGATGAGTGTCGGCAGTGCCAGGAAGACGTCGAAGACCCGCATGAGCGCCGTGTCGACCCAGCCGCGGTGGTACCCGGCGATGAGTCCGAGGGTGCTTCCGAGCACCGTCGCGAGGATGGTCCCGGCCGGCCCGATCGCCAGAGCGGGCTCGGCTCCGGCCAGAACGCGCGCGAACACGTCACGACCGATGTCGTCGGTGCCGAACCAGTGGGAGGCCGAAGGAGGTGCGAGGTGCTGACCGGTGTCGGCGAACGGGTGGAGGCCGAACCACCGCCAGCCCACGGCGGCGACGATCCAGAACAGCACGACGAGCGCGCTGAGCACGAACGTCGGGCGCCGCAGCAGCTGGAGCGCGACCCTTCGCTGTGCCGCAGGACGGGGATCCGCCGGATCGGCGGTCTCCTTCGATTCGCCCCGTGATGCCCGGGCCGTGGCGGATGCCGCCTGCGCTTCCGTGTCCACCAGCCCCACGTCGTCGATCGCCATCTCACTCCTTCGCATCGAAGCGGATCCGTGGGTCGACGAGCGCGAAGACCACATCGGTGAGCAGGAGTGCCAGCAGCGAGACGACTCCGGTGATCATCACGCCGGCCTCCAGGAGCACGATGTCCTTCTTCTGCGTCGCGGTGACGAGCAGTGCTCCGAGTCCGGGGTAGCCGAACAGGGACTCGACGATGGCGCTGCCGCCGAGCAGGGTGCCCAGGTAGATGCCGAGGAGGGAGATCGTGGGGATCAGTGCGTTGCGGGCGACGTGCGACCGGACCACCTGCGAGGGGGTCAGACCTTTGAGCACCGCCGTGCGGTGGTACTGCGACGTCAGCGTCTCGAGGGTTCCGGTGCGGACCATCCGCACGAGGACGGCCAGATAACCGAGCGCCAGTGTGATCGCCGGCAGGGTCATGGCCCTCAGGTGCAGCAACGGATCGGCGGAGGTCGCATCCGCGGCCGAGCTGACCGGCACCCAGCCGAGCCACACCGCGAAGACGATGAGGAAGACGATGCCGATCACGAACTCGGGGACGGCGGACAGCGACATCAGCACCACGGTGATGAATCGATCGGTGCGTCTGCCCTCCCGGTACGCCTGCACCGCGCCGAGGGCGATCGCCACCGGCACGACGATCACGAAGGCGTACAGGCCCAGCAGCAGGGAGTTGCCGAGGCGGCCGAGGATGAGCTCCGACGCGGGCTGGGCGTAGATGAGGCTGACGCCCCAGTCGCCCGTGACGAATCCGCCGAGCCAGTGCACGTACCGTTCGACGATGCTCCCGTCGAGACCGTGCTCGGCGTTCCACGCGGCCACCTGGGTCGCCGTGGCGTACGGGCCCAGGGCGTTCCTCCCCGGGTCGCCGGGGACGACCTGGACGAGCCAGAACACCAGCACCGAGACCACGAGCAGCACCAGCGGGATCTGCACGAGCCGCCGGCCGGCGAGGCGGGTGAGCGCGAGGTGGCGCGGCGCGAGCGCACGCAGCCCCCGCCTGCGCGACGGATCGGCGTCGCGGAGGCGGGGGCTGGTGGTCGTCACGAGTCGTCTCCTGGTGGGATTCGTACGGGTGGGATTCGGTGCGGTGGGATAGCGGCGGGGTCAGCCGGTGATCGTGATGCCCTTGAAGGAATAGCCGGTGTAGAAGTCCAGCGCTCCCGGGAACTCGCCGTGCACCCGCTTGTTCTGCAGGACCTTGGCTTTGGCGAACGTGGGGACGATCACAGCCAGGTCCTTCCACTGGGTCGCGGCGATCTCGTTCACGAGCTTCTGGCGCTCGGTCTTGTCGGTCGCCTTGTCGTAGGCCGCCGAGGTCGCCTCCAGCTGCGGGTTGGAGTAGTGCGACGCGTTCCATGCCGCTCCGGAGGTGAAGATGAGCGAGATGTACTGCGACGGGGCGCGCACGGCCCAGTTGGTGATGGTCAGCGGCGCGTTCAGCCAGGGCGAGTCCGCACCGTCGGCGTAGTACTGCTCGCTCGTGAGCACCTTCAGGCCGACTTTGAAGCCCTTCACCGCGTTGAGCTGCTGCTGAAGCACCTCGCCGTAGAGCTTGTTGTCGGTGGTGATGTCGAACGAGACCGTCTTGCCGCCGAGGAGCCCGGCCACCTTGTCGGTGTTCTTCTGGCGCTGGTCGAGGCCCTGCGGCTGGAGCGGGTAGTCCGGGAAGTAGGTCGTGTCGTTCGCCACGACGGCGTTGCCGCCGTAGACGTTCTTCACCAGGCCGGGCCGGTCGATCGCCCAGGCGACGGCCTGGCGAACCTTCGGGTCGTCGAACGGCGCCGCGGTGACATTGAGGAAGATGCCGTCGAACTTGTTGTAGCCGGAGCTGACCTCGTTGTAGTCGGAGGCCTTCACCGCCGCGGCGACCTCGCTCGACTGGTCGATGCGGTCGATCTCGCCGGCCTGGAACGCGAGCAGCTCGGCCTGGGTGTCGGCGTAGACCTTGAGCTGGACGCCCGAGATCTTGATGTCCTTGGCGTCCCAGTACTTGGGATTCTTCGAGAACGTCGCCCCCTGGCCGGGAGTGAACTTGTCCAGGACGAACTGGCCGGCACCGACCGGGTGCTTGAGCCAGCCGCCCGGCGTGTAGCCGGCCGGCAGGATCGCTGTGTTCGCGCCCGTCAGCAGACGGGGGAAATCGGAGAACGGGCGTGCCAGTGTGAAGACGACGCTCTCGTCGTCGTTTCCCGCCGCCACGGACGAGAGGATGCCGTCGAACGAGCTCTTGCCCGGCGACTTGCTGTCCTTGGCGGTGATGGCGTCGAAGGTGGCGACGACGTCTTTCGCGGTGACGGGCGTGCCGTCGTTGAAGTCGGCCCCCTTCCGCAGGGCGACGGTCCAGGCGAGGCCGTCGGCCGACGGCTTCCAGGAGGTGGCCAGCCGGGGCACGAGTTCGCCCTTCGCGTCGAGGCTGATCAGGCCCTCGGACGCGAGGCCGGTCAGGAGCATGGCGTTGTAGTCGGCTGCGGTGAGCGGATCGATGTCGCCGCCCGGATCGGTGATCGGGATGCGGTAGACGCCGCTCGCGCCGCTCGACGATGTCGGTGTCGCGCCTCCCGAGGTGGCGCAGCCGGCGAGGAGCAGGGCGGCAGAGGCGAGAGTGGCGGCGAGTGCGGCCGCACGTCGTCGGTGGGACGTTCGGATGGTCATTCGGGTCTCCTGGCTGTGAGAGTTCGGGCTGTGAGCGGTCGGGCTGTGGCGTGGTGCGGATGGTGCGGGTGCTGCGGTCAGCGACGTTCGCCGTCGACGGTCAGGTCGAGGCGTTCGGTGTAGAAAGCGACGCGCCCCGCGATCGCGGCGACGTCCTCCTTCGGATCGCCGTAGGACCACGCGACATCGTCGAGGGATCCATCGGCGAGGCTCCAGTACTGCGTGGTATGCCCCTTGTACGGGCACGAGGACGCCGTGCCGCTCGCCGTCAGTGCGGAGAAGTCCACGTGCTCCGGCGGGAAGTAGTAGCGGGGGAGGAGCCCGGTCTCGTAGACGATGACGGTCTCGTCGCTGTCCGCGAGGACGACGCCGTCGCGCGAGACGGTGACGGGGCGGCTGCTGGGCAGCGCATCCACCCGGCTGAACTGATCGCGTGGATGCGTGAACACCGGCTGCTCCTCCTCCAGCCAGCGGTCGAGCACTCCGGGGAACCAGCTGACCCCGAGGAAGCCGCCCAACTCCGGGACGTCCCAGCTCCACGCGGCATGCCGGACGAGCCGGTCGCCGATCCGCAGGTCGTACCACTGCGCCGGCGCGCGGCGCGGACGGTAGTAGCCGAGGTCGGCCCCTGGCGGGTCCGCCTCCTCGAACAGGTCGGTTCGGATGTCGGCGAGCGGGAATCCGTACTCGGGGACCTTGTGACCCGGCTCCCAGACGAGGAGCTGCCGTCGGCTGTCGACAATGGCGACGTCGTCGGCGAAGCCGCGGACCCAGCGTTCGCTGGGCTGGAAGCTCCAGGTCTCCGGGTAGGCCGGGAAGCGCTGAACGAGGTTCGCGGTCACGGGTGGGAGCCATGTCTGATCGGTGGGCATGGGTGGAACCTTCACGCGGTTCGTGTCGGCAGCGCCACCCTCGCCGACACACAACGAAATCTCTGACATATCCCGCAACAGAGGCTCCCTCGACACCGGGAGCCGTGGCTAGATTGGCCGCCTTCACGAGAAACGGAGACCCCGGTGACCGATCGGATCGTCGACGCGCCCCTGCAACTCGGCCTCTTCGCGCACTTCGCGGAAGAGGCCGGCGAGGCGGAGTCGTACCGCGAATTCCTGCAGCTGTTCGAACACGCCGAGGAGGTCGGGTTCGGCTACGCCTGGGTCCGGCAGTTCCACTTCCGGAGCCCAGGGAGCACGCGCTCGGGCGGCCTGCCGTCGCCGTTCGTGCTGCTGGCGGCTCTCGCCGCGGCGACATCCCGGCTGCGCCTCGGCACCGCCGCGATCACCCTGCCACTGGAGAACCCGATCCGGGTGGCGGAGGACGCGGCGGTTCTCGACGCGATCAGCGACGGGCGTCTTGAGCTCGGCGTCGCGAACGGCGCGGGAGCGCCGGCGGCGGCCGAGGCGCTGGGCCGGCGGCTTCCGGAAGACCGCGACGAGCGCAGGCGGGCCTTCGTCGACGCGCTCGACGTACTGCTGGACGCCCTCCGCGGCGAGCCGGTCACCGCGGACGGGCACACCCTCGCCCCGACGGCGCCGACTCTTCCCGACCGCATCTGGGAGGCGACGCTGACCGCTGAGAGCGCCAGGGCCGTAGGAGAGCGCGGCTTCGGAGTGCTTGTCGGCACCACCCAGACCGTCCCCGCCGAGGTCACGGCCGCCGCCTATCTGGAGGGGCTGCGCCTCTCGGGCGCCGCGCCCCGGCTGGGGCTGTCAACGCTGGTCCTTCCCGGGCGTACCCGCGAGGAGGCTCTCGCCGCGGCTCGAGAGGGCATCGAGCGGAAGTGGGCGTGGGGCAAGGACTTCCTCCCGCCGGCGAGCACGCTCGCCGAGAAGGCGGCGTCGGTCGGCCTCCACTACGGCACGACCGACGACATCGTGGAGTCGATCGCGTCGCAGCCCGCGTTCCGCTTCACCACGCACCTCCAGGTGCAGCTCGAGCTGGTGTATGACGGCTTCGCGCGGCGGCACGACGCTCTGGAGCAGTTCACGGCCGAGATCGCGCCGGCCCTCGGCTGGACCTCACCAGTTCTCGCGGGGGCCGGGCGATGAGCGCGCAGCGGCACCCGATCGTCCTGGGAGCCGGGCTGTTCTATCCCGGTGGGGAGCACATCACCGGGTGGCGATCGCCGGCCGCGGAACCCGATCGCTATCTCGACCTCGACTATTACGCCGAGTTCGCTCGGACGGCCGAGGACGGCCGGTTCGCCACTGTGTTCATCGCCGATGAGCTCTACGTGTGGGATCGGTACGACTCGGGGATCGACCACGGTGTCAACATCCGGCCAGAGCCCCTCACGCTGCTCTCCGCCCTCTCGCAGCTGACGACGAAGATCGGCTTGGCTGCGACGGTCTCCACGACGTACAACGAGCCGTACCACGTCGCACGCAAGCTCGCATCGCTCGACTACCTCAGCGAAGGCCGGGCGGCCTGGAACCTCGTCACGAGCGCGAGCGACGAGGAGGCACGCAACTTCGGCAAGGACGCCAACCTCGATCACGCCGTGCGCTACCGACGCGGCGAGGAGTTCGTGGACGTGGTCCAGGGGCTCTGGGACAGCTGGGACGACGACGCGCTGCGCTATGACAAGGCGTCGGGGTTCTTCGCCGACCGCGGGAAGGTGCACGTCCTGGATCATCAGGGCGAGTTCCTCTCCGTCCGCGGCCCGTTGAACATCGCGCGGCCGCCGCAGGGTCATCCGCCGCTGTTCCAGGCGGGCGCGTCGGAGGCCGGCCGCGCGCTGGCCGGACGAACCGCCGATGCGGTCTTCACGCTCGGCTCCGACGACCTCGCCGCGGGGCAGCGGCTCTACCGTGACTACAAGCTCCGGGCCCGCCGCAGCGGCAGGGACCCGGAGGCGGTGAAGGTCCTCCCTGCACTGCAGCCCGTGATCGGCCGAACCCTTGCGGAGGCGGAGGAGAAGCTGCGGTCCATCGAAGAGCTCACGCCGGAGCAGGTCGCCCTCGATCTGCTGTCGCACTGGCTCGGTGAGGACCTCGGAGCGCGCGAGCTCGACGAGAAGTTCGAGTTCGACCCCGACGTCGCCGGGTTCAACCAGTCGAAGTCGCTCTACGCCTCGATCATCGCCCTCCTGGGCGAGCGCGACTACACCCTCCGGGAGCTGTACCGCACGGTGCTGCGCCGCCGTTTCGTGCTCGGGACGCCGGACTCGTTGGCCGATCGACTGGCCACGACCTACGAGGAGCACGCCGCTGACGGGTTCATCCTGATGTTCCCCACCCTCCCTGACACCCTCACCGACTTCGTCACCGAGGTCGTGCCGCGGCTCACCGACCGGGGCGTCTACCCCGCCGAGTACGCGGGCGACACCCTCCGCGAGCACCTCGGGCTCGCCCGACCGGGAAGCAGGTACGCCGCATGACCCGCCGCATCCACCTCGGCGCGTTCGCCTTCCACCCCGGCGGCGCCCACGTCACGGGATGGCGCCACGAGACCGCGCATCCCGATCGGCACCTGACGATAGGGCACTACCGGCACTTCGCCGAGACGGCGGAGCGCGGGGTGTTCGACACGATCTTCCTCGCGGACGGGCTCTACTTCTGGGATCGTCACCCGTCGGGCGTCGACCACTACGGCCAGCTGCGGCTCGAGCCGCTGACCCTGCTGTCGGCGCTCGCCGTGCACACGTCGCACATCGGCCTCGCTGCCACGATCTCCACGACCTACAACGAGCCGTACCACGTGGCACGTTCGCTGGCGTCGCTCGACCATCTCAGCCGCGGACGTGCGGCGTGGAACCTGGTCACGTCGCGCTACGACGAGGAGGCCAGGAACTTCGGCGGCGATCACCACCTCGACCACTCGCGCCGCTACGAGCGCGGCGAGGAGTTCGTGCGCACGGTCGAGGAACTTTGGGACAGCTGGGACGACGACGCGTTCCCCGCCGACCGGCAGAGCGGCATCTTCGCCGACCGCAGCCGGCTGCACACCGCGGACCATCGCGGAGAGTTCTTCCGGGTCAGGGGGCCGCTCAACATCGCTCGCCCGCCGCAGGGCCACCCCGTCCAGTTCCAGGCGGGCGGCTCACCAGCCGGCCAGCGGCTGGCGGCTCGGACCGCCGACGCCGTGTTCGCCGGGTACCGGCCGTTGGCCGAGGCGCAGGCGTTCTACGCGGGGCTCAAGCAGCAGGTGGCGGACGCCGGTCGCGATCCCGAGGCGTTCCACATCCTCCCGACGCTGCAGCCCGTGGTCGGCAGCACGCGGAGCGAGGCGGAGGATCTCGCCGAGCAGCTGCTCGCCTCGACACCGGATGCACTGATCGTGGAGGACGTCTCGCACTCGATCGGCCAGGATCTCACGGGGCGGTCGGCCGATGAGCCCTTCGAGTTCGATCCGGACATCGACACGTCGAACGAGTCGCGTTCGCCGAACCGCCGGGCCGAGGGGTTGCGCACCGGGGACGCCCCGGCGACGCCGCGGCAGGTGTACGCCCGCTCGTTCCGCGAGGGGATCGTCGTCGGCACTGCGACGGAGGTCGCCGATGTGATCGAGGAGCGGGTGGAGGCGCGCGCGGCCGACGGTTTCATCGTGCAGTCGCTGACGCTCCCGCACAGCCTCGACCGGTTCGTCGAACTGGTCACGCCGGAGCTGCAGCACCGTGGTCTGACGCCCGAGTCCTACGCGTCGGGCACCCTGCGCGATCGGCTGGGACTGGAGAGGCCTGCGCGAGTCGTGCCGGTCTGAACGTCCGACGCAGAGGAGTCCGACGCAGAGGAGCCCGGCGCAGAGGAGTCCGGTGCAGAGGCGTCCGTCGTGCGTTCGAGCCGGACGAGCACGACGCCGGCGATGATGCACGCACCGCCGACGAGCTGGCGCGCGTCCGGCTGCTCGCCGAGCAGGAGCCACGCGAGGATCACGGCCGACACCACCTCGGTGAGGCCCGCGAACGACGCGACGCGCGCCCCGAGGCGACGTGAACCGGCGATGCTCAGCGAGTACGCCGCGGCCGTCGCCACGAGGGCCACGACGAGCATGGGCTCCCACCACGCCATCGTGGTCCCGCCCAGCTCGACCTGGCCGGTCGAGAACGCGAGCGGGAGAATCCCGGTCAGTCCGACGCCCACCGTTGCGACCGCTCCCACGAGCAGGCCGGAGCTGACCAGTGCGACCGGCGGCAGCCCGGGCGTCGGGACCGCGGAGAGCACGTAGTACCCCGCGAGGCACACGGCGGCCGCGAGCGCGAGACCGATGCCCGCGGTGTCGAGACCGCCACCGGCGTGACCGACCCCGCCGACGCCGACGACGAGCACCAGCCCCACGACGCTGAGCACGACACCCGTGACGACGACCGGGCGGATGGGGACGCGTCGTGTCGCCCAGCCGAGCACGGCGATCATCACCGGGGCCGAATACTGCACCAGGAGCGCGACCGCGATCGGGAGCCGCTGGATCGCGGCGAAGTACAGCACCTGCGTCCCGGCCACGGCGATCAGTCCATAGCCGAGTACCAGCTTCCAGGACCGAAGCACGGGTCGCAGGCTTCCTCGCAGCGCGATCAGGGCGGCGGGTGCGAGCACCAGGCCGCCGAGTGCGACGCGCACGGAGACCGCTGCTGCCGGCGACCAGCCGGCCTCGAGCAGCGGCTTGAGCAGGATCCCGCTCGTGCTGAACGCGATCGCGGCGCCGACCATGGCCGCCAGCCCGACGGCCCCATCGGTCGCCCGCACGTCAGAAGTCCGCGAGGTTCGCGCGGATGCCTCCGTCTCCGTACTCCGTCCGCAGCACGCCGCGGCGACGCAGGACGGGGACGAGCTCGTCCAGGTTCCGGTGCAGCGTGACCGGGTGCAGGTCGCCGGAGAAGATCAGGCCGTCGTTGTCGGCCTCGTCGCCGAGCTCTTCGATGAAGTCGGCGATCTGCTCCGCCGTGCCGACGAACCCCGCGCGGTCGGTGATCCGGCCCTTGACCGTCTTCGGCGTGATGAGGTCGCGCAGGGTGACGCCCTCGCGCACGCCCTCCTTGCCGAACAGCCCCTTGATACTGCCGAGCGAGACGTGGTCGCCGAAGATCGACGCGTCGAACGGCTCGTCGAGCGAGAGGGCGTTCAGGTCGGTCTCGAGGTCGCTGGACTGGCCGGCGAGCACGCGGTAGAGCTCGGCGTCCGTCGGGTGCTTCGATGCCTCGACGACGCGGTCTGCCTCCTCGTCGCTCGCGACGATCTCCGGCTTGAAGACGAAGAGGACCTTGATCGCGTCGGGATCGCGCCCGGCGTCGATCGCTGCCTGGCGTACCTTCTGCCGGTAGGCGCGGACGCTCTCGGCGTCCAGCGGTGCGAGCGCCAGCTGCACGTCGGAGTGCGCTCCCGCGAAGGCGATGCCCCGCGGTGAACCGCCGGGGGAGACGATGGCCGGGTCGCCGCGCGTGAACGGCACGGCGTTGAGCGGCCCCGTCACGCGGAAGTACTCGCCCTCGTGCTCGAAGGCGCGGATCTTCGACCCGTCGGCGTAGCGACGGGTGCGCGGGTCTGCGATCAGCGCGTCGTCGTCCCAGCTGTGCCAGAGCCGGCGGATGACGCCGAGCCATTCCTCGGCGCGGTCGTAGGCGGCATCGTGCGCCAGCGGCGGGAGCCCGAGGTGGCGTGCGCTGCCGACGTCGGTGACGACGTTGATGCCGAGGCGGTGGTCGCTGAGATGGTGGAGCGTGGCGAACTGCCGCGCGGCGACATACGGCGGGTAGGCGCCCGCGTTGATGGTGGGTGCGACGCCGAGGTGCTCTGTCGCGTCGAGGAGGTAGGGCGACAGGATGAGCGGGTCGTGCTTCGGACCACCGTAGGCCTCCCGCACGCGCAGGTCGATGGTCTCGGGGAACCCGATCGAGAGGGCGTCCTCGATGATCACGAGGTCGAGCCCCGCCTGCTCCAGTTCCCTGGCGGCCTGCTGGTAGAGGCGCGGCTTGGTCCAGTCGTAGTTCCACTCGTAGGAGGGATGTCCCCACCCCTGCGGGCCGAACCCGCGGGCGAAGAACCAGCCGAAGTGCTGCAGCCTGGTCATGCGTCCCCCTAGTTGCCGGCCGCCGCGACGAGGCGGGTGTCTGCGATCGGGGTGGTCGTCGCCCGCGCGCGGGCGGCCGTCGCGACGGCCGCGATCCCGCGCTCGAGGTCGGCGATCAGGTCGGTGGGGTCTTCGAGGCCGATCGAGAGCCGCAGCAGCCCGTCGCCGATACCGGTGGCCTCCCGGACCTCGTCGTGCAGGTGCGCGTGCGTCGTGGTTGCCGGGTGCAGGATGAGCGAGCGGACGTCCCCGATGTGGGTCATCCGGCTGAACACGGTCACAGCATCGTAGAAGCGCTCGGCCGCGGCCGCGCCCCCGGCGAGGGTGAAGCCGAGGATCGCCCCGGCGCCGCGCGGCAGGTACCGCTGCGCGAGAGCGTGCGAGGGATGCGACTCGAGTCCGGCGTAGTCGACGCCCGCCACCTCGGGCTGACGCTCCAGCCAGCGTGCCACGGTCAGTGCCGTGTCCGATTGCTGCCGGAGCCGGAGCGACAGGGTCTCGATGCCCTGTTGGATGAGGAAGGCGTTGACCGGCGACAGGACGGGGCCGAACAGCGACGACACGACCGAGCGCGCGAAGGCGGTGTACGCCCCGGCTCCGTACGCGCCGACGTAGCTGTCCCCGTGGAGCCAGTCGTCCGGCGCGGTGAGGTGCTCGAAGGGGGACGCTGCCCAGTCGTAGCTGCCTCGGTCGACGACGACACCGCCGAGTGCCGAGCCGTGACCGCCGAGGTACTTGCTCGCCGAGTGCACCACGATGTCGGCGCCGTGCTCGCCCGGGCGGAGCAGGTAGGGGGTCGCGAGAGTGTTGTCGACGACGAGGGGAAGCCCGTGTTCGTGTGCTACGGCCGCCACCGCAGCGATGTCGAGCACATCGTTCCCGGGGTTGCCGATCGACTCGCCGAACAGCACGCGCGTGTTCCCCCGGATCCGCCGCCTCCACTCCTCCGGATCGTCGGGCCTGTCGATGAATTCGATCTCGACGCCGAGCCGCTTCAGCCCGGTCTCGAAGAGCCCGCGGGTGCCGGAGTAGACGCTCTGCGCGGAGAGCACGTGATCCCCGGCCTTCACGAGCCCCAGCACCGCCACGGTCAGCGCGGCCTGCCCGCTGCCGACCGCGATCGCCTCCCTGCCGCCCTCGAGGGCGGCCACTCGTCGCTCCAGCGACGCCGTCGTCGGGTTTCCCGATCGGCTGTACGTATAGCCCGGGTCATCGCCGCCGAACCGCTGCTCCGCGTGAGCGAAGCTGTCGAACTCGAAACCGGCAGTCAGATAGATCGGGGTGACGCGGGCACCGTGGGCGGCGTCACCCACCTCCCCTGCGTGGACCTGCGCTGTGCTGAACTCGGGCATGCGCACATCCTGCGCTTTGCCGGCCACTCGGCGAAGTCCGTGTTGCGCAAAGCTACGTGGCGGCGGCGGCCGCGGCGACACATTCGTAACATCCGTTGCGTTCCTGCACCCGCGGGATTACACCGACTCCATGACGATCGAGCATTGGTGGGTGTGCGGAGCCGCGCTGGTGAAACGTGTCGCTCCCAGCGGCGCGGAGTCAGAGGAGGAGAACGACGACGAGACGGCACCTGACCCCCCGCCGGCGTAAAGCTGCGTAACGCGACAGGGTGCGGCGGGCCAGGGAGGAGCAAGCTGCCCTCAGCTCGATGACACCACGGAGGACACCATGACCACGACGCAGACGCTGCGCGAAGGACAGCCCGGCGAGGGACCTGCCGCGCACCGTTTCCCGGTGGGGCTCACGCCGGATGAGTTCAAGCTCGCCTTCCGCAACCACGCGGCCGGAGTGGCGGTCATCACCGCGGACGCCGGCGACGGGCCGGTCGGACTCACCGCGACGAGCGTGTTCTCGGTCAGCGCCGAGCCGCCGCTGCTGGTGTTCTCGATCTCGGCGCACTCCTCCAGCGCTCCGACGATCCTGAAGGCCGAGCACGTCGTGGTGCACCTGTTGGCCGACGAGCAGCTCGACCTCGCGCAGCTGTGCGCGACCAGTGGAGTCGACCGGTTCGCCGATACCAGCATCTGGACGCGGCTGATCACCGGCGAGCCGTACTTCCCCGCCGCACACTCCTGGATCCGCGGCCGCGTCGTGGACACGATGAGCGCAGGCAAGTCCACGATCGTGGCGGTCCATGCCCTGCAGGCGCAGGTTCCGGAGGCGGAGGCGGCCCCGCTGGTCTACCACAACCGCACTTGGCACCGGCTCGGCGAGGCCTCGCGCCTGGAGGCGTGACACCGCTCCTTCAACTTGTCAACAAGCGTGACGGACGATTAGAGTCAGCGGGCCGTCTTCGAAAGGACCCGCCGCCGATGCCCACCGCCTCCACCGCCCTGTCGACCGGCCACCGCATCGACGAGACGTGGATCCGGCGGCTGCCGAAGGCGGAGACCCACGTGCATCTCGAGGGCAACTTCGAGCTGATCGATCTGCTCGACCTGGCGAAGGAGGCGGGCGAACCGCTGCCGGGACCCGCCGCCACGCTCTTCGACGTCACCACTCACGACGCCAGCGACGGCACCGGTGACCTCGCCGACTTCCTGCGGTTCCTCGACTGGGAATGCGGTCTGATCCGGACTCCGGAGCAGGCGGCCCGCCACGCGTACTCGTTCGCGGCGCGGCAGACCGCTTCGGGCATCGGCTACACCGACGCCGTCATCAACCCCACCCACTGGGCGGCCTGGTCCGGCCGGGTCCCCGCGCTCTTCGATGCGCTGGCGGCCGGCCTCGACGAGGCGGAGCAGGACGGCCTCGCCGAGGTGCAGCTCTGCTATTCGCTGCTCCGCCAGCAGAGCGCCGGCGAGGCCGGGGAGGTCGTCGAGTGGCTCGCCACCGCACGACCCAGACGCGTCGTCGCGCTCTCGATCGACGGAGACGAGCGCTCGGCCGGGCGGGTGAGCGCTCGGTTCGCCGAGGCGTTCACGGCCGCGAAGGACGCCGGTCTCCGGCGCACGGTGCACGCCGGCGAGTCCAGCGGCCCCGAGGGCGTCTGGGATGCCATCCGCCTGCTGCATGCCGAGAGGATCGACCACGGCGTGCGCGCGGTGGAGGACCCCGAGCTGCTCCGGTACCTGGCCGAGACGCAGATCCCGCTGGGCGTGTGCCCACGGTCGAACGTGGTGCTCGGCCTCTACGACGACTGGAGCGACCACCCCCTCGTCGCGCTGCGGGACGCCGGCGTGAACGTGACGATCAACACCGACGACCCCGCCCCGCTCGGCACGACCCTGGAGGCCGACTGGGCCGTCTGCGCCGAGACCTTCGGGCTGACCGAGGACGACCTGATCGGCTTCGCCCGTGCCTCGATCGCGGCGTCCTTCGCCGGGGATGCGACGAAGCGGGCTCTGGAGGCCGCGCTGCCGTCGTCCGCAGCAAGCCGCTAGATTCGGATCCTGTGACCGAGAGCCGCCTGCACAACGAACTCCTCCGCGAGGTCCGTGCGGCGGCGGCCGCCAACTCGGCGCTGCCCGGTGAGCTGGAGCTGACCGCCCGGCTGGGCTGCACGCGCCAGCAGCTGCGCAATGCGCTGGCGGAGCTGGAGCGCCAGGGCATCCTGCGCCGGCGCCAGGGCGCCCCCACCACCGTCGACCATGTCGGCCTGCGCATGAGCGTGCGGCTGGAGGACCAGTTCGAGCACACCGTGCTGCTCTCGCGCATGGGGTACCAGGCCGGTGTCGAGATCCTCAGCTCGCAGGTGGAGCGGCTCCCAGCGGAGGTCGCAGCCCTTTTGGACGTGCCGGAGGGCAGTCCCGCACTGCGCAGCGTCAAACGCTGGCGCGCCGACGGCCAGCCCGCCATGCTCGCCTCGGGCTACCTTCTGCTGCCCGACTTCGATGAGCGAGCGCTCGACGAGTCCGTGTTCACGGCCGTGACCCAGGTGTGGAACGAGCCGCTGGTCTGGGAGGTCGCCACCCCGGGAGCCGAGGCGCTCGATCCCGAGCGGGCCGAGCTCCTGGAGAGGCCGGTCGGGACTCCCGTCCTGACATTCGAGCTCATCGGCGTCTCGGTGAGCGGCCGCCGGCTGTTCTACGCGTTCGAGCACCACCTCCCGGAGGTCGTGCGCTACTCCTTCGCCCGGTCGGTGCGACCGCCCTGGGCCGTGCTCTGACCTCCTGAGCGACCCGGCGCTCATCCTCGATCGGTGTCTCGATCGGTGTCGTGTGTCGTTGTGTTTCGCGCGGCATGGCCTTCGGGTTGCGCGGCTGGGCAAACTTGTCGACAAGTTGCACCGCACTCACATTCCGCGACGTGCACACCCCCACAACCCGACGAAAGGCGCCCGCCATGAAGCTGCGCTCCCTCATCGCCCCGTTGATCGCCATCCCCGTCGTCGCGGTGCTCGCGGCGTGCTCCTCCGGCGCTTCCGCCGGCGGCGACGCGACCTCCTCCGCACACGAGCTGAAGGTCGCCGTCGTGCTCGGCGGTCTCGCCAACGACGGTGGCTTCAACCAGTACGCGGCCGACGCCGCACACGCCCTGGAGAAGAAGGGCGAGATCACGGCTCAGATCCGCGAATCGGTCACCACGTCCTCCGACGCCGAGGCGGCCTTCCGTCAGTACGCATCGCAGGGCTACGACCTCATCATCGGCTGGGGCCTCGACTTCGCCAACTCGGTCTTCACCGTCGCCAAGGAGCAGCCGAAGGCGCACTTCATCGCGACGGGCTCGGCCGACATCCTCACGAAGGCCACCGCCAACGTCGAGACCTGGACCTATGCGAGCGACCAGCAGGGCTACCTGACCGGCTGGGTCGCAGGCAAGACCGGTCTCTCGCCGGTCGGTGTCGTCGACGGTCAGCTGGCGCCGTTCAACGAGACCACCTACAAGGCGCTGACGTTGGGCCTGAAGGACGCCAACCCGTCGGCGACCGAGCTGAAGCCGATCTTCACCGGCAGCTGGGAGGACCCGGCCCTCGCCAACCAGGCGGCCAAGGCGCAGATCGCCGCGGGCGCCAAGCTGATCGTGACCGGCGCGGAGGGCTACACCCCCGGCGTGCTGTCCGCCGCGAAGGCGGGAGGCATCGCCACACTCGGTGCGTCCTCCACCTCCTCGTCCGACGCCAAGGCCGTCAACATCGGCCTGGTCAAGCTCGACTTCACTCCCACGCTTGAGGAGGTCGTCCGCCACCTGCAGAAGGGCGACTTCGGCAAGCACTCCTACACGTCCACGATCGCCAACAAGGGTCTGATCTTCGCCGACATCAACCAGGTCGGTGCGGCTCCCGGCCTGCCGAAGGACATCGCCGACCAGGTCGACGAGCTGGCCAAGAAGCTCGCCAGCGGCGAGCTGAAGGTCCCCTCGGTCGGCTGACACTCCGGACACACTGCCGATGAGTTCTGATCTCGCGCTCCTGGGCGTCTCCAAATCCTTCGGAGACGCCCAGGTTCTGCACGCCGTCGACGTGGCGCTCGCCCCCGGCACCATCCACGCCCTGGTGGGCGAGAACGGCGCAGGCAAATCGACCGCGCTGAAGATCCTGGCGGGGCTGGAGCAGCCCACCGAGGGTCGGCTGACGGTGGGCGGCGAGCCCGTCGTCTTCGGCAGCCGCCAGGCGGCCATCCGGCACGGGGTCGGACTCGTGGCCCAGCAGCTCAGCCTCATCCCCGAACTCACGCTGGCCGAGAACCTGATCCTGGTGCAGCCCGAGCGCATCGCGCGGCGAGGCCGAGCGGCGCGGCTGCTGCGCTCCGCGGCCGAGTCGGCCGGGCTGACGATCGAGCCGGATGCGAAGGTGCGCGAGCTGGGACTGGCGCAGCGCCAGCTGGGCGAGCTCGCGATCGCGCTGGCCCAGGGCGCACGCATCCTCCTGCTCGACGAGCCCACGTCCGCACTCGGCCCGTTCGAGACCGCCGCTCTGTTCGACCGCGTGCGCGCGCTCGCCGCGGGAGGCTATTCCGTCCTGCTCATCACCCACCGGCTGGACGAGGTCCGCGAGGTCGCGGACGACGTCACCGTCCTCTCCCACGGCCGGGTCGCCCTCGCCTCCCCGGTGTCGACGGTCTCGGACGATCAGCTCGTCCGCGCGATGGTCGGCTCCATCCCCGACGTCCCGCGACGCGGGCACGAGCTCACCGGCGACGTGCGCCTCGAACTGCGGGGAGTCTCCGGTTCCGGCGCGGGAGCCCGCATCCACGACATCGACGTGGCCGTGCGCGGCGGGGAAGTGGTCGGCGTTCTCGGCGTCGCGGGCAACGGACAGACCGCCCTCGCCGAAGCGGCCGCCGGCGTGCTCCCCGTCGAAGCGGGCACGATCGCCGTCGACGGAGTGCCGGTGACCGGCAGGCCGGAGCGAGCGGCGAGCGCCGGCCTCGCCTACGTGCCGGAGGTGCGCGAGGAGGCCCTGCTGCCCGATGCGACGCTCACGCGCTCAGCGGTGCTGCGCACGCTCGGTGGCGGCGGCCGGTTCGTGCGCCGCGGTCTCGTGGACTGGAAGGCCGCCCGCAGCTTCACCTCCGAGCTGCTGCGCCGTCACGACGTGCGACCGCCGAACCCCGACCTGACGGCTCGCACGCTCTCGGGCGGCAACCAGCAGAAGCTCCTGGTCGGCCGCGAACTGGACGGCGCGCCCGCGGTCGCGGTGCTGCACGGACCCACACAGGGTCTCGACCTGCACGCGAGCGCGGTGATCCGCGGCGAGATCCGTGCCGCTGCCGCAGCCGGCGCCGCCGTGCTGCTCGTGAGCGCCGACATCGACGAGATCCGCGACGTGGCCGATCGGATCCTCATCCTCTCGAAGGGCCGCATCGTGGACGCTCTCGCGGCCGACGACTTCGACAGTGCACGCGTGGGGCGGGCCATGGCCGGCCTCATCGCTCAGACCGAGGGAGGCGCGTCCCGATGAACTCCGCTCTCGCCTTCGCGCGCCGTCGCCGCGGTCTTCTGATCGCCGCTCTGTACGTGGTCGCCGGCTTCGCGATCGTCCTCCTCCTGGTCTCGTCCACCGGAGGCGATCTGGGAGTCGCGCTGAACGGCTGGTTCACCGGCGCGTTCGGCGACGGCTACAACCTCACCCAGACCCTCGCGAACGCGACGCCGCTCGCGCTCGTCGCGATCGGGGTCTCCGTGGCGCTGCGAGCGGACGTGATCACGATCGGTGCAGAGGGCCAGGCCATTCTGGGCGCCGTGTTCTCGACCGTGCTGGCCCTGTGGCTCGGCCCGCACGCGAGCCCGGTGCTGGCTATTCCGCTCGGAGCACTGGCCGGTGTGCTCGGCGGCGTGCTGTGGGCGCTTCCCGCCGCGGTCGCGAAGATCCGGTGGGGCGTGACCGAGATCCTCTTCACCCTCCTGGCCAACTACCTCGCCATCGCGCTGCTGACCTATCTGCTGCGCACGGCGCTGCGGGACCCGGCGACGAACGCCAGTCCGCAGAGCCCACCGCTGCCGGTTCCCTCGCAGCTCCCGATGCTGCCCGTGCCTGGACGCATCCACGTGGGCATCGTCGTCGTCGCCGTGCTGCTCGTCGTCGCGTGGTGGTGGTCGCGCAGCCGCAACGCGTTCGTCCTGGACGTCTACGGCTCACGTCCGTTGCTCGCGGCCCGCCTCGGGCTCACGCCGCGCCGGGCGGTGCTCACCGCCATGATCGTCTCTGGCGCGACGGCCGGGCTCGCCGGGTGGATGCAGGTCGCCGGTGTGACTCAGCGACTCGAACCCGATGTCTCGGCCGGGATCGGGTTCGCCGGTCTCGCCGTGGCCGTCCTCGGGCGCGGGAATCCGCTCGGCATCGCCATCGCGGCGGTCGTCTACGCCTCCCTCGGCACAGGCGCGGCGGGCGTGCAGATCGCGACAGGGACGGTCCCGACCGCGATCGGGACCGTGACGCAGGGCGTGCTGCTGCTCACCGCGGCCCTGGCGCTCGCCGCCGTCAAGCTGAGCGGACGCGAGCGCGCGGACGCCGCGGCCGCGAAGGCGGAGGTGGCGTCGTGAGCCCGGTGGACTTCTGGACGGTCGTCCTCGCGGGTGCGCTCGCACTCTGCGCGCCGATCGTGATCGCCGGGCTGGGTGAGATCTTCCTCGAACGCACCGGCGGCTTCAACGTCGGCATCGAAGGGATGATGCTGGTCGGGGCGGTCTTCGGCGTGCTCGGCTCGCACCTCGGCGGCGTCTGGGTCGGAGTGCTCGCCGGCATCGTCGCCGGGCTGGTGCTCGGCCTGCTCGTCGGCGCGGCCTCCGCGCTGGCCAAGGCCGACATCATCATCGTCGGAATCGCGATCGGCCTGCTCGGCTCGGGCCTCAGCGTGTTCCTGTACCAGGTGCTCAACCCGGCGGGCCACACCAACCAGACCGTGCAGACGCAGCCGCCCCTGCATCTGCCGCTTCTCGAGAGCATCCCGATCGTCGGGCCGGGCCTGGCCGGAGCCGGCGTCTTCTTCTACCTCTCCGTTCTGCTCGTCGTCGTCTCGTGGCTCGTGCTCGACCACACCCGTTTCGGTCTGCGGCTCCGGGCGGTCGGCGACGACGAGGGGGTCGCACGCACGCGCGGCATCTCTCCCGTGGCGTTCCGGATCGTCGCCGCCGTCATCGCCGGCGGGTTCGCGGGCCTGGCCGGTGCCACGGTCCCGCTCGCCGAGATCGGCACCTTCTCGCCCGGGATGACCGGAGGGACCGGCTTCATCGCCCTCGCCGTCGTCATCATCGGCCGGCGCACTCCGATCGGCCTCATCGCGGGCGCCCTGCTGTTCTCCTTCTTCAACAGCCTGGCCCTGCTCGCCCAGACTCAGAGCCTCGGCCTGCCGGTCGAGCTGTTCCAGGCGCTGCCCTACCTCGCCACGCTCTTCGTGCTGTGCGTCGTCTCGCGGCGCGTCTACCGGCGCACCCGCGCCCGACGCTCCGTCGCCCGACCGCTTCGCTCCACCAGCTCAGAACCTGTCAGTCCCGAACCCGAAGGAGTCCGATGACCGCCCCGACCAGCCTCCACGACCTGCCTGCCGCCGAGCGCGACCTGCTCGACCGCATCGCCGGTCTCGCCGAGGGATTCGCCGCGGAGGCCGGCGGCTTCGACGAGCGCGCCGAGATCGCGGTCGGCAACCTCGACGTGCTGCACGAGGCGGGGCTGGACGCCGCCGTGCTCCCCGCTCACCTCGGCGGCACCGGACTGAGCTACCAGGCGTTCGGCGAAGCGGTGCGCATCCTCGCCGCCGCCGACCCGTCGACCGCGACGATCGTCACCATGCACTCGGGCGCCGCCGTCGGCCTGGCCGAGCTCACGCGCGAGCGGCAGGGCGGCTTCTTCGCCGACGAGCTGCTCGCCGGAAAGCGATTCGCCAACGCGCTCTCCGAGCCGACCAGCGGCAATCGCTTCCTCAACCCCCAGCAGGAGGCCAGGCGCGCCGAGGGCGGCTGGCTGCTCGACGGCACCAAGCGCTTCGTCTCCGGCAGCGAGATCGCCGACTACCTGCTCGTCAACGCGCTCGTCGACGGCGAGCCCACCTTCTTCGCCGTCATCCCGGACGAGACGGTGACGATCATCCCGATCTGGGACACCCTGGGCCTGCGCGCCACCCGCAGCCAGCTGCTGTCGTTCAGTGACACCCTGCTCCGCGAGGAGTACCGCGGTCGCTCACCGCGACCGGGGGACTTCGCCGCCGTGCCCGCCGGCCTCCCGGCCATCTCGCTCGGCATCGCGGACGCGGCGCTGGCCTCGCTCGTCGACCACGCGCGGGGCCGCGCGATCCTGGGCAAGCCGCTCTCGCACCAGCAGTGGATCCAGCACGAGGTGGCCGACGCGCAGTCGCGGTTGGAGGCCGTGCACGCGTTCTTCCAGCGCACGCTCGCCGAGGCCGACGCCGGCCGGCCGGAGTTCTTCAGCAACCTGTCACGCGCGAAGTACCTCGCCAACAAGATCGCGGTCGATGTCGCCCAGCTCGGCGTGCGCGTCGGCGGCGCGTCGGGCTACCTCAAGCAGTCGCCCATCCAGCGCCACCTCCGCAACGCGCAGGCCGGCCAGCTGATGGCCTACTCCACCGAGGTGCTGGCCACCGAGATCGGCAAAGAGGTGCTCGGCGTCGTGGAGACTCCCGAGAACGAGGAGGTGGCCTGACCATGGCCGATCGCCAGCGGATGATCTTCAACGCGTTCAACATCTTCTCGGTGTCGCACCACGACCAGGGGATGTGGGCGTGGCCCGGCAGCGAGCAGCTGCGTTACAACGATGTCCACTACTGGGCGGACGTGGCGAAGCTGCTCGAGCGCGGCCGCTTCGACACCCTGTTCTTCGCTGACGTCCTCGCACCGTACGAGGCGTTCGAGGGCTCGCGCGAGCGCGCGGTTTACAGCGGGATGCAGTTCCCGATCAACGACCCGGGCGAGCTCATCCCCGCGCTCGCCTACGCCACCGAGAACCTCGGCTTCGTGCTGACGCAGAACATCCTGCAGGAGCCGCCGTACGCGTTCGCCCGCAAGATGTCGACGCTCGACCACCTGACGCGTGGACGCATCGCGTGGAACATCGTCACCACGTTCCTCCCGGGCGCCGGCCGCAACCTCGGCTTCGGCGGCCTCCCGGAGCACGAGGACCGCTACGCGCGCGCCGACGACTACATCGATGTCGTCTACAAGCTGTGGGAGGCCAGCTGGGAGGACGACGCGGTCGTCCGCGACAAGCGTCTCCAGCAGTACTCGGACCCCGCGAAGATCCACGAGATCAATCACGTCGGCCCGTTCTACGACGTCGTCGGCCCGCACCTCACGGAGCCGTCCCCGCAGCGCACGCCGTTCCTCATTCAAGCCGGGGTGTCGCCGCGCGGTCGCGACTTCGCCGGCCGCAACGCCGAGGGCCTGTTCATCAACGCGCTCAGCCCTCAGGAGGCCGAGCCGGTCGTGAAGGACGTGCGCGCGGCCGCTGTGCGCCACGGCCGCAGGGCGACGGACGTCAAGCTGTTCGGCATCCTGGGTTTCGTGGTCGGCAGCACCGAGGAGGAGGCCCGGCGGCTGCACGAGGAGATCACGGACTTCCAGAGCATCGACGCCAACCTCGCCAAGCAGAGCGTCTTCCTCGGCTACGACTTCAGCCGGCTCGACCCGAAGGAGCCGATCGGCGAGATCGCGAAGCGTCCGGAGGGCCAGGAGGGCATCGTCGGCAAGCTCATCGCGATGTCCCCGAACCCGCAGTACACGATCGGCGAACTCGTGCGCTGGTTCGGCAACCTCCGCGTCGTCGGCACGCCGGAGCAGATCGCCGACCATGTGGAGGCGTGGAACGACGCCGGCGTCGACGGGATGAACGTGCAGTACGTCGTCTCGCCGGGCTCGTTCGAGGACTTCGTCGACCACGTCACCCCTGTGCTCCAGCAGCGGGGACTCATGCAGTCGGAATACCGCGAGGGCACGCTTCGCGAGAAGGTGTTCGGCAACGGCCCGTATCTGCCGGAGGAACATCGCGCGCGCGGGTTCCGGAGGGCGGCGTTCGGCCGCTGATCGCGCGCGGTGTCAGATCGGGAACCGGTAGCTCGATCGGACGGCGCCGGCGTCGAGCTGCCGGGTCTGTTCGAGCTCTGCCTGGACCGGGGCACCGAGGTGGCCGAACAGCGGTGGGACGAACGGGCGACGTAGCGGCCACGGGGCACTCGGTCGGGATTCCGCCAAGCTCCTCGAGCTGGGCTGCGCTCATGCCGGTCAATACCGACAGCGCGGCAGACTTGGATCCGTCGAAGCGCGCGCCGAGCCCCATGTGGCCTGGCTGCCTGAAACGACACATCAACTGTCCGAGGAACCGGGGGAAGATCAGTCTTCTCTCGCAGTCGCTTCGTCGCCGTCAATTCGCGAACAGTCGCTCTTGCCGGACGGGAAACCAATGCTGTAGGCGCTGGAATCGAATCCGTTCTTCCTGCCGACGGTGTTAGCGTCGCAAAGACCGCGGGATGCTACGACTAATTGGAAACGAAAGTCATGATTCGATACGCCGAGTCGGCGCCGCCGCCAGACCTCAGCGCAGTGGTGGAGGCCGAGTGGCGTGTGGAGGGCATTCCCGGGGAGCGAGTCCGGATACTTGCTGATGCCTGCACCGATCTGATCGCACTCGGTCCAGGAGCGCGTGAGATTCTCTTCAACGGGCCGATGGCCGTCGCGGACATCACCGAGCTTCAGGTGCCCGTCACATTCGGTCTTCGGTTCAGACCGGGGATCCTCGCTGAAGTGGTGCCGTCGCTACGGCTGAGCGAGATGCGGGATAAGGAAGTCATCGTCGCCAACCCGATTGCGGCGTCTTCGGAGATCGATGGTCTTCGTGCGTTCGCTCGGCATCTGATCGCGACAGATCGCTTGAAGACGAACCCCGTCGTTGACGCGATACTCGAGATGCTGGCCGACCGTCCGGACAGCCGGACCCTGATGGTGGCGATGGCTGCTGCCCCCGCGAGCGAGCGCACGATCCAGCGCTTCTTTCTAGAGTTCGTTGGACTGACGCCGCAGCAGACTGTCGGGGTGATTCGGCAGAACAATGTCGGTCGTGCGCTTCGGACGCGAATCGGTGGTCTTGCCGAGCTTGCGAACGCGCATGGGTACGCTGATCAATCCCATCTGACCCGCGACTTCACTCGCTTGGCCGGCCTGCCGCCGGGTCGCTATGCGCGCGAAGTCGCATTCGACGGATTTGTTCAAGACGACGTGCGCGACGCCTGAGACGCTTGAGACATTCAGCGTGAAAGGACCGCTTCGCATGCTCACCGGAATCGCTTCCGTCATCCACCCCAGCACAGATCTCGCGACAGATACGGCGTTCTGGCAGGCCGCGCTCGGCATCGAGCCTTATTTCGACCAGCCCTTCTACGTCGGCTTCCAGATCGACGGTCAGGAATTCGGCCTTGATCCTGACGCCGCTGGCGAGGGCCTGAGCTACCCCGTTGTTTACTGGCATACGACAGACATTGCGGCGACAATCGTTTCGCTTTCTGCCGCGGGTGCCCGGATCAACGGCCAACCGCGCGATGTCGGGCAGGGCGTAATGCTGGCCACTCTCCGGGACGCGTCTGGCAACCTCTTCGGTCTCCTCCAGCGCCCTACTGACTGAGCATGGCAACCCGTCCAGCAACTATCGCTTTCCTCACCGACCAGCTCGCCACCGCTGGTACGATCACCGCGAAGCGAATGTTCGGTGAATACGGTCTCTATTGCGACGGAATACTCGTAGCCCTGGTCTGCGACGACGAACTGTTCGTCAAACCGACGCCGGCAGGGGAGGACTTCGCCATAACGGCACAGAGAAGACCACCTTACGAGGGCGCGAAGCCCTACCTTCTTATCCCACCCGAGTCTTGGGACGACCACGATCGGCTAGGTCGACTCGTCAAACTCACTAGATCGTCCTTGACCGGCTGAAACGCCAGCTCCCTCTTGCCTGTCTGCCAGTTCAGCGACGGATTCCGACTGCGGGCATGCCGAGGTTGGTTGCGGTTCGTCGCATCTGGGGGAGCATGGGGCGTACGGCGTCGAGGCCGACCGTGAGTCCTGCGACGTCGTCGAGCCGGCCGCGGTCGCTTGCCTCGGCGATGCGGTCCGTGAGGTTCACGATGAGGATGCAGGCATGCTCATGCTGGCAGCCGCTTCCGTAGGCGCGCCCGCAGGGGCCGAGTTCGAGTTTGCGGGCGGCGAAGTGTCCGAGGAACCCCGTCCCATTCGCTGTCTGTTGGTTCGGGCAGTTCTTGGGAGACGGCCTCGGGGGCGAAGGTGCGGCGGAAGTCGCGCGGGCTGACCCTGACGGGTGCCGTCGGTGGTGGTCCATGCGAGGCCGCGGAGCTCGGCGGCAGCAGCGACGGCAGCGTCTGTCGGGCGTGATCAGGAAGGCTGACGGAGTCCGAACGATGCCCCTCGCAAGCCAATGGCGAGCGGGTCGACCCGACGAAGGCGAGTACGCCGTCTCGCACGTCGCCGACACGTACGTTTTCCTTGCTGGGGCAGCACCCGACTGGTCGACGTGCGGCACAGCGACGTCCGAGCGTGGGTGGGGGAGCTCTCGACCGCCCTCGGCCCCTCGATGGTGCTCGGCATAGCCCGAGCGATTTCCGAACCGCGGGGAGTGATCGTGTGGGGGACGCCGAAGAATCACGAGCGGCGCTCTGTCGCTTTCCCCGGTCTGCCGATCGCACCAGCAGTCACAAGGTAGTCAAACGGCGATTCGACAGCCTCGACGAGCAAATGAAAAACCCCCGGTTTCCGTTTAGGACCGGGGGTTCTTCTTGGTGGCTCCGACCGGCATCGATCCGGTGACCTTTCGATTTTCAGTCGAACGCTCTACCAACTGAGCTACAGAGCCGGAGGACATGAGACATGTCCACCTAGACGGAAGCCCTTCCGACTGGAAGGGCTTGTCGCCGTGGCGACCCTGACGGGACTTGAACCCGCGACCTCCGCCGTGACAGGGCGGCACGCTAACCAACTGCGCTACAGGGCCTAATTGTGTTGCTGTTCAATTGTAGAGGATGCCATCGTGACCCCAACGGGATTCGAACCCGTGCTACCGCCGTGAAAGGGCGGCGTCCTAGGCCACTAAACGATGGGGCCGGATCGCCTCGGATCACTTTCGTTTTCCGATGACCACCGACGAACAAGCATACGGAAGTCCCTGACAGAAAGCGAATCGAGGCTGCATCCCGGGCGGGTCGATCGTTGCCGGGTTCCCGCCACGCCCCGGCGCAATGCCCGGGGGCCCAGTCGGCGCACGGGTAGATTGCCAGCGACGGCCCCCCTGTCGTCCGTGCGACCCGCACGCGGTCCGAACGTGCACCGACGCCCTCCCGACCCGGGCGGCGGCACTGCGATGTTGCTAAAGTTGCATCTGGTGATAGCGCGACCCGTGTGATTCGTGTGACTGGTGATACTGACTGCGACGGGTTCGAGGTGACGAACGAATGAGACGCGAGACGAGAGACGAGCTCCCCGGGCGGGGGCGAACCCGTCGAGCCCTGATCCGCCTGCTCTCAGTGGGCGCCGTCGTCGCAACCGCCGCGGTCGGGTCGATCGCCGCGCCGGCGTACGCCGACCAGTACCCGAGCTGGCAGGACGTGCAGAACGCCAAGGCCAACGAAGGGGCGGCTGCCGCACAGGTCACGCGCATCACGACCCTGATCGCGCTGCTGAACCAGGAGGTCTCCGACACGCAGGCGGCCGCCCAGAAGCGCGGCGAGGAGCTGCAGGCGGCGGAGGCGGCCTACGACAAGGCCGACATGAGGGCGCGCGACCTCGAGTCCCAGGCCGCCGCGAGTCAGCAGAAGGCCGACGCGGCCGCAGCGCAGGCGGGCAAGCTCGCCGCCCAGCTCTACCGCACGGGCGGCCGCAACCTCACGGCCAATCTCTTCCTGAGCGGCAACGGCGCCAGCGGGTCCACCCCGGAGCAGCTGCTCTCCGACCTCGGCAGCATGTCGAAGCTGACCCAGCAGTCTGACAGGATCTACACCGACGCGAAGGTCGCCCAGAACACCTCCAAGTCGCTCTCGGCGCAGGCGGACGTCGCCAAGGCCGAGCGGGAGAAGCTGCGGATCGCGGCGCAGAGCGCCCTCGAGGCCGCCGTCGCCGCCGCGAAGGCCGCCCAGGACAAGCTCGCCGAGCAGCAGAAGCAGATCGTCGTCATGCAGGCGCAACTGGCCGCGCTGCGCGACGTCACGGCCAAGGAGGTCGCGGGCTACGAGGCCGGCGTCGCCGCGGCTGCGGCCGCCGCGGCCGCAGCCGGATCGGGAGGCCTCCCCGGCGGGTACGTCGGCCCGCAGGGCTGGGCGGTCCCGGCAGCAGGGCCGATCACCGACGGCTTCGGCGCACGGCCGTCGCCCGGCGGCGTCGGCAGCACCTACCACATGGGCATCGACATCGGCGCGGGCTGCAACGCGCCCATCTACGCCGCCCACAGCGGCACGGTCATCTACGCGGGGCCGGACGGCAGCTACGGCAACTTCATCCTCATCAACAACGGCGGCGGCATCAAGACCGGCTACGCCCACATCCGCAACGGCGGAATCCTCGTCGGCATCGGCCAGAACGTCGGTGCCGGCCAGCCGATCGCGCGCGTCGGCACCACAGGCGCGTCGACCGGTTGTCACTTGCACTTCGAAGTCCGGGTGAACGATCAGAAGATCGACGGGATCCCCTTCATGAGAGACAGGCAGGCACCCCTTGGCTAGCGACTCCTCGAAGAACTCGCGCATCCGACCCGGGCTGGCGATCGGCGCCGGCGTCATGGGCGCCGTCACGGCCTCCATCGGCATCGTCACGCCGGCGCAGGCGGTCGACTACCCCTCGTGGAACGACGTTCAGCAGGCGAAGGCCAACGTCGCGAACCAGCAGGCGATGGTCGCCAACATCACCGCGCTGATCGGCAACCTCCAGTCCACCGTCGATGCGGCGCGCATCGCGTCAGAGAAGGCGGCGGAGGCCTACTTCCAGGCCAAGGACGCCCTCGACAAGGCGACGGCCAAGGAGAGCGACCTCGAGGCGCAGGCGTCGTCGGCCGCGAGCAAGGCCAAGACCTCCCAGATGCGTGCCGGCCTGCTCGCGTCGCACCTCGCCAAGGCAGGCGGCGGTGGCGACGTCAGCACCGAGCTCCTGCTCAAGGGCGGAGGCTCCGGGGCGAGCGCCGACAAGCTGCTGTTCCAGCTCGGCACCATGAGCAAGCTGACCGAGCAGTCGAAGGCCGTCTACGACCAGGCCACCAAGGACAAGAACACGGCGGAGGCCCTGACCGCGCAGGCGAAGGTCGCCAAGACCGAGCGCGAGTCGCTCAAGGCCGACGCCGACAAGGCGCTCGCCGCAGCACAGAGCGCGCAGGCCGCAGCGCAGAGCGCGCTGGCGGAGCAGCAGACCAAGTCCACCGAGTTGGTCGCCCAGCTCGCGACCCTGAAGAACACCTCCACCCAGGTGGAGGCCGCGTATCTGCAGGGGGAGGCCGTCAAGGCCCAGCAGGAGGCCGCGCGCAAGGCGCAGGAAGAAGAGGCGCGCCGCCAGCAGCAGCAACAGCAACAGCAGCAGGGCGGCGGGTCCTCCGGCGGCGGCTCGTCCGGCGGAGGCTCGTCCAGCGGAGGCTCCTCGGGCGGCGGCCCGGTCGTTCCGCCCAACGGCAACGTCGTCCAGACCGCCATCGCCTACGCGAGGCTGCAGCTCGGCAAGCCGTACATCTTCGGCGGTGAGGGCCCGACCGGCTACGACTGCTCCGGGCTCACGATGAAGGCCTACGCGTACGCCGGGCTCTACATCGGGTCGCATTCGGTCAACGACCAGTACTACACGGCGCGAAGCCGCGGACAGATCGTCCCCTACAGCCAGCGCCAGGCCGGCGACCTGATCTTCTGGGGTTCCGGCCCTGGAAGCTTCTACCACGTGGGCATCTACATCGGCGGCGGCATGATGATCGCCGCCCCCACCGAGGGCGACGTCGTCAAGATCCAGTCCGTCTGGGGCTCGCCGTGGTCCCAGGTCGCCCGCCCCTCCGCCTGACGCGCCTCGCGCCGCCGAGACGGCGCGAACCGCACGAAGAACCGCCGAGGCGGGCAGAGAATCTGCCGCCTCGGCGGTTGCGTCTACACGAGAGGGGTCAGTGGCCCTCGGCGGCGAGCTTGGCGAAGCCCTTCTGGATGATCGCCTCGGCCTCCGCGGCGTCGCCCCAGCCCTCGATGTTGACGAACTTGCCCGGCTCGAGGTCCTTGTAGCGGGCGAAGAAGTGCTCGATCTCCTTGCGGGTCTGCTCCGGGACGTCGTTCACGTCCTGGATGTGCAGCCACCGCGGGTCCTTGTAGGGCACGGCGATGATCTTGGCGTCGCCGCCGGCCTCGTCCGACATGTTCAGCACGCCGACCGGACGGACCTTGACGCCCACACCCGGGAACACCGGGTACTCGAGCAGGACGAGCACGTCCAGCGGGTCGCCGTCGTCGCCGAGCGTGTTCTCGAAGAAGCCGTAATCGGTCGGGTAGACGAAGCTGGTGAACAGCACCCGGTCGAGGTACACGCGGCCGGTCTCGTGGTCCACCTCGTACTTGTTGCGGCTCCCCTTCGGGATCTCGATGACGACGTCGTATTCGGCCATGCCGTTTGCTCCTTAGCTGTCGGAAATCTGCACTAACGTTACTGGATGCACCTCAACGGCTCATCGGGCGACGTGTCGGGTGGGGCAGCCGCAGACGCCCCCCGCCGCCCCCGGTTGACTCCGCCGATCGCCGATGCCCGCCGGGCGGTGCGCGAGGCTCTGGCCGCCGCAGCCGGCCTCCCCGCGCCCGACCCGCACGACGATCACGGCCCCGCCCGGCCGGCGCCGCTCGCGCCGGGGGCGCTGGTGCTGGTGGGGCTGAGCGGGGGAGCCGACTCGCTGGCGCTCGCCGCCGCGACCGCCTTCGAGGCGCCACGTCGCGGCTACCGGGCGGGCGCGATCGTGGTCGACCACGGCCTGCAAGCCGAGTCGGCGGAGGTCGCGGAGGCCGCGGCCGCGCAGGCGCGCGGGCTCGGTCTCGACCCGGTGCTGATCGACCGGGTGGAGGTCGGGTCGGGAACCCGCGGGCCGGAGGGCGAGGCGCGCGCCGCCCGGCACGCTGCGTTCGATCGTGCCCGCCGGGCGACGGAGGCGGAGCGCGTCCTGCTCGCGCACACGCTCGACGACCAGGCCGAGACGGTGCTCCTCGGGCTCGCCCGCGGTTCGGGCCCGTCGAGCCTGCAGGGCATGCGGCCCGACACGGGTGCGCTGCTGCGCCCGTTCCTCGGGCTGCGCCGCAGCACGACCCGTGCCTTCTGCGCCGACAGCGGCCTGACGCCGTGGGACGATCCGCACAACGTCGACCCCTCCTATGCGCGCGTGCGCGTGCGAACCCGGCTGCTGCCGGCGCTCGAGGACGAGCTCGGCCCCGGCGTCGCCGAGGCGCTCGCCCGCACCGCCGAGCAGCTGCGCGAAGACGACGAGGCGCTCGACGGCCTCGCCCTCGAGTGGGCGCAGGAGCTGGTGAGCCAGACCGACGAGGGGGCGGTCGCCCTCGACGTCCGTGGGCTCGCCGCCGACCCGGCCGCGCTGCGCCAGCGCATCATCCGCCTGGTCGTCTCCGCCGAGTTCGGAGTGTCGCTCAGCCGGGCGCACACCCTCGCCGTGGCGGAGCTGATCACGGGGTGGCACGGCCAGGGGCCACTCAGTCTGCCAGGCGTTAGAGTTGTCAGGCAGAACGGCCTGCTCACGTTTCACCCCGACAGCTAAGGACAGCGCCTCCCCCATGGAACTCACGGACGTTCACGACGACCTGACCGAGATTCTGATCACCGAGGAGCAGATCCGCTCCCGGATCGCCGAGCTCTCCCGCCGGCTCGAGGCCGACTACGCCGGCAAGGACGTCCTGCTGATCGGCGTGCTCAAGGGCGCTGTCATGGTCATGGCCGACCTGTCGCGCGAGCTCCGCATCCCGGTGACGATGGACTGGATGGCCGTCAGCTCGTACGGCAGCGGCACCGCGTCGAGCGGCGTCGTCCGTATCCTGAAAGACCTGGACACCGACCTCAGCGGCAAGACCGTGCTGATCGTCGAAGACATCATCGACTCAGGGCTCACGCTCTCGTGGCTGCTCGCGAACCTGCACAGCCGCGGCCCGGAGTCGATCGAGATCTTCACCCTGCTGCGCAAGCCGGAGGCCGCCCGCGTCGAGATCGACGTCAAGTACGTCGGCTTCGAGATCCCCAACCAGTTCGTCGTCGGCTACGGTCTCGACTACGCGGAGCGCTACCGCAACCTGCGCGGCGTCGGCATCCTCGCGCCCGCCGTCTACAGCTGACGGGACCCCGGTGGTGGCCGAGCCGAAGGCGAAGCCGACCGAGGCCGACGTCGACGCCTTCCTCGACGATAGCGTGGGGGCGCGGGGACGACGAGGCTCCCTGACCGGTCCGTCCACTTGCGGAGCGGGCCAGGCGGTGATCCGATGTCCCCATGCCTGACGATCCCACAGAGCTCTACCGGCGCTGGCTGGCCGCGTGGAGCGACCGGCACTCCGCACTGGAGCCGATCATCGCTGCCGAGGCCGTCGGGCACTGGCCGGAGGGCGACGTCGTCGGCCCGCGCGGGTTCGCCCGCGCGATCGCCGAGACCGTCGACCAGTTCGACAGTGTGGAGTTCGACGTCCAGGCCGGGCCGCTCGCCGGCGACGGGATCGTCGCGGCGCGCTGGATCGTGAACTGCCGGCTGGGCGACGAGACGATGGCCTTCGCGGGGCACGACTTCGTGCGCGTCGCCGACGGGATGATCGTCGAGTACTGGCCTGCCATCCTCGCGGTGGCGTGACGGGCCCGTCCGGGCCGCGTTCTCCGGCCCGGCGGCGGTAAGCGCGCCCAGAGCGAACACGCAGCCGACCCACAGCGGTCAGGCGGTACTGTGGTCGCACCATGAACGTCAAGAAGATCTTCCGCGGCCCGATCCTGTACGTCGTGCTCGCGATCATCATCGTGTGGATCGGCTCCAGCCTGATCACGATGTCGGGGTTCAAGAGCGTCACGACGCAGGAGGGCCTCGATCTCCTCTCGCAGGACAAGGTGTCGAGCGCGAAGATCGTCGACGGTGAGAACCGCGTCGACCTGACGCTCAAGCAGGCGGACGGCTCGCTCGGCACGCAGGTGCAGTTCTACTACGTCACCCCGCGCGGCCAGGACGTCGTCAAGGCGATCGACGACGCGAAGCTGCCCAAGGGGTACGACGACGAGGTCCCGCAGCCCAACTGGCTCGTCAACATCCTCGGCTTCCTGATCCCGGCGCTGCTGATCGGCGTGTTCTTCTGGATCATGATCTCGGGCATGCAGGGCGGCGGCAACAAGGTCATGCAGTTCGGCAAGTCGCGGGCGAAGCTCGTCACCAAGGAGACGCCCAAGGTCACCTTCGACGACGTCGCCGGCTCCGACGAGGCCATCGAGGAGCTGCAGGAGATCAAGGACTTCCTCAAGGAGCCCGCGAAGTTCCAGGCGGTCGGTGCGCGCATCCCCAAGGGTGTGCTGCTGTACGGCCCTCCCGGAACCGGCAAGACGCTGCTGGCCCGCGCCGTCGCGGGTGAGGCGGGAGTGCCCTTCTACTCGATCTCGGGCTCCGACTTCGTCGAGATGTTCGTCGGTGTCGGCGCGAGCCGCGTGCGCGACCTGTTCCAGCAGGCCAAGGAGAACTCGCCAGCGATCATCTTCATCGACGAGATCGACGCCGTCGGCCGCCACCGCGGTGCCGGCCTCGGCGGCGGGCACGACGAGCGCGAGCAGACGCTCAACCAGCTGCTCGTCGAGATGGACGGCTTCGACCCCAAGACGAACGTCATCCTGATCGCGGCGACCAACCGTCCCGACATCCTCGACCCCGCGCTGCTGCGCCCCGGCCGCTTCGACCGCCAGATCGGCGTCGACGCCCCCGACCTGCTCGGCCGCAAGAAGATCCTGGAGGTGCACGGGCGCGGCAAGCCGCTCGCGGCCTCCGTCGACCTCGAGGTCCTGGCGCGCAAGACGCCCGGCTTCACCGGCGCCGACCTGGCGAACGTCCTCAACGAGGCCGCCCTGCTCACGGCGCGCTCCAACGCGCAGCTGATCGACAACCGGGCGCTCGACGAGGCGGTCGACCGCGTCATCGCCGGCCCGCAGAAGCGCACCCGCGTGATGAAGGACCAGGAGAAGCTGATCACCGCGTACCACGAGGGCGGTCACGCCCTCGCCGCCGCGGCGATGCGCCACACCGACCCCGTGACCAAGATCACGATCCTCCCGCGTGGACGCGCCCTCGGCTACACGATGGTGATGCCGCTGGAGGACAAGTACTCGGTCACCCGCAACGAGCTGCTCGACCAGCTGGCGTACGCCATGGGCGGGCGCGTCGCCGAGGAGATCGTGTTCCACGACCCGACCACCGGCGCCTCCAACGACATCGAGAAGGCGACCTCGATCGCCCGCAAGATGGTCACCGAGTACGGCATGAGCGCCGACATCGGCTCGGTCAAGCTGGGGCAGGCGAACGGCGAGATGTTCCTCGGCCGCGACATGGGTCACCAGCGCGACTACTCCGAGCGCATCGCCGAGCGTGTCGACGCCGAAGTGCGCGCCCTCATCGAGAAGGCGCACGACGAGGCGTGGGAGGTCATCAACGACAACCGCGCCGTGCTCGACCGGCTCGCCGCGTCGCTGCTGGAGCACGAGACCCTCGACCACAACCAGATCGCCGAGATCTTCGCCGACGTCAAGAAGCTCCCGGAGCGCCCGCAGTGGCTCTCCAGCGACAAGCGACCGATCTCCGACCTGCCGCCGATCGAGTTCCCGAAGGCGCCGATCGACGCCGGTGCGGTCGACGGTGGAGTGGACTCCGAGCCGCCGTCGTCGAAGCCGAAGCGCTCCCCCGCCATCAAGCCGCGGCCGGCGACCGCCTAGGCCGCGCGCCGCATGACCGGTTTCGATCGCGCACGCATCGAGGCGGCCGTCGCCGAGATCCTCGCCGCCATCGGCGAGGATCCGTCGCGTCCGGGGCTGGGAGAGACGCCGTCCCGCGTCGCCGACGCCTACGAGGAGTTCTTCGCAGGGGTCGGCGTCGACGCGCGCTCGGAGCTGGGCGACCCGGTGCCGCTGGAGGGTGCGACCGCCGAGACGGTGGTCCTGCGCGATATCCGCTTCCGCTCGGTCTGCGAACACCACCTGCTGCCGTTCCTCGGAGTCGCGCACGTCGCCTACCTCCCCGGTGAGGCTGTGATCGGCCTCGGCCGCATCCCGCGGGCGATCGAGATCCTGTCGGCGCGCCCGCAGCTGCAGGAGCGGCTCACCGAGCAGATCGCCGACACCATCGAGAGCGGAGCCGGAGCGCGCGGTGTGCTCGTCGTCCTCGACGCCGCCCACGAGTGCGTGACGACCCGCGGCGCGCGGCAGACCGCCGCGACGACGGTGACGATCGCCGCACGCGGCGCGTTCACGGAGCCCGCGGCCCGCGCCGAGCTGATCGCCCTCATCGGCCGGGGCATCGCGTGACCGCGCCCCAGCGCGAGGCGACCTCCCGCCGACGAGCGCGTGCGAGTTTCGTGACGAATCGCGACTTTCGTGACGAATGCGTCGCGCCACTTCGCCCGGCGGGGCGCCGATTTGCGGCAAATGTTGCGATAGACGCCGCGTATCGCGTCATTTGCGGCAAATGCGCGGCCCCCTCCCGCGAGCGGGCGGGGCGGCGATTCGTGACGAATCGCGACATTCGTGCCACGAATCGCGACATTCGTGACGAATGCGTCGCGGTGCTGCGTCGGGTGCGCTCCGCGAGGCGGGCGCGCGCGTGACCCTCATCATGGGCGTCCTCAACGTGACGCCCGACTCCTTCAGCGACGGAGGCCGGTGGCTGGAACCGGAGGCCGCCGTCGCGCACGCCCTCGACCTCGTCGCCCAGGGTGCCGACCTGATCGACGTCGGTGGCGAGTCCACGCGTCCGGGTGCCGTGCGGGTCGACCCGGCGGAGGAGCGCGCCCGCGTCGTCCCCGTCATCCGCACCCTCACCGGGCTCGGCGTCACCGTCAGCGTCGACACGCTCAACGCCTCCACCGCCCGGGCGGCGGCCGACGCCGGCGCCGCGATCATCAACGACGTCTCGGGAGGCCTCGGCGATCCCGCGATGCCCGACGCCGTTCTCGAAACCGGCCTGCAGTACGTCGTCATGCACTGGCGCGGCCGGCTCGACCCGGCGGATTCCCGGGCCGTCTACTCCGACACCGTGGCGGAGGTCCGCTCGGAGCTGTCCGCCCGGGTCACCGACCTCCTCGACCGCGGGATCGACCCGGCCAAGCTCGTGCTCGATCCGGGTCTCGGATTCTCCAAGAACGCCTCCCACAACTGGCAGGTGCTGGCCGGTCTCCACGAGTTCGAGACCCTCGGCTACCCGGTACTCATCGGCGCCTCGCGCAAGCGGTTCCTCGGTGCGCTGCTGCCGGAGGACGCCGCCGTGGAGGACCGCGACGCGCCGACGGCGGTCATCTCCGCCCTCGCCGCCCAGGCGGGCGTCTGGGCCGTGCGGGTGCACGACGTGGCGTCGACGCGGATCGCCCTGGATGTCGTGCGGGCGTGGCAAGCTGGACGCGATGACTGATTCCGATGCCGCGACCGCCTCGCTGCGGCCGACGGACGCGATCGTGCTGACCGGGCTGCGCGTGCGCGCCCACCACGGTGTGTTCGATTTCGAGCGGGAGAACGGCCAAGACTTCGTGGTCGACGTGACGGCCTACCTCGACCTGTCGCCGTCCGCGGCATCCGACGACCTGAGCCGCACCGTCCACTACGGCGAGCTCGCCGTCGAGGTCGCCGACGCGGTGCGCCGCGACCCCGTCGACCTGATCGAGACCGTCGCCGAGCGGGTCGCGGCCGTGGTGCTCGCGCACGAGCCGGTCCACTCGGTCGAGGTGACGGTGCACAAGCCCGACGCGCCGATCGAGGTGCCTTTCGGCGACGTCGCCGTGCGCATCCTCCGGGGCCGGTCGTGAACGCCCCGCGCCCCGAGCGACTGCGGGTCGGTGCGCCCGCGGTGCTGGCGTTCGGCAGCAACCTGGGCGACCGCGCGGCGACGATCCGGGAGGCCGTGCGGATGCTCGGCGAGGACGCGGGCCTCCGCGTGGAGGCGGTCTCCCGCCTCTTCGAGACCCCCGCGCTCAAGCCGGACGGCATCTCCGAGGAGGCGCCCGCCTACCTCAACGCCGTCGCCCGCGTGCACACCATCCTCGACCCGCTGGCGCTCCTCGCGGCCGTCAACCGGGTGGAGGACGCCCTCGGTCGCGTGCGCCACGAGCGCTGGGGCGACCGCACGCTCGACATCGACATCGTGGACTACGACGGCATCGTCGCCGACGACGACCCGCGGATCGTCCTCCCGCACCCCCGGGCGCACGAGCGCGCGTTCGTGCTGGTCCCGTGGCTCGATGTCGACCCCGACGCGGTGCTTCCCGGGTACGGCCCCGTTGCGGCACTCGCCGCCGCGGCGACCGACCCGGTCGTGCCTTATGACGACGGGCATGCCGACGGTGGGCGCGTCGAGGACCGGCACGGTGACGACAGTCATGCCGACGGTGGGCGCGGCGACGACGGGCACGACGACGGGAGCGCATCGTGAAGCGCACGCGGCCGGCCTCCCTCATCGGGCTCGGCGTGCTCGGGGTGGCCATCGGCTTCCTGGTCGAGCTCGCGGCCTCCGGCATGGGCATCGCCGTCTTCGTTCCGCCGCTCACCCTGCCGATCACGCTCGTCGCCGTCGCGATCATCGTGGTCGCGTTCGCCATCCCGATCCGGCGGGCGGTGCGCGGGCGCAGCTCCCGGCGGATCGACCCGTTCCAGGCGATGCGCATCGTGGTGTTCGCCAAGGCGTGCAGTCTGAGCGGCGCCCTGCTGACCGGCGTGGGCATCGGCATCCTGATCTACCTGCTGACCAGGGATGTGCTCCCGGCCTCCAACGCCGTGCTGTTGACGGCTCTCGGGACGGCGGGCGCGATCATCCTGCTGGTCGCCGGCCTGCTCGCCGAGTTCTTCTGCACCCTTCCGCCCGACAACGACGACGACCCGGAGACCGCCCGTGCCCGCTCGCATTGACCTCTCCGTCGGAGAGTGGAACCGCGTCTCGCCGAAGTACGTCGTGGTGGTGGTCGTCAGCACCCTGCTCAGCGGTCTCGTGCTCAGCGCCGCGTCGGTGTTCCTGTGGCTCGTCGCCGGCTGGTCGTGGGCGTGGATCGCGTTGATCGTGATCGTGGTGGTCACCCTGATCTCGCTGTTCGTCGCCAACCGGCGCACGCGGTCGATCGGCTACCGTCTGCGCGACGACGACCTGCTGTTCCGCCGCGGAATCATGTACCAGCGGTTCGTCTCGGTGCCGTACGGGCGGATGCAGCTCATCGACATCACGCGCGGGCCGGTGGGCCGGATCCTGGGCCTGGCCGACCTGAAGTTCGTGACGGCTGCCGCCGCGACGAGCGTGGTCGTCCCCGGCCTCCCGGAGGCCGAGGCGGCGGAGCTGCGCGACCGCCTCGTGGAGCTGGCGGAGAGCCGCCGGGCGGGACTGTGAACCTGCAGGACCCGCCGCCGGGCGGCTCGGAGCCGAGCGATCCGCAGCCGGGTGGCGCGGACGCGGGTGGCCTGCAGCCGGCCAGCTCGCAGCCCGGTGCCCCGCAGCCCGTGACCCCGCAGCCCGGCTTCCCGCCGTCCACCACTCCGCAACCCGCCCCCGACGCGCTTCCCGGCGGCCCGCTGAGCGCGGCGGAGCGCGCCGCCGAGCACCTCACCGACGGCGAGTGGCACCGCCTCCACCCGGCGACGCCCCTGCTGCGCGGTGGCATCGTGTTCATCGCCGTGCTCGGCTTCGTGCTGTCCAATCTGCGCGAGCGGCTCGTGGGGTTCTTCGTGGGCGCGCCCGACGTCGGCGGCGACCCCATCGACGCGATCTACAACCACGGCTGGGAGGGCTGGGCGCTGCTCGGCATCGCCGTCGTTCTGCTCGGCTGTCTCGCGGCGTTCTACGTATCGTGGCGGATGCACAGCTTCCGGATCACCGACGACGCCGTGGAGGTGCGCAGCGGGATCCTGTTCCGCACCCAGCGCAAAGCGCGCCTCGACCGCATCCAGGGCATCAACATCGTGCGACCCGTGCTGGCCCGCATCTTCGGCGCGGCGAAGCTCGACATCACGGTCGCCGGCCACGACGCGAACGTGCAGCTCGCCTACCTCGGCTCGGTGCTGGCCGACGGATTGCGGTCGGACGTGCTGCGGCTCGCGTCCGGCGTGCGGGCTGTGGAGGCGGCACAAGCCTCGGCCGGTGCCGGCTCCGGTGCCGGCGTCGCGGCGGGTGCGTCCGGCCCGGGACTGGCACCCGCGCCCTCCCGCGGCGCCCAGGTGACCGACTTCGTCGGCCGCCGGGTCAACGACTTCCTCGCTCCCGAGCTCGACCCGAACACGGCGCCGCCCGAGTCCGTGGTCAAGATCCCGCCGCTGCGTCTCGCCGGTTCCCTGGTGCTAAGCGGATTCTCCATCTTCGTCGTCGTCGTGATCGTGCTGCTGGTGATCGGGTCGGCGGGAGGCGCGCCCTGGCTGCTCATCGTCGTGCTGCCCGGTCTCATCGGCTCCGCGAGTTTCTACATCAACCGCTTCACCAAGTCGCTGCGCTACTCGATCGCGGGGACCCCCGACGGCGTGCGTGTCGGCTTCGGCTTGCTGAGCACGAGCAACGAGACGCTCCCGCCCGGTCGGGTGCACGCCGTGGAGGTGCAGCAGCCGCTGCTGTGGCGTCCGTTCGGCTGGTGGCAGATCCGCATCGACACCGCGGGCCACTCGCGCGAGAAGGGCGCGGCAGGCCAGCCGAACACGACAATGCTGCCGGTCGGCGACCAGGCCGACGTTGCGCGGGTGCTGGCGCTCGTGCTGCCGACGTTCACGGCCGAGCACAGCGACGCCGTCCTGCAGGGGATGACGTCGCGGGGCCGCGACGCCTTCACGGGAAGCCCGCGTCGAGCAGCGTGGTTGCGTCCGCTGTCGTGGCAGCGCACGGGCTTCCGGATGGTGGACGGCGTCGTGCTGCTGCGCCGCGGCTTCGTGTGGCGCAGCCTGGCGATCGTTCCGCTGGCCCGGCTGCAGAGCCTGGAGCTGCAGCAGGGCCCGATCGACCGTCTGCTCGGGCTGGCCGAGACCCGGTTCCACACCGTCTCCGGGCCTGTGCACCCGCGGCTCGGCGCGATGGACTCGGCCACCGGTGTCGAACTGTTCGAGACCGTCGCCGCGCGCGCGGTGGAGGCCGCGGCCGGCGACCGCAGCCACCGCTGGGGGGTGCAGGGGCCGGTATCCGGGGTCGCCGCGCAGCCCGCAGCCGGTGCTCAGGGCGCATCCGGTGCTCAGCCCGCGCCTGGCGCACAGACCGCGCCGCCCACGCCGCCACCGGCCTCCCCGAGCATCGACGACACATCCCGCACCACGCCTGGGGAGGACGCATGAACGCCGCAGCACGCTCGGGCCGGCTGGGCCTCGGTATCGTCGGGGCCGGCAGGGTCGGGCCCGTGCTCGGCGCCGCGCTGGCCGGCGCCGGCCACGCGGTCGTGGGCATCTCGGCGGTGTCGGCCGAGAGCCGGGAGCGCGCGCAGGCCATGCTGCCGCAGGCGCCGATCCTGGACGTGCCGACACTCGTCGAGCGCAGCGAGCTCGTGATCCTCGCCGTTCCCGACCGCGAGCTCCCCGAGCTGGTGGCGGGACTCGCCGCGACCGGGACGTGGCAGCCCGGCCAGCTCGTCCTCCACACCGCCCCGGGTCACGGCGTCGGCGTGCTGCGTCCAGCGGCCGAGGCCGGCGCAATCCCGCTCGCCGTGCACCCGGCCCTGGAGTTCACCGGCACGAGCCTCGACCTCTCCCGCCTGGGCGAGAGCTGGTTCGCCGTCACGGCGCCGACGCCGGTGCTGCCGATCGCGCAGGCGCTCGTCGTCGAGATGGGAGGTGAGCCCGTCGTGATCGCCGAGCAGGACCGGCCCGCGTACGCGGAGGCGATCGCGACCGCCACGGCCTTCTCGCGATCGATCGTGGAGCAGTCCACCGGCATCCTCGCGGGCATCGGCGTCGAGAACCCCGGCTCGTTCCTCAGTTCGCTGCTACGCTCGGCGGTCGACAACGCGCTCACCCGCGCCGGTGCGCCGAGCTCCCTCGACGTCGGCCTGCTCGACGAGCTCGGCGGCGCGCGCCCCGGCGACGGCCCGGCCGACGACGATGGGCGCGGCTGGTACCTGCGCGGCGAGTAGCCTGGATGCGGCCGCGCGCAGCGGAGGCCGAGCCGGTGGGTCGTACCCCAGCTGCCGCAGCGCACTGCGCAGTCTGGACTGCACCGCACGCACCAGACCGCGCCGCACCGCACCACCGCAAGCACCACCCCGCAGCACACGCACCACCCCGCACCACCTCGGAGGAGACCCGCCATGCCGGACGTCGTGACCACCATCGCCGAACTGCGCGAGCGCGTCGCGAACGCCCGGCGGGAGGCCGCGCTCGACGGCCCCGCCGACGCCCCGGTCGGCCGCGTGGTCCTCGTGCCCACGATGGGCGCGCTGCACCGCGGGCACCTGCAGTTGGTGAGCCGCGCGCGCGACCTCGGCGGTCTGGTGGTCGTCTCCGTCTTCGTCAACCCGCTGCAGTTCGGGCCGGGGGAGGACCTCGACCGCTACCCGCGCACGCTCGACGCCGACGTGGAGGCGCTGGACGGCCTCGCCGACCTTGTGTTCGCGCCGACCGCCGCCGAGATGTACCCGCAGGGGCCGACCTCCACCCGGGTCACCGCCGGCGACGTCGGCCGCACCTTCGAGGGGGCGTCCCGGCCGGGGCACTTCGACGGCATGCTCACCGTCGTCGCCAAGCTGCTCAACATCGTCCAGCCCGACGTGGCCGTGTTCGGCCAGAAGGACGCTCAGCAGGTGCACCTGGTGGGCCGGATGGTCGACGACCTCGACCTCCCCGTCTCCATCGCCGTGGTCGACACCGTGCGCGAAGACGACGGGCTCGCGCTCTCCAGCCGCAACCGCTTCCTGGACGACGACGAGCGTCGCGCGGCCGTCGCACTGTCGCAGGCGCTCGCCGCGGGCGCCCAGGCCGCTGCCGGGGGAGTGGCGGCCGCGCTGGCCGCCGCGACCGCGCGCGTGGAGGCCGAGCCGGTCGTTAAACTGGACTATCTCGCGATCGTCGATCAGGACACGTTCCTCGAGGCGGGCGCCGGGCTGCAGGGCCCGGCTCTGCTGCTGATCGCGGCGCGCGTCGGTTCCACCCGCCTGATCGACAACGCCAGGATCACGCTGGGCTGATCGCGGCGCCCGCACCACAGAGCACGACCACCGCACGAAGCACCGCCAGCACGGCACGAAACACAGCAGCACGAAGCACCGCCAGCACGACCCAAGCCAGCAGCATCCAGAACCATCCAGAGCCAGCGCCACCACGACGCCGCCAGCACCGAACCGCCGGAACGGAAAGACACGATGACCGAAGCTCCCCCCACCTCCAGCACCCCCGAGGGTGGAGTCGTCGACGGTGACCTCACCGCCGACGAGATCTCCGAGCAGAAGGCCGTGCGCCTGGCCAAGCGCGAGCGCCTGATCGCCGAGTCGGGCGACGCGGGCGGTGGCGCCTACCCGGTGCAGGTCCCGGTGACGACGACCATCCCCGAGGTGCGCGCCGCGTGGGGGCACCTGGAGGCCGACCAGTCCTCCGGCGAGACCGTCGGCATCGCCGGCCGCGTCGTGCACCAGCGGAACACCGGCAAGCTGTGCTTCGCCGTGCTGCAGTCCGGCGACGGCTCCCGCATCCAGGCGATGCTGTCGCTCGCCGAGGTGGGCGAGGAGTCGCTGGCGCGCTGGAAGGAGCTCGTCGATCTCGGCGACCACGTCTTCGTCTCCGGCGAGGTGATCTCCAGCCGCCGTGGCGAGCTGTCGATCATGGTCCGCGGCTGGGAGATCGCGTCGAAGGCCATCCTGCCGCTGCCCAACCTCCACAACGAGCTCAGCGAGGAGACGCGCGTGCGCTCGCGCTACCTCGACCTGATCGCCCGCGAGCAGGCGCGCCGCAACGTGCTCGACCGCGCGGCGGCCGTCGCGAGCCTCCGCAGCACCTTCGCGTCGCAGGGCTTCGTGGAGGTCGAGACGCCGATGCTGCAGGTGATGCACGGCGGCGCCTCCGCCCGCCCGTTCGTCACCCACTCCAACGCCTTCGACACCGAGCTGTACCTGCGCATCGCGCCGGAGCTCTACCTGAAGCGTGCCGTCGTCGGCGGCATCGACCGGGTGTTCGAGATCAACCGCAACTTCCGCAACGAGGGCGCGGACTCCACGCACTCGCCCGAGTTCGCGATGCTGGAGGCCTACCAAGCGTACGGCGACTACAACTCGATCGCCGACCTGACGCAGCAGCTCATCCAGGATGCGGCGGTCGCGATCTCCGGTTCGCACGTCGTCACCTGGGCCGACGGCACCGAGTACGACCTCGGCGGCCAGTGGGACCGCATCCGTATGTACGACAGCCTCTCGGAGGCCATCGGCGACGAGATCACCCCGCAGACGCCGATGTCGCGCCTGCGCGAGCTCGCCGCCGAGGCGGAGATCGAGGTGCCGCACCCGCTGCCCGGCAAGTACGTCGAGGAGCTGTGGGAGCACCACGTGAAGTCGGGCCTGGTGCGCCCGACCTTCGTGATGGACTTCCCGGTCGACACCAGCCCGCTGGTGCGCGCGCACCGTTCGCGTGACGGCGTGGTCGAGAAGTGGGACCTCTACACCCGCGGCTTCGAGCTGGCGACGGGCTACTCCGAGCTGGTCGACCCTGTCGTGCAGCGCGAGCGCTTCGTGGAGCAGGCCCGCCTGGCCGCCGCGGGCGACGACGAGGCGATGCGCCTCGACGAGGAGTTCCTGCGCGCCCTCGAGTTCGGCATGCCGCCGACGGGCGGAATGGGCATGGGCATCGACCGCCTGCTGATGGCCCTCACCGGCCTCGGCATCCGCGAGACCATCCTCTTCCCGCTGGTGAAGTGAGCCCGAAGGGCACGTTGTTGTCGCTTTTCGCGCTCGAAAGCGACAACGACGTGCCCTTCGAGCGATGGGGAGGAGAGCACGCGCTCACCCGTGCTGGCGCAGGTGGGCCTGCGTCAGCGCCTCCATCTCCTCGTCGCTCAGCTCGTCGAGCTTCTTGCCCTCGCGGCGGTCGAGTCGCATCCAGCGCACGAACAGCAGCACCAGCACGGGCACGTCGGCGACCTCCGCGATGAACCAGAGGAAGTCGCCGGACAGATGCTGGTCGTGCAGAGCGCTCGGGAACCAGGACGGCACGGCGCCGACGACCGCCGGTGCGTGGTCCAGGACGGCGTCGTTCAGCCGCAGCAGGAGGCCGGGGATCGCGTCGAGGATCATCGCGACGAACGCGAGCAGGAACTCCACCGTGATGAAGAAGCTGGTGTGCAGCACGGAGTGCGCCGCGATCGGCAGCACCATGAGCAGCCCGGCGAGCGGTACCAGCACCGAGATCGTCCACTCCGACCACGGGTTGTCGCGCAGCACGGCGGCGATCGGCGTCAGGAAGATCATGAAGGCGACGCACGCGAACACGGTCGCGAAGATCGCGTTGCCGAACAGTCGCACCGGGCGGGACTGCAGGAACCGGTCGGTGCGCCCCTGCCCGGCCGCCCCGAGCGCCGCGCGGGCGAGGGCGATCGGCCTCCCGAGGCTCACCAGCGCCGGGACGACGAAGAGCAGCAGTGCGATCCGGGTGGTGAACGCCCAGCGCAGCTCGTGACTCTCGGCACCCAGGAAGCCGAACGAGATGAACGCGTACGACCCGAGGCCGAGCAGGAAGTACAGGGCGGTCAGGCGCGCCGGCCAGTGGTGGCCGCGCCGCCGCAACGACCGCACCCCGCCGAGGTAGAGCGCGGCAGCGGCCACCAGCACGATCGCGGCTGCCGGATCGAACGACCAGGTGGTCAGGAAGACGAGGAAGGGAGGCGTGGCGCTGCTTTCGGGAGGATCGGCATTCACATGAACGGGAGGTACCATTATCCCGCTATGGGAGACATCATCGGTGGAATCGTCTGGTCGCTGGCCCCGACTGTGCTCGTCGGCCTGCTGTTCTGGATGATCATGCGCGCGATCGTGCGTGCCGACCGCACCGAGCGCAAGGTCTACTCCCGCATGGAGGCCGAGGAGCGCGCCCGACGCGGTCTCGCCCCGAAGGGCTGACCGCCGCTACGGTAGGGCCTGAGGGCGTTTTCCCTCGACGCGCGACGCCGGAGGGGGCCTGAATGGACGCGGGTTTCCTGACGACGGCGATCGTCGTTCTCCTGCTCCTCGTCGACTTCGTCATCCGCGTGATCGCGATCATCGTCGTCCCGCGCAACCGCAAGCCCACGTCGGCGACGGCCTGGTTGCTTGCGATCTTCCTCATCCCGTACATCGGCGTGCTGTTCTTCCTGCTGATCGGCAGCTACAAGCTCCCCAAGGCGCGGCGCGAGAAGCAGGACGAGATCAACCGCTTCATCATCGACAGCACGGAGGGCATCGAGCGGGTGCGCCGCGACCATCCGTGGCCGCCGTGGCTGGAGTCGGTGGTCGAGCTGAACCGCAATCTGGGCGCCATGCCGCTCGTCGGCGGCAACCGGGCGCGGCTCAACGGGCACTATGAGGAGTCGCTGGCGGCGATGACGGCCGCGATCGACGAGGCGAAGCGCTATGTGCACGTCGAGTTCTACATCCTCACCCTCGACACGACGACCAGGCCGTTCTTCGAGGCGATGGAGGCCGCGGTGAAGCGCGGCGTCGTCGTGCGGGTGCTGCTCGACCACATCGCGTCGCGGCGCACCCCCGACTACAAAGCCACCATCGAGCGGCTCACGGCGATGGGTGCCACGTGGCACCTGATGCTTCCCGTGCAGCCGTTCAAGGGGAAGTACCAGCGGCCCGACCTGCGCAACCACCGCAAGCTGCTCATCGTGGACGGCCGGGTGGCGTTCATGGGGTCGCAGAACGTGATCGACCGCAGCTACAACAAGAAGTCGAACATCAAGCGCGGGCTCAAGTGGAAAGAGCTGATCGTGCGGCTCGAGGGGCCGATCGTCGCCGGCCTGAACGCCATCTTCATCACCGACTGGTACAGCGAGACGGACGAGCTGCTGCGCCGCGAGACCGAGCCGATCACCGAGGAGGACCTGCGGAACGCGGAGAACCCGGACGAGTTGGACGCCCAGGTCGTGCCGTCGGGACCCGGATTCGCCGGCGAGAACAACCTCCGGCTGTTCCTCGCGCTGCTGTACTACGCGCAGGAGCGCATCGTCATCACGTCGCCGTACTTCGTGCCGGACGAGGCGATGCTCACCGCCATCACCACCGCGACGCAGCGCGGCATCGCGGTCGAGCTGTTCGTCTCCGAGATCGGCGACCAGGCGCTCGTCTACCACGCGCAGCGCTCGTACTACGAAGCGCTGCTGCGTGCCGGCGTGCGCATCTGGATGTACAAGGCGCCGTACATCCTCCACGCCAAGCACTTCACCATCGACGACGACGTCGCCGTGATCGGGTCGAGCAACATGGACATGCGCTCGTTCCTGCTCAACATGGAGGTGTCGCTGATGGTGCGCGGCCGCTCCTTCGTCGAGGAGATGCGCGAGGTGGAGGACGGCTACCGGCGCGACAGCCGCGAACTCACCCTCGAGGAGTGGATGAAGCAGCCGCTGCGGTCGACCGTGCTGGACAACCTGGCCCGCCTCACGTCCGCACTGCAGTAGCGCGCGGCGATTGCTCCGGGACGCTAGCCGCGCGGCTTCAACCGCACCGTCGGCAGCTCCGGAGCGGGGAGGGCGCCGCCGTCGAAGCCTCGCACGGTGCCGAACCGGCCGTCCGGGTCCTCGCCGTCGATCACGTCGCGCTGCCACTCGGCGCGCGCTGCGACCACGTCGTCGTGGCTGCGGCCGATGAAGTTCCACCACATCACGATCTCCTCGCCCAGCGGCTCGCCGCCGAGCAGCAGGAGGCGCGCCGGGCCGGCCGATCCCGCCACCAGTTCCACCGCGTCGCGGCCGGGGCACAGATAGGCGAGGTGCGCGAGCGGCACCGGCGAACCGTCCACCGTCACGTCACCCGTGTCGAGGAGAACGCCGTGCTCGAACGACGGATCGAGCGGAACCGTGACGCGTGCCCCGGCCGGCACGAGCAGCTCGGCGCCGACGAGGGGCGAGAAGACCGTCGCCGCCGTTCCGCTGCCCGCGAGCGCGCCGACGAACGTCCGCACGGTGGCCTCCCCGAGCACCGACGCCGAGGGGACGTGATGCTCGAAGAACGGCTCCACGTCGCGCGACGCGCTCGGCAGCGCCACCCACAGCTGGACGCCGTGCAGGCGACGGGTCTCCGGCGTCGAGACCTCCGAGTGGCTGATCCCGTGCCCGGCGGTCATCAGGTTGAGCTCGCCCGGCCGCACCCGGGCGTGACTGCCCACACTGTCCCGGTGGTCGATCTCGCCCTCGAACAGCCAGCTCACGGTCTGCAGTCCGGTGTGCGGATGCGGTGGGACCTGCATGCCGCCGGTCTCCGCCACGTCGTCCGGGCCGTAGTGGTCGACGAAGCACCAGCCGCCGATCAGTGAGCGGCGGCGCTGTGGGAGGGTGCGCCGCACGGTCATCGCGCGCGGGCCGCCGAGCGGAACCGCCCTCGGCTCGAGGATCTCCACCCTGGCGTCGTCGACGACCGCGTCGTCGCCGACCAGGACCTCCACCGGGTCGCGTTCGAGGTTGCTCATAGCGGCATCCTAGGCTCCCGGAGGCGCTCCGCGACCGCCGGCGGGAGTGCCGCGCGACCGCCGCCGCGGGCGCCCGGGATCCCCCAGGCCCCCGCCCTAGAATGAGCGCGTGAACCGAGCAGCGCGTCCCCTGACCTCCTTCGTCGCCGTCGCCGCCGCAGTGCTGCTGCTCGCCGGCTGCTCGAGCGCTCAGGTCAAGCCCGTCAGCGATTACGCGGGTGAACCGAGGGGCGTCGATGCCCCCGCGAGCAGCGCAGGCGGCGCGTCCTGGGCGACCTGGATGCAGAGCGGCAAGCAGTTCGGGATCGTGCTCTACGGCAGCTCCACCTGCCCGCCGACCGTGCAGTCGGTGAAGGTGACCGCCTCCAACCAGCTGGAGGCCACGCTCTCGCCCGCCTCCGGCGGCGTCTGCACGCACGACCTCGTGCCGCACACCACCGTCTTCGCGACGCCGAGCGGAGTCACCACGAGCTCCGACGTGACCGTGAAGCTGCCGGACACCACTCTCACCATCCCGGCCCTGCGCGGCTGACCGGGAGGCCGGGCGAACCGCCGACGCACACGTCAGCCTCCAGCGAACATGCCTCCGCAGCCCGGGGGCCCGCGGTTACTCTCGTTGTATCGATGCCGACCCTGCAACGGCGTCGAGAGGAGTAGAGATGTTCGAGAGATTCACCGACCGCGCTCGTCGCGTCGTCGTCCTGGCCCAAGAAGAGGCCAAGATGCTCAACCACAACTACATCGGGACGGAGCACATCCTGCTCGGCCTGATCCACGAGGGTGAGGGCGTTGCCGCCAAGGCGCTGGAGTCGCTCGGGATCTCGCTGGACGCCGTCCGCGAGCAGGTCCAGGACATCATCGGTCAGGGCCAGCAGCAGCCGACCGGCCACATCCCCTTCACGCCGCGCGCCAAGAAGGTCCTCGAGCTCAGCCTGCGCGAGGCCCTCCAGCTCGGCCACAACTACATCGGCACCGAGCACATCCTGCTCGGCCTGATCCGCGAGGGCGAGGGCGTCGCCGCCCAGGTGCTCGTCAAGCTGGGCGCCGACCTCAACCGCGTGCGCCAGCAGGTCATCCAGCTCCTCTCCGGCTACCAGGGCAAGGAGCAGGTCCAGGTCGGAGGCAACGATCAGGCGACCGCGCAGGCCGGCAGCCAGATCCTGGACCAGTTCGGCCGCAACCTCACGCAGGCCGCTCGCGACAACAAGCTCGACCCGGTGATCGGGCGCGAGAAAGAGATCGAGCGCGTCATGCAGATCCTGTCGCGCCGCTCCAAGAACAACCCCGTGCTGATCGGCGAGCCCGGCGTCGGCAAGACCGCCGTCGTGGAGGGCCTCGCCCAGGCGATCGTCCGCGGCGACGTGCCGGAGACGCTGAAGGACAAGCAGCTCTACACGCTCGACCTCGGCTCCCTCATCGCCGGCTCCCGCTACCGCGGAGACTTCGAGGAGCGCCTCAAGAAGGTCACCAAGGAGATCCGCACCCGCGGCGACATCATCACCTTCATCGACGAGATCCACACCCTCGTCGGCGCTGGTGCCGCCGAGGGCGCGATCGACGCCGCCAGCATCCTCAAGCCGCTGCTGGCCCGTGGCGAGCTGCAGACCATCGGCGCGACCACGCTCGACGAGTACCGCAAGCACTTCGAGAAGGACGCCGCCCTCGAGCGCCGGTTCCAGCCCATCCAGGTGGCCGAGCCGTCGCTGCCCCACACGATCAACATCCTGAAGGGTCTGCGCGACCGCTACGAGGCGCACCACAAGGTGTCCATCACCGACGGCGCGATCGTGTCGGCGGCCAACCTCGCCGACCGCTACATCCAAGACCGCTTCCTGCCCGACAAGGCCATCGACCTGATCGACGAGGCCGGCGCCCGCCTTCGCCTCTCGATCCTGTCGGCACCGCCGGAGCTGCGCGAGTTCGACGACAAGATCGCCGCAGTGCGCTCCCAGAAGGAGGCCGCGATCGAGGATCAGGACTTCGAGAAGGCCGCGTCGCTGCGAGACGAGGAGAAGAACCTCCTCGGCGAGCGGCTGCGCCTCGAGAAGCAGTGGCGCTCGGGCGACGTGAAGACGACGGCCGAGGTCGACGAGGGTCTGATCGCCGAGGTTCTGGCGCAGGCGACGGGCATCCCGGTCTTCAAGCTCACCGAGGAGGAGTCGGCCCGACTCGTCTTCATGGAGAAGGCCCTGCACCAGCGCGTGATCGGGCAGGAGGAGGCGATCTCCGCCCTGTCCAAGACGATCCGCCGCACGCGCGCCGGCCTGAAGGACCCGAAGCGTCCCTCCGGCTCGTTCATCTTCGCCGGCCCCACCGGTGTCGGAAAGACCGAGCTGGCGAAGGCGCTCGCCGAGTTCCTGTTCGACGACGAGTCGGCGATGATCTCGCTCGACATGTCGGAGTACGGCGAGAAGCACACGGTCTCCCGGCTGTTCGGAGCCCCTCCCGGGTTCGTCGGCTTCGAGGAGGGCGGCCAGCTCACCGAGAAGGTCCGCCGCAAGCCGTTCAGCGTCGTGCTGTTCGACGAGATCGAGAAGGCGCACCCCGACATCTTCAACTCGCTGCTCCAGATCCTGGAGGAGGGACGTCTGACGGATGGCCAGGGCCGCGTCGTCGACTTCAAGAACACCGTGATCATCATGACCACGAACCTCGGCACGAAGGACATCTCGGGCGGCCCCGTCGGCTTCCAGATCGAGGGCGACCCGACTACCGGCTACGACCGGATGCGCGGCAAGGTCTACGAGGAGCTCAAGAAGAACTTCAAGCCGGAGTTCCTCAACCGCGTCGACGAGATCATCGTGTTCCCGCAGCTGAACAAGGCGGAGCTCCTGCAGATCGTGGATCTGTTCATCAAGCGCCTCTCCGACCGGCTGCTCGACCGCGACATGACGATCGAGCTGGAGCTGCCCGCCAAGGAGCGGCTGATCGAGGTGGGCTTCGACCCGACGCTCGGCGCGCGGCCGCTGCGTCGCGCGGTGCAGCACGAGATCGAGGACCGTCTCAGCGAGAAGATCCTCCACGGCGAGCTGAACGCGGGCGACCACGTGCACGTCGACTTCCAGAACGGCGAGTTCGTGTTCACCACGACGGCCCGTCAGGAGTCGGTGGCCGCCGGTGTGAACGCCACCGCCGCGATCGGCACCGGCCCGGCCACCCCGGACCTCGCCGCGAACGACTGAGATACTCCGTCCCAGGGCCGGCCTCCGCTCACGCGGGGCCGGCCCTTCGTCGTCCCCGGCGGCCGCCCCTTCGTCGTCCCCGCTGGGCCGGCCGGCCGTCGCTTCCTCACTTTCTCCCCGCTGAGCCCGGCGTGTTGCGGGAGGAAGTGAGGAAGGGATGGCCGCGGGGGATCGGTAGGGTTGTGGAGTGAGTTCAGACGGCAGCGCGTATGTGGTTCGGAGGGCGCGGACGAGTGACGTGCCCGGCATCCAGAAGCTCGTGGAGCCGCTCGTCCAGCGACGCATCCTGCTCGGCAAGGAGGCCGTCACCTTCTACGAGTCCGTGCAGGAGTTCCGTGTCGCGGAGACCGCCGACGGTGAGCTGATCGGCTGCGGCGCCCTCCACGTCATGTGGAGCGACCTCGCCGAGGTGCGCACGCTCGCGGTCGCCGACCCCTGGCTCGGCCGCGGTGTCGGCCGCGCCCTCCTCGCCCGGCTGGAGGGCGATGCGCGGGAGCTGGGCCTCAGCCGGCTGTTCTGCCTGACGTTCGAGGTGTCGTTCTTCGAGCGCAACGGCTTCGAAGACATGGGGACCGAGACGGTCGACCCCGTCCTGTACGCCGAGCTCGTCCGGTCCACCGACGAGGGCGTCGCCGAGTTCCTCGACCTCGCGCGCGTGAAGCCCAACACCCTGGGAAACACGCGCATGTTGAAGCGCCTCTGAGCGCGCCTGCGTCGGCGTGTCGCGGGTCGGCGCTAACCTTCGGGCATGTCGACGTTCAAGCACCCTGTCGGCCCCCAGCCGAGCAGTGTCTACTGGCGCCGCAGGCTCATCGTCCTGATCGGCCTCGTCGCCGTCATCGTCGTGATCGTGCTCATCGTCGTCCGGCCCGGCTCATCGAGCGGCGAACCGGCCAAGGCGCCCGTCAGCACGAACTCGTCGAGCCCGGCGCCCGCAGCGGCGACCAGCATCCCGACCTCCAGCGCCAGCGCGAGCGGCCAGGAGTGCAAGCCGGCCGACGTCAAGGTGGAGGCCGTCACCGACGCCGCCCAGTACGCGGCGGGTCAGCTCCCGCAGCTGTCGGTCGCACTCACCAACACGGGGTCCGTGGCCTGCGTCATCGACGCGGGCACGTCGCAGCAGGTGTTCACGATCACCAGCGGCTCGGAGGTCTACTGGAAGTCGACGGACTGCCAGGCGTCCAAGGTCGACGCGCAGGTGTTGCTGCAGCCCGGCAAGACCATCTCGTCGCAGGCCCCGATCACCTGGGACCGCACGCGGTCCGACCCGGCCACCTGTCAGGCTCAGCGTCAGCAGGTGCCGGCGGCCGGCGCGTCGTACCACCTGCAGGTGTCGGTCGCCGGCATCACCTCGGCGACGACCAAGCAGTTCATCCTGCAGTGACGTTCTCCTCCACCGTTCGTTCGGCGCAAGACGTCTCCACAGGTTCCGCGATCCTCCGTCGAGTGACGGTGGCCGCCCGTAGTGTGGAACACGCCGGACCCCCGGCCCGACCGAGGAGGTGCCGTGGCTAAAGCCGCTGTGACGTACCGCTGCACCGAATGCGGCTGGACGACCGTCAAGTGGGTCGGGCGCTGCGGCGAGTGCCAGGAGTGGGGCACGGTGGCCGAGGCGGCGGCGCGCACGGGCGTTCTGCGCGCGCTGATGCCGGTGACGGTCGGCGCAGACAGGGCCGCCCGGTCGATCACCGCGATCGGCGTCGAGTCGACGCAGCGGCGGCCGAGCGGCATCGGCGAGTTCGACCGGGTGCTCGGCGGCGGCATCGTTCCGGGCGCGGCCATCCTGCTGAGCGGGGAGCCCGGCGTCGGCAAGTCGACGCTGCTGCTGGAGGTCGCCTCCCGGGCCGCGCGCGAGGGCCGGCCGGTGCTCTACGTGAGCGCCGAGGAGTCGGTGAGCCAGGTGCGCATGCGGGCCGAGCGCACGGGCGCCCTCCACGATCAGCTCTTCCTCGCCTCCGAGACCGACCTGGCGACCATCATCGGTCAGATCGATGCGGTGCGGCCGTCGCTGGTCATCGTCGACTCGGTGCAGACGGTCTCGAGCGGCTCGACCGAGGGCATCGCGGGAGGTCCGAGCCAGGTCCGCGAGGTGGCGAGCACGCTCATCCGCGTGGCCAAGGAGCGCGACCTCCCCGTGCTCATCGTCGGACACGTGACCAAAGACGGCTCGATCGCTGGGCCGCGCCTGCTCGAACACCTCGTCGACGTCGTGTGCCAGTTCGAGGGCGACCGGCAGACGGCGCTGCGGTTCGTGCGGGCGTTGAAGAACAGGTTCGGGCCGACCGACGAGGTGGGCTGCTTCGAGATGGCCGGTGACGGCATCGCGGAGGTCCCCGACCCCAGCGGGCTCTTCCTCAGCCGAACGACCACGCCGGTCTCCGGTACGTGCGTCACGGTGGCGATGGAGGGCAGGCGCCCGCTGCCGGTGGAGGTCCAGGCGCTCGTGGTCGCCACCACGGCGCCCAACCCGCGGCGCGTGACCAACGGCGTCGACTCGTCCCGGGTCGCGATGCTGCTCGCCGTGCTGGAGCGCCGCGCAGGCATCCGCCTGGGCGACAAAGACGTCTACGTCTCGACTGTCGGCGGCGTGCGGCTCGCCGAGCCCGGCGCCGACCTCGCCATCGCCCTCGCCGTGGCCTCGGCGGCCACGGACCGCGCCATCCCGCACACGCTCGCAGCCTTCGGCGAGATCAGCCTCGCGGGCGAGATCCGGCCGGTCACCAGCGGCAAGCAGCGCGCCACCGAGGCCGCCCGCCTCGGCTTCGCCACCCGCATCGACGACCGCAGCGCCACGGTGCGCGAAGCCCTGCGGGTCGCCTTCTCGTCAGCCGCCACCCAGCGCGAGCGGGAGCTCGACGCCGCGTTCTGACGCGCGCGACCGCGCGCGACGGGGGTGTGCGTTGGATGCGGTGGTGCGGTGGTGCGGTGTGTCGGTTCGGTTGTCCTCCGTCGCCGACTGACGTGGCTGCGGGAGGGGATGGTCGGCTGCTGCGGTTGCGAGCGGAGGAGATTGCGGGCCGCCACGCCGGTGGACTCCTCCGTTGGCTGCGGCGGTGCGGTGTGTCGGTTCGGTTGTCCTCCGTTACTGACCGAACTGGCTGCGGGAGGGGATGGTCGGCTTGTGCTGCTGCGGTTGCGAGCGGAGGAGTTCGCGACGCGCCACGCCGGTGGACTCCTCCGTTGGCTGCGGTCGCCGGGCGCAGCGGACCGGATCTCCTCCGTTGCCGACGCGTCGCGCCGCGCGAGCGTCCGGGCTTCTGCGTGTCGGTGCTCCGGAGCACAATGGCGGCATGGCCAACCTGACCTTCACTCTCCGTTCAGGCCGGCGCGTCGGCGTGACCACGCTAGGCGATCCGAGTGCGTCGCGGGTCGTGGTGTTCTGTCATCCGGCGCCCGGTTCGTCCGTGTTCGACCCCGATCCCGACGAGTCGGCCGATCGGGACGTCCACATCGTCGCACTCGACCGGCCCGGCTACGGCTCCAGCGACCCGTGGCCGTTCGGGACCTGGCCCAGCATCGTGCGCGCGGCGGACGACATCGCCGAGTACCTCCGCGACCTGAAGCGCTTCGAGGGCCCGCTCGGCGTGGTCAGGCCCGCGACGGTCGGGATCGCCGGCTGGTCTGCGGGCGGGCGCGTGGCGCTCGCGTTCGCCGCGCGCCATCCCGACCTGGTCGACCGGGTCGCCGTGGTCGCGACGCCCGCGCCGAACGAGCAGGTGCCGTGGATCCCGCCCGAGCTGCAGAAGCTCTCCGACGAGCTCGGCCAGCAGCCTCCTGATGTCGCGTTGAGCCGGTTGTCCGGGATGATGCAGGGCCAGGCGGATGCGGTCCACGCCGCCGACGGGGAGGGCGCGGTCCCGCTCGACATGCTCGGCGCCGGGCCGGCCGATGCCGGCGCGTTGCAGCGGCGCGGCCTCCGCGACCGGCTCGGACGCATGCTGATCGACGCGTTCCGCCAGGGCCCGGCCGGCGTGGCGGGCGACGTTCTCAGCTACACCGCACGTCCGTGGGGCTTCGACCCGGGGGACGTGCAGGCCGAGACCGTGATCATCGGCGGCCAGGCCGACCCGCTCGCGGGCCAGGCGCACGCCGCGTGGTATCAGAAGGCCATCCCGGATGCGCGGATGGAGATGGTTCCCGGCGTCGGCCACCTGGTGATCGCCCAGGCCTGGGGTCGCGTGCTGTCGCACCTCGCGCCCGGCACCGCGTCGTGAGTCGCCGCAGTTGCGGTCAGGCGTCGACCGGTGGCCGGCGCGGGAACTTGGCCGTCGCCTGCTCCAGCACCGCGGGCAGGAAGGCCGACGCCCACACCCGGTAGCCGTGATCGTTGGGGTGGAACCAGTCCTCGGCGAACTGGGTGATCGCCCCGCGGATCCCTTCACGGCGCATCGCCTCGTGCAGCGGCACCACCGTGAGCCCGCGCGTGGCGGCCTCCTCGCGGAGGATCGCGTTGGCGACAGCGACCTTGCGTTCGTTCTTCGGGAAGTAGAAGTAGGGGAGGTCCGCGACGATCGCGTCCGAGGGGATGGCGTCCAGAACCCGACTGATGCCCTCCCGGAACCGGTCGGTGTCGAAGTCCGCGATGTCATTGGCGCCGATCGACACGGTCACCAGGTCGGGCTTGTAGCCGGCAAACCGCGGAAGCTGGTCCGCGACCGCCAGAGCGACCGTCGCACCGGAAACCGACAGGTTGACGACCCGCACGCTGCGCCCGGTCGCGGAGCGCACGTGGTCGGCGACAATGCCGACGTAGCTGTTGCGCGGCGCCGACGCGCCGATGCCCTGCGCCGCGCTGTCGCCGATCGCGACGTAGAGGATCTCGCCCTCGGCCCGTGCGTGCTCCCGCCACCACGCCGAATGGACGGGGAGCGTCTGATTGATGCGCTCGCGCCCGGCCACGAGCCGGGCGTCGTGCTGGGCCAACGCCGACCGGACGACCAGGGAGGTCGCCGTCACGACAGCGACGGCGCCGCCCACCCACAGCGCCGGTCTCAGGAACCCCATCCCGGCAGCGTACCCCGCGCGTCCCGGCCGCAACTCGATTGGCGGCCGCGCCGCGCTTCCAGTAAACTCGTCGGCGGTACCGTGTCCGAGCGGCCGAAGGTGCAACTCTCGAAAAGTTGTGTGGGTGAAAGCCCACCGTGGGTTCAAATCCCACCGGTACCGCCACGTGCAAGCCCCCGCGATCCCAGTGTTTACACGGGATCCGGGGGTTTTCGCTTTTGCAGAATGAGGCGTTTGACTACATTTTGACTACATCTGTGGCCGTTGCTCGGGCCCTATCAAGGGCCACGGCGACGGCATCCAAGTCGTCGTCGAAAAGATCTGCGTACGTGTCGAGGGTCATCGCAGCAGACGAATGACCGAGCATTCGCTGCACAGCCTTGACGTTGGCTCCGGCGCTGATCGCCAGGCTTGCGGCAGTGTGCCGTAGGTCATGGATCGTGACGCGTGGGAAGTTCTTGTCGAGGGCCTGTGATCGGGCGATCGCAGAGACATACCAACCTCGGCGCCGATCTGGTTGGTGCAGATAGCTGTCCCCATCACCGAAGACCAATTGCGATGAGGTCCTGTTCTCGATGAGTGCCGCCAGGAGCGGAGCGAGGAACGGCGGAAATGGGACGCTGCGAGCTTCGCCCGTCTTCGGCGTGCCGACATGGATCGTCCCCGAGACCTCTACTGCATTCGCGTGTACGTCGACACGTCGGCGATTCAGATCCACATCGCTCACATGGAGGGCGATCGTTTCGCCCCATCGCAAGCCTGTGTAGGCAAGAAACAGGACCATGGTCCGGTGCTTCTTCGCGCTGCCTGCGAGAAGATCAACTTGCGCGTGGCTGAGGTACTTGTGTTTTCCCTTGAGCTTGCGAGGAAGGTTGACGCCGCGCGCCGGGTTCGACGGGATTCGGCGATCCATCACGGCGGTGTCAAGGATGCCAGCGAGCACACCATATGCGCGGAGGACCGTTGTGGCCGAGCGCGGCTTGCCGTCGCCTTTCGTGAAAGCAGTCACCCAGTTCTGCACTTCCGAGTGACGGATTTCACCCACCGGGCGACTGCCCCATTTAGGCTCGACGTGCAGCCGCCAGGCGATCTGGACAGGCCTGAGCGACGAGGGCTTCAGATGGTGTTGGTTGGCCAGCCATTCGGCACCGAGAGCGCTGATTGTGGACCCGGAGGCTCGAGCGTCGAGGAACTCGCCTCGAGCTTTCGCGACTTCTACGGAAGCCAGGAAGAGCTCGGCGTCCCGTTTCGTTCGGAAGCCTCGTTTGCCGGTAAGGTCTCGCTCTGGTGTTCGGTACTGGACGCGGTAACGCTTGCCCCGGGCCGTTTCGTATGAGTGAATGCTCCCCATTCCTCAGCTCCAATCGCCGATCGCGGCTTTGCGCTGCGATGAGATGGGTGGCGTCAGGTTACGTGCGAGTGCCGACATCCGGCCGTCCGGAGAAGGAACACAAGTGGCGGGGACGGCAGTCTCGGGCAGACTGGTCTTGTGGAACGGCAACCTCCGGACCCGAAGCCTTGGGGTGCTTCGGACGATGAAGCAATCGAGCTGTGCCGCGAGTGGATGATCTATCTCGGCGCTGCAGACACCGTCGTCGCCTCTGGAGCTGCGGTTCAGGCGTGCGACCTCTACAGTGCGGGCTACCTGGCGTGGGTCGACAATCAACGCGGCAATCTCGACGTCGCAAAGGTAACCAGAGCAGCGTCGGTTTCGGCGGCAGATGGACGACGAGGTTTGATCTTCGCTCGATACGGCGTACTCCCACAGGCCGTCGATAGGGCGGACGAACTCGGAGTCGCCATCTTCGGATTCGATCCGCAGGGTGCCACCCTGGATGGAGGCAATCTGCTCGGGCGCGAGCTGTACTCGACTGGTCTCGCCCAATAGGGCGAACGCCTTGGTCATTCCAGGCCAGCCGACGTCAGTCGACGTCCGGGCGCCGTGACGATCGGCTCGATGGTCCGCTGCGCAGCCCGTCGGAGTTCGCTCAGCGCTGCTCCGCGGGACTTTTCCATCGTCTCCTCCACGGTCTCGCGTTGCATCATCTCGACCAATAGCAATTTTGCGGAGCTCTCTGTCGGAGCCACGAGGACCACTGCGTTGTCTGCCTTGCCGCGGGTGAGGCCGACATACAAGCCCGCAGCATCAACTCCCGGTCCAACCAGTGATCGGTCCGTTGTCTCGCCTTGGACTCCGTAGACGGTCGTTGCGTATGCGAGGTGAATGTGGGATTCGGCGTAAGCGAGGCTGACCTTCCGCAGGTCGGTCGTGTCGGCGCTCGCGGCAAGGATCACGTGATCCTTGCCGATTGTTTTCACGACCCAGTTCTGGCGGTTCTGGACGTCAGCAAGGCTGTCGTTGCGTCGGGTCTGGACTAGGTCCCCAACAAAGATCGGTTGACCTGATTGCCCGGAGATAGCGACCGAGGTGGATATTGCCCCGGATTCGATTCGTCGGCTCTGGATGGCCTCGCTAATCTCCTGCGCTTCCGTGTGGGTAGCGGTCACCAGTGAAATCGTCTCGCGGCGCCGTACCGCGTCGAACCATCCGTCGACCATGGCTTCTCGCGCTTCGACGTCGCTGTTTGTCATCACGACGTGGTTGGTGCGGATCAGGTCTTCGGCCACATCGCGCATTCCGTCCTCGCTCCGTGGCTCTCGAAGTCGCATCGTAAGATCAGCCCACTCTGGATCCGTGAAACGGTGAGTAGTCGTGAGCTCCACGTGCCGGAGCGAACGACGCCAGAAAAGCGCCATCGCGCCCGAATGCCCGACCGGCAACGCCTGTCGCTGATCCCCAATCAGAGCGACACCTGCGCCGGTGGAATGTACGACATCGAGGAGCGCGGACGCGGCCTCGAGGTCGAGCATGCCGGCCTCATCAACGACGATGCGATCGCCAGGGTTGATGCTGATCTGCGGGCCAGGTAGACGCCGCCCGCGGACGGCTCGCCCTCGCCGATAGAGAGGCGTCGCCACTCAGTTGCGCCAGACGAGGCGGTCGCCCAGCGCCACCCGCAGTCATGAAGAAGTTGGTGGAGGGAGGACGACGAGCTCATCGTTTCGCGTCCCGCCACGGCGGAGGCCTTCTTGGTCGGCGCGACGATGATCATGTTGTGGCCGCGTTGCCGCAGAGCTGCGCCGGCCACCTTGAGCATCGTGGTCTTGCCGGTGCCGGCCGGCCCGGAGATGACGACGTTGCGGGAGGTGCCGCCGATCGCAGCCGCACCAGCGAGCTGCCCGTCGTCGAGGGTTCGATCGGGCTCAACCGCGCGGCCGAGCGCGGCGACCACTTCCGTGTCAAGGATCTGCCCGGGTGCGGAGAGCGCCTCGACCTTCTGCGCGAGGCTGGCCTCTAGTGTCGCGGTGGAGACCGCCATGAGGTGTTTGACGTGCTTCGGGGCGTCTGGCTCAGAGATCAGTGTCACCGTGTGTGAGTGCGCCACGACTTCCTCGGCGAGCTTGGTGAGTTCGTCTCGGTTGGCGACAACGCCTGTCGCGGCAATCGCGCGGAGGGCGCCGGCCCGGACGTCCATGATGCTGAAGCGGCCGCCGCTGCCGGTCGAGCGGGCGTCCGCGTCGACAACGGCCTTGGCTGCCAGCAACTCCAGGTCGAGATCCTGAACCGCGACGCTCGGTAGCCGCGCGGGAGAACGCCGGATGCCGAGCGTCGGGTCGGCGTTAAAGAGTTCTTCCCGGACGAGTGCGGCCCATCCGTCTTCGTCTAGGTTGTCAGGCTTGTTGGGTCGGCCGACAGCCCATGCCCAGTGGTCGATCTGGCTGAGCACATCGTGGGATGGCTCCTGTCCGGGGTGCTGTTGTTTCCACCATGCGATCCGCTTGGCCCGGTTGGCTTCGATGTGCGCGGATCGCTTCGACAGCGGCCGCACTAGGTGTTGTAGTTGGCCGACCTCGCCGTCCGCGTTGAGGGTGAATCCTTTGGCGTGGAGGGCGCGGATCCAGGTGGGGTCGGTGCGGGAGGCGAGGTCGCCTTCGGCGTTGATGACGTTCTGGAACCGCAACGCGACCCGGGTGTCGACGTTGGACCACTTACCGTCAAGGCCTTGGACTTTGACGTTCAGCCAGAGGTGGCGGTGCTTGTGAGGATCCAGGGAGCGGGAGCGTTCGTGCCAGAGCTCGACGACCTCGATGCGGGCGAGGTCTTCGCGGATGCTGCCGCCTTTGCCGCGGCGGGCGTTGAGCTCTGTCTGCCAGAGTTTGATGATTCGGTCTCGGAGTCGGTCTTGGAGGTCTTCGTAGGCGGCGGCGAGGTCGGGGTCGAGCATGGCAGCGATCGAGAACGACTTCGGTGCATTGATTGTGGCATCCAGAATCAGGTCGGCGACGGGGGACTCGAGGTCGCGTCCCCGGCGTTCCCCGGTGAGTGGGTCGAGGCCGTCGACCCAGTCCTTGAGCTGATCCCTGGTGAGGAGATCGTCGCGGATGTTGCCGTTCTCGACGATGTACCGGGTCATGAGCGCGTCGGTGTAGCCGGCTGCGGCGATGACCCCGTCGGCGGTTTTGGCGGTGAGGGTGGCGTCACAGACGCCGCTGAAGCCGTAGTTGACCGCTTGCTTGACCCCGTGGGATGCCTGTCCCCGCTTCCATCTGGCTACTCCGCCTCGCACTTGTAATCACCTCCCTCGGCTTCTGGATTCGGGCAGTCTTGTCCTTCGTTCGAAAAGTCCCTCTACTTATTACTTCCGGTTCGCGGGCCGTTTTGGCGCGCATTTGGCGCGCACCCGAGTTCTTTCCGGCAAGTCGCGCCCTCCCGGGCCGGCCGCGAACAGCCGGATCCGGTGCGCCACCCCATCCGTCGGCGAACTGCGCCGCAGTGCTCGGCCTCCGAAACGAATGCCCTCATACCTACACGTTGTGTTTCCCAGCCGGTTTTGACGCGCAAAACCAAAATTCGTTGGGTGCGGTACCAGCGGCAATAACTTCTACCGGATGCCGCCGAGTCCGGTCAGATTGACGAAGGGCACGCACGCCGTCTCCGCGGTGAGGGCGGCGAGCCACCCGATAGGGGTGTGCGGGTCGGCGGCGATCGCCCACCCATCCATCACGTACTGGCTGACGGTCTCCACGCATTCCCTCTTCTCTGCAGGAGTCGGGTTCGAGGACCCTTCCACCCCTACGAGTCCGCCTTGCAGTTCCGGCGCCATGTCTCCGGTGTCGATGATGAATACCCGCATCTCGCTCACTCCCAAGTTCGATCGTTTTTGAGTGCCTTTCCGGCGAGTGATCGAGAGCGAGTGGGAGGTGCGGAGTGCCGGGTCGTGGAGTACCGCACTGGAGCGAAGCGGAGGGAGGATACGCCGCGAAAGCCCGGCACGGAGCACCGGGAGCGAGCTACGATCGGGCGACGGAAAGGCACAGGCAACCCACTCCGCCAGCGAGATGAATCCGCGCGCTGCCAATATCAGAACGGAATCGACATGAGTAACCCGGATTCAGTAGGGGTGTGGCAGACCTTCACGTTTCGGTTGCCGTTCACACTGGGGTTGACGTATACCGGCAACGAAAATCACGACGTACGTGCCGCCCCGCCTGCGGAATGGCAAGGCTAGGAAGTCTGGGCCGATGCGGGCTCCGCTAAGGCTAACGGGCCAGTGGGAATTGTGCGGCTCAAGTTCTATGCCAACCCTGTAGGGGGCATCGAGATGTTCCCGCCCCGTCTCGAGTCGGCTCTTCAGGGGGTGTACTCCAACTCGAAATTTGGATCCCCAGCCGGAACATGGCCTCTTCTTGGGGAAGGTGATGCCGAGGTTTACGAGCAGTGGGTGTCCGCCGAGACCGCCCCCGATCGCCTGGCATGGGAAAATCCGCAAGACGAGGCCTTTGCGTTCCATCGAGTGTTGCGGGCCTTGAACTTGTTTCTGGTTGGATACTCAGTCGGGCTCGGAAGCACTCATATCCACCAGATAGCACCCGAAGATCTCGATCCCGTGATCGTGCTAGGTAAATGGAGTACATCGAACGGTTGGTTCGATCCGGGCCTGCTCGTCATGCCGCTCGAATGGACGCCCAAGCCGTTGCCAATGCTTGATATCAGCGACGCTGCATCGCGCATCGGTGGCGGAATCGACTACGTGACGGCCGGTCACCCATATGTTCCGATGAAGATGTGGTTCTCGCGATCAATGCGAGCAAAACGCCGGGGCGATCAAGTTGATCGTGTGGTCAGCCTGCAGACCGCGGCGGAGTCATTGTTTGCCGCGACGTTCCGCATGGTCCTCGTTGACGAGGGGAAATCGTCCCGGGAGATCCAGGACCAAGCGCAATACGATTCCTTCAAATGGTTGGTCAGTACGGCGCTCCCGCAGCGTCTCGGGGGCGATTGGAACGTCCAGCGGCCTGGCTCTGAAGTCGGACGATATTGGGTGGATCTCTACGAGCTTCGAAATCGCGTCGTGCATGCTGGCACGGAGCCGTCCCCGACAGAGGGCGATCGTGCTGAGGCGGCATTTCGTCGGGCCCGCGAGTTCTTGAATCAGCGAGTGTGGGCGCGCAGGAAGATTTACCCGAGAACGATGCTTGCCCGTATCGGCAATCCGAACGAACTCGGATTCACGAATGGTGGGCGTTGGCTCGTTGAGTTTCAAAAGCAGGTGAAGTCGGAGCCCGCGGCTTGGTGGTGGCCGTGGGACGTTGCGGGTAGACCTGCACCCGATTCTTCCTCCAGCGACTAGCCCGAACCAACGGAATTAGTGCCGACCGGGAGCCCGATTACGGGTTTCTCACTGAAGTGCCTACGTGCATTCGCTCTTGCTCTTTGCTCTCTCCGTTCCCTCTTCCTTCTTCTTCCCCTTCTCGTGCTCTCTTATCTCTCCGTGTTTCCCAGCTTGGTTCTTGTTCGTTCGTTGTCTCCTTCGCTATTTCTCCGTGCTGTCCACTTTCTCCGCGCGTTCTCTCACTTCCCATTTCGCCGGCCGTTCGCGCTTTCGGACGTGAAAAGACCTGACCTGTGTGTGGGTCGGGTCTGGCGTTGTCAGTGGCTAGTCTCGATGCTCGATGATCTCCGCGACGGCGTGAGCGATATTCAGCACGCGTGTTGCCGTGTCTCGAATAACCGTGACGTCCACGTCCCCCCACCCGGGGATGTAGCCGACGCTATGTGCGCTGGTGCCGGATCCGGCCAGGCCGGCGACGATGAACGCGACCGATTCGGCCTCGACTTCCATCCGACCGCCGTGAGCGCGTACTCGTCGATGTCATGGATGTGGCGCAGCTCGATTTGCGCTGTTTTGTGAACGAACGTCTTTGCCGCCTGCTCGATGGCGAGGTTCTCAGCCAAGGTCACTTGCTGGCACTCGGGGTCGGCGTATCCGCTGGCGCTGCCCAGCGCTGCACGGTGGACGCTCCATCCGTGCGACTCGAGGTGAGTCGTCGCCGGTAGGGCGGGGCGGATCCCCTGGCAGCGGAAGCCCTCTTCGGTCGCTCAGGTTAACAAGCGGTTTCGGCGCTCATTGTTTGGCGCTACGAGCGGATGAACTCTTCCCATTATCTGGGCGGAAGGGGTTTCGGTTCGGGTAGACATGGCGTCGCGCCGGGATTTCGTGCGGCTGGCATCGAGGGGGAACATGATGGTCGGCCCGCGTCTCGGGATTCTTTCTGCGGTCAGTGTTGCGCTTGTCGCTGTGGTTGCCGCAGCCACTTTGGTCTCATCGACCGGTGCAGGTGCGACGGAGACGGCGGTGACGCAGGCGACGTGGAACCCGCCGGATGGGTGGGAGCCGCCGAAGCATGCGGTTCCGGCCGGTGCGATCGATCCGAATGTGGGTATCACATCGTCTGTGATGATGCCGCCTTCGCCGAGCCCAGTGCCGGCAGCGTCTCCGGAGGGTGCCGTTCTCGGCAGTATGCGGCAGCGTGTGAGCGCTGACGAAGCCATCGGCCGGTTGACGGCGAATCCGCCGGTGGCGGTGGGCGCGACTCCGCAAACGACGTTCACCGCGGCCGCCACGTCACCCGATGCTGCGCCCTCTGGCTTCTCGGACCGGCATCCTGCGGCGGCAAACCCCGTGGTGGCCCGCCGAGAGGCGACAAGCGTCAGCATCGACGCGGCCGCCCCTACGACGCGCAAACCGGGCTCGGCGCGTGGGACGGTCGCCATTCACCCGCGTGCGGACACTACAACGACGTGGCCGGTGACGCAGTCGCCTGACTGTTCAGTTTCGCACGGGTCGGGTTATCCAGTGGGGACTTACGGGTGGTCCCTGGATCCGAGCTATGACAACAACCAGGTGGCGGTCTCTGGTCAGGTCACGGCGAACACGAGTGGTTCGTACCGGATCGCGGTAGTGAACAAGGGCACCGCGGACTGGGGTGCCGGAACGTACTTCACCTACTACCTTCACGACTCAAACGGCAATGCAGTCCCGGGCAATTATCCGCACAGCCCCCTTGCGAACGATTCCCTCGTGCACGGGACATGGCACGACCAGTGGTTGACGATTGCCCCGCTTCCGCCGGGGACCTGGACGTTGTCCTGGGATGTCTATATACCCGGCGTCGGATACTTGACTTCCGATTCGGTGGCGGTGTGCTCACCGAATGTCACGCTGACGGTGTACAACCAGGCACCGTCGATGCAACTGGTGTCACCGACCTATGCCGGGACGGTCACAACCCGGACACCCTACCTGGTCGCTGACGCGACCGACCCGGACTCATGGCCGGGTTCGTCGCTTACCTACCAGTTCACGCTGTGCACAAATGCCGCGCTGACAGCAGGCTGTGTGCATTCACCGGTGACAGGGACGAGTTGGCAGGTTCCCGCGGGATTACTGCAGTGGGCGTCGACGTACTACTGGAAAGCCACCGTGTCCGATGGGGTCAGCACGACTGATTCGATGGTCGCGACCGGTGCTTCGAACCCTTTCCAGGTCGTCGTCCCGGCACCGGACGATTGGCGACAGGTCGGGAACGGGTTGGGGTTTGTCACTGCTGACAGCGTGGTTTTGCCGTACGGAATATTCACCCAAACCGCTCACGACGCATCCGTCCAAGGCGCGAACATGCCCCTGTCGGTCGACCGAACCTACTCCAGCCGCGCCGCCACCGTTGAGGGCGCGTTCGGCAAGGGATGGCTCTCGATCTTCGACTCGAGTCTGGTCACCAATGCGACGACCGGGGTCACCGCCGTAACGTACCCGGACGGACGCCAGGAAACGTTCGCCCAGAACTCCAACGGAACGTGGGCAAGCCGCGCCGACCTGGGCCTCACAGACCGCTTGACCATTGCTGGGGACGGGACGACCACGGTCAAGCAGTCGAGCGGAGAGTCCGAAGAGTTCACCGCGGCAGGCCAGCTTTCACGTGTTCTCTTCCCGGACGCGTCCTGGGTGATTACGCGCACCGGCGGGGAGATCAGCTCTCTGACACAAGAACCCTCCGGCAGGAGTATCTCCGTGCAGTGGGGAGTGCCAGCGAGCGGGTGCCCAGCTGCTGACCAGCCCAGGATGCGTCACGTCGCGTCTCTCACGGTTTCTCACGGGACCGGAGCTCCCGCAGCCGTTTGGTCCTATCAGTACAACTGCGACCGGTTGCGCACGGTGACCGATCCCGCCAACGGGGTCACAACCTATACCACCTCGGACACATCGTTCATCGGCTACACCCCGGGCGGCCGGGCGACGCCGGGGCTGATCGACGCCGGGGCCTGGTATCCAGCGGCGAACGGGGCGCTGGTGGATCATATGATCGTTTCCGAGCCAGGCAGCGTGTCGCACGCGATCACGCTTCGCAAACCTGTTCCGAGCGCCAACGGGGCGACGACCGACTATCTCAGCAATGTCAACTCCGCTGGCGGCTCGACCGCGTGGTACTGCGGTCAACGCACAATCGTCAACAACGTCGAAAGCTGCCCGGACGGTCAGCAATTCCTCCGCTTCGACCCCGTCAACCGTCTGGTGATGAAGTCCAACGCCGCCGACGAAGCCAGCACCACCGAAGCCAACTCCCGGCAATGGATCTACGGATCCGATGGCGAACTCCAATACTTCCGCGATGAGAACGACCACGTCGCAACCTTCGACTACCTGTTCGGAACGCTCGCGTCTATGACCGTCTGGTCCGACCCTCAGACACCTGTCACCAGCACCACGTACGTGCAGGCAGGTGCAACTCAGAACGACCCTCCACGTGTGACGGGCTCCGCGCTTCGAGGGCCTGGCACAAATCTGCCGGATAAGTCGAACATGTTCACGTACGACTCGGCCGGGCGGCTGATCGCACGCACGGGTCCGGCAACTACGGGCGCACCAGCTGGCGAATCCGCTACCGACACCTACGCGACGGCATCAACGCCAGCGTTCGACTCCACCGGTGCGCAGTCCGCACAGTCCGCGCCGCCCGGGCTCCTTATCGCAACCTCGGCCGGTGCTGGCACCAGCACATATCGGTATGACGTCAACGGGGACCTCACCGGATTCACAACTGTGGGGCGAGGGGCGACCCTGCGCACATACGACCCCACAGGCCTGGTCAGCTCGGAGACGACCACAGGAGTCGGCCCGGGCTCCGGAACTGTCACGGTAACCCGGGATGCGCTCAGCCGGGACACCGCAGACACCTACCCGTGTGTGGCGAACGCAGTGACCGGGCAGGTCAGCCACCGAGTCGTGCTCTACACATACGACGCCGACGGACTACCGCTGACAACCACCGAGAAGGCACTCGACTGCAGCTCCGGCGCGACTGTCGCCCCGGATCGGACCACCACATTCGTCTATGACCAATTCGGTCGCCTGCACAGCATCACCGACGCGGTCGGTGCGACAACGACGTACACGTACGACACCGCGAACACCCAGGAGTTGACCTCTCAGACGGACCCGCGCGGACGGGTCACCAACTACACCTACGACACCCACCTGGGGAAAGTGGTCAGCGTCGCCAGCGACATCGACCCGCCATCCGGCCGCGTCAACGTCACCACCCACACCTACGCCTATGACCCTGCCGGCCGGCTCACCCAGGAGACCGACGCCGACAGTAACGTCACCACGTACGACTACAGCGACAACGACCTGCTGACGCGAGCAACCCGGCTCGGAGTCGTGATCAACGGAACAACATACCGTGTCGCACTGTTCGAACGCAGCTACGACGCAGCCGGGAACCTACTCACGGAGACCCGCGGCGACGCTTATCTTCCCTGCGACAACCTCCACATGTTCATGGACAAGAGCGAATGCCCGGACGCCAGCCACTTCTACAAGGTGGTCCAGGATTCCGGCGCAACGACGACCAGCTACACCTATGACCCCGAGGGACGACTGCAGTCCTCGACCCTCGACCCAACCGGTGTGAACCGGACCACCACGATCCAGCGCGACTCCAACGGCCGCGTCATCGGACGCTCCGTCACAGACGGGACCCGGACGGAATCCCAGCAGTACACAGTCGACGCGGCCGGTTACCCGATCACAACAACCGTTTCGACCGGCTCGACCAACCTGGCCACGACGGTCACCCGAGACGCCAACGAGGACATCCTGCAGGTCACCGACCCGAACGCAAACACTACCTCCCTCACCTACGACGTGCTGGGTCGCTCCATCCAAGAGACCGGCCCCCCGATCCTGGTCGACACCCCCGCTTCGACCGCCACCTACACCGGGCTCACCCAACAGACCGCGAGTGCGTCCAAAACAATCGGGTACGACGCCTTCGGTGACATCACTCAAATCAAGGACGCTCTCGGCAACATCACCACCAACACCTACGACGCAGCGGGTCGGATCACCGAAACCGACAGTGCACCCTACCTCGCCCCCGGCAGCACAACACCGCTCGTCAGCTCCGTACAACGAACCTACAGCCCAGCAGGAGACCTAGTCACCCTGACCAACGCGCGAGGCGGCACCACCAACTTCAGCTACGACATCGCAGGCAACCTCGTAAAAACCCTCGGCCCGCAGGTCAACGGGGCCCGGACAACGACGCTGGCCTGGTTCGACCATGCGGGCATCAAGGCCATGGAGACCAACGACCGCGGCTCAACCCACTACTACTACTACGACCGGCTCGGCGACGAAGTCCAGGACTCCTGGTGGTGGGTCGAACCCTCCTCACACACCGACGGCGGGGTCGAACCAATCACGACCTCCACCTATGACTTCGCCGGCAAGCGCCTCACCACAACCGACCAATACGGGGCGACAACCACCTATCACTACGACGCCGCCGGCGAAATCACCTCGGTCAACCTGCCCGGTGCAGTCAACCCGGTCACCTTCAGCTACGACCTCGCGGGCCGGATCGCCACGCAGAAAGACACCATCGGAGTCACCACCCGACACAGCTACGACCTTGCCGGGAGAGAAACCAGCACGACCAGTGTCGGCACAGACGGAACGCAACACGTCATCACCCGAACCTTCGACGGCGCAGGGAACCTCACCCAAGCCACCGACCCCGACGGTGCAACACAGACCATCGGATACAACGCAGCGAACCTACCCACCACGCTGACGCAACCGATCAGCGCCGGAGTCGCCTCCACGGTCTCCATCGGCTATGACCTGCAAGGCCATCAGGTTCGCACGACCGACGGCAACGGCAACACCACCTGGACCACCTACAACTCGTGGGAACTGCCAGACAAACGAATCGAGCCTCCGACCAGCGCCTACTCTGCACTTGGGGATCGCACCTGGCAGACCAGTTACGATTCCGGGCTGGTACCCGTTCAGCAGGTCAACCCCGGAGGGGTCGTCCAAACCAGCAGCTATGACCCACTTGGGCGGGTCACCAGCCAGGCTGCCACCGACCCGAACCGGTCGGCCGGAAACGTCAGCAGGACTTTCAGCTACACCGCAGCCGGGGACTTGGCCTCTATCAGCACTCCGTCCGGTACGCAGACCTTCACCTGGGGGTCGGCAGGGCAGATCCTCACCTCGACCGGCCCAGCAGGCACCGCCAACTTCTCCTACTCCGACCAAGGCCAGCTCGACTACATCAACACCGGCACCCCGTACGTAAGCTACCAATACGATCCCACCGGGCGCCTGCTCTCCGTCAACGGACGTACCACCACCACGTTCGGCTACTCGCCCACCACAGGCCAGCAGACCAGCACCAGCTTCGCCGGGGGAACCACCCAAACCAGCTACGACCCGTTCGGGCGGATGGCGAGTCAGACCACGGCGAACACGACCGGCGCCATCATCCAGAAAAGCCAATACACCTACGACGCCGACAGCAATATTCTCAGCAAAACGGACACCGGGGGCGTACCCGACGGCGGGACCTACACCTACGACCAAGCCGACAGGCTTGCCAGCTACACTCCCGAACCGTCCCCGGTCGACCCGGCCACACCGACAACCATTTCCTACGCGTGGGACCTGGCGAACAACAAGACTTCGGAATCCACCACCCAAACCGCGACGACGTGGACGTATGACGCCCGCAACATTCCCACCAACATCGCAACCACCACGGCGTCCGGCACAACGAACAAACCGGTAACCAGCAACGCCCGCGGGGACATCTCCACCATCGGCAGCGGCGCAACCCAGCGCAACCTCACATTCGACGCCTTCGACCAACTCACCGGTGACGGATCCAGCACCTACACCTACGACGGCCTCGGCCGCATCAGCACCCGAAACACCGCACCCTTCCAATACGCCGGCGTAGGAGCCCAACCGATCTCGGCCCCCGCATTTGCCGGCGGCACCGAAACCGTCGTACGCGACATCAGCGGTGGGCTGATCACAACCTCCATCGCCGGCGGCACCACCGCCAACCTCATCCAAGACCAGCACGACAACACCCTCGGCCAGATCACCGCAGAACCAGGCGCAACACTGACCGCCAGCAACGGGTACAGCGCGTTCGGCACCCCCCGAGCCGCCTCAGCGTTCCTCGCCCCGAACACCTCACCCCACCCATCGGCTTTCGGCTACCAAGGAGACTGGACCGACCCGGGCACCGGCACAGTCAACATGCAGTCACGCTGGTACGACCCCAGCCTCGGCAGCTTCCTCTCCCATGACACCGCCACACAGCCCACCACCAACAACAGCTCGCTCAACAAGTACGCCTATGGCAACGCCAACCCGATCGCATATACCGACCCAACCGGTCACTATGCCCAGTTGTACGCGAACCCCAACCTCGGCGCAGGCGGCGGGAGCATGCCAACAGTCGAAGAACTCGTGGCATTCGGAGACATCAGCCTCCCGGACGCCACGCCCAACACCATCCCTGAGTGGGTACTTGAGGAAAGAGCTGCTTACGACGCGCAGCTTGCCGAGCGAGCCGCGAGCGGCATAGGCGCCGAGGAGTCAATGGCTGGGCTCGGCGCCGGGGTGGACGTTGGCCTGCTCGAGGCAAACGAACTGGATTGGGTACCCGGACTGGGCGAGCTCATCGGCGTAGCAAGCGCAGCCGTCCTGTTCGCCACCCTCCTCGCACCGCCTTCCACAGGCCCCATGACGCCGTCCCCTGCCAACCAGCCGCAACCAAACATTCAACTGCCTCCAAGAGCCCTGCCGGCGCCGCCGCCGTGGGTCACCGCCGTCACGACCAGAACCGTGACCGAGCCCTACACAACAACTCACTCTTCTGTCGCTAACGGAGTTCTCTCCACCACCGAGACATGGCTCGAGCATGTCCTCCAACAGCACACGACGAACTACTCGGACGGAAGCTGGCAGCGAGATGCGCTCAGCTGGGTACGCGACATCGTCCTCGGAAGCAAAACCTGGGCACAAAAGCTTATCGACCCCACCCGACCCGGCATCACCATCACCGCCTCCATGTCACCCTTGAGCGGGGTCGTAAACCCTGTAGTCGCTTCACCAGAAGCTCCCTGCGGGCTCGGTGGCACTCTCGGCTCGTGCCAGACCCCTTCGCGCGGTGCAGTCAACGCCTGCGCCGGCCTCGATACGACCCCCCGCCTATGCACTCCAGCCGAGCCCACTCCAGGACCAGCCGGGGCCACCCAAGCCGCGGCACCACAGCACCTTGCCGCAGACAGCCCATCGGTGATTCTAGGTTCCGGAAAAGAGGGGACGCCTTCCCTCATAC
>NZ_JAHHZQ010000007.1 GCF_022606355.1 Leifsonia shinshuensis
GGAATTTTCGAGCTGTGCGGCGATCGCCGCGGCGGCCGCCGTCTCAGCCCGAGCACGAAGCGCGTCCAGCACATCGTCGGTCAGGGCGTCCTTGACGGCATCGGCGGCGACGGCCGACACTTCCTTGCGCACCAACGACTTGACCGCGGCATCAACCAGCTCGTCGGCCAGGCCGCCCACGTCGATCCCGAACGCCCGGCCACCGGCCGGAGCTGCCGCAGTCGTCGACGAACTGCCGGCGTCCTGCGGCTCGTAGTCGTCCTCGCCCCAGTCGCTCACGATCGCGCCTCACTCCCGATGGTCGCCTCAACGGCGGCGACCTCGTGCTGCGCCTCGCTGATCGTGTGCTGCGCCTGCGGGTCGTGCGCGGCGATCGACGCCCGCACATCGGCCGCGTGCGGGCCGGTCATCCACGGCTGAGTGCGGATCAGCGTCGGCCGAGAACCCGAGGAAAGCACCACGGCGCGCCCCTTGGGCAACGCGGCCAGGTCCGCGACGTCCAGGATGCGCTCACGGTGGAGCTGCTGCGACACCGTGCGCTGCCCGCGCCCGCTCGACGTCGACGAGGAGAGCCGGTCGTAGTCACCGATCACCCGCGAGAGGTCTTCGAGGAAGCCGGCCTCCGAGACGCCACCGCCGTATACCTTCACGTTGGAGGCCGACCACAGCTTGCGCATCCCGGACTCGCCCCACACTTCCACACCCTGCGACCAGCTCTGCAAGATCGTCATCAGGACGATGCCGCGCGAACCGTAGTGCGAATAGAGGTTCGGCAGGTCGCGCCAGCGGCAGACGTTCGCCGCCTCGTCCAGGACGCCCAGAAGCGGCGTGCTGAGGCGCCCGCCAGCCGACCGAGCGGCCAGCTCCTCCGCCGCTTCCACCACGGCGACCGTGAGCGCGGTCACCAGCGGGCCGGCGGTGCCCTGGCCCTCCTTGGAGAGGCTGTAGAGCGTGCCGCCCTCGCGCACGAACGCCTCCGGGCTGAACTGCGGCCGCCGATCGCTTGCGTTCCCGCCCAACGGGGTCACCCAGCGGGCGACCTGACGGTTCGTCAGGCACGATGCCATCTGCTGGGCGGTGCCGTAGACGCCGCCGCGCTGCTTCTCCGGCGCGTCGATGACGCCGGCCACCTGGTCGGCGGTCAGCGGGAAGCCGTGCTGTCGAAGGATCTCCACCGCCGTGTCATCGGCGGGCCGGGTCAACCACGTGTACACGTCCGTGATCGGGCGGCCGTCCAGCGCTGCGGCGAGGAGAAGGCCGGCCAGGAGGTCTTTGCCGGCCGGATCGAAGTAGGAATCTGTCTTGGCGTCCGCGTCGCGGGAGCCGGAGGCGAAGTGCTGGGCCATCTTGGCGGCGCGTACCTCGTCGGTGACGTAGCTCAGCGGGTTCCACCACCAGGTGGGCTCCTCCAAAGCGATGCCCTGCGGGTCGAACACCCACACCTGCCCGGCCTTCTCCCGCACGTCGCGGGTGGCGTCTACGACGTCGCGCTTGTTCGAGGTGACGAGCACCCCGCCGGGAGCGGCCAGGATCGCCGGCACGGCGCGGCTGGTCGTCTTACCGGTGCGCGGCCCCCAGATGTCAATGTGCATGTCCTCCCAGGAGCCGTAGAGCGGCTGCCCTGACGCGACAGTGCGCCCGATGGGAACACCGGGCGCGTCGGGCACGCCGAGGCGCTGAGCCTTCTCCAGAGCGCTCTTGCGGCTGAGGTCCGCGACGTCGCGGCCGCGGCCCAGGTACGCGGCCGATCGGTCGACGCGGGTCCGCCCCTTCCGGTAGCGGGCGATCGCCACAATGATCAGCACGGCGAGGACGAGCACGATCGCCGCGACCACGGCGATGATCCACGTGCCCGACGCCGGCCACGGCACCTTGCCCATGAGGACCTCGAACGTCAGCGTGAAGGGGTCACTACTGAGAGTGATCCCCGTGTGGTCGAGCTGGTGGCCGAGCCGAACCGCGAGGTTCACCCCGACCACACCGACCATGACGATCACGATGCCGGCGGCGAGCAGAATCGACTCCGCCGACAGGCCGCCCGGGTCGCGGCGGCGGTTGTTCGGCGTGCTCACGACACCGCCTCCTCCGGCTCGACGGCGTGCAGGCGCCGGCCGACACGGGATTGCGCGTGCCACCGCTTGTTCGTGTCGTTGGTCGAGCGCTCCGTCTCGGTCAGCTTGACCGTGATCGGGATGCCGGGGCGGCCACCCACCTTGATCAAGAACTTGCCGCGGCCGGGAGGCTCCGTTTCCTTGCCGGTCGTGGCGTCCCACGACGGCGGCGCAGACCAGCCGGTGAGGAGACTCTGCTCCGCCAGCGAGAACGGCACGGCGGTGGTCAGCAGCGGCATCTCCGAGTGCGGAAGGCCGCCGACCACGACCATGCCGGCACGCTCGACGAACCCGCGCGCCTTCATCCGGTCCTCCTCCGTGGGGAGAGCGTCGAGGTCGCGCATCGTGTGGGTGATCATCGCCTGCCCGACACCGAACTGGCGGTTCAGACGGGTGAGCGAGTCGACCCGATCCACCATGCCGCTACCGGAGCGGAGCGCCTGCCACAGCTCGTCCATGATCACGAAGTAGTGGCGCTGCGGCTCTAGGCCGGCCTCAGCTAGAGCGTTCGCCACGTTCACCGTGGCGAACCCGTTCGACCAGCAGGCAAGCAGGGTCGCGGCGCGCAGGTCGACGTCGGTCTCTTTTAGCCCGGAAATGTCGTAGACCACCGGACGGTCACGGCGCATCGGATTCGTGGTCGGCCGAGAGAACGTCTCCCCGAGGCGGCCGCCGCGGGCGAGGCTGATCAGCGATGCTTCCAGCCCGCGGGTCGTGCGCTGGTACTCGGCAAAGTCGCCACGGTCGACGGCGACCTCGCGCAGCTCGGCCGGGCCTTCCTGGACAATCGCTAGCAGGTCGGCGAGCACCGGCACCTGGTCGACGAAGCGACGATCCAGGATGCGGAGCGCCTGGTCGACGATCGACTCCTCGACGTCGGACGGCGGCTGCTTGCGCAGGATCGTCAGCAGGGCAGAGACGATCGTGAGGCGTCGGCCGTGGGCATCCGCCTCAACCTCCTCCGCCTCCTTCTCATACCCGGCCTCACGCAGCCGCAGCGCGGCTTCTGTCGACTCGCCAGGGTCTAGAACGTTCAGGTGCCCGCGGCCGCGGCCCAGGCGGATCACCTGTCCGCCGAGGGCCTCGATCAGGTCAACATAGTCCGGCTTCAAGTCTCCGAGGATGAACGGGATGGAGCCGAAGCCGGCCAAGCCGGCGGCCATCCGTCGAACCGTCGTCGACTTCCCCAGGCCCGGCAAGCCGAGCACGAACACGCTCGGGTTGCTGATCAGCTTCGCGCGCTGGAACCACGAAATCGGGTCCGCGCAGACCGTCGCACCCGTGTAGAGGTGCCGCCCCAGCGGCACGCCCACGAGCGGTGCGCCCGTACCCACCGAGAACGGCCACAGCCCGCACACCTGAACGGTGGTGCCGCGGTACTCGACGGGTGCCTGCACGTATCCGGCAGTACCGCGGCCGCGACCGATCCAGCCGCGCCCACTGGGGCGCAGCGGGCGCGGCTCGGTCGTCGTCTGCGCCTTCTGAGCGGGGCTCTTGGTGCTCTTGCGCTTCTTGTTCGTCGCCATCGTCATCACACCCGCTCCCGGAGCGTGGAGGGAACCTGAACGTGCTTGGTCGGGATCAGCCCCAACGGCAGCGCCATCGCGAAAGCCGAGTCCTGCGACCCGTACACACGGCGCACGCGCAGGCGCGCGCCGGCCGACAGGTTGTCGATCGCGGCGGCCGCCTCCGGCTCCCTGGCCGGGTCGAGCACCGTCGCGGTGACCAAGATGGCGAAGTTCACCAGTCCGGCGCCGGATGCCTCCTCCTGCGCGGTCGCGGCCGCGGCGCGCACCGCGAGGGTGTCACGCGCCTGCGGCTTTCGCGTCGCGCTGGCACGGAACTGCGCGGCCGTCAGGTCGGACTCCACGAGTCCGGCCGCACGGGCCGGATCGATCGGCTTGTAGAGGATCGTCACCCGCTTGCGAGCGATATCCCGATGCGGGGCCAGCAGCCGGGCGAGAACACCCGACTGCACCGTTCCCCGCGGAGCCTGAGTCATCGCCCAGGTGACCGACGTCGCAGAATCGTGGCGGTAGTCCGACCACGACGCCTGATGCGCGGTCGGCCCGACGTCCGGCCACGACAGCTCGGGCGTCTCACCTTGGGCGTGCGCTTCGTCGATGAGCTGTGCGGCCGCCGGGTCGTAGGCGATCCGGATCGTCTCGCACAACTCCTGCGCCGCGAGGGGGCGAGCGGCACCCGCCCCGGTGGCCTGCAAGTTGCCGGTCAGGCCAGGCAGGCGTGCCGCGAGCTCGCGCGCCATCTCGTCCGGCTTGCGAGGCTGTGCACCCTTCCGCGGGATCGCGTTGAAGGTCAGGGTCACGAACGCCTTCACCGTCGACGAGCCGGCGGGGTAGGTGTCGATGACTTCCCGCAGCATCGCCTGGGCGAACTCGGGAGCGTCCGGGTCGAGATTCAGCTCGACCTCGCGGCGCAGGCGGGTGCCGGACTCCGGGGCCGTCTCGATTACGACCGAAGCGCCCTCGATACCCGGCTCGTCGGCCAGGTGGGACAGCCAGTGACCCCAGTCGGCAACCCAGGTGTCGACCTGCAACGGATCGACCAGCGACGCGCCGTCAGGCTCGGTCCCGATCACCACGGCGTAGGTCTTGCTGACGGGCGTGTAGACGAGCGCGAACGGACGCCCGTAGGAGTCCGTGTGCTCGCTGAGCCGCGTCGCTGCCGCAACGCCGGGAAGCTGGTAGGTGCCCCACTCGGTGCGGCCCAGAGGGCCGGACCGGTAGAGGTGCGTCCCGCGCGAACGGGCGGAGGCCCATCCGATCCGGTTGGAGGCGCGGGAGAGGACGCTGCGCCCATCGGCGTTCTTGAGCACCAGGAGGAGCAGCAGACCGCCCGCGATCGCCGCGGTGATCAGCGCTGCCAGGATGCCGGCAGACATGAGCGCGATCAGGATCGCGAACAGGGCCACGAACAGCAGGCCCGTACCCACCGTGCCCAGACCCAGCAGGCCCGGCGACGTCGGACGCCGCCAGTTGCCGTAGGTCCGAGGGCCTTCCTGAGTTGAATCAACGGCCACCACTGGGGCCTCCCTCCGTAGATTGTTCGCCAACGCTCTGAACGGCCTGTGCGGCCTTCTTCGCGCCGTCAGCGACCACGCCGGCCGCTGCCCCCACGCCCATTCCGATCGGCCCGGCAGCCGCACCCGCGGCCGCACCACCCGCCGCGCCACCCGCAGCAGCACCGCCTCCAGCGGCCGCGCCACCGGCCGCAGCTCCGCCACCGGCCGCAGCTCCACCACCGGAGCCCGTGGCCGCACCAGTCGACTTCGCTGCACCCGTGGACGCACCACCGCCGCCGCCGGGCTGAGACGTAGGCGCACCGCCGCCGCCGCGGCTGCCCGAGGGCGATCCGGTCGAGCCGGTCGAACTCGTGCTCCCAGTGCCCCCATCGGAGCCGCTGCTACCGCTACCCGTCCCGAGACGTCCCAGCGCCGCAGCTCCGGTCGGAAGCGCGGCCATAGCGGCCACGCCCATCGCGCCACCCGCGCCACCAGCCATCGAGCCGACCAGCGGAGTGACGAACCTCATCAGTGCCGGCATCGCGAACAGCGCGATCACCATCAGCATGAGGCCCGTGAGCACGGCCAGCAGGCCCGTCCCGTCGTCCTTGAACACGTTCGTGCCGACGAGCTGGAACGCGGCCGCGTACACCAATGCCGCCGCCGGCTTGTAGAGGATGAACGCCAGCAGCCAGCCGACGTTCTTGCGGAACCACGCCTTGCCGGTTTCGAGATTCGTGAACGACGCCGACAGCGGCAGGATGCCCGTCAGGATAACGAGCATGCCCCCGCGGGCGACCATGAGCACGATCTGAAACGCCGTCGCGAGGATCGCGATCAGCCCCAAGATGATGATCAGCAGCGAGCCCAGGCCGCCCGCGGCCGGGTTCGTCGTCAGCGCCAGCAGGTTCAGCACGTTCGTGCCGAAGCACGTGGACCCGGTCGCGGCCACATCGCAGTCCAGCGACTTGTTGATGATCCACACCGAGAACGAGTCGGACGCCGCGACGAGGAGGCCGACGACGGTCACGCCGGCACCCGCGACGATGATCAGCGTCACGAGGCTTTTCAGCGTCTCCCGTCCCGGTTCGGCGCGCTGTTCCCACGCCATCCGGGCACCGCCGATGATCACCGACAGCACGGCCAGCGCGCCCATGTACCACCAGAGCCCCGCCTGCAGAAACGCGACCGCGCCTCCGGCGCCGCTTGGCCCCGAGGCGATGATCGTCGAGACGAGCGAACTCGCCCCGCTGATCAGGACCACCGCGCCCAAGATGATGCCGGCGCGGCCGACCGCCGCAATCCCCTGCCCCGATCGCAAGCGAGAAGCCACGATCATCCCGAGGATGATCATGGCGATACCGCAGATGGCCAAGGACACCCACGTCACATAGCTGAGCACCGTCGTGATGCCCTCCGAATTCGGAGCCGACGACCCCGCGGCGATCGACGAGCTGCCACCCGATCCCGTCAGGTTCGGAGTGCCGATGTTCACCCACACCGTTCCCAGCGAGGCCACCGCCTTACCGAAAGCCTCCTGGACCGCCTTCGCCATGTTGTCGATCGCATTACCGACCGCGCTGTTCACCCAGTCCTGCACGACGCAGCCGGTGCCGAGGAATCCGCAGTCTTGTCCAGCCATTGGTCATCCCACCGCCCAGGCCGTGTACCCGGCAAGATTCGGAAGCTGATCAACCTGCGCCGGGTTCTGCGCGGACGAGTCGAGCTTCCAGTCGCCGCCAGACCAAATGAGCTTCGCGACGAACGACCCAGTGACGATCTGGCCGGAAGTCGTGGCCTGGAAGGCGACGTCGACCTGCGCGTGCTCGCCGTCGTACGACAGCACGCGGAATCCCGCGATCGACGCTCGAATGCCGGATGGGTTCGCTGCATTGAGCCCGGAGCTGAGCAGGCTGTCCCTGTTCTGGCCGGGGGCCAGTACGTACGGGAGCCACGTGCTTCGGAGCGACTGATCGAACGACATAATCGCGAAGTTTGCTGAGGCAAACAACGCTCCTTCGGGGGTGTGCTGGAAGCAGTATCGGTATCCGGACGCGGCCGTGGCACCGGGGCCGGCGGTCTGCGACGTCGGGTAGGCGAGCACATCTTGGTACTTCCATGACGTCTCGGGAGCCGCGCTGACGGTACCGGAAAGCTGGACCCCACGGAGGCCGCAAACGCTCGAGTCGCCCGACACGGGGCCGGGCGACGAGATGACGCTGGGAGACGTGCTCGTACTGGACGTGGGAGCCGCGTTAGGGCTCCCCTTGCCCACGTTGACGGCCACGAGGATGATCCCGCACACGACGATCAGCGCGACGACGATTGCGGCGGCGATGAAGCCCGGACGTGTGAACGGGCTCTGGCTCTCGTTCTGGTTCTCGTCGCTCACGACTACCTCACCCTCCTGCGATGGTGCCGATCCACGCGGCACCCGCACCGATCACGATCGCGCCGGCCATCGGCCAGAGAATCTTCGGGAGGGCGTCGTGGCCCTCGCCGCGGCGGAAGCTGACCGCGATCAGGATGCCGCCAACGATGATCGAGCCGCCGACCACCGCGTACCCGATCCACTTCAACCACGCCATGATCGTGGTGATGCCGCCCGTGCCGGGCGGCTGCTGCGGGTTCGGGTTCGGAATGTCGACCGCCGGGACATGCGCCAGGAAGTCGTTCGCCGCGGTCAGGATGGTGTGCAGCGTGCTCATCGCTGTTCCTTTCGGTAGGTGGTGCCCGTTGCACCGGGTGTGACCAGCGCGCTCAGCTCATCGACGAGTCGATGAACCTCCCGCGGAGCATCCGCAAGAGCCGGCGGCTCCCCCAGACGCCACGATTCGACCCACGGCACGTTCCACGTGCGCGGGACACCGCCGCCGACCACCTGGGCCAGGTCGCGCAGCGGGCGCGGCAGCCGGCCGGGGGCATCAGCGACGAGAACGAGGCCGAGCAGTTCCACGTGCGGAACGAGGCCGGCCGCCCATTGCGTTGCGGCCGCCTGGGCGGCACGCAGCCCATAAGCGTGGGAGCGGGCGACGAGAACGACACGCGCCGGCATCCCCGCTGGGGGACGCGGCCAACCGTGATCGGCAGCAAGCCAGTCAGGCACGAGCGCGGCCAAGCTCGACTCACCAGAACCACCGTGCGCTCCGAGCCACCACAGGGGCGCTGTCTGCGGGCGATCGTACGTCGGCAGCTGGTCGACGCGATCCGGGGCCGGAACCCCACGCTGAGGCCCGACCGGGCCTGTGGGCGGCGCAACAGACGGTGCGCTGGTCGTTGGAGATGCCGGCTCAGGGTCAGTGGGTCGGGATATCCATGGATTAATGCCGTCGCTCACCGTTCCCCCCTCGATAATTGTGTTCGACGTCGCTAACGCGACAAGAATACTCGATCGTTCTACTGGGAGCAACAGCATGCTACAGGGATACACACGCATAAACAGCGTGCAACAGAGCCACTTTTCGTTTACACTGTCTGCATGCGCTTGCGGCTTCCGGTGTTCCCCGTGACGTCAGGGCTTGATGCGCTGTTCAAGGGGCGCAAGGAGACACTGACCGTCCCAGAGGTTGCAGAGATGCTGGGCCTCACGAAGCCCGGCGTCTACAAGTGGCTCAAAGACGGAGTGATCCCCGGCTACAAGCTCGGAGCTACATGGTTCATCCTGCGGGATGAACTAAAGGAAGCTCTAGAGCAGGGGGCGAACTCACGGCGGACACAGCCGCCAGCGCGGGGTGAGGAGCACGAGGAGGGGTAATGGGGGGAAAGCGCACGCTCGGTCTAGCCGGCGTCGTCTTGGTCACGGTTGCGCTGGCCGGATGCGCCGGTAACAGCGAACAGCGACCGACCGAGAGCCCTTCCCCCACACCCTCCGGTGTCTCCATCCCGGACCTGAACACGTTCACACCGGCTCCCCCCGGCACCCAGCTCGACGACGAGTCCGGCGGCGGAACCGTCAACCCGAACCCGGCACCCGCCTGGGACGCCACGCAGCGCAGTAGCGCCGTTGCCGCGGCCGAGAAGGCGCTCACGGCGTTCGCGCGCCCGGACCTCAGTTCCACTGAGTGGTGGGCGGCCCTGTCGCCGCTCCTGACGCCGCAGGCGCAGCAGGACTACCAGTCCGTCGACCCCGCCAACATCCCGGCGCACAAGCTCACCGGCAACGGGACCATCGTCGACGACAGCAGCACCTACGCCGTCTCGGTGGACGTTCCCACCGACGCCGGCACCTACACGATCATCCTCACGCGACGCGACGGCGCGTCGCCCTGGCTCGCCAGCCGATTCACCCCTCCGGCAGGGACACACTGACGATGGATCGCAAGTCTGGGGGGCTCGTAGCGATCATCACCGTGCCCGTGCTGATCCTCGCCACGGTGTTCGGGATGCTGCTACTCACGTCGTCGGCGTCCGCGAGCTGCAACCCCACCGGGAACAGTGCTGCCGCGGTCACCATCGACCCCAAGACGGTGCCCGCCACCACGATCAGCGGCTACGGGCACGACCAGCTCGTGAACGCCGCGTACGTGATCCAGGCCGGCAAGGATCTCAACCTCAGCTCCCGCGACCAGACCATCGGCGTCATGACGGCGATGGGCGAATCCGGTCTGCGTGTGCTCAACTACGGCGACGCTGTAGGGCCGGACAGCCGCGGCCTGTTCCAGCAGCGCGCGAACGGGGCATGGGGGTCGCTCAGCGACCGCATGGACCCCTACATCAGCGCAACGAACTTCTTCAAGAAGCTGGCCACGATCACCGACCGCGACTCCCTCGCGCCCACGATCGCCGCGCACAAGGTCCAGGTCAACGCGGACCCGTACTACTACGCCAAGTACTGGGACGCCGCCGTGGCCGTCGTCGAAGGGCTCACCGGAGCCAAGCTCGGCCTGAGCACCGGCACCGGCAACCAGGTCTGCTCCGGGGTCGGCACCGGCACCGGTACCGTCAGCGCTCAGGGCTGGGCGCTTCCGGCCGCCGGCCCCATCAGCGATCCCTTCGGGATGCGCGTGAACCCGATCAGCGGCGTGTACAAGCTCCACGCCGGCGTCGATATCGCCGGTGGCTGTGACTCCCCCATCTACGCCGCCCAGACCGGCACCGTCATCGCCACCGGCTTCGGCGTCGGCTACGGCTCCAACGGCACGATCGTGATCGACCACGGCGGCGGCGTGCAGACGGTCTACCTGCACATGTACGCCTCCGGCATCCTCGTCCAGGACGGCCAGAAGGTCACCGCAGGGCAGCAGATCGCCCGTATCGGCTCCTCTGGTGACTCCACCGGCTGTCACCTCCACTTTCAAGTGATGATCAACGGCTCCCCCACCGATCCCGTGGCCTTCATGAAGACCGTGGGAATCACCATCGGCGGATGAGCGGAAGGAGAAACACCCACATGAGCACGACAACGGAAGCAGCCGCCTGGCCCCGCGCCACCGCGACCCTCAACGAGGACGGCACCGCCCAGGTATCCATCGGTGGCACCGTCACGGAGGTTGCCGCAGGCGACGTCGACGAGGCGCGCGCTCAGGTCGTCGCGATCGTCGCGGCCCGCGCCGAACAGCTAGGCCGGCCGCTGCACGTCCTCACCCGTGACCCCGCCGGGGAATGGCCGCTGATCATCCACCCGGACCAGACCGTGACCGAGGACGACAGCCGCGAAGCACGACCGCAGGCCCCTGAGCCCGCTGCGGAACCTGCCCCCCAGCAGGCGGAGGCCGACGAGACCGGCGCGGCGTCGGCCGGCCCCGGCTCATGGGTCACCGCCACGGCCGCCGCGGCGCCGAGGGCAGACCTTCCGACACGTCGAGCCATGCGCCAGTCGTTCCTGGTGCGGGAACAGATCGAGGAGCCGGCCACCACCGGGTGGCGCGGCCTGGCAACGCGCGCCGGCATCCGCATGAGCCCCAGCGAGGAGGAGCGCGCAGAGCGCGCCGACGTGCTCGCCGTCTCCCAGCACTGGCCCGGCCCGCGCACGATCGCGATCGTCAACGGCAAGGGCGGCGCTGGCAAGACCCCCAGCACGGTCCTCCTCTCAGGCGTGTTCGCCCGCTACGGCGGCGCAGGCGTGCTCGCCTGGGACAACAACCAGACCCGCGGCACGCTCGGCTGGCGGACCGAGCAGGGGCCGCACGAGTCGACGTTGCTCGAGTTGTTGCCCCAGGTCGATCGGCTCCTGAGCACCAGCGCCCAGTCCGCCGACCTCGCCCACTACGTGCACCACCAGACCCGCGACCGTTTCGACGTTCTCCGGTCCAAGCCGATGGCGCTCGCCCAAGAGCAGCGCATCGAGCCCGAGGACGTCGACGCCATCCACGCCGTCGCCAGCAAGTACTACCGGCTGATCTTCATCGACTCCGGCAACGACGAGTCCGATCCGATGTGGCGGCGGATGATCGATCACGCCGACCAGCTCGTGGTGGCCACCACCACCCGCGACGACCACGCCGAGGCCGGCGCGCTTCTCCTGGAAGCGCTGGCCGACCGCGACGAGCGATCCGCTCGGCTGGCCGACAACGCCGTGGTGATCGTCACGCAGGCCGACCCCAAGGCCACCCCGGCCGACATGCAGCGCGTCGCCGCCGGCTACCGCGACATCACTCGCGAAGCCGTCACGATCCCCTTCGACCAGGCAATGGTCGACGGCGTGCTGCACTACGGCGCTCTGCGACCCTCGACGCAACGGGCGTGGCTGGCCGCCGCGGCCGCCGTCGCCCGCGGGCTATGAGCGCCACACAGGCCCTCCGCGCATCAGAAGCCGTCGCGGACTGGCCCAAAGTCGTCGCCAGCATCCACGGCCCCAGCGACCAGCTCACAGATGCTCCACCGACGTACATCGGCAGCATCACGATCAACGGCACTGAGCGGCCCTGCGAAGCCACCAGCGTCGAGGAGCTGCGAACCGGCATGATCGCCCGATGCGTAGCGATCGCCATCCGCTTGCACCGGCCGGTGCGCCTCACCGTCAAGGACAGCAGCCAGACATGGACGCTCGGGGTTCGGCCCGAGGGCATCGTGCAGCTCCTCGATGCCGCCGGCACGATCCCGCCGGCAGACGGGCTCACCGTCCACGAGGGACGCTGCCGCATCTGCCGGCGACTCCAACCCGTCACCGAGGCCGTGTGCGTCCAGTGCAAGACGCCCGAGCCTCACCGCGTGGAAGCCGACCCCATCGACGTCAAGGCCGTCGTCCCCGACGCCGCGACCACCGTCGAGGAGCTGCCCTTCGTGCGCGCCGTGGTGGTCCCCGTCGAGGAGCTGGACCACACGGTCATGGCCAAGCCCACTCCCCCGGCCAACACGCGGCCGCGCCTGCGCCTGCGCTTCACCACCCAGGAGTCGGTCGACACCAGCGAGAGCGTCGTGCTCGGCCGCCATCCCATCGCCGTAGGCGATCGCAAGCCGATCGCCGTCGAGAGCCCCGAGCGGATGCTCTCACGCACCCACGCCCTCATCGACGTCGACGACGAGGGCCGCATCGTCGTCACCGACTACCACAGCGGCAACGGCATCGAGACGCAGACCGACCCACCCCGCCGGTTCGAGCCAGGCGTGCCCTACACGATCGAACCCGGCACCAGCCTGCGCATGGGCGACGTCGTATGCACGATCGAGGTCACGCCATCGGAGGCGAAGTGATGCAACACGCCCGCGTGGCCTACCAGAATCAGTTTCTTAACGCCCCTAGGCTCACGAACATGACAGCGCAGCGATACCGTGGCGGCCGCCACAGCAAAGGCGACCGTCAGGCCCTCATCTCGCGTGTAGCTAACCCTCTCGGAGAGGCCGTCCGCGAAGAAGCGGAGGCCCGAGGAATGAGCGTCAACGATTACATCGCGTCCTTGCTCGCGCGCGAAGTCGGCATGCCCGAATACGCGCCCGCGCTCCCCCCACGTCACGAATACGAGGAGCTGCCCATCACAGCGGCTTAACGAGCAAGCCCCCGCCTCTTGCGAGACGGGGGCCGAAGCTAAGTGCCTGATCTGGACTGTTTGGCGACGGAAACAGATCAAGCGATGTGAGGAACCGGTTTGGCGACCGGGGCCTGTTTGTGTCAACCACTACGTGAAAGACGGTGCCATCATAACCCTCGCGACGGATTATGCATATTCCGGCGCTCCTGGCGCGTCGTGGATACTCACCGCGGCCATCAGCCCTCGGCCGAGCGTGCGCGTCGCTGTCGTCGACGCCTACGGCGACGTTCAGAACCGCTACCCCTCGCACCGCCGCGTCGACGGCAAGGAGCCCACGCGCCCGTGGGCGATGTACCTGGCCGACGCCAGCGGACGCTTCCGCTTCCTTGGCTTCGACCTCGACGCCAAGACGCCCGGTGCCGCGGCCGCGGCAGCTCGTGACGCTGACGTGATCGCCGGCCTCCTCACGGACGCCGGCATTCAGCACGTAGTCTGCGAGTCCGGCCCCTCACACGGCCGCCACGTCTGGGCCGCTCTCTCCGAGAGCGTCGACGCAGGCACGATCGCCACCCTCGCGCACTTCCTGCGCAACGTGTGCCCAACACTCGACATCGTTCCCCTGACGAACCCGCAGACCGGTTGCCTGCGCCCGCCAGGTGCCCCGCACCGCCACGGCGGCCGCTCGACGGTGCTGCGCGGCGACCTCGGGATGCTCACCACCCCCACGACCACGGCCGCGCAGGTGCGTGGCCTGGTCGAGGCCCTGGCCAAGCTCAGTAACGGCGCTGAGCCCGCAGGGCGTATCGACCCCAAGCGCCCGATCCCCGTCGACGAGCACGGCCGCCTGTACCTCCCCGGCCCGCGCCGCGAGCTCACCGCACGCAGCGCCGCCGCACTGCGCGAGGACGCTGCCTCTGGCGACGCCTCCGCAGTACTCTGGCGCATCCTCGTCGGCGCCGCGGCCGCCAGATGGCGTCACGCCGACGTCGCTGCGCTCGTCGACGACGCACCGGGCCTAGAGCACGTCCGGTCCTACCGCGATCGCCTACAGCGCCGCCCTCGCGGCCGCGGCGGAGCCGCACACGTCCTCCGCCGGCAATGGGACAAGGCCGTACGGTTCGTGGCCACCACAGACCGGCAGGTCGGAGACGACCCCACCTTCGACGCCCGCGCCGACGCGATCGCCGCCCACGTCCGCCACGTCCAGGCGCGAGCGGACGCATCTGCCGGCCGCTGGGCCCACCGAGGAGGCCCAGCCGACCGCCGCGTGCTCGACGTCCTGTGCATGCTCGCCCTGAAAGCCCTCAGCGCCTCTCTAGAGGCCGATACCCGCCGCCTCGCCCTGTTTGCCGGGATCGGCCGGGAGACGGCCAGGACGGCGCTCCTACGGCTCGCCGCGGACGGGTGGGTCGCCCAGACCCGCGCTGCCGATGGTCCACATGGTGCGCACTGGACCATCGACCCTCAATCGGTTATCCCCAGCTCTGCATCTACAAGTCGGTCACAAGCGGACCCGCGCCCCGCAGGGGCAGGGTCCGCAGAACGATCCACCCTCCTGGCTACCCTGACCCAGAGAACCCGGGACGCTGCCCACGACCTCTTCACGCTGGGACCGGGGCTCGGCTTCCACGCGGGGAACATGTACGCCCGCACCACAACGGATCCTCAACCCGTCGACGCGCTCGCTCGTTCCGCAGGATGCACCGTCAACCAGGTGCGGCCGGCCCTCGATCGGCTCACCCGTGCCGGCGTCCTCGTCCTCACCCGCCACGGATGGCGACGGCGATCGGTGGATTACCGTCGAGCCGCCGCCGTGCAGCTCGACGTCGACGGCCGACTGCAGGCGCGCGCAGCCCGCTACACGGTCGAGCGCGAGCTGTGGGCGTGGTGGCAGGCCGAGGAGACGTGGATGCGCGCCCCACGCCGCACCCACCCGAGCCGCCGACCCGGACCCGGCCAGCTCGCACTCCTCCCCGACTTGGGAACAAACGCCTATGGCGCACACCCGCGGGACGCTAACGGTCGAGCCGACTTCCGGATGGCACGTGCACTGCTGAGCGGCGCGGCTACGGCATCGACGGCGAGCAAAGGCCGCCGAGCGATCGCGCCCGATCCTGTCGACACGATGCTGGGAGACGAGCGGATCGCCTGAGCGAGTCGGCCGCCGGCCGACACGAGGGCCGGCGCCCTCGCACTCCCCGCGACCCTGCGGGCCGTGAACGACGGCCGCACGCGGCCGGCTGCTTCTCGCGCCTGCGGCGCTCGTTTTCTCGCCGTGAAGCCTGCGGCATTCTACGGGCCTCGTCGTCCGCGCAAGCGGCTGCGCCGCCGGCTCCTCCGAGACTTTTCGGCCGCGTCGCTGCGCTCCTCACATCGGCCGAAAACTCTCTCCCCCACCGCCCTGCGGGTTGCACTCCCTCCTCTGCCCTGAATGGCACTTCGTGCCTTCACGGCAAGAAAACGTGGAGGGGGTCTGAGTGGCCCTAATAGTACTAATACCGTCACCGGAGGTAGCGAGATGGCCCGCAAGATCACCAGCACCAAGAGCGCCGAGGAGCGTCGTGCCGAGGCCGAGGAGCTGCAAGCGACGATCGCGACACAGGTCGAGGCGCTGCGCGAATCCGAGGCATGGGCGGCCTTCCTGAACTTCGCCCAGTCGTTCCACCGCTACAGCCTGGGAAACCTGCTGCTGATCTTCGCCCAGCGGCCCGAGGCGACCCACGTCGCCGGATACAGGACCTGGCAGAAGCTCAACCGCCAAGTGCGCAAGGGCGAGCGCGGTATCCGCATCTTTGGCGGCCGCGAGATTCGCGAGACGGTCGAGAACGAACGAACCGGCGAGGAAGAAGAACAGCGCCGCGTGCGGTTCTTCCCCGTCTCCGTGTTCGACATGGGACAGACCGACCTCATCGACGAGGAAGCCGGCGACCCGGCCGACATCGCGCGACCGCTCACCGGAGACGACGCCCGCGGCATCTTCGAGGCCACCGCCGACTACCTCACCGGCACCGGCTGGACCGTCGAGTGCGAGCCCATCGCGGGAGCTGCCAACGGCTACACCGACCCCGAGGCCCGACGCATCGTCATCGACGCGAACCTGTTTCCCGCCCAGGCAGCCAAGACGGCCCTGCACGAGGCCGCGCACGCGATCCTGCACGCTGAGGAGGATCAGGCCGAGTACATCGAGCACCGCGGCGTGAAGGAAACCGAAGCCGAGAGCGTCGCCTACGTCGTCGCCGGCATTCTCGGACTGGACACCAGCGCCTACAGCGTCGGCTACGTCGCCGGGTGGAGCAACTGCGACTCCGACACCATCAAGGCCACCGCGGCCAACGTCCTGCGCGCCGCGCACACCCTCGCGGACGCGCTCACCGAGCCCGCGGCCGAGCTCGCCACCGCCTGACCCTAATAGTACTGTTGGAGGTAACTGCAATGACCGGTGAGCCCACCCTGTTCGACCTGGCCGAATTCGAGCGCGAGGCGGTCGCCGCCACCCCCTGGGATGGCGCGCCCCTCAGCTACACGGCGGACTACTACGAACCCGCCGCCCTGGTCGCCGCGTTCGAGCGCTATTGCGCCGAGCACGGGCACTTCGGCTGCATCCCCCGCAGCCACATGTGGCACCGCGCCTACTACTTGGACGGCCCGACCGTCACCGAGGGTCACGAGCTGCACATGTTCACCGCGGACGCCTGGTGCCGTGAGGTTGACCACGACCACAGCGCCGCCCCGCTGCCCGGCGGCGGCCGGTATCAGGCCAACTGCCCGCGCTGCGCCTGGCACGTCATCACCGACAACGAGAGCGCCGCCGTCGAGGCGTGGCACGACCACGCCCTCCCCGGATGGCGCGAGCTGCCGATCCTCCCCCGCAAGCTCGCCCGGTTCGAGAACAAGCAGCGGATCGCGGCCGTCGCCGCATGGGTCACCGCCACCTATCCGGCCGCCTGGCAGCGGCCCGGCGTCCCGATCCTCACCGAGCGCGGCGAGCACGGACGCCGCCACGTCCCCGGCCGCTCTCCGCTCGGCGGCTACGACCTCGCCGCCGACTAACCCCAACACCACTATTGGAGGACTCATGACCACCGAGACGCACACCACACCCGCATGCATGTTTTGTCACCGGTCGAGCGTCGTCGAGCTCACGGCCGCGGAAGCCGCCGCGCTGCGCGCGGGCGCGCTGATTCAGGACGCCGCCCCCGCGAGGCCGGCCGCGGAACGCGAGCTGATCCGAACCGGCATTCATCCGCAATGCTGGACCGACAATTTCGGCCCCGGCTTCGACTGAACACCGTCCAGAGCGGTCGGCGCCGGACGGAGCCGGCGCCGACAACGGACGGCCGGACGGAGCCGGCCGACTGTACGGCCTTCGGCCCCTGTCTTTTGCCGGGAAGCCTGCGGCATTCTACGGTCGGCGGCCTCCGCGCAAGCTCCCTGCGGGAGCCAGCTCCGCCGAGATTTTCCGCACGCGGTCGCAAGCTCCCTTATTTCGCGCGGAAATTCTCTCCCCCGCCGCCCTGCGGGTTGCACTCCAACCGCTCTCCCTGAACGGCACTACGTGCCTTCCCGGCAAAACAACATGAGGGAGAGGGAGAGGGAGAGAAGCGATGAGCACACTCATTACCAACACCAGCGACGTCACTCGATTCGCGGCGGTGTTCTCCGCCGGAGACATGGCAGGCGACCTGGGGCCGACCCTGAGCTGCGGCGAGGTCGAGGCCCTGGCGGGGATGCTTCGAGCGATCGGGGAGCCAGCCAGCGCGGACATGTGGATCGAGGCGCACGCCGCGGGCGACGACGAAGGCGATGCCCACTACCGCTCCCCTGCGGCCGAGTACGTGGTGCCCATCGACCCGATGGAAGCCCTGCAATGTGACAGCTGCCAGTGACTTGACCCCCAACGCCGGTAATAGTACTATTAGAGGTGAACGAAGGGCCATAAGTAGCCCAGTCGACATCCACCGGCACGAACCAGCAGGAACATAAAACAGCCCCAACGACCCTAACAGTACTATTACCGTTAGATCACTCCATAGGAGAAGCCATGTCCAAGATCATCGTCACTCGACTCGCAGACCTGCGGATCGGGGACCGCATCCTCAGCCACGGCGGCCGCATCTACCGCACGCCGCTGCGCGTCACCGACGAGCTGGGGCCGATCGAGTTCGGCTCGCCCGTGCGCGGCGTCCGCGTCGAGAACCCCAACCCGGTCAGCGGCATCGAGTGGGTGCTGTACCCGCCCCAGATGGACGGCCGAGAGATGGAGGTCGAGCGCTACTAGGTCATTGCAACTCTATAAACCCCAACAGTACTGTTAGAGGCACCATCATTCTGGGAGGAATCGAAATGAGCTACATCACTCGCACTGGAAACCTGGCCGAGACGCCCACGCTCCGGGAGGGGGAGCACGGCCCGTACACCTACGCCCGCGTCATCGTCAGCGACCGCATCCGTCAGTCGGATGGCTCCTACAGCGACGGTCCGGCCACGGCCTACGACGTCGCCGTGAGCGGCAACCAGGCGCAGAACCTCGTGGACGCGGCCGAGGCAGGCGGAAACATCCGCGTTACCTTCTCCGGCGGCTACCGCATCACCGAGTACAAGGGCGAGCAGGGAACCCGGCTTCAGCACGAGGTCCGCGCCGACGAAATCGGTGTGAGCCTGCGCGGACAGAGCGTCACCGTCCAGCGCGCGACGGCCGCCGCCGACACCAACGACGACACCCCGTTCTGAGTCGAAGCAGGGCCGGGGAGCTGCCCGACAGCTCCCCGGCCCTGTCACGCCACGCGCACACAACGCAGCAGCATGACGTGACGGTAACAGTACTATTAGACCCATTGGAGGTAACCAACGTGACCGCTCGAATCTTCGCCCTCTGCAACCAGAAGGGCGGCGTCGGCAAGTCCACGACCACGTTTCACCTGGCGCGCGCCGCGGTGCGTGCAGGCCGGCGCGTGCTCGCCGTCGACAACGACCCACAAGGCAACCTGACGACGATCGCCGCGGCCGAGGATGTAGGGGAGGACCAGGCCGGCCTTGCCGACGCGCTCAGCTCGCGCGCACCTGAGACCATCCGCGACGTCATCGTTCCCGGCGTCTGGCCCGGCCTCGACGTCGTGCCCACCAGTGGCGTCACGCTCGGCTACGTGCGCGACGAACTCGTGATCGCCGGAGCCGGCCGAGAAGGCCGCCTGCGCGAGGCCCTGGCCAGCGTCGTCGACGACTACGACCTGATCCTGATCGACTGCGCACCCAGCCTCGACCAGCTCACCATCAACGGCCTGACGGCCGCCGATGCCGTTGTGGTTGTCACCGAATCCAAGCTGTTCAGCGCCAACGGGCTCGGCCAGCTCCTCGACACGATCGAGAACGTCAGGGCCTACTACAACCCCGGACTGAGCGTCGCGGGCGTCATCGTCAACAAGCACGAGGAAAAGACCGTCAGCGGCCGCACATGGCTGGACGAGCTGGGACAAGCCATCACGGCCCGAGGGCTGCGGATGCTCTCACCCGTCGTCCCCAAGCGCGTCGTCATCTCCGACGCGGCCGAGGCCGCACGCGGCCTCGACGAGTGGGGCGGCTCCGAAGCGACAGAACTCGGAGCCATCTACGCCGACCACCTGACTGCGATCGAAGGAGCCGCATCATGAACCGACCAGCACCACGCAAATCCAGCCTCGCCGGATCGAGCCCCATCACGCCGCCACCCGCGGCCGCGCCGACTGCCGTCGACGCCACCCGGTGGACGCAAGAACAGCACGAGGACGCCGACCAGGTAGAGCAGACCCGCCAGCTCCAGGCTGCCGAGCGCGCCGCGACGAAGCCCGCGCCACGCGAGCCGAAGTCACGGGCGAAGGTGTCGTTCTACCAAGACCCCGCCGACACCGACCGCGTGCGCGGCGCGATCCTCTACACGATGACCACTGAGGGCAGCCGCAACCTCTCGCAGTTCATCCACAAGGCCGTCATGGCCGAGGTCGAGCGCCTGGAAGCCAAGTACAACAACGGGCAGCCGTTCCCGCCCGTGGGAGCCCGTGAGCTGCCCCAGGGGGCCGCTGCGGCCAACCTGTAGACCGTCCTCGAGTATCGATCCGGAAGGACCACACGATGACCACCACACTGCAGGCGGTCGAGCCTGCCGAGCCCAACCCGGTAGCCGACGCGATCGCCGCACTCACCGCGGCGGCGCGTCAGACGCGCGTGCGCGGCGCCGGCACCGAGCAGGCCACCGTCGAGCCCGTCGATTTCGGAGAAATCGCCACCTACGTCCTCACGGCCGTTGCCGCCAACCTGGGCGGCGTTGAGGAGCTGTTGGCCGGCCGGCCCGGATCATGGGAAGCCGACTACGTGCGCCAGATCGTCCACAGCACCGCCGGCGACGACGACGCCGAGCTGCTGCGCTACCGCACCGAGCCGGTGCGGCTGCCGTTCGACGCGGAGGATGTGTTCTACGACTTCGGTCTGGGCGACCTGTACGACGACGAACGCGACGCGGCCGCAGAAGCCACGTTCACCGAGGGGATGACCGAGGAGCGGGCCGCGGCCGCGCAGCAGCTCGTCGAGGACGTCGAAGCGCTGTTCGCGCGCGACCTGGCCGCGTACGCCGAGGCGTACCTCACGGCAGCCCGCCAATACCTCACCGAACAAGGGATCACGTGCGGCGTCGAGCTGGTCACCACTCCGGTGGGTGAGATCCCAACCTGGGACGCACTCAGCGACCAGGTGCACGAGTACGCCCGCGCGAATGCGCCGCTGCCGATGACGGGGGAGGCCCCCGACTACAGCGACGGCACGCCGGCCGACGCCCTGCGCCGTGCCGGCCTCACGTACACCGGTCGCGCACGGACGAACGGCGGCACCGCATGACGAACTCCCGACTGGCAGAGGCCGCCCTTTCCAAGTACCGCTCTGAGCTGGCCGAGATTGAGGCCAAGCGCGCACAGGAAGCGGCCGAGCAAGAAGAACTCCGCTCCGAATGGTTGGCGCAGGAGACGAGCAAGCTCGCCCCGACGTACACCCGGCTCTTCCTGGCCAAGATGGGCTTGCCGGCGGACTCCGGATTCGCGGCCGATCTGCTCTGGTACATGCCTCCCACCGCGACTTCCGCGGGCACGTTCGAACGGCGCGGCGACGGCACAGTGGTCATGACAGGAGGAATTTCTGGTGAAGACGTCCTCCACGCCGACATCGATGCCATCACGATCCGCGCCGCGGTCAACAACCGTTCAGAGGATGAGAACCCTCTCGAAGTCACGCTCGTCGACGACTCCGGCCTTGGCAACCCGGAGGCCATCCCCTCCCTGTTCGCGCTCGGCCGGCTGATCACCGAAGCCCGGGAGCGGCTGGAACAACAGGCTACGGAGCGGTCGGCTGGCGACCGAGCCTGACAAGGGACTCCTATCGCCGCGGGGGAATCGGCGGCCGGTCCCAACCATCCTCGATCGCGCCCCGCCACACCCATGCCGTACGCACGATGCCGTTGACCGACGTCCAACGGACCTGAACGGCGCGATCCGTCCAGGCGATCGCCTCGCACTCTGGGCGGATCACCGTCTCCGGGAAACGCACCCACGCCCGCACCGGCCGCGGCTCCGCCGGCCGGTGAATCGGGTGGTGCTCGACGTCGAGCTCCGCATCGGTCAGACTCACCGGCTGGGCTCGGATCAGAATCTCCTCCACGCCGCGGCCGATCCCCATTTCGGGATATCGGCGGTTCGTGCTCATGCCCCCATTAGACCAGAGATTCGAAAGTATGTTCGAATGGATTCGTGCGAACGATTCGGGTGGGGGAGAGCGACTGGCTGGTGCTCGACGACGCGATCCAACCGCGCTTCTTAATCCACCACGGGCCGGCCGTGAACAAGATCACCCGCGAAACGCTGATGATGTACCGCGTCGACCATTGGGTCCTGAAACGTGCTGACCGGTGGCCATTGGGCTACTACGAAAGCCTCGCTGAGGCACAGGCCGCCGCCGAAGGCGAGCTAGGCACGCCGAAGTTCCTCGTCCCCATCACCGACCCGCACGGGCAGATCGTGACCCCGGAGGAACAGCGCGAGCGATGGAAGGCTGGCCTCGACCCACGCAGCGGGACGCCGAGGCCGTGAAGCTCAGCCGGCCTGGCGACCGTCTGGATCGAAGGTCGTACCCCCGTCGTTGAGTAGCCGACTCACGTCCGCGTTGAGCGCCATTACCTGTTCCGGATCGTCCACGATCGCATCCACCATGAGTTCGAGATAGGCGTACGCCTCCGGCGGAGCCGTCGACGTCCCATTTCGCGCGAAGGCGCGCACCAGCTCGCGTATCTCGTTGAGCTGCCACTGCTGCCTGGCGATCAGCAACGCATCCCGAAGGTGAGGGTTCGCTTCTGGTTCATCGCTCATGCCATCGACACTCTCATACCCAGAGCTGACGAGCCCTCCCGCATTACCGGGCGGCCTACTTCCGGGACGCGACCGGTTCCATGCGGCCGACATGGTAGCCGGCCACCCAGGCGGGTGCGTCCTGGTCGCTCAGCTCTGCCGGAGCGACCACCGGTGCACCCTGCCGGGCAGCTCGTCGCCCAGCGTGGAACGGTCGAAACGCATGCAGCCCTCCATCTGGGCGCCGACGCTCAGCGCGATCGCTCAGGACCATCCACACAACGACACCGATGCCGGCGACGATCACCACGCCGACGATGAACAGCACGGCGTTGTCCACGATGTTGGCCGCCCACTGCGGCAGGGTGGGCATGGGCCACGGGTCCGGGACCGCTGTGTACCCCCGCATCAGCGGTGACCCCACGCGGCGCGGATGCCGTCGCGCACATCGTCTGCGGCTCCCAGGGGCGCTAACGTCGCGTGCGACACCAAGGTGTCACCGTCCCGTTCAAAACGCTTGGCGATGCGTCCCACCTCGCTCTTGCTGAGCCCGGTGCTCGCGGCGACGTCGCGGACGCTGTGGCCGTCGACGAGGAGGGCGAACACCGCTTGCTCCTCCACCTGGTCGAGCACGTGGGATGCGATGGACGCCTGCCGGCGCGCGCGGTCGATTGCGCCTTTACCGTGCTCGCCACGGCCTACTGCGAACGCGGACTGAAAAGGCCCGCGGGCGATCCGCTCCTCAGTGGTGAGCGAGTCATGCCATCTGAGCCAATCGAGGTATCCGCCGTCTTGCTGTCCCATGCTTGGGACACTACACCATCGTCCCGACATTGGGACAGGGGGCAGGTTCAGAAACGATCGTTAGCGCAAGCGACCCGGCGGGCCATAGCGGTGCCCGACGACCAGGCTGGTGCCGCCCGAGATGGCACCAGCTTTGATGTTCTCGGATGCTCGTGGAGCTCTCGCGCTTGGTACTTGCGTCCCCTAGACAGGGCGTTCTAGACTCCGGCTCAGCTTCACGTTCACTGAGGATTGGGGAGATATCGTGAAAAAGCGTTCAATCATTGGGGTTGCAGGTGCTGCAGCTCTTGTCGCTGCTTCTGTCATTGGATTCAGCGCACCGGCACAGGCATCCATCACTCAGTGCGGCAGTAACCGCGCGTGCGCCTGGACTGACTCCAGCTATGCCGGAGCCTTCGGATCGTGGACCAGCAGCCAGTCGTCGCTTGCGGGGTTCCACGACGTCATCTCCTCCGTCGCCAACAACCGAACTGCCTATATCGGCTGGTTCAGCGACCCCGGTTACTCGGGTTCATTGTTCCAGCAGCCCGGAGGAGCCGCGGGCTTCTTCAATTGGCCTGACTGGCGTAACGACTCGTTCGACTCCCTCTACTTCTACTGATGGCGGGTGGGCGGCTGACAGCGACGACTTCAGCAGCAGCGCTCATCTTCGTCGTTGCATTGACCGGGTGTTCGTCCGGGCCGTCGCAAGCGCACGCCAACGTGCGCGCGCAGCTCAATCCGGCGACGGCACAGATTCTGTTGCCGCTTGAGTCATATGCGATGAGTTGGGGTGAGGTTCAGACGGTCAACCATGCGAACTCGATTGCGATCGAAAAGTGCATGGCCAACAAGGGGCTGACTTTCCCCCGCGCGTCTCAGGATTGGTCGGCGCTCGCGCCTCTACCGGATCGTCGGTATGGGTTATGGGCGCCGGCCGACGCTGAGGCCAATGGGTACGAGCTACCCGAGTCGAGTCAGTCGAAAGATGTTCAAGCCCAGGAGGATGCGCTCGGTCCCGATTGGTGGCAGGACTATCGGGCGTGCTTCAAATCAACCAAGCAGCTACCCGTGATGGGGGTAAACACGTCGCCGGATCAGTCGGTGGTAGATCGCGGGATGAATGAATCGTTCGAGGCTCTTCTTGCCAGCGACGAGTTTAAGTCGGTCCGGGAGAAGTGGCTCAGCTGCATACAGGACGGGGGCCTGGCGGCCAACAAGGATGCCCGGGTTCTGGTGCCTCAATTCCCTTCCGCTGGAGAAGAGCAGCTCGAGGTCGCTGCAATCGACGTACGGTGCAAAGAATCACTCAATTCCGTCCAGACGCTGGCGGACTGGGAAGCGACCAAGCAGGCAGGGTACATCGATGATCACGAGGGCGAATTGACGGCCTACCGCGACAAGGTCAAGAAGGTGGTCGCCCAAGCACAGAAATTGGTCACGACCGTTGGCGGGTGAGCCGCGGCGGCTGCGTCGTTTGGATCATCCCTTCCGCGCACTCGCATTTGTCTTAATCACGGTCCTTATCGCGGGTGCGGCATTCCTTCTGGGTATATGGGTGCGTTCGCCGGACTCGGCTGTGCTTGACGCTCGCGGGACGAATGTGCCCGTATACGCCCCGGTTGAATCCAGGACCGTGACCGCCGACATCCGCATCCAAGGCGAGGTCTCGGGGACACAGGAACAGCCGGTGACGGTTGGCCCACCGGCGGGCGCAGAGCGCATCGTTGTCACTTCTGTTTCGGCTAACCCCGGCCCACTTACCAACGGACAGCTTCTTGGTACTGTCTCGAACAGACCCGTGTTTCTGTACAGCGTGGATATACCGCTCTTCCGGAACCTGGTCGCTGGAGATACTGGCAGTGACGTCGCCAGCTTGCAAAAGGCGCTTGGAGTCCCGCAAACGGGGAAGGTCGATAGCGCCACCCTCAGTGCAGTGCGCTCCGCCTACTCAGCCGCAAATGTCGAGCCACCTGGTGGTCGATACTCCACGACGATCACCACCGCAGAGTTCTACACCGTTCCAACCTCGCTCGGCGCCCTCTCCTTGGTCTCTGTCGCTCCGGCCGGCACTTCCGTGGACAACGATCACCCCTTCGCTGTGCTGGGAATGGGATCCCCCTACGTCAGTGTGCGAGCCAGTGTCAGCGAGGCCGAACAAATCAAACTGAACGACAAGGTGACAATCACCGGCTCTGGCGGGAAAAAGGGCACCGGCGCCGTGGCCAAGATCAGTGACTTCCAGTCGAGCCCCACCAGCGGCGGACGGCCACCCGGCCGCGACATCCAAATCAACCTTGATGCCGGCGGAAACCTGACGGCAGGCGACGCCGTCGCAGTCCTCTTCGGCACCGAGTCAAAACCCGACATGGCAGTGCCTACAATCGCCATCCGGTCGGACTCTGGCGGTGACTACGTGATCAAGCGCAGCAAATCGGATACTCCTGCGCGCACTCCAATCGTCGTGGTACGAAATGCGGACGGGTGGACGGCCATCAAAGCTGAGGGCCTCGCAGTCGGGGACGAGATATTGGTGTCCCAATGACCGTTTCACCGCCACGGCTCACGCTCAACCATATCCAGCGCCGTTACGGAGAGTCGCAGCAGTGGTTCGCTGTCCGAGAGGCGTCCTTGGTCGTCGAACCGGGCGAATTCCTCGCGATCGTGGGGCGATCCGGATCGGGAAAGTCGACACTCCTCAACATCATCGGATTGCTCGACTCACGCTGGGAGGGGAGCTACCACCTCGGCGACATTGACGTTCGCGGTCTGAGCGCAACACAGATCGATCACCTGCGCAGCACAACCTACGGATTTATCTTCCAGTCCTCCTACGCCAACCCATACGAAAGCACCGAACGAAACGCGACGCTGGCCCTCGCAATTCAAGGAGCACCGCTCCGCGAGCAATCCGAAAAGGTCTCGCGAGCGTTAGAAGCCGTGGGCCTTGATCAAAAGGCCGCTGCACTGGCACGGTCACTCTCCGGTGGGGAACGTCAAAGACTTGCCATCGCGCGGGCCCTTACAACGAATCCTTCGATCATCGTCGCGGACGAGCCCACCGGAAACCTGGACAGCGAGACCGGCGATCAAGTGATGGAGGCCCTGCTCGAGCTCAATCGACAGGGAGCAACGGTCATCCTCGTCACCCATGATCCGAGGATTGCCGCCTACGCCGACCGAACGGTCCGGATGGCTGACGGTGTTCTAGAGATCACGGGGGCAGAAAATTCTGTTGGCTCGAAACTTGACGGACAGGAACGGCCGTCGCTGGCAGTGACTCCCTCAAAGGAGCGTCGTGGCACACGGTCACGACGGGCATCGGATCGCCTCACTCGGGCGATCAACAACGTGACGTCTCGACCGCTGCGTTCTGTCGCTCTGATTGCGGCCTTCGCTCTCGCATTCGCGGGACTCATCGGCGCGGCCGGCATCGGCGCGACTGCCTCGCAGCAGATCGCCGGACGGCTAACGGCCGCAGCTCGGGACGAGGTTCGGGTGAACGTACCGGCGGGTACATCAGACGAGGAGGCCGCCGCCTGGCTAGACCGACTCGGGGAGCTCCCACATGTCCGAGAGGTCGGGCAGGTGGCACCCCTCGACGCCAACACCGCACGGACAAGCCGGTTCGCATTCACTTCGGCCAGCGGTAACTCGCCCTTTCAAGGGAGCACCGTGGCCGTTGATAGTGGACTCTTCGGGGTGCTGGATATCGGAACGTCCCCCCAGAGCCTGAGCAGGCTCTTCTCATCGACCAAGGAACACGTGGCGCTCGTTGGTGCGGACGCGGGCGCACAGCTCGGCCTGTCCGACAGGGGCGGAATTGGAGCTGAGGTCTGGGTCAACGGCGAACCGTATACAGTCGTGGGCACTATCACTGCTGCGCCTCGGGAACCGAACCTCTTGACGAGTGTTGTCGTACCGTTACCGCCTTTTTCGGCCGGTTCTCGACAAATCGTGGTCCGAACTGATCCTGGCTTTGCCGGACCCTTAGCCAGCGCGATACCGCTCGCTCTCTCCCCGGCATCCCCCGCAGATATCTCAGTCGAGACCGCTGCCGAGCTACGGAACTTGCGGGTAGGAGTGCAGACCGACCTCAACGGGTTACTCGCCTCGTTGGCGATCGCGCTTCTGGCCCTCGCCATACTTAGCGGCGCCTCAGCGATGTTCATCTCAGTTCAAGCACGCACGCAAGAACTTGCGCTAGCCCGGGCCGTGGGACTGGGACAACGCGGCGTAGCGGCAATCTTTCTCTGGGAAGGCGTCGTTATCGGCCTCGCTGGCGCACTTGCCGGAATCGCAGGCGGATTAGCAATTTCCGTCGCAGTCGCCGCCGCGCGCGGATGGACCGCGATCGCGCCTTGGGAGACGATCGCGATCGCGCCGGTAGCCGGCGCCGTCTGTGGGGCTCTCGCGGCCTTCCTTCCCGCCGTACGCGCCGCGCGAATTGACCCCGCCGACGCCATTCGATAATCGCCCAGAGGCGTGCCACCTCGCCACCCACAGGACTACCCTCGACGCATGAGCGCGAAAGTTCTCACATCCGAGCTGAGTGAAGCCCACACCGAGCGCGGATCACACGGTGCACTGCTGTGGATGGTTGGGGCGGCTGCCGCGATCTCCGGAACGATCATTTTTCTGATTCAGGCCGATCGCGCAGGCATTGCAGAGGTCCGTGCTTCTCAATTTGACCCGGCCGCTGCTTCAGCCGCTGCAGACGCGAGGCTGTGGATGTGCGGAGGGATCCTTCTGGCTGTAGTGGGAATCTGCCTCGTTGGCGGGTATCTCGCTTCTCGAATGCGGACGTCGTGGCGGCGTCACCAATGGGCCGCCCGCCAAACCGTGCGCCACATGCCGCCGCGATTTGCTCGACAGCTCCGCCAGCTGGCCGCTCTTCACGACGAAGGAGTTCTTACTGATGCGGAGTACGAGCAGGGCAAGCGAAAGCTCCTAGAGTAGGGCAGCCTTGGCGCAGAGCCTGAATCCGACCGCGCTGACACCGAAAGCGATCGTTTCTGGGACGCTGAGGCGATCGCTCTCGTCTGTGACTTTGGTCGCTGTGTGGCGGTGTTCTGTTATCGCTGCGTGGCGGCATCGCTGGTACGTAAGCGGATCCTTCAGCGGGCGGGTACGACATCTCCGACCGTGCGGGGCAGATGCGGTCGAGGCGTGCGTGGATGGAGGGCCTGTTGGCGTGCATTCATGAGGCGTGCCATTTGCGTGGGCGTATCGCGCGGCTGAGCCAGGAGGGCGAAGCGTTGCGCATCACCTACTGATCGTGGTCGCTCCCGTCCTCTAGCACCATTCCAACAGATGTCGCGCAGGCATCGCCTTTCCAAGCCTCCAGCCCTTCACGCAGTGCGAAAACCGCGATGACGAGGCCCGCGATCGGGTCTGCCCACCACCAGCCGAAGGCGCTGTTCAGAACAAGCCCGATCAGCACCGCTGCTGACAGGTAGGTACAGATCAATGTCTGTTTGGAGTCGGCAACCGCTGTCGCAGAACCGATTTCCTTCCCAGCGCGACGCTCGGCGAGGGAAAGGAAGGGCATGATCACGACACTGACCGCGGTGAGGATGATCCCAAACGGTGAGTGTTTTACATTGACAGCTCCGACCAGGGCCAGCAGCGAGCTCACGGTTACGTAGGCCGCGAGCGTGAAGAACGCGACCGCGATGACGCGCAGCGTGCCCTTCTCCCATCGCTCCGGATCTTTCCGAGTGAATTGCCAGGCGACCGCGACAGCGGAGAGCACCTCGATGGTTGAGTCCAAGCCGAAGCCGACGAGTGCGGCTGAGGATGCGGCGCTTCCGGCGGTGATCGCGACGACGGCCTCGATGAGGTTGTACCCGATTGTGATCGATACGATCCATCGGATTCGTCGACGCAGAACGCCGCGGCGGGCGTCTGTGAGTGCGGTCGCCGTCGTCATGTGCAGTTGCACTCCTCGCCCTCGCAGCACCCGGGTTCAACGTAGAGGACCACCCGAAGCAGCTCATCCAGTGCAGGGGCGATGTGCCCATCGGCAAGTCGGTACCAGGTGCGTCGGCCATCCGGGATGGCCTCGACCAGGCCGCAGCCGCGCAGACAGGCCAGCTGATTCGACATCACCTGACGGCTCACGTCCAGGGCGTCCGCGAGGTCAGATGGATAGGCGGGTGCTTCCCGCAGGGCCAGCAGGATACCCACTCGTGTGGGGTCGGACAGCGCGTGGCCGAAGCGGGCGAGAGCGGCGGTGTGTGTGATGGTCGCCGCCGGCATGACGATGCTCATTCCACCAATGTACAGCGAATGCTGAATTAATGCATCGCTGTACTGTTGCCCTCCGGGGCTTGGACTTACAGTCCCGAGTAGGTGTGCAGGCCCTTGAAGAAGACATTGACGATACCGAAGTTGAACAGCACGGCGGCGAAGCCGATGATCGCGAGCCACGCGGAGCGAGAGCCACGCCAGCCGCGCGTGGCGCGGGCGTGGATGTAGCCGGCGTAGATCACCCAGATGATGAACGTCCAGACCTCCTTCGTGTCCCAACCCCAGTAGCGACCCCAGGCTGCGGAGGCCCAGATGGCTCCAGCGATGAGCGTGAACGTCCAGGCGATGAAGCCGACGATGTTGATCCGATAGGCGAGGTTCTCTAGCGCGACCGAGTCTGGCAGGGTAGCCAGGAACCGGAATTGCTGCGGAAGAAACTCCTTGACCTGGCCTTCACGCCGGTACTGCAGCAGTTGGAGTCCGGATAGCGCGAATCCCAGGGCGAAGAACGCGGTCCCCAGGACGGCGACGATGATGTGGATGACCAACCAGTAGGACTGGAGCGCCGGCTGCAGGGGAACGACAGGAACGTAGTACCGCAACAGTGCCACGCCTTGCAGCACAAGCACCAGGCCGACGATGAACGTGCCAAGGTACTTGATGTCCCACTTGAGGTTGGCGAGCAGGAAGACACCAACGATGACCAACGTGCCGGTCATCGAGAACTCCCACATGTTTGCCCAGGGAACTCGGGCCGCAGCGACGCCGCGCAGCACCGTCGCGATGAGATGGAAGGCGAAGCCCGCGATCGTCAGACCGAATGCCCATCGTGTGACGCCGCGGGCGGCGCGGGACGGCGCTCCTTTCGATTTGGTCGACTGCTCGCTGGATTCCTCGCCGATGACAACGGTCGTCGGTGGCTGTGTTGCCGCGATCCGTCGTGCGACCGCGCTGGGGACGGTCGTTGTCGCTTCGGCTCCGCGTCTGGCCAGGTCGATGGAGAAGACCACGAAAGCCGCCGTGTAGAAGCCCATCGCGACGTAGAGTGCCACCGTCGAGAGTGCGGAGAGGGTCCCGGTCATGCGCCGGTCACCGTGTCGTGAACGGTCGCCGCCGCGACGCCCTGCGCGCGGCGGTTTTGGACAGTTGCGGCAACTACCGCGGCCGCGATGCCGCCCACAGTGAAGACGTCGGCGAGGTTAAAGATGGCGAACCAGCTGACGGAGAGGTAGTCGACCACGGCACCGCTGAGGACGCCGTGCTCTCCTCGGAGCGCGCGGTCGACCATGTTGCCCCAGCCGCCACCGGCGGCGATCGCGAGCAGTATTGTCACCGTCGGGTTCTCCCGACGAATCACTCGTCGGATGATCCAGGCCGTGAGGACGGTCAGGACGATGAGGATTCCGGCCGCCAACAGGGGGCCGACTCGGGCGCCGAGCCCGAACGCCGCTCCAGCGTTCAGGACCAGATTGAGATCCAGGCTGGGGATCACCGTCGGCACGGGCTGGCCATACGGGAGTGAAAGGATGGCGATGCCCTTGACTGCCTGGTCTACAGCAATCGCGAGAAGGCCTGCGGACAGCGCACGCAACGCCACGCGTCGACGGTCGACGTCTCCAGTGGTCGCCGTCTCTACGGCTTGTTCGGTCAACATAGGGTGGTCAGCGCCTTCATCTGTTCGGAGAGCTTCTTGGTGAGCACGTCCGAGCTGGTGCCCGTCGACGACCCGGTGGATTCCGCTTTCAAGACGGGGATGAGTTTGTCGATGGTGTCGACCACGTTCTGCACGGCAGTCTGCTGCTTCCCCGCGGGCAGTTGATCGGCGATCGGCGCCAGGATCGTCCGGGCGGCCTTCAGCTGGTCGAGGGCCGCCGCGGGGTCGAGCACCGCGGACTTCAAGGCGGCATCGATGTCGGATGCCACCTTGTCGGTGATCGGGGTGACCAAGGGGCAGGCGGCGTTCTGCGCTTGCTTGGATACGGTGTCCCCGATCGAGCAGCCGGAGAGCAACAGGGGTGCCGCCAATGCGACCGCTGTAGCGGCGATGAGGACGGGCCGGTTAGTAGTGGACATGATTCTTCTCGATTCAGCGGGTTGGTCGATGACGCTTGATGATCCGAATGAGGGTGTCGATGTCGTCGCTGAGTGCCTCGAGCTCCACGTCAGAGTCTGCGGGCCTGCGGCGGAGGAGGACCTGGAGCTGGACGGAGGCCGCGGTCGCTGCTTCGATCAGCTCCCGGTACACGGCTGCCGGGATGGTCTCGTGTGCTTCTGGTGTCCTCCACAGCCGTTGCATCTGGCGGCGGATCCGGCGGTCGCCCAACATCATCGCCGCCACGCCTTCTCCAGCTCGGCGGCGAATTGCTCTGTGGAGGTCAGCGTGAGCTTCTCGCCGTTCAGGAAGAACGTTGGTGTACCCGCCACACCCAGCTGGACACCGTCGGTTTGATCCTTCATCACCCGGATCCGGAGTGTCGGGTCGGCGATGTCTTTGTCGTACTGGCGCATGTCCAGGCCGAGCGACTCGGCCACAGATCGCAGAACAGTCGACTGGTCATCCTGTCGTTCGGCCCACTGCGTCTGAGTTTGGAAGAGCTTCGAGTACATCTCGGTGAACTTGCCTTGACGGCCGGCTGCTTCGGCAGCCATCGCCGCGTTCATCGCGTTCTTGTGACTCGGGATGGGGAAGTAGCGAGCGATGAATGTGACACGGTCCTTGTACTGCTCACGCAGCTGCTCGACCACGGGGTAGGCGGCGCCGCAGGCTTCGCACTCGAAGTCGAGGAATTCCACCACCGTCACCTTGTCCGTCGGCGCCTTCTGCAGGATTCGGCTGTCGGCTCGCACTACGGCGGGCGCTGCGTCCTGTTTCGATGCCGATTGCGCCCGGCCGACGAGCACGATGACGATCACGACGATGAAGGCGAGCGCGATGACGATGGTGTTGGCCCAGAATCGCGCGGAAAGCCGGCGGGTCGGCTGTGGCTTCCGGCGTGGCTGTTTCGGCATGGTGGTACTCATCTCGCTCGTGCTCGGAGCCAGGAGTACGGGTCGATCGGTGTCTCGCCGTTCGCCCAGATCTCCAGGTGGAGGTGATTGCCGGTGCTGGCGCCCGTCGTGCCGACCCGTCCGATGATCTGGCCAGCCGCGATGCGGTCGCCGGCCCGGACCTGCAACGACCCGAACTGCATGTGCGCGTAGAGGCTTGCGAATCGCTCACCATTGACCCGGTGGTCGATGATCACATTCACGCCGAACCCGACATCGGACTCTTCGGCGGAACGGACCACGCCGTCAGCGATCGCGGCGATCTTGGTGCCGCCGCCGGGGGTCATGTCCAGGCCCTTGTGGTTGCTGGAGCACCCGGAGCAGGGCGCGGAGCGCGACCCATAGCCGTCGCTGATCGGGACATCGCCGGCGAACGGCCACTGGATCGGGCCAAGCGTGTTGCCCACGAGAGTGCCCGCGGGGTCCGTTCGCGCCGCAGCCTTGAGTTCGGCTTCTGAGGTCGCGCTGGGTGCGTCACGATTCACCGGAACGGCTGCGCCGCCGGTCTGCCCGATAGCCTGCGGCACACCCGCGACGATGGTGTCGGCCACCGTTTCGAGGGCGCCGTCAGGTTGTACAGCTTCGGCTGGAACCGAGGTCGCCACGCTCAAAGTCACGGCGAAGACGGCCCCCGCCAGAGGAAGTAGCAGGGAACGGCGGGCAGGCCGACCCTTGGAGCGCGGCCGGCTGCGGCGTCGCCGTCTTGGGACGCTCCGTTCAGCGGAGAGAGCCTCACGACGTGATCGAGGTTCAGCGGGGGCGGGGGTGAAGGTTGCGCGGCGAACCGGCCGCGCGCGGCGGGTGATGAGCATTTAGGGTTTCCGGACTCGGCCCTATGCGGGCACGGACAAGAACGACGAGGGCACCGTGGGTGCGCGAAAGTGTCGTCAGGTCCGGCTTATGGCCAGAGATTCCAGAGAAGGCGCGAGTGGTCGCTCGAGCTGCAATGACGCGCCCAGGCGTCGCACGACGCGCAGAAGAGTCAGGCGGACGTCTCGTCGCAGCAAACCCACGAACAGGGCTAGAGCTAAGGCGGCCGCAGCAAGTCCGAGGACGCACCCCAGGACCAGCACCTGGTCGTGTGGGACGCCGTTCTCTGATGAAGCGAGCGCGGCGGCGGCGGCTTTTGCTGCTGCCGGAGCGGCGTTGCCCTCAATGGCGGATGCCGCGGGCCCGGCGGTTTCGTTGACCGGGTGTGCCGTTTCGAACATGTGCGCCAGCAGCAGAGCGAACACGACGGTGAGCGCTGCGACGGCGAGGACGACCCAGCGTCGGATTCCTCTTGCACTCAGCGCGTTCACCTCACCTCCACGGTCACAGTTCGATAACAGCCAGCTTTTGGTGGGAAGCGTAGCAAACGGCTCCTGACTGCCGCATCCGAGTCGCGTCCGCGATCAGCCGACTCTCAGACGAGGCCCCTACGCTCCGGCAACCATACCGACCAGAAGGGTAAGAACCATGAAATGTCCCGTTGACGGCGAGACACTCCTGCTCTCCGATCGCTCCGGAATCGAGATCGACTACTGTCCCGCCTGCCGAGGCGTTTGGCTGGATCGGGGCGAGCTCGACAAGATCATCGAACGCTCACTGACCCAGAGCCCATCGACTGGATACGCCGCCCCGGCTGACCCGCAAGGATGGTCGGACCCGAATCGATCCGGACATCACAACAAGAGCGGCCACGGAAACGCCGGCCACGGTAACTCCGGCCACAACGGCTACGGCAACAAGCGCCGCGGTGGCTGGCTGGGGGATCTCTTCGGCGACTAGTCGCCGCCCGGCTGGGCGTGGCCGAGGTGCAGCAGTGCCTGGTCGAAGAACTCGACGACGTGGTCATCGAACAGCCGGTAGGTGATGGAGCGTCCGTCGCGGTCGCCGATGACGAGCTTTGCCTGGCGGAGGATGCGCAGGTGGTTCGATAGCGTCGCCTGTCCGATCTCCAGCTCCTCCGCCAAGACGGTCACGCTCGATGGACTCTGCCGAAGTCTGGCGAGCACGCGCAAGCGCGTCGGCGATGCCAGGCCATGGAAGACCTCCGCCAGCTCGCCGGCGCTCTCGATGTTCAACGTCAATTCGTCCACGACTCGCTCCTCGATTCTTCATCGTACCGAGAACGGTTCTGATTACGGTTCTCAACTACATTAACTAATTTACATATTCGCATGTATTGACGTAAAGTGGGTGATGGCGAAAGGAGGTCGCATGGATGGCCACGACCATGGCAGCACGATGGAACTCTTCGGCGAGGCCGCCAAACGCCATCGCGTTCGCCTCTCGATCGCGTTCGGCATCACTTTCGTCATCCTGATTGCCGAGGTCGTCGGCACGGTCCTCACCGGCTCCCTGGCGTTGCTCGTCGACGCCGGCCACATGCTTACCGATACTGCCGGGCTGGCGATGGCGTTGGTGGCGTCGTACCTGAGCACCAAACCGGCTACGAACAAGCGCACTTGGGGCTACCGGCGGGCTGAGGTGCTCGCCGCGACCGCGCAGGCCGCCGTCCTCCTCGGGGTCGGCGTGTTCGTCTTGATCGAGGGCATTCGGCGGCTGTTCGAGCCGCCGGAGATTCCCTCCACCGAGCTGCTGGTCTTCGGCATCATCGGCTTGGTCGGCAACATCGCCTCGCTGACCGTGCTGGCCTCCAGCCGAAGCGAGAACTTCAACCTCCGCGCCGCCTTCCTCGAGGTGATGAACGACGCGCTCGGTTCGGTTGCGGTCATCGTCGCTGCGATCCTGATCGGACTGACCGGATGGGGTGCCGCTGACGCGCTGGCCGGAATGTTCATCGGAGTACTGATCCTCCCGCGTGCGTTCAAGTTGCTGCGGGAGACGACCAGCGTGCTGCTGGAATCCACACCGCCCGGCCTCGACCTCGACTCCGTGCGCAATCACGTCCTGGAGCTGCCGGAGGTAGTCGACATCCACGACCTGCACGCCACGCAGATCGCCACCGGGCTGCCGGTCCTCACCGCACACGTCATCGTGGAACCCGATACCTTCGAGAACGGGCGTCTGCCCGAGCTCCTGGACAAGCTGCAGGACTGCGTTGCAAGTCACTTCGAGGTCAGTATCGAACACTCCACCTTCCAGTTCGAGCCCCCGCAGCACAGCCGCCACGAGCATTCCGCACACGAGTAACACAGGGACCATTGATGACTGCCCCCAGCGCCGCCGCCGAGCCCAGCCGTTTCCTGTGGAGGGTCCTTGCCCTCCTGGGAGTCGTCGCGCTCGCTCTGGTCGCCAACTGCCTGACCGCGCCCCCTGCCGAAGCACACGATGCTCTCACTGAATCCAATCCGGCCCAAGGCCAAACCGTCACCGAAAAGCTGGACCAGATCGTGCTGACCTTCAACGAGGCACCGCTGAGCGGCCTCCAGGGCGGCATCGTCATCCAGGCCGTCGGTCCGGGCGGCCACGAGGTCACCACCGGCGAACTCCGCATCCAGGACCGGACCCTGTCCCGTGCCGTTCTGATGACCGATCAAGGCGATTACACAGTGTCCTGGCGCACGGTCTCCGCCGACGGGCATCCGATCGACGGCAGCTACACCTTCAGCTACGCCGGGCCCATCCCGGCCGCTGCCACCGCGACCGTGACGCCGACGTCATCGGCAACGCCGACCCCCTCCGTTGTCGCCTCACCAACCAGCCCCCCGACGGCCGCGAACTCGTCCTCCGGGACGCCGATCGCGCTGGTGGTCGTGATCATCATCGTCGTGCTGATCCTCGCCGGCGGCGGACTCTGGCTCGCCACCGAACTCAACCGGCGACGCGCCAGCAAGGAATAGCTTGCTCAGCGGCGATTCAGCCGCAACAGCCAAGCGTTGTACGCATCGAGCTCCGCGTCGCCTTCCACATCTTTCCGGCGGTCGGCGGCCTCCGCTCGGCGGGTGTCGTCGGACGCCCACGCGAACAACAGGATCAGCACGATAATCAGCGACGGCAGCTCACCATAGGACCACGCCAACGCGCCAGCGATGCGCTGATCAGCAACAGCGTCAACGCTCCACGCCGCCGGCGGCCGGGCGAAGAAGCCCACCAGCGGTACGGTCGCCATCATCGCGATCACCCCGAAGAACGCATGAAGGGGCATCTCGATGAACATGTCCAACAGGCGACCGAGATGCGATTGGCGATGTGGCAATGGGTCAGGAGAGATCAGCGGCAGAGTGAAGAGGACGCCCGCGGCCAAGAACACCACCTCGAGTGAGAGGTGCCCGGCCACGGATCCCAGCAATGTCGACGCGATGCCGCTGAAATAGAGCCCGTAGAACACCATCAGGAACAGCGGGACCATGAACCCCGGATGCAACAGCAGACGGGCAAGCCGGGACCTCAGACCGGTGAGAGCCAATCGCCGAACGAGGCGCCAACGCCCCCTCGCCGGCGCCGCCTTCAGTAGGAGCGTGCCCGGCGCCCCCAAAATCAGCAGCGGCGGGATCGTCATCATCAGGGTGAGCTGCTGAAACATGAACACCGAAAACATCCGATAGCCGTAGCCCTCCAGCCCCGTACCGGTCAATGCGACGAGAACTCCGCAGCCGGTCACGAAGAGAGTGGTGCGCCACCACGGCCATGCAATACGCCGGCACGCTAGCAACCAAACGCCCCACCCATAGGCGAGGGCGAGAAGGACGCCTACCACTGGGAGAAGCGGCACCGGTTGCGGAGCCCAGGTTAGGAAGGCCTCCAAGCCCGGTGGCTCCTCCGGCAAGTACACAGGCCCATCCATCTCAGGCTCGCTCCGGTCTTGGAGACTCCGGCCGAGCCTCGACCACCCGCTGACCCAAAACCAGCAGCAGCACGAACACAGCAATGGCGGCGATCGCCCAGAGCAGCACGGCCGCGATGAGCTGATCGAGCGCGGGAGTCACGCCCAACGCGGGCAAGGTCACCCCGTACCACGCAGGGAGGATACCTCCGGGGACGAAAGCGACCACGACCGCGAGCAAGCCCACTGCCAGGACCACCGCCATGGCGATCCCCACCGCCTGCGCCAACAGGCGCTGTCCTTCGCCGAGCGTGCGCAACAGTGACGCAGCGAACAGCGTCGTCACCCCGAACACCAGGACTGTCGTGAGGGTCCGGCCCACCGGGTCCTGCACCGCCCAACCCAGCCACGGCGATAGAAACACGGTGCCGAGCAGCACAACCAGAGCACAAGCCGACAGCCACGGCGTCCGGAGCGGCACTGCCATCGCTCGACTTCCTAGTACCCAGCTCGTCCATTCGCGCGTACCGAGGCTGCCGTCCCCCCGAAGTCTCACGACCGTCTGAAGCAAGCGAATCGGCTGCGCTGCGACAACCAGAATTGCCGAAAGCACACCACCGAGCAGAAGCAGAGTCGTGTACGCCGCAAACGAGAACGTTGCATAAGCCCCGGGAAGCGAACAGAACGCGAACACGATGACCACGGCACACCCGATCGCGGCGACCATCCGCGATCGGGGCCAGCTGCCGCTTCGACGTGCCGCGATCGCGCCGTAGAGGTAGGACCCAAAGCCGAGGACTACAACGAGCACCGCTGCGGCGTCGAACACCCACGCGTCCATGAGCCGGGCGATGCCCGGTGCCAACGGTAACCGGTCACCAGTGAGCTGCTCAGCCTTCGTCGCCAACAGGATCTGACCACCCGGAGTCTCTGTCCGAGAGAGCGTTGCTCCTGTCCCCATCGCGACGCCCATAACCACAAGCTCCCAGAGAGCGAGGGAGCCAAAGGCGAGCCGGCGCCGCAGCGCAGGCGCATCCATGGAACCGAACCGTCGAATCACGTAGGTTCGTTGCGCCCATCCGAACGCCACCAGAAGGAGGAGGGCGACCACCTTCACGGACAGGAGCCGACCGTAGTCCGTGGTCAGGAGCTGTGCTGGATCGCTCAGACGAACGAGTGCGCCTGCCAACCCGGAAATGGTCACCGCGCACAACCCCGCCAGTGCGATCGCTGAATAGCGACGCACCAACGCAACAAATGTGCGCCCATCAACGGTCGCGACATAGACCACCGCGGCCAGACCACCAACCCACACCGCCGCTCCCGCGACGTGCAGCCACAGCGCAACCGTCGCCGTGACGTGATTTCCAGCCCCGGCGGCGTGCCCCTGGAGCGCGAGTGGAACCAGCGCAGCGAAAGCCAAGATGGCAGCCGCGGCCACGCCTGCCTGCCCACGGGCCGCGAACGCCACAACACTGATCGTCGCAGTCATCAGGATTGTGGCGAACCACCCTTGGCCGACCGCGATCTGTGTGAAGAACTGAGCAAGGCTAGGACCGAGCATGTTCGCCTCAACCGGCCCCGTCAAGCTGATCGAGGTCATGACCGCAGCAATGCAGCTGGCGACCAGCCAGCAGGCGGAACACCAGGGCGCCGCGTCCAGGAGCCGGTTCCACGACCGTAATCCGACCGGTACGCAGAAAGCTGCAACGACGAGCACACCGATCGTGGCCGCAGCCGCCAGATCGACGACCACTTTCACAGCCGGCAACCCATACGTCACCGCCGGCCCCGGATTGAAGATCGACCCATCCGGCTGGACGGTGAGCAATGCCAGCACCAGCGCAGCAGACAACGCTGTAATGGCGAGAGCGGCAAGCGCAGCGATCGCACCTCGCGTTGGGGCGGATCGCGTCGACGTTGCCCCGGTCACGACGGATCCTGCTCACCGGCCTGCGCGGAACCGGCTGCCGACACGCGTTGCGCGCGCTGCCGCTTCTCCTCGCGCGCGTACGCTTCACGTTCACGCCGATCAGCGCGAAATATTGATCGCAGCACGAACCAGAAAACGAGTCCCACCAACACCGTTGGTGTCAGAGACCACAGAGCATTGGTCCAAAAGTCGTCCATCTTCACCTTCACAAACCGTCGAACACACGGCTCGCCGAGCAGGGCGTGCGCGTGCAAAATCCCGGAACGGACGGTGATCAGATTCGAAGTATGCCCAGCAGTCCCAACAGTGAAGGCGGCGCGGGCGACTCTCGTTGCGGAATGGCCACAGCAGCCGGCGTCGGCCGCTCGGTCCTGAATCGGACTTCGACCACGACCAACGAATCATGAATCGGGGTCGCAGCGCCCGCCGTGGCGCACAACGCCGCGCAGAATTCGGAATCGCTGTGATTGGAATCCGTGTCGCCGACACTCACTGGCTGTGACCAAGACGTGCCCACGGCTGCGTGTGCTGCATCGGAAGAGTGGCCGAAGCCGACGCCGGCGATCACCGCGGCGACAAGGACGAGTAGGAAGATGTGCACCACGCGCAGCGTTCTACTCACCTCTACCTCCATTTGCTCGGCTCAGCGTACCCAGTTCAACTGTGAGAGGCCCCTCTCAGAGCCCATCGGTCGCACTTCGTCGGCGCAGCGGCTCCTCTTGCCACCGCGGACCGGCAAACGGATGATGTGAACCATGACCGGTCGGGGCTCACTGAGCCCACCCTCGCACGCGCCGACCGACGACGCACGCCGTACGTTATTGGGGCACATCGGTACCCCCGCTGCGATCTACGGCACGATCGTCTATGCGAGCGTCGTCGCTGCGACTTCGATCGGTCTCAAGGAATCAAGCTCGGCATGGCAAGTGCTCATCTTCGCCGTCGTCAGCGTCGTCGTGTTCTGGGTCGCTCACGTCTATTCGACTGCGCTCGGTTCCCACGGGCATGCCGACCATCTCCGAGACCGGATAAGAGATTCGATCAGACAAGCGCTGAAGGAATCCAGCGGCATGTTGGAGGCAGCCGTCGTCCCATCCATTCCCCTGCTGCTCGCGGCCTTCGGTGTGATGACGACCGACACCGGCATATCGATCGCACTCTGGGTCGCCGTCGTCATGCTTGCTCTGCTGGGCTACCTCGTCCTCTGGCTTCGCGCTCGACCATGGTGGGCCTGCATAACCGCAGCGCTGATCAGCGCTCTACTCGGCATTCTGGTGATCCTGCTCAAGACGGCACTCTATTGACCAGGAGCCGTGAGTGGTCCCGTCGTGGCCTTGCGTATCCGCCGGAAGTCCGCCTCTCAAGGCGCACGGTTTGATCAGCGATCGGCGGCGATGGGGGTGACGACGAACTCGTCGAGGTTGCGCAGCTCGCCGCGGACGTGTTCGGTCGCGTGCTCTGCCACGTGCGTGGCGTCGCGGAGGTTTTCGGCGTTCGTCGTGATGACTGCCGAGCCGAGGAGCCGGTGGCCGACCCAGCGCAGCTTGACGCTCCGGATACCGGTCACGCCCTTCGTGTGCGTCAAGCTGCGCTCGACGCGGTCGATCAGACCCGGGTCGACAGCATCCATCAGGCGCGCCCCGACGGACTTCGCGGTCCCCCCCAGCAGGATCAGGATCGAGATCGCAATGAGGAGGCCGATGATCGGGTCGGCGATCGGAAACCCGAGAAGGACGCCGATTGCGCCGAGCACAACCGACAGCGAGGTGATGCCATCCAGTCGCGCGTGCACACCGTCGGCGACGAGCGCCGCGGAGCCGATCTTCCGGCCAACGCGGTTCGGTAGATTGCGACAAGCTCGTTGCCGGCGAAGCCGACCAGACCGGCGGCGATCAGCCACCACGCGTTCTCCACCGGGCGCGGATGGACGAACCGGTCGATCGCCTCCCACCCGGCGACCACGGCCGACAGTGCGACGACGAAGATGATCAGCTGTCGCCAAACGACGCGGACGAGTTGCAATCGCGTGTCCGATAGGCGGTCGACCAGCGCACAGTCCTCGACTGCTGGGGCCTGCGTGTGTGAACCGCGTCATCACGCGGGAGTGCGGGCGAAGGTCAATGCCCGTTAGACCCGCCCGATGAAATGCCCGCTGATGGGACGCTAACTGCAACACTGTTCTCATGCTGATCGGATACGGCCGCGTCTCCACCGCCGAACAAGACCTCACCGCGCAACGCGACGCGCTCAGGGCGCTCGGCGTCGATGTCGAGAACATCCACGTCGACCACGGGCTGACCGGCACCAACCGAGAGCGGCCCGGGCTGCGCGCGGCACTGGCAGCGGTGCGCTCCGGTGACACCCTCGTGGTCACCAAACTCGACCGGCTCGCCCGCTCCCTACCGGACGCACGCGACATCGCAGCAGAACTCACCCGCAAAGGCGTCACGCTCAGCCTCGGCGGCAGCATCTACGACCCCACCGACCCGGTAGGCCGGCTCCTGTTCAACGTCCTCGGCATGGTCGCCGAATTCGAAGCCGACCTCATCCGCATGCGAACCCGCGAAGGAATGGCCGTTGCCCGCGCCAACGGCAGACTGAAAGGTAAGAAGCCGAAACTCTCGTCAGCCCAGCGCAAGCACTTACTCGCCCTCCACGCCGCCGGCACTCACACCCAGAGCGAGCTCGCCGAACTGCTGCGCGTCTCCCGCGCGACGATCTACCGAGAACTCCAACGCGACCGCGCCAAATAGCGCTGCCAGAAAGCCGCCATTTAGCGCCGCGACTCACAACCAAGCCGCCACCAAGAACCGCCAGAAAACCGCCACACAGCGACCAAAGTCACAGCCGAGAAATCCCGTCCCGAAACTCAGTCCCGAAACCAATTTGACCCGAAATGCCGCCTATAACGTTTTCGGGATAAGTGATAGAATGGACGGAACAGGCGAGAGGAGCCAGCATGGCCCGCAGCACCGCGACGATTCAACCGACTGTCGACGTTGATGGCGAGCTGTCGATGATTGAGAAGGCTCAGCAGCTTGCCGGTCACTTCCCGGATCACGAAGCGCTTGATCGCGCTCGTCGCATCCTCGACGGTCGTGTGACCGCTGCTGAGGCGTACGTCGAGCTGGACGCGAAGTACGCCCAAGGGTGAGTGAGGACGACAAGTACACCTACCCCGACAGCGGGGGAGTGCTCGTCAACTCGAAGGGGATACGCAACGCCGCCCGGCTCGATGCCGCGATGAACGACTATGCCTCTGTCGCAATGGCGGAGCTGCGCACCGAGCCGACGCCGGATCGGTTGGACTACGACTACCTGCGCCGCATCCATACGCGGCTGTTCGAGCGCATCGTGCCTGGCATCGCCGGTAAGCTCCGCGACGTCGACGTGCAAGCGACCGGGGTCGGGATCGCGTACTGCCGTCCCGAGTACATCGAGCCCAACCTCACTCGCCTGTTCGACCAGCTCGACCGCGAGGACTACCTGACGGGGCTGGACGCCGACACGTTCGCTGCGCGGCTCGCAGACCGTTGGGGGGACCTTTCGGCCATCCATCCCTACCGTGACGGGAACACGCGCAGCCAAAGCCTCTACGTCACCGTGCTCGCTGAGCGAGCCGGGCACCCGATCGACTGGCGGCGCGTCAACGTGGACGAGCTGCGCACCGCTCGGCTGCGCGCCGTCGTCGGCAACACCAAGCCGCTGGCCGATTATCTCGGTGCCAGGCTCATGAGCTCCGAAGCTCCACGGCAGAGCCCGTCCCTGTCGAGCACGGCGGGCGTCAGCTCGGCGCTACACGCGAGTTTTCCGCAACCCGCTACTGAAGCCACGCGGAGAACGCCGCCGGCAGGCGGCATCCAGGAGCGCGGGAGTGCCCCCCACACGTCCGGAGCTCGGTATGGCATGGATCGAGGGATGGGGCGATGAGCAACGTTGTCGGATACGCGCGGGTGTCGCGTCATGACCAGAACCCGGCAGCCCAGGAGGCCGAGCTGCGCGCGGCAGGCGCCGGGCGGGTGTTCGTCGACCACGGCGAGTCCAGCCGTGTGAAAGACCGCCCGCAGTGGCTCGCATGCCTGGACTACCTGCGCCCCGGCGACACACTGCTGGTGCGCCGGCTCGATCGCCTCGCGGGCAGCGAGAAGATGGCCATCGAGACGATCACGGACCTGCACGAGCGGGGCGTGAACATCAAGAGCCTCACCGAGCCGGACATCGACACGACAACCCCGATGGGCCGAGCCCTGTTCGGCATCGTTGCCGTGTTCGCGCAGCTCCGCGTCGACACGATCCGGGAGAACACCGTACGGGGCCTGGCTCACGCGCGCGCTGAGGGTCGCGTGGGAGGCCGACCCTCGGTGATGACAGCGGAACGGACCGCCGCGGCCGCGCGGATGCGTGAGCAGGGCGACAGCATCGCACAGATCGCGGCCGTGCTCGGCGTCGGCAAGTCATCCGTCGCGCGCGCGCTTGCGAAGCACGACCAGAGCCAGCCGTCGGCCTGAAGGAGGTATGGACGATGAGTGAACACCAGGCGAGCGCCCCATCACAGCTCATCATGGCGGGCGCGTTCATCAAGCGACCTGGCATGTTCCTGGGATTGCCGATCCGGTTCGACCGGGTAACAGCCTTCATCGCCGGATACACCCTCGCGATCGACCAGGTGCGCGGGGCTCTGTCGCCCAACGACGCCAACCGGTTCCGACCGCTCGGAATCGAGGGACAGTTCCAGGAGCAACTACGCGAACAAGGACGGTTGCGGTGGAACCGATGGGATCTGACGATCGCGGCAGAAGCCACCGGCTGGACGGACGACGACCCGCCTCTGATCGAGGAGTTCACGGAGGAACAGCACCGAGCTGCAATCGCGCATTTAGAGCCGCTTCTAGATCGCATGTTCAGCCTGCCCGAGCAATTCATCCCCTAGCCCAAAATCCCCCAAATCGGAGCTGTTCACTGCTCGTCGTTCAGCCACTCTGCGACCTCTGAGCTGAGGTATCGGACGGTGCGGGGAGTGATGCGGATGTAGGCCGGCCCGATGCCCTGATCCCGTAGGCGGCGCAGGTGCTCGACGTCGACGCCGAGCTGCGCGGCGAGGGCCTTGGGTGTGAGCATCGTGGGCCGCTTCTGGTCGTCGTTCACTGGCACGAGTCGCATCCCATCTCGTCCATCGGGTCGACGGGTACGGCGTACCCTCCGATGTTCTCGATCTGCTCGGTTTCCCTGTTCATCGTTCGGCCTTCCGGTTGTTGTGTGTCCGATTGAAAGTTGGCAGTTCGGCGCTTGCGACGAGCTGGCTGCTTTCAACGGAACACTGGCCGACTTGCACGCAGTGGAGAGGCGGTCAAGGGGAGCCCGTAGGGCTCTCCCGAAGGGACGCGTAGCGCCCTTGACGGCCTCGTAGCGGAGTGCAACCCCCGCAGCGCGGGGGCATGCGAAAGGCCCCACGCCGCAGAGCGGAACGTGGGGCCTTTCGTGAGTGCGTGGTCAACCCTGCGAGGACGTCTCCTGCGCTGGTTCGGTGGCCGCCTCGGAGACGGGTCGGTTCGCTGGCTTGCGCGTTGCGCGTCGCCGGGTGCGAGCCTTCTTGTCGGGCTCGGAGAACCCGATCTTGCGAAGCTCCTCCGCGGTCCATCCGGCGCTCACTGCGGCGGAGTAGGCGCGCACGTCGTCGCGCTCTGCGTTGGCGATCCGCTCCGCGATCCTCGCTTGCAGCTCGCTCAGCTCGCGGTCGGTCTGCTCGCGCACATCGACGAGCGCCTGGCGCGCCTCCGCGACGCTGCGAACGGCGTTGAGCCGGTCGTCCTGTAGACGTCGCGCGCGCTCGATTGCTTCCTCTGGTGTCAGTTGCGTAGCCATGCACTAATGGTACGGAGCTGAGCGCCTCTCGTCGACGCCCATCGACACACTGACAAGCAGCCGCGGCGAAGCCGCGACCACTCCCGTCTGACGATGTTAGCAAATGCGATTGGAGTCCCGGACGGAGGGACGGAGCAAGCTATACGATCCGGTAACCGGATCGGGCTTGATCCTCGACACAAGGTCGAGGATGCGGCACACTGGACGTGTGGTCCCCGCGTTAGGCGGGGTCGCTGCGCTGGGCCGAGAGGAGGTGACGGCATGGCCGTTTCTGACACCGCGGGGGAGCAGGAGCCGCGCCGCCAGGCACGCCGCCGTCGCGTCGAGGGCGGTCGCCGGCACCGTCATGTCGTCCGCGTCACTCCGGAGGAAGAGGGGCAGCTCCTCGCGCTCGCCTTGCAGTACAAGGTGAGCGTGCCCAAGCTGCTTGTGGATTCCGCTCTCGCTGGAGGAGCTGCGGCCGCCGCGTCGAATGCGTCGGTGCGGCATGAGGTCATTGCGCAAATGTTCTCCACGCACCGGCTGCTGGCCACGATTGCGAATAACGTGAACCAGATGGCGAAGGCGACGAACGCGACTGGCGACGTGCAGGCTGAGATGGTGGCGACGCTGCGGAAGGTCCGCGAGGTGGCCGATCGGATCGACGCATTCGTCGACGAGCTGAGCGGTGCAGCGTCGTGATGCCGAACGTCGTCCGCGGCGATCGCATGTCGGGACTGATGACGTACCTCACCGGCCCGGGCCGGTCGAACGAGCACACCGAACCGCACCTGGTCGCGGGCGATCCGGCGCTGATGGCGTGGCACGACGACGCGGAGCTCGGACGCGACGCGGCGCTGTCGATCGCGCGTCACTTGGACAAGCCGCGGGCTGTGTTCGGTGTCGAGGTTCCGGGCGGTCACGTGTGGCACTGCTCGCTGTCGCTGCGCGCCGACGAAGGGCAGCTCGCGGACGAGCAGTGGGGCGCGATCGCCAACGACTTCATCACGGCGATGGAGTTCGACGACAACGAGGGGACGAAGGCGCCGTGCCGGTGGGTTGCCGTCCGTCACGGTGTGTCCTCGAACGGCAACGACCACATCCACATCGCTGTGAACCTGGTTCGCGAGGACGGCACCAAGGCATCGATCCACAACGACTTCCACCGCGCCCAGGTCGCGGCCCGAGCGCTTGAAGTGAAGTACGGATTGGAGCAGCTGGAATCGGTGCGCGCAGAGCGCTCCACACGCGGGTACGACCCGGCCGAGCGGGAGGCTCAGGCACGGTCGCGAGCACGCGCGAAGTACGAACGCACCCGCCCGCAGTTGGGCGATGACGCCCTACGCTGGGAACATCTGACCGGCCCCGATCGGCAGGCTCGGATCAGCGCCGAGCTGCGCACCGATCAGCCCCGCTACCTGCTGGCGTTGAAGGTCCGAGGGTGTGCTGGCGCTAGTCGGAGTGAAGCCGAGTTCGTGCGCCGGATGCGGCGTGAAGGGTTGCTCGTACGCCCTCGCTACGCTGACGGGCGTACTGACGTCGTGACCGGCTACTCGGTGGCCGAACGACCCACGGCCGGGGAACGTCCGATCTGGTACGGCGGCGGCCACCTTGGCCGCGACCTCACGCTGCCGCGGCTGCGCGACGGGTGGGAGGACACCCCGCAAGGCGCTACCGCGGCGGTGGCCGAATGGAACGCGGCCAAGCGTGGCCGGCGAGTTGTGGCACCTGGTCGCGAACGGCTGGAGCCGACGAACGATCAAGCACTGCGACACAGCGAGCGACTGGCGCGTACTGTCGACGAGCTGGCGCGCGTTCCGCTTGACGATCGCGAGACGTGGGCCACGGTGGCACGGCAGACCGCTGGCGCTCTCGCTGCATGGTCGAACGCCGTGGAGGAGACGCCAGGTGATATCGCTGCGGCCGCTGAGGCGTTGTCTCGATCGGCGCAGACGTATCGACGCACCCCGCCTCCGGCGAAGGCGGGAACGATCGCTATTTCCGGGGCTGCGCTGTTCCTGGCAAGCGCGGTACGCGGAGGGCAAGGCACTGTCGGTGAAGCGGCTCTTGTGCGAGAGATGCTGACACTCACCGTTGCCGTCATGAAGGTGGCGGAGGCCGCACGTCAGGACCGCTACGCGCGTACCGCTCTAGCGGATGCGCGCGACCGATTGGAGCGTGTACACGCAGCGTTGCCGACTCCGCCAGCCCGTAGCGTCGGCCAGGCTGCCGTAGTCGAGGAGCAGGGCAGCGTGGCGACAGAGGCTCCCGCGCTCGACGCTGAGACTCGTGCCATGCTCGACCGGCTGAACGCCGGCCGGAGCGGCACGCCAGGCTCGCCCGTCCCGCGGGAGCTGCGACCCGATGACTCACCAGCTCGCCGGCCGGCACCACGTCCGGGACGGGACGGGACAGAGCGATGAGTGCCACGGTCGTTTCTATCGACATCGAGCCAGGCGGAATTGACCAGCCCGTAGGCTTCATCGGCCTGGCCGAGGTTGACGCAGCCGGCGTCGGTGCAGTCCAGCTGCACCGCTTCATGCGACCAGACATTGGTTACTCGTGGGACGACTGGTGCGCCGCTCAGCGCGTCGAGGCGTGGAAGGTATGGATGGCCCGCAAGAGCGATCAGGTGGAGCCGCCGCTGCACGGCGCGTTCACTCCTGACGAGCTCGCGGAGCTCGTCGACATGAGCGAAAGCTTCATGCCGGAGCACACGAGGGCTCGACCGCCGTCGCTGCGCGAGGTCTGGTCGACGTTGGAGCCGCGGCTACGCGAGGGTTACACGGCCGCATACGGCGCGCGATTCGATCGCGCGCAACTACGCCGGCTCCTTGACCTTGCCGCTATCCAACAGCCAAATTTGCGTTGGTTGGATGGCATGGAAGCGATACGACACCTAACCCCACAAGAGTGGGGAGTGCCGGGCACCGATACCGACCTGGAGCTGTCGATCGAGGCATTCACAGCCGGGGGAAACACGCTGGATGCGCAGGTGGTGCGGTACGGGCTCGTAGACCCCACCACGGCGTCCCGCCGGTGGTCGCTCCACGTCGGGCTCGGTGTCGGTAACAAGGCAACCTCCTTCGATGCCGCCGAGGACGCGCGCCTAAACGCTGTGATCTTCTCTCGCGTGATCGCGGAGCACGGGTCGATCGAAGCAGCCATCAAGGCCTTGGGGCTGCATGTGAAGTCGCACAACAAAGTCACGTCGCAACGCGGCGGGCAGGAATAGGAAGGGGGGCCGATCATGGCCGAGGAGAGCGACGGGATCGCGGAGGCGTTCGAGGGACAGCTCCGTGTGCTGGTGACCGCTGCGGGACAGGTGGGCGAGCGCATCGCCCGAGCACGGGAGGACGCGCTGCGGCGAGCCCAGGCCGCGAGCGAGCGTGAGGCGCGCGAGCTGCGGACACGGTTCGAGGCCGAGCAGCGCACGGCACGCACCGAGTACGCCGACGTCTACCGGTCGGACTGGTGGGAGCGATCGACGCCCGAGCAGATCGGCCGCACGTACCAGACCACCCGCGCGTGGGCGCAGGACGACCCGGAGGCCGCCCGCGCCGAGGAGAGGATGCGCGAGGAGCTGCGCACCCGCTACGGCGTCGACCCGGCCGACACGGGCGCCGACGCGGCCGCGGTCCGTACTGCCGTGGAGCGCGCCGAACAGGAGCGTGCGCAGGCCGACGCGGAACGACAGCGCTCTGCGGTCGAGAACGTCGAGGCACAGCAGCTCCTCACCCAGGCGGACCAGCAGGACCGCCTGGCGGAGCAGGAGCGCGCCGCGGCCGAGTACGAGCCCGACCCGGAGGAGCGTACTCGAGCTCAGGCCGACGCGGACGAGCGCACCGTGAGCGCCGGCGCTGCCCGAGAGGACAGCGCGGCCACCTACGACAGCTCCGAACGGCGCGCGTCCACCGCGGCGGAGTTGGAGAGCAAGGGCATCGATCAGGAGGTCATCGCGACCCGGATGCGCGCAGACGTCAGCCAGGCGAAGCCGGCCACCGCCGCTGTGGCCGCTGGCGGTCCGGCCAAGGCACCGAAGGCGCGCAAGGCGCGCGGCCGCGGGGTCCAGGTGCAGCGCAACGAACAGAGCCGCTGAACCGGACACCGGACAGGGAGAAGGGCCGCGCTGAGGGAGCGCGGCCCTTCTTCGTGCCCCGTCGCTGGGGGATCGACGGTGGGTCAATTATTGGGTGACCGGCCGAGGCGGCAACACCCCTAGTCGGCGGTCGCTTCGCGGACGTCGGGGAACAGCCCTTCCGGTGGTCGCTTGTAGGGCAGCGGGTCACCCTTGCTGCATTGGTTCTCCGCGGCCATCGCGTCGGCCGGCGCGAACGGCCCCTGCGGGTCCATCAGCACCGCCATGTGCGTGTCAGCGTGGTCACGCCACCACACACTCATACCGGTCGAGGGATCGCGGCGCAGGAACTCCCAGGAGCGCCAGAGCGCTTCGAGACGGATCACCGCCTCGTCGTACTTCCACCATTCGGCCGCCCACACCCGGTTCTTGCCGTCGATCTTGCGCCGGTACACGCTGCGCAGATACTCACGCAAGAACTCGTCGACGCTGCCGTAGGTCAGGACCGACTCTGCCGCGTCCGGCACATCCGCCGCGGTGCCCTCGTCGAGCCC
>NZ_JAHHZQ010000008.1 GCF_022606355.1 Leifsonia shinshuensis
GAGCCTTCATCGGGCTGTCTTGCATCAAACCGGAAGAGGTGAGGCTGCGCCCCACGCGCCTTGGCTCGAATCGGAAGTCGAAAGATATTCCGACACCGACTTGATCAGATTCCTGGCGGGCAGCCGCGGTCCGACCGGGACTGACAACCGCTTGAGTGTTTGATGTCGGCCTGTGCGAGCAGCTGAATCCGCGATCTGATGCCAGTCTTCAGTAGCATGCCAGTTACCTCATTCCATCGGCCCCCCGCCGTGGGCCTCGCGGCTGGTTGCCCCAGCGCCGCACGACCTGGGCGCGGACGCTACTCGCCCCTCGTGTGCGATGCGCAAACGGTTAGGCCGCTCGACACCACCGGCGACGTGGGCAGGCGACGACCGTCCATGCCACGATTAGGTCAAGAGCGTGAGCTCCGGTGGACGAAGTTCGGCCGTGGGGAGTCCGTGTGTGCGGCGATTCAGAGGGGCACGGGTTGTTCTTCCCCGGCCCACCACGAGTGAAGCATCGAAATGAAAGGGAGTCGTGGGCGTGATCAGGAGCAGTTCGACGCCGTCGACGTGCGCGAGTACCACGAGAGCGGATTCTCCTGCGGCACGGACTAGCGCTGCATGCTTCTGAAAGATCAAGGCCATGCTGACCCTGACTGAGAACTTGTTGCCGTTGTGATCCAGGATGACAAGGCCTTCTCGGGGCGCGTCGGGGTCGGACGAGGCACCGACTGATTTGGTCAAGTGCGCCCGGAACGCGGGCTCTAGGGCAGTTGCCCGGGCACGAATCGAGCGCGGAGGGTCGAGCGCAGCCTCGAGACGGGATTCGGGGATTCGAGGCGCTGGGACATGTAGCCGGATTGGTCCTGCTCGCATATCGGCCGCGGTTCCCATTGCGGAGACCGCTCTGGTTGTTGTTCGGGGCTTCTCACTCTGTATCATCTTCGAACTGTACGCCGCCCATATGTGAATAGGCCCGGCTTTCGTTCCCTATCCGTTCCTGTCCGGCCGGTGCCGCGTACTCCGACGTCAGCGGGGGGGTACGCGTGTCGACTTCGCCGTGAAGGGGCTAATCCTTCCACCACGACACGCGCGCGAGCATGACGAGCTCGACCCCCTCAACCGTTCGGCACGGGCCTCGCCGTCGGAGCAGTTCGGGCTCCCAAACGCTTGTTGGTCGCTTGCGGATGTGCGGACAGGAGCGATGCAGTCCGGCCTGTGACCGGGGTGACGAATCAACGCACCGAGCCAGCCGCCGGAAATGCCAGCTGCCACGCCGGCGGCCCGTAAGGACAGGGTTCCTTATCACTTTGTCGCGAGGCCTCGACAATGGTTGAGGCGGTGAAGCAACGTTCGACCACGTTGCGTGCGCGGAGAGAACTCGGTCAGCCAGCATCGATGACTTTGCCGCTTTTCTAGCCAGAAGCGTGCGAGGTCAGTCGCTCATGACCGGGCTCCGCATTCGCGGGTACCGTAAGCACCATGTTGACCGTAATCGTGATCCTTCTGATCGTGTGGGCGATCCTGGCCGTTGTCGGGTTCGCCATCAAGGGCCTGCTCTGGCTGGCCATCATCGGCATCATCCTCTTCGTCGGCACCCTGATCTTCGCCCTCGTCCGCCGCAACGCCCGTCGGAAGAAGTCCGTCTGACTCCGGCAACACACCACCATCGAGGCTGTGTGCGCGCACATCCACGGCGCGTAACGTCAGATCATGAACACACTCAACCGGTCTCCCTCCACCGAACTCGAAGTCGGCGCCGTCCTCACGGATGCGCTACCGTCCACTCTGCTCACCCCTGAGGCTCCGGAACGGTACACCGTCTCCGCCGTCTTCACCCGCCGCCCCACCCGGGCGGAGATTGACGCCATCCACGACAACGACACCCGCGACGCTCTCACCGCCGCCGGATACCCCGCCGCGGAGCTCCGGG
>NZ_JAHHZQ010000009.1 GCF_022606355.1 Leifsonia shinshuensis
TGTCATGTCTCAGGACATCTCTGACAGTTGTGAATCAATAGATCTCTGACGCTTCGGTGTTGTTTGGTCCTGACACTTCTCCCTCGATCTTTGAGGGATGAGCCGTGTTGACCCTGTTGATCCTCGTGTCCGTCTCGCGATTGTTCAGTGGCCGCCGGATGCTCCGCGCGGTGCGGTGACGACGTTCTGTTTGGAGCATGGGATCTCGCGGGAGACGTTCTATGCGATCCGAAGACGGGTGGCGGAGGACGGTCCGGCTGCCGCGTTGGAGCCGCGATCCCGGCGTCCGCGTGTCAGCCCGTCGCGGGTCGCGGATGAGGTAGTCCAACGGGCGGTTGCGGTGCGGGCGGCGTTGGAGGCCTCTGGGTTGGATCATGGTCCGATCAGTGTTCACGAGAAGATGCGGGCGCTGGGCATGGAGCCGGTGCCGGCGGTGTCATCGCTGGCGCGGATCTTCCGTGATGCGGGAGTTGCCCGGTTGGAGCCGAGGAAGAAGCCGCGGGCGGCGTTCCGTCGGTTCGTGTATCCGGCGCCGAACGCGTGCTGGCAGCTGGACGCGACCGAGTATGTGCTCACCGGGGGCCGCAAGTGCGTGATCTTCCAGCTGATCGACGACCACTCCCGGCTCGCGGTCGCCTCCCATGTGTCTTGGGGTGAGACCTCCGAGGGCGCGATCGCGGTGGTGAGCAAGGGCATTGCGGCGCATGGTGTTCCGCAGCGGCTGCTGTCGGATAACGGGTTGGCGTTGAACCCGTCCCGGCGTGGGATCCTGGGTCAGCTGGTCGCCTATCTGCGTTCGCTCGGCGTCGAGCCGATCACCGGGAAGCCTTATAAGCCGACCACCCAGGGCAAGAACGAGCGCTTCCATCAAACGCTGTTCCGGTGGCTGGATAAGCAACCGTTGGCGGAAACGCTCGAGCAGTTGCAGGGCCAGGTCGACGCGTTCGACCTGATCTATAACACCGAGCGCCCGCATCAAGGGCTGCCGGGTCGGGTCACTCCGGCGTTGGCGTGGGCGGCGACGCCGGTGGTCGAGGCGCCTCGACCACCTGCTCAGCCGGCCGCGCCGGTCGGAGAGAACGAGGGCCCGTGGATGACCCGGATCCAGACCAACGGCACCGTCTATGCCCGCGGCACCAAGTTCCAAGTCAGCCGAACCCTGGCCGGCCAGATCGCTTATCGGGTCGAGGAGCAGGACCGACTCTTGATCTTCGACGCGCACGGCACCCTGTTGGCCGAATACGTTTGGCCCGAGCCGGGGACCAAATACGTCGGCAGCGGCAACCCCCGCGGACCCCGTGGCCCACGCAAGATCCCGGGACTGTCAGAGATGTCCTGAGACATGAACTGTCAGAGATGTCCTGAGACACGAACTGTCAGAGATGTCCTGAGGCAGAAACGTCAGAGATGTCTTGAGACATCACAGC